>NZ_BDCG01000012.1 GCF_001613385.1 Nocardia flavorosea NBRC 108225 | reverse complement strand
CACGAAAGGGGATCCAGATTCTGGGTCCCCTTTCGTCGTTTCTGTACGGGATTTCGACCCGTTAGACTTGTGTGAGTACATGCTCACCGTTATCGATTCACCTGATTTCCATTTGAGAGAGGGATCCGCCGTGCCGGAACAGAGCGATGGCCGGAAACCGTTCCGGCGTAATTCTTCCGGGGCGGGTAACGGGTTCCGGCGCAACGGTGAGGGCGCGGATGCGCCCCGTTCCGGCAGCGAGAAACCCGAGGACGGTCGGCCGTCCGGCGGTGGACGGGGAAGTTTCCGGCGTGAGGCCGGCTCATCCGGCGCGCCCAGAGATGATCGGAGCGCGGGTCCGCGGGACCGTCGCGACAGGCCCGGAACGGCGGGCGGCAGTGGAGGCGAGGACAACCGTGGCTCATTCCGCGCCGATCGGGGCCGCCCGGAACGGCCGGGGCCTGCGGGAGAACGTGGCAAAAAATCCGGTGGTTCGGATGATCGTGGCCGTTTCCGCACCGAGGATTCACGCGGCGGGCGATACGGCGAAGGCCCGCGCGGCGGACGCGACGAAGCACGGGGCTTCGGCGGTCGTGGAGCCAGGGCCGGCGGGGAGCCCGGCCGCGGACCTCGGGAGCGAAGCGATTATCGACCATCGGATCGCACCGACAAATCCGGTAGCGACCGCGGGCGGCGTGACTTCGACGGGCGCAGTGGGCCGCGAGCCGGTTCCGATGACCGCCGGTTCGGTTCCCGGGGCGGGACCGACCGCGCTGACCGCGGAGCCGGCCGGGGTTACGGGACGGGCGCATCGTCGGGCCCTTCTCAGGACGGTGTTCCGGGCGGCCCGCGCCGTCGGGGCGGCGAGGGCGCTGCCCGGGGAGCCGACCGCCGGCCACCGCGTCCGGACGAACCGGATCTGCCCGAGAACGTCCAGGCCAGTGATCTGGATTCCACCATCCGGCGCGATCTGCTCAGTCTCGATAAGGGCAATGCGGAAACCGTGGCACGTCATCTGGCCATGGCGGCGCAGCTACTCGACGACGATCCGCGACTTGCCCTGGCGCACGCGCGGGCCGCACGGCAGCGGGCGGGCCGGATCGCGGTGGTCCGGGAGACCGCCGGCGTAGTGGCCTACCACGCCGGTGAGTGGGCCGAGGCATTGTCGGAGCTGCGTGCTGCGCGGCGGATGGCCGGCGGCGCGGGGCTGCTCGCCGTCATGGCCGACTGCGAACGCGGACTGGGGAGGCCCGAGCGCGCGATCGAGATCGGCCGCAGCGACGAAGCCCGGTCACTGACCGGCGACGACGCGATCGAGCTCCGTATCGTGGTCGCGGGTGCGCGGATGGATCTGGGAGAGTACGACCAGGCCGTGGTCACCTTGCAGACCTCCGGCCTGGATCCGGCCCGGACCGGATCCGGGCCCGCGCGGTTGTTCTACGCCTACGCCGACGCGCTGGTCGCCGCCGGGCGTACCGATGAAGGCCTGACCTGGTTCTTCAACGCCGCGGCCGCTGATCTCGATGGTGAAACCGATGCCGAAGAGCGCGCAGCTGAGTTGACCGGGGGATTCTGATAACGGAGCGGCCGATGTCGCGTTCTCCCGGACACCTCGGCCGTCGGCGATCTGCCGCGGGCCTTTTGTGACGTCGACTCCTCACCCGAGGGCGTGACAGGGCTGCCGAAGCCGGGGCATTATGGCCGACAGCGGGACCCGGAGCCCCCCGAGTTCGGCGGGAGCCCCGGATTCGCCGGGAGCTACGAAGCGGGGCGTCCACGCCGATGCGTGATCGCGGCGCAGCGCTCGCTTCGGAATCTCCGCTGCCGGAAGCCTGCCGAGCCGAACGGATGGGCCGGACAAAGCAACGTTGTGTGCAGTGCGCCCGGATGCTTCGGCACGGAGCCGGCCCGTCGGAAAGGTGACAGCGGTCCGGCGTCCCTCTGTGTCGGGCCGGGGATCATGCCGGTGTGATGGACCAGTTGAGTTCGGTGCGCAGATCGGCGGGGTCCATATGGGGGTTCGGCTCGGTGACGTAGACCTCCCATCTGGTGCCGGGAGTGAGGTCGCGGGCGGTGATCCAGGAGTGCAGCCGATCCCAGCTCCGGTCCAGTCCGTCGAAGGACCCAGAGTGCACGAGGCGAGCTGTTCGCCCCGAGGGGAGCACGCCGGGTACGACGTCTGCGTCCGGCCGAATCAGACGATCGACCGGGAAACCCACGGTGATTTCCATGGCTTGTCCGCCGACGGTGCCGTAGATCGCCAACGCGGGGCCGGTGATACTCGCATCCTGAGTGTCGAGAACAGCGGCGAGACGTCCGAATGAGTGATCGAAAAAATTCGGAATCTCGTCCGGAGGTACTCGGCCGTGGACCACCGCGAGATTCACTTCGGCGACGTCCAGAAGATCCGGTTCGGTGCTCTGAGCAAGGGGGTCGTCGGCCACATGTCCTCCACGCCGGGGATAGCGCGGTCGCGCGGATCGCGACCGCGTAGGTGTCGCTGTTAGGACGCTGTTCTTCGCGCAGAATCATCGCCGTGCGGGTCGCGGGATCTGCGACCTGCGACCATTCTCGCGTCCGTGCGTCCGTGCGTCCGTGCGTCCGTGCGTCCGTGCGTCCGTGCGTCCGTGCGTCCGTGCGTCCGTGCGTCCGTGCGTCCGTGCGTCCGTGCGTGGAGTGCCCGTCGGGTGGTGTAGGCGGAGGACGTAGGGTCCGAGTGTGCGGGATGTGAGTGAAATGCGGTTGCGGGACGGATACGAGGCGCTGCTGCTGGATCTGGACGGGACGCTGTATCGCGGGTCCGCGGTGGTCGAGGGCGGGCCGGCGGAACTGGCCGGTGGGGGGCAGCGGCTGGTCTACGTCACCAATAATGCGAGCCGGGCGGCGGGCTCGGTGGCCGCTCACCTTGCCGAAATGGGGTACCCGGCTGCGGAAACCGATGTGGTGACCAGTGCGCAGGCCGCGGTGCGGCTGCTCGCCGGCCGGGTCGAGCAGGGAGCGGAAGTGCTGGTCGTCGGTACCGACGACCTGGCGGCCGAGGTGAAGGCGGCGGGGTTGCAGCCGGTGCGCCGGGCCACGGGATCCGTGGCGGCGGTGGTGCAGGGACATTCCCCGCAGACCGCGTGGCCGGATCTGGCCGAAGCGTCGTACGCACTGCGGGCGGGCGCGGTGTGGGTGGCTGCGAACACCGACCGGACGTTGCCGAACGAACGAGGCCTGGCGCCCGGAAACGGGGCCATGGTCGCGGCATTGCGCGCCGCCTCGGACCGGGAACCGGTGGTGGCGGGCAAACCCTATGCTCCGCTGCTGGAGAACGCCTTGGACCGGGCCGGGACCCGCGCCGCGCTGGTGGTGGGCGACCGGCTCGACACCGATATCGACGGTGCCGAGAACGTGGCGGTGGACTCACTGCTGGTTCTGACAGGCGTCAGCACGATCGAGGAACTGACCGGGTTGCCCACGCACCGGTGGCCGACCTACATCGCCGGCAGCCTGGCAGCGTTGAACAGTGCGCCGGTGCCCTGCGATACCGGCGACCCCACCACCGTCCGGAATGAACTGGACGCACGGCCGGATCGGGCGTTGAGGGTACGCGCGCCCCGGTCGGAAATCCGATAGCGTTGACCTCACGATGACTACCCCGACTCCTCGCCCGAACACCCCCGGTGCCGCCCGGGTTCCGCTGCCCGGTCAGCATCTGCCCGGGGCGGCCGGCCACGGCGATCTCGCCGATCCGGACAAGATCCGCACCGAAGTTCGTGAACTGCTCGCCGAACTCGCCGGCCGGCCGGCCGGCGGCGCACCGGGGGACGAATCCGCCGGAACCGACCTGGCCCGCCGCGCGCATATCCTGGAGCAGGCACACGAAGTGCTGGTCCAGGCTCTGGCGACGGTGGACAAGATCTGAGGTGGCCAGGCGGGCGCGGGTGGACGCGGAACTGGTCCGCCGCGGACTGGCGCGGTCACGCGATCATGCCGTGGAACTGATCGGTGCCGGGCGGGTCCTGATCAACGGTGCGGTGGCGGTGAAACCGGCGACCGCGGTGGAAACCGGAACACCCCTGGTGGTCAAGGAACAGGCCGACGAGGTGGCCTGGGCGTCGCGCGGGGCACACAAGCTGCTGGGCGCGCTGGATGCGTTCGAACCGCGGGGTCTGGCGATTACGGACCGGCGCTGCCTGGATGCGGGGGCATCGACCGGCGGGTTCACCGATGTGCTGCTCAGTCGGGGGGCGCGAGAAGTAGTGGCCGCCGATGTCGGCTACGGGCAGTTGGTGTGGCGGTTGCGGACCGACGATCGGGTGCATGTACTCGACCGGACCAACGTTCGCTCGCTGACACCGGACGGTATCGGGGGACCGGTGGACCTGGTGGTCGCCGATCTGTCGTTCATTTCGCTGGCGCTGGTCCTGCCCACGCTGGCGGCCTGCACCACCGCCGGCGCCGATCTGGTGCCGATGGTGAAACCACAGTTCGAGGTCGGCAAGGAACGGGTGGGGTCGGGCGGCGTGGTCCGCGATCCGAAGTTACGGGCGGAGGCGGTATGCGCGGTGGCCGCTACGGCCGCCGAACTCGGGCTGCGGATTATCGGTGCAGTGGCCAGTCCGCTTCCGGGGCCCTCCGGAAATGTCGAATACTTTCTGTGGCTGCGCCGGGAGGACGTACCCGGCGATCCGGCCGGCGAGGTGGCGGAGATGGTGCGGCGGGCAGTCGAAGAAGGACCGCAATGAACGCGGGTACGCCCCGGGCCAGGGAGATACTGCTGGTATCGCATCCGGGTCGCGCCGAGATCAGCGAAACGGCGCATCGGGTGGCGAAGATCTGTGCGGAAGCCGGAATCGGGTTGCGGGTGCTTGCCGACGAGGCCTACAGCACGCGGTTCGAGTCCGGTGCCGAACCGGTCACCGAACCCTGCGGATATCCGGTGCAGGTGGTGGCGCACGAACCGGACGCGGCGCTGGGCTGTGAGATGGTGCTCGCGCTCGGCGGTGACGGCACGCTGCTGCGGGCCGCGGAACTGGCCCGGCATGTCACCGTCCCGGTGCTCGGGATCAATCTGGGCCGGATCGGTTTTCTCACCGAAGCCGAGGCCGAACATCTCGACGAAGCGCTCGCGCAGGTGGTTCGCCGCGACTACCGGGTCGAGGAACGGATGACCATCGATGTCAGCGTCCGGATCGACGACGAGATCATCGAGCGCGGCTGGGCGTTGAACGAGGCGAGTATCGAGAACGCCGCGCGGATGGGTGTTCTCGAAGTGGTCCTGGAAGTCGATGGGCGGCCGGTGTCGTCCTACGGGTGCGACGGCATTCTTGTCGCGACCCCTACCGGTTCCACCGCGTACGCTTTCTCCGCCGGGGGTCCGGTGGTGTGGCCGGAACTGGAAGCGCTGCTGGTGATTCCGAGCAATGCGCATGCCCTGTTCGCTCGCCCGCTGGTGACCAGCCCGGACTCCAGGATCGCGGTCGAATCCGTTGCCACCGGCCATGATGCGATAGTTTTCCTGGATGGCAGGCGCACCCTCGCATTGCCGCGAGGCGGCCGGGTCGAAGCGATCCGTGGTGCCGAGCCGGTGCGGTGGGTGCGGCTGGATTCCGCGCCGTTCGCGGACCGGATGGTGCGCAAGTTCGAGCTGCCGGTAACTGGTTGGCGGGGCCGGCGGCGAACGGAGGGCACACGTGCTGACAGAGATACGAATTGACGGACTGGGCGTCATCTCCACGGCCACCGCGCAATTCCACGAAGGGCTGACGGTGCTCACCGGGGAAACCGGGGCGGGCAAAACCATGGTGGTCACCAGTCTGCACCTGCTCAGCGGGGCGCGGGCGGATGCCGGGCGGGTGCGGCTCGGTGCGAACCGTGCGGTAGTGGAGGGCCGGTTCACCCTCGACGAGGTGAACGCGACCGCACGCGGTGACGCGGAGCAGGTCCTGGAAGCCGCGGCAGCTGTTGCGGATGACGACGGTACGGTGATCGCGATCCGCACGGTGGGCAGCGACGGCCGGTCCCGGGCACATCTGGGCGGTCGCGGGGTGCCGGCTTCGGTGCTGGCGGATTTCACCGCACCGTTGCTGACCGTGCACGGGCAAAACGACCAATTGCGGTTGCAGCGGCCCGAACAGCAGTTGCGGGCGCTGGATCAGTTCGCGGACGCGGTGGTGGGGCCGCTGCTGCGCGAGTACACCGAGCAGCGGCGGGCCTGGCTGGACGCGCGGAATGCGCTAACGGAACGGACGGCGCGCAGCCGGGAGATGGCGGCCGAAGCGGAACGTCTCACTCAGGCGCTCGCCGAAATCGACGCGATCGCACCCGAACCCGGTGAGGACGAACGGCTGGTCGCCGAGATCCGCCGGCTCAGCGATCTGGATTCGCTGCGGGAAGCGGCGGCCACCGCGCACGAGGCGCTGGCGGGACCGGAGGACGATCCGGGGGAGAACGCCGGCGCTCTGGATGCGCTGGGGGTCGCGCGGTCGCGGGTCGAAGGTTCCGAGGATCCGGCGCTGGCGGCGCTGGGGCCGCGGCTGGCCGATGCGATCGCGGTGGTGGTGGACCTGACCACGGAATTGAGCGGGTACCTGTCGGATCTGCCGTCGGACCCCGGCGCGCTGGATTCCATGTTGACCCGGCAGGCCGAATTGAAATCGCTGACCCGCAAATACGCCCCCGATATCGACGGGGTGCTTGCCTGGGCCGACGATGCGCGGACGAAGCTGGAATCGCTGGATGTGTCCGAGGAGGCACTGGCGGCACTGGCAGCGGAGGTCGATGCGGGCGCGGATCGGGTACGGGCCGTGGCGGTGAAACTGTCGCAGGCGCGTACGACGGCGGCCGGTGAGCTGGCCGCGGCGGTGAGCGAGGAACTCGGCGGGCTGGCAATGGGGAAGGCACGGCTGGACGTCGAGGTCCGCCCGGTGCCGGCGGCGCCGCAGGATTCGGCGCCGCTGCTGATCGACGGCACCGAACTCCACGCCGGCCCCGCCGGGGTGGACGAGGTGGAGTTACGGCTGGCCGCGCATTCCGGCGCGCAGTCGCTGCCGTTGAACAAGAGCGCCTCCGGCGGTGAGCTCTCCCGGGTGATGCTGGCGCTCGAGGTGGTGCTGGCGGGGAACGAACACGGGGTGACGATGGTGTTCGACGAGGTCGACGCCGGTGTCGGCGGCCGGGCGGCGGTCGAGATCGGGCGCCGGCTGGCCCGGCTGGCCCGCACTCATCAGGTGATCGTTGTGACCCATTTGGCGCAGGTCGCGGCGTTCGCCGATACACATCTGGTGGTGAACAAATCCGATGACGGTGAAGGCGCCGTGGATTCGGGGGTCCGGGCGCTGACCCAGGACGAGCGGATCGTGGAACTCGCGCGGATGCTGGCCGGACTCGACGACACCGAAACGGGTCGCGCGCACGCGTGGGAACTGCTCAATATCGCCCGGGCCGAACGGATGGCGGCGCGCTGATCGCCGCGCACGGCTGCCACTACCGGCAGTCGCGGTGTACGGCGTCGAGCGCAATCGCCGGGATCACGGGTTCCGAGCGAACCGGGTTCCGATCCATCGCGCGCTCGTCGGGCAGGTGGCCCGGACCGGACAGCGGGCCGCGGCGTCCCCGCGGCGGGGCCAGGGGGATCAGCGCTCCGGAGTCGATCGCCGGGCGGGGCCGGTGCCGAAGACGCCACCGAGCCGCCCGGGGGCGCACCTCCTGCCGCAGCCGGGCGGGGTGCCCAGGTTTCGAAGGGCGCTGGTGGTCTGCCAGGCCTGCACGACGCGACCCGGGAAACTCGCCGGTTCCGGGAACCGCGCCGTTGCCCGTAGGAGACGCGATTCGATGTCCACCACAGAACACAACGCCGGGACCGGTCCCGCTCCGGGCCCGTCCCGGTGGTGGCGCGTGTCGGTCGCGATGATCACGCTGTGGGTGAGCGTGTGTTGCGTATCGATGCTGTGGTCGATGATGTCGGATGCCGCGTTTTCCTCTCTCGTGGCGGCCGGTTGGGCACTGGTGCTACTGGGTGCGCGGTGGCTGGTGTTCGAGCTGTTCGGGGCGATCCGCTATCGCAGCCGGTGGCTGCTGTTCTTCGCGTGGGCCGGTATTGCCGGAGATCTCGGCCGGCGGATTTCCAGTGGCAGCCTCGAATCCGTCGCGGCCCGCACGGTGTGCCCGGTCAGGGCCCGCGCCACCGCGACAGCGATATCGGCTACACGCATATCGAGGGCAGTTGGTACCGGTTCGTCCAACGGTTCTGACCCTCACGACCGCCGGGCCTGCCGTGGGAGAGTGCCGGGTCCCCAGACCGGTTTCCGTTCGGCCTCGGTGTTCGGGAGGTCGTGAGATCCGGCTGGGATCACCTGTTGCCGCGGCCGGTCAGCGGACGGCTTTGCGGGCGGCGGCGATGAACGGATTGATGAGGCCCTTCAGGCCGATCTCCAGTGCCTTGGCGGGAACAGGCAGGGAGGGGTCGGAAGTCATGGTGTAGGTGACACGGGTGCCGTCGCCGGCGTCGGCGAAGGTGATGACGCCGGTATGGCTTTTCACCGGAGCGCCCTTGACGATCTTGTATTCCATCCGTTCGTTCGGTACCAGAGCGGTGATCTCCTCGACCACGCCGACCGGTCCGGCCCCGATCTTGTGCTGGGCGCCCACGCCCTCGCGTTCGGTCTCGCCCGGCCGGACGAGCGTGACGTTCACGGCGAGGTACGGGCTGATGCTCTCGCGGTCCGCGAACAGCCGGTACACGGTCGCCCGTGGGGCGGCGATCACGGTGTCGACGGTGGTGCTGGCCATGGCGTCTCCTCTTCGATAGCTGTGCCCGGCAGCATACGGCGCGCGGGCGCGGCTTCTGCGTGCAGCCGACCCGGTGCCACGCGCCCGCGGGTAGCTGATCAATTGCTCGAGCGGGTGATCGGGGGGCCGGTCAGCGGCGTGTCTCCACCGAAGGTTGAGGGTTTACCGACATCATCGCTACATGAGGATGCTGGCGCTGCTGTCGAAGAACTCCGAGACACTGCCCGGCCGGACCGGGACCGCCCGGGTCGACCGTGATACCCGGCGGCTACTCACGCGGATAGGGCCAGGTGATATAGCCGTTATCGATGAAATGGACATCGATCAGTCCCTCGCCGACAAGCTCGTCGCCGCGGGGGTGACGGCGGTGGTGAACACCTCGCCGTCGATCTCCGGCCGGTACCCGAACGTCGGACCCGAGGTTCTGGTCGCAGGAGGTGTGCTGCTGCTCGATACGGTGAGTTCGGATGCCTTCGGCCGGATCAAGGACGGCGTCCGGGTGCGGATCGAGGACGGCGTCGTCTACGCCGATCGATTCACCCGCAAGGAGCCCGAGGTGCTGGTCGAATGCCTCGAACTGGGCGAGGACGCGATCGCCGAACGGATGCGGGAAGCGCGTAACGGGCTCGCCGAACATCTGGAATCGTTCGCCGGTGATGCGCTGGAATTCATCCGGACCGAATCCTCGCTGCTCATGGACGGTATCGGCGTACCCAAACCGGACCTGGAACTGAACGGCCGGCAGGTAGTGGTGGTCGGGGCGGGGCCGGGGCACGCCGAGGAGTTGAAGAAACTCAAGCCGTTCATCAAGGAATACTCACCGGTCCTGATCGGTGTGGGTGCGGGAGCCGAAACGCTGCGGCGGTCGGGGTACCGGCCGGATCTGATCGTCGGCAATCCCGACGAACTGACCGCCAAAACGCTGACCTGCGGCGCCGAACTGATCATTCCGGCAGACCTCGACGGCCGGGCCGACGGGTTGGAGCGGGTGAAGGACCTGGGCCTGGGGGCGATCACCTTCCCGGCCTCCGGGTCGCCCGCCGATCTGGCACTGTTGCTCGCCCACCATCATGGGGCGGCGCTGATCGTGACGGCCGGTGCGAGCGTCACGCTGGAGGAATTCTTCGACCGCGGACGCCGCGACAGCAACCCGGCGACCTTCCTGACCCGGTTGAAGGTCGGGGAGTCGATCATGGACGCATCCGCGGTGGCGACGCTGTACCGCAACCGCTTCTCGGGTGTGCTGGCGGCACTGCTGGTGCTGGCGGTGCTCGGGGCGGCGATCGTCGCGATCCTGGCGGTCGGGCACGGCAGTGAGATGCTGACCGGTGCACAGGATGTGCTGACCCGGGCCGAACTCTGGGGGCGGGAGGTCCTCGGCCGGACCGGATAGCCGGGTCGCAACGGGGTCGCGGCGGCCGGCTCGGGATCCGCGGACGGTTTCGGGGGCGGTCTGCTGCCGCGCGACACGGCCGGGCTGTCGATCGCGTCCAGGATCCGTGCCGCCGACACGGCGCCAGGGACGCGTGGACGGCTGTTCCGTGGCCCGGTATCCGACACTGTATCGGCCCACAGACAACAGGGCCGGCCGGTCCGGGTTTCCGGAAGCTGTGCCGGCTGGGTAGGCCGAGTGGTCGGTTTCGCGTGCGGGGCTTCCGGACAGGTCGGGCACTGCGTACGCGTGGACCTGGTGTTCCGGGGGATCGACAGCCCGGCGCACTTCCCTGGCCGGTCCTTCCGGCCGTCCTTCTCGGGGAGGGCAGTTGGTTGCCGGGTCGGCAAGCAGGTGGTGCTCGGGTGTGCTGCGCAACTCTTCAGCACTCGGACGTGCTCGGGTATTGCGGCGAGAAAACTCCGGTGCGGGACCGTGAGTGGGGAGGAAGTGGCCGGTGGTGCCGCCGGGGCGGATGTGGAGAGGTGAGGGTGTCGCGGCTGCAGTGTCCGAGTGGGCCGAGTGGGCGATCGGGTGGTTAACGGGGAGTGGTGGTCGTTCACCGGGTGGGTTTCGTGTTACTGTGAAGACCCGTGGGTCATACACGGATTCAGGCGCGCACAGCCACCAAACACATCTTCGTGAGCGGTGGTGTCGCCTCTTCACTCGGTAAGGGTCTCACCGCCTCCAGTCTCGGTCAGTTGCTGACCTCGCGGGGGCTACGAGTCACCATGCAGAAGCTCGACCCCTATTTGAACGTCGATCCCGGCACCATGAACCCGTTCCAGCACGGCGAGGTGTTCGTGACCGAGGACGGCGCCGAGACCGATCTCGATGTGGGGCATTACGAGCGGTTTCTCGATCGCGACCTGTCGAAGGACGCCAACGTCACCACCGGCCAGGTCTACTCCTCGGTGATCGCCAAGGAACGGCGCGGCGAATATCTCGGCGATACCGTGCAGGTGATTCCGCATATCACCGACGAGATCAAGGCGCGCGTCCTGGCGATGCGCGGGCCCGACCTGCAGGGGCAGGAACCGGATGTGGTGATCACCGAGATCGGCGGGACCGTCGGCGATATCGAATCGCAGCCGTTCCTCGAGGCCGCCCGGCAGATCCGGCACGACGTCGGCCGCGACAATGTCTTCTTCCTGCACGTTTCGCTGGTGCCGTATCTGGCGCCCTCGGGGGAGCTCAAGACGAAACCCACTCAGCATTCGGTGGCGGCGCTGCGCAGTATCGGTATCCAGCCCGACGCGCTGATCCTGCGCTGTGATCGTGAGGTATCGGCCGGACTGAAGAGCAAGATTGCGCTGATGTGCGATGTGGAGGTCGATGCGTGCATATCCACTCCGGACGCTCCGTCGATCTACGACATCCCGAAGGTGCTGCACCGGGAAGGCCTCGATGCGTACGTGGTGCGCAAACTCGGATTGCCGTTCCGCGATGTCGACTGGGCGGTCTGGGGTGATCTGCTCGACCGCGTGCATACGCCGCGGGAAACGGTGGAGGTCGCGCTGGTCGGCAAGTACGTCGACCTGCCGGATGCCTATCTGTCGGTCACCGAGGCGCTGCGGGCGGGCGGTTTCGCGCATCGCGCGAAGGTGAAACTGCGCTGGGTGCAATCCGATGATTGCGAAACCCCGGCCGGGGCGCAGGCCGCGCTGCGCGATGTGGACGCGGTGCTGATCCCGGGCGGATTCGGGATCCGCGGGATCGAGGGCAAGGTCGGTGCCATCCACCACGCCCGGACCCGCAAACTGCCGCTGCTCGGGTTGTGCCTGGGATTGCAGTGCATGGTGATCGAGGCGGCGCGTTCGGTGGGACTCGACGATGCCAATTCCGCCGAATTCGAACCCGAGACCGAACATCCGGTGATCTCCACGATGGCCGATCAGGAACAGGCTGTGGCAGGCGAGGCCGACCTGGGCGGCACCATGCGGCTCGGCGCCTACCCCGCGGTACTGGAGAAGGGGTCGGTGGTGGCCCGGGCCTACCGGGCCAACGAGGTTTCCGAACGGCATCGGCACCGGTACGAGGTGAACAACAGCTACCGCGACAAGATCGCCACGAGCGGGCTCCGGTTCAGCGGTACCTCGCCGGACGGGCATCTGGTGGAGTTCGTCGAACTTCCCGGGGATATCCACCCGTTCTTCGTGGGCACGCAGGCGCATCCGGAACTGAAGAGCCGGCCGACGCGGCCGCATCCGCTGTTCGCCGAGTTGATCGCCGCCGCGCTGCGGTACAAATTGGCCGAACGGCTCCCCGTGGACATTCCCGGTGAGCAGGAAGAGCAGGAAATGGCTGCCGCTGAGCAGGCCTCGTGACCGGCGGGCAGCCGGCGCCGGGCAGCCACGCCTTCCGCACCGTCGACAGCCGGTTGGTCTACAACGGGGCCATCGTGGCGCTGCGGCTGGACCAGGTGGAGATGCCCGGCGGGCGGATCGTGGAACGCGAGGTGGTCGAGCATCACGGTGCCGTCGCGGTGGTCGCCGTGGACGACGACGAGCAGGTTGTGCTGATCCGCCAGTACCGGCACCCGCTCGGGGAGCGGCTGCTCGAACTGCCTGCCGGGCTGATCGATATCGCCGGGGAGGATCCGCTCGCGGCGGCGCAGCGGGAACTGGCCGAGGAAACCGGGCTGGCGGCGCGGGAGTGGTCGGTGCTGGTGGACGTGGCATTGTCGCCGGGGTTCACCGATGAAGCGTTGCGGGTGTATCTGGCGCGCGGGCTGTCCGAGACCGACCGCCCCGCACCCGAGCACGAGGAAGCCGATCTGGAACTGGTGCGGATGCCGCTCGACGCGGCTGTGCGCGCGGCCCTGGCCGGCGAGATCGTGAACGCGACCGCCGTCGCCGGACTGCTCGCGCTGAGCGCCGCCGATGCCGCGGACCTGCCGCTGCGCCCCGCCGACGCGCCGTGGTCCGGGCTGCCGAGCGCGCTGTTGCGGCGCCAGGCGGCGCAACGGAACACGGACTGAGGGCGGGTATGCGGTGCGCGAGGCCGATATCTATCTGGACCATCTCGCGGTGGAGCGAGGTGCCGCCCGCAGCACACTGTCGGCGTACCGGCGCGATCTCGGTCGGTACCGGGAATACCTGAAAGACCGGGGCATCGCCGATCTCGAGGCGGTCCGCGAAACCGATATCGGAGAATTCGGGATCGCCCTGCGCACGGGCGACGAGCGGCATCCGCCGCTGGCACCGGGATCGGTCGCGCGGGCACTGATCGCGGTGCGCGGATTGCATCGATTCGCCGCCGCCGAGGGGCTGATCAGTACCGATGTCGCCCATGCGGTGAAACCGCCGATGGTGGGGCAGCGCCTGCCCAAGGCGCTGCCCGTGGACCAGGTGCTGCGGCTACTGGAGTCGGTGGGCGCGGAAACGGGGGCCGGTGGGGATGCGGGCGCCCGCGGGCTCCGCGATCGCGCACTACTGGAACTGCTGTATTCGACAGGTGCGCGTATCTCGGAAACCGTCGGCCTGGATCTCGACGATCTCGACCTCGAGGGGCGCGCCGTCGTGCTGCGGGGGAAGGGCGGTAAGCAGCGGATCGTCCCGGTGGGACGGCCCGCCCTGGCGGCCGTGGACGCCTACCTGGTGCGTGGGCGGCCCGTATTGGCGTCGAACGGTCGCGCCGGGGTGCGGGCCCCGGGGGCAGCGGCCGCGTTGTTCCTCAACGTCCGGGGCGGCCGGTTGTCCCGGCAGAGCGCCTGGCAGGTGTTGCAGCGCGCCGCGGAGCATGCCGGGATCACGGCCACGGTATCGCCGCATACCCTGCGGCATTCGTTCGCCACGCATCTGCTCGACGGCGGCGCCGATGTGCGGGTGGTGCAGGAACTGCTGGGTCACGCGTCGGTGACCACCACCCAGATCTACACAATGGTGACCGTGGGGACCTTGCGCGAAGTCTGGGCCACCGCCCACCCCAGGGCCCGATGAGTGGCTCCGGATCCGCAGGCTCCGCAATATCACAGAACACGCCGGTTGACACACTGGGCGCCGGAGTGCTGTCAACAGGTAGCGTCTAGAAGGAGCCGGACCGTGGCGAAAGCGAGACCGTGCCTTGATCGGCCTCGTTACGCTCTACGAGGTGACGGGCAGGAACGTATAAGGAGCAGCGGATCGTGACGACAGCCGGAGCGGCGGAACCGCCCAAGGGCGCCGAGAACGATGAACGCGCCACATCCGTGTGGGGGGCGGGCCCCGAACCTCTGCCCGCCGACACCGCACTCGGCCCGACGGGCCGGCCGCTACGCCCGGTGCCGGATCCGACCGAACCGTCACATCAGGGCAACGCGCTCATCGTGGCGATGTGTAACCAGAAGGGCGGGGTCGGTAAGACCACTTCGACCATCAATCTGGGTGCCGCGCTGGCCGAGTACGGCCGCCGGGTACTGCTGGTGGATCTCGACCCGCAGGGCGCGTTGTCGGCGGGCCTGGGGGTAGCGCACCACGATCTGGATCTGACCGTGCACAACCTGCTGATCGGCGCACCGGTCGGGGTCGACGACGTGCTCGTGCAGACCAAGGTCGAGAACCTGGATCTGCTGCCGAGCAATATCGATCTGTCGGCGGCGGAGATCCAGCTGGTGAACGAAGTCGGCCGGGAGCAGTCGCTGGGGCGGGCACTGGAACCGATCCGCGACCGCTACGACTACATCCTCATCGACTGCCAGCCTTCGCTCGGGTTGCTCACGGTGAATGCCCTCGCGTGTTCGGACGGCGTGATCATTCCGATGGAATGCGAGTACTTTTCGCTGCGCGGGCTGGCTCTGCTCAACGATACGGTGGAGAAGGTGCGGGACCGGCTGAACCCGCGGCTGAGCCTCTACGGCATCGTGGTCACCATGTTCGATGCCCGGCTGTTGCATTCCCGTCAGGTGATGGCGCGTGTGGTGGAAGTGTTCGGGGAACTGGTGTACGACACGGCCATCGCGCGGACCGTCCGGTTCCCGGACGCGAGTGTGGCCGGTGAACCGATCACCACGTGGGCGCCGAAATCCAGTGGTGCCGAGGCCTACCGCGCGATGGCGCGGGAAGTCATCCACCGGTCGGGTCGGTGAGCGCGGCAGCACCCGCACCTGCACCGTCGAGTACCAGCGAGCCCGGCGACACCGCGGACGCGGCCGGGGAGAAAACCGGGTTCCATCTGCGGCTCAGTAATTTCGAGGGCCCGTTCGACCTGCTGTTGCAGTTGATCTCGCAGCGCCGTCTCGATGTGACGGAGGTGGCGCTGCATCAGGTCACCGACGAATTCATCGCCTACACCAAGGCGCTCACCGCCGGGCTGACCCAGCCCGGGAATTCGCTGCGCACCGATAAGATCCTCGATCAGACCACCGAGTTCCTGGTGGTCGCCGCGACCCTGCTGGATCTGAAAGCCGCGCGGCTGTTGCCCTCGGGGGAAGTGACCGATCCCGACGATCTGGAACTGCTCGAGGCGCGGGATCTGCTGTTCGCCCGGTTACTGCAGTACCGGGCGTTCAAACAGGTCGCCGAGTTGCTCGGCGAACTCGAGGCGGCCGCGCTGCGCCGGTATCCGCGGGCGGTGGGTCTGGAGGAGCGGTTCGCCGGCTTGCTGCCGGAGGTCCAGCTCGGTGTGGATGCGGCCGGGTTCGCGGAGATCGCCGCGGCGGCGTTCCGGCCGCGGCCGGTGCCGACGGTAGGCCTGGACCATCTGCACGCGCACACCATATCCGTCGCCGAACAGGCGACGCTGGTGCTGGAACGTCTACGCGCCCGCGGTGCGGGCGTCTGGACCACCTTCGCCGACCTGGTGGCCGATTGCGCGGCGCCGATCCAGATCGTCGCGCGATTCCTGGCACTGCTCGAGCTGTACCGGGGCAAATCGATCGAATTCGATCAGCCCGACCCGCTGGGCCCGCTCGCGGTCCGCTGGATCGGGGACGAGGCCGAGGCCGCACCTGTCGATATCGAGGAGGACTACGGATGAGCGAGTCGGGCCCGGAGCCGTCGGCGCAGCCCGAACACGGAGAGATCTCGCCCGTCCGCAGTGGGTACAGCGCGAGTGGGCCGTACGAGGGTGGAGCGCAGCGTGCCACCGGAGAGCGGAGCGCGAGCGAGCCGGTTCGCAGGACCGCGGCGCAACCCAGCCCTCCGGGTACGGGGGAGAATGTGACCGAATTCGCGTCCGACTCGATGGACGAGGGCGAATTCCGGGCGGCGCTCGAGGCGCTCCTGCTCGTTGTGGACACTCCCGCGCCGGTAGAACAGCTGGCGACCGCGTTGGACGAGCCCGCGGACCGGGTCGAACACATGTTGCGGGAAATGTCGGCGGAGCTGGCCGCACAGCGCAGTGGGATCGATCTGCGTTTCGCCGGGGACGGGTGGCGCTTCTATACTCGCAGCGAGTACGCACCGTATGTGGAGCGTATGTTGCTCGATGGCGCCCGGTCGAAGCTGACCCGGGCGGCACTGGAGACGCTGGCGGTGGTGGCATATCGGCAGCCGGTGACCCGGGCGCGGGTCAGCGCGGTGCGCGGTGTCAACGTCGACGGTGTGATGCGCACCCTGCTGGCCAGGGGACTGATCACCGAGGCGGGCACCGACCCGGAAACCAACGGCACGCTCTACGGCACCACCGAACTGTTCCTGGAACGTATCGGGCTGGCGTCGCTGAACGATCTGCCGGAACTGGCGCCGCTGCTGCCGGGCGTCGACCTGATCGATGAGATCAACGACAGTCTGGAGACGGACCCCCGTTACACCAGACTGCGCAAACCCGCCGAGGACGATCTGAACCTCGGCGCCGAGGATTGACAGGAAATCGTGAATACACCCGCTCGCCGAGATGGCACACCGGATCGCAGACAACGCGGAGACCAGCCCGCCCGGGCCGGTCGCGGACGCGGCGCACCCCGCGGGGCGGGGGAGGCCCGCCGTGGCGGTGAATTTCCCCGTAACGGCCGTGGCAGTGAACCGCCGCGGACCGGCCGCAGTGGTGGCACCCGCAGTACAGAACGTGGAGCGCGCAGTGACCAGGCGCGGACCGGGCGCGCGGATGCGCCGCCGGCGCCTCGCAGCCCCGGCACCGGCCGAGGCGGTTTCGCATCCGCCGGTGGGAGCGGCGCCGGCGGGCGTCGCGGTGCCGGCGCCCCGGGGCGTAGCGGCTCGGCCCCAGCACCGCGTGGTGGCTCGGCTCAGGCCGGGCGTGGCGCGGCTACCGGGCGTGGCGGCGCTGCGCCGTCGGGGCGTGGTCCGGGCCCGGTAGGACGTGGTGGCCCTGCCGGCGCAGGGCGCAGCAGCTCCGCAGCAGCGGGGCGTGGTGGCCCGTCTACCGGACGTAGCGGGCCGGCCGGTGGCTCGCGCAGCGGCGGCCGTCCGGGGAACGGCGGCGCTCCGTCACGTAAGGGTCCGGCCGCGCGGTCCGGTGGCGCACCGCAGCTGAACAACGCCAAACCCGCTCGCCATCAGTATGTGGAACCGGAGGGACCCGGCCACGAGAAGATGCCGTGGGGCGAAGGTGAGCGCCTGCAGAAGGTGCTGGCCAAGGCCGGGGTCGCTTCGCGGCGCGCGGCCGAGGAGATGATCGACCAGGGCCGGGTCGAGGTGGACGGCATCATCGTGCGCGAACAGGGTCTGCGTATCGACCCCGAGAACGCCGTGGTGCGGGTGGACGGTATCCGCGTGGTCGTGCGCGAAGAACTGGTGCATCTGGCGCTGAACAAGCCCAAGGGCTGGCAGTCCACCATGTCCGACGATCTGGGCCGTCCCTGTGTGGGCGATATCGTGGCCGAGCGGATCGCCGCCGGGCAGCGGCTGTTCCATGTCGGCCGGTTGGATGCCGATACCGAGGGGCTGTTGCTGGTCACCAACGACGGCGACCTCGCGCATCGGCTGATGCATCCCTCCTACCAGGTGTCCAAGACCTACCTCGCGACCGTGCAGGGTGAGGTGCACCGTTCCATCGGCAAGATTCTGCGCGACGGTGTGGAACTCGAGGACGGTCCGGCCAGTGTCGACAAATTCCAGGTTCTGGAGGTCGACGCGGGACGATCCCTGGTGAAGGTGGTGTTGCACGAGGGGCGCAAACATATCGTGCGGCGGCTGCTGGACGCGGTCGGTCATCCGGTGACCAGACTGGTCC
This sequence comes from Nocardia flavorosea NBRC 108225, assembly GCF_001613385.1. Classification (GTDB taxonomy): domain Bacteria; phylum Actinomycetota; class Actinomycetes; order Mycobacteriales; family Mycobacteriaceae; genus Nocardia; species Nocardia flavorosea. The sequence continues at coordinate 576,719 of NZ_BDCG01000012.1, read as the reverse complement.
GCACGCATATCGGCCCGGTGGTCCTGGCCGACCAACGGCCCGGCACCCTGCGGGTACTGGGCCGGGACGAAATCGGCAAACTCTACGAGGCGGTGTCATTGTGAACGGGGCCGAGGTGTTCGGTATGGAAGCTCCGGTCGGGGTCGTCACGGATCCGGCGGGCGACCGGTCGCTGGTGGTCGCGATGGACGGGCCCTCGGGCACCGGTAAGTCCAGCGTTTCGCGGCGGCTGGCGACCCGGCTGTCGGCTCGTTACCTCGATACCGGCGCCATGTACCGGGTCGCGACCCTGCAGGTGCTGCGCGCCGGGATCGACCCGGCCGATTCCGCCGCGGTGATCGCGGCGGTCACCGATATGCCGTTGCGGATCGGTACCGATCCGGAGAGCGAACTGATCGAACTCGACGGTGACGATGTGCGCGCGGAGATCCGCGGCCCGGAGGTCACCGCCGCGGTATCGGCGGTATCGGCGGTACCGGAGGTCCGTGAACAACTGGTGGCGTTGCAGCGCGAGATCGCCGTGAGCGCGGGGCGCGTCGTCGTCGAAGGCCGGGATATCGGCACCACCGTGCTGCCCGACGCCGATGCCAAGATCTATCTGACCGCCTCCGCACAGGCGCGGGCGCACCGGCGCAATCAGCAGAACATCGCCGAGGGCCGCGGGGACGACTATGCCGGCGTCCTCGCCGATGTCGAACGCCGTGACCGTCTGGACTCGACCCGGGCGGTATCGCCACTGCGGCGCGCCGAGGACGCGGTGCAGGTCGACACCAGCGAACTGACCATGGACGAAACGATCGACGAGCTGTACCGGGAAGTCGCCCGGCAGCTGGACCGGTCACACGAGCGGTCGGCGCTACGCCGCCGGGGCGCGGCCGGATGAGCGGGGAGACGATGAGCGATGTACTCGCCGGCGACGGCGTATGGAACGACGAAACCGAGTGGGAGATCACCGATCTGGCCGGTGACCCGGAGGTCGCCGACCAGGCGCCGATGCCCACCCTGGCCGTGGTCGGCCGCCCGAATGTCGGGAAATCGACGCTGGTCAACCGGATCCTGGGACGCCGCGAAGCGGTGGTCGAGGATGTGCCCGGCGTAACCCGCGACCGTGTCTCCTACGAGGCGAGCTGGGCGGGGCGCCGGTTCTGGGTGCAGGACACGGGCGGCTGGGAACCGGACGCCAAAGGGCTGCAGCAGTCTGTTGCCCGGCAGGCCGAACTCGCCATGAACACCGCCGACGCGATCCTGCTCGTGGTGGACGCCGTGGTCGGGGCCACCGCCGGTGACGAGGCCGCGGTGAAGGCGCTGCGGCGCGCGAAAACGCCGGTGATCCTGGTCGCGAACAAGGTCGACGATCAGCGGGTCGAGGCCGATGCGTCCGCGCTGTGGTCGCTCGGGCTGGGCGAACCGCGGATGGTGTCGGCGGCGCACGGGCGCGGGACCGGCGATCTGCTCGACGATGTGCTCGAAGTACTGCCGGAGACCCCGCGTGAGGGTACCGGCGGCACCGGCGGGCCACGCCGGGTGGCGCTGGTCGGAAAACCGAACGTCGGTAAATCCAGCCTGCTGAACAAGCTCGCCGGCAACGAACGGTCGGTGGTGCACGATATCGCCGGCACCACCGTCGACCCGGTGGACTCACTGGTCGAACTGGGTGGCAAGGTGTGGCGGTTCGTCGATACCGCCGGTCTGCGCCGCAAGGTCGCCAATGCCAGCGGTACCGAGTTCTACGCGTCGCTGCGCACCAAATCGGCGCTGGAGGCCTCGGAGGTCGCGATCATGCTGATCGACGCTTCCCAGCCGATCACCGAACAGGATCTGCGGGTGATCAGCCTGGTCGCCGATTCCGGGCGGGCGCTGGTGCTGGCGTTCAACAAATGGGATCTGGTGGACGAGGACCGCCGCCTGCAACTCGACCGTGAGGTGGACCGAGATCTGAACCGCGTGCCGTGGGCGCAGCGGGTGAACATCTCCGCGCACACCGGTCGAGCGGTTCAGAAACTGGTGCCGGCCATGGAGACCGCGCTGGAATCCTGGGACAAACGGATCCCGACCGGCCGGTTGAACAACTGGCTGAAGGAAGTGATCGCCGCGACCCCGCCGCCCATGCGCGGTGGCCGCCTGCCGCGCGTGCTGTTCGCCACCCAGGCGACCACCCGCCCACCGACCTTCGTCCTGTTCACCACCGGCTTTCTGGAGGCCGGCTACCGCCGGTTCCTGGAACGGCGGCTGCGCGAAGAATTCGGGTTCGACGGGTCTCCGGTGCGTATCTCGGTGCGAGTCCGGGAGAAGCGCCCAAGGAAGTGAGCTCGTCCGTGCTGCAGCGTCTGCAGCACGGATAGCGGGCCTCTCGTGTGCAGTGTGGTGGTGTCCCCTCGGCGTACGACCTCGAGGGGACATACGCATGCCCTGCCGCTGCCCACGCTGGGCGTGGTGCTTCTGCGGGACATAGACGGCCCGGCGCGGCGCTCGAGCCGGACCCGTCGGGACTGTCCGTCACCGAATGCGGCCACATATCGGAGCCGCCCCGGGTTCACGCGTGCCGCGATGCTCGATCCGAGCTCACGGTGTCGCCGCGGCACCACTGTTCAGCAGCGGCGCACAGGGGTCAGCCGCAACCGCTGGGAACATCCGGCCCGGTTGCCGCGGTGGCGCCCTGCGCGCCACGGTGCCGTGGCCGGAAGCGTCGATTCGGCGGGGGCCTTCGAATGCTTCGGGATCGCAGGCCACCGAGTGCCTTGCCCGGAACGACGTTGTCCCTGGGCACATTGATCCGGCGTGGCGCGGCAACCCGAATGTCCCGGTGGATTCGGCGCGGCTGCCGGGCACTTCGGCAGAGTGGACCGGCCGGCGGATGTCTCGTGGAGTTCGGTGCGGTCACCGGTCGTGGCCGGTCCGTTCAGTGCTCACCGGGGCGCGCACGGCGATCGGCTCGCCCGCGCGACTCAGGACGGACACAGGCCGAAATCCGGCCCGTTCTCCGGGTCGGTGCTGCCCCGGTCGTCGGTCCGGGTGCCGCGCGGTCAGGTGCGGCTCATCGGTGGCGGGCCGGCAGTGCCTCGGCGGTTGTGAGGTGGTGGCGGATCGGCCCGTTGCGCGAGGTACGTAGTTCGGCGCGAGTGCGGGGCCGCGGTTTCGGTTCACGGCCGCAGCCGCGGGGTTCGTGGCCGTCGTAGCGCAGTCCGGTGGCAAGGACGGCGGCCACCACCGACCACCCCGCGCTGTCGTGCCGTCGCGGGGCAGCGAAATCATGGCCGGCGTCGCGCATTTCGGTCGAGCACCGGGGGCAACGGGGCGGACCCGCGCCGTGACCGGACATGGGAACCCATCGCTTCTGCGAGACCCGGCACGGCGGGCATACGTAGTGGGTGCGGTCGCGGTGGTCCCTGTTGTCGCACATCGTGTGACGGTAGCGTGGCCGCAGAGCGGGCCGCACCACGATATGGTCCGGCCGTCCGGGGAGCGCTGTGCGCGGAGCGAGGAGAGCTGATGGTCGGTCGTCGTAGCCGGGTGGTGTCGGTGTATCTGCGGCTGACCCGTAAGCGCGGGATGGACACTGCCGAGAAGGCGCGGGCGGCGATGGCCGGGAATCCGGGAGATCACGTGCCGCCGCGGGGATTACGGCGGCGTTACTCGATCGCCTGCCGTACCGTCGGCGGTTTTCCGAGCTACACGGTGGTGCCGCCGGGCCGGGAATCCGGCACCGTGGTGATCTACCTGCACGGTGGCAGTTTCTTCCGGGAAATCAGCTGGTGGCATTGGCGGTTCATCGGACGGCTGGCCGCGGCGGGACATCGGGTGGAGGTACCCATCTACCCGCTGGCTCCGCGCCACACCTACCGGGCCGCGCACCCGTACCTGACCGCGGTCTACCGGGATGTGCTCGGCGAATTCGATCCCACGCGTGTGGTGATCGCCGGGGATTCGGCTGGTGGGACCCTCGCACTCACGCTGGCCCAGTCCCTGCCGGAGACCGGACTGGCCGCGCCGGCGCGGCTGATCCTGCTCTCACCGTGCCTGGATCTGCGGTTGTCGAACCCGGAGATCGACCGGGTCGAAGGCGTGGATCCGTGGTTGGCGCGCCCGGCCCTGCTGGAGGCCGGGCGGGTCTGGGCCGGCGGGGATGATCTCGGTCTCCCCGGTTTGAGCCCGATCAACGGCCCGCTGGACGGGTTACCGCCGACCGATATCTACATGGGCACCCACGACATCCTGCACCCCGATGCGCGGCTGTTCGCCGAACGTGCCGGCTCGGCAGTGCGTCTCACCGAGGTGACCGGTGCTTTCCACGTCTATCCGCTCGTACCGGTCCCGGAGGCCGGGCCCGCGGTGCGGGCGATCCTGGCCGCCGTGGCGCGCTGTGACGGGCGTTCGGCGGCGTCGGAGCCGGAACCGCGACCCCGCCACGGGAACTCGTGAACGCCCTGTGAACGACCAGGGAAATCGGCTGTTTCGACCGTGACGGTGCATCGCGCGGCAAAGGGCGGTACCGTACCCCGGCGTGACTACTTGTCTGCCATCGAATCACCCGAGGCGGGAGCCGTAATGACTGTCGAGCCGCCGATCGAGGACGATGTCACGCAACTGGCCCAACGCGTCGAACACGCCCGCAACCGACTGGCCTACCAGTTCGATCCCGCGCTCACCGAGGCGCTGTCGGAATCGGAGCTGCACGCCGAACGTGAACTCGCCGAGCGTATCCGCGAGCAGGAGCGCGGACAACGCTGGAAGGAGATCCAGGCCGTCGCCGCGGCGAACGACCGGGCCAGACAGACCACCGAGCAGATCGAGAAGGCGGATATGCGCGACCTCTTGCTCGCCCGTAAAGCCATCGCCGCGCAGCGCCGGGAATCCAGCCCGCACGCCAAACTGGCCTCGCTGTACCGGCATCGGTCCTGGTCGTTGCGCGCACTGGCCGGTGTGGTCGCTGCGGGCATGTTGTGGTCGGCGGTCAACGTCCAGCAGAACATCGCCCCCACCGGCCCCAGTGACCCCCTGTTCTGGTTCAGTTACCTGCTGGAGGGGATGATCAGCGTTTGCCTGATCATCATCATGATCGGCACCAACAAGGTGGCCGAATGGGGTGTGGTCAACAACCGGAAGCAGACCGCGGCCGCGGAGGTCGCACTGCTGGCCCTGACCGTCGGGCTCAACACCTACCCGTATCTGCAGGTGGGTAACTGGTACGAAGTCGGCGTGCACGCCGTCGCGCCGGTGATGATCGGTGTCGCGCTGCTCATCCACGATGCGGCCAGCGCCCGATACGGTATGGCGATTCTGCGAGCCACCGAACAGGTCCGGGGGCTGCCCGATCCGGCCGCGCAGATCCGCAACAGCCTGCCGCGCGTCAGCATGAAACTGGAACCCAATGCGGGTGACGCGCGGGCACTGCCGACCGGCGATACCGCCGCGGCGCAACCGGCGGCGCTCGAATCCGGTGCGAGGAATGCCGGTGCCGGGTCGGCTTTTCGCGCGGAGGGCAAGTCCGGTGATGCCGCGAAGAAGCGGGCGGGCGATCTCGCCGACGTGACCTCCGGCCTGATCGGGCGTACGAGTTCGCTGCTGGACGAGATGGCCACGAATTCGCCGCTGTTCGACGAGCCCACGGTCAAGAACGCCGAGGTCACCGACAAACTGCCGATCAGCAATTCGGCGAGCGCCGCCGTCAAGAAACTCGGCCAGGCCAAACAGGCCGGTGCGGCGGGTAACGGCGCGGGCGACTCGAGTGCCAAGGGCAAACTGTCCGGTGACAAGGAGACCGACGAGTTCCTCGAGGTCGTACGGTCCTCCGACGGCTACGACACCGGTCAGTTCCGGGTGGCCGACATCCTGGAGCAGGAACTCGCCGAACTCCAGGCCGAACGGCGCAAGGCCCGGTCCGGGCGGGCCCGCAGCGGCTCCACCAACGGGGCGTGATCGCCGCTCACCGTCTCCCGTTGCGGGGTGTCGCGGCCTGGGGCGCCGCGCTACCGTGAGGGTGACGGTGAGGAGGCATGATGTCGGAGCGCAAACCGGCGGGAGTCGACTTCGAATCCTGGGTCGACCGTAAGATCCGCGAGGCCACCGAGCGCGGTGAATTCCGGAACCTCCCCGGCGCCGGGAAACCGCTACCCGGTGCGGGAAGCCGATACCACGACGAAAATGCCTGGTTGCGGGATTACCTCCGACGAGAGGGGGTGAGCGGGGACGTGGCCCTGCCCCCGTCGCTGCAGCTGCGCCGCGAGGTCGAGCGGTTGCCGGAAACGGTGCGTGAGCTCGCGACCGAGGAGCAGGTGCGGGCCACCGTCGCCGCGCTCAACCGGCGGATCGTGGACTGGTTGCGAGTGCCGACCGGGCCGCAGGTGCCGGTCGCTCCGGCCGACGTCGAAGAAGTGGTCGCCGGCTGGCGGGCGGCGGCCGGAACCGCAGGTGGGAAGACCGTTACGCCACCGCCCGCGCGGGCACCGCAGCTTCACCGGGCGAGCGCGGCGGTCCCGCGGCGCCCGTGGTGGCGCCGGATCCGCCGGAACAGCTGAGTCGATCGCACCCGGTGCGCCGCCCGGTGCGGTTGTATGGGGGGATGGATTCACGCACGCTCGCCGACCGGATCGAGATCAGCGATCTGCTCACCCGTTACGCCACCGCCGTCGACGACAAGGATTGGCCGCTGTACCGCTCGGTGTTCACCCCCGACGCACAGATCGACTACAGCACGGCCGGCGGGCCCACCGGGGATGTGGACACGGTCGTCGCCGGGCTCACCGAACAGCTGGCGCTGTTCTCCCGGACCCAGCATTTCATCTCCAATATCGCGGTGGAACTGGACGGTGACACCGCGAAGGTCCGCGCCATGTTCTTCAACCCCATGATCGTCTCGCCGGGTAAGCAGTTCACCTGTGGCGGCTGGTACAACCACGATCTGGTGCGTACTCCGGACGGCTGGCGCAGCGCCCGGCTGGTCGAGGAAGCGGCCTGGTTCGACGGGCTGGAGGCCGCCTTCACCTGATCGGTGAGCAGGCGCACTCGATCGGGCGGTCATCGCCGGATTGAAGGCTCCGGGGCCGGGTACGCGGCCGATATCCGACCGAGCAACCGAGATTCGGAGGTGGATATCGTGGCCGAGCACAAGAGCGCACGCGAGGGCATCGAAGGTGCCGTCGAGGGCGCGAAGGGCAAGGTCAAGGAGGCCGCAGGAGCGGTTCTCGACAATGATTCCTTGCGCACCGAGGGCAAGGCACAACAGGACAAGGGCGAATCGCAGCGCGCTGCCGCCGAGAAGGAGAACGAGGCGCAGCAGCAACGTCTCGAAGCCGCCGATGCCGAACAACGGCAGCGGGCCCAGCAGGATCCGGGCCACGGGCAGACGGTGGCGCCGACGCCGCGCGACGTCTGATCCGGATAGGGTCCGGCGGCATTGCTGGACCCGAGTGGACTACGGCGACCTCACAGAGGTCGCCGTAGTCGCGCGGGGTGGTTTCCGAGGGCACCCGCCGCCTGCCGGTCGTGGGTCGTGAGTGGGCTCCGGTCCGCGTCCTCGCCCCGAGGCATCTACCGGTCGCGGCGCGGCGCGCGCCCGGGCGTGATTCGCGAGCTCTGGACATCAGCTGGCCGATCACGCCGCATCTGAGCCGATTCGGTGGAATCGCCCGGTGGTTCCTCGGGTCTTCTCGCCGCGCGCCGGTGTCCTAGCCCGAACGTGGCCCTTTCGCGGGTCCTGGCCGACGGCGCGCCGCTGTGTCCCTTCCTGCAGATCGGACGAGAGTGGATGCGACCGCCGCCTGCTCGGGCAACCGGGCGGACGCCGTCAACCGGATACGGCCGTCCGGTCGCGGGCTGCCGTGCTCTCCGCGCCGGACTGTAGTTCGTAGACGGCGAATGCTTTACCGATCACCGGCTGGGCGACATTGCGCACCCGGATACCACCCGGCGTGCTGCCACGCTCGGTTCCGGCGTGGGCGTGGCCGTGTACGGCCAGATCGGCGCCGTGGGTGTCGATGGGTTCCCCCAGGAGGTACGAGCCCAGGAACGGGTAGATCTCGCGCGGCTCCCCGTGCAGGGTGTCGCTGACGGGGGAGTAGTGCGTGAGCACCACCGTGATATCGGTATCGAGTTCGGCCAGCGCGGTATCCAGTGCCGTCGCCAGCTCGATGGTGTGGCCCGCGAATTCGCGCATCAGTCGTTCCCCGAACACACTCGCGCATTTGCCGGCGAAACCGCCACCGAAGCCTTTGGTGCCGGCGATACCGAGGCTTGTGCCGTCGATATCGAGTGTGGTGGCGGCGCCCTCGAGCACAGTGATTCCGCAGGACTCCAGGAGGCCGGTCATTTCGGCCGCGGCATCGCTGTGATGATCGTGGTTGCCCAGCACAGCCACGACCGGGATCCCGACGTCGGCGAATTCACGCGCCACGACTTCCCCCTCGGCCGGTGTCCCGTGCTTGGTCAGATCGCCGGCCAGCAGCAGCACATCGGCCAGCGCCGGTAGTTCGCGCAGTGCGGGCCGCAACAGTCCGCGTGAATCGGTTCCCAGATGGACGTCTCCGACGGCGGCGATCCGCATCGGCCCTCTCCCTTCTGTCCGGCGCCGGGCGCCTGGCTCGCTCGACATCAAGTGCCGAGTTCTTCGCTGCCGCCCGGCCGGGCTGCCGCGGTGACGTGCACATCGTTGTGAATCGGCAGGTCCGGAGCGATATCGTGCACCACGTTCTCGAGCATCAGCCGCCGCTGTGCGGTACTCACCTCGCCGTCGAGGACGACGACATCGCCGCGGATCCGGACCTGAACCCCCTGTTCGGCCGTGCGCGGATCCTCGGCCAGCGCCCGATGGAGCTCGGCGGCCAGATACTCCGGTGGCCGTTGGCGGGAGGAGTGCGGATTACCGGACATCTACTGCGCCTTTCCGGAAGTGTGCGGGGGTGCGGTCGTATCGGCGATACCGAGATCGTCGATCAATCCGAGGAATGCTTTCGCGTACGGCGAATGCTCGGTCTGGGCGCGCACCGCGGGCCAGTTCACCTGTTCACGCAGATCGCGCGAGATCCGCAGCAGCGGGCTGAGGTCGAGCCGGTGTGCGTCGAAGACGAGCAGCTTGTCGACCAGAAGATCGGTGGCGTCGACCACGGGCGCCACGGCGGGGCCCACCCGCATGACCTCGGCCCGGCCCAGGAGTGCCTCGTCGACTTCCCGGTTGTTGGGCCGGTGGATGATATCGATCAGGGTGTCTCCGTCGTAGGCTTTCGTCAGCCAATCCTCGGCCGCATCCGCCAGCCGCAGCCCGGCGCGTGCCAGTTCGCTGCGCGCCCGGGCGGTGTCCTCGGGTTTGACGAACAGATCGACATCGTGGTCGGAGGGCGGTCCGCCCCGCGCATATACGGCGCAACCACCCGCCACGGCGAACGGTATGCCCTCTTGTTTCAGGGCATTCACGGCCCGGGTCAAAGCGTGCAGCAACTGCTCCTCCGTCGGCACCATATCGGGCGGCTACCCGGGCAGCGCTGTGCTAATCAGCCGGCAATCGGCCGGTCACCGGCTGATTGCGCGGGCCCTGCCGCCGACGGCACCGGCCCACCGGCCCACCGGCCCGGCGGCAGCCCAGCGACGCGATCAGCACGAGTGCCACCACCGCGAACACCGCAACGAGAGCGATCACAGCGATCACCGCGGCGACCCCGGTCGGCGGGAAACGGTGGCTGGTCCGCGGTTCGGGCGCCGAAAGCCCCGAAGTCTGTGCGGTATCCGGCGGGGTGGAACCCGCGGGTACCCCGCCACCGGGTTCCAGGTCGGGAGTCGCGGCCGGATCTGGGTCCATCGAACTCATGAGCGCATCCCCACTTTCGGTTGTCGCCGGGCACGCCGGCGGGGTCGGGTCGCCGCCCGCCCGGTCCGCGGACAACCACCGGTGTGAGGGCCGGGTGAGGCGGCGGCGAGGATCGTTCGTCGCACCACGCGGGGCGCGTACCCGTTACCTCGCCGCCCAATCGGGTGACGGCGGGAAAGCATCAGCGGTCGCAGCGGCGATGCCGGCGGTGGCTCGTATCGCACAGTGGATACGCTCGCGACCGTTTGCACAGGCAGATCGCAACGAGAAAACGGTCCGCGCGGATCACCGCGCCGTCTGCGGTCACCAGTTCCACCGGGCCGTCGACCAGTGCGGGCCCGTCCTCGGTGAAAACGATCCGGGTCGGTTCGGCTGCTGTCGTGGGCGCCGTGCCGGCGTCGGTCTCCGCTCGTGCGGGATTCGCCTCGGGCCGGGCAGCCGTGCCTCGCGACCGTGGGCTGTCGGCTCTCGCAGGCGTATCGGCAGGCGCGCCGGCGTCGGTAGCCGTCGTGACCGGACCGATCCGGCACTCGGCCGGACGGGAAGAAAGCGCCCGGGCGTCGGCCGCCGCCGGGGGAGCGGGGCGGGCGTGGACCGCCGGCCCTGTGGGGCCGGCCGGTTTCTCATCGTGTTCGGTCGGCACGGATCACCACCAATTCCTCGTGCTGCTGCCCGGGCCGGATCAGGCCGTGGTCGCGGAGCCAGCCGCTGCGGCGAGCCAATACCGGGCCGAACGGGATCACCGTCCGCGCGACCACGGTTGCTTTCAGGCCGCCGCTGCGGAGCTGGCGCAGGCTGGTCGCAGTCCCTGAGAGAGCCGAATGGACCATCAACGCGGTGCCACCCGCGGTCAGTAGGCGCGGCATCATCGCGCACAGTGGGTCGAGCAGCGACCGACCGTGCCGACCGGCATCCCAGGCGCGAGCCGACCGGCCGGCAGGCCGCGGTTCCTCGCTGGGCACATACGGCGGGTTGGCGACGATGACATCGAATGTCCGGTCCGCGACCACCTCGGTGACATCCCCGCACAACAGCTCCAAGCGCACCCCGTGCAGTCGGCTGTTCAGCCAGGCCGAGGTCACCGCGGCGCGCGACAGGTCCACCGCGGTCACCGCCGCCGCTCCTGTCCGGGCGGCGTGGATCGCCAGCGCACCGGTCCCGGTGCAGGCGTCGAGAACCCTGGCGCCGGCCGGGAGCGCCGCTTCGGTCATCGCTTGGGCCAGCAGCCAGGTATCGGGTTGCGGCCGGTACACCCCTGGCGCACGAACCAGCATCGGGCTCACCCGGCCTCGGGGCGCAGCGAACTGTCCCCTACCCGCCAGCAGCCCAGCATGGCCTCGGTGCAGCGGGTTTCGAGCAGTTCGGTGGCCTGGATACCGAAGACCACCGATTCGGCGAGCTCGGGTTCGCGGGCGAGTAGATCGGCGAGTACATCGCGCCGGACGACCTGTTCGTGCACGGCGTCCGCGGTGACGTGTTCTGCGTAGAACCGCACGCAGTCCGCGTGCGCCGAGAACCGCTGCAGTGCCTCGACCATGACCCGGGAGGCCGGGGAGGAGCTGATCTCCACGGCCGCGAAATGGCCCACCAGGGCACCACGCAAGGACCGGTGCAGCCCGAACAGTGACATCATGTCGACCAGCGTCAGCATAGGAGCCGGTACGACGTCGAGATAGTGCAGATAACTGTCGGCCAGGCCGGCGCCGCGCAGGAGGTCGGCGTAGAGGCGGGCATGGATGCGGTCGCCGTGTCCGCCGCCGAATTCGTCGAACTCGACCGCCACCAGTGCGGCCTTGGCGCGGCCACGTAGCCGCGGGATCACCCAGGCGACCGGATCGGCTTCCTTGTGGTGGTAGATCGAGCGCTGGACGAAATACTCCCGCGCCTGTTCCCACGTACCCTCGTCGCGCAGCCAGGCCGGTGTGCCACCGGCTGCGGGCGCGGTGAGCAGCCGCTCCAATTCGGCAGCCACATCGTGGCCGCCGGGGACTTCGGCGCGTAGCGCGTCGGAGAACCGGCGTTCCAGGTCCCGTCGCAACCCCAGCAGGCCACTGTCCCACTCCCACTCCGGGTCGACCTCGCGGAATCCCTGATAGTGCAGTTCGTAGCAGGTGTGCAGGGCCAGTTGGAGATCGTCGCCGAAGGGATCGATGGCCGTCGGAGCCTGGGGTACGGGACTGCCGGGCTCGGCCGGCAGCAACGCCACCAGGTCGGCGGACAGCGGCCCTCGCGGCACGGGCAGGGGGATTCCCCGGGCGAGGCTCCCTGGGGCGGCGAGTGTTTCGACCATGGATTCACCTTTCGTGGCGACGATGTCGCCGTCCGTGCGCACCGCGGTGGTCAACCGGCGGGATACTGCGTGGTCTGCAACAGCCGGGCCAGATGGGCGGCGTTGCGCGCCGCCGTGGAATTCGTCGACGCGACGGCGTCGGGTGTGCGCTCGAGGTCCAGGTAATCCACTCCGCTCATCGCCTCACCGTTCCAGTAGGTCGCGCCCTGGGCGGGGACGGTGAAACCGATATCGTTGAGCCCCTGGAAGACGTCGGCGACGATCTTGTGTGCACCGTCTTCATTGCCCACAACGGCCGCGACCGCGACCTTGCCGAACATCGCGGGGCGCCCCGCCTCGTCGGTTTCGGAGAGTTCCGCGTCGAGCCGCTCCAATGCCCGCTGTGCCACCGAGGACATGTGCCCCAGCCAGGTGGGGGTGCAGAACAGCAGGATATCGGCGGCCGCGACCCGGGCGCGGATATCCGGCCACTGGTCGCCGTCGCCCTCGTCGGCACTCACCCCCGGCCGGATATCGTGGTCGACCACCCGGATCACCTCGCCGCTCACCTCGTGTGCGGTGAGTTCGTCGAGCAGTTGCCGGGCGATCCGGTCGCTACTGGATTCGGCCGGTGATTTCTTCAGTGTGCACACCAGCGCGACTGCGCTCAGAGAAGCCATCGTGGTATGAACCTCCGCTCCTGCCGTACTGCCAGAGCCGGGGCCGGCTCCCGTTGCCCCCGCAATAGCCGCCCCGGCGCGAGGTAAACGTCTCCCGTCACGACCGTGACCGCGCCCGGTGTACAGAGTCAACGACTCGTGCCAGAATGAGATCGCGGTTGAAACACACAGCCGAACCCGGTGCGGCATATGTCGGCAGTCGGGCTCCCTGGATGGGCGCTCCGCTCGTCCGGTCGCTGGTCCCGACCGGGTATGCCAACCGGAAATCCCCAACGCAATGGACGGGATTCGTATGTTGGTAACCACCGCCCTGCACCAGATCGAGCATCACCGGGGAAACGATCCGCGCACCGCAGCCGCCGGCCGCATGTGGTCGCGCCGCAGTACCGAATATCCCGACTGCCTGATCGCCCGGGTCGAGGGTGAACTCGACGCGGTCGGACTCGACGACTTCCGTGTGCTGCTGGGGCGCTGTCGGCACGACGGCTGCCGGGTGGTCGTGCTGGATCTGCGGGCCACGACGTTTCTGTGTATCCGTGCCGCATCGGCGCTGTCCGGCGCGAAGAGCGACGCCTGGCGCCACGGAGTCGAATTACGGCTGGTCAGCGGTCGTCACGATATCGAGCGGGCGCTCCAGATCACGGGCGCGCGCCACCAGTTCCGCTATTTCCCGACACTGCATGCGGCGCTGACAGGCTGACACCGGGATACCGACCACCGCCGGAGGGGCCGGCGGTGGTCGGTACATGTGGTGAGGTGCCCGCCCGGGAGCAGTGGGGGCAACACGAGCGGATCCGTAGGCGTGACCGCAGGGCCCGATCGGCGCTCGGAGGGATTCCCGCAGCGCGTGGGTGCCGTTCGTTGCTGGTTCGCCGGGCCACGGTGGGGGATGACAGGGAGGGGGTCGCGCCGATGACTACCTGCCCGCTGGCGCCGGATGCCGGGACCGAGCCGTATTCCCGCGCGCAGTTACTACTGCCCGAAGCGCGCACGTCATACCGGTGCTACGCACCCGATCGACCAGAGAGCGCCGATGCGCACGAGCGCATGGATCGGGGATCCGAGGCGGGCTCGCGGTTTCGGCACCCTGATGCGGGGTACCAGCGCATGTGACAATCAGGCCGAGACAGACAGCCGAGGCGTCGCCGCAGGGTCAATGCCACTGTGGCCCCGGCAGGCGCCGCCGGCCCTCGGGTGGGGCCGCAGGAACGAGGTGGTGGTGCGCATGGTGGACAGCGTCTCCGACTCTGTGGAAACGACTTCACGGGATACGACGACCGTCGGCGTGCGGGTACCGGCGGAGCACGAGCAGTTGGTGATGCTGCGCGCGCTGGCCGAGACGGTGGCGCTGATAGCCGATTTCGGTCTGGACGAAGTCACCGATATCCGGTTGGCCCTCGACGAGGTGGCCACGTCGTTGATTGCGGGCGCCGTTGCCGAGTCGACACTGAGCTGCGACTTCGATTATGACGAGCACCGGATGACTGTGCGCGTAACCTCGACTGCGACGACCGAATCGCTCCTCGATCAGGAAGGGTTCGGCTGGCATATAGTGCGGACCCTCACGCGTGGGGTCGGCGTCGTGCAGCATCCCTACGATGTGGCGAGGGGTGGATACCCGACCGATGTCGAATTCAGCTGGTACCGAGGGGGCGCCGATGGCGCATGAGGCACCGCGCATCGATCCGGGGCCCTCACGCCGCCATCGTGGCACCGACAGCTACGACGATATCGAGCCGTTGTTCGGCGAAATGGCCGCCGCGCCCGAGAATTCGGCGCAGCGGGCGGCGCTGCGCGCGGAAATACTCGACCGGTGTCTTCCGCTGGCCGAACATATCGCCCGGAAGTTCTCCGGTCGCGGCGAGGCCTATGACGATCTGCTGCAGGTGGCCCGGCTGGGCCTGCTGAACGCCGTCGAGCGGTTCGATGTCGCCCGGGGTTCGTCGTTCTTGTCGTTCGCCGTCCCGACGATCATGGGCGAGGTGCGCCGTCATTTCCGCGACAACACCTGGTCGGTGCGAGTGCCCCGGCGGGTCAAGGAGATCCAGCTGAGCCTGGGCCCCACGATCGAGATCCTGTCTCAGCGGCTGGGCCGGGTGCCGCGGGCCCGGGAGATCGCCGACGAACTCGAGATCGATCTGGTGGAGGTGACCCAGGCGTTGATCGCGGGTAATGCCTACCAGACCTCCTCGCTGGACGCACCTGCCGGGGAGGACGGCGAATCCGCCGCGCCGGCGTTGGTCGATTCCTTGGGGTGCGACGAAGCGTCGTATGGCTGGCTGGAGGATTATCTGGCGGTCGAACCGTTGCTGGGCGAGCTTTCCGATCGGGAACGCCAGGTGCTGCGGATGCGTTTCTTCGAATCCAAAACGCAGTCCCAGATCGCCGAGCGGCTCGGTGTCTCGCAGATGCATATCTCCCGGATACTGTCGCGGACCCTGGGGTGGTTGCGGGAGGAAGCCCTACGCGATTGACCCGCCGCCGATGTGCCGGCGGCGGGTCCATCGCGTACCGATGGTGGGTGCGGCGGTCTCAGTGCCGTACTTCCGCGGAATTCGTGGTGCGGGCATGTACACCGCGCAGGTAGGCGGCCTGCCCCGCGTGCTGCAGGTCGTCGGCGATCACGCTGATCAGCCGCACGCCCATGGTCACCGGCGGGTTCCAGGTTTCGTCCACGATTTCGTCGAGGCCGGTGTCGGCGAGGGTGCCGACGAATCGGAGGGTGTGGGCGTGGACGGCGTCGTAGTAGCCGGTGAGCAGCTCCGCCGGGGCCTGGATCCTGGAGACATCGGCGGGGGTGTCCCCGTATCCAGTGGCCGCGCGGTCGATGGGTAGGTCGAAACGTTCGAACCAGCCGCGCCCGGTCCAGAACGATTCGCCGCCGGTCAGTTCTGCCAGGTGTTCGTCCTGGACCCGGGTGAGATGCCAGATCAGCCAGGCGATCGAATTGGCTTCCGGATCGGGGCGGTAGTTCAGGGCCTCGTCGTCGAGCCCGTCGACCGCCTCGTGCACGACCTCGCGGATCCGTTCGAAGGCATCAGTGAGCATATCGGCGCTGTTCATGGGTTCTCCGTCGCTCGGTACGGGAGCGGCGCTCCGCTGCGACGGGCCGCTCCCACGGTCGGCTCTGCTTTCGTTTCCGAAAGCAATACCACCGCCCGCCGCGGGCAAACCGGGGCGACGCCGTATCAGTCGGATTCCAGTTCGGCGAGATAGCCGCGCAGGGCGCGTTTGGTCTCGGCGACCAGGGCGACCCGGTCCTGCCCGCTCGCGGCCACGATGGCTCCCGTCATCGCCCGTACGATCTGTACCGCGACGAGCCCGCTGCGGGCTCGGTCGGCGGCGGAGAGCTGCGGTGCCCGGATTGCGATCACGGAATCCACCCGGCCGAGCAGCGCCTCTTGTAACGGCCGGGTGCCCTCGGCGAGCCCGGCGGGCATATCGGTGTCGGCGAACAGCGCCTTCGCGCCGGGATGGGCCACGTTGAAGGCCACGAGGGGGTCGATCACGGCGTCGACCAGTTCGTCCAGGCCGATATCGGCGAGGTCGCTTCGTTCGAACGCCGACGCGTGCGCGGCGCGGAAGGACTCCACCAGACGTACCGACAGGGCCTCGGCGATCGCCTCCTTGTTCGGGAAGAACTGGTACAGCGAGCCGGGGGAGATGCCCGCGCGCGCCGCGATGGCATTGGTGGACACCGCTCGGTAACCCAGTTCGCCGAAGAGTTCCAACGCGGCGTCGAGGATCTGCGCCATACGCTGTTTGCCCCGTTCCTGGCGGCGAACGGATCGGGTGTCGGCCACGGTTCCTCCATCGGCTGCGAACAAAGTCCACGGATGTTCCAGCATTGCGTCCCGGGAAGACCGTTGACAAATGCGAGTCACCGCTCGTATTCTGAATTTACGAGCGGTCGCTCGTAAATTCATGCTAGCGGAGATCGCGGAGTTCTCATGTCCCCATTGAGTTGGTTGGGCGCGCTGCTCGCTGCTCGACCCAGGCCGGTGCTGGTGGCCGGAATCCTGCTCACCCTCCTTTCGGGGGTGATCGGGGCCGGTGCGATGGGGGAGATGATCCTCAACCGCTGGGAGGCACCGGGTACCGAATCGGTGCGCGCCCACGAGGTACTGCAGCGCGACTTCCACACCGGCAACGCAAATTTCATCCTGCTCGTCACCGCGGCCGGCGGGTCGGTCGATTCGGCCGAGGTCGCGGCCGCCGGCGCCGCCCTGACCACGGAACTCCGTGCCGACCGGGCCGTTACCGACGCCTGGTCGTACTGGTCGGCGCACGGTGATCCCACGCTGCGCAGCGCCGACAGCCGGCACGCGGTGGTGCTCGCTCATGTCTCCGGCGACGCGACGACGGCGCGGGCGCAGATCATCGACCGGCTGCTGCCCGAGTTCACCCGTGCCGATGCCACGGTGCAGGTTCGAGTCGCGGGCGCGGAGGCGGTATCCGGCCAGATCAGCGCCCAGGCCACGCAGGATTTCCTGCGCGCCGAGCTGATCATCATCCCGCTGATGCTGCTGTTGTTACTCATGCTGTACCGGCGGCTGCGGTTGGCGCTGTACACGCTGACGGTCGGTCTGTTCGCAGTCTTCGCCACGCTGGCGGCGCTGCGGGTGGTCGCCTCCTTCACCGAGGTATCGACGTTCGCCGCCAACATCACCCTGGTGATGGGGATCGGCCTGGGAGTCGACTACAGTCTTTTCGTCATCTCCCGGTTCCAAGAGGAACTGCGGTCCGGCGCGGCGGTACCGCTCGCGGTCCGCACCGCCGTGGCGACCGCGGGCCGGACGGTGATCTTCAGCGGTATCACCGTGGCCGCGGCGCTGTCGGTGCTGCTGGTCTTCCCCTATTCGTTCCTGCGCTCTTTCGCCTACGCCGGGGTGCTCGTCGTGGCGACGGCGGTGGCCGGGGCGCTGGTCCTGCTCCCCGCGGCGCTGGCCGTCACCGGCCATGCGGCGCTGCCGCGCCGCGCCGGGCCGGTGACCCATACCGAACAGGGTTTCTGGTACCGGTTCGGTGATGTGGTGATGCGGAATCCGGTGCGTTCCGCGACCGCCGCGATCCTGTTGCTGGCCGTACTCGCCGCGCCGGCCGCCGGGTTGCGGATCGGCCTCCCCGACGACCGCGTCCTGCCACCGAGCGCCTCCACCCGGCAGACCTACGACGACCTGCGGGCCACCTTCGACGTCGAGGCCAACGATGCCGTGCATTTCGTGGCGCCCGGCGGACGGGCGGTACCGCCGGAGGCCGTCGGACGGTACGCGGCGGCGCTGTCCCGGGTGGGCGGCGTGGCTCGGGTGAACTCGACCGCGGGGGTGTTCGTCGGCGGTGTGCTCGCCGGACCGGCGCCGGATCCCGGCCGGCTGGTCAGCGATACCGGTACCCGGCTGGAGGTCATCCCGACCCGGCGGATACTGGCCGGCACCGAGGTTCCCGCCTTCGTCGGTGAACTGCGGGCGGTCCCGCGGCCCTTCGACGAGGTCTTGGTGGGCGGCTATCCGGCCGAGCTCACCGATTTCCGGGCCGTGCTCACCGAGCGGATTCCGGCGGTCGCCGCACTGATCGCGGTGGTGACCTTTGCGGTGCTGCTGGCCATGTCGGGCAGTGTGGTGCTCGCCGCGAAGGCGATCGTGCTGAACCTGCTCAGCCTGGCGGTGATGTTCGGTGTCCTGGTCTTCGTTTTCCAGAACGGTGCTTTCGCCGGGGTATTGGGATTCACGCCGATCGGCACGCTCGACCCGGCCTTCCCGATTCTGCTGTTCTGTGTCGCCTACGGATTGTCCATGGATTACGAGGTCTTTCTGCTGTCCCGGATCATCGAGCGCTACCGGGCCACCGGGGACAATCGCCGGGCGGTATTGGAAGGGTTGCAGCGCGGGGCGCCGCTCGTCACCGCGGCCGCGCTGGTGCTGGCTGTCTCCTTCTCGCTCTACGCCACCGGTCAGGTGATGTATCTGCAGATGCTCGGCGTGGGGATCGCGATCGCAATCGTGGTGGATGCGACCGTCCTCCGGGCGGTACTGGTGCCCGCATTCATGCGTCTGGCGGGGGCGGCGAACTGGTGGACCCCACGCGGTTTGCGGCGCTGGGCGGTCCTGCCGAACGGGCGGGAAACCCCGGCCGGCGGCCCGGGAAGTGCCGATGATCGCCCATCGGTGGCGGGCTGAGAGGGGATCCGATTCCGAGCATACGGGTGGCGCCGAATGCCCGGTCGGCGCCATCGCCGAAAAAGTGGAACGTGTTCTTGTTGTGGGCGATCGTTCGTGCCAAGGTGACCTCATGGATCTGCAGGCACTCGAACAAATCCGCACCCTCAAGTATCGGTACTTCCGGACTCTGGACCTGAAACAGTGGGACGATTTCGCCGCCACCCTGGACCCGGAGATCAAGGCCCGCTACGGCACGCATGTGATGGGCTCCGAACTCGTCTTCGACACCCGCGAGGCGGTGGTCGAGTTCATGCGCAAGAACACCGGGCCGAGCATCGTGACCACCCATGTCGCCAACCATCCGGAGATCGTCGTCGACGGTGATACCGCGACCGGGAGCTGGCTGTTCGAGGATACGGTGATCGCCACCGAGTTCAATGTCCTGATTCGGGGCTCCGGCTACTACACCGACCGATATCGCAAAGGCGAGGACGGTATCTGGCGGATCGCCGCGACGTCCTATGTCCGGATCTACGAATCGTCGCAATCGCTGGCCGACACACCCAGCCACACTCTGATCAGCAATATGTGGGCATCGGCCGAAAAGTAGGTCTCACGGTACGAGGACCGCGCGTCCGCGGATACGCCCCTGTTCCAGCAGTGCGTAGGCGTGGGCGCCGTCCTCCAGCGGGAACTGCTGTGTGCGGACCTCGATACTGCCTGCCCGGGCGAGTGCGACGCTGTCGATGAGATCGCGTTTGGTGCCGCCGTAGGATTTGCGGACGGTCGCGCCCCACGGCAGTCCGGGCCCGCCCGCGGGACCGGCGGTGATGCCGGGATCCCCGTCGCCCAGGCCGATCATCCGGTATGCGCCGTTCGGGGCGACGCTGCGCACCGAGAGCTGTGCGGTGGCGTCCACTCCGACGAAATCGAATACCGCCTCGGCGCCGCGTCCGCCGGTCAATTCCATGATCCGGTCGGCGGTATCGTCGCCGGCCGCGAGCACCTCATGCGCCCCACATTCGCCGGCCAGATCTCGTTTGCCGGGGTCGGTGTCCACTGCGACGATCCGGGTCGCGGTGAGGGCGCGCAGGATCTGGATGCCGACATGGCCCAGGCCGCCGGCTCCGATCACGACCGCGGTCGACCCGGGATACAGCTGATCGCGGGCGCCGCGGATGGCATGATAGCTGGTGAGGGCGGCATCGGCCAGCGGCGCGGCGGCCACGAAATCCATATCGCCGATGGGCACGAACGAACCTGCGGGGACGGCCACGTATTCGGCCATACCGCCGTCGGGGCCCAGACCGGGGCAGGGCGGCATGGCGACCCGGCCGGCCGTGCGGCATACGTTCTCGTTTCCGCTCGCGCATTCCGGACAGTTCCCGCACGACCAGCACAGATACACGATCCCGCGTTCCCCGGGCGTCCGCCCCTCGACCCGGTCGCCCAGCGCGGCGATCGTGCCCGCTATTTCGTGGCCGAGGATCAGGGGTTCGTCGCGGACCTTGAACGGCAGGTGCAGAACGTGCAGGTCGGAATGGCAGATTCCCGAGGCGCCGACCCGTATCAGCAGTTCACCCGGGCCGGGTTCGGGTGTCGGCACATCGCGTATCTCGAGTCGGCCGGGTTCGGTGAGTTGCAGTGCGCGCATGGGGTTTCCTTCGACTCCGGCCGTTATGACGTGACTCACAAAGTAAGCCCGGCAACCGTGGCTGACAAGGGTCGATTTTTCTTGACACGCGTCAAATGTGACCCTACGGTTCGGGTGACCGGCGTCACTGTCGGCTGGTCTCCGTCAGGGAGCGAAAAACGCAGGAGGGCCTATGCCGAACCCCACCGTCGCGGTCATCGGCGCCGGAATCAGCGGTTTGACCACCGGAAAGATGCTCGGCGATTACGGGATCGCCTATACCTGCTTCGAATCCTCGGACCGGATCGGCGGTAACTGGGCCTTCGGGAATCCGAACGGGCATTCCAGCGCGTACCGGTCGCTGCATATCGATACCTCGAAGTATCAGCTGTCGTTCCGGGACTATCCGATGCCGGATTCCTATCCCGATTTCCCGCACCACAGCCTGATCAAGGAGTACCTCGAGGGTTACGCGGCGGCCTTCGATCTGAAGCGGTCCATCGAATTCGGTAACGGTGTCCGGCACGCCCGCCCCGTCGGCGAGGGCTGGGAAATCACGACCGAGCGCGGCGAGAACCGGAAGTTCGACCTGCTGGTGGTCGCCAACGGCCATCACTGGGATCCCCGGTTCCCCGGCTTCCCGGGCGAATTCACCGGGCAGGCCATCCACTCCCACGCCTATATCGATCCGCGAACCCCGCTGGACCTCTACGGTAAGCGCATCCTGATCGTCGGCATCGGTAACAGCGCCGCCGATATCGCCGTCGAACTGTCCTCCCGGGCGATGGACAACGATGTCTGGCTGTCCACCCGGTCGAGCGCGTGGGTGGTACCGAAGTATTTCGCCGGTACCCCGGCGGACCGCTATTTCCGCACCGTTCCCTATGTTCCGCTGTCCTGGCAGCGCAAACTCGTGCAGACGTTCACGCCATATATATCGGGTGACCCCGTGAAATACGGACTGCCCGCACCGAACCACAAGTTCTTCGAGGCCCACCCCACCCAATCCGTGGAGTTGCCGCTGCGGCTGGGCTCCGGCGATGTGGTGGCCAAACCCGATGTGCGCCGGCTCGACGGTGACACCGTGCATTTCGCCGACGGGACGCACAAGGATTTCGACGTCATCATCTACTGCACCGGCTACAACATCACCTTCCCGTTCTTCGAGCCCGAATTCATCAGCGCACCGGACAACCGGATCGACCTGTACAAACGCATACTCAAACCCGGCGTGGACCGTCTCGCGTTCGTCGGTTTCGCGCAGCCGTTCCCCACCCTGTTCCCGTTCGTGGAATGCCAGGCCCGGCTGGTGGCCGCCTACGCGGCCGGGCACTACCGGCCGCCGCCGGAGGAGACGATGGTGCGGGTCATCGAGGAGGACCGGCAGCGCTTCACCGGGCATATCGTGGACCGCCCCCGGCATACCCAGCAGCTGGACTACTTCGTCTACGAACGTGATCTGCGGACCGCCGAGATGCCCGCCGGCCTGCGCCGGGCCCGCGCGCACGCCGGGCCGGCCCGCTGATGGTCCGCTCGCGTACCGACCGGCGCGGCCCCCCGCGCGGTGAACAACGCCGGGAGGCACTGCTGGTGGCGCTGGACGAACTGTTGCGCGATAACGGGGGTCGGCTCGAGGCCGTCGATATCGCCGAGATCTCCCGGCGTGCCGGGCTGACCCGCTCGGCCTTCTATTTCTATTTCGAGAACAAGGCCGCCGCCGTGGGTGCCGCCCTGGAAGATATCTACCAGGAAGTATTCGCGGTCAACGATATCCTCGTCGGCCCCGGGGAACCGGCGGATCGTATCGAACGCACGATCCGCGGGCTGGTGGATTTCTGGGACCGCCACCGGCATCTCTACAGCGCCGTCCTCGACGCACGCAGCGCCTCCGCGGCGGTACGTGAGCTCTGGGAATCCGAGCGTCAGGCCTTCATTCCCTCGATCGCAGCCATGATCGACGACGAACGCCGGGCGGGTCGTGCCCCCTCCGGTGGAGATGCGGCCACGCTCGCCGATGTTCTGCTCCTGCTCAACGAGCGCCTGCTCGAGCGCCTCACCCTGGGGGCCGAGCTCGACCGGGAACGCTATATCGAATCGGTGGTCACGGTCTGGCTGCGCTCGATCTACGCACCCGCCGAACCCACCACCTCGAGGAATCGTCATGACTGTGCACCACACCTCTGAGCCCGCTGCCGCGACCGGCCCCGCCGAACTGACCTTCCGCTCGGGCGCCGATATATGCCACGCTTGGCACTTCGCCGCCGGTTCGGCCGAACTCGCGGGCCCGGCCGGGCGACCGGTCGCGGTGATGGCGCACGGTTTCGGCGGGACGAAGGATTCCGGCCTCGAACCGTTCGCCCGCGCGTACGCCGCCGCCGGGATCGACGTCCTCGCCTTCGACTTCCGGTACTTCGGGGCCAGCGGCGGCGACCCCCGGCAGCGGGTCCGGATGGCCGATCAGCTCGCCGACTATCGGTCGGCGGTTGCCGCGGCCGCCGAACTCCCGGGGGTCGATGCGAGCCGGATCGTGCTGTGGGGTGTTTCGCTGTCCGGTGGCCATGTCTTCGCCGCGGCCGCGGCCGCCCGGGCCACTCCGGAGAAATCGGCCACCGCGCGGGCGGCGCTCGCCGCGGTCGTCTCGCTCACCCCGCTGGTCGACGGCCGCGCCGCGGCCGCGCTGGCCATCCGATCCGGCGGCGTCGCGGCAACACTGCGGGGTGCCGGCGCTGCCGTGCGCCGGCAGCTGGACGCGGTGACCGGCGGACCGGGCCTCATCCCACTTGTCGGCCGGCCCGGGGAGCCCGCGGCGCTGGCGCTGGAGGGCTGGTACGAGTCCTACCGCGCCCTGGCCGGACCCACCTGGCGTAACGAGATCGACGCGAGTGTGCTGCCGCAGCTCGCCGGCTACCGACCGGCCCGGGCAGCCGCCGGTTTGCAGCTACCGGTTCTGGTTCAAATCGCCGATTTCGACCGCGGCGCGCCCCCGTACGCCGCCGCGAAGGCCGCCTTCGCCGCCCGGGCAGAGGTCCGGCACTATCCCTGCGACCATTTCGGGGTCTGGCCGGGCAACCCGTTCTTCGAGCCCGCCGTCGATCATCAGCTGATGTTCCTGCGTCGGCACCTGGCGTCCGGCGTTCCGGATCCCGCTTCGACATAGGGGGCCGAGAGGTGTCCCGTCCGCTCCGCCCGCAGCCAGGGTGTTGCGCCGCGGGCAGATCGGCGGCCGGGCCGCAACTGATGTGCGACAGCTGCGGCGGTGGGGAGCGCGTACACACCTCCCACCGGGAACGGACACAGACGGCGGCGGCCCCAGGACTGCAACGGAACCTGCGGTAGCGTCACGCGTACCCGACGTGATGTGAGACACGACAAATTGCAGGCAGATAACGCCAGATGTGAATGGCCTTACGGTCATGAGGATTCGGCATATCGTCGTGCGGGTAATACACGGGACCGGCGGTGGATTCGCGGCTGCCGGCCCGCGAGTGAGATACAGGAGCAGAATGAGTGCCAAAACCGAACTCGTCCGCGAACTGAACGGACCTACCGCAGCCTCGGAAATGCTCTCCGACCAGGAGATCGAGGATCTGCTCGGACTGTTCCGCAGCGCCCAGCAACAGGAGAAGGAACTGCTCATCGAGGCGGTCAACGGTATGATCCGCTTCTTCCCGCCGCCGTTCAAAACGATCACGCGCCGGATCATGTTCGGGGATCTACTCGAGAAATGAGCGATCTGGTCACCCGCGCGCAGATGATCCTGCTGGCGCGCACACTCCATGTTCCCGTCGAACGCATCGCCTATCTCGAACGGCTCGGCGCCGAACACCTGCACGAACTCGAACAGCGGATTTCCGGGCGGATCTTCGAATACCACGGCGAAATGTTCAAACGGATCGGCCGCCTGATCCCGATCATCCCGCTGCAGGTATCGCTGCCCCTGGTTCAGCGCATCGTGCCACCCATGATGACCGGCCGCGCCGCGGGTGCCGTCGGTGTCGAGTACCCCGATGCCGCGGCCGATACGCTCACGATGCTCAAAACCGAGTACGCGGCGGACTGCACACCGTATGTGGATCCCAAGGCGCTCGGCGAACTGGGCGACATCATGGCGGCCGAGCCGTTGGTCGCGATCGTGAACGAGGTCCTGCGCCGTAAGGACCACATCACCGCCGGGCCGTTCCTCGAATACGCCTCCCCGAAGATGGTCGAAGCCGTCGAACGCGGAACCCTCGACGACGAGGGCATCATCTTCTCCGCCGCCTACGCCTACTCCGCGCCCGCCGTCAGCAACATACTGCGCCAGTTGCTGGATGGCGGATCGCAGCGTATTCCCCGGATGATGGAGAACGTCCTGGCAGGCTCGCCGGAACTGCAGGAGGCCGCGGTCTCGGTGATGTCGCGCGCCGAAGCGGATGTGGTCTACCGGATCGGGGATATCCTGTTGTCCCTGGCCACTCCGGAGGCTCTGGGCAAGCTCGCGGCGCACACCATCCAGCGGGGCGCGGCGCCCGAACTGATGACCTTCGTGTCCAAATTCAGTCAGCCCGGGCTGCAGCGGATGGCGATGAACCCGATTTTCGCCAATACTGCCGCGCTCATCGCCATCGTCGAATCGCTGATCGTCGCGTTCAGACCCGGCCCGTGGAAAGGGCTGCTGTTGCTGGCCGAACGAAGCCACCCCGATGTGCAACGGTATGTCGCCGGGCTGGTTGCCCGGATGCCGGTGGAACAGATCTCCGAACTGCCCTCGGTGGCCAACGCCGACGATCTGTGGCCCACACTGTTACGTTTGCTGGCCGTTGCCGAGGAGCCCGCGCAGCGGCGGATCGGTGTGGTGTGGGCCCAGTTGCCGGCTGAGCGGCGTGCCGGCTTGCACCGGCGGATAGCGGAGCTCGAGTTGGAAGGCCGACTGGCCGGGATCGTCGAAGAGGTCCCCAACGTCTCGGTGGAGGAGGTGTTCTACCAGCGCCGGCGGCGCATCCGGCGACGTGGTGCGCCCTCCGACAGTTGGAGTGTGGTCTGACCGGTGGGCCGTATCCGCCATGGATTTGCGCCCGGATCGGCGCGTCTACGGCGAATGCGGCCCATGAATCATCGAACTTCAGTACCGTCGAATAGTTCTCTTGATCTTAGCTCTGGATTTGCTGGCCCCGCCGAATCGGCGGCGGATCGAGAAAAGAGGTCGGTACGAGATGAGCAATCGCTATTTCCCCCAGCGGATACGCCGGATGGCCGCACTCACCGGGGTCGCGGCGGCGGTACTGGTGCCGGCGGCACCCGCCGTCGCCGAGCCGCTGTGGCCCAACGGGCCCAACGTCCCCGGGGTGCCGGCGATCATCCCGGTCGAGGCTCCGTGCTCACCCGCGGCGCGCGCCTGTCTGCGGCTGTCGACGAACGAGGTCTGGCTGATGGACAACGGCAAGGTGGTCTACGGGCCGACGCCGATGTCGCACGGGATGGACGGTTACGAGACCCCGCCCGGTGTTTTCGACGTGGACTTCAAACGCCCCTACCACTGGAGCACCATGCATCACGCCCCGATGCACTACGCGGTGTTCTTCAACGGCGATATCGCCTTCCACATCGGGCCGACGGAAGCCGAGTCGCACGGCTGTATCCGATTGACCGAGCCGGGCGCGGTCGCCGTCTACCACTATCTGAACCCGGGCGATGTGGTCGAAGTAGTCCCCTGATGCCGGCGCCGGCGCCGGCCGGGACGGCAAGTCTGCGACCCGGTCACCGATGTGCTTGCACGATTTCGTACGCTTGGCCGATGTGGATCATCGTGGCTGTATCAGTCGTCAGTTGCCTGCTCATCGCCGTCGGCTTCGCGCTCGGCCTGCCGGACTGACACCGATTCGGCCGGCCCGGAACGCTACCGGTTCGCCTCGGGCGGACCGGTAGCTGTCGTTGCGGCGTCGAATACCGTGGTCAGTCCCGGCCGGTCGGCTCTTCGCTCCCGGCGTCGGGTGCGGGTCGGTCGACGGCCACCGGGCGCAGCCGGGCCCAGGCCAAGAAGGCCAGGGCCACGACGAGCATGCCCAGGCCCGCCCACAGGTTCACATTGATACCGCCGGTTTTGGCTTCTTCGGCGGCGGTATCGTGGACCAGACCGGTAATCACCAGGACGATGCCGTAGAGGCCGAGCAGGCCGCCGACGATGGTGCGGATATCGAAGAGCACGGTCGTAGTCCTATCCGGTCGCGATATTGAGGATGATCACGAGCACCAGCGCGATACCCGCCAGCAGCACCGGCCGCTGATACCAGGGCAGCGTGGCGGCCTCCGGGTCGGTGCGCATTTCGCGCGGTGTCTGCGAGTACACCAGCCCGACGAGTTCGGCGGCGGGTTTCGGCGCGGTCACCATGGTGACGGCCACGCTGACCACGATATCCACCACGAAGGCGGCACCCGCCGCGACGAAGCTGACGCCCTGGCCCGACAACGAGAACACGCCCGTCTCGTTCAGGACGAAGATCGTGACCGCTATCGCGGTACCGGCCACCAGACCCGTCCAGCCGGCGGCCGGGGTCATCCGTTTCCAGAACATACCGAGGATGAAGGTCGCGAACAGCGGCGCGTTGAAGAAGCTGAACAGGGTCTGCAGGTAGTCCATGATGTTGCTGAACCCGCCCGCGATGAACGCGGTGAAGATCGCCGCGACGGTGGCGCCCACGGTTGCCAGCCGGCCGACCGTCAGATAGTACTTATCGGACCGGTCCTTGACGACGTACTGCTGCCACAGGTCGATACTGAACACCGTGTTGAAGGCAGATACATTGGCTGCCATCCCGGCCATGAACGCCGCCAGCAGCCCGGCCAGCCCCACACCCAGCAGGCCGTTGGGTAGCACTTCCTTCATCAAGTACAGCAGCGCCTGGTTGTAGGTGACGTCGCTGTCGATATCCGGGTTCGCGGTGACGGCCTGTTTGTACTCGGCCATCTGCGGTACCAGCACGGCGCTGATCATGCCGGGAATGATCACGATCAGCGGGATCAGGATCTTCGGGTAGGCGCCGATGATCGGGGTACGGCGGGCGGCGGCGATGGAATGTGTTGCCAGCGCGCGCTGCACCTCGACGAAGTTGGTGGTCCAGTAGCCGAAGGAGAGCACGAAGCCCAGGCCGAAGACGATGCCGAGGATGGACAGGAAATCGTTGGCGAAACCGGACAGGGCGTTACCGGGCCAGGAATCCAGCTGTTCGGGACCGCCGGGGGACGTGGCCACCTTGTCCTGCAACCCGGACCAGCCGCCCACCCGGTGCAGGCCGATCAGGGTGAGCGGCAGCAGCGCGGCCACGATGACGAAGAACTGCAGTACCTCGTTGTAGATCGCCGCCGACAGTCCCCCGAGGGTGATGTAGGACAGCACGATCACCGCCGCCGCGATCACGGCGACCCACAGCGGCCACCCCAGCAGCACATTGAGGATGGTGCCGAGCAGGTACAAGTTGACCCCGGCGATGAGCACCTGGGCGATCGCGAAACTGAGCGCGTTCACCAGATGCGCGCCGGTGCCGAAGCGACGGCGCATGAACTCCGGAACACTGCGCACCTTCGAGCCGTAGTAGAACGGCATCATCACCACGCCCAGGAAGAGCATGGCCGGCACCGCGCCGATCCAGAAGTAGTGGAAGGCAGGGAAACCGTATTCGGCGCCGTTGGCCGACATCCCCATGATTTCGACGGCACCCAGATTGGCCGAGATGAATGCCAGGCCCGTCACCCAGGCGGGCAGCGACCGCCCGGACAGGAAGAAGTCCATACTCGACGAGACGCGTTTTCGGGCCAGTAGGCCGATACCGAGGACGAAAACGAAATAGAGCGCGACTATCGCGTAGTCGATGGCTTGGGCGTCGAGTCGCAGCACCTCACCTTCCGCGAAAGTGGAGACGACTTCCTGGGAAACTTCGAACTGCGGCATACGACGTTCTCCTCGAAGCGGCCACGGGCAACCGCGTGCGGTTCACCGCATCGGCACCACCGATGGCCGGCCGCACTACCAGATCGGCTCTGGTGCATAAAACGTACCGCGCGTGCCGGTGGCCCGGGCTGTGTTGATCAAAGCCGGGCGTGTCCGTCGGGGGACGTACTCCGCCGGCCCGCTTCGGCCTCCGCTGATATGCACGAATGCGTACGCGTGCGTGCGGGCGCAGCCACTCGTGTGCCGTGCCGCGGATTGCTACCATTGACGACGGCGCAGCCAAACATGTTGTGCGCCAGGGGATTAGACCGTCCCCTGGCGCCGGTGTGGTGTGCGTGGGTTTCGTGGTCACCGAAGTAGGGGTTGCCGTGATTGTACGCGTGCAGAGTGCCGAATTGTCCAGCGTGCAGCGCTTCGTGCTCCGGCTGATCGGTGACTGGGGCGCGGGTTCCGAGCGTATCGGCGGTATCGCCCTGCTCGGTTGTCCGTTGCCGCGGCCACGTCGCCGCTCGACTACAACGGCGGACCTCCTGATCTGGACGCCGTACGGGTGCACTCTGGTGCTACTGGCGGATTTCGGATCGGTCCAGCACGGCGCACTCGACACACCATCGGCCGGTCGATGGTGTGTCGGTGAGCGCGCCGCGGATCTGCGCACAGGATCCGGGGCCGTCAATCCGCTGCAACGGGCCCGGCGGCAGCGAGCCGAACTGGCAGCGATATTCGGCCGGGCCGGTGTGCCCGATCGGATCGATGTGCTCGTGGTCCTCATCCCGAAAACCGGATCGCGCATCAGCTGGACCAGGCCGCCGCAGGAGCCGGGCGAAGAAACGATCATGGTCCGGATCGGGCAGTCGACGGGATTCACCGAGTATTTTCAGCGCCCGCCCGACCGGCCGGAGTGCGTGCGTGCCACCGATATCGCCCAAGCGTTTTCGGCGCTCGGAGTGCCGCTGTCCGTGCCGGATCCAGAGGAGATGGCGGCCGAAGGATTCGTGATCACGGCGGCCGGCACCCTGATCGGTACGCCCACGCCCACGCCGACGGATTCGGCAGGCCGGCTGCGGAAAACAGGACTTGCGCTGTTCGGAGGAACACGCCGTCGAGCGGCCCAGCCGCATACCGCGTTTCCTGGGCCGGTCGGCGGCGGAGCCTATGAGCAGGCGGAACGCGCCGACGCCGTGCTGAACCCCGTTGCCTCCGGGCTCCCTGAAGAACGTGCAGTTCACGGCACCGCCGTGAGTTATCCGGCCGATCGGGAACCGGCATCCGGTGGTACAGATGCGCTGCCGGACGCATCTGACGACCGTGTCCATATGGCTCCTGCTCCGCGGCACGACCATTCGGATGCCTCCATGAGCCGGTTCGGTGCGCGCGGGGCGACCGAGTTCGACGGGTCGGATACGGACGCGGATGTCGTGGGGAGCAATTCGGCGGGGCGGTCGGCGGCTCCCGGCCGGCCGGGAGCGCAGGAGAATACGGAGATTCCCGGCGAGTCCGGTTCGGGGCGTCCGAGTGCACCGGTGTCCGAGGTGTTCTCACCGCAGGACTGTTCGGCGAAAGACCCGGCGGATGGGGTTGTGGCGGGCCGCCGGACGGGAAAGGCAGTGCGGCAATCGGATGCGCGGCGCGGTGCGGCGGCGAGGGCATCGCGGTCACTGCCGGAGGCGAAGCCCTTGTCGTATTCTCCTTTGCGGTCGGCGGAGCGGGTTTCGGATCGGACGTCCCGATCCGCGGCAGCCGATACCCGGTCCGGGCGGACGACAAGCGCGGTGTGGATGCGCGGCCTGCGCGGCAGGCTACTCCGGACCGCCGTAGGAGGAGCGGAAGATGCTCCGCGCCCGAGCGTTTCCAGCACGTCGCTGAATGGGGAAGCTTCGGCGGAAAAACTTCGAACCGGCGGGGAAGAACGTCCTGTGGGCGTGACGATCGGCGGTCCGGCGCAACAGCCGGCGCCCGGAACTCCCGGACACGGAGCGCGCGGATTCACCCAGGTCGCGGTAGGTGTCCGGCGTCGGCTCACCGGTATTCGGCAGGCTCCGGTCAGTAGGCGAGAGCGCCGAACGGTGGCGTGTTCGGCAGGCAGTCCGTGGCTGCCGGGCCATCCGCAACCGGGTCACGGCCTGCGGGCATCGGGGCGGCCGGGGTCGGGACAGCCCGTGCCGGGGGCCGTAGCCGGGAACACGGGGGAGAACGCCGGCGGTGGCCGCGGTGCGCGGTACGCCGCGGCGGTCGGGGCGGCAGCGGCGGTTTTGGCAGTGGTGGCAGGCACCGTGTTCGCGGCGTCCGGGTTCGCCCGGTTCGAGGTGGCGGAATACGGGGCGGTGTGCCATGGCGGGGGCGGTACGACGGTCGCCGCGCCGTATACGGCCAGCGGATCGAGTCCTGTGCATCTGGCCGGCGGGCTTTCCGAGATCACTGCGTTCGGCCCATCCGCGGTGTGGCATCCCGTCGACGCACGGTCGGTGCAGCTGGTGGCCTGTGTATCGGAGGGCAGGCTCGGAGACCTGGTACGGACCTGCCAGTACTCGCCCGCGCCCGGCCATCCGGTCGGGCGGACGCTGAACCTGTTCGCGATGGCATACCGGCTCGATGTGTACGAGGCCAGGACCGGGAACCGGCTGGCGGCGCTCGACCTCACCGGTGAACAGTTCGCATCCGATCCGGCTTCGACGGAACCGGACCGATGCCGGGCGGCCGCCGGAGCGCCGGAGGAGGGGCTTCCAGGGCGACGGCACAGCCGATTGTCGCATCAGCAGATCCAGCGTGCACTCGCCCCGTTCGTGACTCCGGCGGCTCCCCATATCCAGGCGGCTCGCTGACCGGTCGATGGCCGGACATCGAGCAACCCGGCAGCGGATGCCGTCCCGGCAGGCTACCGGCCATGGTTGCATACAGTCGAACTGTCCGGGGCGTTGCCTCGAGGTATGGGCGAACGGGTCGCGGGGTTGTCGACGAGCAGTACCGGCGGCCGGTGCCGCCATCGACACCGACTCCGGCCGCCGACCGGTGGGCGCTCGGTTCAGGAGGTTCCGGGGCGATCCAGAATCTCGCGCAGGACGGCGGCGAATGCCTCGGGCTCGCCGGTCATCCCGAATTCGCCCCCGGTGAAACCCGCGTGCCCACCCGGGAAGACGACGGCCTCGCGGTCTAGGGCAGCGGCGAAGGCGATAGCGGCGCGGGCACACAGTTCGCCGGCCGAGGCGCGGCCCGTACCGAGCACAATGCGGGTGGGTGCTGCGGCGAGTGCTGCGGGATCGTGTTCGTGGCCGCAGCAGGACAGCAGATGCGGGCCCACCATCGGGTCGTCGCGGGAGCCGTCGTCGGCGACGGGGAGACCGAACTGGGCGGGATCGGGGGCGGGCCGGTCGGTGTAGTCGGCGGGGAGCGCGCCGCGGTGCGAGATGAGGGTGATGAATTTCGCCATGGCGGGGCCGAGCCCGGCCCGTTGATAGGTGGCGGTGATATCGGTGGCGACGGCGAGTATCCGGTCGCGGTCGGGCAGGAACTGGACCGTCGGCGGTTCGTGGGCGACCAGTGTGCGCACCAGTTCGCCGTGCCGGGCCACCAGGGTGAGCGCGTTGACCGCGCCGCCGCTACTGCCGAGGATGTCCACCGGTCCGGTCGCCAGCGCTTCGATGATGCGCCGGATATCGTCCGCGTGTTCCTCGGGGGTACCGGAGGTGGTGCCGTCGTCGCGGATGCTGCGGCCGATACCGCGCGGGTCGTAGGTCACGACGGGCCGGTCGGTGAAGTATTCCGCCAGGGTGCCGAAACCGGTCGCGTCCATGGGAGAGCCCACCATCAGTAGCGGCGTGAGTTCACGTCCGTGCAGGTCACCGCGGATATCGTAGGTGAGGGTCGCGCCGGAGGCGGCCAGCGTGCGGGTTTCCATATCGGTCATAGCAGTCCTTCGGAGGGGCGGGGGCTTATATGAAGACGGTGCGAACCCGGAGAATTGAGCGCTGGGTTTCGCGTCGCCGGCGACCGCATGCCGTTCCGTGCCGGGGCGGCCGTCCGGCTTCCGGCCGGGGCCGTCCGCCCACACCGGCCGGGGCGTCACCGCCGACCGCGTCGGCACCAGCAGCCGGAGCGTCACCGGCGCCTGCCGGGCGGGCCGGTGGGTGCCGGGCGGCAACTACCGCGCACGACCGATCGGTATTGCCGGTCGGCACGGTCGGCTCCGGCCGGTGCACGGCCGTCGAAGCCACGCCGGGCCCCGAGGCGGTGCGCACTCCGGCCGCGTAGACAGGGTGTCCTGCCGCCCCCGAGTGCTACTCGGCGTCAGCCGCGAGGCGATCGTCGACGGAGCGCCGCAGCCGGGCGGGCCGTGTTCCCCGGCCGCACAGCTGATTCCCGGGCGCGAGGCGGCCACGCAGCGCACGGCGACCGGCCGCTCGATACTTGTCCGCTTTCACCGGCCGCTCGGCCGGACGGGGCATGCGAGTCCCGCCGCCGCACAGGCCGTCACGTACCTGGCCGCAATCGCCGACGGCCGGGCTTGCCGGGGCATGATGCCTACCGCTGTGTCCACGCCGATATGCGCGGTTCCGGGCGAGCCGGGCGACCGTAGCGAACTACGCTCGGACCTGCCGACCACCGCCGCGCCGTCACCGGTACGGCCGACCTCAGGAGATGCACCACCATGGCTACAGGTTCGATTCTCATCACCGGCGCCAGTTCCGGTCTGGGCGCCGAGATGGCGCGCCAGTTCGCCGCGCTCGGCTACGACCTGGCCCTGTGTGCCCGCCGGACCGACCGGCTCGACGAACTCGCCGCCGAGATCGCGGGTGTTCATCCAGCGGTCCGGGTCCGGACGGCGGCCCTGGACGTCACCGATTTCGATGCCGTGCCGCGGGTCTTCGACGAGTTCGCTGCCGAGTTCGGCCGCCTGGACCGGGTGATCGTCAATGCCGGCCTCGGAAAAGGCGTGCCCTTCGGGAAGGGCGGTGACCGGCCCAACCGGCAGACCGCGATCACCAACTTCCTCGGCGCCATGGCACAGATGGAAGCCGCCATGAAGATTTTCCGGGCGCAGAGCGGCGGTCATCTCGTGGTGATCTCCTCGATTTCCGCGCTACGCGGGATGCCCAAGACGATGACCAGTTACGCGGCGAGTAAAGCCGGAGTGGCGGCGATGGCCGAAGGTATTGCCGCGGAAGGTGTTCCGGGGGTGGACGTCTCCATCATCTTCCCGGGCTATATCGCTTCGGAGATGAACGAGAAGGCAGCCCATCCGCCGAAACTCCTGGTCGATACCCGGACCGGTGTGCGTTCCATGGTGTCGGCGATCGAAAAGCGCCGGTTCAAGGCCTACACCCCGGCGTGGCCATGGGTTCCGTTCGGTTACGCGATGAAGGTGCTGCCCCTGCCGATCGTGCGCCGGATTGCCGGTATCTGAACGAGGACCGGCCGCCGGCGGCAGGCCGTGCGCCCTGACCGGGCTGTGCCGTTCGGTCCGCGGCCCTACAGCATCGAACCGCTGAAGGGCCCAGGATGGCCGGCACCCGGCCGTGCAGCGGGCGAATAGTTCGCGAATGCGCGGTGCGGTGTCGCGCGGTGCGCAGACACCGGGCTGCACTCCGCTACCGCAAGTTCGCCGTCGTCGACTCGGTATATCGATACCGTGGCGGCCCTGGGCGTCTGGGTCGCCACCGACGCAGCCACCGGGTCCGGGGGCCCGGTGCCGCCGGAGCGGGCTAATCCGATTCGCCGGCGCCTTCGATACCGTCGACGGCGGCCGACAGTTCGGCGAGGGCCTGGACGATCTCGGTCAGCCGTTCCGCACCCACCTGTTTCGCGAGGCGAGCGGCGAACTCGCTGTGACGCGGGCCGAGACGGTCTATAGCCGCCTGTCCCTCAGCGGTAACGGCCACGAGTTTCGCGCGCCGATGTGCCGGATTGGGCCGGTATTCGGCGAGGCCGCGGGTCACGAGCAGGTCCGCGATGCGCTGTACGCTCTGGCGGGTCACGCCCATGGTGCGAGCGATACCGGCCACCGGTAGCGGTTCGTGCAGGACGGCGCCGAGAACCTGCCACCAGGCGGCGGTGAGTCCGGCGGGCTCGGCCAGCTTCTCGGCGAGGGCGAGGAACTGACCGTTGAGCCGGAACGAGGTGATGGCGGCGGTGCTGAACAACTGCTGTGCGGAGTTCTCCATCGCGGGCGCCGGCGTCAGCTCGCGGCCTGCCGGGCCTCGTATTCCGCCAGAACCGCGTAGCCGGCCGGATCGCCCTGGCCGAACAGCCGGTACCAGCCGTCGAGTACGGCGGGTTCGTAGATGTCCAGGGCGGCGAGTACTTCGCGGGCGAATTCGAACGGTGCGGTCGAGTTGGCGGTGATCACGCCGCGGCCGGTGACGGCCGGTGCATCGGTGTAGTGGCCGCCGCCGGAATAGCCGCTGGCGGAGAGATATTCGGCGATATTGCTGGTGTGTGCGCGGTCGTCGAGCAGTCCGGCCGCGGCGAGTCCGAACGTGGCGCCGCAGATCGCCGCGACCGGTACTCCGGCGGCGGTGAACTGGCGGGCTTTGTCCGCGAAGGCGTCCAGTTCGCCGCTGTCCCAGCCGTCGGCGCCGGGCAGGATGAGCATGGCGCTGTCGGTGGGAGACAGATCGGCCAGGGTGAGGTCGGGCAGGATCCGCATTCCGCCCATGGTGGTGACCGGTTCGGTGCCGGCACCGACCGTGCGGATGCGGTACCGGCCGGGTTCGCGGTGCCAGTTGCCGTTGTTGATATGTGCGGTGGCCGCGCCGACCTCCCAGTCCGCGAGGGTGTCGTAGACGGCCAGGTGCACGGTTTCCGTAAGCATGACAACATTCTGTCAATATGACAGCATGTTGTCAATTGGATCAGAAGCCCGGTGACCCGCCGATCACTTTGTCCTTTTCCAGGGTTGCGATCTCCTGTGCCGAGTAGCCGAGTTCGCGCAGCACCATGTCGTTGTCCTGCCCCAGCAACGGAGCATGCGCGCGGTGATAGCGTGCAGGGCCGGCGGAGAAGCGGGCCGGGACCGTGCTGTGGCGTGCGGTCGGATTGACCGGATGGGGGACCGGTTCGAAAAAGTTGCGGTGGCCGAGCTGGGGAATCTCGATCTGCCGATGCGGTTGCCGGACCTCGGCGACCGGAACACCCGCCGCCCAGAGCACGTCGACGATCTCGCCGGCCGGGCGGTCCGCGCACCAGGCGGACAGATGCTCGTCGATTTCGTCGTGATGAGCGCGGCGGCCCGCGGCCGTACGAAGCGGGGGTGCCGACGCCCACGCCGGCTCACCCAGTGCCGCGGTGAGTGCTGCCCACTGTTCGTCGGTTGCGACGGCCAGGGCGACCCAGTTGTCGGACCGGCCGAATTCGTCGACTCCGGCCGCACGGTACAGATTCTGCGGTGCCGCGTGCGGCCCCCGGTTGCCTTCGCGTTCCAGAAGTGTGCCGTAGGCGGAGTATTCGATGACCTGTTCGGCGGTGATGTTCAAGGCCGCGTCCACCATGGCCGCCTCCACGAGCACGCCCCGGCCCGTATGCCTGCGATGTTCCAGGGCGAGCAACACACCGACCAGCGCATGTACGCCCGCATTCGGGTCGCCGAGGCTGTAGGGCTCGACGGGGTTCTGATCGGGATAACCGGTACGCCAGGTCAGCCCGGAGGCATCCTCGATCACGTAGGCGAAGGCCGGATTGTCCCGCCACGGTCCGTCGAGCCCGAACCCCGGCATGCGGACCATGATCGCGTCGGGGCGCAGACTGCGCACGGTGTCGTAGTCGAGGCCGATCTGCTCGATCACCCGCGGGGTGTAGTTCTCCACGATCACATCGCAGGATGCGACGAGGCGGCGCAGGATCTCGCGACCCGCATCGGTGCGGAAATCGACGGTGATTCCGCGCTTGTTCGTATTGAGCCCGGAGAAGATCCCGGATTTCTCCCACCACCGGTCCTCGTCCACCGGGACACCGGCGATGAGCCGGGTGCCGTCGGGACGCTGGGCCGATTCCACATGGATCACCTCCGCGCCCTGCAACGCAAGGTAGTGGGTGCAGGACGGACCGGCCCAGAAGGTGGTCATATCGAGCACTCGCAGTCCCTCGAACGGAAGCGGATTCCCGGCGCCGGTGGGCGCCCGGTGGGAAGCGGAGTCCGCACCGCGCCGGCGAGTACGAAGCGGGTCCGCGGTGCCGGTGAGCGACCGGTGGACGGCGGAGTTCGTACCGTGTTCGCGGGCAGTACCCGCTGTATTTCGATAGTGGCCGGTGTGCTCGCCGAGGGCGGGCGCCGGTTCGGGGGCGCGCAGCAGGGTGGGGGTTGTCCGGAACGGGGGTCCCGGTTGGACGAAACCGGACCGGGGGTTCACGGTGAAGAACTCCCGGGCCCGATGCTGGTCGATCTCGGTGACGTCGGCGCCGCCGGCCACGGGACTGTTGGGGATCCGGAATGCCGTGGCCAGTTCCCGTATCTCGGCCACCGTATGTTCGGCGAACCAGGCGTCGATCTCGCCGGCCTTCTCATTGGTGCGTTCGGTGATAGCGGGGGTGGGGTCCTCGTCGATCCATTCCGGATGACCCACCATGACGCACAGATCGAACCACTGTTGCGCGGTGCCGCAACCCACTGCGATGAGTCCGTCGGCGGCGGTGGCGACGCCGGGCCGGCTCAGCCGTCGCTGAGTGCGGAACGGCCGGTTCACGGTCTCGTAGAACGACACCGGATAGTACGACAGGCCCAGGATCTGGGTTTCCAGCATCGACAGATCGACCAGTTCACCGGTTCCGGTGCGCAGGGCGCGGTGCCGGGCGGTCAGGGTCGCGGCCGCCGCATGGGCGCCGGCGAACCATTCGCCCACCTCACCGCCGACGTGGATCGGCGCCCGCTCCGGTGCGCCCCGGCCGAGTCCGACGATGCCGCCCGACCAGGCCTGCAGGGTGAATTCGGTGGCCGGTCGTCCGGCCCACGGGCCGTCGAGGCCGAACGGGGTGATCGTAGTGACCACGAGATGCGGGTGGCGCTCGCGTAAGGCCGCCGGTGCGAAGCGCGGATCATCGGCGGGGTCACCGCCGGGCGACCAGACGACCGCGTCGGCGTCGGCGAGCAGTGCGTCCAGCAGATCGCGGTCGTCCGGCCGGGACCGATCGATGATGACACTGTGCCCGGCGCCGGTGAGGAACTGGAACAGCGCGCCGTCGATACCGGGTTCCGGTGTTGCCTCCGAGGATGTCCGGCGGCGAAGGGCGATACCCTGCGGTGGCTCCGCGAAGACGATCCGGGCGCCGGCGTCGGCGAGCAGTTTCGTGCAGTAGAGGCCGGCGACACCACCGGCCAGCGTGACGACGGCGTATCCGGTGAGCACCCCGTTTCCGCCGCGACCGCGGTGTGCTGCCGCTTCCTGCTCCGCCACGGTGCCACGCTCGGCAGGGGGGCGCGAGCTGCTCGCCGGTGACTCGGCGGTGGGCTCCTGGTACATGGGGACTCGCTTCCCACTGGGCGGTAGGGCGGCAGCCCTCCGCAGGGTTTTCGTTCACACCGCCGCTGGGCGTCGGGTACGCGATACGCACTCCGGCGACCGGCGCCGGATCGCTACCGGTGCGCGGGTTCGTCGAGTCATCGCCTCGTCACCCCTGGCCGGTGAAAACCGGCCGATCACCGTAAGCGGCCTTGTCGTCGACCGGGCCCGGCGAGTGCGATACCGGAGTGCTCGTCCGGCACAGCGGGATCGGCCGCCCAGCGGCGAAGTGTGCCGTGATCCCGCCCGGGCGACGCGGTATCCCGGTGTGCCGGGTCTCGGCCGGAGGTATCGGCGGTGGCGAGGCTCGCGCTCGCCCGGCGATGTCCCGGTGCGATCGGATTCCCTCGCCCACTATTCGGCTTTCCGCCGGCCCGACCTGCTGAGCCGGAACTCCGGCGGGAAGCGGCTGTCGTTGTCCTTGACCGAGTTGTTCAACCCGTCGTCGAAGGCGTTGTCCAGCATCAGATCGTTGTCGTCGGCGTGGATATGGCCGCCCATCGATTCGAAGAAACCGCTGAGCAGGCTGCCCATGTATTCGCCCTGCTGCTGTTTCATGATCTCGAAGAACACCTTCTGCATGAACACCGTGTCGGTGGGCCGGTTACGGGCACAGGCCAGGGCGTACTTCGCGGTTTCGGCCTCGAGTTCCGCGCGTGGGACCACGCTGTTGAGGAAGTTGCATTCGGCCATTTCCGCCGCGGAGAACGGGCGGCCGGTGAACACCATCTCCTGGAATTTGCGCAACCCCATGGTCTGCGCCCAGGTCCACATCCGCGGACCCCACCCGTAGTACCGGAACGAGGGGTGTCCGAAGAGCGCGTCGTCGGCGGAGATCACCAGATCGGCGTCGGCAGCCTGGTAGAAATGCCAGCCGTAACAGTAGCCCTTCACCTCGACGATGCTGATCTTCTTGAACTCCTGCAGACTCCGGCAGCCGGCCTGGGCGTTGGCGTACCACTGGCTGATACTGGCGCCGTGCCGGAACGATTCCTTCGGCGGATACCGCACCTCGTCGGGGCCGATCTTGTATTCGCTGAGCCGTGGCCCCTGGTCGGCGTCGTTCTGGACGGCCATGAATTCGCCGAGATCGGCGCCCGACCCGAAATCGTCACCGGCGCCGCGGATCACCAGTACTTTCACCTCGTCGTCGATACCGGCCCGGTGGATGAGGTCGCCGTAGCGCAGGCGCGCGGCCATGGTGGGGGCGTTGAGTTGATCGGGGCGGTCGAAGGTGATGGTCGCGATCCGGGTCGCGGGATCCTTCGAGTACCGGATGATCTCCTCGGCACTGGGCTGGTCCGGCTTCTGCTCGCTTTCCGTCGCCCCCGGGTTCTCCGCCGCACTGCCGGTGCTGTTTCCGATCCCGTCGTCGGGCATGTCCGAGGCTCCTCTGCTTCCGGCGGCGGCCGGTTTCCGGGTGGTCATTGCCGGCCCCAATACGGACTCGAAGTCAGCACCTGCGGTCCGTCACCACCGATGAGCACGGCGTCGCGGCCGAATACCGCGCCCACGCCCTCGGCCCAGACATAGCCGGTGACGGCCAGGACCATCCCGGGCTCGAGCCGCTCCGCGTCGGCGGTTGCGCGCAGGGCGGGTGCCACGACCGGTGGATCGAATCCCATACCGAGCCCGCGGGCCACCGGCACGGCGGGCAGGGGTTCACCCGCGTCGGAGTAGGCATCCAGCAGCCCGGAGGCGGGTGCGCCGGGTCGGCAGGCCTGTAACAACCTGTCCCATAGGGAGTTCCAGCGTCCGTACAGTTTCCGAACCCCCGGGGTGGCCGGTCCGACCGGCCAGGTCCGCCCGACCTCGCCGATATATCCGTCGGCGAGCACACCTGAGGAGAAGGCGACCAGATCGCCTTCCTGGACGTGCCGGTCCGCACTTGCGCGCCGCCACGGATGGTCGCGCGCGGTCACCCACGCCGCATCCTGAGTTGCGGGTGTGCTCACCCCACCGGCCGCGCAGGCTTCGAGCAGTACGCCCGCGAGCCCCTGCTCGGTGACCCCCGGCGCGAGCTGTGCGAGAGCTGCGGAAAGGCCTTGTTCGGCGACCCGCAACCCGGCGCGCATCGTCGCTACCTCGGCCCCGATCTTGACCCGTCGCGCCGCCCGGAACGCGAGTTCGCCGTCGACGATCTCGGCATTCGGGAACGCCATGGGCAGCAACTGGGCGAAGGCCGGTGACAAGGCGTCGGTGCCGACCCGCCGTGCCGTGGCCGCGCCGTCGATATCGCGGAGGACCGCGATGAGATTGCGCGGATCCCACATCGTTTCGTACAGGTTCTCGCGGGGGATGTCCTCGGGTATTCCCTCGTCCCAGGTGCTGTGCAGGTGGACCGCACCGGTCTGCCGCATCAGCAGGGCCACCGGGCCGAACGGCCGGGTCCCGGCGACCCACAGCTGGGGTGCCCCGGACAGATAGCGGGCATTGGCCTGCCGCCCGGCGATCAGCACATCGAGGTCGTGGGCGTGCATCTGTGCCAGCACACGCTCGCGGCGCCCAGCCCGCAGCGCGCGATCGTCCGGCAGGATTTCAGTCGCCATAGGGGGCATAGGTGTAGTCGGTGAGAGGCATCCAGCCTCCGTCGGTTACCACCACGATCTCCTCACTGCGATAGCCGCCGGTGCCGTCTTCCCACACCACGGGTTCCAGGACCAGCACCATGCCGGGGCGGAGCACGAAATTGTCGTCGAATTCGGTGCCGAGATCGGTGCCGATCATCGGCGTCTCGGCGGCGCTCACGCCGATTCCGTGCGAGATATAGAAATGTGGCAGCCACGGGCGTTGCCCACCGGCTGCCTCGGTTGCCGCGCGGGCGAGCTGCCCGGCGGTGGCTCCTGGGCGGATCTGCGCGAGCACCGCTTCCAGGATGTGCCGCCACTGCCGGTACTGAGCCTGCTGCCGCGGTGCCGGGTCCTGGCCGACGATCCAGGTGCGCCCGAAATCGGAGCAGTAGCCGTTGTAGGTGATGCTGACATCGGTCCAGAGCACATCGCCGGCCTTCAGCTCGCGTTCGGTGGTGAGCAGGGGCAGGGCGAGATCCCCGTGGGTCGTCCACACTCCGTCGGCTTTGCTGTCCGGCATGACCTGCCAGATGGCGTCGAGCATGGTCGCGGTGGCGCCGAGTTCGAATGCGCGCCGCACGAAGCCCGCGGACAAATCGATCTGGCGGACCCCCGGCGCCAGCGAGGCCTGGACATCGACGATGGCTTCCTCGGTGATCCGGCAGGCCTTGCGGATACAGGACAGTTCGTCGGGTGTTTTGATCAGTTTGGCGGGGCCGATCACCGTGGCGGCGTCCACCGGCACCGTGCCGGGGAAGAGCCGGTCGCGGGCACGCAGCATCGCGCCGGTGAACTCGTCCACCGCAACGGTGGCGCCCGGCCGCACGAGTTCGGCCAGTTTACGGCCGAAATCTGCTACGCCCTCGTCGAATTCGAGGTACACGGGCGGATGCAGATGATCGGCCGGCAATTCGGATTCCGCGGCCGCGCCCGCCCGGAACGGCAGGAAAAGATGCGGCCATTCGTCGTCGGCCGTCACCACCGCCACCGGTCGTTCGACATGTGCCAGACCCGCATCGCCGAGCGGCCAGTTCGCTCCGCTCGCATACACGACATTGTTGTTCAGCAGCAGGATCGCCGCGTCGACGCCGCGTTCGGCCATGGCCGAACGCAGGCGGGCCCCGGTCTCCCGGCGCATCCGCGCACGGTCCGGGAGGTCGGGTATCTCGATCGCCGCGGTCGTCGCGGCGGGAAATGCAGTCATCGAATACGGTCCTTCTCGGCGTCGCGGGGCCTAGACGCCCAGGAATTCCTTGATATTTCCGCTCACGAT
Source organism: Nocardia flavorosea NBRC 108225 (assembly GCF_001613385.1). GTDB lineage: Bacteria > Actinomycetota > Actinomycetes > Mycobacteriales > Mycobacteriaceae > Nocardia > Nocardia flavorosea. The sequence goes on along the minus strand of NZ_BDCG01000012.1, from coordinate 534,928 downwards.
GCGCGCGGCCGCCCCGGGACCGACAGCCTCGACGACCGAGGCCAGGGATTTCTCCGAGTAGCCGAAGGTGCTCTCGTTGTGCGGGTAGTCCGACGACCACATCACCCGGTCCGCGCCGATCTGATCGATGATGGCCAGGCCCAGCGGGTCGACCATGAACGAGGCCCGCATATGGTTGTCCCAGTAGTAGCGGACCTCATGATCCAGGGGCCGGTTGTACATGTGCCGGTAGGACGCATGCATATGTTCGGCGTCCTGCAGTGCCGAGGCGACCCAGTTGATACCGCCCTCGAACCAGCCGATCTGCAGACCGGGATGCCGGTCGATGATCCCGCTGAAAATGTACTTGGAGAACAGTTCCCGGAACGGGGCAACATTGTGCATCATCCCGACCACCACGCTGTTCACCTCGCACGGCGCGGACAGCGGAGATTCGCCGATATGGTGCGATACGGGTATCCCGGATTCCTCGATGGCGTCCCAGACGCCGATCATCGAGGTGCTGCCGTAATCGATGACGGCGCCGTCGTCGTCCTTGCCCGCCGCGAGCGGCAGCAGGAAAGTCTTGAGCCTCAATGCTTTCAGTTCGGCAAGGGTCCGGCGGGCGCCTTCGGCGTCCCACCAGTTGATCAGCCCGACCCCGTACAGTGCACCACCGGAGCGTTCCTGCACTTCGGCGATGTACTCGTTGTAGATGCGGAAACAGCGTTCGCGGATCGCCTTGTCCGGGTAGAACAGCAGCGCGAGCAGGGAATTGGGGAACGCGAGCTCCTTGTCGATCCCGTCGGCGCGCAGATCCGCGCTCCGGGCCTCGAGGTTGGTACTGCCGGAGCCGTCGAGGGGGTCGTACTGCATCAGGACCCGGCTGAAATCGCCGGGCAGGAACGATTTTCCCTTCCGGCCGATCTGATAGGCCCCCTCCTCGTACCACACCCGTGGCGCCTTGTCCCGCAGCTCTTCGGGGAAGCGTTCGTAGAAGATGTCGTCGGCGAGTGAGATGTGGTTGTCGGCGGAGAAGACCTCGGTGCCGGCGGGTAGTCCGAGGCTGCCCTCGGCCCGGCCGCGGCGGTCCTTGGGTGGGCCGAACCCTTGGGGTGGGTAGAGCGGGGCGCTGCTGGGCGAAGTCGGCATCGTGACCCTCCAATGGATCGTTTGATTCGCGAATTTGCCGTCGGCGGTCGTACCCCGGGCCCCGGCCGTCGACGCGGCGGTCATGCCGAACCGCTATGTCACAACATCCGCCGCGCAGGCGGAGCGGGCGGCCGGAAGCCGGGTGGCTGACCCGCCAAGCTGAAAACGACATTATCACAATTGGAGAGTGCCGTTCTGAGTGTTCGGTTCGATCGGCTCGTTCCAGCCCGGATGAAACGGGGAGAATGATATTCTCACCAGGGTTTCTGGAGTGTTGTCGACGGGACCTTCGAGGGGTTGATTCGCGTATAGCGCCGCCCCTGGGCCGCAGGTGGAGGCCGGTTGCGGAAGCAACTTCTTTGTAACCCTTGTCACAGGACGGAAACCAACCTACTGTGTGTTCACTAGGTTTGCCAGATCGGGGTCCGGACCATGACAGCTCCTCGTCCCTATGCCTCACTCCTCGCCAAGGGGGAGGACCGCAGGCAGCGAATACTCGGCGTAGCGCAGCGTCTCCTCACTCGCAACGGCTGGCGCAGCACGACGCTGGCGCAGATCGCCGGTGAGGCCGGAGTGACCTCCGCGGGGTTGCTGCATCACTTCTCCTCCAAAGAGCAGTTGCTGCACGCTGTCCTGGACGCCCGCGACGCCGAAGACCTGGAGGACGCCGATATCAGCGGTGATCTCGTCGTGGAGATCCGCAAGGTCGTCACCAGGATGGAACGTTCTCCGGAGCTGGTCGGCACCTTCGTCGTCCTCCTCGTCGAGAACCTCATGCCCGAGGCGCCACTGCACGATCGGATGCTCGATCGGTGGCGCACGGCCGTCGAACTCGTCACCCAGGCGATTCGGCGGGGCCAGGACAGCGGCCGGTACCGGCGCGATATCGATCCGCGGATGCGCGCGGTCGAGATCGTCGCCTTTCTGAACGGAATGGAGATCTCGTGGCTGCTCGATCGTTCGATCCCGCTGGCCGAAGTTTTCAACGGTTACACCGAGTCGCTGGCCCGCGACTTGGCGGCGAAGGAGATGTGATGAGGTACCGGCTCGATGTGGTGGCGGCAACCGTGGCCGACGCGGTCCAGTTCGCCGGCGGATGGTTGTTCGACCGTTCGGTGGCCGGGTGGGAGGTGACGGTTCTGCTCGCGCAGCCGTCCGATATCCGCCCGTTGAAAATCCTCGGCGCCGAGGTCCGGGAGCTCGACTCCGTACTGGCAACCGAGGTCCCGGGGCGGCTGCCCCAGGCGCTGGCCGTGAACGCCGATGTATGTAGTAGAGACGGCCGGGCGCGTAAAGGTGTCTTGCGGGCGCTGGAGGATCGCGCGATCGAGGTCGTCGTGTGGGGTGACGGCTGGCCGGCCGGGCAGGACCACGGTGTCGACCCGGTACTGCACCGTCTGAGTTATGCGGCCCGCGCGTTCAAGGCGCAGGCTCTGGTGGCGGCGGGGCTCTCCGCGGCCGCGGTGACGCCCAGTGAGATATTCCGCAGTGGCGCCACGGAATATGCGCCGGTCTGCGCGGATCTCGTTCCGGCGGTCTGACGCGCGCGGGGTAGGCGCGGAGGGGATGGGTATCGGCGGGGCGGGGTCGCTCCGGTGTCCATGAGATGAACGACGGCCGGCCGGGTCGGTAGGTGATGGGCTGACCCGGACACTGGTCGCAGGGGGATGCGGCCGAGGCGGGTTTCGGGGTCTCCGCCGTTGGCGGACACCGATTTTTACGGTGTTGCCGAGGGGTTTTCCGCGGTTTATCCGGGTGTATTCCGAGGGAGCCTGTATGCAATTGGGCGAATTCAATGGATCGGTGTACTCCGGGCGCCGGTGTGGGCAAATTTTGAAACGTTGATCTTCACGATTCTTCGGGGTGATTCCGCGGCATTTCCCACCTCGAGCCCGGTTTTTCGGGGTTATCATGCCTGCTTGCAGGCTTGTCGGCCGATGGTCGCCGTTGGGGGGTGGGGGCTTTGCTCGGGGTTTCCGGAAACTTGCCCACAAGTATTGTGTTCTCATCTATCGGATGTCATCCTATTCGAAATTGAGAATTACATTTCCGCACCGAGAGATGTGACAGCAGCACCGACTGGGACAGCGCAGCCCGCGGAGCGAAAACTACGGCCGCAGGCCGCAATCGGACTCCGTAGCCGCAGACCCGGCGCTGCCCGTCATGCCGCGGTTCGTTCGTGAACCGCCCCGACTCGATGGAAACGCGCGCGGCGTATTCCACCGAGCGTCGATCGTTCGACAGGAGTACTTCGATGACGAATTCCTCGGCATGTCGGCAACTGCATCCGATGTCGTGAGGCCGGTATGACCATCCGAACGCCCTACCTGGTCCGGCTCAGAGACCGTGTCGAGGGCCCACTGCAGACAGTGGGTGGCCTGTTCGCCATGACCGCCGACGCGGTGCGCTTCGCCTGCCGCCGCCCGTTCCAGACCCGGGAATTCCTCGAACAGTCCTGGTTCATCGTGCGGGTCTCGCTGGTTCCCACTCTCCTGGTGGCGATTCCGTTCACCGTGCTGGTGAGTTTCACCCTGAACATCCTGCTGCGCGAACTGGGCGCCGCGGACCTGTCCGGCGCCGGCGCCGCCTTCGGCGCGGTGACCCAGGTCGGCCCGATGGTCACGGTGCTGATCGTGGCGGGATCCGGTGCCACCGCCATGTGCGCCGATCTGGGATCGCGAACCATCCGTGAGGAGATCGCGGCCATGGAGGTGCTCGGCATCGACCCGGTGCAGCGGCTGGTCACGCCGCGCATGCTGGCCTCCGGCTTGGTGGCGCTGCTGTTGAACAATCTGGTCTGCATCATCGGGGTACTCGGCGGCTATGTGTTCTCGGTGTACGTGCAGGACGTGAACCCGGGCGCGTTCGTCGCCGGCATCACCCTGCTCACCGGCATCAACGAGGTGGTCATCTCGTCGGTGAAGGCCCTGCTCTTCGGCCTGGTCGCCGGGATCGTCGCCTGCTACCGCGGGCTGATCGTCACCGGCGGCGCGAAAGCGGTGGGGAACGCGGTCAACGAGACCGTGGTCTATGCGTTCATGTCGCTGTTCGTCATCAATGTGATGGTCACGGCGATCGGCATCCAGTTGACGACCGGATGAGGGAGGGATTCGATGACAGCCTCCGAGGTGCTCACCACACGTTATCCGGCGCTGGTCCGCCGGCTGCGAAAACCGGTGGACGTACTCGGCCGGGTCGGCGATCACGCGATCTTCTACGTGAAGGCGCTCGCGTTCGCGCCGAGGGCGGCCTGGCGCTACAAACGCGAGACGGTCCGGCTGATCGCGGAGATCAGCATGGGTGCCGGCACGCTGGCGGCGTTCGGTGGCACGGTGGTGATCGTCAGCTTCCTGACCCTGGCCACCGGCGGCACCCTCGCCGTCCAGGGATACAGCTCGCTGGGCGATATCGGTATCGAGGCGCTCACCGGCTTCCTGTCCGCCTTCATCAATGTCCGGATCTCCGCACCGGTCGTCGCGGGTATCGGCCTGGCGGCCACGTTCGGCGCCGGTGTCACCGCGCAATTGGGCGCCATGCGGATCAACGAAGAGATCGACGCGCTGGAATCCATAGCGATCGAGCCGATCGCGTACCTGGTCGGTACCCGCATCATGGCCGGGATGATCGCGATCACCCCGCTCTACGCCATCGCGGTGATCGCCTCGTTCCTCGCCAGCCGGTTCACCACGGTGGTGATCCTGGGCCAGTCCTCGGGGCTCTACGACCACTATTTCGCGACTTTCCTCAACCCGATCGACCTGCTCTGGTCCTTCCTGCAGGCGATTCTCATGGCCATCACAATCCTGTTGATCCACACATACTTCGGCTTCTTCGCCGCCGGCGGGCCGTCGGGTGTGGGTACCGCGGTGGGTAATGCCGTGCGGACCTCGCTGATCGCGGTCGTCTCGGTGACACTGCTGGTCTCGCTGGCCGTGTACGGGTCCAACGGAAACTTCGAGCTGTCGGGGTAGGGATGGCGCTGGTGGGAAACGAAACACAACCGTGGGCGGCCGGGCCCCCGTCGCCGGATGCCCCGGCGCCGCGGAGAGCGGCCGGCCGCCGGCGCTGGGCCGGGCGGCTGAAACCGCTGGCTCGTCCGGCCGCGGGATTCGCGGCGATCGCGGCAGGTATGGCGATCGTGGTACTCGCGGTGACCCTGTTCCGGGGTGGCTTCGCCGATACCGTCGCGGTCACCGTGCATGCGCCCCGCGCCGGCCTGGTGATGTATCCCGACGCCGAGGTGAAACTGCGCGGCGTGACCGTCGGCGCTGTGGATTCCATCGTCGAACGGGCCGACGGTACCGCGGAGATCGAACTGGCCATCGACCGCGGCAATCTCACCCGGATACCCGGCGATGTCACCGTGGATATCGCCGGCACCACGGTATTCGGGGCGAAGTACATCCAGTTGGTCCCACCCGAACAGCCGGCTGCCGGGCACCTCGAGGCGGGGCAGGTGTTCGACGCCGAGAACGTGACGGTCGAGATCAATACCGTGTTCGAACAGCTCACCCGGGTACTGGGTGAGATCCAGCCGGAGAAGCTCAACGAAACTCTGGGCGCGCTGGCCACCGCGATGCGCGGCCGCGGTGACCGGGTGGGCCAGATGATGGTGGACCTGGAGGCTTTCCTGGCGACAGTGGAACCCGGGCTGCCCGCTCTGCGCGCGGATCTGGCGATGGCGCCGGAGGTCACCAGCACCTACGCGGACGCGGCGCCGGCGCTGCTGGAAACCGCCGGCAACGCGACCCAGCTGAGCCGGACCGTAGTGGAGGAGCAGCAACAACTCGATGTACTGCTCATGAGCCTGATCGGGCTCGCCGATACCGGCAACCGGGTACTGGGGGAAAGCGGCCCCGGTCTGGTGAGTGCCATGGATGTTCTGGCACCGACCACCGAGTTGACCAACCGCTATCACCACGCGCTGACGTGCGCCATGGACGGATTGGCTTATCTGGCACAGGTGGAACCGGTGAAGGTGCCCGGGATCGGGTTGTCGGCGAACTTCCTCTGGGGTGTCGAACCGTACCGCTACCCGGAGCATCTGCCGAAGGTCGCGGCGTCGGGCGGTCCGCAATGTTCGATGCTGCCCGTGGCCTACGAGGACTTCCCGCCGTATGTGGTCACCGATATCGGCGCCAATCCCCATGCGGGACCGTTGCGGTCCGGGCTGACGCTGAATACCGGGTCGCTCGCCGAGGCACTGTTCGGGCCCGCCGCCGCGGGGAAGGAGACACCCCGATGAACAACCGCAATACGCCGCTGCTGAAATTCGGTGTCTTCGCCGCGATCATGGTGGTGCTCTCGGCCTGTCTGATCATCGTTTTCGGCGAATACCGCAGCGGATCCACCACCGAGTACTCGGCGGTTTTCGCGGATTCTTCCGGGTTGAGCACCGGGGATACGGTGCGGGTCGCGGGGGTCGTGGTGGGTTCGGTGCGCGGGGTCTCCCTGCGCGACGATCACCGGGTGCGGGTGGAATTCGATGCCGACCGTTCGCTTTCGCTCACCAGCGGCACCGAGGTCGCGGTGCGGTACCTGAACCTGGTCGGCGACCGCTATCTGGAAATCACCGACCGTCCCGGGAACGAACTGCCTGCCGGCGGGGAGCTGCCGATCGAGAACACCACCGGTGCCTTGGATCTGGATCTGCTGCTCGGCGGCCTGAAACCGGTCATCCAGGGACTGAACGCCCGTGACGTCAACGCCCTGACCTGGTCACTGCTCGAGATCGTGCAGGGCAAAGAGGGCACCGTCAACTCCATCCTCGGCCGCACCGCCTCCTTCTCCGCGGCCCTGGCCGACAACAACGAGATCGTCGAGCAGTTGATCGACAATCTGAACACCGTGATGACCACCCTCGCCGACGAGGGCGGGCAGTTCTCGGGCCTGGTGGACCGGCTCGAACAACTCATCACCCAGCTCAGCAACGAACGCGATCCCATCGCGTCCGCCATCGATTCGCTCGAGGCCGGCACTGCCACCGTCGCCGATCTGCTGAACCAGGGGCGTGCGCCGCTGGCAGGCACGATCGACCAGGTCAACCAGCTCGCCGCGAATATCGACGGCGATAAGCAGACCCTCGATACGGCCCTGCAGAAAGCACCGGAGAACTTCCGGAAACTGGTGCGCACCGGGGCCTACGGCAACTTCATCCAGTACTACCTGTGCGATTTGACGCTGCGGGTCAACGACCTGTCCGGGCAGGTCGTGGAGATACCGGCCGCCGTACAGACCGACGGAAGGTGCGCTCCCTGAGATGTTTCGATACCGCGGAAAACACCTACTGCGGCACGGTCTGGTCGGGATCGTGCTCATCGTCTGCATCATCTCGCTGGGCCTGCAATCACAGCAGGTGATCGCCTGGGGGACAACGGTCCGCTACCAGGCGGTGTTCGAGGAAGCCGGCGGATTGGAATCCGGCGACGAAGTGCATGTCTCGGGTGTCAAGGTCGGCACCGTCACCGAGGTGGAGCTCGACCGCGGACAGGCGCGGGTGGTATTCACCGCCGGCGATTCGGTCGTACTCGGCGCAGGAACCACCGCGCAGATCAAAACTGGATCGTTGCTGGGCAAACGGATCATGACGCTGGTCTCGCACGGTGACGGACGGCTGCGCCCGCTGGACACCATCCCGGTCGAGCGCACCTCTTCGCCGTACTCGCTCACCGACGCCCTCGGCGATCTGACCAGCACCACGGCGGCCATGGACACCGATTCCCTCAACAGCTCGCTGGATATGCTGTCCACCACATTGGATTCGATCGCCCCGCACCTCGGCCCGGCCTTCGACGGACTCTCGGAACTGTCGAAATCGATCAACAGCCGCAATACCGCGCTCGGTGATCTGCTCACTGCCTCGCAGGAGGTCACCGGAATCCTGGCCGATCGCAGCGAACAGTTGAACACCATGTTGCTCAATGCGAACACCCTGGTCGGGGTGCTCGACGAGCGCCGTCAGGCGATCGCCACCCTGCTGGCCAATACGGCGGCCGTCGCCGATCAGCTCACCCAGCTGGTCGCCGACAACGAAGCCGAACTGGGGCCCGCTCTGGACCGGTTGAACTCGGTGGCCGAAGTGCTGCAACGTAATCGGGACAATATCGCCAAGGCGATTCCGGGGCTGGCGAAAACCTCGCTCACCCAGGGCGAGGCGGTCTCCGGCGGCCCGTTCTACAACGCCTACGTCGCCAACCTCATTCCGGCTCAATGGATCCGGCCGTTCGTCGACGCGGCGTTCGGCGGCTCGGTCCCGCAACCACAACCCGCACCGCAACCGGGAGCGCCACGATGAAGCGGACACTGATCATCCGGCTGGCCGCGGGCGCCCTGGCGGTGGTAGTGCTGGCTGCCGCGTTCGTCGTCGTGAACCGCACGCTGTTCGCGCCGTCCATCGTGCGCGCGATCTTCACCACCGCCACCGCGATCTACCCCGGTGACGATGTCCGGGTTTCGGGGGTGAAGGTGGGGACCATCGCTGCCATCGAACCTCGCGGCGCCACCGTGGAAATGACGATGCATATCGAGCGCGACGTGGATATTCCGGCCGACGCCGGCGCGGTGATCGTCTCCCAGAGCCTCGTGGACTCTCGCTACGTTCAGCTCACCCCCGCCTATCGCGGCGACGGTCCGACCATGGCCGACGATACGGTGATTCCGCTGGAACGTACCGCCATCCCGGTCGAATGGGATCAGATCAAAACCCAGCTCACCCGGCTGGCCACCGAACTCGGGCCCGACGGCGACCGGACCTCCGGGCCGGCCGGCCGGTTCATCGACAGCGCCGCCGACGCGCTCGCCGGTAACGGTGACAAACTGCGGCAGGTGCTGTCCCAGCTGTCCGGAGTCGGGCGAATTCTGGCCGACGGCAGCGGTGATATCGCATCGACCATCGAGAATCTGCAAACCTTCGTCACCGCACTACGCGACAGCAACGTGCAGATCGTGCAGTTCCAGAACCGGCTGGCGACCCTGACCAGTGTGTTGTCCGACAGTCGCTCCGACCTCGATGCGGCGCTCGCCAATCTGTCCATCGCGGTGGGCGAGGTGCAACGGTTCGTCTCGGAGAACCGGGACAAGGCCGCCGAGCAGGTCGGACGGTTGGCCGATATCACCCAGAACCTGGTGAACAACCGCGGTGAACTCGAAGAACTACTGCATGTCTTCCCGACGAGCCTGGCCAACTTCTACAACATCTACAACCCTGATACCGGCACCGAGGCAGGGGTTTTCGTGCTGAACAACTTCTCCAATCCGATCGAATTCGTCTGCGGCGGTATCGCCAGCGTGGAGAACATCGGCGCCGAGGAAGCGGCACGTAAATGCCGCGATTACCTCGGGCCGGTCCTCGGGCTGTTGAACTTCAACTATCTGCCGGTGCCGGTGAATCCCGCCCTCGGCCCCTCAGCGGATCCGAAGAACATCATCTACAGCGAACCGCATCTGGTGCCGCCGGCGCCCGCCGCCCCGGCCGCGCCGCCACCACCGCCCCCGCCCGGCCCGCCAGTGCCCTCGCCGGCCGACATCCTCTTCCCCGGCGGGCGGTGATCACATGGCGAAATCGGGACGCAGGAGAAGTGTGCGCAACGCGGTGCTCGGTGGCGTATGCGTGGCGCTGACGGCCACCGGATGCCACTGGGACGGCGTCAATTCGCTACCGCTACCGGGCGCCACCGGCCGCGGTCCGGACGCGACCGTGCTGTATGTGGAGATGGCCGATGTCGGCACGCTGACCCCGAATTCGCCGGTACTGATCGACGATGTGGTGGTGGGCAGTATCGGCGATATCACGGTGGAGAACTGGCACGCCCTGGTGGAGGTGTCGATCGAGCCCGGTCAGGTGATACCGGCGAACGCGCAGGCGCGAGTCGGCCAGACCAGTCTGCTCGGTTCGATGCATCTGGCGCTGAACCCGCCACCCGGACAGCCCCCACAGGGGCAGTTGGCGCCCGGATCGCGGATCGAACTCGACGGCACCGGCACCTACCCGTCGACGGAGCAGACGCTCGCCTCGCTGTCGGTGGTGGTCAACGGTGGCGGGCTGGGGCAGATCGGCGATATCGTCGGCAGCCTCAGCGCCGCTTTCGAAGGCCGGGAGACGAATATCCGGGCCCTGCTGGACCGGCTCGACGTCTTCCTGGGTACTCTCGACAACCAGCGCGCCGATATCGTCGCCACCATCGACGGCTTGAACCGCCTGGGCGGCACCTTCGCCGCCCAGCGTGATGTTCTCACCGAAGCGCTGCACAAGATTCCGCCTGCCCTGGATGTCCTCATCGCCGAACGACCCGATCTGGTCACCGCACTGGACCGGCTGCGCACCTTCAGCGATACCGCCAACGGGGTCCTGACCGCGGCGCACGACGATCTGCTCACCAACCTGCGCAACCTCGAACCCACCTTGAAGGCGCTCGCCGATGTCGGGCCGGATATCAACTCGGCGATCCAGTTCGCGACAGTGTTCCCGTACGGGCAGTACCTGGTCGACAACGGGGTCCGGGGCGATTTCATCAACCTGTTCGCCACCGTCGACCTCACCATTCCGCGGTTGCGCCGGGAACTGCTACTGGGCACGCCGTGGGGCGATCCGACCGCGGTCATCCAGGCCGCCGTCGGCGATCCGGGCTACGCCGAACAGACCAAGAACCCCCTCGGTTTCGGTATCGTCCCGCCGCCGGTCGCCGCGCCGGCCCCGGCACCACCGCCCCCGGCTCCCGCGCCGCCGCCCGCCCCGGCACCGCCACCGGTGCCCGGCCTGCCGTTCCCGCTACCGGAGATCCAGCTACCCCGGATTCCCGGGATTGGAGGCGGCTGATGCTGCTGTCCCGTTTCGTCAAAGGCCAGCTGATCATCTTCAGTATTCTTTCGGTGATCGGGCTCGTGGTGATGTCGGTGATGTACATGCGCCTGCCGACCCTCGCCGGTATCGGCACCATCGGGGTCACCGTGGAACTCCCGGAAGCCGGCGGCCTGTACCGGTTCGGCAATGTGACCTACCGGGGAATCCAGGTCGGCAAAGTGACCGGGATCGAGCTCGACGGCGACGGTGTCCGCGCCACACTGGCGATCGACGGTTCTTACCGGATCCCCACCGACCTGACCGCCGAGGTGCGCAGTGTCTCGGCCGTCGGCGAACAGTACGTGGACCTGCTGCCGCGCACCGATTCCCCGCCCTACCTCTACGACGGCGCCACCATCGAACGCCGCGATACCGCGGTACCGCAGCCGGTGGGCCCGATGCTGGACAAACTCAGCGCCCTGGTGGACACGATCCCCAAGGACGATCTGTGGCGACTGCTCGACGAGATGTTCGCCGGTGTCAACGGCGCGGGCTACGACCTCGATTCGCTGCTCACCTCCGCCGAGAAGCTGACCGCCGAGATGAACGGTGTCGGCGATGCCACCAGAACCCTGGTGCAGGACGCCCAGCCGCTGCTCGACTCACAGGTACAGACCGCCGACGCGATCCGCATCTGGACCCGCGCCACCGCGGACGTCACCGGACAGCTGGTGGCAGGCGACCCACAGATCCGCACCGTGCTGCATTCCGGCCCGGTTTTCGCCGACGAGGTGTCGGCGCTGCTGGATTCGGTGGATCTGACACTGCCGGTTCTGCTGTCCAACCTGACCTCGGTCGGGCAACTCGGCGTCACCTACAACGCCGGCCTGGAACAGCTGCTGGTCCTGCTTCCGCCCGTGGTTTCGCTGGTCCAGGCTGTCCAGCCGACCAAGAATGCCTCCGGTCTGGGGATCGGTGACTTCCGGGTGAGCGGCGTCTCCGACCCACCCGCCTGTACGGTCGGCTTCCTACCGCCCTCGGAATGGCGGTCTCCGCAGGATGTCACCACAATCGACACCCCGGACAACCTGTACTGCAAACTGCCGCAAAACCATCCGGTCGGGGTGCGCGGTGCCCGCAACATTCCCTGCGCCAACGACCCCGCCAAACGCGCCCCGACCGCCGCCATCTGCAACAGCGATCAGGGGTACGTGCCCGTGGCACCGGAACAGCCCGTGGTCGGCCCGTATCCTCGCGACCCCGAACTGGAAGGTCAAGGCATCCCGCCCGATTCGCGTTTCGACCCACCGCCCGGTAACGCCCCGGCTGCCGCGACGAACCCGGCCTCCGCTGCCGCGCCCGCGGTCGCCTACGCCCAATACGATCCGGACACCGGCGAATACCTGGCCCCGGACGGGCAGCTGTACCGCCAGACCGACCTGGTGGCCGACACTCACGGCAGCTGGGAGGAAATGCTGCCGCATTGAGCCGCTGGGAAGGACGCGACGACAGCCGCAACCACACTCACCACTTACCCCGCCGCTACCCGACGCATGGCCGGTGCGGACCCAACGCTCCTGCGAATCGGAGAAGCAGCGCAGCTCGACCACAGTGGTCAGCGGGAAGCCGCGCGGCTGATGTTCGCCGAGATCTGGGATGAGATCGGTGGCGAGGACGGTGGCCCGCTGTACCGCTGCACGCTCGCGCATCCGATGGCCGATGCACCGGAGGACATCGGTCAGGAGCTGATATGGGACCAGCGTGCGCTTGCGGCCGCCGATACGTGACCGATGTGCAACTGGCACAAGCCCGGGTGCCTGTTTCCGTGGCAGGTCTGTATCCCTCGCTGCAGCTGAACCTGAGTGACTGCTACCGCAGGCTCGGCGACCTCGGCCGGGCCCGCGCACATTTGGCGCAGGCGCAGGACAGCATCGGCGCGCTCGGCAACGACGAGTACCGACAGCTGATCCGAGACGGCCTGGAGCGGCTGACCGAGCAGCTGCGCTGATCCGGCAGCGCAGCTGGACAACAGGATGCGGGGCACCCGTGCGGGCCGTGCCGGTGCTCAGCCGCGTGGCAGGCCGAGGATGCGCTGGGCGATGATATTGCGCTGGATCTCGGAGGTGCCGCCCGCGATGGTTCCGGAGAAGCTGCGCAGATACCGTTCGAACCAGCTCGGTGCGTGGTCCTCCAGATTGAACAGGCTGTGCCGGGAGGTGACCGCGGGATGTTCGAGCCCGCCGGCACCGGCGGCGTCGAGGGCGGCTTCCAGACCGCGCTGCACGCTTTCGGATCCGAGCAGTTTCAGCACCGACAGCGCCGCCACATCCGCTTCGCCGCGGGATTCTCTGGCCAGGGCCGTCGAACCGAGCAGTTCGAGGGCCTGCAGATCCATGACCGCGCCGGCGAAACGGTCGATATCGAGTTCGGTGCGGGGCCGGAAATCCTGCACCAGTATGCGCAGGCGTTGCGCGAAACTCATCCACAGCAGGGTGCGTTCGTGGCCGAGGGAGCCGGTGGCCACGGTCCAGCCCCGGTTCAGTTCACCGACCAGGTTCTCCGCCGGTATCCGGGCGTCTTCGAAGAAGACCTCGTTGAAGTCCAGATCGTCGCCGGCGCAGGCCGAGGCGAACGGGCGGCGGCGGACGCCGGGCGTATCGGTGGGGATCAGCAGGACCGAGATACCTTTGTGTTTGGGGGCGTCCGGGTCGGTGCGGACGAAGGTGAGGATCACATCGGAGTCGTGGGCGCCCGAGGTCCAGACCTTCTGGCCGTTGACGACGAAATGATCCCCGTCGCGGACCGCGCGAGTACGCAGACCGGCCAGGTCCGAGCCGGCGCCGGGTTCGCTCATGCCGAGGGCGGCGGGCATTTCCCCGCGCAGGATCGGCACGGCCCAGCGCTGCTGCTGTTCCCGGGTGCCGAAGGTGATGAGGGAGGCGGCGATGATGCCCTGTCCCTGCGGGTTACAGCTTTCGTAGATCTTGCGCCGGCCGAGTTCCTCCCGGTGCACGTACTGCTGCAGGACCGTGGCATTGCGGCCGCCGAATTCGGGTGGATATCCGGGGACCAGCCAGCCGTGATCGAACTGGGTGCTCTGCCAGGCGCGTGACCATGCGGGCACGTGTGAGCTCGACTGCGGGCGCTCGGTGGCGACCGCCTCGGGCGGCAGATGCTCGTCGAGGAACGCGATGAACTCGGCGCGGAACTCTTCCACGTCCTCGTCGAAAGTCAGCTGCACTGTGTACCTCCTTTGGCCGAATATGAGAATATCATTCTCGCAACCGGATATTCTAGTTTCCGCGGCCGGTGGCCGGACCGGGCAACGGGTCCACTCCGGTGGTTCCCGCCGCGGTACGAGTGAGCGGCCGGCGTGAACCGCGCGGGCCGATCGACGGATACGGCAATCGGAGGTACGGCCATGCGGAGTACCGGTAGCGGGCTGACCCTGCAGCAGCGGATCGATGCGCGTTCGGTGCGCACTACCAAACTGTTCGGCAGCGCGCAGGTGCAGCGCTTCCTGGACGCGGCGCGCGCGCTGATCACCCAGCGGGGCAGCACCGATTTCACGATGCACGAGGTGGTCGACGAGGCGGGGCAATCGCTGCGCAGCTTCTATCTGCTCTTCGAGGGTAAACACGAATTGCTGCTGGCTCTCTACGAGGAGGCCATCGCCAAAGTGGCCGAACAGATCCGTGAGGCCACAGGTAACGATGCCGATCCGCTGGACAAGCTCCGAACGGCGGTGGAACTGCTGTTCGAGTTCTGCCGTCCCGACCCGGGCGCGCATCGGCCGCTGTTCACCGAATTCGCGCCCCGGTTGCTGATGTCGGATCCGATCGAGATCCAGGTCGCGCATGCGTCGCTTTTCGAATTGCTCGCCGATCTGGTGGGTGCCGCCGATATCGCCGGCTACCTACGTTCGGGGACGCGTCCGCGGCGGCTCGCGGCCATGACGTTGCAGACGGTGATGTTCGTGGCGCAGGGGGCCCGGTCCGATGACGGTGCCCACCCGATCACCGCGACGGAAGTGTGGAACCTGTGCGCGTTCGGCGTGCTGAGCACGGAGGTGCGCCGGTGAGTGTCGTACAGACCGGGCGGTTGGTCGATTCGGGTTCGCGGGCCAGCGGATATGATATTCTCGGTTTCCGAGAATATCGGTATCACTACCGGCCGGGTGCTGTCTCGCGGCGTCCGGCATGCAGGAAGTAGTCGTATGAGTATTTCGCTACTGCTGGATATGGCGGCGTCGAACAATCCCGATCGGGCGGCCGTCGTATCGGGCGAATCGCGGTGGACCGGCGCCGAACTGGACGCCCTGGCCCACGGGGGGGCGGGCGCGATCGCCGGCTCGGGGGCCCGCAGTGTCGCGTACGTGGGTACCGGCGGAGCGCTCCTGCCGCTGCTGATCTTCGCCTCGGCCCGGGCCGGCGTGCCGTTCACGCCACTGAACTACCGGCTCAGCAGCGATAAACTCGCCGAACTGATCCACCGGCTCGACGCGCCCCTGGTGATCCACGACGACGCCTACACCGACGCTGTGACCGGCACCGCGGAACTGCTGTGGGATTCGGCGCGTTTCCTGGCGGCCGCCCGCGCCGCCGAACCGGCCGGAGTCGAACCCGACCCCGATTCGGCCGCGGTCGTCCTGTTCACCTCCGGGACCACCTCGCAGCCCAAAGCGGTCGAACTCTCGCACAACAACCTCGTCAGCTATATCACCGGCACAGTCGAATTCGCCTCCGCCGCGGACGACGACGTATCGCTGATCTGCGTTCCCCCCTACCACGTCGCCGGGGTGGGGGCCGCACTCTCGAACCTCTACGCCGGCCGCAAAATGGTCTATCTGCGCAGTTTCGACGCGCGCGAATGGATCCGGCTCGTCGACACCGAACGCGTCACCACCGCGACCGTGGTCCCGACTATGCTGGACCGGATCGTCACCGCGTTGAAAGCCACCGGAGCCGGGCTGCCGACCCTGCGCACCCTGGCCTACGGTGGCTCCAAAGTCGCGCTGCCGCTGGTGCGGACCGCGCTGGAGCTGCTGCCGGACGTCGGCTTCGTCAATGCCTACGGGCTCACCGAAACCAGTTCGACCATCGCGGTACTCGGCCCGGACGACCACCGGGCAGCGCTCGCCTCCGGCGACGACAAGGTCGCGCGAAGGCTCGGTTCCGTCGGGCAGCCGGTCCCGGGGGTCGAGGTGCAGATCCGCGACGAAAGCGGGGCGGTTCTGCCCGCCGAGGTCCCCGGGGAACTGTTCGTCCGCGGGCCGCAGGTATCCGGACGGTACACCGGAATCGGTTCGGTACTCGACGCCGAAGGCTGGTTCCCGACCAGGGACCTCGCCGTCCTCGACGCCGACGGCTACCTGTTCATCCACGGCCGCAGCGACGACACGATCATCCGCGGCGGTGAGAACATCGCACCCGCCGAGATCGAGGACGTGCTGGTGGAACATCCGGCAGTACACGATTGTGCGGTGGTGGGCGTCGAGGACGCCGAATGGGGGCAGATCATCGTCGCGGTCGTGGTCCCCGCCGAACCGGGCCGGACCCCGGACCCCGAAGAGTTACGCGGCCATGTCCGCTCCGGACTACGTGGTTCCCGCACCCCCGACCGCGTCGTGTTCCGGCCCGAACTACCCGCAACCCCGACCGGGAAGATCCTGCGGCGCGAACTCGTCGCCGAACTCACCCGCGAAACCGCCGGCGCGTAACCGCCGCACGCGAAAGGAAGAAGATCATGGCCAAAACCGGGACCCGGCTGCGGAGTCAGGTGTGTACTACCGAGGTGATCATCGTCCGGGCCGCCGACAGCCTCGACGATCTGCGGGCCGGCGGCGTACCCATGGTGCCGATCGACGGCCCAGCTCCTTCGGGCGGCGGTCCGCAGGAAGGTTTCGCCGACGGCAACCTGATCGGTAAACGCTACGTCGACGACCAGGGGGCGGAGGTCCTGGTCACCAAGGCGGGGGCCGGCACCCTCAGCGTGGGGGCCACACCGCTGACCATCAAGGAAGCAAAGCCGCTGCCCGCAAGCGACTGAAAATGATCGAGGTGGGATAGATGCCCGAAACCGCCACCGACCCGCTGATCCTGGCGGCCGAACAAGCCGATGCCGAGGCAGCGGCGGCGGAAGCCGAGGCGCTGGCCGCGCAGGCGTCCGCGACCGCGGCCCGGGCTCGCGCCCGCGCCGCGAAACTGCGACGCGAGGCAGGGGAGCACCGCCGCGTTGCGGCCGATGCGGAGTCCGCCGCGGCCGGTAGCGCCGCGGTACCGGCGGATTCGGGGGCATCGGTCCCAGCACCCCCCGCGAGCACCCCGAACACGGATGCGGTCGGCGAGAGCGGTGCGGTCGCGGACGACTCCGCGCGGGGTGGTACCGCCGCCACATCGGGGACCGAAGCGGCGTCATCCGGGGCGAAGACCGCTTTGCTGCCGGGAAGTCCCGATTCGGAGGCCACAGCCACCCAAGTGGAGGCCGCGTCGAGTGCTACCCCGGAGCGCGATACCGCGGCGAGTTCGGGGCCGCACGCCGATACGCCGGAAGGGGCCGGCTCCGACAGCGATACCGCGACGGGATCCGAGGCAAGCGGTGAATCGTCGACAAGAGCTGATTCCGGCAGCGGTACCTCGGCGGGCTCCCGTCCGATCGGAGGAGTATCGAAAGGCTCCGATACCGCCGCTGTTACGAAGAACCGCACTGCCGAGGGCGTGGGTAAGGTCGCCGAACGGTTCGCGGCCGCCGGGCGACGGATGAAACCGGGTACGGTGCGGCGGCCGAGGGGCCGGATGGTTGCCCGGGCACTGGTGGCGGTGATCGTGCTCCTCTCCCTGGCGACCGGCGGTTATTCGATATGGAACCATCAGCAGATCGCCGCCGCCCAGGCGCGCGAGGACGAGTTCCTCAATGCCGCCCGGGAAGGCGTCATCGCCCTCACCACACTGGATTCCGGCCGCGCCACCGATGATGTGAAACGAGTCCTCGACCATTCCACCGGCGCGTTCCGCACCGATTTCCAGACCCGGTCCGAAGATTTCACCAAGGTCGTGGAACAGTCCAAGGTCGCGACCCAGGGCGAGATCACCGCGGCTGCGGTCGAATCCATGACCGACGAATCGGCGGTCGTGCTGGTCTCGGCGGTCTCCCGGGTCACCAACTCGGCAGGCGCGCAGCAGGAACCCCGGGTATGGCGGCTCAGCGTCACCGTCACCCGCGAGGGGGCGGAGTCGAAGATGTCGAAAGTGGAGTTCGTGCCGTGAGAATCCCGAGTTTCCTCCGTACGGTCCGCCGGTCCCCGGAACCGGTCCTGCTCACCGTGCTGGCCGTAGCGGCGGTGGCACTCGCCGCCGCGCTGCTGACCTTTCAGTACCGGCCCGATTCGCGCGGTGACGCGGCGAAGAACGAGGTGCTCTCCGCTGCGACCGAGGGCACCGTCGCCCTGTTGTCGTATTCCCCCGAATCACTGGATCAGGATTTCGCGTCCGCCAAATCCCGGATGACCGGCGATTTCCTCACGTACTACACGCAGTTCACCGAAAAGGTCATCGCGCCCGCCGCGAAGGAGAAATCGGTGAAAACCTCCGCGAGCGTCGTGCGCTCGGCGGTCGCCGAAATACATCCAGATTCGGCGGTCGCGCTGCTGTTCATCAACCAGACCACCACCAGCGCCGAGAAACCCGATCCGGCGCTGGCCGCCAGTAGCGTCCGGGTGACGCTGTCGAAGGTAGAGGACTCATGGCTGATCTCGTCGTTCGATCCCGTCTGAACACCGCCGACCCGGGCGGCGCGGCCCGGCTGAGGTCCGAGGCGCCGGTACTCGTCACGGTCTACCCGGTACTCGACTATTTCTCGGTCTGCCCGCGGTGCGGTTATGCCGCCGAAGCCTCGACCACCGTACGCACCTTTGCCGACGGCACGGCCGACCGCGAAACGCATATCAGCTGCGGAATGCCCTGCGGCTGGCAGGAAACGCGCTGACACCCAGATGTTCCAGTAGTCCGTCCGCGGCTGGATACGGGCGCTCCTGGGGCAGTAGCCGGGCAGCCGAGTCGAAGTCGCCCTCGTCGACCAGCGCGTGAATCTCGCGCGCCAGCGGAGTCATATCGCTGATGGCGACGGTCCACTCGTCCGCGTAGTGGCGTACGGCTTCACCGCTGAGCCCGAGTTGCAGCGAGCGATACGGAAGGGGCCGCAGGCTCAGATCGCGCTCGGGATCCCACTGGACGCGGGCGGGAGAGCGCTTCAGCTGTCGCCGCCAGGTGCTGTGGTCGGGATAGAGCCCGGGCTGGTAGCTCGACAGGCACGCATTCCGCAACGCCCATTCGAAGCCGCTGCGTGAGATCTCCACGGCGAGAACGGTCTCCTGATCCGGTTTCGTGCCCCAGCCACTGCGATACATCATCCACAGAAACGACGGTTTGATCCACGTCATCCGGTCTCGCTTCCATGCCGCCGGGAAGCGGCCCTCGCGGAGGGCAGGCCTGCCGATGACCGCCGAGTATGCCTGGTAGACCGTGACGGTGGTTGCCGTATGGAGCGCGCGGATCCTGTGTTGTGGTTCTTCCATGCCGTAGAGCGTGCCTCCGAACGACTCGGCCGGCGAGCGAATTTTCAGAGGTCGGACGCGCGATCGCACAGCGGCCGGCGGCCGCATGCGGATTCCGGTGGCCGGCGAGGTGCCGGAACCGGCATGGGCCCGTGCGGCAGGTCTGTGCCGTGGCATACCGGGATGCCGCGCCGGGTCGCTATTTCTGTGCAGAACCAGGTGCAGTAGCCGCGGATCCGGTATCCGGGCGGCCCGGTTCCGGCAGCGTGGTGATCGCGTGTACCGGGCAGTCGAGCAGGGCGCGGGTCACCGCGGGCTCGTCGGTGGGGGCGATGACCGGATTGCCGGCGAGGGAGGCATACCCCCAGTCGTCGAGGGGGAAGTGTTCGGGGGCATGTTTGGCGCAGATACCGAAACCGTCGCAGAGCGTGCGATCCAGTTTGATCTTCACAGCAGCGCCTCCGTTTCCACTCGGTAGGGGGCTCGGTCGGTGGCGGGGGTACTTGCGCAGTCCGGGCAGCTGTTGCCGAGATGTGCGGCGACCTCCTGCGGGAAGCGGTCCAGCAGGCTTGCCGCGGTGTGACACGCGGCGTCGAGGGTCCCGCAGGCGCCGCGACCGCGCAGCACCGTCGACCAGCGGCGCAGGCGATCGAGGTCGTCCGCGGCCGCGCGTCCCTCCGCTAGTGCGGTGGTGGCAGCGGCCATGGCGGCGGTGCCGTTGAAGCAGGATCCGCACTGTCCGGCGTTCTCGCGGTCGAAGTAGTTCAGGACCGCGGCCGCAACGGCGACCGGACATTCCTCGGTGAGGACGGCGAGGGCACCGCAGCCGAGGCCGGAACCGGCACGGCGCAGGGTTTCGTGGTCGAGGGTGAGGCCGGTGAATGTGGAGTCGAGCAACCCGGTGAAATATCCACCGACCAGCGCCCCGCGTACCGAATCGGCCGGGATGCCGTGCAGGGCGAGCAGATCGGTGACCGGCAGGCCGTAGGGAAGTTCGTACAGGACCGGTGCCCGGTGCGCGGCGGTGACGGTGGACAGGAAAGTGCCGGGAGACAACGCGGTGCCCGCGGCGCGGTACGCGTCGGCGCCCCAGCGGTCCAGGAAGGGCAGGTTGGCGAGGGTTTCGACGTTGCTGACCAGCGTGGGCAACCCCGCCACACCGGCTTCGTACGGTCGTGGCGGTTTGTCGGTGGGTACGGCGCGACCCCCGTTGATCGCCTGCACCGCGGCGGTTTCCTCACCGGCGACGTAGCCGGGATCGACTCGGACGACAGCGAGTTCCGGACCACCGGGCACCGTGCCGCCGAGTTCGTCGAGTGCCGCGGTCACCGACCTTTCGGATTCCTGATCCGATACGTAGACGTATCCGCGGCGGGCGCTCACCAGCGCGGCGGCCAGTCGTAGTCCGTCCAGCACCAGATGCGGCCGGTTGCGCAGCAGCCAGCGGTCCTTGAAGGAGGCAGGTTCGCCCTCCTCGCCGTTGGCGACGACAACGGTTTCGGTCCACCCGGCGGGCACGCCGGACCGGGCCGGGCTCCCGGCGCGGACACTGTCCACCTTCACCGCGAACGGGAACCCGGCGCCGCCGCGCCCCCGCAAACCGCTGCGTTCGACGGCATCGGCGAGTGCGGAGACCGCGCCGATCGGCCGGTAACCACCGCTGTCGCGGTATTCGTAGGCGGACTCGACCCCGCCGCCGAGCCGCAGCAGCCGCGGCTCGCTACCGGGGTACGGAACCACCGCCAGGCCCCCGGCCGACGAGAAGGTGTGCTGCATTGTGCCTCCTGAGTGGGCGCGGCACCCGGGCCGCTCGGATGGTGTCTACCTCTGCCTCAGCGCCGAACATGCTCGTCACCGGTCGCTCCACCGACATGACCGAGCGGTGTGGTTCCCGGCGTACCTGCGCATTCACGGAACTTGTGCGTGCCGGCCGGTGAACGGTCTGCTCACCGGCCGGCCCGGTCGAGACGTCACTGTGCGCGGGTTCCCGCTGTAGGCCACCGGCCGGCTGCCGGCCTGTGTGGCGCGGCGAATCTCCGTATCGGCTCGGTCCCGCGGGCCGATGCGGGCCGATCCGCCCGCCTCGCCGGTCGAGGAGGCGCTCGTTCCGCGCCGGCCGCGTCGATGCGTGCCGCTGGTCCGGTCCGCCCGCCGGTCGGTGCGGACGGGAAGCGCGTCGTGTCGTCGACACCCACGGCAGTGGCGGCGGGGGTATCCGGACATACGTTGTGGCTCTGCGCGGGCGGATGGCCCGCCGCGACCACCGGCCGGTGCACCGTCACATTCCCTGCGGCGGTGCCCGTTCCGGGGGTGGGCCGGACCCGTACACGCCGGTTAGGCTCGTCGGCATGCGAACTGCGGTATTGCGGGTGAACGTCGATCCGGCCGGGGAACTCACGGGCGAATCGCTGGCTCGCGGTATGGCCGGACTGGCCGCCGCGCTCACCGAAACCGGGGGCGAAGTCCTGGAGAAGGATCTCGGTGCTGTCCCGCGGTCGCGGCGCGAGGTGCAGGTACTGCTCGATACCGCGGACGCGGCGGCGGATACTGCGCGGGTGGTCGAGATCTGTGCCCGGGTGTTCGGTACCGAACCGGTTGCGGGTGTCGTCACCTATGTCAGTCGCGGAACCGATGCCGACGCGTACGGGGTGCTGGCCGGGTTCGGGCTCACCGGGGAGATCACCCGGGTGCCGGGCACCGACGGTTACGACATCCTGCAGGTGCGTTTGCGTGAAACCGATCTCGAGCGGGTCCCGGAGAGCCGGGTCCACACCGCGCTGGAGGCCTCGACCAACTGCGAGGTCCGGATCAGTACGGTGTGACGCAACGGAACACCAGATCATCGGTCACCCAGGAATTTCAGGATCTCCGGGGCGGCCAGCACCCAGGTGTCGAACATGTTGTACTGCTTCGCCCGGCCCCGTGCGCGGTCCTCCAGAGCGCGTTCCCAGGCATCCTCGGGCCACGGCGGGTCGATCAGCGTCGAAGCTTCGATCAGGCAGTGCACCTCGAGCGAGGTGCGTTTCGGATGGTCCAGGTCGTTCGCGCCGCCGCGGATGATGAGCGTAGGCACCCGGATCCGTTCGAACATCTCGTCGTCCACTCCGGGAATCGTCTGACCCGGTTTCGGCACGTAGGCGTTGAGCCAGCGCAGCGAGAGTTTCACGAACTCGTCGGAGTCCAAGGCGCGTAACCGCTGTTCGTTGTCCGGATTCGCCGCGATGAGCTCCTGCCATTCCTTCATCCGCGGCAGGCCCTCGGTACCCAGCGCTCGCACCGTCTGCAGGCTGGGCAGGACGTAGTAGGCGCCGAGGTTGAAGGTGCCGTAGACCCCACCGACGATATTCCACAGCACGAGATCGGTGACCAGCTCCGGGTACAGCATCGTGGTGAGCATCGAATCCCGCGCCCCACCCGACCCGCCGGCCAGGATCACCGGGCCCGTCCCCAGCACGGTCAGCAGTCCGTGCAGGGTTTCGGCGCGCATATGCGATTCGGTCTGCCCGTAGAATTGCACATCGGAGGCACCGCAGTTGGGCCGATCCCACAGCAGTACTCGATAACCGCCGGCGACCAAGGCCTCGGCCAGCGGACGCAGTCCCGGTATCTCCTTGCTGTAGCGGCCACCGGGGGTGAGCACGATGAGATCGCCGCTACCCCCCAGGATTTCGTAGACCACCTTGCCGCCGTTCACCGTTACCGCGGGCATAGCACACTCCTGCCATGGGTCGGGGAGCCGCCGGGGCGGAAACTCCCGCGGCCCGCCGTACGAGCGGCGGGCCGGGATCTGTGTCCGGGTCAGGCGGTGACCAGTACGTCCCCGCCGACCACCCGAACCGGGTAGGTACGGATACTCCATTCGGGTTTCACCGCGGTGGTACCGGTGGCGAGTTCGAACCCCCATTGATGCCAGGGGCAATAGATGAACTCGTTGTCTCGCACCATCACCGAATCACCGGGCACCGATTCGTCGACCACGGTGCGGCCGCGCGCCCGGCCCGCGCACAGCGGACCGCCCTCGTGCGGGCAGTAATTGGCAATCGCGTAGAAGATGCCGTTGACGTTGTACACACCCACCCCGTGCCGCCCGATGGGCACCACTTTCGACGACCCGGGCGGAATCTCGTCCACCGTGGCGACGATATGCTCCCGCCCCTGCGCCAGCCGCGGTGCCGAAACGGAGCTGCCGGCCCGGGAGCCGGGGCTATCGCCTGATACCGGGGCCGAGACACCGGACTCGGCTGCCAGGGCGGGCCCGGTGGATGGCGCCGGCTCCGCCTCGTGCGTCGATACCGGTCGGGTGCCGGAATCGGCCCCTGCATCGGTGTGGGAACCCGGTCCGGCCGCGCCGGCGCTGCCGGGGACCGCTGCTACCGCGCTGGTTCTGTGGTGCGGCGCAGCCGCACCGGACCCGGAGGACGTCGCCGCGGAATCCGAGTCCGGTGGCCGAACCGGTGGGTCGTTACCGTCCGCCATCAGTGCACCCGTACCTGTCCGGGCAGCGCCGGTACGGTTTCCGGCAGGTGATAGGTCTCGATACCGTTGCGGAACATCACCTTGTCGCGCGCCGCGGGCGGGAGATGTTTCACCAGCCAGCGCGGATCGTCGAAGGTCCAGTGCGGGTAGTCCGAGGAGTACAGCAGGATCTTGTCCGCCTCCATCCATTCGAACGCCCGGGTGAGTTCGGTTTTGTCCTCCGGGTAGTCCAGCGGCTGGGTGGTGAACTTGATGTGTTCCTTCACGTACTCCGACGGCTTCCGCATGATCGACATGAACGAGCCGCGGGCCGCGTAGATGGCATCCATCCGCCACATCAGCGGCAGGATCCAGGTGAAGGCGTGTTCCACGAAGACGATGCGCAGCGCGGGGAACCGGTCGAAGACCCCGTCGAAGATCAGGCTCATCACCTGGTTCGCCGCGAGCAGCGAGTAGGTGACCATGAAATCGTGGTTGTAGCTGGGAAAACCGACCGGCGGCATGGGCATGGTCTCGTAGGCGCCCCGGCTGAGATGGCAGCTCACCGGCAGTTCGTGTTTCACCGCGGCGGCCCAGATCGGGTCGTATCGGGCGTCGCCCCAGGAGGGCCGCGGTTCGGCCTTGATCAGGATCTGCGCCATGTACGGATGCCCGGCCCAGTGCTCGATCTCGGCGACCGCGGAGGGGGGATCGTCTATCGCCACACAGATCGACCCGCGCCAGCGCCGATGCCAGTTGTTGTGCGCATCCAGCCACTGCGCATCGAGCCAGCCGTTGACTCCGGTCGCCATGGCGGCGGTGGCCTCGGGCAGGCGGGTCGCCTTTACACTCGGCTCGAGGATGACGATATCGGAGCCGGCGTCCATGATGAGCTGCCGGAAAGCCATATCCGGGTCGCTACCGGGGAATTCGCCGTCTGCTGGGAACGTATCGACCCGCATCGCCTTCGAATGCGCATAGTCGGGCGCGTCGTAGATGATGGTGTCGCCTACACGGTGACTGAGAAAGAACGATGTGCGCCAGGGCTCCGGTATATGTTCCACCAGGTCGCCCCGGCGGGGGACGGGGTGGACATCGGAGTCGACGACGCGTACCGGAACCAGTTCCGTGGAAGGAACCCGGGCCCGGTCCTGTGCCATTGTCATAGCGCCTCCTGGAGCACCATTGCGGAGAGGTCCGGCCGTAGGCACCGTGATCGTGGAAGGGGCATCAGCCGACCGCCGTCACGGCGTCTACATCGATGCTGTACAGCCGCGCGGCATTTCGCCAGTACAGTTTCTCGCGCTGTTCGGTGGTCAGTGCGGTCGGCAGGACGTCGGTATCGCCGGAATGCCAGTGCGGATAACTGGATCCGAACATCAGCATTTCGTCCTTGCCGGTGAAGTCGAGCCATTCCGCGGCGAAGGGCGCATCACCGGGGCCGTCGATCGTGGCGTGCACGAAATACACATGTCCGGGCAGGTAGTCGCTGGGCATCCGGGGTGCCCACGGGGTCTGTTCCAGGTGGGGCCGGCCGAAGGTGTCCATCCGCCAGGTGAATGGGGTGAGCAGATCGGCGCCGCCGTCGCCCCAGACGAATTTCAGGTCGGGGTAGCGCTCGAAAACGCCCTCGGCGATCATATTCATCAGGTGATAGATGTAGTTCAGCCCCATGAACCCGTAGTACTGCTCATAGGTGCGCGGATGGCCGGACGGTGTCGGTGGCAGGCCGATACTCTCACCGGTCTCGATATGGGTGGCGACCGGCAGGTTCGCCGCCGCGGCGGCCTCCCACAGCGGCCAGAACTGCGGTTTCCCGTACACTTCGCGTGATTGCAGTGGGATACCGAGCTGGACGATGCGGGGGTGATCACCCAGCCGGTCGATTTCGCGCAGTGCGCCGCTGATGTCCTCGGGATTGACGCGCAGCGTGCCGCGGAAGCGCTCGTGACAGGTACCGCTGTCGAGCCAGCGCGACACCATCATGTCGTTGTGGGCGGACAATACCGCCGTGGTGAGATGCCGGTCGGGCAGGATGCCGCGGGTCATTGGATGCAGAACGGCCACATCGACACCGCGTTCACCGAACAACTGCTGCCCCACGAACTCCGGGTCCGAACCCGGGTATCCCTTGTGTGGCCCGCGGGTGCCCGCGGCGTATTCGCCACCCGGCGCGCCGTACCAGTCCATCTCCGGGTCGGGGATGCCGCGGCTCTTGAACGGCTCGCGCAGGTGGCCGCGCATATCGTCGTCGGAGCGGAAGAAAATATGCACGCTGGTATCGATTACCGGGGTGCGGGTGCCGTCGGGCAGGTCCTTCATCGCGGTCCTCGTCGGAGAGTCGAGAGTGCCGGCCGGACCCCGCGGTACCGGCCGCCACTCGCGGTCAGTACTGGAAGTCGATCACCGCGGCATCGGGCCGTTCGGTGACCGGTGCGGCCAGCCCCTGTTCATCACAGATCCGTTGCAACTGCTCCAGGGTTTCGTCGAGGCCTGGGCCCAGCCGTTTCCCCGGGGTGAAGGTGGCCGGCAGATGGCGCATCCCCTGGATGACGCCGATGGTGTCGTAGTGCACCGTGCCCTCGGGGTCGCATCTGTAGTCCGGCATCCGGTCGAGCACGGCCAGCAGCATGGACTTGAACACCGTGCGGGCCACGTTGGAGCCGATGCACCGGTGCACACCCAGGCCGAAGCTGAAGTGCCGGTTCCCCTTCCTGTCCAGGACGATATCGTCGGCGTCGGGGAAGATGCTCTGGTCACGATTGGCCATCGCCCAGGACAACCACAGCCGTTCACCCTCTTTGAATTCGGTGCCCTGATAGGTGCAGTCGTCGGCGATGGTGCGGCCGTCACCCGGGGCGGGCGTGAAGTAGCGCAGGAATTCCTCGGTGGCGGAGTCCAGCAGCTCCTCGCGATCTCGGCTGAGTTCCTCGCGCTGGTCCGGATTCTCCGACAGCCACTCGAGGGAATGGGCGGTGAGCGCGGTGGTGGTGTCGAAGCCGCCACCGATGAGCAGGCCCATCATCCCGAGCAGTTCCATATCGGGTGCGGGCTCACCGTCGATGCGCAGTTCGACGAGCGCCTTGATGAGGCCGGGTTTCGGGTTGCTCTTGGCCTCGTGGAGGCTGGTGAGGATATCGAGACCCATGGTCCGGTGCATTTCGGCGACCCGGGGGGCGTCGGGGGAGTCTTCGGGTGTGTACACCGAGGCGTGCACCGGATCGCTGTACACCGACCACTTCTTCAGGGGAATGCCCAGCATCGCCAGCGTCAGCACGGCGGGGACGATATTGGCGAGATCGTCCACGAAATCGATACGGCCGGTCTCGATCTTCTCATCGAGGCTGGCCCGGACGATTTCGTCGATGAACGGCTGCCAGCGTTTCACCGCGGCGGGTGACAGGTACGGATTGAGGATCGAGCGGTAGGTGCGGTGTTCGGGCTCGTCCATTTCCAGCATGCCACCGCGGACCAGCGCGGCCCGTTGTGCCTTCGGAATCGAGATGCCCTGGTAGCCGCGGCGTTCGTTGTGCACATCGTGGTCGACCGACACCTCTGGGCAGCGGGCGAGTTCGAAGACCGCGTTACCGCCCGCGGCGACCCAGTGCCCGTTGTAGGTGTCCGACCAAGCCACCGGGCATTTCTCGTGCATCTCATGGGTGATCTCGGAAAACTTCTCCCGGTATTCGGGAGTGTGCCGATCGAAGTGGTACCGGTTCTTTTTGCGCTGGTCGTTATCCGTAGAAGTCACGGTCTGTTGTCCCTCTGCTGGTCACTGGTCGGCGAACCTTCGCCGGGGGCCCGGAACTCTGCGCCGCTCCGGGAGTCGTCGGATGGCCGATTCGCCACCGGGCCGGCGGCGTGCGCGTCGATCGCCTGCGGAATGCGCACGCCGCCTGAACCGGGGTGGCCGGGTGCGCTCACATCTTGTGGTCGTACCACTTGAGGTAGCCGCCGCCGTCGACGCGCATCTGCATACCGGTGACGAAGCGGGCTTCGTCGGAGACGAGATACAGGATGGCGTTGGAGATATCGACCGGCTCGATCCAGGGGGTCTTCATGGCCTGCTGGACATGGAAGGCGGGTTCGGCATCGGCGCGGGTCGGGTTCTCCAGATCCGGGCGGAACGAGCGGTACATGGGCTCGCTCTGCAGCATGTCGGTATTGCAGTTGGTCGGGTGTACGGCGTTGGCCCGGATACCGCGGGGGGCCAGGTGCCGGGCGATATCGAAGATGTAATACGACAGTGCGCGCTTGGAGTGCACGTAGGCCATGCCGCCGAGATCCGCGCCGGGGTTGTCCATCTTGCCGGTGTCGATCATCGCGGCGGTGGAACCGGTGGCGATGATGGACGCTCCCTCACCGAGGTGGGGGAGCGCGGCCTGGATGGCGTTGATGGTGCCGACGAGGTTCGTATTGATGACATCGATCCACGCCTGGATATCGGGCTGCCCCTTCATACCGGCGACACCGGCCTGGGCGATCACGATATCGAGCTTGCCGAGTTCGGCGACGCCGGCATCCAGCGCCGCCTTCAGTGCGACGGCGTCGCGGACATCGGTCTGGGTCGCGACGATCCGGCGGCCGGTCTTCTCGACCAGGCGCACGGTTTCCTCGAGGTCTTCGGGTGTGGCCAGCGGGTAACCGATGGTCGACATGTTCTGGCACAGGTCGACGGCGATGATGTCGGCGCCTTCCTCCGCCAGTCGTACGGCGTGGCTGCGGCCCTGACCGCGCGCGGCGCCCGTGATGAATGCGACCTTGCCCTCAACACGTCCCACAGCATTCCCTTTCGATCTGTTTTCGAGACACCTACCCGGGTGTGCCGGGCCGCCGGAGGCGGCGGCACAGGGCAGGGTGCGCGGCGAATGCCACGCGTCGATCCGGCCGCGGCCCCGATGCGGTGTCGACCCAGCACCGCCGGGTACCGGTTGCGGACATACGGCTGTTCTCGTATGCGAAAAGAACTGCGTTTTCGCATACGAGAACGGTACTCTACCCGTGGGGTCGGCGGCAAGGTTTTGCGAGAAGCCTGGTTGGCTGCGCCGATTCGGGTCGGCGAGCGGATTTGGGTGCCTTACCTCGTGCGATGGCCTCAGTGTCCGGGCGCCGGTTGGCGAATTCGGCATTTTCATTGAAAGAGAATTGAATTTCCAACAGCCGCCGGTGCCGACCGCGGCGCGCGTGCCCGGTCCGGCCCAGGTGGTGGCCGATGACTCCGGCGGCGCGAAAGGGGTGAACGGTCATGACGTTCCGAGGCGTACGAGGTGAGCACCGATGACCCGCGTCATTGCGGACGACCTGCGGCAGCGTTACGAATCGGCCGGCTGGTGGACCCGCGACACCATGGGGGATCTGCTGAGCCGCTCGCTCGCGGCCGTGCCCGCCACCGCGTTCCGGGTGTATTCCGATATCCGGCCCTGGCAGGGCACCTTCGCCGACGTGGAGCGGGTGGCACGGCGTCTGGCCGCGGGGCTGCGTGAGCGCGGTGTCGGGCCCGGCGATGTGATCGCCTTCCAGCTACCGAACTGGATGGAGGCGGCCGCGACTTTCTGGGCCGCATCCTTCCTCGGTGCGGCGGTGGTGCCGGTCGTGCATTTCTACGGCCCCGCCGAACTGGGGCATATCCTGCGGGTTTCCCGGCCGAAGGTGTTCATCACGATGGCGGAGTTCGGCCGGTGCCGCTTCGACCCCGAGGTGTGTGCGGAGGTTCCCGTTGTCGGTGTCGTCGGTAAGGGTGATGCGGACGACCGGCCGGGCGGATCCGGGGCGGGTGCGGGTGGTGTGGACTTCGCGGCTCTGCTCGCCGCGGAACCCATGCCGGGTGTCCTGCCCGCGGACCCGGCGGAACCGGCGCTGATCGCGTTCACCTCCGGTACCACCAGTGCCCCCAAAGGCGTGGTGCACAGCCATCAGACTCTGGGTTGCGAAACGCTCCAGCTCGCCGAGCGCAACCGCGACGATCGCGGTGAACAGCTCACCGCGACCCCGGTCGGTCATTTCATCGGGATGGTGGGCGCGTTGCTGCTGCCGGTACTGCACGGCCGGCCGGTCCATATGCTCGATGTCTGGGATCCCGGCCGGGCGCTGGCCCTGATGAAGGACCGGGGGCTGGTCGTGGGCGGCGGGCCGCCGTATTTCGTGACCAGTATGGTCGAGCACCCCGATTACACACCGGAGCATCTCGCCCATATGAAGTATGTCGGGCTGGGTGGTTCGGCGGTGCCGGCCGCGGTGACCCGCATGCTCACCGAGCTGGGTGTGGTCGCGTTCCGGGCCTACGGCAGTACCGAGCATCCGTCGATCACCGCTTCGGCGCTGGACGCGCCACCGCGGGAGCGGCTCGACACCGACGGCCGGGTGATGCCCGGAGTGGAGATCCGGATCGCGCCGGACGGGGAGATCCTCAGCCGGGGCCCGGATCTGTGCCTGGGATACACCGATCCGGAGCTCACCGCGCGGGTCTTCGATGACGAGGGCTGGTATCACACCGGCGATATCGGAGTGCTGGATTCGTCCGGGTGCCTGACCGTCACCGATCGCAAGGCCGATGTGATCATCCGTGGCGGCGAGAACGTCGGTGCGCGCGAGGTCGAGGATGTGCTGGACGCCATGCCGCAGGTGGCCGAGTCCGTGGTGATCGCCCTGCCCGACAGCCGGTTCGGTGAGGTGGTGGGGGCCGTACTGCGCCTCGAGCCGGGCTGTGTGCTGCCTTCGCGGGACGAGGTTCGCGCATTCTTCGAGCGGGCGGGGGTGGCGCGGCAGAAGTTGCCGGCGCGGTTGTTCGAGGCCACGGACTTCCCGCGGACGCCCAGCGGCAAGATCCAGAAACATTTGGTCCGGAAGGGTATTGCGGCATCCATCCTGCGAGAATAAGATTCTCAAAAAGGGAGATTAGCGTTTTACGCGAGTCGGTCCGGCTCGTGCCCCGCACGACAGCCCGCCGGACCGGCGCCCCCGACTCCGCCTGCTCGCCGAAAGGACAGCGCAGTGCCATCGCACCAGTCGCCGGTTGCCGGATCCGATCCAACGATCTGGGACGAACAGACCGATATCGTCGTCCTGGGCACCGGTGCCGCCGGCCTCACCGCGGCGCTCACCGCCGCGACCGAAGGTGCCGCGGTGGCATTGTTCGAGAAGGCGCATACGGTCGGCGGAACCAGCGCGGTCTCCGGCGGATTGGCCTGGATTCCCGCGCATGCACGAGCGGAACGCGAGCTCACGGTCGCCGACGCATTGGCCTATCTCGGTGCGCAGGCACTGGATTCGATGGACGACGAACTGGTCGAGGTGTTCGTCCGCACCGGCGCGCGGATGCTCGATTACGTCGAACAGCACAGCGGTGTGAAATTCGAAGTGGCCGAGGGGTTTCCCGACTACAAACCGGAGCTGCCGGGCGGGCGGCCCACCGGTGGCCGCTCCATCGGCCCGGCCGCCTACGACCTGGCCCGGCTCGGGGAATGGCGCGAGCGCCTCACCACTTTCCCGCTGGACTGGAGCAATGTCGGATTCGACGCCGAAACCCGGGCCCGGCTGCGCGCGGTTCTGGGGGATGCGTCCGCCGATGTCTGTGTCGCCGGTCAGGCGCTGGTGGCGGGGCTGCTCGAGGGCGTGCTGGCGGCAGGGGTCACGCCACGTACGGATGCGCGCGGGGTGGAACTGATCGCAGAGAACGGGGTGATCGCCGGGGTGCGGGTCACCGTCGGCGGGCGAGATATCGCGGTCCGTGCGCGGCGCGGTGTCGTCTTGGCGACCGGTGGTTTCGAATGGGATTCCGGACTGGTCAAAGCGTTTCTGCGGGGGCCGATGACCGGGCCGGTATCGCCGCCGAACAACACCGGCGACGGACTGCGGATGGCCATGGCGCACGGCGCCGACCTCGGCAATATGGGTGAGGCCTGGTGGGTTCCGGTGGTGCAGCTGCCGGGCGACACGATCGACGGGCACCAGCGCAGCCGCAGCGTCCGGCTGGAACGCACGCGCCCGCGCAGCATCATCGTGAACCGGGCCGGGAAACGGTTCGTCAACGAAGCCGCCGAATACAACTCGATGGCCGGCGCCTTCCACTACCTCGATCCACGCGGCGGCTATGTCAACAATCCCGGCTGGATGGTGTTCGACGCCGAACACCTGCGCCGGTACGGCTTCCTGGGCGTCGCCCCCGGCGGCACGGCCCCGGACTGGTTCTGCGAATCGGCCGATCTCGCCGAACTCGGCGCCCGGACCGGTATCGACGCGGAGGGCCTGCGTCGCACGGTGGCCGACTGGAACCGGGCGGTGGCCGCCGGATCCGATCCCGACTTCGGCCGCGGCGCCAGCGAATACGACGGCTATTGGGGCGATCCGGACGCCGACACCGTCGCGGGGCGCACGCTGGGTCCCGTCGATACCGGCCCGTACTACGCCGTTCCCGTGACGGTCGGTGCCATGGGCACCAAAGGCGGGCCACGGACCGATCGCGACGCCCGGGTCCGGCATATCGGCGGTGCGGTGATTCCGGGGTTGTACGCGGCCGGCAATGCGATGGCCGGGGTGACCGGCCGCGCCTACGGCGGCGCCGGCGGAACCATCGGCCCGGGCATGGTTTTCGGTTTCCGGGCCGGTTACCACGCGGCCACCGGGGAGTCGGCGAAGTGCTGAAGCCGTCCTCGCTGCCGGGCGACGCGGCGCGAGGTGCGAGCCGGCAGGCGTGGGCGAACGGATAGAGCGGAAGGTAGCAGTGTCGGAATACGAGAGCGTGTGGTGCGATCTGCAGGGGGTCGCGTTCAGCCAGGGGTACCTGGATGTGGCGGGAGTGCGGACGCGCTACCTGCACGCCGGTGACCGGAACAAACCGGCCCTGGTCCTCCTGCACGGCTCCGGCGGGCATGCCGAGGCCTATATTCGGAATCTGGCGGCGCATGCCGGGCATTTCTCGACTTGGTCGATCGATATGCTCGGCCACGGTTACACCGATAAACCCGGGCATCCGCTCGAGGTCGACCATTATGTGCGGCATCTGATCGCATTCCTCGACACCATCGGTGCCCCTCGCGCGCATATCAGCGGCGAATCCCTGGGCGGCTGGGTGGCGGCCCGCGCGGCCTGCGACCACCCCGGCCGGGTGGATCGGCTGGTCCTCAACACCGCGGGCGGTTCCCGGGCCGATCCCGAAGTCATGGCGCGGATCGTGACCCTGTCCATGGCCGCGGCCGCGGATCCGACCTGGGAGACGGTGCAGGCCCGGATCAAATGGCTGATGGCGGACAAAACCAAGGATTACGACGATATCGTCGCGAGCCGGCAGCGGATCTACCGGCAACCCGGATTCGTCGACGCCATGCGCGACATCATGGCGCTCCAGGATCCGCAGATCCGTGCCCGCAACCTGCTGGGTCCGCGGGAGTACGGCGCGATCTCCGCACCGACGCTGGTGGTGTGGACCAGCGACGACCCCACCGCCGATGTCACCGAGGGGAAACGGATCGCTTCGATGATCCCCGGCGCCCGGTTCGAAGTGCTGCCGGACTGCGGGCATTGGCCGCAGTACGAGTCGCCGGCGGCGTTCAACGCCCTTCATCTCGAATTCCTGCTGGGTGGTCGATATGGAAACCGGTAACGGCAGCACCCCCGCTCGCTATGACGTTCTCGTCGTCGGCGCGGGCCCGGTCGGGCTGACCATATGTAACATGCTGGGCCGCTACGGTGTGCGGACACTGCTGGTGGAGGAGCGGCCCGCCCTCATCGACTACCCGCGCGGTGTCGGTATCGACGACGAATCATTGCGCACCCTGCAATCCACCGGCCTGGTCGAGCAGATCCTGCCGCATACCAACCCGAACCAGATCATGCGGTTCGTCGACGGTGACCGGCGGCTGCTGGCCGAGATCGCACCCACCGACCAGCAGTTCGGGTGGCCCAAACGCAGCGGTTTCATCCAGCCGCTGGTCGATGCCGAACTACTGCGTGGCCTGGACCGGTACGACTGCGTCGATATCCGCTGGGCCACCGCGATGACCGACTGCCACGACACCGGCGACGACGTCCGGGTGCGGCTGGACACCGCCGACGGCCCGGAAACCGTTCATGCCCGCTATGTGGTGGGCAGTGACGGCGGGCGCAGCGCCACCCGGCACACAATGGGGGTGAGTTTCGAGGGCACCACGTCCTCCACCCGCTGGCTCGTGGTCGATATCGACGGTGATCCGCTCGGACATCCGAACGTCGAAGTCGGCGCGGATCCCGTGCGGCCGAATGTGTCCATCTCGCTGGCACACGGGGTCCGGCGCTTCGAATTCCTGCTGCATCCCGGCGAAACCGATGAAGAGGCCGAAACCCCGGAATTCCTGGCCCGGCTGCTCGAACCGTTCGTTCCGCACCCGGAGCGGCTGGATGTGATCCGGCGGCGTGTCTACACCCATCATTCCCGCATCGCCGGTGAATTCCGGAAGGGCCGGTTGCTACTGGCCGGGGACGCCGCGCACCTGATGCCGGTCTGGCAGGGGCAGGGCTACAACAGCGGAATCCGGGATGCGGCAAACCTGGGCTGGAAGCTCGCGGCCGTGGCGTCGGGGCTGGCCGGGGATGCCCTGCTGGACAGTTACGACCAGGAGCGGCGCAAACACGCGCGCGCGATGATCGACCTGTCGACCATGGTCGGGCGGGTCATCTCCCCGACGAACCACCGGGTCGCCGCAGTGCGGGATGTGGCGGTGCGCGTGCTGGCGGCAGTACCGCCGTGGAAGCGTTACGTCCTGGGGATGCGGTTCAAACCTATGCCGCGTTACGACCGCGGCGCGGTGGTGCACGGCTGGTCCCGGTCGCCGAATTCGGCGGTCGGCACCCTGTTCGTCCAGCCGCGGGTGGTCACCCGGACCAGGCCCGATGTGTTGCTGGACGAAACGCTCGGCCCGTGGTTCGCCGTGCTGTGCTGGAACAATCAGCCGCGGAAAGTGCTGGGGGATACCGAATTCGCGTGCTGGAAAGCGCTGGGAGCGCGGTTCGTGGAGGCCCGGCCCGCGACTCAACTGCACTGGACCGGCCACGATGACCCCGATGTGCTGGTGGTCGGCGATCACACCGGCGCCCTGAAGAAATGGTTCGACGGGCAGCTCGATTCGGTGCTGTTCCTGCGGCCGGACCGGTTCGTGGCCGGCGCCTGTATCGCCCAGCATGCCCCCGAACTCGCTGCGGCACTGCGGGACACGCTCACGCTGACTCCGGGAGGTACCGATGCCGCTGGCCGTATGCTGCGTCTCGCACAGTCCGCTCCTTGAACTCCCGGGGCCGGGCCGGGAACTGCTCAGCGAGATCGGCGGGGCCCTCGATCGGGCCCGGGAATTCGTCCGGGACTTCGATCCCGAAATGGTTGTGCTGTTCGCCCCGGACCATTACAACGGGTTCTTCTACAAACTGATGCCCCCGTTCTGCCTGGGCACCGCGGCGGCCGGCGTCGGGGACTACGGCACCCACTCCGGTCCGCTCGACGTTCCCGAAAAACAGGCGCTGGCGCTGGCCGAGGCGCTGCTCGAGGCCGGAATCGATATCGCCACCTCGGCGGAGATGTCGGTCGATCACGGCACCGTGCAACCGTTGCACCAGCTGTTCGGAGACGCCACCGCCCGGCCGGTGATCCCGATCTTCCTGAACTCCGTCGCGACCCCGCTCGGTCCGCTGCGCCGGGTGCGGGCCCTCGGGACCGCGGTCGGGCAGCATCTCGTGACCCTCGGTAAACGGGTACTGGTACTCGGTTCCGGGGGACTGTCGCACGACCCACCGGTTCCGCAGCGTGCCACCGCGCCGCCGCCGGTGCTGGAGCGGATCGTGCACGGCCGGCCGATGACCCCCGAACAGCGACAGGCCCGCCAGCGCGCGGTGATGGCGGCCGCAGCGGAATTCGCGGCCGGGGAGGGGCCGTTGCAACCGCTCAATCCGGACTGGGATCAGGAGTTTCTCGACCTGGTCGACACCGGGCGCCTGGCGGTGGTCGACAGCTGGTCCAACAGCGAGATCACAACTACCGCGGGCAATTCCGCGCATGAGGTCCGGACCTGGGTGGCCGCCTTCTCCGCCCTCGCGGCGCAGGGTCCGTATCGGACCACTGTCCGCTACTACCGGCCCTCGCCCGAACTGATCGCCGGATTCGCCGTCCGCACCGCGCGGGCGGCCGACCCCGGATAGCCCGCCGCCGGCACCCGCATCGACCACCCGAAGAAAGGTAGGGACATCGTGACCACGGAGGAACCGGAGATCGCCGGCGCCGAGGATTCCGGCGCCGGCTACGACGAGACCGTCGATGTGCTGGTGGTCGGGTCCGGCGGCGGCGGGATGTCGGCGGCCTTGAAGGCCGACGCCGAGGGCCTCGAGGTTCTGATCGTCGAAAAGGGCGCGAAATACGGTGGCTCCACCGCGCTTTCCGGCGGCGGTATCTGGGTGCCGAACGCCCCCGCCCAGCGCCGGGCCGATGTCGAATTGGATCCGGACAAAGTCGTCGAATACCTGAAGACGATCACCGGGGGCCTGGTCACCGAACAGCGCCTGCGGATGTATGTCGAGAAGGCGCCGGAAATGATGGCCTTTCTCGAAGAGCGCAGCGACTGGATGCAATTCGTCTGGAAACCCGGGTATGCCGACTACTACCCGGAGCTCGGGGGCGGCTCCGGGCAGGGCAGCACCATCAACGTCCCGCCGATAGACACCCGGGTGCTGGGACCGGAGGAGAACGAACTGCTCGAGCCCCTAGCCCTGGCGCCCAAGGGTATCTGGCTGGGTCCCATGGACCTGCGGCTGTTCTATCAGGTGCGGCAGAATTGGCGCGGTAAAGCGGTGCTGCTGAAACTGATCTGGCGGATGGTGCGCGCCCGGGTGTTCGGCGATCGGATCGTCACCATCGGGCAGTCGCTGGTCGCACGGCTGCGGCTCGCGCTGAAAGAGCGCGATATCCGGCTCCGGCTCGACACGCCCATGCAATCGCTGCTCACCGACC
This sequence comes from Nocardia flavorosea NBRC 108225, assembly GCF_001613385.1. Classification (GTDB taxonomy): domain Bacteria; phylum Actinomycetota; class Actinomycetes; order Mycobacteriales; family Mycobacteriaceae; genus Nocardia; species Nocardia flavorosea. The sequence goes on along the minus strand of NZ_BDCG01000012.1, from coordinate 498,049 downwards.
CCGACGGCCGGGTGACGGGCGCGGTGGTCGAACACGACGGTGCGCAGATCCGGATCCGCGCCCGCCGCGGGGTGATCCTGGCGACCGGCGGTTTCGAACGCGATATGGACCGGCGGCGCGCCGAACTGCCGGAGATCGACACCGACTGGAGTTTCGGAAATCCGCTGAACGTCGGCGACGGTATCCGCGCCGGGGAAAAGGTCGGTGCCGCAACCGATCTGATGGACGAATCCTGGTGGTTCCCGGCCGTGCAATGGCCGGACGGCCGGATGCAGTTCATGCTCAACGAACGGATGATGCCCGCCCAGTTCATCGTCAACGGTGCGGGCGAGCGGTTCATCAACGAGGCCGCGCCCTATATGGACTTCGGCCACGCCATGATCGAAGGCCAGCGGACGGGCACCACCCATATCCCGTGCTGGCTGATCACCGATCAGCGGTCCTGGCACCGGTATGTGATCTGCGGCCATCTGCCGATCCCCAAGGTGCCCTTCGCGCCGGTCCCGACCGGTGGCAAGGTCCCGCGGGCCTGGCTGGAATCGGGGGTGGTGGTCGAAGCGGGCTCCTGGGACGAGCTCGCCCGCAAGATCGATGTGCCCGCCGACGCGCTGAAAGCCACCGCGGAGCGGTTCGGCGAGCTGGCCCGCAAGGGTCACGACGACGATTTCGGGCGCGGCGACAGCGTCTACGACAACTACTACGGCGACCCCACTCTGCCGAACCCGAACCTGTATCCGATCGGCACACCGCCCTACTACGCCTTCCGGATCGTGCTCGGCGATCTGGGTACCTCGGGCGGGCTGCGCACCGACGAATACGCCCGCGTGCTGCGTGCCGACGACACGGTGATCGACGGCCTGTACGCGACCGGGAACGCCTCGGCGGCGGTCATGGGCCGCAGTTACGCAGGTGCGGGGGCCACCATCGGACCCGCCATGACTTTCGGATATATCGCCGCGCAGCACTGCGCGCGGCGGGAGGCATCCGGAAACCGCATCGCCGGGGAAACAGGCCCGGGACCGTCCGGTAACGGCACAGCCCCGGGCGAGGCGGGCACGGCGGGGGCCGAGACAACAACGAACGAATCCACCGGAGGTAACCGATGAAAATATCCCTCTTCTACGAATTCGCGCTGCCGCGGCCGTGGACCGACGACGACGAATTCCAGATGTTCCAGGACGGACTGGCCGAAGTAGAAGCGGCGGATAAAGCCGGCTTCTCCACGGTCTGGCTCACCGAACACCACTTCCTCGAGGAGTACTGCCACGCCACCGCGCCCGAGATGTTCCTCGCCGCGGCCAGCCAGCGCACGAAGAACATCCGGCTCGGCTTCGGTGTCATGCATCTGCCACCGGGCATCAACCATCCCGCCCGCGCCGCGGAACGCGTGGCGACCCTGGATCACCTGTCCGGCGGCCGGGTGGAATTCGGTACCGGTGAATCCTCGTCGGTGGCCGAGCTCGGCGGGTTCAATATCGACCCGGCGGATAAACGCGCTCAGTGGGAAGAAGCCCTCGAGGTGACCGTCCGCGCGATGACCGAGACCCCGTTCAGCGGGTTCAAGGGCGAACACATCTCCATGCCGCCCCGCAATGTCATCCCGAAACCGCGGCAGACCCCGCACCCGCCGCTGTGGGTGGCCTGCACTCGGCCGTCGTCGGTGCAGATGGCCGCCCAGAAGGGCATCGGCGCACTGAGTTTCGCCTACACCGGCCCGGAAGCGCTCGGTGAACGCGTGCGCGGCTACTACGAAGAATTCGAGAACGCCGCCGCGCCCTCGGTACCGCAGATGAACCCGAATATCCTGGCCATCGGTGGTGATCTGTCGATGATGGTCGCCAAGACCGACGAAGAAGCGGTCGAACGCCTCGGCCTGGGCGGTGGGTTCTTCTCGTTCGGCATCATGCACTACTACATGACCGGTATGCACACCCCCGGCCGCACCGGCGTATGGGACAGCTATCTGGACGCGGTGAAAGAAGATGAAACCCTCGCCTACGGTCCCGGCCGCGGTGCCATCGGCGGCCCGGAGACGGTCCGCGAATTCCTGCGCGGCTACGAGCAGAGCGGGGTCGACGAGATCATCCTGCTGCTGAATCCGCGCAGCCATGAGGGAACCATGGAATCCATCGAGATCATGGGCAAAGAGATCCTGCCGGAGTTCATCGAACGCGATGAGGTGGCCCGGGCGGAGAAAGCCAAACGGCTCGAGCCCGTCCTGGAGAAGGCCGAAGCACGGCGGCGGCCCTGGGCGGTGCCGGAATTCGACGAGAACTATTCGATCGGCGGCCTGCCCACCGGCCGCGGCGGAAAATTCACCGCCAGCGAGATCCCCGAGGCCATGGCCGAGATCAACGAAGGCCGGGTGAAGGCCGCGCAGGCACTGAAGGACCAGCAGGGCTGAGCGGCAGCAGCGGGAGAGGAGAGCGTGGTGCCCGAAATGGACTCGATCGGCCGGCGGTGGCGTTACGACGGGAAACGGGTGGTGGTGACCGGCTGCGCCTCCGGTATCGGGGCCTGCCTGGTGACGCAGTTGCGGGATCTGGGCGCCGAGATCGTCGGACTCGACCGGTTGCGCCCGGGTGCCGAACTCGACGAGTTCCACGAGATGGACCAGGCGGATCCGTTGTCCATCGACCGGGCCGCGCGCAAGATCGGGACCGAGGTCGACGTCCTGTTCAATATCGCCGGCGTCTCCTCGGGTATCGGCGACCCGCTGCGCGTCGCCACCATCAATTTCCTGGGGATGCGGCATGTCACCGAAGCGCTCGTCCCGCATATGGAACCGGGTTCGGCGGTGGTCAGCGTCTCCTCGCTGGCCGCTTCCGGATACCTGGAGAACCGCTGGGCGGTCAACGGGTTACTGGAAACCACCTCGATGGCGGAGGGCATCGCCTGGTGTACCGCGAATCCCGCGGCCATCGCGGACGGCGGCTACCGGCTGTCCAAGGAGGCGATCATCCTCTACACCGTGCGCCGATCGGTGGAGCTCGCGCGTCGCGGTATCCGGATGAACTGCACCGGTCCCGGTGTCACCGAGACCCCCATCCTGGACCAGCTGCGCTCGGCATACGGCCAGGACTATCTCGACAAGATCCCCAAACCGCTGGGCCGGTCCGCCGACCCCGTCGAACAAGCGTCCGCACTGCTGTTCCTGGGCAGCCCGGCTGCCGGATACATCACCGGCCAAGTGCTGTGGGTCGACGGCGGCAACCTCGCCGCGCGGCTGGCCGGCGAACTGGCCGGTCCGCCCCCGGACAGCACACGGGCGGGGTCCTCCGAATCCGCCGGGGCGGTGCCGGGCGAGCGGAAATAGGCAGCTGGAAGGAAAACCGACGTGGCAACTCTGACCGATTTCTACAAACTCGGTGACACCGTGCGTAACTGGGGCCGCTGGGGCGCCGACGACGAACTCGGCACACTGAACTTCATCACCCCGCAGAAGGTCGCCGCCGCGGCCGGACTGGTCCGGCACGGGAAAGTGTTCCCGCTGGGTATCGACTTCGGTTCCAACGGCCCGCAGGGCGCCTTCAAATTCCGAGCCAATCCCACCCATGTGATGACCGTCGACGGCGGGGACGCCGAAACGCTGACCGAATACGGTCCGAAATGGCTGCAGAATTCGGTGGCGGGCGAACTGGCCGGATTCTTCGCCGACAATCCGTTCCGGTTCAACGACGATATGCTCATCATGCCGTTGCAGGCGGCCACCCAGTGGGACGCCTTCTCCCATGTCTACTACGGGGACAAGCTCTACAACGGATTCCCGGCCGATTCGGTCACCAGTATGGGCGCCTTTCACTGCGGTATCGAAAAGGTCGACAGCAAGGGGATCACCAGCCGCGGCGTCCTACTGGACCTGGTGAAATACCGTGGCGCGGAGACCTTCCTCGAGGTGGGGGAGCCGATCACCGGCGACGAACTCGACGAATGTGCGAAACGCCAGGGCGTGACCATCGGATCCGGCGATATCGTGCTGGTCCGCACCGGCTGGTGGAACCGTTTCCTCGAAGCCGGTGACGGTTCCGAACCCTATTCGGGCCTCGACTGGACCTGCGCCAAATGGCTGCACGACCACGAGATCGCGGCCGTGGCCGCCGATAATCTCATGGTCGAGAATCCGATCTCGGGGGTCGAGGGCACGTTCCTGCCGATGCATATGCTGTGCCTTCGCGATATGGGCCTGATGCTCGGCGAATACTGGGATTTCACCGCCCTGGCCGCCGATTGCGCCGCCGACGGCGTCTACGAATTCCAGCTCGTCGCCCCGCCGCTGCGCGTGGTCGGCGCGGTCGGTTCACCGATCAACCCGATCGCCATCAAGTAGGTGCGGTGATGCGCTGGAAACCGGACCGCACAGTGAATGGAAACAGTCAGGGGCGCCGACAATGACCGCGGGAAGCACAATGATGGATCGGAACGCACCGGAGACGGGTCGGCAGCCGTTCGTCGTCGGACTCGGCGGTACGTTACGCGCCGGCTCGTCGACCGAGCGGGCGCTGCGGCACTGCCTGGACGCCGTCGAGCAGCGCGGTGGCCGCACAGCGTTGTTCAGCGGTGAACAGATCAACCTGCCGATGTACAACCCGCACGAGCCGGCGCGTACCCCGCAGGCCCAGGCGCTGGTGGAGGCGTTGCGCGCCGCCGACGCGGTGATCGTCGGCTCGCCCGGCTACCACGGTGCCATCTCCGGCCTGGTGAAGAACGCCCTCGACTATGTCGAGGATATGCGTACCGATCCCACGGTCTACCTGGACAACAAACCCTGGGGCTGTATCACTTGCGCCTACGGCTGGCAGGCCGCCGTCGGGACACTGGGCCAGCTGCGCGGCATCGGGCATGCGCTGCGGGCCTGGCCCACACCTATCGGAGTCGCGATCAATTCGGCCGACAAGATCTGGGACGACACCGGCGCCCTGATCGACACCGGTGTGCAGAATCAGCTCGAGCTGCTCGCCGTACAGGTCCTCACCAGCGCCAAACCGATAGGCACGGTATGAGCGAGTCAGGCCCGGAGTCGGCAGCGCAGCGTCACCACGCAGTGAGAGGACTGGGGACTGGGGCGGTGGCTTCCGGATATGAGCATCGTTCGATCGCGGTCGACGGTCTGCGTACCCATTTCCTCGAAGCGGGCGCGGGCGAGCCGGTTGTGTTGCTGCACGGGGGCGAGTTCGGTGCGAGCGCCGAGCTGGGCTGGGAACGCGTCATTCCTGCGCTCGCGCAGCGATACCGCGTGCTGGCCCCCGATATGCTCGGATACGGCGATTCCGCGAAGGTCGTCGATTTCACCGACGGCCGTGGAATGCGGATCCGGCATATCGCCCGGTTCTTGGCCGTGCTCGGGATCGAATCCGCTTTTTTCGTAGGTAATTCGATGGGTGCGGTGAATCTGCTCGCCGATACCACCGCCACGAATCCGCTGTTGCCGGTGCGTGCCATGGTGACCATTTGCGGTGGCGGGCAGATCCAGGCGAACGAGCATATGCGCGCCCTCTACGATTTCGACGCCACACTGCCCGCTATGCGCGCGATCGTCACCGCCCTGTTCGCTTCGCCCGCGTACCCGGCCGACGAGGACTATGTGCGGCGCCGATTCGATTCCGCGACCGTGCCCGGCGCCTGGGAGGCCATCGCGGCCGCCCGATTCCGGCGCCCCGGCGCGCCGACACCGCCCGCGCCGGGCGACCGGCCGTTCGAACGGATCCGGATACCGACCCTTGTGCTCGAAGGCGGCGCCGACAAACTTCTGCCCCGCGGCTGGGCTGCCGAGGTCGCCGCACGGATCCCGGCGGCCGAATCCGCGGTGATCGCCGATGCCGGTCATTGCCCGCAGATCGAACGCCCGGACGCGGTGAACCCGTTGCTCCTGGATTTCCTGGACCGGCAGGTGCGCGCCGCAGCGCCGGCGCAGTACGCACACAGCGGATGAGCCGGCGCACGGACAGGAGCAGGGATGTGGTGACGAAAGGATATGCAGCGCATGGGTAACGAATTGGCGGGCAAGGTCGCGGTGGTCACCGGGGGCGCGTCCGGGCTGGGCAGTGCCATGGTCGAACGGTTCGTTGCCGAAGGCGCCCGCGTGGTCGTCGGTGATATCGACGCCGGGAAGGGCCGCGCACTGGCGGACCGCTGCGGTGACACCGTGCTGTTGCGCGTCACCGATGCCGGCGATCCCGGCGAGGTGGCCCAGCTCGTCGACCTCGCCGTTCGAGAATTCGGCGGCCTGCACATCATGTGCAACAACGCCGGGATCTCCGGGAAGATGCACAAAAGCATCCTGGACGACGATTTCGCCGACTTCCAGCACGTGATGTCGGTGAACGTGCTCGGCGTAATGGCCGGTACCCGGCTGGCGGCCCGGCATATGGCGGACAACGGCGGCGGATCGATCATCAATCTGTCGTCGGTGGGCGGCGTGCAGGCCGGCGGCGGTGTGATGACCTACCGCGCTTCCAAAGCTGCGGTCATCCATTTCACGAAGTCCGCGGCGATCGAACTCGCCCAGTACGACGTGCGGGTGAACTGTATCGCCCCGGGAAATATCCCCACCGATCTGCTGGCGAAGGCCTCCAGCACCATGTCGCCGGAAAAAGCCGAACGAATGACCCGCGCCATGCGCGACATGATGAACCGCGACCGCCCGCTGCCGCGCGAAGGCACCCCCGAGGATGTCGCCGAGGCCGCGGTCTACTTCGCCGCCGAACGGTCGCGCTATCTGACCGGCACCGTACTGGCCGTGGACGGCGGCACCACTGCCGGCAAACCCCTGATGCGACGCAGTACCGAGGCGGCCAACGGTTCCGCCGCCGCGAAATCCTGAGCGGCCCCAGTCCCGACCCCTTCACCCAGAAAGAGAACGTCATGAAAGTGACTGTCGAACAAGGGAAATGCATTGCCGCCGGGCACTGCGTGATGGCGGCCGACGCGGTATTCGATCAGCGCGAGGAAGACGGCATCGTCGTCCTGCTGGACGAGAACCCCCCGGACGATCTCGCCGACGAGGTGCGCGAAGCCGCCGCCGTCTGCCCCGCCATGGCCATTCACGTCCACGAGGAGTGACAATGAGGAATACGTCCGGGTCCGAGACCCACGCCGCATCCGATACCGCAGCGATCCTGGAGTACCCGATGGAACGGGCCGCCGGTTGCCCGTTCGCACCGCCGCCGGAGGTACTCGGGCTGGTGACCGAACGCCCGCTGTCCCGCGTCCGGATCTGGGACGGCAGCACCCCGTGGCTGGTCACCGGTTACGCCGAACTCAAAGCGCTGATGTCGGACCCGAGGATCAGCACCGATGATCATCAGCCCGGTTTCCCGCACTGGAACGAGGGCATGCTCGAGCTGGTGAATCACCGGGCTCGCTCGGTATTCAATACCGACGGCGAAGAGCACAGCCGATTCCGCCGGATGATGACCAAACCGTTCACGGTGAAACGGGTCGACGCACTGCGCCCGGCGATCCAGAAGATCACCGACGACCATATCGACGCCGTACTGGCCGGTCCGCAGCCCGCGGATCTCGTCGAAGCGCTCGCCCTGCCGGTACCTTCGCTGGTGATCAGCGAAATGCTGGGCGTGCCCTACGAGGACCACGAGTTCTTCCAGCAACACGCGACGACCGGGGTATCCCGTTTTGCCACCGCCGAGGAATCGGCGAAGGGGCGAGTGGGCCTGGCCCGCTATCTGATCGACCTGATCAAAGCCAAAATGCAGAATCCGGCCGAGGATATGGTCACCGAACTCGCCGAACGGGTCACCGCCGGCGAGATCTCCATGAAAGAAGCCGCCCAGATCGGCACCGGTGTGCTCATCGCCGGTCACGAGACCAGCGCGAATATGATTTCGCTGGGTACGCTCGCGCTGCTGGAGAACCCGGACCAGCTCGCTCTGCTGCGCGATACCGACGATCCCAAGGTCGTCGCGAACGCGGTCGAGGAACTGCTGCGCTATCTGAGCATCATCCAGAACGGGCAGCGCCGGGTCGCTCTCGACGATATCGATATCGGCGGGCACACCATCAAGGCCGGTGAGGGCGTGATCATCGACCTCGCGCCCGCGAACTGGGACCCGAAACAGTTCCCGAACCCGGACACCCTCGATCTGACCCGCCCTGCCCGCCTGCACGTAGGTTTCGGTTTCGGCCCGCACCAGTGCGTGGGCCAGCAGCTTGCCCGCGTGGAATTGCAGATCGTTTTCAAGACCTTGCTGGAGCGGATCCCGTCCATGCGGCTCGCGATTCCGCTCGACGAGGTCGAATTCAAACACGACAAACTGGCCTACGGTCTGTACCGCCTGCCGGTGACGTGGTGATCCCGGACAACTGCGCCGAAAGGAGACTCAGCTGTGACGACCACCGCGCCCACTGATGTCTACTACGACCCCTACGATGTCGAACTCAACGCCGACCCGTATCCCATGTTCAAGCGGATCCGCGAGGAAAAACCGCTGTACTACAACGAAACCCACGATTTCTATGCGTTGAGCCGGTTCGCCGACGTAAATGCCGCGCTGATCGACAAGGACACCTTCAGCTCGGCCCGCGGCGCGATCATCGAACTGATCAAGGCGAATATCGAAATACCGCCGGGCGTCCTCATTTTCGAGGATCCGCCGATCCACACCATGCACCGCAAACTGCTGTCGCGGATGTTCACCCCGCGCAAGATCTCCGCACTCGAGGCGAAGATCCGTGAATTCTGCTGCCAGAGTCTGGATCCGCTGATCGGCACCGGCAAAATCGACTTCATCGCCGATCTGGGCGCCCAGATGCCCATGCGCACCATCGGTATGCTGCTCGGCATTCCGGAAGAGGATCAGGAAGCGGTCCGCGATTTCGCCAACGAGCAGATGCGCACCGAAGAAGGTAAACCGATGAAGGCCTCCACGGAGGGCATGGTCAGCGGGGAACTCTTCGAAAAGTATGTCGACTGGCGCACCGAGCACCCCTCCGACGACATCATTTCCGAACTGCTGAACGTCGAATTCGAAGACGAAACCGGCACCCTGCGCCACCTCACCCGCGACGAAATCCTCACCTACGTCAACGTCGTCTCCGGCGCCGGGAACGAAACCACCACCCGGCTGATCGGGTGGGCCGGAAAAGTCCTCGCCGAACACCCCGACCAGCGCCGCGAACTGGTCCGGAACCCGTCCCTGATCCCCGCCGCCGTCGAAGAACTACTCCGCTTCGAACCCCCGGCACCGCATGTCGCCCGCTACGTCACCCGCGATATCGAATACCACGGGCACACGGTCCCCGAAGGCAGTGCCATGATGTTGCTCATCGGTGCCGCCAACCGCGACCACCGCCACTTCACCCCCGACGGCGATGTTTTCGATATCCACCGCGAAAGCAAACCTCATCTGGCCTTCAGCGTCGGCACTCATTTCTGCATGGGCTCGGCGCTGGCCAGGTTGGAAGGGCGGGTCGCCCTGGAAGAAATCCTGAAACGCTTTCCCGAATGGGAGGTCGACCTGTCGCGGGCGAAACTCTCCCCGACTTCGACGGTGCGCGGCTGGGAAAGTATGCCGGCATCTTTCTGATCGGAAACCGAAGGTCGAGGCGAGGCGAGGCGGTGCGCATGCGCTGGAGCCGGACGGCCGGTCAACGCCGTCCTCGGCCCACCGCGGGCTCCTCGCTTGGGTGGTAGCTGGTGGCGGTGTGCGCATGTCAGGTCGGCGGCCACTGCGCCTCACGGCCAGTAGGTCTGTGGTTTGCCCTTTACGCTGGGCTGATGTTCTTCATCTTCGGTTTCGGGACCAAGCGGCAGAACCTCGGTTTCGGGCAAACCCGGACCTGTCCCCGTTGCCACAACACGACTCAGTGGCAGCGGGTACGGGAGTTCAAGCAGTTCACGTTGTTCTTCATCCCGGTCGCCCGCTGGAAGCGCCGTCAGTTGGAGGTCTGTGGTATCTGCGGTGCTGCGATCGAAGCCTGACCGCACCAATCGGCCGCGCTCGCCGTTGTGCTGCTCGGAGCACGGGAATCACTATCGCCGCTGTGCCGGTGACTCTCGCCAGCTCAGAGTGTCGCGACCTGTTGCTCCAGTACGGCGCGAATGGTGCCAGGCTCGACCGAGCCGTGTGGGGTGACGGCGTCCAGCGAGAGGCCGGAGATGAGTGCGGCCAGGTGTACGGCGTGGTGTTCGGGGGTGAGGGCGCCGGTGGCGGCCAGGGCGTCGACGAGGACCTGGCGTAGGTCTGCCGCCATCTGGCGGACGACCGGTTCGAATGCGGGGTTGGTGCGGGCGGCGGCGATGATCTCCATGAGGATGACCGCTTCGCGGTGCCGTTCGTCGTCGAGGGGGACCAATTCTTCGAGTATTCGAAGCAGGTGACGTTTCGCTGTGGCCCGGTCGCCGGCCGGCTCGGCGGAGTGGCGGGAGAGGCGCCGGCCCATCCGGTCGCCGACTTCGGTGGCCACGGCGACGACCAGGGCTTCGTGGTCGGTGAAATAGTGGCGCACCGAGCCGATGTTCAGCTGGGCTTCGGCGGCGACCTTTCGGAAGGTCGCGGCGGAAGGACCGCCGGTGACGATGAGGTTCAGGGCGGCGTCGACGATATGGCTTCGTCGCGCATCGGCATCTACCCGGATAGGCACGGACACAGTCTAGAAAACCGGTGTCGGGTTACATCACGGGTGTGATACAAAATCGTCGCACCGCATCCGAGCATCGAGGAGAACCCACCATGGATGAAGTCGAGGCTCTCGCCGCCAACCGCGCGAACTGGGACGAACGGGCAGATGTGCACCGTCGGTCCGAAATGTATGACGTCGACGCCTTCCTGGCCGCCCCCGAGGACATCTCGTCGGTGGTGCGCAACGACCTTTCGGTGCTGGCCCCGCACCTGCCGGAAACCGGTGTCCGGGGCCGGTCGTTACTGCATCTGCAGTGCCATATCGGCACCGACACGCTGTCCTGGGCCCGCCTCGGCGCGGTCGAGGTGCACGGGCTCGACCTCTCGCCCAATTCGCTGCACCATGCCGACCGGATTGCCCGGGCCGACGGTCGCGAACTCACTTGGGTCGAGGGCGATGCACGGTATGCGTCCGCGCTGATCGCCCGCCAGTTCGATCTGGTCGTCACCAGCGCCGGCACTATCGTCTGGCTGCCCGACCTCGCCGGCTGGGCGCGCTCCATCCACGACCTCCTCGCTCCCGGCGCGGTATTCATGATCCGCGACGACCACCCGATTCTCGGCGCGATGGACTTCGAGCCGTGGCAGATCACCGACGACTATCTCGGCGGAACCGGCCCCCGGACCTACACCGATTCGGGTAGTTACACCGACAACTCGGCCGGGCAGATCACCCAGACCACGGTCCACGAATGGCGCCATGATCTGGGTGAGATCATCGGTTCACTGCTGAGTGCCGGCCTGCGGATCGAAGCGGTGCACGAGCTGCCGTACATGGATTGGCGTGCCTTCCCCGATCTCGTTCCATGCCCGCAGGGCTGGACTCTGCCCTCCGCGGCGCCCCGGATCCCGCTGAACTTCGCCGTGGTGGCCCGGCGGGTGTGACAGCGGCCCGGGCGGCTCGCTCTTTTTCAGCCGATGCGAGCAGGGAAGGCCGCGTCGAGGTCGGTGGCCGGCCAGTCGAGCGCGGTGAGCGCGAGGGCAGCGGCGAGGGTGGTATGGCCACAGAACGACACCTCGGATTTCGGGCTGAAGTAACGGATGGTGTATGCCCGGCCCTCCGGGCCGCCGAGGTGCTCCGGCCATTGGCATCCACAGCGACTCCCGCGGGATTGCCACCCTCGTGGCTGTTCGCAAAGGCGGTGTACCGGAGCACTTCGGGTCGTTGCGTATCCATCGCCTTACTCACGTGCTTCGCTGATCTGCTGATCGGTCACTGTGCGGAGAGAAATGCCAATGCCGACTGCTGCGATCGCCAGGACAGCGGCGCCGACGCGGGCAGCGACGATGAACCCATCGGTGTACGCGGCGAACGCCTGCTGGAGGAGTTGTGCCGAAACCGAGTCCGGCAAGCTCCGTGCGACGGCAACAGCCGCTCCGATGGATTCGCCTGTGTTCGCTGCCAATGTGGGGTATGCGCCCATTGTGGCGCCGTAGATCGTTCCGGTGACAGTGCCGAGAATCGCGATACCGAGTGCGCCTCCGAATTCGCTGCTCGTCTCCGCGAGCGCGGACGCGGCACCTGCCTTCTCCGGCGGCGCCGTGGTCAGCACGAGGGTGGTAGCCAGGGTAGCGGTCAGACCGACTCCGAGCGTAAGCGCGCTGTAGCCGGCGACCAATGTACCGATGTGTGAGCTCGGGGTGACGAAGCTTATGCCGACAAACCCGGCGGCCGCGATCAGGAGCCCGAGGGCGACGAGAATCCCTGGAGCGATGGTTCGCGCAAGCATGGAAGCGCAAGCCGCACCGAGGAAACTTCCGGCGACTGTAGGCAGCATCCACAATGCGGCCGTCAGCGGCGTATAGCCGAGAACGGTCTGCGTATAGCTCGCCGTCAGCAAACCCGTTCCGGCAGCAGCGAAGACGACGACACCGTTCGACAGGAGCGAACCGGCGAACGCGGGCCGGCGAAGCAGGCGTAGATCGATCATGGGGCTGTCGGTAGTCAGCTGACGTGCTACGAAGAGTGCGAGGAAGGCCGCACCGACCGCGATCGGTGCAAGGGCAATCCAGTCGGCGCCGTCCTCGGCCATCTTCTTGATGCCATAAACGATCGGCAGGATCCAAGCCGGCGTCAGCGCGGCGCCGAGGAGATCGAACCTGCCCGGCTCCGGGTCACGAGACTCGCGAATCAGCAGTGGTGCGACGATCAACAGCAACACCATGACCGGGACGTTGACGAGGAAGACCGAACCCCACCAGAAATGCTCCAGCAGGAGACCACCGATGATCGGGCCGATCGAAACACCGCCGATGAACGCACTGGTCCAGACCCCGACGGCGATGCGTCGTTGAGTCTCGTCGAGGAATATTCCGCGGATGAGCGACAAGGTGGACGGAGCGAGCGTCGCACCACCCAGCCCCAGAAGAGCGCGCGCGGCAATGAGCATCTCCGCGCTGGAGGCAAACGCGGCCAAGGCCGAGGCAGCGCCGAACGCCGACGCGCCGATGATCAGCAGTCTCCGTCGCCCGATCCGGTCGCCGAGGCCACCCATGGTGATCAACAGACCGGCCATCATGAAGCCGTAGATGTCCATGATCCAAAGGAGCTGGGCGGCTGTGGGGTTCAGATCTGCGCTGATCGATGGCGATGCCATGAACAGTACGGAAAGGTCCATCGACGCAAGCAGGGCCGGGAGCACCAGCACTGCCATTCCGGCCCAGTCACGTGGGGATGCGCTGGGGCGGGTCGGGCTGTTCACCGGCTGCCGCTCGCAATCTGTTTCACGGTCGTCAACAGGCGCTTACGCTCGTCGGGTCCGAGGTGATGTCCGTTGACGACAACGGCGTGGATTCGCTGGGTATTTCGGATATCGGCCAATGGATCGGCATCCAAGATCACCAGGTCGGCCACACGGCCCTCCTGGACCGTGCCGGCCCAATTCTCGCGACCCAGGAACCTGGCAGGTTCCAGGGTCGCGCATTGGAGGGCCCGCAGCGGAGTCAAGCCGGAGGCGACGAGCTGCTCGAGTTCGAAGTGCAGGCTGAAACCGGGATACAAGCCGGGGCCGACCGAGTCCGTACCGGCGAGCAACCGGACCCCCGCCTCGGCCATGGCGCCTACGGTCGCGCGGCGCCAATCGAGCAGATCGCTGTAATACGCGGTTTCCTCGGTCGACCGGCCGCCGCCGCAGTAGATATGCGTTCTGAGGAAGTCCCAGGACTCCGGCGTGTGGGGGACCATATAGTCCATCCGTTCGTCATCGAGCCGGAACGACTCGGGCCGGTCGATGACCGCGTGCACCGCAAGTGTCGGCGTGCACGCGACATCGGCAGCTACGAGCCGCTCGAACACTGAACCCGCCGCAGCGCGGTCATACGAGGCGACCCCGTCCGACTCGATCTTGCCGACCTGCCGCAACCAGCTGCCGAGGTGGAACTCCGCAGACGTCTCGATGCCGGCCATCGCCGCTTCGAGCCGCTCGACGTCCGACGATGTCGCAGCCCAGACACCGAACATATGCTCGAACGAGCGTTGACCCGATTCGATCTGGTCCACAAACGGCACATTGTCCGATCGATGGCCGGCTACGGTGATATCCCGGCGGTGTGCCTCGGCAAGGATTGCCCAGTACGCGTCGGGCGCGAGCCGGGAGTAGACCTTGATGAAATCCGCGCCGGAGTCGATCGCCTCGGATACGGCTCGTCGTGCCTGTCCGGGGGAGCTGATCGTCACGATCGGTGTATCGGGGACGTCGGACCACAGGCCTGGGTCGCCGTCGAGGAGGGGGCTTGCGATGGTCATCCGTGGCCCGAGTATTTCGCCGGACTCGATTTTCTGGCGGATTCGGTGGAGCACCGGCCTGCCCCACATCTCCCGTACGGTCGTTACGCCATTGGCGATGTACAACCCGGCGAAGTGCCTCGGGTCGTCGGTCTCCGATTCGCTGTGCACGTGCATATCGGTGAGGCCCGGGATGAGGTACTTGCCCCGTAGGTCGTGGATGTGAGCTGCGGCAGGAATCGGAACCTGCGCCGCCGGCCCCACCGTCGTGATCATTCGGTCGATCACGATCACGGTCTGGTCGGGCCGTGGCATTGCGCCAGTAGCGTCGATCACCGTAGCGCCGACGTATGCAACGATCTCGGAGTGCGTCATGAGTACACCGTATATACGCACTAGTCACGCGAAAGTCTATGCAGTGCACTTGTTGTTACTGTTTGAGTTATCGCATCATTCAGGAAGGTCGATGTCTGGTCCGTCGGCGCGATGCACTAGTACACTTGCCGGTGTGTCCGAATCGAATGACCTCCCATCGCAGCGAATTGCGGCAGCGTTGCGGCAGAAAATCGCCAACGGACAGCTCGCGCCCGGTGATCGGATTCCGTCCACCCGCCAGCTCGTACGCGAGTGGGGAGTGGCCATGGCAACGGCGACTCGCGCCTTGGCGATCCTTCGGGACGAGGGCTTGGTGACCACCCGGACCGGTTCCGGGACCGTGGTCCGTAGTGGCCACGGGGCAGGTCGCCCGGGTCTTACTCGGAATCGAGTCCTTGGCGTGGCTGTTCACGTGGCCGATCGCGAAGGTCTGGAGGCGGTGTCGATTCGCAAACTCGCCGGTGTGTTGAAAGTGTCGCCCATGTCCCTGTACCGGCACGTCGCGGGGCGCGACGAGCTGGAGACCCTGATGGTCCGGGCCATTTTCAAGTCCAGTCCGCTACCCGACCCCATGCCTGGCGGATGGCGCGAGCGACTCGAAACTGTCTATCGACGGCAATGGCGGCTGTATCGGGCCCATCCTTGGCTCGCGGAGTTGACGTTGGTGACCCGTCCACCGCTGGCCCCGGAGGCCATGCTCCACACCGAATGGACCCTCGAAGCCCTCGCTGAACTACAGCTCGACGCGCCGACACGAGTTCGCACCGCATTGGCCCTGGCAGCGCTGGTACACGGCCTCGCGCTGGGGGCACTGCACGAAGTCCGCGCCGAACAACAGAGCCGCCTGCGCAACGACGAGTGGTGGGCGACAATCGACGCCGAAGCATCCGAAATGCTCCATGGCGCCAACTTCCGCCGACTGGCCGAACTGGACACGCTGTCCGCTGAAACATTCGGCCTCACCGGGTTGGACGAAACTTTCGAACTCGCCCTCGGGCACTATCTGGACGGGCTCGAGGCCCGGCAACAGTACCGCCGGCCGCGTCCCTGACTTTTCGGCGGAGGTTTCCGAAACCCGCGGCGGGCACATGCTGGTAGGAAACCGGACTGCCCGCCACGGTGCTCTGGGTCGACTGTTTCAGTCGAGGAACATATCGGGGATCGGGTTGGCGCCGCCGCCGTATTCCGACAGGTCGGTCCGGCCCGACTCGAGGAGCGCCGTGGCGTCGATATAGGTGTTCCCCGTGTTGAATTTGGCTTCGCGGGACAGGATTTCGGTGGCCGCATCGCCCATGATCTGCGGACTGCGTGAGGATTCCAGCAGGTTCGTGCCGTCGGGCAGGTTCGCGACCGCGGAGGTCGCGATATAGGTCTGCGGCCACAGGCAGTTCGCGGCGATTCCGGCGTCGGCGTATTCCGCGGCCCAGCCGAGCGTCAGCAGCGTCATCCCGTATTTCGAGAGCGTGTAGGAGGGATGGGCGCCGAGCCAGCGCGGGCTGGTGTTCAGCGGCGGCGCGATGGTGAGGATATGCGGGTTCGGGGCCTGGCGCAGATGAGGTAGGCAGGCCCGGGTCAGCAGGAAGGTCCCGCGCAGGTTGATCTGCTGCATCAGGTCGAATTTCTTGGCCGAGAGTTTTTCGGTGGGGTCGGTGGCAATGGCGCTGGCGTTGTTCACGCAGTAGTCGATGCAGCCGAAGCGTTCGAGTGCGGTCTCCACGACCCGCGCCACATCGGCTTCCTCCCGCACATCACCCACGACGGCGGCCGCCTTCCCGCCGGCTGCCTCGATATCTGCCACCGCGGTGTGCACGGTGCCCGGTAGCCGCGGATGGGGCTGCGCGGTTTTGGCCAGGAGCACCACATTCGCGCCGCGGCGTGCCGCGGACAGGGCGATGGCCAGCCCGATACCGCGGCTGGCGCCGGAGACCACCAGGGTCCGGTCGGTGAGGTTCTGCTGCTCGGTCGACATGTCACTCCTGGATGATTACGCGTTCCCGCGAACCGGTATTGGCATTCTCATTTTATGCAAGTATCGTATTCAACGATGAACGATGCAGTCCATACCTCCTCGGGTATCCCGCTCGAACCGGTCTACGGGCCGGCCGACCGGCATACCGAACCGCCCGCGCCCGGCGCGTTTCCGTTCACCCGGGGCAACTACGCCACCGGTTACCGGGGACGGCTGTGGACCTTCCGGCAGTATTCGGGATTCGGCACCGCCGAAGAGTCCAACCGGCGCTATCGCTATCTACTCGACCAGGGCGGCACCGGCTTGTCGGTCGCGCTGGACCTGCCCACCCAATGCGGCTACGACTCCGACGACCCCGAAGTGGGGGAGGAGGTCGGGCGAGTGGGTGTCGCGGTGGATACGCTCGCCGATGCCGAAATCCTGTTCGACGGTATCCCGCTGGACAAGATCAGTACCAGTTTCACCATCAACGGCACGGCCGCGATCCTGCTCGCCTTCTATGTGGCGGCGGCGGAGAAGAAGGGCGTGCCCCGGGAGAAGCTCACCGGCACCATCCAGAACGATATTCTCAAGGAATACGCCTCCCGCGGTACCTGGATCTGGCCACCGCAACCGTCGCTGCGGTTGATCGCCGACACCATCGAGTTCTGCGCCGCGGAGGTCCCGCGGTTCAACGCGATCTCGGTGGCGGGCGCGCATTTCCGGGACGCGGGCGCCACGGCGGTCCAGGAGATGGCCTTCACTCTCGCCGACGGCGTCACCTACTGCGATACCGTCGTCGAACGTGGCCGGATGAGTATCGAGAAGTTCGCCCCGCAGATCTCGTTCTTCTTCTACACGCACGGCGACTTCTTCGAAGAGGTCGCGAAATACCGGGCCGGCCGCCGTCGCTGGGCGACCATCGTCCGCGAACGCTACGGCGCGACAACGGACAAGGCGTCGATGTTCCGGTTCGGCTGTGTGGCCGGCGGCGCCTCGCTCTACGCCCCGCAGGCACAGAACAACCTCGTCCGCATCGCATACGAAGCTATGGCCGCAGTGCTCGGTGGCGTGCAATCGATGTTCACCGCGGCCTGGGACGAACCGTTCGCGCTGCCCAGCGAGGAATCGGCGACCATGGCGCTGCGCACCCAGCAGATCCTGGCCTACGAAACCGGTGTCACGCGGGTGGCCGATCCGCTGGGCGGTTCGTATTTCGTCGAGGCACTCACGGACAAGACCGAGGAAGCGATCAAGGAGATCATGACCGACCTGGACAACCGGGGCGGAATGGTCCGCGCGATCGAAGACGGATATTTGCAGGGTCTGATCGCCGACGAAGCGTACAAGTTGCACCAGGAGATCGAATCCGGGGTGAAACCCGTGGTGGGCGTGAACACATTCGTCTCCGACGAACCGGCGCCGGAGATCTCTACCTACGAACTGGACGCCGAGGGCCGGGAAACCCAGTTGAAACGGCTGGCCAAGGTGAAGGCCGAACGGGATTCCGCCGCCGTACGCGACACTCTGGCCGCGCTGTCGCGGGCCGCGGAAGGAGACGACAACCTGATGCATCGTCTGATCGACTGTGCCAACGCCTATTGCACGGTGGGCGAGATGACCGCCGCCCTCAAAACGGTATGGGGCGAGTTCCAGCAGCCGGTGGTGTTCTGATGACCGCGCGTGTACTGGTCGCGAAACCCGGGCTGGACGGCCATGACCGGGGTGCGAAAATCGTCGCCCGGACCCTGCGTGACGCCGGATTCGAGGTGGTCTACACCGGGATCCGGCAGCGTATCGAGGACATCGTCTCGATCGCGGTGCAGGAAGACGTCGCCGTGGTGGGTTTGAGCATCCTGTCCGGCGCCCATGTGGCCCTGACGAAACGGGTGGTCGACGCCCTGCGTGCCGCCGACGCCGGAGATATCGCGGTCGTCGTCGGCGGCACCATTCCGCAGGGAGATATCCAGAAGTTGCAGGAGGCGGGTGCCGCCGCCGTTTTCCCGACCGGCACCCCACTCGAGGTCCTGGTCACCGAAATGCGGGAACTCACCGGAACGACCGCCCCGTCCTGATCTCCTGGACGCGCGGCGTCCGGGTCCGGAGCCGCCGCCGTGACGGTGGGCGGCGGCTCCCCTTAATTCGTGTGTGAGAGTGGAGGAACCGTGCGTATCGGTGTGATGATCGGTCCCGAGCGTGGCGATACCGCGCGTAAGGCCGCCCGGATGGTCGACGACGTCAAATGGGCCGAATCGGCCGGTATGGACACCGCGTGGATACCGCAGATCCCCACGGATTTCGACGCGCTGGTGACGATCGCGCTGCTCGGTGCCGCAACCGAGCGGATCGAACTCGGCACCGCGGTGGTGCCGTTACAGGCGCAGCATCCGATTGCCCTCGCCCGGCAGGCGTTGTCCGCGCATGCCGTGGCCGGTGGCCGGCTCGCGCTGGGGGTGGGGCCTTCGCATCACTGGATCGTGCAGGACATGCTCGGTCTGCCCTACGAGAAACCGGCCGCGTACTCGCGTGACTATCTCGAGGTGCTGAATCCGGCGTTGAACGGTCCGGGAACGGTGGAGGTCTCGAACGGTAGCTTCACTGTGCGCAACCAGCTCGATCTCGGGCCAGTGGCCCCGCTGCCGGTGATGATCGCGGCGCTCGGCCCGGTGATGCTGCGGATCGCGGGCGAGCACACCGACGGAACAATTCTGTGGATGGCCGATGAACGTGCCATCGCCGAGCATGTGGTTCCCCGGATCACCAAAGCCGCCGCCGATGCCGGTCGCGCAGCGCCGCGAATCGTCGCCGGGCTGCCCATCTGCCTGTGCGCTTCCGGTGAGATCGATACCGCCCGCGAACGTGCCAACCGAATCCTCGGCGAAGCCGAGGTCTCCCCGAACTATCAGCGACTCCTGGAAAAGGGTGAAGCCAAGGACATCGGCGATATCTGCATCGCCGGCGACGAGGAAGCCATCGCGGATGGGCTGCGCCGCTACGCGGAAGCCGGTGCGACCGACCTGTCCGTCCGGCTGCTGCCCATCGGCGACAACCGCGACGAACTGATCGCCTCGAAACGGCGCACCCGCGAGATGATCGCGGAGATCGCCCGGGACCTCCGATGATGCGCTCCTTACGCCTGTGCCGCCGCCGCCCGGGACCGTATGCATCCGCGCCGGAGGAGTTTTCGGTGATGCGCTACCTCTCCCGGCGCTGCGGCCCGAGTGGGCGGCATGCCCCTGCCCTGAAGGAGCTCCGATGACCGCGGCCCCCTTGGCCGGGATCCGGGTGCTCGAGGTGGGCACCATGCTGGCCGGCCCTTACGCCACCATGATGCTGGCCGATCTGGGCGCCGAAGTGACCAAGCTCGAACCCCCCGGCGGGGATATCTCCCGCAAGGTCGGTGACTCCTATTTCGCCAGCCTCAACCGCGGCAAACGCAGTATCTGCCTGGATCTGGCATCGGAATCCGGCCAACGGCAGTTGGGCGCGCTGGCCGCTGAATCGCATGCGCTGCTGGTGAACCTGAAACCCTCGGCGATCCGCAGACTCGGCCTCACTTACGATGCCGTGCGCCACCACAACGACCGCATTGTCTGCGTCGCACTCACCGGCTTCGGCCTGGACAACGGTGACGACCCCGCTTTCGACTACGTGGTCCAGGCCGCCACCGGTGTAGCCGCCCTCACCGGCGACCCCGCGGGTCCGCCCACACTGCCCGGCTATTCGTCGGCCGACAACTCCACCGGCCTCACCGCCGCCCTCGGCCTGCTCGCCCAGATCGTCTCCGGCAGAGGCGGGCAGATCGACGTATCCCTGCGTGATGTGATGCTCTCCCAGCTGAACTACCACGCCGCCGCCTACCTCGACAACGGAATCGAACCCCAGCGGCGACTCCATGGCGCGCACTCGTATTACGTTCCGGCGCAGTTGTTTCCCACCTCGGCCGGATACCTGGCCCTGTTCATCACCCACGACAGCTTCTGGCGCTCGTTCTCGAAGGAGGCCGGTATCACCGGCTACGACACCATGGCCGAGCGGACCGCCAACCGCGACGATGTCCTCGAGCTGGTGACCTCCGCCCTGCTCACCGACACCGCCCTCGCCTGGGAGGCCCGCCTGCGTCCGCTCGGTGTTCCCGCCGCCGCGGTGCGGACCCTGCCCGAGGCCCTCGACGACACCCCGGAGATGGTGGTCCGGGCGGGCGGGCACCGACTGGTCGCCTCGCCGATCCGGGTGGACGGCTGGACTCCGGACTATCGCCGGCCGCCACGGCTCGGCGAACACGGCGGTAGCGGGGAGTAGTCCGGCCGATCCGACCCATCGGGCGCGGGGGCGCGGCGCGGCGATCCGCTATCCGCGCCCACTGTGTCCGCCGTGCGGACACTCTCGGGAAGTCCGGCCTGAGAAACCCCGACTCTGCGCTGGTGCCAAGGAATACGATGGAAATCGGCGTGCTATCTTTTGCCCGCAATCGCCGGCCGGGTCGGTATCACGCGACTGGGAGCCCGGTGGACCGCTACGAGGGGTGTGAGGACGCCGGCGGATGAGAATTCAACCGAGAGAACAGATTCTGGGAATCTGGAAGGCGATGATCGACGCTTGCTGGGACGGCGAGCAGTGGCACTGGGGCGGTATTCGCTCCGTCAACTCGATCAGCGACTCCGAGCAGCTGCTCTGTCTGCTGTACCCCGCAACCGAAATCGACGTGTTCGCCCTGCACGACCCGGACCGCATCGAGAAGGATGTCCAGGCCGTTTTCGAACCCATCGGCGGCACAACACGCATCGGTGCCTTCGTGGTATCGCTGCTGGCTTCCTATATCGAGAACAATTCCGCCGCCGACGGCCAGCCGATCTTCGCCGGGGGCAGCTATCTGCGCTCGAGCGAGGACCGGCCACCGACCGATGTGCAGCAGCGGCTCGATATCGTCGACTCCTATTCGATGTCGCTGACCCTGTGTATGGCCGGCCTACGGTTCCTGCGCGATTACCGTGCCCGGGTCCGGCCCGGCGCTTCCACCGCGCAGGCCGAAGAGTTGTCGGCCCGTCTCAGTGACAGGCTTACCGCCGCGATGACCGGCCTCGTCCGTAGCTTCGTCGTCAACACCTTCCGCCCGGCCTCGCCCGAGGGACAGACCATCCTGCGTATGCTGAACCAGTCCGGAACCACCGAGCGAACAGTGCTCGCCGGTATCCGGACCGGCCTCGCCCGGGTCCGGGCCCGCCTGCGCAGCGATATCGCGCTCGGCCAGGACAAAGCGGTCGAGGAACTCGAAGACGATTCTCTGCTCTTCGAATGCGGCTGGACGTGGGGAATTGCGAACGACGCCTCGCCCGTCGATTTCGTATCCGCGCCGATCGCGGACGCTCCCGGGGTGGCCCAGTCGCGGCCCTACCTGTATTTCACCGTGGTCGCGCTCGACGGCATCAACGACCTGGTCTCCCCGCGGGCCGGTGAACTGGGCCTGCTCGACGAAACCCAGCACCGGCTGGCGCAGGCGTTGCGGACGCGCTGGGAGCTGACCCAGCGCTACTGGTCGAATGTGGCCCGGTTCGGTGAAGGGCGCTGGCCGCTCGAGGATATTCCGTGGGAGACCTCCGACGGCGAGCAGTCCGACTACTACAGTCTCATCGTTTCCGCCGTGTTGATCCAGGACCTCATCGCCCGGGCCGCCTCCGACGACGACTTGACCAGGGCCGTCGCAATTTTCGACGAGCTGGCGGGCCGGGGCCGGATCATCCGGCGACCGATGCGCGGCGATCCGGCGGTGCAACTGCATCAGCCCGGTGTCCTGCTCGCCCTGCGGGGTACCGAGGAAGTGGACAGCGGTCCGCAGCTGCAATGGCAGGTATCGGACTTCGCGGCGGTATTGCTCAAGAGGATGATGCAGGCGGCCCGCCTGTCGAACAACGTCGCTGCGCGTGACAAACTGATGGAGCTGTCGAAGGCGACCATGGACCATCTCAGCGCGCGCATGCTGCGTGCAGGTGCGGTCGGGCTGTGGGACGACCCCGGTGGGGCGTTCGCCGATCATCCGGGCAGCGAGGATCAGCGCGTCGAAACGCGGCCCTCGTGGTACATGACCGAGCGCATGATCGAGTGTTTCGTCGTCGCGGACCGCACCTACCGCGAGCCGCCACCGAACTGGCCCGATCTGCAGTCGATGGCCCGGATCATGCTCAACACCGCCGAACACCGTTTCGACCAGGAGATGCTCGGGGTCAGGATCGACGACTACTCCGACAACCGGGAGGCGCTGTACGGCGTCGAACGCCATATCGACGAGGCCCGGCGGCTGATCCGGGAGGACGCGGCGACCGCCTTCGTCCACACGCTCGACGCACTGCGCGAACTGGACGAGCTCGCCGCGGGACGCCGCGACGCCACGAGGAACATGTGATCCCATGATCGTCTTCGCGACATCCGACAAGGGGGGCACCGGGCGCTCGGTGACGAGCTGCAATCTCGGTTACCGGTTGTCTTCCCGGGGCAAGAGGGTCGCCTATCTCGACTTCGATTTCGGTTCACCCACCGCCGGGGCCCTGTTCGAACTCGGCGGCTACGAGCGCGGGATCGCGCCCGACGTCGATCGCGACGGCGTGGGCCAGGGCGTCGGCTTGCACGCGTACCTGCTGGGAACAGGAGGCGCGCCTGCCCGCATCAACGTTCGCGACCGCACCGATCGGGAGGATGTCCGTCGCCGGCGCGGCCGCGGCGGGCAGCTGGTTCTGTTCCCCGGAGATCAGGGCGGGGGCGAGTTCGACCGGCGCTGGGATCCGGAGGTGGTCGAACGATGCGTGCGCCTGCTGCATACGGCGGACAAGGAATTCGATCTGACGATCGTCGATCTCAGTGCGGGGCGATCCATCGCCCTCGACATCGTGGTGCACGCCACCGCGCAGGGGGTGCTGGCCGCGCGGACGGTGCGCTGGCTGGTATTCCATCGCTGGACACGCCAGCACATCTATGCCGCGAGCGGCCTCGTCTACGGTCCGCACGGGATACTCGAATGCGGCGAACGTGCCGGGCACGATCGCGATGAACTGCTGAGCAATATCCGCTTCGTGCGGACCGCCGTGCCCCAGGTCGACCGGATCCGCGGGGGAGCGGCCCCGCAGGCCGCCTGGTTGCACCGGCAGGATCGAATCCTGAACGAACTCGCCGGTGAGTTGCAGATCGGTGCGAGTTCCCTGCTGGGTACGATTCCGGTCGAGCCGATGCTGCAGTGGCGAGAGCAATTGATCCTCGACGTCGACGTGCAGAAGCAGATCGCGAACCGCTCGACCGTCGAGGCTTTCGACCACCTCGGTGATCGGTTGCTCGATCCGCGCACATGGGTTCCACTGAACTAGGCAGCCGTCCAGATCATTCGACCGCGACATCGTTCGCAGAACAGGCATCCGACCACGTGGAGAATGTGGCAGAGTACAGCGAGGCCAGCGAGCTCGGACGAGTGAGCGCTGTGCCGTTGTCGCATATATCGGTCGAGGTAGGCCACTTCCTGATGCAGGATCTGGTCAACGGGGTGGATCGCATTCAACGGCAGTTCCGGCGTATCGTGCCACTGCTCGACGCGTTCACCCGGTCTGCGCAGGCCGAGTTCGGTGGGCGGGCACGGATCAGCACCTGTTTTCTCGTCGACGACTATTTCCGGCCCGATACCGACCCGGGCGTAATTCTCGACAAGCTGCTGGGCACGGCCGCCGAATGTGGGCTGAGGATCGACTACTTGGCCCGGGAAGCGGGATGTGCCGATGTTCCCGAAGTCGTTCGCGACGGGATCGTGCGCACCCCCTCGATAGCGCTGGCCGAAATGGTGCGGCACCGGATCGTCGCCGAGCCCGATCAGGGCGCAAACGGCCGCCGCCCCCCGACCGCGGAGTCCGGGTGGTTGTGCAACGGCAAACGGGCTACCGATCAGGAACCCGGGGCGGCTCTGCATCCGGTGCAGGAGTATCGGCCCCCCGAGGAATTCGGCCGCCGCGGGCATTCGATATTCCTCGATGTCGAGATGTGGGACCACCCGAACCCGGATGCGGACGTCCCCAAATGGTCGTGTCCGTACCTGGCGGCGATCTGGCAACTGCTGCGGTTGGGCATGCTGCGCTATGAGGGCCGGCCCCCCGTGGAACCGCAGGTGTGGAACCGGCAACGGTGGCCGGACCGTTGGGAGGATCTCCCTTCGGTCATGCAGCTCAACGCGAACGCCAAACCGTTCGCTGCATACCGTTCGCTGTCCATTCTGCCGATGCGCTACGTCGGTATCGAACACGCGGTCCGGGTCATTCTCGATCACATCCAGCTCGACCACGAGGTGGTCGAGCAGGTGGTCGCACGGGGCAGGGCCGAGGACATCACGGTGTCCCGGCGGGTCGCGGAGCGGCTCGAGCATCATCTGCTGGCCGGATCCTGATGTCCGGATCCGTTGCCGCAGAGCCACCGGGTGGCTCTGCCCGCCGTTCTGCCCGCGCGCAGGGCCGAGGCCGGGCCGTCCGGGTGCTCGCCCGCGCCGCGGCCGGCCAACCACGCACACCGTCGCCGCCGGCTCCGCCGCACGCGCCGCCCGGCGTCCTGGCAATGTTCGGTGAGGTGAGCACTTCCCTGCTGCCCACGGCCACCGCCCTACAGCACGGGGAGGTCAGAGAGCTCCTCGAACTCAGCCCCGACCATCGCGTGCGATGGCGGGAACGGCCGGTATCGCTGGGGATTTCGCCGCCGATCGCCGAGGGAGTGGATTGCGGTCTCGCTGTTGCGCGGCATCCGGCCGTGCGCGCGATCGGCACCATCGCCTTGCGCGCGACCGTGGTCGGGGGACGGATCGTGCAGAGTTCGGCCCGGTGTTCGGCGACCCGCTCGGCATCGGACAAGCGGCAGGGATGGTTCCACTACTTGAGCCGGGTGGGCGTTCTCGAGGTGATGACCAGGGTCACCCATGAGACACCCGCACGCCTGGCGGAGGGTTTTCTCGGCGACCGTCCGAGCTCGCCGGCATTGGATCTGACCTCACCGACCGACCGGCTCCTCGGCCGAATCGGGCTGCGCAGGCTGGACAACGAAGCCCCGCTGCGGGCGGGTACGCTCCGGTTGCGCTGGGCGGCCCGGGTGGGCGATCTCACGCGGCCACAGGTGGCGTTCCGAGTACACGACGATATGACGAGGACGGCGCTGATCGTTGTGCCCACGGAGTCGGAACTCGATGCTGTGCAACGCTTCTGTGAGGATCTCGCTGCCCACGATTGGCTGCTGACCGTTGCCTCCGACGCTGTCGAGCGCGCCGACCTGGCAGGTCCGGGCACGAACGAATCCGTGGATATTCTCGCTCCGGTGCTGGAACATCTCGCGCACCTATGGGCTCCCGGCGCCCATACACCGGCGGGCCTGCGGGACCTGTGGGCTCAACTGGCCGAGGAACCCGACCTCGCCGCGCAATGGCTTCGGACGGTCGGGCATATGCGCAACCGGCTGCTGGTCTCGACATGGAGGGCCATGCACGAGAACACCCTGTGACCTCAGAACCGGAACCAGCGGCGCACCAGCAGAGCGAACAGTACCGACAGGAAGATGATCCCGGTCCAGGATTCGACCAGCAAGAGAACCTGAGCGGGGGCGTTGAGGCCGTCGACGCCCACCGGATTGAGATAATTGGTGAAACATATCCTGGCCGCATCGGCCAGCGAGGCCCCTTTCAGTTCCGTGCCCTCCAATATCCAGTACACAACGGTGAACACGACCAGTTGTACCGCGATCCAGGCGAGCAGCTGAAAAGGTTTGAACCCGTACCCGCACAACATATCCGAGAGGTAGCCCGGGATGCGCCGCCAGCGCGGCATGGTCGCCTGCCGCTTGGCCCGGGCGCGTGCCAGACGGCAGCGGTCCTGGGCCGTGACATCTTCGGCGACATCGAAACAGTAGGTGGCGCGTTTGTAGGCGAGTGCGGCGTGCGCGGGTAAGCCGCTCTTCTTCAATACGCCGCCGAGCACTTCGTACAGTTCGGCGAGATACATGTTCTGTGTCCCGCTGAGCCGGCGCGGTCCACGGAACTCCACCTCCAGTGCGAGCAGTTTCCGAATGCTCGCGGCCGGACCGTGCAGGATATCGGGGTCTTCCGGGTTCGGCCGGTGCACCTGCTCGAAGACGAGGGCGTCACCGCGCAGGGGGACATTGGATTTCTCGTACTCGACGACGACCTGTTCGACCCGCTGATGGAAGTTGGCGAGCAGATTCCGTTCGGTGAGTGGTTTGCCGTTGTCCTGGACGGTTCCCAGCTCCTCCAGACGCAGCGCGTAGTGAGCGGATTGACGACCGATCAGATCGATCATGGACCGGACCGCGGGTGGGGTCTGGTCGGCAGAGTTGTCCGGCATAGGGGTCCCCTCGAACGAGTAGCTGAGTCAGAACTGCTGGCCGCGTGGCCGTTTGACCCATTGGGGGCCGTCGGCAGCGGAATGGTCCCAGCGTCGCGGGGCCGGCTCGAACCGGAGTTCGAGCACATCGCGTGGCTCGTCGGTCCCGAAATAGTTCTCGTCGCGCTCGATCTGCCGGAACCCCGTCTTTTCGTACAGTTTGACCGCGGCGGTGTTCTCCTGACGCACCGTGAGGCGGACGCGGTATACCTGCGCGTCACGACAGCGATCGAATACGTGTTCCAGCAACCGGGTTGCGATGCCGTTGCGGCGGGCCTGTTCGGTAACAGCCATACTCAGCACCCAGGCGCAGCCCTGCCCGTCGACTCCGACCACCGCGTACCCGAGAATTACGCCTCTCTCCTCGGCGACGACCCAGTGTGATCTGTGCAGTTCGAACAGCTGACGCAGGATGAAGAACGGATAGGCCAAGTCGGTGAACTGGACCTTTTCCATTCCCGACAGGATCGGCAGGTCATCCAGTCGCGCAGACCGGAGTCTGGCCTCACCTGTTGTGGTGAGTGGAACTCCGCCGATGAACTGTGGCCGGTCTGCTGGTCGACGCGTCATATCTGTTGCCTCACCCCCGAGTTCGGCTATCGGTGCCGAACGTCGTCGTTATATAGAGTGTGCATCGGTGATCGAGGTCCGTCCACAAAAGTGAGCAGTTGGCCGATTGCCGCAGAATAGCTTGTGCGACAGCAAAATACGTCCTATCTGCATCTTTGCTGTTATCCCGGCGCGTCGGTCCCGGGCAGTATTCGTGCAGAATCCGAGTAGCTATCGAGCAGCCGCCGCGGGCGCGAATCGAGGGAGGCTGCCGACTCGAAGGCTTCGGCCGTCACCGTCGCTGGATCGGCTGCCCCGTTGTGCTAGTCGAGGAGGCTGCCGGGGCGGCTCGACCGGCGCGGAGGGCGAAACCGTCGCACAGAGCGGTCAGGCCGAGGTGCAGCAGGTCCAGCTGGGCGAATTGGTCGCCGGTGCCGTGCAGTTCCGACAGTGCGGCCGGGGTCGGGTGAACCGGGTAGCCGGCCAATAGTGTCCGCAGTCCGTTCTCGTCCGCGCTGTCGCCACCCTTGCGGGTCAGCAGGGACGAACTGATGTGGGGGAGGGTGGCGCCGGAGATGTAGTTCCAGACCGCGAACGACATCTCGGTGGCCTCGTGGGTCGTGACCCCGAGTTCGCGGAACCCCTCGACGAGCCAGGCCAGGCATGCGAGGCTGCTGGGCCCGAAACCGTAGCGGGGGGTGGCGAAGGCCAGTAACACCCACGGATGACGCTGGTACAGGTCCCAGTCGATCTCGCCGGCGATCCGGACCCGGTCTCGCCAGGTCCAGTTCTTGCCCTCGACAGCCGGGTAGGGGTAGCGGCCCGCCACTTCGTCGGCCATGGCGGCGATCAGCACATCCTTGTTCGCGATATGCCGGTACAGCGACATCGCGCCCACTCCCATCCGATCGGCGATACGCCGCATGGACAGCGCGTCGAGCCCGTCGGTGTCGGCGAGCGAGATGGCGGTATCGATGATGGCGGCCCTGGTGAGTTTCGGTTCGGTCATCGGACACCTGGGTTCGGCAGCGGGTCTGGCATGCGTACACTGTACCCCGGCTCATGCGTACGCCGTACGCGTCAGGGAAAGGGAATGGTTGATGACGAATGTGGAGGCAGTGCACGCCGCGCCGGAGGCGGGCGGCTCGCGGCGCGCCTGGCTCGGTCTGGCCGTCCTGGTGCTGCCGGTCCTGCTGGTGTCGATGGATATGTCGGTGCTGTTCCTGACCCTGCCGACACTCACCGTCGACCTGGACCCGTCGGCCGCACAGCAGCTGTGGATCCTCGATATCTACGGATTCCTCATCGCCGGGCTGCTCATCACCATGGGCAACCTGGGCGACCGGATCGGCCGGCGGCGCATCCTGCTGGCGGGTGCGATGATGTTCGGGATCGCGTCGGTAGTCGCGGCGTTCGCACCGAGCGCCGAGGTTCTGATCGCGGCGCGGGCCCTGATGGGCATCGGCGGGGCCACCCTGCTGCCGTCCAGTCTGTCGCTGATCACCACCCTGTTCCCGGACGCCCGGCAACGCGCGACCGCGATCGGCGTGTGGACGGCGTTCTTCGCGGGTGGTTCGGCGGTCGGCCCGATCATCGGCGGGGTGCTGTTGCACCACTTCTGGTGGGGCTCGGTATTTCTGATCAACGTTCCGGTGCTGCTGGTGCTGCTGTTCTTCGGACGGATTCTGCTGCCCGAACACCGGGCCACCGCATTGGGCCCACTGGACCTGCCCAGCGTGGCATTGTCGATCGGCGGCATCCTGCCGGTGGTGTACGCGGTGAAGCACGCCGCCGAATTCGGTCCCGACTCGGTGGCGCTGGTGTCGGCAGTGGTCGGCGGCGCACTGCTGACCCTCTTCGTATGCCGGCAGCGGCGGATCAGCGAACCGCTGCTGGATCTGCGACTGTTCGGTAACGGGCCGTTCGCGGTCGCGATCGGCTCCAGCCTGGCCGGAATGATGTCGCTGGCGGGGCTGAGCTACCTGGCCAGCGTCTATCTGCAATCGGTCACCGGCCGTGACCCCCTGGCCGCCGCGCTGCTCGGTATCCCGATGGCGGTGACGGTGTTCGTGTTCTCGATGACGGGATCGCGGGTCGCGCAATGGCTGGGCGGGCGGGCCGCATTCGCGGGGGCGCTCGCGGCGGCCGCGATCGGCAATCTGATGCTGTTCGGTATCGGCGTGGACGGCGGAGTCGGCTGGTATGTGGCCGGGTCGGCGATCGCCGGTGTCGGCTACGGGATCGTGTTCACGCTGGTATCGGAAGTGGCCGTCTCGTCGGTGCCACCGGAGCGGGCCGGTTCCGCGGTGGGTATCTCGGAAACCAGTTTCGAACTCGGCAACGCCCTCGGACTGGCATTGCTGGGATCGCTGGCGGCGGTGATCTTCCGGTCCGGCGGTGATTTCGCCGCGACCATCGGCGAGACCATCCATGTCGCCGAGGACGACCCGGCCCTGGTGCACGCGGCACGGGAATCGTTCGTCAGCGGTATGCACGTGGCGACGACGGCCGGGGCGGCCGTCCTGCTGGTGATGGCGGTGGTCGTGCTGGTCAGCCTCCCGCGCCGGACCCGTGCGGCCGAGCGGCGACACGTCGAGCACGGATAGGCGGCAGGTACGGGGCATCCCGTACCTGCCGTGCCGACGCCGGCCACCCGGCGGCCTCGACGCAGGAACCGGCGATCGGGTCGCCGGAGGTCGATAGTGTCGTCCCCGGTGAACGCCGAACTGTACGACACCCGATCCGCGGCATCGACGGCTCGCGCGTCTCGGCGGCGGTGATATCGCGGTGCGGTCGCGGCCGGTTCATATCGCCCCGCAGACCCTGCGGATCGGCCTCGCTGCCGGACCGAACCGGCAGCGAGGCCGATCCTTATCGGCTACACGGTGACCGTGTGATCGGCGGGATCCGGGCGGTCGGTGTGCCCGGAGGTTCCGCTCGCGCGGGGTCTGTCGGATCGGATGAAATAACAGGTGGCCGCACCGGCGAACGGGCCGATCGCCAGCACGATGAACGCCGCGTAGAACGAACCGGTGGCGTGGAAGACGAAACCGACCACCGCGGGTACCACGACACTGCCGAGCTGCCAGATCGCGTTGACTCCACCCGCCGCAGAGCCGACCAGGTCGCGTCCGGCCAGGGCCGGGGTCAGCGCGGCGGTGAGCGGTGAGTAGGCGTAGGCGCCCAGCCCCAGCAGGGGTGCGCACCAGAGGAACTGGGTCAGGCTCGACAGCGATCCGAAGGTGAGCAGCGTTGCGCCGAAGACGACCAGGATTACGATGATCGGCAGTTTCTGGCCCAGGCGGAGTTGGTCGGTGACCCATCCGACCATCGGTTTCGCGACCACGGCCACCCCGGCGAAGATCACCAGTACCGTCCCGGCGTCGACGGGATCGATACCGTTGGCCTTGACCATGAGGGTATTCGACCAGGTCACGAAACCGTAGGTGCCCCACAGTCCGCCGAATCCCGTGACGGCGAGCAGGAGCAGGTCGCGGTTGCGCAGCAGTGGCCGCAGGTTCGGTAGCGCACTGGTGCGGGACTTCTGCGGCCTCTCCTGCTCGGTGACTCCTCGCGGCCGATCGCGGAGCAGCACGAAACACAGGACGCTGATGATGACGGTGACGATACCGAACACGTGATACGACTCGCGCCAACCCGAGGCTTCGATCAACCGGGGGACCACGGCGTTGGCGATGACGGTGCCGAGCGAGGTCGCGGTCATGAAAACACCCATCGCGAACCCGCGCTGCGCGGGCGAGAACCAGGTCGCGATGAGTTTGAGCCCGCCCGCGTAGTCGGCGCCCGCGAACAATCCCACGATGCCCTGCACGATCAACCCCGCGGTGATCGATTCGATGGTGCCGAAAACGATCATGAACGATCCCGCGACCAGTCCGGTGAGCGACAGGATCATCCGCCCACCCAGCCAGTCGGTGAGGAAGCCACCGAAGGCGTTGGAGGCGACGTAACCGATGTAGTAGCAGGTCGCGAAGATGCCGATCGCGGCGATCGGCACGGCGAGAGAATCGCTGACCGACGCCGAGGCCGGCCCCCAGGTCGACCGGTCGACCGAGGTCATGGTGAAGGCCGCCCAGCACATGGTGAGCACGACCCACCGGTAGGCGGAGGAGTGCCGGACGCTCATCCGCGGGCCGGCGTGATCACGCTGTGCTGCCGTCTCCGGGCCTGACTTGCTCATGCGGTGTACTCCGATCCGCGGGACGACGGCTGTGCATACTGGGGTGTCGCGTACGGCCGGCTCATACGATCGCCCCCTGCGCGATCAGGGCGCGGCGGATACCGGGCAGATCGTGGCACCGGCCCTCGCTGTACTGCGCCGCGGCGATACCCGCGGCGTGTCCGGTGGCGAAGGCGGTGCCCATCACCCGTACCGAGGCGAACGCCTCGTCGTCCGAGCTGGTCAACCGGCCGACACCCCACACATTGCCGGTGTCGGCGCACCGGATGGCATCGTAGGGGACGTCGTACCAGCGCCCGCCATCGATCTCCTCGTAGTGGGTCACCCCGGGACCGGCGTGATCCTCGATCGGCCAGCCGCAGCGTCCGATGGATTCGCCGGGACGTTTGCGGGCCCCCCGCACATCGCCGGCAGTGATCATGGTTTTGCCGACCAATCGCCGGCTCTCCCGGATGCCGATCTGCGGGCCGGACGTGACCAGGTAGGCCTGCTGCCATCCGGCCATGCCCTTGCGCATGGCATCGAGATAGCGCCAGGACTGCGCGCGGGCACTGGCTTCCGCGGTGCTGATCTGCTGCGCGTCGAGGGTGTCGAAGTGTTCGTCGACCAGGAGCGCCATCACCTCACCGGTGACCGGCAGCCGGACGGCGATCCCGTGGTCGCGGGGCAGGTCGGCACCCGTTTCCTCGTTGTAGGCGGCCACCGCGGTGCGCATACCGCCGGTCGAGAGGTCGGCCTCCTCGGCGACGCCGCCGAAGCGGCAGGCGAGCGTGTTCGTCTGCCGGTCGGCAAGGTCCACTGTGCGTACCGCCGCCCCGGCGAGCGCCAGTAGCGCACCGTCGCCGCTGGCGTCGATGAAGGCGTCGGCCGTGAGACGTTCGCTGCCGCCCCGGTGGGCGATCTCGACCTCGGTGATCGCACCGTCGCGCCGCGTCGCGCCGATCAGGGTGGAATGCAGCCGGGTCTGCACCCCCGCATCGGTGACGATCTCGTCGCAGACGATCTTCGTGGTCTCGGCGTCCAGCAGCACGATCCGGTTACCGGTCCAGTCCATGACCTTCTCCGCGTACACCCCGCGAGCACGCAACCGGTCCAAGACCTCTCCGCCCACCCCGGCGACAACGGTCTCGTGGGTCTGGTCGAAGAAACCGCAGAAGGTGAGCACCGAACTGTTCGTCGCCGCACCGCCCAGGAACGGGTACCGCTCGATCAACCGCACCCGCGCCCCGCTGCGTGCGGCACCGACCGCCGCCGCGATTCCGCCGGCGCCACCTCCGACAACTACGACATCGACATGCTCTGTGAGCGTCACCGTTGGGCTCCTATCCCTTCCCGGCGGCCGGCCGGGGAACAGCTGTGGACTGAGTCACACCTTGAGGGATACCTTTGCCTCGCGTCCAATGCCCATTTCGGCGACCGGGCATACCTGGTAGGTATGGCAAGCTGGGCCGGTGGAATTACGGCACCTCAGATACTTCGTGGCGGTCGTCGAAGAACGCTCGATTTCCCGCGCGGCGCAGCGCCTCGTGATGTCGCAGCCGGCACTCACCCGGCAGATCAAAGAACTCGAACGCGAATGCGGAATCGACCTGCTCGAACGCATCCCGCGCGGAGTGGAGCCGACCCCTGCCGGCACCGCCCTCTACCAGCACGCGGCCCAGCTACTGGGGTTGGCCGCCACCGCCCGTGACGTGGCGCGCTCCGCCTCGGCCGCCCGCGAACTGATCTCCATCGGCCTGCCGCCGGGCCTCCCGGCCGACTGGCTCACCGGGCTCATCCACGCCTTCCGCGACGAAACCCCTGATATCCGTATCGATTTCACCGATGCGAACAGCAGTGTCCAACTGCGCTCGGTGCAGGAAGGCCGCCTCGATATCGGAATCGTCCACCAGCATCCGCCGTCGAACCTGCACTCGGCCACGCTGTTCGAGAAGCCGTTCGGTCTCGCGGTCCGTCCGAACCACCCACTCGCCGAACGGGTCACCTGCCCGCTGGTCGAGCTCGACGATCTTCGCGTCCTCGCCCACGCCCGCGAACAGATTCCCGCCGAACACGACCGGCTGATCTCGGTCGCCTACGAGGCCGGTATCGCACCGATCTGGCAGTTCGCGTCCTTCGTCGAAAATGCCCTGGCCTGCGCGGACGCCACCGGCTCACACGCGGTGCTGCTCAGCGAGGCCAGCGCACACCGGTTGCTACCGGGCTGGCCGTGGGTCGAATTGGTGGAGCCGGCGTTCCCGATGCGGACCTGGCTGGTACGCCCGGAGCGCACCCGCGCCGCGATCGAGGCGAGCGGGGAATTGATCGTCCGATACGCCCGGCGGGTGAAACGACAGGTGCCGGCCGCGGAAGCTTGAATCGGTTCGGCAGTCCGCCGTCGTCGGACGGTCCTGGCAGGCGCATCCCGGGGTTATCGATCCGGACGCTCTCCCGTGGCCGGAGTTTCGGCGCGTTCCACGAGCCGGCCTGCCGGGTGACGGCTTCGCCGATCAGGAACCGGGCCGTATCGTGTGCGCCCCCGGCTCGGCGGTCTCGAGAGTCATGAGCACAGCCCGGGTTTCCGCATACGTGCGGGCGTGCGGGGGAGATTCTGCGTTGAAGAGCAGATGGTGAAGGCTTGGCGCCCGCGGTTATTCGGTGCGCAGCCGGTCCATCTGCCGGTAGGAATCACCCAGGTGGTCGAGATGTCTGCGCATGAGATCGATGGCGGCCATCGAATCGCCCGCGGTCACAACCTCCAGGATCGCGCGATGATCGTGGTCGACACACTGCCAGAAGCCGCCGGGTGCATCGTCGCGCCCGAACCTGGTGGACAACACCCGGAACACCGGCGCGGTGATCAGCTCCAGCAGTGGGTTGCCGGTCGCCCGCAGCAGGACGAGATGGAACTGCTGGTTCTTGGCGAAGGTCGCCGGACCCTGTACGCCGTCGGGATCGAATATCGCCTCGCGGAGTTCGGCGAGCTGTTCCTCGGTGCGCCGGAACGCGGCGATACCCGCCGCGGGCACCTCCATGAGATTGCGGACCTCCATGAGCTGGTCCACGGTGACGGCTTCGGCGGCGGCCATCAGTGCGACGCCGGTTTCGAGGCTCGCGCTGATGTGGCCGACGCTCGGGGCGGCCACGAAGCTACCGCCGGTGACGCCGCGGGTGGTGGTGATCAGGTTCTGGCTCGACAGCGACCGCAGTGCTTCGCGAATCGTGCTGCGCCCGACGCCGAACTCGGCGGTGAGTTCGGCGTCGCTGGGCAGGCGGGCGCCCTGCGGGAGTTCTCCCGAGAGGATGCGATTGCGGAGCTGCTCGGCCAGTGCCGCGTACGCGGGTGTGGATCTGACGGACGGCGCATGTGTCGTCGATTCGCTCACCGGAATCGGCCCTTCTGTTTCGATCGGCTGTCGACGCGCCCGAGCCTAGCGTTCGCGTCCGGTCCTACCGTGTGGCCGCTATCGACCGTATTGCAGAAAACATCCGCTAATTAAGCCATCGATTGCCTGCAGTTGGTGGCAGTTCTCGGAGGTTACCCCGAATTTACCTCGAAAACATCTGAGGTATTGCATTCTCTGGCTCGCTGAAGCACGATGGCTCCCAACACCTCGCGCGGTGGTCCCCGCCTTCGCGGACGGCACCCACAGTCGGCCGTCCCCATCCGCTCCCTCGTGGGCGCCGGAAGAATGGAATCTTGATGAAAAGAATCGGAGTCGACGTCGGCGGCACGTTCACCGACCTCGTGCTGTGGGACGACGACGGCACGGTGGTGGTCCACAAGACTCCGTCGACCAACCACGACCCGTCGATCGGCACCATGGACGGTATCGGGGTGCTCGCCGAACGCGCCGGAATCGACCCCGCCGACATAGCGATGTTCTTCCACGGCACCACGGTCGCGACCAATATCGTGCTCGAACACAACGGCTGCGATGTCGGCATGATCACCACCGAGGGTTTCCGCGATCTGCTGCATATCGCCCGGAAGAAACGTCCGCTCAACTACTCCAACTACCAGGACCTGCCGTGGCAGAAGTGGCAGCTGGTACCGCGCCGCAACCGCCGGGTCGTGGCCGAACGTATCGACGCGGCGGGCAACGTGCTCGTCCCGCTGGACGAGGATGCCGTGCGCGCACAGGTCCGGCTGCTGCGCGAACGGGGAGTCGACGCCATCGCCGTCGCCTTCCTGCACTCCTACCGCAACCCGGCGCACGAGATCCGGGTCAAGGAGATCATCGGCGAGGAATACCCGCAGGTGTTCGTTTCGCTGTCCAGCGAAGTCGCTCCGCAATACCGCGAGTACGAACGGTTCTCCACGGCGGCGCTGAACGCCTTCATCGGTCCCAAGACCTCCGGTTATATCGAGAACCTCGCGGCGAAGGCCGCCGCGGAGCAGGTCGGCGACGATGTTCATCTGATGACCTCCGCCGGCGGCCTGATCACCTCCCGCAGCGCGAGCGAAACCCCGGTCTCCCTGCTGACCAGTGGCGTCGTGGCCGGTCTGCTCGGCGGCTGCGCCATCGGCAAGGCCTCCGGCTTCCCGAGCGTGATCACGCTGGACGTGGGTGGCACTTCCGCCGATATCGGCGTGGCACCCGACGGCGCCCTGCGGATGAAACATCTGCTCGATACCCGGATCGGCGACTACCACGCGATGGTGCCGATGGCCGAGGTGGACACCATCGGCGCCGGTGGCGGCTCCATCGCGGTGGTCGACGAGGGCGGCATGTTCCGGGTCGGGCCGCGCAGCGCCGGCGCCGTACCGGGCCCGGCCTGCTACGCCCGCGGCGGCACCGAACCGACCTCCACCGATGCGATGGTGACGATGGGCTGGCTGCGTGCGAACAGTTTCCTGTCCGGGACGATGGAGGTCCGGCCGGAGCTGGCCCGTACCGCAATCCAGACCCACGTCGCCGAGAAACTGGGCACTTCACTGGATGCTGCCGCGATGGGTATCTTCAAAATCCTCGCCCATTCGATGACCGAGGCGATCAGCCTGCACTCGGTGCGCAAAGGCTACGACCCCCGTGAGTTCTCGCTGATCGCCGAGGGCGGTGCCGGCCCGCTGTTCGCCTGGCAGATCGCCGATCAGCTCGGTATCCCGCGAGTTATCGTGCCCGGCCATCCCGGCATCACCTCCGCGGTCGGGCTGCTCACCACCGATATCAGGTACGAGGTGCCCACCACGGTGTGGACCTCCTCCGCCGATCCCGATATGGCCCTGCTCACCGAGCAGATGGCGCGGTTGTCGCATGAGGCGGTGGGCCGGCTCGAAGCCGACGGCGTCGCTGCCGAGAACATCACGCTCGAACGCAGCGCCGACTGCCGCTACGTCGGTCAGGGCTACGAGCTGCGGGTGCCCGCGCCGGACGGCGATATCGACGATGTCTGGGTGAAAACCGTCGCCGACGAGTTCCACCGCGCCCACGGCCGGACCTACTCCCAGCGCTTCGACGACAAACCGGTGCAACTGGTCAACGTCCGCGTCACCGGTGTCGGCGCGGTACCGCATGTGCGGATCGCCGAGATCGAGAAGGGCACCGCCGACGCCGCAGCCGCGATCAAGACCACCACACCGGCACTGTTCTGGCAGAACGATACGGCCGAACCCGAATGGGTCGACACCCCGGTCTACGACCGGGCGCTGCTGCTGGCAGGGAACACGTTCGACGGTCCCGCGATCGTCGAGCAGTTCGACTCCACCACCATCATCGGCATGGGCCAGCGCGCCACGGTCGACGCCGTCGGCCACATCATCATCGAGAGGAAGCCCGCATGAGCAAGGCGCTGATGCCCACGACCGGAGTATCCCTCGCCGGCGAATCCACCCGAACCTGGAACGATGTCGAGGTCGACCCGATCACCCTGCGGGTCATCGGCGGCGCCCTGCAGTCGATGGCCAAGGAGATGGCCCAGGTCCTCTACCGGATGGCGTATTCCAGCCTGATCCGCGAATCCGAGGATCTGGGTGCGGGAATCTTCGATATCAACGGCCGAGAACTGTGTGAATCGGATTCGACGCCGATGCACTGCGGCTCGATCCCGGCTTATATCCGCGGTGTCAACCGCCGGTTGGCGGGCACCTACCGGCCCGGCGACGTCATCCTGCACAACCATCCGTACCACGGTGCCGCGCATTCGCCCGATTACGGCGTGATCATCCCGATCTTCTGGGAGGGCGAGCATATCGGTTTTGCCGGCTGCACCGGGCACGTCTCCGATGTCGGCGGCAACTTCCCCGGCCTGTGCATGGATGTCGTGGACGTCTGGGCCGAAGGCAAGCTCATGGACTCGATGAAGATCTACGAGGCCGGGGTGCGCAACGACTACCTGATCCAGCACATCCTCGACAACGTCCGCACACCCGAACAGAACCGCGGCGACCTCGAGGCACTCATCGCATGCTCGCGGATCGGGGAGAAACGTTTCCTCGAACTGCTCGGGAAGTACGGCCTCGATACCGTGATGAGCGCCGCCGAACGGTGGATGGACTATTCGGAGAACATGCTGCGCAGCCGGATCCGGGAGATCCCGGACGGCAGCTACGAGGCACCCATCGGCTATCTCGACGACGACGGCAAAAACCGCGGGGTGCCACTGAAAGTGGCGGTGCGGGTGCAGGTCGAGGGCGAGGACATCCTCATCGATCTCACCGGATCCAACGATCAGGTGCCCACAGCGTTCAACGTGCCGTTCGAGGGATCGGTGCTGCCGGTGGCGGTCTCGGCGATCCGCACCATCCTGCTCGACGAGGACGTCGTCGAGGATTTCGTCCCGCAGAACGACGGCTGCTTCCGTCCGGTGAAGGCCTACGCCCCCGAGGGCACCCTCTTCAACCCGGATTTCCCGGCCTCCTGTTTCGCGCGATTCTCCCAGGTGAACCGGGTTCTCGACTCGATCAACCTGGCATTGGCGCCGGTGCTTCCCGAGCACGCGGTCGCGGGTTCGTCGGCGGCGCTGTGCGCGATCGCCTACTCCGGTCTGGCCGCCGACGGCGAATCCTATTGGGTCTACATCGAAATCAACGAGGGCTCCTACGGCGGCCGCAACGGCAAGGACGGTATGGACGCCGTCGACGCGTTGATGGCCAACACCCGCAACAACCCCATCGAAGAACTCGAACTCAACCACGCCATGCGGGCACTTCGGTACGAGCTGCGCGACGAACCGCCGGCACCCGGCCGATGGCGCGGCGGTATCGGCAGCGTGCGGAAATGGCTGATGGAAACCGACACCTTCCTCGGCTCCGAGGCCGACAACCGCTCCGATCCGCCCGCGGGCGCGCTCGGCGGCCGTGACGGGGTCGCCGGTTCGTTCACCCGCAATGCCGGCACCGATCGGGAGGAGCTGCTGTTCTCCAAGGTCACGCAGGAAACCATCCGGGCCGGTGAGACGCTCGAGATCAAACTGCCCTCCGGCGGCGGATTCGGCGATCCGTTCGCCCGCGACCCGTTCCAGGTGCTCAGCGATGTCTGGGACGAATACCTCACCGCGGAGGACGCCCGCCGCGATTACGGGGTCGTCGTGAACACCGCCGACTGGACCTTTGACGAGACGGCGACCGCCGCACTGCGCGCCGGGAGCAGGTCCTGAATGAGACCGGGGGCCGGGCCGCGGACAACCGCGGCCCGGCCCCGCCGGTCGGTGCGCAGACGTTCGGCAGCGTTATCACCTGGATCGACCCGCCTGCTCGCGGCGCGGGTGACGGTCCGCTGCGTGGGCTGCGGATCGGGGTCAAGGACAATATCGACGTCGCGGGCGTCCCCAGCACCTGCGCGTCGGCTTTTTTCGCCGACCGGGTGGCCACCGAACACGCGGAGGTCGTGCGTAGGCTGCTCGACGCGGGCGCCCAGGTGACCGCGAAACTGAATATGGCCGAGTTCGCGGTCGGCGTGACCTCCCAGAACTCCGCGGCCGGTCCGACCCGCAACCCATGGGACCCGCGCCGGGTTCCCGGCGGCTCGAGCGGCGGCTCCGGTGCGGCGGTTGCCGCCGGCCTGGTGGATGCCGCGCTCGGCACCGATACCGGCGGTTCGATCCGATTACCCGCCTCGGCCTGCGGGGTCACCGGTCTGCGCCCGACCGTAGGGGAGGTGTCCGGCGCCGGTGTCTATCCGGTCAGCGAGTTGTTCGACACCGTCGGCCCTATGGCCCGCTCGGTCAGCGATATCGCCCGGATATTCGCGGTGCTCCGGGGCGAAACCCCGCCGGATGTGCCGGCTGCGCAGCGGATCGGTGTGCCCGCACTCTTCATCACCGAGGATGTCGACCCGGCCGTCGCCGCCGCGGTGCGCACCGCCGCGGGAGTGTTCGAAACTCTCGGTTACGAGGTGGTCCCGATCGATATTCCGGGTGCCCGGTCCGCTCAGGATGTCGTCTACACCCTGATCTACTCCGATCTCGCCGAACGGCATCGCGCTCGCCTCCGGCGCTCGCCCGAACTGTTCCAGGCCGCGACACTCGAGCGTATTTCGCTGGGGGTGGGGATCCCGGACTCCGAACGCGCCGCGGCGCTGCGTCGGCGTGACGAGTTCCGGCAGGGGCTCAGCGCGGTGTTCGACCGGGTCGACGCCGTGCTCACCCCGGCGATGCCCATCGATGTGCCGCCGCTCGGGGGTGCGGCCGATGTGATCGTCCAGTCGCGCCGGATGGGGCAGTTCAGTTATCCGTGGTCGCTACACGAGGGCCCGACACTCGCGTTCCCGGCCGGCTTCCATCCCGTCTCGGGTATGCCGATCGGTGCGCAACTCACCGCGGCAGCGCACCACGAGCCGGCCCTGTTCGATATCGGTGCGCGGTACCAGGAGGTGACCGAGTGGCATTCGGCTCGCCCGCATCCCTGCGGTGGGAGCGGACCGGCCTCACCTGGTACGTGATCTCAACAGTCCGCCGGGCGGTTCGGGACAGTGAACGTCACCGGAAAAGACGCCGGGCCGCGAGTGAATACACCACGTTCGGTCGGCACCGGGCCGTCGGCGAGGGCGAGGTCCGGCATAGCGTCGAGTAGTGCATCGACAGCGACCTCGATCTCCGTTTTTGCCAGCAGCGCGCCGACACAGAAATGACGCCCGAGCGCGAACGACACATGGTCGGCGGCTGCCGAGAATGCCGTAGCGGTCGGCAGATCGTCACGGACGATACCCGCTCGAGCTGCCGAGGATTGCCCGTGAGAACAGTTCCTGGAGTGCAACTCTCGCGCCCTTTCCAGGCCGACAGCTACGAAAGTGGTCTGATCCGAGCAGCCTCCTGTGCTTGCCGGAGGACCTCGCCGACCGCGACCTTCAGCCGGTTCGATGCGGTGGCCGCGCTACGCCGAAGCCTCCCGGGGCCGGCCAGCGTCGAAACCAGTGTCAATTTCGTGGCGCCCGCACCCTGTACGCCGGAGAGACCGACGTCCGGCACCCCTTCGCGCCACTCGGCGAAACACCGTTGCATTCCCGTGCCCGGCTACGCAGCCATTTCGCCGAGGAGCCGACCCGGACAACAGGAGTCGAACGGTTCGAACCGGTGGGGCAGGTTCACGAAACCGCCGATCCGGAGGTGGGCATCTACGAATTCAGCTACGCCGGTTCCGCGCACGGCCGCCCCTTTTCGATCCCGTGCCTCTTCGTGGTGCGGGTACGCGATGGACTCATCGTCGAATCCCGCGACTACACCGACCATGTCGCCTTTGCCCGCGCCTTCGGCCGACTCGGCAACTTGGCCACTGCGCTGGTAGCGGACCCCCGATGAGCACTTGCGATCGGCTATAGCCGCAGGAGTTCGCTGCGCCGGAACCGTAATTCGCGTTCCACGCGCCGGCGGGGAGAACCGGAAAACGGGAGCCCATGGAAATCGACAGTTTCCGCCGCGCGGAGCGCTACCGCGCGGGCCGAGGCGGCACCGCGATCCGGCAATCCGATCTCGGCCGCGAATGCCGCCCAGTCGCGGGCCTTCAGGTTTCGGGTTCGCCCGGCGACAGGCAGGGCCATCGAGTCATCGTCATAGATGAGTGTGCAGGGAATATCGTAGATCGGCGCGACCGACCACCGCCCGTCCTCATCCTCGAGTACGCCGAGATTCTTTCCGTGTAGATCCCCGTTGCCGGTCAGCCAAGCGAACAGGAACTGCAGGTAGAGATTTCTGACGGCCACACGCGGGGCGTGCGTCACTCCGGCCAGCGCTCGGACCACCTCGATCGCGTCTACGGCGTACTTCTCGGAGGGTGGGACGCCCAATACCTGCGTGGCATCTTCGAACGCCCGGCGAGTCCATACGCCATCGCGTGCGACACGATCGAACCGTCGTACGAGCAGTCCTGACGTGCCGGTCCGGTCGGCTATCAATTCAGCGGCCGCGACCGGTACTTTGAGCGCCCGAGCCGCCACGAGATGGGCCGCTTCGTTCTCGATGAGGTAGGGGAATCCGGGCTGCGTCAGTTTCAGGATGAACCGCCCGAAACCGGCTGCGAGAGGTGTGCTGATCATCGACGCGCTGGCTTTTTCCTGGACGCCGGGCAGCGCATGTGGATCCACCTTGTCCACCAGGGCAGCGAAGTCCAGATCCGCCGCAGACTCGCCGTCGATGAGTGCGGGAGCCTCCACAAGAGGTTCGCCTCGAGGTGTCACCTGTACGTCGCCCGGTGCGTCTGTACCCACCGCGAGCAGCAAGGAGAGCTCGTCGTCGAGGCCGGTTTTCACCGCGCGCTGTAGGACCGAGAGCCGGTGTCCTTCAGGTAGCAACCCTGCGAAGTAGGCGGGCAGACTGCCCCCGAATGTGCGAACAGGGTCGTCGGTCACCGGCAGTGTGGTGGCGATCGGCCGCGCGGAATCGGCCGAATACTCAGGAAGGTAGCGAAACTCGACAGTCCCTTCCGCACTCTTGGTCAGCTGTGCGGCCCGTCTGCCGGACTTGTAGATATCCGCAGCACGGATCGTGCGGAGACGCTCGAGGTCCGTCATTCGGTGACCCCCAGCGTGAGGCCTAAAACGTCGGCGACCTCGGCCACCGTCCCGACGCTGGTGGCTCCGGTGCCGTGCTCGATATCGCGGACCGTGCGCGTCGAAGTCCCCGCCAGCTCCGCCAGTTGCTCCTGGGTAAGCCGGTATCGGCGGCGGGCAGCGCGAATCTCTCCGCCGATACGTTCCGCTTCGTTCATCCAGCCCTCCGGACCGGCAGAATACTGCCGATTTGTATTTATGATGCCTTGAAACTAGTCCAATATCAGCAGATCGGCAAGATATTGCCGATTCTGTCTCGGTTCGCCTCGAGTGGGTGTTCGCAATTGGATGATTCGGCAATATATTGCCGAAGACATGCGGCCCCCGCCGGGCGTGCCCCGGAAACCGCCCGCGAAATCCTGATGGCCGGCCTGTTCACCGCTCGGCTCACGGTCCCGGGCGGGCAATCCCGGGGTGCCGCCGTTACCATCCCGCGGGCGTCGAACCGGCCCGGAACGTCGAGCTGCGGATACCGGCATCATCCTCCCCTCGCCCTCGGCGTGTGGCTGCGCAATAGTCTTTGCCGCACTGTGGCCAACTATGCGCACACCCGGCGCCGGGCTCACGCCGCACCGGAGCTGTTCCGGATCCCGTCCCCGCAGTGGAAGCCTGGAACCGTAATCGCAAGGCGCCAGCCCAGCTCACAGCCGATGTGCGCGATAGTAGATTCCGGATATGAGTTTCCGGCTGGCCGCCTACGCCGTGTGCATCACCGATGGACGGGTGCTCCTGGCCTGCCATAGCCCCCGGAACAGGGAGTCCACCTGGACTCTTCCCGGTGGCAGAGTGGAGCATTGCGAGGACCCATTCGAGGCCGTGACCAGGGAACTCACCGAAGAAACCGGCTGCCACGGCATCGTCGAACGTCTACTCGGCGTCGATTCGAGAGTTATCCCCGCGGCCGTCGCCCGCGCCGGAACAGAGCACCAGAACGTGGGAGTTTTCTACAGCGTCCGCATCGTCGGCGGTGAACTGCGACCGGAACCCGACGGCGAGACCGCCGAATCGGTCTGGACGCCGATCCCCGAGGTCACCGGCTTGCGCCGCTCATCGCTCGTCGACATAGGCCTCACGCTCGCCCGGACTCTTCCGCCGACCGGTCACGTACCACCGGTGGAGGTCGGCGGTTCGATCCAGCATTGAGCAACGCGATCGACGATCTCGATCAACTACACCTCGGGCACCACGGGGCGGCCCAAAGGCGGCTGACCGACGAATTCGCCGTCGAGCTCACCGTTGCATACCGTGCCACGGCCGCGGCCATCACCGGCGCACGGCAACATGACATCGTCGAGCTCGAGCATGTCGCGGTGGGCCGGGCCGGGATCAGCCCGCCTACACGAACCTGACGGACACTCCGCGCGCCCTGCACTTGGCGAGTCTTGCGGTGTCGAGCCTGGTCTACACAGCGGACAAGCATGTCACTGCCTTCGGCGGCAGTCCATTGAGCGGACTTGTTGCACACAACGTGGAGGAGAGTCGCCGCATCGCCCGAGAAGCCCTCTGCAACGTCGGGCGGTCGTGTGCTGGATCTGCGACGAGCCTGCCGAGTATCCCGGTTTTCGGGTGGCGTCTCGCACGCGCTGAATCCGCGAGCGGCGCGGCACTCACATCTCTCGATGAGCGACCCGGTCCTGAATCCGCACACTGACACCGACTGCGTGAAGGAAACCGAGCAGTGCTCCAGAGTCAGCCGAGACGATCAGATGGCTCTGGAATTCACAGCCTCGGGGTCGACGTCGGACAGGAGCCCGATCAGTCGGGGGCACGAGTCTTTGCCACGTTCGATCATGTTGGAGGTGTTGCTGCGAGCTTGTCCGATCAAGAGCGCTCGATCGCATCCTCACCGGTTCGCGTGCTCGGGATGAACGCCGCGATGATGATGCTGACTATCGCGGCGGCAAATGCGAGCGCGAGGGTGAGGAGGAAGCCGCTCTCGCTCGGCCCTGTCACGCCGCCGACTGTCGTGACGGACTGAGCGAGGATCGCGCCGGTGACGGCTGCGGCGATCGTTGTTCCGAGTGAGCGCATGAGTGCGTTGAGCCCGTTCGCGGCCCCGGTCGCGTGTGCCGGTACGGCTTGCATGATGAGTGCCGGCATGGCCGCGTAGCCGAAGCCGACGCCTACGCCGAGTACGACGCTGACGACGAG
The DNA here is from genome assembly GCF_001613385.1 of Nocardia flavorosea NBRC 108225. Taxonomy (GTDB): domain Bacteria; phylum Actinomycetota; class Actinomycetes; order Mycobacteriales; family Mycobacteriaceae; genus Nocardia; species Nocardia flavorosea. The sequence goes on along the minus strand of NZ_BDCG01000012.1, from coordinate 453,097 downwards.
GATGTGCCATACCTCCGCGTGGAAGAGCAGCGCCAATCCGTAGGCGAAGGCGAGGATCACGGCACCGATGATGAGCAGCTGCTTCGCACCCCAGCGGTGCTGGACCTTGCCTGCGACGGGCGATACGACCATCATCGCCAGGCCTGAGGGGGCGACGATGAGCGCCGCGATCGTGAGCGTGCGGCCGAGGCCGATTCCACTCGCCCGCGGCAGCGTGAGCAGCTGCGGAAGCACCACGTTCGAGGCGAAGAGCGCGAAGCCCATCGCCACCGAGGCGAGGTTGGTGAGCAGCACCGGCCCGCGTGCGCTGACTCGCAGATCGACGAGCGGGTCCTTCACGTGCAGCTCGATCGGGCCCCAGATCAGCAGCACGACTGTGCCGCCGATCAGCAGGGCCAGGGTTCGTGCGTCTCCCCAGCCCCAATTGCCACCGCGCGAGACGGCGATGAGCACGCCGACGAGTCCGAGTGTGAGTCCGGCGATGCCGACGATGTCGATATGCCCGGGCGAGCGCTGTGCGCTCGAGGGTACGAACACCGCGCAGGCGATGAAAGCGAGCACGGCGATTCCGGCTGCCGCCCAGAACAGCGCGTGCCAGTCGAGGTTCTCGGCCACGACCGCGCTGAGCGGCAGGCCGAGCGCGCCGCCGACGCCGAGGGTCGCGCTGACGAGGGCGATGCCTGAGCCGAGCCGCTGCGGCGGCAGCACATCGCGAAGGATCGAGATGCCCAGCGGGATGACGCCGGCTACCGCCCCCTGCAGGGCCCGCGCGACGATCAGGGTCGCCACATCGTTCGAGAGCGCAGCGAGGATCGCGCCGACGGCCTGCAGCAGCAGGAGTGCCATGACGATACGGCGCTTGCCGAACATGTCGCCGAGCCGGCCGGCGACGGGGGTGCAGACAGCGGCGGCCACCAAGGTCGCTGTGATCGCCCATGCCGTGTTGTCGCTGGTGGTGTTCAGTAGCTTCGGGAGCTCGCCCTGGATCGGTATGAGGATGGTTTGCATGAACGACGCCCCGAGACCCGCGAAGGCAAGCACGGCGAGGGTCACCCCCGAACCGTGTCGAGTCGTGCGTGCGCGTCCGGATCTGCGCGCGCCGCGGTCATCGGCGGAGGCCAGGGGGATGCCCTGGGCCTGGGTGGAGGTCATCGGTGGTTCTTCCGTTCATTGCTCGTAGTCTCCGCGGAGTGAGACGGCGTCTCATTATGCGGAGACCGTATCACGATGTAGACTTCGGTTCATGTCGAACGGTGTGCGCGACCGCAGTCGTGAGATCCTGCGTGGAGAGCTTGCGGATGCCGCTGCCACCTTCTGCGTCGAGCACGGCTTCGACGAGGTGACGGCAGCGGAGATCGCACGCGGCATCGGCGTCTCTCGCGCCACCTTCTTCCGATACTTCGCCTCGAAGGAGGACGCGGTGGTATCCGCCGCACGCCTCGCCGCCACGCGCGCCGGCTCCTTCGCTCAGAGCGTCGCCGAGGCCGCCGACGCGGCCGCGCCCGGAACGACCGTGTGGGCAATCATGCGCACGGCCACGGAGTCGATGGTCAGCACGGCCGAGACGCGCGGAGACCTGTTGCGAGCGCGCATTCGCATGATCAGCGACGTGCCCGCGCTCAAGGGGTACCTGGCCTCCCAGCGGGGCAGCGACCAGTCTGCCGTCGTCGACGTGCTCCGTGCTCGACACTGCGATGACCGCACTGCCCACGCCCTCGCCGCTGCCGGGGTCGCGGCTGTCGATCTCGCCTGGCAGGAGTGGGCCCGCACGCCGGGCGCGAAACTGCGCCCTCTACTCGACGCTTACTTCGCGGCATTCGGCGATATCGCGACGCCGAAGCTCACGTGAGCCCACAGTAACCTCACTCGCGCCGGTTCCACGGAGATCGCGCGCCGGTTGTGCTCATGCGAAATCAGCTGTCGGGCGCATGCGGTAGTGTCCCGGTGGTCGATCGGCCAGGAAGGGGAGCAGTAGTGCTGGGGGTGGATTCGACCTTCGCCGGGTATCGGATCGAGGGCATTCTCGGTCGGGGCGGGATGGGGACCGTCTACCTTGCCCGGCATCCACGATTGCCCCGCAGTGTCGCGCTGAAACTGCTGAACCGTGAGGTCTCCACCGATCCGGAACTGTCCCGCCGCTTCGAACGCGAGGCCGACGTCGTCGCGCGCCTGGAGCATCCGGGGGTTGCCGACCGGAACGGCCGTGGGATGCTTGTAGCGACGCCGCACGATACGCAGGCGGCCCACCGAACGTTTGCTCCACACGATCCGGGATCCGTACCGAACGTGTATCCGGCAGTGGGTGCCGCGGGGAAGTGGTCCGGACCGCCGCCGCCGAAAGGGACGGCGGTTACCGCGGGGGTCCTCACGCTGATCCTCGGGCTCCTGTTCGTGGCCGGATTTGTCGGCGGCCTGGTGAATACCGTGACGGGCACGACCAGCGGCCCGGTTTCGATCGTGGTACTCATTATCTTTCTGCTGCTCATGGTTTTGTGGAACGGTGCGGCGATACTGTTGCTGTCGGGTAGACATGCCGGACGTATCCTGACCGCGATCTGCTGGGGTGTCGGCACCGTGGCCGCTGTTGTCGCGCTCTTCGTGACCAGATCCGAAGCAGGGTCGGGACTTTTTCTTTGCTTGCTGATGCTGTGCGCGGTTGCACTGACGTCGGCTGCGGGAGGTGCGACGAAACGCTGGGTCGAATATCGCACCTGTATCCGGGCCGAGAAATACAGGTAGGTACCGATGTTCCGAACTGGGTGCACGGCCGGGTTCCGGCAGAATCCTGCCGGGAAAGGGTTCGAGAGATTTCGGTGCCGGAAGGTTCGCCATGACGGGGGCACCGGCCTGAACGCCACGTGGGTCGTGTGCGCCGGAGCCGGTCTCGCCGCCCGGACGGGCGGCGACGAGGTGACAGCCATCGCCCCCATGGTGGCGGTTCCGGGCGAACAGGTCGGATCGGAGGGAGCAGGGGACAGATGACTATTCGGAACGAGGACCCGAGGATCGGCGATCCCGAGGAACCCAGCGGTTTCTCGCATACCGAAATCAACAACGCTTTCAGACCTCTGGTCCCGGGGGAGCACGGCATGATGGCCTCCGATCAGTACGGTGAGATCGCCAGGTTGTGGGAGCAGGGCGTGCAGGTGTTCGCTGCGCGGATACGGCGGTCGAGTTCGGCGGCGTGGGACGGGCCGGCAGCGGAACAGTCGCGGCAGGCGATCGGTGACTATGCCACGCGCGCCGAGGATTTGGTGCCGGCATTGAACGCTCTGGCGACGCAGGTCTACAACGCGGTGGTGGCGATCATGCGCACCCAGACCGAGCTGCCCGAGGTGCCCGAGGAGAGATCGCTGCTCAACAGTGGTGGGTGGTCGTGGCTCCCGGGGGTCGATTACACCAGCCGCGGTGACGCGGAGGAGCAGGCGCGACAGGTGATGTCGGACGAGTTCGTCAAACCGTTCACCCAGGTGGACGGCCTGATCCCGGCTTTCGGCCCACCGGTGAACCCCACCGCCCCGGTGCATACCGATCTGCCCGCCGGGCAGCCGGCCCCCGGCGTTCCGGGCAGCACCTCTACCGGGGACAATCCGGCAGGTCCGACTCCCGGCGCACCCGCGGGCGAGGATCCGTCTCAGGAGCAACAGCCCGGCGAAGGGCCGCCCGCCGCGCCGGAGAACACCGGCCCGGGCGATCCGGCCACCACAGCGGAGGGGCCGCAGGATCCCGCGTCCACGACGCCGTCCACCACCACTGCCGGTGTTCCCGCCACGACCCCCAGCACCACCACCCCCGGCACCACTACGACACCCGGCGCCCCTGGTTCCCCGGCACCAGGTTCCCCCGGTGGGGTTCCGGCGCCGGGCGCGCCACCGGCGCCGGGCGCCACCCTGCCCGGCGCCCCGAGAGCACCGGGTGCTCCGGGTGTGCCCGGCGCGACCGGCACACCCACCGGTGCCGCGGGCGCACCGCGTACCGGAATGCCGGGCATGATGTCGCCGGGTGCGGCCGGGCGCGGCGGGCAATCCCAGGACGACGAGCGCGACGGAATCCCCGACTACCTGATCACGGCCGAGAACACCCGGGAGCTTCTCGGTGAGCCGGAGGCGACACTTCCGGATGGCACGCTGGGTGGCGATGCGCCTTCCGCGCAACCATCGCGCGACACCTGAACCACCCACCACCGCCCGGCCCGCGCACCGCCCGCCCGCGGGTGGCGGTGCACCGCCCGCTGCTCGAACGCGAGGTTTACACCGACAATGACGAAATGGATCTGGGAGCCCGACGATTTCGCCGTCTTCTGGTACAGCGACGGTATCGACCGGTTTCCGCGTCCGCTGCGCTATCTGAGCCGCTTCCGTACCCGCAATCCTCTTCTGGCGCACGCAGCTGCTGTGCGCGCCCGCTATGACCGTGAGGAACACGAACTGATCCGGCGCGCGCTGCGCACCGTATCGCACGGCGAGATGCGGATCGAGATACTGGGGTCGTCCAGCGCGACGGCCCAGGGCCGCGTACGCGAGTACCGGATTGTCGGCTCTCGCACCGCGCATGCGGCGACGGTGCTGGCGCAATCGGCGGTCGACGGCATATCCGGTCCCGTGCACGCCCACCACATGCCCCCCGGGCAGCTCCCGAAATATCTTGCGGGTCTGCTGCCGGCATGCCGACCCGGCCGGGAATCCGCGGGCACCTTCCATATCGACGATCTCGGGCCGGGCACCCCGCGTGAGCGGGGGTATGCCCGCAGCCCGGGCGAACGGTACCGGGCGCTGGCGGGGCGGCCCGCCGATGGCGGCGGTATCGCGATTCTGCGGGTGGGGTCGATTCTGGATCGCCCGGATCCCTGGTTCGGGACCCAGTGGTACGACATCACCGGCGACGGTCGCTACCTGGAGAAACGTGCGCGCGAGCACATCACGGTGCGCCCGGCCGGTGAATCCGATTTTGCCTCGGGTTTCGCCGACTGGATAGACCGCGCCCAGCGCCGGCTCCGCGAGGACGAGCCGGACAGGTGGTGAACCAGTACACTGCCCGGCGTGGTGCCGGTGTGCATACCGCCGGCCGGTGTGGTGCCGGTCGGTGGGCGAGCTGCAGGTGCGGTGCGGGCGGCCGGTGTGCGCACACGTTCTCTCACGCATCGAGGTACCGCGCTATCTCGGTGAGTGTGGCTGCGCTGTGGAGGTGTGCGCCGTCGTCGGCGTCGAGCAGCATCCAGCCGGCCGGGATGTCCTGCCCGCGCACGAGTTCGTAGCCGAGGTCGCCGGCCCGCGCGGCAACGGCAGCGAAGGATACGGTGCCGGTGCGGTCGGCCGAGCCGCCGGTCATCGTCGGCGCTCCTCGTCTCGTGGCTGCCTGCAGTGCAGGGCATCGGCAATACGCCGGAGCGTATCGAGCGTGATCGGGGGGTTCCATTTCGGACCGTCCGGAATGGGAATTACACCCGGGGTCCTTTTCGGGATCTGGTTCATCGGAATCAGCCTTCGTGTGAATAGTTCAGTACGCGGAGAATTCCCGATCGCCGGGAACCATCCGTTGTTCCTCGATGAGCCGGGCCTTGGCCTGCCTTTTGATCGGACAGTCCGCGGAAAGGCATTCGAGGTGATCCTGCATCACCGCATGTGCGTACTGAACAGTCATCACGGGTACACGTCGGTGATCGGTCACCGGGATGCCGAACTGCATTGTCACCTCGCAACTTCGGGTTATGGACAGGGGTAGCGGTCCGGCGGTCAGGTGCGTGCAACCGCTGGATTCACCGGACATATGTGTGGAAACTTCCACCACGGAAGCTCCATATTTTTCGGTACGCGATGAAGTCAATCATCCTCTTCCGAAATTGTGAACCTATCCGTAAGATTCAGCCGCATACCGGATTTGATCCGAATGGATCGGTAATTCCGAACTGCTCGACCGTTCCATCTGGAATGACATAAACCCGAGTTACACACATGAAAGGCGACGCGTCATGTCGATCGAATCGGACCCACCCACGCTGCCCCGCCGAGTCCTCGGCCGCCGCCTGCGCGAGATGCGCGAGGTCGCCGGGTTGACGCGCGCGAAGGCTGCCCGGAAGTGCGAGATGGGTGCACAAACCCTGTGGCGCTTGGAGTCCGGTCGCAACAAGGAGACGAAGAAGATGGTGGTCAATGCCCTGTGCGATACGTACGAGGCGAGCGCCGACGATCGTCGCGAGCTCTTGTGGCTCGTAGATGAGTCCCGCAAGGACGGGTGGTGGCATTCGTATGCCGATGCCGTGGTTCCGGAGGCCGAGATGTTTGTCGGGCTCGAACAGGCAGCACGCACGGTCTTCTCATGGCAGACGATGACCTTGCCGGGATTGCTCCAGACTCCCGGATACCGGCGTGCCATGTGGACGATCGGGGAACCGCTCGGGAGGAAGATCGATCTCGAACGTGAAATCGACCTCCTCCGTCGACGTCAAGAGAGGCTGAGCGATCCGTCCGGCTTCACTCTGGAGGTCGTGCTGGATGAATCCGCGTTGCGGGCTCCCATCGGAGGGATGGCGGCGATGGCGGACCAGTTGGACCATCTCGTCGAACTCAGTGCACGGCCACATATCTCGATCCGTGTCGTACCCCTCGGCGCTCCGCAGCATCTTGGAATGGCGGCGAAGCACTTCGTGTACCTGGAGTTTCCGGATCACCTGAACCCGGTGCTCACTGAACCGCCCGTGGTGTACGTCGAAGGCTTCACCGGCGGGTTGTACCTCGACAAGCCGAACGAGATCGAGCAGTATCAGGCGGCTCGCGCGTCCGTTCTGGAAGTAGCATTGGACGATCGAGACACAGAGCGCCTCTTGGAGGCGACGGCGAGGGAGTACCGGCTATGAACATCGACCTATCCGGAGCGGCGTGGTTCAAGAGCAGCCGTAGTGCCAGCGGTAATGACTGCGTCGAGGTCGCTCACCTGCGTAGCGGCATGGTGGGAGTTCGGGATTCGAAGAACCCGGCCGGTCCGGCTCTGGTGTTCGATCCGGGCGCATGGGACGCCTTTACTGCTGTGATCAGCGACGACAACCTCGCGCCGAAAGCCTGAACCGCCTGCGTTCGAGTGCCGCTGGTCCAAGGCTGTGAAATCTAGCCCAGGGCTGTGCCTGGCGGAATGGGAATGGCAGGGGGCAGCGCCAGCGGGACCGCCGGTGGCGCACCGGCCATCAACTCGTTGTACCGGGCGGCGAAGGCGTCGTCGGTTTCCATGTACCGCTGCGCGATCACCCGGTGCAGCTCCTGGATGTCTTCCACGATTCGGTAGTGCTGCTCCAGGACCTCGAAGATGGCGTTGCCGTCATCGGCCCCTTTGGCCTTGGACCGGAATCTCCCGACGACAATTCTCGCCGAGTCCATGTCCTTCTCTCCCAGGTCCCACCGCTCCCGGTCTGCGATATCTTCCGCCATCGACTGTAGCTCCTGAATCAGGAGTTTGAAGCCTTCGCAGTCTCTTTCGATGTAGACGAACTCCTCGGCGTTGGCGCGCACCTCATCGGGCGCGCCTTGGCCGAGGCTCACCGACAAACTGCCCTCCCGGGCTTGGGTCAGAAGGCTCCCCAACGGGCGTGGTGGCGGGTCCTCGCTCACTGTCTACTCCTTCTCAGTTTTACGTGATCAGTGACGGTCCGGAGTCTTGGCGGCCTCACGCATCGGGGATCAATGGGACGACCTTTTCCGCCAAACCCAGCGCGAGGCCGCAGGTGTCGAGATCGCCGGTCTTGTTACGGGACTCAGGATTGCTCATCGACAGCTCGAGGCTGCCCCCGGCCATCTCCACATAGAAGATGCACCGACCACGAGGGTTCGGCTCGTCGACGGTCGTGACCCCGATCGCCGCCCGGCCGTCTACGGTGTATTCCTGGCGGACGACGAAATTCTCGTCGTCCCGCACAACTCCAAGAGTGAGGTTGGTGGTCGTGATGCCCACCGCATAACTGTCCGGTGCGACATACCGGCAGCCCCGCCACTTGATGCCTTGGCCGCCATCGACATTCGCATCCGATATCCCTCGCACCAGGTTCTCCGATGCCAGGATCTCCTGCGGGATAGCGCACGGATCGAACGACGCCGGCGCTTCCGGCGCAATCGGCAACCCGGTCGTTGTAGTCACCGCGGGTGCCGCGTCCTCGCCCCCGGTCCCGCACCCCGCAACCACCAGCGCCACCCCCGCCGCGCACACCAACCCCCGCAACGACCGAACAGCGACCATGACGAACCTTCCGACACCGGACTCACCTCGAACGGGAACCGGCCGGCCCCCCGCGTCCTCGCCGACCCTACCCATCTCACCGGCCCCCGCTCAACCTTCGTGCGTACTACTTGGGCTGCTCGCCGACGGAACAGTGGAGCGATCTCGCCTGATAGGCTCCGGCCGGTTCCGGATATGAAGGAGGGGAGGTAATGCCGGAAGAGTTATCCGTGGAGCCGGATCATCTGGACAACCTCGCGACCAAGCTGACAACGCTCGCCGATGGAAACGTCCAGGCGCAGGCGTACGTGCAGAAGCATGTCGATCTGTCGGTGGAGGAGGCGGGCCCGATGTGCTGCGAGAGAACCTTCCGACACACACTCCCGAATCACCTCGGCCGAGCGCGGAACCTCGACAGGAGCGCCCGGCCCCTCCGGCGGGGACCACGTCTGCTCGTGATATCCCCGCCGGTGCAGCGCAGAAGTCGAGACAGTCCTGGCGTGACGTGGTCGTCACCCCCGACGAACCAGATGAGGACGATCTGTACTTCCAAGAGCGACAGCGACGCGGCTGGCTGCAGTGAATCCGGTGCCGGCTGCAGTGCGTTCGATGCGGAAGGTTGATACGACCATCGCTTTGCGCCGCGAACGAGGGAAGATTGTCCTTCGTGAATTCGAGTGGAGTACCGCCGATGCGATCGGCGCACCTGCGCGGTTCGCCCTGGAACTCGCCCAGCCGCTACCGGATCGATGTGCCCGGCACGGCCGGCCCGCGGTCCGGCATATCGATACCGAGATGCGGATGCACACGGGCTTCAACGGCAGCCCGGTGGAGACCAGTTGGTGGTCCAGTTTCCTCGAGAGCTGGTTGACCCACGACCCCAGCTGGGGGCCGTCGACCGTCGGTGAGGTGAGTGGTCGCCGGCCGATGTGTGCACGGTGTATGCGGCAGCGGGCAATCCTGCACGGCATCGCCTACTGTCTCGGACTCGCCGGACCTCTCGCCCCGGTGGTGCTTTTCCTTGCGGCGCAGGCAGGTGTGCTGCAGTCGGTGTCGATGCCGTTGATCCTTGCCTTCTTTCCCGGCTGGCTGCCCGGCGGCCTGGCGGTGGCCCTCACGCTGTACGCGCGTGGTAACAGCCCGGTGCGGGCGCGCCCGCTCACCAGTGCCTCGGCGATGACGATCCGTGCCCACCCTGCCTTCGCCGAAGCGCTCGCCGCTCGCTGCCGGTAGCCGAGGCCTGTCACTCGCCTCCCGGTCACACATCCCAGGCGACGGGGAGGCTTTTCACCCCGTAGATGTCCGCGGTCTCCGGGCGCAAGGCAACCTCCTCGGCCGGTACGGCGAGGCGCAGTGTGGGAAATCTGTTGATCAGTGCGGGGAACGCGACCCGCATCTCGACGCGGGCGAGTTGCGCACCCAGGCAAAGGTGGGTGCCGTGGCCGAAGGCCAGGTGCCCGGCGGACTGCCTGCGGATATCGAGCGTGTGGGGGTCGGCGAAGTGCTCGGGGTCGCGGTTGGCGGTGTGGTACGACGCGATGACCACCTGCCCGGCTTCGATCGTCCGGCCGCCCAGCTCGACGTCTTCCAGCGCCGTTCTCATGAATGTCTTTGCGACACTCAGGTAGCGCAGCAGTTCCTCTACGGCCTGGTCGGTGAGCGCGGGATCGGCGCGCAGCGCGGCGAGCTGCTCGGGATTGCGCAGCAGTGCGAAGGTGCCCAGCGCCAGCATGTTCGCGGTGGTGTCGAACCCGGCCGCCAACAGGACCAGGGCCATCCCCCGCAGTTCTTCATCGGTGAGATCGGTGCCGGTGAGGTCGCTGATCACGTCGTCGGTGGGGTTCGCGCGTTTGGCGGCCACCAGTTCCGTGAGGTAGTCGTAGGTCGCGGTGACCGCGGCTATCTGCTCTTCGTCGCTGGTCTCCCCGTTCAGGAAGGATTCGACGTGGTGCTGAAAACGTCCCCGGTCCTCGTAGGGCACTCCGAGCAGTTCGCAGATCATGGTGGCGGGGATGGGCCGGGCGAAGGCGGTCACCAGATCTGCCGGCGGCCCGGCCTTCTCCATGGCGTCGAGGTGGTCGCTGGTGATCTGCTCGATGCGTTCGGTGAGTAGCCGCATCCGCCGTGCGGTCAACTTGCCCGCCAATGGTTTCCGGTAGCGCCCGTGCTGCGGCTCGTCCATGAGGAGGAACTCGCCGGGCGCTGCCGGAGGGGTCTCGAAACCCGAATAGTCGATGGTCGGGTGGAGCAGGAGCTCTTTGCGTGAGCTGAACCGTGAGTCGGCCAGCACCGACTTGGTCAGGTCATATCCGGTGATCAGCCAGCCGGGCTTTCCGCCGGGGAAGGTGTAGTGGCTGATCGGCCCGTGCCGGCGGGCCTCGATCAGCTCTGCCGGTGGGTCGAAGGGGCAGCCGGGCTGACGCTGCACAGGCATCGTCGTGACGGTGTGGAGGGATTCACTCATGGGCATCTCCGTCTCGCGGTAGTGCTGATCTGGCGCAGCTCGAAAAGCAGAAAGAGCCTGCCATGTACGTATCTGTATACGTAGAATACGTAGATGTATACGTATATGCAATACGGAGCTTGTGCGGTTTCGGCCGCGGTCGTCCAGCGTCATGTAACCCAAGTGCAAGAACAGGACCCGCGGGGGTGGATCCCAGTCGGTCGGACAGGGCGCAGGGAAAGGGGGTAGGGAAAGGGGGTAGGGAAAGGGGGTAGGGAAAGGGGGTAGGGAATGAATAATGCGCACACGAGGTCATATGCGGGACCGCATGTGGTGGAATTTCGAATAGGAGAGCTTGATCGTGGAATATCGCCAGTTCGGGCGCAGTGGTCTGACCGTGTCGGCACTCGGTCTGGGATGCAACAACTTCGGGATGCGCATCGACCGGCAGCAGTCCGCCGCGGTGGTGCACCGGGCACTCGACCTGGGCGTCACACTGTTCGATACCGCGCAGATGTACGGGCAGGGCACCTCGGAGGAGTATCTCGGGGCGGCACTCGGCACGCGACGGCCGGAGGTAGTTCTCGCGACGAAATTCGGTGGTCCGAAACCGGCCGGGCCGGATCAGGCGCCGGCGTCACGACGCAATGTCGTTCGCGAGTGCGAGGAGAGTCTGCGGCGGCTCGGCACCGACTATATCGACCTGTACTACCTGCATTTTTCCGATCCGCGAACACCGATCGAGGAGACTCTCGCGGCGCTGGACGATCTGGTGCATCAGGGCAAGGTTCGCTATATCGCCTCCTCGAACCTCGCCGGCTGGCAGATAGCGGATGCCCATCACATCGCGGCGAACCTCGGCGTGACTCGCTTCAGTGGTAGTCAGGTGGAATGGAGCCTGGTGAAGCGGGCCGTGGAGGACGAAATCGTCCCGGCGTGCGAGCGGTTCGACTTGGGCATCATCCCGTACTTCCCGCTCGCGTCCGGACTGCTGACGGGAAAGTACACCGCGGGCACGGAGTTTCCGGCCGGGTCACGTATGGCCGAGGTGCCGCGCCTTGCCGGTGACGCAACCGATGCGAATTTCGCCCTGGTCGACCGGTTGACTGCGATAGCGAAGGGGCAGGGGCACACCATCTTGGAGCTGGCCATCTGCTGGCTGCTCTCACAGCCTGGTGTCTCGTCGGTCATCACCGGCGCGACCACCCCGGAGCAGATCGCGGCGAATGTCGACGCCGCCACCTGGCGCCTGAATCCTGAGGAACTCGCCGCGGTCGAGAGTGCATTCGTGTAGTGGACTGCGAACCGCGCTTCGCGACATCGAGTCCCGGGGCGGCGGGGGCGCGGTCAGTATTGTGCACCGATGGTTTCGGTGGAGGCGGCCCCATGGTTGTCGGATCTTGCGGGATCCAGCGGATCTGGTGCGATATCGAGACGGGAACTGTCCCCAGGGGCCTGCGGGCACCAGCGCGAGAAACCGCTGGTGCCCGCGAGGTAGGGGCCGCCCTCACATGAGGAACTTCAGGGCCAGTTCGTTGAAACGCTGCGAATGTTCGTGCTGGGGCCAGTGCCCGCACTCGGGGAAGATCTCCAAATTCGAACCGGGGATCGACTCGTGCATCCGCTGCGCCTCTGTTGGAACCGATGACGACCAGGGCATCGGGCCGTTGTTCGGCGAGCGCCGCTCGTGCCGCAGCGAGGCCGTCGCGGAATCGGTGCGCCGCGTCGAGATCGTCCACCTCGGCCCAGTGCGTATTCATCAGGGTGCTGTGCGAGGCACCCACACCCATTACGAGTTCACTCACGGGATACTCCGTTCTCGGGTACACAACGTGATCGCGGTGTGCACGATGGCCCGGGTCAGCCGGACTGCCTCCCGGATGTCGACCACATTCATCCCGGACGGAAAATCCAGTGGCAGAGGAGCATCCGCTCCGATCCGGTCCATGCCGATACGAGCGGTCGGCAAGCCTCGCGCGCGCAGGATATTCGCGTCGGTGGCGCCGCTGTTGGCGACGATCGGTTCGTGTGGCCGGCCGGTCTCGTCCTCCCAGGACGCGATGGCGGCGGCGACCACCGGACTGCCGGGCGGGGTGTATGTGCCCGGGATGGCCAGCACCATGTCCCAATCACGATGACGACGGTGTATTCACTGAGCTACGGCGAGCGCGCGCTCGGGCTCAGCAGCAGTACGGTGCTCACGACCCTGCTGACGGCCACCGTAGCCATCCTGATCTGCCTGCCGTTGTTCGGCGCGCTCGGAGACCGTCTCGGTGTCCGCCGGGTATTCCTCGGCGGTGCGGCATCGCTCATATTCCTGCCGTTCTGCTGGTTCGCCCTCATGGACACCCGCCAGCTGGGCTGGATGATCCTGGGATTCGTGCTGATCTTCGCCGGCTATTCGGCCAACTACGCGGTCGTGCCGTCCTACTTCTCCCAGGTGTTCCCGCCCGCTGTCCGATTCACCGGTATGTCCGTCGGAATCACGATCGGTCTCATCGCCGGAACATGTGGCAGTCCTCGAATCGGGTATCCCGAACGCCCGGGCGGTCGAGATGCCCGGTGCCGGTCACTCGCCCATGCTCGATCACCCGGCCGAGTTCATCCGCCTGATCGCCGACCACCTCGAAGCCGCCGGACAGCCTTTGGGTTCGGTCATCGCGCACGTACTCACAGCTACTCGGAGTGGCGTGACCGACCCCGGCCACCCTGGTGCCGAGCGGTGCACCAGGGTGGCCGGGCGTCCGGCACATGGAGATCGCCGGCATCGGCCGGGCAGATGCACACCGTGCGGCACGCCCGGTTATGCGTGGGCCCGCAGCGCGGCGATGAGCCATTCGGCGCCCGGGACCATCGAGGGACGAGCGGGCCAGTCGTTGATGATGCCGAGCAGCGACCAGTAACGCTCGACACGCCTGTCGGTGAACGTGGCCATCTGATCGGCCAGCGCCGCTCGGTCGATGACGTCCGGAAGGGCCCGGGCGAGGATATCGGCCGCTGCCGCCGAGTCCGGTGCGATACCGGCCTCCAGCGCGGCTGTGCCGGCTTCCATCGCAGCGGTGCCGGCGGCGGTATCGGCCTCCGGGACCTGTGAGTCGCCGGCGCGGGCGCCGGTGACCGCCATTTCCCGGCAGCGCTCCCGGAAACCCTGGTCGCGGACCAGCTCGGCCAGTTCGATCCAGGCGTCGACCTGTTCGGGTGACGGATCGTCGGGCAGGGTGGCGGGCATCGACCGCATGCCGGTGGCGATCTGGGCGCCGGGGGCGTCCGGTTCGATCCCCGCGAATGCTTCGTCGACGAAATCGTCGATGATCCGCTGCCGTTCGGCGGCGGACAGGGTGGCGAGTTCGTGCATGATCCTCAACTCCTCGGTGGTGCTGTTGCGGTGTGCGACCGACCGCAGGACCGCGCGCCGCACCCGCAGTGTGCGGATTTCGGCGTCCAGGGCGCGTGCGTGCGCGGCCGCCACGTCCGCGAGACTGGCTTGCCGTTCCACCACTGCCCGCACGGTGGCCGTATCCAGGTCCAGTTCGCGCAGCGTGTGTACCAGTTCGAGCCGGGCGACGGCTTCGGTGTCGTACAGCCGGTATCCGGCGGGGCTGCGGGTGGTGGGCGGCACCAGACCCGTATCCGACCAGAACCGGATGGTCCTGGCGTCGAGGCCGGTGCGCTGTGCCAGCTGCCCGATGGTGAACAGGGTGTCGCGGTCGGTCACGAGTACAGCGTGAACCTTCCAGCGGGTGGAAGGTCAAGTCCTGCGGTAGTCGCGGTTCGACCGTCGCCGACGGTGTGGAATCAGAGCTGGTGGGCGGCAGTGCGGCCGCCGAACTCGCGGACGACGGCGGTCGAGGCGGTGGCGGCGATATCGTCGATCCAGACCGGGATCGGGGCGGCGCGTGCGATGTAGTCGCGGACCAGGCCGTAGGGGATGGCTTTGATGGCGGCGGCGGCCACCGCCATGCCGGATTCGTCGGCGACGCCGAACTCCGCTGTCACGGCGTCGCGTATGGCGGTATTCATCTCGTCGTTGACGGTGGCGATCGCGTCCCTCAGACCGGCCGGTCCGGTCTCGAGCAGTTCGTCGCGGTGGAACATCTTCATCGCCCGTGCCTCGGTGGGATGTTCGCGGCAATAGCGGGGTAGGTATGCCGCGGCGGCGAGTAGGGGATCCGGGCCGGACAGGGCGTCGATGAGTCGTCTTCATCGGGTCGGTGCACACCGTCATGGGGATCGTCATCTGGGCAACCCAGGATCAGGACCCCGAACCGTCGTTCTGGTTCACCGCATTCGGTGTCCTCGCCGTCGGTTTGGGGATCGCGGTCATCGAGGTCGAACGCGCCCGCGGATTCGTCACCGCGCCGATCCTCGCGGCCCTCGCGGTGCTGGCCGCTTTCGGGCTGATCTCCATGCCGGTCTCCGGTTTCGTCAGCCTGCTCCTGCCACTTGCCTTCGGCGTGATCGGCTGGAGCAAACGTCGCACAGTGGCCCGTGCCGCGACCTGAGGACCCGGTAGTCGACATTGCAGCTGCCTGCTCAGAGAGCGGCGGAGGGAGTGTCCGCCGGTACGACGACGGCCACAACGGCTCAGAATGCGAGGGAGTCCCAGAGGATTTCGATCGGGAACGGATATCCGAACTTCACCCCTGCCTCGTCGGCGTGCGCCCATTCGCCGACCAGCCGGTAGTCGGACCGGTGCAGCGGACGGACGCCTTCGGGCAGCGTGGCGACGCCGGTCTCCAATCCGTACGCCCGGATCTTCGCGATGGCGCTGACATCGCGTTGCAGAGTTACTTCCCAATACCAGACGATGCCTGCGGCGGCGTACCGGCTTGTCTTGGCCTCGATATCGGTTTGCGTATTGGCTGGTGACAACACCTCCCCGACCAGCACCGTATCGGCGGCTCGAACATCCTGGTAGGAGGGAATACACCGGTGCACCAGGAAGTCCGGAGTAAGGAAATTCGACTTTCCACTCGCTCCCAGAAAGACGTTGGTCTCGGACTCGACCTCCCAGCGCCGTTCGGGACGTGTGGACATGTCCACACGCGAACAACGCTCGATCTCGTTCACCAGTCGACGAGTGAACTTCTGGTGTTCGCGAGGCCCGCGCCGCACCCACACCACACGTCCATCCCAGAGTTCGATTTGTTCCGCGATCTCATCGGGTAGACGCTCCAGTTCCTCCCAGGTCATGTATTCGGGGAGGTCGGGCTTCTCGATCCGAGGCGAGGACATGGGTCAATCGTATGCGGACGACACGCCGCTGAGCAGCCGTGTAGCGATTCGAAACACCGGCCGCCTCGTGTTCACAGGCCGGCGATTCCCTTCCCGACGACAACCGCGCCCATGACGACCAGAACGATCGCCATCATCACGTGGTTGTTGTCCTGCAACCACGCCCGCACCCGGTCCAGCGGGCCGCGCAGCCGGTCGGCGGCCAGGGTGTAGCCGACGATCACGAACAGCACGCTGGAGGCGGCCAGCAGCGTGAACACGATGATGGCGACCACTTGCCCGCCGACACTGGTGCCACTGGACCCGATCACCACACCGGCCGACAGGCACAGCAGCAGATTCTTCGGATTCACCGCGGAGAGCAGCGCTCCCAGTCCGGCCGCCCGCTGCACAGTCACTGTGTCGATGGCGCTCATCCAGCCCGGTATCGCGGTATCGGCGCGAGACCGCCACTGCGCCGCGGCCAATCCCAGCAGCAGTATCCCGAGCACGATCTTCACCCACGCGCCCGCCGCCGACGG
This sequence comes from Nocardia flavorosea NBRC 108225, assembly GCF_001613385.1. Lineage (GTDB taxonomy): Bacteria > Actinomycetota > Actinomycetes > Mycobacteriales > Mycobacteriaceae > Nocardia > Nocardia flavorosea. Next base: position 436,699 of record NZ_BDCG01000012.1, on the reverse strand, counting down.
TTCCCTGTCACCTCCGCCGCCCAGCGGGCCGGCCAGCAGCACCACGATCACGGTGGCGGCGGCAATACCGGCGACCCAGCCGAGTGCGAACCCGCGCCCGGCTCGGCCGGCGTCGGCCGACAGGATCATCAGAATCGCGGCCACGATCGGAATGGGGGAGAGCGCCACCCCGACCGCCAGCGGGAGCAGATCACCGATCACTGTGCCCATCTGCTGGACAGTAGGACACAGCGCCAGTTCACGGCCCTTGCTTAACCGCTGCGGTTTCGTGTCGTTGGCGCATCGTGACCAGGGTGCTGCTGATGCCCGACCGGGAGCTGTCGGATCCCAGAGCCCACCGGCCGCGCCGCGGGAGAGGTGCTCGCCGATACCGACCTTTCGGGTGCCACCGTCCTCGTGACCGGCGGCTGTTCCGGGCTCGGACTGGAAACCGCCCGGAACCTGGCGGGCTGCCGGTGCCGGGGTTGTCGTCCCGGCCCGCCGCCCTGTCCGAGCCCGTGCTGCGCTCGCGGATGTGGACGGTTGCGAGGTGATACCCACGGATCTGGCCGCGCAGCGACCGGTGGCCCCCGATCGGTTGATGAACCCGTACGACCGCGGTGAACCTGCCTGCGAGGGTGCCGCGGCGATCGGACCGGTCGCAGAGGACACTCGATTTGTCGGCGTCGGCGAGTACGGTAGCCCTTGTCCACCTGCGGGTCTCGTAGGAGGTCTGCTTCTGGCGAGGCATGCGGGACTACTGGTGTGAGGTAGGGAAATGCTGGACGGACTGCGTGCGGTCGCGCTGGTGGCGGCGACCGTGGCCACCGGACTCATGGCGGGGGTTTTCGGGATCTATGCGCTGGCGATCATGCCGGGCCTGCGGACAACCGACGACCGGACGTTCATCGGTTCCTTCCAGGCGATCGACCGGGCGATCGTGAATCCGCTGTTCTTGCTGGCCTTCATGGGCGCGCTGGTCCTCTCGGTGCTCGCGGCACTTCTGCAGCTGGGCCCGGGGCGGGGGCCGGTGCTGCTCTGGACGGCCGCGGGGGCGGTGCTGTATCTGGTGGCGGTCGTGGTGACCGTCGCGGTTCACCTGCCGCTCAACGATGCGTTGAAAGCCGCCGGTGCGCCGGCGGAGATGGCGGACCCGGCGGCCGTGCGGGCGGCGTTCGACGAGACGCGGTGGGTGACGTGGAATTACGCCCGCGTGGCGACAAGTGGAGTGGCGTTCGGTTGCCTGGCGTGGGCGCTGGTGCAGTGGGGGCGGGCCCAAGCCACCGCTTGGCGGTGAAACCTAGCACGCACGTCCGGGGCGTTCCGAGATGGTTCAGCGCGCCGACGTCGGCCACGCCACCTGCTACACGCACTACACCGGCCGTGCGCTACGCCGGTTCACCGACGTTCGACCAGAGACGGCGGCGACGGTACTCGCCGCGCGGGCGCAGACTCGGGGGTGGCCCCGAATGTCGATATCGAACTGTTCGCCCGTGCCTGGGCCGGTGAGCAGATCGGTGTGCTGCAGTGGCGGCCGGAACCCGAAACCCACCGACGACCCGGGAAGACGACGGGTCAGAAGGCGAGTTCGGGTCAGCCGATACGAATGGGGAACGGGAAAACGATCCGCACGCCATGGTCGTCGGGGGTCCATTCGCCGGCCAAGAGATAGTTGGTGGGATGCAGTAGGTGCACTCCCTCCGGAAGTTCCCCGGCCCCGGTTCGGAGCGCGTAGGCAGACGGCAGCCCTATTCGTACCGGACGGTCACCGACGGGGTATCGGGTACGGCCTGGCAGGTGAGGATGTATCCCTCCTGTAGATCGTCGTCGGTGAGGGCGTCGTTGACCCGCATCGTGGCCTTGCCCTCGGTGAGTTTGGCCATGCAGGTGGCGCAGTTGCCGGATTCGCAGGAGAACGGGGGAGTCAGGCCCGCCCGGCGGGCGCTCTCCAAGAGGGTTTCGCCGTCGCGGCGGGGGACGGATTTCTTCTTCCGGTTGATGAAGATCGTGACCGTCCCCTCGTCGGCGGAGGTGGTCGGGGATGTGGTGGGACGGACCCCGTCGGTCTGTGGTGCCGCTGGTGGCGGGCTCGGGGCCGCCGACGCGGCGGCGGTCGAATCAGAGTGTCCTGCTGGAACAGTGGTGGGAGTGGTGGCCGGCGGCGCCGGCTTGACAGGGGCGCCGCCGAAGCGTTCCGAGAAGATCCGGCCCGGCCCGGGAAGTGCGTTCTCCACCAGTTCCATGAACGGTTCGGGGCCGCAGATATACGCGTCGCCCGCGGTGCTGTCGCCGACGAATTCCAGGACCTTCGCCGCGTCCACGTACCCGTGTTCGTCGTCGCGGTGCCGGAGGACGGTCAACCGGTCCGGATACTTCGCCACCAGCTCGTCCAGCGCGGCTTCGAAGATCGCCGACGGCCGGTCGCGGTCGGCGCACAGCAGCCGGACCTTGCGGTCGGTGCTCGCCAATGTGCTCTTGGCCAGCGAGATGATCGGGGTGATACCGCTGCCGCCGGAAAAGCCGAGTACCGGGACGTCGCCGTCGCGCAGGCAGAACCGGCCGGTGGGTACCGTCAGCTCGACCTCGTCGCCCTCGCTGAGGTTGTCGTGCATCCAGTTCGACACCGCGCCACCGGGGACCCGTTTCACCGTGGTCATGAACTCGGTATCGGTTTCGGGAGCGCTGGACATCGAGTACGACCGGAACAGCGGTTTGCCGTCGACGGTGATCTTGAAGGTGCAGAACTGCCCGGCCCGATAGGAGAACGGCCCGTCTTCCGGTTCCAGCACGAAGGTGCGGGTATCGGGTGTTTCCTTGACGATCCGGATCACTTTCGCGCGCCGGAACAGTGGTGGTCTCGCCATGGCCGCCTCCTTCTGGTAGTAAGATTCTATCCAAGCGAGAATAGTATTCTCAAATTCGGATAGGAACAGCGATGAAGTGCTATCGGATCGGGGGCGGCAGATGAGTGAGGCCACAGTGCCCGGCGGTGCACCGGCGCCTGCTGTGCCCGCGGGCGGTGCAGGCTCCGGCGCAACCGCGCGAGTGCCCGGGGCGCCAGCGGCGCAGGGATGGACAGAACGCACCGTGCTCGCGTTCGACGAAAACGAGTACACGCGCAACGATCTGGACGCCATGGCCGACGGCCTGGCCGAGGCGCTCGCGGCACGCGGGGTCCGGTCCGGTGCACGGGTGGCGTTGATGTCGTCCAATCGGCCCGAATTCGTGACCGCGGTACTGGCGATCTGGCGGCTGGGAGCCGCCGTGGTGTTGCTGAGCCCGGCCTGGAAGGACACCGAGGTCGCACACGCGCTGGAGATCACCGGCGCCCGGCACGCCGTCGGCGATCACCCGGTGCTCGCCGGTCTTACCGAAATGCTGTCACTGGACGATCCGCTACCCGCTGTCACGCGGACATTCGTGACCCCCGATCCGGCCGCCGACGCCGTCCTCGTGTTCAGTTCCGGCACCACCGGTTTGCCGAAGGCGGTGCGGCATACCCACGGGTCCTTCGCGGCGGCCGTGCGGCACTGGCAGGACGCACTCGGGCTCGGCCCCGCCGATCGGATCCAGGTCGCCACCCCGCCCTCGCATATCCTCGGCATCCTCAATATCGTCACCGCCCTCGAAACCGGCTGCTGGGTGCGGTTGCATCGCCGGTTCGACCTGCAGAAGGTGCTCGCGCACATCCAATCCGACCGGATCACCATCGAGATGGCGGTTGCGCCGATCGCCCTGGCCATGGCGCAGTATCCGGACCTGGAGTCCTACGACCTGTCCTCGCTGCGCTACATCATGTGGGGTGCGACGCCGGTGACGGCCAGCGTCGCCGAAACCGTGACCCGCCGGACCGGCGTCACCTGGCTCCCCGCATACGGGGCGAGTGAACTGCCGGTGATCGCGTGCAGCCCACTCGACGCGCCACGACTGGACAGTGTGGGCAAGGCCGTGCCCGGGGTCGAGGTGCGGGTGGTGTCGCTGGACGACGGGAAACCCGTGCCCCCGGGGCAAGACGGCGAGATACAGCTGCGCGCGGCGTCGGTGATGGCCGGCTATCTACCCGAATCCGCCACCGCGGCCGCATTCGACGACGGCTGGTACCGCACCGGTGATGTCGGAAACCTGGACGCCGACGGCTGGCTGCGGCTCACCGACCGGTCCAAGGAAATGATCAAGGTCCGCGGTTTCCAGGTCGCGCCGGCGGAGATCGAAACCGTCCTGCACGGCCACCACGCCGTATCGGACTGCGCGGTGTTCGGCGTACCCGACGGCGCGAACGGGGAGGCGATCGTGGCCGCGGTCGCGACCGCCGCGCCCGTAACGGCCGACGAGCTGATGGCCGTTGTCGAACAGCGGCTGGCCGGTTACAAGCGGTTGCGGCAGGTGCTGTTCGTGGACGAAATCCCGCGCCTGCCGTCCGGCAAGGTGCTGCGGCGAGTGCTGAAGGAGCGTTATGGACGTCCGGCTGACGAGTGAACAGCGGCAACTCCGGGACGCGGCCGCGAAACTGGCCGATGAGCTGGGGCCCGGATCGGTTCTGGATCTGGCCGACGGGAAACGCCGGTCCCGGCTCGAGGACGCGGTGGCGGCGACCGGGTTCCGGGATCTGCGATCCGACGGCGCCTCCGGGGTCGAGGTGGCGCTGGTCGCCGAGGAATTCGGGCGCGGTCTGGTGGATGTCGCGCTGCTCGGGCCGGTACTCGCCGATGATCTGCACGGCCGGTCCGACGGCGATACGTCGCGGTGGACGATCGCGGTGGAGGGGAACGCGATCGACGCCCGCGGCAGCGACCGGGTACTGAAACTGGAGGGTGGCCGGCTGCTGGCCGGATCGGTCGGTGACTCACTGCCCGGCGCCGACCTCACCCGCGGTACCGCCGCCGCCGTCGGCCCATGGGAGCCGCGCGGGGATATCTCCGACGCCCACCGCGACCGCTGGCAGGCGCTGGCGCTCACCATCACCTGCGCCGACCTGGTCGGTACGGCACGCGGTGCGCAGCGGCTCGCGGTGGAGTACGCGAAGATGCGAGAGCAATACGGCAATGCGATCGGCTCCTACCAAGCGGTGGCGCATCTGCTGGCCGAAAGCGAGGCCCTGATCGAAGGGTCGATCAGCGTGCTGTGGCATGCCGCATGGGCGGTCGACGAACTCGAGCCGGCCGAGGCGCTGCGCGCGGCCCGGATCGCCAAGATCTACGCGGCCCGCGCCACCCGCACCGTCTGCGAAACCGCCATCCAGGTGCACGGCGGAATCGGCAACACCTGGGAATGCCTGGCCCACGTGTATCTGCGGCGGGCCCTGGTGTCCACCGAACTGTTTCCCGTACGCCTGGAGGAGGCCGGTCTTGGACTATCGTGATTCCCCGGAAGAAGCAGCATTCCGGCAGCGGCTGCGCGACTGGCTCGCCGGTGTGGCAGGTAAATACCCCACCTCCGGCGACGAGTACTGGGCCCGGCAGGGCGAATGGCATGCCGAGCTGTACCGGGCCGGTTTCTTCGGATTGTCCTGGCCACGCGAGTACGGCGGCCAGGAACTGGCACCGGTCTTCGACGTGATCCTGGACGAGGAGCTCGCTATCGCCGGCGCACCGCCCCGGCCGAGCCTGGGCTATCTGATCCAGGGGCTGGGCCGGCACGCGAGCCCTGAACTGTGCCGCCGGTTCCTGCCCGGCATGATCGACGGCAGTCAGCGCTGGTGCCAGGGATTCAGCGAACCGGGCGCCGGATCGGACCTGGCCTCGCTCACCACCACCGCCACCCGCGAGGGTGACGAGTACGTGATCCACGGGCACAAGATCTGGACCAGCTATTCGGATGTCGCGGACTGGTGTCTGCTGCTGGCCCGCACCGATCCGGAAGCGCCCCGGCACAAAGGTATCTCGGCGTTCGTCATCGCCATGAAACAGCCCGGAGTGCAGCAGCGGCCGCTGGAAATGATGAGCGGAGTGACGACCGAGTTCGGCCAGGTGCTTTTCGACGGTGCGCGCGTACCCGCCGCCCAGATGGTGGGCGCGCCGGGCGAAGGCTGGAAGCTCGCGATGACCGTGGTCGGGCACGAACGCGAACCCGCCACCCTGGGGTATGCCGCGCGGTACGGAAAACTGGTGCGACAACTGGCCTCGCGGGTGGAAGGCCGGACGCCCGGCGAACTGGCCTGGGCTGCGGTGCAATCGGAAATGCTGCGACTGCACGTGCGCCGCCGATTGTCCGAGCAGCTCGACGGCGTCACCCACGGGCCGCAGGGGTCTCTGGACAAGCTGCTCATGACCTGGGTCGACCAGGCGGTCGGACATGCCGCCCTCACCGTCGCCGGAACCGGTGACCAGGAGATGTTCGGTTCCTACCTGTACAGCCGCGCGCAGAGCGTAATGGGCGGGACCTCGCAGATCCAGAAGAACATCATCGCTGCACGCATCCTCGGATTGGGAGTCTGAAATGTACGATATGCCACCGGAAATCGATGTCCGGGCCGACGGCGCCCTGCGTATCGTCACCCTGAACCGGCCGGACGCGCTCAATGCCGTCAACGATGCACTGCACACCGGGCTGGCGCGGTTGTGGCCGCGGCTGTCGGAGGATCCCGAGGTGCGGGCCGTGGTGCTCACCGGCGCCGGAAAGGCGTTCTCGGCGGGCGGAGATTTCACCTATCTCGAAGAGCTCGGCCGGGATACGGTGTTGCGCGAGAAAACCATTGCGCACGGCCGCGATATCGTCCTCGGAATGGCGCGGTGCCGGGTCCCGGTGGTGACCGCCGTCAACGGCCCCGCCGTCGGTCTGGGCTGCAGCCTGCTCTCGCTCAGCGATATCGTCTACATGGCCGAAAGCGCCTATCTCGCCGATCCGCACGTACAGGTGGGGTTGGTCGCCGCCGACGGCGGTCCGCTGACCTGGCCGCTGCACACCAGCCTGTTGCTGGCCAAGGAATACGCGCTCACCGGCGCCCGGATCCCCGCCGAACGTGCCCGGGAGATGGGGCTGGCCAATCACGTGGTCGCCGATCCGATGGCCGAGGCGCTGGCCTGCGCGAAACGGATCGCGGAAATGCCCCGCCAGGCTGTCGAGGCCACCAAGCGGGTACTGAACATGCAACTGGAGAAGGCGGTACTCACGTCCCTGGACTACGCCCTCACCGCGGAGTACCAGTCCTTCCAGACCGACGATTTCCACACCACGATCACCCGGCTCACCTCGGGGAAGAAGTAGCGTCCGGCACCGCGTCACGGCGCTATCGGCCATACCGCGGCCGCCGGGCCGGCGCGGCGCACGCCTCCGTGAGGTACCGGAAGGCCGGCCGGCCCTCGACGGCGACGAGCACGCCGACCATCGTCTCCTCGCCGAAGGCCGGCGCGTGCGCGTCCGGCGGCGGATCATCTCGGCGGGGCGGCCCCAGGATCGTGCCGGCCTCCGGAATCAGAGCAGGTTCCAGCGGGTGGCTCCGTGCGGTTCCGTGGTGGCGACCCCTACCACCGAGCGTGGGGTCAGGTAGTAGAGGTGCCAGGGCGGCGGGCCCGCGCTGGGTGCGTTGAACGGGGCGGTGAAGGCCTCGCCCTGGACCTCGACCGGCCACCCGTGTTCGCGATAGTAGGCGGCGACACGCTCCAGAGTGGCAGGATCGGTGACGATCGCGGCCGTACCCTCGACCACCACATCGATACCCTCGAGCTGGGCCGTGACGGTGCAGTGCGGTTGCGTGGCGAGATTCCGGGACTTACGGGTGGACGGTCCGCTCACGAAATAGAACCCGTCGTCCATCCACACGGCGCCGATACCGTTCGTGTGCGGGCGGCCGTTCGGGCAGCACGTGCTGAGAAACGCGGTGGATCCGGGGTCGGCCACATAGTTCGCCAGCGCGTCGGCGGCCCGTGACCACGGCAGCGGGGCGTTCCCGTAGCCGTCCAGATTGATGGTGTCGATCGGCATGATGTACCTCCACACGGTCGGGTACATCTACAGACCGATCCCGGGCCCGAATCTCATCGGCAGGACCGTGCCGCCACCGAATTGGGTGCCCGGAATGCGGAGGTAGGCGGCAATGGTGCTGCCCGGCCGGCCGACGCCGGTGCGGTGAAACGCCGGCCGGTCGATCTCGTCTGCGTCCTCACCGGGTGGCGAGCAGCGACTCCGAGCGTTGGATCGTGCCGGTGATCCCGGTGGCGTCCTGCGTGGCGAGCAAGGCCGCGGCCCGGCCCATCGTCTCGGGCGGTTCCACCATCTCGGCCGGGATATCGCTGCCGCCGGACGCGCGCCAGCCTTCGGTGAGTACGACGCGGGACGGGCTGAGACAGTTCACCGCGATATTGTCCGGGCGTAGATCCGCGGCCAGTCCCAGGTAGAGACGTTCCACCGCAGCCTTGGACACCCAGTAGGCGTTGGCGCCGCGATCGGTCATCTCGACCCCCGTGGTGGTGACAGCGATCAGTGCGCCGCCGCCGCGGGCACGGATATGCGGGATCACCTCGCGGGTCACCAGGAAAACTCCGGTGAGATTGACATCCAGGCACAACTGCCACCGTTTGAGCGGTGTGCTCTCCACCGGTCCCAGCCACAGCACCCCGGCATTCGCGACGAGGATATCGATTCCGCCGAATTCGGCAACGGTCGTGGATACCGCCTCGTGTACCGACTCCTCGCTGGTCACATCGCACGGTACTGCGAGTGCCCGCCCGCCTGCGGCTTCGATCCGCGCGGCCACTTCATGGATCGTTCCCGCGACCCGTCCGGTCTCCTCCGACCGGGCGGCCACGGCGACGGCCGCGCCCTGCTGCGCCAGCGTCTCGGCGATGGCGGCGCCGATCCCACGGCTGGCGCCGGCGACGAACGCGACCTTGCCCTCGAGGGGACCGCTGTTCGTCACCGGAAGCGGGCTGTTTCCGGCTGCCCGCGTGCCCGGACGGGAAGTGGCGCCGCCGTCCGAACCCGGACCTTCGGATCCCGTCGACTCGTCCGGATGGCCGGCGCTACGCCGACCGGGCCCGCCGGTCGCCCCGGGAGGGGTGGCCCGGTGCGGTCCGTGCGGCCCTGTTGTACTGCTTCGGGCCGGCGCACCGTGCCCGGCGCGGGCAGGCCTCGACGGTGCCTCGGGCCCCGCCCCGACCTCGCCGTGGCTCGGTTGTGTGGTACTCACTTCGGCGGAAACCGCAGTGCGCCGTCGAGGCGGATGACCTCGCCGTTGAGATAGTCGTTCTCCACGATCGACTGCACCAGTTGCCCGTATTCGGGGGAACGGCCCATTCGCTTCGGGAACGGGATCTGCGGCGACCAGTACTGTTCCAGCTGGTCGGCGGCCTTGCCGTAGGCAGGGGTGTTGAAGGTGCCGGGGGCGATGGTGACCACACGGATGCCCAGCGGGGACAGGTCGCGGGCCGCGACCAGTGTCATCCCGATGACGCCACCTTTGGCAGCCGAGTAGGGGAGCTGCCCGATCTGGCCTTCATAGCCTGCGACAGACGCGGTGTTGACGATGACACCGCGTGAACCTTCTTCGGTGGGGTCGGATTCGGCGATCGCCGCGGCGGACAGCCGCATGACGTTGAAGACCGCGGTCAGATAGAACTCGATGGTGGTGCGGAATCCATCGAGCGCCAGAGGGGACCCGTCCTTGCCCACCAGGCGTCCGCCGCCGGCCGGCCCGCCGTGGGTGTCTACGGAGATACGCAGCGGGCCGAGGGATTTCGCTTCCTCGATGGCCGCCTGGACCGACTCTTCGCTGGTCGCATCGGTGTGCACGTATCGGATGCCGAGTTCGCCGGCCAGTTCTTTGCCCTTGTCGTCGGCGACATCGGCCACCACGACTTTTGCTCCGGCGGCGTGCAGGCGCCGGACGGTCGCCTCGCCGAGCCCGCCCGTACCGCCGACGACAATCGCCGAACTTCCCTGGATCTGCATAGCGCTACCCTCTCTTGCGATTATCGCTCTCAGATTGAGAGAATACTATTCTCATGTATATCGGCAAGATCGTCGACGTGGCGGAAACTGGAGAGAACTGATGCCCGAAGCCGTGATCGTATCCGCGCTGCGTACCCCGATCGGCACCGCCGTGAAGGGAACCCTGCGCGAAACCACCGCCTTCGACCTCGCTCATCACGTGGTCGAAGCGACGGCAAAGCAGCTGGACACCGATGCGCCCGTCGATGACCTGATCCTCGGGGAGGGCCGCTACGGCGGCGGTGTGATCGCCCGGCACGCCGCCATCACCGCCGGTCTCACCGGAGTACCGGGCCTGGCGCACAACCGGCACTGCGCGGCCGGGATGGCGGCCGTGCAGACCGCGGCGGCAGGTATCCGGGCCGGAATGGACCGGTTGGTGCTGGCGGGCGGAGTCAACGCCGATTCCACCGGGCCCAAGGCGCGATTCCGGGTGGGACCGGACGAATGGGCCGATCCGTGGACCTCGCCCTCACATCCGGACCGCCCCGACGCCCCGAACCTCGATATGTCGATCACCGTGGGCTGGAACGCCGCGGTGAAATCCGGGATCACCCGCGAGGAGCTGGACGCCTGGGCGTTGCGTTCGCACCGCAACGCGATCGCGGCGATCGACGAGGGCCGATTCGACGACGAAGTCGTGCCGATCGACACCCCCTTCGGCCAGTTCGCCGTGGACGAGCATCCCCGCCGCTCGACCACCATGGAGAAGCTGGCATCGCTGAAGGTCCTGCACCCTGAAATCGAGGGATTCTCGATCACCGCCGGCAACGCGGCCGGCGCCAACGACGGCGCCGCACTGCTCACCGTCGCCAGTGACGAGCTGGGCCTACCGGCCCTGGCCACCATCCGGTCCTGGGCCTCGGTGGGCGTGGACCCCGCCGATACCGGCCTCGCCCCGATCGAAGCGATCACCAAGGCCGCGCAGAAGGCCGGGATCTCGCTCAGCGATGTGAAACTCTTCGAGATCAACGAAGCCTTCGCTTCGGTGCCCATCGCGGCCGTGCGCGCCCTCGACCTGAACCCGGACCTGGTGAACGTGAACGGCAGCGGCTGTTCCCTGGGCCATCCGGTGGCCGCCACCGGCGCGCGGATGATCGTCACAACAATTCACGAATTGCGCCGCCGCGGTGGTGGACTCGCCATCGTGGCGATGTGCGCCGGCGGTGGAATGGGTTCGGCGACCGTGCTCGAGGTCGCCGCTCCGTGACGTTTCGGCCCGGGGCCCCGGGACCGCAGCCCTGGACCGGGCTACGCGGTGCCCGGGCACAGACAACGCGGTCCCCGGAACGGCCGCCGTTCCGGGGACCGGCGACCGACCCCGTCCTGCACGACAACGCGAGAGGGCAAGTGCGACCGGATGTGGATCGGATGCCGCCGAACGTCCGGCGCCCATGGCTGCCGGTCCGGTCGCGATTCGGCCGCCGCGGCGCAAGGTGGGTTGCGGCCGCCGCGGTGCGCGGGAGGCACCTCGCCGAGGTGGACCGGTTCTACCCGTCGAGCCGGTTCTGCTCCGACTGCAGAGAACTCGATGGGCCGAACCGCTCTCGACCCGGGAGTGGATATGCCAGGTGTGTGGCGCGGTCGCCTAACACAGCGCGGAGCGACGTAGAGGAGTGCAGGAGTGCAGAACCCAGGCCGAGAGAGTCCCGAACCGCACGGTGCCGGAGTCGGCGTCATGGAGCCGGCGGCGTTGATCGCCGCCGCGAGGGACGGGTCGGTGCGCGCGGCGGGCCGGCTGCTCACCTTGATCGAAGGCGAGCGTCGCGACGAGGTGCTCGTGCTGCTGGAACCGGCCACGATTCGGGTGGTGGGGTTCACCGGTCCGCCCGGCGCCGGTAAATCCACCACTATCGCCGCTGTGGTCACGGCCTACCGTTCGCAAGGGTTGCGGGTGGCCGTGCTGGCCGTGGACCCGTCCTCGCCGTACAGCGGCGGTGCCCTGCTCGGCGACCGGATCCGGATGGCCGCCCATATCGACGATCCACAAGTGCTCATCCGTTCGATGGCCACGCGTGGGCACCTGGGCGGACTATCGGTGGCCGTACCGGCGGCCGTTCGATTGCTGGCCGCGCTGTCCTACGACCTCGTGGTGATCGAATCGGTGGGCGTCGGGCAATCGGAGATCGAGATCGCCGCCGTGGCCGATCCGACCGTTGTAGTCCTCACCCCGGGGGCCGGTGACGCGGTGCAGGCGGCGAAAGCCGGACTGCTGGAGGTGGCCGACCTGCTGGTCGTGAACAAGGCGGATCGCCCGGGGGCCGACCGGACCGTTCGTGAGTTACGGGCCGAATCCGAGGTTCCGATTCTCACCGCGGTCGCCGCCGAGGGTGCCGGAATACCCGAACTGGTCGCGGCCATCGATGATCACCACCGCGCCGACACCGCGGAACGGCGGGCCGCCCGGGCCAGATCGCAAATCCTGTCGCTGGCCTATTCGAGACTGCGTGCGCATCCGGAGCTCGGGACCCTCGCCGCCGCGGTGGCCGCTGGGCGGTGCGATCCCTACAACGCCGCGCAACAGTTGACGTCGGAGGCCGTGGAACTGCCGGCCGGTGACGTGTTCATGCGGAATGTTTGATGTGAGCCGGCATCTGCCGCCTCGGCCCTCGGCTCCGGCGGGTAGGAGTGGTCGCGGTCGGTAGTGACCGCGCGGCTCCTGCTTGTCCCGGGAGCACGCTGTGACCTCGGTGCATGCGGGAGACGTGATGCGCACCTCGCCGCTCCCCGGCGATCCGCGAGGTGTGCACCCGGGTGGGGATGCTCGACCATGGGGCCCAAGCAGCGAGCGGTCAGACCATCGTGCCGGGGACGGCGGCGATCAACCGCCGTCGACCACAAGGTCCTGACCGTTGAGATACGAGGCCTCGTCGGAAGCGACGAAGGCGACGGCCGCGGCGATATCCGCCGAGATGCCCAGCCGCCCGGCAGTGACCGTCGAAACGGCCGCGGTTTGCGCCGGCGCGGAGCCGGCTCGGCAGCGAGTGAGCGCGCGAGGTTTCCGGGGCCCGGATCGCTTCGTAGTCGTTCACGGGTCATCCCAGTGTTGCGGTGATCGGGGGCAGGTCGAGGACGGTGCGGATACCGGGGGACGCCGCGCAGACGTAGCGGACGGCGTTGACGGCCCGGTTCGCGGTGTAGGCGGGGGAGTGCTCGGCCATCTGATCGAGCGGGAACGGGAAAACCATATCGATTTCGAGGGGCGCGTCGCCTTCCACGCCGATATGCCAGCCGGTGGGACGGATTTCCCAGTCGGTCTCGGCCTGTGCACCGCAATGCCAGATGGGCTGGAACCGCAGGACGGTCCGGCCCTTGTGTATGCCGGAGATCGTGATGCGCTGGGCGGCAACGGTTCCCTGTGGGATCGTGCCGGCGGCGATGTCGAACGTGCGTGCCGCGGTGGCGATCTCACCCGTGGCGGTCACCTCGTCGAGCGGAAGCCCGATACCGTCGGCCAGCAACCGCAGTGACGGACCGAAACTGTTGCGCAGATGATCCAGCCGCACCTGTGCGAAATCCCCTGGCGGGCCGCCGAATCCCATGACATCGAAGAGGATTGCCGGTGAGTTCCGCTGGGACAGATCGGCGTATTCCTGGATGGTGAGTACGTCGAGGCGCCGTTGGATCGACGCCAGCACCAGCGGAACGGCTTCGGTGATGAACCCCGGACTGCTGCCCGTACTGTGGATCGAGGTGCCGCCGGTTGTGCATGCCGCCTCCACTCGCGCACGGACAGTGGGGTCCATACTGCCGGGATGGTGGAAGACGCCGGCGGTCGTCACGATATTCACGCCGGCGGCGAGTATCCGGCAGACCTCGTCGATATCGCAGGACTGGGGCATATAGAGCACGCAGTCCGGCGTGCCGCGCAGGATTTCGCCGATATCGCCGGTCGCGCGGACCCCGGTGGGGGCCGGTGATCCGCACAATTCGGCCGCATCGCGCCCCTGTTTGGCGGCGGTGTGCGAATAGACGCCCGCCAGAACGAGTTCCGGGTGGTCGACGAGCGCGCGCAGGGCCCGAGCGCCGATGGTGCCGGTGGACCACTGGGCGACCCGCAACGGTGTGGCGGAGGCGGTCAGGGGAGAGGGATGCATCGAATGCCTATCGGTCGTGCGGGCAGGATGGTTCAGGGCCGGAAGCGCAGCAGGGCTTCCTGCGCGAACGAGGCCACCAGGGTGCCGTCCGCGGTGAGGACGTCACCGCGTCCGTAGGCGCGGCCGTGTGCCATGACCAGGCCGGCATGCCGCAGCAGCAACCAGTCGTCGCTACGGAACGGGCGATGGAACCACAGCGTGTGCGAGGTGGTGGCGGAGGTGAATTCGGTGCCGTTGCCGCTGTGGTCGAAACCTTCGATCGGGCGCAGTACGGTGCCGATGACATTGAGATCGGTGGCATAGGACACCAGGCCGGGCGCGAGTTCGGCGCCGACCTCGGGTGTGCGCATCCACAGGTCGTATTCGGCCGGGCCGGCGGCCTTGTCGCCGAGGTCGGTGAGGGAGCGGGTCTCCCAGGGGATCAGGCCTATGTCGACCGTGTGCCCGGGGCCCGGAATCGGTGGCACCGCGCCGATTTCCTGGTTCTCCCGTCCCTCTTCGAGCGCGGTCATCGACAGCAGCGCGGTGGCGATCACATCGCCCTTCTGCCGGGCGACGACGGTGAGGGTGGCGAAGGAGCGCCCGCGATGCTGTGGCTGCACCACGTAGTAGACCGGGGCATCGCTCTTACCCTCCCGGGCGAAGATGACGTGGACGGATTTCACTGTTTTGTCCGGGCAGGCGAAAACCGCGGCGCGCAGGAACTGGGCCAACAGCTGACCACCGAAGAGCCGGTGGTACTCCAGCTGCTGATTGGGGCCCTCGAATACCGAGAGGGTGGCCTGCGGATCGGGTGCGGGTGCCTCGGCGTCGTCGGTCCGCGGTGTGGTCGGTCGCAGGCGTAGATCCATACAGGCGAGAAGGTCGGTCCAGAGATCGGGCATACAGCGAGTGTAAACCCGTATCTCTGATATGGAGAACGCTATTCTCGCCTAGATTCCGCGGGCGAACCCCTTGGCGCAGAATTCCCAGATCTCCTCGGCCGAGATCGGATAGGCCGTCTCGTCGTCGATTCCGCCGTTGGACTGTGCGGTGAACATCACCGTCTGCATCACCATGGCGGCCATCCGGCGCGGGTTGAGTTCCTCGCGCAGCAGGCCGTCCTTGTCGGCGTCGATCATGAGCTCGGTGAACAGCGCCAGCAGCGGCGTATGCGCGACCTTCACCTGGGCTGGATGGCTGACCAGCAACTGCGGGGCGAAGTCGGTGAACAGCGGGCGCTGCGCGGTGGGATCCGGGCGGCACAGTTCGTAGAGGAGTTCCACGGCGAGCTGTAACCGCTCCAGGGTGTTGTCCTTACCCGCGGCGGCGGCGCGGATCTGGTCCGCGGTGCGGCTCAGGGCGTCCTCGAACAATGCCAGCAGCAGTTCGTGCTTCCCGTCGAACTGCAGGTAGAAGCTGCGCAGCGACTGTTTCGAACGATCCACGACCTCCTGGACCGTGAAATCGGTGGTGCCCTTTTCGGTGATGATCGCCTGGGCGGCATCGAGGAACCGCTGCACGCGCTGTTCGGCCCGCAGCTTCGCGGTGCGGATCGAGCGCTCTACCGCACGCTGCTTCCAGGCGGGCTCTTCGCTCGGCGCGGTCACCGGCCGGCCCATCCGATCCCATATGAGGAGAACATGGGTGCACTGTACCGGAGAACGTCCCATGTCCGGGCAAGCACGTCCGGTGTTCGCACCGTTGAGGAGACTATTAATTTCATCTCAAGAGAATGCTATTCTCCTGAACGTAACGCAACCCCGCCCAACAGGAGGCAGCCCGGATGCTCTTCGAGTTCGATGCCGACCAACGGCTGCTGCGCGATACGGTCCGCGAGGTCACCGCCAAGGAATGCCCCGCCTCGGTGATCAGGGAGATCGTGGACGCGGGGGCCGATCCGGGCCGGTTGTGGAAAACCTATGCCGACCTCGGCTGGACCGAACTCGTGGAGCCGGAGGCGACCGTGGAGCTCGGGATCGTGCTCGAAGGCCTGGGGCGAGCCACCGATCCGACACCCTACCTCGCCACGATGACCCAGTTCGCGCCGCTGGCGGGTGATTTCGGTACGCCCGAAGGAACCGGCGCCGCAATCTTCGACGGAGTCACCGCGGTCCGTGACGGTGCAGACTGGCTGCTGCACGGGACGGCCGGCCAGGTTCTCGACGGTGACCGCTGCGACCGGCTCGCGGTGGTCACCACGGCCGGGGTGTTCGTCGTTCCCGCGCATACCGTCACCGCCCGGCGGCTCGAGGTTTTCGATCCGGTGCTGCATATCGCGGAGGTCACCGTCGACGGGGTGCGGGTCACCGATGCCGACCGCACCGCTGCCGACCCCGAGCGTGCCCGGCAACTGGCGCTGACGGGTCTCGCGCTGACAACAGTGGGTGCCTGCCAGCGCGTTCTCGACCTGGTTCTCGACCATGTGCGTACCCGCCGGCAGTTCGACACCGCTATCGGGGCGTTCCAGGCCGTCCAGCACAAGGCCGCCGATATGCACCTGGCCATCGAACGGGCACGAGCCCTCGGATACTTTGCGGCCCTATGCCTGGCCGAGAACGATCCGCGCCGCGCCATGGCGGCCGCGATGGCCAAAGCGTCGGCGGGGGAGTGTCAGTCGGTGGTATTCCGGCACGGTGTGCAGCTGTTCGGTGCCATGGGATTCACCTGGGAGAACGATCTGCAGTTCGCGATCAAACGGGCCAAGGCCGGCGAACTGCTGTTCGGTGGCGCGGCCACGCACCGGGCGGTGGTGGCACACGAGTATCTCGCCGCCCATCGCTGACCGGTCGCATCATGGGGGCGCGCACCAGGACGCCGGTCACCGGCGCAGCAAACGGAATACGAGCATCGGGAGTGTGCCCGGTGTACCCCTGAACCGAGGAGCATTGTTTTGTCTTATATCGACTATTCCGTCGCTGATAAGGTCGCGACGATCACACTGAACCGGCCCGAAGCGGCGAATGCCCAGAATTCCGCGTTGCTGGATGAATTGGATGCCGCGTGGACTCGTGCCGCCGACGACGACGATGCCGTGGTGATCGTCTTGAATGCGGCCGGGAAACATTTCTCGGCGGGACACGACCTCAAAGACGACAGCTGGCCCAAGCCGGACAAGATCACCCTCGACTGGATCTATCGGACCGAGAGCCGCCGGTATCTGGAATACACGCTGCGGTGGCGTAATGTGCCCAAGCCCTCGATCGCGGCCGTCCAGGGGCGCTGTATCGCCGGCGGGCTCATGCTGTGCTGGCCGTGTGATCTGATCGTCGCCGCGGATAATGCGCTGTTCTCCGATCCGGTGGCGATGATGGGTATCGGTGGCGTCGAATATCACGGGCATACCTGGGAACTCGGTCACCGCAAGGCCAAGGAGATCCTGTTCACCGGCCGTCCGGTGACAGCGCAGGAGGCCGAGCAGGCCGGGATGGTCAATATGGTGGTGCCGCTGGAGGAATTGGCGGCCAAGACGACCGAACTGGCGGGGCAGATCGCGCAGATGCCGCCGTTCGGGTTGCGGCAGGCCAAGCGGGCGGTGAACCAGACCATGGATGTGCAGGGCTTCTACGCCGCGATCCAATCGGTCTTCGATATCCATTCCACCGGTCACGGAAATGCGCTCAGTGTGAGCGGCTACCCGATTCTTGTGGATCTGGATCAGATGAAGACGAATATGAAGTAGCGAAACGGGGGCCGACGCCGTTCGCCGCGGCTCCGGCCCCCGTATCGAAGAAATGACGCCGAGCCGGAACCGGCGGTCAGGGATTCTTTCGACACGGGCAGCGTAACCGAACGACGTCCGCCCGGAACCCCGTTTTCGAATTTCCCCGGATGGACAAGAATTACCGAACGTCCATCGGAAAGGCTTCCGCCATGCGTTCCAGCAGAATCCGGCGTGCCACCACCCTTTTCGGCCTGGTGGCGCTGACCGCCACGGCCGTGATCGGCTGTGGTGATTCCGGAGAAGACGCGGCCGCGTCCACCTCCGCTCCGGCCGCCACCAGTTCCGCCACTCCCGCCGCGACCGCGCCGGAGACCGAGAAAGCGGTGACCGACGCTTTCGTCACCTTCTTCGACGGGAAAGCCGCGCCGGCAACCCGGGCGGGCCTGGTCGAGAAGGGGGAAGAATTCACGCCCTTCCTCGAGGGGATGGCCGCCGACCCGCGTGCCCAGGGGACGAGTGTGACCGTATCGGCCGTGGAGGTTGTGGACGATAAGACCGCCGACGTCACCTATACCTTGCTGCTGGGCGGAAACCCGGTGCTGCCGGACCAGTCCGGGCAGGCGATCAAAGAGGGGGACACCTGGAAGGTGGCCGCGATGACCTTCTGTGCGCTGCTTGCGGTCCAGGGCACGGGCGAAGTAGTTCCCGCCTGCGGCTGATCTCTTCCCGCGGTCGTACTCTCACGGTGGACCGGACGAGGAGACGTCGTATCGGTTGCGCAGTATCGATACGGCGTCTGCTCCGGATTCTGAAATGGCCTGTCGCGGGCGGGGATTCGGTGGACCGAACACGCTTGCCGCCGGTCGGACGGTTTAACCGGATGAATATCCGGCAAAATAGGTGAAATCGGCCGTACCCGTTGTGGTGCCGGGCTAAGCTCCCCGCGGCGTCCATAGAACGTGGTTTCCGTGGACGCCGATCATCACTCTTCAGAAAGACGAACCGATGTCACGAAGACACCGGGTAGCGCGAACTGCCGCTGCCTGTGGAGTCGCGCTCGCACTGAGCGCGGTCACTGGGTGCGGCAACTTCTTCGGACCCGACAACTGCTATGTCCTACCGGCGACGGAGGCGCCCGCCACCGAAGTCGCCGCCGCGAACCCGGGGGCCGGCGTGGCCGTCTCGGATTCTCCGGCCGCCGCCGCGGCGATAACCGGCGTCTACCAAGCGTTTTTCGCGCCCGCGACCGCAACCGAGGATCGGATGGCGCTGGTGGAACGCGGGACCGATTTCGAAACCGAGATCGCCGGTATGGCAAACCATATCCGTACCGCGCTCACCACGGTCGAGATCGCCGACGTGACGGTACTCGACCCCACTCACGCGGAATTACGATTCACCTTGAGTATTTCCGGTAACCCGGTGGTGACCAACCAGATCGGTCATGCGGTGCGGGAGAGCGACGGCTGGAAGATCTCCGCAACCACCATGTGCGGCCTGGTCGCTATTTCCGGCGGTATGTCACAGGCCTGCGCGTAACGCTGCGGCCGGGGCTAGAGCTGCGCCAGTCGGGGGGCGTAGCCGAACTCTCGCAACGTCGCACCGGCCTCCCGGGTGAGATCGCGGGAGCTGCCGAGCAATCCGTCCAGTACCAGGACCCGCCGGTAGTGGCGGTGGAATTCGTGCTCGGCGGTGAAACCGATTCCGCCCAGCACTTGCTGGCAGTGCCGGGCAGTCACCAGCGCCGCGCGACCGGCGGCGGCCTTGGCGAGCGCGGCGGCGAGAGAATCGTAGTGCTGCGGTACTGCGGTCTCGGGGTGAGCCGGATGGTGTGCATCGGACGGCCCTACCACCAATGTGGCCTCGGCTCCCTCGATGGCGACCAGGGTTTCGGCCAGCCGGTGCCGGACGGCCTGGAAACCCGCGACCGGTTTGCCGAACTGCACCCGCTCGAGCGCGTGGCGGCGGGCCAGCGCGAGCATGGCGCGCGCAGACCCGGTCAGCCACCAGCCCAGTGCTCGCCGCGCTTGGGCGAGCGGGAAAGCCCCGGTGGCAATCGATTCGATGGGCTTGCCGACGATGGACAGCGGCAGTTCGGGATCGAGGAGAACGACCGGCTCGGCGCGCTGCCCGCGTTCCGTGGGGCCGGTACCTTCCGTCCACAGCACCCAGCGGTCGCCGGTGAACGGTAGCGTTACCGGTTCGCCGAACGTGCGGCCTGCCGCATATGCCAGCACATCGTTGAGCAACGGTGCGTGGGTGCCGGTCTCCCCGAGTAACCGGAAGACGAGGGGGACTGCGATACCGGCGCTGTCGGTGAGCAACTCGTACCAGCCGAGGTCACCCAGCGCGGCATAGAGTTCGGCGCCGGTGGCCGCACCCATCGTCTTGCGCAGCGTATCGGTGAGCAGAGTCTGTTCGGCAGCGTCCACCGCTCACTCCTTTCCCAGGTCGAGCAGGCGGCGGGCGATGATATTGCGCTGGATCTCGGCGGTTCCGCCGTAGATCGTCGCCGCACGGGAATACAGGAATTCCGGGCGCCATTCGGAATCGGCGAGTTCGATCTCACCCGGCAGCAGATCGCGGGCGGTATCGAAAAGCTGCTGTTCGGCGGTGGCCAGCAGCACTTTGTCGATCGAGGTGTCCGGCCCCAGCGCGGCACCGCGGGCCAAACGCTGCTGGGTGGCGCGGGAGCGGCACCGCACGGTGTGCAACGCCAGGTAGGCGGCGCCGAGTTCCGTGTCGTCGGCGTGCGCGGTCTGGTCGAGGAGGCGGTCGAGCCGGGTGAACAGATGCGCGATCCGATGCCAGAAACAGGTGGACCGCTCGTAGGGCAGCAGATCCATCGCGACCCGCCAGCCGTCTCCGGGCCGGCCCAGCATCCGTGCCTCGTCGACCATCACATCATCGAAGTAGACCTCGGCGAATTCGTCGACTCCGTGCATGGTGCGCAACGGCCGGACGGTGATCCCCGGGGTATCCATATCGACGAAGAACGCGGTGATCCCGTCGTGGCCCGGGCCGGTACGGGTCAGCAGGACACAGCGGGACGCGAACTGCGCGAGGCTGGTCCACACCTTCTGCCCGTTGATCACCCACCGGTCGCCGCGTTGTTCGGCGCGGGTCCGCAACGAGGCCAGGTCCGAACCGGAACCCGGCTCGGAGAAACCCTGGCACCACTGTTCACTACCGTCCAGCAGCCGCGGCACCATCTCGGCGGCGAGCTGCGGGCGGGCATAGGAGATCATGGTGGGGGCCAGCACCTCCACCATGGAATAGATGCCCGGTTCGGCCAGGTCACGGCTCGCGACCTCCTCGCCGAGCACCGCACGCAGCAACGCCGGACCGCCGAACCCACCGACGGACTCCGGCCATCCGTAACGCATCCAACCGGCCTCGAACAGCGCCCGCCGAACCCGGCCCAGCTGCGCGACCTGCGCATCGAAACCGGGATCGGGCCCGGGGGAGAGGTCGTTGTCGTCGAGCCAGGCCCGCACCCGCGACCGGAACTCCCCGGCCTCGGCTACCGCCTCCGAGCCTGACTCGCTCATGCTGTGTTCATCGGGCATGAGCGAGGGCTCTGCGTGGTGACGCTTCGCTACCGCCTCCGAGCCTGACTCGCTCATGCTGTGTCCCTCGGGCATGAGCGAGGGCTCTGCGTGGTGACGCTTCGCTACCGCCTCCGAGCCTGACTCGCTCATGCCGACGGCCGCTCGAAGGCGTGTGGGATACCGGAATCGTGGATACCGCTGCGCCGGATGAAGGTCATCGCGCGGGTGGCCAGCCGCCAGCCCTTGTCGGTGCGCCGGTAGGTATCGGTGTAGTAACCGATCCGCATATCGTGGGTCGACTGCTCCACGAAACACAGTGGCTGTGTGCCGGTGCCGGAATCGCCGTCGAGTTCGATCAGCGGTGTCCCGGTGAGGAACAGGCCCTTCGGTGCGGCGTCGACGAGTTCGGGGAACACGTCGAGGGTGTAGGTGTCGCCGAAGGCGCTGTAGCTGCCGTCGGGGGTGAATACCCCGATCAGTCCCTCGATATCGCCCTTGGTGATGGTCACCGCGTAGCGGGCGAGGAGCTGCTGGATTTCGATCAGGTCATCGTTTGCTGCCATATACCTTTCCGCCTTTCATCACGAACCGCACCTGCTGGGTGACGGTGATATCGGCCAGCGGATCACCGGGTACCCCGATCACATCGGCGAGCAGTCCCTCGGCGAGCCGGCCGCGGTCGGTGACCTGGATGAGCTCGGCCGCCACCACCGTCGCCGCCCGCAGCACCGACAGCGGATCGAGTCCCCGCTCGACCAGGGCCACCAGCTCGTCGGCGTTGCGGCCGTGCGGTATCGCCGGTGCGTCGGTACCGACCGCGATCTTCACGCCCGCGTCGAAGGCGGCCTTCACCGAGGTCCGGGCGCGCGGGAACATCTCGGCCGCCTTGGCCTGTAGTTCCGGTGCCGCCTTGGAGACGTCCATGGCATCGGCCAGGCGCGTGGTCGGCACCATATAGGTGCCCTCCCGGACCATGAGATCGATGGCTTCGTCATCGATCAGGAAACCGTGTTCGATACAGTCGATTCCGGCCCCGACGGCCTCTTTCACGGCTTCGGCCCCGTGGGTGTGCGCGGCCACCCGCAGACCTCGCCGGTGCGCCTCGTCGACGATCGCCCGCAGTTCCTCGGTCGAATAATGCTGCGCGCCCGGTGCTCCCGTCAGCGACATGACGCCACCGGATACGCAGACCTTGATCAGCTGGGCGCCGTGCTTGATCTGATACCGCACCGCTTTGCGTACCTCGTCGACACCGTTGGCGATGCCTTCTTCGAGGGTCAGCTTCAGCACATCGGGGGCGAAGGCCGAGAACATGGTGGGGTCGAGATGCCCGCCGGTGGGGGTGATGGCGTGGCCGGCCGGCACGATCCGCGGGCCATCGATCCAGCCGGCGTCGATGGCCTTGCCGAGCGCAACATCCAGCAGGTAGCCGCCGGTCTTGACGAACAGGCCGAGGTTGCGCACGGTGGTGAACCCGGCGCGCAGGGTGCGGCGGGCGTTGCCGACGGCGCGCAGCATCCGCAGCGGCGGATCGTCCTGGACCGAGGAGCTCAGCCCGGTTTCGCCCCGGCCGCCCATCAGGAGGTTGACCTCCATATCCATCAACCCCGGCAGGAGGACGAGATCACCGAGTTCGATGATCTCCCCCTCCGGTTCGCCACCGACCCCGACGATCCGGTCCCCGTCGATGCGCAGGATGCCGGGCCGGACGATTTCGCCGGAATCCACATCGAGCAGCCCGGCGGCCCGCAGTGTCAGCATGGCTACACCACCGGTTCGCGCACGATGTCCAGGTAGGCCGCGCCGCTGTCGGGCACCCGCGGCTGCTTCCAGACCTCCACCGGGAACGACGCCATCACCAGCGACTGCATCAGGTGGAACAGGTTGCGGGCCTCGTCGGGCAGATCGTCGAGGTCGAACCGGTCGCAGTAGGCGATGGCATCCTCGAGTCGTGCCATCCCGGCGTCGTAGAAGTCCTGCATCTCCGGCATCGTGGAGGCCAGCCGTTTGGCGTACCGCTCGGGTTCGGTGGGCAGGATCCAGTCCGCGAACCGCGCCAGATCGGCGAATTCGGCGGGCAGCGCTTTCGTATCCTCAGTTACCATTGCGGTATTCCTCGACTTTCTTCTGCGCGGTCTTGTGCAGGTGGCGGAGCAGGATTTCCTGATCGTTGAGTGGGAAATCGGTGACGGTGCGGGTCGTGATCATCGTCTGGGTCGCCTCGAGGGTGTTCGCGTCCTGCAGCGCGTATTCCTTGAAGGTCACCCCCGCCAGCTCCTGCGCCAGCCGCTCCCGCGCGGTTTTGGCGGGCACGAAGTACAGGTTGGCCTCGAAGATGTGCTTGTCCACGGCGGTCGGCCAGTAGTGGTAGGTGAGGTACCAGCCCGGCGCCCAGAACAGCAGCGAGAAGTTCGGCCAGATCTCGAACTCGTCCACACCCCAGGCCCGGTGGCCGGCGGGATTGATCCCCACGGGCAGCGGGTCCAGGCCCTCGATATCGGGGCGGTCCCACGGGCCGAACAATCCGCTGCGCAGGACACGCTCGATCGGTTTGACCATGTTCAGGTCCTTGGGCGGCGCCATCCCGCCCCACGACGAGATCATCGAATGCGGCGGCTGCAGTTCGTAGTGCAGGGCCTCGTAGCCGTACCCGGCCAGTTTGTCGGCCTCGTCCTTCACCGCCTGCTTCATATGCAGGATCGGCGCGTGATAGAACTCGGCGAACGCATCGATGAACAGTTTCCAGTTGCTGCCGACCTCGGCCCGGTAACTGAATACCTCGGTCATCTCGTGGAACGGATAACCCTCCAGCCCCTTGATCATCGGACCGAGGAAGGTGGTCAGCGGTTCGGCGTCGTGGTCGAGGTTGACGAAGATGAACCCCTCCCATACCTCGCACCGCACATCTTTGAGCCCGTAGTCGGCGCGGTCCAGGCCGAAGAATTCCTTCTCCTGCTGGACGAAGGTCAGTTCGCCCTCGAGGCTGTAGCGCCAGGCGTGGTATTTGCAGGTGAACTGTTTGCAGAAGCCCGAGGTCTCCTCATTGGGGTAGTCGTCCCAGACGAGTTTGTTACCGCGGTGGCGGCAGACGTTGTGGTAGGCGTGGATCTCGTTGTCGTTGCCGCGCACGATGATCAGTGAGGTGCCGGCGGCCGAGAGTTCCTTGGTGAAATAGCTGCCCTTGCGTGGGAGCCGCTCCACCCGGCCTACATTCAGCCAGGTCTTCTTGAAGATCGCTTCGCGCTCGTCCGCGTAGAACTGCGGATCGATGGAATCGGAGTAGTCGACCGGTTCGGTACCCAGATCGGGGTAGTGTTCGGTCCAGCTACCCGCCGCCGGTTTGTTGAAGTGTGCCAAGGGATTACCTCTCGTACTCGGAGCGTATGCCGAAGGTGTTGAAGGCCGCGGCAAGCATGTTGTAGGTGCCGATGGTGAAGATCAGATCCATCCGCTGGTGTTCGTCGAGATGTGCACACAGTCCGTCCCAGGTGGCGTCGGACAGGTTCGATTTCTCATCGAGTTCGTCGACGGCGCGCAGGACCAGTTGCTCGACCGTCCCAGTGGCCTCGCCCCGGGTGACCCCGGCGATCTCCTCGACGGTGATTCCCTCCGCGAGCGCGGCTTCGTGATGGTGGTCCCACTCGTAGACACAGCCCCGCAGGTGCGCGACGCGCAGGATGGCGATCTCGCGCAGCCGGGCCGGTAGCGGAGAGCGGAACAGCAGGTGGACGTTCAGGGTGAGGAACGCCTTGGTCAGCGCGGGATGCCGGGCGAGCGTCGACAGGGCGTTGCTCGCCGACTCCGGGTTGCGCAACCTGCGCGGCAGCATGACCCGCAGCGCGTCGTCGACGTCCTCGTCCCACCGGTCCGCGGGTAGCGGTGGTACTCGCATCGCGCCTCCTCTCGATGAGAATGAGATTCTCGCTTTCGGATAACAGGTTTCCATGAGCTTCGCGGATAGTCAATGCGAAGGCGTTTCGACAGGTGATGAGCCTGCCGGCGACACCTTCCTGCCCGACCGTGTCGCCGCTGGTGTGGATGCCCACGCCGATGTGTACCCGAAACAGGATATTGATTCTCGATAAGTGAGAAGCTAGTTTTCATTCACCGAGAGCTGGGTACGGCGGTCGATCGGCCAGGGTTTCCGACTCGAACTCGGTGTATGGGCGGCCCGCTCGCCCGATCACGATCGGCTGACCGATGGGGGTCAGCTCAGAAAGGACCATCGTGAGACCGAAGAGAACAGCTGCCGCCCTGATAGCGGTGGCGTTACTCGCCACCGCCGGCTGCTCAGGACGTAGTGGTAGCGAAACCGAGAACTCCTCGTCCGGAGACAAGGTCGTGGCCGATTTCGGCGACCTGACCGGTGTCTGCGGCGACGGTGACGCCGCGGGATCGCCCACCCAGGGAGTCACCGACAGCGAGATCACCGCAGGTGTCTTCACCGATATCGGTTACTCCAAGAACCCCGAATTCGTCGACGCCGCGAAAGTGTTCACCTCCTGGTGCAACGCGGCGGGTGGGATCAACGGCCGCACCATCACCACCGAAATCCACGACTCGAAAGTGATGGCGGTCCGCCAGAAGATGGTGGAAGCCTGCCGCACCGATTTCGCGCTCGTCGGCGGTGGCGCCGGACTGGACGGGCTCGGAGTGAAGGAACGGCTGGAATGCACCCTGCCCGATTTCCCCGCGCAGATCTCCCAGCAGCCCAACCTCGGCACGGATCTGCAGGTGATCGCCTCGCAGAGCACCTACGCCCACTACGACCCCTACAACGCCTCGCGCCAGTGGCTGACCAAAGAGGCCTATCCGGAATCGGCCGGTGCGATCGGCATCATCAACGGCGATTCGCCGGTGACCAAGGTGCTCGGCGACAAGGCCGTCGAATCGCTGAACGCGATGGGCGCGAAAGTGGTCTACAACCAGCTGTATCCGGTGGGCGGGGTGACCGACTGGACACCGTACGCACAGGCCATCAAGAACAGCGGCGTGCGTGGCCTCATCTTCATCGGCGAGGACGGGCCGCTGGCCAAACTCGAGGAGAAGCTGACCTCGATGGATTACCAGCTGGACTGGATCGACCCCACCAACAACGCTTTCCGGCCCGATTACATCGAACTGCTGGGTCGCTCGGCAAGCTTCCAGAACAATATCGTGGATCTCGGGGGCGTGGTCCCGCCGCAGCTGGCCGACGAATCGCCGGCCATGCAGCAACTGCAGAAGTTGTACGAGCAGTACGCACCGGACGCGGTGATCAGCCTGCCCGCGATCCGCGCGTTCTCGGCCTGGCTGCTGTTCGCGAAAGCCGCGAGCGCCTGTGGTTCCGAACTCACCCGCACCTGCGTGGTGGATACCGCGAAGAAGGAGGCCGAATGGACCGGTGGCGGGCTGCACAGCCCGAACGACCTGTCCGCGAAGGATCCGGCGCCGAACTGTTTCAACGTCATGCAGGCCACCCCCGAGGGCTGGAAGGCGCCCGAATTCGGTGCCAACGAGGGCCTGTTCCGCTGCGGAACCCCGCCCTACCGGTACACCGGTGACTACGGCGAGCCGATGACGCTCGCCGATGTCGGCAAGACCATGGCGGACGTCAAGTAACCGGCCATGGATCAATTCCTCGCCTTCGGGATCGTCGGGCTGAGCACCGCGGCCGTCTATGCCGTGATCGGCAGCGGTCTGGTGCTCACCCATACGACCACCGGAATCTTCAATTTCGCGCACGGCGCGGCCGGGATGATGGCGGCCTTCTCCTACTGGCAGCTCACCACCGGCTGGGGTGTACCCGTACCGGTCGCCCTGGCGATCGTGCTGCTGGTGCTGGCGCCACTGTCCGGGCTGCTCGTCGAACGGGCGCTGCGGGCCGTGCAGGGATTGGGGGACGCGGAAAAACTGGTGATGACGGTCGCGCTGCTCAGCGGCCTCATCGCCACCGCGCGCTGGATCTGGGATCCGATGCGGGCGCGCACGCTGCCCACCTTCTTCGCCGATGCCGAACCGATCCGGCTCGGCGCCGCCACCGTCACCTGGCATCAGGCATTGACCATGCTGGTGGCGATCGCGGTCGCGGTGGCATTGCGCGTGCTGCTGTTCAACACCCGGACGGGTGCGGAGATGCGGGCCACCGTCGACGACCGGGCGCTGGCCGGGCTCACCGGCGCCGATCCGGTCCGTGCCAACCGGGTCGCCTGGATCCTCGGTATCGAGTTGGCCGCGGTGGGCGGCATTCTCATCGCGCCCACGGTCTCGCTGGACGCGTCCACGCTCTCGCTGCTGATCGTCAGTGCCTACACCGCGGCGATCTTCGGGCGGTTGCGCAGTCTGCCCATGACCTTCCTCGGCGCGATCGTGGTGGGTCTGATGGAGAGCTACCTGACCGGGTATCTGCCGCAGAACGAATACCTGCCCGGCCTGCGGCTCGCGGCGCCGGCGCTGTTGTTGTTCGCAGCGTTGCTGTTGTTCCCGCACGGCCGGTTGCGCGGCCGCGACCGCAAACTCAGCCCGGTGCCCACACCGTCGCGCAGCGGTGCACTGTTCTTCGCGGCGGTGATCGTGATCCTCGGACTGATAGTCGCCACCACGCTCGGCGAAAGCGATCTCATCGCCTACGGGCCGATGTTCGCCTTCGGCGTCATCGCCTTGTCGTTCGTACCGCTGTCCGGCTACGCCGGGCAGATCTCGCTGTGCCAGCTGAGCATGGCCGGTATCGGGGCGATCGCCTACGGGCAACTCGCCCCGGACGGCGAACTGTGGGGTCTGTTCGCGGCAGTGGCAATCTCGGCGCTGGCGGGTACAGTGATCGCGATCCCGGCACTACGCCTTTCGGGCGTCTATCTGGCGCTGGGAACCGCCGCCTTCGCGGTGGTACTCGATCGGTGGATCTTCACCCTGCCGTCCTTCGACATCGCGGGCGTGGAGATCTCGTTCTTCGACCAGGGTTCGGTAGAGATATTCGGACCGAACCTGTTCGGGCTCCGGCTCGATACCGCCGCGGGCATCACCGTTTTCGCGGCGGTCTGCCTGGCGGTGGCCACGCTCGGTGTGGCGGCCCTGCGGCGCGGCCGGTTCGGGCGCCGGCTCATCGCATTACGTGACAGCGAAGCCGCCTACGCCACCCTCGGCGGTAACCTGTTGCGCGCCAAGGTGGCGGTTTTCGCGCTGAGCGCCGGGCTGGCCGGGCTCGGTGGTGCACTGTTCGGGATGCAGATGGGTTCGGTGACCCCCGAACAGTTCAATTTCGTGGCCGGTCTGCCGATCTTCCTGGTGGCGGTGTTCGCCGGCCTCGGGGCGCTGGGCAACGGCCTGTTCGTGGGTGTCGCGCTCTATGGGCCGATGCTCGCGATCCCGGTGCTGTTCCCGTCGACCGAGAACCTCGTCCACGTCCTTCCGGCGCTGGCCGGTATCGCGTTCGGCGGCGGTGTGGTGAGCCACGGCGCGATCGCCCGTATCCGGGAGGGATTCGAGGCGGCGATCCGCAACCGGGTGACGCTGGTGCTGATGGTCGCCGTACCGGTGGCGTTGTGGCTGGTGCGACTGGCCGGTGTGATCGACGGCTGGATGTTCTTCTGGGGCTCGTTCCTCGCGGTCTTCGCGATCCGGATCCGGGCGAACAACCGGGAACAGCGCGCCGGCGCCGGCGAACCGGATGTGCCCGTCGAATGGTGGGGCGTGAAACGGCCGTGGCGGCCGGAGGACAAGGAGGTGCTCGACCATGCCATCACTTCTGGACGTCAGTGATATCACCGTCACCTTCGGCGGCCGGCGCGCCCTCGCCGGCGCCGGGTTACAGGCCGAAGCGGGCGAAGTCACCGGATTGATCGGGCCGAACGGGGCCGGGAAGAGCACGCTGTTCGACGTGATCTGCGGATTGCGGCGGCCCGCGGGCGGACGGGTCCGGTTGGCGGGCCGCGATATCACCCGGCTCGACCCGGCGCGCCGGGCCCGGCGCGGAATGGCGCGGACCTTCCAGCGACTCGAACTCTTCGGCCGCCTGTCGGTCCGGGACAATCTGCTGGTCGCCGCGGAACTCGGCCCCCGGCGGCGCCACGCGGACAAGGTCGTCGACGAGATCATCGACCGGTTGGGTCTCGGCGAACGCGCCGGTGATCTGGCCGATTCACTGCCCACCGGGCTGGCCCGGCTGGTCGAGGTCGGCCGAGCACTCGCGGTGCGGCCGACGCTGCTGCTGCTCGACGAGCCCGCCGCCGGCCAGGACAGCGCGGAAACGGATCGCTTCGCCGAACTGTTGCGCTCGGTGGCCGCGGACGGCACCGCGGTGGTGCTGGTCGAGCACGATATGGGACTGGTGATGAGCGTCTGCGACCAGGTCTACGTACTCGATCTCGGCAGCGTGATCGCCAGTGGATCGCCCGAGGTGATCCGCCGCGACGAACAGGTCCTGGCGGCCTACCTGGGGGACTCGTGACCGCCCTACTGGAACTGACCGGAATTCGTGCCGCCTACGACGCGATCACCGTCCTGCACGGTGTAGACCTGAGTGTGCGGGCCGGCGAAGTGGTCGCGCTGCTGGGCCCCAACGGCGCCGGTAAGACCACCACGTTGAAGGTGGCCGCCGGGGTACATCCGATCGCCGACGGCGAACTACGGCTCGGCGGGCGCACGGTCAACGGAGTCGATCCGCGCGCCCTTGCCCGTGCGGGTGTCTGCCTGATCCCCGAGGGCCGGGGTATCTTCCCCAACCTCACCGTTCGCGACAACCTGCTGATGATGTCGTTCACCGGCCGCCCGGTCGCCGAGATCGAAGATATCGCGTTCGCGCGGTTCCCGATCCTGGCGCAGCGGGCCGGGCAGACCGCGGGCACCCTCTCCGGTGGCGAACAGCAGATGCTGGCACTGGCCCGCGGCCTGGCCACCGACCCGGCGGTACTGCTGCTCGACGAATTGTCCATGGGGCTCGCGCCACTGGTGGTGGAACGACTGTACGAACAGGTCGCCGAAATCGCCCGCCAGGGAGTGGCGGTACTCATCGTCGAACAGTTCGCCGCCGCGGTACTGGATATCGCCGATACCGCCGCGGTACTGGTGCGCGGCCGCATCGAACATCAGGGCCCACCCGATCTCGGGCTCCGCAACCAATTGGCCACTCTCTATCTAGGAAGTCCCTCATGACCGAATCCACACGTGCGGATCGTTTCGTCCAGGAACTCGCGGAGTTGAAGATCCCCGATCCCGCCGCCGGCCGCGGTGGTCTGTGGCTGCGGGCCGGTGTCGCCTTACTGATTCTGGGCCCGGTGGTGATCGTGCTGGGCTATCTGATGTCCAACAACACTTCCGACGCGCTGGTGCAGCGCGACGCGATCATCATCGCCCTGGGCGGTATCGCACTGAGCATCGTGGGGGCGGCGCTGTTCCTGCGGTACTCGCTGACCGGGGTGCTGCGGTACTGGATGGCGCGGCAGTCCTACGACATGGCTCAGCTCGCCGGGCGCCTGCCCGGCGAGCCGGGCCGGGAACTCGGGGAGGTCGGTGTGCCGCAACGGTGAGCCGGTCGATTCGGCAGCGGTTCCGCGGGCGCGATGACGAGAGTTCCCGGGCCGATGAGTTGATCTGAGTGACGGCGGGGACCGGCTCGTATACGAGCCGGCGACCTGCGGCCGCGCGGGGACGCGGCGGCGATGACGAGAGGAGTTGATGTGCCCGACGGTATGAGTTTCGAACTGTCCGAGGATCAGCGGCTGATCCGGGATTCGGTAGCCGAGCTGGCCCGGAAGTTCGACGATCAGTATTGGATGGAGAAGGACCGGGATCACCAATTCCCCACCGAGTTCTATCGCGCCATCGCCGACGGCGGCTGGCTGGGAATCTGTATCCCCGAGGAGTACGGCGGGCACGGCCTCGGGATCACCGAGGCGTCGATCCTGGCCGAGCAGGTCTCCCGGTCCGGCGGCGGGATGAACGCGGCCACCGCGATCCACCTGTCCCTCTTCGGTATGCAGCCGGTGATCGTGCACGGTTCGGAGGAACTGAAACAGCGCACGCTTGCGCGGGTCGCACGCGGTGACCTGCACGTCTGTTTCGGCGTCACCGAACCGGGCGCCGGTTTGGACACCAGCCGGATCACCACCTTCGCCCGCCGCGACGGCGACCACTACGTGGTCAACGGCCGCAAGGTGTGGATATCCAAAGCGCTGGAATCCGAGAAGATCCTGCTGCTGACCCGCACCCAGAAGTACGACGAGGTCGAGAAGAAGACCAGCGGGATGACGCTGTTCCTCACCGATCTCGACCGCGATCACGTCGATATCCGGCCGATTCCGAAGATGGGCCGCAATGCGGTCTCGTCGAACGAACTGTTCATCGACGATCTGCGGATCCCGGTCGAAGACCGGGTCGGGGAGGAAGGCCGCGGGTTCGAATATCTGCTCGACGGCCTCAATCCGGAGCGGATGCTGATCGCGGCCGAAGCGCTCGGAATCGGGCGGGTCGCACTGGATCGTGCGGTGCGCTACGCCAACGAGCGCGAAGTTTTCGGGCGGCCCATCGGCAAGAATCAGGGAATCCAGTTCCCGCTGGCCGATTCGCTGGCCCGGCTGGACGCGGCCGAACTGGTGCTGCGGAAAGCGACCTGGTTGTACGACCAGGGCAAACCCTGCGGCCGGGAGGCCAATACCGCCAAATATCTGTGCGCCGAAGCCGGTTTCGAAGCCGCCGACCGCGCGATGCAGACGCACGGCGGGATGGGGTATTCGGAGGAGTATCACATCTCCCGGTATTTCCGGGAGTCACGCGTGATGCGGATCGCGCCGATCAGTCAGGAAATGATCCTCAACTATCTGGGGTCACACGTGTTGGGAATGCCGAGGAGTTACTGATGGCAGCGAAAAACGGACTATTCGATCTGACCGGCCGCGCAGCCATGGTCACCGGTGCCGCCGGCGGTATCGGTTCGGCCGTGGCGCGGGCACTGGCCGCCCACGGCGCAGCGGTGCTGGTCACCGATCTCGACGGTGCCGCGGCGGGAACGGTCGCGGAGAAGATCACCTCCGACGGCGGCACCGCGCGGGCCTGCGCGCTGAATGTCGCGGACCCGGAATCCGCGGTCGCGGCCGCCGAGCAGGCGGCCGAACTGGGCGGCGGGAAAATACATATCGTGGTGAACAATGCCGGAATCACCGCACCGGCCATGTTCCCGAAAACGACCCCGGACTCCATGCGCAAGATCTTCGATGTGCACGTGCTGGGAACCTTCAACTGCAGTCAGGCCGCACTGCCGTACCTCGCCACGGACGGCACGGGGCGCATCATCAACGTCACCTCCTCGGCGGGACTCACCGGGACATTGGGGCAGGTGAACTATTCCGCCGCCAAGGCCGGGATCATCGGGGTCACCAAATCGCTGGCCCGCGAACTCGCGCGCAAGAATATCCTGGTGAACGCGCTGGCACCGCTGGCCGCCACCCCGATGACCGAAACCATCCGCACCGACGAGAAATTCGCGGAGCAGATGATCAACCGGATCCCGTTGCGCCGCTGGGCCGAACCCGACGAGGTGGCCGGGGCCTTCGTGTTCCTGGCCTCCGATGCGGCATCCTTCGTCACCGGCCAGGTGCTGCCGGTCGACGGCGGCATGGTGATGTGATGCCGTCCGCCGGTCCGTTGGCCGGGGTGCTGGTGGTGGCGCTGGAACAGGCCGTTTCGGCGCCCATGTGCACCCGTACTCTCGCCGACTTCGGGGCCCGGGTGATCAAGGTGGAGAACCCGGCGGGCGGGGATTTCGCCCGGCACTACGACGATGTGGTCGCCGGGCAGGCCGCGCATTTCGTCTGGGTGAACCGCGGCAAGGAATCGGTGACCCTGAACCTGAAAGCCGAACGCGGCCGCCAGGTCTTGCACGAGCTGCTCGCCCGCGCCGATGTACTGGTATCGAATCTCGCGCCCGGCGCCACCGCGCGCCTCGGAGTGGACCCGGCCGCCCTCGCCGAACGGTATCCCCGGCTGATCGCCCTGGAGATCGACGGTTTCGGCGCCGGTGGACCGTTATCGCACAAACGTGCCTACGATCTGCTCGTCCAAGCCGAGTCCGGGGTGTGCGCGGTGACCGGCCGGCCCGGTGAACCCGCGAAACCGGGTCCGGCGGTCGCCGATGTGACCACGGGACTGTATGCGGCGCTGTCGATCCTGGCAACCCTGTGCGGGCGCTACCGGGACACCGGCCCGGCCGGGGGCGCCATCAGCCTCAGCCTGTTCGACACGATGGCCGAGATGATGGGCTACCACCTGAACTACACCCGGCATGCCGGTGTCGAACAGCAGCCGCTCGGGATGAGCTCACCCGCGGTCGCGCCCTACGGCGCCTACGCCACCGGTGACGGGCAGACGGTCGTCCTCGGCACCACCAACGACCGCGAATGGCAACGGCTCGCGCGCGATATCCTCGGCCGCGCCGATCTGGCCGAGGATCCCCGGTTCGGCAGCAACTCCGACCGGGTTCGGCATCGCGAGGATCTCGACGAAGTGATCGGCGCCTGGTGTGCCGGACACACCCTCGCCGAGGTGCAGAAGGCCGCCGACGACGCCGGAATCGGCAACTCCCGCTACAACACCACCACCGACATCCTCGAGCACCCGCAGCTCTCCGACCGCGATCGCTGGCGCGAGATCGACAGCCCGGGCGGGCCGATCCCGGCGCTGCTGCCTCCGGCTGTCGTCGACGGTTTCGCACCGCCGATGGGGGCGGTACCGGGACTCGGCGAGCACACCGACGCGGTACTGCGCGAACTGGGCCGGACAGCGGCGGAAATCGCCGAACTGCGCAGGGCGAAGGTGATCGGTCCCGAATACGCCGCGGTGGCGGCCGAACGGGGTCAGTCGTGAACGCCGTGGGCAGTGCCGGTGAACTGCTCGTCGCCGATCACGACGGCATCCGCACCGTCACGCTCAACCGTCCACACCGCAAGAACGCGATGACCTGGGCCATGTGGCGCGACCTGGCGGACGTTCTGCGCGATACCGGTTTGGACCGGTCGGTGCGCGCCCTGGTGCTCACCGGAGCCGGCGGTGCCTTCTGCTCGGGTGCCGATATCTCGGTGCCCGATGCCCGGCACCCCATGGACAAGATGCGGATATTCAGCGATCTGGCGCTGCAACTGCACGAACTGCCGACCCCGGCCGTCGCCAAGGTGACCGGGGTGGCGGTCGGTGCCGGCTGGAACCTGGCATTGGGCTGCGATCTCGTGGTGGCCACCCCGGAGGCGACGTTCGCGCAGATCTTCGCCCGGCGCGGTCTCTCGCTCGACCTGGGCGGTTCCTGGCTGCTGCCGAAACTGATCGGGTTACAGCAGGCGAAACGGCTGGCACTGCTCGCCGAAACCATCGATGCCGCCCGCGCCGAAGCGCTCGGACTGGTCACCTGGATTGTCGCCGCCGACGAGATCGACGGGTTCACCGATGATCTCGCCGCCCGGCTGGCGGCCGGTCCGCCGGTCGCGCTCGCCCAGACCAAGGCATTGCTCAACGAAGGTGCGGATGCGACGCTCCGGGAGGCGCTCGCCGGTGAATCCCGGGCGCAGGGAGTCAATTTCGCCACCGCCGACGCCCCCGAGGCCTATGCGGCCTTTGCCGAGAAACGAGCACCCGGGTTCACCGGCGCATGGGCGCTGCCGCGCGCAGGGAACGGCGATGCCCCAGGGGGAGCGAAGGCGGTCGGGAGCCGGAAGAATGACCAGTAGCCGAGGTGTGCCCTCGACTGCCGGAAGCACCTGGATCCCGCAGGAGCCTGCCGGCCCCGATCAGGGTGACCCCGGCCTGCGTCGGCCGAACGGGTTGCAGCGGTACCCGGTGGACCGGGCCGCAGATGACCGCAGGATGGCCCGCGCGATCAGGCGCCGGGCCGTCCGAATCGGCGCGGCCCGCGTACGAGAATGGGACACGCCGGTTCGGGAGGTTCACCGCGGGTCGCCGGGGCGATCGGGTCGGGACCGAATCCCGGGTCGGACACTCCTGGGCGGTAGCTCTCCGGGGACCGGGCCGGCACCCTGTGGCGGCGGCCCGGGAGGCATCGGCACTCGGCCGAGTGCCGGATCAGGATCCGCGATCAGCAGTGGCTTTCCAGCTGTCCGGCCGGAGAAGGGCGTGGGCCTGGGGCTCGCGGTTCGCGATGATAGGGACAGCGGCGAACAAGCCGGTCGAAAGAGACGCCTCGCAGGCGTGCCGGGTATGGACGGCCTCGGCGGGGACGTCTCGGAACGGAGTGGGTAGATGCGCGAAGTAGTGATCGCCGGTGCGGTGCGTACACCGGTCGGCAAGCGGAAGGGCGGGCTGTCCGCGATGCATGCCGCGGACCTGTCGGCGGTGGTGTTGCGGGAGCTGGTCGAGCGGACCGGGGTGAGCCCGCAGCTCATCGACGATGTCGTGTGGGGTTGTGTGTCCCAGGTCGGTGATCAGTCGAGCAATATCGGCCGCTACGCGGTACTGGCGGCGGGATGGCCGGAATCCATTCCGGGGACGACGGTGAACCGGGCGTGCGGGTCGAGTCAGCAGGCGCTGGACTTCGCGGCGCAGGCCGTGATGTCGGGCCAGCAGGATGTGGTCGTCGCCGGGGGTGTCGAGGTGATGAGCCGGGTGCCGCTGGGTGCCGCGCGGGCCACCGGACAGCCGTACGGCCCGGCCGTGCTGGCGCGGTACGACGATTTCTCCTTCAACCAGGGATTATCCGCCGAACTCATCTCCGCGAAATGGGGTTTCGGCCGTTCGATTCTCGACGAATATTCGGCGCGGTCGCATGAACTGGCCGCCGCGGCGCAGGATCGTGGGGCGTTCGGGGAGCAGATCGTCGAGGTCACCGCTGCGGCCGGCGAATTCACCGAGGGGGGTGTGGTCACCGCCGATGAAGGGATCCGGCGCGGCACCAGCGCGGAGAAACTGGCGAACCTGACACCGGCGTTCCAGGACGACGGTGTCATCCACGCCGGTAACTCCTCCCAGATCTCCGACGGCGCCGCCGCCCTGCTGATCACCACGGCCGATCTGGCGGCCCAGCTGGGCCTGCGCCCGCTGGCCCGCTATCGGGCCGGCGCGGTGGCCGGCGCCGACCCGGTACTCATGCTCACCGGCCCGATTCCGGCCACCGAGAAGGTACTGCGCAAGGCCGGCCTATCGCTCGCCGATATCGGGACTTTCGAAGTGAACGAGGCATTCGCTCCCGTTCCGCTGGCCTGGCTCGCCGAAACGGGGGCCGATCCGAACCTGGTCAATCCGCTCGGTGGTGCGATCGCGCTGGGCCATCCGCTCGGCGCCTCCGGTGCCGTGCTGATGACCCGGATGTTGCACCACATGCGCGACAACGGAATTCGCTACGGACTGCAAACCATGTGTGAGGGCGGCGGTACGGCCAATGCCACCGTCGTGGAACTTATTACCTAGGAAGAATTATGCGCCGCGATCTGTTCAGCCCCGACCACGAGGCCTTCCGGGACCTTGCGCGGGAGTTCATCGAAAAGGAAGTCGTCCCGAACTATCCCGCATGGGAGAAGCAGGGGCAGATGCCGCGTGAGGTGTTCCGCCGGCTCGGCGGACTCGGATTGCTCGGTACCGCCATACCCGAGGAATACGGCGGTATGGGCACCCGCGACTACCGCTACAACGTGGTGTTGCAGGAGGAGGCGCAACGCGCGCTGGTCACGCTCGGTACGGTTCGTACCCAGCTGGATGTGATCCTGCCGTATTTCCTCGAGTATGCCGACCGTGATCAGCGGACCCGGTGGTTCCCCGGCCTGGCCGACGGCAGCCTGCTGACCGCGATCGCCATGACGGAACCGGGCACCGGCTCCGATCTGGCCGGTATCCGCACCACCGCGGTCCGCGAGGGCGATCACTACGTCCTCAACGGTGCGAAAACCTTCATCACCGGTGGATTGCTCGCCGATCTGGTGATCGTGGTCGCGCGAACCACTACCGATCCCGCGAACCGGCGCGCCGGGCTCACCCTGCTGGTCGTCGAGGACGGGATGCCCGGCTTCGAACGCGGCCGGGTGCTGGACAAGATGGGCTGCAAGGTGCAGGACACGGTCGAGTTGTCGTTCACCGATGTACGGGTGCCGGTGGCCAACCGGCTGGGAGAGGAAGGCGTCGCTTTCGGCTATCTAGGCCACAATCTGCCGCAGGAACGGATGACGGTGGCCGTGGGCTCGGTGGCGCAGGCCCGGGCCGCGGTAGCCGCGACCATCGAATATGTGCGGGAACGCAAGGCTTTCGGGACACCCGTGGCGTCGTTCCAGAACACCAAATTCGAGCTCGCCGCCATGTCCGCGGAGGTCGAGGCCGCGCAGACCATGGCGGACCGGGCGGTGCTGGATCTGGTGGACGGGCAACTCTCGGGCGCGGACGCCGCCCGGGTGAAACTGTTCGCCACCGAAATGCAGGCCCGTATCGTGGACCGCTGCCTGCAATTGTTCGGCGGTTACGGCTACATGATGGAGTACCCGATCGCCCGGCTCTACACCGATGCCCGGGTGGCCCGCATCTACGCGGGTACCAGCGAGGTGATGAAAGTTATCATTGCCAAAGACCTTGGTTTGTGATGTATAGCACACTGAATATTTCAGTGAGATCCACATCACAGGCGTGCGTTCGACTCTACTGTTTCAGCAGTTGGTTTATCGAACGGAGTACCCGGTGATCGGTCCACGGGATAAGCAGGTTGATTGCCTCGTCGACACCGAGTGCGGAATTCGCGCGGGGCTACATCCGGTCGACCTCGTACGTGCGCACGCCCGGCGCCACCCCCTGCGGCACCGGCTCGCGATCGTCGCCCCGAACACCGTGGACGCGGTGCAGTATGCGGGTGGTTTCATCTTCGACCGGATGATGGGCGGCTGGGAAGTGGTCGCCG
Organism: Nocardia flavorosea NBRC 108225; assembly: GCF_001613385.1. Taxonomy (GTDB): domain Bacteria; phylum Actinomycetota; class Actinomycetes; order Mycobacteriales; family Mycobacteriaceae; genus Nocardia; species Nocardia flavorosea. Next base: position 398,656 of record NZ_BDCG01000012.1, on the reverse strand, counting down.
TGCTCACCGAGCACGACGACGTCCGCCCCTTGGAGATCCTCGGCGCCACCGTCCTGGACCTGACCACTGCACTCGCCTCCCCGGTGCACGCCACGTGGCCGGAGAGCGTGCTGCTGGCCCCCGATGTGTTCGTCAGCAACGAATGGGTCCGCCGAGGGGCTATCGGCTGCCTGGACAAGGGACTGTCCGAACTGGCCGTCTGGGGTGACGACCTGCCCGACGAACTGGCCTGCCGGGTTTCCTCGGCGCACCACCGGTTGAGTACCGCGGCCCGGGCGTTCAAACGCTGTGCGCTCGGCGCGGCGGGGATCGCCGAGCGCGCGGACGAGGACCTCGAGATCTTCCACAGCGGCGAGGTTCTGCTGGCGGACCTGCGGGGCCGCCAGGCGCTGGTCCGCGCGGTCTGACCCGCGGATCGCCGAGCCGTCCACTGGCGGACCGAGCGCCTTCCGGGCCGGCCCGGCAAGCTTCGTATCGGCTCGATCGACGGCGCGGTTACCGCCGGCTCACCGGTGTGCGCCCGGGAACCGTTCGGGGAACTGCGACAGTTCATCGCGCTTTTCCTCCGGGACCGCGGAACCGGCGCTCATCACCACCCGTCCACGCCCTGCGCAGTGAAAGCCGCGAGTCGCTCGCCGGTCATATCGAATCCGCTCCAACGGGTGTACTCGAGCCGGTCCGGATCCCGGCCTGCTTCGGTGGCGGCCGCCCGCGCCGGCTCCCATTGGGCGGCGCGTTCGTCCGGGAGCAACGCACCGCCGGCGAAGTATCCGTCCCCGCGCTGTCCGGGGCGGCGGGCAGCCGGCGTGCTCGAGCCCCCGACATGAACCGGCAGCGTGGTATCTGCGATAGGGCTTCGGGAACTGGACGAGATCTCCGGTCGGGCCGGTCGGTCCGCGTGTGCACGGCGCACAACCGACGGAGTGAACCGGGTGTCCGCGCAGAAATTCCCGGCGGCACACCGCAACCGGCCCAGGCGTACGCCTGCGCCGTATGCCGCTGCGCTCGCGCGCCGCCTAGTCGAGGATGCGCCGGGCGACGTTGGTGGTGACCAGGTCGAGCAGTTCGTCGCCCCGGCCGGCGAGGATGGTGCGGATGGCGTAGAGGGTGAAACCTTTGGCCTGCTCCGCCGAGACGGCCGGCGGGATCGTCAGTTCCTGCCGTGCCACGACGATATCGACGAGCGCGGGTCCGTCGTGGGCCAGCGCCTCCGCGATCGCCGGCTCCAGATCGCCGGGTTGCTCGACCCGGCGCCCCCATATTCCCATCGCGCGGGCCACGGCACCGAAGTCGGGATTGTCCAGGCCGGTACCGAAGTTCACCACCCCGGCGGCCTTCATCTCCAACTCCACGAAGTTCAGTGACGAGTTGTTGAACACGATCACCTTGACCGGTAGGTCGTTCTGTACCAGCGTGAGCAGCTCGCCGAACAGCATCGTCACTCCGCCGTCCCCGGCCAGGGCGATCACCTGGCGTCCGGGGTAGGCGGTCTGCGCGCCGATGGCATGCGGTAGCGCGCAGGCCATCGTGCCGTGGGTGAACGAACCGGTCAGGCGCCGCCGGCCGTTCATGGTCAGGTACCGCGCCGCCCACGTCGTCGGCGACCCCACATCGAAGGTGAACACCGCGTCGTCGGCCGCCGACCGGTTCACCGCACCGGCAACGTATTCCGGCCGGATGGGGATGCGGCCCCGATCGTCGACCGCGAGTTCGTCCAGCGATCTACGGGTCCGCCGATAATGTTGCAACGACCGGTCCAGGTGGGCCCGATCGGTTTTCCGGGCGAGCAGCGGTAGCAGCGCCTCGGCGGTGTCCCGCACAGTGCCCACCATGCCCACGTCGACCGGAGTGCGCCGCCCGAGATGGCTGCCGCGGATATCGACCTGGATGACCGCGGCGTCTTCGGGATAGAACTGCGTATACGGGAAGTCGGTACCCAGCATCAGCAGTACATCGGCTTCTTTGATCGCCTTGTATCCCGAGGCGTATCCGAGCAGTCCGGTCATTCCCACGTCGTACGGGTTGTCGTACTCCAGGTATTCCTTGCCGCGGAATGCGTGCACGACCGGAGACTGCAGTGTTGCGGCCAGCGCCATGACCTCGTCGTGGGCGCCCGCGGTCCCGGCTCCGCCGAGAATCGTCACCCGCGACCCGGTGTTCAGGACGTCCGCCGCCCGGCGCAGTGTGGTGTCGTCGGGCCGGACCACCGACCGGGACGGCAGTACCGGTCTGGTGCTCCAGCGATCGCCGGGCAGCCGGCTCTGGAACACCTCTCCGGGGATCACCACGACGGCGACCCCGCGTTCTTCCACGGCCGCCCGCATCGCCATCTCCACGATCCGTGGGGCCGATTGTGGGCTGCTGACCAGCTCGCAGTAGACGCTGCACTCGCGGAACAACTCTTCCGGGTGGGTTTCCTGGAAATAGCCGGATCCGATCTCGGCGACCGGGATATGCGCGGCGACGGCCAGTACCGGAACCCTGGTGCGCTGCGCGTCGTAGAGCCCGTTGATCAGATGGAGATTGCCGGGGCCGCAACTTCCGGCGCAGACGGCGAGCCGGCCGGTCAGCGCGGCTTCTGCTGTCGCGGCGAACGCGGCGGCCTCCTCGTGCCGGACGTGCTCCCAGGTGATGGTGCCGTCCGATCGCCGTATCGCGTCGGTGAATCCGTTCAAGCTGTCACCGGGCAACCCGTACACGCGGCTGACCCCGCTGACCTGCAGTGCAGAGATCATATGTTGAGCAACAGTCGCCATGGCGCGACCCTACGCGCGACAAGCGCGATCGTCGGTGAGGTCGCCGCCTCGCACCGGAAAACAGGCAGCCCGGTTCCCCGCACCGGAGGATCTGCACACGCGAAAGGCCGGGCTGCTGTCCGGCGGCGCCACGACATAGCGCCTTCGCCCGGGCTCCGAGCCGAAACCGTTCCCGCTCGAACCGGTCAATCCTGCGGAGCACAGAAATCGCTACGCCGGAAGATCGTAAGGAGCGCGGAGGGCGTGGTATGCCTGAGGCCGGGTGCTGTACCGGTCTACCCGGCACTCGGTACGCGTGGATCCGGAAAGGGCGGGCAGAACATGCCGCGGAGCAACGACCCACTCGCGGCGGCACCATGGGGGTCGCGACTACTCGGGCGTGAGGAGGAGGCTGCGGGAATCCGGCGGCTTCGTATCCAATTGCTGTTGACGGTGCCGATCGTGCTGGCCAACCTGGCCGGTGTCTTCGTATCGATCACGCTGATCGGTTTCGTACTACCCGGACCTTCCGTGTTCACGGAGAAGATGATCCTGATCGATGCGGTCGCGGCTCCGGTGTACGCGGCAGTCGCCGTCCTGATCGGTGTGTGGTGGGGCACCGCCCGCGGGTTGGGCGCACTGGGCTGGGCCCTCCATCCCGATACGGTGCCCACCGAGGAACAGCAGGCCGCGGCCGCAGCGGTGCCGCGGCGGCTGGTGCGTATGCAGGCGTTGCTGTGGTTCGGGGGAGTGGTCGTGCTCACGCTGCTGGCCGGAATTGCCGACCCACGGTTGATCCCCAAGGTGGCGTTCGGCATCACCTTCAGCGCGATCGTGGTGTGTGCCAGTACCTATCTGATCATCGAGTTCGCGTTGCGGCCGGTGACCTCGCGTGTGCTGTCGGCGAGAACCTCTCGCGCCCGCAGCGGTATCGGTGTCTTCGGGCGATCGCTGTTGATGTGGCTGGTCGGCTCGGGTCTTCCCGTGGCGGGTCTGATGGTGGTGGCGGTGGTCGCGCTGACCACCGGCGAGGTGACCACCACACGGCTGGCGGTATGCGTACTGTCACTCGGCGGTGCGGCCCTCGTCATCGGCTCCCTGTTGATGATCCAGACATTGGCTGCGACCGTTGCCCCGATCAGTGGTGTGCGCCGGGCCATGCGCGAAGTGGAGAAGGGCGAATTCGATCTCACGCTCGCGGTGTACGACGGCACCGAACTGGGTGAACTGCAGAGCGGCTTCAACAATATGGTCGGCGGGCTCCGCGAACGCGAGGAGATCCGGGACCTGTTCGGCAGGCATGTCGGGCACGAGGTCGCCAAGGCAGCACTGGCCGGTAAGCCGGTGCTCGGCGGCGCCGAGGTCGAGGCCGCGGCACTGTTCATCGATATCGTCGGCTCCACCACCATGGCCGCGACTCTGAGCGCACCCGAAATGGTCGCGATCCTCAACCGGTTCTTCGACGTGGTGGTGGACGAGGTGGAAAAACACGGCGGCCTGCTCAACAAGTTCGAAGGCGACGCGGCGCTGGCCGTGTTCGGCACCCCCGCGCAACTGTCCGACGCCGCAGGCGCGGCATTGGCATGTGGCCGCGCGATCCGCGCCAGGCTCGATACCGGCGGCACGGAATTCGACGCGGCGATCGGTATCGCCGAGGGCCGGGTCGTCGCGGGTAATGTCGGCGCCCGGCAACGCTACGAATTCACGGTGATCGGTGACGCCGTCAATGAAGCGGCCCGGCTCTGCGAACTGGCGAAGCAGGATTGCCTGCTGCTCACCTCGGGTAAAACGGTCACCGCGGCCGCAGTCACCGAAGCCGGGCACTGGCAGCTCGGCGAATCGGTGACGCTGCGCGGCCGGCTCACCCCGACCCGGCTCGCCCGGCCGGTTCAGCGGGCTTCGACGGTATCGCGCTGAACGGTGGCCGCGATGGCGGCGGCCAGCTCCGCACCCTTGGTCTCGAAATGCCGCGTGAAATACGTCAGATGCTCACTGTGCTCGTGGAAGTGATGCGGGGTGAGGACCGCCGAGAACACCGGGACATCGGCCTCGAGCTGGATTCGCATGAGCGCATCCACCACGGTCGAGGCGACGAAATCGTGCCGGTAGATACCGCCGTCGACGACCAGGGCACAGCCGGCGAGTGCGGCGTAGCGGCCGGTCGCGGCCAGCCGTTTGATACGCAGCGGGATCTCGAATGCCCCGGGTACGTCGATCACGTCGACCTCGGTGAACCCGTGCCCGGCGAGCCCGGACCGGCAGGATTGCACCGCGCGGTCGACGATATCGGCGTGCCAGCGCGCGGCGACCAGAGCGATGCGGTTCGAGGTGGGCGACATAATTACTCCTCTTCGCTATGTCACCCAGGGCATGGCAACGCGAACAGGAGCGGCCCGTGCCCGGGCACTCCGCTGCCGCGTTCTCTTTCATCCGGACTGTGACCGTCGGCTCCGGGATCGCACCGGAATCTGCTCGACCCACCACGGAGGGTGGCGCTCGCGGGCTCGTGCCTCCGGATCGGCCCGGATGCCATTACCGCCGGTGGGGAATTCCACCCCGTCCTGAGAACGTGTACAGCGCGGACTCTAACAATGCCCCGCGGTTGCTGCTACGGCACCCCGGCGATTGCCTGCCCACCCCCGAAGTTCGCCGGGTTGCGCCGGGCACGCCTATCGACAAGATATGAGGCGACCGTATCGATGACCGCTTCAGCACCGGGTACCGTTCCCGGTGCGAGCCCCAGGTCGATGCTGCCCGCGGCCCGGGTATGCCTCGGCCGCCGGAAGGACGCATATGGGTTCCACCATTTTCGCGGTGGCGTTGCCGCTCGCGCTCGGGATCGTGATGTTCGGCCTGGGACTGACCTTGACGACCGACGACTTCACCCGCGTCGTGAAGTACCCGAAAACCGCAGTGATCGCGCTGCTCTGCCAGCTCGTTGTCCTGCCGCTGATCTGTTTCGGTCTGGTGCACCTGTTCGGTCTGGACGGAGTGCTCGCGGTGGGCATGATGCTGCTCGTTGCGTCACCCGGCGGTACCTCGGCGAACCTGTTCAGCCATATCGCCGGCGGTAACGTCGCACTGAACATCACGCTGACGGCGATCAATTCCGTGCTGGCCGTGGTCACGCTGCCCGTCGTGGTCGCCGTCTCCTATGCGGTGTTCCTGGACGACAGCGCGGCGATCGTCTTGCATCCCGCGAAGTTCGTTCAGGTCTTCGCCCTGGTTCTGATTCCGGTGGCGGTGGGTATGTGGGTGCGCCGGCGCTATCCGGACTGGTCCGGCCGCAGGCAGTCCACGGTGAAGTTCGCCGCCGCCGGTGTCCTCGTGTTCGTGGTCGCCGCCGCCCTGTTCTCGGAATTCGACACTGTCACCGGTCATCTCGGCGACCTGGGCCCGGTCGCTCTGCTGCTCTGTATCTGCAGCCTGCTCGTCGGCTATCTGGTGCCACGAGCCTTCGGGGTGGAACCCGCCGATGCCGTTGCCGCCGGGATGGAGATCGGGGTGCACAACGCCGCGCTGGCCATCACCATTGCGACCACCGTGCTCGGCAACGAGACGATGGCCGTGCCGGCCGGCCTGTACGGGTTTCTCATGAACATTCCCGCGTCGATTGCTGCCGTCCTGTTCGCCAGGTCCCACCGTGCCCGCCGTCCCTCGGTGCCGGCTGGGGTCGTGCCTCCCCGATAGGCTCGTATCCGAGTTCACGGCGCCCGAGGGCGCCGGACGAACCGAACTCGGCAGACTGGATATCCGGTGCCGGGGCGAGAGCCTCGGCACCGGTGGAGGAGGTGGTCGTGGACTACGGCGTTTCGACTTTCGTCACCGATGACGGCATCGGCCCGGCGGTGCTCGGCCGCGCATTGGAGGAGCGCGGTTTGGGTTCGCTGTTCCTGGCCGAGCATTCGCATATCCCGGTGGAGCGGACCTCGCCGTGGCCCGGCGGCGACGAACTGCCCCGCCACTACTACCGGACCTTCGATCCCTTCGTCGCACTGTCCGCGGCCGCGGCGGTCACCGAGCGACTGCGCGTCGGTACCGGTATCGCGCTCGTCGTGCAACGCGACCCGATCCATCTGGCCAAAGAAGTCGCCACCCTCGACCGGGTATCGAACGGGCGCGCCGTCCTCGGGGTGGGTGCCGGCTGGAACCGCGAGGAGATGCGCAACCACGGCACGGACCCGAAAACCCGGATGCGGCTGCTGCGCGAACGCGTGCTGGCGATCAAGGCCCTCTGGACCCAGGACGAGGCGGAGTTCCACGGTGAGTTCGTCGATTTCGGCCCCGTGTTCTCCTACCCCAAACCGGTCCGCACACCCCATCCACCGGTCCTGGTCGGCGGTGCCGGGCCGACCACCTTCGACCGCGTCCTGGACTTCGGCGACGGCTGGATGCCCCTGTACGGCCGCGGCACAGACAACCTGCCGGCCCGGATCACCGAATTACGTGAACGCGCGAACCGGCCCATGCAGGTCACCATGTTCGGTGTCCCGCCCGAACCCGAAATCGTCGCCGAACTGGCCGCGGCCGGCGTCGACGAGGCACTGTTCAACCTACCGACTCAACCCGAAGCCGAAAGCCTGCGCCGCCTCGACCGGTTTGCCGAACTGATCTGATCCCGCGGATACGCGGGCGGCGAGTTCAGGGACGGCCGGTCGTCCACAGCGGCCACCTGTACGGAGCCGGGGAACGCCCACCGAGCCGTCCGCCGCGGCGGTTCGACGCTGCGGCTCAGCGCTTCTTCGGGCGGTAGGCGCGGCCGAAGCTGCGCGGGCTGTGGTCGTAGATCTCGATCAGTTCCCAGTCGATCCGCCGCCCGCCGGGCACGTCGAAGATCCGTATGCCGTCGCCGAGGAAGACCGGGGCGACGAAAACCTGCAACTCGTCGATGAGGTCGTGTTCGAGGGCCTGGCGGGCGATATCGGCGCTGATGATCTGGATATCCCGGTCACCGGCAATTTCCTGCGCGCGGCGCACGGCCTCGCGGATATCGCAGTTCAGCGCGACCACGGACCGATCATCGGCCAGTTCTTCCGGGCGGTGCGTGAGGATGATTTCCGTACCCGACCATGCACCGCCGTAGGCCGCGGAGGTCAGCTCGTCGCGTTCATCGCGCTGGGCGATTGCGGCGTCGTAGCCGGCCCGCCCCGAGATGATCACGCCGACCTCCGCGGCCAGTTGTGCGGTGGTATCCGGAGCGGACGGCTCCGTAGCCGAAAGCCAGCTCATATCGTGCCCCGGTCCAGCAATGAACCCGTCGATCGAACAGGTGAATCCCCAGGCGACCTTGCCCATCTGTACTCCGGCGCCCCGTATCGGCAGGCCGGTGCGCGTCGAGGCCCCGCGCGGCCGGCTCGGAAGGGTAGCCCTCCGTTCGTTCAGACGACGCGGCGGAGCCGAACTCATCGGTCACCGTGCGTGCCGGTACTGGGCCCGAGCCGCCGGTCGGTCGTGAGTGACCGCTCGAAGAAGGCGAGCGCGTCCGGTACGGTTTCCGCCTCGGTCCCGAGTTCCGGGATGCGATATTCGGCAACTACGAGCAAACGTGAGGTCAGGCGGCCGGGTCGAGGAGGATCTTGCCGACCGCTCGCCCGGCCGCGACCTCGCCGAGGGCCACGGCCGCCTGTTCGAGGGGGAACACGGCGCCGATATGGGGGGATATGCGGCCGGAGGCCAGCAGGTCGGTGAGTTCCTGCTCGTTGCGGGCGAATTCGGCGGGCTCGATGTCCTGGAACTGGAATCCCAGGATATGTAACCCTTTGACCAGCACCAGGTTCAGTGGGATGCGAGGTACGGTCCCGGAGGCGTAGCCGATGGTGACGAAACGTCCGCCCCGGCCCAGTGAACGCAGGGCGGGTTCGGACAGGTCGCCTCCGACCGGATCGAGGACCGCGGCGGCACCGTCGGGGACGGCCGTACGGAGTTGTTCGCGAAGCGTGCCATCACGGTGATCGATCAGGCGGGTCGCGCCGTAGGAGTGGGCGGTGGCCAGTTTGGCGGCCGAGGAGGCCACCGCGACCACTTCCGCACCGAGCGCGACCGCCAGTTGCACGGCCGCCAGCCCCACACCACCGCCGGCACCGAGCACGATCACGATATCGCCCGGGCCTATCCGGGCCACCGACCGCAAGCAGTGGTAGGCGGTACGGTAGGCGACACCGAACGCGGCCGCCGTGTGATCGTCCACGCCGTCCGGAACGGGCGTGAGATTCTCGGCGGGAGAGACGATCTGGTCGGCGAAAGCGCCGTAGAGCCCGGTGCCGGTGACACGATCCCCGACCGACCGGCCCGCGCACCCAGGACCCAGCTCGACGATCTCCCCGGCGAATTCACTCCCGGGCACGAACGGGGGCGGCACGGCGATCTGATACTTGCCGCCGATCAACAGCACATCCGGGAAGTTCACCGCCGCGGCGCGCACTCGCACCCGTACCTGCCCCGCTCCGGGCACGGGTACGGGCCGCTGCTCGATTCGCAGGACGTCCGGTGTCCCGTATTCGGGACAGACCACCGCCCGGACGGTCACTTCCCCTGCCACACCGGCTCTCGCTTCTCCATGAACGCCATGGCGCCCTCCTTGGCATCGGCACTGGCGAAGACCACCCCTTGCCAGTGCCGCAACCGTTCGGTTGCGTTGCCGGGGTCGGTGACCGACAACCGCACGAGTTCCTTACACGCCGCGACGCCCAACGGTCCGTTGGCGGCGATCCGTTCGGCGAACGCGATTGCGGTGCCGAGTACCTGGTCCGCGGGTGTCACCGCATTGAACAGGCCGATCTCGTAACCGCGGGCCGCGGTGATGTAGTCGCCGGTCAACGTGAGTTGCAGGGCGAGGCCGAGGGGTATCCGCTCGGCGATATAGGTGCCGCCGCCACCGGGGAACAGTCCGCGTTGCACCTCGGGCAGCCCGAATTTCGCGGTCTCCGCGGCGACGATCAGATCACAGCCCAGCAATAATTCCAGGCCGCCGCCCACCGCGGTGCCGTTGGCTGCGCCGATCACCGGAACCTCCACCTTGCCGCGGGTGAGGCGCTGGAACGCGCGGTTCTCCGGGGTATCGCTGAACCCCACGTCTTCACCACCCGAGAATGCTCGCAGATCCATACCCGAGCAGAACGCCTTCTCCCCGGCCGCGGTGAGTACCAGCGCCCGGATCTCGGGATTCTTCTCGGCTGCCAGCACGGTGGCGCCGATACCGGCGATGAGGTTCCCGTTCAGCGCATTACGGGCTTGCGGCCGGTTCAGGGTGAGGACGGTGACCGCACCGCGTGATTCGACCAGGAATTCGTCAGTACTCACGAGCGGTACTCCGTTGTTTCGGCGAGTTCGGCGGCCGACCGCATGAGTTCGGGGACGATCGGGCCGAAGGATTGCAGCTTCACATCATCGCCCGCGCGCTGGAAACCCTGTTCCAGCACGATGGCGAGTTTCCATTTGGCGAGCACCAGGTAGTAGTCGAGATCATCGACCTGGCGTCCGGACACCTCCGCATAATGCGCCACCACCTGATCACGCGAGGGCATATCGCGCATATCCACATACCCGGAGTCGTCCGGTGCGGAGGTATCGGCGGGCCAGCCCTGCACCATCCACGCCAGATCCAGCTTCGGATCGCCGACGGTACCCATCTCCCAGTCCACGATCGCCGCCAGCCGGGCGGGTGCGCCGTCGCGGTACATGACATTGGCGAACTGGTAGTCGCCGTGCATGAGGCCAGGGCGGTAATCCAGCGGACGGTGTTCGCGCAGCCAGCGGGTCGCGGTGTCCATGCCGTCGAGTTCGCGGCCTTTGATCCGGTCGAAGAAGCCGGTCCACCGGGCGACCTGACGTTCGTGGAAGCCGTCCGGCCGGCCCAGATCGTGCAGGCCCCGGTCGCGCCAATCCACGGTGGACAGCAGGGCGATCCCCTCGGCGAGTTGATAGGCCAGGCCGGCGCGGGCGGCGGGGTCGGTATCGAAGGGTGCCGGCCAGACCCGGCGATGATCCATCGGCGACCAGCCGTCCACGAACCCCATCAGGTAGAAGGTGCGGCCGAGCACGGCGGTATCGGTGCATACGGCCACGGCGGGAGTATGCGGGACATCGGTGCCGTCCAGGGCCTCGATTATCCGCCATTCCCGCAGGATGCCCTTGTCCCGGTCGGCGGGGGCGTGGACGGGCGGAATGCGCAGTACGCACCGATGCTCGCCGCGGGTGATCTCGTAGATTTCGTTCTGGGTACCGCCGGACAGCAACCGGGTCTGCAACGGTTCGCCCTTGCCCGGAAGGCCGGATTCGTCCATCCAATTCGCCAATGGCGCAAAGTCGATCACAGGTTCTCCGCCTCTGTGTCCAGGTATTCGGCGTACTTGGCGCGGGCTGCCGCGAGCCGCCGGGGAATCCATTCGGTCGGCCAGTCGTCGTCGCTGGGCCGGTAGTCGCGTAGCACCTGTTTGGCGACGGTCATCTTGTGGACCTCGGTGGGCCCGTCGGCCAGCCCCATCACCCCGGCGCCGTGGATCATGGTGAAGAACGGCATCTCGTTGGTGGTGCCGAGGGCGCCGTGGATCTGCATGGCCCGCCAGGCGATATCGTGCAGGACGGTCGGCATCACGACCTTCACCGCGGCGATATCCTTGCGGACCTTCTTGTAATCGTTGTATTTGTCGATTTCCCAGGCCGTGTGCAGGACCAGCAGCCGGAACTGTTTCAGCTGGGCGTAGGAATCGGCGATATAGCCTTGGACGAACTGTTTGTCCGAGAGCCGGCTGCCCGCGGTTTCCCGGCTCAATGCGCGTTCGCACATCATGTCGACGGCCTTCTGCGCGAGTCCGATCGTGCGCATGGCGTGGTGGATCCGGCCGCCGCCGAGCCGGGTCTGTGCGATGACGAACGCCTGGCCCTCGCCGCCGAGCAACGATTCGGCGGGTACCCGGACATTGTCGTAGTGGATGAGTGCGTGCGAGCCGTCGTTCAGTGGTTCACCGGCGAGTCCGATATTGCGTTCGATCTCGATACCGGGGGTGTCGGCGGGGACCAGGAACATCGACATCCCCTGGTAGGGGCTCACGCCGGGATTCGTCACCGCCATGACTATCAGGAAGGATGCGGTACGGGCATTGGAGGAGAAGAATTTCCGGCCGTTGATCACCCAGTCGGCGCCGTCGCGCTCGGCGCGGGTACGGAACAGAGTGGGGTCCGCGCCGGCGTGCGGTTCGGTCATCGAATAGCAGGAGAACAGCTCGCCGTCGAGGAGCGGCTGCAGATACTGCTGCTTCTGCGCTTCGGTGCCGTAGTGGGCGATGATCTCGGCGTTACCGGTATCGGGGGCCTGACAGCCGAACACGATAGGCGCCCAGGAACTGCGGCCCAGGATTTCGTTGAGCAGTGCCAATTTCAGCTGCCCGTACCCCTGACCGCCCAGTTCCGGGCCGAGGTGGGTCGCCCATAGATCTTGTTCCCGCACCCGCTGTTTGAGCGGATCTATCGCCGCTCTACGGGCGCCCTCGAGGGGAACGAATTGTTCATGCGGCCACACCAGATCCAGGGGTTCGACCTCGTCCCGGACAAAGGTGTCGGCCCAGTCCAGCTTCGCCTGGAAGTCGGGTTCGGTCTCGAAATCCCATGCCATTTGCGACTCCTCTCGTTCGGTGAGAATATCCTTCTTGTGGACAAGAATGCAATTCTTCCAGAGTTGGGGCTGGTCGGACGGATCGCTCGGAAGGCGGTGGCCGAACGGGAGGCCGAATACGCCGGCGAGATCCGCCGGCTGCTCGATGCCGCGCTCGATCAGGTGCGGCGGGCTGGTCCGAAAGCCCGCCCGCGGGTCGCCGATATCGTGGCGGCCGCCGGGTTGTCCAACGATGCCTTCTATCGGCATTTCCGGTCGAAGGATGCGCTGATGGCGGCCGTGCTGGCGGATGGTGTGGAGCGGCTCGCGGACTATGTCACGCATCGGATGTCGAAGGAATCGGGGCCGGAGGGACGAGTGCGGAGCTGGGTGGCGGCGATCCTGGCCCAGGCCGAACCGGCGAGCGCGGCCGATACCCGGGCGGTGCTGTGCCAGACCGGTGCGCTCGGCGCGGACCTGGTGTCGGGGCAGGCCGGTTCGGCGCCGCAACGACTGGCGGTCCTGCTCTACGAGCCGTTCGAGGGGCTCGGAGTGCGGGAGCCGGAGTCCTGTGCGGGCTTGGTTGCCTACGCGATCGTCGGCAAGCTGTCGGAGTATCTGTGGTCGAACACGGAACCGGCGCCGGAGGATGTCGACCGATTGGCCCGATTCTGTCTCTCTGTAGCTGCTGCTCAGGCGCAATAGGGCTGTCGATGCGGGCCCTTGCGGCCGGTTATCATTGCAATCCTTGTTAAGATTGACGTAATGTACGCCCATGGACTTCACCATGGGCGCGGCCGCCGGGGAGCTCCGCGGCGAGCTACGCCGGTTGATCGCCGCCGAGGTCCCTTCCGGCTATTTGGGTGCCTTCACCGATGATCCCGCGGATCTCGCCGTCGCTCAGCGCTTCTGCGCGACGCTGGCCGAACGTGGTTTGCTCTGCCTGGCCTGGCCGCACGAGTTCGGCGGGCGCGGTGCCTCGATCTGGGAGCAGACCGTGGTACGTGAGGAGATGTGGGCGCAGCACGAACCGCGCGGTGCGCAATACATGGGTGTGAACTGGGTCGGGCCGACGATCATGCGGCACGGAACGGCCGAACAGCAGCGCGAACATCTGCCGCCGATCGCCCGCGGGGAGGCCATCTGGTGTCAGGGATTCAGTGAGCCCGAGGCCGGATCCGATCTGGCGTCGCTGCGGACCACCGCCCGGCGCGACGGTGACGGCTGGACCATCTCCGGGCAGAAGATCTGGACCTCCTACGCCACCATGGCGCAATGGTGTTTCCTGTTGGCCCGGACGTCGAACGAAGGACGTAAACAACAGGGACTCACCGTGTTCCTGCTGTCGATGTCCGATCCCGGGATAACCGTCCGGCCCATCGATGCAATGCTCGGACCGCACCACCTCAACGAGGTGTTCTTCGACGGAGTCCGGGCGACCGAGGCCGATGTGCTGGGCGAAGTGGACGACGGCTGGTCGGTGGTCCAAGAGGTGCTGGCCTTCGAACGGGTCGGTATCGCCCGCTACGCCCGCTGTGAGCGGCTGCTGCACACCGCGCCCGAAATTCTCGGCCGATACTGGGACGAGATTCCGGAGACTCTGCGTGGCCGCTGGGCGCGCATGCTGATGCGCTGCCGCCGGGCCCGGCTGCTGGCCTACCAGGTGATCTCGCTGCAGAATTCAGGCACGGTCGTGCCGGGGGATGCCGCGGCCTATCGGATCGCGGTGACCCGGCTGGATCAGGAAAGCGCCGAAGTGCTGGTGGAACTGGCCGCGACCGTCCCCGGTGATACGGACGACAGGCGGCGGTTCCAGCGTGCCGTGCACGATCACTGGCGCTACGCGAATGCCGCCACCGTGGCGTCCGGCAGTATCGAGGTGCAGCGCATCCTGCTGGCGCGGGAACTGCTCGCCGCCCCGGCGAGGGGTGCCGCCGCGGGAAGGACCGGTCGCGCGAACAATCCCGGCCCGGTCACCGGACAGGTCCGGTCGTGAGCGGTTCGCCTGCCGCGGCAGCCGAAATTGTGGCGCGGACGCCGGCCTGCGCGGAGCCGGCTCGCGGGCCCCGGCTGTCGACGCGTACAGCCATTCCGGCGTCTGCCGCGGGGCCGTCTCGGTGCACCGAAGACCGTCAGCCGCATTCTCCTCCGGCGCAGCCCGGGAGGAGACCCGCCGACCCAGGAACGGAAACATCACGACCGGTGGCGTCGGATGTACACGATGCGGTGGCCGGTCGAGACCCGGGATCTGTCTCCGGGCGACCGAATCGGCACCGGGTCCGGGTTCGTGGTGCGGCGGACGATCGTCGCGAACCGAGCCGGTGCGGACAACGCAGGAGGACGCGCGAGCTGCCCACAACCGGCAGGGGTACCGCGTCCGGCGGAGGAGGACAGCGTGACTACACCCAGTCGACGGGAAACGCGCTCCGGCGACTCCGGGCCTGGGGCCGCGACGGTCGCGGACAGCGGCTACACCTCGGCGCGCGCGGACCATGAACTGCATATCGAATTGACCGCGGAAGCAGAGGCTTTCGGTCGCGAAGTGGTGCGGGCGCTCGGCGCCGCAGGCGGCGACGAACTCGTGCAGCGGGCGGAACGGGCGCCCGGCAGCCGCGGCGAGATGGTGGAACCGGTGCTCGGCGAACTCGGTGTCTGGGAGCTGGCACCGCGGCACGATCCGGTGGAGCTCGAGGCGGCCGCGGCGGTATGCCGGGCCGCCGGGTACTGGGCGACTCCGTACCCGGTGGCGGATCGGCTGGCGCGGCCGGAGGAGCCGGATCACGACGGGTTGATCGTGGTGTCCGGGCCCGAACCCGCGGGTCCGGTGCTGGGTACCGACCTCCGTTGGGCGACCGTGACCATGGCGGGGGAGCGCGGGGCGGCGACCCCGTCCGGAAACGCGCAGTCCGCGCGGGAGTCGGCGTTCGTCGTCCCGCTGACCATCCTTCCCGTGGAAGGGGACGGCAGCGCGGACCTCGCGCTCGCGCTGACGCTTCCTTGCTGGACTCTGCTGGGCATGCTGGACCGGGCCCTCGAACTCACCCGGGCGCATGTGCGGATCCGGGAACAGTTCGGGCGCCCACTGGCCGAATTCCAGGGCGTGCAATTCCAGCTCACCGATGCCGAGGTCGAGCGGCGGGGAGTCGACCTGCTCGCCCGGTACGCCCTGTGGAGCATCCAATCCGGTCGTCCCGAAGCGATCGACGACGCCCTCGCCTTGCGCCTGGCCGCGATCGAGGCGGCCGATATCGTGTTCCGGGTGGCCCATCAGCTGCACGGTGCGGCCGGGTTCTGCGATGAGACCACGCTGTCCTGGCTGTCCCGCTATAGTCTCCCGCTGCGGCGCCTGCCGTTCGGCGCCATCGGCACCGAGCAGGCGTTGACCGGCCGGATCGGCCGCCGCGGGCTGGCGGGCCTGTTCTCCGGCCCGACGGGAGTATGAGACCGATGCGATACGACCTGCCGGAGGTCCTCACCGTCAGCGGTGCCGGACCGATCCGCACCGTCACCATCAACCGGCCGGACGAGCTGAACGCAGTGAACGCGGACCTACATCGGGCGCTGGCGCAGGTGTGGCGGCAACTGGCAGCCGATACCGCGGCGCGCGTGGTGATCTTGACCGGTGCGGGCCGGGCGTTCAGCGCCGGCGGCGATCTGGACTGGATCACCTCGTTCCTCGACGATCCGGTGGCACGCGACGAGAGCATCCGCGAAGGCGCGGAGATCATCGAGGAACTGCTGCGCTGCCCGCTGCCCGTGATCGCTGCGGTCAACGGCCCGGCCGTCGGACTGGGGGCCAGTATTGCCATACTCTGCGATATCGTCCTCATCTCCGACCGCGCCCATCTCGCCGACCCGCATGTGGCGGTCGGTCTGGTGGCCGGCGACGGCGGCGCCGCGTTCTGGCCGCTGCTGACCCCGATTCTGCGCACCCGCGAATACCTCTACACCGGTGACCGGATCGACGCTCCCACAGCGGTGGAACTCGGGCTGGCCAGCCGGAGGGTGCCCGCCGACGATCTGCTCTCGGCCGCGCACCGTCTCGCCGAGCGGTTGGCGGCACAACCGCAGAACGCCCTGAGCAGTACCAAACGGGTGGTGAACATGTATCTCTCGCAGGCCCTGGCCGGTCCGCTGCAAGCCGGATTCGCGGCCGAAGTGGTCACCATGCAATCCCCGGAACACCGGGAACGCCTCGAAGCACTACGCGAACGGGCACGGCGGTAACGTGGGCGCCGACACCGCCACCGATCTCGCGGACTTCCGTGCCACCGTGCGGGATTGGTGCCGCACACATGTTCCCGCGGAGTGGCGCGCCACCCAGACCGGCGCCACCGACGCCGAATTCGTGAACTTTCAGCGGAACTGGTTCCAGGAACTGCGCACTGCCGACTATGCCGTCCCGCACTGGCCACGCGAATACGGCGGCGGTATGCCGATCTCCGAACAGATCGTGCTGTATCAGGAACTCGCCGCGCACGACGCTCCACGACTGGTGCTGGCGTTCGTTGCCATCCACCACGCGGCCGCTACCCTGCTGGCCGGCGGGACCGTGGAGCAGCGGCAGCGGCATCTGCCCGCGATCCTCGACGGCGAATTGTGGGTGCAGGGATTCTCCGAGCCGGGTGCGGGTTCCGATCTGGCCGCGCTGCGCACCGCTGCCCGCCGCGACGGCGACGACTACCTGGTCACCGGCCAGAAAGTATGGGCCAGCGGCGCCCAATACGCCGACTGGTGCCTGCTGCTGGCCCGCACCGGCCCGGAAGCGCCCAAACGCAGAGGCATCTCCTATTTCCTGATGGATATGCGCAGCCCCGGTATCGAGGTCCGGCCCCTCCGGCAGGCCACCGGTGAATCGCATTTCTGCGAGATCTTCCTCGACGAAGTGCGGATCCCCGCCGCGAATCTGCTCGGCGCCGAGAACCGCGGCTGGCAACTGGCGCAACAGACCCTCGGTGCCGAACGTGGCCTCACCATGCTCGAACTCGCGGAACGTCTCGGTAACGCCGGGTTCCGCTGGTTGGTCGAGGAATGCCGCAAACCCGGCGCCTTCGGCCGGCCCGCCCTCGACGATCCCTCGACAACCGATCGGCTGGCCCGGCTGGAAACCGAGCTGACCGGTCTCCGCGTCCTGTGCCGCGATCTGGTCGAACGCCACGATGCGGGCACCGCCGGGCCTGCGGACGCCTCCATCGTCAAGCTGTACTACAGCGAACTCCTGCAGCGGATGACCGATTTCGGTGCCGAAATCAGTGGACTTCCCGGCCAGACCATTGTGCGCAAACCGATGTCGGGCGGTTGGGAATCCGGCGCCTGGGTCCTGGATTTCGTCGGCTCCTGGGAATGGACGATCCCTGGTGGCAGCAGCGAAATCCAGCGCACGATCATCGGTGAACGCGGGCTGGGCCTGCCCAGAGAACCGGCGGGAGCATGATGAGCGACGATTTCGCCGAATTCCACGACGAACTGCGCACCGTGGCACGAGAACTGCTCGGGAAGACCGGCGACGCGGCGGTGGAATGGTCTGCCTTGGCCGGCGCCGGGTGGACGGGGCTCGAGATACCGGACGACTTCGACGGAACCGCAGCGACGTTCACCGAAACGGCGATTCTGCTCGAGGAGATCGGCCGGGTCGCGGCCCGCACCCCGTATCCCGCCGTCGCCGCGGCGGGTATCGGCGCCCTGTGCTTACTGGAACCGACTACCCGCCGCGACGTCGTACTGCGCGAAACCGTCGCGGGAACTGCGCGGCCCGTGGCGGTACTCGCTGGAAACATGGTGCCGGCGGCCGGCGGCGAAACGGCTTGTGCCGGCACCGGAGGCATAGTACCCACCTTCGAATTGGTCCAAACCGGTAAGGCGACCCTGCTGTCGGGATCAGCGGATTTCGTCCTCGATGCCCCCGCAGCCACGGTCTTGCTGATCCCCGTCCACGCCCCCGGCGGTGCCCCCGGTATCGCCCTGGTCGACCCCGGTGCCGCGGGGCTGCAGATCACCGCACAGCCGGTGGTCGACGAGACCCGCTCACTCGGCAAGGTCACTGCCCTGGATGTGGTCTCGGCCCCGCAGTCGTTCGTCCCGTTCGCTCCCGGCGCGGCGCGTCCGCTGCGGGATCTCTACGACCGCGCCGCCCTTGCGGTGGCCTGCGACAGCCTGGGCCTCGCAGCTGCCATGCTGGAGGCGACCGTCGACTACACCCGGGTCCGTGAACAGTTCGGCCGCCCCGTCGGTTCCTTCCAAGCCGTAAAACACGCCTGTGCCGACATGCTGGTGGAGTCGACCGTCGCCCGGCAACTGGTGACCGCCGCTCTGACGGCCATGGCCACCGGCGCTCCGGACAGCAGCCGGTCGGTGAGTATGGCGAAAGCGTTCACCGGCGAAGCCGCGGTCCGGATCGCCGGTGACGCGATGCAGTTGCACGGCGGGATCGGCTACACCTGGGAGAGCGGAATCCACCGGTACCTCAAACGCGCTACCCTCAACCGTTCCCTGTACGGCTCACCCGCTGACCACCGCCGCGGGCTCGCCGCTCGTTATCGGTGATGCAGCCGGACACAACAGCACCGGGTGCCGAAGACAGCCTGCCCACTGGATCCGGTTCGCCGCGCGTCGGTGGCACCCGGACCACCGGCGATGTCCCCCGGCCGCCCGCGCGCGGAGGGTCGGGGAACACCCTGTCCGGTTCAGCCGACCGGGGTGCCATCCCATGACACGAGCCGCCAGCCCTTGTCCGGGGTGCCCTTCACAACCACCCGGCCGGTGTTCTGCAACGGGTCGTTCTGCAGCTTGCTCATGTCCGGGTCGGAGACGGAGAGCATCGTCCAGATCATGATGGCGCCGCCGTGCGAGAAGATCATCGGACGCTTGCTGCCGCGGTTCCGGATGTCCCGGATCGAGTCGTCCATCCGCTTCTCGAACTCGTGACCGTTGATCGAGCCGGGGATGCGGGCGTCCAGATTGCCCTGGATCCACTGGATCGGTGCTTCGAAGTAGCCCTGGCCGGCCTCGTGCTCCGGGCGGCCCTCGTAAATCCCTGCCTCGATCTCGTGGATACCCGGCTCCACGGTTACCGGGCGCTGACACCGATCGGAGGTCGGCATCGCGGTCTGCTGGGTCCGGATCATCGTCGACGCGAAGATTCCGTCGAATTGGCAATCGGCCAGGTAGCCCGCCACCGCGGTGGCTTGGGCCCAGCCCTTGTCGGTCAGCTCGGGGCCAGGGGTGGAGGTATCGATCAGACCGGAAGCATTGCCGGCCGATTCGCCGTGGCGGATGAAGGTGAGGAACATTTCACCGGTGTGCGGCGCGGCGACCGCGCTGCCGCTTCCGGCTGCGATGATCGCCATCGCCGCGATGATCGCACCGATCATCGCGGACAGTCGGTTTTTGAGCAGAGACACAGAGACTCCTCCTGGATAGCCGCGGGCGGCGCTGGAAGGCCGGCGTGCCCGGAACCGGCACGCTAAGGCAGCGCGAGAGCACCCCGAGAACCTTTTTCCCGCTGAATGGCACATTCGATGCTCGAGGCGGCCGCAGAGGGCTACCCGCACCGTCCTGCACAGCATCCCGGGGCGATCGCCGAGCGCAAGGTGTAGCCGGTCTACTCGCCGCCGAGTCGCCGAGCCGCCAGTAGCTTCAGATCACTGGATTTGATCTTGGCGCTCGAGCTGAGCGCGAGGTCGGCCTCGGTGAAGAACAGGATTTCGCGGGGGACCTTGTAGCTGGCGAGCTGTGCGCGCAGGTGGTCGCGGATGGCGGCGGCATCGAGAGACAGGCCGGTGTGCGGGACGACGCAGGCCACGACCATCTCGCCCAGAGTTTCGTGGGAGACGCCCACCGTGCGGCCGATTTTCACACCGGGATATCCGGCGAGTACCTCGTCCACTTCCAGCGGGGAGACATTGGCGCCACCGGTTTTGATGATGTCGGTGAGCCGGCCTTTCCAGTAGAGACGGCCGTCGTCGTCGAGGTATCCGCCGTCGCCGGTGTGGAAATAGCCGTCCTCGTCGAGGGTTTCGTCGAGGGGTGTGCCCACGTAGCCGAGCATGAGAGTAGGGCCTTTGACGCAGATCTCGCCGTGTGCGCCGCGGTTCAGGATCGAGCCGGTGAGCGGGTCGGTGATCTTCACCGTCACCCCGGGCAACGGCACACCGCTGCTGCCGGCGATCGTCTCCTCGGGCGTGCAGGCCGGGAAACAGGTCGTGATGGTGAAGGTTTCGGTATTGCCGTAGGCGTGGCCGGGTTCGGTCCAGTCGGTGTCGATGGTGGGGTGGGTGGCCAGCGGGAGGTCGCGGTCGACGAAGCGCAGGCTGCTCAGGTCCACGGTGTCCCAGTTGGGGGCGCCTTGGAGCTGGGCATGCTGGTGCGGCCAGGAGACCGGGAAGGTGACCCGCTGCGTGTGCATCAGTTCGAGAGCCTCCTCGGCATCGAACATCGACTGCAGGACCAGGGTGCCGCCGGCGGCGAGGGTGGCGCCCAGCGCTTGGCCGAAATTACCGGACCAGAAGAAGCCGTTGGCGGTCCAGCAGCGCACCTCGTCGTCCGGACCGAAACCGAACATCCGGCGAAACCGCCACAGCTGGATCGTGACTCCGCGGTGCGCGCTGCGGATACCTTTCGGTTTGCTGGTGGTGCCGGAGGAGAAGAACAGGACGGCGGTATCGCTGGGCTGCACTGTCGCGGCCGTCGCGACGATCAGTGCGGGATCGGTGTCCGCGCCGCGTGCCAGGAACTCGCCCCAACTCTCGATCGCTGTCGCCGGCACCGGTTCGCCGACCGCGGCGAGATGGCGGAGGAAGGGATACTCCGTCGAGGCGACCGCACCGGGGCCGGCGGTACCGAGCTGCGGTGCCAGCCCGGTGAGTACCTCGCCGAAATCTGTTGTCGCGACCCGGCGTTCGAACAGCAGCACCGATACCCCGGAGGTCCGGAGCAGGTGATCGAGTTCGGGTGCCGTGGAGAACGTACTCAGCGCCACCGCGACGCCGCCCGCCAGCGAGGTACCGAAAACCGCCGCGAGCCATTCGGCGCGGTTGGTCATGAGCACACCGACGCGGCTGTCCTTCCCGACCCCGCACGCCCGCAGCGCTCGCGCGACCTCGTTGGCCCGGTCCCACAGGTCGGCGTAGGTCCACTCGACGCCGTCGGCGGGGAAGACCAGCGCGGTGCGATCGCCATAAGAGCCGGTGACTTCCCGTAGGAACCCCGGGAGAGTGAGCGTGCCCAGCCCGGGTTCTTCCGCGAGGGGCGGCCCCGCGACGATCGCCGGGGCAGGAGTGTGCTGGGTCCCGGTACTCATCCGGTGTCCTCTCTGATGGTGCTCCGCACGCGGCGCACGGAGGGTGCTGGGAGGACCGCCGCCCGGATCACGGCGGCCCGTCGTTCTGGTGTCCGGCGGTGCGCGGTCGCCGCGCTTCCGTACGTGATCTGTTGCGCGATGATGCGCCGTTGCGGGGCCGGCGGGATACGGGCCGTGGTCCGGTGTGGTTCGTACCGCGCCCGGCGTTGCCGTCGTATGTGGTTGTATTTCCGCGGAGCGCGCTGAGACGGGCGCACCCCGCGGTAGCGGCGTTACAGCGGGAGCTCGACCTCGGCGGTGCAGGAGACCAGCACACCGCCGTCCTGGTTGGTGAGTTTCAACTTCACCTGGACCAGGGGCACACCCCAGCTGGATTCCGGAGTCTTGTCCACGATCTCGGCGTCGAAACAGGTGATATCGCCTTCGAACGCCGGGCCCCGGAAATCGGCCTTGGTGTGCCGGACCATGCCGTCGTTACCCGCCCAATAGGCCAGGTAGTCGGTGCACCAGGCCCCCATGGTGGCCCCGTAACCGTAGGCGCGTGCCATCCCCACCTCACCGGCCTTGCCGGCGTCGATATGGCCGCGCGAGGGCCCGACGTAAAGCCCGTCACGCAACCGCGGATCGATTTTCGCGCCTTCTTCGTCGAACCCGAAACCTTCGGTCCAGCCGGGATCTTGGTAGACCCACGGATCCTCGATACCCTCGGGCGCCGTCCACCGGAAGGTGCCCCAGATGTTGAACAGGAAGGCCCGGTACTCGGTGGTGAAGCTGGCGATACTGTGCGGGCCGATCACCCGGCGCGGGAGTTTGTCGCCGACCTTCACCTCGTCGAAATGCGGTGAGACACCGAGCCGGTTCGACATGAGCCATTCGGTGCGCAGCGTATCGACCTCGGCGAGTTCGGCGGCCGTCCATTTCTTGATCTCGCCGAGCTGGTTTTCGTACATTCCGCGTTTGTTCGCTTCCTCGGCGAGATAGCGGATCGCGGTCGACCGCTCCTTGGCGACGAGCACCCCGTGCTGGTTGCGGTGGACGGTATCGCCGCGGGAGAACATGGTGGGCCCGGCGAATTTCGTTTCCGCCACCTTGTAATCGTGGAATCGCCGCTCCTGGAACAGCTGGTCACCGGGCCGCACGGGGCAACCGTAGAACCACCACTCCTCGCCGCCGAAGATGAGGTGGCTGTTCGGTATACGCCCCACGCAGGCCGGTGCCGCGCCGTGACCGTAATCGAGGGCGACCGCGATCGACTGCGGCGCGACGAGCCCGCCGTAACGGGATTCGCGGGCGAACTCCTGATCCCAGTGCAGCGGGTTCGGGTAATCCATCGCCATCACCCAGCGGCGGATATCGGAGGTGCTGCACGGATCCCACAGCTGGCCGCCACCGATGGGTTTGCCGACACGGTGGCCGACATCGCTCAGGTCGAGTTCGACGGTCGGTTCGGTCGCGTTCTCGGTCACGAGTAACTCCTGTTCAGCGGTTCACATCGACGACTGTGCGGCCG
Source organism: Nocardia flavorosea NBRC 108225 (assembly GCF_001613385.1). Classification (GTDB taxonomy): domain Bacteria; phylum Actinomycetota; class Actinomycetes; order Mycobacteriales; family Mycobacteriaceae; genus Nocardia; species Nocardia flavorosea. The sequence goes on along the minus strand of NZ_BDCG01000012.1, from coordinate 375,524 downwards.
CGGACGGTACCCGCGATGAATCCACCTGCCGCCTCGATCGCCTCGCCGACGGAGATCTCCCGGGCAATCGAATCGAGGACGGCGGGGTCCATATCGCGGGCCAGGCGGCCCCAGGCGTCGAGTCGTTTCTGGAGGGGCGCCATCACACTGTCCACACCCAGCAGCGAGACGCCGCGCAGGATGAATGGGGCAACGGACGCCGGGAAATCCATGCCCTGGGCGAGGCCGCAGGCGGCCACCGCGCCGCCATAGCGGGTTTGCGCGGCGGCATTGGCGAGGGTGTGACTGCCGGCGGTGTCGACGACACCGGCCCAGCGTTCCTTCTGCAGCGGTTTGCCCTTCTCGGCGAGCTCGGCGCGGTCCACCACCGTGGTCGCGCCGAGTTGCTTCAGGTAGGCATGCTCATCGGCCTTGCCGGTGGCGGCCGCGACGGTGAAGCCGGCCTTGGTCAGCAGGGCGATCGCCACACTGCCGACCCCGCCGGTCGCGCCGGTCACCAGAACTTCACCGGCGTCCGGGGTGAGACCGTGGGACAGCAGCGTGTCCACGCACAGCGCCGCGGTGTAGCCCGCGGTGCCGATCGCCATGGCCTGGCGCTCGGTGAATTCGCCGGGCAGCGGAATCAGCCAGTCGCCGTTGAGCCGGGCCCGCTGGGCGAGGCCACCCCAATGGGTTTCGCCGACGCCCCAGCCGTTCAGGACGACCTTGTCACCGGCGGTCCAGCGGGAGTGGCTGCTCGCCGTCACCGTGCCGGCGAGATCGATACCGGGAATCATCGGGAACTTGCGCACCACGGGGGAGGCGCCGGTGATCGCGAGGGCGTCCTTGTAGTTGAGGGTGGAGTAGGCCACCTGGATGTCGACGTCGCCCTCGGGCAACCGGTCCTCGTCCACGCCGGTGAGTTCGGCCCGGGGGCCGGCTTCGCCCTTGTTGATGACAATTGCGGAGAACATCGGTGATGTGGTCCTTCCTCGATCCGTTCGGGATATGTGCCGTTCCAGCATTTCGGGTGGCTAGTGCGCCGTCCACCCGCCGTCGACGACGACGGTCTGGCCGGTGACATAACGACCCGCATCGCCGGCGAGCCAGACGATCGCGCCGATCATGTCCTCGGCGGTCCCTTCGGTGGGCAACGGAATATTGCGCCGCAGATATTCGGCACCCCGGTCGCTGTCGTACAGGCTGCCGGTGATCTCGCTGCGGAAGAACCCGGGCGCCACCGTGTTCACTCGGATCGAATGCCGGGCCCATTGAACCGCTAGTTCCGTGGTGAGCCCGGACAATCCCGCTTTGCTCGCGGCATAGGACGCCTGCGGAATACCCGGCACACCCACTCGCCCGCTGATCGAGGAGATATTGACGATCGATCCGCGGCCGAGTTCACGCATATACGGGAAAACCTGCTGAGCCAGCAGTAGCGGCGCCACCAGGTTGAGGTCGAGGGTGCGCCGGATATCGTCGAGTGGTTCGGATTCCGCGCGTTCGGCGCCGAACCGGTTTCCCGCGGCATTGATCAGGATTTCGGGTGGTCCCAGTCGCCCGGCGATATCCGGGATGATCTCCGCGATCGCCGCCGGTTCCGAAAGGTCACCGGCGGCGGCGATTCCCCCGATCTCCCCGGCCAGCGCATCGAGCCGATCGCGCCGGCGCGCCACCACCGCGACCTGCGCGCCGAGCCCTGCCAGCGCCCGGCTCACCGCCGCGCCGAGCCCGGACGACGCGCCCGTCACGATAGCGACCCGCCCACTCAGCTCGAACGATGGCAACGCGGCCGTATACGCGTCGACAGCAGTGTGTTCACCGGGTGCCGGAACGCGCCTGGTCCGGCCGCCCGGCCCTGCTGTTTCCGGGCCCGGCTTCGGCTGCCCCTGTACTCCGGGCCTGTGTGAGGGCCGTGCCTCGCGCCGCCGCCCTGTCGTCGCTCGATCTGCTTCGCTCATTGCGGCTGTGCCGGAGTCCGGCGTAGGCGCTGCCGAACTCCGCGGCGCTGCTCGGGCCGGTTCGTTCATGCCGGGTTGCTGCGGCCCTGTGCGATGAGACTGCGCTGTCGCCGCCGGCTCCGTCCCGCTCATGCCGTATCCGCGCGGAAGATCAGATCGGGCAGCCGCGTGCGCACGACCTTGCCCATGGCGTTGGTGGGTAGTGCCTCGACCACGGCCCATACCTCGGGCACCTTGTAACCGGCGAGTTCGCGTCGGCAGTGTTCGGCGAGTTCGGTGAAATCCACGGCCGCTCCATTCGTCTGGATCACCGCCGCGACCTGCTGGCCGAGTCGTTCGTGCGGTACCCCGCAGACCGCGGATCTGCCGACCGCGGGATGGGTGTCCAGCACCCGTTCCACCTCGAGCGGATAGATATTCGCACTCCCGCGGATGATCACCATCTTCTTCCGGTCCAGCAGGGTGAGCCGGCCCTCCGGATCGACCGTACCGATATCGCCGGTGACGACCGGCCCCGCGGGCGGTGGTTCGATTCCGTCGCCGGTCCAGTGCCCGAGCAGCGGGCGCCACAGGTTCGCCCACGGACCGTCGATCCGGCCCGACAGCCCGAGTTCGCCGATCTCGCCCGGCGGAAGCCGGTTTCCGTGGTCGTCGTAGGCCGCGACGTCATAGTGCGGCAGCACCGTACCGCTCGTTCGGGGAGTCCAGTCCGCCCCGGGCGGGTCGATCGAGACCACGGCCGGCGCCTCGGTGAGCCCGTAGGTCACCCGCGGGACCAGCCCGTGTGCGGCGGCGAATGCCTCGCGGAGTCGATCCGGGGTGTCGCTGCCGCCGCTCCACACCTCGCGCAGCGAGCTCAGGTCCAGTTCCGGGTGGGCGGCCAGATCGTGCAGCTGGGCGGGTGCCCCGTTCCAGACAGTCACTTTCCGGGTCGCGATCCACTCCGCAACCCCAGCGGGATCCCGGCGATCCATGATCACCGCGCAGCCGCCCGCCTGGGCGGTGAGCAGCGTCGACAATACGATCATGTTGAGAATGGTCAGCGGGAAACTGTCGCCTTTGCGCAGATCCGGGCCCCATTCGCGGGTCGCGACGAGAACTGCGCCGGGCAGCAGCATATTGCGCTGACTGTGCACCACCGCCTTCGGCCGCCCGGATGTTCCGCTGGTGAAAGCGATACCGGCGGGTGCGTCGAGCGCGGTGTCGATGGCGGGCGCGGCCGGTGCGCGCCGAGCCGCCGTCCACTGGGCGGCGTCGACCCGGGCCGGTGTGTCGAGCAGGCAACGCCGACCGGCCAGGACGACCTTCGGTTCGATCAGGTCGTGCAGGTACTGCTGTTCGGCCGCCGCCATCGCCTCGCCGATACCCGCCCAGATCGCGCCGATCCGCTGGGTGCCGTGGAAGGCGGCGACGATATCGAGGTCGTTGGGCAGGCACGCCGCCACCCGATCGCCGGGGCGCACGCCGAGCGACCACAGCGCGGCCGCGGCGGCATCGGCCTGTTGGTCGAGTTCACGGTAGGTCCAGCTGCCCGAGGCCGCCTCGATTGCGGAGGCGTCGGGCGTCGCGGCACGAGCCGGTCGTAGCACCGCCGCGATGGACGCGGGGAGCGAGACCACGTCGCGGGTCGCGGTACCTCCGTGACCGGAAACGTTGTTCTCGCCATTGAAAATGGGCACATATACTTGATATCACTATCCTTGCAAAGATTCATCAGATAGCCGTCGAATTTTTCGCGCGGCCCGGTGAAGGTAGGGCGTATGCAGCACACAGGGCCGCTGGCGGGGGTCCGGGTCATCGATCTGACCGCGATGGTGATGGGTCCCTACTGCACCCAGATCATGGCCGATATGGGTGCCGATGTGATCAAAGTGGAACCTCCGGCCGGAGACAACACCCGCTATATCTCGGTGGGCCCCGCGGAGGGGATGGGCGGGGTCTTCGTGAACGTGAACCGCGGTAAACGCAGCGTGGTCCTCGACCTGCGCGCGGAATCGAACAAGGCGGCGTTGCGCGAACTGATCGCCGAAGCCGACGTTTTCATCCACTCCATGCGCGGAAAAGCCGTCACCGCACTGGGCTTCGGCTACGAGCGGGTCGCGGAAATGAACCCGGCCATCGTCTACACCAACTGCTATGGCTACGGCCGCCGCGGCCCCGACGCCGACCGCACCGCCTACGACGACACCATCCAGGCCGAATGCGGACTGCCGTACGTGCAGCAGCTGCTCACCGGGGAACCCGGGTACGTCGGCACGATCATGGCCGACAAGGTCGCCGGAATGACCGCCCTCTACGCCACGATGATGGCACTGTTCCACCGCGAACGCACCGGCGAGGGACAAGAGGTCGAAGTGGCCATGTTCGAGACCATGGCCGCGTTCATGCTGGTGGAACACGCAGGCGGCGCCCTGTTCGACCCGCCGCTCGGCACTGCCGCCTACCCGCGCGCGGTCACGAGCGAGCGCACCCCGTACCGCACCGCCGACGGCTACCTCTCGGCGCTGGTCTACAACGACAAACAGTGGAACGCGTTCATCGCCGCGGTCGATCCGCCCTGGGCGGGCCCGGAATTCGCGACCCTCGCGCAGCGCGCGGCCCGGATCGGCACCGTGTACGCGCATCTCCGCGAAACCTTCCGGGGCCGCACCACCGCACAATGGCTGGAACTGCTGAATTCGCTCGATATCCCGGCCGCTCCCGTGAACACCCTCGACGAACTACTCGACAACCCGCAACTGACCGCCACCGGCTTCTTCCAGACAGTCGAAACGCCCACCGGCCCGGTGCGTTTCCCGGGTCCACCCGCCTGGTTCTCCCGCACCCCGGGCCGGGTTGCGGGGCCCGCGCCCCGGCTCGGTGAGCACACTCCGGAGGTTATGGGCGGCGGTGCCGGGGCTCCGGTATCGGCCGAATCGGTGCGTGCTGCATGGTCCGCACGAGCCGACGGATCCGGCCCCTGTCCGCGATCCGGCAGCGCAGTGGGTCCGGGGCAAGCCGCTGGATCTACGCGTGACACCGGAAGGCCGGGACCAGCGCGGTCCGCCCGGGCGGCGGGATCACCGGGAGCGACGGATTCAGCGGGTGCCGAGGGTGCTGGAGGTAACGCCCGCCCGGCGGGGATTGCCGCCCCGGCGGGGGCCATGCCGGCTGCGGGGCGGCTTCCCGGGCGGGCGGCCGCAACCGATGCCGCCGGACCTGAGGAGCTGGCGGGGACGCCTGGTCCGGCGCGGGCCCGGGTTTCTTCGGGACCGGCGGGTTCCGGTGATCCCGATGGGGTCGTGGTGTCCGGCTCCGGGGGCTCGTCGCGGTTTCCTGCGGGAGATGAAGAAAGCGAGGGCGCCGACGGGTCGGCCGGTGAGCAGTCCGTCCCCACGGACCGAGAGGAGCGCGGGTGACCACGGTCGCGGCCGACGAGCTGGACCTGCGCCGATACCTGCGGCCGGGCGACCGGATCGTCATCGGTCAGGCCTGCGGGGAACCGAGCACGCTGATCGAAGCGCTGACCGCGCAGGGCCGGGCGATCGGGGACCTGTCCGTCTTCGTCGCCACCAGTTTCTCCGGCATCCTCACCCCCGAATCCACCGAATCGTTCGCCCTGTCGAGTATGGGGGCCATCGGTTCACTGCGTACCCTCACCAAGGCGCACCGGCTCGGCATCATCCCGTGCCATGTCGGCCGGGTGGGCCCGATGATCGAGGCCGGAACCCTGGGCTGCGATGTGGCTTTCGTGCAGGTCAGCCCCGCCGACGAGAACGGCCGGCACAGCTTCGGACTGATCGGCGACCATACCCGGGCCGCGGTGGACCGGGCGCGGGTGGTGATCGCCGAGGTCAACGAGCAGGTGCCGTACACGCTCGGCGAAGGGCTGCGGGCCGAGGAGATCGATTGCGCGGTCCGGGTTTCGCGCAGCCCGGTACAGGTCCCGCCCGCCGCGATCGGCCCCACCGACGAAAAGATCGCGAAATACGTAGCCTCCTACATCGAGGACGGTGCCGTACTCCAGGTGGGCGTCGGCGCCGTACCCGACGCCGTCCTGCGCCTGCTGGGGGATCGCCGGGACCTGGGGGTCCATTCCGGAATGATCGGTGACGGTGTGGTCGACCTGATCGAGGCCGGTGCCGTCACCAACGCGCGCAAGCCGATCGACCCGGGGGTGACGGTTACCGGCGCCCTCATCGGCACCGATCGGCTGTACCGATTCGCCGACCGCAATCCCGGGCTGCGGTTGTGTCCCACCTCCTACACCCACGACCCGGCGATTCTCGCCCGGCTCGACGGCCTGGTCACCCTCAACTCCGCGATGGAAGTCGATCTCACCGGTCAGGTGAATGCCGAGCAGAGTGGGCCGGCTTACCTCGGCGGCACCGGCGGCCAGGTCGATTTCGTCCGCGCCGGAGCCCGCTCCCGCGGTGGGCACGCCGTCATCGCGCTGCCGGCCACCGCGAATGGTGGCACGGTCAGCCGGATCACCGGCCGGCTGTCGGGTCCGGTGACCACCGCGCGCAGCGAGGTGGATGTGATCGTCACCGAATTCGGTGCCGCCGAACTCGCGGGCTGCCCGCTACCCGAACGCACCCGCCGGCTGATCGCCATCGCCCATCCGGATTGCCGGGAAGACCTCGACCGGGCCGCTTTCGAGATCCAGCGCAGAGGATTCTGAATGTCCGATGCCGTACTGTTCGACGCCCGGCCCGACGGTATCGCGGTCATCACCCTCAACCGTCCGGACCGCCGCAACTGCCTCGGCAAAGATATCCGGGCCGGCCTGTTCGACGCCTGGGACCGCTTCGAACACGACCCGTCTCTGCGGATCGCGATCCTCACCGGCGCGGGCCGGAAAGCCTTCTGCGCGGGCGGGGATCTCGCGGAGATGGTGGAGACCCGGATGGGTGAACCACCCCGCGATATGTTCCCGCTGCCCTACGACACCGTCGAACTGTCCAAACCGACCATCGCCGCGGTCAACGGCGCCGCCTTCGCAGGCGGCTGGATGATCGCCCAGGCCTGCGATCTGTGCGTGGCCAGCACCACCGCCACCTTCGCGGTCACCGAGGTGAAGGTGGGCCGCAGCTCGCCCTGGGCGGCCCCGCTGATCCATATGATCCCGCAGCGGATCATGATGGAAATCCTGCTCACCGGCGACCCGATCACCGCCCAGCGTGCCTACGAGATCGGGCTGGTCAACCGGCTCGCCGAACCCGGCGATCTACTGGATACGGCCCTCGCCCTGGCCCACCGGATCCTGGCCGGGGCGCCACTGTCGGTGCGCGCGGCCCGCGAAACCGTCATGCTGGCGACCGAGATGGGCCGCTCGGCAGCTTCGGCGGCGGCGCGCCACGCAGCTTCCCGTGCCTACCGCAGCGCCGATGCTCAGGAAGGCCCCGCTGCGTTCGCGGAGAAACGGAAGCCGCGCTGGACGGGGTGATGAACTGCCGCAGCGGGTGCGACGGATGTGATGACGCTCGATCAACGCCACTTCCGCACGCTGAAGCCACTGTGGGGCGTTACCCGTTTCACGCTGCTGCCCTACGACGCCTGAACTGATTGCGCTCGGGCGCATGTACTCTGGGGACATGTCCGATCTCCCGGCCCGTATGACCGTGGTGACGCTCGGTACTCGAAATCTGCCCGCACTCCGCCGTTTCTATCGGGCCCTCGGCTGGGAGGAAGTGCCGGGTGGGGACGATCAGTGGACCGGCTTTCTGCTCGGCGGTGTCCTGCTCGCGCTCTACCCCGATACCGAACTCGCCGCGGAAGCAGCCGGCGGTGTCGCCGCGGGCTGGTCAGGGATAACCCTCGCCTGCAATGTCGACAGTCCCGAGCAGGTGGACCGGGCATTCGCCGCCGCGGTGCGGGCCGGTGCCGCGGTCGTCGCCGAACCGGTGGACCGCGCATGGGGCGGGCGTTCCGGCTATATCGCGGACCCGGAAGGGAACCGGTGGGAGATCGCGTGGGCGCCGGGCGCACGCTTCGACGAGCGCGGGGCGCTGACCGGGTTCAGCGGCTGAGAATCAGAAAATTTCGGCCGTGAAGCCGTCGGGGTCGTGGACCCGGAAAATATCGTGCAGCACGGTGGTGAGGACGTACAGGATCTGCTCGTGGTCGAGTCCGGCCTCGTCCGGGCGCAATTCGCAGGCCACGTCGCCCGCGACGAACCCCGGTTCGGCCGGCAGGGCACGTTCCCGCTCGGTGAACCCGGCCGGCCCGGCGGGGCGACGACGGCGCAACCGCTGGTACAGCGTCCGGCGCACCGGCCCGGCGGGATCGACGACTTCGATATCGAACACACCGCGGGACTCGGCGAGCCATTGGACGGTACCGGGACCGGCGCTGATCACCACCGTGCCGTGTCCCGTGCTGCCACCGATCTCGATCGAACGATCCATCAGTTCCCGGATTGCCGTGCGTACCGAATGCATGGTCCGAGTATGGATCGCCGCGACGAAACGCGAATCGGGAAAACTACTCGAGTACAGGGTGGGGCAACCATCCATTGCGTTCGGCGCAGCGCCGGGCGGTGGCCAGGACACCGGCAACGGCAGGGGAGGGATCGTTCGCGGGCCACAGGACCGAAAGTGCTGCCCGGATCGGTGGATCGACGACGTCGCGAAGGACGATACCGGCCCTGGCGTTCGCGGCGTGCTCGGCGAACGACGCCGGCGCCAAGCCGATTTCGCGTCCGCCGGCGAGCCGGGCGAGCATGGCGTGCACCGGCGGTTCGTCGAACGCGCAGATCTCGGGTGTGAAGCCCGCTTCCCGGCAGGCGGCGACGATACCGTCGTAGTACACCGGGGCGAGGCGGCGCGGGAACAGCAGCAACGTTTCGTCGCGGAGGGCCGCCACCGGGAGCGGTGTTCCGGCCGCGAGGCGGTGGCAGATGCTGAGGAGCGCGGACACGGGCTCTTCGCGGAGGAGTTCGGCACTCACCCCGTCGGCGGGCTGCGGTGACAGGGCGAGACCGATGTCCAGATCGCCGGCACACAGACGTTCGGGGATCTCGGCGCTGAAGATCTCCCGGGCGTCGACCGTGAGACCGGGATGGTCCTTGTGGAGAGCATCCAGCAATGTCGTGAGCGTATCGAAACCTGTCACCGGGGTGTAGCCGAGCCGGATCGTCGTCGTGATCCCGGACCCGGCCAGCCGGGTGAGCTGGACGGCGTTCTCCAGCGCGGCCAGTGCTATCGGCGCCTCGCGAACCAGTGCGCGGCCCGCGGCGGTGAGCTGCACCCGGCGGTTCGAACGCACGAACAGTGAAGTTCCGAGGATCTCCTCGAGTTTGCGGATCTGATGGCTCAGGGAGGGCTGGGCGATGTAGAGACGCGTGGCTGCGCGGCCGAAGTGGAGTTCCTCGGCCACGGCCAGGAAGTAACGGAGCAGGCGGGGATTGATATCGATAGACGAATTCTATCGTTTCGTGGACGAACAAGTCTTGGACGCCCGCCCGGCGACCGCCGTACGGTCGTTCTCACGGCCGCGGGATAGTTCCGGGCGGCCTGGTGGAACGCATGCGAAACATGGCCACCCACGGGTCACATATCGGCGCAACGAAGACCTCGAAGGAATCACACAGGATGGATGTTTCGCAGCTCGAGTTCGGTATCGACAGCTTCGGCGACCGGCCCCGCAACGACCGAGGCGAGATCGTCTCGCATGCGCAGGCGATCCGCGCCGCGGTGACCGAGGCGGTTCTGGCCGATCAGGCCGGCATAGACGTGATCGCGCTGGGTGAACACCATCGGCCGGAGTACGCGATCTCCAGCCCGGAGACGGTGCTGGCCGGTATCGCCACCGCCACGGAACGCATCCGGCTCGCCTCGGGCGTCACGGTGCTGTCCTCCGACGACCCGGTGCGGGTGTTCCAACGGTTCGCCACCGTGGACGCGCTCTCCGGCGGCCGGGCCGAGGTGATCCTCGGGCGGGGTTCGTTCACCGAGTCGTTCCCGCTGTTCGGGTACGACCTGAAAGATTACGAGGTGCTGTTCGAGGAGAAGATCGACCTGTTCCACCGACTCCTGGACGAGACGCCGGTGACGTGGGAGGGCACCACTCGCGCCGCCCTGCACGATGCGGAGGTGTACCCGAAAACCGAATCGGGGCGTCTCGCTACCTGGGTCGGGGTCGGCGGGACACCCGAGTCGGTGCTCCGCACCGCTCGCTACGGGTTCGGGCTCATGCTCGCCGTGATCGGTGGCGCCCCGGGGCGCTTCGCGCCCTTCGTGGAGTTGTACCGGCGGGCGAGCGCGGAGTTCGGTACGACGGCGCGGCCGGTCGGGATGCATTCGCCCGGTTTCGTCGCCGCGACCGACGACGAGGCCAAAGAGCTGTTCTACCCCGGGTACCGGGAAAACCACGACCGCATCGGCGCGCTGCGCGGCTGGTCACCGCTGCGCCGGGAACAATTCGACGCCGAGGTGGCGAGCGGGTCGCTGTATGTCGGTTCGGTGGAGACGGTCGCGGCCAAGATTGCCGGGGCGATCCGGGCGCTGGATGTGGGCCGGTTCGACATGATCTACTCCGCCGCCGGCACCGTTTCCGCCACCGCCCGGTTACGGTCGGTCGAGCTGTACGGCACCGCGGTCATCCCCCGGGTCCGCGAGATTCTGGCCGAACAGCCCACCGCCACAGTGGGGACGAACCGATGACCGGTCCAGGCTTGCCACACGGCGGTTCGGCACCGGTGCACCTCGCCGTCCGAGCCGCGACCCCCGTTGACGAAAGGATATCCAGATGGCCGAAGTGTTGACCGACAACACCGGTGCGTCCGTGACGGTCGAACTCGTTGCCGCCGATCCGATCAGCTCCTACATCCTGAACCTCGCCGACGGCTCGTCCGCCGGCAGGGCCGATTTCGTCGACTCACCCGGTGCAGACGCCGAACGGATCTTTTTCCACACCGAAGTGGACCAGGAATTCGGCGGACGAGGTCTGGCCGGGATACTCGTGCGGGCAGCGCTGGCCGACTCCGTTCGCAACAACCTGACCGTCGTCCCGGTATGCCCGCTGTTCGCTCGCCACCTGCGGACGCACGGCGATGAATTCGGCGCGAACGGCGGTGTTTTCCGCCGGCCGGCTCCGGCCGATATCGACCTGGTAGTGCGTGCCACCCAGAGCGGGTCGTGAGAACTGCCCGGTGACACATCCACCTCGCCATTGGCGGCGGCGTCGGTACATGCCGGCCCGACACACCACGACGTCGACGCCGCCGTCACAGCGCATAAGGTTGCGGGTCTGCAGTGAGGAGCACGAATGCGATCGGTTGTTCCCGACTACCTGACCGAGGTACTCGGAGATGTCGAACCGGATACCTCCGGGGAGCCGGCGGACTATATCCCGGAGCTCGCGGCAGCGGACCCCGACCGCCTCGGTGCGGTCTTCGCCACCGTCGACGGGATGGTCTACGGCGCCGGCGATATCGATACCGAGTTCACGATCCAATCGATCTCCAAGCCGTTCACCTACGCGCTGGCACTGGCGGATCACGGTTTCGATCCGGTGCTTGCCAAAGTCGGGGTCGAGCCATCGGGAGAGGCGTTCAACCAGATCTCCCTCGAAAGCGATACCGGTCGTCCCTACAATCCGATGATCAACGCCGGTGCGATCACCGCGCATTCGCTGGCAGGTTCGGCAGAACTGACCCCGCCGGAGCGCGTGCAGCGGGTGGTCGACGGCCTGTCGGCGTTTGCCGGCCGTCCGCTGACGATGGACGAGACGGTGTGTGCGTCGGAAATGGAACACGCGCACCGCAACCTCGCCATCGCGCATATGCTCCGTAGCCACGACATCCTCACCGAGGATCCGCGGGCCGTCGTCGACGGCTACATCCGTCAGTGCTCTGTGCTCGTCACCACGCGAGACCTGGCCGTGATGGCCGCGACGCTGGCCAACCGCGGGATCAATCCGCTCTCGGAGGAACGAGTGATACCCGAGCCGGTGGTGCGCCAGGTGCTGAGCGTCATGTCCACCTGCGGTATGTACGACGCGGCCGGTGATTGGGCGACGCAGGTCGGGATTCCGGCGAAGAGCGGGGTGGCCGGTGGCCTGATCGGTGCGCTGCCCGGTCAGATCGGTATCGCGACGTTCTCGCCGCGACTGGACCGCCACGGAAACAGCGTTCGCGGGGTGTCGTTGTTCGAGCGGTTCTCTGCCGATATGGGGTTGCATGTGATGGAGGTTCCGGCCACCGGGCGCGCGGTGGTGCGATCCAACGAGGTCGTCGGCCGTGGACCCGACGCGCTGCGAGTGCTGCGCCTGCAAGGCGGGATCGGTTTTGCCGCCGCCGAGCGAGTAGTTCGAGAGGTAGTGGACACCGCGCCCGCAGAATACGCGGTGGCCTTGGACCTCACGATGGTCTATTCGATCGACGACGTAGGGCGGCGCATGCTGCTGGAGGTCGTGCGCCGGCTCACGCTGGATGGTCACGAGGTCTACCTGGTCGACCCGGAAGAGATCATCCCTGAACCCGATCCCGGCGACGGTGGCCGGGTCACGGTGGTGGGACACATTGACCGAGCGATACATTCGCGAACATAGCCGGGCGGTCCGCTGCCACGCCGGACAACAGGGCTGCGCTCGACAGGGCCAACCCGGTCGACGCCACCGGCCGCCGCTTCCACACAGGCCGAGTACGGCGAGAACGAAGGCGCCCCACACGGTCTGCTCCGGGCCCACGCCGAACGATGTGAGCGCCGCACCGAACACCTCCCGGGTGAGTTCACCCGGAAACGACGAGCGCCCGCCCGAGTGAGCGCGGAAATGGAGACAAAACACCATGCGTCCGTCCCTGGACAAGGTCATGCCCGAGGCATGGGAGGCTGCCGAAGCGTTTTCCTCGGCGATTCGGTCGGCGGTTCTGCGGCGTGGCCTCTCGGCCCAGGAGACCGAATTCATCAAGCTGCGGGCGTCGCAGCTCAACGCGTGCGCGTTCTGCGTGGAGCTGCATTCGCGCGAGGCGAGACGAGCCGGGATAGCGCAGCAGCAGCTCGACGTGCTGCCGGCATGGCGGGAGACGGGGTTGTTCGACGAGCGCCAGCGGGCAGTGCTCGCGGTGGCCGAGGCCGCCACCGTGCTGCCCACGACCGACGAGTCGGAGGCCGATCTCGTGGGGGCCCGCCGGGTTCTCGGCGAGGAAGCGTTCGTTGCCGCCGAATGGGTGGCGGTCACGATCAATGCGTTCAACCGGATCTCGATCCTCAGCCGGCATACGGTGCGTCCCCGCGATACCGAAGGGAAGATCATTCGATGACCAACCTCGACTCACGCCCCGATCTGGAAGTCCTGGATCCGGGGCAGCCGTGCACGGCGACAGAGATCCTCGAGCCGCGCGCGGTGCCCCTCGGCGGTGTGCGGGAGATGACCGTGTACCGGACGCTTCCACAGCGGCAGCGGTCTTTGGTGGGGGCATGGTGCTTTCTGGATCACTACGGTCCCGACGATATTTCGCTGACCGGTGGTATGCGGATGCCGCGGCACCCGCACACCGGGCTCGCGACGGTGTCCTGGTTGTTCACCGGACGCGTCGAGCATCTCGACTCCGGCGGTAACGCGGCCTCCGTCGTGCCGGGCGAGCTCAACCTGATGATCGCGGGCCGCGGCATCACCCACCAGGAGATCAGCGACCCCGGAACGAACATCCTGCACGGGGTGCAGCTCTGGTACGCACTGCCGGACGAAACACGATTCAGTGAAAATGCGTTCGCGCACTACGCGCCGGAGCCGGTGACACTGCCCGGCGTCACGGCGCGCGTGTTCATCGGCGCGTTTCTCGGAGCGGTGTCCCCGGTGGACACGCGAACCCCCGACCTGCTCGGTGCCGAACTGATCCTCGAGCCCGGCGCCTCGGCACAGCTCACTGTGCGGGCCGATTTCGAACATGCGGTTCTCGCCGAGAGTGTCGCGGTCACGGTGAATTCGACCGCCGTCGACCATCGTTCGCTCGCGTACGTACCTCCCGGATCCGACACGTTGGTAATCACCGCAGGCGATACCGGAGCCCGCGTCATCCTGCTGGGCGGCGTCCCGCTGCGGGAGCAGATCGTGATGTGGTGGAACTTCGTCGGCCGCGATCACGACGAGATCGCTGAGTACCGGCGCCGCTACCAGGCCGAACTCGGCTTCGAACAGTCCGACCCGAGAGATGTCGGCAAGCCGGCCCTGTTCGGTGAGTTCCCGGCCGACCAACCGCCGCCACTACCGGCGCCACCGCTGCCGAATTCCAGGCTGCTCCCACGCGAGTAGGACACAGGAGCAGCGCCTTCCGTCCGGCCTGCCACGGCAGGCCTGAAACGATGCACCAGATCGCCGTTCCGCACCCCCGCTACAAGGACTCGCACTGTGCGCCGACAGCACCACGGGTCCCGGCACGTGAAGCTGGCGGCCGGGCGTTGGGTAGCGTTACGGCGTCTGACGCATCCCCGTCTCGCGGCCCCAGCCGGTGACGCGTCGTTCGAGCGGCCACAGCCTGTCGTGCAGAATATTCTGCAATTGCTCAGGGGCGGAGGGCCGTTTCGGGTCGACGCCGTCGACGGCCAGCGAAACGGCCGCCAGGTCGGCGAGGAGGTTATCGCGCTCGGTGGGAAGTTTTCGCCGGTCTTGCGGTTCGACGCGCGGATTGGATTGCAGCTCGGTATATTCGTGCGGATGGCGGTAGCCACCTCCTCGATGCGCTCGCGCAACAGCTCACGCAGTGTGCTCGGTGTCTGCTGCATCATCATGATCTCGTAGATCGACGGGATCTGCATGATCTCCCGGATGAGATCCTCCAGCTTCTCGTGCACACGTGGCCAGGCCACGAAATCACCGACGTCGTAGGCTGTCCGGCCCTCGGTTCGCAGAACGTCGCGGCGCATGCGGAAGACCGGCGCGAGCTCGGGCTCGACCCGCTGGAGATACAGCACCAGATTCTCGAGGTGGTCCAGCTTGCGTTCGAACTCGGTGAGCGGGGGCTCCAGATAGTCTTCCGGACCACGGCTGTCGAGCAGGCCCTGCAGGATGGTCTCGGCTTCCAGTAGCAGGTGATGCGCCTTGGCCTGATCCTGGGTGCGGGCCACCAGCTGTTCCAGCGTGGCCAGGCGTGGTTCGATCTCCGGCATCGCCTTGACCGATTCGGCCCGATGCACCTCGCGGCTGATCTGTTGCCAATCGGCGCGGGCCGCGGAGATGCGGGAGCGCAGGACGTCCCAGGTAGCGACCTCGCGGATCGGGATCTCGATGGCGGCGGTGGCCGACCGGTCCAGATGCGGGAGGCGGACCGACGCGTGAATGGTCCAGCCGACGGCGAATTCGAGGGTGAGCTCTACCGGCGTGCCGAGCTCGAGATTGTCGGGCAGGTCGCGGATCTTCACCGTGCCGATGGGGATCCAGCCTTCGTAGAGCCGTACCGCCAGCGCGGTGCCCCGGGTCGCGGTCTCCAGTCGCTGGTAGACGCGATGCGGAACCTTGGTTCCCGACCTTGCTACTCGGCACAGCCGGCGGTCCAGCAGCTCGACCGAGAAATCGTGCGCGAGTACATCGCCCGCGAGTTCGGTGACGGCCGGGCCGGTTTCGGTATGCGCCCCCAGCCGCTCGGCTGCGATCTCGACGCCGGCGGCGAGTACGGCGACGGTGCACCCGTGTGCGCTGAGCGGTACGTCGACGAACAGGAAGGCACCCTCCGGACCGGTGATCTGCTCGCGAAGCACCTCGCCGCCCTCGATTCGGACCTCCACCACCACCTCGGCGGTATCGAGCGCCGACAGCAGCACGCGACCCGCGATATCGGCCGACTCGCCGACCGGCACGAGGTGTTCCAGTTCCAGCACGGTGCCGCGGGAGGCCAGCCCGCCCGCCTTCAGCGCTGCGCCGACGGCGACGACCAGCTCAGGATGGAAGAGGCGGGGCTGCAGGCCGAAGCGCTCGCGCAGCAGCTCGGATACCAACGGCACCCGGGACGAGCCACCGACCAGCACGATCTCGTCGAGATCAGCGTGAGTGAGGTGGGCGTCGTCCAGTGCCTCGACGCAGCGGTCCACTGTGCCGCGCACGGGGCCTTCGATGAGCCGATCGAATTGGTGGCGGCCCAGCGGTAGATTGATCGTCATGGGCATGCCGGTGCGGTCCTCGAGGTCCTGGGTGACGATCTCGGTCTCGGTCTCCCGTGAGAGCTCGTGCTTGGCGGCCTCGGCCAGCGATATCAGGCGGGCCCGCAACTCCGCGGCAGCCGGGTCACCGGGCTCTGCGCGCAGGTCGTAGGCGGGCAGTTGCGATGCCAGCCACTCCACGATGGCCTGGTCGAAGTCATAACCGCCCAGGTAACGGTCGCCTCCGAAGGATCGGGTGCTGAAACCGTCCGCGGGATCCCAGGACACCACCGAGGTGTCGAAGGTGCCGCCACCGAGGTCGTATACCAGAAAGCGCCGGCGATCGGACTCCGACCAGCCGTTCTCGTGCATATGTGCGAGCGCCGCCGCCACCGGCTCCATGAGCGTCTCGGCCACTTCCAACCCGGCCTCCTGACCCGCCTGCGTAGTCTGGGTCTTCGCGCTGGTCTCGAAATAGGCGGGAACGGTGATGACGACCCGGCCGAGGGGGACACCCAGCGTCGTCTCGGCCGTCTGTGCGAGGTGCCGCAGCAGATATACCGATGCCTGCAATGGGGTGAGCACTGCGTGGCCCGCGGTGACCGGCTGGTCGGTACCCATGTTCCGTTTGAAGAACATCGCCGGTGGTGTACCCGGTCGGCGTGCCCTACGTTTGGCGCGCGCTCCTACCAACGGCCTGCCCTCGGCGGAGATCCAAACCGCCGAGGGGGTTGTCAGCGAAAGGTCCGGATTCGCCACGATGAGCGCGCCTCCCAGTGGCCGCAGCTTACGTGCGTCGATGAGCGCCTGCTTGTCCGGGATGTCGGCATCGGCGGGCACGGCGACGCAGCAGTTCGTGGTGCCGAGATCGATACCGGCGACGATGCTCATGCGGTGGGCTCCTGGTCGATGGGGGGAGGCAGCAGATGGGACAAGACCCGGTAGTCGAGGTGCAGGTCGTGATCCTGCACCGGGGCGGCGCCGGAGTTCGATGCGGCGTCCAGGGCCCGGCTCAGCTCCAGCATTTCGCAGAGGGTGGCGAGATCGTCGCCATCCGGTCCCACTGGATGGGTGAGCAGTTCGGCGGCCAGCCGGCTGCGCGGCGCGGCCAGTTGTTCCTCGGCCGCGTTGACGCGTGCCACCGTGAGTGTCTCACCAAAGAGTGGGAAGCGTCCGGCGTCGTAGGCGATACGCCTGCGGCGGGTGGCGATGCGGGCGCGTACGGTTGCGCGGTCGGCGGTGGGATCGACGTCGAGCACCTGGAATGCGGTCTCGTAGTACGGGTTTCGGTCGTTCCAGGACCATGGGTTCATTCTGCTGCTCCGGTCTCGTCAGAAGAAGCCGATGTCGCCGCCGCCCTGGGCGGCCCGCTCCCATTGCGCGGCGGATACGAGCAGCTCGCGCGTCCGGGAGTAGGGATCGATGGTGGGGACGCCGAGTGTCAGTGCGGTGTTGAAGTGGTGGACGGCAGCGCGAAATCCGGTGCGGTCCGCGTACGGATTGGTCTGCAGGCGGTCGGCGGTGGACACCAGGGTGGCCGCGCCCAGCCAGAATTCGTGACGAGCGAGTTTCGCCGCGAAGGCGAGCCGGTCCGGGTTCTCGGTTTGCGGCAGACCGCGGGTGTTGAGTTGGCGCGCGGTGAGGCTCAGTGTCGACCGTAGCGGTTCGACCAGCGCCGCAATACGCTCCAGGGTCGGCCGGGACCGTGCGGCCCAGTCCGCGCCACGGCTGCGCTCGGTCTCCACCACCTCGATGCCCACATCGAGGGCCTGTTCGGCCAGCGGGACATTGTCCGGATCGATCTCGATCCAGGCCTGTGCCTCGTGCAGTGCGCGGTCGAGCCGGCCCTCCTGGATGAGCCGCCGGATCTGTCCCCCCGCATCGCGGGCCAAACGTCCGCGCGCCCGGGCGATATCAGCGGGTGCGAAGGGTGCGCCGCGGATCAGTTCGAGATGTGCATGCGCCCTGGCCAACTGGCTCCGGCGCAGTTCCTGCACGCGGGTCACATGCGGTTCCAGTAGCTGGGCGGGAAGTTCGCCACGGGCCTCGCCGACGACGCGGGCCACCTCCTCGGGGGTGGTGTCGGCGGCCGCGGCCTGGAGCCGGGAGCGCAACCGTTCCCAGAATCCGTCGTCGGTCCACACCCGCGCCCAGGCGGCGTGAGCTTGCCGCCAAGATTCGAAGGCGCCGTCGTCATCCGCCATTTCGAGTTGATAGGCGCGGGCGTGCTCGGCAATGGCCAGGTGATGCTGGCTGTGCGAATTGTCTCCGCCACAATCCTCGGCGATCAGGTCTCGCCACAGACGCAGCGCGGCATCCGTCCACGGGTGGACCACCCCGTCGGAGCGCAGCAAGGCATAGGCCAGCCGGTCCAGCGGCCGCTCCGGCGCGGCGGGGTCCCGCGGCAGCCGGGGCGCCGCCTCGGCGATATGCGCCGCTGTAGCCCGTAGTTCGTCGGCATCCACGCCGACCGCCCCGGACAGCAGTTCCCGTGCCTGCGCGACGAGCTCGCCCGCTTCCTCGGGCCGTCCGAAGACGGTCGCCCGCGCGGCCATGGCGAGATACTCGCGTGCCGTGTCGATTCGGAGCCGGACCGCTCGGCCGGTCGCATCGTGCCGAATTCCGCTTCCGATCAATTCGGCCACCAGCCCGGTATCCCGCCGCGATACCGCCCGCAGCACCGTCGCCGGCGCCAGCATCGACCGATCCGGCCACCCCACCCCGAACCGGTGCGCCAGCTCCCGTGCCCCGCGCACGATGAACTCTTCTTCCTCCTCCAGTGCCCCCAGAATCAGTTGCAAATTCGCGCGGAGCGCGACATCCTCGTCCAGGTCCGGTGATACGGGCGCGACCGCCAAGAGCTCCCGCAGTTGGGTGCGGGCGGCGTCGCGGTCGCCCGCACGCAGGCGGGCCAATACGGTGAGGAATGTTGCGAGCGGTTGGAGTTCTTTGCCGCCGTGGCGTTTCACCTCGGTGAGGGATGCGGTGGGCGACCGGCCCTCCATCGCGGCGGCGGTGGCCATGGCCAGGTGGCGGTAAGGGTTCGGGGTTCCGGGACCCCTGAGTTCGCCGGAATCCGTCATACCCTGGCGCACACGGTGGTAGGCGGCCAGATCGTGCAGGCGCCGCAGTCGGCTCTGGGCACCGGCGCCCGCGCCGAAGCGATCGGCGAGCTCGTAGCGGCGCGCCGCCTCGGCCTCCTCCCCGCGTTCGGCCGCCCGGTCGCCGAGGAGCAGGAACCAGTCCGGGCGAGTGGACGGACCGAGCGCCGTCATCAGCATCCACACCGGGGAGGTCGCGCCGGCGAATTCGTAGGCCCGGAAGTCGGCGTCGACCAGCTCGACCAGATGGGCACGGGCCAGCGTCGGGAATGCCGGTGCGACACCCACCCCCGCCCGTACGCTGTTCGACAGCCACACCGCGAGATTCTGCGATTCCGCGAGAATCTCGCTCGCCGCGGCCCAGGTTGCGGCGAAGGTCGCCGCCTCGGGGGCGCTCAGCCACGCGGTGAGCGCGAGCTGGGCCCGCTGCTGGTGCAGGCCGAAGAATCCGGCCAGGCGGGGGAACAGCCGTACCGCCGCGTCCGGGGCCAGCCGGGCCACCTCATCAACACGGGCATATATCCGCGCGCGTCCGGCAGTCAACTCGTGGTCCTCGCCGAGGGCCAGGAACTCGTGGATCGCCGCGACGATCCGCCGCGCACGTTCAGCAGGTGCTTCCTCCGCATCGGCCAGTGCGAGTTTCCGCTCGAATTCCCGCAACACCCAGTCTCCCCTCCCGAATCGCGGTTGTTCCCAGATTAATTCAAAAATCCGCGGCGCGCTGTCACAACCCGGGATTACCGAGTCACGCGAAAGGGAAGCTACTCGAGCCGGGGGCGGCATCGCCCCGGCTCGCCCTGCGCGATGCGCCTACGCCTCGTCGACGATCTTTATCGCCCACTCCGGGCAGGCGTCCTTGGCGGTCTGCACCGCTTCGGTGAGGTCCTCGGGGATCTCGGTGTCGACCGCTTCGGCGTATCCGTAATCGTTGAGTGTGAAGACTTCCGCGCACAGGGTGGTGCAGATCCCGTGGCCCTTGCAGGAGTCGGCGTCGACGATGACCTTCATGGATCTATCCTTCCGTGCGGTCGAATTCGAGGTGCAGGGTGGTGATTCCGCGCAGGATGAAGGTCGGCAGGTAGGTGTACTTGCGGTCGTCTGCCGGGCCGTGCACGCTTTCGTCGATCCGGATGTCGGTGGTGCGTTCCAGCAGGCGTTTGATCGCGACCTTGCCCTCGGTCCGGGCCAGAGGTGCGCCCGGGCAGGTGTGGATACCGCGCCCGAACGCGATATGCGACCGCGCATTCGACCGCTGCGGATCGAAGGTGTTCGGATTCTCGAAACGGCGCGGATCGCGGTTGGCGCCACCGTTGGCGAGCATCAGGACGGTTCCGGCCGGCACCTCGACACCGCCCACCGTCGTCGTTACCTTCGCCAGCCGGAAGTCGCCCTTGACCGGGCTTTCCATCCGCAGCATTTCTTCGATGAAGTTGTTGATCCGGTCGTGGTCTTCACGCAGCCAGCGCTGCAGTTCCGGATTTTCGGCGATCATCTTCAGCGCCGAGGACAGCAAACGCACCGTGGTCTCCTGACCCGCGGAGAACAGGTTGGCCGCGACCCGGCACACATCGATCACTTCCGGTTGGCTGCCGTCGGGGAACGTGGCCTGCGCCAGGCTGGTCAGGACATCTCCGCGGGGATTGCGGCGCCTGTCCTCGATATAGGCGGCGAATTTCTCGTAGAGGAATTCGATGGGATTGTGTTCCATCGCCTTTCCGGAGTCGGTGCTGCCGACCGTTCCGGTGCGGTGCGGGTCGCGCTGGAGGGTATTGAGGAACTCTTCCTGGTCGTCGGCGGGGACGCCGAGTAGATCGGCGATGATGTAGAGCGTGAAGGGGCCGGCGAAATCGCGGATCAAATCGCCTCGGCCGGGCACGAGGTACTCGTCGAGCATCTTGTCGGCCATATCCCACATGGCCTCTTCGTTCTCTTTGAGGCGTTTCGGGGTGATCAGCCGCATGAGCAGGCCACGGTGCGCGGTATGGGCCGGCGGGTCGAGGGCGGGGAGCTGATCGCTGAACGGCAGGGAATCGCGGTGTTCGGCGATCAGGGCGTCCGCGTCGGAGTTCTCGTCGATGGGTACCGGGAAGCCGGGGAAGGGGCCGGTCACCGAGATGCAGGAGGAGAAACGTTCGGCGTCGTTGAGTACCTCGAGCGCTTCATCGTAGCCCGTCACCATCATGACGTTGTGGTGCTTCTCCCTGGTTACCGGGCACTGCTCCCGAAGAGCGTCGAAGTACGGGTAGGGATCGGCGATCAGTTCCTCCCCGAGGAAGAAGTCCAGATCCTGGAAGTTTTTCACGTGACGGTTCCCTTCGCTCCGCCGGCTCCCACCGCCACGAGCAGCTCCGCCGGTTGACTTCCGCATTTGAGAATATAACTCTCATCTGTGAGTATGAGATTTCCACACGGTATGCCGTGCGTCAACCGGAGGACCGGAAAATATGACCCTCGATGTCACCGCTGACCAGCGGCTCTTCCAGCAGACCGCCCGGGAATTCCTGGCGGAGACCGTTCCGGTGGCGACAGTACGCGCTCTGGGCGAGGCCGAAACCGGATTCGACCGTGATTGGTGGCGCTCGGCCACCGAACTCGGCTGGACCGCCATGCTGGTCGCCGAGGAGTACGGGGGCGGCTCCATCTCCGGCCGGCCGCTCACCGAATTGACGTCGGTCGCAAGTGAACTGGGTCGTGCCTGCGCGCCGGGTCCGTTCGTCACCACCAACGCGGTGCTGGCCGGGCTGGCGAGTGCCGGGCACGGATTCGGTGACACGATCGCCGGGGTCGCGGCGGGGGATCAGGTCATCGCGTGGGCGGTCTACGAACCGGGCCGCGGTATGGAGGTGATGTACGCGGCGGGCGCGGACTCGGGCGCGCGGGTCACTGCGACGCCCGAAGGCGACGGGTACCGCGTGAACGGGATCAAGGACCGGGTCGAATCCGGTGATCAGGCCGATTTCTTCCTGGTGACCGCGCACGGCCCCGACGGGCCGGTACAGCTACTGGTCCCGGCCGACGCCCCCGGAGTGACCGTGACCCCCACCTGGACTCTGGATCTGGTCCGGCGCACCGCCCGTATCGACTTCGACGGGGTCGTGGTGCCGGACACCGCGGCAACGCATACCGGACCGGCCGCCACCGCCGCGATACGTGCCCAATTGCACACTGCCGCCGTGCTCACGGCGGCAGAAACCGTGGGCGCCACCGAGGTAGCCCTCGAGTCCACTCTCGGCTGGCTGAACGACCGGTTCACCTTCGGCCGGCCGCTCGCCTCGTATCAGGCGCTCAAACATCGCATGGCCGACAACAAGACCTGGCTGGAGGCCTGCCGGGCCACCGCGACCGCCGCGGCCGCGGCCTGTGACGACGATTCGGCTACCGCGGACGAAGCGGTGAGTGTCGCGAAATCGTATGTGGGCGCGAAGGCGCCGGTGATCGGGCAGGACTGTGTACAGCTGCACGGCGGGATCGGGGTCACCTGGGAGCACGATCTGCATCTGTACCTGCGACGGATCGGCCTGGGCCGGGCGCTCTACGGTACGCCCGAGGAGCATCGCCGCCGGATCACCGATCTTCTCGTCGCGGCCGCGTAGCGCGACGGATTTCCTGGAAGGCAGATCACCATGACGACCGATATGGAACCCGTCACCGAATTCCGCGCACGCGCCCGGACGTGGTTGCGCGACAACCTGCCCCCGGCACCGCCCGATACGGGCCCGCCGGACAGTAAAGAGGAGTGGGACCGGGCCCGGGAATTGCAGCGGAAGCTGTACGACGCCGGTTTCGCCGGGATCTGTTTTCCGGAGGAATACGGTGGACTCGGTCTCACCCCGGCGCACCAGGCGGCGTTCACCACGGAGTCCTATCCGTACGAGATGCCGGTCATCCTGAACGTGCCGACACTGTCCATCTGCGCGGCGACGCTGCTCGAACTCGGCACCGAGGAACAGAAACGCGCACATCTGCCCGCCGTGCTGCGCGGTGACGAAGTACTGGTACAGCTGCTGTCCGAACCCAGCGGCGGCTCCGATCTGGCGGGGCTCACCACCCGCGCCGACCGGGACGGCGACCGGTGGATCCTCAACGGGTCCAAGATCTGGAGTTCCGGCGCCTACGCCGCCGACTACGGCCTGTGCCTGGCCCGCACCAATTGGGATGTGCCCAAACATCGTGGTCTCACCATGTTCCTGCTGCCGATCGGGGCACCGGGGGTTACGGTGCAGCGGATCAAACAGGTCACCGGCTCCACCGAGTTCTGCCAGGAATTCTTCGACGATGTCGCGCTCGGTGACGACGCGGTGGTCGGCCAGGTCGACAACGGCTGGGAGGCGGCGTCGCGGCTGCTCCAGCACGAGCGGGCGGCGATCGGCGGGACCTCGCCGTATATGAGCGGCGCCCGCCCGCATATCGGTGGTGAGGATTCCCCGATTCTGGAGATCGCCCGGCGGCTCGACCGGCTCGATGATATGCGGGTCCGCGAGGATATCGGCGAAGCCCACGCGATGATGGTTGTGCGCGATCAGCTGATCGCGCACATCACCCACGGCATCACGGCCGGCGAACTACCGCCGGCGGCCGGGTCGATCACCCGGTTGTTCAGCGCCGAGAACTCGTGGCTGCAAACCGATATGGCGGTGAAGGTCGCGGGCGCGGATGCCGTCACCCACGCGCCGGGCGATCCCGTCGACACCGCCGAGATCGGCACCGACTACCTGTTCCGGGCCGCGTGGAGCCTGGCCGGCGGTAGTACCGAAATGGCGCGCAATGTGATCAGCGAACGTGTTCTCGGTATGCCGCGCGAGTCCGCCGCCGACCGCGACGTGCCGTTCAAAGAGGTGCGACGGGGTCGCTAGAGGCGGCGGTTCCCGACGATACGGAGGCAGCGATGCAGTTCATCTTCCACTATCCGGAAACCGGCGGCGCGGACGGCGATGTCCTCGATGCCGGGCCGCTGGGTGCGGTCGCCGCAGCGGCCGAACAGGCCGGATTCGGCGGATTCTCGTTGAGCGAGCATCCGGCGCCCGGCGCGCGCTGGCTGGGCGCGGGCGGACACCAGACACTGGACCCGTTCGTATCCCTGGGCTATGCCGCCGCGCTGACCGAACGGATCAGGCTGATCACCTACCTGTCCGTGGCGCCCTACCGCAATCCCATGCTGCTCGCGAAAGCGGCCGCGACCCTGGACAAACTGTCCGGTGGCCGGGCGGTCCTGGGAATCGGCACCGGATATCTGAAAGGTGAATTCCATGCCGTCGGGGTCGACTTCGACGAGCGCAACACACTGTTCGACGAAGCGCTCGACGTCCTCCCGCTGCATTGGAAGGGGGAGCCGTTCAGCTACGCGGGCAAACATTTCAGCGCCCGCGATGTACAGGCCCGGCCGACCCCGGTGCAACAGCCGATCCCGATCTGGATCGGCGGCAATTCGGCGTTGAGCCGGCGGCGCGTGGCCCGGGCCGCGCACGGGTGGATTCCGATGTCCGGCGGTGCCGAACTCAGCAGTACCGCCCGGACCCCCGAACTCGGCGGGATCGCGGAACTGTCCCGCAAGATCGCCGGAATACGCGAATCCGCAGCGAGTTCGGGACGTGCCGAACATATCGACCTCGTGTATTCCTACAGCGATCCCGGCCTCACCGGACCCGGCGCCGACCCGAGTCTGCATCGGGAAGCATTCGGTGAACTCGCCCGGGCCGGAGTCGACTGGATCGTGGTCTCCACCCGGGCCGGAGTGCACGAAACCCTCGACCCGGGAGTCACCTTCGATTTCCTGGCCGAGTTCGGCGCGATCTACATCGACGGATAGGACGATCGAATGGGCTGGTTCGAAGAACGTGCCGGTCTCGCGGGCACAGTGGCCGTGGTGACCGGTGGGGCGGGCGGATTGGGCGGTGCGATCGTCTCGGACCTCGCGGACAACGGTGTACGCGTGGCCGTCCTCGATATCGATCGCGCAGCCGCCGCCGAACTACGGGCCACCCTCGCCGACCGCGGTCACGAGGCATTCGTCGAGCACGGTGATGCCCGCGATCCCGCCGAACTCACCGCCCTTTTCGAGGCCGCTCGAACCCGGTGGGGCCGGCTCGACACCCTGGTGAATGTGGTAGGCGGTACCTTCCGTGCCCCGTTCACCGAAACCCGGCCCAAAGGCTGGGATGCGTTGCTGCGCACCAACCTGACCCATGTGCTGCACGCCTGCCACCAGGCGGTCCCGCTGATGCGGGCCGGTGGCCGCGGCGGCAGCATCATCAATATCACCACTATCGAAGCACACCGCGCCGCACCGGGTTTCGCGGTGTACGCGGCGGCCAAGGCTGCGGTGGAACAGTTCGCGCGCACTCTCGCGATCGAGGTGGCGCCGGACGGGATCCGGGTCAACAACATCGCCCCGGATTTCGTCCCCACACCGAACCTGGAACGTATCGGCACCGGTGACAACGCAATGATGGACCCGGACGGGGTGAAGGTCGCCATCCCCATGGGCCGCGCCGGGCGCCTCACCGATATCTCCCACTGCGCGGTCTTCCTGGCCTCCCAGCTCTCGGCGTACCTCACCGGCACCACCCTGCACCCGGACGGCGGCACCTCGGCCTCCGCCGGCTGGTTCAACTGGCCGGTCGAGGGCTGGGCCAACCACGCCCCGCTGCGGGTGCTCCGGGACAGCGGGGATCTCGGCGCCGACGGGGGTCGGCCACCCCTGGGAGCCCACGGACGCGGGTAGCCGAGTTCCGTACGGTCCTTCGGCTTGCTGCCACGACGTTCGGTCTCGGATATCTGGCGGCCACCGCCGGCGTCCGGCACCTCGAACAGGAATTCCGGGCTGTGCGTGTGCGGGACCGGCGACGGCTCGTCCGGCTGATCGGCGGGACGTCCGCTCGGCCGGGCGTGGTCAGTTCGCTGCCGAGTCGTCCTCGTCGAGGCTTCGGGGCAGCTCCGCCAGGGTGTGCAGGGCACTCAGGAATACCTGGCGGTCAGCGGGCGAGAGGTGTTGCAGCACCAGCTGTTCCTCGCGTGACTGGATCTCGGTCCGCGCCTGCGCGACGATCCGGTGTCCCTCGGCGGTGAGTTCCAGTAGCCGGGCCCGCCGGTCGGCAGGGTCGGGGTATCGGTGCAGGAGTCCGCGGTCCTGCAGGTCGTCGAGGACCGCGATGATGCGGGTTTTGTCCGCGCCGATTTCCTGGGCGAGCACACCCTGGCCACGGGCCGGGCCGCGACTGAGCGCCACCAGCACGCTGTAGGCCCACATGGTCAGGCCGTACGACTCGAGGACCGGGCGTTCCATGGCGATCAGCGTGCGGGTCAGCGGTGCGAGCATTGCCGCCAGGTCCGGACGGTCCGTTGATCCCATGGGTCGAATTTACCGGGGCCGGTACCCGTCATCGCGTATCGGCATCCGTGCACGGGTGAGGTGGGGGCGGCGGTGCCCGGCGAAATTAATAGGCATGGACATATGATAGGCGTGTGCGTATTATCTGGATATGACTACAGAAGACCTTCGCGAGCTGGACCGCGCTGCGGTGCTCGCCACCGTGAAAACCGCCGAACTCGTGACCCCGGACCTGCTCGGCCGCCCGACCCCCTGTGCCGCCTGGACCGTCGGTGAGCTGCTGGCCCATATGGCCGCCCAGCATCGCGGCTTCGCCGCCGCGGCACGGGGCGACGGCGCCGACCTCGCCCTGTGGCATCCGCGCCCGCCCGGTCCGCAGACCGGCGAGGAGTACGCCGAATCTGCCGATGCCGTGCTGGCCGCCTTCGCGCCGGACGATGTGCCGCAGCGTCTGTTCGCCATGCCGGAATTCGGTGCCGGTGTCACCGTGCCCGGCCACCAGGCCATCGGATTCCATCTGGTCGACTATGTGGTCCACGGCTGGGATCTCGCGCGGGCCGTCGGGCAGGACTACGAACTGGACCCGGCCTGCGCCGAACCGGTACTGCGGATCGTCGGGCAGATTCCCGACGGGCCGGAGCGCGACAGCCCGGAATCACCCTTCGCGCATGCTCTCCCGGATCCGGGCACCGGTTCCGCGCTCGACCGGATCCTGTGCATGCTCGGCCGCTCCCCGAACTGGCCGGACCGGCACTGAGCTGAGTGGGCTCCGGCGCTTGCTGGGCGACTTTGCTCGTCTTGCGAGAGGGCTGTTGCGGAATCTTGCTTCGCCTGCGAATGCGGTGGCAGCTCAGGTGCTACTCGGCGGCGGGTCCCCGGGATGGGCGCGGGGCGTATGGCCGAACGTCTTGCGGAAGATATCGATGAAAGCGCTGGCCGAGGCCCAGCCGCAGCGGTGCGCCACGGCAGTGAACGGAGTCTTCTCCGCCAGGAGGATCAGGGCGTGGTGCAGGCGATCGCGGGGGTGGTGTGGGCCCCGGGCCCCGGTGTCTACCTGTTCGTGGCAGCGACCTCGGTCGCGCTCTACGTACCGTTTTCCCTGCAGGTGACCCTCGGCCGGGACTATCTGCCCTCGCGGGCCGGCACCGCCGCCGGAGTCACACTCGGGCTCTCCGTCAGCGTGGGAGGGCTGGTGAGTCCCGCCCTCGGCCACCTCGCCGATACCGCGTCCTTACAGGTCGCGTTGTTGCCGCTGATCGCGATGCCGTTGCTCAGCGGGTTGCTGTTCTGCAGTCTGCGCGATCCGGGGATCCCGGGCCGGGACGTACCGTCCGCCGTGAAGGTGTGAATACGAGGCTCGCGGTCCGGGAGGGAACTACTCGCGCGCCGGAGCGGACGCCGTGGAACGCGCGGCGCTGCTGTCCGCGTCCAGGCCGGCGAGCAAACGCAGACCGTCCTCGGTGGGGCTGCCGGGGACAGCGGAGAGAACCAGCAGCTCCAATCCCGATTCGTCCGGTAGGGCGAAGTTCTCCTGGTGCAATTCCAGCAGCCCGACCAGCGGATGCCGGAACGCCTTGCGCCCGTGGGTACGAGCGCGCACATCTGCCCGCGCCCAGAGACGGCGGAAACGTTCGCTGCCCATCGCCAGTTCGCCGATGAGCGAGACCAGACCGGGGTCGTCGGGGTATTTACCCGCGGCCAGGCGCAGATGCCCGACCGCATCCAGGGTGCAGGTCTCCCAGTCCGCGTACAAGCCGCGATCGGCCTCCTCCAGGAAGATGTGCCGGGCGGTGTTGAGCCCGGGAATCGGCCGGCCGTAGAGCAGCCCGGCCAGGCGATTGCCCGCGAGCACGTCCAGGCGGTGGTTCATGATCAGCGCGGGTGCGCCGGCGACGAGGTCCAGCACCCGCAGCACCTCCGGCCGCACCTGCCCGCCCGGTATTTTCGCGCGCCGGCGGCGCTGCCGGGCGAGCCGGCAGAGATGATCCCGTTCGGTTTCGTCGAGACCGAGCACACGGGCGAGCGCATCGAGGACCTGATCGGAAGGCTGGGTGGCGCGCCCCTGCTCGAGGCGCACGTAATAGTCGACACTCACCCCGGACAGGTGTGCCACTTCTTCGCGGCGCAGCCCGTCGACCCGGCGAGGCCTATCGGTGGGGATGCCGACGGTGGCCGGGTCGACCCGGGAGCGCCGGGTCCGCAGGAAGCCCGCGAGATCGTCCATGCCCTCAGTATGGCCGCACCGTCGCCGGCGAAGGTGGCCCTGCCGATACCAGGAAGCCCGGTCCGGTGGAAGAAACGCCCCTGAACGCCGGGCGGCGCGACGCCCAGGATCGATGGCATCCGATCCGAAGGAGTTCCGATGAAGACACTGATCGTCTACGCCCACCCCGAACCGGAGTCGCTCAACGGCGCACTGAAAGACCTCGCGGTGACCACGCTGGAAAAAGCGGGGCACGAAGTACGGGTGAGCGATCTGTACGCCATGGACTGGAAGGCGGTGGTGGATGCCGCGGACTACGGCCCCGCCGCATCGACCCCGCTGCGGGTCGCCCGCGATTCGGGCCGGGCCTTCGATACGGGAGATCTCACCCCGGACGTCCGCGGCGAACAGGAGAAACTGCTGTGGGCGGAGTCGATCATCTTCCAGTTCCCGCTGTGGTGGTACTCGATGCCTGCCATCCTCAAGGGCTGGGTGGACCGCGTATTCACCCAGCATTTCGGGTACGGCGTCGGCGAGCACAGCGACACGAAGTACGGCGAACGTTACGGCGAGGGAACCCTTGCGGGCCGCAGGGCATTGTTGTCGGTGACCATCGGCGGCCAGGAATCGCACTACTCCGCCCGCGGGGTCAACGGCCCGGTCGAGGATCTCCTGTTCCCGATCCACCACGGGATCCTCTACTACCCGGGTATCGAGGTGCTGCCGCCGTTCGTCGCGTACGGTGCCGGCCGGTTGACCGCGGCGGCCTATCGGGATATCGCCAAGGCATGGGAGCAGCGCCTGATCACCCTGGACTCGACCGAACCGATCGCCTTCCGGCCGCAGAACTCCGGTGACTACGAGATTCCGTCGCTCCAGCTGAAGGAAGGCCTCGAACCCGCGGGCCGCACCGGTTTCGGTCTGCATGTACGTGGCTGACCGTGGTCGATGCGACGACCTCGCGAGAAACGCGATGCCCGCACCGGCGGTGCATTTCGAGGGCGGCCGACCTGAACGAGGCACCGGGCGCTGGAGCGAGAGAACCCTCGCGGTCAGGCCGGCCCGACGGCGGCGCGGATTGCGGGGTCGAGCAGGCCGAGGTCGCTGCCGAGGCGGTCGGCGAGGTCGCGGGCGACCGCGACATCTTTGCGGAGGAAGTCGCCGACCGATTCGGCGAAGGCCGCGACCGATCCCTTGGCCGCGACGCTGAGGACAGCGCGGCTCGAACTACTCGCATGGGGGAGCGCCGTGAGCACTTCCGATTCGGCCAGACCCAGCTGCCCGGCGAGCCGGACGGCTTCGGTGACCAAGCCGATCTGGGCGGCGAACAGCGCGTTGTTCACCAGCTTGACCCGCTGGCCGTTGCCGAGTGCGCCGACCGGCAGCACCGGATCTGCGTAGGCCGACAGCACGGGGCGGGCGCGTTCGACCGCTTCCGTATCGCCACCCAGGAAGACGGTGATCGTACCGTCGGCGATATTGTGCGGACCGCCGCTGACCGGGGCATCGACCACACGGCGACCGGTGGCGGCCGCGGCGATCGCTGTCGCGGTGTCGGGGTTGCCGGTGGTGTGCAGGATCAATACCGAGTCGCGCGGCATCGTCTCGAGCAGCCCGCTGCCGAGGCAGACGTCGCGCACCTGCTCGTCGGTGAAGACACAGATGACCACGGCGTCCGCGTCCCGTCCGGCCTCGGCCGCGGAGCCCACCGCCGTCGCGCCGGCGCCACCGATTGCCTCGCGGGCGGCAGGGTTGCGTCCCAGGGCCCGGACGCTGTGCCCGGCCGTGACGAGACGCCGGATCATGGGGGTGCCCATCCGGCCGGCGCCGACGAATCCGATACGCACTCGTTTCTCCTTCGGTTGTGGGGACGGATCTCCGGGGTGCCTCGGCGGTACCCCTGTCGTGCCCAGCCCCGGCGGATCGGTCGACCGGCCCGGCCGGACATGTCATCGGCCGGCGACAGAACCATGTCACCGCCGCGGAATACCGCTGCCCGGACACATCACCGAGGGATCGGACCCGTTCAGCGTGGTTTGCCCATGAGGGCGAGGGTGGCGTCTGCGGTGTCCAGCACCGCTCCGGGGGTGATACCGGCCGCCGCGGCGAGGTCACCGATCAGCCGCACATCCTTGCGTAGCAGGTCCCCGGCATGGGTCGCGATCTGATCCAGCGATCCACCACCCGCCAGGATCCGGCCCAGCGCGAAACTGTTCCCGCTGCCGTTGCCGATCACCTCACCGAGCCGCTGCGGGCTCACTCCGAGTTGTTCGCCGAGTTCCAGGGTGCTCACGGCGGTGGCCATGTGCGCGGTGAAGAGCAGGTTGTTCAGCAATTTGGTGGTCTGGCCGGCGCCGACATCGCCGAGGTGTACCACCGGATTCGCGTAGGTGCCGAACACCGGCAGACAGCGTTGCAGGGTTTCGGCGTCGCCACCGGCCATCACCAGCAACCGCCCCGCCTCGACCGCCGGTGCGCCACCGCTCACCGGCGCGTCGATCAAGGCAATACCTTGTTCGGCTGCCTTTTCGGCGAGGTCACGGCAGGTGTCGGGATGGACGGTGCTGTGGATGGCGATCACGGGCCGCTCCGTGCGTCCCGCCGCCGAGGCGGCGAATCCGGCGAAGATACCGTCCGCGCGTTCCAGCACTTCCCGCACATCCGCGTCACCGACGACGCACAGGCACACCAGGTCGCTGTCGGCGGCCAGGGCGGCCGGGCTTTCGGCGACCTTCGCCGCGGTCTCGGCATACGGTTCGACCGATACCGCGCGGCGCGCCCACAGCGTGGTCGGGTAGCCGCCTTCGACGATCCGGCGGGCCATCGGCCCGCCCTGGCTCCCCAATCCGATGAATCCGACGCGCATATGATTCTCCCTTCGCGCGCTCAGGAATCGGCGCTCGCCGAATCCGGTTGTCCGGCGTTCGGCCGCCAGAACACGGCCAGTAGCGCGGCGGTCCCGAGCACGCCGACGAGGAGCGCGATCAGACCACCGGCCCAGCCGGTGATCTCGATACCGGCGGCATGATCCACCGACAACCACCCCGGGCCCAGAATGCCCATGACCACGCAGACCACGCCGAGGACCAGCACGTATTCGTAGCCGTCGCGCATCACGAAGAATCCGTTCTTCCGGTGCGCCAGCAGGGCGGCCACCAGCATCACCGAAATCACCGCCGCGGCGGCCAGCGGGGTGAGCAATCCGAGGATCAGCAGCACACCGGCCCCGATCTCGGTGATCACGCTCAGCCAAGCCTGCAGCACACCGTTGCGCAGCCCGAGGCTGCTGAACCAGCGCGCGGTGCCGGCGATCTTGCCGCCCCCGATCCAGTGGTTGACCCCGTGCGCGATCATGGTCGCACCCACGACCAGCCGCAGCAGCAACAATGCGATATCGGTGACGTCCATGTGTTACCTTTCCGGCGCCGCGGCGCCGCCGTCGAATTGCAGGGTGGGCCCGGAGAAATCGCCGGCCTGCCGCGCGAGGAGACATTCCTCGGCGAATGCGAGCACAGACAGATGGTAGGCCGGTGCCGTCCGGCCGAGGCTGATGTTGTGCCCGGTATTCGGCTGCCGGTTCACCACCACCCGGCCGGCGGCGGTGAACAGCGCCCCTACCGCCGCCATTTCCGCCGGATCATTACGCCAGACGCGTTCGTGTTCGCCGAGGGTGTAGCGCACCGGGATACGGATATCCGGTGCGAGCCCGAGGAATTCCCGGGCGGCCCACTCGTTGAGAGCGGTCACTTCGAGGGCCGATCCACGCGCGGAGACGCTCCCCCCGCCGAGGACGTCCGTGGCGTAGAGCCGCGACGGACTCCAGATCAGTTCCCCGACTCCCGGCGGTCGTCTACTGGGTTCACGACGGGCACCCCAGAGCAGTTCGTGGGCCACCGGCTGGTGCTGCCGCCCGGTCCCGGCCAGCTCCAGACCCAGCAGGTCGGCGCCACGGCCGGCTGCCGCCATCCGGACGGCCAGCTCGCAACCGGCCGAATGCGCGAGCAGGAAAACCCCCGCGCCACGCGGTGATCCGCCGAGCAGCGTATCGATCGCGCCATACATCAGATCCACCCGCCGGCGCGGATCCGCCAGCCGGTCGGCATAGGGCCCGGAGCTCCGGAAACCAGGCCGGTCCAGTGCGAGCATGGTGTAACCGAGTCGCTGCCCGGTGCGCAGCAGGGAGAACTCCGGATGCCCCGGGCAGTCGAAATACCGGGAGTCGACCGCACCCCCGTGCAGGGCGACCACCACCGCTCGCGGTGTACTCGCCTCGGCCAGCAGCCCGGACACCGGAATTCCGTTGACCTGCGGCACTTGCGCGACCACCGGGAGCGGGCCGGCGGCATCTGCGGGGGCGAGATCGGAATCGGTCAGGGTCATCGCGTACTCCGCGGCGTGGTCGCCGGATACCGGACGATCGAGTTCACCGGAGATACCGGCGCGATGAGGTGTTCACCGGCCGGTACCAGGTGTTCGGGGAGCGGCGTCCGGCGTTCGGCGGGCGGCGTCGGCGAATGCCTCGCGCGGTGGCTCCCCGGATATCCGGCCCCATCGTCGCCGGGGTGGTGTTCGTGCCGCCGTGCCTCGAGCGCTGAGTGCCGGCATCGGCCGGGTGGTATGTCCTCACGCGGTGCCTCGCGCATCCCGACTGTGCTGCCTATCGGGGTAGCGCTCGGTTCCGGCGCCCGGGTGCCGCGGGAGTGCGTCCGAATTCCCGTCGCGGTCGGACCGATCGTGGTCATCAGGATGGGCTCCGCAACAACATGGCACCACCCGGAGTCAACCCGCCACTGGAGACAACCGCCACCCGCGCATCCCGGACCTGCCGCTGCCCGGCGGCGCCGCGCAACTGCACGATCGCCTCGTGTAGCAGCCCCATCCCGTGGGTGCGGCCGTGTGACAGTTGCCCGCCGTGGGTGTTCAACGGCAGGATCCCGTCGCGGGCGATGTTCGTCCCGCCGTCCAGGAAATCCTTGGCCTCGCCGATCTTGCAGAAACCCAGTGCCTCGATCCAGGACACGCAGTTGATGGTGAACCCGTCGTACAGTTCGGCCACATCGACATCGTCGGGTCGCAGATCGGTGCGGGTCCACAGGTGCGCGGCCGGGCCGAGTACCTGCGGTTCGTGGGTGAGGGTGCTCTGATCCCATTCGATCCGCTCGATGATCTGGGTGCCCACGGCCTCCACCTCGATCCCGGGCACCGGCAGGTCCGCGGCGGCGTCGCGGGCCGAGACGATCACCGCGACCGCGCCGTCGCACGGCACATCACAGTCGTAGAGTCCGAACGGCGTGGTGATCGGCCGGGCGCCGAGGTAGTCGTCCATGGTCATCGGATCGCGGTAGACCGCGCTCGGATTCAGTGCGGCGTTCGCCCGCTGGTTCAACGCGACCCAGCCCAAGGTTTCGCGGGTGGTGCCGTAATCGTGGAAATGCCGCTGTGCCTTCTGCGCCAGCGTATGCGCGGCGGAGGTGGACCCGAACGGATGCATCCAGCTGGAAGTGCGGCCGCCACCGGATACAGGGATGGTGCCGCGTTTCATCAGCTCGTTGAAGGTGGCCTCCCATACCGTGCGGTAACACAGCACATGGGTGGCCAGACCGGCGTGCACGGCGAGCATGGCCGCGATCACCGAACCGCCGGGCCCGAAGGTCTCGATTCCACCGTTGTGCCAAGTGGGCCGGATACCCAGCGCCGATTCCAGTGCGGTGACCCCACCCTCGCCGAAACCGCCCAGATTGCCGCCACCCGGATACGAGGACAAGCCGTCGATATCGTCGAGGGTCAGCCCGGCATCGGCCACCGCCCGTTCGCAGGCGTCGACGGTGAGCTCGAGAGGCGGCCGCATCAGCCGCCGCCCGATATCCGACATCCCGATTCCGGTGAGAACGACACTGTCCTCGAACTTGTCGCGGCGCAGCATCGGCGTCGCCCGCTGACCGAATTCGGCCGGTGCGATCTCGTCGACCGGCAGCGGCGCCGGTTCCGGCGGCTGCCCGGTGGGACGGAACAGCGGCAGCCATACATCGTCGTCCTGCTGGAATACCACTTCGAGCCGCATACCGAGGTGAAGTTCGCCGGGGTCGCATTCCACGATATTGGTGGTGAGCCGGACCCGGGGGTCGTCTTCGAGTGCCACCGTTGCCACCACATACGGAGGCGGCAGACCTGGCACCGCGAACCGGTGGTTGACCGTGAAGGAAGCCAGTATCGCCACGCCGGAGACCACACGCGGCGCGAGTTCGCGACCCCGGCAGTACCGGCAGATCGGCTGAGGTGGGTGGATCAGCGCCGAACAGGCCCGGCACTCCTGGATCCGTAGCCGGCCGTCGGCGCCGGAGGTCCAGAAGAACTCGGTGTCCAGGGACAGCAGCGGGAGCGGCCGCCCCGAACGCGGTGCCGGATCGTCCCCGTTCGTCGATGCCATATCGCCTCCTCGTATCACCGGTGCGCGGCGCTTCCGGCCGGTGATCTCCTCGTGGTGCCGTGACCGTGCCACCCGACGCGGTCACGGAGAGTCCGTGGTGGTGCCTACGGTGCTCTAGATCTGCGCGGCGTCCTTCCGGACGGTGACGGGTTCGGCGAGTCGTTGTTCATCGCAGACCGTCTGCAACTTCTCCAGCGTTTCCGCCAGACCCGGACCGAGTGGCTCACCGGGAGTGAACGTGGCCGGAAGGTGACGCATGCCCTGAATGACCGCGATCGTCTCGTAGTGCACGGTTTCCTCCGGGATACAGCGGAAATCCGGTATCCGGTCCAGCACCGCCAGCAGCATTCGCTTGTACACCGCGCGGGCTACATTGGACCCGATGCACCGGTGGATCCCGAGTCCGAAACTGAAGTGCCGATTACCCTTTCGGTCCAGTACGACGGTATCGGGTTGTTCGAATACCGCCGGATCGCGGTTGGCCATCGCCCAGGACAGCCACAACCGTTCCCCTTCGGCGAACCGGGCCCCGGCCAGTTCGATATCGGTAGTGAGGGTCCGGCCGTCTCCCGGTGCCGGGGTGAAGTAGCGCAGGAACTCCTCGGTCGCCGAATCGAGCAGTTCATCCCGTTCCCGGCTGAGGGTTTCGCGCTCGGCGGGATGTTCGGACAACCATTCCAGCGAATGTGCGGTGAGCGCGGTGGTCGTGTCGAAACCGCCGCCGATCAGCAGCCCGAGCATGCCCAGGATCTCGATATCGGGCAGGGGTTCGCCGCCGAGGGTTGCTTCGGTGGCCAGCGCGTGGACGAGGCCGGGCCGGGGGTGCTCCCGGATCTCGACCAGGTTGGTGTACATATCCAGGCCCATTTCCTGGTGTAACCGGTGCACCCGCTCGTATTCCGGGGAGTCGGGCGGGGTGTAGACCGTCGCGTGTGCGGGCTCGCTGTACACCGCCCAGTTGCGGAGCGGGATGCCCAGCATCGCCAGGGTCAGAACCGCGGGCACGATATTGGCCAGGTCGTCGACGAAATCGATACGCCCGGTGGCGATCTTCTCGTCGAGCGCGGCCCGCACGAGTTCGTCGACGAACGGGATCCAGCGCTGGACAGCGGCGGGGGAGAGATACGGGTTGAGCACCGACCGTAATTCGCGATGTTCGGGATCGTCCATCTCGAGGATACCGTTGCGGATGGCGGACTCGTTGGCCGACGGGATCGTGATGCCCTGGTACCCGCGGCGCACGCCCTCGATATCGCGGTCGTTGGAGACATGCGGGCAGCGGGCGAGCTCGAAGACTTCCCGATTGCCTGCTGCCACCCAGTAACCGTCGTGGTTGTCGGTCCAGGCGATCGGGCAGTGCTGATGCATATGCTCGGTGATCGCCTGGAACGACTCCCGGTAGCCGGGTGCGTAGCGGTCGAAAGGGAAATGGGGCCGGCGACGGCCGGTGGATTCGGTGGCGGACATCGGATGTCCCCTTGTCCTGCGCGGTCTACTCGGTGAGCGTGATGGCGCGCTCGGGGCAGGAGTGCACTGCTTCGCGCACCTGCTCCTCTTGATCGTCGGCGACATTCTCGTCCACCGGCGACGAGTGGCCGTCGATTTCGCTGAGTTCGAACGCTTTCGGCGCGATCATCGCGCAGAGAGTATGTCCCTGGCAGCGTTCCTGATCGACATGGACCTTCACGGTGTCACTTCCCTTCGAGTGCGGTCGGCGGATTCCGAGGGCTGATTCAGGTGTTGCGTCCGCCGTTGACGCCGATGATCTGGCCGGTGATGTAACCGGCCTCTTCGGAGATAAGGAAAGCGCAGGTGGCGGCGATATCCTCGGGTTTACCGATGCGTCGCACGGGAGTGCGCTGAATATGGTCCTCGACCGTGCCGCCGAGCAGCCCGCGCTCCTCGGAGCCGCGCAGCATCGGGGTGTCGATGAATCCTGGAGGGACCGCGTTGACGGTGATACCGGACGGGCCGAGCTCCAGCGCCAGCGATTTGGTGAGCCCGTTGACCGCGGATTTCGACGAGACATAGTGGGTCATGAACGGCTGCCCCGAATGTGCGCTGGAGGAGGAGATGTTCACGATCCGGCCCCAGCCGGCCTCGATCATATCCGGCAGCACCGCTTGGATCGTATGGAAGACGCCGTGCAGGTTGACTTCGATGACCCGCTGCCATTCGGCGAAATCGATGTTCTGAAAACGTTTGAAACCGTCCACACCGGCCGCGTTCACCAGGACGGTGACGGGTCCCAGTTTCTCGCGGATGGCGCCCAGCGCTTCGGCCAGGCTGCCGGGGTCGGTGACATCGGCCCGGTAGGCGGAATCGTCGTCGGCGGAGGCATTGCGGTCCAGGGCCGCCACGTGGAAGCCGTCGCTGCGGAGCCGCTGCGCGATGGCCAGTCCGATGCCCGAGGCACCGCCGGTGACAACTGCGGTTTTCACGCTGGCCTCTCCTCTCTCGCGCCCAGCGGCGCAAGAACATGCATTCCGAATACGAGAACCGTACTCTCGGAAAGATCGACTGCGCAAGATCCGGGCGATCCGCGCCATCCGGTTGCCGGTCGGTTGTGTGCGGGATATCTCCAGCTCATCGAATCGACCGCGCGAGCCTATTGTCAAATGTACTATTCTCCTGAAACGAGAATGCTATTTCCACAAACTTCGAGGAGGCGGGATGTCAACGCAGGAAGAGGCGGTGACTGCCACCCAACGGCTGCTCATCGACGGGCAGCTGATCGAGACCGGGCGCACCCTGGCCTCGCTCAATCCCGCGAACGGTGAGGTGGTCGGCCATGCGCCCGAAGCCGGTGTGGCCGAGGTCGACGCCGCTGTCGCCGCCGCCCGCCGCGCTTTCGACACCACCGACTGGTCGACGAATCACGAATTCCGCGCGCGCTGCCTGGAACAGCTGTATCAGGCGTTGCAGGACAACGTGGAGGAACTGCGCGCCCTGATGATCGCCGAGGTCGGTGCGAGCTACATCCTCACCAAGGGCAACCAGCTCGAAACCCCGTTCGAGATCGTCAAATACTACGCGGGGCTGCTGAAGGACTACGCCTGGACCGAGGACCTCGGTCCGGTCGAGATCCGTGGCGCACAGCATCAGCGCTGGGTGGAGAAGGAAGGCGCCGGGGTCGTCGCGGCCATCGCCGCCTACAACTACCCCTACCAGCTGGCGTTCGCGAAACTCGCGCCGGCGCTGGCCGCGGGCTGCACCGTCGTACTGAAGGGCGCACCCGATACGCCGCTGATCACCCTCGCGCTCGGCGAACTCATCGCGCAGCACACCGATATCCCGGCCGGTGTGGTGAATATCCTGGCCGGCTCCGAAGTGGCCGTCGGCGAACGGATGACCACGCACCCCGACGTCGACGTCGTATCGTTCACCGGATCCACTCCGGTCGGCCGCAAGATCATGGCCGCCGCCAGTGCCACCCTGAAGAAGGTGTTCCTCGAGCTCGGCGGGAAATCCGCGGCGATTCTGCTCGACGATGCCGACTACAACCTGGGCGCCATGTTCGCCGCATTCAGTATCTGCTCGCACGCAGGCCAGGGCTGCGCCATCACCACCCGGCTGCTGGTACCGCGCGCCGACCACGACAAGGTCGCCGAACTGGTCGCCGCGAACCTCGCGAACATCACCTACGGTGATCCGGCCGACCCGAAGAACTATATGGGCCCGCTGATCAGCGAACGCCAGCGTGACAAGGTGCACGGTCTGGTGGAACGCGCGGTCGCGGCCGGTGCCACTCTCGTGGCCGGTGGCGAGAAGGTCGACCCGGGCTACTTCTACACGCCGACCCTGCTGGCGAATGTGGATCCGGACAGCGAGATCGCGCAGGAAGAAGTGTTCGGCCCGGTGCTGGCGCTGATCCCGTACGACGATATCGACGATGCCGTCGCGATCGCCAACAACTCGATCTACGGCCTGTCCGGCGGTGTTTTCGGTGCCGACGCCGAACGCGCCCGTGCGGTGGCGCGGCGGATCCGCACCGGAACCTTCAGCATCAACGGTGGCAACTACTTCCACCCCGACGCGCCGTTCGGCGGTTACAAACAGTCCGGTGTCGGCCGCGAAATGGGCGTCGTCGGGATGGAGGAATTCATGGAACGCAAGACCTTTGCCGAGGTGCCGGCATGACGGAGGCGGTCGCGCAGCGTAGCCACGTAGGCCCCTCGCCCATGCCGGAAGGAGGCGCCGCATGAGCAAACCGCTGGAGGGGATCACGGTCCTCGAGGTCGCCATGTACGGGTTCGTGCCGTCGGCGGGCGCGGTGCTCTCCGACTGGGGCGCGAACGTGATCAAGGTCGAGCATGCGGTCACCGGCGACCCGCAGCGCGGGCTACGGCAGATCGGCAAGTTCAAGGTCGAGGGCGACCTCAATCCGAATATCGAGCACGCCAACCGCGGGAAACGCAGTATCGGTGTCGATATGTCGGTCGCGGGCGGGCGCGAGGTGATCTACGAGCTGGCGAAGCAAGCGGATGTTTTCCTCACCAGTTTCCTGCCGTCGGCGCGCACCAAGTTCGGTATCGACGTCGACGATATCCGCGCCGTGAATCCGCAGATCGTCTATGCCCGGGGCAGCGCGCTGGGTCCGCGCGGCCCGGAAGCCGACCGTGGTGGCTACGATATGACGGCCTTCTGGTGCCGCGGCGGTGTCGCCGCCACCATCACCCCCGAGGGCACCGACGGAATGATCTCCCCGCCGGGCCCCGCGTTCGGCGACACCATCTCGGGTACGAATCTGGCCGGCGGTATCGCCGCGGCGCTGCTGAAACGAGAACGCACCGGCGAACCCTCGATCGTCGATGTCTCCCTACTGGGCAGCGGTTTGTGGTCGTTGGGTCACACAGTGGCCCTGTCCGCGTATCAGGGTGAGCCGATGATCGCACCGCCGCCCGGTGCGCACGGCGCCATGGCGAATCCACTGTCCGGACTGTACAAAACCGCCGA
Organism: Nocardia flavorosea NBRC 108225; assembly: GCF_001613385.1. Taxonomy (GTDB): domain Bacteria; phylum Actinomycetota; class Actinomycetes; order Mycobacteriales; family Mycobacteriaceae; genus Nocardia; species Nocardia flavorosea. Next base: position 335,513 of record NZ_BDCG01000012.1, on the reverse strand, counting down.
CGACAGGTATCTGTCGTTCGTCATGTTGCAACCCGGCAAGTTCTGGGCCGATGTCTGCCACCACATCGACAGACCGGATATGGCCGACGATCCGCGGTTCGCCGACGCCGCGCAGATCGCGGCCAACACCGCCGCCGGCGTCGATATCCTGCGCGAGGCCATCGCGGGCCGAACACTCGCCGAATGGACGAAGAAGTTCGCGACCCTGAAAGGTCCTTGGGCGCCGGTCCAGGACTCCCATCAGGTCGGTGCGGATCACCAGATCCGCGGTAACGAATACATTCTCCCCGCCGGCGAACTGGAGCTGGTGTCCAGTCCGGTGCAGTTCGACGTCACGGCACCTGAGTTGCGACCGGGCCCCGAATTCGCGGCCCAGACCGAGGAGGTCCTGCTCGAACTCGGCTGGGACTGGGACCGCATCATCGAGTTGAAAACCAGTGGAGCCGTAGCCTGATCCGGCAACGGGACGATGACGTGGTGCCGGACGTGTATCCGGTACCACGTCGGTCCGCCGGATCACTCCGGGGCGTGTTCCGGCGCCAGTGCGGGGCCGCTGATCGCGCACTGCGGTAGGCATTCGACGGAGTCCAGGTCGGGTGCGTGCCGGGCCGGGCGTAGCAGCACTGCCGCCAGGAGTGCGCCGGTGAGCAGCAACCCGGCGCAGATCCACAGGGCAACCGCGAACCCCGAATCGAAGGCCGCGGGATCGTCCAGCGCACCGGAGAGGCCGGCCAGACCGGGCAACGCCGCCACGGCGAGCAGTTGCGCCGTCCGGGCGACCGCGTTGTTCACGCCGGAGGCGATACCCGCCTCGCTCGTCGATACCGCCCCGAGCACTGCCCCGGTCAGTGGCGCGACCAGTACCGAGAGCCCCAGGCCGAAAACGAGCACTCCGGGCAGGATGTCCACCACGTAGGCCGCGTCCGGGCCGATCCGCAGTAGCAACACCAGTCCGGCTGCCGCGATGAGCGGCCCGAGTGTCATGGGCAGACGTGGCCCGTGGCGCTGGGACCATCGGCCGGCCGGCGCCGACAGCAGCAACATCAGGAGGGTCACCGGAACGGTGGCGGCACCCGACAGCAGCGGTGAGTATCCCGCCACCAGTTGCAGCTGGAGGACCAGCAGGAAGAACACCCCGCCGAGCGCGGCATAGACAGCAAGCGTGACGAGGTTGGCCACGGTGAACACACGCGAGGCGAACAGCGCGGGCGGGACGAGCGGGTGATCGCTGCGGACCTCGATCGCAACGAACGCCGCCAGCAGCAGCCCACCGGCGCCCACCAGCAGCGGGGCAGTGTCGATCAGCCCGAGGGTCAGCGCGCCGAGCGCGGCCGCGATCACCACAGCGCCGGGGATGTCCAGCCTTGTCGCCGCGTCCGGGTCGCGGCTCTCCGGCACATGCCGCAGCGAGACCAGAACCACCACCAGTACCAGTGGCACGTTGATGAAGAAGATCGACCGCCAGCCCGCCGCATCGATCAGCCAGCCACCGAGAAAGGGGCCGAGCGCGCCCGCCACCCCGCCGAACCCCGACCACAGCCCGATCGCCGCGCCCCGATCGCGATCGTCGATGGAAGCGGAGATCAGCGCGAGACTGCCCGGTGTGAGCATTGCGCCTGCCACGCCCTGTAGTACCCGGGCGGCCACCAGCATCTCGACCGTCACCGCTGCGCCGCACAGCAGCGACGCCAGCGCGAAACCCACGGCGCCGGCCACGAATACCTTGCGCCGGCCGAACCGGTCGCCGAAGGAACCGCCGAGCAGGATGAACGAGGCCAGCGTGAGGGTGTAACCGTTCAACGTCCACTGGAGTCCGGCGATATCGGTCTCCAGCGCCTCGCCGATGCGGGGCAGGGCGATATTGACGACCGTCGCGTCCAGTGACGCCACCGAAGAGCCGAGAACGGTGGCCAGCACGATCCAGCGACCGGACGACGACCGGAGTCGGGGCAGCTCAGCGGGGATCATCCCAGTGAAGATAGGCGGTCGTACGGGTCGGGCCCGTTCGACACTCGGCGCTGCGGTCGAGGCCTGGAGAGAGCCCTGCCCCGTCTGCCTAGGCTGCCTGGTGGGCGGTTTTCCGGCGCCGCACAGGCTGCCGCGGCCGGGCGACGAGGGCGCTGCTCAACGGTGTGCGCAAGGCGACCTCTACCACCAAGAGGCTGGCGGCCAGCACGATGAGCGTGAGAATCGCCGATCGCAAGCGCGGGATGGGGTCGAGCATCCAGTCCACCGGCAGTACCCGGTACACCACGTCGATCATCATCGGATGCACCGCGAACACACCGAATGCGCGTAGTGCGCCATAGCTGACGATCCGCCCGACCGGGCCGTTGCCGCTCCCGCGGCGATCGTTCCACGCCATCCCCACCAGGTACAGCAGGACCAGGGCTCCGACGAACAGTGGCAGGAACTGGGGGTTCCACGGCGAGGAGTGGCGTGTGGAGTCGATACCGGCATCCGCATCCCGCAGATGCCCCACCAGGCCGTACGCGCAACCGAGCACGGCCACTCCGACGACGACGGGCATATTCGCGCGGACCCAAGCGTCGATACGCTCGAAATGTACCGCGAGCAGGGCGCCGATCACCGCGAACAATGCGTACATCGGGAAGGCTTTCCACAGGTGCAGCTGGGGACTCCAGCCGAGCACCGCGGTCGCGCCGGGCCAGTCGAAGAACATGAATATGCCCAGTTGCAGCGTGACGGCAGCGGCCAGCAGTTCCAGATGATGGCCGGCGGTGCGGTGGATCAGCCACTGGAGCGCCGGGAACAGTAGATAGATCTGCATGGAGATGAGCAGGAAGTACAGGTGATACCGGCCGTCGCCGGTGAGGATGCTGCCCACCGAATCGCGGGCCAGCTCCCCGGCGCCGGGCATCGGGGTGGAATCGTCCCACCAGACCAGGAAGACCGTGTAGAGCACCGACCACACCAGATACGGCAGGACGACCTGACCGAAGCGCCGTCGCCAGAAGACACCGGGCGAGACTTTGCGACCGGAATAGCCCAGGAACAGGACGAAAACGGTGATCGCGACGAACCCGTACCGAGTGGTGTGCCCCACAGTGGCCAGCAATCCGCTGCCACCGGCGACATCGGGAGTGGTGCCGTGCGTATGCGTGGCGACCACCAGGGTGAAAAGCGCAACCCGCATGAAATCGGCGGTGTGATTGTACGGGCGGGTTGTCGGTGGCGATGCCTGCGTTGTGTGTGCGTCCGTCCTTGCGAGCGTGTCGACCACGAAAAACCCTTACCCATGCTTATGAAACGCGACCTGTCTACCGCATCGGTGTACCCACCGACAAACCCGGCCCGCCCCCCGGAACGGTGCCCGTCGAGTTCCATGGTGCCTGCCGGGCCGCTCGCCCCGGAGGGAGTCGCGCACCACCCGGGATACCGTGCCCGTCGGTGAGGGGCGTCCCTACTGTGTTTCGCGCCCGAGAGGGAGTGCTCACGGGATGCCCGCCGACACCTCCGGTGGCGGCACTGTCGGGGCAGCGGCGTGGTGCCGACGACCTGCGCAGGGTTCCGGGCCCGTTGTCGGTGTCCGATACAGTGGAGAACAGGTGAGACAGGGAGGGCACACGGTCGGCGGACGGCAGGGCCTGGCCGCCGCCGAGGCGGGGGCCCCGGCCGCGGGACGGACCGATCGGCTCCACACGGGTAAGGGAACGGTTGGTCATGGCTGCGTCGCATTCACTCGGACCCACGCCTGGGCCGGCCGGAACACCCGGTCGACTCGGTGCGGTGGCCGGCGATGTCACCGCGGTATCGGCCGAGCCCCGGCCCGGCGCGAAATCGGCCACGGCCGCCGCCTATCGCGCGGACCTGGACGGTCTGCGCGGAGTGGCGATCGCGCTGGTGGTGGTCTTCCACATCTGGATGGGCCGGGTCTCCGGCGGTGTGGATGTCTTCCTGGTGTTGTCCGGCTTCTTTTTCACCGGTCTGCTGTTACGCCGGGCCGGTGGTACCGGGTCGGTAGAGGTGTGGTCCATCGTGCGCCGGACCTTGCGGCGTCTGCTGCCGGCGCTGGTCGTGGTGCTCGTCGCGGTCGTGGGCGCCGCCGTGGTCCTGCGTCCCTACACCCAATGGGCGGATATCGCCGAACAGACGGTGGCGTCGCTGTTCTACTACCAGAACTGGCAGCTCGCGTGGACGTGGTCGGATTATCTGGCGGCGGACCCGTCGGTGAGCCCGCTGCAGCATCTGTGGTCGATGTCGGTGCAGGGGCAGTACTATCTGGCGGCGTTGCTCGTCGTAGCGGTGGTGACCGCGTTGTGCCGGCACCTGGGCTGTCTCGGGCGGGTGCGGGCGGTACTGGGCGCTGTCATCACCGCGGCCGCGGCCGCGTCGTTCGTGTATGCGGCGTACGGTACTGCCACCTATCAGGGCTGGAACTACTACGACAGCTTCGCCCGGGGGTGGGAGCTGTTGGCCGGCGCGGGCCTGGTGCTCGCGGCGTCGATCCGGTCACCGGCGCGACCGTTGCGGCATGTACTGGCCTGGTCGGGACTGGCCGGGGTCGTCGGATGTGGATGGCTGATCGTCGACGGCGCAAACCGTTTCCCGGGACCGGCCGCACTGTTACCCGTCGGCGCCTGTCTGGCGCTCATCCTGTCCGGTACCGGAGTCGCCCCGGAGGACCGGCCGTGGCCGAACCGGATCCTGGCCGCCCCGGTGGCACGCAAACTCGGCGATATCGCTTACCCCCTGTATCTGTGGCATTGGCCGATCCTGATCTTCTACCTCGCCTACCGCGACCAGCCGCGGGCGGGGCTGGCCGGTGGGCTCGCGATCGTCGTGCTGTCGTTTGTGCTCGCCTGGTGTACGCATCGCTGGGTCGAACAGCCGCTGCGGCTACGCTCCGGGGCCGGGGCCGGGCCCGCGACGGATGCCGTGTCCTCGCGGTACCGGCGGGTGGCGGGAGTGACGGTGTCGGCGGTAGCGGTCGCGATGGTCACGGTAACCGTCGCCTGGCAAATACTCGTCGTAGACCGGGCGAGCGTGCCCAGTGCTCTCGACCCCGTCCGCTACCCCGGTGCGGAGGCGCTCGCATCCGGTGCACCCGTTCCGGAGGCCCGGGTACGTCCGAGCCCGTTGGCGGTCTCCGCCGATCTGCCGCCCTCGACAGTGGACGGCTGTATCGCCGATTGGGATACTCGCGACGTCGTGACCTGTACGTACGGCGATCCGGATGCGGAGCGAACGCTGGCCATGGCAGGGAGCTCGCATGTGGAGCACTGGCTGCCGGCCCTGCAGGTCCTCGCCGACCAGCATGATTTCCGCATCCGGACCTACCTCAAGATGGGCTGCGCGCTGACACTCGCGGAAGACGCCACCTACAAGGGGGAGGCGATCCCGGACTGCCGCGATTGGTCCCGGGACGTGATCGACCGGCTGGGGACCGATCGACCCGACTGGGTGTTCACCATCGGCACCCATCCGCGTCTGGAAAGCGGTGACGAAACACCGCCCGGTTATCTCGACGTCTGGGCGGCGCTGGCCGATCAGGGCTTGAATGTGATCACGATCCGCGATACTCCATGGCTGCGCCGCGACGGTGGTGTCCCGTACCGGGCCGGTGATTGTCTCGCTTTCGGCGGGACGGCGGCCGGTTGCGGGATGCGCCGCATCGATGCCCTGGACGAGATCAACCCCGGTCTCGAACCTGCGTCGTATTTTCCGAATGTCTTCCCCATCGACCTCAGTGACGCCGTATGTACGGATGATCTGTGCCCGGTTGTCGTCGGAAATATTCTCGCCTACCACGACGAACATCATCTGAGCGCCAGTTTTTCCCGTTCCCTGGCCGGGCCACTCGGGCGCGCGTTGCATCCCCTGCTCGCCTGGTGGTGACGGTGTCCGGGGGACTGTGCGGATCAGCTGTCTTCGCAGCCGATCCCGTTGCCGTCGCGGTCCAGATCGTATTCGTCGGGGCCGATCACCCGGACCCGCCCGGTGTACTCCGGCCCGTTACCGCTGCCGCCCGCACAGTCGACGTCACTGGTGACGGGGACGCAGGGCTCGTAGGAGGAGTGACATTCCGCGGGCTGGGCTGCGGCGGGCTGGGCGATTACGGTACCGGCGGCGGCTAAGGCGAGTGCGGTCGTACCCAGCAGGGCGAGTGTTCTCATGGCGTCTTCTTTCAGAGGGGTTGACGAACGGCAGGAGTTTCGCACGGAAGTGTCCCGCGGGAGCCCGTTTTATACGGAATAGAGACCTATAAAACAGGCCGTTATCGAATGCTTACGGTTTTGCCGCGGTCGTCGCTCTTGCGGGGAGACGGTGCGCGGGTGAGGGTGTTGTTCCGGCGAATTCCCCGACGATCTGGAGGTCGGCCCATGGAAACACCGCAGGTCAAAGAATTATTCGATCCGGAAACGGAGTTCGGTGCGCGGGTGGCCGCCCGCCTGGACAAGGAAGAGATCGTCTGGCTGACCACCGTCGGTCCCACCGGTACCCCGCAACCGAACCCGGTCTGGTTCCACTGGCAGGCGGGGTCCTTCCTCATCTTCAGTCAGCCCGACCGGCCGAAGCTTCGCAATATCGCACTCGACCCCCGGGTGGCGCTGCATTTCAACAGCACCGGATCCGGCGGCGATATCGTCGTGTTCGGTGGCTCCGCCCGGCTCGAACTGGCGACCGACCCGGACGAGGTCGCGGCCTATCTCGACAAGTACCGGGATGGGCTGGCGGGCCTGTCCATGACGGCCGAGCAGTTCCGGGCCGAGTATTCGGTGCCGATCCGGGTGGTTCCCGACCGTTTGCGAGGTTTCTGACTCGTTGCGAACCGCCATCGCAGACCGGGCTGCCTGGACGAGGGGGGTGATGACCGTGCCGTTGCGGCCCGCAGTGGCAGAACGCACTTCCCGCCGGGTTGCGGTCCGTTCGCTACACCAATAATGTTCCGACACAGGAGATGTCCCAACTGAGACAAATTCTGGTCTGTTGTTGTTGCTTTCATTGGAGTTCCAAGGCCTTGGCCAAGTCCCTACCGTCGCCCGAAACCGGCACTGTCGGCTGCCCGTACTCCGCCCCCGCCCGGACCGGTACCCCGCCGCGTGTCGCGCTGTACACCGAGGAGTACGCCGCCGACCCGCATCGTTGGTTCGATCAAATGCGTCGTAGGCACGAAACTCTCGCGCCGGTGGAGTTGGCGCCCGGTATTCCGGCCACGTTGGTGATCGGATACCACACCGCCATTCGAATCTTCAATGACCCCGAACATTTTCCGGCCGACGCGCGTTCGTGGGAGAAGGCCGTTCCCGCCGATCATCCGCTCATGCCCATGATGGCGTGGCGGCCCAATGTGATGCGTAGTACCGGACGCGAGCACGCCCGGTACCGGCAGGCGATCACGGCCGCTCTCGACGGGGTCGATCTGTTCTCCATGCATCAGAACGTCGAAGCGGTCGCCACCCCGTTGATCAACGATTTCTGTATGGACGGCAAGGCCGAACTCATCGGCCAGTACGCTTTTCCGCTGACCTTTCAGGTGCTCAACGCCATGTTGGGATGCCCGCCAGATCTCGGGCAGTACATCGCTGCCGGTATGGCCGCCATGTTCGAAGGCGGTGCCGCCGCCACCGAAGCGGATGCCCAGATCAACGAAGCGCTCTTGGAGTTGGTCGCACTCAAGCGCGCCGAACCCGGCCGTGACGTCACCTCTCGTCTGCTGGCGCACTCCGCGCAGCTGCAGGACTCGGAGATGGTGCACCAGTTGGCCGTGCTGTACGGGGCGGGTATCGAGCCGCTGACCAATCTGACGGTCAATACCCTGCTTCTCATGATCACCGACCCGCGGTTCACCGGCGCATCGTCTTCCGGCGTGGCACCGACGACCCGGGATGCGCTCAACGAGCTGCTCTACACCGACCCGCCGATGGCGAATTACTGTCTCAGCTACCCGAGGCAGCCGATCATGCTCGACGGCGTATGGCTGCCCGCCGACCAGCCGGTCCTCATCGGAATGTCGGCCTGTAACAACGATCCGGCGATCCACTCGGGCGAGTACACCGACAACAACGCGCATCTGGCGTGGGGGTCGGGCCCGCATACCTGCCCGGCAAGGTCGATTGCCTATATGGTTGCCCAGAATGCGATCGATCAGCTGCTCGACGCGCTTCCCGAGGTGCAGCTCGCCTGCCGGCCCGAGGAGCTGCATTGGCGGCCGGGGCCTTTCCACCGCGCGCTGTCGTCGATGCCGGTGAGGTTTCCGCCGTCGCCACCGCTGGGGCCGTGACGTTGCTGCGGTGTGGCCGGAGCGGGCTGCGCCGTGGGTGATTCACGACCGCGAGTGATTCACGTTGGAGCTGTGGGAGATTCACGCTGACGCGAGCATACCGCCCCGCGAACCCTTGTGGACGCATGTAAAAGTTACGCAACGTATGCCGTCGCGTCGGAATTAGTTCGGACTCAGGCTGGAACTGTTATAAAAATGTCAAGGATAATGCTGGGGCCTCGCGCTGTCACCAGGGCTATCCTAGAATTCTTTGTGGCGCTAATGATTTCAGTTCCGTAGGACCGCTCCGTATCCGCTCTCTTACCAACCACCGCCGAATCCCGTTGATTCGGCCACGCATCGGCAGCACTGTCGTTTTTCGGGCATGTTCGGCTAGCCGGTGACTCTAGCAGCGCGCAGAACTTGCCGCATCGCCCCGAGGAGGATGTCGTGGCTCAGCCCGTTTTCCTGGACGTCAGGCCGAGTAAGGAACGCATATTAACCCGAGCATTCGAACTCGCGCAAGAGGATCCGGCGTTGGCCGAACGATTGATGCGTGTGAACGAAGTAGCCCGGGGAATCAGAACGGTGGAAGTGTGGGTTACCGACGCCTGTAACCTGCGGTGCAAGGGCTGCTGGTTCTTCGAACACGATATGGACAAGCAGAGCGTCGAAATCCGCGATCTGGGGACGATCCGCGCATTTGCCGAAGATCTCCGGGACAACAAGAGGATCACCAGCACACTGCTGATCGGCGGTGAACCGGCCCTCGTCCTGGACCGGGTGCGCGTATTCGCGGAGACGATTCGCAATGTCACGGTGGTGACGAACGGGACGCGGCCGATTCCCTACGACGGGCTGGAAGACCTCGCCATCGCAGTATCGCTGTGGGGTGGGGGGCCGGTCGACGACGAGTTGCGCGGTTACGGCGTCAACGGCCGGCGGATCACCGGGTTGTTCGACAAGGCATTGCGCACCTACACCGGTGACCCACGGGCCACCTGGGTCTACACGCTCAGCGAAGCCGGAATGCCGTACCTGGAACGAACTGTCGAGGCCATCGCCGAAAACGGCAACCAGATCAACTTCGGTTACTACAGCGACAACGGCACGGACCCCACTGCCCGGCTACACAACGAAGAACGGGCAATCGAGGAAATGACCCGGATGCGCGAAACCTACCCCGATACGGTAATCGGCGACCCGTACTACTTCCGTACGCTGGTCACCGGGCGTACGCATTGGGGCACCTTCGGCGCCGAAACCTGCCCCAGCATCAGCAACGATCATCCCGCGCATGCCAAACGCCTGACCGAGGGGCATCCGATCGTCGGCCGGTTCAACGCGTACCGGACCGACCAGAGCGTCCAGTACTGTGCCACCACCGGAGACTGTGACAACTGCCGGGACAGTCAGGCCGTATGGAGCTGGTTGCTCGTCAACATGCACCGGTTCCTGGGCGATCTCGACCATCTGAACACCTGGGTGAATTTGGCCGAGAACTTCTACCGACAGTACTACTGGTCCAGCTACCACCCCGCCCGGCAGGTCACCGCTCAGCCGGCTGCCGGCGCATAGGGGCGGGTAGAGACCGATCATGGCAGCAATGTCTCTGGAAAAGGCACGGCTCTTCTCCGATGTCCTTCGTGGCGACCCGGGCGCGCGGATCCTCTGGGCCCGCCCCGGGGCCGACCGGCACAAGGAATACGAGAAGGTCCGTGCCCGGGGCGCTTTGGCCACCAGTCGCCGTGGCCTGCTGTTCACCGCCTCGCACGGACTGTGTCAGCAGGTTCTCTCCGGTGGCGACTTCGGCCCGGCGCCGATCGGTGCGTCGGCACGCCGGCGCAATGCCGCCGGCGATGTGACGCTCGTCCATCCGGTCGACGACTCCTTTCTGAAACTCGAACCGCCCCGGCACACGGAATTGCGGGCCCTGGCCGCGCCGACATTCCATCGGCGCGCGCTCGCCGACCTCACGCCGCGGATCGAGAAAAGTGTCGAACACTGCCTGAACGAGTTACCGCGCGGCGGGGTCACCGACCTGATCACGAACTACGCCGAAGCCGTTCCGATGGCGATGATCTCGCATATTCTCGGCCTGCCGCAGACGGACGCTCCGCGCTTCGCCGCCTGGGGAAACGTTCTGGCCTCGTTGCTGGACGGGGCCAGAACAGCGCAGGAGCGACAGCGTTCGCGAGCTCTCGTCACCGAGATGACTGCGTACTTCAAGGACCGTCTGGAGCAGGCCGAACCGCGGAACGCCGGGCTCATCGCCGGTCTGGCACAGCAATGCCCGGCGCAGCTGAACCTGCGCGAGGCCATCGCCACCTGCAGCATGTTGCTGGTGGGTGGTTTCGGTACCACCACACATCTGCTCGGAAACGCGCTGCACATGCTGTTACGGCAGCCCGGTCTGCATCCGGCCGACGGTGATTACACGGCGGTCGTCGAAGAGTCCCTGCGTTACGACACCCCTGTCCAGTACGTCGTCCGAGTCGCCAAAACCGATACGCGGCTGGCCGGTCGGGCCGTCACCGCCGGAACGCCGATCGTGCTGCTGCTCGCCGCCGCGAATCGTGACCCGGAAATCTTCACCGACCCGCACGTATTCGACCCCCGACGCCGGGAACCGCACCGCCACCTCACCTTCGGTGCCGGGATCCACTTCTGTATCGGTGCCGCCCTGGCCCGTGCGGAAGCGGCCATCGCCGTCCGGCGATTCTTCGAAAGATTTCCGGACGCACGTATCGCGGGAAAGACCGAACCTCTGCAATCGCGCGCGTTGCACGGGTTGCGCGGGCTGCCCGTCGTCCTCGGCAGCTGAAGCCGATCACCTCCGTTCGGTGTCGTGCAGATAGCGCCCGAGCAGACCGGCTGCGACCAGCATCGCGACTCCGCGCGCGGTGAGTGTGTGCTGCCAGCCGTCGAGCGCGGCGGCCAGGGCAGCGGTGCCACCGGCCGCGCGGATCTGTTCCACCACGCCGGCGATATGGGTGAGCCCGTAGCCGCCGCGCCGCAGCAGATGGGCGAGTTCGGCGTCGCGGATATCGGGTGCGTGGAAGACCCGGTATCCGGTCGCCGGGTCCCGGGCGGGAGTGAGAATGCCGGCGGCTTCCCATTTGCGCAGGGTCGCGGGGGTGACGCGGAGATGATGGGCGAGTTCGCCGACAGTGCGGGCGGTGGGACCGGTGGCGTGGTCCGCGGTGTTGACGGTGGTCAGATGGCCGATCGCCTTTCGTACCGCGTCGAGGGTTTCGCGGTCCCGCAATAGCTGGTGGTGGCCTCGATCGATGAGTTCCAGAGCGGTGTCGAGGTCGCCCTCGTGGAGCCCGGTCATGATCCGGCCGGCGAGAGCGTGGCCGTAGGCGGTGACCAGGGCCAGGTAGGCGCGCAGGGCCGCGGCGTGCGCTTCGGTATAGATGCGATAGCCGCTGGCAGTGCGCTCCGCGGTGGGAATGAACCCGTTTCGTTCGTAGTTCCGGACAGCCTGCGTGGACAGTCCGTGCTCGCGGGCCAGATCGGCCGGGCGCAGTGTTTTCACCGTTTGAGACTATAATCTTCTGGACTGCGTAAATTACTGCGAAAGTCTCAACCGGACTTTCAAAGATACGATCGAAGAAATGAACTTCGATACGGATATCTTCGATATCGGCGCCGCCGAGCTGCTGGGATTCGGTGAACCGACCCACCTGGAACCCGCTTTCGCCTGGACCCGCAACGAGTTGTTTGCCGAGCTGACCGGTCGCGGCTTCCGATCGATAGCGCTCGAAAGCGATCGCGTGGCCGCGCTCGTGGTCGACGACTACGTGCGGCACGGGGTCGGCACGCTCGACGAGGCCATGCGGGCGGGCTTCTCGCACGGTTTCGGCGAGCCGGAGGCCAACCGGCAGCTGGTGGCCTGGATGCGGCAATACAACGAGGACCGGGCCACCGGAGAACGTGTGGCATTCCACGGCTTCGACGGGTCGATGGAGACCATGAACGCGCCGAGCCCGCGCCGGTATCTCGAATACGCCCGCGACTACCTGGGGCTCGATTACGACGTGGCCGGTCCGGCGGGCGCGGACGAACGCTGGCACCGCACGGAAGCGGTCATGGACCCGGCCGAATCGCCCGGCGCCACGCGCGAGGCGGACGTGCTCCGGGTACTGGCCGACGATATGCTCACCGAGCTCTACGCGCGTGCACCGGAACTGGTGACGAAAACCTCGCAGGCCCAGTGGCTCCGGGCCGAAACCCAGCTGACGGCCGGTCTCGGGATGCTGCGGTACCACCGGCAGGCAGCGCAACTCGCCGGACAGGAGGCCCGGTGGACCCGGATGTGCGCCACCCGTGACGCGCTCATGGCCCGGAACCTGCTCGATATCCGGCGTATCGAGGCCGGACGGGGGGCGACCCTGGTGTTTGCCCACAACCTGCACCTGCAGCGCAATACGAGCCGGATGCGCCTGGGCGATATGGATCTGGAGTGGTCCAGCGCCGGCGCCGTTGTCGGGTCGTTGCTGGGACCCCGGTACTCCGTCGTGATCGGCAGTCTGGGTCGTGACGACACCATCGGTATGCCGGAACCCGACGCCGGCACCTACGAGGGTTTCCTACAGCGGCGGGCCGCCACCCGAGGGTTCGTAGCGCCCTCCGAAATCTCCGCCGCCACCACGCGAACCGACCACACTCCGGCCCACGGTTATTTCCCGCTCGACCCCGAGACAGTGAACCGGGCCGATGCGATCCTGCATATCCACGACGGTGCTGTTCATCGAGGAGGGGCGCCGGAATTCCGATAGGTCTCCCTCGGCCGGTACTCGGCGCCCGGCTGCTCGGCACCTGAGACTTCCCGCGCATTCCGCGGCGCGCGGCCACGCATGGTGTGGTCGCGCGCCGGCACCTGCCGATCACCTCGACACGGTCATCCGCCGGGGATCCTGCTGCGATCGCGTACCGGCCGGTCCGCATGATCGACCCGCGACCGCGGAGCGTCTCGGAACCGGCAGATCCCGTTCCGGGCTCCAGGATTCCGAACCGCTGTTCGTGGAGGTTCGTCCACCGAAGGTTCTGCCGAACCGCGACAACGACGACACCACCGACAGGCTCGTATCCCGATGTAGGCAGCCCGTACCCGCCGGCTTCCGAGGTCGGCCCGGTCGGTGCCGCCACTCGCCACTCGCACCGAGGGCCGGTTCAGCTCCCGAATGCCCCCGGTGTTTTCAGCGGGCGAAGGTTGCGGCGTGGGCGGCAGCGGTCAGCCGGACGAGATCGGCGGCATCGGCGTCGCCGAGGACCGCGAACGCCGGGGCGATCAGCGTATCGGTGATCGATTCCGCCTGCTGCCAGCGCGCGCGGATATCGGCGGTGGTCTCTTCGAAGGGTTCGGGCCAGCCGTACCAGCGGGCCTGCCCGGGGCCGTCGTTGAGCGGCGAGCCGGAGACCAGGACGGCCTGTAGCGGAGTGATACCGGATGCGCGCACGGCCATCAGGTGCAACCCGCCGCGGAGTTCGCGCAGGACGTGCGCGAGTTGCATGACTCGCGCGGCGGGGTCCGTGGGCAGGGGCATCGCCCGCCAGCCCGCGAACAGCGGCGCCCCGGCGGGGTCGGCTGCTTCCGCAACGGTTTCCATGAGTGTTGCGAGGCGCGCTGCGTCCTCGAACGCACCGAGTTTGCGGCGGCCGAATTCCTGGCAGGCCAGTGCGTAGCGTTGCGCGGCTTTTTCGGCGGGCAGCGAAACCGATTCCCATGCGGCGCGGACCGAATGCCCCGGGAAGAACCCGAACGCCGCGGTGACGACATCGGCATCCACCTCGCCGAGCACACCGCCACGGCCGCGGGTGTAGGGGCCGAAGAATTGGTCGATCCCGGTTTCGGTGGCGTAGGTACGTGCTTCCCGGGAGAACATGAATCCGCCGCCGAGTTCCTGGATATGCTTGTTCACCGTCGCGCCGATCGACATTCCGGGCTCCTTCTCATGTAGGCCTTTTCGGTCACGGTAGCGCGTTCTTACGCTGTACGGAAGGGCTGGTCCGGCGCGGATTCCCCGGTATGGCAGGAGTCTTCGGACCGGCGTGTGGACAGCGCCGGAGGCCGGCGACCCCGGTTCGGCGGAAATCGGCTGGGGCACCGATTCGACCGGCCGCCCGGGGCCAGTGCCTCCCGGGCGACCTCATCCCCGGCCACGGCATGTGGTCCGGTCGGGAGTGGGGGCCTGGGTCGTGGAGATCAGGCGCGGTGCGGCCGCGTAGCCGGAATACAGCTCGACGGAATCCAGCGACCGCCACACGGCCACCCTCCCGGCCCGCTTCCACGGCAGCGCCAACGACCCACTGCTGGCGGCGCTGGCCAGGCAGGCCGGCGACGAGGTCCGCGAACTCGGTGAGTTGCGGGCGCGGGCGGCCGCGGATTGCGGTGAGTGCTCCGTCTCTGTCGTTGCCGAGGCCACCGGGTGAGTGGCTCTCGCCCCCGGAAAGCCGGGCCATCGTGGGCGTTCCGGTCGTCCGGCGAGATGAAGCCCAGCAGTTCCGTACGATCGCCGCCCGTGCCCGAGGCTCGGTCCCGGCGCCCGCGTCGTGCTCGCCGACAGGCCGGGAGTGTGTCCGGAACCTGGTGCGCGAGCTGCTTGCCGGCCGGGCGGTTCGGCGCGACGGGTGAAAGGCGTACTACCGGATTATTCCCCTACCTGCGGCGTCGCCGAGGTGCGGGCGACAGGGTCGGCGTGGGCGCGAAAACGTGCCGGCCGCTTGGTCGCGGAGTCGCGGTCGACTGCGGTCGCGCGCCGGCGCCACGGTCGGATACCTGCGCCGGGACCTGTAAAAGGGCCACGGGCCGATTTCCGTGGGTGAGTCGAGTCAGACCAGGGCGCTTCTGTTCTGTGCGTAGGCGATGACGTCCTCGGTGTAGGCCGGTAGCTCACGGCCGGCGAAACACGCCCGGAGGTGTTCTACGGCATCGTCGAGCTCCGGGCCCGGCCCGCGGTCGGCGAGCAGGACGACGATCGTCTCCCAGGTGCCGATGTGCAGATCTGCTCGGGCGAGCAGCTCGTCGAGGTAGCGGTCCGGTTCGACCAGTTGCAGGGCGCGGCGTGCGCAGGCGTGGATCCGGCGGGGGAGTTCGGCGCGAATAGTGTCGATATCCGATTGCAGGACATGCCCGTCGGGCGCGGATCGCAGGCTCCACGGCCCGGCCGGTTCGCTGGAGACGTTGCCCGTCGTGAGCAGATCGGGGCCCGTGGCCTGTTCCAGTGGTATCGCGGGTAGGCCCAGCCGGGAATTGCGCCAATTCCCGAACTCCCACCACGCGGCCGGTGTGGCAGTCAGGTGCAGGTCGAATCGGAGTACCTGGTGCCCGTCGGTCCAGGTGCGGGACGCCCGAGTGCGCCCGACGGCGGCGACACCGCCCGGTGCGATACGTATCCAGCGCGGATCGCTGCCGTGGAATCCATACGGTTCCAGCAACTTCTGCGTTTCTCGCAGTAAACGGCGCAGCGCCGGATCGGGTCGGACCATCCCGGCAGATTATCGAGTGGGTCCGACAGGCCACCAATGCGCAGCTCACCTGCCCGGCTACGGCAGCCGCCGACCCCCGGATCAGTGGTGACCAGGGACCGGCGGCCGGCGTGAATCCGCTGCGGAGAGGAGATTTCCTACCCGGATGAGCTCGCGTACTTGGCGGCGTAGCGATCCGCGTATTCCTGGCGGGTGGTGGTGGACAGGTCGACATCGGCGCCCTTGGCACGCAGCGCACCGACCGTGGCTTCCTCGCGGGCCTGATGAGCGAAGGGGTCCCAGTTCAGGAAGCGGCAGGCGTTCTGCCAGGTGATCTTGTCGATATCGGAATCGTCGGCGCCGGCTTCCTCGAGCTCCTTCAGGACGAACTCCGGGGCGCCCGGCCACAGCGAATCCGAATGCGGGTAGTCGCATTCCCAGGCGATATTGTCGATGCCGATCTCGTGCCGGAGTTTCAGCGAGGTCGGGTCGGTGACGTAGCAGGCCATGACATGCTCACGGAAAACCTCGCTGGGCATCTTTCCACCGAAATCGCGGCGCAGCCAGCGCTGGTTGGTGTAGTGCCGGTCGGAGCGGTCCAGGAAAAACGGGATCCAGCCGACACCGCCCTCCGACATTGCGACCTTCAGCTTCGGGTAGCTACGGAAAGCCGGGCCCCACAGCAGGTCCTGCACGCCGATCAGCGAAATGCTGGGCGCGAGGACCATGAGGTTGTCGATCGGCGCGTCCGGGGCCAGTTTCAGCACGCCGAACCCCTGGCCGATGTGCAGGTTCATGACGGTGTCGTTATCACAGAGCGCCTGGAACACCGGGCCCCAGTAATCGATATCGTGGTAGCTGGGCAAACCGTCGATATGCGGCAGTTCCGGCATGGTCACCGAGCGGCAGCCCTTCGTGGCGAGCCTGTTGATCTCGTCGACGGCCAGCTGCGGTTCCCACAGCGGCAGGATCCCGATCGGAATGAACCGGCCCGGGTAGGCGCCCGCCCATTCTTCGATATGCCAGTCGTTGTAGGCGGAGATCATCGCGACGGTGATCTCGTCCATCCCGCCGCGGCTCAGATGCCCGGCGCTGAAGCCGGTGAAGGTCGGGAAGCACATGGAGCCGAGGACTCCGTTGGCGTCCATATCGCGGACGCGGTCGTGGATGTCGTAGACCGCGGGCCGCATCTCCGCGTACCCGGCGGGGTCGTAGCCCCATTCTTCGGGAGGCCAGGAGACGACCGCGTTCAGGCCGGTGACGCCGGTCGGCCGGTCCCGGTAGATCCAGCGGTCGATGCCCTTGTCGTCCACGACGACCTTGGGCACGTACTCGGCGTACTTCTTCGGCACGTGGTTGTCGAACATATCGCGCGGCTCGACCACGTGGTCGTCGATGCTCACCAGGATCATGTCGTCGATATTCACCGGATTCCTCGCTGTTCATGGTCGACGCCGGGCGCGCCCGGGCTGGGAGAGTAAAAATCTCCGATTATGAGAATTGCGCTCTCGGCTGTGTTCGACGATACACCGCGGCCGGTGCCGGGTCGAGACGATCGGAGCGGATCGTGGAAGTGCTCGGGCGTGCTCAGCGCAACTGGTCCTTCATCACCTTGCCGGTGGCGTTGAGCGGAAGCTCGTCGAGGAAGGCCACCGACCGCGGGACCTTGTATCCGGCCATTCGCTCCTTGGCCCAGGCGATCAGATCGGCTTCGCGGACCGCTTCGCGCGTCACCACGAATGCCTTGCCCACCTGACCCATTCGCTCGTCGGGGACACCGATCACGGCCGCCTGGGCGACCGCCGGATGTTCCAGCAGGAATCCCTCGATCTCGGCGGGATAGGCGTTGAATCCGCCCACGATGTACATATCCTTCTTGCGCCCGATCACCTTCAACCGGCCGCCTTCGTCGAGACTGCCCAGATCGCCGGTGTGCAGCCAGCCGTCGGCGTCGATCGCCGCGGCGGTACCCTCCGGATCGTCCAGATAGCCCTGCATCACGCTGTACCCGCGGATGAGCACTTCCCCGTCGTCGGCGATACGCAGTTCGATGCCGTCGCAGGCGGTGCCCGCGGTGGTGGCGATCTGCTCGAAGGTGTCCCCAGGGCGGGATGCGGTCGCCGTACCCGCTTCGGTGAGCCCGTATCCGGTCATGATGGACTGGAAGGGCAGTTCCTGGCGGATACGGCGGATCAGGTCGACCGGGATATCGGCAGCCCCGGTGACCGCGGCCCGCAGCGACGAGATATCGCGTGTGCCCTCGTACTCGAGCAGGGAATGGTAGAGGGTCGGCGCGCCCGGAAGCATGGTGACCCGTTCCTTCTCCACCAGCTCGAGCACCTTGCCGACATCGAACACCGGCACCGGCAGCATCGTCGCGCCGCGGATCAGCGAGGAGACGATGCCCGCCTTCAGCCCGAAGGTGTGGAAGAACGGGTTCACCATCAGATAGCGATCGCCTTCGCGCAGATCGGCCAGATCACACCATTCCGTATAGAGCCGCAGCGTCTGCAGATGGTTCATCATCACGCCTTTGGGGCGCCCGGTGGTGCCCGAGGTGTAGATGATGTCGGCGATATCGGTGCCGGCCACTTCGCATTCGAGCGGTGCGCCGCTGCCGAGGAAATCCGATTTCAGATCGAAGACCGCAACTCCGGGCGGCGCCGGATAGTCGGCGCCGAGGAAGCCTTTTTGTACGAGTAGCGCTTTGGCACCGCTGCGGCGGATCACATCGGCCGCTTCCTCGGCCTTGAACCGGGTGTTCACCGGTACCAGTACGCCGCCCGCGGTCATGAGGCCGAGTGCCGCGATGATCCATTCGGCGGAATTGGGTGCCCAGAGGGCCGCCCGGTCGCCTTTGCCGATCCCGGCTTCGGCGTACGCGCCCGCGGCCCGCCGGATGCGGTCCGCGAGTTCTGTATAGGTCAACCGCAGGTCCCCGTCCACCACCGCTTCGGCGTCACCGAAGCGGTCGGCGGTGGACAGGGCCAGCTGCGGGATGGTTTCCCAGGTCATAAGGTTTGCTCAGACCTTCAGCAGCCGTGCCAGGTTGCCGCCCATGATCTTGGCCTGCTTTGCCACCGGCATGTCCTTGATCTCGTTGATGTAGCGCGCGGGCTCGGCCAAGCCCTCCGGGTGTGGCCAGTCGGAGCCGAACAGCACATGGTCTTCGCCCATGACCTGCGACAGGCGTTCCAGGTCCTCTTCCCAGAACGGGCTGACGTAGAGGCTCCGTTTGATGGCCTCGATCGGATCGCGGAAGCCGAAGCCCTCCGGCGCCTTCTTGTAGACATCCGACAGTTGCTGCAGCAGCGGCTCGAGCCAGGCCGAACCGTTCTCGATCACGGCGATCTTCAAGTCGGGGAAGCGGTACAGCGCGCCGTGGCAGACCCAGGAGGCGACCGCGTCGGTGACTGGGCGCCACTGGTTGGTCATGGCGAACGTATTGGTCTGGAACGGCAGCATTTCCGCATCGCTGCCGTCCCATTCGGCGTCGAAACGCGAATAGCCGCTATCCGAGGAGTGCATGGTGACCAGCGCATCGAGTTCTTGGACGCGCTTCCAGAACGGATCGAACTCCGGCAGTGCGAACGAGCGCATGCCCTTGAACCCGGGTACCGGCGCGGGGCGTACGAGGATGGCCTTGGCGCCATGCTCGACGACGGCCCAGTTCAGCTCGTCGATCGCCCGTTCGACGATCGGCAGGGTGATCACCGGAACGGTGAAGATCCGGCCGGAGTGCACGAAGCTGCCGTCCTGGCCCCAATCGTCGAGCATCCAGCGGTTCAGTGATTCGATCACCGCGTGGATCAGTTCGGGGTGGTGGCGCATCCGCTCCTCGACCAGGCTGGCCAGGGTCGGGAACATGAGTGCGCGCTGCAACTGGAGGTCGTCCATGACCTTCAGTCGTGCCTCCGGGTCGCGGAAGGCGTCGATCGCCTTCATCGACTTCCCGAAGATCTCGCGCCGGCTCTTGCCCTCGGGGTTGCCGTGCTTGAAGTAGTCCTCCATCGCGCCCGGGCGCGCGACGACCTCGAAGGTGGGATTGGGGATGTATTCGCTGATCTGGCCGAGCACCGCGATTTTGGTGCGGCCGTTGATCTCGACGTACTGGATGGCGCCCTTGTATTTCTCGGGCAGGTGCCGGGTGAGCGCCTCCTTGGTCTCGTAGAGGTGGTTGTCCGCGTCGAAGAGCTGGTAGGGCAGCTCGACTTTACTCATGAAATCCTCCTTGGCTATTTACGAGAATCGTATTCTCATATAGGTTCGGTCGCAATGGCCTCGTTGCCGGACCTGACGGCTTCGTCGTACGCCGCGGCCAGTTCGCGCCGGATGACGAACTTCTGAATCTTTCCGCTGGGAGTCCGCGGGAAGTCGGTGACGATATGGAGTTCCTCCGGCCATTTCTGCTTGGCCAGTCCCGCCTGCGCGAAGTGTGCGCGCAGTGTCTCGATATCGGGTTCGGCGTGCCCCGGCAGGCAGCGCACCACCGCGGCGGTGCGTTCTCCCAGTCGCGTATCCGGGACGGCCACCGCCACCCCCTCCGCCACGCCGGCAAGTGTGAGTAGCACCTCTTCCACCTCGAGGGCGCTCACGTTCTCCCCGCCGCGAATGATGATGTCGGATTTGCGGTCGGTGATGGTGAGGTATCCGTCCGCGTCGACGATGCCGATATCGCCGGTGTGGTACCAGCCGTCGGCGTCGAACGCGCGGGCGGTGAGGTCGGGGTCGGTGTAGCCCAGGCAGAGATCGGGTCCGCGGCTCACGATCTCACCGTCCTCGGCGATGCGGAACTCCACGCCGGGCAGTGCGTGACCGTCGGTGAACAGGCGTTTGTCCGCGGGTTCGGTGGCCAGCGAGCCGGTGATCGACGGGTGTTCGGTACTGCCGTACGAACGGAAGACCCGGATCCCGAGGTTTTCGAGCCGAGTGCTGACCGCGGCCGGTACCGCGGCGCCGCCGAGTCCGGCGTAGCGCAACTGGGCCAGGTGTGCGGGGCGGTAATCGGGATGGTCGAGCAAGCTGGTGATGAAATAGCTGACCCCGCCGCCCACGCAGATGTTCTCGGTGGCCATGAGCTCGAGCACCCAGCCCGGGTCCCAGATATCGAGCAGATGGATCGGCGTACCGTCGAGCACCGGGATGAGCAGAGCATTGAGCATGCCGATGAAATGCCCGACCGGGGCAGAGGTGAGCTGATCGCCCCGGTCCGGCGGATACATCCCGGCCAGCTGCCGCACCTCGTAGGCCAGAGTGTTGTGACTGTGCACGACCCCTTTGGGTGCCCGGGTGGTACCGGAGGTGAAGGCGATACAGGCGGGGCTGTCCGGATCGGTGGCCAGTGTGCCGGTCAGTGGTTCGGAGTCGAGCAGATCCTCGAAATCCCGGCCGACCACACCCACCACCGGAACAGCGGAGCACAGTTGCGGGTCGAATTCGTTCTGGCCGAAGCGTTCACAGGTGACGAACGCTTTCGGGCCGACCGCGCCGAGGATGTAGCCGAGCTCCTTGCGGCCGTAGAAGTGCGCGATCGGCACCACTGTGGTGCCCAGTAGGGCGCAAGCCCAATAGGTGGCGGCGGCCTCCATCCAGTTCGGTAGCTGGAAGGCCACGGTATCGCCGGGGCCCACCCCGCGCCGG
Organism: Nocardia flavorosea NBRC 108225; assembly: GCF_001613385.1. Taxonomy (GTDB): domain Bacteria; phylum Actinomycetota; class Actinomycetes; order Mycobacteriales; family Mycobacteriaceae; genus Nocardia; species Nocardia flavorosea. The sequence continues at coordinate 314,176 of NZ_BDCG01000012.1, read as the reverse complement.
TGCAATCCGGCCGCCAGCCGCCTGGCGGTCTGCTCCACGTCGCCGAAGGTGCCGGTGTACGGGCGGGTGTGCGAGTGCACCACGAAGGTCGTATCGGGGGATGCCGCGAGACCGCGGGCGAGGAGTTCGCCGAGTGTTTCATCGGTCCACCAGCCTGCTTCGCGATAGCTCCGGGCCAGCTCGGCGGGAACCCGGCGGGTGGGGAGGCCGGGTCCGGTAGCGGAGTGTGACCGTGTGGGGTCTTCGCTCGTGTGCCATGAATGCGGCATATATCGAACTCCCGATCCGAGCGCCGGAAACCAGCGGAAAGTATATGGTTCTCTATGTAAGAGAATCATATTTCCGTCGAGGAGAACAAGTCGTGATCGAGCTCGAACTGGCGGACGGACTGGCCGTCGTCACCATCAACCGCCCTCACGCTCGCAACGCCATCGCCCTGGACACGATGGACGAGCTCGGTAAAGCGATAGACGGAGCGGCGGGTGCGCGGGCGCTGGTGATCACCGGTGCCGGCGACAAGGCCTTCGTTTCCGGCGGCGACCTCAAGGAACTTGCCGCGCTGCGAACCCATGAGCAGGCCGCGGCCATGGCGAACAAGATGCGGCAGGTATGCGACAAACTCGCCGGATTTCCCGGGCCGGTGATCGCCGCTCTCAACGGGCACGCGCTGGGTGGTGGGGCCGAGGTGGCCGTCGCGGCCGATATCCGGATCGCGGCGGCCGATATCAAGATCGGGTTCAATCAGGTCGCGCTGGCGATCATGCCCGCCTGGGGTGGGGCCGAGCGGCTGATGCGGCTGGTCGGGCGGAGCCGGGCGCTGTTGCTGGCCGGTTCGGGCGAGATTCTCACGGCGCCCGACGCCGAACGGCTGGGGCTCGTGGACCGGGTCCTGCCGCGCGCGGAATTCGACGCGGGTTGGCGTTCGCTGGCCCGGGCTCTGGCCAACCCGTCCGCCGGTGCGATCAAACGAGTGGTCGACGGCGCGACGCCCCAAGAGGCGGTGGATGCCTTCGCCGAACTCTGGGTCGCCGATGCTCACTGGGCAGCGGCGGACCGGGTGATGAACCGCGGTAAATGATTTCGGTACGTCTACTGCTCGGGTTCGAGGAGGTCGATCTCGCGTTCGGCGAACGCGAAGGTTTCGGCGTGCCCGGCGGTCATTCCGAGCGCCTGCTCGAGCACCACCATCCGCGCGGCGCTGGTCATCAGCACCGACAGCACTTCGGCGGGAAAGCGGCTGGTATCGACCCCGTAGTCCGCGAGCATCCGGCCCAGAGCCTCGGTCTGGGCGGCGCGGAACTGTTCGGAGTAGCGCACAACCTCGGCGCGGACCGCCGGTTTCTGGTTGGCCAGGCCGACGAACTCCATGGTGAAGCGCGCCGCGGTGGCATCCGTGCTGAACTCCCACAGCGCATGCAGCGGACGTTCGGATTTCAGGACCTGTGCCAGTGCTTCGAGACCCTGGTCGGCGCGGCGCCGGAACAGCTCGAGGAACAACTCGTCCATCGAGCGGAAGTAGTAGTGCACCAGTTGCGGTTTGAGTCCGGCGTGTTCGGCGATGCGCCGGGAGGTCACGGTGGCCCATCCCTGTTCCAGCATCAACTGCTCGGCGGCGTCCATCAGGACGGTGCGATTCTTGGCATCGGGTGCGCCGAGCCGGCGGGGTGCTGACATGGTCGTGTCTCCTCCTGGATATCCGCGCGGCCGAGGCGGTCTCGTGATCACCGGGGATGGTATCCCGCGAGCGGCGACTGTTGACGGCCGCGTGCCGACCATGCTAAGCATGTGCTCAGCATCACATCTGAGCGGTCGCTCAGCAAGGGGCCGTTCCGTATCAACCGGTGATCCGCGCTCGAGCGCCTATTTCTGCTGACAACAGGAGGTTCCCGTGACCGATTTCGATACGGTCGACTACTTCACCGACCCGGCGCTGGTGCCCGATCCGCACCCCTACTACGACCATCTGCGCGCCAAATGCCCCGTGACACGCGAACCCAACTACGGCGTGTACGCCGTCACCGGCTACCAGGAAGCCAACGACGTACTGCGCGATTCGGACTCTTTCTCCTCCTGTATCGCCGTCGGCGGGCCGTTCCCGCCGCTCCCGTTCACCCCCGAAGGCGAGGACATCACCGCGCAGATCGCCGCGCATCGCACCGAGCTGCCGATGTTCGAACATATGGTCACGATGGACCCCCCGGAGCACACCGACGCCCGATCGCTGCTGAACAAATTGCTCGTTCCCTCCCGGTTGAAGGAGAACGAGGAGTTCATGTGGAAACTGGCCGATAAACAGCTCGACGAATTCATCGACGACGGGAAATGCGAATTCCTCGGCGCCTACGCCAAGGTCTTCACGCTGCTGGTGATCGCGGACCTGCTGGGTGTTCCCGAGGAATATCACGAAGAACTGCGGATCAACCTGGCCGGTGGGCCGACCGTGGGCTCGATCGACAAGGAGATCGTGCCCGTCAACCCGCTGGAATGGCTGGACAACCTGTTCAGCGAGCTGATCTCCGACCGGCGGCGCAACCCGTGCGACGATGTCCTGACCTCGCTGGCCGGCGCGAAGTACCCGGACGGGTCGACGCCCGAGGTCACCGAGGTCGTGCGCACCGCGACATTCCTCTTCGCCGCGGGACAGGAGACCACCGCCAAACTGCTGGGCAGCGCCATGCAGTTCCTGATCACCCGCCCCGACCTGCAGGACGCGCTGCGCGCGGACCGCAGCAAGATCCCCGTCTTCATCGAGGAGACCCTGCGCATGCAGGCGCCGGTGAAAAGCGGTTTCCGGCTCGCGAAGAAGGCGGTGGAGGTCGGCGATGTGCCGCTGGCCGCCGGTGATCTGGTGATGATCTGCCCCGGCGCCGCCAACCGCGACCCGCGGCGTTTCGAGAACCCGCACGAATTCGATCTCGCCCGCCCGAACTTTCGCGAGCACATGGCATTCGGCCGCGGTGTGCACACCTGCCCGGGTAGCCCGCTGGCACGGGTGGAAGGCCGGGTATCGCTGGAACGGATCCTGGATCGGATGCTCGATATCCGGGTGGATCCGGAAAAGCACGGTTCCGTAGACGACCCGGTATTCCAGTTCGAGCCGACCTTCATCCTGCGCGGCCTGACCGAGCTGCACATCACCTACACGCCGAACTCCTGAAACACCGTACGCAGCAACGTAAAACGGCAGGTGTGCTGCCGAAACGAGAAAAGAGGAAGTCATGACCGGACGGGTCGAAGGAAAGGTCGCGTTCATCACCGGCGCGGCCCGCGGCCAGGGCCGCAGCCATGCGGTGCGGCTGGCCCAAGAAGGCGCCGACATCATCGCCATCGATATCTGTAAGCCGATCGACACGGCCGAGATCCCCCCGGCGACACCCGCCGATCTCGCCGAAACCGAAGAACTCGTCAAGGCCACCGGTCGCAAAATCGTCACCGCCGAGGTCGACGTTCGCGACGCCGACGGCCTGAAGGAAGCCCTCGCCGAGGGGGTCGGAAACCTCGGGCGCCTCGACATCATCGTCGCGAACGCCGGCATCGCCAGCGGCGGCGACACCCTGGCCGAAACCGCCGAGAACGTCTGGCAGGAAACGATCGATATCAACCTCAGCGGTGTGTGGAAATCGGTGAAAGCCGGTGTCCCGCACATCCTCGAGGGCGGCCGCGGTGGTTCCATCGTGCTCACCAGCTCGGTCGGCGGCCTGAAGGCCTACCCGCAGACCGGTCATTACGTCTCCGCAAAACACGGGGTCGTCGGTCTGATGCGGGCCTTCGCGGTGGAACTCGGCCAGCACATGATCCGGGTGAACTCGGTGCACCCCACGCACGTGAGTACCGCCATGATCATGAACGAGAAGACGTTCCAGATGTTCCGCCCCGATCTGGAAAACCCGACCGCCGACGATATGGCGCCGATCTGCCAGATGTTCCACACGCTGCCGGTGCCGTGGGTGGACCCGATCGATATCAGCAACGCCGTGCTGTATCTGGCTTCCGAAGAGGCCCGTTACCTCACCGGCGTCACGCTGCCGGTCGACTGCGGTTCGATGCTCAAGTAGGACGTCACAACCCTGGTGGACGCTCGCCGGTACCCGGCTGCCCCGCAACGTCCGGCCGGTACCCCGTGCCCGGCCGGACGGGAGGCTGCCTCGCAGCGGTGTGTTGCCGGTCCGACGGCATCGGAGCTCGCCGGCCGGAGCGGATCCGGTGGTCCGGACTGCTGGGGAATGCTCGGTGCCGACGAGCTGCGCATACATCCGCAGGCAGAGCCTCCGGCGATCGGCGCTCGGCTCGGATACAGACCGAGCGCACCGAATCGGCTCACCCGGCGATATCCCTGTGCGAGGATCGGCTGTTATGAATGCCGCGCGTGCGGGTCGGTGGGTAGTCGCCCTGGGGGTCATGACGGTCGCGGCCGGCTGTGCGTCCGCCGAGCCGGCGCCACCTCCGGAACTGGGCACCGAATTCACCCTGTCGGGCGGTGATACCGCTGTTCTGGATGCGGGCCGGGTGACGGTGCTGTTTCGCGATGTCCCCGAGGACAGCCGATGCCCCGCCGAGGTGAACTGTGTCCGGGAAGGCGACGCGACGGTGCTCACCGAGGTCACGGTGGACGGTGCGCGGTCGGCCCATGAACTCCATTCGAATCCGCAGTTCTCCACCGAAGTGCGTACGGGCGGTTACCGGATCGCGCTGCGGTCGATGCAGCCGGCGGGGTCGAGTAGCGAAATCCCCTTGCCCGACTATCGAGTGAACCTGCTGGTCACCCGGGAATGATCTCGTTCACCCCGTGAGGGGTGGTATGGCAGGCGGCTACGATATGGGCATGTCGCGTCGATCCGTGGAACAGCCCGGACTGCCCGAGTACATGACGTGGGAGGAACTCGAACAGCTACCGGAGGATATCGCCCGGCAGATCGAACTCTGGGACGGCCGGGTGGTGTGGGTTCGCAGGGGGCCTGCCGAACACCAGGAGTTCACCAACCTGTTGTGGAGCGGCCTACGCCGATGCGCCCGTAGCGAGATGGACCGGAACCCCGAGCAGTGCTGGCGGGTACACACTGAAACAAATATCTTCTTCGGTCGCACAGGCAAGTCCGATTTCGTCACACCGGATTTCCTCGTCGCCCGCTGTCTCGCCGAGCCCTATCAGGACCTTCACGGCGATGATGTGCTCCTCGCGGGAGAAGTGCTCTCGCCGTCGAATACCAAGACGGATATGGATGAGAAGAAGTCGCGGTACGCGAAGGCCGGGATCCCCTGGTACTGGGAGGTGACTCTGGCTCGCGAGGAAAGCGCGATCGCCATGATCCGCGCATTCGCGCTGGAGGTCACCCACGGCCGGCTTCCGGCCGGTGTCCATCCGCTCTACCCGGCCAACTACCTGCTGATCGGTAAATGGACGCCGCAGGATTCCGAGCGGATCACCACCGATTTTCCTTTTCCCATCGATATCTCCTGGCCGGAACTCGCTTTCTGATCCGGTCTCCACGGCAGTTCACTCGCCGGGCAAGGCACGGCGCATTTCGGTGACCGCTATGCGGGCGGCCTCGGCGATCGCGGCATCGACGGCGGGGACCGCGGGATCGGCGCGCGCGGCGCGGGTGAACACCGCCACCGCTACCGGGTACTCCTCGGGAAATTCGACCACGGCGATCTCGTTGCGAATGATCCCGATGGTCCCGGTTTTCCCGGCCACTGATACTCCGCGGTGCGGGAATCCGGCCGCGATCCGGTGCGGCCAGACCTGGCGGCGCATCACCGCTTGCGCGAAAGCTGTTTGTTCCGCCGACACCACTTCACCGCGCCACAGGGCCGACAGCAGCCGGGTCATCTCCTCCGGCGTGGTCGCGCTCGTGTAGGCGGGATCGTAGGCGGATACCGTCCACGCCTCGTCGTTGTCGGCCAGCGCCGCGAAAGCTTCCACCGTGCTGTGGGTATCGGTATCGGAGATCAGGCCGCGCTGGATATCGGCGGTGCCGCCGACCAGCCGGGTCCGCAGGAGCCCGAGCGATTGCAGCAGGTCGTGCACCTCTGCGAGACCGATCTCGCCCAGCAGCAGATCTGCCGCGGCATTGTCGGACAATGTCATCATCGAGGTCGCCAGATCGCGGCGGCTCATGGTGACCGGATCGTGCAAGGCGGAGATCCCGGTGGGGCCGGGGGTGCATTCGGCAGGGATGAGGGTGAGCCGTTCCAGCGGGTCGATCCGGCCGGCGTCCACCGCGCGGCAATACGCGAGCAGTAGCGGAAGTTTGTACACCGAGGCGGTCACCACCCGTTCGGTGCCGCCGATCGAGACCTCCGCGGCGCCACCGTCACACCGCCTGGCATGCAATCGGCCGGTGCAGCCCGCATCGGCGAATACCGCGTGGATCCGCTCGGCGACGGTCACCGTACTCGTTCCCGGTACAGCACGCTGTCCAAGGCATCGGCCTGTTCTTCTGCCCCTGCCCGGTGGATCACCCGGCAGCGCAACGCCACCGCCTGCGGTGCCATCCGCAACCAGGCGACGCCCGGGATATCGGACGGTGGCGTGGTGGTGAGACCGAAACTGGTTCCGGCGGCCACTGCGGCGAGTATCGAGCGATCGTCGTGCACGGTGACCGTCGGCGCGTCGAGCCCGCGCTCACGCAACAGGTCCCGGACCGTATCGGAGGCCGGGGGATTTGCGGCGCGCGGATACGCCGCATAGGTGAGGTCGGCCAGCATCGGAAACACCGGGCGTTCGGTCGCGGCGCTGCGATGTTCGGCGGGCACCACGATCCAGCGCGGTAGTTTCACCACCGGTCCGGCCTCCACACCGTCGACCAGTGCCGGATGTTCGATCACCGCCACATCACACAATCCCGACCGCACCGCCGACACCAGGTCGACCGTGGCGGCCACTGTGGTGGACACGGCGTCACCGCTGTTCTTCTCGGTGCGTAGCGCGGTCACACAGGCAGTGAGGATCCGGTCGGCGAGCGCAGTGGTGGCGCCCCAGTGCACCGTGCCGCGGGTACGGGCGATCCGCTGCGCCTCGGCCAGCAGCCGGGCCGCGTCGTCGACCAGCAGCCGGGCCCGCGGCAGGAGTTGCCGGCCGGCCGCCGTGAGTACCGCGCCCTGCCGCGTGCGGTGCACGAGTTCGACTCCGAGTTGGGTCTCCAGTCGCCGCAAACCCTGGGACAGCGGCGGCTGGGTCATATCGAGAACTGTCGCCGCGCGTCCGAAATGTCCCTCGTCCGCGATGGCGACGAAATAGCCGAGGTGGCGGATGAGGTCCATAGCCATATTGAACCAGCGTCCCGACCGGCCACCGTCCAACTGCGGTTTCAGCGCCGGTTTCGCGGGCCGAAACCCTGGTTCAGCTGCTGCTATATCTGTTGCGTATCGTGTGCGGGAGTGTCGGATATTGGCGACCGGCCACGGACACGTGTGTGCTGCCGATGTGAAACCGATCCGATCAGAATTCCGCGTTCCGCGCCGATCGCTGGTGGCCGTCCTGGCCGTCACCGCGTTCGCCGTCACCGCATGCGGTTCCGATCCGAGCGAGCCCAGCACATCGACACCGGCCACGATCAGCCCGCCGGCCGTCGCCGACCTCAGCAATACGCTGATGGAGATCCAGGAACGCCACGATGTGCTGTTCGGGATTGCCGCCTACAGCCCGACGGGCGCACGGACCTTCGAGTGGAATGCCACGGACCGGTTCGCTCTCACGTCCACCTTCAAGGTGTACGCGGTCGCCGCGCTGCTGCGCCTCGCCGAACGCGGGGAAGTGGACCTGAACGAGCAGGTCCCGATCCTGCGCTCCGATATCGTGATCGCGTCACCGACCACCAGCTACCGAGCCGGTGAAACCCTCAGCTGGTACGACCTGTGCCAAGCGACCCTTGTACGCAATGACAACACGGCCGCCAACCTCATCCTGCGCCGCATCGGTGGTCCGCCCGCGGTCACCGCCCTGGCCCGCACGCTCGGCGATACCCAGACCAGGCTGGACCGCTGGGAACCCGCACTCAACGAAGCCCTCCCCGGTGACACCCGTGATACCAGCACTCCCGCCGCATTCGCCGGCGGTCTGCACCGGCTGGTCCTCGGTAATGCGCTGATTCCCGAGCACCGGCGGATGCTCACCGGCTGGATGCGTTCGAGCGTCACCTCGGGTGAGCGGATGCGCGAAGGCCTGCCGGTCGGCTGGGTCGCGGCCGATAAATCCGGTACCGGCGCCTACGGCACCGTCAACGATGCCGGTGTGGTGTGGAGCCCCACCGGAACCTCGGTCGTCCTGGTCATCTTCAGCCGCTCGACCATCGGCTACCCCATGGCCGCTCCGAGCGATCAGGCCATCGCCGACGCCACCACGGCCGTCCTGGAGACCGTGACCAGCTAGTGCCCGGCGCCGCCAGGGGAGACCGGGGCCCGGCCGGGGACCGATTCCGGTGTCCGTGACTTCTCGGCCGGGCCGGATCCGAAACGCAACGTGACCTGCTCGGTGACCGGCCGCGCGCGGCAGGCCAGTACCCGACCGCGCGTGATCTCGTCGCCGGTGATCGCCAGCAAGGGGTCGGGCTCCATTTCGGCGTGCCCGTCGGCGACGACGGCGAGGCAGGTTCCGCAGGAGCCGCCGAGGCACGAGTACGGAAGGTCTTCGCGCTCGTCCAGTGCGGCGTCCAGGATCGTCCGGTCCCGCGGCATATCGAATTCCAGAGGTTCGCCGTACCCGGCCAGGGTGACCCGGCTGGTCGCGGACCCGGCGACGGCCGGCGGACGATGCGGGGTGCGGGTGTCGAAGAGCTCCACCTGGATACGTGATCCGGGAACGCCTCGTGCGTGTAGGGCGTCGACGGTTTCGGTTACCAGTGTTTTCGGCCCGCACAGAAACCAGCGGTCGGCGTGCTGCCGGGCGATATCGGCCGCCGCCATCCGCCCGGATCGGTACTGCACGCCGGAATCCTGCGCATTTCGCGGATGCTGCCGGGACAGGTAGTGGACGGCCCGGAGCCTCCCGGGGTAGCGGTCGCACAACTCACGCACGGACCGCGCGAGCATGATGCCGGCGCGGTGGCGGCTGCCGTAATGCAGCGTGAAAACGCTGTCCGGTTCGGCCTCCAGTACCGCGGCGATGATAGCGACGATCGGAGTGATCCCGGAACCGGCGGCGACCGCGGTGTACTCGTGGCAGGCGGTGGGGTCTAGCTCGGGAGTGAAAACTCCCGACGGTTCGGAAACATACAATGCCGGCCCCGTGATGCGCTCGTCGAGGACATACGACGAGAACGCGCCACCCGGTTGCCGTTTCACGGCGATACGCACCCGGCCCGCCCCCGGGGCATCGCACAGGGAGTAGCTGCGGCGGACCGGTTCGCCGCAGCGGGTGCCGCGGATCACCAGATGCTGTCCGGCGGTGTAGGTGAAACGGCTGCGCAGGTGCGCGGGGATATCGAACTCGACGATCGCACTGTCGCCGGTATCGCGGACCACCGAACGCACCACCAGCCGATGGAAACCGCGTGCGGGGCCGTGCGGCAGCGGGTCGAACAGCGGCGCGGGCCGTGTATTGCGGTCACGGGGGAGCCGGAGCACAGCGGCCGCCGCGAGCGTGCCCGCGGCGAGCGCCGCGCGTCCGGCCGGTGCGGGCCGCAGTAGCGTCTCCGGGCCGTCCAGCAGACCGGCGATCCGGGCGATGCGGGTGCCGATCGCCGCGTCGCGTTCCCCGATGGCCATGGCGACCCCCGCCAGCGCGCCGAGCGCCCGCAGTGGTTTCCGGCCCGCCGCATCCACATGTGGCATCGCCAGATCGAACAGTTCGGTGATCCGCCAGGCGTCGTCGATCGTCCGGGCGACGGCGCGGAAGTACCGACGGCGCAGGTCGTGGTCACCGATGGCGAGGACTTCGCCCAGTTGTCGCGCCTGCAGCGCCGAGACGGTCATTCCCTGCCCGAACGCGGGGCTGAAACTGCATACCGCGTCACCCAGCACGAGTAGTCCGTCCGGAAACCTGGTCAGCCGCTCGTAGCGGCGTCGCCGGTTGGCCGGATACCGGTAGGTGGCGATATCGCTGAGAACCTCTGCGCCCACCAGTGCTTCGCGCACATCCCGGGGCGCCACCGACGCGGCGAAACGCCAGAACCCGTCCGGATCGGTGGGCGGGTGGTCGCTGCCGTAGCCGATCAGCGTGAGGATATGCGCGCCGTCTTCCACCGCGAACAGGGCCAGCCCCCGGGCCGGGTTCTGGTTCGCGATCACGATCTCCTTGTCACCGCCGACCGAGCGGGGCGGTAGTCGCACGTATCGGCTGGCGTACTTCATATCGATCCGCACACCGTGTTCCGCGGGTCGCTCGTAGCCGAGCCCGGTCAGCCATTCGTCGACCGGACCGTGCCAGCCCAGGCAGCCGACCACCAGGTCGGCATCGAATTCCCGCCCGTCGGCTGTGCGCACACCCGTGACCCGGGCGCGGCCGGTATCGAAGAGCAATCCGGATACCGCGGTGTGGTCGACCAGTTCCACACCGGGGAGCGCGCGAACCCGGCCGCGTACCCGCCATTCGAGAAATGGGCGGCTGGCCTGGAGCAGCGAATATCCGGCGTCGGCCTGACGGAGAGTGTGCCCGGCCACCGTCATCCGCATCTCGGTGAGGGATCGGCATTCGACCGCGCCGTCGGCGAGTAGTTCCGCGGTGATGCCCGGGAAGAGCTGCTCCAGGACGAGTCGCCCCCGGGCGAGCAGTGCATGGACGTGGCGGCCCTGGGGGACTCCGCGACGGTCCCCCGGGGCCGACAGGTCGTCGCGTTCGAGTACGACGACTTCGGTGAAATGTTCCCCAGCACCCGGGCTGCCAGTAGACCGGCCATACTCGCGCCCAGTACCACCGCCCGGCCCCGGGCCGCCGTATTGCCGGTCCTCGACATCTGCGCCTCCGTCGTCATCGTCCTGAAATCCCAGGGCTCGGCTACGCGGCCCGTTCTGAGACTGATCGTAAAATTAGTCTCAGTAGGTTGGGTGAGGCAACCCCCATCGCGGCAACCCAAGGTAGAAAGACCTATGACCTCTTCCACCCGATCGTCGGACGAGCTGCTGGAAGCCGCCGTCGCGCTCATCGCGGAAAGCGGTTTGGACGGCCTCACCCACGGTGCCGTCGCCGCGCGCGCCGGGGTCTCGCGCGCGACCGCCTATCGAGAATTCGGAGACAAGGACGGGCTCGTCTCCGCCGTGGGCCGCCACGAAGTGGCGAAGATGGTGGCCGCCGCGTTTGTCGCGATCGATATCACCGCCGGTGCCGCAGAAGTCGTTCGGGCGGCAACACTTTTTGCGCTGAACTACCTACGCGGCCATCGCGCGTTCAACTACCTCCGGATGCACGAACCCGGCTGGTTGCTCACCCTGGCCATCGCACACGAGGGAACACGGCTGAATCTGGTCGAAACCGTGGCCGCCTTCGCCGAACCGTTCGTCGCGGCCGGTGACGAGGCAGCGCTCGCCCTGCCTCCGCGTCGAGCGGCCGAAGTGGTGGTGCGGACGGTGTTGTCACACGCGCTGATCCAGGACAGCGCCCTCGGCGACGAAGAAGTCGCGCGCACAGTGGCCCGCGCGGTCACCCGCTGAGGCTCACTCCTCGACAGCGAGTCCGACCGCCGCGGCAAGCGCCGGCGCCAGGTCCAGTAGTTGCCCCGGTGTGACGAGTGCACCTCGCACCGACTCGACCCCGTCGGCGATACCGATACTGTGTGCGCGCCGGAAGTCGACCTTTTTCAGCTGCGCATTACGCACCGTCAACGCCGATATCTCGGAGCCCGGGAAGCTCACTTCCGACAGCTTCGCGCTCCCGAAATCGACATGCCGGAGCACGCAATCGACGAAACGGACCTTGGTCAAACGGGCATTCCGGAAGTTCACCGAGTCCAGTTTGCAGTTGTGGAAGACCACGCGGCGCAGTTCGGCACCGCTGGCCTCCACCCCCGACCAGGCCCCGTCGATCACCTCCGCGTCCAGCCATGCGGCATCCGGCATATCCGTACCGGTGAACCGGACACCGTGTAGCCAGACATCGGCGAACCGGGCGCCACCGGCCACACCGTGGTCGATATGCACCGCGCGGAAGGCGCACTGGCCGAACACCGTATTGCGGAGATCGGGATCGGCCGCAACCATATCCTCGAACCGGGCGCAGTCGTACTCACGCTCGACGTCGAGGCCGCCGACCGGCTCCAGCCATCGCGCAAACGGTAGATCTGCCAGTTCCCGTGGCATTCCCCTCCTTTGCCGGTGACTGTGGTTCCTACGCCGAGATGGTCCCACTGTAGGGGGTCGCGGATACGCGGCCGCCGGTACCCGGTGGACCCGGCTTGCGCTGTTTCGGCGTCGATGTGCTGACCGCTGCCGCAGCTGACCTCGTATGGATTCCTCCGGCGCGTGGCCGGCGCAGGCGGCCGGCCGGTCGCACATACTCCTGGCCCCCGGCACGCAGTCGGAGTCGGAGTCTCCGGCAGTCGGCGCAGACCCGCCGGGTATGCCGCCGATCGCCGGCATAGTGCCTGATCTACGCGGTGGGGACCACTGGGGCGATCTGGTCGGAGTCGTCAATTTCCTATATGGAGAATGATATTCTCTCCACTGGTGGCCCCGGTGTCGATATCGGTTCTCCGGGGTCTTCGAAAACGGTCGTACTCAGGTGGATATCCCATGCTCGCACGTATCCTTACAAAGATTGCAATACTTATTGCGCTTGCTTGGATGGAGCGTTAAATTCCTTACAAGTCCTCGACATGGAGGCGGATCAGCGCTAGCGGCCGGGTCGGTTGGGAGTCAGTCGGAATGTTGCAGCAAGAGGCTCGCTATCAGGGCGGCCGATCGATCGGGGTCGCGGCGGGCTGGAGTCAGTGGCGGATCACCCCGCCCAGCCGGCTGTTCGGGGCCAACGGGTTACGGACCGGGCCGGACGGGCGGATCTATATCGCCCAGGTGACCGGGAGTCAGATCAGCGCACTCGATATCGATACCGGCGCGATCGAAACCATCAGCGCCAAGGGCGGCGATATCGTCGCGCCCGACGATTGCGCGTTCGACCCGGACGGCAACCTGTATGCCACCGAGGTGATGGACGGTCGCGTGAGCGCCCGCAACGCCGACGGCACCACTCGCTTGCTGCGCGCGGATCTGCCCAGCGCCAACGGCATCACGGTGTATCAGGGCCGGTTGTTCGTCAACGAATGCCGGCCCGGCGGCCGGCTCATGGAATTGCCGCTCGACGGTGGCGCGCCGCGCATCCTGCTGGAAAACCTGGAACAGCCGAACGCGATGGAGGTGGGTCCCGACGGGTTGCTCTATTACCCGGTGATGGGGCTCAACGAGATCTGGCGGATTCATCCCGACGGTGGCGAACCCGAACGGGTCGCCGGGGATCTCGGCGTACCGGATTCGGTGAAGTTCGATGCGGACGGATGCATCGTGTCCACCCAGGTCGCCTCGGGGCAGGTACTGCGGATCGATCCCCGCAACGGCGAGAAAACCGTCCTCGCCCAGCTCACTCCGGGCCTCGACAACTGCACGCTGGTGAACGGCCGGTTGTTCGTCTCCAACTTCACCGGCGAGATCACCGAAATCCGCGCCGACGGCACCACCCGCACCACGCTGCCGGGCGGGCTGAACTGGCCGCTGGATCTGACCGTCGGTCCCGACGGGACGCTGTTCGTCGCCGACGGCACCTACTTCTATACGGTCGGTCCCGACGGGCTCGAAACCCTGGGCATGCTGTTCAGCCCGGGGTATCCGGGCTTCGTGCGCGGTGTGACCGCCGCCGGGCCGGGTGAATTCCTCGTCGCCACCGCAGGCGGCCAGATCGCCCGGTGGCGGCCCGCGAGCGGGGAGAGTGAATTCCTGGCCGGCGCCGAAGCGCCGCTCGATCAGTTGTACGGGATCGAAGCCGGACCCGGCGGAAAGATCGTGACCACCGAATTCGGCACCGGCCGGGTGCTCGGGGTGCGCGGTGACGGCGGAGTCGAGGTGCTGGCCACCGGGCTGGACAAGCCGATCGGTATCGCGTTCACCGCGGACGGCACCTGCCTGGTCACCGAATCCGGTGCGGGCCGGGTGGTCTCGGTGACCGCCGGGGGAGTGGACACGGTGGTGGACGGTCTCGACACTCCGCAGGGCCTGCTCATTCGCGGATCGCAGCTGCTGATCGTCGATTCCGGTACCAAGAACCTGGTCGCGGTCGATCTGGAGACCAAAGCTCGCGAGGTGCTCGCTTGGAATCTGCCGGTGGGCGCGCCGCCCGGCGTGACGCCGAAACCGCTGCTGGGTATGCCGCCGTTCTCCGGACCGCAGGGCCCGTTCGCGGGTATCGCGGCCGGCCCGGACGGAACTCTGTATATCGCCGCCGACGCCGAGGGCAGTGTGCTCGCATTCCGGAAGGACGGGTGAAACAACCATGACACGCGAATTCTTCGGCCTCGACGGGCGCGTGGTGATCGTGTCCGGCGCGGGCGGCGGCGGGATCGGCACCGCTGTGACGCGGCTGGCCGCGCAGGCCGGGGCGACCGTGCTCGGGGTCGGGCGGGGCGCGGAGAACCTGGCGAAACATGTGGAACCGCTGGCGAACGAGGGGCTGAAGGTCGTCCCGGTGCAGGCCGATGCCGCCACCGATGAAGGTGTGGCCACGGTGCTCGAGGCCGCGCGAAAGGCCGACGGGGACCTCTACGGCCTGGTCAATATCGCCGGCGGTGCCGCACCCGCCACCTGGATGCCGGCCACCCGGGTGACGCGTGAGGACTGGCGGGCCCTGTTCGCGCAGAACCTCGAATCGATGTTTTTCATGAGCCAGGCGGTGGCCGCGGAGATCAAAGCGGCCGGCCGGGCGGGCTCGATCGTATCGCTGTCGTCGATCAGCGGGATGAACACCGCCCCGTTCCATATCGCCTACGGCACCGCGAAAGCCGCCCTCGTCGCCGCGACCCGGACGCTGGCGGTCGAACTGGCCCTCAGTGATATCCGGGTGAACGCGATCGCGCCCGGTGTCACCGAAACTCCGGCCTCGGGAACCTATGTCGACGAGGACGTCGAACGCGATCGCACCGCGATCGCGATGGGCCGCCGCGGCCGGCCCGAAGAGCAGGCCGGTGCCGTGCTGTTCCTGCTCTCCCAGCTGTCGTCCTATATCACCGGGCAGACGATCCTGGTCGACGGCGGGCTCAACCTGAAATGGACCCATCTGGGCGCGGACAACACCTCACTGTTCCTGAAGGACGAGGGCTTCCGCGCCGCCATCACCAGCTGACCACCGAAATGCATTGCACCGACACCGACTGTCCCCGGACCCGGGGTGGGAGAACGCCATGAGCGAGCGCAGCGAGCGACCGATCGACACAGCCGAGCCCTCGCTCGGGCCGGAGCGAAGCGGAGGCATGAGCAAGACTGTCGACGATATCGCCACGAACACCGAACCGCTGTCCGCGCCGATGACGATCGGGGTGGAGGCCTACCTCAGTCCCGAATACGTGAAGGCCGAACGCGACAAGTTGTGGCGCAAGGTCTGGCAGCAGG
The DNA here is from genome assembly GCF_001613385.1 of Nocardia flavorosea NBRC 108225. Lineage (GTDB taxonomy): Bacteria > Actinomycetota > Actinomycetes > Mycobacteriales > Mycobacteriaceae > Nocardia > Nocardia flavorosea. The sequence goes on along the minus strand of NZ_BDCG01000012.1, from coordinate 298,654 downwards.
TGGGCCGGGTCGAGGAGATCCCGCGCGTGGGCGATTATCTCACCTACGACATCCTCGACGATTCGATCATCATCGTGCGCACCGCCGAGGACACGATCCGTGCTTACCACAATGTGTGCGCTCACCGCGGCCGCAGACTGGTCGACACCCCGCCCGGCGAGCGCAATGCCAAGGGACAGAAGAAACAATTCGTCTGCGGATTCCACGGCTGGCGGTACGACCTCGAAGGCCGCAACACCTTCGTCCCCGAACGCGAAGACTGGCCCTGCGGGCTCACCGAACGCAACGACGGACTGGTCGACGTGCATGTCGATACCTGGGGCGGCTGGATCTTCGTCAACCTGGACCCGAATCCGTCGGAAACCCTGCTGGAATACCTGGAGCCCGCCGCGTCGCTGCTCGATCCGTTCCAGTTGCAGAACATGCGTTACCGCTGGCGGCGGTGGCTGGTGTTCGACTGCAACTGGAAGGTTGCGCTGGAAGCCTTCATGGAGACCTACCACGTGCCCTACACCCATCCGGAGTTCATGAACTTCGGCATGTTCCTGGGTTGGGCGCGGGCCCAGGGCAAACACAGCAATATCGGCTACGACGCCCCTAAGGGCCAAGAAGAGAGCCAGGGCAAGATCCGGCTCGGCCACGGCCCCGACGCCCGCAAATCCACGATCGAACTGCAGAACTTCACCTGGGAGAACGCCAACACCAACACCACCTGGACCATGGTGGAGGCGGCGCGGCGGCTCACCGAGGAACTACCGGAGGGCACCCCGGCACCCGAGGTGATGCAGCACTGGCTGGCATCGGCGCGCGCCGCGGACGAGAAACGCGGCGTCATCTGGCCGACCGTTGCGCCGGCCCAGGTGGCGGCGGCCGGTACCGCATGGCAGATCTTCCCGAACTTCCAGATCGGGCACGCGGTGAACAATATGCTCTGCTACAGCGCGCGACCCTACGGCTACGACCCGGACAAATGTATTTTCGAGGCCGCGGTCTACGAACTGTTCCCGGAAGGCGAAGCGCCGGACACGGAATGGATCCACACGCCACAGGACGATCCGGGCTGGCGCACTGTGCTGCCACAGGATTTCGACAATATGGCGGCGGTCCAGCAGGGTATGAAAACCGCCGGTTTCACCGGCCCGAAACCGAATCCGTATCGGGAGCGCAGTGTCGTCAACCTGCATCACAACCTCGCGAAATACATGGGCACCGGCGCACCGCGTGACCTCACCTGACCCGGCGCCGCCGGCTCGATCCAGCACCGAGGAATCCGAATGAACAACTGCGCACCCACGCAGACCCCCGATATCGACCATGCCGCGTTACGGGCCAGGTATCTGGCCGAACGCGATAAGCGGCTGCGATCGGAAGGGCAACAGCAGTACGTCGCCAGCGAGGACGGGTTCGCCGAGGTTTTCGAAGGCGATCCCTACACTCCGGTGACACCGCGCGAACCCATCACCGAGGAAGTCGATGTGGTGGTCCTGGGCGGGGGATGGGCCGGTTTGACCGCAGGCGCGCGGCTCACCCAGGCCGGCGTCGAGGATTTCCGGATCATCGAGCTGGCCGGCGATTTCGGCGGCGCCTGGTACTGGAACCGCTATCCCGGTATCCAATGCGATTCCGACGCCTACTGCTATCTGCCGCTCCTCGAGGAAACCGGGTACATCCCGACCCAGAAGTACGCCTACGGTGACGAATGCTTCGAGCACGCCCAGCGCATCGGGAAGCATTTCGGACTGTACGAGAAGGCGATCTTCTCGACGATGACGAAATCGCTGGAATGGGATGAGACGCTGCGGCGCTGGCGGATCGGTACCAATCGCGACGACCGGATCCTGGCCCGGTTCGTCGTCATGGCGCAGGGTCCGTTCAACAAGCCGAAGCTCCCCGGTATCCCCGGTATCAACGATTTCACCGGGCATACATTCCATTCGGCCCGCTGGGATTACGCCTACACCGGCGGTGATATGCGCGGCGGTCTCACGGGGCTGGAGGACAAGAAGGTCGCGGTGATCGGGACCGGTGCCAGCGGGATCCAGATCATTCCGCATATCGCCCGGTCGGCCGAGCATCTGTACGTTTTCCAGCGGACCCCGTCCTATATCAACGAACGGGGTAACGTTCCGACCGATCCGGAATGGGCGAAATCGTTGCAGCCGGGCTGGCAGCTGGAACGGCGCCGCAATTTCCACACCGCCGCGTTCGAGGCGTTCGCGCCCGGCCAGCCGGATCTGGTATGCGACGGCTGGACCGAGGTGAGCCGGAATGTGCAGGCCTACCTGGACGAAATCGACGGCTGGGCCGAGGTGACCCCGGAGAAGTTCATGGAGATCCGCGAGATCCAGGACTACCGGGCCATGGAACGGGTCCGGCAGCGGGTGGACGAGATCGTCGAGGATCCGGTGACCGCGGCCGCGCTCAAACCGTATTACCGCTTCCTCTGCAAGCGACCCTGTTTCAACGACGAATACCTGCCGGCCTACAACCGACCGAATGTCACCCTGGTCGACGTATCGAAGACCAAGGGCGTCGAGCGGATCACCGCCGCTGGTATCGTGGCCGGCGGTGTGGAACACGAAGTGGACTGCATCATCTTCGCCAGCGGATTCGAAATCACCACCGATCTGGACCGCCGCTACGGTATCCACCCGTTCACCGGCCGGGACGGGCTGTCGCTCTACGAGCATTGGGCGAACGGCTACCGCACTTTGCACGGCCTCACCAGTAACGGTTTCCCGAATATCTTCTTCACCGGGTTCGTGCAGGGCGGCGTGACCGCCAGCACCACCGATATGTTCGATCAGCAGGCCACCCATGCCGCCTACATCATCGGTGAAGCGCTGAACCGGGACGCGAAAGTCGTGGAACCGACCCCGGAGGCCGTCGAAGGATGGTGTACCACCATCAAGGAAACCGCCGTCGACAACAGCAATTTCCAGCGCGAGTGCACGCCGGGTTACTACAACAACGAGGGCGAGCAGAACATCCGATCCCATCTCGGAGAGCCGTACTGGCCGGGCTTCTACGCCCTGGAGGAGCTGCTGCAGGAATGGCGCGGGACCGGCCGCCTCGAGGGTCTGGTGCTGGGCGAATGAGCGAGTCAGGCCCGGAGGCGGTAGCGGAGCGTGGCCCCGTAGGGCCCTCGCTCATTCATGGTGGGCAGAACATGAGCGAATCAGGTCCGGAAAAGCGGTTCGACGGCCGGGTGGCCGTCGTGACCGGTGCCGGTCGCGGGCTGGGGCGGGCCTATGCCCTGATGCTCGGCGCGCGTGGTGCGAAAGTCGTGGTCAATGATATCGGCGGAAGTATCCCGGGCGGTGATGTCGATGCCGGTGTGGCCGGTGCTGTGGCCGCCGAGATCCGGGATGCCGGTGGGGACGCGGTGTCGAATGCCGATTCCGTGGCGAGCCCGGAAGGCGGACGCGCGATCATCGACACGGCCCTCGACACCTATGGTCGCGTCGATATCCTCATCCACAACGCCGGCAATGTCCGTTATGCGCCATTGGCCGAAATGTCCTACGAGGACTTCGATTCCGTGCTCGACGTGCATCTGCGGGGCGCATTCCATGTGGCGCGCGCGGCATTCCCGGTGATGCGCGACGCCGGTTACGGCCGGGTAATCCTCACCTCCTCGATCGGTGGACTGTACGGCAACCGGAACGTCGCGAATTACGCTGTCGCCAAGGCCGGCGTGATCGGATTGTCGAATGTGATCGCGCTCGAGGGCGCCGAACACGGGGTGAAATCCAATGTGATCGTGCCCGCGGCGGTGACCCGGCTGGCCGACGGCCTGGACACCTCGAAATATCCGCCGATGGAACCCGAGCTGGTCGCCCCTGCGGTGGGCTGGCTGGCCCACGAATCCTGCACGGTCAGCGGTGAGATGCTGGTCGCGCTGGCGGGGCGGGTGGCACGGGCCTATATCGCGGAAACCCCCGGCGTCTACCGGCCGCAGTGGTCGATCGAGGACGTCGGCGAACAGATCGACGACATACGCGAGACCACCGATTCGTGGTTGCTGCCGGTGGTGCCGTCGGCGCACAGCGACCATATCGGCCGGAGTTTCGCAATGGCCACGGGAGGACAGTGAATATGGCGGTCAAGGTTTACGAACGAATTCTGGACCTCTTCGAGGCCGAAGGTATCAATACGATTTTCGGTATCCCCGACCCGAATTTCGTGCACCTGTTCCATCTGGCCGACGAACGCGGCTGGAATGTGGTGTCGCCGCACCACGAGGAATCGGCCGGATTCATGGCCGAGGCGGTCTCCCGGATGACCGGTAAGGCCGCCGTCTGTATCGGCACCCTCGGGCCCGGTATGGCGAATATGGCCGGTGCGATGATGTGCGCCAAGGTGGAGAATTCGCCGGTGATCTTCCTGGGCGGGCAGCGCGCGCGGATCACCGAACAGCGGGTGCGCCGCGGGCGGATCCAGTTCGTGAAACAGTCCGGGCTGCTGGAACCTTCGGTGAAGTACGCGGCGAGTATCGAATACGCCGACCAGACCGACGAGATCATTCGCGAAGGCCTGCGCAAGGCACTGACCGGCGTACCCGGCCCGGTGTACATCGAATACCCGTCGCATGTCATCCAGGAAGAGCTCGATGTTGCGGACCCGCTGCCGCCGCACCGGTACCGGCTGGTCGGCCAGACAGCCGGTCAGGACAAGATCGACGAGGCCGCCGAGCTCATCCGTCAGGCGAAGCAGCCCGTCCTGCTGGTCGGGCACGGGGTGCACACCTCCCGCGCCGGTGCCTCGGTGAAGGAACTCGCCGATCTCATGGCCTGCCCGGTCGTGCAGACCTCGGGCGGTACCTCCTTCATCGACGGCCTGGAGGACCGCACCTTCCCGTACGGGTTCTCGCCGTCGGCGGTGGAAGCCGTCGTGCAATCGGATCTGTGCCTGGCCATCGGCACCGAACTCGGCGAACCGGTGCACTACGGCCGGGGCCGGCACTGGCTGGAGAACGAAGCCCTCCGGAAATGGGTCCTGATCGAACAGGACCCCACCGCCATCGGCGTCAACCGCCCCATCGACGTACCGCTGGTCGGTGATCTGCGCGCCGTCGTACCCCAGCTCATCGCCGCCCTGAAGGACACTCCGCGCACCGCCACCCCGGAACTGGCCCGGTGGATCGAACAGGACGCCACCCGGCTGGCCGAACTCGCCGAATCGGCGCCGTCCGGAATGTCGCCGGTGCATCCGGCCCGTTTAATCGTGGAGGCCACCAGGGATTTCCCCGCCGACGGAATCCTGGTCCGCGACGGCGGCGCCACCACGATCTTCGGCTGGACCTACACACAGTGCAAACCGCACGATGTGATCTGGAACCAGAACTTCGGGCACCTCGGCACCGGCCTGCCGTACGCGGTGGGCGCCTCGGTGGCCGACGGCGGTGAACGACCGGTCCTGCTGATCACCGGCGACTCCTCGTTCCAGTTCCAGATCGCCGAACTGGAAACCGCCGCCCGGCTGAACCTTCCGCTCGTCACCGTGGTCGCGGTCGACTACGCGTGGGGTCTCGAGGTCGGCGTCTACAAACGCACGTTCGGTCAGGGCTCGCGGGAAACCGCGGTGCACTGGAGTAAAGAGACCCGCCTCGACAAGGTCGCCGAAGGTTTCGGCTGCTACGGCGAATACGTCGACACCGACGCCGAGATCGCCCCCGCCATCGAACGCGCGTTCGCCAGTGGAAAACCCGGCGTCATCCACGTGGCGGTGGATCCGAAGGCCAATTCCGAGGAAATGCCGAGCTACGACGAGTTCCGCACCTGGTACGCGGAAGGGATGCAGTGATGCGCGGATACCTGAAGTTCTATATCGGCGGGCACTGGGTCGAACCGGCCGGTGGCCAGACCTTCGACGTGGTCGACCCCGCCACCGAAGAAGTTGCCGGGAAGGTCGCGGCCGGCTCGGCCGCGGATGTGGACGCAGCCGTGGCCGCGGCGCGCGCGGCCTTTCCGGTCTGGGCCGCGAGTACGGTCGCCGAACGGCTGGACCTGTTCCGGGCCATCGGCGCGGAATACCAGAAGCGCACCCCGGATCTGGCGGCCGCACTCACCGAGGAGATGGGCGCTCCGGCCGGACTGGCGAACGGATTCCAGGTGGATCTGGCGGCGGGCCATCTGCAGCAGGCGATCGGGATCCTGGAGAACTACCGGTTCGAAGAACAGCGTGGCGCCACGTTGATCGTGAAGGAACCGATCGGAGTCTGCGGGCTGATCACGCCGTGGAACTGGCCGATGAACCAGATCGCGGTGAAGGTTTTCCCCGCGCTGGGGACCGGCTGCACGATGGTGCTGAAACCGTCCGAACGTTCACCGTTCACCGGGCAGATCTTCACCGAGATCCTCGCCGCCGCCGGTGTACCGGCCGGTGTGTTCAACCTGGTACAGGGCGACGGCCCGGGTGTCGGCGTTCCGCTGTCGCAGCATCCCGAGGTCGACATGATCTCGTTCACCGGATCCACCCGCGCCGGGGTAGAAATTTCTCGTAACGCGGCACCGACCGTGAAACGAGTGACCCAGGAACTGGGCGGCAAAGGCCCGAATATCGTCCTCGACGACCCGGATTTCGCCACCAATGTCGGCGCGGGCGTCGGGAACATGATGGGCAATTCCGGCCAGACCTGTAGTTCACCCGCGCGAATGCTGGTTCCCGGCACTCGGATGGCGGAGGCGATCGAGGCCGCCCGCGCCGCTGCCGAAGCGATCACCGTCGGTGATCCCACCGGTGACGTCGCGGTCGGTCCTGTGGTCGCCGCCGCACAGTTCGAGAAGATCCAATCCCTGATCCAGAAGGGAATCGACGAGGGCGCCACTCTGGTAGCCGGCGGCCCCGGGCGCCCGGACGGCCTGACGAAGGGCTACTACGTCAAACCCACCGTCTTCGCCGATGTCACCAACGATATGACCATCGCGCGGGAGGAGATCTTCGGTCCGGTGCTGGTGATCATCGGCTACGACGATATCGACGATGCCGTCGCCATCGCCAACGACACCGAATACGGTCTCGCCGGGTTCGTCGCGGGCCGTGATCTGGATCAGGCCCGGGCCGTCGCCCGGCGCCTGCGGGCCGGCTCGATCACCATCAACGGCGGGTTCGATTTCGCGGCGCCGTTCGGCGGTTACAAGAAGAGCGGTAACGGCCGTGAATGGGGTGAAGCCGGTTTCGAGGAATACCTCGAGGTCAAGAGCATTCTCGGCTACGCCCCCGAAGCGGCCGAGCCGTTTCCGGCGACCCCGTCCGATCGAGATTCGGAGCAATGATGAGCAAAGAAACCGTACCTTCCGGGTATCTGCACCGCCCCGATTACCGGGTCGAGCTGCTGGCCCGTACCAATACGATGACCGCCACCCTCGGTGGTCGGCAACTGGCCGTCAGCGACGAATGCCTGCTGGTGGACGAACAGGATCACGGCCTGGTGGTGTACTTCCCGCCGCAGGCGGTGAACTCGGGCCTGCTCGAAACCGTCGAACTGCATACGGTGTGCCCCTTCAAAGGCGAGGCGTCGTACTGGACCCTCCCGGACAGCGACCGTCCATGGATCGCGTGGTGTTACCCGCAGCCGCACTCGCAGGTGTCGCGCCTGGCCGGCTATATCGCCTTCGACCAGTCCGTCGTCCAGGTGACGATCGGTGCCGGCCGGTACACGGGGGTGCGCTCGTGAACGCCACCCCACCGCCGGGTGCTATCCCCGAATCGTCGATGGCGCGGATGCTGGAGATCTTCGATGTCCGGCCCGACCCGGTGGTTCCGTCGCGCTATTTCGGCGACAGTGACGGGGGAGCCCGCCGGGTGGTCGACGGTAGCCAGATCCTCGGGCAGAGCATCGTTGCGGCCGGCAAGGCCCTGCCCGGCCACACCGTGCGTAACGCGCACGCACTGTTCGTTTCCGCCGCCGACCCCGATATCCCACTGGACTTCATCGTCACCCCGATCAAGGCCGGTCGTAGTTTCGCGAGCGCCACTGTGACCGCCCGTCAGGAATTGAAGGTCCGCACGAGCTGCACAGTGCTGCTGGATACGCCGCAGCCCGACCTCGTCCGCCGCGACGCACCCACCGGGCCACCGGTATCCGGCCCGGACGAAGCCCTCCCGGCCGAAAGCCTGCCGCTGCCCGGACGCGAGGTCCGAATCACAGGCTGCACCGATATCGACGACCCCGGCGAAACCGGCCCGCCGGTGGTGGACGCCTGGCTGCGCTACGACGACGTTCCGTCCCGAGACGATCTGCACCGCGCGGTACTCGCGCATTTCACCGGGCACCTCGGGATCTCCACGGCGCTGCGCCCGCATCCCGGACTGGGTACCGCACAAGCCCACCACACCCTGTCGACGGCGCCGATGGGAATCGCGGTGACCTTCCACGATCCCGTGAAGTGGGACGGCTGGTTGCGCTACCACCACGAGGCCACCTTCGTGGGGGCCGGTTCCGCGTATATTCGTGGCCAGATCAGCACCGGCAGCGGCCGGTTGATCGCCTCGTTCACCCAGGACGCGATGATTCGCGCGTTCGAACCGGGACCCGTCACCGATATCCCGGGCGCGGCGCGGCTGTAGGTCAGCGGCGCATGCTCTGGGCACCGCGGATCGCCTGCTGGGCCATGGTCGAGGACGCATTCACGATGCCGTCGTCGAACCGGTCCAGCAGCAGCGCCTGCGTCGCCGCGAGATGCGCGCAGGCCATATGCTCGGCCGCCGAGGCCTGACCGGAGGCGATATCGTCGACGATTTTCTGATGGGTGCGCACCGCGGCCAGCGCCTGCTCCCGTGACGGATACTCGCCGCGACCGGTGAGCGCCTCGGCCCACGCCTCCTCCTGTGCCGACCACAGCGCGACCAGACTGCTCACCACATAGCGGACGGTCGAATTCGGCGTGAAAGAGACCACCAGATCGTGGAATTCACGTGCGGTCTGCGTGAAGGCGACCCCGTCGTCCACCAGCCCCTTCGATTTCTCGATGTTCTCGGTGAGTACCGGCACGACCACCTCGAGGCGGTCTTCCCGGCGGGCGCATTCGGCCGCGCACATCGGTTCCAGCATCTGCAGCCCGGAGGCCAGATCACGCAAGGTCACGCGTCCGCCTTGGAGGGCGAGCCCGAGGTGGTACGCCGCCGACGTTTCGTCGGGCCGGTGCACCTCGGCGCCACCGACATTGCCGCGGCGCACGGTGACCAGCCCTTCGGTTTCGAGAATGCGGATCGCCTCGCGGATCGAGGGATAGGAGACACCGAATTCCTGCACCAGCTGGTCCTGGGTCGGCAGCCGGTAATCGTCGGTGCCGTTGAGGATACGTGTGCGCAATTCGTCCGCCACCGTCTGCGCCACCCGGTGCTGGGTGACCCGTCCGCGCCGGGGGGTCGTCACGACAGCCGCTTGCGGCCGGAAAAGTGCACCATATCCGCGAGTTTATAGCGAACCCGCTAGTTCATCAATGATTGCAATAGTTGAAAAGACAGCGTCATGGCGTGACGGGCGTCCGGCGCAGGGTGACGAGATACGCTTCGGCGGCGAGGCGTTGTGCGGCCCGGGCCACCGGCCCACCGGCGCGGGTATACCAGGCCGCGGGCCGCGAGAATGCTCTGACCACCCCGTACACCGTCGCCGTCGCGCGATCGTATTCGACCGCGAACAGTTCCTCACCCGATTCCGGATGCCCCGGCAGTGTGCCGTAGGCGAACCCGCGGCGATCGTCCTCATCCAGGACATACACCACCCGGCACGGCGCGAGCACGCCGAACCGCCCGATACCGAGCCGGACCGTGACATGCGCCCCTGGCTCGGCCCGTGGCGTCTGTGCATCGGCCAGCAGGCCCAGGCCGCGCTGCATCCGGTAGGCCAGCACAGCATCCCCGAAACGCCGGAAATCGTCCTGTCCGCGGCCGAGCGGGCGGCGGATCTCCAGGCGGTGGGAACCGGCGGGCATCGAGCCGCGGGTGGCGCCCACCTCGGAATAGGTGAAGGCCGGACTGTCGGCGGAACTCGTCACGGCACGATTGTCTCTCGCGGCCGGCCGTCGACCGTGCGCAGGGCGGTACCGAACCCGGTCGCAGAGCCGGGCGAGTACACCCGGTGTAGTCCGGGATATCGGTGGCCCTGCCCCGTATCGACCAGCTGTCGCCCGGCGGGACGGGTCAGGTGTGGTCGGCTTTGAACTTGTTCACCGGCCCCTTGTCCATCCGCACCTCGACCTGCCCGTCGGGCCGCAAGGTCACCGCGGGACGATGTTCGGAGAAGCGGCGGCTGTACAGCTCGCGGCGTTCGATGAGCACACCCTCGGGGCGGTTGTAGACGATTCCCGGAACACAGGTGAAGATCCAGCTGGACTTCTTCGCCTGGTCGGCCGGGATGATCACGGAATCCGCGCCGCTCTCGATCGACAGCGTGACCCGGTATTTGTGGAACGAACCGGTCCCGTTGTTGATCGCGGAATACGCCACCGGCACCACCGCGACGATCTCCGGCGCCAACCGCACCTCGATGACCTCCTCGGTCTGGCCACCGCCACGCTGTACATCCCCGCGGCCGCGGTCGCCGAGATGGCGCACCAGATCGCCGTACTGCGGGGCCGCCGGAATTCCCGCGGCCGGAAACGTGGCGATATGCACGACTTTTCCGTCGGACAGCACGACCAGGGCGTAGGCCTCGTAGTCGGCACCGCTGGCCCATGCGACCCGCAGCCGGACGAGCGGCGCCTTCTCCAGCAGGACCGGCCCGGCACCTTTGGTGAGCGTGACGGCCCCTTTGCTGAAATCCACGCCGGCCGACGGGGACGGGGTGCGCCCGGTTGCTGTGGGCCCCGCGGTCGCGGACGGATGGCCGGGCGCAGCGGCGACACCGGGCGGCGGGCTGCCCGGCGCGGCCTGGGCGGCTGGATGGCCGGGCGTAGCAGCGGGGCCGATCGGCGGATTGCCCGGCACCGCGGGCGCTGCCGGATGGTCGGTGTGGGCCGGTGACACCCCGGGTGCGTTCGATGGTGAATATCCAGGGGCGGCCGGCGGCGGGTATGCCGCGGGCACATGTGGTGGATAGACCGGTGTGTGGTGCCCGGTGGCCGGCTGCGCCGGATAAGCCTCCCCCGGCGGCTGCGCCGAACTGCCCGGCGCCGGTGGGGTATCTGGCGGCTGGGCGGGTGCGTCGTCGACGGTGATCCCGAAATCGGTGGCCATACCGGCCAGCCCGGTGGCGTACCCCTGGCCGATATTGCGGAGTTTCCAGCCGCCTGCCCGCCGATACACCTCGGCGAGCAGCACCGTCGTCTCCGAGGTCAGGCCGGTAATGGGGAGTTCGTAGCCACCGGCGCCGGTTTCGGTGATCCGCACGGTGAGCGGAATCGTGCCGAAGGTTCCGGTGTCCACCGAGGCCGCGACCACCATCCGGTCGGTGTGACCGGAAACGGCCGCCAGGTCGATCGTGATCTCGCCGGCTGCCAGCCGCACCGACGAGTCAGGAGATACCGGCTGGTTGTAGAACACGAAATCGGCGTCGCTGCCGACTTTCCCGTTCTCCCGCAGGCACAGGACGGTGAGGTCGATCCCGGACGGGGCCGCCGATATCCGGACCTGTCCACCTCGTAGCGCGGTATTCGCGCCCTTACCGATCATCTCGGGCATCCGCACCCCTGTCGTTCGTGGCGTTCTCGATCAGAGTAGGCCCGCAACGATCGATCGGGGAGGGGAGAGCGGTGGGTACAGGCCGCGATATTCGGGTCACCGGGGCGGCGAGTAGTCGCCACCTGTTCCGGGAGGTGCTCATGCCGGCCGGGCGCCGGGCAGCAGCGGACCCGGTTCCGGATCACACGGAGGAGTCGCGCCGCATGCGGTGCGAGCCTGGCGGGGTCCGTGGCCCGCACCGCACGGGCGGCCCTGTCGACGGGCCGCCGAGTCATCCGTCAGGAGCTCACACCGCTGAGTTCGTTCGGGACGTCCGGCAGGGTCGCCGACCCGGTCACCGCACCGGCCGCCAGGTCGATCCGGTGGATCTGCTTGGTGGCCGGATCCGAGACGTAGGCGATCCCTTCGCGGACGAACAGGGCCGGACGCGGCTGCTGCCAATCGATCGGTTCCTGCCACGAGTCGATGACATCAATGGTCCGGGTGACCGTACCGGCGGCCGGGTCGATCACGTGAATGGCGCCGTCGGTACCCAGGACCAGCGCTTCACCTTGCGGGCCGCGGGCCAGTGAACGGAAGGTGTAGCTGGTGCCCAGGTCCACCAGCCGCAGTGTGCCCTTTTCGGTATCGATCAGCGAAATGCGTTGCGGGCGTTCGAGTTCGGCGAATTCGTCGGTCTTGTAGTCGCCGAGCACGATCGGGGAGGCTTCGCTGCCGGCCTGATTTCCGATCCGGCCGTAGGCGTCCGGGCTGTCGACCTTGGTGAGTGTGCCGTCCCGGTAGACCAGGACACCGTCCTCGCAACCGACGACCAGGGTGTCACCGGCCGCAGTGGCCTCGCCGTGCACCCCGGGACATTTCTCGTTACGGGCGATCTCTGTGCGGCCGGCGTCCAGGATCATCATCCCGGTCCGCTCCTCCTCGTTACCGAGGGTGACGGCGAGTTCACCGCTCTCCAGTTCGACGGCCACACCGTGATGCGGTTCGGCGGCCTGGTATTCAACGGTCTCCGGGGTGCCGTCGGCGAGATCGGCGGGATCGAAGGAGATCACTTTTCCGGTGCCGTCCGAGAAAAGCACTGTGCGACCGGCATGGCGGACGACATGCCCCGGTTTCGGGCCGGGGAATTCGATATCGGTGAATTGGGCACCGGCAGCGTCCAGTACTTCGAAACCGTTCGTGGTGGACACGATCACGTGGCGATCGTCACCGGCGGGATTGATCCGGTTGAATCCGCTGAGCTCCACTCCGCCGCCCCGCGCCAAGGTGGTGCCGTCCAGCAGATGGATACCACCGTCATAGGTGACGGCCAGCGGTTCGGCGATCGCGGTCTCGTCGCCGGCCTCGGTCCCGCCGCAGCCGCTCAACGCGACCACCGCGGTGACAAGGCCGGACAGTGCGACCGCTCGTCTGGTGCCGGATCGATTGTGCATTGTGTTTCCCTCATCTTCTTCGTGCTGCCCACGGCGGCGATCCGCCGCGGGTCGTGCGGGATCAGGCGGGCGCGAGACCCGTCACGATCGCGGTGGTGTTGGCGCGCATCATCTCCAGATAGGTGGCGGCGCCCGCGCCGGGCTCGGTCAGTGATTCGGAATACAAACCGACGATCCGCACCTGCACACCGGCTTGTTCGGCGAGCGCTCGGGCCAGCCGGTCGGGACGCGCGGAATCCACGAAAATCGCGGGCACCCCGGTGGTGCGGATGGCCCCGGCCAGGTCGGCCAGATCGGCGGCGCTGGGTGAGGCCAGTGTGGTGCCGCCGGGGATCACGGCGCCCACCACCTCCAGATCGAATCGGTCTGCCAGGTAACCGAAGACGTGATGGTTGGTGACGAGTTTGCGGCGTTCGGGTGCCACGGTGGCGAATCGTTCGGTCATCCAGCGCTGCAGCGTGTCGAGTTCGGTGAGATAGCGGTCGGCATTCGCGCGCACGGCGACAGCGTCGATATCGGGGACCGAGGCGATCACCTCGTCACGGATCACCTCGACCGCCCGGTGCACCCGCTGCGGGTCGGTCCAGAAATGCGGGTCGGGTGTGCCCGCGGAGTCGCCGGACCGGTAGGGGCGCGGGTCGATCCGGTCGCCCACCGACAGCGTCGGCACCCCGGCCTCGGCGGCGGCCGTCACATGCCGGCCCAGGCCTTCTTCCAGACCCAAACCGTTCTCGACGACGAGATCGGCCCGGTCGAGCACCGCGGCATCCTGCGCGGAGAGCGCGAAGGAATGGGGGTCGGATCCCGGCGGCATCAGCACCGTGACCGGGGCCGTATCACCGACCACGGTGCGAGTGATATCTCCGAGGATATCGGTGGTCACCACGACTCCGCCGCCTCCGGAATCGGTGATACCGCAGCCGCTCAGCGCGAGCATGCCGGCGACGAGCGCCGCGCAGATACGAGTGATCGTGGTCATCGTCCGGTCTCCACCATCAGGTCGGGGTCGATATCGAAGGAGAAGGTGCGTGCTACCCGCAGATCGTCGGCGTAGTCGATTTCGTGGACTTCGCGGCGGGCCGGATCGTTGAGGTAGGCGCGTTCGGAATCGACCAGCAGCACCGGCGCCGCGGCCGGATCCACGGGCGCGGAAAGCACAGGGTGGTGAGCGGTTTCGGCACCGGTGGCCGGATCGTAGGCGTGCAGTACCCCGTCGGGGGTGAGGGCGAGAATCGCGGTGCCCGCACCCGCTGTGGTCGCGGCGGTCACCGGTCCGGTCTCGATCGGCCGCCAGGACCGCCGGGCGATATCGAGGACCAGAAGCAGCGATTCCCGGACCGCCACCAGCACATCACTGCCCGGCCGGTGGTGGAAATCGGTAACGCTTCCCGTCGTCCCGGCGGGATACGGCAGCTTTTCGGCCGTGAACCGATCGTCGCGCTCGGTCACCAGCAATGCTCCGTCACCGCAGGAGAACACCGCGCCGCGCCGGGTCACCGTGTATCCGCCCGGATCCGGGCATTGTGGTGTCAACGTCTCGACGGGCTCGTCCTCGCGGGTGCGGACCTCGATCTGCGCGGAACCCGGGGATACGACGAGCAGGTGCCCACCGTAGGGAACCGCCACCCCCTTCACCGCAGGACCGGTTCGCAGTTCCCCCTCATCGAGAGCTGCACGGTCGGCCGGCACGGTGGATCCGGTGTCGAGCACTGCGGCGGACACCACGGGATCGCTGTGCGCGGAGCGGACGGATCCGTCGACGACGCCCACCCGGCGCGGCTGCGCCCGGTAGTAGTGCACATGATCACCGTGGTCGACGACCCAGCTGCCGCTGTCCACCACGGTGGTCGCGTCGCCCGCGGCGAGATAGGCATAACGTCCGTCGCCCGCGATTCCGGTGACACCGGGTATCGGCTCCACGTCCGTGATCTCCTCGGTGACCACATCGAGCAGCCGCACGGCACCCGAGTCCCGGTCGGCGATCACCAGGCGGGGCTGTGCGCTCGCGCTCTCCTCGGCACCCTCCACATACCCGTGCGGCACCGATTCGGCCGGCTCCTCGCTACCGCAGGCGGCGACCGGAACGACCAGCAGCCCGGCCAACGCCACCCGCCCCAGGGTTTTTCCACCCAGTGAACGTGTGACCGCCCGTCGGAACCGCTTTCTTCCCGGAAGGGAGCCGTTGCGTGCGGAGTCGCCCGGGCGCCGGTCGATCGGACCGCGGGGCGCGGGACGGTAGCTCTGTGAACCGAGGCCGTCGATCACGGCGGCATCGGAAGCGGGTGCTCCAGGTGCCCGGTCCGCTGCGGGGGCCGTGCCGGCGGCAACCACACCGGGCCTATCTGAACGGGAGTAGCGCAGCAAGCCGGTCACGGCGCTCCCGCATCCGGCGGTGTACCGGCCGGCAGCGCCGGCTCCGGCCGGGGTCAGGACCTCTGTGCCCGTGCTGTTTCCGGCCGGCTCGGATGCGCCTGTCCTCGTGCTGCCCGAGGCGGGACTTCCGGCGTCGTTGTTCACCGGCCCGGGCCCGCCTTCACCGTGTCCCCCGGAACCGCCCGATCCGGGGCGTGTCCGCAGCGCGCTGCGAACTCGCGCTACCAGGGCGGAGAGGAAGAAGATCATGACCGCGGTCAGTGCGATGGTCGCCCCGGCCGCGGTGCCTGCATGCCAGGAGACCACAAGCCCCACCACAGTGGACAGCGCGCCGATTCCGGCGGCCAGCAGCATGATTCTCGGGATCCGGTGCGTGAAGTAGGTTGCCGCGGCCGGTGGGGCGACGAGTAGGCCCAGGACCAGCAGGGTGCCCACGATATGGAACGACGCCGCGATCGCCAGCGTCAGCAACGCCAGCAGGGCGACCTGTGCGGCGCGCGGCCGCAGCCCGAGAGTGTGTGCGGTACGCGGGTCGAAGCTGAGGGCGACGAAGGCGCGATGTCCCGTCACGGTGATCACCAGGGCGACCACCAGTGCCGCGAGCAGGAAGAGCAGATCACCCGGCCGGGTGGCGAGGACATCGCCGAACAGGAATCCGGTCAGGTCGACCGCGAATGATTGCGACCGTGATATCAGGATCACCGCGGTGGCCAGCATCGCCACGAACAGCAGTCCGATGCCGGTGTCGGTGGACAGCCGCCGGTTGCGGCTGAGCACCGATACGCCCGCCGCCATGGCCGACGCGCTCACCAGCGCACCGAGTAGCAGATTGCCGCCGAGTAGCGCGGCCACCGCCACCCCGGGCAGCATCCCGTGTGCCAAGGCCTCGCCGAGAAAAGCCATGCCCCGCACCACAACCCAGGTACCTGCGAGGGCGCACAGGCACGAGACGAGCAGTCCGCCCCAGAGAGCCCGTTGGACGAAGGAAACCTCGAACGGGGCGATCAGCCAATCCATGATCGAACACTGTAAACTGATAACGATTGTCATTACAAGTTGGTTGCGGGAGTCACAGTATGCGCACGGCGGATATCGAAATCACCGGCCTGTCGGCGGGATACCGGGACAACCCGGTATTGCGCGACGTCACGGCGACCTTGCCGGGCGGCCGGGTCACCGCACTGATGGGTCCCAACGGCTCCGGGAAATCCACCCTGCTCGCGGTGCTCGCCGGCATCCTGACCCCGTCCTCCGGCTCCGTCGACCGCCCCGGCACCCGGCGCCCGGCGCTGGTCGTTCAGCAACAGTCGGTCCCGCCGACCCTGCCGATCACCGTCACCGAAACCGTCGCCATGGGACGCTGGGCCCAGCGCGGACTCTGGCGCCGGCTCACTCGTGCCGACCGGGCCGTGGTTGCGGAGTGCCTGGCACGCATGGATATCGCCGCTCTCGCCGGCCGCCGCCTCGACACGCTGTCCGGTGGTCAGCGCCAGCGGGTGCTGCTGGCCCGCGCGCTGGCGCAGCAATCGGATCTGCTGCTCCTGGACGAACCGAGTACCGGATTGGACTCCTCGGCCCAGGAGGCCATCGGTTCCGCCGTCCGGGACGCCGCGGCATCCGGGGTCACGGTTGTGCACGCCACCCACGATCTCGCCGACGTCCGGCACGCCGACCACTGCGTACTCCTGCGTGGCGGGCGCGTGGTGGGGACGGGAGAACCCGAGGTCGTCCTCGCCGCTGCGGCGTAGACCGTGCTCCGGGCGTGCAGGCGGCATGTGGACGCGTGCTGCGGCACAGCCCAGATGTCCGAGGTGGCTTTCGGGCGGTGTGCCGAACACGGCGGACGTTCCGCGCGGCCGGCTGTCGGGTGGTGGGAAACGACCCCTGGTGCGACGGTGAGAAGATCCTCTACTGTTTGTCTCACCCCGCGCCCGTAAGCGACGACAAGGAGGTCGGATCGTGGACTCCAGCGAGCGTGCCGCGGAACCGGCCACCGGGTCGGCGAGCGCCGGAATCCATCGAGGGGAGAGCCGCAGTGCAGAACAGACCCACGGCAGCCGAGCTGCTGGAATCACTCGCCGAACTGCTGGAGGACACGCTGCTGCCGGTGCTGCCCGCCGATCTGCAACACCGTGCGCGGGTCGGAGCGAATCTGGCGCGCATCCTGGGGCGTGAGGTCGAGCTCGGCCCCGCGGCAGCCGCCCGGGAGAAAGAACTGCTCGAGGCCGTTCCGGCCGGTGACGAGGAAGCGCTCTGGCAGGCCCTGGCCGAGGTGGTGCGGGCCGATCTCGCGATCGCCAAACCGGGCTACGACAGCTGGGAGGGGGAGTGAGCGTGACGGTGGCTAAGCGTGATCATGTGGGGCCTCGCGCGGAAGTCGTGGAGGCGGAATGAGTGCCGACCCCGCCCGTGGCCTTGCCGATTTCCTCACCGGAGAACTCGGTGACCAGGTCACCGTCTCCGATTTCCGATTCCTATCCGCCGGTGCGCGGCGGCGCAATATGGCCTTCACCGCTACCGTCGACGACACCCCACGCCGCCTGGTCGCGACAGTGGTGCCGCCGGCTGTCGAACTCATGCCCGTGGAGGCGGAAGCCGGTGTCCGGGAACTGGCACGCGCGC
Organism: Nocardia flavorosea NBRC 108225; assembly: GCF_001613385.1. GTDB lineage: Bacteria > Actinomycetota > Actinomycetes > Mycobacteriales > Mycobacteriaceae > Nocardia > Nocardia flavorosea. Next base: position 280,601 of record NZ_BDCG01000012.1, on the reverse strand, counting down.
ACGGCGTTCCCGTCCCGGCGGTCGTCGCGACCTGCACCGACACCTCCTACGTCGGGGAACCGTTCCTGATCTCCGAACATATCGACGGCGACACCGTGCCGCGCCGGGTACTGCGCACCCTCGCTGCCGCCGGGACCGCGGAGCGTACGGCGTACCAGTGGGGCGCGGCCATGGCCCGGCTGCACAGCATCGACCCGGCGCAGGCGCCGCAAGCCGTTCCGGCGGCGGGTCACGACCCCGCCGCCGAGCATCTCGCCGAGGTGGCTGCGGTAGTGGGCCGGCTCCTGGCCGGCCGGCCCGTTTTCTCGCTCGCTTTGCGCTGGCTGGAGAAGCGGCTGCCCGGCCCGCCGCCGCATCCCGCACTCGTGCACACCGATATGCGCAACGGCAACCTGATCGTCGGTGCGGACGGGTTGCGGGCCGTCCTCGACTGGGAGGGCACACAACGGTTCGGTGACCCGATGCGCGATGTGGCCTGGCCCGCACTGCGTATGTGGCGGTTCCGGGAGGACGCAAAGGAGTTCGGTGGTTTCGCCGACCGCGACACCTTCGTACGTGGGTACGAGGAATCGGGTGGCGCCTTCGATCCCGACCGCTACCGCTGGTGGAAGGTGATGGGCACCCTGTATTGGGGCACGGGCCTGGCCCAGCAGGCGGCCGCCCACTTGGACGGCACTGTACGCGATATCGTCATGGCCGCCAGCGGGCGCCGTGTCTCGGAGATCGAATGGGATCTGCTCATGCAGATCCGCCCCGCCGCGAAAGCTTAGGAGTCACCGTGGATTTCGAACTGCCCGCCGATCTACGCGCCTATCTGACCGAACTCGACGAGTTCATCGAACGCGAAATCGAACCTCTCGAACAGGCCGGCGACAATATCCGGTTCTTCGACCATCGCCGCGAGGACGCCCGCACCGATTGGGACCGCGGCGGCCTGCCGAGTGCCGAATGGGAGCAACTGCTCGCCGAATCCCGGCGCCGCGCCGACGCCGCCGGGCATTACCGCTACGCCTTCCCGAAGGAGTTCGGCGGCCGCGACGGCACCAATCTCGGTATGGCCGTGATCCGCGAGCATCTCGCGCACCGCGGACTGGGCCTGCACTGCGATCTGCAGAACGAGCACGCCATCGTCGCCAACAATATCGGGCTGTTGCTGATGCTGGAATACGGAACGCCTGCGCAGAAAGCGCAGTGGGTGGACGGTCTGGCGGCCGGTACCCGGTTCTTCGCCTTCGGTATCACCGAGCCCGAACACGGTTCCGACGCGACTCATATGGAGACCACCGCCGTCCGCGACGGTGACGACTGGGTGATCAACGGGACGAAGACCTGGAACACCGGCGTCCATATCGCCGACGCCGACCTCATCTTCGCCCGCACCTCCGGCAAGGCCGGAGAGGGCCGCGGGATCACCGCCTTCCTGGTACCCACCGACGCGCCGGGGTTCGCGGTCGAGGAATACCTGTGGACCTTCAATATGCCCACCGATCACGCTCGGGTCTCGCTCACCGACGTCCGGGTGCCGGATTCGGCGATCTTCGGGCAGGAGGGCCGCGGGCTGGCCGTGGTCCAGCATTTCTTCAACGAGAACCGCATCCGGCAGGCCGCGTCCAGCCTCGGCGCCGCGCAGTACTGCGTCGACCGGGCCGTGTCCTACGCCAACGAGCGCACACCGTTCGGAAAACCGCTGTCGTCCAATCAGGCCATCCAGTTCCAGCTGGTCGAACTGCACACCCAGTGTGAGATGCTGCGCGCCCTGGTGCACAAAACCGCCTGGTCGATGGATAAATACGGCACGTTCGCGGTGTCCGAGCAGGTCTCGATGTGCAACTACTGGGCCAACCGCCTCTGCTGTGAGGCCGCCGACCGGGCCATGCAGGTACACGGGGGTCTCGGCTACTCCCGCTACACGCCGTTCGAGCATATCTACCGCCACCACCGCCGCTACCGGATCACCGAGGGCGCCGAGGAGATCCAGATGCGCCGGGTAGCGGGATACCTGTTCGGATTCATGGACCGCGCCGTCGTGAAGGGGGTCGGCGGCGCGTCCGGGCAGGGGTAGTCGACGGCGACCACAGGCAACGCTGTCGCGTCGAACCGATCCGGCTGTCTCCGGCTCCGGCGGTCGCTGTCTGCGCCAGAGGAAGGTGGAGGTGTGCCGGTCTCCGGCCCGGTCGCTGCTGCCCGGCGGGGCGGTGATCCGGGTTCGGCGGCGGCCGGAGATTCCTGATCCGGCACAAGGACTCCGGTAGGAAGAAACGAAACGACTGCACCCTGCGTGCGAACCGACCCCTGGTAGCGAGGAGCGCTCATGACCGGTCCAGCAGTACGTGTCGAACGCGACGGCCCGGTTTTCACCGTGGTTCTGTCGCGCCCCGAGGCACGCAACGCGGTGGACGGCCCCACCGCTGCGGCCTTGTTCGAGGCGTTCACCGAGTTCGACAACGACGAGTCGGCGTCGGTGGCCGTGCTCTGGGGTGAGGGCGGAACCTTCTGCGCCGGTGCCGATCTCAAATCGGTGGGCACCGAGCGGGGCAACCGGCTTGCCGCCGGCGGGCCCGGTCCGATGGGACCGAGCCGGATGCGGCTCGGTAAACCCGTGATCGCCGCGGTCGCCGGGCACGCAGTGGCAGGCGGTCTGGAGTTGGCGATCTGGTGCGATCTGCGGGTCGCGGCCGAGGACGCGGTCTTCGGGGTGTTCTGCCGCCGCTGGGGCGTTCCGCTCATCGACGGCGGCACCGTGCGCCTGCCCCGGCTGATCGGGACCGGGCGGGCCATGGATCTGGTACTCACCGGACGCCCGGTCGGCGCGGCGGACGCATTGTCCATGGGGCTGGTGAACCGGGTGGTACCCGCCGGGGAGGAACGCGCGTCCGCCGAGGAACTGGCCGGCGAGATCGCCCGTTTCCCGCAGACCTGCGTTCGCCAGGACCGGCTCTCCTTGCTCGAACAGGAAGGGATGACCGAACGGGAAGCCCTGGCCAACGAATGGGAGCACGGGCTGACCTCGCTCACCGATGCCGCCGTCGGCGCCCGGCGCTTCGCCGACGGTGCGGGCCGTGGCGGGTCTTTCGACAGCCTGGGCTGACAGGGCGAGTCCACTGTGCCGGCTGCTCTGTCACCGGCCATCATGCGGGCGGAGTCGTCCGGGGCGGCATGCTCCACGCGGCGTGCTCCGCCGACACGTGGCGCCGGACTCGGTCGTTCGCCCACGTGTAGGCGAAGGCCGCGGGGTGCGCGAATATCGTCACCGAACGATGCCGAGAGAGGGTCGGCCGACGGCGATGAGCAGAGCGAGGGCAGAACGACGTCGCGAGTAGGTATTTCGCCCGAGTTGCTCATCCGCCGTGGATGGTGAGTTCGTGCAGTCGTGCACTCATTGCCCGGCCGGCGGCATGGAGTGGTTCGGTGGAGTGCAACGTGCGACTCAGGACGAATGCGCCCTCCAGCGCGGTGATGATGCCGAGGATGAGTTCGCGTGCGGTGTCCTCGGGGAGGCCGCGGCCGGCGAAGTACGCGGTCCCGCCCTCGATCCACGAGGTGATGATCTCCGCGGCCACCGCGCGCAGTTCTGGCTCGGCATCGGCGATTTCACCCGCAACCGTGCCCACCGGGCACATATTGATCCATCCGGTGTGCTCGATCTGTTCGGCAGCCGTGGCGAAGGCGGCAGGAAGTGCTTCCTGCAGATCGGCGTAGGGATCGAGCAGCAGCGGTATCAGTTGTCCGTAGGCCACGCCTGCGTCGCGCAGCGCCGCGGCCGCGAGTTCGGGTTTTCCACCGGGGAAGTGGTGGTAGAGCGATCCCATCGGAGCGTTCGCGGCCGCGCTGATCTGTTTGACGCTGGTACCGCTGTAACCGCGGGTGCGCAGGAGTTCGACGGTCGCGGTCACCAGTCGCTCGCGGGTTCCGGAGGTTGACATCTTCTCGGTCACCATTCCAGACTAGAGCAATCACTCTAGAGCGATCGCTCGGAAGGGGCCGATCATGCCGACAGTCGATATACCTGCAGGTCGGATGCATTATGTGGAACACGGCGACGGTCCGCCGGTGGTCTTGCTGCACGGTCTGCTGATGAACCACACCGTCTGGGACCGGATGATCGGCCTGCTACCGCCGGGATTCCGCTATCTCCGGCCCGACCTTCCGCTGGGAGCCCATTCGATCCCGCTGGAACCGGGTACCGACCTCAGCATGAAGGGCCTCAACCAGCTCGTCGCGGATTTCCTCGCCGCGCTCGACCTGCGCGATGTCGTCCTCGTCCACAGCGACTGGGGCGGGGCCCTGTTCCTCACCTCCTACGGTCTCGACGAACGCGTCGGCCGGCTCGTGGTCCTCCCGTGCGAGGCATTCGACAATTTCCCGCCCGGCCTCCCCGGAAAGCTCGCCACCGTTGCCGGCCGGGTACCCGGCGGCTTCATCCTGGCGTTGCGGCAACTGCGGATTCGGTGGTTACGGCGCACACCGCTGCTGTTCGGTTGGATGGCCCGCTACCCGATACCCGACGATCTGGTCCGCGGCTGGACCGAACCGGGCCTGCGTGACGCACGAATCCGCCGCGACCTGCTCGCCTACACACGGTCGGGTTTCCCCGCGCGCGAACTCATCGCACACACCGAGGAACTACGCCGTTTCCGCGGTGAGGCGCTCATCCTGTGGTCTTCGGCCGGCAAGGTGATGCCCCGTGAACACGGCCGGCGGCTGGCCGAACTGATCCCGGCGTCGCGCCTGGTCGAAATCCCGGACGCCTACGTGCTGTCCATGCTGGACCAGCCCGCGGCCGTCGCCGGGGCGATGTCGGAATTCCTGCTGACCCACCGAGCGCACAGCGCCGAGTGAGCCGCACCGGACTCGGGCGTCGCTGCCGGGCATCCCGCGGAACCCTCAGCCGGGCAGGTGTGGCATGACCTCTGCCGCGAACAACTCCATGGTTGCGGCCGCCTGTTTCGCCCCGGTCATGAAGATCACCGAATCGATTCCCTGGGCGGCGCGTTCGGCCAGCCGGTCCACCAGCATGGCCGGTGTGCCGACATAGCCTTCGTCGAGAGCGAACGCTTCGCCCCCGTAGTGCCGCTGCGCCCGGGCCTGGACCCTGGGGAGTTCCCGCTCGTTCTCGGCGATCGCCAATATCGCCTGGTGGGAACGCTGGATCGAGGCGGGGTCGCGATCGATACGGGCGCATTCGGCGTCCAGCAGTTCGGCCGACCGGCGGTAGTCACGCAGGCCGTAGGTGGGGACATTCCACACATCGGCATAGCGTGCAACCAGCGGCAATGTGTATTTCGGGCCCGTGCCCCCGATATGGATCGGCGGGCGCGGACGCTGGACCGGTCCGGGGATGTTGGCGATATCGGTGACCTGGTAGTGCTTGCCGTCGAACGAGGTTCGTTCGCGGGCGAACATCGAGGTGATGATTTCGAGCGCCTCGCCCAGTCGCTCGGCCCGTTCGCGTGCCGGTCCCCAGGGTAAACCGGCCTGTTGATGTTCGCCGGGAATCGAACCGCTGCCGAGCCCGAATTCGAGCCGGCCGCCGGAGATCACGTCCAGCGAGGTAGCCATCCGGCCGAGGACCGCCGGGTGCCGGAAGTTGTTGCACAACACCAGGGCGCCTACCCGCAATGTCGTGGTGCCGGCGAGCAGCGCGGTCGCCGCGGTCCACGCCTCCAGAGCGGGATGTTCGGGCAGCCCGGGCGACCACAGATGATCGAAGAGCCAGAAATTGGTGAACCCGGTGCGTTCGGCTGTTTTCGCGAGTTCCAGCAGGGGCTGGAACTCCGGAACCATCTGCGGTACATAGATCCCGAAATCTGGCACGCTCACGTTGCACCATTCTGCCGGTACGGGTTCGGCACACCCTTCGCACAACCCGGACACTCGAGTAACCCCGGCCCTCGGGGACGGCCTCGAGGGAGACCGATCGATACCTCCCGCCCGACCATACTGCCTCCACCGCCGATCGGGACGTGAATCCCGAAGTCGCGCCGATCGCGGTATCCCAGGGCGCCGTGAAACCGGGGCGTTGCCGACCGTTGCGGCCCGGACCGACCGGAAGGTGAGGCGCCGGACATACTTCGGCCGTGCCCGATGGTCGCCGCGGGAACGCCTCACGGCTCCAGGTCTACCGCGGCTCGGCCGTGCGCCATGTCGAGGGGCACCGAGACCTGGTCGTGTGCAATCAACCATGTGCCGTCGATCTTCTGCATGCCGTAGGTGACGCGGACCCACATGCCGTTCGTCGCCGTCCCGCTCTTCAGCATGCCGCCGAGACGCGCGAAGGCATACCCGAATGCCACGTCGCCCCCGACGGTTACGGTCAGGTCGCGTACCTCGTAGGTCACCTGCTCGAAGGTCTGGAACACCTGTGCCCAGTTCTCGAGCTTCGCGGCTGTCCCGACGTGCTGGAGCGGCGGTTCGATATCGAAGGACACGACATCTGTCGTGTATACCTCCTGTACGGCCGCGAGATCCCCGGCCCGGAGTCCTTCGATCAGTTTGCCGATCTGCCGCCGGATCGCGGTTTCGTCTGCTGCGGCACGGTCACTGGGTTCGGGGGAGTCGTTCGATGGCATCATTCCCGGTTCCTTATCTCGATGTGTGCCGGCGTCTCTCGGATCGCTACGGCTCTCACTCGTTCGACGTCATGGAGCCCGTGGATGTGCGGCCGGCCTTCCGCCGTACCTTCCGGCGAACGGTTTCGTCGACACTACCGACGGAGCCGGGAGACCCCGGGAGGTGATCACGAGTGACGGAGCGGGCAGCGGTGGTGGGTCGTGGCGCCGGGCCGCACCCTCGTTTCGACTACAGGTCGTAGTAGAGGCTAGGCTTCCGCTATGGCGTCGGATGTGAATCGCGTACTGCGTGGTGCATCCGTCGGCGCGCTGTCGGCTATTGTCACTGCCGCGGCGCACGGCGCCGGGGGTGGGGCGCGTCCTTCCGAAGCAGGTTGCCTGCTGCTCATCGTTGTATGCGCGGCCATCGGCCGGGCAGCCGCCTCGATGCCCGAGATATCGCGACCCCGTTTGATGGGGGCGCTCGCGGCCGCGCAGGCATTCGGTCATCTCGTACTGTCGGCGATGACCGCACATCCGCACAGTGGGACAGCCGACGGCCGCATGCTGTGGGCGCATCTGGTGGCGGTCGTTGCAGGGGCGTATCTGATCGGTGCCGCCGAGCGCGGTTCCCGGTGGGCGGTCTCCACACTCCGGCGCGTAGTTCCCGGCCCGGATCCCGTGCCCATCGACCGGCCGCTGGGGTTGCCGGTGACGGTCTATCGGGTCACCCGTACCCCGCGACTCGTCGACCTCTCCGGCACCGGCACTCGCGGTCCGCCGTTCGCGACCTGATCCGCCACGCCATCCGGTAGCAGAACAGCTACCGCGCAGTGGGTTGCTGTTCGCGGCCCGGCAGCATCATCGGCAGTTCGGCGACCGTGCGCTCGGTTCCCTTCTGTCCGTGTTCGACGCCGCGGGGCGGTAGGGCGGAACGATTTCCCTCGACGACAGGGCGAGGTGCCGACGAGGTCTCGTCCCCACCGGAGCTGCGCATCCCGCCTCGGGTTGTTCCGTCGCTCGATACCGGTGATCGCGTACCGCGAGCCGGGAACAGTGCATGCTCGCCGACTTCCGATCCGAAAGTGATCACAAATGCAAATATCGATTCGACGCGGCGCCTTCGTGGCGGCGCTGTCCTTCGCCGCCGTCCTCGCGGGGGCGTGTTCCAGCGACACTGCGGAATCCGCCGACCGTCAGGCCGATTCCGTAATCGTCCACGAACAGTGGGTGAAGGCCGCCGATTCCGGGATGACCTCGGCTTTCGCGGAATTCCGCAATTCCGCAGATACCGAAGTCCGGGTGGTTGCCGCGTCCTCACCGGCGGCCGGATGGTCCGAACTCCACGAAATCGCGCCGGGAGACAGTGGGGCACCGGTGATGCGACCGAAAGCCGGCGGTTTCGTCATTCCCGCCGGTGGCATCTACACACTGGCGGCCGGCGGAGACCACCTCATGCTCATGGATTTACTCGCCCCGCTCACCCCCGGTGCGGAAACGGAGATAACTCTCGAATTCGAGGACCGGTCCACCAAGACCTTCACCGCGCAGGTCCGCGATTTCGCCGGCGCCCAGGAGAATTACCAGCCGGGCGGCGGTGACCACGCCGGCGCCCCGGCTGCCCCTTCGGCCCCCGCGCACGGTGGGTGAACGGGACCCGCGGCGGCGAACGGTGACCCGGCGGCGGCTGCTCGGTTCGAGTGCCGCCGCCCTCGGCGCGGCAGGAGTCGGTGCGGGAATCTACGGTGTCGCCGAAGGTGGCGAGCGTGCGCAGGCCGCCACCGGAACCGATACCGTCGCCTGGGACGGCCCGCGCCAGGCCGGGATCGCGACCGCGCCGCCGCAGGCGCATGCGGTATTCGTGGGGCTCGACCTGTTGCCGAGGGTCGGCCCCGCCGAGCTGGTCGGCATCATGAAGGTGTGGACGGCCGATATCGCCCGGCTCACCCAGGGCCGGCCCGCGCTCGCCGATACCGAACCGGAACTGGCCGCCGCGCCGGCACGGCTCACCGTGACCGTCGGATTCGGCCCGGGTGTTTTCGCGGCGCTCGGCCGGCCGGAGGCCGCACCGCCATGGCTCGCGCCGCTGCCCGCCTTCGCGATCGATCGCCTCGATCCGGCCTACACCGGTGCGGACCTGGCGTTGCAGGTGTGCGCCGATGATCCGGTCACCGTCGCGCACGCGGTGCGGGTCCTGGTGAAGAACGTCAGGTCACTGCTCACCGTGCGGTGGACGCAGCGTGGGTTCCGCCGGGCTCGCGGTACCGAGCTCCCGGGCGCCACGATGCGCAATCTGATGGGTCAGGTGGACGGTACGGCCAACCCGGAACCCGGTACCGCGGATTTCGATTCGCTCGTGTGGGACGACGGTGCCGGCCGGCCGTGGATGCGGGAGGGGACTTCGATGGTGCTGCGCCGCATCCGGATCGAACTGGACACCTGGGACGAGCTGGACCGGCCCGGTCGTGAGCTCAGTGTGGGCCGCACCTTGACCACCGGGGCTCCGCTGACCGGCGGGCGTGAAACCGACGAACCCGATTTCACGGCGACCGACCGCAACGGCATACCGGTCATCCCGCCGAGTGCGCATATCGCCCGCGCCCGGCACACTCGTTCGGGTGAACGGATCTTCCGGCGCGTCTACAACTACGACGACCCGCCGGCTCCGGGGCAGGTATCGAACTCGGGTCTGCTGTTCGTCTCGTTCCAGCGCGATATCACCAGCCAGTTCCTGCCCATTCAGCGCCGCCTCGACGAATTCGATGCGCTCAACGAATGGACGACTCCCGTCGGGTCCGCGGTATTCGCGATCCCACCCGGGGCCGGCTCGGGGAGCTATATCGGCGAGGGGTTACTCGGTCGTTGATACAGCGGTGAGATGCCGGGTGCCCCCTTTGCCCACCGGTGGTTTCGTCCACGGCTCGGTGTGGACGGCCGTGGGGCACCCGGCCCGTGGTGACGGGACCGAGGTAGCTGAGGGTCAGCAGGATGCCGTCGAAGGCCAAGCGTCACCACCGCGTCGGTGCGGACCAGTAAGCCGCGGAGCGGTACGGCGGTCGTCAGCAAGGCGGCGGTGATGAGAAGCAGCTGGTCTGCGCCGATGGCGTGGAACAGTGATTCGCTCCGGTAGGCGATATCGCCCACCGGAGCGGGTCAGGGCGTCGAGGCTGTTGCCGCCGATGACTATGACCGCGCCGCCGTAGTGAGCGAGTCGCGCGTGTCGTCGCTGCCTCACATGATCGGGATATCGGGTGGTATCTGTAAGGCCACGGTGATCAGGGAGTGGACGCGAGCGCTGATCAGCGTCAGGAGGCCGTGGACCTCGGAGGGGGCGGTTTCGGCGACCGTGTGCAGGAGTTTCAGATCGTCGTCGAGCCGGGCCAGGGCATCGCTGATATCACCGGTCCCGGAAGTGAGAGCTGTGGTGATCTCCTCGAGCGACAGGCCTTGGGCTTCGAGTTGGCGGATCAGGTGGACGCGGACGATATCGGCGTCGTCGTAGAGCCGATAGCCGCCGGTGGTGCGGTCGGCGGGGGTCAGCAGGCCCAGGCTCGTGTAATAGTCGACCGTTCGCGGGCTGACCTCGGCACGTGTGGCGAATTCACCGATTCTCAGTAGGGACGACATCGGTCACCTCCCTTCCCGCCAACCATACAGTGCCGCGTGCTAGTGTGGGTTCTATGTCCACGAGTGGGACTCCACGACCTCACCGGTACGCAATGGCCGACCGGGTGTGTCAGCTGCACGCGTCGACGGTCTCCGCAGTGAACGGCCCTCGGGTCGCGAGTGCGGGCACCACATGACGGCCGACTCGGCGTGGTGGTCCGGCCGGCCGGCGGCGGATTGTTCGTCCGCGCGCCCGGTGGTCGCGGGCGGATTCCAGTAGATCGCAGGGCATTCCTCGACCGTACGAGACCAGGAGTAGCAGAAATGAGTGTCAGTCTCGCCAAAGGCGGCAATGTGTCGCTGTCCAAACAAGCGCCGAACCTGACCGCGGTCGCGGTCGGCCTGGGCTGGGACGTCCGCTCCACCACCGGTGCGGAATTCGACCTGGATGCCAGCGCCATCGCCACCGGCCCGGAACACAAGGTCGTCTCGGACCAGCATTTCGTGTTCTACAACAACCTGCGCTCGCCGGAGGGCAGCATCGAGCACACCGGCGACAACCTCACCGGTGAAGGTGAGGGCGACGACGAGGTGATCAACGTCGATCTGGCGGCCACCCCCGCAACGATCACCAATATCTTCTTCCCCGTATCGATCCACGACGCAGATGCGCGCCAGCAGTCGTTCGGGCAGGTACGCAATGCGTTCATCCGGGTTGTCGACCGTGGTACGGGCTCGGAGCTGGCCCGCTACGACCTGACCGAGGACGCCTCCACCGAAACCGCGATGGTGTTCGGTGAGCTCTACCGCCACGGTGCGGAGTGGAAGTTCCGCGCGATCGGCCAGGGCTACGCGTCGGGTCTGGCGGGGATCGCCCGCGACTACGGCGTGAATATTTGACGTCCCAGCCGAGAGGAAAAGCTCACACCTGATGGGCATCGACTACAACAAAAGACCCACACCGGTGGCGCAACCGACGCCCGCCGACCCGACCGTCGGCGTGCACAAACTGACGCTGACCAAGACCGAACGCAGCGTAAACCTCACCAAAGCCGGTGAACGTCAAGGTGTGATGCGGGTCAACCTGAACTGGAGCAACCCGCAACCGGCCAAAACCGGATTCTTCGCCAAACTCCTCGGGGGCGGCGGTATCGACCTGGATCTGGGCTGTCTCTACGAGCTCGCCGACGGCACCAAGGGAGTCGTCCAGGCGCTGGGCAACAGCTACGGCGAACTGCACACGCCGCCGTTCATCGCCCTGGATCGTGACGACCGCACCGGTGCCGTTGCCGGTGGCGAAAACCTGCACATCAACCTGGCCGACCCGGCCGCCTTCCGCCGGATCCTGGTGTTCGCCATGATCTACCGGGGCGCGGCCAACTGGGCGGCGGTCGACGGTGTCGTCACCATGTTCCCGACTTCCGGCCCGCAGATCGAGGTCCCGTTGGACTCTGCCGTCGACGGTGCCCAGATCTGCGCGGTCGCCATGCTCACCGATACCGGCAGCGGCCTGACCGTTGCGCGCGAAGTCGAATACATCTCCGGCAGTCAGGCCGATCTCGACCGCGCCTACCAGTGGGGAATGCGCTGGGCGGCAGGCCGCAAATAACATTCCCCGGCAGTACACCTTTTCCCGATCTTGTTCCTCGAACAAAGAGAGCTGATGAGACGCGCCAAGCGCAAATACCGACAACCCGGCTCGCCCAGTGACGAGCAGCCTCCCGGAACCCATCGGGAGGGGAGGTCGTGGTGACCGTGCTCAATATCGTGCTCGGCATCGCCGTGGTCCTGCTGATCACCGCGCTGACCGGGTACTTCGTCGCCCAGGAATTCGCGTATATGGCCGTGGATCGCTCCCGGCTCAAAGCCCGCGCCGCCGACGGTGACAAGGCCGCCGGCCGCGCGTTGCGCGTCACCCGCCGGACATCGTTCATGCTCTCCGGTGCCCAGCTGGGTATCACCGTCACCGGATTGCTGGTCGGTTACGTGGCCGAACCTCTCATCGGCCGCGGTCTCGGCGAATTACTCGGCGGTATCGGGATACCCACCGCGGTCGGCATCGGCGTCGGCGCGGTGCTGGCCATCGCGTTCTCGACCCTGGTGCAAATGTTGTTCGGCGAGCTGGTTCCCAAGAACCTGGCGATCGCCCGTCCGGAACCGGTGGCGCGCTGGCTGGCCGCGTCGACCACGGTATACCTGAAGGTATTCGGGTGGCTGATCAGGCTGTTCGATCAGTCGTCGAACCTGTTGCTGAAGGCGCTACGCATCGAGCCGGTGCACGATGTGGAGCATTCGGCCACCCCGCGCGATCTCGAACATATCGTCGCCGCCTCCCGCGACGCCGGGGAACTCCCGCCCGAGCTGTCCACGCTGCTCGACCGGATCCTGGACTTCCCGACCAGCACTGCCGAGCACGCCATGATCCCGCGCGCCCGAGTCGATACCGTGCACATCGACGACACCGTCGCCGATGTGCTGGCCCGGATGCGCACCGGGCACACCCGCTACCCGGTCGTCGGCACCTCCACCGACGATCTGCGCGGAGTGATCCATCTCCACGATCTGCTCGCCGGCGCAGCCGACGACACCGCGGGCGCCCGTCTGCGGCCCGCGATCCTGGTGCCCGAAACCCTGCCGCTGCCGGAAGTCGTGACCCGGCTGAGCACACACCGCGAGGAAATGGCACTCGTCGTCGACGAATACGGTGGTTTCGCCGGCATCGTCACCGTCGAGGACATTGCTGAGGAACTCGTCGGTGAGATCGCCGACGAACACGATCCGAGTACTGCCGGCGATATCGTCGCCGAGGGCGACGGCTGGCGGGTCGCCGGTGATGTGCACCTCGACGAAATCGAACGCCTGCTCGAGCTGAGCCTGCCTGCCGGTGACTACGAAACCATCGCCGGTCTGGTCATCGCCGTCTTCAACGGATTGCCCGATATCGGCGACCGGATCGATATCCCGCTGCCCCGGGACGGCGCCGATTTCCTCGACGACCAGCCCGCACCCCGCCGGAGTGTCACCGCGCAGGTGCGGGGTGTCGAGAACCATGTTCCTTCCTCGGTGTTCCTCACCGTGCGCACCGAATCGGAGGAGACCGGCGATGAGTAACCCCTGGGTCGTTATAGCCGTCACCGTCGGATTGATCGCCGCGAGCGCGTTTTTCGTCGCTGTCGAATTCGCGCTCATCGCCGCTCGCCGTCACCGCCTCGAAGACGCCGCACCCGACAGCCGCGCGGCCCGCGCCGCGCTGCGCAGCTCCTCGGAGTTGTCGGTGCTCCTGGCCGGATCCCAGCTCGGCATCACGGTATGCACCCTTGCCTTGGGGGCGACAACCAAACCCGCCGTGCACCACTGGCTCACCCCCGTGTTCGAGGATTTCGGCGCGCCCTTGTGGGCGGCCGATGTCGTCGGGTTCGTGCTCGCGCTGATCATCGTGACCTTCCTGCACCTCGTCGTCGGTGAGATGGCACCCAAATCCTGGGCCATTGCGCACCCGGAGAAATCGGCCACCCTTCTGGCCATCCCCATGCGGGCCTTCATGTGGCTCACCCGACCCCTGCTGACCGCGCTCAACCACGCGGCCAACTGGTGCCTGCGCAAGGCCGGGGTCAGCCCCGTCGACGAAGTCGAAACCGGGCAGGATCCGGCGGCGCTGCGCCACCTGGTCGAACACTCCGCCACCGCAGGCACCCTCGACGAGCGCTACCACGGCAACCTCACCAGCGCTCTCGAACTCGAACAGCTCACCGTCGCCGATATCGTGCGCTCGAACACCGTCCCCAGTGCGGTAGCACCCGACGCCGCGCCGGAGGCGATTCAGGCCACCTCACGCGAGACCGGGCATATGCGGTTGCTGGTCCGCGACCGCGCCCGGATCGAAGGTGTCCTGCACGTCCGCGACAGCCTGCAGGCCGGTGCCACCACCGCCCGGCAGCTGATGCGACCGGTGCTGAACCTGACGGCCGCTGTTCCGGTGTACGAGGCACTGCGCACCATGCGTGAAACCCGCAGCCACCTCGCCACCGTCACCGCCGCCGACACGGGCGAACTCATCGGGCTCATCACCATCACCGATGTCCTCCAGCGACTGCTACCCGCAGCTTCCACGGACAGGGCCGCACACGAGCGCGGCGGCACCGCACGGAGGCAGGCGGGACGCCTGTCGACAGGGGGACCGGCATGAATATCGGCGGACTCGACCCCTATTCCGGCGCGGTCACGGGGACGAGTCCCGGCGGCCTGGGAAAACGTGCCGCCGCCCCCCGAGAAGGACGCCCAGCCCCAGCAACGGCACCACATCGGGGATCAGTCCGCGCAGCAGCCGCGACAGCAGTGGTGCCGCCACCGCGGCGGTCGCGATCCAGAACAGCGAGACGATCGCCGACGGTTCCGGCTCCCCCGGCGCCGCCCATACCGTCATCCGATCATGGTCGCATCGTGGCGCCCGCACCTCCGGCGCCGACACGGCGAAGCGCTCGTGCTGCTCCGTGCCGGTCACCGGTGCGTCAGATACGCCGCGTGTCCCAGGTGGCGATCGCCCAGATGATCACGATATCCAGGGCGATGATCAGAATCGACCACAGCGGGTAGTAGGGCAGCCAGAGAAAGTTCACCACGATCGAGAGCGCGGCCAGGCCGATGGCGGTGACCCGAGCCCAGGTGGCACCGGTCATCAGGGCGAGCGCGGTGAGGATCAGCAGGATGCCGAAAACGATATGCACCCAGCCCCAACTGGAGAGATCGAGTTCGTAGACGTACTGGGGGCCGGAGACGAACACCTCGTCCTCGGCGACCGCGGAGATGCCTTGGAAAAGGGTGATGAATCCCGCGGTGAGCAACAGTGCGGCAGCGGCGATGGATGCGCCACCGGCCACCGCCTGTTTCACCGACTGTCCTTGTTCGGGCGCCGCGTGTGCCCCGGTTCTGGGGCTCTGCGCTGCGGGCTGGGTGGTCATAGTGCTCCCTTCGGGACGGGAGGGGCCAACACCGGACCTCGAGAACTGATCGCCGATGACGCCCTCATACGCCACACTTCGATTCCCTTGTTCTGAGGGTAGATTATGCCACTGGCCAGGTAGTTCGAACAGAACCGCGCGGTTTCGGTGCCGAGTCGCGATACTTCGGGAAAATATTTCCGGCAGTGTGTCGATCCGCGGGCTGCCCGTTCGACCTATGGGTGGAAGGGTTCGAACTCCGGCCCTACGACACAAGGGAGACCGACCATGAAATACATGCTGATCATGCGTGCGACCGACGAAGCCTTCGCGCAGATGGGGCAGATCGATTTCGGCCAGATGCTGGAGACGGTCGGCCGGTTCAACGACGAGCTCATCCGGGCGGGAGTGTTGCTCGCCGCGGAAGGCCTCGACGATGCCGCCGACGGGGTGGTCGTCGACTACTCGTCCGCGGACCCGGTGGTCACCGACGGCCCCTACGGCGAGACGAAAGAGCTTTTCAACGGCTTCTACATTCTCAATGTCGCCTCCAAGGAAGAGGCCGTGGAATGGGCCAAGCGGATGCCGATGACCGGGGCAGGGTTCAAAACCGAGATCCGCCGGGTCAGCACCATCGACGAATTCCCGCAGGACAATATCTGGATCCAGAAGGAACGGGCCTGGCGCGAAGCCACCGGTCAGCTCTGAGGAGTGCCGACGGTGGCCGGCCACGAGGGCCGGGAGGCAGTCGGGGCGGTCTGGCGGATCGAATCCGCGCGGATCGTCGGCGCCCTCGCCCGCTACACCGGTGATTTCACCCTCGCCGAAGATCTCGCCCAGGAGGCGCTCGCCGAAGCCCTCGTGTCCTGGCCGCGCGACGGGGTGCCGCGAAATCCGGCCGGCTGGCTGCTCACGGTGGGCAAACGGCGCGCCGTCGACGGTTTCCGCCGGCGCGCCGCTCTCGACAACCGCTATACCGCCCTCGCCCGCGATCTGGGCGAGGGCGGTATAGCCGCGGGCAGTGACGCGGCGTCGCGGCCGGTGGAGGAGCTGTGGGATCCGGATCGGATCGACGACGACGTACTGGCCCTGATGTTCATCTCCTGCCACCCGGTGCTGTCACCGGAAGCCCGGGTGGCGTTGACTCTGCGCGTTGTCGGCGGTCTCACCAGTGACGAGATAGCGCGCGCCTTCCTGGTGCCGACGGCCACCGTGCAGGCACGGATCACCCGGGCGAAGAAAACCCTCGCCGCGGCGCGTATTCCGTTCGGGGTACCGCCCGCCGCCGAACGGCCCGCGCGGCTGGTCTCGGTCCTGCGGGTGGTGTACGTGATCTTCACCGAGGGCTCGTCGGCGAGTTCGGGCACCGATCTGATCCGCGTCGACCTCGCCGCCGAAGCGCAACGCCTGGCCCGCGTACTGGCCCGGTTGGTCCCGGACGAACCGGAAGCCCAGAGCCTGCTCGCGCTCCTGGAACTCACCGCGGCGCGTTTCCCCGCCCGCACCGGTCCCGACGGTGCGCCGGTACTGCTGGAGCACCAGGACCGGCGTCGCTGGGACCGCAGCGCCATCCGCCGCGGCCGGGCCGCCCTGGCCCGCGCCGGAAAAGCCGGGCGTGGACTGGGGATCTACGGTGTGCAGGCCGCGATCGCGGAATGTCATGCCGTGGCGCCGTCGGTCCCGGAAACCGATTGGGAGCGGATCGTTGTGCTCTACGAGGCGCTGGGCCGGCTGGCACCGTCGCCGGTCGTCGAGGTGAACCGGGCGGTGGCGGTATCGATGGCCCACGGGCCGGCCGCTGCCCTGAAGATCGTCGACGAACTCGTGGCTGCCGACGCGCTGCCGAACTCACATCTGCTGCCGAGCGTCCGCGGTGAACTGCTCATCCGCCTCGGCCGCCCGGCGGAAGCGCGTACCGAGCTGGAACGGGCGGTGGCCCGCTGCGGTAACGAACGCGAACGCGCGGTACTCGAAGACAAGATCCGGCGCCTCGAATCCTGACCCTGGTGAGTCGAGTATGCCGCGTAGCCCGGCACGCAGTAGGTGCAGCCGCCCTCGTCACCCGGAGCCCTGGAAGGGCCCCGGCTGAACGCCGCCTCGGCGACGCTCGTAATCGCGCTGTACGGGAGCCGGTCGATTCGCACAGTCAGCGGTGGCAGCCGCCGGGAGATCGTCGAGCAGAGTGCAGTTGTCCCGCGCCTGCCCGTTGACTCACCGGCCGACTGCGCTGCATGAGCATCTCAGACCTCGACGGCCCACCGCGCCACCGGTTCGAGCCCGGCCGGTTCCCGCTTGGTCGCTGCTTCCCCTTCAGCCGGATCCCACCGGCGCTCCGGCGCGGGCCTTGTCCGCAAGTTGGGCGGGTAAGCGGTCGTGCCGCAGGTACTCCCGAGTGAAGTGGGCGATGCCGTGGGTGAGTGAACGAAGGTCGACCGCATAGCGGGCGAGTTCGGACTCCGGTACCTCCGCGCGGATCAGCGTTCGCCCCGGCTCGGCCGGTTCGGTACCCAGGATGCGGGCGCGGCGGACGGACAGATCGCTCAGCGCCGCACCGAGATGCTCGTCGGGAACGCGGACATCCACCTGTGCGATGGGTTCGAGCAGGTCGATCCTGCCCTGGGCGGCCGCATCACGCAGCGCCAGCGCCCCGGCGGTCTGGAACGCCGCATCGGAAGAGTCGACCGAATGCGCCTTACCGTCGACCAAGGTGACGCGCACATCGACCAGCGGATATCCGGCGGTCACACCCCGCGCCGCCTGCGCCCGCACCCCCTTCTCCACCGAACCGATGAACTGCCGCGGTACCGCCCCGCCGATCACCTTGTCCACGAACTCGATCCCCGACCCTTCCGGTGCCGGCTCCACTTCGATATCGCAGACCGCGTATTGTCCGTGCCCGCCGGATTGTTTGACATGGCGCCCGCGCCCGGTGGCCTTGCCCGCGAACGTCTCCCGCAGCGCGACCCGGTACTCCTCGATATCCACCGAGACCCCGAACCGGCTGCGCAACCGTTCCAGTGCGACGTCGCGCTGCGCTTCGCCGAGGGACCACAGCACCAGCTGTCCGGTGCGTTCGTTGTTCTCCACCCGCAGCGCCGGGTCCTCCGCAACCAGCCGGGCCAGGCTCTGCGAGAGCTTGTCCTCGTCGGCTTTGCTGTGCGCGCGGACGGCCGTGGGCAGGAGCGGATCCGGCATCCGCCACGGTTCGATCAGCAGGGGCGCACCGGTGCCCGAGAGGGTATCGCCGGTTTCGGCGTGACCGAGTTTGGACACGTAGGCGATATCCCCGGCGACGGCTTCGTCGAGCGGGCGCTGGTCCCGCCCGAACGGTGCGGTCACGCCGCCGACGCGTTCCTCGGCGTCGTGGTCGGCGACCGGGCCGTGCCCGCAGATATGCACGGTATCGTCGGCGTGCAAGGTTCCGGAGAACACCCGGACCAGGGATATCCGGCCGACGTACGGTTCGGAGGAGGTACGGATGACCTCGGCCGCCAGCTCCGCGCCCGGATCGCAGCGCAACGCGACCGGTTTCGACCCGTCCGCCAAGTGAACGGCCGACACCGGATGCTCGCTCGGGGTGGGAAAACCCGCGGTCACCAGGTCGAGCAGTTCGACGGTGCCCAGGCCCTGCCGGCCCTCGCCCGCGGCCGGGGCCGCGAACAACACCGGGTGGAAACTGCCGCGCGCCACCGCGCGTTCGAGATCGCCGACCAAGGTGCTGAGTTCCACGGCCTCCCCGGCGAGGTAGCGGTCCATGAGGGTTTCGTCCTCGCTTTCGGCGATGATGCCCTCGATCAGCCGCTCCCGGGCGTGTTCGACGATCGCCATATCGTCCGGCGAATCCGGGACCCATCGTCGTTCACCGGTCGAATAATCGGCCACCCGCTGTTCCAGCAGTTCCACCAGCCCGGTGGCCGGCCGGTGCCCGTCCGCGGCGGCGGGACCGTACACCGGGAGATGTAACGGCAGGACGTTCTCGGTCGAACTTCCGCCGAGCAGCGCCTGGCAGGTCTGTGTCATCTCGTCGAAATCGGCGCGTGCCGTATCCAGGTGCGTCAGCACGATGGCCCGCGGCATCCCGACGCTCGCGCATTCCTCCCACAGCGCCCGCGACACCCCGCCGACCCCCTCGACGCCGTCGGCGGCCGACACCACGAAAAGAGCGGCGTCGGCGGCTCGCAGACCGGCGCGGAGTTCTCCCACGAAATCCGCGTACCCCGGCGTATCGATGAGGTTCACCTTCACCCCGCCCCATCGCACCGGTACCACCGACAGCTGCACCGAGCGATGCCGCCGCTGCTCGATCTCGTCGTAATCCGACAGCGAGGTGCCGTCTTCGACGCGCCCTGCCCGGTTCACCGCCCCGGACGCCAGCGCCAACGCGTCGACCAGGGTCGTTTTTCCGGCTCCACTACCCCCGACCAGCACCACATTCCGGATATCCACCGGCCGTGGCGCCCCGTTCGCTCTGTCCACCATGACTCACCGTCCTCGGGAATCGGCACGCGGTTGTCTATGAGCTTCCCATCCGGACGCGCACAGGTCCACGGCCCGGCCGCACCCGATGGGCCGCGATCGATCGGTGGTCTTCGCCCGGGAGCGCGGTCCGCCGAACCGATGACCGATCCGGCCCGGGCACCGTTATGGCTATGAACTGGATAAATAGCGGTGTAACATCACGGAATGAAAATGTGATCTACCTCCTAATGGCGCCTGGTGGCGCCCCGAGCAGAGGAGGCACATTGTCCTACCCTTCCGGCGATCAGCCGCAGTATTCCGGTGAGCCGCAGGGATATCGGCAGGAGCACCCGCCCGCCGGTATGCCTTCGCCGGAATACCGTCCGTCTCAGCAGAAGGCGAGATGGCCGTGGATCGCCGGAGGGTTCGCATTGATGGTCGTCCTCCTGGTCACCGCCGGATTCGCAGTTTTCGGGAACGAGGCAGACGAGCGCGCCGGTAGCGAGATCACCGTGACCTACGAGGTCCGGGGCACCGGCTCCGAGGCCGCGGTCACCTACCTGGGCCAGGATCAGGGTATGGCACAGGAAACGGGGGTCTCGCTACCCTGGAGCAAAGTCGTACCCGTCCGCAGCTGGGACCGGATCGTGTCCATGACCGCCGCCAACGGTCCCGCAGGCGGTGATATCACCTGCCGCATCCTGATCGGTGGCCGGGTGATGACCGAACAGACCTCCAGCGGTCCCTACGCTTCGGCGAGTTGTTCGGGTGATGCCGGGGAACGGTAGCGACCGCGGGCCGCCGGCCCGCGACCTCGTCGTAGGCTGAGTCGCAGACATTCGGGATAGGAGGTCGAGGTGTCCCAGGCGGCGACGAACCCGGCAACCGTGACCGAGGTGCTGGCCGAACTGGCCGCGCTCGAAGATCCGAAGATCCGCGCGGTGAACGAGAAACGCGGCGACGACCACGGGGTCAACCTCACCAAGCTGCGCGCGCTCGCGAAACAGCTGAAAACCCAGCAGGACCTCGCCCTGGAACTCTGGAACACCGGGGACGGCGCGGCGCGACTGCTGGCGCTGCTGATCTGCCGCCCGAAGGTATTCGACCGTACCGAACTGGACACCATGTTGCGCCAGGGCACCACTCCGAAGGTCCAGGACTGGCTGGTCAACTACGTGGTGAAGAAAAATCCGCACGCGGAGGAACTCCGGGTGGCCTGGTTCGCCGACCCCGACCCGGTGGTGGCGAGCGCAGGCTGGGCCCTGACCACCGAACGGGTGGCGAAGAAACCCGAGGGCCTCGACCTGCCCGGCCTGCTGAACGCCATCGAGTCGGAGATGAAGGCTGCCCCGGACCGCCTGCAGTGGGCGATGAACAACTGCCTGGCCCAGATCGGAATCGACCATGCCGAGTACCGCGCCCGCGCCCTCGAGATCGGCGAACGCCTGGAGGTCCTGAAGGACTATCCGACGCCCCCGAACTGCACATCGCCGTTCGCGCCGATCTGGATCACCGAAATCGTGCGCCGGAAAGAAGGCAAATGAGCGCAGGCGGTGGACGCATGGTTTCGAGCGCGGGTGGTTGCCGGTAGGTCGCTTGGCCGCTGATGATGCCGGCCGGGATCAGGCCGCAGATGTGGCGGAGGCGCCGAGGGTGACCGGTTGGCTGCGCAGGCCCCGCAGAACAGGGCTTGCGATGCGCCGAGGTGCTCCTGCCGGTGCCGATGCGGGTATTCGGCGGGCAATTTCCTCGATGGCCGCGGTGGCTTCCATGACCCGCAACAGTACTTGCGCCGGCCCGTCGAAACGTAGCGTCCCGGCGACCACGGCGGCGGCCAGCTCCGGTTCTTCGCGCAGCCGCACCGGGTCTGTTCGAGTCGGGCTGCCGCGCCCCAGGCGAGATGGGTGTGGAGAGGTCAGCAGTTCGGCTGGAACGGGAAACAGGCGGTCGGCGGCGAAGGGGTTTTCGTCTCCGGCGCGAGCCGCGGTGGAGGTGGCGCGGTGGTCTGCTCGGTAACCGCGCCGTTCTGGTGGTGACCGGTGGTCTCCCGCGGTTCGGTGCGGCCGTTGCCGAGCTGGGCCACCAGCCAGATTCCGGCGGCCAGGACGCCGATCGCCGCGAAGGCCGCGGCGGTTTGGGCACGGCGGCGACGGCGGTCGTGGACAGCTTCGGGGGCGAGGGGCGGTGATGCTGCCGGAGCCGGCGGGGCCGGGCTCGGTTCGGCGGGTTCCGGTACCGGGCTCTCGTGCTGGGGTGGTGGCGGAGGTTGCGCAGGGGCCGGACTTGGGGTCTCCGGACGGGAAACCGGCGGCGGGAGTGGGGGTCGGGAAATCGGTGGCGGGGTGGGAATTCCGGGTTTCGGCGGTGCTGCGCCCGGTGGTGTGGTGATCGGCGCTGCCGGTTCTGAAAGGGGCGTACTGAGCGGTGCTGCCGGTTGCAGGGGCGCTTCCATCGGAAACCCTTCCGCGGCCAGCTCGGCGACGCTGGTACTGTCGCCGTGCTCCAACGCCTCCAGCAGGGCGTATGCCTGTTCCGCGGTCCATACGACAGCGGCGCGGTGATGGGCGCGATGGAACCAGGCGCGCAGCGGGTTCTGGGTATTGCACAGCAATACATCGCAGCCTTGCGGCGCCGACCTCTTGTCGAGTCGCAGATTCGATCCGCGCGGCGGGACCACGATCACCAGACCGGTGACGAACGCGGGCCCGCCGGCCCGCGCGGCCGCGTTCTTCACCTTGAAAACGCCGTCCCGGACCTGGTCGTAGGGGGTGGTGTCGTTCTGGCGCACGCCGACCGGGTCACCGTCGAACCCCGAGACTTTCCATCGGCTGTTGGTGGTGCAATGCAGGACACCGCTGGTGACCCCCGGATTCAATCCCTTGATCTCGCAGACGACGGTGGTGTGCGGGGTGACGATCACCAGATCGACTTCCTGCCCGGAAACGAAACAGTTCGCGATCGCCACACCGGGAACCCGGTAATCGTCCTGCCATTTCCGCAGCCAGGACACGACCCGCTTCTCCGCCCCGGACCTGAGCTTGTCGGCGATGACGAGCATCGAGCCCACCCCTCCCTTCGCTGGTGATGTCGCCACCATAGCCGTAACGGCCTTCTCGCTTCGAGAACGGTTGTGGGAGAAGCCTTTCCTGGATGATCCGTTGGCGTACTCGATCCAGTGTCCAGGAACGCCATCGGGGGAGGTGGTCGGGCATGGACGCCGATTCCCGCCCGCGGTCCCCTCCTGGCGACGGGTACGTCCACATGCGGCCGTTTCCGGGGGCCGGTATATCTGCCGCCGACCGGAATCAGCCGGTCTCGCGTCCAGCCGGAGTGATCAGGCGTTCGATCGTATGGGTCACCTCGGTGACCATGTGTTCGAAGAGGATGTCGGCCTCGAATCCGGTATCCGCGGCCGCGCGCCGCAGCAGGGGGAGTTCGAGGTCGCTGTGATGGTCGAGCCAGGCCTGGGGGGCCGGATATTGCTCGTGCACCGGCGCGCCTGCGTCCGCCCGGTGATCGACCAGCAGTACGAAACCGTAGATCCTGATCATCACATCCGCGTGCACGAGCAGGGCATCGTCGAGTCCGACCCCGATATCGGTCAGGAACTGCAGGAACCCCTCCGGGGCGGTGAGCCGCCGGGCGGGCACGCGTGTATCGCCGATCTGCTCGTCCAGTGAAACCAGCAGCGCGCGGGGATGGCGGCGCGCGATGCTGCGATGCAGCCGGAGGAATTCCCGCAGGCTCACCTGCCAGGTCGCCGGGTCGAGTTCGGGGTCGGGCCATTGCGACAGCCACAGCTGGACGGCCCGGTCCACGACCTCTGCCCGGTCCTGGACGTGCCGGTACAGCGCCCGCACGGTGACACCGAGGTGACCGGCGAGATCCTGCATCGTCACCGCTCGGAATCCGCGGCGGCCGGCCAGCTCGAGCATGGTGGCGGCAATGGAATCGGCAGTCAGTGTTGCGCGTCCGGCGCGGGTGCGCGGGCTGCGGCGCCGACGGCCCGGTGGGAGCGGTTCGGACATCGGCCGGACACTACCCGCATCCATTGACGTTCACAACCTGTTGACATCAAGAAGTGTGGCTCGGACACTGAAGTGCCGCCGCCTGTGGTGGTGCCGAACCGCGCGACCGAAAGGCTCACAATGAATTCCAGCCCCCTGCAGAACCCTGAACTCGACCGGTTCGTCGCCGAGCTGCACCAGCGAAGCTCGGATCAGATCACCGGGATCACCACCTACTTCGCCGATCGCGCCGACCGCGGAAACGCCGCCGACCTCGGCGAACTCGATGCCGCAGCCAACGAGTTCCTCGCCGATAAGCTCGTAGCCCTCGAACACGACAAAGCGCTGCTGTGCCACCGGCTGTGCCTGGCGCTGCGGGCGCGCCGGGTGGTGGAGGTCGGGACGTCCTATGGGGTTTCCACGCTCTACCTCGCCCAGGCTGTCCGGCTGGTC
Source organism: Nocardia flavorosea NBRC 108225 (assembly GCF_001613385.1). GTDB lineage: Bacteria > Actinomycetota > Actinomycetes > Mycobacteriales > Mycobacteriaceae > Nocardia > Nocardia flavorosea. Next base: position 256,592 of record NZ_BDCG01000012.1, on the reverse strand, counting down.
GCCGAAGCCGAGGGGGGTACCGGCGTGGTGATCGGCACCGAGACCGAACCCGGCAAAATTGCGGCCGCCGCAGACAACTTCCGCCGAGCGGGACTGGGAGCCTATATCGACCTGCGTCCGGGAGACCTCCGGGAAACGCTCGTGAACTTGGACGCACCGGTCGACCTGGCGTTGATCGACGTCTGGCCGGTCATGGCGCGACCGGCACTCGAGCTGATCACACCGGAACTGCGTCCGGGCGGGATGATCCTGATCGACAACACAGAGAATCATCCCGAAAGCTATCGCGATGCCTTCGAATTCATCGAAGACCCGAGCAACGGCCTGCTCACGCAAACTCTGCCGTTCCGCGGCGGTCTCGAACTCGTGATCAAACGCTGACTCCGGTCGCGGGCGAGGTGCCTCGCCGACGACGCCCAGGAAGTCTAGTTTGACTAAGTAGAGAGTGACATTATCAAATAAGGAAGTAATGTTTCCGGCGTCGACGCGTCGGTGTGATCCGGCTTCCGGCCGATAGAGAAGCGAGCCGACCCATGCTGTTCGATATCTCCGACGAGCAGGAGTTCTTCCGCTCGACCACCGGGAAGTACCTGGCTGCCAGGGTGCCGCGGGATCGGCTGCGCGGGCTGCGGCACGACGAGGACGGGTTCGCGGCCGGTTATTGGCGGGGTGGGGCCGAACTCGGGTGGACGTCGCTGCTGGTGGGGGAGGAGGCCGGTGGTGGATCGATCAGCGGCCGGCCGGTTGTCGACCTGACGCTGGTCGCCTACGAGTTCGGGCGGCATGCCGCACCGGGACCGTTGGCGTCGGCGAATATCGTGGCCGCCGCACTGGCCGAGAGCGGGGCGCATCCGGAGGTGCTGGCAGAACTGCTGTCCGGGGAGTCCCTCGCGTCCTGGTGTCATGCAGAACCTGCATGGCGGCACGGGGCCGAACTCGAAATACGTGTCGACGGAACCGATCTGGTACTCAACGGCCGCAAACAACCTGTCGAGTCCGCCGGGATGGCGAGTCACCTGCTGGTCACCGGGCGGTGTGATGGTGCGGTCGGCCAGGTTCTGGTTCCGGTGGGGAGTACGGGGGTCACCGTCACCCCGCTGCGCTCGCCCGACCTCACCCGCCGTTTCTCCGCGGTGACGTTCGACAATGTCCGGGTGCCCCGGAGTGCGCTGGTGGGCGAGTCCGGGACGGCGGAACAGCAGGTGGTGTGGCAGTCGCAGGTCGCGATTGCCGTGCAGTGCGCGGAAACCGTCGGGGCGATGCAGACCGGTTTCGAGATGGTGCTGGATTGGATGGCGGACCGGTATTCGTTCGGGCGGCCGCTGGCGTCGTATCAGGCGCTCAAACATCGGGTGGCCGATCTGAAATCGTGGCTCGAGGCGGCGCATGCGATTGCCGACAGCGCCGCCGCGGCGGTCGATGAACGCCGGTCGGATGCGGGTGAGCTGGTGGCTGTGGCGCAGGCGTTCATCGGCCATTACGGGCCCGAGCTGCTACAGGACTGTGTGCAGCTGCACGGCGGGATCGGCTTGACCTTCGAGCACGATCTGCATTTGTTCCTGCGCCGCGCCACCGTGAACCGCACGTTGCACGGCACACCGGCCGAACACCGCCGCAGTCTTGCCGACCGGTTGATCGAACAGGACGGACAGCGTGTGCCGGGCCCGGAGGTGACAGCGGAGACTGTCCGCGCGGCGCCGGCGTTCGCGCCGGATGAGCACAGCGTGAGCGAGGACGTCGAGAGCTTCCGGCTGCGCGCCAGGGAATGGATCCGCGCCAACCTGGGCCCGTTCCGGCCCGAAGCCGTCGCCGGGCTGCGAAAAGTGCCGCGGGAGCAGGAGCTGGCGGCCGTCGGCAACGACCGGCGATTGCAGCGCAAGCTCTACGACGCCGGGTTCGCCGGTATCGCCATCCCGGTCGAATACGGGGGCCGCGGGCTCACCCCCGCCCATCAGCGGGCGTTCACCGAGGAAATGGCCGGGTTCGAGTATCCGTCGCGATGCCAGGTGCCCACGCTGTCGCCGTGCGCGGCGGTACTGCTGGATTTCGGGACCGAGGAGCAGAAACGACGGCATATTCCGGCGATGCTGCGCGGCGACGAGATCTGGATGCAGTTCCTCTCCGAACCATCCGGCGGCTCCGACGTGGCGGGCGCGGTGACGACCGCTGTGCGCGACGGTGACGACTGGGTGCTCAACGGCGCCAAGATCTGGACCACCGGTGCGTGGTATTCCGATTGGGCGCTGTGCCTGGCCCGTACCAACTGGGACGTGCCGAAACACCGCGGCCTCACGGTGTTCATCCTGCCCATCCATCAACCGGGTATCGAGGTGCATCAGATCGAGATGCTCAACGGTGCCCGGGAATTCTGCCAGGAATTCCTCACCGATGTGCGGGTACCCGATTCCGACCGGATCGGCGAGGTCGACGGCGGCTGGACCGTCGGGATCCGCTGGATGTCGCACGAACGGCTGCTGGCCGAATCGCCCTACGTCACGGTGCCCGCGAAACCCGCCATCTCCGACCGGTCGCCGGTGGAGATCGCCTGCCGGGCCGGGACCGTCGACGAACCGGGCGTGCGCGACCTCATCGGTGAGGACCGGATGCTCGACGTCGTGGGCAGCGCGCTACAGCGGCGGCTCGGTACCGGGATGGTGTCCGGTCATCTCCCCGAGCAGTCGGCGGCCATCGGGCGCCTGTTCCGTGGGATCGCCGAATCCCGCCGGGCCACCATAGAATTCGAGGTTGCGGGTGACGCGGTGTGGGACGAGGAGTTCGGCGACGCCGGCGATGTTTTCCTGATGCGGCAGGTGAGTTGTATCGGTGGCGGCACCACCGAAATGGCCCGCAATGTGATCAGCGAGCGTGTGCTGGGCATGCCCAGGGAAGCCCGGTCGGACCACAATGTGCCTTTCCGGGAGGTGCCGCGCGGCGGTCGCCGTAGTGTGTGACAGATATCTGAGCCCGGTCCGGCATATCTGGCGGGCCGGGCTTTCGCGACGGAAGCCGGGGGGAGGTGCCCACCCGGCTGCACGATCGATCAGACCGTGACGCTCACCTCGCCCGGATTCGTACTCATCGTGACGACCACCGGACCGGGGCCCGTATCGGCCAGCGCCCGCTGGAAACCGTGGTCGGTCGGGAACCAGCCGCCGGGGGCGGGGACCGACGAGACAGTGACCTCCTCGGACCCGGTGGCACCGGTTGCCGTATTACGCCAGGACACCGTCGCCGACAGCGTGCACGACGGGTCCGGACGATCTGCGCGGAACAGCACCGAAATCCCGACGCCCGGGGCATCGGTCGGTAGCGGAGCGACGGCTACCTGACTGCGAACCGTGCCGGCGCATCCGGGTGCGATATCGACGCGGGCGTCCTGGAAATCGGCGGCCGCCTGGGCACCCGCGGGCGCCGCGACCGAGAGCAGGGCGGTTGCGGCAAGTGCGCCTAGAGCAAACGGTCGCAAGATCTTTCGCAAGAGAATATTCCTCTCAAAAACGGGGTTCCGGGCCGGTTACCCCGGGAGTCGCCACGGGTAAACCCCTCGCTGGGTAGGTCCTGGAACGGATGCGCCCGCCGCGGAGGCCGACCTTACCGCCGTCCACGAGCGCGGTGGGGGGATCCGGGTGATCCCGCGGTGCCGGGTGGGCGGCGCAGAGTCTGCACCCGGGGGGAGAACCACATAGGCTCATGCCATGGGACTCGACGTGTACGCGGTCCGGCCCAGTCAGAGCCGGGTATCCGATATGGCGGCCTTCCAGCAGATCCAGGCGATGCCGGCCGAGGAGCGCGGGGAGTTCGGATGGCTACATCCGGATGATCTCGAGCCGTTCGACGAGCTACCGCGCGATTTCGCGCAAGGGGGCTTGTTCTGGCCCTCCGACGGCGACCCGACCGGGGTCCGCGGACAGGTGTACGAGAAATGGGTGTCCGACGAGTTCGGGTTGAGCCTGTATGAGCTCTTCGACCCCGATGACGTGCGCGGTTTCGTGGAACGGCTGGACGAATGGCTCGGCCGGGCCGAAGCAGGGGAGGCGGAGATTCCGGTGCTCGGCGCCGATAGCGGCGACGGGTATGCGCTCACCCGGGTGCGCTCGCTGGGGGCGTATCTGTGAGCCGTGGCCGCGCAGGATCTCTGGCTCTTCCCCGACTACCGATCGGCCACCGCCGCCGTGCCGGCGGCTCCCGGTAGCAGGGCCAGCCGGCTGGCGGTGCGGTGGATATCCGGGGGTAGCCGGTCGCCGGACAGACATTCGCCCAAGGGCGCCTCGGCGATGAGGTTCAGCGGTATCCGGCGGTCGCACAGGACATCGACCAGGTTGGCGAAACGCTGTACGGCATCGCGGCCGGCCGTCGTGAGGACGGGAAGCCCGGACAGGGTCCAGTGGCTGTACCGATCGGTCAGCCGCAGGTAGTCGATGGTGGAGAACGGACGGTCGCACAGGTCCGTGAAGTCGAACCAGACCTCCGTGCCGCGTACGGCCAGGGCGGTGACGGTCCGGGTACCGAAGGCCACCCGCCGGTGTTCGGACGGTGCCGGGATACGCAGCCCGGCCGCCGCGACCCGCTCGGGGTCGCCGGGCCAGAGGTAGCGGCCGAGGCCGAACCCGGCGGACGGTGCCGGTCCGGTGCGCCGGTAATCGTGCGGGCCCGCCACTTCGACGATGTCCAGGGCGTCCGTGAGGGCGGCAGCGACCGGTTCGATCACATGATGGAACAGCGGGTTGGGCAGGAGGCCGGACGGCGGATAGTTCGAGGTGGCGACCAATGTGATGCGGCGGGCGAACAGAGCACTCACGACCTTGGCGAGGATGGTCGCGTCACCGGGGTCGTGCACATGGAATTCGTCGAAACAGACCAGCCGGGCCTCGCCGAGCAGGTCCCGGACCGCGCGTTCCCCGGCGCCGGGTTCGCGGCGGTGGGCGGCGCAGCGGGAATGGAACTCGCGGAAGAACTCGTGAAAATGGATACGGCGTGTGCGCGGTCCGGGCACTGCTTCGTAGAAGGTGTCGACCAGCCAGCTCTTTCCGCGGCCCACCGGCCCCCAGACGTACACACCACGCGGTGGCGATCCGAAAATGCGGCCCCGCCCGGACAACTCGCCGCCGAGGCGGGCCAGCGGCCCGGCGGCGGTGCGCTGGGAATCGTCGAGGACGAATCCCGCATCGCGTGCGGCATTGTCGAATACCGATCCCCAGTCCAATCGTGTTCCCACCACCGGCACCTCCTCGTGACCCTCGAGCCAGCCTGGCAGGCCGGGTCCGCGGTGCCCAGAGACGAGAAGCACATGTGAAAAGGATCCCTGACGCCGGCGGCTCGAGGGATTACGCGGCGGGTGTGAAGCGATAGTCCTGGGGTTCGAGCCGGCGCACTCGGCGCCGGTAGCTGGTCACCGTACCGGGCCAGTTGTTGGTGATTTTTCCGGCCGCGTTGCGATACCAACTGGAGCAGAAGTTCCACGGTGTGCGATCGAGGCGTTTCTGCAGAGCGTCGTTGAACGCGCGCTCGGTCTCGGCGCGAACCTCGAGTACATGGCCGGGTTTACCGGCGAGCAATTGCAGAGCCTGACGGATATAGCGGGACTGCGTTTCGATCATATAGATGATCGACCCGACGCCGAGGTTCGTATTGGGTCCGTACACCATGAAGAAATTCGGAAAATCGGGCACCGTCATTCCGTAATAGGCGTGCGCCCCGTCCGACCACGCCTCGGCCAGTTCCCGGCCGCCACGGCCGCTGATCCGCATCGGCCACAGGAATTCGGTCCCCTTGAAACCGGTGCCGTAGATGATCACATCGGCGTCGTGCTCGGTGCCGTCGCCGGTGCGTACGCCCTGCGGGGTGATCTCGGTGACGGCGGCGGTGGTCACCTCGACATTCGGCTGGGTGAGCGCCGGATAGTAATCGCTGGAGAACAGGGTGCGTTTACAGGCGATCGGGTAGTCGGGGGTGAGTTTCGCGCGCAATTCCGGATCGTCGACATTCTTGCGGAGATTCCGCTCCGCCATGCGCGCCACGAGACGGCTGATGATCGGCAGCTCGACCAGGCCCAGCGACGAGACCTCGGCCGTGAGCCACCAGCCGAGACGCTCCAGCAGTAGCATTCCGGGAATACGCGCGAACAATTTATGCTGCACCGGCGAATAGTCGGTATCGAATTTCGGCAGCACCCAGGCGGCGGTGCGCTGGAACAGGGTGAGGTGGCCGACCTGCGGCTGGATCTGCGGTACGTACTGGATCGCGCTCGCGCCGGTGCCGATGCAGGCGACGCGTTTTCCGGTGAGATCGATAGTGTGATCCCACAGTGCCGAATGGAACGCCTGCCCGCTGAAGCTGTGCACGCCGGGAATATCCGGCAGTTGCGGGCGGGAGAGCTGTCCGACAGCGGAGATCAGCACATCGGCGGTCCGGTCGGCGCCGTCGGCCGTGTGCACGGTCCAGCGGCCGGTTTTCTCGTCGAACGCGGCCGAAGTGACCTCGACGCCGAACTCGATGCGGTCGAGCAGATCGTGCCGGCGCGCGACCCCGCGCAGGTAGTCGTGGATGGCGGCCTGCCCGGAGTAGCGCTGCGGCCAATCCGGCTTCGGCTCGAACGAGTAGGAGTACAGCGGTGACGGCACATCGCAGGCGGCCCCGGGATACGTGTTTTCCCGCCAGACTCCACCGAGGTCCTGCGCTTTCTCCAGAATGGTGATATCGCCGAACCCGTGGCGCCGCAATTCGATCGCCACCCCGATACCGCCGAATCCGGCGCCGATCACCAGCGCCGATACCTGGTGTGCCCCGCTCATACCTACTCCTGTCCCGCGAGCACGAGGGTGGCTCTTGCGTCGTGACGCACCACCACCGCCTGCGGGCCCCATTCGCTCACGCCCATGCCCGTCCTACTGTGGTCCCTCTCACTGTAGGGCCGCGACTTGCCTCTGGATCGGCACTTTCGGCCAAATGGCCGGGCTGGCACTGCGCTACGGAAACGGAGGATGCGCCGATCTCGGATGTGCACGATCCGGTCGACTGCTGCTTTCGGCAGCGGTGGCGTCGTGCTGCTGACCGCCCCGCACGTAAGCGCCGGCTCCGGGACGCGCGTATCGTGACGATCCCGACCCGGCGACCGGATCCACCCGGGCACCGAGCCCGGTCGCACCGGTCGGCCCGAGCGGCGCCGCCGCTCAGGCCGCGCCCGGACCGGAACGGTTCGTGTCTGCGAGCAGTGCGGCGATCGCGTCGTGCCCGTCCTGGATCGACGCCTCCCAGCCGCCCCCGTCGGCGTTCTCGTACCGCAGCGTGATCCGTTCGGTGCCGTCTCCGCCGGGACTGCGCTCTACCGTGTACTCGCACTCGTTCCCGCGTGCCTGTCCGGCGAGTACGGCCACCAGATCGGCGCCCGCGAGGTCGGCCGCGATCGTCGCAGCGGTGTTCCCGTCGTAGTCGGCGAGAGCGGGTTCGGCGCCGTGGGCCAGCAGTGACCGCACTATTCCGTAGCATCCGCGGCGGGCCGCGCGAGTCAGTGGTGTGCCCTCGATATTCGGGTCGGCTCCTGCCGCGAGCAACAACTCCACCGTTTCGAGATGCCCGTTGCCCGCCGCCCACAACAACGGCGGTGTCCCCGGGCCGTGCTGCTTCGGATGAGGTGGTTCGGGCAGATCGGGGTCGGCTCCGGCGGCCACTAGCGCGGAAACGGCGTCGATATGGTTCCAGCAGGCAGCGGCGCACAGGGGCAGGCCTTCTTCGGGAGGCTCGCTGGGCCGGTTCGGGTCGGCTCCGTATATCAGCAGCAGGCGGACCAGATCGGCGCAACCGCTCACCGCGGCCTGGTAGAGCGGTGTGGTTCCGTCCTCGTTCGTCTCCTCGGGCGACGCGCCGTCCTTCAGTAGCGATTCGACGGCAGCGGGATCCCGCTCCCATACAGCATCCATCAGGTTACTCACCTGTCCATTGAAGCCACGATGTCAACGGGATATAGCGCGAGTTCGTCGTGGCCCGTGCCGGCGAATTCGCTCGGCCGGGCGCTCGGGCCCCACCGGCGGGCCGGGTCCGGTTAGCCTGAGGGGATGGTGATCGGGTTCGGTAGTGCCGGTTCGGCGAACGGCCGGTCCCTGCTCGGCGAGCGATGATGGGTTCCGGTGGCGAGGGCGTGCCCGGGGAGGTAGACCGCTACCTGTCCGAGCTGGTGGAACGCGTACGAACCATCTACCGGGACCGGCTGGTGAGCGTCGGTGCGGTGGGATCGCTTGCCTTGGGTGACTACCGGCACGGACGCAGCGATATCGATATCACGGTTGTGGTCGATCCGGCGGTGCCCGCGCGATCGGCGCACGAGCTGGCCGATGCGCTGGCCCACCCCGGATTGCGCTGTCCTGCTGCCGGGCTGGAACTGGTCGTGTACGACGCCGGGTTCGCCGCCTCGGGCGCACCGGGAGCGGGGTATCTGCTCAATCTGAATACCGGTCCCTTGCTACCCGCCGTCGTGGACTTCGGTTCCGTGGGGGCGCCGGGGTTCTGGTATGTGATCGATCGGGCGATCGGGCACCGGAGTGGGCGGACATTGTCCGGTCACCCGATACGGGAGGCGCTGAGTGCGCCCGCGCGTCCGGACCTGCTCGCCGCCGTTTCGGCGTCGGTGCGCGAGCACGCTTCGGGCGCCGGGCATCTAGCGGACAACAGGGTCCTGAACGGTTGCCGGTCGGTGTACTACTGCACAACGGGTGGCTGGATTTCCAAACGGGCGGCCGGGCAGTCGATCGCCGCTGCCGAGACGAGGTTTCGCCCACTGATCGAGGAGGCGCTGCGAAGTTTCGAACGGCCTCGTGAATCGGCGCTCGAACTTCCCGCCGGTGCGGTGGACGAATTCATGGCGTGGGCACGCCGGGCCGTCGACCGGGCATCCGGCGGCCCGGCTTCCTGAGCATCTCTCGGGTTCGGCCCGGCTCCGTGACAGTTACCGGCCCCAGACCGCATCATATTCCTTGACAAGAATATTCCTAAAGGGGAATGATTGCGGTGTGGCACGCGATGTATTCGAGGTTCTCGCCGATCCCACGCGGCGGCGGATCCTCGACCTGCTGCGCGAAGGTGAGCGCACCGTCGGTGATCTGGTCGGCGCGCTGGGCACCGCGCAACCCAACGTGTCCAAACATCTGAAGATGCTCGACGCGGCGGCGCTGGTGCGGGTCCGGGTGGACGGCCCGCGCCGGCATTATGCGCTCGACCCCGGCCGCCTGCGGGAGATCGAGGCATGGCTGGCTCCGTTCCGTGAGATCTGGGCCGACCGGCTCGACGATCTCGAAACCTATCTCGACACCCTGCCCGACGAACCCGCGGAATGACGCCGTGATACCTCGGCGCCTTCGCCACCGTCTCCGCGGACCATATGAACCTGCACCAGAGGAGTGATATGCCCAGAGTGACGAAACGTCTCGGCGAGGTCCTGCGCGACGGCGACCGTGTGGGCACCCGCTACGAACGCATCCTGGCGCATCCGCCGGCCAAGGTATGGCGGGCGATCACCGAATCCGGCCATCTCCGGCACTGGTTCCCGGCCGATATCCTCGGCGAACGCCGCGCCGGGGCAGAGATCCGGTTCCGGTTCTGGCCCGAGGCGGTCGAACAGGCCTCGGCGGAACTGACCGAGATGGAGGTCGACCTCGAGGACCCGGAACTGCCGGGCCGGATCCTCGCCTGGGAGCCGCCGTGCCTCTTCGAATTCCTCTGGGACGACGAACATCTGCGGTTCGAGCTGTTCGCCGAGGAGTCGGGGACGCGGCTGGTGTGCACGGTCTGGTTCGGTACGCCCGGCCCGCACGGCATCTCCGGCACCGCCACCGGCTACCACGTATGCCTCGACGAACTCGTGGATTCGCTCGACGGCCGGCCGATCGATATGCCCGACCCGGACGAGGTCGCGCAGCTGCGCCGCCGCTACACCGAGGCCGTCGGCGCGACCTCGGTGTAGGCGGCCGGTCAGCCGATGTGCAGCAGGGTGCGGCCGAGTGCGGTGCGCGCTTCGATGGCGGCGTGCGCCCGGCCGGCCACGACCTTCGGAATACAACGCTAGGCTTCGATCGCTGGGTCAGCGGGCCGAAAGCAGTGACGAAAGTATGACGCCGCCGGCTCGACGACTGTGTCGAAAGTGGTGTGCCTGCCGTAGGCTGCGGCATCGTCGAAGGTGTAGCCGGTGCATCGTGGAAGCGACGGCGGTGACCAGGCCGGCGAAGATGTGCTGGGCACGTCGCTATCCGGTGCCGGCGGGTAAACGGATCTCGAAGCGGCAGCCGACTTCTCGATCGGCGGCGGTGATCGCGCCGCGGTGCGCCCGCACCGAGCCCGCTGCGATCGCCAGGCCCATCCCGCTGCCGGTCGGCACACCGTTGTCGGCCACAGGTGAGCGTACCGCGGTGCCGCGGTAGGCGATCTCGAAGATCCGTGGCAGGTCGTTCTCCGCGATTTCCGGACCCGAACCGTCGACACGGGTCCAGATCTGCCCGTTGTCGCGCCCAGCGGTGATCACGACGTTCCCGCCCGGCGGTGTATGCGCGATGGCATTGGACACCAGGTTGGCCAGCCCCCGGCCCAGAGCGTGGTCGCCGGCTGCGACAGGTAGCGGGGCCGGGGGTGTTCGGCGGTGAAACCGATTCCCGCGCGCTGGGCCGTCGCGCGGTGGGCGGCGTAGATCTCGTCGATGAGTTCGCGTAGATCGAGTGGTTCGATGTCGTTCGTCAGGCGCCGCACAGCCGTCTGATGTTCGCCGGGCCCCCGCCGTAACCAGACCCGCCCGTCCCGCAGCTCGATCTGCGAGGCGACCTCGTCAGGCAGATTCTCCAATTCTTCCCAGGTAATGTACTCGGGAAGAGCAGGACGCTCAACGCTGTGGGCACTTGGCATGACCATGGCCTCATGCTACGAGCGGGGTCGTCGGCTGCATTGATCCTGACCTGGGGTTCAGGAGATCTGACGGAACGCGGAACCGCCTTCGGAGCAACGACCGCAGCGCCGGCCGATCCCCGGTTACTCGGGCGATCGCGCATCCCGTGGGCTTATCCGATGGGGATCATCGCGCGTTGCCTTCTCGGCCGAAGCAGGCGCGGTAGAGGTCTTCGACTTCCTGGGTGAGCTCGTCGACCGGTCCGTCGGTGACCGCGCCCGGGACGATCTCGCCGATCGGCAGCGAGGCGACCGGTGCCGCGGGGACACCCCATTCGCGCAGCCGGCCCCTGAGCTGATTGCCGGAAGTGACGTAGACGATGCGCCCCAACCCGACCCAGCCGTGGGCGGCGGAGCACATCGGGCAGTGCTCCCCGGAGGTGTAGACGGTGGCGGCGGCGCGTTCTCGCGGGTTCAGATGCGCGGCGGCCCATCGGGAGATCGCGAATTCCGGGTGCTGGGTGGGGTCGCCGTCTTTCACCCGGTTGCGGTCCTCGAACAGTACGGTGCCGTCCGCGGACACCAGGACGGAGCCGAAGGGTTCGTCGCCGGCGTCCAATGCTTCGCGGGCGAGGTCGATGCAGCGGCGGAGGTAGGTGAGGTCCTGTGCGGTGACGGTCATACAGGTATCTTCGCGGACGGGGCCCTGTGGCGGGGAACGCACTTCTCGGCGATTCCGGCGAGGACCTCGGAAAACGGATCAGCGACTCGACGGGATGTAGCGTTTACCGGGATCCGGAGGGGATCGGCCCGACCCCAGTTCGCGGGTCCGGTGCCGTCGAGACCGGTGGTGATCACGATCTTGTCGATCTCGGCGGGAACTGCGCCCGGCGCGATGCGAATCGCATCCGGTGGGCGCGTCACGACACCTGGTGCCGTGGGTCGGTTGTAGAAGACGAAATCGTCGCCGGTTCGGACCTTTCCGGCGGCGGTGAGCAGCAGCAGCGCCGCGATATCCACGGATGCGGTGGCGGATACCGTGACCAGGATTTCCGCGGCGTCGATCGGCATGTTCGCGCCCTTGCCGAGTTCCATTACACCTCCACAAAGCCCACCTCTGGGCGTGAAGTTCCGAAGCTTCTGGGCCGGGGTCGTACGGCAGCGATCAACGCGGGCAGACGCAGCCGGAGCGCCCGAGGGCCGGTTTCGCGAACCGACGCGACTGCTGACCGGATCAGTGCCGGCCCAGCGGGTCGGCGCTGATCCGGGAGGCCGGGACCGGTTGCCCCGGCCTCCCGGATGGCTTGCCCGAATTCGTCCGATCGCTCAGCGCGTGGTTTGCGCGACCGACTCACCCGACTGCGGCGCGGGTGTTTCTGTGGTGGTGGGTTCGGTGGTCCGAGGCGCGGTCGTAGTGGACGGCGCAGGGGCGACCTCCGTTGCCGGTGTGGAGCTCGGGGGCACCGTTCCCGAATTCGGCGGCTCCGTTGCCGGCGAGGGCGGCACGGTGGTCGGCTCGCCGGCTGGTGGTGTGGTCGTCGTGGTCGCGGTGCCGGGGGTGGCCGGGGTGCCGATGGTCGTCGGTGCTGTGGTACCGGTGGTCGTTGTCGGTGCCGCTGACGGGGTTGCGGTCGGCTCGCCGGTATCGGTCGCCGCCGCTGCCCGGTACGCCTCGTCGAGGTCTTCGGGTGTCGGGGTGGACTTCGTGTCCACCGGTTCGCCCGCCTGGGCTTGTTTCGCCAGGTGGGTGAGCCAGGCTGCCGCGTATTCGGCGGAAGTGAGCGGTTTGCCGTTGGCCGGGTCGGCGTCGCGCCAATAGTCGAAGTGGTGGCCGGTGGCGTTCGGGCCCAGTGTCAGGTTGTAGGGGTCGGACAAGATCACGGGGATGGTGTTCTGATTGGTCACGATCAGCCCGATGATCTCGTTGAGCACCTTCTGCGGCAGATAGGCCAGTGGCGCCATCTCGCCGGTCGAGATGGAATCGGCGGGCCGGTCGCCGGCCGGGGGAGTGGCGCCGGGTTCGTAGCCCGGTTCGGACACCCGCAGCAGCACCTCGAGGAAGGTTTCGTCGCCGGCCATCCAGTTCGGCTGCGACTCGATATCGGCGAGGGCCAGCAGCGCGACCCGGCTCAGGACGACCGCGACATCCTGCCCGGTGGCCGGGGTGAGCCCGTCGCGTTCGAGAGCGTCGACGTTCATCTGTCGCGCCACGTTGACCACCAGCTGCAGCAGGGCGATGTTCTCCGGTGCCGCGCAGGTGAGGTCGCCGTCGGAGCAGAACGAGGCGATTTTCCCGTTCAGCGAACCGAAATCACCGCCGGTATCCGGGAGCGCTCCCTGACCCGGGACCGGATTCTTCCCGTTCTGATAGGCCTGGTCGAATCCGTCCGGGTTACCGTGCGGGTTCTCGGCGCCCGGGAACGGGCCGTCGCCCGCGGCACGGCCGGAATCGGCAAGGATGACCACGCCGGTGACCTTGTCCGGGTCGACGATCGCGTAACCGCCGTCCTGCTGTTCCTGATGCCCGATCTCCATGGCGACCCGGCGCACCACATCGGCGCCTTCGCTGTAGCCGACGATGGCGAACCGGGTGTCCGGGCAGGCCTGCGAGATCTCACGCATCACCTGCTGGGTATTGGTGACCCCGGAGGTGACCGCATCCTCATAGGTGGCCATGTCCGCCGGGTAGGCGATATACACCGCGGCGTAGGAGCCGGGGTCCACATCGTCGGCCGGGGCGTTGACCACCGGGTCCACCCATTCGCTGCGGTGATCGCCGGACAGTGCCGCGGGCAGCGGGTTGCCGTGCGCGTCGACCAGCAGTTTCGTCGTGCCTTCGCGTGGTGTGTCACCACGGCCCGCGACCGAGATGGTGACCATATCGTGGCATTCGGTAACCGACGCCTTCAGCTGCGTATCCGCCTGCTGCGAGGGCGCGGTCATCGAATAGGTGGCGCCCACCGCGGCCACCACGCCCAGGGCGGCGGGCGCGGCGATCGCCGCGGCGATGCGGTGCCGGGTGAACCAGCCGCGGGATCGTCGGGTGAACCCGCGGGATGATCGCAGAATCCAGCTACTTCGGAAAGCCATGTCCCGTGCTCCATTCCAGAACTGATAAATGGACGGACTGGCCCCCCGACGGGCCGTTACGTCACCGGAGACGTCGCGGCGGGCGTGCGCGGCGTTACGCGATCACTTCGGGTCGAGTGCGCCGCCGTGATATTCCACGCTGGGACTCCATAGGAAGAAACTGTCTATCCCGGCTTTATAGGTCGCATCGATCTGGGCTCTGACCTGGGCATCTCCGTAGTCCACGCCCAGACTGAAATCCTGCAGCCAGGGGATCACCGTCGCCCCCGTGCCTTTGGTCACGGTCTGGAAGTCACGCAGGGAGGCGGCGACGATATCGAACGGCTGCCCGTTCGGATTCGCCACGCCGTATTCGCCCGGACCCCAGTGCGAGGGGTAGATCATCGGCGCGACGTAATCCACCTGCGGTGCGATCAACCGGATGTCCTGCGCGATCTGGTCGGGCCGGGTGGCGGCGATCCCGTAGACCGCGGCGCTCTGATGGGCGCCGGCCGCGTGCACCGGATCGCGGCTCTGCGCCAGGAACCCGGCGACGGCTTCGGTGGCGGGCCCCTCCAGCCCCGGGAAGCGCATACTCGACAGCCTGCCGTCGGGGCGGCGGACATAGTCGTACATGATCCCGTCGAAGCCCAGTTCGGCGGCTTCGACCGCGAGCGCGATATTGTAGCGGCGGACGTCGGGGTGAGCGAAATTGGTGAATGCAATCGCGCCGTAGTGGCTGGAGTACGGCTGCCGGGCCGGGTTCTGAACCACCCAGTCCGGGCGGCCGTGGTGCCAGGCCCATTCTGCGAGCGTGGGATCGCGGAACGCGACGATCCGGCCGACCACCTGCACTCCCATATCGTGCAGCTGCCGCAGCGCCGCCCGCGCCTCGTAGATCGGTTGGGCGGCGCCGGTCGTGCGGGCCAGTGGCACTTTCGAGGCGTAGCCGACGACCCCGTCCTCGTCCTTGATATCGAGTTGCACGGTATCGATGCGTTTCTGGCGGGCCAGATCCAGGATGGCTTCGCGCATCGGGCCGTACGACCAGGCGTGCGCGGTGACATGCACGGCCCGCATCTGTGGCAGATCGATACCGGTGGTGAGCGGCTGTGCGGTGGTGTTACCCGCCGCATCCACGGCGACCACCTCCGACCCGGTGGGGCTGTGCGGCAGTTCGCTCAGGAAACTGCCGTCGGGCCCGGGGATGACCGTATGCGCACCGATCATGATCTTTTCCGCGTCGGGTGCCCGTCCGCGGACGGTGACCGGTTCGCGGTAGGAGGAGACGCTCTCCGGTGGCGTCACCGCCAATTCCGGGGCAGTGGTGTCCACGGTGAAGGTCGCCTCGGCACCGGGGCCGTCGCGCAGCAGACCGGCCACCCCGCCGGGCGGTATCTCGGCGGTGAAGGTGTGCTCTCCGTCGGACAGTCCGTCGGGTTCGTAGACGACGGCGTCGCCGTCCACCCGGCCGGTGACAGGGGAACCGTCCATCATGAGCTCGACGGTATGCGGGTCGTGCCCGGAGGCATCCACACGAAGCGTCAGGTCCGTCAGCGTTGCGGCGCCGACGGGCCCGGCAGGGAGACCGGTCAGCGCAAGATCGGGGGCCGGTGAACGGCCGGCCCCGATCCCGGCGAATACCAGCACTACGATCACAACAACACCGAATACGAGGACTGCCAACCGTTTTCGGTCGACCGCCCGGTCCCGCACGAGCACAACACACCAACTTCCGCGAACAGCTTCCCGCCCACTATGGCGAGTCCGTCGCAGTGCCGATCTGTTTCGCGGAGATGAACCGTAAATCGTTGCCGGCACGTAATATCCGGGCGATGGTGCGGTACCCGGGGAGATATGTTCGGGTGGTCGCGGCGGTGCTGATCTGCGCTGCGGCCACAGCCTGTGAGGCGAGTGAGCCCGCCTCGGCGGATACGCCGGCGAGTACTTCCGCGAAACCCCCGCCGCCGGCGCCACCGGACCCGGCCGCCGTGGGTGCCGACGAGCTGGGCGAGGTACCGATTCTCATGTACCACCAGGTAACCGCGGACCCGGCCGGTGAATACGATCAGAGTCCGGCCGAGTTCCGGGCGGAGCTGGACCGGCTGTATCGCGAGGACTACCGCCCGATCACCGCCGCCCAGTACATTGCCGGGGATATCGATATTCCGGCCGGAACGCATCCGGTGGTGCTCACTTTCGACGATTCCACCGGCAGCCAGCTCCGGTTCACCGCCGAAGGCGTTCCCACCGCGGACTGCGCGGTCGGGGTGCTGGAGGGTTTCGCCGCCGACCACCCCGATTTCCCGGCCCGCGCGACGTTCTACGTCAACAACAACCCGTTCGAAGCCGATCCACGCGCCCTGCCCTGGCTGGCCGAGCACGGTTACGAGATCGGCGCGCATACCGCGAACCATCCCGATCTCGCCGGTCTCGATGCCGCCGGTGTGCAGCGCGAGCTGGCCCAGAATGTCCGGGCGATCACCGCCGCGGCGCCCGGGACAGCGGTACATACGATGGCGCTGCCACTGGGCAGTGCCCCGGTCGACCCCGCTCTCGCGCTCGCCGGGACCTCGGACGGTACGCCCTATCGATTCGCTGCCGCGATGCTGGTCGGCGCGAACCCCGCGCCGTCGCCGTTCGGCCCGGTGGACCCTGCTGCGGTGCCACGGATCCGGTCCGGACTGGGCGCGGTCCCGTTCGACTCCGGCTATTGGCTGGACCTGCTCGCGGCCGAACCGGAACGCCGCTACACCTCCGACGGCGACCCCGGGCGCATCTCGTTCCCGCGTAGCTCGGCGAACCGGCTCGACCCGCGCTGGTCCGAACAAGCACATTCCTATTGATGCCTTCCACAGAAAGTCGTCTCGTGCCGGGGCGGGGTGGCTACAACCGCAACGGTGTCGACCGCCGCGGTCTTCGGCTCGCACCGCGAGGGGGTGCCACGCATCCCGTTGGTCCGATGTCGCCGCCGGCCAGTGGGTCACCGGCCGCGGCTAGCCCGGCGAGGCGCGGGTGGACACCGCGGTCTCCGTGTCGCCGTGAGTGCCCCGTCGTCCTGGGGCTGCCTCAACGGGACCACCGGAACTGCTTCCGCACGCCGGACCGCGACGGGCGTGCCCCGGCCGCGACCGCCGGCACGTTCGCGTCGCGTCGGGCTCGGCCGTGTTACCGGCACCACGGGTGCGACTGCCGCGTCCGTCGTCAGCGTGATCGGGGCACCGGCCCCCGCCGGCGTGCGCACACGCCGCACGCCACACTCACTCGGGCAACCGGCGCATCTCGATCACGGAGAGCCCCAAGTTGTCGATACGGGCCAGGATTCCGCGGATACCCGTCTGATCCGTGATCGGACCCGACAACACGGTGGTGCCGTGGGTGTGATCGCCGGTGAGTTCGGGAAACGCGGCAAGCGCACGTTCGGAGAGTTCGCCGTCGATGGTGAACTGGTATCGCATCGCCGTCTCCTGCCTCGTTCCGGACCGGTCGCGACGGCAGGTGTCGCCGCGTCGGGATGAAGTGTGTCCCACGGCGTCACCGCCGCACATCGTCCGGAGCGGGTGAAACGGCTCCGCCGGGGTCAGAGCAATCCGCTGCGCCGCGCTTCGTACAGCGTTTCCATCCGGGAGCGGGTACCGAGTTTGGCGTAGATACCGCGCAGATGTGTTTTGACCGTATTGATGGAGACGCTGAGATCGTCGGCGATGTGCTGGGTCGTACGACCCGACGGCAGCTGTTGCAGAATCCGCAGCTCGGTCGCCGTGAGCGGTGGATGCTGGACCCGGCGCTGCGGCCGGTGACCTGCCCGGATACTGTCGGCGAAGTCGCTGCAGTGCCCGAAACATCCGGCGTAGTAGTCGAGCAGTTCGACCGTGCCGGGAACGTCGAAGAACGGCCGGGCCACCCGATGGGTGGCGCCGATCCGGAGGGCGTTGTCCACGGCCTCCCGGGTTTTGGAGTCATTGCCCAGCGCGCGGTGAGCGCGGGCGTGCAACAGCCAGCCGGTGAGCCGGGCGACGGGATGGGCGCCGGAGGTCGCCGCGAGTACCGGCTCCACCTGGCCGAGGACAGTCTGGTGGTTACCCGCGACGGAGGTCAGCGCCGCCGTGGACAGGACGGTATCGGGGATATGCCCGAGCACTGCCCGCGCGCGTTCGGTCAGCTGCCGTGCGGCCGCGGTATCGCCCGCGCCCAGCAGCGCCCACACCGCGGCACTCACCAGACCACCGCCGAGCACCGGGGCGGGGTCGGCATCGAGCAGCCGGCCGATACTGCGGCGCAGCCGGTCGGTGGCGCCCGGGTCGTCGCCGCACTGGCAGTCGAGCAGGTTGCCGACCACATGCGGTAACCGGCCTGCCACCGGGCCGGGGGTGCCGTCGCGGCGGATATGTTCCGCGCACAGCACCCGGATCTGCTCGGGGTGCGGGTCCGAGCCCTGCAGGTAGGCGCCATACGCCTCGAGTGCGGTGGCGTGCACGGTTTCCGGCAGATCCAGCAGATCGTGATCGCGGGCGATGGCGCAGGCCCGTTCGGCCCGCTGCCGCATCGTCGTGATCGATCCGGCCAGGCCGGCGGTGACGGCGAGCCGGGTCACCGCGATCAATCGCAGCCGGGGATGGCAGCGGGACCGGGTGCGGCTCAGGGCGATCCGTAGCCGTTCCTCACCTCGGGCGAGTTCGCCGCGTAGCGCGAGCGCGGTGCCGGTGGTGACGGCGAGATAACCGTCCAGGTCGGGGCGGTCGGCGGGTGGCATCCGTTCCGGGAACACGATCGGATCGGAATCGGCGCCGGTCGCCACCGCGAGCTCGGCGTCCACGGCCGCCGTCAGTGCTTCCAGCCGGTACGGGCCCGCGAGTGAATGCGGGTCGTCGTCGGCGAGGAGACGGGCGCTGTCGCGGTAGGCCTGAGCCGTACCGCTGCCGCCGTGCAGCAGCGCGTCGGTGGCCTGCAGCAGGCGCAGGAACGGATCGGTCAGCACATCCGGCGCCGCGCCGGCGAGTGCATCGAACAGGCTCTCGCCGTGATCGGCGAAAACCAGTGCCAGTGCGTGCTCGGCCAGGAACGATCCCAGCTCACGGTGGTCGGGTACCGCCAGCAGATGCGTCAGCGCGGCCTGTAACTCACCGATAGCGGTGAGCCGGCGGGCCGACCGCAGATGCAGGTCGGCACACAGATCCCGGCCCAGCCGGTTGGCCTCCGCCAGGAAATAGGCCCGCAGCATCGGGTGGTACGAATACCAGACCTTCCCGCTGCGGGACAGCGAGGTCATCGGGAAATTGATCCGGTCGAGTTCGTAGAGCAGATGCGCCGCACCACCGCCCACGAGATCGTCGGCGAGTTGTTCGGTGAACTCGTCCGGGACGCTGGTGCAGGTGAGGAACTGCCGCAGCGCAGGGGACAGGGTATCGATCAGCTCACCCACCAGCAGATCGGCGAACGCATGCGGCGGCCGGGCCAGCGCGGTGAGCGCATCGGCGTTATCGCTCGGGCTGGCGGTGAGGTAGATCGCGGCGATCCGCACCAGCGCCGCCCACCCTTCGGTGAGGTCCATCAAGGCGTGCATGCCCTGGTCGTCGAGTGCGCATTCGTGCCCCGCGCACAGCCGGGACACCTCCGCGGGAGAGAGCGCCAGATCGTGCGCGCCCCACCGGGTGAGGCGGGAATGCAGTTGCAGCAGATGCCAGCGGATCGGCGGATCGAAGCGGGCGCACAACACGGTTGTCACCGCGGGCGGCGCGTGCTGCAGGAAGTACTCCAGCCCGGCCAGGGCGAGCGGATCGGTGATCAGGTGCGCGTCGTCGATCACCACGACGGTCGGCTCCGCGCCCTCACCCAGCGCGGCGAGGATCGATTCGGCCTCACCCACCCCCGCGGCCGGCTGCCCCGATCCCGCGGCGGGCACGCACAGCCGGGCGCGCAGCTCCGGCCACAGCGCGGTCTGGTCGCGAACGGTGAGCCACGCGATCCGGGCGTCCGGATGCGAACGCGGCAGATGCGTTGCCACCCAGTCCGCCACGGCAACCGTTTTCCCGACCCCCACCGCGCCGCATACCAGCAGGACACCGCCGTTACGGCGATCCACCACGCTGTCCAGCCCGGTATGCAATCGGGGCCGGGATACCGGGTCGAAGGGGAACACCGGGATATGGGACCGGGGCCGGGCTCGCGATATCGGGCGGCCCGTCGGATCCAATGTTGGCGAAGCGGTCACGGTGCCTCCCGAAGAAAATTTCCGAAACAGCACTAGCACGCACTCGGCCGCAGCCTACCTGAGCGGTGGGCACCCTCAGCGGCCCCTGAACCAACCTGTTACCAGGGCGTATCCGGGAATATTCATCCGTAGCGGGTGAGTCGTGCACCGGCCGGGCCGCCATAGCGTGGGGCAGATCCCCGCTGTGGGGACCGCTGGATCCGACGTAAGCGAGGTGGACCGTGTCGTTTTGGGAAGCACTCTGGCTGGTTGTGGTGAGCTTCGCGTTCATCGCGTACCTGCTGCTGCTGTTCTACATCATCGGCGACCTCTTCCGGGACCGGGAGACCTCCGGCTGGGTCAAGGCGATCTGGGTGGTTCTGCTGATCGTGCTGCCGCTACTGACCTCGCTGGTCTACCTGATCGTCCGCGGTAAGGGGATGACACAGCGGTCGATCACCGAGGCTCATCAGGTGCAGGCCGCGGAGAAGGAATACATCCAGCGCACCGCCGGCACCAATCCGGCCGCGCAGATCGCCGAGGCGAAACGGCTGCTCACCGAGGGCACGATCACCGAAGGAGAGTTCGAGCGGCTCAAGGCCAAGGCCATGTCGTGACCGCTGCGCCCCCGCCGGCCCCGCACACGGCGGGGCCGGCTCCCGGGCAGTGGGCGATTCCGCGCGGGTTGATCGTTCTGCTGGTCGCGGCGGCCACGGTGGTCGCCGTAACCGGGGCCCGCGCCTTCTCCGGTGTCCTCGGCCCGGTTTTCCTGGCGTTGATGCTGGCGATCGCCGTGCAGCCCATCCAGCAGCGGATACAGCGCAGTGGCCGGCCCGCCTGGCTGGGCATGCTCGCGGCGCTGGTGGTGGTGTATGTGATCCTGCTCGGGCTGGTCGCGGCCCTGGCCTTATCGGCGGCTCAGCTGGCCACCGCGCTACCGGATTACTCCGAGCGGTTCGCCGATCTGCTCGTGCAGGTCCAGGACCTGCTGGCGCGCTTGAATATCGACCAGGAACGGATCGATCACGCGTTGAGCAGCTTCGACCTGGGCAAACTGGTCGGACTGCTCGAGGATCTGCTGCGCGGCTTGGCGGGCGCGTTCTCGAACCTGGTCTTCGTGGTCACGTTGCTGCTGTTCATGGTGTTCGACGGAATGTCCATCGGACGCCGGATGGCTGTGCTGCGGAGTATGCGTCCCGATATCGCCCAGGCGCTGGGCTCGTTCACCTCGGGCACCCGCAAATACCTGATCGTATCCACGGTATTCGGCCTGATCGTCGCGATCCTCGACGGTGTCGCGCTGTGGCTGCTGGCGGTGCCGTTCCCGCTGCTGTGGGCGTTGCTGTCGTTCATCACCAACTACATCCCGAATATCGGCTTCGTCATCGGACTGGTACCGCCCGCGCTGCTGGCCCTGCTCGACAGCGGATGGACCCGCATGGTCTGGGTGATCGTCGTCTACTGCGTGCTCAACGTCGTGGTGCAGTCGGTGATCCAGCCGAAGTATGTCGGCGATGCGGTCGGGCTCAGTGTCACGATCACTTTTCTGTCGCTGGTGTTCTGGACGTGGGTCCTCGGCGCATTGGGTGCGCTGCTGGCCATACCGCTCACGTTGCTGGCGAAAGCGGTGCTGCTCGATATCGACCCATCGACCAGATGGATGGATGTGCTCATCGGCGAACGTGCCCCGGATCGCGGGGAACGGGCAGCGGCCGATCCGCCGCCCGCGCCGGGGTGAACGGCGCGGTTCACCCCGCCAGGGTGAGGCGGCACCGTTTCCCGAACGACGACAGTCGACGCAATCACTGCGCTCGGAAGGAGTGGAGATGACCACCGCACCGCAATACACCACCGAGACTCGCGACAGCGGCCCGCTGCGGCAGGGTTTCGCGGCGGGTGCCTCGATCGGGGCGTCCATACTGCTGCTGACGGTCGGCGTGCTGTCGGTACTGGAAGGGATCGCCGCGGTCGCCCGGGACGAATTGTTCGTTCTCGGGATCGACTACGTCTACGAATTCGATATCACCACCTGGGGCTGGATCCATATCGTGCTGGGCGCCATCCTGATAGTGGCGGCGCTCGGACTGATGACGGGTACGACCTGGGGCCGGGTGCTGGCGATCACCGTCGCGGCACTGTCGATACTGGCGAACTTCCTCTGGCTGCCCTACTACCCCTGGTGGTCGACGCTGGTCATCGCCCTGAACATCGTGGTGATCTGGGCGATCGCCACCTGGCAGCCCCGGACCTGACCCGTCCGCCGCGCGGGACCTGCCCGGCCGATCCTGTGCGTCCGGGCAGCCGCGGCCCCCTCTTCGGCGAAGGGCACGGTGAGTTGTGAGCGACGAACACACCCGGCCGCCCGGAAGCGGCGGAAGCCGGATGCGGGCTGTCGCCGCCCAGCTGTTCCCTTCCCTGCACGGGTACCGGCGTAGCTGGTTGCGGCCGGATATCGTCGCCGGCCTGACCGTCTGGGCGGTACTGGTTCCGGAAGCGCTGGCCTACGCCACGATCGCGGGCGTTCCGCCGGTGGCCGGACTGTATGCGGCGGTCCCGTCGCTGATCCTGTATGCGCTGGCCGGTAGTTCCCGGCATCTGGTGGTGGGACCGATGTCGGCGACCGCGGCATTGTCGGCCGCGCTCATCGCCCCACTGGCGGGGGCCGACGAGGGGCGCTATATCGCGCTCACCACCGCACTCGCGATCGCGACGGGCGTGGCCGGCCTGCTGGCCGGGCTGCTGCGGCTCGGGTTCATTGCCTCGTTCATCTCCGAACCGGTGCTGAAAGGGTTCATCGTCGGGCTGGCGCTGGTCATCATCATCGGTCAGGTACCCGAACTGCTCGGGATCGAGAAACACGAGGGGGATTTCTTCGAACAGCTGTGGGGCGTGCTGACCGGCCTCGGGGACACTCATTGGCGGACACTGCTGATCGGTGGCCTGAGCCTGCTGCTGGTGCTCGCCGTCAGGCGGTGGCTGCCGCTGATCCCAGGCGCATTGCTCGCGGTCCTGGCCGGAATCCTGGCAGTGGCGCTTTTCGACCTGGACGACAAGGGTGTTGCCATCGTCGGGCAGATCGACCCCGGTCTGCCGGCTCCCGGCCTGCCCGAGGCTGTGAGCTTCGGGGACTACCTCGACCTGCTGGGCCCGGCGGTCGGTGTCCTGCTGATCGGGTTCGCCGAAGGGCTGGGCGCGGCCAAAACGTACGCGGCGAAAGCCGGCTACGAAATCGACCCCAACCGGGAACTGTTCGGATTGGGTGCCGCGAACCTGGGGTCGGGCTTCACCTCCGGAATGGTGGTCAACGGCAGCCTGTCCAAAACCGCGGTGAACGGGTCGGCCGGGGCGAAGACACAGGTCAGCGGTCTGGTGGTGGCGGCGCTGACCGTGGTGACCCTGCTGTTGCTCACCGGACTGTTCGAACAGCTGCCGGAGGCCACACTGGCCGCGGTGGTGATCGCGGCGGTGATCGAACTGGTCGATATCCGCGCGTTGCGGCGACTCTACCGGGTGTGGACCGACTGGCTGGGCCATATCTACGGCCGGGTTGCCCGCGCCGATTTCGTGGCCGCGCTCGCCGCGCTGCTCGGTGTGCTGCTGTTCGACACCCTGCCGGGTCTGCTCATCGGTGTCGGGGTGGCCATCGTCCTGCTCGTCTATCGCGGCTCCCGGCCGCATATCGCGGTCCTCGGCCCCCGCGACGGATTGTGGCTGGACGTGCATCGGCACCCCGGTCTCGCGCAACGCCGGGACCAACTGGTGGTCCGTGTGGAAGCGGGGCTGTACTTCGTCAACGCCGACCATGTGCGGAGCCGGATCGAGCAGCTCTGCACCGTGCACACCCGGTTGGTGGTGCTCGACGCCGAAACCTCGCCCGCCATCGATGTCACCGCCGCGGCGATGCTGGTCGATCTCCGGGACAGCCTCGCCCACCACGGTATCGAATTCCGGATCGCCCGCTCGATCGGGCAGTTCGCGGACGAACTGGCGGCCGCGCAAACCGGCCCGCACCGCATCCCGGTCTACGCCGGTGTCACCGCCGCGACGGCCGAACCGCCACGTTCCCCGGGAACTACAGACCCGGCTCGCTGATCGAGAAACTACGGGCCTCATCGGCATGCCGTACCTCGGTAACGGCCGCACGCCCCCGGGGCGCGGGCAGTATCCGGTAACTCAGCGGCGGGCCCGGCGCCTGATCAGCAGGCCCGCGAGCGCACCGACGAGGAACATGATCAGCAGGATCAGCCACATCGGCGAACGAACGGTGACCAGCAGGAAATTGATATCCACCCGGCTGCGGTTCTGGGCGATGAACACGACGGCCAGCACGACCAGGACGGCGGCCACCCACTGGTTCACTGTGATACGAGACAGCAGTGCCGGCTTCGGTGCGTCCTGTCTTGCCATCGGATCCTCCGAACAGTGGGCTGGCGGTTCAGCCCGAGTGTGCCGCTCCGGCGGTGGATCGGACTTCACCCGCACCGGATGAATTCGCCCTAACTCCGTGGTGTCCGAGCCGGGCGACGAACTCACCCGCCGCAGGTGATACGTGCGTGTTGAGGACCGCGTTAGCGTGGGCAACGCCGGTGCTCCCGTCCCGGTTCCGGTCGACCACCGGACGGACGGGTGCTCGAACCTCCGCGCCGTACCGCTTCATCAGCCGAGACATCGCAGAGTGAGGTAACCATGACCATGCAGGTGGACTTCGACGACACCACCGATTTCGAGAATGCCGCACGGGGGTTCATCGCCGAACTCGACCCGCCGGTCGTGAAAGCCGCCGACGGGAGCGTGGTCTGGGATACCGGCGCCTACGGGTTCCTCGACGGTGACTGCCCGTCCACCGCGAACCCGAGCCTGTGGCGGCAGGCGCAACTCTGCAACAAACAAGGACTGTTCGAGGTCACCGAGGGGATCTATCAGGTACGCAACCTGGACCTGTCGAATATGACCTTCGTCGAGGGCCGCGACGGCGTCATCGTGATCGATCCGCTGATCTCGGCGGAGACCGCGGCCGCCGGGCTGGCGCTGTATCGAGCCCACCGCGGTGACCGCCCGGTCACCGGAATGATCTACACCCATTCGCACGTCGACCATTTCGGCGGGGCGCGGGGAGTGGTGCCCGAGGGGCATCCGCCGATCCCGGTTCTGGCTCCCGAGGGTTTCCTCGAGCACGCGGTGAGCGAGAACGTATACGCCGGCAATGCGATGAACCGGCGCGCGATCTTCATGTACGGCGCGGTGCTCGACAAGGCACCCGACGGGCAGATCGGCGCCGGGCTCGGAATGACCACGTCCACCGGAACCGTCACCCTGATCCCGCCGACCGTCGACATCACCCGGACCGGGCAGGAAGAAGAGATCGACGGCGTCCGAATCGTTTTCCAGCTCACCCCGGGGACCGAGGCGCCGGCCGAGATGAACTTCCTGTTCCCCGGCCGCCGCGCACTCTGTATGGCCGAGAACGCGACCCACAATATGCACAATGTGCTCACCCTGCGTGGTGCCGTGGTGCGCGATTCCCGGGTCTGGGCCCGGTACCTGGACGAGGCCATCGCCCGTTTCGGCGACAAGGCCGATATCGCCTTCGCCTCTCATCATTGGCCGACCTGGGGCCGGGAGAACTGGACGGCCTGGCTGGCCGGGCAACGGGATATGTACGCCTATCTGCACGACCAGACGTTGCGCCTGACCAACCAAGGGTTCACGGGCGCGGAAATCGCCGAGCAGTTCGAATTTCCGCCCGCGCTCGACAAACTGTGGGCCAACCGCGGCTACTACGGTTCCACCAGCCACAACGTCAAGGCGATCTATCAGCGGTACATGGGCTGGTTCGACGGGAATCCCGCGCATCTCTGGGAACATCCACCGGCCGAACTGGCGCAGCGATATGTCGCCGACTACGGCGGAATCGACGCGATCGTCGCCAAGGGGCGGCAATATGCCGCCGAGGGGGATCTCCGCTTCGCCGCCACCCTGTTGCACCATGCGGTATTCGCCGAACCGGCGCACGAGGGCGCCAAACAGGAGCTGGCGCAGGTCTACCGGCGGCTCGGCCACGGCGCCGAGAACGGCACATGGCGCAACTTCTACCTCGTCGGCGCCGAGGAACTGCGCACCGGTCCGAGTCCGATGGGGACCAGCACCGCCGGCCCGGAGATGCTGACCGCGCTGACGCTGGACATGATCGTCGACTCCCTCGCCGTCCGGATCGACGGCCCGCGCGCCGCGGCGGCCGATTTCGTCATGGACTGGGAGCTGACCGACGAGAACCGTGTGCACCGGCTGACCCTCTCCCACGGCGCTCTGACCCACCGCACGCCGACAGCGGAGACGCCGGCCCCCGGCCCCGCGGATCTCACCTTGACCCTGACCAAGGCCCAACTGCTGAGGGCGGTGAGCGGCGGCGGGTTCGAGGGAGTGACCATGAAGGGCGACGAAAGCCTGCTGCAGACATTCATCGGCCTGCTGGACACACCGGATCCGCGCTTCCCGATCGTCACCCCCTGACCGGTCACTCCCGGAAGCGGTGGCCCATCCCCGGTTCGGTGACCAGATGTTTGGGGTGGGACGGATCAACCTCCAGTTTCCGGCGCAACTGGGCCAGATAGACGCGCAGGTAATGGGTTTCGGACTGGTAGGCCGGACCCCACACCTCGCGCAGCAGCTCCTGCCGGCCCACGAGTTTCCCGCGGTTGCGCACCAGCATTTCCAGCACACCCCATTCGGTGGGGGTCAGATGGACTTCGGCGCCCGACTTGATCACCTTCTTCGCCGCCAGATCCACGGTGAACGAATCGGTGACCACCACCGGTTCGCCGGGTTCGACCGCATCCGCGGCCCGGCGCAGCGCCGCGCGTAACCGAGCGAGGAATTCGTCCATTCCGAATGGTTTGGTCACGTAGTCGTCGGCGCCGGCGTCGAGGGCGTCCACCTTGTCCGCCGAATCGGTGCGGGCGGACAGCACGATGATCGGCACCCTGGTCCAGCCGCGCAGACCCGCGAGCACCTCGATCCCATCGATATCGGGAAGCCCGAGATCGAGCACCACGACATCGGGTTTGCGTTCGGTCGCCGCCCGTAGCGCGCCCGCGCCCGTGGCCGCGGTGACCACGTCGTAGCCGCGTACCGAGAGATTGATGCGCATCGCCCGCAGGATCTGCGGTTCGTCGTCGACCACCAGCACGGTGGGTTGCTGCGCACCGTGCTCCGGCTGTGATCCGGTCTTCATGGCGAAACCTCCGTGGGCGACGTATCGGTGCGGCCGTCCACGACCGCGAGATCGACGGTGACGGTGAGCCCCCCGCCGGGAGTGGGGGCGGCGCTCACCGCGCCGCCCATGGCGTCGGCGAACCCGCGGACCACCGAGAGACCCAGCCCCAGACCGCTGGTGTTGTCCCGGTCGCCGAGCTGCTGGAACGAGTCGAAAACCCGTTCGGGATCGGCGCCGGGCAGACCCGGCCCGTGGTCGACCACCCGGACCAGGATCCGGCCGTCCACCGCCGCGGCATCGATCGTCACCTCCGATTCGGCGCCGTAGCGCAGCGCATTGTCGACGAGATTGGCCAGAATACGTTCCAGCAGATCGGGGTCGGCCTGTACCACCGTCGTCCCGACACTGACCCGCACCCGGTCGAGCGCTCCGCGGCGCGCTCCGCGCGGACTCACTCCCACGCTGACCAGCGACCGGTGCACCACCTCGTCCAGATACACCGGCCGCAACCGCGGTCGCACCACCCCCGCGGCGAGCCGGGAGGAATCGAGCAGGTTACCGACCAGCGCCGTGAGCTGATCGGCGGATTCCTCCACCGTGGCGAGCAATTCGGCCCGGTCTGCGGGGGAGAATTCGACATCGTCGGAACGAAGGCTCGAGACCGCGGCCTTGACCGCCGCCAGCGGGGTACGCAGATCGTGGCTGACCGCCGAGAGCAGATCGCGGCGCAACCGGTCGGCCTCGGCGAGTGCCGCGGCCTTGTTCGCTTCTTCCGTGAGCCGGCGTTGCTGGACCAGGCCGACGGCCTGACCCGCCACCGCCTCCAGGACCCGCCGGTCGCGGGCGCGCAGGGTCGGGCCGGACAACAGCAGCGCATACTCCCCGTCGCCGACCTCGATCGTGGTATCGGCCGCATCCGCGCGTTCGGGCGGATCCGTACCGACCGCGGCGAGCGCGCCGCGCTCGCGGTGGCGCAGGCTCACTGCCTGCTGACCGTAGGTCTGGCGCAACCTTTCCAGCAGGGCGGTCGGGTCGGCGCCGCGCAGCACCGCGCCCGCGAACAGGGTGAGCAGTTCGGCCTCCCGGGACGCCTGCCCGGCCTGTTCGGCGCGGCGCGCGGCGGTATCGACGAGGACCGCCACCGCGACCGCCACCACCAGCAGCAGGACCGCCACCCAGGAACTGTTCGGCTCCTGGATGGTGACGCTGTAGCGGGGATCGGTGAACAGGACGTTGAGCAGCAGCCCGGCGATCAACGCCGACGCGACCGCCGGTAGCACGCCGCCGAACAACGCGACCGCCAGCACGGCCACGAAATACAGCGCGCTCTCGCTCACCAGATCGAGGTAGCGGTCGAGCCAGGCGGCCAGGAGCGCGGAAATCGCCGAGGGTACGGCGAATGCGGCGATCCAGGCCGCGGTGCGGCGCGCTTTCGGACGGGGTCGCCGCCGCCGCTGCCGGCGGCCCGCGGCCTCGTGAGTGACCATATGTACGTCGATCTTGCCGGAATGCTGCACCACTTCCGCGCCGATGCCCTCGTCGAACATCCGCGCCCAGCGCGATCGGCGGGAGGTGCCGAGCACCAGCTGGGTGGCGTTGACCGTGCGGGCGAAATCGAGCAGCGCGGCCGGGACCTCGTCGCCGACGACCGTATGCAGTTCCGCACCGAGGTGCGCGGCCAGTTTCCGGACCGCCGCCATCCGCGGCGCAGCCACGCCGGTCAGTCCGTCACCGCGGACCACATGGACGACGAGCAGTTCGGCACTGGATTTCGCGGCGATCCGGCCCGCCCGCCGCACCAGCGTTTCCGATTCGCGGCCCCCGGTCACGGCAACGACCACCCGTTCCCGGGCTTCCCAGGTGGCGGTGATCCGGTGGTCGGCCCGGTATTTCGCCAGCGCCGCATCCACCTGGTCGGCCAGCCACAGCAGGGCGAGTTCGCGCAGTGCGGTCAGGTTGCCGCGCCGGAAGTAGTGCGCCAGTGCCGCATCGGCCTTCTCCGGCGCATACACATTGCCCAGCGTGATCCGCCGTTGCAGCGCTTCCGGGGTGGTATCGACCAGTTCGATCTGGTCGGCGGCGCGCACCACCGCATCGGGCACGGTCTCGTGCTGGGTGACGCCGGTGATCTGCTCGACCACATCGTTGAGACCCTCGAGATGCTAAATGTTCACGGTGGACACCACGGTGATCCCGGCGGCTAGCAATTCCTGAACATCCTCGTACCGCTTACGGTTCCGGCTGCCCGGGGTGTTGGTATGTGCCAGTTCGTCCACCAGCACCAGATCGGGCCGCCGCGCCAGGACGGCGTCCACATCCAGTTCGTATTGCACCGTGCCGCGATAGGAGATCGCGACCCGGGGGACCTGTTCGATTCCCGCCAGCAGTTCCGCGGTTTGTGCGCGGCCATGCGTCTCGACCACGGCGGCGACCACATCCTGGCCGCGCGCCAGGCGCCGGTGCGCCTCACCCAGCATCGCGAACGTTTTACCGACCCCAGGGGCTGCGCCCAGGTAGATACGCAGCTCACCTGGGGGACGGTGAGGTGTAGCGATCACGTTCGAATCATTCGACATCCTCCCGGCTGCGAACAACCGGGATTCCTGCCACGCCCCACTCCGGCATCTCGGTGGGTTCCTGCTTCACAGCACATAGCCTCCCGACGTGAAGGTCTTACATCCGCTGCACAGGCGTTTCGCCTCTCCGCCCGCCCGGCGGCGACGATACGTTCGACCGTACCAACACGGTCGGCGATGCGGGGGCCTGCTCCTGGAGGGCAGGTTTGCGCGCTGTGTTCCCCACTCACCACGCCCTCACTCGCTCGCCGCGGTGCCGGGCACGGGGTAGCGGCTGTCCAGATCGAGGTTGAGTTCGAGGACGTGGACCCGCGGTTCTCCGGCGAAACCGAGGACCCGGCCGCTGATGTGCGCCGCGACGATCTCGCGGACAGCGGCCGATTCGATACCGCGCGCCGCCGCCACCCGGTTCACCTGGATCTCGGCGTAGGCGGGCGAGATATGCGGATCCAGGCCGCTGCCGCTGCTGGTCACCGCATCCGCGGGGACCGCCGGTTCGCTGGGTGCGTCCCCGGCGATCGGCACGATCCGCCCGGTCGAATAGTCCTCGTCGTACTGTGCGCATTCCACCGGCACCCCCTGGTATTCGGTGCGGAACACCGGCGTGGGCCCGGCCCGGCGGGGTTCGTTGACGCTGACCACCCGTTCCGGAATCACCGCACCGTCCGTGGTGTAGGTACCCATGACCGAGAGCACCGCGCCGACCCCGTCCGCTGTGCAGAACGGCCGGGCACCGTCGACCCCCTCGCGCAGGCCGATCTCACGGCTGCGCGTGCAGACCTGGGTGAGCAGGCTCGGGGTGAATCCGGCCGATTCCGGGTCGGATCCGGTCGCGAGCAGGGCCGGGTCGGCGGGCGTGTCGACGATGTTCTCCGGGCCCAGATTGCTGCCGCCCGAGGCGAGGCTGTCGTAACCGTCGCCGGCCGCCGAGGGACGGCTCTGGAAGTACCAGGCGATCGGGTCGCCGTTCGGATCGGTGAACGACTGGCCGAGCAGGGAACTGCCCACGGGCCGGCCGCCGGCCTCGACGATCGAACCGTGCGATTTGTCGTGCAGCCCTGGTAACTGCCCCGCCACCCAGACGATCCCGGGGTAGGCGAAACCAGTGATCACGGTCAGTATCAGCAGCGCCCGGAGCGCGGCGGTATGCCGGCGGATCAGATCGGAGACAGGCATATCAGGACATCCCGGGTAGGTGCTGGACGATGAGGTCGATCAGTTTGATCCCGAGGAACGGCGCGATGATTCCGCCCAGCCCGTAGATCGACAGATTGCGGGCGAGCAGTTTCGCCGCGTTCCCGAGCGTGTACTGCACTCCGCGCAGGGCCAGCGGGATCAGGGCCACGATCACCAGCGCGTTGAAGATCACCGCCGACAGGATCGCCGACTGCGGACTGGCCAGCCGCATGATGTTCAGCAGATCCAGCCCCGGGAACAGCCCGACGAACAATGCGGGGATGATCGCGAAGTACTTGGCGATATCGTTGGCGATCGAAAAGGTGGTCAGCGCTCCGCGGGTGATGAGCAGCTGTTTGCCGATCTCGACGATGTCGATCAGTTTGGTCGGATCGGAATCGAGATCGACCATGTTCCCGGCCTCTTTGGCGGCCGAGGTACCGGTATTCATCGCGACCCCGACATCGGCCTGCGCGAGAGCGGGCGCGTCGTTGGTGCCGTCGCCGGTCATCGCGACCAGCCGCCCGCCTTCCTGTTCCCGCCGGATCAACGCCAATTTGTCCTCGGGCGTGGCCTCGGCCAGGAAATCGTCCACGCCGGCTTCGTCGGCGATCGCTTTGGCGGTACGCGGGTTGTCACCGGTGATCATGACCGTGCGGATGCCCATCCGGCGCATTTCCGCGAAACGGTCCCGCATCCCCTGTTTCACCACATCCTCGAGGCGGATCACGCCGAGAACCCGAGCCCGGCCGTCGCGGATCTCACCGACGACGAGCGGGGTGCCGCCCCCTTCCGAGATACCGTCGACGACCGTATCGAGTTCCGCCGGTACCGCACCGCCGTTGCTGCGGATCCACTGCGCCACCGAATTCGCGGCGCCCTTGCGCAACCGGACACCGTCGATATCCACCCCGGACATTCGGGTGGCCGCGGTGAACGGCACCCATTCGGCGTGCGCGAGTTCGCCCGGGGTGCGTTCGCGCAGCCCGTAGACATCCTTCGCGTACACCACGATGGACCGGCCCTCGGGTGTCTCGTCGGCGAGACTGGACAGCTGCGCCGCATCGGTCAGCTCCTGTTCGCCGGCCCCGGACAGCGGTACGAATTGTGTGGCCTGCCGGTTACCGAGGGTGATCGTGCCGGTTTTGTCCAGCAGCAGCGTGTTCACATCACCCGCGGCTTCGACGGCCCGGCCGGACATGGCCAGGACGTTGCGCTGCACCAGCCGGTCCATCCCCGCGATACCGATGGCCGACAGCAAGGCGCCGATGGTCGTCGGGATCAAGCACACCAGCAGGGAGACGAGCACGATCCCGGTGATCCCGTAGTTGCCGAGGGCGAGACTGTCGGGTACGCCGGGATTGTTGTTCTCCGCGTAGATCGCCATCGGCTGCAGGGTGACCACCGCGACCACGAAGATCAGCGTGACCGCGGCCAGCAGGATATTCAGTGCGATCTCGTTCGGGGTCTACTGCCGGGCGGCGCCCTCCACCAGCGCGATCATCTTGTCGATGAAACTCTGGCCCGGTTCCTGCGTGATACGCACGATGATCCGGTCCGACAGCACCGTGGTGCCGCCGGTGACCGCCGACCGGTCGCCGCCGGATTCCCGGATCACGGGTGCGGATTCGCCGGTGATGGCAGATTCGTCCACCGAGGCGATCCCTTCCACCACATCGCCGTCGCCGGGAATCATCTGCCCGGCCTCGACGACGACATGGTCGCCGCGGCGTAATTGCGGCGCGGCAATGGGTTCCTCGGTGGGCGCGGCACCGGGGGCCCAGTCGACCAGCCGGCGGGCGGCGGTATCGGCCTTGGCGCGGCGCAGGGTATCGGCTTGGGCCTTACCGCGTCCCTCGGCCAGCGCCTCGGCGAAGTTGGCGAACACCACGGTGAGCCACAGCCAGACGACGATCGCCCAGGCGAAGAAACTCGGATCGGCGATCGCGAGCACCGTCGCCCAGACCGCGCCGAGCTCGACGATGAACATCACCGGATTGCGCCACAGGGTGCGCGGATCCAGTTTGCGCACCGCCTGCGGTAGCGAGGTCAGCAGCATCTGCGGATCGAGCAGACCACCGCGGACCCGGCTCTTCGCATGCAGCGGCGCTGCGGGCACGGGATCGGATTCGATGGTGGGAGCGGACATCAGTGAAGTCCTTCGGCGAGCGGCCCGAGCGCCAGCGCGGGCAGAAAGGTGAGAGCGACCAGGATTACGGTGACCCCGGCGACCAGACCGACGAATTGCGGCCGATGCGTCGGCAGGGTTCCCGCCGACGCGGGTGTGGTGCGTTGTTTCGCGAGAGAACCGGCCAGGGCCAGCACCAGGATCATCGGGAGAAACCGGCCGAAGAGCATGGCCAGGCCGAGGGCGGTGTTGAACCATTCGGTATTTCCGGACAGGCCCGCGAAGGCGGAGCCGTTGTTGTTGCCGGCCGAGGTGAAGGCGTACAGCACCTCGGACAGGCCGTGTGGTCCGGGATCCTGGATCGAGGCGCGCTGCCCCGGCATCGCCATGGCCAGCGCGGTCCCGGTCAGTACGATCACCGGCGTCACCAGGAAATAGGCGGCAGCCAACTTGATCTCGCGGGGAGTGATCTTCTTCCCGAGATATTCCGGGGTACGCCCGACCATCAGTCCGGCGACGAACACCGTGATCAGCGCCAGCACGAGCATGCCGTACAGGCCCGAGCCGACGCCGCCGGGCGCCACCTCGCCGAGCTGCATGTTGAACATGAGCATCATGCCGCCGAGGCCGGTGTAGGAATCGTGCATCGAATCCACCGCGCCGGTGGAGGTGAGAGTGGTGGCGGCGGCGAATGTCGCCGAATTCGCCACGCCGAACCGCTGTTCGACGCCTTCCATGGATGCCCCGACCGCGGCCGGCACGGTGCCGTGGTGCTGGAGCTGGAAAACGCTGACCGAGCTGACGCTGACCAGTGCGAGCACGGTCATGACGGCGGCGATCGCACAGCCCTGTTTGCGGCTGTCGACCATGCGGCCGAAGGTGCGGGGCAACGAGAACGCGAGCACCGTGAGCAGGAAGATCTCCACCCAGTTGGTCCACGCTGTGGGGTTCTCGAACGGGTGCGCGGAATTCGCATTGAACGGGCCGCCGCCGTTGGTACCGAGATCCTTGATGGCCTCCTGGCTCGCGATGAGCCCGCCGGGCAGATTCTGCCGGACTCCACCGAGTGTGGTGACCACCTGATCGTTGAGGTGGACGTTCTGGATCACCCCGCCGGCTATCAGCACAATCGCCGCCACCGTCGAGATGGGTAGCAGAATGCGCAGCGTACCGCGCGCCAGATCGACCCAGAAGTTCCCGAGGGTGCCGCCGCGTGAACGCGCCAGGCCGCGGACGACGGCCATGGCGACGGCCATCCCGACCGCGGCGGAAACGAAATTCTGTACGGTCAGCCCCGCGGCCTGGGCCAGCGGGCCCAGCGTGGACTCGCCCGGATAGTTCTGCCAGTTGGTGTTGGTGACGAAGCTGGCGGCGGTGTTCCAGGCCAGGGCGGCGGTCATCGGGGTGGCTGACTCGTCCGGGAACAACGGCAGTTTGTGCTGCACCGCCAGCAGGACGAACAGGAAGACCATGCTCACCGCGGAGAAGGCGAGGACGCTACGGGCATAACCACCCCAGGTCTGCTCGCGGTCCGGGTCGGCGCCGACCAACCGGTAGAGCCCGCGTTCGAAGCGGGAATGGGTGGTGCGCGTGTAGACGCGGTACATATAGTCCCCCAGCGGCACATGTACCGCGGCCAGCGCTGCCACCAGCGTGCCGAGGAACAGCACACCCGCGATGGTTGTACTCACTCAGAACCTCTCGGGAAACAGCAGGGCGGCCACCATCAATCCGATGACCACGACGGCCAGGACCAGGCCCACGGCATTGACGATGTTCACAGTCGCTCCGCCATCCGCTGTACGAACCCGAGCACACCGAATACCGCGACCGTGACCAGGAGATAGGCCAGGATCGACACGTCCGCCTCCATTCCGGAACCGTGGGCAGCGCGACGCAGCCGAACGACTGCGGCTGCCCAACCGGGTCGAAACTACGAGTCGCCGGCCTCGGTACCCAGCTCGTTGACGAGTCCTTTACGCCCTCCGCCTCCGCCTTGACGTCTTCCTTGCGCGCCGTCCGGGCGGCTGCGGTACAGGCGACGAAGAACGGCCTGCTCCGGCCGCCGGTGCGTAGCTTGCTCGGGATGCGGGTGAGGGCCTGCTCCGGCCGCGAAGGCGCGGTCCGCGCCCGACAGGGCGCGTGGCGGCTATCCGGGATGAGCGCGCGGTGCGCCGGCGGATCGCTGCCCGGTTCGGCCGTGGGTGCGGTAAACCGTCGCAGGAGGGCCTGCGGGGCGCCGGACGGTGACGCGCGAAGTCGATGTGGAGCTGTGTCCGGCGAATCGGCGCGCGAACCGGGTCCAGCGCGCACTCTGAAGGGAGGCTTCACGCAAAGAATGTCCGCCGGCCGGGACGATCCCGGCCCTGCACTCGGAGGACCGCGTTCATGCACCCGTTCGCCTATACGCCCGCCGAATTGGCCGACGCCATCATCCTGGCCGTGCGTTGCGTACTGCATGTGTATTCGTCGGGTACGCCGTGCGTCCCGATATGAGCGGCTCACCGGAGACCGCCCGGGCCGCAGGCGGGGACCGGCCACCGGTGTGAACGCGTCCGGTCCGGTCCGGAGGACGCCCGGACGGCCGCCATCGGGCCCCGGCCGGGACTCCGGGCCGGTGACCCCGTCGTGGCTGCGGCGCCGGCCGGCCGGTGGTGACAGCAAAAAGCCGGACCCGCCCGTGGGCGAGGTCCGGCTCTCCGGTTCTCGACAGCCGGGTGGCCGGGATCAGCCGGCCGCGGCCGCGAACCCCGCGCGCAGATCGGCGAGGATATCGTCGATTCCCTCGATACCGACCGCCAGCCGGACCAGACCGGGCGTAACGCCCGAGCTGATCTGCTCCTCGGGCGTCAGCTGGGAATGTGTGGTCGAGGCCGGGTGGATCACCAGCGAGCGCACATCACCGATATTGGCGACGTGGCTGTGCAGGGTGAGCGCGTCGACGAATTTCTTCCCCGCATCCACGCCGCCGGCCAGTTCGAAGGAGATCACCGCGCCGGTGCCCTTCGGCGCGAGCTGCTTACCGCGCTCGTACCAGGGCGACGACGGCAGACCGGCGTACGACACCGAGGTGACCTCCGGTCGTTCGGTGAGGAATTCGGCGACGGCCTGAGCGTTCTGAACATGCCGTTCCATCCGCAGGCTCAGGGTTTCCAGGCCCTGGCTGATCAGGAACGCATTGAACGGAGCGACCGCCGGGCCGAGGTCACGCAGCAGCTGGACCCGGGCTTTGAGCGCGAACGCCGGTGCGCCCAGATCGGCGAATACGGCGCCGTGGTAGCTCGGATCCGGTTCGGTGAATCCGGGGAAGCGGGGGCCGTCTTCGGTCCGCACGGTCCAGTCGAAGGTGCCGCCGTCGACGATTGCGCCCGCGATGGCAGCACCATGACCGCCCAGATATTTCGTCGCCGAATGGACGACGATATCGGCGCCGTGCGCCAGGGGCTGGATCAGATACGGGGTGGCGACGGTGTTGTCGACGATAAGCGGGATACCGGCGGCGTGTGCCACCTCGGCGATACCCGGGATATCGAAGATATGGTTCTGCGGGTTGGACACCGTCTCCCCGTAGAGGGCCTTCGTATTCGGGCGGATTGCCTCGCGCCACTGGCCGAGATCGTCGGGTTCGTCGACGAACGACACCTCGATACCCAGTTTGGGCAGGGTGTAGTGCAAGAGGTTGTAGGTGCCGCCGTAGAGCCGCGGACTGGAGACGATGTGGTCACCGGCACCGGCGAGGTTGAGGATCGCCAGGGTTTCGGCGGCTTGCCCCGACGACAGCACGAGTGCGGCCACGCCGCCTTCGAGGGCCGCGATCCGCTGCTCCACCGCGTCCTGGGTCGGATTCATGATCCGGGTGTAGATATTGCCGGGTTCGGCCAGGCCGAAGAGCGCGGCCGCATGCTCGGTATCGCGGAAGGTGTAGGACGTGGTCTGGTAGATCGGCAGGGCGCGGGCATTGGTGGTGCCGTCGGGAACCTGGCCCACGTGGATCTGCTTGGTCTCGAAGCTCCAGCCGTCGGCAGGATTCGGCGGCGGGGTGGAATCGGTCATCGCGATGTCCTTCTGTATGGGTCGGGAACGGTCAAGCGTACTTTCCGGCTGCCTCGGCCGGGATACGCCGTTGCGGCCCGCCGAGGTTATGGGCGTTCCACCTGCGGGTGCCAGGGTTTATTTCGGGGTGATCCCAACTATGCCCCTCCTCTCCGGTCGACGGGAGGGCTTCACTCCCCCCGGGAGGTATGTGGATTGCTCCCGAGCGTTCTCGATCGAACGATTTGTCAGACAAAGTGATGATTTTGTCTTATTGTTGTGACATGACGGGTCGGACGTATCAGGGCGAGGCATATTTCGAGTTGCGCTCGGGGGAGACGTGGCGGTCGCCGTGGGCGATGTACGCCGGTTTGCGGGAGCACGACCCGGTACATCGGGTCGTTCCCCCCGGACACCCGGCGGACGACTACTGGGTGCTCACCCGGCACGAGCACGTGTACGCGGCAGCGCGCGATGTCGCCACCTTCTCGTCGGGGCAGGGGCTGACTGTGGAGTACGGCGAACTCGAGAAGATCAACCTCACCGCCAACCCGCCGATGGTGATGCAGGATCCACCCGAGCACACCGAGTTCCGCAAACTGGTGGCCGCGGGTTTCACGCCGCGGCAGGTGGCGGAGGTGGAACCCGTGGTCCGCCGGTTCGTCAGGGAGCGGCTGGACGGGCTGGCCGATCAGGGCGGCGGCGATATCGTCGCCGACCTCTTCAAACCTCTGCCGACCATGGTGGTGGCCTACTACCTGGGTGTTCCGGAGGAGGACCGGCCGCTCTTCGACGGTTGGACCGATGCCGTCGTCGCGGCGAGTACCCAGCGCACCGCGGATGCGCAGGCGGCGTCGATGCAGATGCTGGGCTATTTCGCCGAACTGATCAAACGGCGGCGCACCGACCCGGGCGACGATACCGTCTCTCTGCTGGTGCAGGCCGGGATGGCGGCCGACGATACCGATGCGAACGGACTGGTGCAGATCCTGGCCTACACCTGGACCATGGTCTCCGGCGGAAACGACACCACCACCGGGCTCCTGGGCGGTGCCGTTCAACTGTTGCAGCAGCACCCCGAGCAGCGGGCCGCGCTCGCCGCCGACCCCGAACAGATCCGGCCGGCGATCGAGGAATTCGCCCGGCTCACCTCTCCGGTGCAGGGGCTGGCCCGCACCACGACGCGCGATGTGGAGCTGAACGGCCGGACGATCCCGGCGGGCCGTAAAGTGCTCCTGGTGTACGGCTCGGCGAACCGCGACGAACAGGCCTTCGGCGCCGATGCGGCGGAACTCGATATCGAGCGCAATCCGCAACGCATCATGACTTTCGGTCACGGCCCGCATCACTGCCTCGGCGCGGCCGCCGCCCGGATGCAGGCGCGGGTGGCGCTGGAAGAACTGCTCGACCGTTTCCCGGAGTACCAGGTGGATATCGACGCCGTCACCTACGCTCCCGGGCCGTATGTCCGGCGCCCCACCAGTGTTCCGTTCCGGTGTGCGGCATGAGCGTGCCGGACTCGGTGCGGCGGAGCGCCGGTGTGCGGGGCGGCGCATGAGTGGTGACTGGCTTGCCGGTGGGCGAAGCGAACTGGCGGCGGAGCGAATTCTGGATGCCGTCCGGGCCCTGGTGATCGACAAGGGCGCCGGAACGGTCGGTATGGCCGAGATCGCCGAGGCCGCAGGGTGTTCGCGCGCGACGCTCTACCGGTATTTCGACAGCCGGCAGTCGTTGTACGTGGCCTTCGCCGGACGTGAGGCGACCCAGCTGATCGAACGGGTCTGGCGGGACCAGCAATTGGAGGGCCCCGACCGGGCCGAACAGCTCCTGGACGGAATCACCGCCACGCTGGCCGAAACCCGGAAAACTCCCCATCTGGCGGTCTGGTTCGAACCGGCGAATGCGGGAATCGTGGCCCGATTGGCGGATTCGTCGGCGGTGATCGACGCCCTCGTCACCGCGTTCGTCTCACGGTTCCGGCCCGATCTGCCGCCCGCCGCGGTGCAACGGCTGGGCCGGTGGGCGGTGCGGATCATGGTGTCACTGCTGACGCTGCCGCCCGCGGACGAGGCCGAGGAGCGCGCCCTGCTGAGCGATTTCCTGCTGCCGTTCCTGCTGGACTCGCGGCTGCCGATCGGCTGAACCGGTCTCATCCGAGTTCGACTTCACCGGAGTGCGGGGGCTGGGTGTGCTGACCCTGAAGATCGTGCTTTTCCCCGAACCTTACGAGCCGCACCGGCGGCGGATCGAGTCGTGGTCGCCGACCTGCTGTGGCTCTCGACTTCCTCCCGAACCTGAAGGACAAACCTTGTTACGCCTTCTTCAACCGGCGTTCGGCCTGCTGCAGAAACCGCGGACTGTCGATCTTCGCCCCATTCGAAAAGACCGCGAACCTCGACAACCCCAGATCGATACCCACCGCGGAATCGACCTCCGGCAGCGACCGATCCTCGACCACGACCACGAACGACGCGAAATACCGCCCTGCCGAATCCTTGCGATCGTGACCGGCGACGGATCCGACGGCAGCTTCCTTGACCAGGCCACTTTCAGTTCACCGACCTCGGCCACAGACAGCGTACGGTTCGGCCGTAGGCTGAGAACCCGTGACCGGTGAGCCGGATCGCTTGCCGATGGCCCTTCCGGGAACGCAACCGCGGTTTGCCGAGTGCCGGGCCTTGACGTGGATGTAGGCAATGCCGCAAATCGTATCGGCGCGGGCGACCACCGCGGAGCCGAGCGGATCCTCAGTGTCGGTGGCCTGCGGTAGCTTGACGCCATGAGTGCGCTTTCCGGTCTCGATTTTCCGCTGCTGCTTTCCGATTTCCAGGGCGAGTTCCTCGCTTCGATTCCCGACGCCGATCCGGCGGCGGTCGTTCCGGCGTGCGGCGATTGGACGGTCCGCGAACTCGTCGAACATCTCGCGTTCGTGCATCACTGGGCGGCGGCGAATGCGCGCGCCGAGAAGGCGACGCGGCTGGGCGAGGGTCCGTTCGACCTGGCCGACCACTACGCCGGCTGTGCCACCGAGTTACGCGAAACCCTCGCCGCACTGGATCCGGCGGCGACCGCCCGCATCCTGGCCTACCCGGAGCCGATGGGCGAAGGGCCGGTATCGTTCTGGCATCGTCGGCAGGTCCACGAAACCCTCGTACACGGCCATGATCTGCGCGCTGCGATCGCGGGCAAGGCCGCACTGGGCCTGATGCGGGCCTTGCCGGAGGTCTGGGCGGACGCCGTGGACGAGGTGGTCACGGTTTTCCATCCCCGCCAGGTGGGTATCGGCCGGAGGGAACCGCTGCCGTACCCGCTCGCCCTGGTGGCCACAGATCTCGAACCGGCCCCGGGCTGGGTGCTCGGCGGCGCGGGCCACGATATCGACGAGGTGCCGCTGCGGGTTTCGGGTAGCGCCGAGGGACTGGCGCTGCTGCTGTGGGGCCGGATCACCCTGGACGAGGCGGAGCTGACCGTCGACGGTGATCGGGCCGATCTGGAGACGCTGCTACGGGAACCGATCGTTCCCTGAGAGCTCGGGCGCCACGGTCCGGGATCCGAGAGGGGATACGCCGGTGCAGGTCCGGGGCTCATCTGGCTGGTTCCGGCGTACGTGTGGGGCCCGCGCCCACCGAGCCGGTTACGCCAGCTCCGTGAGACTGCGGGACCACTGGTCCAGCCGTTGCCGATCGACAGGCGCGTCCGGCGGCAACTCGGCGGCGAGGACCTGGTGACCCAGTCGGCGGATGCGCTGGTGGCGAATCCAATGCGTGCGCATCCACTCGGGTTCGTTGTGCGCGGCGTCGAGTGCGCCGAGCGTCGACCCCATCAGTTCGAATTCCAGCTCCCGCCGCACCTCGGGGAATGCGGTGCGCTGGGGCGGGGGTGAGGCCATGAGCCGCAGCAGCCGGTCGAGTACTTCGAGGATCCGTTGATCGTTGCGCAACAGCACCCGCCGGTGCGCGCGGCGATCCATCGACCACAGCACCGCCAGGCCGATCAGCACACCGAGGGCGCTCTCGAGCAGCCGGTCGAGGACCACGGGGACCATATCGCCGTAGCGGCCGCCACCACCCATCAGCAGAGCCAGCGGGGTGATGAACACGACGGCCAGCCCGTAGTTGCGGGCGACGAGCGTTTCGATCGCGAACTGCAACGACATCAAGATCAGTACCAGGAACCAGGCACGTGGTTCGAGAGCGTAGAGGCCCGCGAACAGCACCAATCCGAGTGCGGTTCCACCGATACGGTGCACACCTCGATAGGTGCCGCGAACCCGGTCCGGTCCCTGGTGCAACAGCACCGTGACCGTGACCACCGCCCAGTCGGGGCGTCCCAGATCGAGCGCGACGGTCAGGCTGCCGGCCAGCAGCGCCGCGATCGCGATCCGGTTCGCCGACACCACGGCATGGCTGTCCGGCGATACCGAGCGCAGTAGCCGGTACCGCAACGACGGACGCGGTGTCGGGGCCGGCCTGCCGGTGTCGAAGAGCAGATCCGATGCGTTGTCACCGGTGTGATTGCGGTGCAATGCCGCGGCGAACGCGCGCTGGGCGTGGCGGAGCTCGTCCACCGCGCCGTTCGCACCCGGCCCGGTGCGCCGGGCGTCGTCGAGCAGTGCCCATGCCGTCTGCACTTTCATCGCGGTGGCATAGCGGGCGCCGGCGGTGTCGGCAGCGGCGGGGTCGAGCGCGGCGTAGTCGTCCACCGCCGCGACCGCATCCGTCACCGCCCGCTGTTCGGGCGGATCGGCACGGGTGAGCACGGCCGACATGCCGACGATCAGCGCACTGAGACCCCCGATGGCGGTCCACAGCCCCACTTCCCCGGCCGGCACCCCGTGTCCGGTGATGAGCGCGCCGACACCGGCGGCGAGAACGAAAAAGAACCCGCCCGGCGGGCCGAGACGTAGCGCCGAATTGACGAAGGTGCCCGCCACCGCGACCACCGACATCAACACCACCAGGGCCAGCTGCCACCAGTGCGACCCGCCGGCGGCGAGCCGGGTCTGGATCAATTCCCCGGTGAGTCCGCCGGCGAACGCCGCAAGCATCAGCGACAGCGCGGCCGCGCCGATCACACGCCACCGGCGCCGGTAGACCTGCCCCTCGCCGAAGATCACCGCCAGGGCGCCCATCGCCGCCATCAGACCCTGCTGTTCGTGCCCCAGCGCTACCGCGACCAGAGCCGGTGCGCCGAAGGCCACCGCGGCCCGGACGGCTCCGGGAAACCGGCGGCCCGCGGGCGGTAATCCGAAAAGCACCGATCTGGCCGGTGCGGGAGACGGTATCTGCGGGCCGTCCGGGGCAACCAATTCACCGCCTCCTAGCTGTCGTATCGCCGCGCCGGCCGATCCGTGGTCCACTGTCCCGAACAGTCCGGTCACTCCGCCGAGGGCTAGTACCGGCCTGTCACTCCACTGAGGCGAATCGGCCTGTCACTCCGCCGTGACGAAGCCGTTCTCGACCATCCAGTCCCGCGCGACCTCCGCAGGTTCGCGCCCCTCCACATCGACCAGACGGTTCAGTTCGGTGATCGACTCGTTGGTCAGCAAGCGCGAAATGGGGGTCATGATCGTGGTGACCTCCGGGTGCGCGTCGGCGAATTCCGTGCGCATCACCAGCGCAGCATTGTACTTCGGGAAGAATGCGCGATCATCGGCCAGCAGGACCAGGTCGAGAGCGGGGATCCGGCCGTCGGTGGCCGCGACCGAACCGAACGCGCACTGGCGGGCATCGGCGGTCGCCTGGAAGACGACGGCGTCCTGGACGATTCTTTTGGTCACCTGGCTTTCGTCGATACCGTAGGCGCGGGCCATCCCCGGATAGCCGTCCTGACGCACATTGAATTCGGTGCCGACGCAGGTGGCGGCCGCGGCCGGGTCGGTGGCGACGAGTTCGGCGTAATCCGACAGCGACCAGACGCCGGTGCTTTCGGCGGTGCGCCGGGCGGTGGCCAGCGCGTAGGTGTTGTTCATCGGTGCCATCGCCGCCCAGGTCATCCCGTGGGCCGCGCGGTCGGCATCGCGGACCGCCTCGAACTGGCCCTGTTCGTCCGGGACCGGTGTTTCGTTGCCCAGATAGTTGACCCAGCCCGTTCCGGTGTAGTCGTAGGCGATATCGATCTGCCCGCTGAGCTGGGCGTCGCGCAAACTGTTGGAGCCCTGGATATTCGTCAGATCGCGTACCTCGGCTCCGGCGGCGACCAGCGCGAATTCGATGATGTAGCCGAGTATCTGTTGTTCGGTGAAATCTTTGGACCCCACCGTGACCGGGACACCCTCGAGCGCGGGCACCGGCCGGATACTGCCGGGACCCACCTGCAGCGGCACCGCACTACCCGATTGCAGACCGCAACCCGCGAGCACGACGACGGCGGCGAGCAACAGAACACGCAGCATGTGGAGGCGGCCGGTCCTGCCCACCCGGCCTGACGCATTCAGGGAAGCCCGGCGCGCACTCATCGCAGCCCCCTCGGCCCGAGCATGCGCTCGGCGACGGCGCCCAGCCAGTCCACCAGCAGCGCCAGCGCCACGGCCAGTACCGCGCCGACGACCAGGGTGACGTTATCGCGCAGTTTGTATCCGGTGTCGATGAGAATGCCGAGACCGCCGGCGCTCACCAGGAACGAGAGGGTCGCCGTGCCTACCGCCAGGACCAGTGAAGTGCGCAGACCGGCCAGGATATACGGGACGGCCAGCGGGAATTCGATCCGGCGCAGTACTGTTGCCGCCGACATCCCCTGTCCGCGCCCGGCGTCGATGAGCAGCGGATCCACCTGCTGGTAACCGAGGATGGTGTTGCGCAGCACCGGCAGCAGCGAATAGAACGCGATCGGTGCGACCCCGATCCAGAACCCCGTGGTCCTGGTGGCCAGGTAGAACAGCACAATCAATCCGATGGCGGGGGCGGCCGCCCCGATATTGGCGATACCGACGAAGAACGGCGCGAGCCTTCGGTAACCGGGCCGGGTGAGCAGGGTACCCAGTGGCACCGCCACGGCGATCACGATCAGCACCACCGTGGCGCTGATGAGCACATGCTGCCAGGTGACGGCCGCGATATTGCCCGCGCTCAGGCTGGCCTGCTGGGTGACGGTGAGGTCGCGCCGTAACGCCCAGACCAGCACTCCGACCGTGAGCAGCACGACGAGGACCGGTTGGACGAGCAGCCGCGCGCCCTCGCCCCGTCGCAGTGCCGGGGGATTTCCGGTATCGGGTGCGAGTTGCGCCGTCATGCCGGTGCTTCCGTCACGGCATCCGTACCACCGTGCGCGGCGCGCAATGCCGAAAGATGGGCGACCAGCGTATCGATGGTGATCAGACCGGCGTATTCGCCGTGCGGTCCCGTGACAACGCCGCTGGCGTTGCGGTCGGTGA
Source organism: Nocardia flavorosea NBRC 108225 (assembly GCF_001613385.1). Classification (GTDB taxonomy): domain Bacteria; phylum Actinomycetota; class Actinomycetes; order Mycobacteriales; family Mycobacteriaceae; genus Nocardia; species Nocardia flavorosea. Next base: position 211,976 of record NZ_BDCG01000012.1, on the reverse strand, counting down.
GCAATGCCTCGAGGCCGTCCTGCAATGTCGATGCCATGGACAGGGTTTCGCCGAGCGGAATTCCGGTGCCCCGGACCGCCTTCGCGCGCGCGAGTTGTTCGGCGGAGATCCAGCGCAGCGGGCGCCGGCGGGGATCGAGGACCAGGGCCCAGTCCGCACCCCCGACCGCCGCGCGGGCAGCATCGATCGGATCGTCCTCGGTGACGGTGGGGCAGGCGCCGAGTTCGACATCCCGGATACGGGTCAGGGTCAGCTGTTTGAGCGAGGCATCGGCGCCGACGAAACCGGCCACCGTCTCGTCCGCCGGATCGGCGAGGATCGCGGCGGGGGTGTCGTACTGCAGGATGTGGGAGTGGTTGCCGAGGACGGCGATCCGGTCCCCGAGCTTGACCGCCTCGTTGAAATCGTGGGTGACGAACACGATCGTTTTCCCCAGTTCCGCCTGCAACCGCAGCAGTTCGTCTTGCAACAGCCCACGGGTGATCGGGTCGACGGCGCCGAACGGCTCGTCCATCAGCAGTACCGGCGGATCGGCGGCCAGCGCCCGTGCCACTCCGACCCGCTGCTGCTGGCCCCCCGACAGCTGCCGCGGATAGCGCCGCCGATAGGTGCCCGGGTCCAGACCCACCAGTTCCAGCATTTCGTCGGTGCGTGCGGCGATCCGCCGCCGATCCCAGCCGATGAGACCCGGGACGGTGGCGATATTGCGGGCGACCGTCATATGAGGAAACAGGCCCGCCTGCTGGATCGAATACCCGATCCCGCGGCGCAACCGGTCCGGGTCCATTGTCGCGGCATCGCGGCCGTCGATGGTCACCCTGCCGGAGGTGGGTTCGATCAACCGGTTGATCATCCGCATGGTGGTGGTCTTTCCGCAGCCCGAAGGTCCCACCAGAACCACGATCTCCCCCGCCGGGATGGTCATCGATACGGCGTCGACTGCCGGATGCGGCTGGTCTGGATAGTGTTTGGTGACAGCGTCGAGCACGATCTCGACACCGGAAACCGCCGATTTTCCGGTGGCGGTAGCAGTATCAGTCACGGATCCCCCTCGGAACGGTGAAACGGCCGACGAGCAGGAAGATCCCGTCGAGCAGTAGGGCGAGTACGACGATGAGCACCGTGCCCGTCAGCGCCTGCGGCACCGCGTTCGGGCTGCCGAGCCGGGCCAGACCGGAGAAGATCAGATTGCCCAGACCCGGCCCTTTGGCGTAGGCGGCCAGGGCGAGAATGCCCATGATCAGCTGGGTGCTGACCCGCATCCCGGTGAGGATCGACGGCCAGGCCAGCGGGAGTTCCACCGCCGTCAGTACCCGCAACCGGTTCATCCCGACCCCGCGCGCCGCATCGACGACCGCCGGGTCGACCGCCGACAGACCCACCAGGGTGTTGCGCAGAATCGGCAGCAGTGCGTACAGCACCAGGGCGATCACCGTCGGTACGACACCCAGTCCGAATACCGGGATCAGCAGGCCGAGCAGTGCGAACGACGGCACGGTGAGAATGGTGCCGGCCGCGGCGGTAGCGGCCGCGGAACCCACCGGGCTGCGATAGACCAGCACACCGATCAGCACTGCGATCGCCGTCGCGATCAACAGTGATTGCAGTACCGCCGAGGCATGCAGATACGAATCCACGAAAAGCTGGTGGCGACGATCCACCACGAAGGTCCACAACGTATCCAGGATCAGACCTCCACCTGTCCGGTGCGACCAGGCTGTCGCGGCCTCGCCACGACCGGACCGGGCACCGGCGCGGCGCGCGTCGCCGGCGAGAGCATACGTGGAGCCCGGCTTGTGCGCGCCGCGCACATCGGGTCCGCAGGGAGGGATGCCCATTCGCCACAAGATCGAAACACTGTCGAGTAATCGCTCGTCGCTCATACCGGACGGGTCGGGTGGAGGGTGGTCATCACTCCGTCGTTCTCGATCGCGCCGAGGCGACCCGTCGCGGAGTACCGGCACTTCCCGGCGGCAGCGCCGGTGCGCCGCGGTGGTGTCGGCAGCGCTATCAGCGGATCGCCGTGTGTCGTGCGGGAGAGGATGAACCGGCTCTACCTCCGGTGTCCCCGCCGGACGGCAGCAGGCGGGCAGGTAGTTGTCCGCGGAGCCGCGCGACGTTCAGCCCGCCGGTCGCGGGAGCAGGACGGGGCGGCGGTCGTCTCGGCGGCGGCACGGACCGGAGAGCATCGGCGGTAGTGCCCGCGCCAGGTCCGATGCCCCGGCGCGGCGAGGGACTCATCGGCCGTCGTTGTCGGGGGATTCGGGCTCGTCCGGCCGCCGCCCGGTCAACCGCCGGTAGCCGACGACTGCGGCGACGAGGACCGCGATCCCGATGATCACGAGTAATTCCATGACGCTCGCGTACCCGGCACCACGCGGCCGAATCACACGTGGACCGTGCTCGCCGGTCAGCCGGCCACGACCCGGATCTGCTCCAACTCGGGGTCCGAGGCGTCCGGCAGATTCATCCCGTGATCGTGACCGGTGCGCAGATAGTCCAGAACGCCCTCGCCGAGGCGTTCGCCGGGGATTACCGCGGGGATGCCCGGCGGATACGGGGTGAGCTGTTCGGCGGCGATCCGTCCCGCCGCCTTGCCGATCGGCACCATCTCGGTGGAGCCGAAGAACGCGTCACGGGGCAGCATCGCGGTTTCCAGAAGTAATTCGTCCGGTTCGGGAACGTGGATCTTGCGCGGCGTATCGCTGGGTCTCGCCTGTGCCCGCCAATCGTTCATCGCGGCCACCAGGGTTTCGACCGTCTCCGCATCGTCGGCGAAGGACAAGGTGGCCAAAAGCCGCCGATGATCGCTGAGGCCCAGATCTATCCGGCGGTGATTGCGCAGCCAGGCGTCGGCTTCGTACCCGCTGACCCCGGATTCGGAGATATCCATCAGGACCTGCAGGCGGTCGAGGTCGTGTGAGGCCTCGACTCCCAGCAGATCCTCCTCCATCACGTCGATCCCCGGAATCCGGTCGAGTTCCGTGCGGGCCTGCCGGGCCGTGCGTAATGCGCTGTCGAAGATCTCGCGGCCCCGCTGCACCATCTGCCGGCGCCAGCCGTCGAGTGCGGTGTAGACCAGCACATTCGGGCTGGTGGTCATCAGCAGATCCGCGCAATGCCGCAGCCGCACCGGATCGACGAGATCACCCTGTAGATGGAACACCGACCCCTGCTCGAACCCGGCGCCCATCTTGTGCACGCTCACCACACAGACATCCGCGCCCGCATCCATCGCCCAGGTCGGCAGATCGGGATGGAACGGCAGATGCGCGCCCCAGGCCTCGTCTACGATCAGTGGTTTTCCGCGTTCATGGCATACCCGGGCGATCCCTTCGATATCCGCGCAGGTGCCGTACGGGCTGGGGCTCACGACCAGCGCACCCGCGGCGTCGGGGTATTTCTCCCAGGCGCGGCGGACCTGCTCGGGCGACGGGGGATGGGTGAAATGGCGTTCGGTATCCCAGCGCGGCGTGATCCAGCGGGGCACGACCCCGGAGAAGATCAGGCCGGCCACGATGGATTTATGGCAGTCGCGGGCCACGAGCAGGCCCCCGTCGCAACCGCCCGCGACCGCCATCATCGCGGCCTTGACCGACAGCGAACTACCGCAGGTGGAGAAGTATGTGCGTTGCGCACCGACCGCGTCGGCCATGAGTTCTTCCGCGTGCGCGAGGTAGCCGCCCTGCGACAACCGGTCGTCGAGACCGGGCGCCGCGAGTACGTCCGACGCGAACGCGTCCCGGCCGATGACGTCGAGTACCCGTGCGTCCACACCACGGCCCTGCCGGTGTCCCGGGGGAGTGAAACCGTAGCGGCCCAGCCGCCGATAGTCGGCGAGCGCTTCCAGCATCGGCGCCCGGGACTGGTCGAGGCGCTGCCGGGCGCCACCCTCGGTACCCATATCGCGGCCCCCGGTCTCAGTGCCCACGCTGCTCCCGCAGGCTCGCTCCTTCTCCTGATTTCACCCGGCGATGTTCGGCGATCACCATCGCGATCCCGGCCACCAGGCAGACCCCGCCGCAGATACCCGCGATAACGGCCCAGCCCTCGAATCCGTAGCCGGCCGCGGTCAGGGTCAGCGCCACCAGCACGATGCCGATCGCGGTCAGGATGATGCCCGGCCAGTTACGGGCGACCTCGATGGACTCGCCGGCATGCGAGCGGGTGGTCCGTGAATCGTCGGGAAAACGGTGTTCGTACGGAATGTTGTGCGGCCCGCTGCTGCCGGCGTGCGGTGGGGGTGTGCTGCCGCGCTGCGGGTCACTGCTGGAGTGCGGTCGAGGAGTGACAGCGGGAGGTTGTTGTGCAGCGCTGCCGCGCTGCAGGCCACCGCTGGGGTGCGGGGTCGCACTGCTGGGGCGCTGCGGTTCGTCGGGTCCGGAGACCATGGTCACGTCCTTCCTGTCGACCTTCCGACCAGGGACTCCGGCCGGACTACCCGCTCCTCGGGGGTTGAATCACCGGCCTCGTCTGCGCAGAAACCGGTGCCGAACGGGTTGCGGCAGGAGATTCCAGGGTCTGGGCGGGTCCTCCCCGCACCTACACCGCGGGGGTGGTGGCAGAAGGTTCCGGCGGCTACCTCCGCCATCCTTGCCCGCCGCTACACCGCACTAGGCATCGATTCCTGCACCGCCGCTGTCGCCACGGCCATCCGCGGCGGGCGGCCCGGATCCGGCGGCGGGGGGTGGATGTGTGGGGTCGGGGACCGGCGGATGTGCCGGGTCGGGCGGGCGCCCGGGATCGGGCGGAGGCGGTGGTGGGGTGGGCCACGGTTCGGGCGGGGGGCGTTCGGGATCCGGTACGGGGGACGGCCTGTCCGGCTCGGGTTCGGGCGGCGGCCGGCCGGGGTCCGGGGGAGTGGGCCAGGGGCCGGGGGGCCGGGCTCCGGCGACGGCCGCGGATCGATATCACGCATGCTCTTCCTTCCGGGCATCCTGCGCGGGGTTTGCTTCCTCGGCGTCGCACCGGGTCATTGCCGGTTGCCGGGATGCGGCTGTCCGGCCGGCGTCCCGGTCGGTGCCGGGCCGGCGCAGCGCGCGCCGGCCGGTCGTGGTCCGCGGGCGCCGGGGCCACCGGCCACCGGTGGAGGCCGGTGGCCGGTGAGCGTGCCGGACAGGATCAGCTCAGGCGCTGGGCGAGCAGCGCCTTGGCCTGCTCGGCGCCCTTCTGGCTCTCGTGCTGGGCGCGTTTGAAGAATTCGGCGATCTCGGCGTCACCGGCCCGCTCGGCATCCCGGCTGTACACCTCCATGCGCAGTGCGTTGCTCAGACATGCCTCGGTGAACCAGATGAGGTTGTAGTCCTTGTCCTTGGTGCCCGTGAACTGGCCGGTTTCCTGCTGGATGCTCATGACGGCCTCCTGTTCGTTTGTTCGCGCCCGGTGGCGGGCGCCTGCTGTGCCGGCGGTGTCCCCACCGTCACCGCCGCCCTACCCACCGCATCGTCCACGAAACAGTGGGTACGGCCGGTTGCGTGGACCGCGGCTCGGGAGCGGTCATTTCCTGCGCCGGGCCGTTGCGCGGCGATTGGATTTCTCGATGGCGGTGACGAGCTCGTCCTTGGTCATCTTCCACCGTCCGGTGATATCGAGCCGGCCCGCGACGTCGATCAAATGCTGTTTGGAGGCATTGGCGTCCACACCGCCGGCGCTGGCGCCCTTCGGGTTCGGGCCGCCGCCGGCCGCACGTTCGTCGGACGGGCCCCGCTTCTTCTTCGGCTCCCAGTGGTCGCCGACCTTTTCGAAGCTGTGCTTGAGCGCCTCGTAGGCGACCCGATGCGCACGTTGTTCGCTGCCGTAGGTCTGCAGTGCCGAGTCGTGGGCCTTGGCGAAGGTGCGCTGTGCTTTCTCGTCCGAACGCTGCAGTGTGCTCGGCAGTTCCGATTTCCGGACAGTGCCGCGAGCAGTCGTCTTCGGCATCGCGTACTCCTTCCTGGTCCTGGTTGTCAGGCATTCCGGCGCGGACTTCGTGATCTCGTCCGGCCCGGATACCCGGCGGCTACCCGTTCGCGCAATGCCGAATCCGGCGCCGCGCTCCCTACCGTCCGCCCTCGCTATGCTGCGGAAAAGCTCACGCCGCGAACGCAGAGAAAGGCCCCCTATGCCCCGCATCGCCAGCGCCACCACCGTCGACCGCGCCGCCCTGCTGGAGTTCCTGCAATCCCGTCACCGCGGCGTCCTGATCACCACCCGGTCCGACGGGTCACCGCAGATGTCGCCGGTGACCTGTGGTCTCGACCCGCAAGGCCGGATCGTCGTCTCCACCTATCCCGGCCGCGCCAAGACCCGCAATATCCGGCGCGATCCACGGGTATCGATCTGCGTGCTGTCCGATGATTTCAACGAGGCGTATGTGCAGGTCGACGGGCGGGGTGAGGTGAGAGATATGCCGGCGGCGCTCGACGGCCTGGTCGACTACTACCGGGGGATCGCCGGCGAGCACCCGGATTGGGACGAGTACCGCGCCGCCATGGCCCGGCAGGACAAATCGCTGATCCGCATCACCATCGAACGCTGGGGCCCCATCGCCACCGGAGGTTTCCCGCCCGAACACGATCCGGCCGGCTGAGCCGCCATCGGCGCCGACGACACGTACTGTCACCGGCGGGTCTGCGCCCGGACAAGACCGGTCGAATCGAGAATTCGCCGCCCCGGTACCGGCTGCGCTCGGCTTCGTCGGCATTGCCGATGTAGCTCGGCGGGCTGGGCGACGTCGGTGAGGGACGAGTGCTACCGCTCCGTGGTGAACCGCGCGGGCGGAACCTGCCGGCCACGATTCAGATGTGCGCGGCCCCGATGTGGCGGCCCGCCGCCTGCATGGCGGTGATGTCGGAGGCGACGATCACCTCGGCGAACCGCGACCGGTAATCGCCGAGATCCTCGCCCACCGAACCGACCACGGCGTACACCGGAGTATCGGCGGCCCGGGCCAGGATTGCCGAAATGATCTTCCCGGCGCGCGTCTGGCCGTCGAGACGCCCCTCTCCGACGACGATCGCGCCGGCGCCGGCGGCCAGCATGTCGAATCCCCCGGCATCCAGGACGTACTCGGCTCCCGACCGCAATTCCGCGCCGTACTGCGCCCACATCCCGCCGGAGAAGCCGCCCGCGGCCCCCGTGGCGTCGACACCGGACGGGTCGCGCGGCAGCCGGCGCGCCGTATCGGCGAGGCGGCGGGTCAGGAGTTCCACGGTCGCCGGATCGGCGCCCTTCTGCGGGGCGAAGACGCGGGCGGCATCGATGTAGCGGGTGGTGACATCGGTGAGCACGGTGATCGACGCGCCCCGCAGGCCGCCACCTTCCTCGATGGCCGCGATGGCGCCGGCACCGCCGTCGGTGGTGGCCGAACCGCCGGCCGCGACCACGATCCGCCGGGCACCCCGGCGCGCGGCCGCCGCGATGAGCATGCCGGTGCCGTAGGTATCGGCGGTGACCGGGTCACGTGAACCCGCGTGCGGGGTGGTCACCCCACTGGCCGCGGCGACCTCGACCACCGCGATCCCTTCGCCGGAAAGACCGATCGTGGCGGTGCACGGCACACCCCAGGGGTTACGTGCCTCGGCGGTCACCCGGTCCAGCGCGAGTGGCTCGACGAGTACATCCAGGGTTCCCTCGCCGCCGTCGGCGACCGGCAGCCGTAGCGCGCGGCCTCCGCTCTCCTCGACGCCACGGCCGACGGCCTCGGCGACCTGCCTGGCGGTATAGGTGCCTTTGAAACTGTCCGGGGCGATGAGCACGGTCACGACAGCGTCCTTGTGTACAGCGAACGGGCCGCGCCGGTGGTTCTGCCGAACCGGCCGGGCCGGGTCTGCCCCTGGCCGGCCGTTTCCGTATGACGGCCCCACGCGCGGCCGTGGTCCGGCGAACCGGCGACGGCTCGGATCCTCCAGGCGTTCATGGACACAACCCTATCGGCGCCGGTACCCGGGCCACAGCCGGACAACCCGGCCCGCCTACCGCGCGGGCCCCGATTCACCGCACCGCGGAAGGCTTCCGGCAGGCGACGGTCGGGGTGAGCCGCGAGTGGCGGTGGTTTCGGCACACACCACCTCGATGCTGCCGAGAGCTCGTGGCAGTGAGCTGTGCCCAGCTGCTCGGACCCTTTTCATATCGCGGCTCTCGGCACATGATGCGGCCGAACACGAGCCCGCCGAACACCGATGTGGTCGTCGACCGAAGGCCCGACCGTGCGGTGCCGCATGGGAAACACCATGCGGCACCATCCGGGGACCGGGACCGTATTGTTCGCCGACCGGCGCGTTCGCCCGATCCGCTGCGTCAGCCGGCCGGGAGCAGCGCCGATGCCCGGTCGGCAATGGCGGTGCCGACCTCGGTGGTGGTGGCGGTGCCGCCCAGATCGGGTGTGCGCGGGCCACCGTTGCCGAGGACCTCGGTGACGGCCCGGTCCACGGCCGCGGCTGCGGTGTGCTCGCCGAGGTGGTCGAGCAGCATGGCGGCCGCGAGGATCTGCGCGACCGGGTTGGCGATACCCTGCCCGGCGATATCCGGGGCGCTTCCGTGCACCGCCTCGAACATGGAGGGAGCGTCGCGGGCGGGGTTGATGTTGCCGGAGGGCGCCAGGCCAAGCCCGCCGGTGACGGCGGCGGCCAGATCGGAGAGGATGTCACCGAACAGGTTCGAGCCGACGATCACGTCCAGCCGGTCGGGGTGCAGCACGATTTCCGCGGCCAGTGCGTCCACGTGCATCTGCCGGGTCTGCACGGCCGGATAGTCGGCGGCGATCCGGTCGAAGATCTCGTCCCAGTACGGCATGGAATGGATCAGGCCGTTCGATTTCGTCGCCGAGCACAACCGGCCCGTGCGCTCGCTCGCCCGCTCGAAGGCGTAGCGGATGATCCGTTCGCAGCCGGCGCGGGTGAACACCGATTCCTGCAGGACGAATTCCTCGGGGCGGCCCGGGTTGTGCTTACCGCCGATCTCGGAGTACTCGCCTTCGGAGTTCTCCCGCACGATCAGCAGGTCCAGATCCGCGGCGGTGCGGTCGCGGAGGGCCGATTCGGTGCCGGGCAGCAATCGGACGGGCCGCAGGTTGACGTACTGGCCGAAAGCGCGCCGCAACGGGATCAGCAACCCCCACAGCGAGATATGGTCCGGAACGCCGGGAAACCCGACGGCGCCCAGCAGGATCGCGTCGAATCCGGCGAGAGTGCGCGGACCGTCTTCGGGCATCATCGCGCCCGTCCGCAGATAGTTCTCGCAGGACCAGTCGAATTCGGTCCATTCGATACCGGGCAGCACCCGGTCGATGACCTTGACTGCCTCGGCGGTGACATCGACGCCGATGCCGTCGCCGGGAATGGTCGCGATCCGATAGGAACTCACAGGGGCACTCCGATGTATTTGATTTCGAGGAATTCGTCGATACCGACCAGGCCGCCTTCACGACCGAGGCCCGATTCTTTCACCCCGCCGAACGGGGCGGCCGGATTGGACACCACGCCCTGGTTCAGGCCGACCATTCCGGTGTCGAGTGCCTCGCTGACGCGCAGACCGCGCCGCAGATTTTCGGTGTAGACGTAGCCGACCAGGCCGTACGGGGTGTCGTTGGCGCGGTCGAGCGCCTCGTCTTCGGTGTCGAAGGTGCTCAGGCAGGCCACCGGGCCGAAGACTTCGGTATGGCAGATCAGTGCGTCGTCGGGCACATCGGTGAGCACCGTTGCCGGATAGAAGTTGCCGGGGCCGTCGAGTGGCTCGCCGCCGAGCAGGACCCGTGCCCCCCGGGCGCGGGCGTCGGCCACCAGTTCGGTCACCTTTGCCACGGCGTCGGCGTCGATCAGTGGCCCGACGACGACGCCGGGTTCGGTGCCGGGCCCCAGCGGCAGCTGTGCCATCCGGGCCGTGAGCCGCTCGGCGAAATCGCCTGCCACGTGCCGGTGGACGAAGAAACGGTTCGCCGCCGTACACGCCTGCCCGATATTCCGCATTTTCGCGGCCAGCGCGCCGTCGACGGCGGCGTCCAGATCGGCGTCGTCGAACACCAGGAAGGGAGCGTTGCCGCCCAGTTCCATGGAGGTGCGCATCACGGTGCGTGCGCACTGCTCCAGCAGGGTTTTGCCCACCGCCGTCGATCCGGTGAAGGAGAGTTTGCGGGACCGGGGATCGAGGATCAGGGGTGCCATCAGCGGGCCGGGGTCCGAGGTCGTCACGACGTTCACCACGCCCGCGGGCACCCCGGCCCTGTGCAGGATCTCGGCGAGGGCCAGTGTGCACAGCGGTGTCTGCTCAGCGGGTTTCACGACACAGGTGCAGCCGGCCGCGAGCGCCGGGCCGATCTTGCGGGCGCCCATGGCCATCGGGAAGTTCCACGGTGTGATGAGCAGACTCGGTCCGACGGGCTGTTTGGTGACCAGGAATCGAGAGCCCCCGCCGGGTGCGGGCATATATCCGCCGTCGAGCCGGACGGCTTCCTCGGCGAACCACCGGAAGAACTCGGCGGCGTAAGTGATTTCGCCGCGGGCCTCCGCGAGAGGTTTTCCCATTTCGAGGGTAGCGATCAGGGCCAGCCGATCGGCGTCGTCGAGGAGTAGGCGATGGGCGCGCATCAGGATATCGCTGCGCTCGCGAGCGGGGGTCCGTGCCCACGGCGCCTGCGCTGCCGTCGCGGCGTCGAGCGCGGACATCCCCTCCTCGGGCGTGGCGTCGGCGACCGTACGCAGCTGTCGCCCCGTGGCCGGATCGATCACCGGCATGACGGCCGCGGCCGGACGCCATCGGCCCCCGATGAAGAGCCCGTCGGGTACGGACTGCACGGCGGTGCGTTCGGCGTCGGTGAGTGTCTCTTCGGTGAGCACGGCGACGGCTCCTCCTTGTCGGCGCACGGTCATATCTGGGCTGAATTGTCGACAATCCTACAATAGGGATCGCGTCGGTGGGACGGTAAGGGGAGTGCCCAGATAACCCGCCCGGCCGCCGGCCTGCATCCTCCAGTGCGAACAGCACCCGAACGGGCCGCAAGGCGTGAATGCCGTACCGCTTTTCTTCCCCGCGGCGGGAATCGGCACTGCCAACACCTTTTCTACTGTTGACGGATCCGTTGCCAGGAGGAGATCCGGTGTTTGCGCCGGCCGCACAGAATCTCTCTCGGTAATCAGGAATCAGAGAATGCGGGTGCTGGATGGTCATCGATCACGGGTTGGATCAGAGTCCTGATTACCAGGAGGGGCTGCCCGATGAGCGGGGCCGGTTCGGGCGATTCGGCGGCCGGTATGTTCCCGAAGGGCTCATGGCCGCCCTGATAGAACTGGACAGCGCGTACGAGCAGGCCCGTGCCGACGAGGTGTTCGCCGGTGAGCTGGCGGAGCTGATGCGCACCCGGATCGGGCGGCCGACCCTGCTGCACCAGGTGCCGCGTTTCGCGGCGCAGCTCGGGGTGCCGGGGGTGACGGTCTATCTCAAACACGAGGATGCGGCGCACACCGGGTCGCACAAGATCAACAATGCGCTCGGGCAAGGATTGCTGGCCAAGCGGATGGGCAAGCGCCGGATCGTTGCCGAAACCGGTGCCGGGCAGCACGGGGTCGCGGTGGCGACGGTATGCGCGATGCTCGAAATGGCCTGCACGATATATATGGGTGCCGACGATATGGACAGGCAGCGGCACAATGTGGTGCGAATGCGTCTACTGGGGGCCGAGGTACGGGCCGCGGAAATGGGGAACCGGCGGCTCAAGGAAGCGATCAGCGAATCCGTTCGGGACTGGGTCGCGCATGTGGACAGCACCCATTATCTCTTCGGAACAGTCGCCGGACCCGCTCCCTATCCGCGGATAGTGCGCGATTTCCAGACCGTCATCGGCGTGGAAGCGCGGGCGCAGGTTCTGGCCGCGGAGGGCCGGTTGCCCGATATCGTGCTCGCGTGTGTGGGCGGCGGAAGTAATGCCATCGGGACGTTCCATCCTTTTGTCGCGGACCCGCAGGTCCGGCTGATCGGGGTGGAGGCGGCCGGGCACGGTATCGGTTCCGGCGCGCATGCGGCATCGCTGAGCGCCGGTTCACCGGGCGAGATGGACGGCAGTTTCAGCTACCTGCTACAGGACGAGGACGGGCAGATCGCGGTCACGCACAGTGTGGCCGCCGGACTGGATTATCCGGGAGTCGGACCGGAACTCAGCCATCTGAAGGAGACCGGCCGTATCCGGTACGCGGCCGCGACCGACGCGCTGGCCCTGCGCGCCCTGCAAACACTCGGACACAGCGAGGGTATCATCGCGGCCCTCGAATCGGCCCATGCGGTGGGCCACCTCCTGGATATGGCCGACCGTGGCGAACTGGCCGAGGATTCGATTGTGCTGCTGTGCCTTTCGGGCCGTGGAGACAAGGACCTGGAGGTCGCCTCGCAGCGGCTGGGACTCGGCTGACCGCGCTGTGCGGCGTATCGGATCCCGAACTGTGCGTGTGGTCATACAGGAGTGTGCTTCGTGCCGTTCCAGGTTCGGGCCACGCGCGGGGCCGACGGGGCCGGAGATGCGTACCGGTTCCGGCAGGGCGGGCCGGTAGTGCTCGGGGCGCGATCGACGACCCGCGTCTCGGCCGCCCACCAGCTCGGTGGAACCGTATGGCCGCTCCTGCGGGCGGCCCGCACTGCCCGGGCGCTGCGTGACGGTGAACGATTCACGGCGCCGGGCGGCAGCGCGCGACTGCCGGCATGACCTCGCTCACAGCGAGAGCGGTCCGGTGTGCAAGCCCGGCCCGCGGAATCGCCCGTTCTCGGCGGTAAACGGGATATTTGCGGCGGTTCCGGGGAATAGACGGTGCCCGAAAATCGATTGATCTCATGCGTAGCCGCAGGAAAGATCGGCGCGTCACCGATGAGCCGGACATGTCGTATCCGTCTGCTTTCATATGTGGCCCGGGCCGGTCGACGCTGACCACCCAGCCACGCACCAGTTCGTTCACAACCCCGGAGGTAGCCGATGCCCGCACTGAAATCTGTTCGCCGGGCGGGCGGCGGAACCCCGGCGGTGATCCGGCTGCTGGTGATCGCGACCTTCGTGGTGATCCTGAACGAGACCATCATGATCAACGCGATTCCGCGGCTGATGAACGATCTCGAGGTCACCGAACGTGCGGCACAGTGGGTCTCCACCGCCTTCATGCTCACCATGGCCGCCGTCATCCCCGTGACCGGCTGGTTCCTGCAGCGGGTCACGACCCGGCGGGCCTACGCCATGGCCATGGGGATCTTCCTCGCCGGTACGGTGCTGTCCGCGGTCGCACCGTCGTTCGCGGTGCTGCTGGTCGGGCGGATCGTGCAGGCGGGCGGTACGGCGGTGATGATGCCGCTGCTGATGACCACGCTGATGACGGTGGTCCCGGAACGTGATCGTGGCCGGGTCATGGGCAACGTGACCCTGGCGATTTCGGTGGCCCCGGCCATGGGCCCGGTCATCTCGGGTCTGGTACTGCAGGTTGCGTCGTGGCGGTGGCTGTTCCTGCTGGTGCTGCCGATCGCGGGGGTGGTCACCTGGTTCGGCCTGCGCAGTCTGGAGAACGTCGGCGAGCCGGAGACCGGCTCGATCGACTGGTTCAGCGTGGCCTTCGCGGCACTCGGTTTCGGCAGCCTGGTCTACGGGCTGAGCCAGTTCGAGGCCGGCAGTGTGACGACTCCGGCGCTGATCACCGGGGCCGGGATCGTGCTCATCGGCTTGTTCGTGGCCCGTCAGCTGTGGTTGCAGCGCACCGGGACGCCGCTGCTGGATCTGCGGGTGCTGCGGGCGGCGCCCTATGCCAAGGGGCTGGTTCTCATGGCGGTGGCGTTCCTGGCGATGCTCGGTTCGATGATGTTGCTGCCGCTGTACCTGCAGAACCTGCGCGAGCTGTCGCCGCTGCTCACCGGTCTGCTGGTGATGCCGGGCGGGCTCGCCATGGGCCTGCTGGGGCCGGTGATCGGCCGGATGTTCGACCGTTTCGGTGGCCGTATCCTGGTGATTCCGGGAGCGGTAGCGATCACCGCCGCGCTCGCGGGCTTCACGCAGATCTCGATCAGTACGCCGTACTGGCAATTGCTCGGCCTGCACATCCTGCTCATGATCGGCCTGGCCGCGGCCTTCACCCCGGTGTTCACCCTCGCGCTGGGCGCGCTGCCGGAGGATCTCTACTCGCACGGCAGCTCGATGCTGGGCACCCTTCAGCAGGTCGCCGCCGCTCTGGGGACCGCCTTGGTGGTGACCGTGATGGCGACCCGGGCGGGCACGCTGGAGGACGGCGGTGCCGATGCGGTGACCGCACAACTGGGCGGGATGCAGTGGGCGTTCGCGGTGTCGGCGGCACTGTCGTTGATCGTGATCGTCATGGCGGTCCTGTTGCCGAACCGATCCAGTGCACCGGACGAGAACGATATGGACGAAAAGGCCGAGGCGGAGTTGGTCGAGGCCTGATCGTCCCCATTCGGGCACAATTTCGGCACTGCGCGTCATATTCTTTCGGCAACAGCCGGATCGACAGTGACGGAGACGGTCATGGGGACACTGGACGGCAAGGTCGCGTTCATCACCGGGGCCGGTCGTGGTCAGGGAAGAAGCCACGCGGTGCGGTTCGCCCGGGAAGGTGCCGACATCATCGCCGTCGACACCACGGCGGAGGCGAAGAGTGTGCCCTACTCGTTGGCCACGGCCGAGGATTTGGCCGAAACGGCTCGCCTGGTGGAGGCCGAAGGGCGGCGGATCCTGGCCCGGGACGCCGATGTCCGCGACCTCGCCGCCCTGACCACTGCCGTCGAAGAAGGCGTGAAGGCACTCGGCCGCCTCGATATCGTGGTCGCCAACGCCGGTATCTCCAGTCCCGCACCGACGCTGGGCATGAGCGAGGACACCTGGCAGGAGATGATCGATATCAACCTGACCGGTGTCTGGAAATCGCTGAAGGCGTCGGTACCGCATATCGTCGAATCCGGGCACGGTGGATCGGTGGTCATCACCAGTTCGGTGGCTGCGATGGTGGCCCAGGAGAACATCGCGCACTACGCCGCCGCGAAAGCGGGATTGGTGAGTTTGATGAAGGTGCTGGCCAAGGAGTTGGCACCGCAGAGTATCCGGGTCAATACGGTCCACCCGGGCACAGTGGGCACCGATATGGTCTACAACGAATCCACCTACCGGTTGTTCCGGCCGGATCTGGAGAACCCGGAACGCGCCGATTTCGAAGCGGTGGCGGGGACGATGAACCGGCTGCCGGTGACCGCCCTCGAGCCGGAGGACATCACGAACACGGTGCTGTTCCTGGTATCCGATGCGGCGAAATACATTACCGGCACCACGCACGTCGTCGACGCCGGGAACGCCCTCTAGAAAAGCCGGGATCGGCCCGGGGCGACCGCGGCGTAGATTCGGCGTATGTCCAGGGATGACGGCGGCGCGGCCGCCAACCATCAGCTGCTGCTGGTGAAGATCACCGGATACTCGATGCCTTCTGACCGGCACGGCCGTCGTCGACCTTGGGGAAGATTCAGCAGGCCACCGGGTTTCCCACCTCCACGGTGCAGCGGCTGGTGACGAATATGGTCGCGCAGGGCCGCGCGATCGCGCGGGTGACCAGGTCCGGATCGGCCTGCGGATGATTTATTGGGCGGCGACGGCGGTGAAAGGGCTGGATCTGCTGTCGATCGCCGACCCGGCCTGCGTGAGATCCGCGACGAGACCGGGGAGACCGCCTGTGTTTTCCGGGCCGAACACGGTTTCCGGGTCTGCGTCGCGATCGCCGAGACCCGGCACGTGCTCCGTTGGGACATGTACGTCGGAAGGATCATTCCGCGCTACGCCGGATCGGCGGGCCGGATCCTGCCGGCCTGGAATCCCGACCTCGCCGAGCAGGTGTTGTCCGCACCTCTGGAACCACTCACCGAAGGTACGGTCACCAGCCCCGCGGAACTCCGCACTCTCATCGCACAGGGGAAGGCCGACGGCTACGCGATCAGCGCCGGTGAGCGGGAGGATTCGGCATCGGAGCCGGCGCCGATTTTCGAGCGTCCGGAAGGTGGTGGCGGCGTTGACGGTCAGCGGTCCGGCGATCCGGATGCCGCGCGAACGGTGCGAGGAGTGGGTGGATCTGCTCGTCGGCTACGCCGAGCAGATCCCTCGCACTCTGGGGCCGGATCCCGGTGTGAGCCGCGGACCGACGGCAGGTGCTCGCACGGGCCACTGTGCGCCGCCTTCCCCGGAGGACGCGAGTCGCGTTGCCGCAGCACCCACCGCCGGGTGCGCACGCCACGAGCGGCGCACTTGCCGTGTTTGCCCGGCGGGGGCGATCCCTGTCCGCTGCATCCGGCAGGCCGGCCCCCGTCGTGACAGGAGCCGGTATCGCGGGGCGTCGACGTCCCGGGCGGTACTCCTCGTACCGCTCCTACGGCGGCAAGCCGGGCGCGGAGCTGCCTTCCCGGCTTCGGACCATGATGGCGCCCGAACCGTTCCGATGCCGCGCGGGCGGCCCGACCACGTGCAGTCGCCGTTCTCAGCGGGCGAGTGCCTCCGGGTTGACCGGATAAGGTGGTAATTCCCCGCGCGCCATCGCGATCGCGTTCTCCGCACAGCGGCGGGCCATTTCGGAGCGCACCGGCACGGTCGCACTGCCGACGTGCGGGAGCAGGACGGTATTCGGCAGTTCGGCCAGCCCGGGTGCCAGGCGTGGCTCGTCCTCGTAGACATCGAGGCCCGCGCCCGCGATGGTCCCGTCTCGCAGCGCCGCGACCAGCGCCTGCTCGTCGACGATCGGTCCACGGGCGGTGTTGATCAGGATCGCCGACGGTTTCATCGCATTCAGAACGCCGGCGTCCACGAGGTGGTGGGTCTGGTCGTTCAGCGGTACGTGCACCGAGAGGTAGTCGCTGGTGTCGACGAGTTCCGGCCAGGACATATGTCGTACCTTGCCGGCGAATTCACCCAGTTCCTCCTCGCTCACCGGGCGATCACCCGGGGGCCGCGGGCAGAACGCGACCGTCATCCCGAAGGCGAGGGCACGCCGGGCGGTGGCGCGGGCGATCCGGCCGAAACCGGCCAGTCCCAGCGTCTTTCCGCTGACATCGTGGCCCAGGAGCAATTCCGGTTCCCAGCCGTGGAATTTCCCGGCACGGACGAACGTATCGGCTTCGACGCACCGCCGCGCGACAGCCAGCATCAGCAGGACGGCGATATCCGCGGTGGCATCGGTGAGAACCCCCGGAGTGTTGCCGACGACGATGGCGTTCGCCGTCGCCGCGGCGATATCGATATTGTTGTAGCCCACCGCGAAATTGCTGATTCCGGTGATCTTCGCGCCGTCCAGGAGGGTCGCGTCGAACTCGTCGCGCAATTGCGCCACCACCACCCGGTGGTCGCCCGAGGCGCACGCGTCCGCCAATTCGGTATGGGTCAGCCCGTTTTCGGCAACCGTCACTGTTCCGGCCGCCTCGAGCAACCGCATACCGGGATCGGGCAGCGGGGTGGTGACGAGGAAATCGGTGGCCGTCACGCGATCACCCATTCGAAGGCGCGGGCTTCCGAGCGTGCGCCCTGGGCGGTTTTGGAACGGTTGGGTTCGCCGAGCTCGGCGAGCATGCGTTCACTGATATCCACCATCCGTCCCAGCGTGTCCGGGGTGAGCCAGTCCGGGCGAGTGGCGAACAGGATGTCCTCGCTGGCGGTGTTACCGCTGGCGCCGGGCGCGAACGGGCAGCCGCCGAGACCACCCAGGCAGCCGTCGACCAGCCCGGCGCCCGCATCGATGGCAGCGAGTGTATTGGCCACCCCCAGCCCCCACGTGTCGTGGCCGTGGAACACGATCCGGCGGTCCGGGGTGGTGGCGCCGACCGCCCGGATGAGCCGGGCGACCTGTGCCGGTACGGCCTGGCCGAGGGTATCGCAGATGACGATATCGGCGGCGCCGTCGGTGCGGGGGTCGGCGGCGATACCGAGCACGCGTGCCGGGTCGACCATCCCTTCGATCGGGCAGGTGAACGAGGTCGCGATACACAGCTGGATGGCGCCGCCGCAGTCCCGGGCGAGCTCCACGGCCCGCGGCATGGCCGCCACACTGTCCTCGGTGCTGCGCCCGATATTGGCCTGGTTGTGCGAATCCGACGCGGAAAAACAGTATTGGAAGTTGCGCGCCCCCGCGGCCGCGGCCTTCTCGATATGCCGGGGCGTGGCCACCCACACCCAGCATTTCCCGAGTTCCTCCGCAGTCAGCTCCGCGATGACCTCGAGCGTATTGGCCAGCGGCGGGACGAGGCCGGGGCGCGCCATGGAACCGATCTCGAGTTCCGGGACACCCAGGGCGAGCAGTTCGCGGGCAATTTCCACCTTGCGCTCGGTCGGCAACATTTTCCCGGTGAGCTGCAATCCGTCGCGCAGCGTGACGTCGCGCAGTCGTGCGGCCGGTGTGTAGGCGAAGCCCATTCCGTACCCCCTGTATCGGCTGTTCCTGCGACAGCGTCGATATCGTCGTTGGTGAGGCGGAGCACCGAGACGAGGCCCTCGCACGTGTGTTCGCCTAGGTCGGGTCCGATTGTACGGATCGGTAGTGAGGCACTGCCGATCACCGGGACGATACCGGGGAAGCCCGCGTACGCCGCGTCGGCGACGCTGCGCGAGGTGATCGCGCGCCACGGCATCGACACCGGTGTACTCGACGCGACGAACGATCTGTTCCGCCGCGCACTGGATGCGGGATACGGGTCCGACGGGCTCGCCCGGCTGGTGCCCGTGCTTTCCGCACCGCGATAACGCTGGTATCGGGCGGCCGCCGGGGTGCTGGCCGGCCTGAACGCCCGGCCCCGCTCGATCCCCCCGGTGCCCGCGCCGCAGCTACCGTTCGCTCATCGGGGCATCGGGGGTCGGCCGGCGTTCGCCGAGATCCGAATGCCTTCGGTCCCGGCCTCGAACGGGTGTCATGTCCCCGCGTCCCCGGGGCGCTCGGTTCGGTCGACGCGTTCGTTGATCAGCTCGTCGTCGTCCGCGGGCGGTTCCGGATCGTGCCATTCCTCGGCCCGGCTGGACCGGTTGCCGCGTAGTGTGCCCTCCATTTCGTGGGCCAGTTCGTCGTCGCGGGCCGGGCCGTGTTTACTACTTCCTCGTTCCATCATGTCCTCCTGCCTCACGGTTTCAGGTATGCCGCAGCAGCGCGCCGACACCCTCGCTGAGGGGAGTCTCCGCGTCGACCGGGGTGATCGTTCCGCCGCGTACCAGGACACCCACCGGTAGTGCTTCGTCGGCCCGGCAGGACTGCGCGGACGTTTCGGACAGGGCGCCGAGTGCCGCCGGGTCGCGGACGGGTTCGGGATCCAGCCGAACCGTGCGGTCGCCGAGGGTCGAGGCGTCGATCAGCAGATTCTCGGTGTTGGCCGCCAGGAGCGCCGAAACGGTCGCGGAGAGTCCGGCTACCGCGGGCCCGTCGTCGCGGCCGCGGGCCTGGTCGAATCGCGCGATCGCTTCTTTCTGCACTTCGTGCGCCTCGGCGGTGACGAGTTCACGGACTTCGGCATCGAATCCGCCGGTATCGGTGCCTGCGGCCCGCCCACCGGATTCGACCTCCACGACACGTGCCGGCACTGCGCCGAGGGCCCGGCGGACCTCGGCGCGGGTGGTGACATCACCGGCCAGCACCACGATCCGTGCCCGGATACGTTCGGTCAGGCGTTTCAGCTCCGCGGCGATATCGTCGGCATTGCGCCGGAGGGTTTCTTCCACGCGCCGCTGCATCGACAGATGCGACCAGCCGCCGCCGTGGCGGACCTTGTGCACCGGGTGGCCCTCGCCCTCGACGGTTTCGCCGACCACCTTGCCCTCGTCGTCGACCCCGTACAGTTCCGAACCCACCTTGTCCACCACCGCCACCGCGTGCGGGACCTCCTCGGTTTCGCATTCGATGAGCGGCAGCAGATAGGGCAACGGCGAGACCCGCACGATTTCCGGCTGCACCCGCCGGGGCAGTCGCCGGTCGATCAGCACTCGTTCGGAGTCGGCGATCAGGACGCGGCCTGCGCGTCCCGGTTCCGGTGGGCTGCCGGTGACCGCCGCCGCCAGGGATTCGATCATGCGGTCGGTCGCGCCCGCGGCCTCGAGGCGTTCGGCGAGGGCCCGCCAGCGCAGCGTGCGCTGCTGCTCGGCGTCCTCCGTATCGTGCTGGGCGTCGATGTACAGCGAGGCGAACGGGCCGGGTCGTTGCGCTACTTCTCTGATCGTCATATCAGCCACGTGGGGCGCGTACCCGGCGCGGCCGGATCGAATCGCGGCGTCCGGAATCGATCCGCGGCCGCCCCGGGCATACCGTTGCACCAGGTACGTCACCCCGGCTGGGCGGTCATTTTGCGCAGCGGCTCGTCGAGTTCGGCGCGGAAGAAGTCGAGGAACCCGTCGGGGTCGGGGCCGGCGTTCTGCATGACCAGATGGTCGAACCCGGCGTCCACGAACGGCTGCGCCACGTCGAGATAGCGCTGCGGATCGGGGCCGCAGGCGAATTTCTCCAGAATGTCCTGTTCCCGCACGGTGGCGGAGGCGGCGGCGAAGTTCACCGGGTTGGGTAGTTCGCTCATCACCTTCCACCCCGTCATCGCCCAGCGTGAGGTCTCGTGGGCGGCGCGGGCCGCGGTCTGTTCGTCGGGCGCCCAGGCCATGGGCACCTCCGCATAGCGCGGCCCGTCCCCGCCCGCCGCGCGATAGCCGGAGACGAGTTCCGGTGTCGGTTCGGTGGCGAACAGGCCGTCCCCCAGTTCGGCGGCGATACCGGCGGCCCGAGTGCCGCCGGCGGCGACGGCGATCACCGGCGGCTCGGCGGGCAGATCGAAGACGCGGGCATCGGACAACTGCAGGTGCCGGCCTTCGTAGGACTGGTAGCCGCCCTGCCACAGCAATCGGATGATCTCGAGGGCCTCGCGCAGCAGCGCGTGCCGCCCGGCCACATCGACCGGGAATCCCTCCCCGACGACATGCTCGTTGAGACGTTCCCCGGCGCCCACACCGAGGGTGAACCGGCCGTCGGAGAGCAGCGCCACGGTGGCGGCGGCCTGCGCGATGATCGCCGGGTGGTATCGCACGGTCGGGCAGGTGACGCCGGTGGCCAGCCCGATCCGCTCGGTTTCCGCGGCGATGGTGCCCAGGACCGACCAGGCGAACGGCGAATGTCCCTGGTTGTCCAGCCAGGGGTGATAGTGGTCGCTCATCTCGACGAAATCGAAACCGGCTGCTTCGGCGCGTACGGCCTGGCGGACCAGTTCGCCGGGCCCGAAGGCTTCGGCGGCCAGCTTGTATCCGATCTGCATGGTTCCTCCGAAAGCTGTAGTGGCGGATGCGCACGGACACCGTCTGTGCGCAGATACCGGGCGCGGTACCCGAGCACCGGTGGGCGAAACGCGCTGCCCGGCCGAGGCGAGCCGGTCGTACAGCGCGCGGGCCAGGACAAGCGCGGAACCACTGCCTCGCCCGCGGACCGGAAACCACGCTGCGCCCGGAGGAACGAGCCGGGGTCCGCGATATCCGGGCGCCGGTGTGCGAACCGGCCCCGTGGATCCGTCAGCCGGGCGGCGGCACCCGGCCGGGAGTGCGGGTGACGGTGGCGCCGGCAGCGGTGGCGAGATGGGCGAAGGCGATCGCATCGTGGATCGCGGCGCCGCCGGGGTCGTTGTTGAAGTAGACGTAGATATCGTGCTCGCCCGGCCAGCTGCGGGCGAGTCGTTCGATCCAGGTGCGCAGCGCCCGGTGGCCGTAGCGGGGCGGTGGATCGGCGCGGCCGTGATCCAGCCGCAGATAGCCCCACTCGGTGGTACGCCACAGCGGTGTCACCGGCCGTGACCCGGCATCGGCCCAGCACAGTGCGGCGCCGTTGCGTTCGAGGACGGCGCATACGGCCGGGGTCCACCACGATTCGTGCCGTGGTTCGACCGCGACCCGGACTCCGGCCGGGAAACAGTGCAGGCACGCCTCCAGCAGACCGGGATCGGCCCGGAGCGTGCCGGGGAATTGCAGCAGCACCGGGCCCAGCTTCGTGCCGAGACCCTCGGCGTGGTCGAGCAGCCGTGCCACGGGGTCGGCAGGGTCGCGCAGTCGTTTCATATGGGTCAGGAACCGGCTCGCCTTCACCGCACAGACGAAATCGGCGGGTGTGCGATCGTGCCAAGCGGTGAAGACTTCCCGGCTGGGCAGGCGATAGAAGGCGTTGTTGTTTTCGACGGTCGCGAACCGGGCGGCGTAGTGCTCCAACCACAGTCGCTGCGGACAGGTCTCGGGATAGAACACCCCGCGCCAATCCCGGTACTGCCAGCCGGAGGTGCCGATCTGCCACGGCATCGGGGTTATTCCCGCTGGCTGCCGTGGTCGGCCGCGGAAGACCGGGTACGGGATCGGATGGTCGGCATTCGGGGCGATTACCCCGGAAAGGGAAGAGCATTCCGGATCCGCCCTGCCAACGGTTGCTTCGGCAGCGGCACCCCGGACTGCCGGCCGGCGCGATCACGGACGAGCCGGCTCGACCTCGATACCGCGACCGCCGCCGCGGTCCTCGACCTGCGCCGCTCTCACGGCGTCAGCGCCGTCCAGGTGGCGTGGGCGATGCTCCTCACCGCCCTCACCGCCCTCACCGGGCGACCCGATGTGGTGCGGTTCGCTACGTGACTGCGCTGCCCGCCTCACCTTGTGATGATGTCGGCCGGTTCGCCTGGCGGTGGTGTCGGGCCGGTTCGCCTGGCGGTGGTGTCGGGCCGGTTCGAGTGGTGATGATGCCGGCCAGGTCAGTCCGCGACTGTGCTGACCCGTTCGCTCTGCGACGTGCCGGTGAAGTTGCTACCGGCAGTGGCGGCGGCTCGCTTCGCTACTTCGCCGATCGGCCGTGCTGTCGGGCCTGCGGGCCGGTTCGCCACTGGAGTGGTGGCAGTGCACCGGTGGCGGTCAATTCGGTGCGGGACGGTCCAGCCAGCGCAGCAGGGCAGCGGTGACCTCGTCCGGCCGCTCCTCCATGAGGAAATGATCGGCATCCACCCGTATCAGCTCGGCGGCCGGTATCCGTGCGGCGAGTTCTTCGGCGGTGCGCAGCGGGATCGCCGGGTCGTGCGTGCCCCAGACGATGGTGGTAGGGCAGGTGATCTCGGGCAGCCGGGCACCGAGCTCGGGGCGTATCCGGACCTCGTAACCCGCCCAGAAATGCGTGTACCAGCGGCGGCCGCCCGGGGTACGCAGTACGTCGAGGTAGCGTGCCAGCTTTTCCCGGTCGAAGCTGCCGTTGCGCAGGTAGCGCGCCAATCCGATCCGGTGCACGAGGTACACCGGCGGTGTGGCCAGCAGGCGGCGGGTCGGACGGTGCCGGGAGCCGACAGTGAACGCGCCGAACAGCAGTCGATACGGCGGCGTGAAGGTTCGGTGTGCCCGCGAATTCAGGATAGCCAGCCGCCGGACCCGGTCGGGATGACGCTGCACGAATCCGAGTCCGAGGAAACCGCCGTAATCGTGACAGGCCAGATCGACCCGGTCCACTCCCAGGGCATCGAACATCCGGGCGATCCGGTCGACCTCGCTGTCGTAATCGCAGGACAGGGCGGTATCGCGGGCGGACTCACCCCAGCCGAGCCAATCGGGTGCCAGTACTCGTCGCCGCGAAGACAGTGGCCCGATCTGGTGCTGCCAGGCCCGATGCGATTCCGGCCAGCCGTGCAGCAACACCACGGGGTCGCCGGTACCGGCCTCGGCATAGCGCAGCCGGGCACCGTCGACCGTCGTCTCCTTCAGTGCCGGTATCGCTCCCCGGCCGATCCGATCCGTGGTCATCGCCGCCTGCCTTTCTCGTTCCCGGGCCGGTGGTGCCGGGAGTTCCCGGCGGCCCGGATCAACTCGTCACCGCACCGGAAGGGCGCCGGTTCTCGATCCTGTGCCGGTATCGTCGCGTATATGACGCAGACGGCACTTCCGGAAACGTGCGCTGCGCCGGCGGCTACGGCCCGGCTCTGGGTGCGGCTCGGTCATGCCGTCTATCTGGGGCCAGGGCTGGGACTGGACGCGCATTCCACCGCTATCCCGTCGCTCGGTATCGGTATCGACGCGCCGTTCCGGGTGCGGGCCGACGGACTCCCCGATCTCACCGCCCGCAGCTTCCTGTTCCGCGCCCGGGTGACCCATCACGTGGTGGAGACCCGGGGCCGCATGCTGTTCGGTTTCTTCGATCCGACCAGCACCGCCCTGGCTCGCTGTCTCGGCGGAATGACCCGCCTGGCCGGAGATTATCCGTACGCGCACTACCGCGAAGCCGACCTCATCGCACTGTGCCGGGAACCGGAGCCGGATATCGAACGGCTACTGGACCTGGCGAGTATCCCGGTGCCCATCGTCCGTGACGCGCGGATCGCCGCCGCCGCGAGCCGCATCCGCGCCGATCCCGCCCGTCCGTACAGAGCCGATGAAACAGCCCGCGCCGCAGGCCTTTCCACCTCTCACTTCCTGCGTACCTTCGCCACGCAGACCGGGACGAGCTTCCGCCGTTACGTCCAGTGGGCGCGGATGGTGCAGATCGCCCGGTCCCATGCCGCCGGTCACGATCTGACCCGGTCGGCGGCGGATGCCGGGTTCGCGTCCCCGTCGCATTTCAGCGATACCTTCCGGGCGATGTTCGGGCTCACGCCGACGGCCTTCACGCGAATCGGCGGAGATCTGCGCATCATCGAGTGTTGACATCCTTCCTGCCGTGACGGGTGAGGATTCCCACCAGCGCACCCGGGGTCGTTCGGGCCTCGACGGTCCTCCCCGCTATGAGCTTCCACCGCAACTCCGGACGGCGGCGCACCAGCCCACCTTGTGATAGCGCGCTATTCGCGGACGACCTCCACCGGGTCGACGAGTGCCTGGGCCAGTGCCGCCTGGTGTGCGGGACCGGCGGGCGCACTCGCGGCGGAAGCCTCCGCCGTCTGGGTGCCCAGCAACGACACCATGTGCTGGAGCCGGCCGATCCCACTTTCCAGGAGTTCGGCGGCGTCGAGAAGCTGTGCGACTCCCTCGTCGGCGCGCCCGGGGATATCTCCGGCGAGTGCGCTGCCCTGGTCGAGTTGATCGGAGATCGACGTGAGGCGGCCGGCCAGGTCGTGCAGGGTGGTGCCCAGCCCGGCATCAGGGTCCGTTCCGGTGCCGAATTGCCCGGCGGGATCATCCAATTGCGTGGCCACCTGTCCGGATACGTCACGGACCGCCTGGAGTTTCGCGATGATATCGGCGATCGGCGCGGCGTCCGCGCCGGGCAGCGCGTGCAGTACGGGGAGTATCCGGTCGAGTCCGGTCGTCGTCGCGTCCGCCGCCTGCCGTGCATCGCTCAGCGTGATCTCCGTGGTATCCAGGGCGGTGGCGAGCTGACCGGCCTGCTCGGCCACGTCGTCCAGCATGGAGGTCAGCGAGTCGATCGCCGAGGACAGTTGGGCCACACCGGTTTCGGCGACCTCGACCAGATCCAGCAACTGTTCCGTCCCGGCGGCGAACTGTTCCGTGCCTACCACCGTCGCGTCCAATCCGGTACCCAGTAGTTGGGCGGTGAATTGTGCCGAAGAGATATGCGTCCGGGCGTGAGCGGTGGCCTCCAGGGCGGTGGTGATTCCCGCGGCGCCGATCTGCCGGCTGACGGTCGTGATCGCGCCCTCGACCGTGGCGTTCTCGGCGTCGTCGTGGATTTCGACGGTGAGCCGCGCTCGGCGCGGCGAGTGACCGGCCAGGGTCGTCATGGCGTCGGTCAGGTCCGCGGGCAGGGTGATCACTGCCGCGTAATCGCCGGCAACCGCGGCCTCGGCGGGCAGGATATGCCAGTCGTAGCCGCCGGTCTGCTGCACCGATTCGAGAACCCTGGCGCCCGTCGGCCCGGTGTCGGCGTTCACGAGGGCGATGCCGGTCGGCGCCGCGGAGACGCGGGTGTATGCGGTGACGCCGGCGGCCGCACCGATGAGGAGTACGAGACTCACGGATGCCGTCCGGGCATGGGTTCTGATCACGCACCGGACAGTACGACTGCTTTTTGTCAGAACGGCTTGGCGCCGGTGAGGGTTCGGTAAGGATTCCGGCAGCCGTGCCCGGGGCCGGGACGGAGGCCGATTCCGGTTGCGCGGAAACCGGCGATTCCGGCCGTCCGCAACCAAGCGCTTGCTACGATTCGCGGATGATTTCGACGGTCGTCTGGGGGACCGGCAATGTGGGCCGCGCCGCGATACGCGCGGTCGATGCCCATCCGGAACTCGTACTGACGGCCGTGGCCGTGCACGATCCGGCCAAACACGGGCGTGACGCCGGCGAACTCGCCGGACTGGACCGGCAGCTCGGCATCGCGGCCACCACCGATATCGACGCCGTGCTGGCGCATCGTCCCGAGGCCGTGGTCTATGCCGCATCCGGCGATATCCGGCCCGCTGACGCGCTCGCCGATATCGTCCGCGCCGTGGGCGCCGGTGCCGCGGTGGTGACACCGGCCCTGTATGCCCTGTACGACCAGCGCGGCGCACCGCCGGAAATCCGCGAACCGGTGCTGGCCGCCATCGAATCGGGTGGCGGATCACTGTTCGTCTCCGGGATCGACCCCGGCTGGGGCAACGATATCCTGCCGGTACTGATCAGTGGTCTCGGCAGCGTGGTCGATGTGGTGCGCTGCCAGGAGATCTTCGACTACTCCACCTACGACCAGCCCGATTCCGTCCGTTACCTGGTGGGGATGGGGCAGCCCATGGACCAGTTGCCGCCCATGGTGGCACCCGGTGTGCCGACCATGGTGTGGGGCGGGCAGGTACGGCTCATCGCGCGCGCCCTCGGGGTCGAAGTGGACGAGATCCGGGAAGATGTCCAGCGAGTGCCGCTCGAGACCACGGTGGAAACCGCGACGATGGGCAGTTTCATGGCCGGAACCCAAGGCGCGATGCGTTTCGAGGTGCAGGGCATCGTGGCGGGTGCGCCGCGGATCGTCGTGGAGCACATCACCCGGATCCATCCGTCCTGCGCACCCGAATGGCCCACCCCGCCCAACGGGGCGGGTGCGCACCGGGTGATCATCGAAGGGCGACCGCGTATCGAGGTCACCGTCGAAGCCACCGACGAGGGGGGCAACTACGCGGCCGGCGGTAACGCCACCGCCGTCGGGCGTCTCGTCGGCGCCATCGATTGGCTCGTCGATGCCGCGCCCGGTCTCTACGACGCACTCGACATACCGTTGCGGCCGGCGGCCGGCAAGCTGGGAAGGAACAGCCATGCGAGTTGATATCCCCGAAGGTAAGGACCCCATCGGCTATGTGTGGGGCGAGATGGTGCCCGGTATCGGCACCGCCGCCTCGAAGTTCTCGCTGGCCGTCTACGAGCATACGACGCTGGGACTGCACGAATTCGAGGCGGCGCGGTTACGGATCGCCCAGATCAACGGCTGCCTCTTCTGCCTGGACTGGCGTACCGAACGCGACGGGCAGAAGGTGGAGGAGGGATTCGCCGACGCCGTGACCGACTGGCGTACATCCGCCGAACTCGACGATCGGGCCCGGTTGGCCGCCGAATACGCCGAACGCTACGCCCTCGACCACCACAATCTGGACGAGGACTTCTGGTCGCGGATGACCGCGCACTACAGCCAGGCCGAAATCGTGGAGCTCAGTATGTGCCTGGGGTCGTGGCTCGCGTTCGGACGGCTCAATCATGTGCTGGGGCTCGACGCGGTCTGTGTGCTCCCGAGCCATTCCGGCGGTGCTGCCGGCGCCCGGCCCGGCGCCTGATCCGGCACTGTTGAATTCGCCCGCGCCGGGTATACGCGGGGTATGGAAAAACGCGACCGTATCGCCGACCCCTGGGGCGACCGGACCCCGTACGCCCCCGGAGACACCTGGCCGGCCAGGGTGGACAGTTATCTGGCCGACGGCGTGGACCCGGCGACCGTGCACTGGGTGCCGTCGGCGTCGGTGCTGCACTCCAACGGCGACGCCCTGGATATCGCTGTCCGGGACAACCACATCGTCGGGGTCCGGGGCAGGGGCACCGATAGGGTGAACCGCGGCCGGCTCGGCCCCAAGGACCTGTTCGGCTGGCAAGCCAATTCCGCGTCCGACCGGCTCACCCGGCCGTTGATCCGGGTCGACGGCGAACTGGTCGAAACCGATTGGGATACCGCGATGCAGCGCGTGGTGCAGCACAGCTCCGATCTGCTCGCCGAGCACGGCCCTTCCGCGATCGGTTTCTACACCTCCGGGCAGTTGTTCCTGGAGGAGTACTACACGCTCGGCGTGATCGCGCACGGTGCCCTCGGCACCAACCATCTGGACGGCAACACCCGCCTGTGCACGGCGACGGCCGCGGCCGCGTTGAAGGAATCCTTCGGCTGTGACGGCCAGCCCGGTTCCTACACCGATATCGACCACGCCGATACGATCGCCCTGTTCGGGCACAATGTCGCCGAAACCCAGTCGGTGCTCTGGTCGCGTATACTCGACCGGCTCGCGGGCGACGATCCGCCCGCACTGCTGTGCGTGGATCCGCGGTACACCCGGGTCGCCGAATACGCCACGGTGCATCTGGCGCCGCTGCCCGGCACCAACCTCGCTCTGATGAACGCGTTGCTGCACGAGATCGTCGCGAACGACTGGATGGATCGCGAGTACATCGACACGCATACCGTCGGTTTCGACCGTTTACGTGCACAGGTCGCGGACTACCCACCCGAGGTGGCGGAACGGATCTGCGATATTCCGGCCGCCGATATCCGCGCCGCGGCCCGTCTGCTCGGCTCCGCGCGCCGCTTGCTGTCCACCGTGCTTCAGGGCTTCTACCAGTCCCATCAGGCGACGGCCGCCGCGGTGCAGGTCAACAACATCCACCTCCTACGGGGGATGCTCGGCCGGCCCGGCTGCGGGGTACTGCAGATGAACGGCCAGCCGACCGCCCAGAACACCCGCGAATGCGGGGCCGACGGCGATATCGCCGGATTCCGCAACTGGGCCAACGACGCCCATATCGCCGACCTGGCCCGTCTCTGGAATCTGGATCCCGGGCAGCTCCCGCACGGCGGCCCCCCGACACATGTGATGAAGATGCTGGACCTCGCCGAAGAAGGCAGTCTCCGGATGTTGTGGGTGAGTGCGACGAATCCGGCGGTTTCGCTACCCGAACTCGCCCGCGTCCGCGACATTCTCTCCCGGGCGGGCCTGTTCCTGGTGGTGCAGGATATCTTCCGCACCGAAACCGCCGAACTGGCCGATATCGTGCTGCCCGCCGCGGGCTGGGGCGAGAAGACCGGCACGTTCACCAACGCCGACCGCACCGTGCACCTGTCCGAGCGCGCGGTGGACCCGCCCGGCGAGGCCCGCGCCGACCTGGACATCCTGCTCGACTATGCCCGGCGAATGGACTTCCGCGACCGTGCCGGCGCACCCCTGCCCGCTTGGCACGACGCCGAATCCGCGTTCGACGCATGGAAACAGTGCTCGGCGGGCCGCCCCTGCGACTACACCGGCCTCACCTACGAGAAACTACGCGGCGATTCGGGGATCCAATGGCCGTGTAACGCGACCGCACCCGACGGGACCGAACGGTTGTACGCCGACGGAAAATTCTGGAGCGACCCGGATTACTGCGAGTCCTACGGCAAAGACCTGATCACCGGCACCCCGCTGGAACCCGCCGAATACCGCGCGCTGAATCCGGACGGTAAGGCGATCATCAGATCCGCCGGCTACCTGCCACCCGCCGAGCAGCCCGGCGACCGGCGGCCCTTCGCGCTGATCACCGGCCGCACGTTGTACCACTTCCACACTCGGACCAAGACCGGCCGGGTTCCGCAATTACAGGCAGCCGCACCCGAGGTGTGGGTGGAGATCTCCGGTGCCGACGCCGAACGCGTGGGTATCGCCGAAGGCGATCAGCTCGAGGTCACCACGGCGCGCGGTGCACTCCGCGGGCGCGCCCGGGTGAGCGGGGTCCGCCCCGGTGTGTTGTTCGTACCGTTCCACTACGGGTACTGGGACGCCGACGGTCAGGGACACGACCGCGCCGCGAACGAACTCACGATCACCGATTGGGACCCGGTTTCCAAGCAGCCGCTGTTCAAGACCGCCGCGGCCGCCCTGCGCCGTGTCGACCGCGGAACCGGTCCGGCCACCGCGCCGACCAACACGGCCTCGGCGCCGCTGGACGATACGGTGCCTCGGACAGCCGGGGGAGCGGCCGCGCAGGCCCACAGCGAAACTCTGTCCGCCCAGGAAGCGGGCGGCTGACGTGGGGGCGCTCCGGTCCCGTCCCGTGCGGTAGGGACGCGCGGCCCGGATGATTGTGCGCAGAGTTCACGCCTACGGTTCTGAAGCAGCTCCGGGTGCCGAAGCCGAGGGGGTATCCGGTAGCGGCGTGGTCGGACGAGCTGCTGCGGGCCGTCAGCGACTACTGCACCGGTGGCAGGTACGGAGGCAACGATAAATACAGCCCATCACGTTGCGGAAATTGGACGCATCCGGGCTCGGTATCGCCGGCACAGTCTCTGTATCGGTGCTCACCGAAGCGTTTGCGACACGGTACCGGCAGCCGACGGCGTTTCGTCGAGGTTACTACGAAGAATCGTGGTGCCGGAGCCGGTTGTCCGGACGACTCCTAGTCGGATGAGCGCCGCGCGGCCGCGCGCCGGGCTCCAGCGGCGCCGTGGTGCAGCGCCCCGGACCGGGCGGCGCTCGCGGGCGCCCGGTCACTCCGGTGCGGTGTGAGTTCGTCCGTGATCGGCGGGTGTCGCGGGTACGGATCCGGGTAAGCCGGTAGCTCGACCCGATACGGCGAGGAGAACCGATGCGCGTAGTCGTGACGGGGGCGACCGGCAATGTGGGGACCGCAGTGCTCGACGCCCTGTCCACCACACCCGAGGTGACCTCGATTGCCGGTCTGGCCCGGCGTAAACCCGCCACGGAACGGCCGGGGGTGGAATGGGTGGCAGCGGATGTCCGGTCGACCGATCTCGCGGCGATCTTCCGCGGTGCGGCCGCGGTCGTCCACCTGGCGTGGGCGTTTCAGCCGACCCGGCGGCCACTGGACACCTGGCACACCAATGTGGGCGGTACCGAACGCGTACTCGACGCCGTGGCGACCGCCGGCGTGCCGGCCCTCGTCTACGCGTCGTCGATCGGCGCGTACTCGCCGGGGGCCGGCGATACGCCGGTCGACGAGAACTGGCCCACCGAAGGCTGGCCCGAGGCCTCCTACATGGTCGAGAAGGCCTATGTCGAACGGGTCCTCGATCTGTTCGAACAGCAGCACCGTGAGTGCCGGGTGGTCCGGATGCGACCGGCGTTCATCTTCCAGCGCGCCTCGGCGAGCGAACAGCGCCGCCTGTTCGCCGGGCCCTTGGTGCCCAATCGGCTGGTGCGCCCCGAACTGCTTCCGGTACTGCCGTACCCGCGCAGGTTGCGTTTCCAGACCCTGCACAGCGCCGACGCCGCCACCGCCTATGCGGCCGCAGTGGTGGCCGATGTGCGTGGTGCGTTCAATCTGGCCGCCGAACCCGTCCTCGATCGCGTCGGCATCGAACGCCTCCTCGGGGTCCGTGCCATCTCTGTGCCGCCGCGCCTGGTCCGCACCGCCCTGGCGGGCGCCTGGCATCTGCATCTGGCACCCGCGACGCCCGGCCTGTTCGACGCGCTCATGCACTTGCCGGTAATGGATACCTCCCGGGCACGTACGGAACTCGGCTGGACACCCCGGACCGCCGCTACCGACACCCTGCGGCTTTTCCTCGACGCGTTCCGGCACGGAAGCGGCGGGCCGACCCCACCGCTGGCACCGGACGCCGGCGGCCCGGGCCGGCACCGCGAATTCGGCTCCGGCGTCGGCGGCCACGATCCCGTCGACGAATAGCTGTGTCACCACGCCCGCATCGGGTAGCCGCCCGCCATGGCTACTATCGCTCCCTTACCGAAAGAACGTATCGGCGCGCCCCTGCGCGCGGTGGTGACCGGCTCAGATTCGGGGATCGGCCGGGCCGTCGCGGTGGCATTGGCCGGCGGCGGCGTCGATGTGGGCATCACGTATCACACGGATGAGTCCGGGGCCGCGCATACGGCCGAGCTGGCCCGTGACCGGGGCGCCCAGGCCGTCGTCCGGCAGCTCGACCTGGACGATCTGCCGACGAGCACGGCCGCAATCGACGAACTCGCCGAGGAACTGGGCGGACTGGATGTCCTGGTGAACTGCGCGGGCACCGGGTCGTCGCAGAAGGCGATGGATATGGACTTCGACACGTGGCGCCATGTCCTCTCCGTCGATCTCGACGGGGCGTTCCTGTGCACCCAGCGTGCGGCCCGGCATATGATCGACGCCGGTCGCGGCGGCCGGGTCATCAATATCACCAGTGTGCACGAGCATGCGCCCAAGGTCGGGGCGGCACCGTACTGCGCCGCCAAAGCGGGTCTGGGTGCGCTCACCAAGGTGCTGGCGCTGGAGCTGGCCGAGCACGACATCACCGTGAACTCCGTGGCGCCGGGCGAGATCTCGACGCCGATGACCGGCCAGGACGATGCCGACCCACGCGAACATCCCCGGCCGGGTCTGCCTCTGGGCAGGCCCGGTCACGCCGATGAAGTGGCCTCGGTGGTCGCATTCCTCGCGACCCCGGCTGCCGGATATGTCACCGGCTCCTCCTACGTCGTCGACGGCGGGATGTTGCTCATGGGCCCGCAAACCAGTCAGCTGGTCGGCGACGAGAGC
Organism: Nocardia flavorosea NBRC 108225; assembly: GCF_001613385.1. Taxonomy (GTDB): domain Bacteria; phylum Actinomycetota; class Actinomycetes; order Mycobacteriales; family Mycobacteriaceae; genus Nocardia; species Nocardia flavorosea. Next base: position 179,332 of record NZ_BDCG01000012.1, on the reverse strand, counting down.
TGGCGGCGTCCGGGTGCGGCCCAGGAGGTGGCCGATGTTTGATCCGATCACACCTGTGGTGCGGACCGCCTTCGATACCGGCGCGCGGTTGCGGCACGCCCGTTTCTTTCACCCTCGCGGTATCCGCCTGGCCGGGCGGTTCCGGGCCGAACCCGAGTTCGAGGAGCTGTTCGGCAGCGGTGACCGCGCCGTGATCGCCCGCCTGTCCAAGGGCACCGGCACCCCCGGCACCGTGCCGGATATTCTCGGCCTCGGGTTCCGCGTCCTGGCACGCGACGAACACCCGTGGGATTTCGCGCTTGCCACCACCGGCCGTGGTATGGCCGGACGGTTCGTGGTGACTCCCGCGCGCGGATGGTCGCATGCCCGTTACGGATCTCTGCTCCCGTACCGTTTCCCCGATTCGAGCCTGCGCTGGATCTTCGCCGATCCGGTCGGCCCGCAACCCGGCAGCCCCGCCCTCGCGGATCTCGAAGAGCATCTGCGCGAGCATCCGTTCGATTTCGAGATCACCGCCGCGGGTTGGCGCTCGCACCCGCAGACAGTCGGTGAGCTGGCCCTCCGACTGGCGGACCCGGAGGAACACCGAACGGATTTCTTCGATCCCATGCTCAACCATCCCGATGACATACAACCGGTACCGCAGGCGGTGCAGCGGATCCGCGAGGCCGCCTATACCGGCAGCCGCCGCGGCCGCGGCGCCGAGGACCGCGAAACCGGGCGGGCCATCGGGACGCTCCCCGGCTGAGCCCGGAATGCGGTGGAGTTGTTTCGACCGGGAACACCGGGCAATCCGGCGACCATGAACGGAACCGATGACACCGGTCAGGAATCCGCCGAGGTCGCCGAATGGGCGAGCGTTCCACCGACCGAGGAACAGTTGGACGAGGACGAGCTGGCCGTCGATCCGCTGGAAGAAGGGATGGACCCACCCGACGACTGGTCCGCGGCCGACCGCTACGCGACCACGCCCCGCGAACAGCGCGAGGGGGAATCCCTGGACGACCGGCTGGCCGAGGAGCGTCCGGATACCGTCGCAGAGGGTGAGCGTTCGGGAACGGCTCCGGACAGGGACCGAGGCCGCGAGTGACCGGCCCTTCGGCTGATCAGTGATGGGTCCAGTCGGGCTGCAGGAAATGCGCGACCCGGGCCGCCGCGGACCGCCGCCCGAGCAGGACGACCTCCCGGAACTGCCAGAGCATCGCGCCCGTCGGCGCGTGGATGGTCATATCGGGGGCCAATCGCATCTGCAACAAGCCGGTCTCCGGAGTCGCGGGGGTATCGGTATCACCGCGCCGTACCCAGTGCGGTGTCCCTTCGGCGGCCAGACTGTGCAGGTCCACGAAATGTACGGAGTGCACTTCGTCGGCGCTGGGGTCCAGATCCGCGATATCGCTCAATGTCGTGACGATCGGAGTGATGGCGAAACCGGAGGCGGCCGGGAAATCGTCGAGCACCCCGAGCACATCGGCGGGGTCGGCGACGAGACCGAGCTCTTCGTGTAGTTCGCGGGCGGCGGCCCGTTCGAGGGTTTCCCCGCGCTCCACCCGGCCACCGGGCAGACCCCACTGCCCGGCATTGCGGCCCCGGTAAGCCCGTTTGATGACGATCACCGCGGGTCCGGCGCCGTTGTCGACCACGCACAGCGCCACCGCTGCGCGCCGGGTCGCCAGATCGTCCGGAACGGCGATGCGGTCGAACGTATTCAGCCGGGCGCGGGCGAGCGCACGGAACTCGTCGATACTGTCGGGGACCCGCGGTCCCGGGTCGGCGGCCATGAATTCGATCATGCCCCATCGTGGGGGAGCGCAGGCCGCCGCCTCCGGCGCCGTCACCTCTGCCTCCGGCGCCGTCACCTCTGCCTCCGGCGGCGTCACATCCGCCGCATCACCGAAACCACCTTGCCCAGCACCACGGCATGGTCACCGTCGAGGACCGGATAGGCGGGATTGCGGGGTTCGAGATAGATATGCCCGCCGCGGCGGCGGAACACCTTCACCGTGGCCTCCCCGTCCAGCATCGCGGCGACGATCTCACCGGATTGCGCCTCGGGTTGCTGCCGCACCACCACCATATCGCCGTCGCAGATGGCGGCCTCCACCATGGAATCCCCGCGCACCCGCAGTCCGAATACGGTGCCACGCCCGACCAGTTCGCGCGGTAGCGACAGCACATCGCCGAGATGCTCCTCGGCAGTGATCGGGGTACCCGCGGCGATATCGCCGACCACGGGCACCGCTACGGCCTCCTCCCGATCCGCCGCGCCACCCTGCCCGGTGTTCAGGAACAACCGCACATCCATGGGCCGCGCCATACCCTCACCGCGCCGCAGGAATCCCTTCTCCTCCAGGCTTTTCAGATGCCGGGACACCGAGGATCCCGACCGTAGGCCGACCGCGTCGCCGAGCTGACGGGTACTCGGCGGATAACCGTGCCGGATCACCCACGCCTGGATGGCCGCGAGTATGCGGCGCTGACGATCGGGCAGGACGGAGGTGTCGAGGTGGTCGTATTCGGTCACCGCAGCATCGTATGATCTGGTACCGACCACTATGACGAGTGCGCTGCCCGAACGACCACCGGCCGGGATTCCGCGCCGGATGCCGATTTCGCCGCGCCCCGGCATTGCGCACCGGCGGTACGCCCCGCACATCGCAGACTGGACCGTTATGGACCAGTTGGTGCTGACGTTCACGCTGCTGTTCGCCGCGGTCCTGGCCGAGGCCCTGGGCCGCCGGATCGGTGTGGCCTCCGCGGTGCTGATGACACTGTTCGGTTGCGTGCTGGCACTGCTGCCGTTCGTCCCCGAGATCCGCATACCGCCGGAACTGATCCTGCCGCTGGTGCTGCCACCGCTGCTCTACGCCGCCGCACGCCGCACCTCCTGGCGGCAGTTCGCGGAGAACTGGGAACCGATCGTGCTGCGTGCAGTGGGGCTGGTGATCGCCACCGCGGCGGCGGTCGCCGCGATCTTCCACGCCTGGTACCCGGGTCTGCCGCTGGCCGCGGCCATTGTGCTGGGAGCCGTGGTCGCGCCGCCGGATCCCGTGGCCGCGACCGCCTTGGCCGGGCGGCTCGGGCTTCCGCGCCGGCTGGTGGTCGTGCTCGGCGGCGAAGGTCTGTTCAACGATGTCACCGCGATCGTGATCTATACGGTCGCGATCGAGGCGGTGGTCACCGGCCATTTCTCGGCCGCGCACGCCGGCCTCGAATTCGTTGTCTCCGCTGTGGTGGCGGTGGCCGTCGGGCTGCTGCTCGGCGTGCTGGGCAGCAAACTCACGGTATACCTCGCCGAGGCGAGCTGGCAGGTGGCGCTGAGCCTGCTGCTGCCGTTCGCGGCCTACGGGCTCGCCGAATCGTGGGGTGGATCCGGTGTCCTGGCGGTCCTGGTATGCGCCCTGTACCTGACCGACGCGGCGACCGAATTCGGCGATACCGCCTACCGCATGGCAGGTGAATCGTTCTGGGATATCACCGAGCTGCTGATCAGCGGTTTCGCCTTCGGTCTCATCGGTCTCGAACTGAGCGCGGTACTCACCGCCACCGGCGGCGAGTGGCCGCAGTTGGTTGCGGTCGCCGCCGCGGTGGTGGCTGTGGTGGTAGTCCTGCGGCTCGTCTGGCTGACGGTGACCTGGTGGCTGCGGGGTGCGTGGTGGCACGACGAAGACGCCGACGAGCCCTACACCTGGCGGGAAACCGTGGTCACCTGGTGGACCGGGATGCGCGGTGTCGCGACCGTCGCGCTGATACTGGCCATCCCCTTGTCCACCGAAACGGGTGCCGATTTCCCCGGCCGCACCCAGATCCTTTTCATAGCGTTCGCGGTGGTGCTGTTCACCCTGCTCGTCCAGGGGCCGACGCTGCCGCTGATCGTTCGGCTCACCGGTGTGCACGCCGATACCCGCGCCGAACGCCGGCTGGAACGGCAACTGTGGAAACGCGTCGTCGATGCCGAATTGGCCCGCCTCGAGGAGCTCGCCGAAGCCGAGGACATCCCCGTCGAACTCTACGAACGGCTACGTGAAGGCGTCCGTAAACGGATGGCCCGGGCCGATCCCGAAGCCGCCGGCGAGGAGTCGCGGGCGCTGGCCGAACGGGAGGCGCAACTGGCGGCCACCGTCAAACGGATCAGGACCGAACTCGCCCAAGCGGGCCGTCGCGAAGCACTTGCCGCGCGGCGCGAACCGGGGATGCCACCCGATCTGGTGGACCGGGTCACCCGGCGGCTGGACTTGGGAACCGGTCGCTGAACGGCTCACTGCCCCGCGGTATGCCGGATATACGCCAGATCGTCGAGGAAATCCGCATAGGCGGTCGTGCGGTCGGGTGCGCGCAGTACCGACGAAGGGTGCACGGTGCCGGTGATCCGGTAATCCGGCCGCTGCACCACCTGTCCGCGGAGTTCACCGACGGTGGCGGACGGTCCGAGGATCGCTTTGGCGGCGACTGCCCCCAGACATACCACCAGCTCCGGTGCCACCAGTTCGAGTTCGGTCGCCAGCCAGGCCGAGCATGCCACCACCTCGGTACGACTCGGCTGTTTGTGGATGCGGCGTTTACCGCGTTCGGCGAACTTGAAATGTTTGACCGCATTGGTGAGGTACACCGCCTCGCGATCGAAACCTGCCTCGCCGAGCGCCCGGTCCAGGAGCCGCCCGGCCGGGCCGACGAACGGCTGTCCCTGCGTATCCTCCTGATCGCCGGGCTGTTCACCCACCATGACCACCGGCGCGTCCGCGGGTCCTTCGCCGAAAACGGTCTGGGTGGCGTTGCGATACAGATCGCATCCGCGGCAGCCCGCAGCGGCCGCCCGGACGGTGTCGAGGTCTGCGCCGGCGGGGACGAACTCGGCGGCACCGACGGGTTCGGCGGTGGTACCCATCGCCGTTACGAGCGGCCCAGCGCGTCGGCGAGTTCGTCCTTGCTCATCTTCGAGCGGCCTTGTATCCCGCGGCGCCGTGCCTCGTTGTACAGCTGATCGCGGGTCTGACCCTTCGGTCCGCTGCTGTGCGACCGTTTCCCGCCGCGGCGCTGCGGCGAGATATCCCGGGTGGACGAGCGGCTCGCGGTTTTCGACTGCCCGGATTGCGCCCGGTTCTTGTTGACCGTACGCGCGGCGATCTCCTTCGCGCGTTCGGTACCCGCGCCGCGGTCCTGCTCCGAATCCTTGATGTGCTCGTATTGCCGTTCCTGTTTACCTGTCCATTCCTTCGGCATGACACACCTCCTGTCGGTGGGCGTATACCCGCCCGCCACCGTCACAATCAGTGGTCTGCCCGTGCTCAGCGACCGGTCGGCCGCTGTTCGGTCAGGGTGATGTGGTGTTCCCGCATGGCGGCGACCACGGCCTGGAGTACGCGGTGGGCGGCGCGCAGGTCGCCGGTCGGCAGGTCGGTCATGGCGGTGCGGGTGCGTACGCCGAGCGGGCCGAAGAATTCGCCGGCCACCGCCATCCCGTGTTCGGCGTAGTGCAGCAGAACCCGCCTGCGGTCGCGGGAATCGATCTCGCGCTCGATATGGCCGGAGGCGATCATCCGTTCCACCAGGTAGGTGATGGCGGCGGGGGACAGACCCATGAGTTCGCGGAGTCGTCCCGCGGTGAGCGGCCGCCCTTCGGCGTCGGCGGTGGCGATATGCATGAGCGCGCGGAAATCGGTACTGCGCAGCGCATGCGAATGGGCGAAGAGGTGGGCGATCTGCTCGGAGATCGCGGTGAGCGCGCGGATATCGGTGGCGATATCGGTCTCGGCCGAGATACGCGCCGCGATATCGGTCGTTTCGCCTGCTGGTGTCACGCTCGGGTGTCCTCCCTGTTCTGATCGGGCGCACCGAGTGTAGTCGGCGTTTTGCGTATTATTTAAGTTTCTGAAATAGTTGGGCGGGTGAATGCGTGGGAGCGCTATGCCGCACTGGTCACCGGCCGTCGTTCGTGGTGGCTACTCGTCGTTGTCGTCCTTGCCGCCTGCGCGGCGATTCTCGGGGCCGGTAGCAACGACGACGCCGGCCGGGCGCCGACGTCGCTCCCGGAATCGTCGGAATCCGCGCGGGTGAAGGCGGCGGTGGCCGAATTCCCGGGGGGTGCCGACGCCCCGGTCATCGTCGTGGTCAGCCGGGCCGACGGCGGCCTGCTCTCCGAGGCGGACCTCGCGGCGGCCGAGACGGCGGTCGGCAAGGTCGCGGGTACCGAGGCAGGCGGCCCCGGGCTCGTTGCCTCGCCCGACGGTGCGGCCGCACTGGGGCGGGCGAGCGTTTCGGCCGAACTCAGCGGCGAAACCCTCACCGAGGAGATCGACCGGCTCCGCGTGGTGGCGGCACAGCAGACCCCGCCCGGACTGACCATGCAGATCACCGGCGGTCCCGCGTTCGGTGCCGATATCGCCGATTCGTTCGCCGGTGCGGACATCACTCTGCTGGCGGTCACCGCATCGGTGGTCGCACTGTTGCTGATCATCACGTACCGGTCCCCGGTGCTGTGGCTGATCCCGCTGCTGGTGATCGGTATCGCCGACCGGACGGCCATCGGCGTCGGTACCGCGCTGGCGCAGCTCACCGGCCTCAGCTTCGACGGCTCCACCTCGGGTATCACCAGTGTCCTCGTCTTCGGTGCCGGAACGAATTACGCGTTGTTGCTGATCTCCCGTTATCGCGACGAACTGCACGGCTACCGCGACCATCGGCAGGCGCTGTACGAAGCGGTCCGCCGCGCCGGCCCGGCGATCCTGGCCAGCAATATCACCGTGGTCCTCGCGCTGTGCACCCTGCTGCTGGCGACCCTGCCGAACACCCGGTCGCTGGGATTGATGGCTGCGGCCGGACTGCTGGTCGCCGTGGTCTTCGTGCTGGTGGCACTGCCGCCCGCGCTCGCGCTGTGCGGCCGGAACGTGTTCTGGCCGTTCGTTCCCCGGTTGCGCGAGGACGACATCACCGAGCGAGGCGTCTGGCATCGGATCGCGACCTGGGTGGTGGCCCGGCCGGTGGCGGTCTCGTCGGCCGCGATCGTGGTCCTGCTCGGCTGCTGCGCCGGTCTCTTCGGTGTGTCCATCGGGTTGTCGCAGACCGAGCAATTCCGGGTCGAGGCGGAATCGGTCGACGGTTTCGATACCTTGGCCGCGCATTTCCCGTCGGGATCGTCCGATCCGACGATCGTGCTGGCCCGTCAGGGGACCGCCGAGGAGGTTCGCCGGGCCTTGTCGGCCGTTCCGGCGATCTCGGCGGTGAACCCCGCCGGTAGCCATGCGGGTACCGACCAGTGGATGGTCACACTCGAGGCCGCGCCGGAATCCGCGCAGGCCTTCGGCACCATCGAGCAGATGCGTGCGGCGCTGGCCGATGTGCCTGCGGCGGAAGCGCTGGTCGGCGGCAGTGACGCTCGAGCACTCGATACCCGCGATGCCGCCCGCAGTGATCAGTTCCTGGTCATCCCACTCATTCTGGTGGTGGTCTTCGCGGTGCTGCTGGTGTTGCTGCGGGCCGTCCCTGCCGCCGTGCTGCTGATCGCGGTCACCGTGCTGAGTGCTCTCGCGGCTCTCGGGCTCGGCAGCCTGGTCGGCACCCATCTGTTCGGCTTTCCGGCATTGGACACCACGACACCACTGTTCGCCTTCCTCTTCCTGGTGGCGCTGGGCGTCGACTACACCATCTTCCTGGTGACCAGGGCCCGCGAGGAAACCCCGGGCCACGGCACGGTCGGCGGTATGGTGCGCGCGGTTTCGGCGACGGGTGCGGTGATCACCAGTGCGGGCATCGTGCTCGCCGCGGTGTTCTGTGTTCTCGGTGTGCTGCCGCTGATCACGCTCACCCAGCTCGGCATCATCGTCGGTATCGGCATCGTGCTGGACACGTTCCTGGTGCGCACGGTGGTCATTCCGGCGCTGTTCACCGTTGTCGGGCCGAAGGTGTGGTGGCCGAACACGCTCGCACACAAGTGAAACGGGCCCGCTTGACACTGGTGGAGTAGGTAAGGCTAGCCTGGGTGGCCTCGGGGTGGTGCTGCATCACCCCTCGGTCTGTTCGACGACTGGGCGACCAGTGAAAGAAGGATTTATGCTGACCGTCCACGAAAACGGTGTGCCGCTGACTTTTTCGTATGCCGACATGATGAAGTACCACGGCCCCGGATTCCCGGGCGGTGTCGCCCACGCCTACCGCGCCATGCAGCAGGCCGTCGCGGTACTCGGCGAGGTCGAACGCCGTGAGGTCACCGTTCGCACCGCGTTTCCCGGCCCGGGCGGCCGGGACGCCATCGAGATGACGCTGCGGGCCGTCACGGGAGACCGTTTCACCATCGACTCCGAACTCGCGGCGACCTCCCGCGGCACCACGCTCGCTCGGTATGTCTGGGAATTCGGCTACCGAGGCAGGACCGTGCGGGTGCAGCTGCGTGATGCGGGATTCGTCACCGACGAATTCATCGCACTCGGCGCGAAAACTGGCCGGACCTCCGCAGACGAGGCCCGGCTGACGGTGCTCAAGCAGGAGATGGCCGAACGGTTGCTCACCGCGGCCGCGGGTGAAGTCTACGAGGTGGTCGCGGCAACTCCCTGACCGGTGACGATCCGGCCGGCGAGCCGGGGGTCGGTGACGTTTCCCCGGCGCCGGCCCGGGTACGCCATGACCGTTGCCCGGGTGTGGAAGGCGGGGCGCCGATGGCTGCCGAAGGTATCGAGGGGTTGCGCACAGTTGTTCTGGACTGCCCGGACCCGTGGAAACTGGCCGAGTTCTATCGCGGCCTGCTCGGCGGCGAGATCGTCCGGCCGGAAAGCGACGGCGCCTGGGTGGCCATGACCGACCCACAAGGTCGCCGCCTGGCCTTCCAGCTCTCCCCGAAGTACCGGCCGCCGCAGTTCCCCGACCCGGCGGGATCCCAGCAGATCCACCTGGATATCCGGGTCAGCGATATGGAGGTCGCCCAATCCGCTGTGCTCGCACTCGGCGCCACCCTTATCCAGGCCACGGACAGCTTCCGGGTGTACACGGATCCGGTGGGACATACTTTCTGCTTGGTCCGGCCCGAGTAACCGCCTGTCCGCGGCGGCACGGTCTGCCCGGTCGGAGCGGTCGCGCTCCGTTTCGTTCCGATCCGCCGAGTGCCCGGGGACGATCCCCGTGCCCGGGCACTCGCGTATCGACTCAGCGATGTTTCGCCGCGTCCGCCCTGCCCTTCCGGTAGGCCTTCTCCAGCTGCGCCCGCTGCTTCTTCAGCTGGGCACGCTGCTCCTTGGCGGCCGCGCCCAGTTCACCGCCCCGGTTCTTCGAATAGTCGGCGAGGCCGGCCGCCCGCTTCTTGGCGGCCTCGGTCAACACCGGGCCCTTGGTCTGGGCGGTCCCGGCGAGTTCGTTGCCGCGATGTTTCGCGGTCTCGGCGACTTCCTCGCCCCGGTGCCTGGCGGCATCGGCCAGCCTCGCCGCCCGCTGCTTCGCCGTCTCGGCCCATACCGGGCCCCGCGCCTGAGCCGTATCGGCCAATTCGCCGCTGCAGTGCTTGGCGATATCGCCGATCTCGGCGGCGCGGCCCTTGGCGGCTTCGGTCCACCCGGGCCCGCGGGTCTGCACGGTATCGGCCAGCTCACCGCCCCGATGTTTCGCGACCTCGGCCAGTTCACTGCCGCGGTGCCTGGCGATATCGGCCCACTCGGACCCGCGGTGCTTGGCCGCTTCGGCCCAATCCGGGCCGCGCTCGCGGGTCAGCTCGGCCAGCTCGGCCCCCTTACCGGCGACGGCGCCCGCCAGTTCCTGGCCTCGGCTCGCCGCGGTGCCCGCGACCTCTTGGCCGCGCTCGGCAGCCTGTTGCAACTGGTGACGCACCGCCTCACCGGACCCGTTACGCCCGGACGCGCCGACCGGTAGCGCCCCGCCGACCGTGGCCGCGGCCCTGCGGGCAGCCCGCCGGCCCCGCCAGCCCAGCGACGGTTTGCCCGCGGTATCCGCCGCGGCGATCATCAGCCCGCCCAGCAGACCCATATCCTTCAGGAACGCGGTCCGCTTCGCGGCCTTGCGGGCCGGGTCGGTTTCGGCCCAGAAATTCTGTTCGGTGACCGTCGCCGGAACCACCGTCGCCGCCAGGGCCAGCGCCGCGGGGCGCGGTGCTTTCCCCAGCGCCAGCAGCGTGCCGCCCGCGATCTGGACGGCCGCGGTCACCTTGACCATCGTGTCCGGGTCGGAGGGGAGCGACGATGCGATATTCGACGGCAGCGATTCCTGCCCTTTCACCACCAGGTTCGACGCTTCTTGTACCCGTGATTGCGGATGCATCAGGGTTTCGACGCCGTTCGCGACGAACGTACTCGCCAGCAGCGGCCGGGCAAGCCGACGTATCAGCATGGTATGCGTCCCTTTCCTCGGTGTATCGCATCTGTCACAGCCGGAAACCAGGGGAGGTTGCCCAGCGTACTGGCGATCTACCCGGCATTCGGTACGGGAAACAGCGCGGCCTCACGCGTGTCGCGGGCGCGGCGCCCGGGGGATCCCGCGCCGCGGCGGCCATGGCCAACATCACACCTGTGGGCCGCTACCGGGCAAGGTACGCGGACACGTCCGGAATCTCCTGGTGCACTGCGGAATCCCGCCCTGCGATATGCCGGGCCGAAGGCGAATCCCGGATATCCGGCCGATATCCCGATGCCGGCTCCGGCGCGAATGTCTACCCTCGGGACCAGCACAATCGCCGTCGCGGCCGCGGTTCACCGACGGCGTGCCGCGGTGATCACGCCGTCGGCCGGGCGCCGGTTTCCCCGGCCGGCGGGTAGCGGCAACCACCTCCGCAAACCAGTTCTGTGACCGGAAGGACACATCACAAATGTTCGCCGCGATCCCGGATGGTGAGACCCTCGATATCGCCCTCGGTCTCGCCGTCCGAGCGCCGTCCGTCCACAACACCCAGCCGTGGCGATGGCGACCGACTCCCACCGGCATCCAGCTCTTCGCCGATCCCGGCCGCCACCTCACCGCCACCGACCCCTACCAGCGGGCCCTGATCATCAGTTGTGGCGCGGCACTACACCACCTGCGTATCGCGCTGGCCGCGATGAATTGGTCGACGAGCGTGGAATACTGCCCGGACCCCGCCGAACCCCGCCATCTGGCCACTGTGCACACCGCGCCGCAGCGGCCCACCGATGCCCAGATCGAGCAAGCCGCCGCCATCCTCCTGCGGCGCACCGACCGCCGCCGCTACCTGCCCCGGCCTGTCCCCGCCGGGCATATCCGCGCACTCGCCGGTCAGGTCTGTGCCTACGGTGCCGCGGTCCGGCAGGTTCCGGACTCTTTTCTTCCGCGTCTGGCCGAACCCATGCGCCACGCCGCCGAAGTACACAGTGCCGACCCCGTCTACCAAGCGGAGATCGCCCGCTGGAGCGGTCCCGGCCGCACCGCCGACGGTGTTCCATCCCGGAACGCGCCGGCACCCCGTCGCAGCGACGAGGTCCCGGTACGCAGCTTTGCCGAGCCTGCTCTGCTGGACCCCGCCGATCGACCCGACGGTGCCCAATGGCTGGTCGTGGGCACACCCCGTGACGATCGCCGCGCCCAATTGCGCGCGGGCGAAGCGATCAGTGCCCTCCTGCTGACCGCGACCGGACTCGGCCTGGCGACGAGTCTGCAAACCGAACCGCTCGGCATGCTCGATTCCCGGCGGGAGATCCGCACCGGACTCCTGCACGACTGCGCCTACCCGCAGGCAATGGTGCGCGTCGGCTGGGCGTCCGGTAGCGCGGCACCGCTCGCCGAAACCCCGCGCCGCCCGGTATCGGACGTGACGGCCGCCTGACTTGTGGTCGCCGGGGGCGTCCCTGCCTTCGCCGGTGGTGGGGGACCGGTCCAGGCATCCCGATCGGATGGCACATAGGGTTCACGACGCTCGATTGCTGCGTCCATCGGGATTCGCGCCGCTCCGATGCTGCCCCGCCGGTTCCGCCGCCGCCACCGTCGACCGGGAGGTGGCTGTACCGCCCGTCGTCGATACCGAGCGTGCCCCGGAACGGGCCGAGTGGTCGGCTACCGAACGACTGCGCCGACTGCGGCAGTTGCCGTCGTGGTCGCGCGAGAGATCGGGCGACCGGTCGGCTTCGCTCTGTGCCGGTCGAGCTCGGTTTTGCGTTGTGCCGGGCCTGCTTGCAGGCCTGCTGCGTGGCCTGGGCCGGCCTGGCCCTGCGCGATCCGGGATCGGTGCCGTACCTGCCGGGACCTGGTGTTGCACCGCGGCCGAGTTGATCATGTGCCGATACCTGGATATGCGCATTCAGCTATTAGTCCGACCGTGATGGACTCTTCCCAGATTGTCGGACGCCGATGTAAGACTCAGGACGTGCGGTGGGCGGTGGCGGAGTCGGATGACGGTGGTGCGGTGCTGTGTCCGCTCGGTCCGGACGGGCGGCCCGCGGGAGCTGTGGTCCACGAGCGGTCGCTCGCCGAGGCGGTGCGGAAGCGTCCCGAAGTCGAGAGGTGGGTGTGGCGTTGCACTGCCGGTATCTACCGATCGCTCCTGGCGGCGGGGGTGTGGGTCGAGCGTTGTTACGACGTGGAAGCCGCGGAGGCAGTACTGATCGGGTACGAGGAGGGGCAGGCCGGCCAGGCCCGGTCCTTGGCGGCTGCCTGGGCTCGCCTGCACGGCCTGCCGGTGCCACCGGATGCTCCGGCGCGGGCTGCCGAGCTCCAACCGTCGCTGTTCGAGTCCGGCCCGGTACCGTTGCCCGTCGGAACGGACGAATTCACCGCCCTGCTCGAGGTCTACGCGGGCCAGCTCGCCCGCACCGCGGCCACCGAACATCCGGAGCGGATGCGATTGCTGCTGGCCGCGGAATCGGCGGGCATGCTGGTCGCCGCGGAGATGTCGCGGTCCGGTATCCCGTGGCGAGCCGATCTCCACCGCGAGCTGCTGGATACGCTGCTGGGTGAACGTTATCCCGGCGGGGCGCAACCCCGCCGGATGACGGAACTGGCCGACGAAGTATCGCGGGCGTTCGGGGCCAGGGTCCGGCCCGACCTGCCCAGCGACATCATCAGGGCCTTCGCTCGCGCTGGAATCGAGTTGTCTTCCACGCGCAAGTGGGAGCTGCAACGCATCGAACATCCGGCGGTGGAGCCGATACTGGCCTATAAAACCCTGTATCGCCTCTACACCGCGCACGGCTGGTCCTGGCTGGAACAGTGGGTGCACGGCGGACGCTTCCGTCCCGAATATCTCCCCGGCGGCACGGTTTCCGGTCGCTGGACTACCAATGGCGTTGGGGCCCTGCAGATTCCGAAAGTGATCCGCCGGGCCATCCGCGCGGACCCGGGCTGGTGCCTGGTGGTTGCCGACGCCGACCAGTTGGAGCCGCGGATACTCGCCGCCGTCTCGCGCGACCCAGGACTCATGCAGGCGGCAGGGCGGGTCGATGATCTGTATGCGGACCTGGCGGCCCGTGGCTTCGGTGGCGACCGTGCGCAGGCCAAACTCGCGCTCCTGGGTGCCGTCTACGGCCAGACCTCCGGCGACGCCCTGACCCATCTGGCCGGCTTGCGGAGCCGGTATCCGGCTGCCGTGGCCTACGTCGACGAAGCGGCGCGGGCCGGTGAAGAGGGCCGGTTGGTGCGTACCTGGCTCGGCCGGACGTGCCCGCCGGTATCGGCCGAATCCCCGGACCGGCAGGAGATGCCGGGCGGCCGCGAATACCGCACCACCTCGGCCGCGCGTGCCCGGGGCCGTTTCACCCGCAACTTCGTGGTGCAGGGCAGCGCTGCCGAATGGGCTCTGCTGGTCCTGGCGGGTCTACGCCATGCGATAGCCCGTGCCGGGCTCCGTGCCGAGCTGGTCTTCTTCCAACACGACGAGGTGATCGTGCACTGTCCGCACGACGAGGCCGCGCGGATCACGGAAATGATCTCCACGGCAGCCGATACCGCGGGCCGGCTGGCTTTCGGGGTGTCGCCGGTGCGGTTTCCGTTCTCGACGGCAGTCGTGGAGTGCTACGGGGACGCCGGTCAGGGCTCGGCCGGCGCGCTGATCTCGTGAACGGCGCAGTTGTCGATGTGCGCCGCCGGTTGCGCGCCATGGTCCACACGACGATCCCCGGCGTCGAAGCGCAGATCCGATACGGCAAACGGCATTTCCTGAAGAACGGGCACCATGCGGCATTGATCCATGCGGCGAAGAACAAAGTGTCGTTCATGATGTTCAACGCCACGGAGATCGAGCCGGTCAAGGGAGTGCTCAGGTCCATGGGCAACGGTGAGCGCAAGACCGCCGATATCACCGAGGGCGGGGCCGTCGACTACGACCGGCTCGCCGGGCTTCTGACGAAGGCGAGCAGCAGCCTCTAGCCCTCCGTCGCGTCGAAACGCTCAGCCGAGGCTCGACACCGCTGCGGTGGCGTGGTTTTCGGATCGGCGGCTCGCCCGGCGTTGCTCATGATGCCAGATATCGGTGACTGCTACTGTGCCGCGGGAAGTTTGGGTGATCCGTGCGGGTCGGTGAGTGGAGGTATGGAGCGTGGCGCGAAAAGTTGTTGTCACTGTGGTCGATGATCTGGACGGCGAGTCCGCGGCAGCGGAGACTGTGTCGTTCGGGATCGACGGAGTGCTGTACGAGATCGATCTGACCGAGGCGAATGCCCGGGAGTTCCGTGCGAGTATGGCGAAGTGGGTGCCGTTCGCCCGGAGAACCGGCGGTCGCGGGCGGCTCAAAGGGGTTGTCGCCGGACGGTCGAAGGACGCGAAAACCGTGCGTGAGTGGGCACGGAACAACGGTCACGATATACCGGACCGCGGCCGTATCCCCGCTGCTGTGCAGGAGGCCTATCAGCGCGCCGTGAGTTGATCGCATCGATGTCTCGTGCTGCGTCGTCTCGACTCGGCCGCGGTCGCCAGGGCGGAGTCGAGCACGGCCGTCGGCCTGTCGGTCACCATATGTCCACCGCCGTTGACGTTTCGGGTGACGCGTCCGGACCGGACGCTTACGAGTGCCGGCACGCACCACGGTCGCCCGGACTGTGAGGGGTCGCGAACCATCGTCCGATGGTGCCGGTCGGACGGCTCTGCGGTGGCGTAACGCACGACCGGGACGCGCGGGTGGTCTCCGTGAACGCGGAGATACCCGGGGCATGGTCCGTGGTGGTCAGCAGCCGGGGTGCCGCCCAGATCTTCTTCCCGGCGTGGTGTGCTGCGGTGATCCATCGTTCGTAGCCGGCGGTCGCCCGGGCGGCGGCAGGGGTGGGGAGCGGATCAGTCCTGTGTTCGGTCCGCTGCCCGGAAAGGCGTTGCGAGCGAGGCGATCACCGTCGAGTCGGGACCGGATTCCCGGTGCCCTCCGCCTGATACGGCGGCCGCTGCGTCGGCGCGGTTGTCGTGGGTGAGGCGGTGGACCGCGCGGTCGAGGATGGGCAGAATTTCGGTGATCTCGAGGTTGTGGTCGGCGAAGCGTCCGATCAGTGCGTAGGTGAGGTTGTTCAGCACCAGGGATATGTCTTCGACATAGGTGGGGTCCGCTCGCTCGAAGAGGGCGGTGAGGATCGGTTGCATTGCCGCGACGCCCTGGGCGTCGAGCCGGTGTCCGCAGGGGCCGGTGCGGGCGCGGTGGTAGGCCTCCAGCATTCGGGGGTTGCGCTCCCACGGCTGGAAGACGTATCCGAGGACCCGCATCAGCCCGGCGTACAGCGATTCGCCCGGCTGCGGTCGCTGCATGGCGGTGAAACTGTGGGTGGCCATCCAGTGCTCGACCGCGGCGACGATCATTTCGTCGCGGTCGGCGAAATGCTTGTACACGGTGGCCAGTGATACGTGTGCGCGCCGGGCGACTTCGCGGAGTTGGACGGCTTCGAATCCTTCGGTTTCCAGCAGGTGGAGGACAACGTCGATGATCTGGTCGGCTGCCGTTGCCTTCGGTGCTGGACTCACAGGTCCACGGTAGCGATTTCGGGCTTCTCGGTGCGAGCCGGACCGGCGCGGTGCCCGCGCGACGGTATGGACCGTCCGGGTAACTATGTTACTGTCCGGTACGCCGCAGCTGTGACGTGCTTCATCGGGGCACGGCTGTGCGACCCGGGCCACTCTCCAAGGGGCTCCGGGTGCAAGGTTATGGAGAGGTATCGATGGATCAGCATGGGCGGAATTCCCGGCGGAGAGCGCTGCCACGGGGCACTCGGACGGTTGCGGCCGTAGTGGCCGTCGCCTGCGCCGTTGCGGTAGCAGCGGTGACGGCCCGGCAACCCGAGGCCGCGGCCGCGCCCGGCGAGTTCTACAGTCCGCCCGCGCAGATCCCGGCCGAGCCCGGCAGCGTGATCCGGACCCAGCCGATGTCGCTGCTGGCCACTCTGCCCTCCGAGCAGGGGTGGCCGGGCAAAGCGGAACACATCATGTACACCACCCGGTTGCAGGACGGATCGCCGGTCGCGGTCACCGGGACCTATATCGATGCCGCGGGGCCGTGGCTGGGGGCCGGTCCGCGGCCGACTGTCGTGATCGGTCCCGGTACAGCGGGCCAGGGCGACCGGTGCGCCATGTCGAAGGCCTTCTCGACGGGGCTCACGATCACCGCCGACCCCTCGCCGTCCTTGTCCGCGAATCAGGAGCTGCCGTCGTCGGCGGTGTGGAGTCGCCTCGGCGCGCGCGTACTGGTGACCGACTACGTCGGGTTGGGAACGCCGGGTATCCACACCTACGCGAACCGGATCGAGGAAGCGCATGCCGTCCTCGACGGTGCGCGCGCGGCCAACACTCTCGCCGGCACCGGTCCCGATACGCCGCTGGTGTTCTGGGGTTACTCCCAGGGGGGCGGGGCCGTCGCGGCGGCGGCGGAGATGCAGCCCGAGTACGCGCCCGAGTTGAACCTGAAGGGCACCTGGGCGGGTGGTCCGGTGGCGGATCTGGCCGCGATCCTCGAGCGGATCGACGGGGCCCTCATCGGCGGGGCGATCGGTTTCGCCGTCAACGGATTGCTGGCGCGCTATCCCGACCTGGAAAAAGCGGTCGACCGGGTGACCAGCCGGCACGGTCGCGACACCCTGGCAGCGCTGAGTGACGCCTGTATCGGCGATATCATCACCCGCTACCCGTTCCTGAAGACCAGCTCGCTCACGCGCGACGGCCAACCGCTCGGCACCCACCTGCAGGCGATCCCGGAAGCCGTTCCGGCTCTGGCCGACCTGCGGGTGGGCACTCTGACACCGGCGACACCGGTGCTGATCACCAGCGGACGCAACGACGACACCGTCCCCTACGACCAGGCCCGGCAACTGGCCGACGACTGGTGCGCCAAGAGGGCGACGGTCGAATTCCGGACGAACGAGCTGCCGCCGCTGCTGCCCGGGACCACCATCCCCAATCATTTCGGCCCGGAGTTGATCGACGGATTCGGGCCCGACAACGCCATCACCTATCTCCTGGACCGGCTGGCGGGAAAACCCGTCCAGGGCTGCACCATCGACTGATTCCGGCCCCCGGAACATAGTGCGCCCGCGCGCGGAAGTGGCGTGCGGGTTCCCGCCCGCGCGGCGTAGGGCTCCGTCGTATCGAGCGCACCACCGTCCGGTGGTGCGTGGTACCGCCCTGCGCTGTGCGGACTGTTCGAGTGGAGTTCGTCTCCGACGACACGATGAAGACCGAAGGATCGAGTGATGAAGGCAATCTCGCGCCGTTCGCTGTTGACCGGCGCCGCAGCCACGGGGCCACCCTGCTGGGCGCCCATGCGACCGCGACACCGGCCCCGGCCGCGGCCCAGTCGAAGAATGTGGCGCTGACCATGGAAGAGCATCGGGTGGTGGTGATCGGCTCCGGGTTCGGGGGCGGTGTCAGTGCCCTGCGGCTGGCCCGGGCGGGAGTGCCGGTGACGGTGCTGGAACGGGGACTGCGCTGGCCCACCGGCCCGAACTCCGAGACGTTTCCCCGGGCCACGGCACCGGATAAACGACTGCTGTGGTGCCGCTCCAGCCCGAACCTGTTCGGCCGGCCGCTGCTGTTCGAGCCCTACACCGGTCTGGTGGAGGCCATCCCGGGCGAGAATATGACCGCCTTGTGCGCGGCCGGTGTGGGTGGCGGATCACTGGTCTATCAGGGGATGTCACTGCAACCGTCGGAAGAGGTGTTCAACACCCATTTTCCGGAGGAACTGGACTGGCAGACCATGAACCGGCTGCACTATCCGCGGGTGGCGAAGATGCTGCGGCTGGCCGAGGCACCCGACGAACTGGTTGCTTCCGAGAACTATCGTGCGGCGCGCGTTTTCGCCGCCCAGGTCCGGCGGGCGGGGATGCCGCTGTCGAAGATCCCGATGCCGATCGACTGGGATTTCGCGCTGGCCGAGTTGCGCGGTGAGATGAAACCCTCCTTTACCAACGGTGACGGCGCGATGGGGGTCAACAACGGCGGCAAGCATTCCGTCGATGTCACCTACCTTGCCGCGGCCGAAGCCACCGGCCTGGTGCGGGTGGAGACCTTGCACGAGGTGACCGATATCGAACGGTCGCCCGACGGGCGCTGGGTCGTGCGGGTGCAGCGTCTCGATACGACCGGTGCGGTGGTGGAGCACAAGGTGCTCACCGCCGGTGCGTTGATCCTGGCGGCGGGCAGCCTCAACACCACCCGGTTGCTCGTACGCGCGGGTGCCGAGGGCCTGATCCCTGATCTTCCCGATGGCCTCGGTACAGGCTGGGGCACCAACGCCGACCGCATCTACATGTGGTCCGACCCGTCGGCGGGATTCGGTGCGCCACAAGGCGGCCCGGTGGTCTACGGCAGTCTGAACTGGTCCGACCCGCATACCGCCCACACTGTCGTCCAGGCTTCCATACCGCCGCTGGCGCTGGATCCGCGCAGCACGATGATGGTCGGCTACGGAGTCAGTGAAGGCCGCGGGGAGTTCCGCTACGACACCGCTCGCGACGACGCTGTCCTGCACTGGCCGCGCGAGGGGGACAGCGCCATCCAGAACGGATATATCGGGCCGGCTGTGCACCGGATCGCCGGGCCCGGCGGTGCGCTGGTGGACACGAACGCATTGTTCCCCACCACCTGGCATCCACTGGGCGGCGCGAGCATGGGTACGGTCTGCGACCTGGACGGCCGAGTGCACGGCCAGCGCGGCCTCTACGTTCTCGACGGGGCGCTGATGCCCGGCAATACCGCCGCCTGCAATCCGTCGATGACCATTGCCGCGGTCGCGGAACGAGCACTGGACAATCTCGTCGCCCGGGATGTCGGGACGCTCATCTGACCCACCAGGCAGTGCGGGACCGAACCGGCCCGCCGGTGCCACCACCGTGCTGATCATCGCGCCCGGCGTGCAGGGGAGCGGATGGTCAGCGGATCACCATGCCGCCGTCGCCGGCGAGGAACTGTCCGGAGACATAGCTGGTGTCGTCGGACAGCAGGACGGCGAGGGTGATATCGACCTTGCGGGCGACCGTGCGTCCGCTGACTGTGCGCGCACGGATCAGGGCAGGACGGCGGGCATGGTGTCCCACCCACGGACCGTCGAGGTCGTCGGCGGTGCGGTCGACGTCCCATTCCGGCAAGCGTCGAAGCACCTCTTCGAGGGCGGTACGCCCTTCGATGCGGGCCAGGGCGGCGCCGAGGCAGAAATGTGCGCCGAGGGATCGGTTGCCCGAGGTGTCACACAACGACGAGCTCCCCGGCAATTCGATGGCCTTCCGGTCAGGAGCCGGTTTCCCCGCTACCTCCGGCCAGGGCCTGGGAACCGTATCTGGCGGCGATCAGGGACCAGGGTTCGGCGTAGGGGCCGCGGTGTTCGATCCGCCGCTGCAGGGCCAGGGCGGTGCGGATCGCCGGGCGGAGGAGCGGGCCCGTTGCCCGGAGGGCGGCGCGCAGAAAACGTGGCTGGGCGGCGGCGACCCATGCGACCGTCTCCGGCCAATCGTGCTGCTGGAAGTCCAGCAGCGCGTGCGATTCCGTGGTGTCGAACCAGCCGGTGAACGCCCACCCGCGGTCGTCGGCGGGGTCGCCGGGCAGGCTTGCCGACGGTCCGAGCCGGCCGATACCCATGGCGTCGAACATGGAATCCTCGACATCGCGATGGGTGCGGACATAGCTGTCGTTACCGGCGATGAGCAGTACCTTGCCGTCGATGCTGTCGCGGCGGTCGACGGCATTGGCGAAGGCGAGCGCAGCGTCGCGGGCATCGATGCCGTGCAACCTGTTGTCGCCGGGGGTCGCGCGGATGAGTACGAGATGATCGGCGTTGATGCCGGCGGTCGCATCGGGGGACAGTACGCCGCCCAGTCGCAGGAACGCATGGGGCAGACCGCTTCCGGTGATGATGCCTTCGGCCAGTACCTTGTCCTCGCCGTACTGATCGATCGGAGCCACCGGTGTTTCCGCGGTGATGCGTTCGGGATGCCGATGTGGATTACGGGAACCGTAGACCGCGGCGCTGGAAGCGAACAGCAGCAGCGGTGCGGCCGGTAGCTGCCGACCGGCGTGTACCAGGTTTTCGGTGCCGCCGACATTGATCCGCCGGGCCGATCGAGGATTGCGATAGGACTGCGGGGAGAACATGGCGGCCAGATGGATGATCGTGCCGGGGCGGTGGTCGACGACGAGCGTCTCGACGGCGTCGCGGTCGAGCAGATCGGCGAAGTGTGTGCGCAGGGTGCCCGGTGGTCTTGCCACGGCCAGTTCTTCCGCGGTGGCCAGGGCGGTGGCGGTGCGCAGGTCTGTGGCCACCACTGCCTGCCCTCTGGACAGCAGGAGTTCGGTGACGCGTTTGCCGACCTGGCCGAATGCGCCGGTGACGAGAACAGGAGCGCTCATTGTGCCTTCTTTCACGCCGGTCCGCGGGAAAGGCTGTGCAGCAATGGGAATCGCCGGACGTATGCGAGCCGTCGAGGAGGGGGCGTCAGGGGAGTTTGACGACGGATAGATACATTTCGAGGATCGGCCGGTAGAGGTCGATATCGTCGAGCTGGCTTCCGAGTATCACGGAATCGCTGGTGGCGATGAGTACGTGGGCGAAGGCCAGGGGAGTGATCGTCAGGCTGCCCCCGACGCGTTCGAGATTGTCGGCGACGAATGCGGCGAGTTCTTCGGCCACTGCCAGTCTTTTGGCCGCTACGCGCGCCCGGGCCTCCGGATTGCGCAGGAGATAGAGGCTGAACTCGTGCCCCAGTGCGGCGTGTTCGGCGCCGCGGTCGCGGCCGAGCCGGCGCCACCGTTCCGCTACCCGGTCGAGTTCGCGCGGTCCGACCGCGGTGACGGTCGAGAGGACCTCGGAGAAGTTGTCGAAGTAGCGGCGCCAGTATCGGTCGCTCACCGCCAGGAACAGCTCTTCCTTCACCGAGAAGTGTTTGTAGATGGCGCCCTTCGTGTAGCCGGCCGCATGGGCGATGTCGTCGAGGGTGGCTGCCGCGAAACCCTTCTCGGCGAACACTTCCTCGGCGGCATCCAAGAGGAGCGCACGGGTGCGTTCCAATCGCCGTTCCTTCGTCCAACGCTCGACCACGCATTCGATCCTAACATGGATCTCAGATACCTATTGTGACTACAGATACCTATTGGTATCTTGGCGGAGGGCCGGATGCCGGAACGGGGAAGACCGCCGCGGAAGGCCGGCTTCCGTTGGGCGCCGGTGGTATCGAGCGCATCGCGGAGCCGCCGGCGGCGAGCCGACCCGTCAGCGCTGCGGAACGCAACCCAGAAGGGGCAGTTACATGAGCGAACTGTCGAACGAGAAATCTCCCGAGATCGTCGAAACCATCGGCGATACGAAAACTCTGGGAACCCGGAAACGGCCGGTGAGCAAGGGGGTCTACCTCTGGGCCACCGCCGGCGGACTGATCCTGGCGCTCCAGGTGTATGTCTGGATCAGATGGATCACCGGCCCCTACTTCGAGCGGGTACCCACCGGCCCGAACGATCCGCCGATCCTCATGAAGACGATCCTCAGCATCTGGACGGCCGGTGTCCTGATCGGATTCCCCATTGCCATCTACTGGTGGATCATCAGGCCGTGGTGGCGCGAACGCCGGATCACCCTGGACGGCATACTGCTGGCGTCCATGGGCCTGATGTTCTTCCAGGACCCGTTCCTGAACTACGTGAACACGTGGTGCACTTACAACACCTGGATGTTCAACCGGGGGTCGTGGGCGCCCTACGTTCCGGGCTGGGTATCGCAGGAAGAGCCCGGCGCCCAGGTCGCCGAACCGCTACTGATGAACGTCCCGGGGTACGCGTGGGGCGTACTGCTCATCACGATCGGCGTGTGCTGGTTCATGCGGAAGGTCAAATCGCGCCGGCCCGGGATCAGCAACCTCCAGTTGATCGGCGTCACGTTCGCGTTCACCTTCGTCCTGGACTTCGTCATGGAAGGCCTGATACTGCTGCCGCTCGGGCTCTACACCTTCCCGGGCGCGATCCAGTCGGTGTCGTTCAACGCCGGCCACTACTACCAATGGCCGGTCTACGAGGGGCTGATGTGGGGCGCGGTGCAAGCAGGCCTGGCCTGTCTGCGGTTCTTCACCGATGATCGCGGGCGAACAATTGTGGAGCGTGGGATCGACCAGGTCCGAGGGGGTGTCGTCCGGCAGCAGATCACGCGTTTCCTGGCGATCTTCGCTGCCGTGAGCGCGATCTTCTTCGTCTTCTACAACCTGCCCGCGCAATGGGTCGGCCAGCACGCGGACCCCTGGCCCGAAGATATCCAGGAGCGTTCGTACTTCACCGGTGGTATCTGCGGTGACGGGACGGACAGGCCCTGCCCTCATCCCGATCTGCCGATGCCACGCAACAACTCCGGGTACATCGACAAAGACGGTGAACTCGTCCTTCCGGACGGAGTCGAGGTTCCGGAGATCGTGCCGTTCCAGCCGGAGGACTGATATGCCTACCACAGCCACAGCCACAGCCACAGCCACAGCCGTGAGCCGCCCCGGCGTGCAACCACCGTTCTACCGGGCGGTCGGAGACGAGGCAGAAGTATTCCGCGCGGCCGCCTGCCAGGGACTGCCGGTCCTGTTGAAGGGCCCCACCGGTTGCGGGAAAACCCGCTTCGTGGAGGCCATGGCGCACGAACTCGGCCGCCCGCTGATCACCGTCGCCGGCCACGAGGACATGACCTCCGCGGATCTGGTGGGCCGATTCCTGCTCAAAGGCGGCGAAACGGAATGGGTCGACGGACCGTTGACCCGCGCCGTCCGCGAAGGCGGTATCTGCTACCTGGACGAGATCGTGGAGGCGCGCCAGGACACCACGGTGGTCATCCATCCGCTCGCCGATCATCGCCGCGAGCTGCCCGTCGACCGGCTCGGCACCACGGTACCGGCGGCGCCGGGATTCCAGCTGGTGATCTCCTACAACCCGGGATATCAGAGTGTCCTGAAGAACATCAAGGAGTCCACCCGGCAGCGGTTCGTCGCGATCGAACTCGGTTTCCCGCCGCCCGATATCGAGCGGGAGGTGGTGGCGCGGGAGGCCGGGGTCGCTCCGGAGATCGCGAACTCCCTGGTGCTGCTGGGTGATGCCATACGTAACCTGGAGGGATCTCCGCTGCGCGAAGCCTCCTCGACCAGGATGCTGATTCTGGCCGGGGCACTGGTGGCGGGTGGGCTGAATCTGCGCGCCGCCGTCCGGTCGGCGATCATCCGAGCCCTGTCCGACGATCCGGATATCGTCCGAGCCCTCGGTGAACTCGCGGACGCCGTCCTGCCGTCGTCATGACCGCATCCGGGGCGGAAGGTCCGGAACGGTTCCGGCTCCTGGCGACCTTTCTGGCCGGCCGGGCCGTCGCAGTTGCGGCGGCCCCGGCGGGCCAGGCCGCATATACCGACGGCGCCGCCGTCTTTGTCTCCGCGGGCCGGCCCGCCGCCTATCAGCGCAGTGAAGTACTGGTGCAGTGCGCACTGCTCCGGGTGGGAAGCCTCGATCCACCTGTGGTGAGAAGGCTCCGGGGGCGCCCGTATGTCGCGCGCCGCTACCTGGCGTTCGAAGGCAGGCGGGGGCTCGCCGAGCTCGCCCGCCACGTTCCGCTCGCCGTTGCGCTCGCCGCGGACGGGGAAGCGGCCACCACCGGCGCCGGGGAATCACTCGATCTCGCCAGAGGGAGAGCGGTGATAGCCGACCCACCGGAATGGTTCGGAGTGATCGAGCCCACCCGACTACTGAAATCCGGCAGTGGACCGAGCGCCCGGGCAACCGACAAAGATCTGCGGCTGGGATTCGATCTCCCCGAACAGACCGAGCCCGAGGACGACGAAGACAACGACCCGGAAGGAAACGGCACCGGCCGCATCCTGAAACTGCTCGAAAACCCCATGGTCAGCTCGGCGAAGCTCGCCGACCTGTTGCGGAAGCTGCTCGGCACCTCTCGTGCTTCCGGTGACAGCGATGCCGGTGCCCAGATGCGGGCCGGGTCGGTCCGGCGGGGTCGTAGGACCGGTGGTGACGCCCGGCCGCTGCCCACCCCGATCACGTTCGTGGTCGACGGAAAACCCGGCGCCGTCACCGGAGTCGGCGGGGCCTGGTACCCGGAATGGGATGTCCACGGTAACCGGTACCGGCCCGAGTGGTGCCGGGTCCTGGACTTCCCACTGACCACCGACGCCGATACCTCCGCCGCCGGCACCCCGCGCGACGCCGTGCTGCGGCACCGCCTGGCCCGGGTCGCGCTGGGGCCCGAGGTGCTACGCCGGCGTCCCGACGGAGACGAACTCGATATCGACGCCTTGCTCGATTTGGTCGTCGATATACGGTCGGGCCACTCACCTGCGGAGAACATATACGCCGAAACCCGGAAACTCGCTCGAAATCTCGGTGTCCTCATCCTGCTCGACACGTCCGGTTCCGCCACCGATACCGACCCCGAAGGCCTCGCCGTCCACGAGCATCACCGCCGTGCGGCCGCCATCCTCGCTGCCACGCTCGAGGAACTGGGTGACCGTGTCGCCGTCTACGCATTCCGTTCCGACAGCCGCCATGCCGTCCACCTCCCGGCGATCAAAACCTTCGACCGGCGATTCGGCGCCGTCGAGCGGGCGCGGCTCACGCACCTCGAGCCATCCGGTTACACCAGGCTAGGTGCCGGTATCCGCGGCGCCGGCCGCATTCTCGGAACCGAAGCGGGCACCCCGTATCGCCTGCTGCTCGTCCTCACCGATGCCCTGCCGTACGACCACGGCTACGAAAGCCGCTACGCGGAAGCCGATACCCGCAAGGCGGTCGAGGAACTCCGCGCCGAAGGGATCGCGAGCCTCTGCCTCACCATCGGTGCGGCCACCACCCCCGACATGCTCGAACGTGTCTTCGGTCCGTCCGGGTATGCCGGCGCCGCCGCGCTGTCCGACCTGAGTCCGCAGATGGACGAGTTGTTCTCGGCCGCGCTCCGCGAACTCAGCGCGCCGAAACCACGAGGCAGGTGAACACCACACCAGTTCTCGCCGCTCGAAAGGAAAACAGCAGTGGACACAGCACATCCATCGACCGGCTCCGGCCGGGAACGCAAGCTGTATCACTTCGACCGCCACACTCCGGAGTATCGGCACAGATTCGCCGCGATCACTCGGGAGATGCACGAAAAATGCCCGGTGGCCTGGACCGAAACCCATGGCGGCCATTGGGTCGCCGCGGGCCACCGCGAAGTGTTCGAGCTCGCGCGGTGCCCGCATGTATCCAACGATCGCGACTACAGGAACGAGCGCCGCGGTTACCTCGGTATCACCATTCCGTTCGCCGAACCCCCGATGCCCATGCGTAACGGCATCCTGGAAATGGACGACCCCGAGCATCGGCTGTTCCGGGCGGTACTCAACCCCTATCTGTCGCCCAGTGCCGTCCGCCGGTGGGAACCTTTCATCGATGAACTGGTGCGCGCGTGCCTCGACGAGAAGATCGAGTCCGGGCGGATCGACTTCGTCGACGATCTCGCCAATATCGTCCCTGCCGTCGTCACGCTCGGCATGCTCGGGATCCCGCTCGCGAAATGGGTTGTCTACAACGAACCCGCGCACGCGGTGGTGTACACCCCGCCGGATTCACCGGATCGGGAGCGCGTGCAGGAATTGAATATGGCGATGGGCCTCGATCTGCTGGCGAATCTGCACGAGATCCGCGAGAACCCGCGGCCCGGACTGATCGACGGGCTGGCCCGGCTGGAGATCGACGGTCAGAAGCCCGAGGATATCGATCTGCTCGGCATGCTGGGCCTGCTCATCGGCGGCGGGTTCGATACGACCACCGCGCTGACCGCGCACTCACTGGAATGGCTGTCCGAGCATCCGGCCGAGCGGGAAACCCTCGGTCGCGAACGCGATCTCCTGCTGAACCCGGCGACCGAAGAATTCCTGCGTTACTTCACCCCTGCGCCCGGCGACGGCCGGACGATCTCCGCGGATTGCGATATCGCCGGTCAGCGCTTCGCGGAAGGTGAGCGGCTGTGGCTGTCCTGGGCGATGGCGAACCGGGACCCCGCGGTGTTCCCCGACCCCGACACCGTGGTGCTGGATCGTAAAGGTAATCGGCACACCAGCTTCGGTCTCGGTATCTACCGCTGTATCGGGTCCAATCTCGCACGCACGGTGTTCAAGCGGATGCTGGTCGCAGTGCTGGACCGTATTCCGGATTTCCACTGTGACCCCGAAAGGGCGGTGCACTACGACACCATCGGTGTGATCCAGGGGATGCGCAAACTGCCCGCGACGTTCACCCCGGGCCGCCGTTCGGGGCCGGGGCTGGACGACACACTCGTCGTTCTGGAACGGATGATCGATGAACAGGGGCTGGCCGCGCCCGTGACCGCCGGATCGTGATCACCTCCCCGGCCGGGCGGGCGACCGGCCGGGTCGCGTGCTCGCCGATACCCCGGGAAGCTGTCCGATTCGTAATATGGGGCACTAGCGCAAAACGTCTCATATGAAGCAGACTGGGCGGAGATGGAACGCCGGTGGCTTGATCCGAGGGGATACAAATCGATGACTCACGACGACAGCGACCCACCGGCCGGCCCGAGCGCGGTCGCCGGTATCGATATCGAGCGGGTCACCGCGTGGTTTGCCGAACATATCCCCGGGGCTGCGCCTCCGCTGAGGTTCGACCTGATCACCGGCGGCCGGTCCAACCTCACCTATCGAGTCCACGACGACGGGTCCGGTGCCCGCTGGGTGCTTCGCCGGCCGCCCACCGGGAACGTTCTCGCCTCCGCGCACGATGTCGTGCGCGAGTACCGGATTCTCGACCTCCTCGCGGGGACCCCGGTCCCCGTTCCCCCGGTTCTCGGGTGCTGCACCGACCATGCCGTGACGGGCGCAGATTTCTATGTCATGGAATATGTGGACGGGATCGTCCCCGATGACGGTGAATCCGCCGCCGAGATCCCCCGGGAGAGCCGGGCTGCCGTCTCCCGCAGTGTCATCGATACGCTCGCCGCCGTCCACGCCGTCGACACCTCGAACGGGCCGCTGGCCGAGCTACGCAGACCCGGCAGCTATCTGGAACGTCAACTGCGCCGCTGGCACCGCCAGCTCACCGTCGGTGGTGTCGGTCCCGGGCCCCTCTGGGAGGTCCACGACCTCCTCGCCCGGCAGATGCCGGGCGAGCGCTGGACGGGGATCACCCACGGCGACTTCCGGCCGGGAAACCTGCTGATCGGAACCGATGGAAATGTACGTGCAGTTCTGGATTGGGAGCTGTGGACCGTCGGTGATGTCATGGCCGATATCGGCTGGCTCACCACTGCCTGGACCTCGGCCGAGCCGTTCGGCTGGGCCCCGGACCCCGCCGAGGGCTACCTGGATATCGACACGGTGCTGTCCCGTTACGCCGACGCTACCGGCCGGTCTCTCGACGACCTGCCTTACTACCGGGCTTTCGCGCTATGGCGGCTGGCGGCCATCGCGGAGGGGGTATCGGCGCGGTTCCGCGCCGGAGTGATGGGCGAGCAGGATGTCGACATGACGGAACTGTCGGAGCGGCCCGCCCGGCTCGCCGAATCCGCCCGCGCGGTATTGAACGGCTGAGCGATCCACAGTTCTCTCCCGGGACGGCCGGCCGCGGGGGTTGTCGCAGTGATGCCGGCCGTTGTGACCTCCCTGCCTGTGAGGCGGCCCGGGAACGACGGTTGTGTCAGGCGAGGGCTTGGGTGGAGGGGGTTTCGCCGGCGGATTCGTCGCGGTCGGACAGGCCGAGGCGGAGGTGTTCGCTGTGGTAGATGGCCTCGTCGAGGAGTTGGGCGACGTGGTTGTCGTAGAGGCCGTAGACGATACTGCGGCCGGATCGGGTGCCGGTGACCAGGCCGAGGTTGCGTAGCAGCCGAAGTTGATGGGATACCGCCGACTGTTCCATGCCCACCGCTTCGGCGAGTTCGGAGACCGCGCGCGAACCCTGGCGGAGTTCGGTGAGGATCAGTAGCCGGCTCGGCGTGGCGAGCGCCTGCAGTGTGGTCGCCACGCGCGCGGCGGACTCGGCGTCCAATCGCGCGGCGGGCCGGTCGCGGCCGTCGACCCCATGTCCCATGGTCATAGAGTCTAGCGAGTCCACCGGCGACGAGGTGCACGCCGGACCTCTCGACGGCGGCGGGGCCTTCTGGATTCGGGTGGACCGCTACACCGAGGATTCAACGCACGGAGCGCCGGCCGAGGGGGCGTGGCTGCTGATTCCCGGGGCCGAGAAGAACGTATGGCCTCACGGTCCCGCTCCGGGCTCGGATCGGGGAACGCCGGCCCTCGCCGCGTTTCGTCTCCGTACCGGGCGTGGCCGTTCACCGTGATACCGGCGGCGTCGAAGTTCTTTCGCCGTTTTCTCACAACCCCGCCCTATGTAGAATATGATTCTACCCGATACGCGAGCATGAATCTCAATGAGAAGAATCGGATTCTCATGAGGTCGCGTCAGCCCGCATCAGACCGTGAATCGCGCGCCCGGCACCCTGCGGGGTGCCGGGCCGAACGGTCGCGCGCTCCGGAAAGGCGAAGGTGGATGATGTTTTCCATCGTGAGGCGACTGGGCAGAGGTCTGCTGGTGGTCCTCCTGGTCACCCTGGCAGTCGTGGTGCTGCTGAGTTTCGCGCCGGGATCGGTCGCGGAGGCCATCCTCGGTGACGCCGCCACACCGGAAGCCGTTGCGGCGCTGAACAGCAAACTCGGCCTCGATGAGCCACTGTGGATGCAATACCTCAACTGGATCGCCAATGCCGCCCAGGGTGATCTGGGCACCTCACCGCTCACCGGACAATCGGTCACAACGGCGATTACGGAGCGGTTGCCGGTGACGTTCCAGCTGGCCGCGATGTCACTGGTCATCGCACTGGTCAGCGCGGTCTTCCTCGCCGTGATATCGGTGATGCGGCCGGGAAGCCCGGTCGACCGGGGGACCGCCGCGCTCTCCTCCGTCTTCCTCTCGGTGCCCGCGTTCGTCGCCGGCCCGGTCCTCATCTACTTCTTCGCCGTGGAGCTGGGCTGGGCCCCGGTGGCCGGGTGGAACCGTATCGGTGACGGGATCGGGCTGAACCTGCAGTCCGCCCTGCTGCCGGCCATTGCGATGTCGTTGATGGAGATCGCCGCATTCCACCGGCTGCTGCGCACAGACCTGATGACCACTCTGCGTGAGGATTTCATCGGGGCGGCCCGCGCCAAAGGGATGAACGAGTGGTATGTGATGTTCCGGCACGCGCTGCGTCCGTCGTCGTTCTCGCTGATCACTTTGGCGGGTATCAATCTCGGGCGTTTGATCGGCGGGACGGTGATCGTCGAAACGCTGTTCTCGCTACCCGGACTCGGCCAGTTGCTCGCCTCCTCGATCGTCTCCCGGGACCTGATCATGGTGCAGGGCATCGTGGCATTCATGGCGGTCGTCTATGTCGTCATCAACATCCTGGTCGACTCGAGCTACGAGCTGATCGACCCGCGGGTCAGGAAGGTGGCCACGGTATGACCCGAGCCGAAGTCCGGATCGAACACAAGCAGCGGATCGAGGGGCCGGAGAAACCGGAAGTCCCGCGGGTGCGCACACCTCGCTCGATACTGGTGTACCTGTCCTACGCCTGGTTGTTCATGATGATCGCGGCGGCGATCTTCGCCGACCTGCTGCCCCTGGCGTCGTATTCGATCCCGGTCGGCCCACCGCGGCAACCTCCGCAACTGGGATCGCTCGATCTCCTGGCCGGTACCGACAATCTGGGGCGGTCGATGTTGTCCCGGTGCGTGTACGGCGCCCAGGTGTCGCTGCTGATCGGTACGGTCGCGACTCTCATCGGGTCGGCGCTCGGGTCGAGTATCGGGATGCTGGGCGGCTATTTCCAGAAACGGACGGATGCGGGGATCCGGTTGCTCAGCGATACGATGCTGGCGTTCCCGCCGCTGATCCTGCTGATGGCGCTGACCGCGGTCTTCGCTCCGGGGCTGGGCACCCTGATGGCCGGACTTTCGCTGATCATCATCCCCTCGTTCCTCAGGCTCGCCCGCGCGAACACGCTGACGTGGACGGCTCGGGAGTTCGTGCTCGCCGCCCGGAACATGGGTGCCGGGCACGGCCGGATCCTGGGCCGGGAAATCCTGCCGAATGTGCTGCCACCGTTGCTGGCGTATCTCCCGATCGTCATGGCGGCGCTCATCGTTGCAGAAGGATCGCTGAGCTTTCTCGGGCTCGGCATCCCACCCCCGACACCGAGCTGGGGAGGCATGATCTCCGACGGCAAGGACAGCCTTGCCACCGCACCGCATCTGGTTTTCGTGCCCGCCGCAGTCATCTTCTGCACCGTCTTCGCGTTGAACCAGGCCGGTGACCATCTACGCGGCCGATTCGACCGCACGATGCGCGACTGACGCACCGTTTGCCTCCCGAACTGTAATCCCCTGCTACGCCGAGGTACCGAACGATGATCCGACGCTGTTGTCTGCTCGTCACCGCCCTGCTGATCCCGGTATCGCTGCTGACAGCATGCGGTGCGACGAGTAGCGAAAGGCCGGCCGGCACCGTTCCGGTACCCGGCGGCACCGCCCGCATCGTCCAGATCACGGAGCCGCGCAGCCTCGATCCGGCCACGCTGGGTAACCAATGGGTGCTCAATGCCGTGCTCGGCAATGCCTTGTTCGGAACGTTGCTGATCAACGATCCGGAGACCGGCGAACTCGAATTCACCATGGCGCAGAGTCTCACCACCCATGACGGGGGTGCCACGTTCGAATTGAGGTTGCGACCGGATCTGCGGTTCTCCGACGGTAGTCCGCTGAATGCGGCGGCCGTGAAAGACAACTGGGACCGCATCAAAGACCCGGCCAACGGATCGGCCTACCTGCACGAAGCAGCGATGATGGCCTCGACCGAGGCTGTCGATGCCACCCGGCTGGCCATCACGATGACCGAGCCGGTGCCGAACTTCGCCGAAGCGATCTACGGCACCTCCCTGAATTGGATCGCTTCACCCGCCGCGCTCGCCGCAGGCAGACAACAGTTCGACAGTCATCCGGCCGGGGCCGGCCCGTTCACGCTGAAGCACTGGGGACGCGGAGATGTCATCGAACTCGTGAAGAATCCCGGGTACTGGGACGCGCCCAAACCGCACCTCGACGCGATCACCTTACGTACCAGCGCCGATACCACACAGCGGATCAATACCTTGATCAGCGATGGCGCCGATCTGGTGATCGAAACCAACCCGGCCAGCCTCTCCGAGGTGGACGCGGCCGGATTCCCCACCGCCACAGTGGCGTTGCACGGCGGTCAGACCCTGACCATGAACACGCGCAGGCCACCTTTCGACGATGTGCGTGCACGTCGAGCGGTCGCCGCGGCCATCGACCTCGAGGCCATCGACCTCGCCATCTACCGTGGTACAAGCCAGGTCCCGGCGACCCTGTTCGGCGAGACTTCGCCGTTCTACACGGATCTGCCGCTCCCACGGCCGGATCGGGAGACTGCGCAACGACTCTTCGATGAGCTGGCGGCCGAGGGGAAGCCGGTCTCGTTCACCTTCACCAGTGGCCCCACCGCGGAGATCAGGGCACTCGCGGAGAACGTGCAGGCCCAACTCAGCGCGTTCGACAATATAGAAGTCGCGGTAGAGATCGCGGATATCACTGCGGTGATGGAACTGCGCCGGACAAACGACTTCGATATGACGACGAGCTCAGCGAACTTCACCGATCCGGAACCGGCGTTGTGGTCGGTATTCCACCGGAACTCCCAGCGCAACTTGTCCAGGATAGCCGATGCGGAGTTGAGCCGGGCACTCGAGGACGGCCGGACCGGGAAGACGATCGAACAGCGCACCGACGCATACCGCCGGGTGCAGCAACGACTGAATGCGCTGGTTCCGGTGATCTTCCAAGTCCGCAACGAACCCAGCGTCGTCGCCCGCAGAAACGTCGGCGGTGTCGCGCAGTACGGCTACGGATCTCTGCTACCGGAGGAACTCTGGATCGAGAACTGACAGCCGCAAATCCATCCAGACCGTGACCGATTCACTCCTCGATTCTCCTCCGAGAGGAACAATGATGTTCCGAGCATCGCTCTTTCGTTCGATCGCTGTGTGCTGCACCGCTCTCGTCCTGGCCGCCTGCGGCGGAACCGGAGCAGGGACAGGTACCGGTACGGGCCCCGGTGGCGACCCGGTGGCCGGCGGTACTGCCCAGATCCTCCAGATCAGTGAACCGCGCACCCTCGACCCGGTGGCCATGGGCAACCAGTGGGTGATCAACGCACTGCTGGGCAATGCCCTGTACGGGACGTTGATGGTCAACAACCCGGACAGCGGAGAGATCGAATACACCATGGCGACCGGCTTCGCCACACGAGACGGGGGCACCACGTTCGATTTGACATTGCGTCCGGATCTGCGGTTCTCCGACGGGACCCCGCTGGACGCGGCCGCCGTGAAGTACAACTGGGATCGTTTCGCCGACCCGGAAAACGGGTCGTCCTATATCGAGGATGCGGCGGTGATCGCGGCGACCGAGGTCGTGAACCCGACCACGCTGCGGGTGACGATGCGGCACCCAGTACCGCATTTCGCCTACACCATCGTGGAAAGTTCGATGAACTGGATCGCCGCACCGCAGGCGCTGCAGGCCGGGCGCGCGGCCTTTGACAGCAATCCGGTGGGTGCGGGCCCGTTCACCCTGCAGCGGTGGGCCCGCCAGGATGTGATCGAGCTGGTCAAGAACCCGGGCTATTGGGATGCGCCGAAACCGTATCTGGACCGGATCGATCTGCGCACCTCCGGCGACTCCGTGCAGGGCTACAACACGCTGATCAGCGGTGGTTCGGACGTGATCATCAGCTCCAACTGGGGAAGTATCGAAAAGCTGGAGAATCAAAGCTTCCCCACCGCCGTATCGCCGCTGCACGGCGGCCAGCACGTGTCGCTGAACATGCGGCGCGCGCCGTTCGACGATGTCCGGGCCCGCCGGGCCGTCGCGGCCGCCCTCGATGTGAACGCGCTCAACCTGACCATCTACAACGGAAGTGGGGAGCTCCCGACCACCCTGTTCCGCGAATCCTCCCCGTACTATGCGCCGGATCTGCCTCTGCACACGCACGATCCGGCGACGGCGCAACGGTTGTTCGACGAGCTGGCGGCCGAGGGCAAGCCCGTGAAGTTCACTTACACCACCACCGCGCAGACGGAGAACCGGCTGCTGGCGGAAAGTGTCCAGGCTCAACTCAGTGCGTTCGACAATGTCGACGTCGAAGTGCGGGTCATCGATATCATCGACCTGATAAAACTGCGTTATACGCACGATTTCGACGTGATGACCGGCGGCGCGTTCTTCGCTGATCCCGAACCGCGACTGGGGACAGCCTTCCACGGGGACTCGATCCGCAACACCGCCGGCATCGACGACGAGGCCCTGAACACGGCACTCGACACCGGCCGGACGTCGACGGATGTGGAGCAGCGCACGGCGGCCTACCGGACGGTTCAGGAACGGTTGATCGAGCTGATGCCCGCCGTCTTCTACACCCGCACTGTCGCGGGCGCCGCCACCGGGAAGAACGTCGGCGGCCTCACCATGTACGGCGCCGGCTCGGTCCGGCCGGAGGAGCTGTGGATCGTCGAATAGCGGGCCGGGCCCGAGGAGAGCTGGAACTATGAGTGCTCAACCGAATTTGCAGGTGCGCAACCTGCATACCTATATCAGTACAGCACGCGGTGTCGTACGAGCCGTGGACGATGTGTCCTTCGATGTGGACCGCGCCCAGGCGCTGGGCGTGGTGGGTGAATCGGGCTCCGGAAAGTCGGTGATGGCCCGGGCGATCATGGGCCTGCTGCCGCCGCGCGCCGGATGCTCCGGGGAGGTGATGTTCCGGGGCAGGAATATCCTCGCGCTGTCGAAGAAGGAGAAGCTCGACATCTGGGGAAAGCAGATCGCCATGGTTTTCCAGGACCCCGGGCGGTCGCTGAATCCGGTCGTGCGCGTCGAGCGCCAGCTCACCGAGGGCATGCGTAAACATCTGGGCACCGGGCGTTCCGAAGCGCGAACTCGCGCCCTCGAACTCCTGCGGGAGGTCGGGGTCCCGGATCCGGAACGCCGGCTACGCAACTACCCGCACGAGATGTCCGGTGGTATGCGGCAGCGAGTGATGATCGCCATCGCCCTGGCCTGCGAGCCCGATCTGCTGATCGCCGACGAACCGACCACCGCACTGGATGTGACGATCCAGCGGCAGATCCTCGACCTGCTGCGCCGCGTGCAGCGGGACCGGGGAATGTCACTGATGCTGATCAGCCACGACCTGTCGGTGGTCGCCGGACGCACCGACCGGGTCTCGGTCATGTACGCCGGACGGCTGGCCGAATACGGCGCAACCCGACAGGTCTTCACCGCCCCTCGCCACCGATACACCCGGGCCCTGATGGGCGCCACTCCCACCATCGAGCACCAGCGGTACGCGCCACTGCAGCTGATCGAGGGCGGCCTACCGGATCCGGCGGCACCACCGCCCGGCTGCCGGTTCGCACCGCGGTGCGGTCATGTCACCGATGGGTGCCGCGATGACCCCGGTCCCGCGTTGACCGAAATCGCCGCGGACCACCTGGTGGCGTGTGCGCATCCCGCTCTCGAACCTGCAACAGCCCATTCAGAATCCGGTGGTGATACCCATGGCAGGTAGCGGAACCGCGCATCTGCGTGACGAGGCGGCGCTGCTCAGTGTGCGCGATCTGGTGGTCGAATACGACACCGACGGCGGGACCGTTCAGGCGGTGTCCTCGGTCAGCTTCGACGTCCTACCCGGCGAAACCCTCGGAATCGTCGGGGAATCGGGGTGCGGGAAATCCACGACCGGCCGCGCCGTACTCCGCCTCGACAAGCTGACCTCCGGCCGGATCGCCTTCGCCGGAGAGCAGATCGACGAGGCCGACGGCCGCCGCATGCGTACTCTGCGGCGAGAAATGCAGATGATCTTTCAGGATCCGGTGGCCTCACTGAATCCGCGCCGGCCGGTCCGCGAAATCGTGGTCGAGGGCTTGGCCGTGGCCGGAAACCCCACGGCCGAACGCGAGTCGATGTCGGAGGAAGTACTGGCGAAGGTCGGGATAGACGAGCGGCTCGCCGGCTCGTTACCTCGGCAGCTGTCCGGCGGTCAGGCCCAGCGTGTCGCGATCGCGCGGGCACTGGCGGTCGGTCCCCGGCTGCTGATCTGCGACGAACCGGTATCCGCGCTGGATGTCTCGGTGCAGGCGCAGATCCTCAATCTCATTTCCGAGCTCAAGGCCGAATACGACCTGACCGTGGTGTTCATCAGTCACGACCTCGGTGTCGTGCGCACGATCAGCGATAACGTCATGGTCATGTACCTCGGCAAGGTGTGCGAATTCGGCGATGCCGTCGAGGTGTACGACCACCCGGCACATCCCTACACGAGGGCGTTACTCGATTCGGTACCGCTCGCCGACCCCGAGGAGGGCTTCGCGGGTCCGGCACTGGCCGGCGATATTCCCTCACCACTCGCGCCGCCACGAGGCTGCCGTTTCCGGACCCGCTGCCCGTACGCTCAGCAGCGATGTACAGAGGAGGAACCCGAGGTCCGGGAGGTCCGGCCGGGGCAGTACGCCGCCTGCCATTTCCCGCTGAGCGAAGCCTGAGGCCGAATTCTCTGCTGCGTTGTCACCGATAACGCAGCAGAGCGGATATCGCCCACAGCCGAAACACCGGGCCCGGCTTCGGCGCGGAGATATCCGGCTCGCCGGTGCTTATGGCGGTAGTGAACTCTGTGCCGAGGGTGCAGGAAACGTCGGCCCGCCATAGCGATCCGCGAGGAGTTCCCGCCGCAGTCCGGCGCGGCCTCGACCGGCTGCGGAGAGCTGTCCGCCGAGAATTCGCGGAGTGAGACCGACGCTATCGCACCGGACTCCGGCCGAACCGATTCGCGTCCGGATCGGTGCGGCCGGGGTCCGCCGCCGGGTCGTGCACGCATCACGATTGCAGGTGACGGTGTGCCGGATCAGTCGTAGCCGCTTACGCGCCTGTTCGGCCGAGGTAGTGCCGGAACGAGCTAGGCGTGGCGGTCGTGCCTTCCGTCGACGATCACACCGGCGGACGCCTCGAACGGTTTCACGATGCTGGTGAAGTCGGAGTCCGGGCCTTCGGACTCGGTGGTCGCCTCCCAGCTCCGGGCGACCGTTTCGGCGAGTTCGGTCGGAGTGCCGAGCTTCGCGGCCTCCTCCAGGTAGAGCCGGACGTCTTTGGTCATCAGTCCCGTGGCGAAGCCGAAGTCGAAGGTGCGGGGCAGGACCGAGCGCGGGAACTTGTCGCGGCTGGCATGGGTCGCGCCCGAACCGGCGTTGAGTACATCGATCATGACGCTGGGGTCCAGGCCGGCCTTCACGCCCATGACCATCACTTCGGCTGTGACGGCCAGGGTGGCGGCGGCCATCAGATTGTTGATCAACTTCATCGTCTGGCCGGCACCGGGCTCGGTGGCCACGAGATACGGCCGGCCCAGCGTCTCGAGAAGTGGCGTGGCGGCGGCATATTCGTCCGCCGGCCCGGACGCCATGAGGGCAAGGGTGCCGTGACGAGCCCCCGCGACACCGCCGCTCACGGGACAGTCGAGCATGGCGATACCGCGATCGGCCAGCAGTGTCGACAGCTGCCGGGCGGTGTGCGGGCCGATGGTGGAGAGTTCGACGACCCGGCGGACCCGGGAACCGTGGATGATGCCCTCGCCGCCGGTGGCGACTTCGAGGGCTGCCTGTGGTGTCGGCAGGCTGGTCAGCACCGTCTCGGCGCGGTCGGCCACGTCCGCGGGGGAGGTCGCGGCGGCGGCGCCGAGCGCGACCGCGCGGTCGATCGACTCGGCGCGGGCGTCGAACACTACGAGCCGGTGACCGGTTTCCCGCAGCCGGGCGGCCATCGGGAACCCCATATTGCCCAAACCGATCAAGCCGATGTCCACGGTGCCCACTAGTCGTTGTCCGTCTCGGCGAATACTTCCCGGGCGATCCGGAAACCGTCGACGGCAGCCGGTACACCGGCGTACACGGCGACCTGCAGCAGTACCTCACGGATTTCGTCGCGGGTCACGCCGTTGTTGAGGGCTGCCTGGACGTGGGTGCGCAACTCGTGCGGCCGGTTGAGTACCGAGAGCATGGCGAGGTTGAGCATGGAACGCGTTTTCGGCGACAGTCCATCGCGCCCCCATACCGCTCCCCAGCAATACTCGGTGACGAGGTCCTGTAGCGGCTGGGTGAAATCGTCGCCGGCGGCGTTGCGGACGTAGTCCGCGCCGAGCACCTGGGTACGGATCCGGCGACCCTTGTCGTAGGTGTCCTGGTTCATGGATGGTTTCCTGCCTGTAGTGGGTGGTCCCGGGCCGGGGCCTAGTTCCACGCCTCGTCGCCGGCGAGGGTCGTGCGGTGCATGGTCCGCTCTGAGGACGGATCGTAGGGCAGGGCCCGATGCAGCATGCCGGTGTTGTCCCAGATCACCAGGTCGCCGGCCGACCATTCGTGGGTGTAGCGGAAACGCTGCTGGGTGGACCACTCCAGGAGTTCGTCGAGGAGTTCGCGGCTACGATCCGGCGCCATACCGACGATATGGTCCGCGGTGGCGCCGATGACCAACGACCGCCGGCCGTCCCGGCGTCGCCACACCAGCGCGCTCTCGTGGGTGGGGATCCGGCGCCACTGCGCGAGTTGCTGTTCGGTGGGGTCGGGGTGCACCGCACGCTGCGCCGCCTCGAGACTGTGCACCACCCGCAGGCCCGCGCAACGTTTGCGTTCGCTCTCGGGCAGGTTCTCGTAGGCGGCGTAGGTGCTGGCGAATTCGGTACCGCCGCCGACCATTGCGACGTGCCGTGCGGTGAGCATGGTGGCCTTCGCGGGTATGCGGTTCGTGGTGTCGTCGATATGCCAGCAGAAGGTTCCCTTGAGATACTCGGCGGTGGGATTCTTGGCGGGATCCAGCGAAACGGTGAAGATCTCCCGGCCGCCGGGCGCCAGCACGGTCCCCAGTTTGCGGCTCAGTTCGAGCTGAGCCGAGTCGTCGAGATGGGCACCGCGAATCAGCAGCACCCCGCGCCACTTGACCGCCTCCCGGATCCGGGCGACGGTGGCATCGGACAGCAGATCGCCGGTATCGATCAGTTCGGCTCCCAGCTCGGGGCTCAAGGCTACGGTTTCTGTCATCGGGACATCTCCTGACACTGTTGTGCGCCGTGCTGCGGGCACGCGGCGGGTGGGTGGGCCGGATCGGCGGGCGCGTGACGCGCGTTCACAGCTTCACCACAACGGTTTTGGTGGCCGTGACCGCGTCGAGGGCCGCAACGCCCTTCTCTCTGCCGTACCCGGATCTGCGGAATCCGCCGAACGGCAATTCGACACCGCCGCCGGCGCCGTAGGTGTTGACGTAGACCTGTCCGGCGACGATCTCGGCCGCCAGGCGGTGCGCGCGGGAGAGGTCGCGGGTCCACAGTGCGGCGAGCAGGGCGTACTCGGTGCCGTTGGCCAGGGCGAGTGCTTGGTCGTCGTCGGCGAATGTGTTGACCGTGAGCACCGGTCCGAAGATTTCCTCCTGCGCGATGGCGGCCGCCGGATCGACACCGTCGATGAGTGTCGGTGGGAAGTAGCAGCCTTCGGTCAGCTCATTGCCGGTGGGAACGGCGCCACCGCACAGTATTTCGCCCCGGGTGAGCCCGTTCACCATTCCGGCGACCCGGGTCTGCTGCTTACGGGAGATCAGCGGTCCCAGGCCCGGGTCGTCGCAGCCGGGACCCATGGTGACCCCGGCGAACCGCTGGAGCACTTTGTCCACCAGTGCGTCGTGGACCGATTCCTGCACGAGTAGCCGTGAACCCGCCGAACAGGTCTGTCCGGCGTTCTGCAGTATCGCCTTGGCGACGAATTCCGCCGCGGTATCCAGATCGGCGTCCGCGAAGACGATCTGCGGGGATTTGCCGCCCAATTCCAGAACGGCCGGTATGACACGCTGTGCCGCGGCGGCGGCTACTTCCGAGCCGATACGGGTGGATCCCACGAAGCCGAGGGAGTCGACGCCGGGGTGGGCAGTCAGCGCGGCACCGGCCTCGGCGCCGAACCCGGTGACGACGTTGAATACGCCGTCCGGCAGGCCGGAATCCACGGCGATCCGGGCGAGAGCCACTGCCGTACGGGGTGTTTCGTCGGCGGGTTTGGCCACGACGCCGTTACCGGCGGCGATCGCGGGTGCCACCGCGCGGGCGACGAGCTGGATCGGATAATTCCACGCCACGATATGCCCGGTGACTCCCAGCGGTTCGCGGCGGGTGTAGATGTGCAGATCGCTGCTCAGCGGGATGATCTGCCCGTAATAGGTGTCGATTGCGTGCGCATAGAAGCGGAAGTACCGCGCCGCGACGGTGACGTCCGCGCGGGCTTGGCTCGCGGGTTTACCGGTGTCCTCGCATTCGTACCGCGCGAGCTCCGCATGATGGGTATCGATCGCGGTGGCGATCCGTTCCAGCACGGCAGATCTGTGTTCCGGGGTGGTGGTTCGCCACTGGCGTTGCGCGCGGCGGGCGGCCCCGACCGCCCGGTCCACCTCGTCCGGCCCGCCGCGTGCCACCGTCCCCAATGAGCGAGACGTCGAGGGGTCGATGTTCTCGTACACCTCGGCGGACGGCACGGCCGCACCGTCGATGAACGATTCGGTAGCAGACATGGGATTCACCTCGCGACTCTGCGCTGCGGCCAAGAGATCTGCGCGGCCGTAACCGTGCCGAGGCCTACGCTATAAGTATCCTTGGTCGTATATTTATGTCAAGTGATGCGATGACGTTCGATGAGCTGGCGGGCGATGACGGTGCGCTGAACCTCGTTGGTTCCTTCTCCGACGATCATCAGCGGTGCGTCGCGGAAGTACCGCTCCACGTCGAATTCCGTGGAATAGCCGTATCCGCCGTGGATGCGCACCGCGTTCAGTGCGATCTTCATCGCGGTCTCGGACGCGAACAGCTTGGCCATCCCGGCCTCCATATCGGCGCGGGCGCCGGCGTCGTAGCAGCGCGCGGCATGGTGCACCAGCTGGCGGGCGGCCGTCAGCTCGGTGGCCATATCGGCCAGATAGTTGCCGATCGACTGATGCTTCCAGATGGGGGTGCCGAATGTCTCGCGTTCCTGCGCGTACCTGATCGAATCCGTCAATGCCGCGCGGCCCACCCCGAGGGCCCGGGAGGCGACCTGGATCCGCCCGATCTCGAGACCTCGCATCATCTGCCCGAATCCTCGGCCCTCGATGCCCCCGAGTAGCGCCCCGGCGGGCACCCGGAAATCGTCGAAGGCGAGTTCGCAGCTTTCCACGCCCTTGTATCCGAGCTTGGGAAGATCCCGGGACACCACAAACCCCGGCCCGGGTTCCGCCAGTAGCACGCTGATACCGCGGTGTGCCGGGACCGCCGCCGGATCCGTTTTGCACAGCAAGGCCACCAGGCCGGATCTGCGTGCATTGCTGATCCAGGTTTTCGAACCGTTCACGACATAGGTGTCACCCTCGCGGCGGGCCACGGTGCGTAGGGCCTGCAGATCCGAGCCGCCGCCCGGCTCCGTCAATGCCATCGTCGCGCGTAGTTCACCGGTCGCCAGCCGGGGCAGATAGCGATCCCGTTGCTCGGCGGTTCCGTAGTCCAGCAGCAGTTTTGCTACGACCGTATGGCCTCCCATCGCCCCTGCCAGGCTCATCCAGCCGCGGGAAAGTTCCTCGGTGACCAGCGAATAGCATGTCGTGGAGACCTTGCCGTCGCCCCACGGCGGCGGGATCGCCACACCGTATATCCCGATCCGCTTCATCTGCTCGATCAATCGGTCCGGATAGATATCGGCGTGTTCGAGCCGGTGCACCACCGGCTCGACCTCGCTGTCAACGAAATCCCGTACTACGGCGACGAACTCGGCCTCGTCCTCATCGATCCCGTGGTTGTTCACGGTCGTCCTCGTCACCCGGCCGGCCAACCGGTGCGGGACAGGTCGCGGCTGTGTGGCGTGCGGCGGGTGGCGATGCCGGTGTGGAAATCCTCGGTGGCTGCCACCACCTCGTCCTCGCCGCGGACAACCCGAAGAGCCTGTCGTTTGAAAGCGCGGGCGGCGTGACTGAGCCGATGGGTGGTGGATTCGGTTCGGCCCCCGGCGTAGGGCCGTCCCCAGATCGAGACCTCGATCGACCCGTGGTCCAGGTATGCCTGAACACGTCTGCGCAGCCGGTGCTCGGTGGCCGTCAGTGTTGCCGAGATCGCCACTGCGTGCGGTTGTGGTCCCCGGTGTCGACGGGTGAGTACGGAGTCCAGATCGAGTGCGTGCGCCCCCAGGATCCGGGCCGGCCGTGGGTTGCCGAGGTCGCCGGCGACCACCGTGACCTCCCACCCGGCCATCGAGAGATCGAATATCCGCCCGCCCGCGGCGCTCACCGCATCATCCATGCTCGTCCCGAGTACCACCAGTCGTGGGCGCAGCGTCTGGTGGGCCGGGCCGTGGATGTGGGCGAGGCCGGCAACCTGCGCTACGTGATCCTGCGGCGGTGGGAGCGTCGAGGCGGATGGAGTCATGAGTTCTCCCTCGTTGTGGAGCGTCCGGAATGGCGGGCGCTGGAGAGCCGGCTCCGCTATAAGTATCCGGTGTCGTGTATTTGTAGCATAGAGCCCGGACGGCGAGGAAGTGGTTGTTTTCGGGCGACGCGTCAGCGCGGCGTTGCGCCACGGAGGAACAGCCGGACGGCATGCCGGAGATGGCGTTGCTCTTGTTGCTTCGAACGGAACAGGCCGAAATCGGCCATTCTGCCGGGAATCAGTTCCACCATCGCAAGGAAATGTTCGGCGGCGATCTCGATATCCTCGACATCGACAGTGCCCTCGGCGGCGCCCCGGCGCAGTACGCGTACGACCGCCCGTTGTCGCCCCGACCACATCATCGAGTCCGTGCTGACCGCGAATTCCGGAAACCTGGCCGACTCGTTCATCGCGATCCGCATCAGCCGGACATTCTCCGGGTCGACTGCGCGGTCCAGGGCTACCCGGCCGATCTCGAGCAGCGCTGTCTCCAGATCCTTGTCGTCGACAGCGGGATCGTCCCCCGGGGAGACGTACTTCGACAGTGCCCACGGAATGACATCGGCGAACACGGCGCGTTTGTCCGGATACCGTGCGTACAGTGAACGTTTCGTGGTCCCGGCCCTCCGGGCGATGGCCTCCATCGTCGCGCCGTCGTAGCCGGACTCCAGGAATGTGGCGACCGCGGCCTCGCGGACTGCCTGGTTCAGCTTCTTGGCCTCGGCCTGTGTGGGGCGGCCGCGTCTCGTCTCCACCATATGGGCAGCCTATCGTCCGGCGGGGATATAATATCCGCAATAGTATACTTATTTGCGAGGCCGTTCCGCTCCGCCGGTGCGGTATGTCTTCCCGCCACCACCTGGATCGGAGTGCCGATGACGATTCCGCCCACGACCGACAGCACGGGGCCCGGTGCGCGCCCCACCGCCGAGGAGATCGTTTCCGGATCGGACCTGACCGGCCGCACCTGTGTGATCACCGGAGCCTCCGCCGGCCTCGGCCGGGAATCTGCTCGCGCCCTCGCCGGTGCCGGTGCCCACGTCGTCCTGACCGCCCGGCGTGATGATGCCCTCGAGACGGCCGCTTCCGAGATACGCCGGGAGATGCCCTCGGCGCGCCTGTCGACCGTCGTCCTGGATCTGGCGTCGCTGGACGCGATCCGAGGCGCCGTCGCACGCATTACCGAACTCGCACCGGTAATTCATGTACTCATGAACAACGCCGGGGTGATGTTCACGCCGTTCGCCCGTACCGCCGACGGGTTCGAAATGCAGATCGGCACCAACCATCTGGG
Organism: Nocardia flavorosea NBRC 108225; assembly: GCF_001613385.1. Taxonomy (GTDB): domain Bacteria; phylum Actinomycetota; class Actinomycetes; order Mycobacteriales; family Mycobacteriaceae; genus Nocardia; species Nocardia flavorosea. The sequence goes on along the minus strand of NZ_BDCG01000012.1, from coordinate 136,110 downwards.
CCACTTCGAACTCACCCGTCTGCTTCTCGACCGGCTGCGCGCGGCCGAGGGGGCCAGGATCGTCAACCTCGCCTCGGAGGGGTATCGGATCGCCGACGTCGATCTCGCCGATTCGCAATGGGAGAATCGGGACTACGACAAGTTCCTGGCCTACGGTGCCTCCAAGACCGCCAACATCCTGCACGCCGTCGAGCTCGACCGGCGGCTGCGCGATGACGGAATCCGAGTCTGTGCGGTGCATCCCGGCCGGGTCGCCACCCGGCTGGCCCGTCATATGACCCGTGCGGATATTGCGTCGGTGCCCGTCGCCCGGGCCGAAGCGCCCGGCCGGCCCCGCCCCGACCACGGTGTTCGTACACCGCAGGAAGGCGCCGCGACCCAGGTGTGGGCGGCAGTGCATCCGGGGCTGCTCGATCTCGACGGCGTGTACTTCGCGGACTGCGCCGCCCAGCCCGATATCGCGGACTATGCGGTGGACGCCGATCGGGCCGCGCAGTTGTGGGAGCTCTCCGAACGGCTGTGCCGGTAGGGTTCAGCGCGGCCGCAGGCCGTCGAGTAGCAGACGTACCATGAACAGAACGCGTTGCTCGAGCTGTCCCGTACTCGGTGCGCGACCCGCCTCGATACTGCGGACCTGGGTGCCGACGACCATACTCATGAACGCGCGCGCGGCGAGATCGGTATCGGTGGTGGAGATCTGTCCGGCGGCCGCCGCGCGGTCCAGTACCTCGGCGACGAATGCGACGACCGGGCCGGTGTTCAAGGTAGTGCTGAGAGTGAAGATCTCGGGGAAGCGTACGTTTTCCAGAGCGAGGATCCGGTGCAGCCGACGCCCGTTGGGGGTCATGGCCTGATCGATGCGGAGTCGTGCGACCGCCTCCAGCGTCTCGGCCAGATCGCCGTTGTCCAGGCTCTCCAGGACCTCTCGCGGTACGGCCTGGGCGTCGATCGCGCGCCGGACGGCGGCGAGGAACAAAGCGGCCTTGTCGGTGTAGCGGGCGTAGACGGTGCGCTTGGCCATATGGACCCGGGCGGCGATCAGCTCGATCGTGGTCTGCTCATAGCCCCGTTCGAGGAACAGGTCCAGTGCGGTGTCCAGTAGTTCCAGCTGTCGCGCACGGGCTTGTTCCTGTGTCGGACGTCCGGCTCCCCGCGGCCGATCGCGCCCTCCGCTCGTCGTCTCCACGGATGTCAGTTCATCGCATTCGGTCCATGGGTGTCGAGCGGGGTGCTAGATTAATGACACCTGGCAGGTGCTATTAATCGCGGGGGGCGTGATTCTCGAAGGGTGGCCCATGATTCCGGCCATAGAACAACTGACCGAGCTTGCCGATGATCCGAACCGGTTCGATCACTCCGCCGCCGAGTTGTACGACGTGCAGATCGCGGCACTGAACGAGCGATTCCAGGCGCGGCGAGAACGGATCGGACTGCTGAAGCGCCGCGCGGACGAGGCGGGTATCACCGCGGTCGGCCGGTTCGAAGATGCAGTCGCGCTGCTATTTCCGCATTCGGTATACAAGAGCTACCCGGAGCGGTTCTTGACCGAGCACCGATGGGACCGGCTCGGTACCTGGCTGGGCACACTCTCCTCGCACCCGATCACCATGACCGAGGCGGCGGATATCCCCGGCATCGATCAATGGATCGAGCGGCTGCGCACGGCGGGCCACTATGTGTCCTGTTCGAGCGGGACAACCGGGAAACCCGCCATGCTGCTCGCCTCGGAGGCCGATATGGCCTGGTCACGCCGTGACACCGTGAATCTCTTCGCCTGGGGCTCCGGTGTGGCACCGGCCCGGGACAGGCGGATGATGGGGATCGGCCTGACAGCCTCGGTGCCCAAGAACATCGTCATCGGCAAGGCGCAGCAAGCGGCGTACGGCGATCCGGAGAAGGAAGTTTTCCGCTTGCCGGTATCGCCTCTCACGGTCGAGGCGATGACCGGTCAGGTGCGGTTACGCCGGAAGATCACCGATGGCACCGCGTCGCCGGCGGAGCTGGCCGCGTATGAGCGGACGTCGGCGCAGCGCCAGGCCGAACTCGACCGGGCGCTGATCGCGGGCGCCGACGCGATGATCGAACACCGCACGGAAAAGCTCTATATCTCGGGTATGTGGAGCACCCTGTACCAGGTCGCGGCGCTGGTCCGGGAACGCGGTTTCGGGTCCGCCGATTTCCATCCCGACAACTGTATCTACGTGGGCGGCGGCCTCAAACGGGCCCAACTCCCCGCCGACTACCGGCAATTCGTGTACGAAACATTCAACATTCCGCCCGGCCGGGAGTTCCAGAACTACTCCATGCAGGAGCTCAATTCCGGAATGCCGAAATGCCAGGGGGGCAATCGCTACCACGTTCCGCCCTGGGTGGTGCCCTTCGTGCTCGACGACGCGGGCGAAACTCTGTTGTCCCGCGGCGCGGGCGCGGTGGAAGGGCGAGCCGCCTTCTTCGACCTTTCACTCGACGGACGCTGGGGCGGAATCATCACCGGAGACCGGATCGTCCTCGACTACCGGCCGTGCGCCTGCGGCAACAGGGGGCCGTCTATCGCCGACTCCATCGTCCGCTACGCCGATATGGCCGGTGACGACAAGATCGCGTGCGCCGGTACCGCCGACGCGTATGTACGGGGGCTCGCATGACCGCCACCGAATCGCAGCAGACCGCCGGCGCGGTGCTGTCCGCACCGTTCTTCTTCCGGGGCGAGGTGGTAGAAGGTACCGCCGCCGTACACCGGTCACGGGATCTGGGCGTATCCTTCGCGACGCCCGACATCGATCTGGATCGCGTGGTCGCTCCCCGCACCGAGGTTCCACCGCTGCTCGACGTACCGCTCGACGAGATCGTCGACTTCTTGGTGGAGGCCGGACGGCGGATCCGCGACCCGCGCAATCCCTTCATCGGCGAATGTATCGACCGCATGTCGGCTACACACACCTTGCCTCGTGCACTGCTCGAAGCGCAGGTGGCAGGCGCTGCGGCCTACCTGGACAAGCAGATACTGCATGCGGTCGTCGAGCAGAATTTTCCCGATCCGAAAGCGCTGGACGGATGGATCGCCAAACAGGACTTCCAGGGTCGTAAGAGCTTCGTGCGGGCCTTCGCGCCCCGGTTGATCCACGTACTACCCGGGAATTCGCCCGGACAGGCGGTGAAATCCATCGCCCAGGGTGCACTCGTGAAAGCGATCAACCTGTTCAAGATGTCGTCCAGTGATCCGTTCACCACTCCCGCGATCTTGCGAACCATGGCCGATATCGATCCCGGGCACCCGGTGGTGCGGTCGATGTCGGCCGTCTACTGGCGGGGCGGGGACGCGGCCGTCGAGCGGGTGCTCTTCCGTCCGCAGTATTTCGACAAGATCGTTGCGTGGGGCGGCGGCGATGCCATCGACAATGTCGTCAAATATCTCGGCCCGGGATTGCAGCTGGTGTCGTTCGACCCGAAAACATCGATATCGATGGTCGGCCGGCAGGCCTTCGGGACCGCGGCGACACTCGAGCACGCCGCCGGGCTCGCCGCCGATGACGTCATGGTGCTGAACCAGGACGCTTGTGTCGCGAGCCGGTTCGTCTTCCTGGAGGCGAACGAGCAGGACGCGGACCGGTTCTGCGACCGGCTGTACCGGCGGATCGCCGAACGCGCGACCGCATCCGGTGGTAACCGGCCGTTGGGTGCGGAGCTGAAAGAGGAGATCCGCACCCTCGCGCTGCTCGACGACGAGTTCCGGGTATGGGGCGCAACGGACGGTACGGGCGTGGTGATCCGCTCCGGCGCCCCGGTCGATTTCCATCCGGTCGGCAAAACCGTCAACGTGGTCGCGGTGGAATCGCTCGACGCCGCGATCCGCTATGTCACCGTTGCGACCCAGACCGTCGGCTTCTTTCCCTTCGACCGGATGCCGGATTTCCGCGATCGGCTCGCAGCCGGGGGTGCGCAGCGCATCGTTCGTCTCGGGGAGGCGGGACCCAGCACGATCGGCAACCCGCACGATGCCATGTACCCACTGCACCGCTTCGTTCATTGGATGGTTCACGAGGACGGGACGGTCGCCACACCGGGATTCGCGGGACGGCTCGACGAATAAAGCGAAAGCGCCTCCACGGACAAGAATGTGATTCTACTCTATGGTAGAGCCACATTTCGCGCTCGCGGCCGGGCCGGCCCCGCCCGGCTTCCGAGGACCCTTTTTCCCGGCAACCGCCGCGGTATGCACCGGCGCGCTCGTGCGGGCCGCCGGCACGTGACCCGGTGGCGGAGCCGGAGTCCGTGGTTAGGAGCTGGAGCAGTGCGCCCACCGACCATCTATGATGTCGCGGCGGCGGCGGAGGTTTCGCCCTCGACGGTATCGCGTGCGTTCTCCCGGCCGGGACGCGTCAGCGCCGAGACCGCATCGCGTATCCACAGGATCGCCGCAGAGCTGGGGTACCGGGCGAACGCCCTCACCGGGGTATCGGCGAGAGAGCGGACGTCCGCGGTGGCCATGGTGGTGCCCGACGTCACGAATCCGGTCTACTTCGGTCTCATCCACGGTTTCGAGGCCGCCGCGACGAAGGCTGGATACACGGTGGTCCTGGCGGATACGCGATGGTCGATGCGGCAGGAACGAACGGTGCTGGACCGCATCCTGCCCGCCGTCGACGGCCTGGTGGTCACCGGTTCGCGGCTGTCGGATCGCGGCATGCGGGCGGCCGCGGGTCACCGTGCCCTGGTGATGCTCAATCGAATCGTGCCCGGGACGCGCACCGTACTGGTCGATACCGCGGCGGGGGTCGATGCGGCCCTGCGGCATCTGGTCGGGCTCGGCCACCGTTCGGTGACCTACGTCGCCGGCCCGCCGGCGTCCTGGGCCGACGGTATGCGGTGGCGTTCGCTGCTCGATGCGGCTCCGCGTTTCGGGCTCAGGATCAGCCGGATCGGGCCGTACCCGCCGACCATGGCCGGCGGCACCGCGGCCGTCGACGGGCTACTCCGCGACCTGCCCTCCGCTGTACTGGTATTCAACGATCTCGTGGCGATCGGAATTCTGCACGGTGCGAAGCAAGCCGGTATAGGAGTGCCGGACGAGATGAGCGTCGTCGGATTCGGGAATGTGGTCGGGGCCGATTTCTGCACGCCACCGCTGACCACGGTCGGGACACCGATGCGCGCGATGGGTACCGCCGCCTTCGAGCAACTACAGCGCGCGATGAGCGGCGATCCGATGGATACCCATGCGGTCGTCTCGCTGACCGCTCGACTGATGGTGCGGGGGTCGACCGGAGCCGCCAGGAGACGCCGGACACGGCCGGCGGTAGACGGGATCCGGCCGGCCGGGCCGCCGCGTGGGTCGAGGACGATGGCAGCCGAATCGTCGTAGCGCCCGAGGAATCCAGCTCGGCCATAATCCGATCCGACACCAGAGATTACTTTCGACGGCAGCTCTTCCAGCTGCCGTAACAGCACCGATATCGAATTGTCGATCGAATTCCGGAGAGGTTTTCGGAAATAAGTCAAGACTTGAATGTTCCACGCCATGATTGGTACTCCTGAAAAGTGCGGCTGTCGCTGCGTCGCACCGAGGAAGGAGTTCTGCAAAATGTCCTGGTTCGTAGACGATCGCTGCGTGAACTGCGATGTGTCCCGGCAATTGGCGCCCGGTTTGATCGGCGAGGTCGACGGTCGCTCCGAAATTCTGCGTCAACCGCGCGACGAAGCCGAGGAGCGAGCACTGGCGGCCGCCGCATTCGCTTGTCAGACCCGGTCCGTTCGGCGCGAGAACGTGCCACTGAAGGCGGAATCCGACCCGTTCCCCATGCGTCTGGAGGAGGGACTCTACCTGTGTGGCCACAACTCGTCACGTACCGCGGGCGCCAACTCTTACCTGCTGCGACGCAGCGGCGGTAACCTCCTGGTCGATACGCCACGCTTCAGCGAGGCGCTGGCAACTCGATACGAGGAGCTCGGCGTGGTGACGGATGTTCTACTGACCCACCGTGATCACGCTGCGCACGGCCGGCGTTACGCAGACCGATTCGGGGCTCGGCTGTGGATTCACGAAGGTGATCTCGATGCGGCCCCGGATGCCGATCAGATAATACGGGGAGCCGAACCCGCGAAAATTGTCGACGGCGTAATGGCGCATCCATTCCCGGGTCACACCGAGGGAAGTGTTCTTTATATTGTCGACGACCGATATTGTTTCAGTGGGGACAGTGTTTATTGGTCCCGTACCACCGGAGATATAGAAATTGCCGAAAGCGTCACCTGGTATTCGGTCGAAGTGCTGGCCGAGTCGCTGGCGCGATCGGCCGATCTTGTTTTCGAATGGCTACTGCCCGGACATGGGGATCGCCGGCAGCTTCCGGCGAGCGAGATGGCGTTCCGGATGCGGGGCCTGGCCGCACGTGTCGAAGCCCTTCGGCCCCAACCGATCGATTTCAGCGGCATGCGCTGGTGAGCACGACTCTGCACTGCCGACACCACACCGAGCCCGGTTCGGCCACTACCTGAGACGAGGCTTACCGACCGGCCACCCGAGTGTCGTTGCGCTATAGCTGCTTACCGACCGGGGAGAGCCGGGGCGGGCGCATTCGCGCCGGTTCCCGGCTGTTCGAGTGTTGCCGGCGTTCAACCGAGTCCGAAGGGGTGTCCCCAGAGGGTGACGATCTCTTTCGCTGTCGATGTTTCGACATCCACCTGGACGAACGCACGGGCTTGTGCGTAACCGGCGCAACCGGCGAGGCTGATGGTGCTGTTCTTCCAGGTAACGCTGCCGGTGGGAGATTTGACCCGGTTGAAGGGGCGGTGGCTTTCGTTGCCGAAGGCGTCGGGGGCTTCGACGTCGAGCAGGTAGTACTTCTTGGCCTGGCCGGGCCCGAGAGTGAGATTGCCGCCGGTGCTGGTGGACAGGTCGGGGGTATCGCTACCGGCACGCTGCGAGGCGCCGGCCCCCGCGTTGACACCGCCGCCGGCGATATTGACCTGGCAGCCCACGACATAGCCGGGGCGGATGGACATGCTCCGGGGCGGCTGGGAAACTTCGGCGCCGGCGCTTGCGGAAACCCAGGCGTTTCGATGCAGGGGTGTCGAACCCAGCGACGGGCTGATGACGGCGGATTCGCCGGTGAGCCGGACGGTGACGGTGGTGCCGTCGCCCAGGGTTTCGGTGATCTGTCCGCCGGGCAGGGCAACGTTGGTGTCGGCGTGTGCCGGTGCCGGCAGGAAGGCGAATGCGGCGGTGGCGAGCAGGGTGCTGCCCGTCGCGGCGAAGAGGGTGCGCAGGGGGTGTGCGGTGTGGGTCATTGTCGGTGAACCTCGTCGTTCTGGTGGTCGTCGGCCAGGTCAGGTGTGCCGGTGGCCGGATCAGCCGATGCTGAAAGGCGCGCCGTAGAGGGTGGTTTTGGAGTAGTGGTCCCCGATGATTTCGACGACGGTGTAGGAGCGGGCCTGGGCATAGCCGCCGCAGCCCTGGATCTCCATTTCGTAGTCCCGGTAACCGAGGGTGTAGGTACCGGGGGCGGGGATATCCTTGATCCCGATCTGCACGAACCTGACTTCCCCCGGACCGATTTGGATTCCGGCGGAGCCACTGACGCCTATCTGTGTGGTGGATACGCTGGCGCTCGCGCCGAGCGAGAATGCCCGGTCGCCGATGCTGACCTGGCAGCCGACGATGTAGCCGGTATTGAGCTGGGACACCCCGTGAGTGGAAGAGTTGTTGGTTCCGGGCATGTTCTCCGGGGTGCTGTAGGGGCCCGGTTCGGTGACAACCGGGGTATGGGTGACATCGGCGGTGACGGTGCCGGACACCCAGGTGACTCGCCCGGCGCCGTTGGCGGCCATGGAGGGGGAGACCAGCGCGCTTTCGGCGGTACGGGTGATGGTGAGGCCGGGGCCGGTTTCGGTACCGTCGGGCAGTGGCACGAAGGCGTCGGCGTTACCGGTGGCGGTGGTGAACAGGCCGAAGGCCGCGGTCAGTGCGGCGACACTGGTTGCGGTGCGGCCGAGGGCGGTGGGCATGCGAAACAGGGCGGTGCGTTTCATCAGGTGATTCCTCATCTCGATCGGCCTGTGCGGGCATCCGTGTGCTCCGGTGTGCGGGCGGGGCCGAGGTCGGCGGTGCCGGGTGCGGCTGTTGCGTTTCGCCGACCGGTGCGGTGCGAATGCGTTCGGAATCACACTCGCGAGCGGGGAGCCGGTCGAGTCCGTCGCGGCCTTGGTGATGCCGGTCACACAGTGGGGTCATCCTCGACGACCGGGCGATCCGGTGGCAAACGTGTTGCCGTGAGTTGCCGTGAAGGTCGAGATTTGCCGGGCTCGATTCCTGTGCCGCTGCTGCGTCGCCGGTGTTCGGCCGGCTCCGGAAAACTCGAAAAGCCCACAAAAACGAGAATGGCATTCTACTCTGGTGTAGAGTCACGTTTCGCTCTCATGGCCGGGATGCCCGGCTTCCGACGACCCTGTTCTCCGGCAACGCCGCCGTACGACACCGGCGCACGCGTGCCGGGTGGTTGGAGATCACATGCGCACAATTCCCCCAGACCTGGCCCGACGGTACGAAGAGCAAGGGTGGTGGACCCGCGACAGCCTGGGCGAGCTGCTGGCCCGCGGTCTCGCCTCCGCGCCGGATACCGCCTTCCGCGTCCATTCGGATATCCGGCCCTACTCGGGTACCTTCCGGGATGTCGAGCTGGTAGCGCGGCGGTTGGCCACGGGCCTGCGGGCCCGCGGTGTGGAGCCCGGAGATGTCGTCGCGCTCCAGCTACCCAACTGGATGGAGGCCGCGGCCGCGTTCTGGGCAGCCTCGCTCCTGGGCACGGTCGTCGTGCCGATCGTGCACAGCTACGGTTCGCGGGAAGTCGGCCATATCGTGGAGACGGTGCGGCCCAAGGCATTCTTCGGTGCCGAACGCTTCGGGAACCTGGTGTACGACCCCGCGGTCTACGCGGAAGTGCCGATCGTGGGTGTCGTCGACGGGAGCGACCCCCGCCACCGGTTCGACGCCTTGCTCGCCGACGAACCCTTCTCCGGTGTGGCACAGGTCGACCCGGCCGGCCCCGCGGTGATCGCCTTCACCTCCGGTACGACCCGGGTGCCGAAGGGGGTCGTCCACAGCCATCAGACGCTCGGCTGCGAGACCCGCCTGATGTCGCAACGCTTTCCGGACGATCTGGGACCGTTGATCAACGCCGCACCCATCGGCCATTTCATCGGAATGCTCTCGGCTCTGCTCGTCCCGGTCCGGGAGGGTGTCTCCATCGACCTCGCCGATGTCTGGAATCCCGGACGCATCCTGGAGGTGATGACGACCCACGGCGTCAGCCTGGGCGGCGGTGTGCCGTACTACGTCACCAGCCTCATCGACCATCCGGACTGTACCCGCGACCACCTGGCCCGGCTGAGGTATCTCGGTATGGGCGGCGCGCCCGTCGCCGCGCCGGTGGCCGAGCGGCTGACCGGGCTGGGGCTGACCGTCTACCGGTCCTACGGCAGCACCGAACACCCGTCGATGACCGCCTCCGAGTGGAACGCGCCCCGAGCCAAACGGCTCTACACCGACGGTGCTCCGCAACCCGGTGTCGAAATCCGATTGACCGAAGACGGCGAGATCCTCAGCCGCGGCCCGGATCTGTGCCTGGGGTACCTCGACGACACCCTGACTGCGGCAGCGTTCGACGAGCAGGGCTGGTACCACACCGGCGATATCGGAACACTCGACGCCGACGGCTACCTCACCATCACCGACCGCACCACGGACCTGATCATCCGTGGCGGGGAGAACATCAGCGCGCTCGAGGTCGAGGAGGTGCTGTTGACGGTGCCCGGTGTGACCGAAGCAGTCGCGGTCGCCGCACCGGATGCGCGACTGGGCGAACATGTCGCGGCAGTACTGCGGCTGCATCCCGGTACAGCGGCGCCCTCGCTCGAGGAGTTGTGCGCCTACTTCGCCGACGCCGGGCTGGCGAAACAGAAGTGGCCGCAGGAAGTTCACGTGGTCGACGATTTCCCGCGCAGCCCCAGTGGCAAGGTGCAGAAATACAAGATCCGGCACAGCCTGGCCGCGAACTGATCCGGGCGGAGGTGCGGGGGCCGAACAGATCTCGGCCCCCGCACCTCCGCCCTGTGTTCAGACCTCGAGAAGATCGAGGCTCTTGTGCCGCGCGACCGCGGTGGCGAGTCGGCCGGTGAGGTGCTCGATGATCGGCCGGTCGACCGCGCGGGTCATCGACCACAGGTACAGCCCGTACGGCAAATGTGCTCGATACATCCACCACGCGTGTTCCCGATCCGGCGGTTCGACTCCGTGGGCGGCCAGCCGGTGCAGGTAGTGCTCGAGCAGATCGCGCTCGGTCCGGGCGAGCTCGTCCGGGGGCAGGACGGTTGCCAGATGGTAGGCGATATCCTGGGCCCAATGGCCGCTCTGTACCACCTGCCAGTCGATGAGACCCGGTCTCCCGTCGGGCAGTTCGTAGATATTGCCGGCGTGCAGATCGCCGTGGACCAGGCACCGCGCGGAAGAATTGCCCAAGGTGTCCATGGCCGCCATGGCCGCAAGCAGCCGGTCCGCACGCCGAACATCGTCGGGAATACCGGCTGCCCGGCCGTCGTCGAGGAGTGGTTGAAGCGTTTCGACGGTCATATGGCCGGCAAGTGAGGCCAGGCGCGGTGGAAACAGCCCACTCGCGTCCGGCCGCTTGTCATCCCAGGTCGCCGCGTGCAGGGCGGCGAGCTGATCCAGGGTTTCCGCGGCCTGGGCGGCGCGGTATCCGACCAGTGGGTCGAGAAACCGGGCGCCCGCCGCCACCAGATCGTGCATGAGCACCAGTGCGTGTCCGGTGTCCTCGTCCACGGCGGCGTGCACGCACGGCGGGGTCCGGACCGGGAGATCGTGGGCGAAGTCCCGGTAGAAGTCCGCTTCGGCCCGGGAACCGCGGCGGTGGCGCGGGTTGAAATACCCCTTGGCGCACAGCGCCGGGGGAGCGCCGGCTTGCTGCGCGTAGGTCACTCGGAAACGCAATTTGGTGGCCACCGTCTCGATCCGCTCCACCACCTCGGCCGCCGCCGGAACCACGCCGGGATGGCCGGATTCCAAGATGCGGGCCAGCCATTCGGGTGACAGCACGACCGCTTCGTCGAACGGTGCGGGTTCGGCCGGTGTGGTCACAATCCCTCCTGGGGTTCGGGAATCCCCACCAGTTCGCAGGCGTGCCGCAGGAAGGAGTATCGCCGGGTGCCGGTATCGACCGGCGGCAGCCGGAGGACCCGCCGGGTGCGAAGGCTGAGCAGACCCGCTTTGAGGCAGGCGAACACCTCGTGCCACCGCAGATCGCCGGCCCGTAGCCCGGTCAGGTCCTGCCACAGCTCGATCGTCTCGTCCCGTGTTCCGAGCCCGTCGAGCCGGGGGACACCCAGGCCGGTGCTGTGTGCTTCGTCGAACACCAGCCACCAGGCGAGGTCGGCGACCGGGCCGGCCATCGACGCCTGCTCCCAGTCCATGACCGCGGTGACACGGAAGTCCGGTCCGAATGCGATGTTGCCGATGCGGGCATCGCCCCACGACAGCCCCGGTACGGACGCCGCAGGCTGATTGTCGGTGAGCCACTGCAGCAGAGCATGGACCGTATCCGGAACATTCTCCTCGAGTGTCCAGTGCGCGTGGGCGCTCCAATAGGCGAGTTGCTGCTGGTTGCCCGAGGTCCCGTATTCGGGCCGGTCGACGAAATCGACGACATCGACGGGAACCCGGTGGATTGCGGCCAGCTGGCCCATCGCGTCTTCCCACAACGCCCGCCGCTGCGCGGGGGTGGCGTCGGCAAGAAACCCGGACAGGTTGTACACGGGCATACTGACCGGCACCGAGCCGGAGACCCGTCGCATCAGATAGAACGGCCGGCCGAGCACCGACGGATCCTCTTCCAGCCACAAGGGTTCCGCAACCCGCACGTCACTGTGTTGCCGCAGGGCCACCAGGATCTGGTGCTGAATATGGAACCTGGGATCGAGGAACATCTGGTGTTCGGCCGCCGGCGCGACTCGTAGCACCACCTGTTCGATGCCCCGGCCGGAATGCAGCCGGACGAAAACTGTCTCGTTGGAAACTCCGGCACCCTGTGGGTAGGCCGGATCGTCGATCTCGACGGCGGTGACCTCGTGCCGTGCCGCCAGCCACGTATGCAGGACCGTGGCGGTGGTATCCAGATCACGACCTTTGGGAAATACAGGTGCGTGCTTCATTGCTGTGCCCCGTTACTCGTCAGGTGGACGACCGCCGAAAGCGGTCGAACAGAATGTCCACAATTGTTCGGTGACGGCTTCGATGTTCTCGCGCGGCGCGTACGCGAAATGGTGGTAAACCGACGTCACCAGGTTCACCGCCATCCAGGCATCGGCGGCGGGATCGTGCGGGCGCAGCAGTCCCGACTCGGCCGCCGCCCGCAACTCCCGCTCGATCAACCCGGCGAAAGGCATGTTGACCTGCGCCATCTCGTCCGGAAATATCTGGTAGAGCCGCCAGTGTTCGGACGTGATGAATTGCCGTGCGGTTCCGCCGTCTTCGGCGCGCAGCGATCGCAACGCCGCGAGGATATAGAAACGTAAGCGCGCCACCGGATCCGGCAACTCGCTTGCGGCCGCCGCCATCTCGGCCATCCGATCGGAGATCACATCTTCGAGGACGGCGAGCAGGAGATGGTCCTTGCTGGGGAAATGCCGGTAGAAGGTCTGCAGGGCGATCCCCGCCTCCTTCGACAATTCCTGCGTCGTGAAGGCGGACCCCTTCACCTCGATCAACCGCTGCGCGGCCGCGACGATCCCCTGCGCCTGCTCGATGGTGCGAGCCCTCGATCGCCGCACCGACTGCGATTGGTCCGCGGCACGGTCGGCCCATCCGGGCGGCGAAGTGCTGGGGACGTCGGATCGGGCGGGCCTCTTGGGTGTGGACACGCTTGAAGTCCTATCACGACGGGCTGAGCACGACGAGGGGGATGACGCGGCTGGTACGGCTCTGATAGACGTCGTAGTTCGGCCAGTACGCCGTGGCGAGCTCCCACAGGCGCGGGCGTTCTGCCGCGTCGGCGGTACGCGCGGTCACCCGTAACCGGTCGGCCTTGACCTGGATCACCGCCGCGGGGTTCGCTTGTAGGTTCAGGTACCACGCCGGATGCTTCGGGGCGCCGCCGGCCGAGGCCACGACCAGGTAATCCGCACCGTCGCGGCCGTAGATCAGCGCCGAGGTGCGGGAACGGCCGGTAGTGCGCCCGGTGGTCGTGAGCAGCAGGATATGGGCGCCGTTCCATTCGTGGCCGACCTCGCCGTCGGTCTCCTCGTATCGGGCGACATGGGCGGGCCCGCGCAGGCTGAGGTCGGGCGGCTGGTATCCGGGTTCGTTCATCGACTTCCTCCTCGTTCCGATCGGCTCAGCCGAAGGTCACCGGTATCTCGGTAGGCCCGCGCTCGTACATTCCGATGAAGCGGGTGGGTTCGGCGTCCGGGTCGGCCGCCAGATTCGGCAGCCGGTCGAGCAAGGCGCCGATCCCGGTCATCATTTCGGCCTTCGCAACATGCATGCCCAGGCAGGCGTGGGCTCCGCCGCCGAAGGCGAAGGAAGGCCGCAACCGCCGGGTGATGTCGTAGTCGTCCGGGTTGTCCCAGCGTGCGGGGTCCCGGTTCGCCGCCCCGACGCACAAGTGCAGGACCGATCCCGCGGGGAGCGATACGCCCTGCAATTCGGTGTCGCGGGTGACATACCGGGAGAACATCGGATCGGTCGGTGTCCAGCGCAGCGCCTCGTCGATGGCCGGACGCAGCAAAGAGCGGTCCGCGGCGACCTCCGCGAGCACGTCCGGCCGCTGTAGCAGCGCCGTCAATGTGATCCCCATCTGTTTCCAGGTGGTGCCGGAGCCGGCGGCCAGCAGCAGAACCACGAAGGAGTGGATCTCGGCGTCGGTGAGCCGCTGGGCGGTGCCGTCCTCACCCTTCAGTTCGGCCTCGACCAGTACGCTGATGAGATCGTCCTGCGGTGCCTCCCGGCGCTGTGCGACGATCGGGCGGATCAGGTCCACCACGGCCTCGGGGCGCCCCAGCGCCGCCCGGAATTCGAGTGCCTGCTCTACCGGTACGCCGAAACTGCCGGTGATGGTCAGCACCGGGATGGCCGCACAGAAATCGACGTTCAGTTCGGCGCGGCCATCGGCGGCGAATCCGTCGATCAGCTGGTGCACGGTCTGCTCGATCCAATTCTGTATCCACCACTGGGCCTTCGCCGGGACGAAGGACGGCTGGACCAGTGAACGGTAGCGGCGGTGTTGTGCGCCGTTCATCGAGATCATGCTGTTGACCGGGTCGATCCTGCCCTGATTCGGGTCGACCGGCCCCGGGGCGGAAGCGAATACGTCAGGGTTGCGGTAGGCGGTATCGCAGGCGGCGAAGCTGAAGGCCGAGAAATGTGGGCGGTCGGGCAGCGGCAGCCCATGGAACACCGCCGGGCCCGCATATCCGGTCAATTCGTGCACGGTCCCCGGATGCACCTCGGCCTCGGCGCGCAGCCGATGCCAGATGGGGTAGGGGTCGTCCCGGTATCCACCGCCCGTTTGGGCGAGATAGGCACCGCGCAGGTCGAACAATTCGCGTACGCGGTCGCGATCCAAGGTTTTCGCCGGAGTCATTCGTTCACCTCGCCACATAGCCGCCATCGACCGGAAACAGCACTCCGGTGATATTCGCGGCGTTATCGGATACCAGGAATACGGCCGCCTCCGCGCAGTCCTGCGCGGTGATCGGGCGGCCGAGCGGATGATTGGCGGCGGTGCTGGCGGCCAATTTCTCGGTCATTTCCGCGGAGCTCTCGAGGCCACCGGCCGCCATGAACCCGGTATAGGGCATACCGGCCGGGCATATCGCGTTGGCGCGGATCCCGAAGGGCGCACCCTCGATCGCCACCGCCTTGGTGAGCTGGTGCACGGCGCCTTTGGTCGCGGCGTAGACCGCGCCACCCCAGGCGACCAGCCCCGCGACCGACCCTGTGTTGAGGATGACGCCGGCGCTGCCCTGTCGTTTGAACTGGAGTACGGCATAGGTGCAGCCGAGGAACACTCCGCCGATATTCACCGACACCAGGCGCTGGAAATCCTGGAAGGTGTGGTCCTCGAGCGTGGCGCCCAGCCGAGGGGTCGGGATGCCGACATTGTTGAAGACGATATCGACGTGACCGAATCGGTCCGCGGCGGTGGCGATCATCTCGGCGATATCCCGCTCCTGCGTGACATCGGTTTCGACCGCGACGGCCACTCCGCCGCCGGCCTCGATGCGCCGCACGGTTTCTTTTGCGTGATCCAATCGGATATCGGCGCACACCACCGCGGCGCCTTCCTCGGCGAAGCGCTGGGCCGAGGCGGCACCGACACCGGAACCGGCTCCGGTGACCACCGCGGTCTTTCCTTCGAGCAGCACGTGGCTCACCCTTCTCGTTCGGTTATGGCGACATCTGTCGACGCCAGGCTCAGTGCCCCGGTCGGGCAGCTGTCCACGGCCGTGCGGACTTCGTCCAGCGAATCGGCCGGCGGATCGCGCAGAACGGCCAGCCCTTCGCCGTCCTGCGCGAAACTGCCCGGCGCATAGGCCACACAGACCCCGCAGCCGAGGCAGCGTGTCCGGTCGATCTGGACACTCCAGCCCGGCATCTCAGCCCGCTGTCCGAACCGGCGGCTGGGCCGGGGTGAACCGGTAGAGCCGCTCGGCGTTACCGCGCAGGATCTTGTACTGCGTCGTCTCCGGGAGGTGATCGATCTGCTTCTTCACGACATCGATGCAGTTCGGCCACGTGGAATCGGAATGGGGATAGTCGGTTTCGCACATGATGTTGTTCTCGCCGATCTCGGCGATGCTCGCGATACCGTGCGCGTCCTCGATGAAGCAGCCGAAGATGTGGTCGCGGAAGGTCTGGCGGATATCGAGGGTGTCGAGGTCGACGCCCTGACTGCCGGCGTGGTCACCCCAGTTCATTCCCCGTTTCACCCAATGCCGCTGTTTGTCCAGGACCTGCTCGGCGCGCTCCAGGAAGTACGGCATCCACCCGATTTCACCCTCGGACAGGGCGATCTTGAGGTTCGGGAAACGCTGGAACATCCCGCTGAACAACCAGGACAGCATCGCGCCGGAGGTCCGGGTCGCGCCCCAGGCCAGGTTGGCCAGGAACGGAGCGTCCTTCGAGATCTGTGGAACCGTCGAGGACGAACCGACGTGCATGGAGACGACCAGGTCCAGATCGTTGGCCGCGGCCATCACCGGGTCCCAGTAGCCGCTCGGGTCGTGGATCGTCGGCAGGCCCAGCGGTGCGGGGTTCTCCGAGAACGCGAAGGTGGTGGCGCCTTTCGCAGCGCACCGTTCCAGCTCCCGCACGGCCAGCTGCGGATCCCACAGCGGGATGAGGACGAGCGGAATATAACGACCCGGTGCCGCGCCGCACCAGTCCTCGATCACCCAGTCGTTGTAGGCCTTCAGGCAGACCAGGCCGAATTCGCGATCGCCGGCCTCCATGAACAGCTGGCCACAGAATCGGGTGATCGTCGGGAAGCAGAGGGAGGCAAGGATTCCGGCCCGATTCATATCTTCGATCCGCGCGGTGGGATCGTAACATCCTGGCCGCATTTCACTGTAGGACAGCGGTTTCGGGCTGAACTCCTCCTTCTCCTTACCCGCCACCGCACTCAGGCCGGAACTCGGGAAGCGTTTACCGTCGTAGACCCAGCAATCCACGCCGTTGTCGTCGAATTCCATATGCGGTGCGCGATCCCGGTCGGCGCGCGGGACGCGGTCCACCCACAGGTTCGGCGGTTCGAGAATGTGGTCGTCGACCGAGATCAACCAGTCGAGTGCGAGTTCGGTGGACATGATTACTCCTTCGGGGTCGGTCGCTCGCTCACCGGAGTTCGCCGATGACGAGGTGTTTGACTTCCTGGAAGGCCCGGATGCCGTCCGGGCCACGTTCGCGGCCGAGGCCGCTCTGCTTGTAACCGCCACTGGGGGCGTAGGCGCTGAACAGCGCGGTGTTGACATTCACCGCGCCGGTACGCAACCGGCGCGCGACTGCCGTGGCGGCGGCGGCATCGCCCCCGTACACCTGGCCGGACAATCCGTACGGGGAGTCGTTGGCGATCCGCACGGCGTCGTCGATATCGCGGTAACCCAGCACCGACAGGATCGGGCCGAAGATCTCCTCCTGCGCGGCCGGGTTGCCGTTGTCGGGAACGTCGAGCACGGTCGGTGCGAAGTAGTAACCGCGCGGGAAGCCGCTGGGCCGGACACCGCCCTGCACCACGGTCGCCCCCTTGTCCACGGCGCGTTCGACGATTTCCTCACACCGCTGCCGTTGCGTGGCACTGATCAGCGGACCGATCGTGGTCGACGGATCGGCGGGGGCGCCGACGACCAGGCCGGCATAGGTCCGGGAGACCAGTTCGAGTACTTCGTCCTTGTGCTCGCGGGGGACGAGCATCCGGGTCGCGGCAACACAGGCCTGCCCGGCGGTACCGCCGATCACGGCGGCGGCGCCGGCCGCGACCTTGCCGACGGCGTCGTCGAGATAGATCTGCGCCGATTTTCCACCGAGTTCGAGGGCGACCCGTTTCAGCGTGGGCGCTGCCTGCGCCATGATGGTGCGGCCGACCGCGGTCGAGCCGGTGAACGACACCATATCCACCGCGGGATGGGTGGTGAGCAGTTCCGCACCGGCGGAGCCGGATTCGACCACCACGCTGAGAACGCCAGGGGGAAGCCCCGCGGCCTCGGCGGCGGCACCGAAGACCAGCGACGAGATCGGGGTCAGTGGACTCGGCCGCAGAATCACCGAATTACCCGCCATGAGCGCGGGAACGAGCTTCTGCAGCGCCATGATGAACGCCGCGTTGTACGGTGTGATCGCCGCGACGACGCCGACCGGCTCATGTCTGCGGAGGCTGAGCGCCACCCGCCCGCGGACCAGTTCGCCGACGGGGACCGGATTGGGTTCCTCGTGCGATATGGACAGGTAGAGGTCGATCATCCCGCGGGCCATGGCCAGCCCCGAAAGGAATTGGGAGCGTTCGGCGAACATCCGTGGCTGTCCCGCCTCGGCGACCATGGTCGCGACCAGCGGCTCCCGCATCGTCTCGAGATACGACAGCAGCGCACGCAGCACCGCGGCCCGTTCCCCGGCCGGCGTGTCGGACCACACACCACTGTCGAAGGCGCGCCGGGCCTCGCGTATTGCCCGGTCGATCTCGGGCAGGGGAGTGGCCGGGATCTCGGCGACCGGGGACTCGTCGGCAGGGTTCTCGACGGCGAAGGCTTCGCCACCGGTTACGCGGTCGCCGGCGATATACGAGCGATGGTCGGTGAGTATGTTTTCCATGGTGGGGGCTCCTGTTGCCGCGGCGTGCGTTTCAGCCGGGTTCGGTGGTGTAGGCGACGACGCCGCCGTAGTGGGGCGAAGACTGACAGGCCAAGGCGGTCGTCACACCGGCACGTGTGCGGTCGCCGGCGCGACCGGCCAATTGCAGATAGCACTCGAGCATCTGCGGTATGCCGTGCATGCGGCCGTTACCCAGCGCCCCGCCGCCCGACAACGCCGGGAGACGACCGGGTACATCACTATCGATACCGCCGTCGCGGACGAAACTGTGGGCCTGCCCGGGCGGGCAGAATCCCAGTGCTTCCAGCCAGAAATAGACGAACGGCGAGAATCCGTCGTAGAGCTGCGGCAGGTCGACCTGGGCGGGGTGTAAACCCGTCGCGTCCCGGAGGCGCCGAGCCACGATCTCGCCACCCGCCATGATGTCGTCGAGCGGCCAGTGCAGCGCCGTCCGGTGCGGAGGAGGCGGGCTCTGCGCGTAACCGGACACGTACACGGGCCGGTGGGGGAGGTCGCGGGCCCGTTCGGCGGAGGTGAGAACGAAGGCGGCGGCCCCGTCCACGGGCAGGTCGCAATCGAAACGACGCACCGGATCGCTGATCATCGGCGCCGCCAGGTATTCCTCTGTGGTGAGCGGTTTTCCGTACCAGTGCGACCACGGGATCCGCGCGCCGTTCTTCCGGGCCTCGACCACGACCGCGGCCAGCGTGGCGGGATCGGCCCGGTACCGGTTCAGGTACTCCCGATAGGGGAAGGCGATCATCGGCAGCGGGCCCCCGAATCCCTGGGGTGCGGTCCATTGCTGGGCGCCCTCGGCCGCTGTCATCGGATTGTCGTGATAGCCACCGGCCGGGTTGTGCAGGGCGCGGTGTACGACGACATAGTCGGCGGCGCCGGCGCTGATCGCGTTCGCCGCCAGCGCTATCGCACCGGGAATCTGGCCGATACCGCTGAACCCGGCGATATACCGGGGCGAACCACCCATCCGCGCCGCCAGCCAGTCCGCCGAGACCGCACTCACCCCGTCGGTGACCCGGTGGCCACCGGCGGTCGGGAACAGTGCCGAGGTGACGAATCCGTCGATCTGTTCCGGCCGCAACCCGGCATCCGCGACGGCCGCGCGCGCCACCTCGACGGTGAGGGCGCCGAGCGGGCGTTCGCTGCGGCGGCGAATGCTGCTGTGAGCGTAGCCGGCGACGGCAACGTGCCCGTGGAACCGGCGGGTCACGATGATCCCCCAGGAGCCAGGGCAAAGGCCGGGACCGCTGTTCCCGGGGCGACATCCTCGAACGCCACCTGTACCGCAATCCCCTCGCGCAGCACGGTATCGGGGCCGTCGAGGAGCCGGCCGATCATCCGGAGTCCGGCCTGTTCGGCCAGTTCGACATCGACCAGGAGATAGGGCACGTCACCGGCGAAGCCGACCAGCGACGCCCGGTGGACCACCGTCCAGGATCGTACGACGCCCCGGCCACTGACAGGTTCGAAGCGGAATTCGGGATCGGTGGTGCCACAGTGGGAACAGATCGCCTCGGGCGGTATCTCGAAGCGGTCGCACCGGGCGCAGCGGGCGATCGCGAGTTCATGCTGCGCCGCCGCGGCCCAGTACGGCGCCGAGCGGGCATCGGGGACAGGGAGCGGCCGGGCGGGCGTCGTCACGGGACCACCCCGGCATCCTGCAGTTCGGCGATATCGCTCCACGAATACCCCAGCTCCAGCAGCAGGTCCTCGGTGTGTTCACCGTGTTCCGGTGCCCGCCGCATGACCGGTGGGCGCTCGTCGAATTGCACCGGTCCGGTGGGGAGCCGGTACGCCGGGCCGGCGTCGGTATCGACGTCCCCGAGATAGTCGTTCGCCAGCACCTGGGGGTCCTCGAGGAGTTCGCCGATCGATTGCACCGGGGCCCACGGCGCGTCCAGCCGGGACAGCAACTGTTTCCACTCGTCGAAGGTGCGGCGCGCGAATTCCGCGTCGAGTTCGGCCACGCATTCCGCGCGATGCGTTGCCCGTGACGCCATATCGGCGAAGCGTGGATCACTGCCCAGATCGGCCCGTTGCACGAGATCGCAGAATTGCGTCCAGTACCGGTCGGCCTGGAGAAAGACGAGCTGGATATGCCGGCCGTCCTTGGTGCGGTAGGCGCCGACCAGGGGATTGGGCGAAGCTCCGCGCCCGGTCACCACCGCGGGCGAGTTGCCCGCCAATGCCGCGAGTACATCGGAGGACAGCATCCACATCGCGGTCGCGAGCAGTGAGACATCGACCACCGACCCGCGACCGGTGCGGCTCCGCCGCAACAGCGCCGCAGCCATCGCGAATCCCAGGGCCATCGCGCCGTTGCGGTCGCCCATCGCGCCGCGCTGGCTGATCGGATACTCACGATCGGCCGGTGTCAGAACGTAGGCGGGGCCGCCCTGCGCCCAGAACGCCGAGGAATCGTAGCCCGGCTTATCTGCCTCGGGCCCGCGGACGCCATAGCCGTGACCGCGGGCATACACGAGACGCGGGAACCGCCGCGTGAGTTGTTCGGCATCGAGTCCCAGCCGGTGTAGCGCGCCGGGCCGGAAATTCGTGAGGAAGACATCGGCGGTGGCGAGCAGTTCGTCGAGCAACTCCCGGCCCCGGTCGGTCTGCAGATCCAGCGAGACCGAGCGTTTGCCTCGATTGGCCAGGGCCACCGACAGATTCACCCCGCCGCTATCGGAGCCGATGCCCTGTGTGGCGAGGTTTCGGTAGGGGTCGCCGTCGGGGCGTTCGATCCGGATGACATCCGCTCCCCAGTCCGCCAGCAGTGCCCCGGCCACCGGGACGAAGACCCACTGCGCGAGCTCCACCACACGGATCCCGCTGAACGCGTCCTTGTCCATCGCTGCCTCCGTATGTAGAACCACAATCTACTTGAGTGTAGAACGTTATTCTCTTTTGTGGAGCAGAATTGAGGTCTTATCGAGAAATAGTGTTCTGCGCCGCTGTGGTGGAGGTTCGAGCATCCACCTCGGCTGCCTGTGGGGCCTGGGCCGATGTGGCGGCGCCGGCGTCTTCTCGACTGGCATGTCTTTACGGAGGTTTCGTGAACCCGCCGAGTCGGATCATCCGATCGCCTACCCTGAAGAAGGTAAATCTCTGATTGGGAGAGGGGGGCTTCCGCCCATGTGGCCGGAACGAGGCGAACCGTCCATGGTCGTCGAACAGGGGTCCCTCGAGACCCGGACGATCGGAGTGCCCGGATGACCGACGAAACCCAGATCGCCGCGCTGCTCTACCGGTACGCTCGCGCCGTCGACACCAAGGACTGGGAGCTGTATCGCTCCGTGTTCACCGCAGACGCCTATATCGACTACTCGTCGGCCGGTGCCGCTGTCGGCAGTCGCGACGAGGTCGTCGACTGGTTCGCCGCGAACCTCGGTGCATTGCCGTGGAGCATGCACTACATCACCAATATCGAGGTACTCGCGCGTGGTCCCGAGACCGCGACCGTGCGCGCCATGTTCTACAACCCGATGCAACTCCCGGGTGCCACCGAAGTCAGCGCCTGTGGCGGTTACTACCACCACGAACTGGTGCGTACCGCCGGCGGTTGGCGCAGCCGGGCGCTGCGCGAGGAGAACGTGTGGTTCACCGGCCGTGGGCAGGGCAGTTCGGCGGAAAGGGCAACCGATGATCGAAAACGTTGAAACAACCCAGCATCCGAGACCTCCGGAAGGCGACTGGCCGGGTACGAAGTTCCTGCGGTTCGATCGTGAAGGCCCGTTCGGGATCTGCACCCTCGACCGGCCCGAGGCGCGCAACGCGATGACACCGGCGATGTACTTCGGCATCAAGTACGCCGTCACCCACGTGGGGTCCGATCCCTACCTGGCCGGGTTGTTGATCACCGGCAGCGGCGGCGCATTCGCTCCCGGCGGCGATATGGGTGGCGGCGGTGACGACAACTGGATGACCTTCGGCCGCGCACCGGGTATGGACGACGACCTGCCGCCGCCGCCCGCGAGGTGCTCGCGCAGTGCTGCCGCACCGCACCGGGCGCCCGCACGGTGATCAAATCAAGTCTGGACAACTACATCGGCCTCTACGACCGCATCGGAATGCAGGCCGGCCTGGGCGCACCCGAATCGATCGAGGGTTTCCGCGCCTTCGAAGAGCGCCGATTCCCGAACTGGGTGCACCCGGGGCTACGACTCGACGGACGTCTCTGAGCACGCGGTTCGATGATGCGCACCAGCCCGCGGGATACCATCCGGGCCGCAGGGCGCGTATCCGAGGAATCTGGTGGGGGATGGTCGTCAGAACCAGTGGTCGGCGAGCAACTCCAGAGAGCGCTGCCGCACTGCCGGGTCATAGGCGTAGGTGACGGTGATGAGTTCGTCGGCGCCGGTGCGCTCGACGAACTCCGCCAGTTCCCGCACGACCGTCTGCGGTGCACCGACCGCCTTGATACGCAGCATCGCGTGATCACGACCGCCCTGAGCGGCGATCTGCTCCGGATCGACGGGTGGCTGGAGCTTGCGGCGCCGGCCGCTGCGGAGATCGAGGAACATCTGCTCCAGCGTCGTGAACTCTCGCTCGGCCGCTGCGTCCGTCGGGGCCACCATGACGTTGATGCCCGCCATCAGATACGGCTCGGTGATCTGCGCGGTGGGCGCGGAATCGGAGAATGTGTCCCGGTAGACCTGGACGGCCTCGTCCAGTTGATCGGGCGCGAAGTGTGAGGCGATAGCGAAGGGCAGGCCGAGCTGACCGGCGATGGAGGCTCCGTTGACCGTCGAACCCAGGACCCAGAGGGGAACCTCGGTTCCTGCGGAGACAGCCGAAACGATCGGAGCACTCCGGGCCGTTCCGTCCGCGCTGAACCAGCCCTGCAGATCGTAGATGTTCTCCGCGAAGGCCTGCGGTTCGCTCGATGAGCGGCTCAGCGCCCGAGCGGTCATCATATCCGTGCCCGGGGCCCGCCCCAGGCCCAGATCGATCCGGTCGCCGTACATGTTGGCGAGGGTCCCGTACTGCTCGGCAACCATCAGCGGCGCATGGTTGGGGAACATCACACCGCCGGAGCCCACGCGGATCCGCTCGGTCACCGAGGCGGCCTGCGCGATCAGCAGCGAGGTGGCGCTGGCGGCGAGGTTGGCGGTGTTGTGATGCTCGGCGAACCAGAGCCGGCGGTAGCCGAGCCGGTCTGCTGTCCGGGCGGCGTCCATCGAAGCGGCGATACCGTCGCGGGCCGTCGAGCCTTGGGGAATGGAGACCAGATCGAGAATGCTCAATGGCACGGACACTGTCGCGGATTCCTCACGTTGACGACGATGAATGTTGCCATGTCAACCATCGGACCCAGGGGGTGTATTCCGCGGTCCGGACGGCCTTACCGTCTACGTCCCCGGGCCGGCTTCTTCCCGGAGGGTGCCGGCTTCTTCTTAAAAGGGGCCGATTTCTTCGCCGGGCGCGGTCCCTTCCCCGTGGGATGCGGCGTGCGCTGTTCCGGTTCGGTGCGCTTTCCGGCGGGTGACCGGGAGCTGTGTTCCGAGCGGCCGCGCACTACGCCGACGAACTCCTCGACCGAATCGGTCGTCCGGTCCGAGAGCCAGGCCAGGGCGATTTCGGTGTCACCGGTATCGGTCACCGTGCGGTAGATGAGATCGCGCCGGTGGTGCAGGCGGGCGATCGAATGAGGCACGATGGCCACGCCGACTCCGGCGGCGACGAGTTCGAGGGCGCCTGTGACCGCGTCGATATCGGCGGTGTCCTGCAGGCGTTCGTCCGCGAGATCGGCCATGGCGACCTCCTCGAACAATGAGATCTCGTGCTCCTTGGGTGCCACGACGACGGGTAACTCGCGGTAGAGCGGAATCGCGTTCATACCGGCGCGGTCGATCGGCAAGCGGACGAAGCACATATCGACGCGGCCTTCGCGCAGCGCCGCCTCCTGATCGGCCTGGGCGACAGCGACCAGCTCGAGCGGCGTATCCGGGAACCGCCGACCCCAGATACGCTCCCATTTGGTGACGGTGACGCCCGGCACGAACCCGACCCGCAGCGTGGCGGGGGGAGTGGCCGCTGTGTCGTCTGCCGCGTTCGCCGCACCCGCGATGATGTTGCGCGCTTCCCGCAGCAGGTCCTGTCCGGCGTCGGTCAGCCGGGTCGGCTGGGCGCCGGGCACGAACAGTTTCGTCCCGAGTTCGGTCTCCAGTTCGATGACGGTGTGGCTGAGCTTCTGGCGGGAGATGTGCAATGCCTTCGCGGCGCGGGCGAAGTGCAGTTCCTCCGCGACTGCGGTAAACCAGCGCAGACGCTGCACATCGATCGAGGAGAACCGGCTCATACCGGCAAGCGTATGGCACCGCGGAGTCCGGACCGGCTCGGCGGCCCGATACGCTATGGCGGTGAGCCAGGACAAGAAACCGCAGATGATGAAGCCGCTGACCGCGGCGAACAAGCTCGGCATCTATCTTCCGGCGGCTCCCGAAGAGTTCCGCAACGGTCCGATCTCCCGGGCCGAGCTCGAAGAGCTCCGGACGAACCCGCCGCAGTGGCTCACCGATCTGCGACGCAGCGGGCCGTTCCCGCGGGACATCGTGGCCCGCAAGCTCGGTATTTCCAACAGTGGCCTGACCAGGGCGGGAGTGTCCGATTCACTCACCGCCGACGAGATCGCGGCTTTCCTCGCGGATTCCCCGGACTGGCTGATCCGCGAACGCGAAAGCTATGCCGCCGTGCGCGCCGAAGAGGAACGGATCCAGGCCCAGGAAGCCGAACGCCGCGCGGCGACGAACCGGTCGGCGAAGGGCTATTAGCGCGCCGCGGGCCGGACACGAACCCAGGGCCAGGTCATCAGCGCCCAGACGATGAGCAGCAGGACTGCGACGGTCCCCAGATACCAGGGCCATGGTCCGAGTACATCGAGTAACGAAGGGGTCGCCGGTTTCCGGTTGACGAAGCCGTAGTTGGTGCCGGCGAGGGAATTGAAGACGAAGGTCACCCCTACCCACGCCACTGTGGCCGCCACTGCGAACCGGTAGCTACGCCAGTCCGGGTGCATGCCCACACCCCAGGTGAGGTATATCGCTGCCCAGACGACGAGCAGGTGGATCGCCCAGAACGCCAGGAACTCGTAGTGCGGGAATTCCGGACTTTCCAGCGCCGGTGACAGGAGTGCCTGCGTACTCAACGTCAGGCACCAGTAGTAGGTCAGCGCGTACGCCCAACGTCGGTGTGACCACAATGCGTAGCCGGCGGCGAGGGTCGCGAGATCGGTCAGGCGCAGCGGAACCGAGCGTTCGATGGCCGGGGGGAACATCGAGAACAGGTAGATCAGCAGATACAGCACCACGGTCACCGCACCGAACGTCCGGCTGAAGCGGTGTCCGGTCGCGGTATGGCGCTGCCTGCGCCCGAGCAGTACGACCGCCATTGCTCCCACGGCGAACACGACGAGCACGATCCAGTGCGACAGTCCGTACGCGGAGAACTCCCTCGCCGTCGATGGCTGCACGCCTGGTCACTCTAATGGTGCAGTGCTGTTTCGCCGCCTACATCGGGGCCGCCACTGCCGGGGTGTGTCCGTCACCCGGGCGCCGGTGAGTAGCGGCCGGGATCAGCTACTGAGGAGGGTGCGGGCGACGAGGGTGATCTGGTGTACGGCACGGTCGCTGGTCCCGGTGGGCTGGAACAGGTGGCTGAGGGCGAGGCGGACGATCGCTTCGACTCTGGTACCCAGATCGTCGTCGGCGAAGTCGTCGAGCCCGTACTGTGCCCGCACAATGGCGGTGAACGCGGCGGAAGCGCGACCGAGTACGGGTTCCGGTTCGGTCATCAGCGTGGGTAGCAGCGCGGTGTCGGCGCCGGAGCGGCCCGCCAGGACGACCTTCAGCAGGGTGTTGTCGGCCGCCGCGCGCAATGTGTAATCGGCCGCGGCGGTGATTCCGGCGAGCAGGTCGTGGGGTTCGGTGGCGACGGCTTCGGTGACCCCGGCGAGGAAAGTGTCGAGCTCGGCGGCGACGACGACCTCTGCCAGCTCCTGTTTTGTGCCGATCTCCTTGTAGAGCACGGGGCGGCTCACGCCGACTTCCTTGGCGATTCGGGACATGTTCACCGCTCCCCAGCCTTCGGTGCAGGCCAGCCGGCGTGCGCTGTCGATGATGCGCGCGCGCAACAGGACGCGCATTTCGCTCTGGAAGTTCGGGGCGTCGGCCACGCCGGCCAGCCTACACTGCGTGGCTGTATGACCCGTCGTTGACAATTAATACCGATATGTCTGTAATGAATACACTTTGACGTAAAGTGTAAACGGTCGAGTGTGGCGGTTGCCGCCCATCGGCCGGTCCGGTGGTCGCGATCTGTGGGTGCCGGTACTCGGGAAGACGAGGAGGGACGACCATGACGACGTCCGCAATGCATTCCCCCGATACGGCAACACCGCCGTGGCGCGACCGCAAACGCTATCTGTGGTTACTCGGACTGGTTGCGCCCACAGCGCTGCTGCTCGCCGCCGCGCTGGTGTGGACGTTCAACCAGCTGGGATGGCAGTCGGTGGCGCCGGTGTGGTGGTGGATCGGCCCGCTGCTGGTCTACGTGCTGTTGCCGATATCGGACCTGTTCTTCGGCCCGGACGGTCAGAATCCGCCGGACGAAGTGATGGAGCAGTTGGAGCACGACCGGTACTACCGCTACTGCGTGTACGCCTTCATTCCGTTCCAGCTGATCAGCCTGGTCTTCGCCGCATACCTATGGACCGCGGCGGACCTGTCGTGGCTGGGCAACGACGGCGGACTGGGATTGTGGTCGCAGATCGGGGTCGCGCTGACGGTCGGGGTCATGGGGGGCGTCGGAATCAATACCGCCCACGAACTCGGCCACAAGAAACAATCGCTCGAACGGCGGTTGTCGAAGGTCTCACTGGCGCAGACCGGTTACGGGCACTTCTACATCGAACACAACCGCGGCCACCACGTCCGGGTCGCCACGCCCGAAGATCCGGCCAGCGCGCGTTTCGCCGAATCCTTCTGGACCTTCCTGCCTCGTAGCGTATGGGGGAGTTTGCGATCGGCGTGGTCACTGGAGCGAACCCGGTTGCGGCGCCAGGGCAAAGGCCCGTGGACCCTGCGCAACGATGTCCTGAATGCCTGGTCGATGACCGTGCTGCTGTGGGGTGTGCTGGCCGTGGTGTTCGGGCCGGCTGTCCTGCCCTTCTTGCTGATCCAGGCCGTCTACGGATTCTCGCTACTGGAAACGGTGAACTATCTCGAGCATTACGGACTGCTCCGCCAGCGCACCGCCTCGGGTCGTTACGAACGCTGCACTCCGGAACACAGTTGGAACTCCGACCACATCGTCACCAATATCTTCCTCTACCACCTGCAGCGGCACAGCGACCACCACGCGAACCCCACTCGCCGCTACCAGACCCTGCGCAGTATGGCCGGTGCTCCCAACCTGCCGAGCGGTTACGCGAGCATGATCACCCTGGCCTACTTCCCGCCGCTGTGGCGGCGGGTGATGGACCACCGGGTCCTGAATCATTACCGCGATGACATCACCCGGGTGAACATCCAGCCCGGCAAACGCGACCGGGTTCTCGCCGAGTACGGGGGCGCGAGCTGATGGCTGCCTACCTCTGCCCGGTCTGCGACTACCGCTACGACGAGGCCACCGGCGCGCCGCGGGAAGGCTTCCCGGCGGGAACGGCATGGTCGGCGATTCCCGGCGATTGGTGCTGCCCCGATTGCGGAGTGCGGGAGAAACCGGACTTCGAACCCGTCGGCCCGCCGGAAGGACGCTGAGATGACCACCGGATACAAGCTCTACCGATGCGTGCAGTGCGGTTTCGAATACGACGAGGAACTGGGCTGGCCGGAGGACGGTATCGTCCCCGGAACGCGGTGGGAGGATATCTCAGACGACTGGTCGTGCCCGGATTGCGGTGCGGCGAAAAGCGATTTCTTTATGGTGGAGGTCGGTCGCCCCTGACGCTCGGTCCCTGACAACACGTCGAGGCAAAGAGTTCCTCCGGCGTGGTGGGCCCCGGTCCCTGGTGGATCGGGGCCCGCTGCCGTCGGCGAGTCCGATTGTCGTGCAAAGGCAATCGTGGGACGGTCTCGGCCGGTACCATCCTGCGTCGACAGGCGAATCGGCCGGCGCGCGCATTTGTGTCGTCCGGCAGGAGGGGGCGCGGCGCTATATCGAAATATGAACGGGCGCAACGCTGTCCCGCTGCCGCGCGACTTGTGCTGATCTGTAAAACTGAAGCTCGGCGAGTCTCGTCCGCACACCGATGGGCTCGTGATATCGACCGAGCTGCAGCGACAGGAGGGGGCATGGATCTCCACGGAGTCATCGCCGGAACAGCCGCCCGCGTCGGGTCCTCATCATCCCTCGACCAGGCAACTGCCGGCTCGGCACGTAGTTGAACCGAACCGCTGTGTCCTTCCCACGGCGACTCATCGAAAGGCAGGTCCCACGATGACCACGACCTCGGAGCGTTCCATATCCCCGACCGGGCAGGAGGTGCGCGAGATCGACGCAGTCGTCGTCGGAGCCGGATTCGCCGGCCTCCACATGCTGCACAAGTTACGCGGACTCGGTCTTTCGGTGCAGGTGTACGAAGCGGGCGACGGGCTCGGCGGCACGTGGTATTGGAACCGCTATCCGGGCGCCCGCGTCGATGTGAAAAGCATGTACTACAACTACTCCTTCGATCCGGAGCTCGAACAGGAGTGGGAGTGGACGGAGAAGTTGCCGCCACAGCCGGAATTGCTTCGCTACATCAACCACGTCGCGGATCGTTTCGATCTGCGTAAGGACGTGCAGTTGCGCACCCGGGTCACCGCTGCGGTCTACGACGAGTCCGCGGCGCGGTGGCGGATCACGACCGATCGGGGCGATGTTCTCTCGGCGCGGTTCGCGATCATGGCGACAGGCTGCCTGTCGGTGCCGAAAATGGTGGAAATACCGGGTATCGAGAGGTTCCGTGGCCGCAGCTTCCACACCGGCAACTGGCCAGAACAGGATGTGGACTTCACCGGCCGGCGAGTGGCGGTGATCGGTACCGGCTCCTCCGGAGTGCAGGTCATTCCGCTCGTCGCCGAAGCAGCCGCGCAGCTCACCGTTTTCCAGCGGACCGCGAACTATGTTCTTCCCGCCGGCAACCACGCCCTCGATCCCGAATTCCAGCGTGATATCAAGTCGCGCTATCGCGAGGTGCGTAAGGCAAACCGGGAATCGTCGTTCGGCATCGCGCGGCCCGAGGCCACCAAGGGGGCGCTCGAGGTGAGCGAAGCCGAACGCAATGCCTTCTATCGCGCGGTATGGGAGGACAAGGACAGCGAGCTGGTGAGCATGCTGACCGGATTCACCGACACACTCGCCGACGAAGCCTCCAACGAGACTGCCGCGCAGTTCATCCGCGACCGCATCGCCGAGATCGTCACCGATCCGGCTACCGCCGAACTGCTGCAGCCCACGGGCCTGTTCGGCGTCAAACGTCCGGTATTGGGCACGAACTACTACGAAACCTTCAATCGTCCCGGCGTCCGGCTCGTGGACCTGCGCGCGACTCCGCTCACCGAGGTCACCGAGTCCGGACTCGAGACAGCGCAGGAGAGTTTCGAGTTCGACGACATCATCTACGCCACCGGGTACGACGCGATGACCGGTGCGTTGAACGCGATCGATATCCGTGGCCGGGGTGGCGCGCCGCTACGGGCGAAGTGGGCCGGCGGGCCCGTGACCTACCTGGGACTCGCCGTGGCGGGTTTTCCGAACCTCTTCACGATCACCGGCCCGGGCAGCCCGTCGGTCCTGTCGAACATGATGGTGTCCATCGAGCAGCATGTCGACTGGATCGCGGACGCGATCGAGACGATGCGAGCCCAAGGCGCCACGACCATGGAGGCCGAGACCGGCGCGGAGCAGGAATGGACGCGGCACGTCGACGAGGTCGGCAATATGACGCTCTACCCGAAGGTGGACTCCTGGTATGTCGGATCGAATGTGCCCGGTAAGCCGCGGGTGATGTACGCCTACATCGGCGGTGTCGGAGCGTATCGCGAAAAATGCGAACAGGTCGCTGCCGACGGCTACGACGGTTTCACTCTGACGCAGTGACCGCGGGACAACCTCGGGGCGGGCGCCGGATGACGCCCGCTCCCGAGGTGGTCGTGCTCTTCCACAACCGGCAAGCGTGTTGTGGGGTGGACGGATTCGGGACCGGTGGCGTGGCCCGGCCGGTGTGGCCGTCGTCAGACGAGACGCATCGGCGGGCACGCGGGAAACTGAACCGGTAGTTCGGCCAATGCGCGGTGGAACTGCCCCTGCCGCCACTGTAGTTGCTGCGCAGATCCTTGCGGTTGGATCTCCGGCAGGGCGTCGAGCAGCAGGTCGATGGCCTGTGCGGCGATCGTCTGAGCAAGGTTCTGGGCGGGGCAGCCGTGCGGGCCGCCTCCCCATGCCAGGTGCGACCGGTTGCCCTTCCGGTCACCGCCCACGACGGTGGGATCGTTGTTGCACGCGGCCAAGCTGATGACCACCGGTTGATCGGCCGGTAACCACGTATCGCCGACGAGTTGCGGCTGCCGGGGATAGCTCACGCACCAGTTCGCCAGCGGCGGATCCTCGAACAGCACCTCGTCGATGGCGTCCCGGGTGGACATGGCGCCGCTGAGCAGCTGACCCCCGTATTGATCATCGGTCATCAACAGCAGCAACGTATTGAGGATGAGATTGCAGGTGGGCTCCGTCCCCATCGAGAACAGGAGCGCGGCCTGATTCACCATTTCCATGGCATCGAGCCCGTCCGGGTGCTTCAACAGCTCCGAGGTCAGATCGTTGCCCGGCTCGGCCTGTTTCTGCTGGACAACTCCGATCAAAGCCTCGACGAAACGCTGCTGCCCCGCTTCGGCGCCCACCCCCTCCATCATCGCCGCCATCCCCTCGTACGCCGCGGCCGCGGCGTCCTCGGGAAAGCCCATGAGTTCACTCAGGACGCGGAAGGTCAGCGGATACGCGTAGTCCGTGTGCAGGTCTGCGGTACCGCGCCCACAGAACTTGTTGATCAGCGCCTCGGCGGCCCGGGCCACCGTGTCGTGAACCTTGTGCAGGTCGACGGTGTCCAATGCCGCGATGATGGTGCGCCGGTAACGCTCGTGTTCCACGCCCGCGGTGCGCAGCGCATTCTGGCGATAACCCAGCATCGGCAACATCGGCGAGTCCGCGGGAGCGTTCTTCTCCCACCGGCGTGGATCGGCGGGGAAATGGAGTTCGTCGTTCAGGATCTGCATGGCCACCTGGTAACCGATTACGAGCGTCGCCGGCACACCAGGGGAAAGCTCGATCGGCACCAGCGGGCCGTGCGGTCGCATACTTTCGTAGGCGCGATGCGGATCGGCCGCGAACGACGGGCTGTCCAGCCGGAATTGCGGGCCGGTGGATACCGGGGGTCCGTGCGCGATCGGGGATTCTCCTTGCGAGTCTGTAGCGCTCAAAACGTGTTTCCCCCGCGCGGTTTCGCGTGGTGTCCCCTTCGGCCCGGCGAGGGGTGGCCTGGCATTCGTAGTGTGGGCATGCTGGCGCATACTACCGGGAGTTGTTTCAGCCCAAGCACTTTGGTGAGGCCAGCGCTTCAGTCCGGTGTGCGTACACGGCTACTGGTAAATCTGTGTGTGCCGGTCGCGGGGCGCCGGTCGGGCGATCTCGGAGAACGGATAGGTGTTCTAGCCCATCCACATCAGGCCGTCGTCGGGGGCGGTACCCAGGCCGGTGAATCCCACAGTGACGGCTCGAACGGCACGGCGGTGCCGTCGAATCCGCACGCCTGCTGGATCGGAGCGCCGCCGCCGAGGTACATCTCACCGCCCGGCAGCGCCGAGGAGCCACCGCCACCGCTCTGCCGTTCCAGCAGGATCAGCTGAACTCCGGCTGCGTCCGCCTCGAGCGCGGCCTCGTGCGCCCGGTGAGCGGGAGCCGGGTGATCCGGCGCCCCGCACGGGACCATTTCCGGCAGGTCACACAATGGCGAAGGCCATGCCCGGACCGAGGCGTGCTGTTGCCGGGTGATTCGGTCGCGGCGAAATCGACGGTTCGGCACCGGCGTGCCGCAGCGACGCCTCGCCGCCCGGTTCCCGGTTACCGGGAACGGTTCAGGTCAGCTCGCGGGCCATGCGGTTCAGTAGGGCGTGTCGGGAAGTGAAAGGAGCCGAGGGTGAGTTCGGAACGGATCGTGGTGGTTACCGGCGCCAGTCGCGGGGCGGGCAAAGGAATCGCTCTGGCCCTGGGCGAGACCGGGGCGACGGTGTACGTCACCGGGCGGACACAGCACGAAGGGGACGCACCGCTTCCGGGCACAGTGTTCGCGACCGCCGGAGAAATCACCCGGCGCGGTGGCCGGGGCGTGCCCGTCGTGCTCGATCATCGAGACGATGCACAGGTCGAGGCCCTGTTCGCCGGTGTGCGTGAGAAGCACGGCCGCCTCGATATCCTGGTGAACAACGCCCTCGCGGTGCCCGACGCCCTGACCCGGAAGGGGCCGTTCTGGGAGAAGCCGCTGTCTCTGCTCGACCTGCTCGACGTCGGTATGCGCTCGAGCTATGTCACCAGCTACTACGCTGCACCGCTACTGGTGGCCAACGGTGCGGGACTGGTCGTGAACACTTCCTCGTTCGGGGGCACCTGCTATATGCACGGCCCTGCCTACGGTGCGGGCAAGGCAGCGGTGGACAAGATGGCGCACGATATGGCTGTGGATTTCCGTCCGTGGAATGTGGCGGTCGTCTCGATCTGGATGGGTCTGCTCGTGACCGAGCGCACGCTCGCCGCATTCGCGGCGGACCCGGGCGCCTACGACGGGCTCGCCGCGACCGCCGAATCGCCGGAATTCACCGGCCGCGTGATCGATGCTCTCGCGCGCGACCCGGAGTTGATGAACCGTACCGGCCAGGTACTGATCGGCGCCGAGATCGCGCAGGAACTCGGCGTCGAGGACACGCAGGGCCGGCGCCCACCCTCGCACCGGCCCTTCCTCGGGGATCCGCCCGTGTTCTCCGCGGCGGTTATCGACTGACCTGGGTGCCCCGCTGTCCGATAGTGCTCGGCCGTGGATGTATCGGCCGCAGCGCGGCAGACCTGCCGGGGCCTAAGCATATGAGCGCAGCTGGCGCGCCAGGATCAGAGAGCTCGCCAGCAGCGCCAGGGCGACGGAGCACCACGGTACGGCGAGGCCCCAGCCGGTCGTGGCCGGCAACATATCGATCAAGGCTCCGGTGAACACCGAGCCGACCAGCACGCCGAGCCCGCCGATCGAGGAGAAGAACCCGAAGTAGGACCCGAGGCGGCGTTCGGCGGCTATCCGCGGCACCAGGTCCCGGGCGACGGGGAGAGTGATCATCTGTCCCAGTGTCAGGAGAAGGGTGAAGGCTGCGGGCGCGATGAGGGCCGGCACGCCCCGGAGTTGTATCGGTGCCAGGAGGGCCATCACGACGAACGCGGCAGCCGTCACGATGAGGCCCGCGGGCAGGGCCGCGGCGGTGCGTACGCGGCGGGT
Organism: Nocardia flavorosea NBRC 108225; assembly: GCF_001613385.1. Lineage (GTDB taxonomy): Bacteria > Actinomycetota > Actinomycetes > Mycobacteriales > Mycobacteriaceae > Nocardia > Nocardia flavorosea. The sequence goes on along the minus strand of NZ_BDCG01000012.1, from coordinate 102,214 downwards.
GATGGGGAGCTGGGCGATCACGACGACTATCGACGCCAGGGCGAAGTACGCGCCCAGTGGGGCCTGTGATCCCCACGTCCGGTCGAGCTCCAGCGGTAACAGTAGGTACAGCTGGTTGTATGCCACCAGCTGGGAGCTCATCGCCACGGCGAACAGCAGAAAGGCTCTGTTTGCGAGCACTTCCCGCCAGCCGTCGAGCCATCCTTCGGTGGCGTGGGCGCCGGGATGTGCGGGGAGCCGGTACAGGTGGAGAACCAGGATCGCGGCGAAAATGCCTGCCGCAACCAGGCAGGAGACGGAGAAATCGACCGCCAGCAGCAGCGATCCGAGCAGTGGGCCGATGAACGTACCGATCTGACCGCATACGGAGAAGAGCGCGAAGACATCTTTCCGGGACTGGCCGCCGTTCTCGGCACTTCCGGCGGCGGTGGCGAGTGCGGACTCGACCGCCGGGGAGAACAACGCGCCGGCGAAACCGGTCAGGATGGTCGCCACGACTATTCCGGCCACCGATTCGGCGAGCGCCAATCCGCCGAAGCCGAGTATCCGGAACGCGCAACCGGCGACGATCATGGGTTTCACACCCCACCGATCCGCGAGCGAGCCGCCGATGAAGAACAGGCCCTGCTGGGAGAACGTGCGAAGTCCGAGTACCACGCCGACGAATGCCGCGCGCAGGCCGAGGTCCTCCGTCAGGTGCACCGACAGGTACGGCAGCACCATGAAGAAGCCGATATTGAACGCGAGCTGAGTCAGAACGAGCAGCCGGACGGCCGGAGTCGCGGCGGTGAGGCCGGTCGGCAGCGGCCACCGGCGGCGGGGCGCCCGGGGGGTACGTGTCGCCGCGTCCGCCACCTCCGGCGAGTCCGGCCGGTCGTTACCGTGCGGCGCCGGCAACAGGTCCCGGTTCGAACAGAATCGACAGCCGCCCCGCCGACTCGTCGACGAGAACCTCGGCGCGGACGTTGTACACCTGGGCGATCAGTTCGGAGGTCAGTACTTCGGCGGGTGTGCCGCCGGCCACGACCCTGCCCGCGTGCAAAACGACGACCGAATCGCAGAACATGGCGGCGAGGTTGAGGTCGTGCAGGGCGATCACACTGGTGACGGGCAACCGGGTGACCAGCGCCAGCAACTCCAGCTGATGATGGATGTCCAGGTGGTTGGTCGGCTCGTCCAGCAACAGCTCACGAGGTTCCTGCGCCAGGGCGCGGGCGATCTGGGCCCGTTGTTTCTCCCCGCCGGAAAGCCGGTGCCAGAGCCGGTTCGCTTTCGCGGTGAGTCCGGTGTGCTCGAGCGCGGACGCGACCGCGGCGTCGTCGGCGACCGGGTCCCCGCCGAATGTTGTCCGGTGCGGGATGCGCCCGAGGCGTACGACGTCGCCGACCGTGATGTCGAGGTCGGTGTCGGCGTGCTGCCCCACCACGGCCACCGCGCGCGCGATGTCCCGGCGCCGCATGGCGGACAGGTCGTCGCCGTCGAGGGTCACCACACCCGCGGTCGGGCGTACGACACCGTTGAGCAGATGTAGCAGCGAGGATTTACCGGACCCGTTCGGACCGAGCAGGCCCACGGTCTCGCCGGGTTCCGGTGTCACTGTTACTCCGTCGACAACGAGCGCACCGCCGCGGTTCCAGCTGACGGTATCCGCGTGCAGGGTCATCGGACTTTCCTCCGGCGCGACAGAATGACGATGAACGCGGGAACACCGACCAGTGCGGTGCCCACACCCACCGGCAGCGGTGTCGGCGCGAAGGCGACGCGGGAGACGGCGTCCACCCACACCATGAAGAGCGCCCCCAGTAATGCTGTCGCGGGAACCAGCCGGCTGTGGCGGGGCCCCAGCAGGAACCGGGCCGCGTGTGGAAGTACGAGCCCGACGAACCCGATCGCACCGGCGACGCTGACCAGAGTCGCGGTGATGATCGCCGTGACCACCAGGAGCATCAGCCTGTTCCGGCCGACCGAGATACCCAGCGATGCCGCGATCTGGTCACCGAAGGAGAAGGCGTCCAGGACATGTGCGTAGTACAGGCACACCGCTGTCCCGAGAAGGACTACCGCCGCGCACAGCCGGACGTCGTCCCAGCGGACGCCTTCCAGCGATCCGAGAAGCCAGAACATCACACCGCGGGTCTCGTCGGAGTCCGCGAACGCGAAGATGACGAACGAGGTCAGCGCCGAGAACAGTTGCGTACTGGCGACGCCCGCGAGGATGACGCGGTCGTTGCTGCCGCCGGCGAGACGGGCGAGTAGCAGCACCAGCCCGAACGCGACCAGCGCTCCGATGAATGCACCGCCGGACAAACCGAGCGCGGCACTGCCCACACCCAGGACCCCCACGATCACGGCACCTGTCGACGCGCCGGAGGAGATCCCCAGGACGAACGGGTCCGCCAGCGGGTTGCGCAGCAGTGACTGCATGATCACACCGCAGATTCCGAGCCCGGCACCACACGCGGCAGCCACCAGGGCGCGCGGTAGCCGCTCCTCCCATACGATCGCGTTCTTCGCCGCCCGCACCGGAATATCGGCGAGACCGAGGTGATTGAGCAGGACATCGCGGACGTTCACCAGTGAGATTTCGGCCGGGCCCAGAGTGATGGCGACGAGGACCGACAGGGTGAGTGCGAGGATCCCGCCGACTGTGAGCAGCGACCCGGCGATCCCTCCCCACCTCCGAGCGCGTTCGGGGACGAGGGCGTCGGCGCGGTCGCGGGTGGCGGTCAGTTGGGCACCTGCACATCGCGAAGACCGGCAACGATCTTCTCGAGTCCGTCTACGGCCCGGATGGACGGGTTCATCTCGGCGCCGTGCAGGGCGATGTAGCGCTTGTTGCGCACGGCGTCGAGGTTACGTGTCACGGGATCGGACTCGAGGAAGGCGATCTTGTCGGCCAGCAGGTCCCCGGGAAAGCGGTTGCGCAGTAGGTCGGCGAGGACGAGGACATCCGGGTTGCGTTCGACGACGGTTTCCCAGCCGACCGCGGGCCAGTCGTCGGTCAGCTCCGCGAATGCGTTGGTGGCACCGACCGAGGTGGCGAGCAGGTTCGCCGAGCCCAGACCTCCGGCCACGTACGGGCTCTTGGTATCGGCGAACCAGAACGCCATCGACACGTTCGATTCCTCGAGGCCGGCGAGTGCTGTGGTCTCCCGGCTCTGCAGTTCGTCGATGAGTTGAGCGCCTCGCTCGTTCACATCGAAGACGGTGGCGAGTTCACGGATCTCCTGATACAGCGAATCCATCGTCAGTGGTGTCGTGCGCTTTCCGCCACCGTTGACGCTCACACCGTTATCGCAGTCGGTAGGGGACAGGTACGACCCGATCCCGGTCTCCTCGAACCGGTTTCGCTCGGCGACGCCGCCTTGCTCGAAATGCCGGCCGAACGACGCGGTGACGAAGTCGGGATCGGCACCCAGTACGACCTCGTAGGTCGGTGCGTTTTCCGCGAGGCGAGGAACCGATGCGTTCGCTGCTACCAGGTTCTCGCGAATGGGGTCCGTCCACGATGCGGTGCCCACCATGCGGTCGGCCAGACCGAGTGACAGCAGGATCTCGGTCGACCCCTGATCCAGGGATACGACTCGTTGCGGTGCCGCGTCGACGGTGATCGTCTCACCGCAGTTGTCGAGTACGACGGGGTAGACGGTGCTGCCCTCGCCGCCGGATACGTTGTCGAGGTCGGCGACCGGCTCGGATTGCCCGCAGGCCACGAGTGTGCTCGCCAGCACGGCGGTTACGGCCAGGAGCCCGATTCGGCCCATGGAAACTCTCATGTTCCTCACGTCTTTCTACTCCTCGGAAACCGGATATCGCCCCGCGCGATCACTGTGAGGCCGACAACCACAACCCGTACCGAGGAAGCAGGCGAACGCTAGCACAAGTAAACCTATCCTAAGTATCGCGGGCGGTCGCTGGGACCTCGGATCGGTAGAGTTCGGCGGCCGGCCCGGCAGCGGCTGCCCCGCCTCGGCCCGCGACAGGTGCGGCGGCCGCCGCCGTCGAATCCGGGCAATACTCTTGCGGGTAGTACGACGCCACGTCAGATGACGTCGCACGACCATCCGGGTTTCATCCCGTGCTCGGCGGCGCGGGGGCCGAGAGGAGTTCCCAGAGGTAGGCGACGTGGTCGGCCATATCGATCTCGGGGTCGTAGAGCCATTGCATTTGCAGGCCGTCCATGAGGGCGACGGTGAGGACGGCGAAGCGCTGCGGGTCGAGGTGGGCGGGGAGCCGGCCGTCGCGCTGCAGCTCGGCGACGCCCTCGGCGGCGAGGCGGCGGATATCGTGGTAGCGGTCGCGGAAGTAGGTGTGCGCGCGGTGTTCCGGTCGGGCGGCCTCGCCGGCGAAACGGGTGTAGAGCTCGACCAGCCCGGGAACGTCGGCATTGTGCCGCAGTACCTGCATCAAGCTGCCGGGGATATCAGGAGTGGGATCGGCGGGTGGAGCGAATGCGAGCCGGTCGGTGGCATCGCGGCGGGCGAGGATGGCGGTGAAGAGATCCTCTTTGCTGCCGAAGTAATGCAGCAGCCCGGTCTGGCTGAGGCCGACCGCGTCGGCGAGTTCTCGGACGGTGGTACGGCCGTAGCCGACGCGCGCGACAATCGCCAACGCCGCCTCCAGGATCTCCTCCCGCTTGGCGACCCCTTTCGAATACGAGCCACGTCGCGCCACGGCGTGACTGTACCGGGCGCCTCTTTGCCGATAAAACCGAATGGCGTACTGTTTTCGGTATCCGACCGGAGGAGTCTCGATGACGAGCCGTACCGATCTGTCCCAGCTGTCCCTCGCCGAGAAGGCCGCCCTCGGTAGCGGCGCCGACTTCTGGACATCCCGGGCGATCGGCCCCGTTCCCGCGTTGACGCTGACCGACGGTCCGCACGGAGTGCGCCGCCAGACCGGCGCGACCGACCACCTCGGACTGGCGGGCAGTGAGCCCGCCACCTGCTTCCCGCCCGCGGTCGGGTTGGCGAACAGCTGGGATCCGGGGCTGGTGCGCCGGGTCGGTGAAGCGCTGGGCCGGGAGGCGCGGGTCCTGGGGGTGGACGTGCTGCTCGGGCCCGGTGTGAACATCAAACGTGATCCGCGCGGCGGCCGGAACTTCGAGTACTACTCGGAGGATCCGCTGCTCACCGGCCGGCTCGGTGCAGCCTGGGTCGGTGGCGTGCAGAGCGCAGGAGTCGGTGCCTCACTCAAGCATTTTGCGGCCAACAACGCCGAACACGACCGGATGCGCGCCAGCTCCGATATCGATCCGCGCCCGCTGCGTGAAATCTACCTGCGCGCCTTCTCGCATATCGTGCGCACCGCGCGGCCGTGGACGGTCATGTGCTCCTACAATCGCATCAACGGCGTGTCGGCCGCGCAGAACCGCTGGTTGCTCACCGATCTGCTGCGCGGGGAGTGGGGTTTCGACGGTGTCGTCGTGAGCGACTGGGGTGCAGTGGTCGACCGCCCCGCCTCGGTGGCGGCCGGACTGGACCTCGCGATGCCCGGCGGGCCCGGTGCCGGCGACGATCGGGTGGTCGCCGCGGTCGAGGCGGGCGCCCTGGACGAGGCCGCGGTGACCGCCGCTGCCACGAACGTGGCCGGGCTGGCCGAACGAATTCACCAAGCGCGTACTCGGACCGTGGACGAGCCGGGCGGAACGGCCGCAGCGTCCGAGCAGACGGACCCGGGCGCGCACTCGGAGGAGAACACCGGCTCCGGTGTTTCCGGTGGTCTCGCCGACACTCACCACCGCCTCGCCCGCGAGGCCGCGGCCCGCTGCGTGGTCCTGTTGCAGAACGATCGCGACCTGCTGCCGCTGACTCCCGGACGCAATATCGCGGTGATCGGACCCTTTGCCGCCGAACCCCGCTATCAGGGCGGGGGCAGCTCCCACGTCACCGCGACCCGCATCGACTCCCCGCTCGCCGAGATCCGAGCTCTCGGCGGCGATACCGTGACCTACCACCCCGGCTTCACGGTCACGACCGGCGACGCCGACCCCGCGGACCTCCGCGACGAGGCCGTTGCAGCGGCCCGCGATGCCGAGGTGGCGGTCGTATTCCTGGGCTTGGCTGCCGACCAGGAATCCGAGGGCTTCGACCGCGACCACCTGGAGCTTCCCGCCGAACAGCTGGAACTCCTCGCCGCGGTCGCGCGCGAGCAGCCGGACACGGTGGTAGTGCTCGCGCACGGCGGCGTGCTGCGACTGGAGCCGGTCGCCCGCCTGGCACCTGCGGTGCTGGACGGGGCACTGCTCGGCCAGGCCGGTGGGGGTGCGCTCGCCGATGTGCTGTTCGGTGTGGTGAACCCGTCGGGCCGGCTGGCCGAGACGGTCCCGGTACGTCTGCAGGACACCCCCGCCTACCTGAACTTCCCCGGCGAGAACTCGCATGTGCGCTACGGCGAGGGCCTCTTCGTCGGCTACCGCTGGTACGACGCCCGCGACCTGGACGTCTGCTACCCGTTCGGACACGGTCTGTCCTACACCGGTTTCGGCTATTCCGGGCTCTCGGCGGGACCGGCGGGTGACGGCTTCACCGTGCGGCTCACCGTGACCAACACCGGCACCCGGCCGGGCCGTGAGGTCGTGCAGATCTACACCGGGGTTCCGGACTCGGCCGTGCAGCGCCCGGTTCGTGCGCTGACCGGCACCGCGGTCACCGGCGAGCTGGCACCCGGTGCGAGTGAACAGGTCACGATCGACGTACTGCGGGAGGACCTTGCCTACTGGGAAACCCGCATCGGCCGGTGGGTGCTCGAGCCGGGCACGTACCGGGTCTGGGCCGGCGCCTCCAGCCGGGATCTGCGCGCCGACATCGATATCGACCTGGCGGGCGACACACTGCGGATACCGATCACCCTCGACTCGACGCTCGGCGAGGCGATGGCCGACCCGCGCGCCGCCGCCGCGCTGAGTGCGGTGTTCGGCGAGATGGCCGACAGTATGGGCAGTGGTGACGCGCTCGGTGTGGACATGATGCGCATGATCGCCTCCATCCCATTGAACCGGCTCGCTTTGTTCGGGATGGCATCGGAGCAACTCGATGCTCTGCTCGCCGCAGCGAATACCACTCCTCCGGACTCGGGCGAGCGTGCCGACTGAGTTCGGACGTCCAGCCCGTTTCGCGGAGGGACAGGTGTCCGCCGGACGGCGGAATATGCGGACCGAATGATCGGCGGCCCTCGGGCCCGGCACCCTCCCCGAATTCCGGCTCACGGCTGCCGAGTTCGATGGCCATGGCGTTGGCGGCTGGTTGCGGCGGGGCTATCGGAGACGCGGTAGCGGCGTGGCGACCACCGTGGGGCGGAGATCGCCGCGACCGGGAATTATTTCGCCGGGCAGATAATGTGTACGTCCGCTGTGCGGGGCCCCGTGCTGCTCCGGGGTGATCTGTGGTGTGCGATGCGGGCTCGGCCGGCTGGTGGCGTATGTAGCTCTTTTGCGCAGGCGGATTGCGGTCAGTGCGCTGACCACAGTCGAGCGGACTGGCAGGTCTACGGTCCGGGCGTCGCCGGCAGCGAGGTGGGCGATGCCCAGATCTGTGGTGACCAGGACGATTTCGGTGCCGTTTTGCCGGTAGCGGCGCGCGTCTCGGGCCAGGGCGGCCACGGTGTGCCGGGACAGGAATTCGAGCCCGCCGGCGTCGATGATCACGGCGGAGCCGGTGCGCACTGCCTCTTCGACGGCTTCGCGGACTTCGGTGCGCCACAGCGGCACCGTGGCTGCGTCGGCTCTGCCACGCGCCGACAAGATGACGGCTTCGCCGCGGTGGCGGGTGCGGAAGCTCAGCTGGTCACCGGGAAGTCGGGAGTTCGCCGGTGTGGACGCGGAGGTGGACGGAATCGGTGAATCGTCAACAGTCGGGTTCATAGGCACTCGCATGGGGTCGATATGCAATGACTGGCGTGATGCTCAGACCGAAGAGAAGGATTCCGTCGGCCTGCATCGGGGAGATTAGGTGATCGCGCCGGAGCCGCCAACGGTTTGATCGAAACGTTCCTGCCGGGCGATTCGGCTGTTATCGGGGTACCGGGCGTGATCACGTGGCGATATCGGCCCGGCCTGCCACCTGGGGTCGGCTGGTGACCACGGTCCCCCGGTGCCGGTGCCGTTCGGCGAGTGATCGGCCGCGGGCGATTATGTACGCCCGGGTGGTGGCGGCCTGCGGTCGCGGAGCCGGTCACGTTCGGTGGTCAGCGCCGCGTTGGCGTCGCGGAGTGTGGCGTTGGCGTCTTCGAGTTCGAGGATGCGTCCGACCGCGGTGAGCGGGATGCCTTGGCCGTTCAGTTCGGCGATGCGGTGTAGCCGTGCCAGATCGTCGTGGCTGTAGCGGCGGGTGCCGCCGGAGCTTCGCTCCGGGGTGACCAACCCGTGTCGCTCGTAGAGGCGCAGCGTCTGGACCCCGACGCCGGCCAGTTCCGCGGCCACCGATATCGCGTACACGCCCTGCCCGTCTCCGGGCCGGTGGCGGCCCTGGTCACCCGCGTTTTTCACTGGTCCTCACCATCCTCTCGTCATTTATTTTGCCGTACCACTTGCACTCGACTGCATCGAGTGCTAATAAATGATATGTGTCAGTTGACATAGATTATCTGGTTTCTCTTCGACAGTGAAGGAGTGAACTGGAGGTGGCGACCATGTTGATGCGCACCGATCCCTTCCGTGATCTGGATCGTCTGACCCAGCAGGTTTTCGGCACACCGGCGCGGCCGGCGGCAATGCCGATGGATGCCTGGCGTGAGGGCGACGACTTCTTCGTCGAGCTGGATCTGCCCGGCATCGACCCGGACTCCCTGGACCTGGACGTCGAACGCAATGTGGTGACCGTGCGGGCATCGCGCCCGGAACTGGATGCCGATCGTTCGATGCTGGCGGCCGAGCGCCCGCGCGGTGTGTTCAGCCGGCAGCTGTTCCTGGGGGAGAACCTCGATACCGACGCGATCCGCGCCGATTACCGCGACGGCGTGCTGCGCCTGGTGATCCCGGTCTCGGAGCAGGCCAAGCCCCGCAAGATCGAGATCGCGCGCCACGACCACGAGCGTCAGGCACTCACCGCCTGACCTTCCGGGTCGGCGCCGGCACGGAGGCCGACCATGTACGCACCGAACGGCATCAGGAACAACAGGCTATCGGGCGTGGAGGCGCGGCTGATCGAACTCGATCCCGACGTCGAGGAGCTGTTCGCGGAAGTCGACGAGGCGCTGTGCGCGGCCCGGGTCCGGTGGATACCGGGGCTGCGTACGACCGTCGCCCCACGGCGGCGGGCCGTCGACTTCAGGCCTCCCGCTCCCCGGCTGCGGGGTCGGCGGCCGGCGCGGGTCCGGGCACGCGCCCGCGGCCCGCCCGAGTACCGCAGGTCCCGCGCATCCCGACAAGTAGGCATTAAGGGAGGTGATATCCGTCCCTCGTACGCAGCAGGACCGGCCACGGGGCAAGGGAATGCACCGGGCCCGCGGGGATTGCACCGACGCCGACGACGCGCCCGCCGCGGCGCGCCGGCACCGCCACCGCACGTGGCACGTCGGGCCGAGTCGTTCCGCCCGGCCGGTCCTGAGTTCTTCAATTCTCCCCACTCCATCCGGCGACGGGTGGGCCCGGTCGGCATTCGGCCTCCGGGCCCACCCGGGCTTGCCTGAAAAGTAGTTCCCCCGATCATGGTTCGAGAGAGGAACGACGCCATGACCATGCCCGCTTCCCGCCTGATCTCGATCGCGTCGGCCTCCATTCCGTCCGCGCCGACCGTGTCGAACAAGCAGGGGTCACAGCCCACGACGCCGACGCCGGTCGCACCCCCCGGCCCGGGGCCCGCAGCCGTCCGGCGCCGCACCACCGCCCCCGGGGGCGGTACGGCAGTCGACGACTTCGCCGCCGATGTGCACTGGCCCGACCCCAGTCCGCTACACCAGTGGTGGACGGAGGTCATGGACGGCGTGAACGTTCCCCGGCCTCGCCGCGCCGCCTGAATCCGGCGAGATCCGCGTCCGGCGTCAGCCCGGCACCGGCCGGCGACAGACGGAGGGAGGCCGTGAACCCCGGCGGTGAGCACTCGAACCGAAGAAGAACGGCAGACCGACCATAAGCCCCGGGACGGGAACTGTACTGCTATCCGTTCCGATCCCGGCCTTCACCGGTGTTCCGGATTCCGGGTGGCGAGATCGACGGCGGTGGCGAGTTCTGCGGCGTATTTGTCGAGGTCGATCCGCGTCCGACCGGCCAGCAAGAGTGGGAGTGCTTCCAGGGGGCGCTGGATCATCGTCGCGATCACCACCGGGTCGAAATCGCGGAACTCGCCGTCGCGCCGGCCGCGTCGCAGGATGTTCTGCAGGTTGCTCATCACCACACCGTGTGGATCGGCCTGGGTCACTGCCGGGTTGGGCATCTCGTCGTGTTCGGCGGCGAAGATCGATTGGAGTGCTCGCATCCGCGACCGGTGTTTGTCGATGTAGGCGACCACGCCGGTGATGTATGCACGCAACTCCGCTGCCGCAGATTCCGGGTTCTCGGGCCGATCCGGCCGCTGCGAGATCGGCCGAGTGGCCGGATCGATGGCCATACGGTCGAACAGGAACTGATCGATCGACCGGTAGATATCGTCGATGACCGCGTCCATCAAATCGCGCTTGCTCGCGAAATGGTAAGAGATGAGCCGGGTGCTGCTCAATCCGCCGCGGGTGGCTATCTTGGCGAATGTCGTTCGCGCGTAACCGAATTCGGCAATCGATTCGATTGTCGCCTCGATGATCTGCGCCCGTCTCGACCGCGTCGCCGACGATTGGTCGTGTGTTGTCCCGGTCATTGGCGTCCTCTCCCTCTCGGCACCATCTTGCCTTGTGGCTGAACGCAGCCTAGAGTTTTACTCAGCTGAGTAAAACTCTCCGGGGAGTTGAGTACGTGGAACGATCAGTAGTTGCTCCGGCGCCGCGGCGTCGTGGTAAGGCGGCGTGGACGCTGCTCCTGTTGGCGCCGGTCTGCGGCGAATTGACGTTCTCGGCAGTGGGTATGCCGATCATGTGGCTGGTTTTTCCGGTACTCATCCCGATGTACGGGGCGGGGGTCCTGCTCGTGCGCGAGCTGGTGGTCCGTGCCGGTGGCGGTTGGCCGAGTGTGATCGTGATGGGGCTGGTGTACGAACTCGCCGAGGACGGCTTCGGTCTACAGGCGCTGACCAGTACAACGATGTACAACGCCGACGAATGGGGCCTGCGGCTACTCGGTTTCAACGCGACTTATTGGGAAACCCAGGCCGGCTACCACATCGTGTTCAGCGTGATGATTCCCATCGTGATCACCGATCTGCTCTTCCCTGAACTGAAACGGCGCTCCTATCTGCGCCGGCGTGGTCTCGTGGGTATCTCGCTCACCGCGCTCGCCGGCCTCGCTCTGGCGCGAGTGACGTTCTCTGCCACCGAAGATCCCGGCTATCGAGCGCCGATAGGGTTTTCGATCGGACTTGTGATCGTCATGGTCATCCTGTCGTTCGTCGCACTGCGGGTCCTCCCGGGGCGCCTTCCTCGATCCGGCCCACTCACGCGGGCATCCGGCACTCACCGGACGCCCGCCGTGATTGTGGTGGGCCCGGTCGCCGGGGTGGCAACGTTGGTCTTCTTGTGCCTGCTGTTTCCGCGGGGTAATCCGCCGGAAGGTCCAGCGCTCGGTGACGGCGCGTTGGTCTATCTCTCGATGACGGCCGCTGCCACGGTGGCGGTGGCAGTCTCGATTCTGATCCACCGATGGTCCAGATCTTCGGACTGGACTGACCGGCATCAGATCTGGCTGGTCGGTGGCGCCCTGATCGGCCACACCGCCGCCATGGTCCTCATGGTGCTGATCGATCCTTCCGGCACACTGACCACGATCGCCGCTGTGACCACGGGAACGCTCGTGATAATCGTGACCGCAGCGCTCTTGACCCGGCTGTCCGGGCGGGTTCGTGGGCCGGCAAGACATGACGTGACAACACCGGCAACGATATCCGGCCACGAATGAATCGAGGTCGGCACAGTAGCAGCTGCCACCGCGCTACCGGCGGCCTGCCACTCTGAAAACCGAAGGGCGGACTCGATGTCGATCGGCCGGTGGGATGGAACCGTGCTCGGGGGCGGTATCGCGCTCAGCAGTTCCGCGGCGACGGCGGGTGGTACTTCTTCACCCGGGGGTATCCATGATCTGCCCGGCCGACCGTCGACGAATCCGGAGGGAGACACCCAGCGATTCGTTGCGTTGCCGGTCAACCGGAGCGCGGAGTCCGGCCGGGGTTGCATCCCGAAAAGTGGTGTGCCGCTGCCCGATACATTTCGGAACCGGAGACTTCAGGGTGGAACTCCCGAACACTCTGGTCATCCGCCCGCTTGTATCCGGAGCGGAGCCCGGTTCTCGGCGTCGGCGAAAGGATTTCCGGCCGTGTCTGCAGGTGTCGTCCTCCGATGATCATCCTTCGCTTCCGCAGTCGCCTACGATGCGGGGGTTCGGCAGTAGCCGCAGTCGCCGGTGTGTTCGGGCAGGTTGATCTCGAGGCGGGCTCCGCCGCGGGGTGAGCTGGACAGTCGCGCGCTGCCGCCGGTGTGACGGGCGGCCTCGGCGATGATGGCAAGCCCCAGACCGGCGCCGCCGTGGGCGCGGCTGCGGTTGTCGTCGCTGCGTTCGAAACGGCGGAACAGCCGGTCACGGTCCGACTCCGGGACACCGTCGCCGTCGTCGTCGACCCAGAGGACAACCTGTCCGTTCGCGCAGCGCAGGGTGAAGTCGATGCGGCTGCGGGCGTGGCGGCGCGCATTATCGGTGGCATTGCGAACCGCTCTGGCCAGTAGTCCTTCGTCGGCGAGCACCCGGGCCGGTCCCACGGCCGCGATATCGACGGTGACACCGAGTTGGCGCAACCGGGTCGCTTCGGCGAGGACTATATCGTCGAGATCGACTTCGCTGCGGTCGTAGCCGGGGCCTTCCCCGAGACGTGCCAGCAGCAACAGATCGTCCACCAGATCGTGTAGTCGGGCGGCCTCGCTCTCGACGACCCCGGCCAGCGATGCCAGATCGGTCGCCCCGGGATGGTGCAACGCGACCTGCGCGTGCTGACGGATGGCGGCCACGGGCGAGCGCAGTTCGTGGGAGGCGTCGGAGACGAACCGTTGCTGGGCCCGGTGCGAGGACTCGAGCCGGTCGAGCATCCGGTTCATGGTTGCGGCCAGCCGTGCGACCTCGTCTTTCCCGGCGGGGGGATCCACGCGCCGGGAAAGATCCGCGCCGATGGATTCGGCATCGAGCCGTATGCGCTCGACCGGCCGCAGCGAGCGGCCGACAACCGCCCACATCAGTGCGGCGACGAACGCGCTGACGGTGGGCACCGCGGCGGCCAGGAGGAGAGCCGCCGATCGCACCGCGCTGTCGGCGTCCTCCAGTGAGCGTGCGACGACAACGGATTGCACCGCTCCCGAGGCCACTGGGACCGGCGCCGATTGCACGACGTAGCTGTCCTCGCCGACGAAGAAGCGTTCGGCGCCCGGTACGGGCAGGGCCGGCCCGGCGGAATCCCCTTCGGAGGTGGCGATCACGCGACCGTCCTGCTGGAGCTGAATGATCACATCGTCGACTTCCGACACCGGAAGCAATACCGGGTCTGCGGCGTTTTCGAGCCGGTGCTGCGCGTCCGCGGCGATCTGCGCTGCCTGGATATCTGCGGACTTCGACTGTCCTGTGATCAGGGTATGGCGGAACAACGCCAGAAAACTCACCGCACCGCAGGCCAGAACCGCCAGTACGATGACCGTGGTCGTCACTGTGATCCGTACCCGCAGCGACGGCAGGCGCAGGCTAGTCATCGGCCATCAGCCGATAGCCCGCGCCGCGGATCGTGCGGATAGTGTCGAGACCGAACGGTTTGTCTATCTTGGCTCGCAGGTGCGCGATATAGACCTCGACGATATTGGAGTCGCCGTCGAATTCGCCGTGCCAGACTCCGGCCAGAATATCGCTCTTGGAGCGGATGACGCCGGGTTCGCGGGCGAAGAACGCCAGTATGGCGAATTCCCGGGCGGTCAACCGCACCGGAGTGTCACCGCGCCGGACCTCGCGGGTGGCCGGGTCGAGACTCAGGCTGCCCACCCGCAGAGAGGTCGGGCGTTCCGGGCGGCCGCGGCGGATCAATGCGCGTAGCCGGGCGACCAGCACCGGGAAGTCGGCGGGCTTGATGACATAGTCGTCGGCGCCGGTATCGAGGCCTTCGACCTGATCCCATTCCCCGTCCTTCGCGGTGAGCATGAGGATCGGTGTCCAGTTTCCCTCGTCCCGCAGGATCCGGCACACCGCGTATCCGCTCATGCCCGGCATCATCACGTCCAGAATGAGCGCGTCGTAGCGCACCTCACGCGCCCGCCACAGGCCGTCGGTCGCGGTGTAGGCAAGGTCGACGGCGAAACCCTCCGCCTCGAGCCCCCGCCTCAGCCCGTCGGCGAAGCGGCTCTCGTCGTCGACCACCAGTATGCGCACGGCACCCAGTATGAATCGACGGCATGAGACTGCCTCAACCGTGCTGTTCGCGCACCCCGGCCGCAGCGGTCCGGTGCTGCGCCGCCGCACCGAACTGCCGTTAATGCTGGCTTAAGCATTCGCCGGGCACCATGGCCGCGGCCGTTCACCATGAGAAGGAGTGCAACAGGATGGGCGTAACCCTGGCAAAGGGTGGCAATGTATCGCTGTCGAAACAGGCACCGCATCTGACCGCGGTGGCGGTCGGCCTGGGCTGGGATGTGCGGTCGACCACGGGTGCCGAGTTCGACCTCGATGCCAGCGCCATGGCGACCGGGCCGGATCAGAAGGTCCTTTCCGATCGGCATTTCGTGTTCTACAACAACCTGCGTTCGCCCGAGGGCAGCATCGAGCACACCGGCGACAACCTCACCGGTGAGGGTGACGGCGACGACGAGGTGATCAATGTCGACCTGGCCGCCACTCCGCCCACGATCACCAGCATCTTCTTTCCCGTTTCGATCCATGACGCGAATGCGCGGCAGCAGTCGTTCGGGCAGGTCCGCAATGCGTTCATCCGGGTCGTGGATCGGACGACGGGTTCGGAACTGGCCCGCTACGACCTGACCGAAGATGCCTCGACCGAAACCGCGATGGTGTTCGGGGAACTCTACCGCCACGGTGCGGAGTGGAAGTTCCGCGCCATCGGCCAAGGGTATGCCTCCGGGCTGGCCGGTATCGCCCGCGACTACGGCGTGAACGTCTGACCTCGCCCTCGATCGGGAGCACAGCTGATGGGTATCGACTACACCAAGCCTCAGGCGCCGTCCACGGCGGGTGATGTGCACCGGGCAGCCGCCCCGAAGAAGCTGACACTCACCAAGAACGATCGCAGCGTCGACCTCTCCAAAGGTGGCGAGCACCAAGGCGTCATGCGGGTGAACCTGAACTGGACCGATCCGGGGCCGGCCGGGAAGCCGGGCTTCTTCGCGAAACTACTCGGCGCGAGCGGCGGTATCGACCTGGACCTCGGCTGCCTGTACGAACTCGCCGACGGCTCCAAGGGAGTCGTCCAGGCATTGGGCAACAGTTACGGCGATCTGAACAGTCCCCCGTTCATCGCCCTGGATCGTGACGACCGCACCGGTGCCGTGACCGGCGGGGAGAATCTGCATATCAACCTCGCCGATCCCGGCGCCTTCCGCCGGATCCTGGTCTTCGCCATGATCTACGAAGGCGCCGCGAACTGGGCGGCGGTCGACGGTGTCGTCACCATGTACCCGACAGCCGGACCGCAGATCGAGGTCCGCTTGGATTCCGCGGTCGACGGGGCACGAATCTGCGCGGTCGCACTGCTGACGAATACGGGCCGCGGCCTGACCGTGGGGCGTGAGGTCGAATACATCGATGGCGGCCAGGCCGACCTCGACCGTGCCTACCGGTGGGGTATGCGCTGGGCCCCCGGTCGCAAGTAGCGCGACCGGCCACCTGGCCGGCGGAACCGGCCCTGCCGATCACGTGCGGTCACTATTACAAGGAAGAAGGAATGAGCACAGACGGATACGATCCCCGACTCGGAACTCCGGTGGGGGTCACCCCCGCTGGTCTGGGTAAGCGCGCCGGCGCCCGATTCATCGACTGGATCGTCGCCGGCCTTGTCGGGGCAATCCTGTTCTGGCTACTGAACAAATCCACCGGGATCCCCGAATGGGTCTCCATTCTGCCCGGCGCGGGATTCGGCTTCCTGTACTTCGTCGGGTTCGAGGTCACCACAGGGGCCACGCCCGGCAAGAAGCTGCTCGGGCTGCATGTCGAAGGGGCAGGCGGGACAGCCGGGCCCAGCCTGAAGGAATCCGCGTTCCGCAACTCCTACATGCTGCTCAATCTCGTCCCGTGTATCGGCGGCGTGCTGTGGTTCTTCGCCGCCCTGGGCATTGCGGTGACCGTCAGCTCCAGCCCCACCAAACAGGGCTGGCACGATCGCTTCGCAGACGGGACCCGGGTCGTCGAGGACCAGTAGGTCAGTGCGGCCCGGCCGGACGAAAACCGCCGGGCCGGTCCCGGCCTCGGGGCCCGGCAGACGACGCGACGCAGCCGGCCCGAGCGTACGACCCGGTCAGCAGCGTTCCCGTGGCCGCAGTCCTTGTTGCGTGGCGGGGCGGTTGCGGTAGGTGTTCTCTGCGAACCGCAGAAAGTACTGTAGGTCCGCGAAATCGGAGACCGGGCCGAAGGAGACCCGGATCGCCCCACCGCTGGGCAGACCCAGTGCCGCGATATATTCGTCCATGGTGGCCATGCGCGTCCGGAACAGGCGGCTCAGCACCGGCAGGCTGATCCCGAAAGCGGCCTCACCTGCCCCTGGATTACAGAAGCAGCCGGTACGCAGGGAGATTCCGGCCGCCGCCGACTCGGCGGCGATCAGGCGCTCATCGATGACGACGCCGTCCGGGTCGAGGAAGTTGAACGTGACGGTGCCCCCGCGGCGCGCGGTGTCCACCGGACCGTAGATGCGGATCATCGGCGCCCCGTTGTCGTGGCGTAACGAGCTCAGCCGGTCCAGCAGCCGGCCGGTGAGGCAGGTGACACGGCGACGCACGGTGTCGAGGCCGATCTCGCGCAGCCAATCGAGACCGAAGGTGACGTCCGGGATGGACAGGAAGTTCAGTGTCCCGTCCTCGAATGCCGACTCGTCGTCGGCCGCAACGTGCCAATTGCCTTGCAGGCTCGCCGCGGCGATGGTGCCGCCCGCGAACCACGGCCGGCGCAGCCGGGCCAGTGCCGACCGGCGCGCGACGAGACAACCGATGCCGGTGGGGTAGCCGAACAGCTTGTACCAGCTGATCGGGACGAAATCCGGCTTCACCACGCTCAGGTCGAGGGCGTTGGCCGGGAGGTAGGCGGCGGCGTCCAGTAGTACGTCGTAGCCGCGCCGCTGCGCGAGTTCCACCCAGTCCAGGGGGTGCTGTACGCCCGTGAAATTGCTCTGCGCCGGATACGCGAACAATCCACGGCGCCCGGTGGTGGTAATGCGGCGAGAACCCAGCGCCGCGTCGACCGCTTCGTCGGTCGTGCGCAGGTCGGGCGTGTCGATGGGCGCGTACACCACCCGTCCACCGCGTGCCCGGGCGAATTCGCGGATACCGATCACGGAGTTGTGATTATCGGCGGCCACAACATATCGCGCCCCACGGGTGAACGGATACGCCTCGCCCACCAGCCGGCAGGCCGCGGAGGCATTGGCGGTGAAGATCGCACAGTACTCCGCGGGGTCGGCATTGAGATGCGCCAGTACCGCGCGGCGGGCCTGCTCGACCGAATCGGTCGCCGCCCGCGACGTCGGATTCTCCGAATGCGGGTTCCCGAAACACTGTCCGGCCAGCCGGGCTTCGTGGGCCCGGTGCTGAGCGGTCGCGGCGAGCCCGGCGCCGGCGAAGTCGAGATACACCACACCACCATCGTCCAAGTACCGGTACTCGGTGCTGCGCAGCAGATCCAAGGCACCAGTGGTCTCGTAGTCGGGGTAAGCAGTCAGGAAATCCGCTGGGGCGGCGACCGTTTGTTCTCGGCTCGTACTCATGTGCGACTCCTGTCTGCGGCACTGCCGCCGGGCAGTGTTCAGGTCGGGCGACTGCCGCATCAGACTCGCGTATAACTGCCCCCGCTGCCACCGCTCGCGTTGCCGAATGTGGGAAGACCGCCGGTCGCGTGCCGACCACGGGTTCTACGCGCCGCGATCGCCGTACGGGAATGTGAACACGCTCGAACATACGAGGCGCCGGCGCGCAACCGAGAGCGGTCGGCTGATGTCCGGCCGCAGCGATATCGAGTAATCAGCGGTCTTCGCCGAGTACGTCGAGTGCGTTCAGACGGGCGACGAGTGCGTCGTATGCGGCGCGGGCGGACAGGCCCTTGGACATCGATCCGTTGAACAGCTCGTCATTACCGTCCTGAATGCCGTTAACGACCCGCTCGTCGTCCAGTTGCCGCAACCGGTCGACGAAGGGCAACTCGTCTGGAGCGATATCGGTGATGACGTCCCGGACGACGTCCCTGATCAGCAGCACCCGGTCGCCGTTCTCCGCACTCATCGACTGTCCCCTCCGGCGCATCATGCGGGTCGCAGGCATCGCCCGGCATTCCAGCAGCAATTCACGAAGGAGCTTGCCGCAGTGGCCCTTTTACGTCAACCGCACACGTGCCCGGTAGACACGCTGTTCGCCCGGGGGAGCGGTGGCGCCGGTGGCCCGGGTCTGCTCTGGGGAGAGGCCGGCCGGCCTTGCCTGCCTCGAGTAGTTCCGTGGACTCCGCTCGGTGTTCCTGCGGCGGTGGCGCTTCTCTCCGCAGTGCGGTCGTGCTGTTCGCGCGAGCGCGGCGAGCGCGACCAGGTGGTCGTGGTATGCCTTCCGTTCGCAGTCGGTGCGGGCGAGCGCTGCTCTGGGTCGCTACCCACGTACCCCTTTGTGATGGTGAGATGGCCGGCTGCTCCTGTTGCGAACCGCTATGTGGACGCAGAGTACGGGTGCCGCACGGTCATGTCACCGGACAGGCCGGTCATGGTGGGGAGTCAGGTCAGGATCCGCAGGGGGGTTTCGACCAGGCTCTTGAGCTGGGCCAGGAATTGTGCGGCGCCGGCGCCGTCGATGGCTCGGTGATCGGCGGACATCGTAAGCCGCAGCACTTTCCGGCTCACCACCTTATCGCCGGCCAGCCGTAGTTCGTCGGTGGCGGCGCCGATGGCGAGGATGGCGGATTCCGGGGGATTGATGACGGCGCTGAAGTGTTCGATGCCGTACATGCCGAGGTTGGAGATGGTGAAGGTGCCGCCGGCCATCTCGTCGGTGCGGAGTTTGCGGTTGCGTGCGCGTTCGGCCTTGTCGCGGGTCTCGGCAGCGATGACGGAGATGGATTTGCGGTCGGCGTCGTGCACGACCGGGACAAGCAAGCCTGCGGGGGTGGCGACCGCGATACCCAGGTGGATGCTGCGGTGCTGCCGCAGTGCGTCTTCGGCGAAGGAGACGTTGATGGCCGGGTTCGCCCGTAGTGTCAGTGCGACGGCTTTGACCAATAGGTCGTTGACGCTGACTTTCCCGTTCCCCGCGGCGGTGAGGGTGTCGTTGAGCCGGGTGCGGAAGGTGAACAGGTCGGTGACGTCGATGGCGGTGGTGAGGTAGATATGCGGTGCCTGCTGTTTGCTTTCCGCCAGCCGTGCGGCGGACACCTTCTGAATGCTGGTCAGCGGGATCTCGTCGTGGTCGCCCGTGTGCGGGTCGGGGGCGACGGGCGCCGGTGTTCCGGCGACGGCGGGCTCCCGGGTGGTGCCGGATGCGGTGGTGTCGTGTGCTGATTCAACATCGCGGCGGGTGATGCGCCCGCCGGGTCCGGTACCGGTGACCGCGGCGAGATGCACGCCGAGTTCGCGGGCGACTCTACGTGCGAGCGGGGAGGATTTCTGCCGCCGGCCGGTATCGGCGGGCGTGATGCGCGTGGTGTCACCGGCCGCGCCGGTCGGTGCGGGGGACGGACGTTCACGGGCGGGTGCCGCCTCGGGCGCGTCGTCTCCGGCGGCACCGGCCGCGCGCTGTCCCGAGCCGGCCGGTGCGGTGGCAGCCGCGCCGGCGCTGCCGTCGCCGACGATTGCGATCGGTTCACCGATCGGTACGCGCGTGCCGGTTTCGGCGAGGATCTGTTCCAGGACGCCGTCCTCGTAGGCTTCGAGTTCCATGAGTGCTTTGTCGGTTTCGATTTCGGCCACGATCTCACCGCGGATGACGGGGTCACCGACTTGTTTGAGCCAGGCGGCGACGACTCCGTCTTCCATGGTGTCCGACAGGCGGGGCATGACGATTTCGGGCATGAAGGTTCTCCGGGGGTCAGCGGCGCGTGCCGACGGCGGCCAGGGTTTGCGAGGCCGCGGTGTAGAGGGAGTCGACCGAAGGCAAGGCGAGGGTTTCGAGGGGTTTGGCGTAGGGCAGCGGCACTTCGGCCATGGCCACTCGCCGTACCGGGGCGTCGAGGTAGTCGAAGGCGCCGTCGGAGATCGAGGCCGCGATTTCCGCGCCGATGCCGTAAGTGAGCCAGTCGTCTTCGCCGATCACCGCGCAGCCGGTTTTGCGGACGGAGGCAACGAGGGTGTCCCGGTCGAGGGGGCGCAGGCTGCGCAGGTCGATGACTTCGGCCGATATCCCTTCGCCCGCAAGCCTTTCCGCGACCGCGGTGCAGACGGTGGCCATGCGGGAGTAACCGATCAGGGTGATATCCGTTCCGGTGCGGGTGACCGCGGCCCGCCCGATCTGGGCGGGGGCGACCGATTCCGGTACTTCGCCTTTGGTGTTGTACAGGGCGAGGTTTTCCAGGAACAGGACGGGGTCGTCATCTGTGATGGCCGCTGTGAGCAGGGCGCGGGCGTCTGCGGGTGTGCTGGGGGCGACGACTTTGAGGCCCGGCACGAATGCGTAGTAGAGCTCGATGTTCTGGGAGTGGGTGGCGCCGAGTTGCTGTCCGCCGCCACCGGGGGTGCGGATGACCATCGGCACGCTGGTCTGGCCGCCGAACATGCCGTAGATCTTGGCGGCGTGGTTGACGATCTGGTCCAGTGCCAGCAGAGAGAAGTTGATCGTCATGATCTCGACGATCGGGCGTAAACCGAGCATCGCGGCCCCGATCGCGGCGCCGACGAATCCTTCTTCGGCGATAGGGGTATCGCGCACGCGTTTGGGGCCGAACTCGTCGAGGAGGCCGGCGGTGATCTTGTAGGAGCCCTCGAAGATTCCGATCTCCTCACCGAGCAGGAGAATGTCGTCGTCGCGCCGCATCTCCTCGCGCAGGGTTTCGCGCAGTGCTTCGCGGTAGGTCATAACTGCCACGGGTGTCGTCCTTAGTGTGTGAAGAGCGGGTCGGCCGGCAGGCGGCGGGGGTCTCCGGGCACCGGGGTGGCGTAGTTGTAGTCGAACAGGGTCGACGGATCGGGGTGTGGGCCGGCCTCGGCGAACTCGACGGCGGCTCGGACACCGGTGGCTACGGAATCCTCGATGGCGGCCGCGGATTCTGCGGTCAGTACGCCGGCATGCAACAGTGCTGCGTGCCACCGGGCGACCGGGTCGTTGTCGCGGGCCCGCGACACCGCTTCGGTGGTGCGGTATCTGGCGGGGTCGACCACGGAGTGGCCCTTGAGGCGGTGGCTGACGGCTTCCAGAAGCGCCGGCTTGCGTTCGCGTCGCGCGGTTTCGATGAGTTCGCGGGCGGTATCGCGGACCGCCAGAACATCGGTGCCGTCGACACGTTCGCCGCGAATGCGGTAGGAGTCGGCGCGTTTCCACAGGTCGGGCTCGGCGGAGGATTGCTCGACCGTGGTGCCCATACCGGTCTGGTTGTTGACGACCAGAAACACGATCGGCAGAGTCCACAGTGCGGCGATGTTGAGCGACTCGTGGAATGCGCCGATATTGGTGGTGCCCTCACCCATCTGGCATACGACCACGTCCTCGTCACCGCGGTAGTCGATGGCCAAGGCCGCGCCGACGGCCGGCGGGAGCTGGCCGCCCACGATACCGTAGCCGCCGAGCAAACGGGTCGCGGTGTCGTACAGATGCATCGAGCCGCCCCAGCCCTTGGAGGTGCCGGTCGAGCGGCCGTAGAGTTCGGCCATGACCCGGCCGGGCTCGATCCCTTTGACCAGGGCGTATCCGTGTTCGCGATAGTTGGTGAACAAATAGTCGGTGGGCCGCATGGCTGCGCCCAAGCCGACGACAGTGGCCTCCTCGCCGAGGTTGAGATGGCAGTAGCCGCCGATCTGGGCCTGCTGGTAGCTCTGCGAGGTGCGCTCTTCGAAGCGGCGCACGAACAGCATCTCGCGATACAGCTCACGCAGCGTCTCGGGATTCTCCGCGGCGATGCGCGAGTCGACCGAGCCACTGCCGGCCATCGGGCTCTGTGCAGTCTCCGTCGCTGCTTTCTGCTTCTCGACCGCGGTGCGGGACGCATTCCGAGGGGCCCGGGTGCGGGTTTCGGCGCTCATACGGAAGCTCCTCGACGGGTGCGGGACGGTGCGATGTGCACGGGCAGACCGAGGCCGGACAGGGCCGCTTCCATGCCGATTTCGCCGAGGGTTGGATGGGCGTGGATCGTGTGGGCGAGTTCGTCCAGGGTCGCCTCGAGCGATATCGCGAGCGCGCCCTCGGTGATCAGATCGGCGGCCGAGGGGCCGATGATGTGCACGCCGAGGACTTCGTGGTGGTGGCCGCCGGCGACGATCTTCAGAAAGCCTTCGGTATCGCCGAACGAGCGTGCGCGCCCGAGCGCGGCGAAGGGGAATTTCGCAGTGATGACCTCGTGGCCCGCGGCGCGAGCAGTGTCCTCGGTGAGGCCGACACTCGCGATCTCCGGGTGGGTGAAGGTCGCGGCGGGGATGACGCCGTAGTCGATGCCGACGCCATGGCCCGCGACGGTATCGGCCGCCGTCAGACCTTGGTGGGAAGCCACGTGCGCCAGCAGCGCTCTTCCCGTGACGTCGCCGATGGCGTACACATGCTCGACGCCGGTCCGCATTCTGTCGTCGACGGGGATGAACCCACGCGCGTCGGTGGCGATTCCCGCGACGTCCAGGCCCAGTGCGGCGGTGTTGGGGCGGCGACCGACGCCGACGAGCACGATATCGGTGTCGAGTGCCCGCGGTTGCGTTCCGTCGACGGTCACCCGTAGCCCGGCCGTGGACTGCTCGATTCCGGTGACCGTGGAGCCGGTCAGTACCGTGACTCCACGGCCGGTGAACGATCGCTCGAGGGCGGCGCCGATCTCGGCGTCCTCGGCCGGCACCAGGCGGTCCTGCATCTCGACGACGGACACTGTGGTACCGAAGGTGGCGAACAGGCTGGCCCACTCGACGCCGACCGCGCTACCACCGACGACCACCAGTCGTTCGGGTATCTCGGTGAGCCCGAAGGCTCCGTCGGAAGTGAGGAGGCCGGGCAGGTCTGCTCCCGGTATCGGGAGCAGTGCCGGTACCGAGCCGGTCGCAATGATCACATCGGTGGCGTCCACTGTGCGGATCGCGCTGCCGGTCGGCGCGGCCGCATAGCGGGGACCACCGTCGAATATCGCGGAGGGACCTGCCTGGAACACCTCGACGGTGGTCCGGCCGGTGAACCGGGCGTGGCCTTCGATGACGGTCACGCCGTTGGCCTGTAACAGTCCGGCCACGCCGGAGGTGAGTTCGTCGACGATGCAGTCCTTGCGCTTGCGCACCGCGGCGAAGTCCGCGTGCACGCCGGTGACCGTGATCCCGAAATCCGCCGCGGAGGTGGCGGTCTGGAAGACCTCCGCGGACCGCAGCATCGCCTTGGTGGGTATACAGCCCCAGTTCAGGCACACCCCGCCGGGGCGTTCCTTCTCCACCAGTGCGACGCGCAGACCGCGCTGGGCGCCGCGGATCGCGGCGACGTAGCCGCCGGGGCCCCCGCCGACGACCAAGAGATCGAATTGTGGCACTTGTGGTGCTCCTCATCCTGAAAATGCGTGACCCGGTATCCGGTTTGTGGTGTGGGTCAGGACTTGGAGTCTGCTGGGTGGTGAGACGGCGAACAATTGACCCGGTGCCCAGCAATCACGCTGCACAATTGGGCACGGTGCCCAATTCAGGTTCTGCCGTAGGCCGGTGCTTCGGTCCGGTCGGTGGCGGAATCGACGACCGTATGCGCGAGCAGCGCGAGCGAAAGTTCCAGGTGGAAGCGCTGTCCGTCCAGCGGGCGGCCGAGTAAGGTCGCGATGCGCTGGAGCCGGTTGAGCACGGTATTGCGGTGGCAGTGCAGCACGGAGGCTGCGTGCGCGGCCGAACAGCCCTCGGCAAGCCACACCCGCAACGTCGTGAGCATCAGGTCGGCGTCCTTGGCCGGGAGGTCGAGAACCGGGCCGAGCAGCCGGCCTACCAGCAATTGCGCGAGGTCGGGTGAGCGGAGTATCAGAGCTTCGGGGTAGCGGTCGTGCAACGAGACCACCACACCGCGGGCGTCGTCCGCGAGGGTGTCGAGCGCCAGAGTGGCCAGGGTGTGGCCGGTGTCGATATCGGCGATTCCGGTGATCGTGGGGGAGAGCGCGGCGCGGCCGCGGACGAGGGGCGTCAGGACGGTGGAAAGATGCTCCGGTGCGAGTTGTTCCAGGGCGACGATGCCGACGGTGTGATCACCGTGGTCGTGCCAGACAGAGCGATATCCGTGGGCTGCCAGCGCGGTTTCGGTGCCCAGGCGCAGGGGGTGCACATCACCGCGGGCGGCGACCACGAGATAGTCGCCGGTGACCGGAATGTTCAGTTCCCGCGACGCGCGCTGGGCAAACCGTGCATCACGCCCACGCCCGGCCAGCACATCCTCGATCAACGCGTGGCGGCGGCGTTCGTCGCGGCGGACCCGGTCGAGCTCCGCCCCGCGATAGGAGGTGACCAGCGACGAGGACATGCCGTCGATGACCGCCCACATCGTCGTGCCCATTTCCCGCAAGTCCGCTGCCGGGAGCGCACCGGCCCGGTCCAGCAGCGCTTCCCATATGATCCGCCCACCCAGCCGGAAGGTGCGTAGCATCGCCTCCAATGGCACACCCTGCACCGCCCGATGCGCGCCGATCGCCGCGGCGACATCGTCGCACTCGGCATCGCCGCCCCCCGCCTCGACGAGATCCAGCACTCGGGTGAGGAACTGTCGACATCCGTCTCGCAGATCCGCCCGGGCGACCGCCGAGTAGTCGGTCCACTCCGGATTGTCGGTGAAGATCGCGGCGATGAGCTCGTCGGCCAGCACGGGAATATCACCGTGACAGAGCGCCACCGACTTCGCGGAGCTCGTCGCGGACCCGGAATGATCGGAATCGGCCACGCCGGCCACAGTACGTCGAAGCCTGCCCCGGCCGGCAGACACCGCCGGTCTGCCCCGAACCACGGTAACCGCCGAAAGAGAGTGGCATTCTCCCTCGCTGCATTCGCCACCCCGGACTTTCGTGCCGGGCGAGAAGCCGACCTGGTCGACAGCGGGACGCTCAACTGCGTGGAATGGTCGAGGAATGACCGAGCACGACCCCGGACCTGGAGTTTCCATAGTGGTTGGATGCGGGCGAGAATGGGGCCGGCCTCTTGCCGAAGGCGGGCCGGCCAGAACGGTCACCGCCGGAGGAGCTGCCCCGTACTCGTCGGCATGACGAGTACATGGTCATGATCCTCATCGCCGCAGTGACCCGCAACGGCGTGCTGGGCCGCGACGGCGACCTCGCCTGGCGCTCTACCCGGCCGCCGCATCATCGTGCGCACGCACCGAGCCGGTTGGGCTCACGGCGGGGTCACGGTCGCCGGATCCCTCGGCGAGCCCGTCAGGCGGCCGGCCAGGACGAGGTCGCCTGTTTCGGCGGCGGCGAAATCTACACCGTTTCATGGACATGGCATTGCGGGTTCGCGCCGACAGCTCCGGGGCCTGTCCGAGAATTGATCTGGAGACACCCTGGGGTGCGACGCTCAGAAGTCCTGAGTCGCAGACAGGTCCACATCAGCCGGTGGACGCAACCGCCGAAGTGTGCCGCCGAAGGACGTGACATACAGGGCCGGCCGGTCCCCCTCGGCCGCGATGCGTACCGAGCTGGGTCCCGGGCAACCGGCAGGCAATGCGGTGGTGATGGCGCAGCTTGCATCCGTGTCCGGGTCTGCACGATGGATCTCCCCAGTGTGGTGGGCGGTGACGTAGTGGCCGCCCGGTTTCACGGTCGTAGCGCGACACGCCTCGCGATGGGCCGCCCTCGGTACCCACCCATGTGGTCAGGAAATCTCCATCGGGCAACCGCAGAAGGCCGTTCCCGGGAAAGTCGGCCACGAGTGAAAGTTCAACGGTTCCGGTATCCAGCTGCCACAGCTTGCCGCCGGTGCGGGTGAGGACATAGAGAAATTGGGCCATCGAGCTGCAAACCGCCCGGCGCGGCAAGATTCTCCAGCACGGTCCGTGCCTTCCCGGATCCGTCGACGTGATAGACCTTCGCGTCTCCCGACACGTAGAAGCCGCCGCCGTCGGGTTCGAGGTTCTCCAACTGCTCCAGCCCCGAAGTGACAGTCTCGATGTCCCACCCTGACACCCCGGCAGATGAGTCGGTGTCTCGACCGCGAGGGCCGTTGCTGTCCGGCAGGCAGAGTCCGGCCGGCACTGCCCCAGTCCCGTTCTGTCCGGGCGTTGGGCATCAGCCGCCCGTGTGGCCGGGGCCGGTCTGCCCGGAGGGAAGTAGTGGCGGCCGCGCGGCGGTTAGTGGGACGTGTCTGTCCGGCCGAGGTTCGCCACCAGGCCGTCGATGACGTCGCGGATGGCCTTCGACGAGTTGTAACTTTTCATCGCGGTTGTCCACTGCGGCAGCAGACGGACTATGGAAGGGAAGTCGCCGAGCTGCTCAGGGGTGGCGGATTCGGTCCAATGTGCCGGTGGTTTGCCGCGGCGGGCGGCGGCGGAGCGTTCGTCGTCCGCTCTCCGTGCGCTGAGTTCGCCGAGCGTGTAACGCCACATCACCGAGTACATGTATGCCGCCTCTGTGTCGGTGGCTCCCAGGGTTTGTGCAGTGGAGACGAATTCGTCGAGGATCCACATCGCCGCGCGGCCGTAGGTCTCGCCCGTGCTGAGGACGTCGGCTACCCAGGGGAGTTCGTACAGGGTGTCGATGAGGTAGGCGATGATCGCGGCCAGCCGGTCTCGTGGATCGGTGGGGAGTTGCGGGCGCTGGAGTTTGTCGGCGCGGGTGTTGAGAACGGCGAACAACAGTGCGCCTTTGGTGGGGAAGTGGTGATAGATCGCGGCCGTGCTGACGCCGAGGCGTCCGGCGAGCCGTCGCATGCTGAATGATTCGGCGCCGCCGGTGGTGAGCATCTGGTCGGTGGCGGCAAGGATCGCTTCGCGGTCGAGACGAATCGGTCGGCCGCGTTTGCGGGGCGCGGGGTTCGGCACGAGTGCCCATTGTGCGTAGCGGGCTGCCGACTGTGTGGGTCAGGGTGCGCTAACCACAGGAGGGATGGGTCCGGCCGCCGGCCAACCGGGGTTTCATGGCGCCCGCGGTGGCGGCGGCGGTCGCCTCGTCGAGGCTTCCCGTGACGGCCCGGGTCTTGGATCGGTCCGGCTGCGTCGACACGGCATACCGGGTGTGCTTATGCTACTAGAAATACGCGTTCGTTAATTATGGAAGGGGGGCGGTGGCTGCGGAGGTGTCCGGGGGACGGCCTGCGGCGTTCGTGGTTGCCTCCACGGGGGTTTGCGGGCCCGGTGGCGTTCTCGGTCGTCCACTATCGACTGTGGTGGCCGAGCCGTATCCGGTGGTGCTCTAACCGGTCTGGGAACAGGGCGTCAATCTGCACACGCACTTGCCGGTACGCGCTTCGGTGGTGTGGTGTGCGAGGTCGACGTCCCGCCCGGTTGTTCACACTTCGGCGGGGTGGGTGTCCGGCGTGCGCGCGTCTGCCGGATCGGGATTCGCTGGGGGCGGCCGTGTCGGCGCGGTGTTGCGCCGGAGCCCCGATCATTCGATAATGACAATCATTTCTAGAAGAGTTCTTGCTGTCGACGCTCATCAGGCAGACCGACCGTGATGCCGAATGCGTCCCGTCGGCGGATGGCGGGAGCTTCGTGCAAGTGACGAACAGGAGCCGTGATGGGTGATACCGGGGCATCGCTCCAGATAGACGAAGTGGGGCGCGAAACCCGGGTAGCCGCGGCCGAACCCGGGGTGACGCCCGGCAATGCCCTGTTCCGGGTGACCGAGCCGGTCCGCGGGCGGCTCGGTGCCGCCATGGCGCTCGGTGCGTTCGGCGGCGCGGCCGGAGTAGCCGGTTTCGTAGGTCTGGCGCTCGCGCTCGGCGAGCTGTTCGAGACCGGCACCGAAACCGGCACGGTGGTGGCGTTCCTGGTGCTGGCCGCCGCCGGGTTTCTCGTTCGATTCGCTATGCGCGCATGGTCTTTCCTGCTCTCGCACCTGGCGTCCTTCGATCTCGAGCAGCGGCTGCGCAGCGATCTCGCCGCGCATCTCGGCCGGGTTCCACTGGGCGAGGCGCAGTGCCTGGGGTCGGGAACCGTGAAGAAGATCGTGCAGGACGATGTACGCGGCTTGCATATGGCGGTGGCCGATGCCGTGCCGCTGGCCGGTTTCACGGTGGCGCAGCCGATCGCGGCGCTGGTGGCGCTGGGGTTCGTGGATTGGCGGCTGTTACTGGCGGTCGCGTTGTTCCTGCCGGTGGTGTTCGTCGGGATGCAGTTGACGTTGCGGGATTACGTCGAGACCCGCCGCCGCTACGACGAGGCCAACGAAGCGATCAATGCGGCGACGGTGGAGTTCGTGCAGGGGATGCCGGTGGTGCGGACCTTCGACGACGGCACGGTATCGTTCCGCCGCTTCGTCGACCGGGTCCGGCAGTTCAATGTCGCGACCACCGCCTGGCAGAACAACAATCGCAGCGCAATGATCTTCGCCAACCTGACAGTGGCGCCCTTGCCCACCATCCTGATCGTGACCGCGGTGGGAATCTGGCTGACCGCGAACGGATCGATGTCGCCGGCGCAGCTGGTCGCGGCGATTCTGATCGGTACGCTTCCGGTGGAATCGGTCGTGCCGTTGATGAATCTGTCCAATCTGATCAATGATTCCAAGGCCGGCGCCGCGCGAATCGTCGAGATGCTCGATATCGAACCGATGCCCGAACCGGAGAACCCGCAGTCTCCCGCCGACGGCTCGATCGTGTTCCGGGACGTGCGTTTCGGATACGGCGGCGCGGATCGCGCCGCGCTGGACGGTGTGGACCTGACAATTCCGAGCGGCACGGTCTGCGCTCTGGTCGGGCCGTCCGGCTCCGGCAAATCGACGGTCGCTCGCCTGATCCCACGCTTCTGGGACGTGGATTCCGGCGAGGTACTCGTGGGTGGGGTGGACGTCCGCCGGATCGGCTCCGAGGAGTTGCTCCGGCATCTGGCGATGGTGTTCCAGGATCCGTTCCTGCTCTCCGACACCGTGCGGGAGAATATCCGGATCGCCCGCCCCTCGGCTACCGACGCCGAGGTCGAAGCTGCGGCGCGGGCGGCCCGAGCCCACGATTTCATCGACTCGGAACTACCTCAGGGCTACGACACACCGGTCGGTGAGCGCGGGGCGCGATTGTCCGGCGGGCAGCGCCAGCGCATCACCATCGCCCGGGCGTTGCTCGCGGACGCGCCCATCGTGATCCTCGACGAAGCGACCTCGTTCGCCGATCCCGAGAACGAAGCGGCGATCCAGGACGCAATCGCGGAGCTCACCCGCGGCCGGACCGTGCTCGTGGTGGCACACCGGCTGTCCACGATCGTCGACGCGGACCAGATCGTGGTGCTCGAATCCGGGCGGGTCACCGAATCCGGCACCCATACCGAACTGGTCGCCTCCGGCGGCCGCTACGCCCGGCTGTGGGAACATCACCAGCGCGCTCGCGGGTGGGGTCTCGGCAGCAGCCAGAAGAAGGAGGCCACGACCCGATGAGGCGAATTCTGGGGCTCATGCTGCTCGCCGCCGGCGAATACCGGGACGAGTTCCGCCGCACCCTGTGGTGCGCTTTTCTCGGTTCTGTCCTGCAGGCAGCCGCGTATGCCACGCTGATCCCGATTCTGTACGGGCTGAGCCAACCGGATATCGACACCACCGTGGTGTGGACCTGGTTCGGCGTGCTGGTGGCCTGCTGGGTGGCGCAGGCGGCTTTCCATTACGGGCAGCTCCGGTTCGAATTCGGCAGGTGGGCCGATGTACTCGCGGCCACCCGGATGCGGCTGGGCGACAAACTGCGGACCATGCCGCAGGCGGATCTCGAGCGCCGGGCCGCGGGAGATCTCACCACGGTGATGGGCAGCAATGTCGCCAACGCGACGATGAGTTCGTCCGGGATGGCGCTGTTGTTCATCCAGATGGTGACGGTTCCGGTGGTCATCGGGGGGATCATCCTCGTCGTCGACTGGCGCCTGGGACTAGTACTCGCGGTAGCGATTCCGTTCGCGGTGCTGTTCGTCCGGCGTATCCAGCAGATCACCGGAGTGGGTGCGCGCCGGGCCGACGCGGCCGATGCCGCGGCGGCGAGCCGGGTGGTCGAATATGTGCAGGGGCTACCGGTGCTGCGCGCGACCGGACAGATCGGCCGCTCATCGCAGCGGTTGGTCGAAACCCTCGACGAACAGAACGAAGCCATGTCGGGTATGCAGAAGCGGCTGACCTGGCCGGGCCTGCTGGCCTCCAGCGTCGTCCAGCTGTGCCTGGTGGCGATGGCCGCTACCGGAGCGGCGCTGGTTCTGGACCTGGACCTATCAGCGGCATTGCTGATCGCCGTAGTGGCCGCGGCTGTACGTTTCGCCGAACCGTTGTCGACCATGGCCAATCTCTCCTCGATTTTCGAGATCACCGATTCGGCGCTCGAGCGGGTCGGTGCGGTGCTGGATGCCCCGGCGCTGAACGTGAGCGACCCCGAGGCGCGGATCACCGCCTACGACATCGCCTTCGACGATGTGCACTTCGGATACCTCGAGGGCGGGCCGGTCCTGCGCGGAGTCTCTTTCACCGCTCCCGCCCGATCGCTCACTGCCCTGGTGGGTCCGTCGGGTTCGGGCAAGACGACGGTGACCCGGCTGCTGACCCGGTACGCGGACCCGGACAGCGGGACTGTGCGGATCGGCGGTCTGGACCTGCGCACTCTGGACCCGGTGGAGATCTATCGCAATATCGCGGTGGTTTTCCAGGATGTGTACCTGTTCGACGATACGATCCGCGCGAATATCGCAATGGCGGCACCCGGCGCCACCCAGGAAGATATCGAGGCCGCGGCCAGGGCCGCCAATGTGCACACCTTCGTGGAACGGCTTCCGCATGGTTACGACACCCGGGTCGGGGAGATCGGTGGTGCGTTGTCCGGCGGTGAACGGCAGCGCATTTCGATCGCCCGCGCGATCCTGAAGAACGCGCCGATCGTCCTGCTGGATGAACCGACCGCCGCGCTGGACACGGAAAGCGAGGTCTATGTCCAGGAGGCCATCGATGCGCTGGTCGCGGAGAAGACGGTCATCGTGATCGCGCACCGGCTCTCCACCGTGGTGGCCGCGGACCAGATCCTTGTGCTGGAAGACGGCGGGGTCTGCGAGCGCGGCACCCACGGCGAATTGCTCGCGCAGCAGGGGCGTTACAGTGCGATGTGGGAGGCACAGACGCGAGCACGGCACTGGCGGGTGACGGCCTCGGCCCAGCATGCCCAGTCGCTGGTTTCCTCGTCACCGGATAATCGGTGACGAGGGCACTGTCCGGCCGAGGCGGCGGTCATGAGCCCCACCGGAGTGTCTCCGGCATCAGGGACGACAGCATGCAGGGGATATCCAGGCTCCGGTGAAGTGCCCCCGGACGACACAACGATTGTGGACGAGTCATCGCAGGCCGCCGTCCTTACCCGGCGCCGGGATCAGCGGATGACTCGCGCCGGTCCGCGGTTTCCTGGCCGTACCGGTACGAGATACGGGGCGATACAGGCCAGTTTTTCGCAGGTCTCCTCGTATTCGCGGGCCGGTGTCGAGCCGGTGACGACACCCGCTCCGGCACGCAGCCAGCTTCGGCCCTCGCGTTGATAGACGGCGCGTAAGACCAGTGCGGCATCCAGGGCCCCGGTGCTGTCGGCGCGCACGACGGCGCCGCTGTAGAGGCCGCGAGTACCGGGTTCGAGGTCGTCGATCGCGGCGCAGGCGGATGTTTTGGGGATACCAGAAGCCGTGATGGCGGGAAATACCGCGGCGAGGGCGTCCCATGAGGTGCGGCCGGCGGGTAAGAGGGTCTCGACGCGTGACGCGAGATGCTGCACGCTGCCACGCTCTTTCACGGTGAGGAACTCGCTGACCCGGGTCGGGCTGCCGACACTGTCGAGTTCGGTGTAGGCCAGGCGCACGGAGGTGGCGTGCTCGTAGATCTCTTTCGGATCGGAAAGCAGATCGTCCCGCAGCTCACGGTCGCGTTCGGCGTCACCGGTCCGGGCCCGGGTGCCGGCCAGCGGCTGAGTAGTGACCAGCCCGGAGCCGTCGGCTTCGAGAACGGTTTCCGGGCTCACTCCGGCGGCTTGCCAGCCGCCGAAGTCCAGGAGGAAAGAACGTGCCGGGGTGTTCGCCCGGCGGACCGCGGCGTAGGTGGCGGGCATGTCCACCGCGAACGGCAGTTCTACTCGGCGGGACATGATGACCTTGTCGAATTCACCGTGGCGGATCCGGTCCAGTGCCTCCTGCACGCGCAACAGGTAGGCGGTGTCGACCATATCCACCGGCACCGGTGTGGGTGCCGGTGCGGGGGTGGAGGTATCGGGCATTTCCAGGTCGAACGGGGCGCCGTAGCAACGGACATGCACTGCGGTGCCGGTGATCTCGAGCTCGACTCCGGGCACCATGAAGTGGGCCAGGATGTCGTCCGGTTGCGCGGAATCCGGGCGATAGAGTTCGAAGCACGACCAACCATAGGCCCGCCATCGGTGCACCGGTGCCCGGTCGAGTGCGGCGTGAAGCTGTGGCCAGGGATTGCCGCTCCAGGATTCGGTGCGGTCGCCGCCGAGCGTGGTGTGCAATCGGTTGGGGCCGACGGTCACCGCGCCGATCGGATTCCCGGCCACATACCAGCGTCCGGGCTGTTCGTAGACGACATAGTCGGTGAGCTGTCCGGACGCCGCGAGGGTGGCTGCCAAGGTCAATGGGTCGGTGTTGTGCGGGTGCACGGTATGCACGTAGTCGTCGACGTCGAGTGTGGTGGGCCGGTTCATCGTGCTCACAATCGGGTTCGCAGGAGTTGCTGTCCGGTGGACGTCTCGGTCGCGGTCGCTACGGCGGGTCGCCGGGAGCCGGTCGTCCATCGGATATCAGCGGAGGTCGGGCAAAGGAGTCCTCGGTCCAGAGCGGTGCCCCGGTTCGGGTCCGAGCTTGTGGCGGGCCAGGATCGTGAACAGGGTGCTGCCGGCGATTCCGGCGCCCCGAATGGCGACGTCGCACTGGGCATCGGTCGGGGAGGGCATGGTCGAATTCCTTTGGGTGCTGATGTGTACTCGGTGCCGGCCACGGAAGCGGTGCCCGGTACACGCAGTGGCCGGGATCAGGGGCGCACCGGCAGGCGGCGCAGGCCGCGCAGGCCCATACCTGGGCGCCAGCGCAATTCGGCCGGAGGCACGGCGGTGCTCAGGCCGGGCCAGCGTGTGGTGAGGGTGGTGAGTGCGATGGCGACTTCGGTGCGGGCGAGCGCGGCGCCCATACAGTTGTGGATACCGCCGCTGAAGCCGAGATGAGGGCGGGGGCGGCGGTGGATATCGAAGCGATGTGGGTCGGTGATGTGGGCGGGATCGCGGTTGGCGGCGGCGGGGAACACCAGGACTCGATCGCCACGTTCGATGCGTCGGCTGCCGAGTTCGAGCGGAGCGAGTGCGAGGCGCATCGTCGCGGATTCCACCGGACCCCAGTAGCGCATGGTCTCTTCCACGGCGGGGGCAGCAAGGTCCGGGTTGTCGCGGAGCGCTGCCCACTGGGCGGGGTGGGTGAGCAAGGACAGGGTGGCGCTGGCGATGAGGCTGGCCGAGGTCTCGAATCCCGCGGCGACCAGCAGGCCGATCATGGCCATCAGTTCGCCGTCGGACAGGGCGTCTTTGCCGGACCGGGGGTGGACCAGCCTGCTGACCAGATCGTCGCCGGGGGTATCGCGTTTGAGGAGTACGAGATCGCGGGTGTAGTTCTCGAGCAGTTCGCGTAGAGCGGGGTCGGGGCCGGAGAGCGGGGTGGAAGCGGTTGCCGCGCGTACGGCGAGATCGTGCAGGCCGGTATGCCAGGTATCGGGGAAGCCGAGGATTTCGCCGAGCACGGTCAGCGACAGCGGGTAGGCGTAGGCGTGCAGAAGGTCCACTGTGCCGTCACCGTTTCGGGCGGCCTGCTCCGCCTCGTCCAGCAAGTGTCCGGCATGCCGGATCATCGTGGGCCGCAACGCGGTGACCGATCTGGAGGTGAACGCCTGCTGCGCGGCCCGCCGCAGCCGGGTGTGCTCCGGGGGATCGGCGAGCAGCATGGTGTGCGGTGGTTCCGGAATCTGGGCTCGTGCCCTGGCCGCGAGCTGCTTTTCGGAGAGGAGCGCGCGGGGATTGTTGGCCAGCCGGTTGTCGCGGAGCGCCGCGTCGGCTGCCGCGTATCCGGTGATCATCCAGAACCCCCGGCCCGGCTGCTCCGGTAGTTCGGCGAAGACGACCGGTGACTGCGCGCGCAGTTCGTCGTAGACGGTGTGGGCCCGTTCGTGGAAATCGTCGGCCAGGAGGTCGACAACGATCGGGCGGGACTTGTCGAGCATGGGTGGCGTTCCGTTCAGGCCGGTGTTGCCTCGATCAGCGAGTACGACGTGGGGAAGACGGTCGGATGGACCGCGGTGACCGAGAATCCGGCTCGGCGGCAGAGGTTTTCGTATTCGGTACGGGTGCGCTCCTGGCCGCCCATGTTGACGAGCATGCTGATATCGGTGAGGTAGGGCGCCGGGTCCGAGGTGTCGACCACATCGGGCAGTACGGATTCCACGATCAGCAGGCGACCCGCGGCAGGCATTGCCCGGTGGCACCGTTCCAGGATCGTGACGCAGCGCTCGTCGTCCCAGTCGTGCAGGATGTTCTTGAGTACGTAGATATCTCCGCCCTCGGGCACGGCGGAGAAGAAATCGCCGGCTTCGATGCGGCAGCGATCGGCAACGCCTGCCGCGGTGAGGGTCGAGGTGGCCTCGGCGACTCCGGTCGGTGAATCGAATACCACGCCGTGTACGGCCTGTGCACCGCGCAGGATCTGCGAGAGCAGGGTGCCGTCACCGCCGCCGATATCGATGACGGTGTGGTACCGGGTGAAGTCGTAGCTCACCGGAATCAGTTGTGCGATGGGCAGGCTGACCTGTCGCATCGTCGCGTTGAAGCGTTCGGACAGTTCCGGTTTTGTGGCGAGGAAGCTGAAGAAATCGGTGCCGTAGAGCCCTTCGAAGGTCGGCCGTCCGGTGCGTACCGCCTCCTCGGTGAGCTTCCAGGAATCCAGCAGGGCCGGATCGGTGAACAACAGCACGGCCGCTGCCTGGGAATCCGGTCGATCGGTGCGAAGGGGCATTCCCGCCTCGCCCAGCCGGAATATGCCCGGTCCGGCTTCGACGACGATCTCCAACGCGGCCAGAGCCCGGAGCAGCCGGGCGAGTGCGCCGGGATGGGTGCCGGTGAGCGCGGCCAGCTCGGGATAACCGAGTGCGCTGTCTCCCAGGTGATCGGCGAGCCCGAGGCGGGCGGCGGTACCGACGACTTGGGAGCAGATCGTACCGAACATCATATTCATGAGTCGTTGATGGGCTGCCATGCCTACTTCCTGTGCGTCACTGAAGTGCCTCGCCGCCAATGTGTTTCGCATCGCCGAACTTTTGAGGTCGCTTGACCGGACCTGTTGGCACGTCGTAGATTGTAGCACTATTGAAAATGGTTATCGTTTCCTAGTTGGGACTGTGATGCAGGAAGAGCTCCATTTGCCACTCGCGCGTACGACGAAAAAAGTGGACTGGGGCCACGACGGAGGGGCACTGCGGCAAGAAGTCGGCAAGCTGACGGGAGTCCCGGTGGACGCGCTGACAGACGACGCCGACCTGCTCGGCCTGGGACTCGACTCGGTGACCATCATGCGTATCTCCGGGCTCATGCGACGCGCAGGTACGCGGGTGGAGTTCCGGGATCTCGTGCAGAATCCGACGCTGGGGGCATGGCGGAAACTTCTGGGCGGCGGGCGGTCCGGCGCGCTCGCGGAGCGGGGTGCCGCCGACAGTCCGGTCGCCGTCGACGACTCGGCGCCCTTTCCGCTGGCAGTGATGCAACACGCGTTCTGGATCGGGCGTACGCAGACGCAGTACCTGGGCGAGGTGGCCGCCCACTTCTACAGCGAGTTCGACCACGCCGACGGTATCGACCCGGATCGGCTGGAGCGTGCGATGCGTGCCCTGATCGCGCGGCATCCGATGCTCCGGGTGACAATCGATGCTGCAGGTATGCAACGGGTAACCGAGCGCGGCTCGTGGCGCGGTCTGGTCGTGCACGATCTCCGGGAATTGCCCGAGCCCGAGCGTATTCGGCGCTTGGCACGGATTCGCGACACTCTCTCGCATCGGCGCATGGATATCGCGGACGGCGAGGTAGTCGATCTTCAGCTGTCGTTACTGCCGGGTGGGCGTACGCGGGCTCATCTGGACCTGGACATGATCGCCGGCGACGCGTTGAGCCTGCGGAATCTGCTCGCTGACCTGGCCGCGCTGTACGAGCACGGTCCCGCGGCACTGCCCGCGCCGGAATACAGCTACCGCCGGTATCTCGCCGACCGCGGCCGGAGCCGGGCCACCGCGAAGGAACAGGCCCGGCGCTGGTGGCAGGCGCAGCTACCGGAACTGCCCGCAGCGCCCGAACTTCCACTGCTGACCACCGAGGAGGCGAGCGGCGGGGCGCGGGTCGACCGGCGTCGGCACTGGTTGTCCCCGGATCGCGCGGCACGGCTGCGCGAACGGGCACAGCATGCCGGCCTGACCACTGCCGGTGTGCTCGCGACGGTTTTCGCCGAAACCATCGGTGCGTGGAGCGGTACCGATCGCTTCCTGTTGAACCTGCCCGCGTTCGACCGGGAGCCCTTGCATGATGACGTGGACCTGCTCGTCGGCGACTTCTCGAGTTCGGTACTGCTCGATGTGGACCTGTCCGCGCCGATGTCGCTCACCGAACGGGCACAGGCGGTGACCGGCCGGTTGCGCGAGGTCCTGGGGTACGCGGCATATTCGGGTGTCGAGGTGTTACGGGATCTGAGCCGGCGCAACGGTGGGGAGCGGATATTCGCGCCGGTGGTGTACACCAGTGCACTGAGCTTGGGTGAGCTGTACGCGCCCGCGGTCCGGAAATGTCTCGGCGACCCGGCATGGGCGATTTCTCAAGGACCACAGGTTTGGCTGGACGCCCAGGTCACCGAATTCGACGGCGGTATCCTGCTCAACTGGGATGCGCGCGTATCGCTGTTCCCGCCCGGATTGCTGGACACCATGTTCGACGCCTACGTGGGATGTGTCGAACTGTTACTGGACGACGACGGCGCATGGGATCGCCCGGCCCCGTGGCCGGTGACGGGCCGCCGGTACAGCGAGGTCGCCGCCGCGCCCGCCCTACCGCTGCACCAGCGTTTCTTCGTGCGGGCTGCCACGGATCCGGACCGGACCGCCCTGGTCACCGGCGGCGCCACAATCTCGTACGGTGAGCTGTCGGCACAGGCCAGGCGTATGGCAGGGCTGTTGCGGGACAAGGGGATCGGTCGTGGCGACAGTGTGGTTGTCACCTTGCCCAAGGGGGTCGATCAGGTCGTGGCGACCTTGGGCGTGCTCGCAGCCGGGGCAACCTACGTGCCCTCGGGGATCGATCTTCCGCCGGCGCGGCGCGCACGGGTCGCCCGCACGGCGGGCGCGCGCCTGGTCATCACCGACCGGGACACCGTGGCCGCGGGTTCCTGGCCCGACGATGTCGAACCGGTCTTTCCGGAACAGGCCCGTACTGCCGACCCACTGACCGAGAGTATCGAGGTCGATCCCGAAGACGCCATGTATGTCGTCTTCACCTCCGGCTCCACCGGTGACCCCAAGGGAGTCGAGGTGGCCCACCGTGCCGTCGCGGCCACCGTCGACGCCGTCAACAGCCGGTTCGGCATCGGCGCGCAGGATCGCACGATCACGCTGTCCGCGCTGGACTTCGACCTCTCCGCCTACGACCTGTTCGGGTTTCTGGCGTTCGGCGGCTCGGTGGTCGTGATCGACGAGGCGCAGCGTCGTGATGCCGCCGCCTGGGCCGAACTGATCCGCCGGTGGGAGGTGACCGTCGTCAGTGCCGTGCCGGCGCTGCTGGACATGCTGTTGACCGCCGCCGCCGACTGCGGGCTGGGTGACGCATTGCGAGTGGTCATGCTCGGCGGCGACCGGGTCACCGTGGACCTGCCGCAACGGTTGCGCCGGTTGGTTCCCGACTGCCGGTTCGCCGGACTCGGCGGGATGACCGAGGTAGCCATCCATGCCACCGTATGCGAGGTCGGCACCGTCGACCCCGGCTGGTCGAGCGTGCCGTACGGGGTTCCGCTACCGCATGCCGGCTGCCGGGTGGTCGACCGGCACGGCCGGGACTGCCCCGACTGGGCGGCAGGGGAACTGTGGGTTACGGGGCTCGGGCTGGCACACGGCTACCGGGGCGACCCGGAGCGCACCGCCGAGAAGTTCGTCGAACACGAGGGGATCCGGTGGTACCGGACCGGTGACCTGGTGCGCTATCGGCCCGACGGCACCCTCGAATTCCTCGGCCGTATCGACCATCAGGTCAAGATCCGCGGCCACCGGATCGAACTGGGTGAGGTCGAAACGGTGCTGGCCGCCCATCCCCGAATTGCTGCCGCGGCCGCCGCCGTGCTCGAACACCCCACCAAGTCTCTCGGCGCTGTCGTCGTGGGTGCCACCGATGATCTCGACGACCTCACCGACGACGCATTGCGCACCTGGCTCGGCGAACGGTTGCCCCCCTATATGATTCCCCGCCGGTTCGTCCGAAGCGCGGAACTCGCCATCACGCGCAACGGCAAGATCGATCGGGACGCAGTCCGCGCCACCCTCGCCGCTGCCGTGGACAGTCACCACGGCAGCGCCTCCGGTGAGCCTCTGACCGGCATGGAGCGGGTCGCCGCCGATACGTGGGGCGCAGTTCTCGATATCGAGAACATCCGGCGCGACGACGACTTCTTCGCCCTGGGTGGCGACAGTCTGCTGGCCACCCGCCTGATTCGGCGACTGGCGGCCGAGGGGGTGAGGGGGGCTGATCTGGCGCACCTGTTCACCGCGCCCACGCTCGCCGCATTCGCCGCGACCCTGACTGTCGGCACCGCCACGGAGAGTGCGGAGATCGTGCCGGACCCGGAGCGTCGGTACGAGCCGTTTCCGCTGACCGATATCCAGGCCGCCTACTGGCTGGGCCGGTCGGACAGCTTCGATCTCGGCGGGATCGGCGCGCAGCTCTACATCGAATACGAGTGGCGCGGTGTCGACCCGGCGCGGCTGGAAGCCGCCTGGAATCGGGTGATCGACCGGCATCCGATGCTGCGCGCCGTGATTACTGCGGACGGCGCGCAGCGGGTCCTCGCCGAGGTCCCGACATACCGGATACCGGTGGTCGAGGGCCCGGTGGCAGATGTTCGTGACGAAATGTCGGAGGGCTTGCTCGACGCCGGCAGGTGGCCGTTGTTCGATATCCGGGTCGTGGACGACAAGGCAGGCACCCGGGTCTGCGCCGCTTTCGACACACTGATCGCCGATGGCCTGAGTGCGCTGGTGCTGCTGTCCGAGTGGACGCAGTTGTACGCGGAGCAGGGTCTCGCGTTGCCCGAACCGGGACTGGAATTCCGCGACTATGTGCACAGTTGTGCGCCATCGGAGGACGAGGTCCGGGCGGCCCTCTCGTATTGGCGATCGCGACTGCCGGAGCTGCCGCCCGGCCCGCAGTTGCCCTTGCGGGTGTTGCCGGCGGTGGTGCAGCGGCCGCGGTTCGTGCGCCGGGAGGTCCGGCTGGACGGCACTGTCTGGAGTCGGATCGCCGCGCGGGCGCGGGCATTCGGTGTGACGCCGAGCGTTGTGCTGCTGGCGTGTTACACGTGGGTGCTGGGGAGTTGGAGCGCGCAGCGTGAGCTGACGGTGACGCTGACCCGGTTCGATCGCCGCGATGTGCATCCCGACATCATGCGAGTTGTCGGCGATTTCAGTTCGCTGCTACTGGTGGCTGATCACCCTGCGGCGAACGAGAGCTGGTCGGCGCGGGCGCGGCGGTTGCAGGAGCAGTTGTGGAGCGATCTGGACCACCAGCAGGTTTCCGCGGTGAGAGTACTGCGTGAACTGGCTCGCGACAGCGAAGTGCCTGCCGAACCGGTCCCGGTGGTGTTCACCTCCATGCTCGGTGTCGACGACGAGCTGGCGCGGTCGGTGCGCTGGCCGGACTTCACGCGGACACAGACTCCGCAGGTGTGGCTCGACCATCAGGTCATCGAACTCCCCGACGGGTTGTTGTTGAGCTGGGATTCGGTCGACGAGCTGTTCCCCGACGGGATGGTCGAGGCGATGCTGGCCACCTACCACCGGCTGCTGTCACGGCTGAGCGAGGCGGATTGGGAGCAGCCGCTCGACTCGGTACTGCCGGTATTGCCGCCCGATCAGCAGGCTGTCCGCGACCGGGTGAACGACACGTCCTGGCCCGAGGCACCCGGCGCACCCGCCTCCGCGGTACACCCGGAGGAACGCCGGAGCGGTTCGGATCGCCTGCTGCATACCGCGATGTTCGAGATCGCTGCGGTAGACCCAGGCCGCACAGCGCTTGTCGACGGCGGTACGACAGTGTCCTTCGGTGCGCTCGCCGAACGTAGCCGCCGCATCGCGGCACTGCTGATATCGCATGGTGTCCGGCCCGGTGATGCGGTAGCGGTGTGCGCGGCGCGGGGCGTGGCGCAGGTGTCGGCGTTGTACGGGGTGCTGGCTGCCGGGGCGGCGTATGTGCCGGTCGCGCGGGATCAGCCGGTGCGGCGGCGGGCCGCGATCCTGGAGCAGGCCGGGGTCTCGGTGGTACTCACCGACGACACCGCCCGATTCGGCACCCCCGTGCAGCGCAACAATGTGAGTGGAACCGCCGAGTTCGCCGATGACACCACCCGGGACGGTTCCGGCGGTGTCGCCGGCGCTGTTCGTTCCGATGGCATTGCGAAAGTTGCCGGTTCCGAACCTGTCCCCCGAGGTTTCTCGCCGAATGGTGACGGTGTTGCCGGAGGGCGTATCGGCCCGGCCGGGTCCGGCGGTGCCGCCGAGGTTGCTACTACGGCCGGGCGCGTCGGTTTCGGTGAGTACGTTTCCTCGGCCGGTGCCGGTGCCGGCCGTGCCGACGGTGATGGTGTCGCCGGAGCCGGTGTCGGAGCCGGTGGCGATGTGGACCGAGAGGCCGATACGCGGGCCGGTGCAGTGGCGGTGGTGGCGATCGCGGACGCAGCGGAGCAGGAGCCCGCGGCGGTATATCGCGGGGGTGGAGGCGACCTCGCCTATGTGATCTTCACGTCGGGTTCGTCCGGTACCCCGAAGGGAGTCGAGGTCGAGCACGCGCAGGCAATGAACACTCTCGACGATCTGCGGGGACGCTACGCGCTCGACGCGAACGACCGGGTACTCGCCGTGGCAGCCGCCGAT
This sequence comes from Nocardia flavorosea NBRC 108225, assembly GCF_001613385.1. Classification (GTDB taxonomy): domain Bacteria; phylum Actinomycetota; class Actinomycetes; order Mycobacteriales; family Mycobacteriaceae; genus Nocardia; species Nocardia flavorosea. The sequence continues at coordinate 60,483 of NZ_BDCG01000012.1, read as the reverse complement.
TTCGATCTGTCGGTTTTCGACCTGTTCGGTGTGCTGGGCGCCGGTGGTAGCGCGGTGATCGTCGCGGATGAGGACCGGCGTGATCCGGGCCGGTGGCTCGAGCTGGTGGGCGAGCACGGTGTGACGGTGTGGAACACGGTGCCGGCGATGCTGGATATGCTGCTCACGGTGGCCGAAACCGGGCCGGGGCTGTCGCCGGCGCTGCGGTTGGCGCTGGTGTCCGGGGACTGGATCGGATTGGACCTACCGGGCCGTCTCGCGGCCCAGGCGCCGGGGTGCCGCCTGATCGCTCTGGGGGGTGCCACCGAAGCGGCGATCTGGTCGAACTATTTCGAAGTCGAGTCGGTGGACCCGGAGTGGACGTCGATACCTTACGGCCGCCCGCTGCGTAATCAGCAGTTCCGGGTGGTCGACGACACCGGCCGGGATCGGCCCGACTGGGTACCGGGGGAGTTGTTGATCGGCGGCGCCGGAGTCGCCCGGGGGTACCGCGGCAGCCCCGCCCTCACTGCGGCGGCATTCTTCGATGACGACGGGACCCGGTGGTATCGGACCGGTGATCTGGGCCGATACCGGCCCGATGGGGTCCTCGAATTCCTGGGCCGCGCCGATCGCCAGGTGAAGATCCGCGGGCATCGGGTGGAACTCGGTGAGATCGAGCAGGCCGTCACCGCTCACCCCGAGGTCCGGCGGGCAATCGCGCTCGCGGTCGGGGAAAGAACCCAGGCGCGGCTGGTCGCCTTCGTCGAACCCGGGCTGCCCGGAGACCTCGCGGGTTTTCTCGCCGACCGGATTCCGCCGGGCTGGGCCCCCGAGCTGATCGCATTGCCGGACCCGCCCCTGACCGGCAACGGGAAAATCGACCATGCCGCCTTGGTACGGCGAGCCGCAACTGCGACCGTCGCAGGCAAAGACGAAGCTGAACGAAACGAGCCCGTCCGCCCGGGGCCGGAGACCCGGATCGGTCAGATCTGGCAAGAAGTCCTCGGCGGCGCTCTTCCGGACCGGAAGGCCAATTTCTTCGGCGCGGGCGGTGATTCGCTGTCCGCGACCCGGCTGGTGAGCCGCCTTTCCCGTGAACTCGGCATCCGTGTGACCCTGCGCGAATTCTTCACCGACCCGACCATCGCCGGACTCGGCCGCCACCGGACCGAGGCCGAGACCGCCGTACCGGGTGAGCAGTTGCGCAGGCTGTTCGCCGCCCCGCAGGCAACGGCCGATATCGCACATCGGCTGGATCCGTTCGAGCTGACCGATATCCAGGTGGCGTACTGGCTGGGCCGGTCGGACGATTTCGATCTGGGCGGTATCGGCGCACAACTCTATTTCGAATACGACTGGCCCGGACTGGACGTGGATCGTTTGGAGCGTTCCTGGAACCGGGTGATCGAACGGCACGCGATGATGCGTGCAGTGGTCGGCGCCGACGGTCTACAGCGGGTCCTGGCCCATACTCCGGAGTACCGGATCCCGGTCATCGATACCAGCGGCGATTTCGAGGGCGCGGCCACGGCCTTGCGGGCAGAGATGGCCGGCGGAGCTGTGGATGCCGCCACCTGGCCGCTGTTCGATATCCGGGTCGTGCGTGCGGGCGAGAGGTCCCGGGTCTGCGTGGTCTTCGACAGCTTGGTCGTCGACGGTCTGAGCGCCCTGGTGCTCATCTCCGAATGGACACGCTGGTATACGGACCCGGCGCTCGTGATGGAGCCGCCGGCCGTCGACTTCCGCGACTATGCGATGACCTGTGCGCCGTCGGAAGACGAGGTGCGGGCGGCGCTGTCGTATTGGCGTGCACGGTTGCCGGAGTTGCCGCCGGGACCGCAGCTGCCGTTGCGGGTGCTACCGGCAACGGTGCAGCGGCCCCACTTCGTCCGCCGGGAGGTCCGGCTCGATCCCGCGACCTGGCATGGCATCGTTTCGCGTGCTCGAGATATCGGTGTGACACCGAGCGTGGTGTTGCTGGCCTGCTATACGTGGGTGCTGGGGAACTGGAGCGCTCAGCGTGAGCTGACGGTGACGCTGACCCGGTTCGATCGCCGGGACGTGCATCCGGACATCATGCGAGTGGTAGGGGACTTCAGTTCACTGCTGCTGGTCGCGGATCGCCCCACCGGCAACGAGAGCTGGCGGGCGCGTGCCCGGCGGTTGCAGGAACAGTTGTGGAGCGATCTGGACCACCAGCAGGTGTCCGCGGTTCGGGTACTGCGCGAGCTCGCCCGCGACAGCGCCGTACCCGCCGAACCGGTACCCGTGGTGTTCACGTCCATGCTCGGGGTCGACGACGAGCTGGCGGGGGCGGTGCGCTGGCCCGACTACACGCGGACGCAGACACCGCAGGTGTGGCTCGACCATCAGGTCATCGAACTCCCGGACGGGCTCCTGCTGAGCTGGGATTCGGTCGACGAGCTGTTCCCCGACGGACTCGTCGGCGATATGCTGGCCGCCTATCACCGGCTGCTGACCCGGCTGAGTGAGATCGACTGGGAGCAACCGCTCGACGCGGTACTGCCGGTGCTCCCCCCGCATCAGCGGACGATCCGCGACCACGTCAACGACACCACTCGGCCGCGGCCCGAACACGAGAAGTTATCGGGCAAACGCCCGGCCGAGGGCACCAGGAGCTCCGATCCGGTTCGGCAGTTGCATACGGCGATGTTCGATATCGCCGCGGCCGATCCGGACCGCGCGGCCCTCGTCGACGGTGATACGACGGTGTCATTCGGTGCCCTCGCCGAGCACAGCCGCAGAATCGCCGCATTGCTGGCCACGCATGGTGTCCGGCCGGGTGATGCGGTCGCGGTGTGCGCGGCCCGGGGTGCCGCGCAGGTGGCGGCGGTGTACGGGGTTCTTGCTGCGGGAGCGGCGTATGTGCCGATCGCCGGGGACCAGCCGGTACGGCGTCGGAACGCGATCCTGGAGCAGGCCGGAGTCTCCGCGGTACTGACCGACGACACCGGCCGATTCACCACCACTACGCATCCCGGCGACACCGGCGACTATGACGAGCTCTCCGAGCGCACCCCGCTGATTCGTTCCGGCGACCCTGCCGAAGCCACTGACACTGTTCGCTCCGACGGCATTGCCGGAGGCGCCGGTCCAGCGCGTGTAGCCGCCGGTTTCGCACCGAATGGTGGTGTGGCCGAAGGGGGTGCAGGCCCGGCCGGATCCGGCGGCGAGAGTGCCGATGCCGATCGAGCGGCCGGACCGCGGGCCGGTGGGGTGCCGGTGGTGGCGATCGCGAACGCACGGCAGCACGAGCCCGCGCCGGTATACCGGGGCGGTGGCGCCGATCTTGCGTACGTCATCTTCACCTCGGGTTCCACCGGCGTCCCGAAGGGAGTCGAGATCGAGCACGGGCAGGCGGTGAACACGCTTCTCGACCTGGAAGATCGCTACGAGCTGGGCGAACGGGACCGGGTGCTTGCGGTGGCGGCTGTCGATTTCGATCTGTCGGTGTTCGATCTGTTCGGTGTGCTGGGTGCCGGTGGGAGCGTGGTGATCGTGCCGGACGAGGATCGGCGTGATGCGGAGCGCTGGCTCGAGTTGGTGGGCGAGCACGGTGTGACGGTGTGGAACACGGTGCCGGCGATGCTGGATATGCTGCTCACGGTGGCCGAATCCGGGCCGGGGCTGTCGTCGACGCTGCGGTTGGCTCTGGTGTCCGGGGACTGGGTGGGGCTGGACCTGCCCGGCCGCCTCACCGAGTTGTCCCGGAATTGCCGTCTCGTCGCGCTGGGTGGTGCTACGGAAGCGGCGATCTGGTCGAACTATTTCGAAGTCGATTCGGTGGACCCGGAGTGGACGTCGATTCCCTATGGCCGGCCGTTGCGTAATCAGCAGTTCCGGGTGGTCGACGAGAACGGCCGGGATCGGCCCGATTGGGTGCCGGGGGAGTTGCTGATCGGTGGTGCCGGAGTCGCACGGGGCTACCGGGGCAGGCCCGACCTCACTGCGGCCTCGTTCTTCGACGATGGTGGGACTCGCTGGTACCGGACCGGCGATCTCGGCCGGTATCGGCCCGATGGTGCGCTCGAGTTTCTCGGTCGTGCGGATCGTCAGGTGAAGATCCGTGGTCATCGGGTGGAACTGGGGGAGATCGAGCAGGCCATCACCGCTCATCCGGAGGTTCGGCGGGCGATCGCGCTCGCGGTGGGGGAGCGCGCGCAGGCGCGGCTGGTCGCCTTCGTCGAACCGGAGGCACCGGCCGATCCGGCGCGGCTCCCGGACAGTCTGCCCGGCTTCCTCGCCGGCCGTATTCCCGCCGCCTGGGCCCCCGAACTCATCCCACTCCTCGAGCCGCCACTGACCGGGAACGGAAAACTCGATCACGCCGCTCTGGTGCGCCGAGCCGAATCAGCCGCCGGCCCAGCGATTTCCGAGTGCAACGAGCCGATTCGTCCCGGGCTGGAGACCCGGATGGCGCAGATCTGGTCGGAGACGCTGGGTAGTGGGCCGGCCGATCGGCATACGAGTTTCTTCGGCTCGGGTGGTGATTCGCTGTCGGCAACCCGTCTCGTGGGCCGCCTCACCCGGGAACTGGGCATCTCGGTGACGCTGCGCGAATTCTTCACGACTCCGACTATCGCCGGACTCGGCAAAAACCAACCGCATACCGGTATCGATCTAGAAGAAGGTGCTTTGTGAACGTCCCCGGCCTGGTAAACGATCTACGACAGCGCGGAGTTCAGCTCTGGGGCGACGGTGAGCAATTGCGTTTCCGAGCTCCCCAGGGTGTGCTGACCGCCGAGCACCGGGAAACGCTCGTGGCGAACAAGCCCGCGGTCCTGGAGTTCCTCGCTCGGGATCAGGCGATGATCAGCGTGTCCGCCGATTCCGCTGCCGCGCACGAACCGTTCCCGCTGACCCCGGTCCAGCAGGCCTACCTTGTCGGCCGCGATCCCACCTATCCGTTCGGTGGTGTCGCCTGCGCCAGTTACCTCGAAATATCCTATGCCGGTGCCGAGCCAAGGAGCGTCGAAGCGGCCTGGAACGCACTGGTTCGCCGCCACGACATGCTGCGGGCGACCGTGCACGGCGACGGCTACCAGCAGGTCGCGGCGACCGTGCCGTACTACGAGATCCCGGTGACCGACATCCGAGGCGACGAGCCCGCACAGGTCGGCCTCGTGCTCGACCGGCAACGCGACGATCTGCTGGGCCCGGCGGGCGCCCCCGATACGTGGCCGTTGTTCGCCCTGCGCATCACCCGCACCGACACCGCGTGCGTTCTGCACGTGCTGGTGGAATTGCTGGTGGTGGATGCCGCGAGCCTGCACATGCTGCTGGCCGAACTCGACGAACTCGTTCACGAGACCGGCAACGAGAGGGTGGCGCGGCCCGCACCCGGGATCGGATTCCGCGACTACGTCCTGGGTGTACAGCAGTTGCGTAACGGATCGCGCTACCAACGAGATCGTGACTACTGGCACGAGCGGATCGACAGCTTGCCGGCCGCGCCGGAGCTGCCCACCCGGGCGGCCGAGGACGGTAGCCGAGTCGACGCCGACCCCGCTTTCGACCGGCTGCACCACTGGCTGCCGGGCCCGGTGCTGGCCGGTTTGGCCCGCAATGCGACCCCGCACGACGTCACGCCCTCCGGTGCGGTACTCGCCGCCTATGCCGAGGTCGTCGGGCGCTGGAGCCGGAAACGGCAATTCACCCTCAATCTGCCGGTGTTCAACCGGCTTCCGGCGCATACCGAGATCGGTGCGGTACTCGGCGATTTCACCTCGGTCAACCTGCTCGGCATCGACCTCGACGCACAGGACACTTTCGCCGAGCGTGCCCGCGGTATCGGTACCCAGTTGTTCACCGACCTCGATCATCGGCTCTTCGACGGTGTCGAAGTACTCAGCGAACTCACCCGACGCACGGGCAATCCGGTCCTCATGCCCGTCGTGTTCACCAGCACTCTCGGTAGCGGCAATCCCGACGCGCCGCCGAACCGGGGCCGGATCCTGCGTGGACTCACCCGCACCCCACAGGTATGGCTCGACTGCCAGGTGACCCCGTACGACGACGGCCTGATGATCGCCTGGGACGTGCGCCGCGATGTCCTGACAGGCGATACCGCCGCCGAGGCATTTACCGCATTCGTGGAGCTGATCATTCGATTGGCCGATATGCCCGCCGCGTGGACCGAGCAGTATCCGGTCGCCCTGTCGTCCGGGCAGCAGCGCTGCCGCGACAACTACAACGACACCGCCGCCGGCACAGCACCACGTATGCTGCATCAGCCGATTGTGGAACGAGCGGAAACGGACCCGGCCGCCCCCGCGGTGATCCACCGGGACACCGTCCTCGGCTTCGGCGAGCTGCGCCGCCGTGTCGCCGCGACCGCCGCGGCCCTGCGCGAAGCCGGCGTTCGCCCAGGGGACCGGGTGGTTGTCCTGATGGAAAAGGGGCCCGAGCAGGTCGTTGCCGTGCTCGCCACATCGGTGGCCGGCGCCGCCTACGTACCGATCGCGGTGACCCAGCCGATGGCGCGCCGCCGGCGAATCATCGACCGCGCCGGTGCGACGGTGATACTCACCCAATCCTGGCTCGGCGAATCCGGCCAAACCCCCACGACCGCACGGTCCGTGGCCGTGGACCGGTTGACCGGCATCGACACCCTGCCCGAAGTGGCCGGCGACCCGGACGCCCCGGCCTATGTCATCTACACCTCCGGCTCCACCGGAGAACCGAAGGGTGTCGTCGTCACCCACCGGGCCGCGGCGAACACCCTCGACGATATCGGCGAGCGCTTCGCCCTCACCTCCAGCGACCGGGTACTCGGCGTCGCGAGCCTGGCGTTCGACCTGTCCGTATGGGATATCTTCGGTGTGCTCGCGGCCGGTGGTGCCGTGGTGCTTCCCGAACAGGACCGCGCGACCGACCCTTCGCACTGGCTCGAACTGGTACAACAGCATTCGGTCACCCTGTGGAACAGCGTCCCGGGCCAGCTGCAGATGCTGCTGGATGTTCTGGACTCTCTGCCCGATTCGGGGGCTTCGGGGTCGGCTGGGCGGCTACGCTCGCTTCCAGCACCGGGCCGGCCCTCCGCCGCCGGGCCCGGAGGCCGTGCCGAATCGCTGCGGCTGGTACTGCTCTCCGGTGACTGGATCCCCCTGGATCTGCCCGGCCGGATGCGCGCGAACCACCCGGATCTGGCCGTGGTCGGACTGGGCGGCGCCACGGAGGCCGCCATCTGGTCCATCCACCACCCGGTGGGCGATATCGACCCGCAGTGGCGCAGCATCCCCTACGGCTCACCCTTGCGGAACCAGACCGTGCATGTGCTGGACACCGCCCTGCAAGACTGTCCCGAGTGCGTCACCGGTGAGATCTATATCGGCGGCAGTGGCCTGGCCGAGGGATACCTGGGCGACGACGAGCTGACCGCTCACCGGTTCATCCGGCATCCGCGAACCGGTGCCCGGCTCTACCGCACCGGAGATCTCGGCCGCTTCCACCCGGACGGCCGACTCGAATTCCTCGGCCGCGAGGACACCCAGGTCAAGATCCGCGGACACCGGGTCGAGCTGGGCGAGATCGAATCGGCATTGCGCCGCCATCGGGCCGTGGCCGATGCCGCGGTGGTGGTGAACGGCCGGGGGCCGGGGGTGCGGTTGCTCGGTTTCGCCGAGATCGCCTCCGATGCCTCCGCCGCTCAGGATCTCGGCGAGCAGGCCGCGGCCGATGTGCTCGCCACCGCCGAGAAGGCGGCCACCGCGGCGCAGCAGGAAGTCGACGGCGAATCCTTCGTCGCGCTGATGCAGGCAGTCGACGAGATGGCCATGCTGTCCATCGCCGCCCAGTTGCGCAGTGGGGGGTTGTTCGGTGATCGCGACCGCTGGCACGACCTCACCGAAATCGCAGCGGCCACCGGTGTTTCCGAGCGTCAGCACGGCCTGCTGAAGCGCTGGCTGGCGGCCCTCGCGGAGGGGGGAGCGGTGGTGCACGATCCGGACACCGGCCGTTACAGCGACCTGATCGCCGCCGGACCCCGTGCTGTCGAGGCAGCGTGGAAACGGATCGACCAGCTGGAGGAGATCGTCGGCTACGGCAGCGAAACCCTGTCCTATATCCGTGCCTGTAGTAGCCGGCTGGACGATCTGTTGCGCGGTGCGCTCGATGTGCGCGAATTGCTGTTCCCCGCGGGGAAGCCCGGTGCCGCGCACGCTGTCTACCGTACGAACCTGGTGGCACGCAGTTCCCACCGCATCGTGATCGATACGGTGCGCGAGCTGGCCCGGCAGTCGCCGCATCGGCTGCGGATACTCGAAGTCGGTGCGGGTATCGCCGGCACCAGCACCGATCTGATTCCCGCGCTCGCCGAGTTCGAACCGGACTACCAGTTCACCGATGTATCGGAGTACTTTCTCGGTGAGGCCCGCAAGAAGTTCACGGACTATCCGTGGGTGCGCTACGGACGCTTCGATATCAACGCCGCTGCGCCGGCTCAGGGGCTGCGGCCCAACTCGGTCGATATCATCCTGTGCGCGAACGTATTGCACAATTCCGTCGACGCCGATGAGGTGCTCGCACGGCTGCGCGATCTGCTCGCACCGGGCGGCTGGCTGGTATTCCTGGAACCCACCCGGCAGCACAACTACGCGCTGCTGGTGTCGATGGAGTTCGAATTCTTCAGCGAACTCACCGCTTTCACCGACGTCCGCGCGGGTACCGGGCAGGCGTTCTTCACCCGCGATCAATGGCTGCGCCAACTCGATACCGCCGGCGCCGACCACGTCCGGGTGCTGCCCGCCGAGAACACTCCACTCGCCGCCTCCGGACAGGGCGTATTCCTCGCCCGGTTCAAAGGCGAGCGCCACACGGTCACCGAAGAACAGCTCATCGAACACGTCTCGGCCCTGCTGCCCGATCATATGGTGCCGGATGAGATGACTCTTCTGGACGCGCTGCCGCGCTCGGCGAACGGCAAACTCGACCGCGCGGCACTGGCCGGACGGGGGACCGCGGCCTCCACCGGCGACGACGCGGATTCCGCCTACATCCCGCCCGCCGACGAGATCGAAGAGCGGATCGCGCAACTCTGGCAGGAAATGCTCGGTGTCCCGAAGGTCGGCCGCGACCAGAACTTCTACACCCTCGGCGGCGATTCGCTGCTGCTGTCACAGATGGTCGGCAAGCTTCGCGACCGGGTGCCCGAGGTCGCCGATATCGAATGGCAGGAACTGCTCCGCGATATGTTGCGAAACCCCACCGTCGCCGCGCTGGCCGCCCGCCGCCATCGCGCACAGACACCGGCGGCGCCGGCGGCTCGGCAGACGGCGGTGCGGTCGCTGGGTGGTGAACCCGGGCACGGTAACGGCACCTGGGTGCTCGTGCACGGCGGCACCGGTACGTTGTCGCCCTACGATGCGCTGCTTCCGCATTTGCGGCAGGCGCACCCCGGTCCGCTGCTCGGGCTCGAAGTCGCCGATCCGGCGAAATACCTGGATCTCCCGGCCGATACCGTGATCACCAGGCAAGCCGCCGACTATGCGAAGGAGTTGGTCGAACACGACCGGCGCTTCCGGATCATCGGATACTCCGTCGGAGGCCTGCTCGCGGCCGAGGTCGCGCGCAACCTCACCGAAGCAGGCGCGGCGGTGGACGAGCTCACGGTGATCGGCTCCTACCAGCCGCCCGCGGTGCACGACGAGCTGGTGACCGAGTACGTTTTCGCCCAGTCCCTCGGTATCGCCCCGGCCACAGTCGGATTCCCGGCCGACGCCGAAGAATTCGAGGCCGCGCTGCGCACAATCCTGGCGCGCACCCCGGACCGGGTGCCCGCCGGCGCCCTCGCCGGGTTGAACGGCGAGGCGGCGACGCTGGCGCCGAAGCTCCGGGCGTTGGCGGCCGTCCCGCGCGCGGATCGTGTCGCGGCGTTGTACACCGCCGCCACTTCGGGGACCGGACCATACCGGTCTGGTGACCTCATGCTCGAGGAGTTCGGCAGGCAGTTCGATATTTTCGCGCACAATCTGCGGGCGATGGGCGCCCATCGGGCCGAGCCGTACTTCGGCCCGATACGGGTGCTGAGCAACAGCGGGACCGCGACTCTCATGGGTACGCGCGCGGAAGTGGACCGGTTCTGGTCCCGGATCGGGCTCGGCGCTCTCGTCATCTCCGATATTCCCGGCGACCACCTCACCAGCATGTCCGCGACCCATGCCGCCGAGGTCGCCGCCCAAATCATCGCGCCACTCCCGGCGTAGCGAGCTGCCGGCGTCACCGTCGGTCCGAAAGATCACGAGAAGGATTCATGACCGAGTACGAAGAGCCGGCCGCCGGTCCGGCACCGGCGGTTGTGCCCGCGGCCGTGCCGTCGAGGAGATGCGGTAATGACAGGGACCGGTAGCCGGATAGCGGTGCTCGGTGCCACCGGTGTCGTCGGGCGGGCGGCGGTGCGGATGCTCACCGGGCTCGGTATCGGTGAACTGCGGATCGGCGCGCGAACTCTCGGCGGGATCGACTCCGCGGCCGTGCCGCCCGGGGCCGAGGTGCGACGGGTCGATGCCGGCGACCCGGTATCGCTCGAGCAGTTCTGCGCTGGAACACGGCTGGTGCTCAACTGCGCGGGCCCGTCCTACCTGTTGACGGACCGGGTGGCGCGGGCTGCGCTGGCGGCCGGCAGTGACTATGTCGATGTCTCCGGGGACGGGCCCACTCACCGGCTGCTCGATGGGTCGCCGCTGCTGAACGGTGGGCGGACTGCGGTGCTGTCCGCCGGTATGTTGCCCGGGCTGGCCAACGTCGTCCCCCGGCTGCTGGTAGACGACCTCACCGGCGCCCGGCTGGTTGTCTACGCGGGCGGTATCGAGCCGTTCGCGCCGGCCTCGGCGGCCGACCTCGCCCTATCGCTCGACAGTTCCGACGGCGCGGGTGTCGACGGCCACTGGTACGGCGAGACCCGCACCGCGTGGGCCGGCGGCCGGCGCCGTCGCAATGCCCTTCCGGTGCGTGAGGACGTCGAGGTCGCCGGGTTCCCCGGCCGGGTGACCACGATGCCGTTCCTGACCGCGGATGCCGAACGGCTCGCCCGCACGACCGGGCTCGACGATCTCCACTGGTACAACGTGTTCGTAGGCACTGCGTTGCGGCTCACACTCACCCGGCTCCGCGGCCGTGTCCGCAGCGACCCGGTTGCCCTGGCCGCCATCGCCGGCGAGATCAGCGCGGCGGCCGGACTCGACCTGGCCGGACTCGACCCGTTCTATCTGATGGCGTTCACAGTGCACCGCCCGGACACCACCGTGACCGCGGTGTTGCGTACCTCCAGCAGCTTCGAGCTCACCGCCGCCACAGCCGCGTACACGGTCGAATCCGTGCTGGCCGGGAAGGTCGCTGCGGGTCTGCACTATGCCGACGATGTCCTCGACCCCCGCGGGCTTGTCGGCGCGGTGACCGGCCTCGGCGCGCTACCGGTGTTTCAGACCCATCGTCATGCCCATGACGCACCCATGGAGATCGGCAGCCTGTGAACGAACCGCCAGAAATGCCGAGCCGGTACAGCATGCAGTCCGCGCCACCCAAAGTTGTGGTCTGCGGTACATCGTTCGGCCGGGTGTACCTGAAAGCCGTGCACGAAGACCCGGGAGCCGAACTCGCGGGCGTCGTCTCGCGTGGCAGTGCCGCGTCGCTGGGGTATGCGAAATCCTATGGAGTGCCGCATTACCTCGGCGTCGAGCAGCTCCCCGGTGATATCGATATCGCCTGCGTCGCGGTGCGGGCCGGCGCCGCGGGCGGCGACGGCGCGGAACTGTCGCAGAGCCTGCTGAACCGCGGCATTCACGTATTGCAGGAGCATCTGCTGCATCCCGATGAGCTCACCGATTGCCTGCGCACCGCCCGCGACAACGGGGTGTGCTATCGGCTCAACTCGTTCTATCCGCATCTACCGCCGGTCGAGCTGTTCTTGCAGGCGGCGGAGATCCTGCGGGAGCGGCAGCAGCCGTTGCATATCGACGCCGCGGCAGGCAGCCAGGTAGTCTTTTCGCTGCTGGATATCGTCGGCCGAGCGGTCGGCCGGCTCCGGCCGTGGGCGATCGGCGACCCCGCACCTGTCTCGCCGGAACTGGCCGCACTGGCCGATCCGCCGATGCCCTACACCCACCTCACCGCGGTGATCGGCGGTGTTCCGGTGTCTTTGCGGGTGCAGAATCAGATTCACCCTGCCGACCCGGACAACCATGCCCTGCTGCTGCACCGGCTCGCGATCGCCTTCGAAGGCGGAGTGCTGTCCCTCGCCGATACCCACGGTCCGGTGCTGTGGAGTCCGCGACTGCACACCGATCGCGACGCGACCGGACGATTGGTCATGTCCGGACCCGGTACCGAACGGCTCGAAGTACCGAGCACCCAGATTCTCGGCCCGGCGGACGTATCGACGTTCCGGACCGTCTTCGACGAACTCTGGCCGGGCAGTGTCCGGGTAGCACTCGATCTCTTGCGCGCAGATATCGCCGATCCGCGCCGTTGCCTGGGCGCCGGCCAGTGGGCCGTGACCGTCACCGCCATATGGCAACGACTCACGACGGTGCTCGGGCAACCCGAGTTGATCCGGCCGGCTACACCCGTGCCGGTGCCACTGCCCGGACTGCTGGCCGCCCGTCCGCCGTGGACCGGTGATGCCCGATGACGACCACCGGCTCGCTACGCGAACTGGCTGATCTGCAGGCCTTCTCGGCCGACCCGTTCACCACGATGCAGCGGCTCTATCGAGACAACGGTGCGATTTCCACAGTGGGCGCCGGACCGATGCGCTTCCGGGTGGTCCTCGGCACAGAGGCGAGCGCCTACATCCTGGCGAACAGTCACGTTTTCAGCTGGGAAGCGGCATTCGCCGCGCTGACTCCGCTGACCGGACGGTCTGCCTTGCTCGTCAACGACGGTGACCGGCATCGCCGCCTGCGCCGGCTCGTTACCCCTGCTTTCACCGCCCGCCGGGTCGCCGACCACCTCGATACCGTCACCCGGCATATCGAGACCGCCGTGGCGGAATGGGCACCGGGCGATGCTGTCGACGTGTATCCCGCACTGCGGCGGGCCATGCGACTGGCCACCCTGGAGAGCTTGTTCGGCTCGGCCGCCATGGAACGTTCAGAGGGCCTCGACGACTGGCTACGCGATATCCACCGCGCCATCGACACCGACGTGGTGGGCGGCAGCATAGAACGCGGATCGGGGTCACCCGTCTGGCGCCGGGCGCTGCTGGCGCGTTCTTCCGTCCACCGCTGGGTGAGCGCCGAGATCGAGCGACGGGCCACCCAGGACGATCCGGGTAACGACGTCCTGGGTGCCTTGCTGCGCGGGGTGGACGGTGCCCGGCTCACCGACGACGAGATCACCGACCAGCTGGTCAGCCTGCTCGAGGCGGGCGCCGAAACCACGGCGGCGCAGCTGTCGTGGCTGCTGTACTGCACGCTGCGCGATCGTCCCCTCTGGACGCGGATCACCGCGGCGATCGCCGAGCGGCACGCGGTCGAGCCGGATCCGCCCGGTCTGGATCATGTCGTCTCCGAGACCATGCGGCTCTACCCGGCCACCGCCATCATCTCGCGTACCGTCGCCACCGAGTTCACCCTGGCCGGACAGCGGTTCGCCCCCGGTGATCTGTTGATCTTCAGTCCATACCACACCCACCGGCTGGAGTCGGTGTGGCCCGAGCCGCACCGTTTCGACCCCAGCAGATGGGATCCGGGTTCGGAGCGCTATCGCCGTCCGGCGCCGCACGAGTTCCTGCCCTTCGGGGTCGGCCCGCACCGCTGCGTCGGCGCCAATTTCGCCACCATGGCGATCAAAGCCGCCTTTACTGCCATCGCGCGACGAATCGACGGTGAACTGATGACCACCGATGCGCGGCCCGTGGGATTGATCGGCATGCACCCGAGCGGTGGCATCGTCATACGTATCGACGAAAACCACTGAAGGATCGGGATGTACCCGCGGCCCGTGCCACGGGTACATCCGCTCGGCTCAGTTGCGCAGAGCGCGCAGGACACCGGCTTGGGCGGTGAGCTGTTCGCCGGTCAGACCCGTTTCGTCGGCCAGATCCTCGATGCCGAACGTATGCCACTCGCTGATATTCCGGACAACCCGAGTGGGTACCGCATCGCCACTTATCTGCCACGTCGACGTCATCCGGATCAGATCGCCACCGGCCGGCTCGGCCTCGAGTGACCCTTCGTAGAGGAGATCGCCGATCTGTTCACGGGCCAGTTCCATTGTGGGCAGCGTCGTAGGGCGGGTGACCGGTAGCAGTTCCACCAGCACCGGCGCTCCGGGCGCCAGCCGGGGGAGTACTCGATCCCACAGTGCACGGCGCTCTTCGGCTCCGATATGACCGAGTACGCCGAAGACGATCAAGGCCGAGATGGAGTCGGGCAGGACAACCGATTCCGCCGGCTCTGCCACGATGGTGACTCGGCGCCGGAGGTCCTCGTCGGCGACCACGTCGTGGGTCAGGACCGCCCGCATCGCCGGAGCGGGTTCGCAGGCAAGGATTTTCGCCGTCGGGAGCACCTCGGCGACGATGCGGCAGGTGCGCCCGGTACCGGCGCCGATATCGACCACCGGACCAGCGCTCGGGTCGACATCGGTCAGTATTTTCCGAAGGGCGGCTTCACCTTCGGCGTGCGCGCGGGGGACCAGGTCGTAGAACTCGGCGACCGGCGAGTAGAAGTCGTCCATGCACATCTCTCCTGCTTCATGACCACAGCCACACGGCTGCTTAATGAAAAAGATTATCATTATGCTTGTGTGGTTCGATTCCGATAAAGGGGGTGTCGTCGGCCGTGGTCCGCGATTCCGCCTGGCTGAAAATGATTTTCAATAGTAAGCTGCCAGCGCCTGACGGTACGCCACCCGGGCCGTCGACGGATATGGCTGTATCCGGGTGTGCAGCCGCCGGGGCCGTGTACGCGTCCGGGTCGTGAAACACGGTCGTGTGCAACGGGAAACGCTGCGGCGGAGCGATCTGCCCTACGATTCGAATTTTGCTGGAGAGGTAGATGACTCAGCTCAACAGACCGGCTGCAGTGCTGGCCACGGTCGTGATCGTGCAATTCATGGTTTCCCTCGATTTGTCCGTGGTGAATGTCGCACTGCCGGCGATCCGATCCGAGTTCGGGATGTCGGCGACCGCGCTGCAGTGGGTCGTCAACGCCTACATCGTGGTGTTCGGCGGTTTTCTGCTGCTCGGTGGCCGGCTCGGTGATGTGATCGGCCGCCGCAATACGATGCTCATCGGTCTCGGGGTCTTCGGCGTCGCCAGCCTCGTCGGCGGGCTCGCGCAGGATCCTGCGTTGCTCATCGTGGCGCGGGCGGCCCAAGGCCTGGGCGCCGCGGCATTGTCGCCGCTGTCGCTGGCGTTGATCAGTGTGACCTTCGAGGAGGGGCGAGCGCGCACCAAGGCCATGAGCCTCTGGGGTGCGTCCACGATGCTGGGTGGCACGCTCGGTGTCGTCGCCAGTGGTGTACTCACCGATTTCGTGGATTGGCGGTGGGTTTTCCTGATCAATATCCCGATTGTCATCGTTGCCGTGGTCACCGCGGTGACCGGAATCGGCGGGCTCAGGGAAGGCGAGCGCCCCCGGCTCGATGCGCTCGGGGCTCTGCTGGTCACCGCGGGAATGATCCTGTTGATCCTCGGCGTGGTGCGGACCGACGAGCAGGGCTGGGCATCCGGTGCCACCGTGGCCACCTTCGCAGTGGCAGTGATCCTGCTGGCCGGGTTCGTCCTGGTGGAATCCCGGGCGTCCGAGCCGCTGATGCGACTGGGATTGTTCGCGCACGGAAGTGTTCTGGGCGCCAATGTTTTCGGCTTCATGATCACCGCGGGCCAGCTGGCCGCGTTCTATTTCCTCTCGCTGCACATGCAGAACGTGCTGCAGTACTCTCCCGTGGCGGCCGGCCTCGCGTTCGTTCCGTTCTCCATCGGCGCGGTGATCGGCATGTTCGGAGTCGGGCCGATCGTGCGGCGTTTCGGTCAGCGTGCCGCCCTGGTGGCCGGTGGCCTGCTCGGTGCGCTCGGTATCGCATGGTTCGGCCTGGCCGGGCCCGGCGGCTCGTTCGCCGCCCAGCTTCTCGGTCCGTCCATGGTGGCGAGTATCGGCATCGGCGCCGGCTTCGTCGTGATGGGTGCAGTCGCAATGCAGGGAATTTCGGCCGAGGAAGCGGGGATGGCCTCCGGTCTGCTGAACAGCTCCCGCCAGCTCGGTGGTGCGATCGGCCTGGCCGTGTTGACGACGGTCGCGGCTGCGGTAACCGGGGAAGATCGTTCGCCGCAGGCGCTCAGCGACGGCTATTCCGCAGCCCTGTTGATGTGTGCCGCCCTTATCGCGGCCGGCGCGGTGGTGGCGGGGGTGCTTGTCCCGCGGCCCGAAAAGAAACAGGCGGCGCCGGTGGGTGCGTAGGCTCGGCGACTCGGACCCTGCCTCTCCGAGGTGTGCGTCGTGGACTGTGCAGAATGCTGGATTCCGCAGCCCACGACGGGGCCTGCCGGACCGTCTCGCGCGCCCGGGGACTCGATGCCGGGCGGGTCTCGTTCGCGTATGGCACACCCATTCGCGGACGTTCGTCGGCTGCTGGTCTGGTTGCGTCTGCTGGTGGCCTTCGCACTGATTCTCGTGGTGGCGCGACCGGGTGGGTGGCTCGCCGCACGTGCCGCCGCCGATCCGGCGGTGCGGGCGGCCGCTGCTCTGGTCGCCGGCACCGGTGCCGTGCTCTCTCGCGGACAAATCGTGCGCAGTGTTCGCTGCGAGAGGCGATCTTCACCTCGGTCGCGGGAAGCCGGCCGGAAATGCGCGACATTCTGCTGTACACATCGACCGCCGGTGACTCGGCCCGGCGTCCTCCTGCCGAGGAAGGAGCCCGACGCCGGGCAGGGTCGCTACTCTGGTAGCGGAAACCTTTGCCGTGCAGACGCTCCGGATCACTGTCGCGGCTCGTCCGGTGCCGGCGGCCGAACTCATGGGGTGGAAAGGAGATCGAACACTTCCGACGGGCACCGAGGGTACCGGCAACGGTGGTGCGGTGCCGTAGCTCGAACAGGAGATGAGGGTGGAGCCGGAACCGATCCTGGAACCACGGGTGGACGGACTGCTGAGCGATGTTCTCGCCGAACCCGAGCGGTTGTCCGCGATGGTGGAGGCGCTGGGTTCACCGCTGAATGTGGTCGTCCCGGAGCGGATGGCCGCGAACGCGGAGCATTATCGCGACGTGTACCGCAGGCACCGACTGAGCGGGCGAACCTATTTCGCGCACAAGGCCAACCGATCGAGCGCCTTCATCCGGTGCCTGGTGGCCGGGCAGTGCGGGGTCGATGTGGCCTCCCTGGGGGAATTGCGGCACGTTCTCGCGGCGGGATTCCCCGGGGATCGCATCATGGCGACCGGTCCCAAGGATGCCGAGTTCCTGTGGCTGGCCGCCCAGGTCGGTGCGGTGGTCAACGCGGATTCCAGCGAAGAGCTCGAGGAGTTGGCGGGGATCGCGGCGCGTTTCGGAACGGCGCCGGTGCGGGTGATGATCCGGCTCTCGGGGTTCGATTCCGCGGGTGTGCCGATTCTGAGCCGGCCGAGCCGGTTCGGCGTACACGCCCGGGAACTGGACGCGACACTGGATCTGCTCGACAAGTATCGGGACACCCTGCGGTTGCTCGGCGTCTCCTATCACCTCGACACCACCGGAGTGGAGGAGAAGGCGCTGGCGCTCGAGGGGTGCCTACTGGCCATGCACCGGGCCCTGACTCGCGGCTTCGCGCCCACCGCGATCGATATCGGCGGCGGTTTCGGCGTGAACTACCTGGCCGATCGGGAACAATGGGAACGCTACACAACGGAACTGGGTTCTGCCGTCCTCGGCAGGCGCCCGGCGATGACCTGGCAGAACCATGGCTACGGTCTGCACGCAGAGGCGGGGACGGTACGCGGCACGCTGGGGGTCTATCCCGCGTATCGAGAGATTGTGGGTGCCCGCTACCTCGACGAGCTGCTGTCGTGGAAATCTTCCTCGCTGGGTAGATCACTGGCCACCCTGCTCCTGGAGAACCTCTACGACCTCTACATCGAACCCGGCCGCGGGCTGACCGATCAGTGCGGTCTCACGCTGGCCCGGGTGGTCGAGGTCCGCACCACCCACGCGGGTGACACGCTGGTCCGCGTCGCCGCGAACTCCCGTGATATCAGCGCCGAAAGCCATGCGGTACTGATGGACCCGGTGCTGTTGCCCGAACGGCCCGGCGTAGCTACCGGCGTGTATCTCACGGGCAACCTGTGCCTGGAGGACGATTTCATCACCCGCCGGCGCGTGACACTGCCGCGTACGCCGGTGCCCGGCGATCTGCTGGCCTTCGTGAACACAGCCGGCTACTTCATGGATTTCGCGGCGGACCACGCATTGATGCAGCCCACCGCCCGCACGGCAGCGGTGTTTCGCGACGCGGGCGGCTGGTCGTGGTGCCTGGATGAACAGTACTGGCCCGGGAAAGGTAGCCGCTCATGAAGTACGAGAGCATCCTCGACGTGGTCGGGGACACGCCACTGGTTCGTATCGGCCCGGAGGTACACGGGCTTCGAAATATCGACCTCTACGCCAAACTGGAGATGCTCAATCCGTTCGGTTCGGTGAAGGACCGGCCCGCCTGGAACATGGTGCGTGACGAACTCCCCGGCGCCGTAACGCGGGGGGACGCCATCGTGGAACTTTCCAGCGGCAACACCGCGAAGGCGCTCGCGGTGATCGCTGCGATGCACGGGTTGCCGTTCAAGAGCGTCACCAACCGGATGCGGGTGCCCGAGATCAAGGACCTGTTGCTGTTGCTCGGCGCGCAGATCGAGGAGCTGCCGGGGCAGACCGAATGCCTCGATCCCACGGATACCGAGGATCCACTGAGCCGGATGTATCGGACGCTCGCCGGGGACGGCCACGGCTACCTGCACACCGATCAGTACTTCAATCCCCGCAATATCGACGCGCACCGGGCCGGCACTGCGTCCGAGATCGTCAAGGATCTCGACGGGCAGGGGCCGGATGTGTTCATCGCCTGCGTCGGCACCGCGGGTTCGTCCGCCGGTGTGGCCGAAGTCCTGCGCGAACACAATCCGGCGGTCGAGGTGATCGGATTGGTCGCGGCCAAAAGCGATTTCATCCCGGGAATCCGCAATATCGACGAGGTGAACGAGGTCGGGCTGTTCCATCCGGAAAATTACGACACCATCGATTCGGTGAGTGCGGACGAGGCCATAGCGGGAATGCTCACCCTCAACCGCCGATGCGGCATCCTGGGCGGCCCGACGGCCGGTGCCGCTTATTTCGGTGCGTTGCGGTATCTCTCGGCTCTCGATGCCGAACTGGCCGAACGTCGTACCGCGGTGTTCATCGTCTGCGACCGCATCGAAAGCTATATGAGCTATATCCGCAAGCGCAGGCCGGACCTGTTCAACCAGCCTGCGCGCCCGAACTCGGTGGATACGCTGACCGAGGCCGAAATCGCTGCGGCGACGCAGCTGGACGTCGCCGAGGCGCGCGAGTGGATCACCCGGCAGCGCCCGCTGATCGTGGATCTGCGTGGAGCGTTCGCCTTCACCGCCTTACATATCGAGAACTCCGTGAATATCGTCGACGACCTGTTCGACGAACTGGTACACGGCGGCCTGCCGTTCGGGGCGAGCCGGCCCGTGCTGCTGGTCTGCCCGGTCGGTGAGAAATCTGCGCGATACGCCGCGCTGCTGACCCGAATGGGGCACCGGGACGCGCGCAGCCTGCGCGGCGGTGTCGTGGCCTGGCGTGACGCCGGTGCGCCCTTGGTCCGGGACTGACGCCATGACCAGCGTGACGAACCCGAGCGAAGTGCTCGACCGCCTCGCCGGCTGGCAACGATCGCTGCGCGCGCAGTTCCCCATCATCGCGAACAACCCGCAACTGGCATATCTGGACAATGCGGCGACCACACAGAAACCGCAGGCGGTGCTGGATGCCGTCACCGACTACCTCACGACGGGAAACGCCAACGCCGCGCGCGGTTCCTACCCGTGGGCCACCGCCACCACCGCCCGAATCGAGGCGGCCCGGCGGCGCGTGTGTTCGGCGCTGGGCGATCACGGCGGCGATTCGGTGGTCGAGTTCGTCGACGGCACCAGCGCCGGGCTGCGGGCGGTCGCCGGATGGCTGGCGAACCGGCTCACCGACGGCGACGAGATCATCGTCCCGTTCGGCGATCACGAGTCCAATTTGCGGCCCTGGCTCGATATGCGGGATACCCTTGCCCGGAGCGGTATCCGGGTAAGGGTATTGCCGATGCCGGTGGATTCCGCCTCCGGCGATTACGACCATCGCGCGCTTCCGGCGCTGGTGACCGAGCGAACCCGGTTCATCGCAGTCACCCATGTACACCATGTCTTCGGTGCCGATATGAATGTGCATCGCGTGCGTGCGGCGGTCGGACACGAGATACCGATCTGCTTGGACGCCGCGCAGAGCATCGGACACCGCCCGGTTTCGGTGGCCGAACTCGACGTCGACTTCGTGGTTTTCTCCGGGCACAAGATGCTGGCCCTGCCCGGTGTGGGCGCGGTGTGGGCGCGTAACCGGCGCGGACCCCGCTTCGGGTTGCCCGGCTGGCCGGGGTCCCCGAACACTGCGGGAATCGTCAGCTTGGCGGCCGCGTTCGACTGGGTCGATGCCGCCGGCCCGGCCGAGATCCACGCATGGACCGTGGCTTTGAGTAGCCGGCTCACCGAGGGCCTCGCCGGACTCCGCGGGGTGCGGGTGCTCGGTTGTCAGACCAGTCTCTCCGCGGATTCTCCGGTACAGCGCCGGGAGGGCATCGTGACTTTCCGGCACGACCGGGTGCGCGCCGACGACCTCGGTTTCGTTCTCGCGGATGAGGGGATCATGGTGCGGGCGGACAGTCAATGTCAGGCCGGTCGCGGCTCCGACGACCACGCTGTCCGGGTGAGCGCATATGTCTACAACACGCCTGAGGAGATCGACCGGGTGCTCGAGGTCGTTCGGCGATGCGAGGAGATGACGAGCTGAACCACGCAGTGCCGGTCGGCCTCCCGCACCCTCGTTCGTCTACTCGGGTTTGCGTCCGCTGAACCCGGTCCGGGCGGTGAGCAGCGCCAGATCGGCGCGGTGCCCGAGCCAGGCCGCGTGCTCGGGATCGAGCAGCCACGACCAGACCGTGGCATCGCTCTCGGTCAGGAACGGTTGTGCCCGCCGGACCCGGGCCGCCAGTTCGGCGAGTACCACGTCGCGAACGGGTTCGGAAAGCGGCGCAGGAATATCGACCAGCACGCTGAACGCAGTGATATCGAGGAGCCCGGCGGAGTGCAGGATCTCGTTCCAGCCCCGATTCGGCCTGGTGGCGCCCGGCCGACCGAAGAACCATTGTGTGAAATGCCTATCGTGGGCCTCGTCCAGCCGGACCTCCAGCCCGGGCCGTCCGATCCCGATATCCCAGGGCAGGCACCGGGCCGGCAGCCCGCCCTCGGCCAGGCACATCCGGCCTCCCGGCCGCAGCATGCCGACGAGTGCGCGTGCCGCGGCGTCCCAGTCCCGAGCATGGTGCACACACCACGACGACCAGACCGCGTCGACCGGTCCGGGCAACGGCGGCACACCCTCCTCGATGTTGTGCAGCACCGGACGGATCCGGTCGGCCACACCCGCCGCCCGGGCGGTATGACCGGTGGCATCCAGCATTGTGGAATCCACGTCGACGGCGTAGACACAGCCCAGTTCACCGACGGCCTGCGCCAGCGCGACGGTCGCGGATCCGGCGCCCGGCCCCACCTCGACGACGGTCTCACCCGGCTGCACGCCCAGTGGTTCGAGCAGGCGCACGGTGGCATCGAGGAACACGGCTTCTGCGGCGGCCGGGTCGTCGGTGGAAGTCCCGGTCCCCGCTACGCTGGTCCGTCGGCGCTGGCTGATCGTCACGGCAAGCGATAGTACTGAACATCATTTTCAATGAATAATCGGCGCGCGGCGGGGTGCGGTTCACCACCCACCGCTTCGGCGAGTTCGGCGACCGTGCGCGAATCCTCGCGGAGTTCGGTGAGGAGATCGGTAGCCGGCTCGGCGTCGCGAGCGCCTGCGGTGTGGTCGCCACGCGCGCGGCGGACTCGGCGTCCACTCGCGCGGCGGGCCGGTCGCGGCCGTCGACTCCATGTCCCATGAGTACGGAGTCCAACCGGGGAGGAGTCTATAGATGAAGACATGTTCATTTGTGCTGTTATGGTGAGGCGGTTGCCGCTCCGATCCTTGGAGGTCTTTCGTGGTTTCCACCACTGCCACGGCCCATCCGTCCGCCTCCATGCCGACGGTGTTGTCAGGGCGGACTCGGCTGTTCGCACTCCCCGAAGTGCGCTGGGCCGCCGCCGCTCTGGTGTTGTTCCTGATCGGCTTGGCCACTCAGGGGCTGGGGGCGCCGGCATGGCTGTGGTGGACGCTGTATCTGGCCTGCTATGCCACCGGCGGCTGGGAACCGGGCCTGGCCGGCCTGCGCGCCTTGCGGGAGAAGACCCTCGATGTCGATCTGCTGATGGTGGTCGCGGCGATCGGTGCCGCCGCGCTCGGCCAGGTTCTCGACGGTGCGTTGTTGATCGTCATCTTCGCGACCTCCGGCGCCTTGGAAGCGCTGGCCACCGCGCGGACCGAGGATTCGCTGCGTGGTCTGCTGGACCTGGCCCCCGATACCGCCACGCGGCTCACCGGCGATGGTGGTGAGGAGACGGTCGGCGCCGCAGATCTGGCGGTCGGCGATGTGATCCTGGCACGCCCGGGCGGCCGGATCGCCGCGGACGGAACGGTGATCGCCGGTGCCGGCGAAGTGGATCAGGCAACCGTCACGGGTGAATCGATGCCGGTGGACAAGTCCACAGGCGACGAGGTGTATGCCGGAACCCTCAACGGAACCGGTGCCTTGCGGATCCGGGTAGACCGTCGCGCCGAGGACTCCGTGGTGGCGAGGATCGCCGGACTGGTCGAAGAAGCCAGCCGGACCAAAGCGAAAACCCAGCTGTTCATCGAGAAGATCGAGCAGCGGTACTCGGTGGGCATGGTCGTGGTCACCCTCGCTGTCTTCGGTGTGCCGCTGCTGTTCGGCGCGGACGTGCAGTCAGCTCTGCTGCGCGCTATGACCTTCATGATCGTCGCCTCACCGTGCGCGGTGGTCCTCGCGACGATGCCGCCACTGCTCGCGGCGATCGCCACCGCCGGGCGCCACGGGGTGCTGGTCAAATCCGCCGTAGTGATGGAACAGCTGGGCACCACCACCCGCGTCGCGTTCGACAAGACCGGCACGCTGACCCGCGGCGTCCCCGAACTCACCGAAATCCGGCCGTTGTCCGGGAGCCCGTTCACCGAGGACCAGATCCTGCGGCTGGCCGCGGCCGCCGAACATGGCAGCGAACACCCGCTGGCCGCCGCCGTCGTGCGTGCCGCCCGCCGCCGCCACTTGTCACTACCTGCCGCCGATGAATTCAGTGCCCGACCCGGCCAGGGCGTATCGGCACTGGTCGACGGCCAGTTCGTCCAGGTCGGCTCGCCCCCTGCCTTGCTCGGTACGGACGATCTGGCCACACAGGTGGCCGCTGTCGTCGAGGAATTGCAACAGCGGGGGAACACCGCGGTGGTCGTCCTGTGCGAACGGAACCCGGTCGCGGTTCTCGGACTGATCGATCAACTGCGCCCCGAGGCCGTTGTCGCCGTCTCCGCGGTCACTGGGCTGACCGGCGCCGCACCGGTGTTGCTCACCGGCGACAACGCGGCGACGGCCGGCCAACTGGCCGGGCACGTAGCGATCACCGACGTGCGCGCCGGGCTGCTCCCGGAGGACAAGGTCGCCGCCATCCGCGGGCTCGAGCGCGACGGCGAGCGGATGACCGTCGTAGGGGACGGTGTGAACGATGCGCCCGCCCTGGCCGCCGCCCACGTCGGAATAGCCATGGGCGGTGCCGGATCCGATCTGGCCCTGCAGACCGCCGACGCAGTCGTGGTTCGCGACGACCTGAACACCATTCCCACCGTGATCGCGCTGGCCCGGCGGGCCCGCCGCATCGTGCTCGCCAACCTCGCGATCGCCGCCACCTTCATCACCGTCCTGGTGCTCTGGGACCTGTTCGGCCACCTTCCGCTGCCGCTGGGCGTGGCCGGTCACGAAGGTTCCACGGTGATCGTCGGACTCAACGGCTTGCGTCTGCTCACCGGCCGGGCCTGGAAAAAGGCCGGGCGAAGCGCACAGCGCGTGCATGCGCCCCGCCCGGATGATCCGGAATTCCATCGGCCGATCGATATGGTCGGAAGGTCGAAGCGGTCGGGCTGATGATCCCGATCGTGGAGTGCATCACGTGCGCCTTCCCGCCGGCCATCGGGCAGCGAAACGCCCTGGAAATCGGCAATCCAGCCTCTGGCCGGGCGGGCTGTCTCCGATGAGTCGGTGTGATCAGCGCGGGACCGTGGATCCGCCACCAGGAAGTGCCCGGGCCCTGTCGCCCGCCTCTCGGGTCAACCAGAAAAATACCGGTGGCAGAGTGAATTCGACGACGGTGAGGGCGATGACGAACCAGTGCGGCCGGCCGTGTACGGCCACCGAGAGGAGCCGGGCAATCCCACCGGCCAAGAAGACCGCGGCGAGGAGGCGGACCGCGTCAGCGGGGATCGGGGACTGCCGAGCCGCCCACACCCAGGCGATTCCGTAGCCGGCGAATATCGCGCTGAAGAACCGGTTCTGGCTGTCATCGGTGGCGGTGAGGTCGCCGGTGTCCGGAACGGTCTGCGGACCGACGATCAGATGCTCCAAGCCGATGAGGACGCAGGCGACACCCATGACCCAGCACAGTCGTCGCAATGTCTTCTGCATGTGCGGGCCCTCCTCCGGGGGTGGCGGCCCGGGAATCTCGCCATCGGCACCGGAATTAGTAGACATTTGTCTACTAAGACCATAAGCCCGCTGGTAGACACACGTCAACTAAGCTGTGTGAAATGACCACCCGCCGTCGGCTCGCCCCCGAAGAACGCCGCAGACTGCTGGTGCAAGCCGGTGCGCGACTGTTCGCCGAGCGCGCCTACGACGATGTCCTCATGGACGACGTCGCGACCGCGGCAGGTGTCTCCCGGGCACTGCTGTACCGGCACTTTCCCGGTAAGCGGGAACTGTTCGCCGCGGTATACCGACAAGCAGCCGAACACCTGCTGGGACATACAGTGCTGACGCCGGGACTGCCCCTCGCAGAGCAACTCGCAGCCGGACTGGACGCACACTTCGATTACTTCGAAGCCAACTCGTATGCGGTGATCACTGCCAACCGGACGTTGGCCGGCGACCCTGCGATCCAGGCGATCATCGCGGACGAACTGAGCGAGCTGCGTCAGCGAATACTCGACGCCATCGGACTCACCGGCGTCCGCCGGACACTGGCCTCGTCAATACTCATGGGTTGGTTGACCTTTGTACGGATCGTCACGGTCGACTGGCTGGACACGCGGCCGTGCCCGCGCACGGAGTTGCGCGAAATCTGTATCGCCGCCCTGCTCGGCGCACTCGAACCACTGATCGCGCAGGAGGACTTGAATACCACCTGATCACCGGTGCCGTGCTTATAGCCGCCGAGGCGCCCGTAGCGGCCCCGCGATTTGCCGGGACACGGGGCTGATGCGTTGCGCAGGCGGGTTCGATACGGGCCACATGGAAGTCCGGCGTCCCCCTGTGCGCAGGTGAGGGGTTCATCCCGGCGGATGGGGACCGTCAGCCGGGGCCATGTCCGGGGACGCCGATCCGCCGGCGGACGCAGTCGGCAGTGAGGTGATCGCGAGTTCTGTCGGCAGCCCTGCCGACGGCCGGCTGCGGCAGTCCGGAGATCAGCGGCCCGAGGTAGCCTCGGGCCGCCGGCGTCCGCGCGGAACGCCGGTCATCCGGCGGAGGCGTACCTGGCTGGGTGGGAAGGTCGTGGTGCTTCTGACGGAACCGTCACGCTGCCGATGCAGTATGACGTCGGGAGTCGAGCCGTCGGCCGATTGCGCTTCGCACCGCGATCCCCAGTGCGACCGCAGGGCCGGCGAGTAAGAATGCGACGGGAACGGAAACCGGGAGCGTCGGTGCTTACGAGTCCACCAGCCCCGCGCGGCGTCGTTGCTCGCTGTCGAACCGCAGTTGAAATAGGACGGCGCTTCGGGGGACGGGTATGCGCGGGTTCGGTGTCCGGTGACCGAGCGGAGGTTCCAGGATGTACTCGTCGAGCGTTTGACGGGGCCGACGATGGGCGCGGGGGTGTGGATCCCCGGACACCAGGTACTCGCCTCGTTCCCGGCGGTTCGGATTGCCGGGAGGCATTCGGGCACACTGCACGCCATGAAGTACAGCGCTGGAGTTCTGCTGTTTCGTCGTGAGCCGGAGGTGCACGTGCTGCTGGGACATATGGGCGGGCCGCTGTGGGCGCGTAAGGATTCGGGGGCTTGGTCGATCCCCAAGGGTGAGTACGAGCCGGCGGCCGAGGAGGCTCGCGCCGCCGCGGCCCGCGAATTCGAGGAAGAGTTGGGTATGCCGGTGCCCGACGGGGAGTGGATCGCGGTGGGTGAAGTGCGGTACGGCAGCGGGCGGAGTAAGAAGCAGGTCACGGTGTGGGCGGTCGAGGGCGAGCTCGATCCGGCCCGGGTCGTGCCGGGGGTGTTCGAGATGGAATGGCCGCCGCGGTCGGGCGAGTACCGCGCTTTCCCCGAGGTCGATCGAGTCGAATGGTTCGATCTGACCACCGCGCACGACAAGCTGACCACCGGCCAGCGGCCATTGCTGCCCCGGCTTGCCGAGCGACTTCGCTGACATCGGTGGAGCCCTCGGGAACTGAATTAGTATCGAGGCGGTGAGCACTCCGTCGCCGGATACGGCGATCCGATCGGATTCGCGTACCTCGTCCGGGCCCGTGCGCGTACTGGCGGTCACTACGACGATCGTCGCCGTGCTGCTGGTTCTCTTCGCTGTCCCATGGTGGACGCTGGTGATGTCCGGGACTCAGTGGCCGGCGCCCGCGGTCGCAGTGGGAACAGCGGTCTTCGCGATAACACTCGTGGTTCTCCCCGTGGCGCTGGTGTCGAGCCACGGCCGCCGCCCTCTCGACTGGGCAGGCATGATCGGCGACTCCCTCCTGGGAATCGTGTGGGTGCTCTTCGTGTGGTCGGTGATCGGCACCCTCGCGCGGCTCGTGCTCGCCTTCGTGGGCGTAGAAGACCCGGCTCGCTCACGGGCGGTGGCCACAGCGGTCGTATTCGTCACTGCCGCTCTCCTGATCTGGGGCCACCGGGAGGCGATGCGAATTCCCCGGATAAAGCATGTGGATATCACCCTGCCGCGACTCGGCCCGGGGCTGGACGGCACCCGGGTCGTCGCCGTCACCGATACCCATTTCGGTCCGATCAACCGGACGAAGTGGTCGCTCGGGGTTGCTGCGGCCGTGAACGAACTACGTCCCGACATCGTGGCCCATGTCGGTGATATCGCCGATGGCCCCGTGGAGCTACGACGTGGGCAGGCGGCCCCGCTTGCCACCATGGAGGCCGAGCTCGCCCGGGTCTATGTCACCGGCAATCACGAGTACCTCGGAGAGGCGCAGGGCTGGCTCGACTACATGGATTCGATCGGCTGGAAAACTCTGCACAACGAGCATATCGTCGTTGATCGCGGCGGTGACCGCCTCGTCGTTGCAGGCGTCGACGACGCTACTGCGAAGTCGGCGAAACTGAGCGGTCACGGCGCGGACTTCGACAATGCCTTGGCGGGAGTCGATCCCGGGCTGCCGGTGCTCATGCTCGCGCATCAACCGAAGCAGGTGTTCGAGTCCGCGGCCGCCGGTGTCGACCTCCAGATCGCCGGCCATACCCACGGTGGGCAGATCTGGCCGTTCAACTACCTGGTCCGCCTCGATCAACCCACGGTGCACGGGTTGAGCCGGCACGGCGAACGGACACAGCTCTACACCAGCCGGGGCTCGGGTTTCTGGGGTCCTCCTTTCCGTATCTTTGCCCCCAGTGAAATTACGGTGATAACGCTGCATTCCGCTTGACGTTTGCCATCCTGGGCAGTGGGTCGACGGTGTCCGGAGATCGGCGGATCTACGGCACATGGAGATCCGCGGTGTATGAGCGGGGGTTCTGGGTCGATTCCCCTCCGCAATCACAACACCCGCGATACCGTGCTGCACCGCGACGGCATCGGCGTGTCCGTTCGGGCCGGCTTACGCGGGCGCAGCCGGAATGCGGTCGCGTGCCTCCTTCATTTTCCGGTGATACTCCGCGACGCTGTCCAGCTTGATCTGTTCGTATCCCCGGATTTCCTGCGGCATGGCGAGAATGGCCTCGACGCGGTCGGCGTTTTCCGGTGTGGCGAGCGGTACTATTTCCGCGGTGAGTTCCGTGAATTCATCGATCAGTGCTCGCTCGACCTTCCGTACGTGGGCGTAGCCGAAGAAATCTAGCCGGGTGCCCCGGAGCACGCGGCCGCGGCGCAGTATGTGCAGCGCGAGCTTGAACCACGGGCCGAGTGAGAGTTTGGTCTTCAGTCCCATCGCGCGGAACACGGGCGGATGTAGCTTGTAGCGGTAGGTCGCGTCCTCGCCGAACTGCTCGCGCACCGCCCGGTCGAATTCGGGATCCAGGTAGTGGCGTGCCGTCTCGTATTCGTCCTTGTAGGCCATCAGTTTGAACATCGACTCCACGGACGCCGCGGTCAGCGCGCCGGAAGTCCCCAGTGCTCGAGCTTCTCGAGCAGCGGTGTTGTCGACGAACGCGATGAAAGAGAGGGCGTACGCGATATTCTGGTAGTCCGCGAGGTCGGCCGCCAGGAATCCGACACGGTCCTTCAATGCTTCGCTGATACCGTCCAGCCGCATGAGTGCCCGGTGCAATTCGGCCGAGTCGCCGGCTTTTCTGGACTTCGGCGCCCGGGGTTTCGCAGTCGTGCCGGTGTTCGGTTCGAGCACATGCCTGCGCCCGACTGCGATCGCCCTGTGGTTCCCGGCAACCGCCACTCCATTGAGTTCGATTGCCTTCTCGATCGACGCCAGCGGAATCGGCAGGGCACCGGCCTGCAGCGCTATCCCTATGAGCACCATATTGGCCAGCTGGTCGGTCCCGAATTCGCGGTGTGCGATAGCGCGCGCGTCGGCGTACACCGAATCGTCTGCGCGGCTGATTGCGTCGAGAGGTTTCCGGATCGATTCCACCGTGGGAAAGTCGGTGCCCGGGTCGAGGATCATCGATCCGGTGGGCACCTGGGCGGTCGAGATCACCGCGATCGTTCGCCGTCCCGACGCGGCCTTCGAATTCTTTTCGTCGGCCGCGACCAGCAGATCGCAACCGAGGTACAGATCGCATTCACCGTCGGCGAGTTTGTTGGTTCCGGTAATCGGCACGGCCGAGAATTTCAGATCGGAGACGACTGCGCCGCCTTTCTGTGCCAGACCCAATTGATCGAGACCGCGGACATGCAGGCCCGCGAGTGCGCCGGCGGTCGCGAGAATCTGCGCCGCGGTGACCACTCCGGTGCCGCCGACACCGGTGATCCGTACATTGAAGGCCTCGGGGTTCACCTTCGGAGCCGGTTCCGGCAGTTCGGGCATATCCGGCTCGGCGGTTTTCTTTCGCGCGGAGGTGCCGGGTTCGACAGCCACGAACGACGGGCAGTCGCCGTCGAGGCAGGAGTAGTCCTTATTACAGGATGCCTGATCGATGCGGGTCTTTCGCCCGAACGCGGTCTCGACCGGTTGAACGGACATGCAATTCGACTTCTGCCCACAATCCCCGCAGCCCTCGCACAACCGTTCGTTGATGAAAGCCCGGGTCGACGGCTCCGCGACAAGTCCTCGTTTGCGTTTGCGTCGCAATTCGGTCGCACATTCCTGATCGTGGATGAGCACGGTCACCCCCGGTGTTGCGGCCAGCTTCTCCTGGACCGGGATCAGCTCTGCCCGGTCGAGCACCTTCACCGATCGAGGCAGCTTGACCTTGCGGTACTTCTCGACCCGGTCGGTAGTGATCACGACACGGGAGACCCCTTCGGCCAGCAGTTCCTGGACGATCTGGGGTACGGACATCTTTCCCACAGCCGTCTGTCCGCCGGTCATGGCGACCGCATCGTTGTAGAGCAGCTTGTAGGTGATATTCACCCCGGCGGCCACCGCGGCGCGGATAGCAAGGCTCCCGGAATGGTGGAACGTGCCGTCACCGAGGTTCTGGAACATATGCTTATCGCTCACGAAGGGTTCCATCCCGATCCATGTCGCGCCCTCGCCACCCATTTGGCTGAGGGAGGCGATATCGCCCACGCGGTCTTCGGGCATCAGTTTGGCCAGTGTGTGACAGCCGATACCGGCACCGACCAGCGAACCTTCCGGTACGACAGTGGAGCGGTTGTGGGGGCAGCCCGAGCAGAAGTAGGGGGTGCGGGTAAGCAATGGCAGTGACAGCCGTGCCGGCCGTCGCTCGATATCGGCCGCCCCGATCTGCGCCACGGTGTCCGGCAGCACGGTACGGATGCGTCGTAGCAGTGTCTCGGCCAGTAGTTCGGGCGGCAGGTCGGAGTCCGCGCGAAGGAGCGGGCGGGAATTCTCATCTCGTTTCCCGACTACCCGAGGTGCGCCGGGGGTGCCGTACAGTGCGTCCTTGACGGCCGATTCCACGAACGGCCGTTTCTCCTCGATGACGACGACTTCATCGAGGCCCGTGCAGAAGGTGCGTACGGCATTACGGTCGATCGGATTGATCACGCCCAGTTTGAGGATCCGTATACCGGATCGTTCGAGATCGGCCTGGGTAATCCCGATGCGCTCGAGCGCCTGGAGGGTATCCCGGAAGGGCGCGCCGGCGGTGATCACGCCGAGCTTCGCTCGGCTGTCACCGATAACTCGATTGATCTCGTTGACCTGGACATACCGGGTCGCGAGTTCGTAGCGCTCATACATGAGGCTCTTTTCGAGCCGGGCCAGGTTCGGCTGAAGAAAATCCGCGGAAACCCGATGCGTGAACTCGGTATCGTCGATGACTCGGCTGGGTGAGGTCGTGGCTACTCGTGCGCGGTCGAGTTGCACCGTCGCTGCACCGTCGACGACATTGGTGGCGAGCTTCATCCCGGTCCACAAGCCGGTGAATCGCGACATCGCGATCGCGTGTAATCCGAAGTCGAGGACCTCTTGAGGGTCCGCGGGAACGAAGATCGGCAGGCCGAGCTCCGCCATCGCCGTCTCCGAACTGCTCGGTACTGTCGAGGATTTCGCGATCGAATCGTCGCCGACGAGAACGAGGGCCCCGCCGTTGGATGCGGCCCCGCCGAGATTGGCATGGCGCAGCGCATCGCTTGCCCGGTCCAGCCCCGGCGCCTTGCCGTACCAGACGCCGATAACGCCGTCGTACTCGCAGTTCGGCGAGGCGGAGGCCAGCTGCGAACCCTGCACAGCATTGACCGCCAACTCTTCGTTGACGCCCGGCCGGAAGACGATGTCCTGCTGGTCGAGGAGCTCACGCTGCCGGTTGAGCTCCAGGTCGTAGCCGGCGAGTGGTGAGCCTTCGTAGCCGCTGATCAGGATTCCCGAACGCAGTCCCGCCGCGGTATCGCGGCGGCTCTGTTCCAGCGGAACGCGGACCAGCGCCTGCAGGCCTGTCAGGAACAGCTCTCCATCCGTCATGTTGTATCGGTCGCGCAAGGTGAAATCTCGCGTGTGCAACTCGGGCACAACCGCCTCCTGTCCGCCGGGCCTCGTCGCCCGGATGTCTGGATAACTTTGTGACATTCTTCCGTGGTTTACGATGTGATTCCACGGCGAAAACCGCGAAATATCGGTTCGCGAGACCGCTCGGATTGTGAGAGTTACACAAAAGGAGATTCTGGTGGGCCAAGACTCTTGGGGGCCGGTGATCGACGTTGTCGACTCGGTGCTCCACCGGCTCGACACGATCACCGACGAAGCTGTCGCCCGGATTCGCACCGAACTCGCCGACTTCGCGCTTGTTCCCTACGAAGAACACCGGGAAGCTGTCCGGGAACAACTCCGGCGCAGGCTCATAGCGTTCGGGGAACGGCGAACCTGGAATCAGGACGATCTCGGCGAAGTGCGGGCCCTGGCCCGGCGCCGCGCTCGCCAGGCGATCGCCCTCGACGTGGTCATCAGGGCGTACCACGTCGGTGACAGAGAGCTCTGGCGGCACTTGAGTGCCGCGCCCGGGGAAGTGCAGAAAATGCTGCCGGAACTGGCTTCGCTGATGCTCGAATCACTGCAATCGGTGACATCTACCCTTGCCCTGGCACACGGATCCGAGACCCGTGCCCGTGATCGGATACAGATGGCGGTGTCGCAGCGACTGATCGACCTGCTCAACACCGAAACCCCCGATGCCGAAGCCACCCGGCTGGCGGAGTATCTCGGATTCGACTCCACCCGGCCCTTCGTCGGACTCGCGTACGTCCCGGGAAGCGGAGGATCGGACAGCGCCGCCGAAACCGGACCGCAGTTCGCGGACGAGCTGATCATCGCTCGCGGGGGTATCGGTGCTGTACACGTTCTCGTGATCCAAGCCGATGACAACAGCATTGCCCAGGTGGCGGAGTCGCTCGCGACCGCCGCCTTCCGAGTCGGTGTCGGTTCCGGTCATCCCGGGGTCGCCGGAGCCGCACGGTCCTTGCGGCAGGCTCAGGTCGCCCTGTCCGCGACGTCTGCCCGCAACGCCGTCAGCAGGTTCGGTTCGGATTGGCTGATCAACTGTGTGATGAGCCTGGCCGATCTCCTCGATCACGACGTCTACCACGCCGCCGAGGTCGCCGGCGTACACCCGTCCCTGCGTGAGACAGTCATTGCTTTCGCCGAGGCCGATATGTCGATCACCCACTGTGCGCGACGCAGTCACCTGCACGCCAACACGGTTGTCTACCGCCTCGGCCGCTGGCGCGAACTGACCGGCTGGGACCCCCGCACCTTCACAGGTCTCACCCGGTCGATCGCAGCATGCGCGCTCGCGGACTCCCCGGCGATCCCACCGACGCGCTGACCTCAGCGATCGAACTCGCTGGTGCAGGCGGACTGTGCGGACTGCGGTGATCGACGAGCCGCCCGTCGGATAGCGATCAGGGCTCGAGAATGAGCTTGCCTGTCGATGAGCCACTTTCGAGGAGGCGATGAGCTTCGGCGGCATCGGCCAGTGGCATGGTCTGGATCGGAGGGCCGGTGATCGTGCCCTCGGCGATCCACCCCATCAGTTTCCCCAGAGCGCCGATCGTCACCTCGGGACGCAGCGCAAACCACACGCCCAGGTTGAACCCGGTCAGCGACTGGCCGGGTGCGGGGTCGTAGATCAGCGGAGTGAGGGCGTCGCCGTCGAGGTGATGTCCTTCCAATCCGGTGACCGCTCCGTACGTGATCAGTCGGCCGAAGGGGGCGAGCGCTGCGAGCGTTGTCGGGAGATGCTTCGGGCCGGTCATCTCCAATGCCACGTCGACGCCCTTGCCCTCGGTCAACTCACGAACCTGCTCGGGCCAGTCCGGCCGACGGTAGTCGATGGCGTGGTGCGCGCCTTGGTTCAGGGCGATTTCACGTTTCTCCGGGGTCGACGCACCGGCGATTATCGTCTTGGCGCCGAGAGCTTTTGCGATCTGGACGGCAAAACTACCCACTCCACCGGCCGCGGCCGGGATGAATACAGTCTCCCCTTCCGCGAGTCCGGCCACCTCGGTCAGGATCAGTGTCGCGGTCGCTCCGACAGCCGGCAGGCCGGCCGCCAGGTCGGGATCGATTCCTGGGGGAAGAGGGATCACATTGGCCTGTTGGGTGACTGCCAGCTCCGCGTAACCACCGTTGGAGTACCGCCCGACTGTACCGAATACCGGTGTCCCGACCTCGAGTCCTGCAACATTCTCGCCGACAGCGGCGACAGTGCCGGCCACCTCCATGCCGGGAGTGAACGGCATCGGCGTGGGTTCGGGATACCGATCGCCACGACGACGCGCGACGTCGGCGAAGTTCACCGAGGCCGACCGGACGCGTATCACGACCTCACCGGCCATCGGTACCGGGTCTGGAACTTCGACGTACTTCAGTACATCGGCGGTGCCGGTTTCGGTCATCAGGATTGCCTTCATGGTCGTTCTCCTCTTTGTTCGGCAGTTGGTTTTCGTGGCTGCCGGCGTGGCGAAGAATGCCCCGGGTTTCCAGGTCGGGCATAGAAGAAATGCATAAGGTCAGCCGCTGATCAAGCTCGGGCGTAACCTCCGGATACCGTGCGCGGGCTGCTTGTCACGGACGGTCAGATTCGCATCAGCTGCTCTGCGTTGCGGTGCGCGATCGCGTGGCGCTGATCGTCGTCGAGATCGGCTTGGATCAGGAACTCCGATACATCGTCTCGCACCAGATAGGGGAAGTCTTCGGAGTGAATGATCCGGTCGGCGCCGACTTCGGTCAGCATGTAATTCATCTGATTGTGGGTGTACATACCCGACGGAGTCACCCACACGTGGTCGCGGTAGTAGTCGCGCACTGTGCGTTCGAGGTGGCCGGTTTTCGCGAAGGTTCCGTCGAGGCGATCGAGCCATCCTGCGGCGAACTCGCCCCAGTGGCCGCTGAGGAGCTTGAGCCCGGGGTGACGGTCCAGAGCTCCGGACAGGATCAGCCTGAGTATGTGGATCCCGGCCTCCATATGCCAGCCGAAGGCATGGGTGGCCAAGGTGAATTGGACTGATGCCGGCCAGTTTCCAGAGTAGTAGCCGGCCAACGTCGGATTGTCCGGCATACCGGGATGTACATAGATCGGGAGGTCGACTTCCTCGGCGGCGGTCAGGATCGGGTCGAAGCGCTCGTCGTCCAGAAACCGCCCGCCGCAGGTCCCCGTGACCAGAGTTCCTACGAAGCCGAGCTCGTTCACGCATCGCTTCAGCTCGTCGGCTGCCGCCGCCGGATTGTGAAGGGGGATCGTGGCGAATCCGCGAAACCGGGTCGGGTGCTCTGAAATCTGCTGTGCCAGCCGGTCATTGACCCGACGGCAGAGATCGACGGCCTCGGGGCAGTCCAGGTTGTTCGGGCTGAACGCGCCGTGCGACACGACTTGGATATCGATCCCGGCCTTGTCCATATGGGCAAGGCGCCTACCGCCGAGCTGTTCGGCCGACTCCCGATCGGGCATGAACTCTGCCTGGATGAAGTCGGCGAATCCGTCATCGGGCTCCACCGGCAGCGGTCCCGACAGCGCCCGAACTTCGGCGCTGACCTCAGGGTGGTGGAAGTGTTCTTCGATAGTGATGACGCGCATCGGTTTCATGATTGATAGAGTAATAAAGAAAATAGATTGTGTAAACAACTTTGCTGCGACCGCCCGGTGCAGTCCGAGCCGCCGACGCGATATCGGCTGTGCAATGCTGAGAGTGGCCGAACCTAGGAGGAAAGATCCATGTCAGCTGCATCGTCACGTCGTAACGGTCGAGGCGGCAAACTGGCGAAGTCGGTGGAACCGTCGCAACGGGGCGCTGCTACGCGAGACGTGATTCTGGAGACGGCCATCGACTGCTTCGCGCGCTCCGGTTATGAAGGTACTTCCATGTCGGCCGTGGCGCGGAGTGCCGGTGTTGCCCAGCCGTTGATGCATTACTACTTCGCGTCGAAGGACGAGCTCTGGCGAGCCGCGATCAGCAAGGCGTTCAGCGAGATGCTGGTGCAGCAAAAACTCAACCATGAACTGGAGGAGCTGGATCCCGTCTCGGCGTTGCAGGTCTTGATTCGCCGGCACATCTCCTTCCTTGCCAGGCACCCCAACGTCGCGCCGTTGCTGGCGAGCGAGGCCCAGTTCTCCACCGATAGGGTCAACTGGCTGACCGACACCTATATCGCTCCTTTGGAACAGCATCTGTCCAAGTTGATCGAGCTCGGCCGGCGAGACGGCCGGATCCGCGACGATCTTCCGATTCCGTTCGTGGCCCGCTTCATCGTCGGCAGCGCCTCGGCGTTCTTCATGACGAGTGCCTTGATGGAGCGGATGTACGGTATCGACACAGCCGACCCGGATGCTGTCGAAACGTACACCCGGGTCACGATCGACCTGACGTTGAAGGGTCTTCTGGCTACCGAGCAGGAATGATCAGGACGGCCGCGTAGCTCCGGCATCCGCCGACGGGTGTGCGACGACACGGTTGCTCAACGTTCCGATCCCCTCGACCTCGATATCGATGAGGTCACCGGGCTCGAGGAAACGGCCTGTCGCCGCTCCGACCCCGGCGGGTGTACCTGTGCAGATCAGGTCCCCCGGTAGCAACGTGACCATTCGCGATACCGCCGACACAAGCGTCGGAATATCGAATATCAGATCGCTCGTCCTGCCCTGTTGCCGGATTTCTCCGTTCACTGTGGTCGTCAACCCGATATCGAGCGGTAAGGAAAAGGAGTCCGTCGTCACCACGGCGGGGCCGATCGGCTTGAACGTATCCAGCGCCTTCGAGAATCCGAGGCCCGCCGAGCCCGCTTCCTGGAGTGCGGCCGCCTGTAGATCTCGGGCCGATACATCGTTGACGCAGGTCAGCCCGCCGACGAAGTTCCACGCATCCTCGGCCGGCACGTTGTATGCGGCACGGGCGATCACTACGCCTACCTCTCCTTCGTAATCCACGAAATCCGGTGCCGCCGAGGGCAGGACGATGCGGTCCCCGGGGCCCGTCACCGGTCCACCGTCGACGCAGAAGAACGTCGGCGAGGCCGGAATCTCCGCGCCGGTCTCCGACGCATGAGCGCGGTAGTTCAGGCCGACCACAACGATCCGGCACGGCCTGCCGATCGGGGCCAGCAGTTCGACCTCATCGAACGTGACCTGTGCACGGACGGGCGCCGTCGCGGCCTGCTCGGGGCCTGCTTCGAACAACGCTGCCACGTCCGGGTAGGGCAGGTCGAGTAGCAGTAGGCCGTCGTCGCCGTTGCGCGCGAGTCCTCGAGAAGTTCTGTAGAGGTGCATCTGTTCCCTGTCTTCCAGGCGGTTGGTGATGGGCCGTTTCGTGTGGCGCGTACCCGCTCGGGGTTGACGCCCTGGACAAGCCGTCCTAGTTTGATAGTACTATCAAGAAGAATGATAGGTGCAACAAACCCTGGGGGAGAACAGGAGACCGCAGTGTCACAGGAGGCTTCGCCGCACGCCGCGGAGGCCGAGGCGCCGATCAGTCCGGCACGGCTCGCGCACGTCGTTCTGCGCACGACTCGCTACGAAGAAATGCTCACTTGGTACAAGACGGTGCTGGCTGCCCGCACGACATTCGAGGCGCCGGGTGCGCTGTGCTTCTTGACTTACGACGAGGAGCATCACCGCGTCGCAGTGGCCAATGTGCCGACATTGGCAGAGCGCCCGGCGATGTCCACAGGACTCGAGCACGTTGCCTTCACCTACGCCACACTCGGACACCTCGTGGCGACCTACGAAAGACTCAAAGCGCTGGGAATCGAGCCGTATTGGACGATCAACCACGGGCCGACGATCTCGTTCTACTATCGAGACCCGGACAGCAATCAGATCGAGCTGCAGGTAGACAACTTCTCCACTATCGACGAGACCAACGCCTTCCTTGCCGTGGAATTCCCCAAGAATCCCATCGGTGTAGAGATCGACGCCGATGATTTCGTACGAAGGTTCCACGATGGGGTGCCCGAATCCGAGTTGCGCAAGCGGCCCGACACGGGGGCAGGCGGCTTCGATGCCGTCCGTACGATATGAGGGGCAATCGTATGCGCAACGAATCCGGCCTTGTCGTAGACGATGAAACACGTCGCGCGATCGAAGCTCTATCCACCGAATATTCCTGGCTCGTCGACCATGGACATGCCGACCGAGCAGCGGATCTGTTCACCTCCGACGCGGTCATGTCCGTGGCGGGGAGTGAGGTCAGCGGGATCGTTGCCATTCGCCGGCATCTGGAACAGCGTGCGCGTAGCCAGGACATCCTGTCTCGTCATGTCGTGTCCAATATCCGGCTGACCAGAGAAGCTGCCGGCCAGGTCCGGGGAACAATCATCATGACCATCTACCGGAAAACCGGCGAAGCCGAACGACCGCAGGTGATCATCGGCGATGTCGATGATGTGTACCGACTCGAAACGGACGGACGCTGGCGCCTTGCGCAACGCACGTTGACGCCGGCTTTCGTCGTCGACGGCCGCTGATGTCGGCGGCCGGCGATATATCGATCTACCCATGCCGTTTCGGCGCCCGAAAGGAAGAATGCAGTGCCACGCTGTGATGTACCAGTACTGATCGTCGGCGGCGGTAGTACCGGACTGATGATGTCCATCATGTTGTCGGAC
This sequence comes from Nocardia flavorosea NBRC 108225, assembly GCF_001613385.1. GTDB lineage: Bacteria > Actinomycetota > Actinomycetes > Mycobacteriales > Mycobacteriaceae > Nocardia > Nocardia flavorosea. The sequence continues at coordinate 22,192 of NZ_BDCG01000012.1, read as the reverse complement.
TACGGAATCGAGCACATGCTCATCGAGCGCCACGATTCGACCTCGGAGCTTCCCAAAGCTCACTACCTGAATCCGCGCACGATGGAGATATTCCGGCAGTTCGGCATAGCCGACGCCGTGTACGCGCAAGGTATCCCACTGAAAGACATGTCCAAGGTCGAGTGGCGGACAACCCTGACCGGCGCGGGTCCACGCAACGGGAAACAGATATTCGAGATGGAATGCTTCGGTGCCGGCAATTCTACCGCAGAGTACCGGCGCCATTCTGTATGTCCGCCTACCAATCTTCCGCAACTTCGCCTGGAACCGCTGTTGCGAGCCGCCGCAGATGACCGAAATTCCGGAGCAGTGAAATTCGGGCACGAATTACTGAACCTGTCGCACAACGATCAGGGCGTCGAGGCGCTGGTGCACGACCGCGCCGGCGGCGAGGAATACTCGGTACACGCGGACTATGTCGTCGGTGCCGACGGAGGAAAAACCATCGGCCGGCTCCTGGGAATAGGTATGGTCGGTGCGTCCAAGATCTTCGAGACCGTTACCGCGCATATATCCGCGGACCTTTCCCGCTGGTGGAACGAGGGAGTCATCATCTCCCACTTCCTGCCCAGCGGCGGACGTCTGGTCCCGATGGGGCCCTCGTGGGGTCCGAAATCAGAGGAATGGACGGCGCACTTCGCGGTGCTCCCGGGTGAGCCCGTCCCCGACGACGCAGCGATCGTCGGAAAGATCGGTGAGCTGGTCGGTGCCGATATAGACATCTCGGTGAAGAAGATCAGCCACTGGTGGGCCGAATCCGTACTCGCGGAACGTTATCAGGACGGCCGCATTCTTCTCGTCGGCGATTCCGCTCATCGTCTTCCGCCGACGACAGGCCTCGGCCTCAACAGTGGAATCCAAGACGTGCACAATCTCGCCTGGAAACTCGCGGCTGTCCTTCGCGGCCATGCTTCGCCACGCCTCCTGGACAGCTACGGGACAGAACGTCAGCCAGTCGGACTCCGCAACGTCGAGTGGGCCATGTTTGCCGCACAGAACCACCTCGCCATCGACGCCGGATTCGGGCTCATCCCCTTTCCGTTGCCACCCGAAGTGAACGAATTGATCATCGACGGATTCTTCGCCGACGGTCTGGTGGGTGAGGCGCGTCGCTCCCGCTTCCGCACGGTCGCCGAAACGCAGCGCATCGAGTTCAGTGCACAAGAACTCGAGATGGGCTACGACTATGCGACCGGGGCCCTGGTGCCGGACGGGTCCGCACCGACACCAGGTGACCCTCTCGGGCAGGTCTATGCTCCTACGACCCGCCCGGGACACCGGCTTCCCCATTCCTGGCTGGAGCACGCCGGCGAGCGGATTTCGACCCATGACCTCGTCGGCGCCGAGGATGCCGTCGCGCTGATCACGGGGAGCCGGGGCAGTGCGTGGGTCGATGCGGCAACGGAAGTGGCCGAGAAACTGGCCATCACCCTCCCGACAGCTCAAATAGGCATAACGCATCGCGACGTGGACGGGCAATGGAGTGCTGTGCGTGAAATCGAGGAGGACGGTGTGGTTATCGTCCGCCCGGACAATCACGTCGCCTGGCGTAGCCTGTCGAGCAACGAGCAGCCTGTCGCGGCTCTCGCCGCTGCCGTTGAAACGGTCCTCGCGCGGTGACCGACGCGCGCAACCGGGCGTCGGGCGCGGGCGCATCGCGGTGGCGGGTCGACCCGGCCACATCCCGGATTTCGTTCGAAGCCCGCTGGATGTTCGGGGCGCATACGGCGCGCGGAGTTTTCGAGCGATTCGCTGGATGGGCAACACTGCACGACGATGGGTCGCTGGTCGGAGAGCTGACCATGGACCCGTCGAGCGTGAACACTGGCATTCGGCTACGAGACCGCCATCTACAGAACAGGCTATTTCTCGATTCCGGAAACCATCCGGTTATCACTTTCATGTCACGTGACATCCGCCTCGACGGTCCATCGCTTACGGGTGCGGGACACCTCGTGGTCCGCGATCGAGGCGTCGAGGTACCTCTGCGCGGAGCAGTCCGCATCGATGCCGAGCAGTTGACCCTGTCCGGCAGTGCGACTCTGGACGTGCGCCGATTCGGATGGCCCACAGCATTGGGCTACATCGGGCGCTCGCTCGTCGTGGACGGTGCCATATCACTGGAGCGCCATGCGTAACTCCGGCGCGGACACTTCCCGGAAGGCTGCCGTACTCCCGAAGGAGTTCAACAGACCATGAAAACAAGCGCTCTACACCAGCCGAACCATAACGGTCACCTTCTTGTCGAGTCCTTGCGCCGTTATGCGGATTCGCCGATGCTTTCGTCCCGGGCCACCACGCTGTCGGGGCATCGGCTAGGTGAAGAAGTCAGCCGTTATATTCAAGCATCCGAAGCGCTGGGTGCGGGGTCCGAGTCGTCCGTGGCCCTGCTTTCGCGCAATCGTCCTGAGGTTTTGATCGACATCGCCGCCATGCATATTCGCGGCTATCGGCGCGTTGCATTGCATCCGCTCGGCTCCCTGGACGACCACGCCTACATTGTCGAGGACTCCGGTGCCACCGCGCTGATCGTCGACCCCACACCCGAGTACGTGCAGCGCGCGCTGGCCCTGATGGAGCGTGTCGAATCACTGCGCCAGATCTTGACGTTCGGCCCGGTGCCGCCGGAGTTGGCGCACGTCGCGTCAGACATCGTCGGCCACGCGGCGACATTCCGGCCGCAACCGCTGGCTGCGGCCGCATTGCCACCGCATCACGTCACCAGCCTGGTGTACACCGGCGGCACCACCGGGAAGCCGAAGGGCGTCCAGTTGACTGCACAGAGCTATTTCACTATGACGACGATCCAGCTGGCCGAATGGGAGTGGCCCAACCGCCCCCGGTTCCTCGGCTGTACACCTCTTTCGCATGCTGGTGCGGCTTTCGTCACCCCCGTATTGGTGAACGGTGGAACGTTCCTCTTGTTGCCGAAGTTCGACGCGGCCGCCGTGCTGGAAACAATCGAGAAGGAGCGAATAACAGCACTGATGCTCGTCCCGTCGATGATCTACGCGCTGCTGGATCATCCCGATCTCGATAAGCGCGACCTCTCGTCGCTCGAGATCGTCTACTACGGTGCATCCGCGATCAACCCGGCACGGCTGGCGGAGGCGCTCGACCGCTTCGGTCCGAAACTCGCCCAATTCTACGGCCAATCCGAAGCTCCGATGGCGATCACCTACTTGTCCACGACCGAGCACGACGAACAACGGCGCAGCTCCTGCGGCCGGCCGACACAGTTCCTGCGATGCGCCCTGCTGGGCGACGACGGCGAGCCGGTGCGCCGAGGCCAAGTGGGGGAGATCTGTGTAAGCGGTCCGTTGCTCAGTGACGGCTATCGGAATCAGCACGAGATCACCGAGGCCACATTCCGCGATGGTTGGTTGCACACCGGAGATCTCGCTCGCGAAGACCGCGACGGTTACCTGTACATCGTGGACCGAATCAAGGACATGATCGTCACGGGCGGCTTCAATGTCTTCCCGCGGGAGGTGGAGGACATCATCTCGGAACACCCGGCCGTGGAACAGGTCTGTGTCGTCGGAACCCCCGATGACACATGGGGGGAAGCGGTGACCGCGGTGCTCGTGCTCCGCCCGAGCGCTCACCGTGACGACGAGTTCATCCCGGTCCTCAGTTCCGAGCTCCGGGAAACAGTACGAGACCGGAAAGGCCCGGTGCACACGCCGAAGCGTGTAGTGGTGGTCGATTCCATACCGTTGACCGGCTTGGGAAAGCCGGACAAGAAAGCGGTCCGAACAATCCTCGAACACATATCGGCAGCCGAGTAACCAGCTGATCGAGATCACACCATCCCGGCTACTGCCAACGATGACAGGAGTACACATATGACCGCGATCGAGACCACAGCCGGACCGGCCGTTCCCGCCCGGCACTGGATCAACGCAGAATGGACCGAATCTGCCGTTACGGGACAGTCCGTCAATCCGTCGACCGGGGAAGTAGTCGGAGAATTCCGAGACGGAGGTGACGACGAGGCGACCGCCGCCATCGCCGCTGCCGGCGCCGCCTTCGCCGCACAGGAGTGGTCCCGGGACGTAAATCTGCGGGCGCGTGCGATATCTCAGATCGCCGACGGTATCGAAGCGCGGTCTGGGGAACTGGCATCGAGGCTGAGCCAGGAGAACGGCAAACTTCTGTGGCAGGCCGTTTTCGAAGTCGATACCGCGGTTCAGTGGCTGCGTTACAACGCTGCCGCCTGCCTTATCAGCTCTGATATCGGCCGACATGCCGATATCACTACAGACGTCCATTTCCGTTCCAGTCCTGAACCGCTCGGCGTCGCCGGGATCATCACCCCCTGGAACGCCCCGATCACCCTTACCGCGCGGGCGCTGGGCCCAGCGCTGGCCGCAGGATGCACAGCTGTCATCAAGATGCCGGCACAGACAGCCTTGACCAATACTCTTTTCGCGGAAGCCGTCGCGCAAAGCTCGATTCTCCCGGCCGGCGTCGTGAACATATTCACCGAGTCGGGCAGCTCGGGCGCGGAGCTGATGGTGAGTTCTCCGGAGGTGGCGGTAATCAGCTATACGGGCAGCACCTCGGTCGGCCGTAAGATAGTCGAGGCGAGCGCCCCCCGGCTGAAGAGACTCAATCTCGAGCTGGGCGGAAAAACGCCGCTGATACTTCTGGACGACGCGGATCTCGACGCGGCCATTCCCATCGTGGTGTCTGCCGCAACGATGTTGAACGGCCAGTTCTGCGTCACCGGGTCACGGGTACTCGTACACCGCGCTATCGCCGACGAAGTCCGTACCAGGCTCAGCGCGGCACTGGCGGCAGTACAACCGGGTCCGAGCGATGACCCCGCCAGCCAGATCGGTCCGCTGATCGACAGGGCGAGTGCTGTGCGGGTCGACCAGCTGGTCGACGCTGCCCTGGCCCATGCAGTGCCGCTGGTCAGAGGAGGACTCGTTACCGAGGGGCCGTTGGCCGCCGGCGCGTTCTACCGGCCCACCCTACTCGAGGTCGAGCGGCTCGATATCCCCGTGGTTCAAGAGGAAATATTCGGACCGGTGCAGACATTCGAGGTATTCGATTCCGACGCGGAGGCAATTCATCGAGCGGATGCCACCGAGTACGGGCTGGGAGCAGCGATTTTCACCCGGAACTCCGGTCGTGCGCGCGCGATCGGCCGTGAATTGCAGACTGCGGGCGTGTGGATCAACACGTGGGGACTGCTCAACGAGAAGTTCGAGCAGGGGGGATACAAGGCAAGCAGCAACGGAGGGTTCCTCTGTGGTCCACGCGCACTCGAGCAGTTTCAGCAGATCAAGGTGTACGGGGAAGTCACGTCCGTCCAGAGGTGAGGGGAGAGGGCCCTATCCAGATCTCGTCGACAGAGGAACATTCATGACGTCGCAACATTCGCTGTCCGGCCTGACGATTCTCATGTCCGGTGGTAGCCGCGGTATCGGATCGGCCATTGCCGTGCGCGCGGCCTGTGCCGGCGCAAATATTGCTTTCGTCGCCAAGACCGACGTTCCGGATCCACGATTGCCCGGCACCGTCCACACCGCTGCCGCCGCGATCGAGAGCGCCGGTGGCCGAGCACTTCCGATCATCGGCGATATCCGCGACGACGAGACGATCACTCGGGCGGTGACACAGACTGTCGATCGATTCGGCGGTATCGACGTAGTCGTCAACAACGCCTCGGCAATTACGCTGAGCGGCATCGGCGAGCTCTCACTCAAACGCTATGACCTGATGCAGGACATCAATACCCGCGGAACCTTCGCCCTGATCTCGGCGGCGCTGCCACACCTGCTGGAATCCCACCACCCCCATGTGCTGACGCTGTCTCCGCCGTTGAACCCGGATCGCCGCTGGCTCGCCGAGTATGCGCCCTACACTGTCAGCAAATACGGTATGACCATGCTGACCCTCGGGGTCGCCGAGCAATACCATGAGCGGATTGCGGCGAATTGCCTGTGGCCGCGCACCCTGATCGCCACCGCCGCGGTACAGAATGTCGTCGCCGGTGCCGAGGGGATGTGTGCGGCGCGCCGCCCCGAGATAATGGCCGATGCGGCCGCGATCATTCTCGGTCTCACTGCTGCCCAGGCCACGGGGCGGTGCTTCATCGACGAGGACGTTCTCACCGAGGCCGGCATCTCGAACCTGGACCGCTACCTTCACGACGGTGCGACCGCAACGAACCTCGAACCCGATTTGTTTCTCTGACTATCTGAATTGCAGAATGCACCGAGCCAGGGCCGGTGTACCCGACTGCCACATCAAAGGCATCACAGAGGCTGCTGCACAGACAGTCTCTTGCGAGTAGTTCGCTCTGCGACGAGGACCAGAACGAGTGGATCGGGGCGGTGTAGCGCTTGCGGCAGACGGTCCCGAGGACCCGCGTCCGCGCACCTGTCTTGCCTCACGCGGACGATTGCAGCGTGCGCTCGCGGACTCACGGGACGGATTCCACCGACGCGGTGGCCCGAGGGCCCTCCGAGGTGACCACGCAATGCTCACCTCATCCCTGCGCAGCGCTGCCGAGAACCCCTGCTTCGACCAGATCGGTGATCTCCGACTCCGGCACCCCGGTGACCCGGGTGAGGGTGTCGGTGGTGTCCTGCCCGAGCTCCGGTGCGCCTCCGCAGTGCAGGTGCCGATTGTCGAACAGGGCTGCCGTGCCGGCCGCGAGGTAGTTTCCGACGCCTGCCTGGTCGAGTTCGGCGAAGAGCGGGTTGTCCTGGACATCCGGTGAGGCGGAGGTTTCGATGAAGGTCCGGTAGCGCTCGTGGAGGACACCGCATTCACGCAATGCGGAGGTGATCCGGTCGGCGGTGTGCTGTGCGAACCAGTCGGCGAACAGCGCGGTGAGCACATCGCGGTAGCGGAACCGGTCGGCGTCCTGTGTGAAGTCCGCGCCCAGTGCCGACTCGAGCGCCTCGACGGTGGCGGCGGTGCCGGTCGCCGCGACGAGCCCGCGGAAGTGTCTCGGAGTGAGGGCGACGATCATGAAGCGGGAACCGTCGGCGGCCACGAAATCGGTTCCGTAGGTGCCGTACACATCGTTACCGGTCCGGGGTCTTTCGGTGCCGTTGACCTGAACTTCGGTGAGGTATCCGAGGGTTCCGGCAAGCGATAACGCGATGTTTTCGAGCGGAAGGGTGATGTGCGTGCCCGCACCGGTTTTCGTGCGGTGCAGCACCGCTGCGGTGAGCGCGAATGCGGCGTAGAAGCCACACGCGATATCCCATGCCGGAAGCGTGTGATTGATCGGTTCCGGATAGTCGGCCGGGCCGGTGAGGAACGGGAACCCGACGGCCGCGTTGACGGTGTAGTCGACGCCGGGCGTGCCGTCGCGCCGGCCGAGGATCTCCAGCGTGATGACATCCGGGCGGATCCGTTCGAGGACGTCGTGTCCGAGCCATTTCCGCCCGCCGGCGTTGGTGACCAGGATGCCGCCGCCGTCGCCCGGTGCGGTGATCAGCCGCTGGATCATGCGCTGCCCTTCCGGGCTGCGCATATCGCAAGCGACGGATTGTTTGCCCCGGTTCAGGCCGGTCCAGTAGATACTGGTGCCGTTGCCGGCGGTCGGCAACCGGGTGTGGTCGGCCGCGCCTCCCAGCGGATCGACACGAATCACCTCGGCGCCCAGTTGTGCGAGTGTCAGCCCGCACAGCGGCGAGGCGACAAAGCTGGATACCTCCACGACTCGAAGTCCGGATAGGGGCAGATTTTCGGAGTCGTGGGGCATGAAATTCCATCCTTTCGGTGGTGGGCTGTCGAGCGAGCCGTGGATGTATCGGTGCTCTGCGTTCAGTGTCTCGGCCGGTACTCGCGGAGCAGGCCCCGGCTGATGATGGTCTTCTGGATCTCGCTCGTCCCTTCGCCGATCAACAGGAAAGGCGCTTCTCGCATCAGTCGTTCGATTTCGAACTCCTTCGAGTACCCGTAGCCCCCATGGATTCGGAACGATTCCTGGGTGACTTCGGCGCAGTATTCGCTGGCCAGCAGTTTTGCCATACCGGCGCTGATATCGTTGCGTTCGCCGGTACTCTTCAAGCGTGCGGCGTTGACCATCATGAGATGTGCGGCCTCGATTTTGGATGCCATTTCGGCGAGCTTGAACGCGATGGCCTGGTGTTCGGCGATCGGCTTTCCGAAAGTCTTGCGTTGCTGTGCGTAGTCGATGGCCAGTTCGAACGCGCGGATAGCGACTCCGCACGCACGCGCCGCGACATTGACGCGGCCGACCTCGACGCCGTCCATCATGAAAGCGAATCCTCGATTCGGCGCGTCGCCGAGAACCTGGGCCGCCGGGATACGGAAACCGTCGAAGACGGCTTCGGTCGTGTCTACGCCCTTGTACCCCATTTTCTCGATTTTCGCGGGAATTGTCAGGCCGGGCACCACCTCGCCGAAGCCCGCCGGCTTCTCGACCAGGAAGGCGGTCAGCCCACGGCTGGGCTTCAGGTCGTCGCCGCCGGTTCGCGCGAGCAGTGCGATGAGGTTGGACGAGGCGCCGTTGGTGAGCCACATCTTGGTGCCGTCGATGATGTAGTCGTTGCCGTCGGGCCGGGCGCGGGTTCTGACGGCCGCGACGTCGGAGCCCAGATCGGGTTCCGACATCGAGAACGAACCCCGGATCTCGCCGGTCGCCATCAGCGGCAGATACTTGCGCTTTTGCGCCGGGGTGCCGTGCCGAGCGATCATATGCGCGACGATGAAATGTGTGTTGATCACCCCGGAGACGCTCATCCAGCCGCGGGCGATCTCCTCGACGACCAGCGCGTAGGTGAGCAGCGACTCGCCCAGCCCTCCGTACTCCTCGGGAACGGTCAGACCGAACAAGCCCATTTTCTTCATGGCATCGACGATCTCGGCGGGGTAACGGTCGGCTCGCTCGAGCTCCGGTGCGTGGGGAATGATTTCCTTGTTCACGAAAGCGCGTACGGTGGCCAGAATCTCGGTCTGGACGTCGGACAGTCCCGCAGTCTGTGCAAGCACGATATTCCTCCTTCAGGGCCGGTTCAACCGACCTGTGCAGCGCCGGCGTAGATCGACTTGTACTCGAGGTAACCGTCCAGGGCTTCCGGCCCGAGTTCACGTCCGATCCCGCTGCTCTTCATGCCGCCGAAGGGCGCACCGAGATCCTGCATGTAGTAGTTCACGCCGATAGTGCCGGTGCGGACCCTGCGGGCCACGGCGATACCGCGGTCCTCGTCGGAGGTCCACACCGATCCGCCGAGTCCGTACTCGCTGTCGTTGGCCAGCCGGACGGCATCGTCGTCATCGTCGTAGGGCGTCACGGTGACAACCGGCCCGAAGACTTCTTCCTGTGCGATGCGCTCCGAGTTGTCGACATCGGCGAAGACAGTCGGTTCGACGAACCAGCCGTCCGGCAGGCCGGCCGGGCGTGCGCCGCCGGCAACGAGCCGCGAGCCGGACTTCTTGCCCAGGTCGATGTAGCCGAGCACGCGCTCCAACTGGGCTTCACTGGCCATCGGTCCGCACGTGACCGCAGGGTCGAGCGGGTTGCCCAGCACCATATCGTGCGCGTACTGGGCGACAGCGTCGACGACTTCGGCGTAGCGGGAACGGGGCGCGAGCACGCGCGTCTGCGCAGTACATGTCTGTCCGTTGTTCTGGAACGAGGCGTCGCCCAGCCCGGCGACGAAGGTGGCGAGATCGGCGTCGTCGAGCACGATGGCAGCGGACTTTCCGCCGAGTTCCAGTGTGCAGCGGCGGATCAGCCGGCCGCATTCGGCGCCGATGATCCGTCCGGCCGCGGTGGAACCGGTGAAGGCGATCTTGTCCACCAGCGGGTGCGATACCAGCGCCGCCCCTGCCTCCCGCCCCGCCACCACGATGTTCAGCACGCCCGGCGGCAGACCGGCCTCGGTGGCGGCCTCGCCGAGAACGTAGCCGTCGAGTGCCGTTTCCGGAGCCGGTTTCAGCACGACCGTGCAGCCCGCGGCCAGCGCCGGAGCGATCTTCATCATCGCCAGGACCTGCGGATAGTTCCACGGTGTGATCGCTCCGACCACACCGACCGGTTCACGGCGCACGATGGTGGCCCCGGCCTGGCTGGGCCGGGCCCGTTCCAAGGGGGTGGACTCGATGGTGTCGGCATACATCCGGAGCAGTCCCGCGGGCGCTGCACCGTTGAAGGCACGGGACAGTGCGATGGGCATGCCGTTCTCCCGGCTGACCAGGGTTGACGTGCTATCGGCCCGGGCAGCCAGCGCGTCGGCGAACCGGCGCATGATGGTTGCTCGCTCGGCGGCTGTCGTGCTGCCCCATGGACCGTGCAGTGCTCGTTCGGCGGCACGGACGGCGGCGTCGATATCGGCCGCGGACCCGAGAGCTGCCGTCCCCAAGGGTTTGCCGGTGGCGGCTTCGAGGGATACCTGGGTATCGCCCGCCGGCGGCGCCACCCATTGGCCCTCGATGAAGAAGCGGGTGCGGTCGAGTTCGGTGCTGTTCATTGACATCTCTCCTCGAGTGATCGATTACTGGATGGCCGGTTTCGGCGGGGTGGCGGGCCGGAAACTTGTCGGGCGGTCAGCACTGCGGCGCGCGCAGTGCGATCACTTTTCCGGGGTTGAAAATGCCGTGCGGGTCGAGCGCCTGTTTCACCGCTGCGTGCATGGCCAGAACCGGCTCGGTCAATTCCCGGGTCAGCCCGTCCCGTTTCAACAGCCCGACGCCGTGTTCGCCGGTGACCGTGCCGCCCAGATCGATCGCGGAATCGAGTATGCGCTCGAAGGCGTATTCGGCCCGTCGCCGCGCGTGGGCGTCGTCGGCGGGGACGATCAGTAGCGGGTGCAGATTCCCGTCACCGGCGTGGGCGACATTGGCGATGGTGATTCGGTTCTGCTTCCCGATGGCCTCGATCCTGGTGAGCATCTCGGGAACGGAGGCACGGGGCACGCAGACGTCTTCGGTGAGGACGGGCCCGAGTCGCTCGAGGGCGGGGTAGGCGAGCCGGCGGGCCGCGAACAGTGCCTCGGCCTCCTGGGCGTCGGAGGAGATCGCCGCCCAACTCGCATCCGACTCGGTGAAACAGGCCAGAATTGCCGCGGCTTCCTCATCGCCGCCGGACCCCGGGGTATCGGTGCGCGCGAGTAGTACGGCATCCGCTTCGTCGGACAGCCCCATGTTTTTCCATGCATCGACGGCGAGAAGGGTGTGGCGGTCGATGAGTTCGAGCGCCGACGGTATGAGACCTGCCGTCCCGACCGCCGCAACTGCGCGCCCGGCGGCGGAAAGTGAGTCGAAGTAACCGGCGATCGTGCGTTCCGGTGGGCGTGCCGGGCGCAGGCGTACTGTTACTTCGGCGATGATGCCGAGTGTTCCCTCGGATCCGACCATGAGACCCGCCAGGTCATAACCGGCGACGCCTTTGGCGGTCCGGCGGCCGAGCCGCACCAGCTCCCCGCGTCCGGTGACCACCTGCATGCCGAGTACGTAATCGCGGGTGACGCCGTACTTCACACAGCAGAGACCGCCGGCGTTCGTCGCGACATTCCCGCCGATGGTCGACCACGGTGCGCTCGCCGGATCCGGCGGATACCACAGACCGTGTTCGGCACATGCCTTCCGGAGATCGTCGTTCACTACACCGGGCTCGACGACGGCGAGTTGTTCGGTCTTATCGATCTCCTTGATCGTTGTCATCTGTTCGGTGCACAGCACGACGGCGCCGTCGATCGAGTTGGCCCCGCCGGACAGCCCGGTTCCCGCGCCGCGGGCCACCACTGGTGCGCGGTGCTCCAGGCAGATGCGAACGATCTGCTGGATCTCGTCCGCGCTTCGCGGCCGCACGACGGCCACCGGCCGGCGGTGCGGGGCCCATGCGGCTTCGTCGTGGGCGTAACTGTCGAGAATTCCGGGGTCGTCGATGGTCCGGCCGGGTGGAAGCGCGCGGCGCAGATCCTCGATCACAGCGGTACTCATCGCGAACATTCGCTGACCGCCGGCCCGAACTCCGGCAAGGTCGTGTGCTCGCCCGCCGCCCGGAACGACACCGAAACCGGCTCGCCGATGACCGGTTCCGTGGCGCCCGCCCAGGTTGTCGTGATGTTGGGTCCGCTGTCGAGCCGGACCTGGACCACTACGTAGGGAACGTCGTCTCCGGCGAAATACTGTTTGTGGAACCGGACCCAGCTGTTGACACTGCCGGTTCCCGGATCGGTTTCCCAGCCGATATCGCTGGTGAAGTCGTGGGGACATACCGGGCCGGGTGGCCAGAAACGCCGATCGCAGGTCCGGCATCGGGGGATGCGCAGCAGGGAATTCGCCGCCCCGTCGAGGTGCTCGATGTCCTCGGGGTAGCGGAGGGGGAGTGGACGTCGGTCCGACACTGTCTGCTCACCTGTCCTTCGTGAAAATGAGCGAGTCTCCGAAAGGGGTGGCCCACTGAACCGTTTCGCAGCCGGCCACTTGCCGGGCACCGGCCTGACCGCGAAGCTGGCGGGCCGCCTCGACCATGTGACCCCACCCGCAGATATGTGCCTCGGAGAGCAGACCCCCGGCGGTATTGGCCGGCAGCTCACCGCCGAGCTCGATCCGGCCGTTCTGCAGCCAGTCGAGGCCCTGTCCTTCTCCGGTGAATCCGAAGCGTTCGAGGACGAACACCAGGTTGGGTGAGAAGGCGTCGTACAGCTGCAGTGAGTCGATATCGGCCGGTCCCGTCAGCCCCGCCTGGGCGTAGACGGTGTTGTGCTCGACGCGCCGGGTGTCGCCCTGGGAGAAAACCCCGAGTCCGGGCGGAGCGAAGATGAATTCGTCGCGACCGGCGTGCAGTCCTTGCATTCCGGCCACGACCACGGCGGGCCGGCGCAGGTCGCGGGCACGTTCGACGGTGGTGACGAGCAGACATCCGCCGCCGTCGCTGAGCAGAGCGAAATCCGGCCGGCGCAACGGTTCGACGACGAACGGCTGGTCTCGGTAGTTGCCGGTTTCGAGGGCGTCGGTCATCTGCGCGGCCGGATTCAGCCGGGCGTGCTTGCGGAAGGCGATCGGCACCGCGGCGATCAGCTCCGGGTCGTAACCGTATCGGGCGCAATAGCGTTGGAAGGCCATCGCCGCCCCGGCGCCCGGTGCCGTCATACCGTAGTGCGGAAGTTCCCCGTGCGACCCGCCACCTTGGCGCATCCCTTCGAGATCTCCGGCTCCACCGACCGTGCCGAGCCCGGAGAAAGATACGCCCGCCACGCATGCCGCGATATCGGACATGCCCAGGGCAACCGACTGCACCGCCGCCTGCAGAGCCGGTCCGACGAAGCGTCCATGGGTCCACGTCTGCACCGCTGCCCGAATTCCGAGCCCGAACGCTTCGGCCATGCGGTCGTAGTCGACGGCCAATGGATAGCCGACATTGGTGAACAGCCCGTCGACTTCGTCGACGCGCAGGCCGGCATCATCGAGTGCCAGCCGCAGCGCTTCGGCGGCGAAATCCAGTGCGGTGCGGGGTGAACGCCGGGAGACTTCGGTCATCCCGATCCCGACTATGGCTACCTGGCGGAGCGGACCGAGTGGCACAGCGGAGTTCCTTTCCTCTGTGAAGACGGATCAGATGATGGCGTGGGCGTTCGCGGGGCTGCCCACTCCGCGTGGCAAGGGAAGGACTCCGGATACCAGAAGGAATTCATAGTGACCGCGGTCGGCGCACGCGGCGGCGAGCCTTTCGAGATCCCACAACTCGCCCAGCGGCATGCCCTGCAGTGCGATCAGGCGGCGGTGCAGGAATCCCTTCCGGCGGTCGACCGGGAAGACTTCCACGCCGACGTTGTCGGCAGCCACCGCGGCGAACTCGTTGTCCCAGAGGTAGCCGGCCATCTGTTTCGATGAATCCAGCCCCGGGCACGCGAACCCGGCACCGATCGTGTCTCGCATACGGAGCCGGTGCTGTTGTGGGCGCGTGCGATACCACTCGGTCCAGCCGGTGCGAATAACGAGTATGTCGCCCGACTCGAAGGTTGTCCCCTGGGCGGCCGCCGCCGCGTCCAGCATGGCTGCCGTGATCACGACCGGTTCGTCCGGAACCAGCGGGGTTCCCATGTCGGCGAGGTAGCGGGCGATATCGACCAGGACTCCGCGCCCGCCGAACCCGTGGGCTGCCCAGTGATCGACTCCGAGGGTGTCGGTGGTGGCAAGATCGGACTCTTGCCGGCCGCCCCAGTAGCCGTGCCGTCCGGCACGGATATGCCTGAGCCCGTCCCATTGCGAGGAGCTCTGCAGGTAGAAGTGGTCGAGCCGGTCGTCGTGTCCGGCTGCTGTGTCTTCGACGATGTGGTCGTAGGGACCGCGTTCGCCGAACAAGCCGGGATTCGGCTCGTCCAACGGCAGGCACAGCGAGATCATCTCGCCGGTCCGGATGGTGCGGGCCGCGGCGAGCCGCTGCCGGGGTCCGATGAGGTTGAGCGTGCCGATTTCGTCGTGGCGACCCCATACCTCCCAGCCGTGGTGTTCGTCGCGGTCGGGCAGTGCCGGAAGCTCGGCGAAGCGCGGCGTGCGCCGGATCTCTTCGGCGGTGCTCATCGCACGCCCTCGGTGAGCATGTCGCGCAGTTTCAGCTTGCTCACCTTGCCGGTGGCAGTCTGCGGTACCGCCGCCGACTCCATCACGACGAAACGGCCGGGCACCTTATAACTGGCAGCACGAGCGCGGATGTAGTCGGTCAGCGTGCGGGCAAGCGCTTCATGGTCGCCGACAGCGACGGCCGGGACCACAACGCAGGCCATCTCCTGGTCGCCTTCCCGGGTCTCCAACCCGAATACGTACGCCTGGTCCACCGAGCTGTGGCCGGAAATGATCTCCTCCACCTCGAGCGGCGCGACGTTGATGCCTTTGATCTTGAGCATTTCCTTCCAGCGCCCGCCGAAGGACAGCGTGCCGTCGGCGTCGAGCACACCGAGATCACCGGTGCGGAACCAGTCATCCGCAGTGCGGGTGCCGATATTGATCTCGGCGCCGCCCAGATAGCCGGACATGACACAACCACGGATCTCGATCTCGCCCGCCGAGCCGGCCGGACACGGTGCGCCGGTGGAGTCGGTGATCCGAATTTCCTGCGTGGGAAGGGGTTTGCCCTGCGTGTCGAGCTTGACCGCGAGGTCGTCGTGAGCGTCGGACATGGTGACGAACCCGTATGACTCGGTCAGCCCGTAGGCACTGCACGCCTCGGTTATGCCGAGGCCTTCGATCGCCAGTCGCTTGTCCTCGGCATTGAAGCCGACCGGCCCCGTCCGCAGCGACGAGATGTCCCGTCGTCCGAAGCTCGGGGAAGCCAGCAGGGCGCGTACGGCGGTGGCGAGGCCGTAGAACACAGTGCAGCGCTCGGCCTCGATGAATTCCAGCGCCGCCTCGCCGTCGACCTTCTCCTGGATACAGAGGGTGATCCCGTGGGCCAGTGCGACGGGAAGGGCGTTGCATGCGCCGTACCCGAAGAACAACGGCATCGCGAACCACAGCCGATCTCCGGGTGCCACATGCATGCGATCACCCATCGCGCGACCATTGCGCAGCAGTTTGCCGTGCTCGAGGGGAACCGGTTTCGGAAGTGCTGTGCTGCCGCTGGTGTAGAGAATCATCGCCGGATCCGACGGTCCAGACGTCTGCGGTGGGCACGGTCCGCGCTGTGCAGCAGACGGAAAGGGTTCGGCGGCCGGCCACAGTAATGCCCCCAGGTAATGCTCTCCGCGGGTGGCGGACGCGTATGTTCCGGGATATCCGGCAGCGGCGAGTTCGGCTGGGATGTCCTTCCCGAAGACGAGGTGCTCGGTCACGATCAACCGCAGGTCCGCGGAGGCGACCAGATGTGCCAGTTCGTTGGAGCGATACCACGTGTTGATCGGGACGGCAGTCAGTCCGGCGCGCTGGGCGCCCAGCACGGCGACGAGCCAGCGCAGGCCGTTCGGTAGCAGTACTCCCACCCGTTCACCGGGACGCAGACCGGCCGCGGCCAAAGATCCGGCGAATTCTTCACAGCGGGAATTCAATTCGGCAAAGGTCAGCCGGCCTTCCGGCGCCACCACGGCTTCCGTGCCGGCACATGATTCGGCCAGTGCGGCCATCGCCTCGGGGAAGGTCTCGGGCCGACCCATTTGGATCTCGTTCACTTGACTGGTCCTGTCTTCCGGATGTGGAGCACCTCGGTGGGCATGCCACCGGTCGGAGAGGCGGTTCGTCATCGGATCGATGGCACCGCGCGGAGATCGGCGTAACCGCGCAACAGGTACCCGGCGTCGAAAGACCGGTCCGTCGGCGGTTTTCGCCGTTTCACCATTCGCGGGCAACATTACGCACAACATGATGATGAGTCAAGCAACAATATGTCGAGTCAATTGCGAGATGTTGCGAGTGGTCGCTCCGCGAGCAGGTGTCGATGACCGGCCCACCGCCGGGGGCGGTGCGCCGGTCTCGGTGTCACGCTGCGGCGACAGGAGGGGGGTAGGTGAACCGGACTTCGGTTCTCGACTGCGCGAAGTGTGGCGACTCGTCGAGCGTGCCTGTGTCTACATACCGAAGCGCCCGGGTGGTGCGGAGGTCAGGAGCTGCGGTCCTTCTTCAGGTTCAGGGCGTCGCCCCACAGTCCGGTCACCACATCGAGCAAGGTCTCGCGCTCCAGTACGAAGACCTTCTGCACGATGCATCGAAAGCACAGCTGGTCCAGCTGGACCATCAGCAGTTCGATGCGTAGTTGTCGTTCGTCGCGGCGCTCCGGCGGGATCGTCTGCAGGTATCCGTCGAGTTCGTGGGCGAGCTGGTCGATCTGGTCCTTCCAGCGCCCGGCGACCTCGAGATCGCCGGCCATGGCTTCATGGATCGCGGGCAGCAGTTTCGCGTGGTCCTCCCACCAGGCCAAGGCGTTGTCGAGCCAGTGTCGCAGCGCGGACTCGGTGCCCTCCTCGAGTGCGACGTTCAGCAGTGACCAGTAGCGTGCGCTTTGCTGCTTGCGGACGGCCTCGTAGACCTCGTTGAAAACCTCGGCTTTGTTGGCGAAGTGGAGGTAGAGGGTGGATCGATTGATCTTCGCGGCCTTTGTGATATCTCCGATGGACGCTTCCCCGTAACCGCGCTCTTCGAAAACCGTGCGTGCCGCATGCAATATTCGACGGCGTGTCATCAACCGCTGCTGCTCACGCACCGGGAGCAGCTCTGTTGTCTCAGTCGATGCAGTGTTGTCCATGCTGCGAGCGTAGACCCGGGAGCGCTGCGGGCGTGAGGCAGCATCGGTCGATGCCCTGGTGGCGGACCTGATCAGACAAGCCCAGGATTCACGCAACAGGGTGATGCTTGACACAACGACCTGTTGTCTTTAGGCTCGCTTCCGGACATACGCACTTGCCAGTGCACGCAGGTCGCCGCGCACAACCCGGCCGATCGCCGCGAGCCGAGGCCTCGAACGTTGCCGCAACGCGCTACTCGGTATGCGGCCGGAGGTTTCGATTCGAACCGGTTCTTCGGCGAGGTATTCACGCCTTCCCGCCCGTTCTGCCGCCGGGGCGAAGCCGCGACGACAGCTCGGCACCTCTCGGCATAGGGAGCGCGGAATGTTCTCGATACAAGGGAGTTACCATGTCCAGAGTCAACGCCAGATTCCGAATCCCGGTACTGGCACTGTGTTTCGCCGGATTGGCGTTCGAAGGGTATGACCTGGTCTCCTACGGGACAGTGCTGCCCCAGCTGGTGTCCCCGCAGGGATGGGATATCGGGCCGGCGACAGCGGGGCTGATCAGCACTCTCACGGTCGTGGGTATGTTGATCGGCTCGCTCGTCTCCGGTGCACTGGCCGATTTCATCGGCCGGCGCATGCTGACCATCGCCTCCTGCGGCTGGTTCTCGGCGTGGATGGCGATCTGCGCTGTGGCGCCGACGGCTGAAACGCTCGGCGGGGCCCGTTTCATGGCGGGGCTGGGTATCGGCGCGTTCGTTCCGCTCGCGGCGGCGCTCGCGGTGGAATTCGCGCCCGAGGGAAAGGGGAATCGGTACAGCGCCATCGCCTGGTCCGGATACCCCGTCGGAGGTGTTGTCGCCGCGCTCGTCGGCGTGGTAGCGCTGGAGCCGTTGGGTTGGCGCTTCCTCTTCGCGCTCGGTGCGCTACCGCTGGTCACCCTGGTGCCGCTGATGTATTTCACCCTTCCCGAATCCACGGCAACGCGCCGGTCTGCGGACGATGTCGATGCACGGCAGGGGGACCGGATCTCCGGCACTGCGCGGGGCCCGAAAGCGTTGTTCGTCGACGGAGTATGGGTGCGGACCATCGTTTTCGGGCTGATGAGTGCGAGTGGGCTGGTACTGACCTACGGATTGAATACCTGGCTTCCGCAGTTGATGCGGGCGAACGGATACGAACTCGGGTCGGCATTGACCTTCCTGATTGCTCTCAATCTGGGTGCGGCCACAATTCCGCCGCTACTCGCCGGGCGCGCTGACATCTCGGGGCCGCGGACGGTGATGATCGCAGTATTTCTCGCGGCCGCGGCGAGCATTCTCGCGTTGAGCATTGCACTTCCGCTCGGAGTGGTCTATCTCCTTGTATTCGTCGCCGGTGCCGGAACTCTCGGGGCGCAGCTGCTGATGTCCGGATTCGTGGCGACGGACTATCCCGACAATTCCCGAGTCGCCGCGCTGTCATGGATTTCGTGCGCCGGGCGAGTCGGAGCCCTCGGCGGACCGACGTTGATCGGATTCCTCGTCGCCGCCGGTAGCAGCGTCGAAACAAGTTTCTTCGTCTTTGCCGGATTCGGAATTCTCGGTGCGATACTCGCAGCCGCGATACCTCGACGGCCGCAGACGTGGTCTGTCACCGATGCCGATGGAATAGCCGCGCGTTCCGAAGCCTGATTCAGAAAGTGGAGTTTTTTCGATGACTGTCAGCTCTTCCTTCGAAGTCGTCGCCGACGGATACTCGTTCACCGAGTGCCCGCGCTACCACGACGGACGCGTCTGGTTTGTCGACATGCATCTGAACCGAGTGATCTCGGTTCGGCCGGACGGTTCGGATACACGCACGATCGAGGTGGCAAGCGCACCCGGCGGCATCGGGTGGTTACCCGACGGACGTCTCCTGGTGGTCCTCATGCAGGATCGGAAGATCCTCCGGCTCGATGACGATGAACTGGTAGTGCACGCTGACCTCTCGGATTCGGTCGCATCGACCCTGAACGATTTGGCAGTGGACACCACCGGCCGATGCTACGTCGGCGAAACCGGATTCGACCCCCACGCCTACCTCTCCGATCCGGAAGATATCGACAACGTATGCCGCGGCAGATTCACCCCTCCGGCAACCAGCCGGCTCTTCCTGGTCGACATGGACGGCGAATACCGGGAGGTGGCTTCCGGTCTGGCGTTCAGCAACGGAATCGTCGTCGACGAAACCCGGAAGTACCTATTCGTCGCGGAGTCGTTCGGCGCACGACTGACTCGCTTCCGCCTTGCTCCCGACGGGAGTCTCACCGAGCGCAAGGAGCTGTTCGTCGACTTCGCACCGGACGGCATCGGAATGGATATATGGGGATATATCTGGGTATCGGATGTATTCGGCCACGCCGCAGTTCGTATCGACGCGGAGGGCCGGGAGATCGAGCGGGTGCGGTCCAGTCAACTCGTCCTGGCCTGCGCAACCGGTGGTGCACGCGGTGATCAGCTCTATCTGTGTGCCTCGCCGGCGCTGGACAGCACCGAATGTCTGCGGTTGCGCGAGTCACGGATCGAGGCAATGTCCATCGCTTCGCCGACACGCGTCGCGAAGTGAACGGCAGGTCATCGTGATTGCTACCTGCCGGCGAGTAACTCTGGTGGCGCCTGGTTCGGATGAGCGTAAAGCTCGCAAGGCACTCGATTCTGCTGTCGACGAGGTGGTTCTCGATCTCGAAGATGCTGTTACAGCCGGTCGCAAGGACGAGGTGCGGGAGTCCGTGGCCGAGTTGGTCGGTGAGTACGGACCCCGGCGGCCGGTATCCGTCCGGGTCAACGGCCCGGATACCCGATGGTTCGGCCGTGACCTGTCCGCACTCTCCGAGGTGGCGGATGCCCTGGCGTCGATCGTGATTCCGAAAGTGGAGTCGACCGCGGATCTCGAGGCCGCCGACCGGATACTCGACAAGGCCGGCAGCCCGGATATGCGACTGCAGGCCCTTGTGGAAACCCCCGCTGGAATTCACAATGCCGACCGGATCGCTTGCTGCCCCCGGATCGAGGCCGTGATCATCGGATACGCCGATCTGGGTGCCGTACTGGGCCGGTCGCCCGAGGCCCCGCCCGAACAGTGGCTCTATGTTCAGGACCGGGTACTACACGCCGCGCGTGCGGCGGGAGTGCAGGCAATCGACGGTCCCTTCCTCGGAATCACCGACGGCCCGGCGTTCCACCGCGCCTGCCGCTGGGCCGCGGATCTCGGGTTCGACGGCAAATGGGTTGTTCACCCGGCACAGGTCGGCACCGCGCTGGAATTGTTCACCCCGAGCGTTGAACAGGTCCACTTCGCCAGGCGCGTACTGTCCGCACTCGAACACGCGGAGGAACAGGGGGTGGGAGCCGTACAACTCGACGGCCGGATGCTCGACGAAGCTCTCGCCGTCGCCGCCCGCCGTACGCTGACCAAGATCGGAGCCAGACGATGACAACTCTCGACCACACCCGGACAGTCGTCGTCGGCGGCCCCTACTTCGACCGGTTGACCGTCGGGCAGATCTTCGATTCCGCCCCCGCTGTCACCTTGACCGACGGGCTCGCGGCCGCGCACCGAGCCATCGTCGGCAACCGGTTGCGCCTGACGCTCGACCGGTCGCTGGCGGCAACGGTCGCCGGTGGCCCGGTTGCGCACCCCGGGCTTGTCACCGATATCGCGATCGGGCAATCGACCGTGGCCACTCATCACGTCAAAGCAAACCTCTTCTACCGAGGCCTGCGGTTGCATCGCCTGCCACTGATCGGTGACACGCTGTCGACCACCACCGAAGTCGTCGGCCTGAAAAGCAATTCGATCAGACCCGGTCGCCCGGCGACGGGTCTCGCCGTATTACGCATCAGCACAGCGGACCAGCACGGACGGACCGTGCTGGACTTCCACCGATGCGCCATGCTGCCGGTCGACCCCACGGTCGATCCGGCCGAGGTGACCCGCAACGACGATCTGTCCACGATCGGCGAATCGAACACAACGGAATGGGCAATGCCCGAAGGAATCGATCTCGACGCCTACCGATCCGCAGTGCCAGGCCCACATTTCGACCCGTCATTGGTGGGGGCCGGGTTCACCTCGAGTGGCGATGTCATCAGCAGTGCACCCGAACTGGCCAGGCTCACCCTCAACATCGCCGCCACACACCACGATGAGCGGACGAGCCCGACCGGTCGCCTCGTCTACGGTGGCCACACCATCGGCATCGCCCTCGATCAGGCAGTACGGGCGCTGCCGAACCTGGTGACGGTACTCGGCTGGCAGTCCTGCGACCACACGGCCCCAGTCGCTGAAGGAGACACCCTCACCAGCGACCTGTACGTCGAGGGCACATCGATACTGTCCACGGGCGGCACCCTCGACCTGCGCTCGATCGTCT
Source organism: Nocardia flavorosea NBRC 108225 (assembly GCF_001613385.1). GTDB lineage: Bacteria > Actinomycetota > Actinomycetes > Mycobacteriales > Mycobacteriaceae > Nocardia > Nocardia flavorosea. Next base: position 599 of record NZ_BDCG01000012.1, on the reverse strand, counting down.
TCTCCCATCGCCGGCACGCACCGCCGCAGCAGGTACTGGACTGGCGATTCACCGCTCTGTTCGCGTGACATCCGGGCACCTGGTCGAACACCGACGCCGGCAACTCCAGGTCTGGCCGGATGGTCCCGACCGGCGCCATCCCGCACAGCGTGAACAGGCTTACGCCGCCCCCGAACCGGCGTCGTGGCCACTACCCCGACCCGCCCGGGAAGCCGGGCAACCGATTGCCGGAGGGCCGTGGTATGCGGGTACGGAAGGCGACAGGGCAACCGGCCATCGAGTGTGGTCGTCGACGCTTTCCGTTCGCGTGTTCCTGCTACCGGCTTCCACCGCCGATGCGCGAGAGCAGGGCGGGGATCCGGGATGCCGCGAAGATCGATTTGAACTGCCAGCTGTCGTCGCGAGGGAGGATACCGCCGCGCTGCAGGCCGTCGAAGGCGTCGTAGAGGGTTTCGCCTTCTTCCATGAGGCGGTCGGCGTTGAAGTGGTAACGGTCGACGGCCGGGCATTGGATGAAGCGACCGTTGCCGTAGAGCACAGGGGCGGATTCGTCGTAAGGGTACAGGCGCAGCGGGCCGGACCAGTGCCCGCTGCCGATA
>NZ_BDCG01000011.1 GCF_001613385.1 Nocardia flavorosea NBRC 108225 | reverse complement strand
TGATCTACATAGTGCGGCTCGGACCCGACTCTGTACCGGATTCGATCGGTCACGTCCTCGACATCGTCCGCGCCACCGAAACGTCGACGCTGATCGTTCCCGACCTCGCCCATTTGGAAAATCACCCCGGCCGGGTCTGCGATACATGCGACCTCATTACCGTGTGCCCCGAACAACTCTGGTTGAAGGCCGGCATGAACGCCAACGATGCGACACGCGACTCCATCTGGCTGCCCGAGGTCTGGCACAGCGAGCCGGAAACTCGCCTGCGAGTCGCCGATGCTCACCGAATCATGCAGGCGCACCGAGCCTGCAATCCGTTGGACTGTCCTCGCAAAGCCGCAGCTTTCGCACTCCTGGCCGACACCGGAAAACTCGTTCCCGCCACCCGTAGCCCCCGAGAACGTGCCGCAGCTCGAGGTCTGCCTTACCCCACAGCCGAGCCGATGGCGACAAGCGCAGGGCCACCCGTTGACGTTCTCCAACGGCTACTTGCCGGTCTGACCCAGGTACGGCGATGAGCCCTGGCGAAAGCGGTCGGGCAGGTGTGGATGTCCACCTCACCGTCTTCCTCCACGGCCTTCGTCTCGACTACCGGGCTTGTTCCGTCGCGGCTGATCTCTTTCTCCAGGAGTGGACCGCGCACCATGGTGCCCACACCGCGGCCGTCCTCGCCGACGAACCGGACAGATTCCCCCGCCTTCCTTGTGAACGCCTCTACCTCACTCGCTGACCAGTAGTGGGCTCGCTGCGGAAGAAGTCGACGGTAAACCTGCGGCGCACGACGGTAAACCTGAGGCGCATTGGGCTAACTGGACGAGGCTGTGAACTCAGCGAACCTTTCCGCCAATCCATCCCGTGAGGGCCTGTCACCGGGTCGATGCGGCAGCGAGATATCACGGCCGTGCATTTCCTGCAGGCCGTGTTTCAACATCGGACCATCTTCCTCCTCGAGGAGGTCGCGATTGATTGTGACGCGGTAGTCCGGAGAGATGCCCAAGTAATTGCGATCATAGGCTGCATGATGAATCTTGCAGAGGCTGAGCCCATTGCTCACTTCAGCATTCCCGTGCGGCTTTGTATCGGAGATGATATGCGCTGCATCCAGCAGCGGGCCGTGCTTCAAATTGCAAACAGTGCACTGGCTGCGGTAGGCGTGCAGGATGCGCCCGCGGAACTCTGGCTGATGTAGGCGCTGTTTGGTGATTCTCGCTGCGTATTTCTTTTCCACCGGATGGAGATGAAGCGGGTCGTCCACGGACAGCAACGTTTCATCGAGCGCTATGAGGAACCGCCTGTTCTCTGGGTCGTCAGCAACTGCGTAGACTGGAAAAATAGGTACAAACAGCCCCGGCTCGATCTTCCGGAGCAGAATGAATGGTAGGCGTAGCTCGTAAGCACGACGGAGCTTCTTGTTGTCCCCGGTCGTGCTGCCTTCGCGATAAGCGTAGGCGAATAGCGATTCTCCAACCTCCTCGTCCGAATACCGGCCCTTCGGGTCCGAAAGAATCGACAGCGTCCCGTACGTGCTGGCTGGATTGCGGATACCGCGGCTATGGTCGATCAGTCGATGCACCTCACCGTCGACAGTGAACCTCGAAAGTTGCTCCCGGGTGACGACCCCGGTGTCACGGACCATCTCTTCAAGATGATCGAAAATTGCCTGTCTCAAGACGGTTCAGCGCTGGTGTCCACCAGTGGATTCTGCCAGGCGCGGTGTACCTGTGTCGGCATCCGGATGGATCGAATTGCGGGGGCACAATGCACACCGGCGAAGACAGACAGTGGGCTGCGGGCCGGTGCTGTGATGGGCGTGCGTCTTTCGGGTCGGAAGGACCAGGTCACCCGGCTGGTCTGCATTCGTAGAGCACTCTACGATATGCATTCATGATCGGTTCTGAGACCGCAGTCGCCTTCGATGCACTCAGGGAGGCCGATCTGCATATCGACCGCCTGTACCTTGGCGGTGCGAAGGGGACGGCAGGGGACGACGCGCTGGCTCGGTTGCTTCCAGTAGGGAACCAGGGGGGATTCCGACTCAAGGGTTCCGTGATGAAGAAGGATGTGCGGCTGGTGGCCCTCTTTACGACGGGAGCCGAGCCGGACTGGCCGGATCAGCTGGATCTGGAGACCGGAATATTTACCTACTACGGAGACAACCGGAAGCCCGGCTCTGGCCTGCATCAGACCACACGCTCCGGAAACCTGTTGTTGCGGGATGTCTTCGAAGCCACCCACGGCCTGCCCGAGGAGCGGGCGGTAGTGCCACCGTTTCTCTGTTTCGAGAAAGCTGCACCTGGTCGTTCGGTCCGGTTCAGAGGGCTTCTCGCCCCCGGTACGGAAACGATGACATCCGACGAGGACCTGTCCGCCATATGGCGTCATACGAAGGGCGCCCGGTTCCAGAACTATCGTGCTTTCTTCACCGTCCTCGACGTAGGCATAGTGGAGCGCACATGGCTGACCTCGGTCCTTCGCGGCGAACCCACCACCGGACCGGGTTGTCCTGCGCCATGGAGGGAATGGGTCGACGGGCGTGTGTACCGTCCATTGGTTGCGCCGTCGACGTTGACCATCCGGACCAAGGATGATCAGCTTCCGGACGACCCTGCGGGGTGGGAGATGCTGAGAATGATCCGCGCACATTTCGAAGGCCGAGAGACAGACTTCGAAGAGTGTGCAGTGGCAATCTGGCGCATGATGGCACCGGCCACGGGGAAGTGCACGGTGACACTTCCATCTCGTGACGGCGGACGCGACGCGGTAGGTGCCTATCTACTCGGTCCCGGTGCCGACCGAGTAGCTGTCGAGTTCGCACTCGAAGCGAAGTGCTACAAGGAAACCAACAGCATCGGTGTCAAGGAAATGAGTCGGCTGATCTCCCGGATCCGGCACCGGCAGTTCGGAGTCTTCGTCACGCTGTCCTACTTCGCGAAACAGGTTTATGAGGAAGTCCGGGAAGACGGTCATCCCATCGCCATGATTTGTGGACGCGACGTGGTCGAAGCGTTGCGGCAGAAGGGATACAGCGACCGCGAGCGTCTCCGGAAATGGTTGGACGAAGGGTTTCCGAGGACACTGCATATCGATTCGGTCGTGGGGCTCGGTCACTCGGTAGGAGTTGGTTACAGCATCCTGGACGGAAGTAGATCGGTCGAGCCGGGGAGTCGGGTGTAGAGCCCCCGCGCGATGGAAGGCGTTCCTGGCTGCGGGGCTCCCGTTCTCACCGATGCCGGTGGGGCTGTGGAGGGCAACTGGTTGCGCACCGAAGCTGAACGGGTCGGTGGGCGGATCGATGATGACCCAGCGGCCGGGCTGCTGCCCGATATCGGGGCGCTCGGGGGTGTCGGGTTCGACCCAGGGCGGCTACACCCGGACGTCCGGGATTTCTATGAGCAGACCGCGTTGTGGCGGATGGAGGCGTGGGTTCAGTGGGCTCCGGGATTCGCGATGGGCGGGTGGTTTGTCACCAGGTTCTTCGGGCGGCGGGTGGGGCAGTTGGCGTTGCCGATTCGGTCGTTGGATACGGCGCGGGGAATCGATAGCCGGGTCGAGCAGCTGGTCGATGCGGACGGTGGGTATCGCGGCGCGGCGTGGTTGCGGACTTCGCGGGCCACGGGCGAATACATCTACAGCGGGTTCTATCGAGTCACGCAGCTACCCGGCTCCGATCAGCCGAGTGTGCATGTGTCGTTTCCGCTGCCGTTGGGGAACGTGCAGGTCCTTCTGCGGCCCGAGGTCGGGGCGGATGGGGAGTTGCGCTTGGTGTCGCCGCCGGGTGCGTTCGGGGCTGACGGTGCCTATGTCACGGTGGTCGAGGGTGATCGTTGCTGGGCGGCGCGGATCCCCATACATGAGGAGTTCCGTGTGTTCGCCGACAGTACGAACCTGCTGCGCACCGACCACACGCTCAACCTCGGGCGCGCCACGGCGCTTCGACTCCACTACCTCCTCGTACGCGATTGAGCTCGGCACCCCCGACCGGCTGGTTGACCGTGGCAGAGAACCCCGCCCCGGAGCCGTGCTCGGTGCCACGGTGGGCGATGGGTGAGACCACGTGCCGGCGGGGCGGATCAGTGGGTGAAGGCGACAGATTCGGCGAGATCCTTCTGAGTTTCGAGCGCGGTGAGACGTTCGGTGAGTGCCGTATGGATTGCGCTATAAGAGTCGGATCCGAGAGTCAGGCGCAGTGGCGGGCTCGGGTGGCGGGTGGTGTCGTAGATGGCGGCGGCGAGCTTGGCCGGGTCGCCGGTGAAGACGCTCTCGTCTGCGGTTTCCAGGGAGTGCCGGGTCTGGCCGACGGCATTGTCGCGGTAGACGGTCGTTTCGGTGGTGTATTGCAGGGCCGAAGCGAAACCGGTGCGGGTGGCGCCGGGCTCGACCAGAGTGAGGTATATGCCGAAGTCGGAGACCTCGCGGCTGACGCTCTCGGTGAAGCCCTCCAGCCCCCACTTGCCCGCGTGATAGGAGCTGTGGGTGGGGATACCGACCTGGCCGCCGACGCTGGAGATCTGGATGATCCGGCCACCGCCCTGCTCACGCATCGGCTGCAGGAAGGCGCGGGTGATCACCATCGGCGCGAGCAGGAGGACCTCGATCTGGTCGCGAATCTGTTGGACGGTCATTTCCTCGGCTGCGCCCACAACCGCGTATCCGGCATTGTTGACCACAATGTCCACCGGCCCGGACCGGAGAGTTCTGCCGACCACCTTGTCCACGTCGGCCGGCCGCGTGAGGTCGAGGATCTCGACAGTCAGCCGGTCGCCGTACATCTCGCGCAGGTCTTCGAGAGCTGCCCGGCGGCGGACCGTCGCCGTAACGCGGTCGCCGTTCCGCAGGGCGTGCTCGGTGAGATGGCGGCCCAGCCCACCGGAGGCTCCGGTGACGAACCAGTGACGTGAGGCCTTGTCGGAGGGGGCGGGCATGGGAGTCTCCTGAAGTAGAGTGATACCGGAACTCATTCCGTTTAAAGTTAAGCGGAACGTATTCCGGAAAGCAACTGGAGGCCGACACCGAAGGAACCCGCATGCCCGCCACACCCCGCCGCACCAGGAGTGACGCGCTGCAGAACCGGGAGCGCTTGCTCGAGGTCGCCGCGCAGGCCTTCGCCGAGCAGGGGCTGGACACCGCGCCTGCCGCCATCGCGAAGCAGGCGGGCGTGGGTGTCGGCACGCTCTACCGGCACTTCCCGACTCGGGAAGTCCTCATCGACGCCGCCTACCGGCGTCAACTCACCCAGGTGTGCGAGAAGGTGAACGACCTTCTCGCCCAGCACCCGGCCGCCGAGGCCACCCGGATGTGGATGGAGCACTTCATCCACTACGCCACGGCAAAAAGCGGAATGTCCGAAGCCCTCAACGCGGTCATCGCCTCCGGCATCGATCCGTACTCCGACAGCCGAGCACTCCTTACCGACGCCGTCGCCACCCTCCTCACGGCCGGCGCCCGAGACGGAAGCCTGCGAACGGACGTCGCCCCGGACAATGTCCTACTCCTCATGGGTGGCATCGCCTATTCCGTGCAGCACGGCACCGAAGAGCAAGCCCGTCCGCTCGTCGACCTCTTCATGGACGCGCTGACCAAGGACTCGGCCGGGAGCTGAGCCCAAATCCCGATCAACTCCGCCGCCAACTCGGTGCGGCGGATCATCGACGCCCGGTAGGTCGCCGCTGTGGTGACCTTCCTGGCCTCACCGCGCAGTAGCACCACCACCGGTGACGCCGTTGCGGCCGGCGGTGGGGTGCCGGGGCGGTCTACTACTCACGCACCTGACCGATCGCCGTCCGATTGGCCTCAGCCTGAGCACAATCGTGGTGCCGGCACATCCCGCAACCTAACGTCGCGGCCATGACCACCGAGACTTCCTCACTCAACGACATCTCCACGGCCACTGCCGATGCAGTCGCACAGGATCCGGCGAATGCCGCGGTGGTCTTCCGTGTATCAGGGACACCGCAGGGCACGGTGGGGAGCGCCATCACTGCAGGTGTTCACGGGTTGCAGGTGGACGAACCGCCGGCACTCGGTGGGGAGGGCACCGCGCCGAATCCGGTGGAGGTCTATCTGGGCGCGTTGATTTCCTGCCAGATCGTCACCTACCGGTTCTGGGCGCAGCGGCTGGGGATCGTGGTCGACGATCTGTCGATCGAAGCCGAAGGCGATCTGGATATCCGCGGATTCTTCGGCCTCGACGACCGGGTGCGCGCGGGGTTTCAGGCGGTGCGGGTCCGGGTTCGGATCACCGGACCGGAGACCGCGCAGCGGTATGCGGAGCTGCAGGCCGCTGTCGATGCCCACTGCCCGGTCCTGGACCTCACCACCGGCGCGACACCGGTCGAGACCACACTCGAAACAGCCTGATCTCCCGGCCGCGGTGCACTACGGCACCGAATGGACGTTCGTCTGCGCCGGGCGCCGAGTCGAGGGCGCTGCACCCAAGCGGCTGTGTCGCCCGTATCTGCACCATGTCGAGGGCGGCCGCGGCCCTACTGCCTACGTTTGTGTCGGTACGTTGCCCAGACCGTCAGTAGCCAGAAGGCGGTGACAGCGGCCATCGCCGCACTTGTCCACACTGCCGAAAACGCGCGGCCGCCGCCGGGGACGAAAACCTCGTCCCTCCACGACCCGACATCTATGGCTCGCCACCGAGTTCCGGCATCGTCGGGGTGCAGGGAGAATTCGCGGCCCGCGAGCTTCACGTGCTGCCGGCCTCGTCCGCCGTCGTCGGGAACGAAATCGCCCCATACGCGGCACTGGGTGTCGTGGCACGACACGTCGGTCACCGTCCAGATTCCCGGTCGGCCTTCGCCGTGACGGGCGGCCCAGGCGTCGGGAACGTGGGTTCCGATCAGGACCAGGAGCAGGGCCGCGGTGGGACCGATTGCCCACAGCCACCAGTCGCGGATCTTCCTGCCCAGCGCGGCCCGATACCATCTCGGTCTGCTTCTCACCGTTCCCCTTCCGGCCGGCCGGTGCCCATCGCGATCGGTCCTCGGACGACTGCTCAGTACCTCCGGTATGCGTGAAGAGTTGGGTGTTGTGAAAGGTATTCAACTGCTCTGCAACGTAATCGATGGATCCGCTGGCGAGCGCTGAGGGCTGATCGGTGGACGGATGCGATCGACCCTTAGATGCGCATCCCTCCAGAGTATGAGAAACAACCCCCAACTCGAGCCGGAGGTGCTCCCGGCGAAATCGTCCTACGCTGGGCGCAACTGACGAGCCGGAGGGGTCATGAGTTTCGAGAACAGCTTCGCCGCGGCATTGGACAACGCCGAGTGGGCGTTCACGGTGCTGCTGGTCGTAGACATGGTTGCGTTCTGGATCCGGCGCGATAAGCACGCTGAACGCGGGCGGCAGGGATATGGATTCAAGGACACCGCGGTCAACCTCGTGATCCGGATCGCGGGCAACTTCATCGGCCCGTATACGGCTCTGCTCGGCGCGGGGTTACTGATCGTCGTGGTCGCCGAGGCCACCCCGCTGCAATGGTCCATGCACCACCCCGCACTGTGGTTGTTCGTCCTGCTCCTGGCCGACCTCGCCTACTACGCCGAACACCGCACCGCACACCGGGTGCGGATACTGTGGGCGACGCATTCCGTCCATCACTCGAGCGAACGATTCAACCTGTCGACCGCCTACCGCCTGGGCATATTCGGAGCCACCGATCTGCTCGGATACCTCTGGTATGTGCCGATCGCCGCAATCGGCGCCCCGCCTTCGGCGATCTTCCTGACCAGGGCGTTGACGATCATCATCCAGATACCCATCCACACCGAACGCGTAGACCGGTTGTGGGCGCCTATCGAATGGACGTTCAATACCCCGTCCAATCATCGAGTGCACCACGGCGCCAACAACCCCTACTTGGACAAGAACTTCGGCGGCATGTTCATGATCTGGGATCACCTGTTCGGCACGTATGCGTCCGAACGGGAGCCGGTGCAGTACGGGCTTGTGCACAATATCGGCACGTACAACCCCATCACGGTGTACTTCCACGAGTTCCGTGCCATCGGCCGCGACCTGCGCCTGGCGCGCGGAATCGGCGAGCTGACCGGATATCTGTTCGGTCCCCCGGGCTGGCAGCCCGCGCGGCGGAAAACCGGTGACCCGGCGCCCGTGCCGGCGGAGCAGGCCGTTCCGGTCTCTGCCGAAAGGCACCTCATTGCCGGTCCGGTCAGGGAGGGGTGAAGCCGAAGGTGATCCCGGATGTGCTCCCCCGAAAATCATTGGGGGACGGTCCGGTCGCGATGGCAGGATGCGGGCATGCACTCTGAGGTCACTCTGCGGCGGCTCGATGAGGACCTGCTTCAGGGGCTGCTGGATGTGGCTGTAACCGATGCCGACCCCCGTGAGGTGATGCCCCCGGTGGCCGGGCCGGCCGGGTGGACCGGTGAGCATCGGACGGCGTTCCTGCGGTTCCATCGGTCGAGGTCTCTATCGGCCGAACCGGTGGAGAGCACCTATGCAATCGTCGTGGGGGACACCGTGGTGGGAGCCGCGCGGCTGTGTCCGATGGAAGGCCCGAGCCGTGCGGCCGAAGCGGGGGTGTGGATCGGACGTTCCCACCGTGGCAGCGGCGTCGGCGGTGCGGTGCTGCGCCATCTACTGGCACTCGCCCGCGCCGACGGATTCGATTCCTTGTTCGCGAGCACGACGCCCGACAACACTGCCGCCCAACGAGTGCTCGCGGCCATGGGGGCGACCTCGTCCATGAAAGCGACTCTGTCACCGCGTGGATCGACCTCGCGGCCGCCGGGCAAGGCTGAGGCCGACACCGTGCCGGCGACCTCGGGTGGCAGTACGGGCACTGGCCACCAGGGCGTTGACGTTCCGGACTCCGATCCGACACCATGGCCCGTCCATCCCGATGGGTGGACGGGCCATGGTGAGGTCAACGGAACCCGAGCATCTCGCTCGCACTCACGAAATCAGTTCGCCTGGCAGACGAACATCCATTCGGTGCCGTAGTGCGCGGCGGATTCCTCGTCGAGATGCACCCACTCGTAGTGCCCCGCCACGCCGCCGCCGGCGGTGCACGGGTCGCCGACCTTCTTGCCGTCCGGCGGGGCAGGCGGGCCGGGCTGGGTAGCGCCCGGGAGCCCCGGGAGATCGGCGCTGCCGGAGGGGAGGGCGGCGGCGGTGGCCCCCGAAAAACCCATGACTGCCAAGGACATTGCTGCGATCACGCAGGCTTTCTTCATAAATGCGTCTCCGCTCGACGTTTGTGCAGGGCGGCCCTGTGACCGTTGGTCGCCGGGAAGGGCCGGAAGCACGTCGCCTGCGTCCGAACCGGCCGGTCGTAGGAGCCTGTGCCAGGGTAGTGGCGGGTCGGGTGTCTGGCTAACCGGCGCGTCCACATTCGAAACACCCGGGCCGCCCGGATATCGAGTCGCCGGCGGCGGTTTCGGGCGGGCTCATCGGTCGCATAGGTCCATGGCCTCGATCCGCTCCGGATCACCGCTCATCGCTATACCGACGATCTTTCCTTGCCGGACGGTGAAGGTGAAGACGAAACGTGGCCGGCCGCCGACCCGCCAGACCGCACCCGGCTCCCGGTCGACCAGGGCGGGCCGCGCGCCGCGGGCACGGCCGTCGAAGGTCCGGGCCACGGGATCGGAGCCGACCACTTCGGGCGCCGCTCCGGCCGCTACCACGGTAGCGTCGGCTCGCAGCACCACGTCCGGGTCGAGAAGCTCGAGCAGGGTTGCGAACTGGCCCGTACGCGCGGCACGCAGGAAGGCGTCGACGACTGGTTCGTGGCCGCTGAATTCTTCGTAGGATTCGCTACCGAATTCTGGTCCGCGGAAACAATGTTCGGACCCGCCGATTCCGAGAAATTCACGGATTGGGGTTTCGACCCGAATATGCGTTTCGTCGTCGGGGCGATCGAGCTGATCTGCGCGATCCTGCTGGTCATCCCCCCGGAGGCAAGCCAGGTTCCTGGGCGCCGCGGGGCTGGTTCTGGTGCTGACCGGCGCGGTGACCACGCACATTATCGATGATGGACCCGTTTACCAAGAGATCTCGGCTCCCTTGCACCTGGTGATCATGCTGGGTATCGCGGCGGCGAACTGGCCGGCCGATGTGCGGGAACTGGTCCGGTGGCGGCGGCCCGCTGTTTCGGATGCCGCCGCCGGGTGACCCGGCCGATCGGACTGGCGAACCTTTCCGGCCCGGGGAGTCCTCGACCTGCCCGGCTCCACGCAGCGGTAGGACGTCCGGGGGTGTTGTTCGTCTCAGGAGAATCGGGAGACGAGTCGCAGCAAGAGGGTGTGGGAGAGGCTGACCGAACGCATCTGGTTGACCGTGGCGGCGAGATAGAGGTCGCGGTCGGGGACGTGGTAGAGGACGGTGCCGAAGGCGCCGGAATGGCCGATCATGGGTGGGTTCGGTGTGAAAGGGTTCTGCCAGCGGGGCTGCCGGTAGCGCATCATCCCGATGCCGTAGTGGATGGGGATGAGGGGCGAGAACACCGAATGCCACCGTGCGGTCATCTCGGCGAGATATGACGACGGGAACAGTTCGCCGGCGATGAAGGCGCGCAGGAAACGCACCTGGTCGGTGACCGTCGAGACCACCGCGCCGTCGGGTGGGAACGAGGCGATCGTCTTCGGGATGTGCAGCCGGTTCCGGCCGTGCCGAATCGTGGCGACCTCGTCGTAGCGGTCCAGGGTGTGCGGGGTGAACAGCCAGGTGTGTGGCAAACCGATCGGTTCGAGAATGCGGCGGCGCAGTGCGTCGTCGAAGCTGCCGGACGTGGCGACCTCGATGATCCGCCCGAGTAGTTGATAGTTGGTATCGCAGTACTGTGCCCGGCCCGGCGTCGACGGGGCGAAACGGCTCGGCATACTCCTGGCCGTTTCGAGGTAGTCGTCGAAAGATCGCGCGATATCGACGCGGAGCATCTCGTCGGCCATTGTTGTGCCGTCGGGTCTTTTCTGTTCGTAATAGTCCGGTATCCCGGACGTTTGGGTCAGCAGTTCGCGCACCGTGATCGCCGGGCCGTAATCATGGCCGTCGTGCACGACCAGTCCACGCATCGTGTCCGCGCCGAGGAGATCTGCTGCGGGGGTGTCGAGTGTGAGTGCTCCTTCGGCGCGGAGTTGCATGATCATCGCGGCGGTGTAGAGCTTGGTGATGCTCGCGATGAAATACGGCTGATCGGTGTTGCCGTACCCCCAGGTGAATCCGGTGGACGGCTGTTCGATGGCGGCGCCGAAATCCGAGACCGCCGGTTTGGTGGCGTAACGCGCCGCAATGCGATCGAGCTGGGCAGGCAGGGGTGTGCTCATGGGGTGATCCGATCCAGTCGTTGCTGTGCGGCGTCGAGCCAGGCGATTTCGGCCTTGGCCACGGTTATTCCGTAGTCGAGCGTGGTGAGTCGGAGTGCCTGCCCGATATCGGCCGGTTCGCCGGGGACCGAAATCGCCTCCAGCGTCGCCAGATATTCGTTCAGTTCCTGCCGGCGAGTCCGCAGGAGGTCACGAATGCGGTCGGGCGGCAATCTGTCCGCGAAGAACAAGCGCACCAGGAACGGATCCCGCGTCGGTGGGGTGCGCAGCGGTGAGGCGAGCCAGGAGTCCAGCTCGGCCGAACCGAGGTCGGTGATGCTGTGGACGTGCATATTCGGACGCTCCTCCTGCACGACCGTGCGGCGGGAAGCCAGTCCGCTGTCCACCAGATCGGCGAGGGTGCGATACACCTGCGACTGATCCGATGTCCAGAAGTGCGCAACGCTTTCGTCGATCACCTTCTTCAGCTCGTAACCGCTCATCGGCTTGATGGAAAGGAGACCAAGAATCGCGTGCCGGAGGGACATTAATAGATGTTAACACACATATATGTGGTGTCCAGTATGGAGGCGCTGGGCTTTTCGCTGTTCGAGGCGCGGCCGTGACGTTCGTGCCGTCGGTACGGTGCCACCTCGGACTCCCGGCGCCGCGGATGGCCTGGTCAGGCGTTCGGAGCCGGGGCCGGTTCCTCGTCAGAGCTTCGAAGCATGCCCTGTTGCTTCGACCGGCCGCCCGGCGAACGCCACCGCGGGGTTCCCGCCCCCGGCCGCGAGTTCGCCTGCCAGTACATAGGCTCCGATCAGTGCCAGGGCGGCGCCTTGGCCCGCTATCGGGTCGGGGCAGTGCGCGGCGTCGCCGACCAATCCGACTCTTCCCGTGTGCCAGGAGTCCATCCGGACCTGAAGGCACGGCGTGAGCCGGAAATCGTTGGCGGAGCGCATTGCCCCCAGCATGCTCGGCACAAGCCACTCATCGCCGCCGAATACCTGCTCGATGTGGCGTAGCCGGGCCTCCTGGTCCATTTCGCGCGTCACGGTTGTTTCCGTGCTGCGCAGCAGAAACATCCCTTCCAGCTCGGCATTTCCGGGCATGGTCGTGATTGCCGCGACCCGGCCGGGCCACGCATGGAAGCGCGAGACATCGGACCGGCCCAGGTAATTCTCCATGGTGAAGTACGCCTCGTCGGCCCCGAGGTAATGCAGGAAGCGGTTGTGCTCGCCGAATGTCAATCGGCGCAGTGGCTGTGGGCAATCGGTCCCACCGCGGTGCTGCTTCATCGCCCAAGGTTTCGGGCGGATCATCAATGTGAGCGGGCTCGGTGCGCGGCAGGCGAATTCGATCGCTCAAACGGTTCGCAATGTGAGCGTCGCCGCGCTGACCAAGAATCTGGCGGACGCCACTCAGGCCACGCGCCAGGTGCGATCACCCAGGGTGGCAACTATATCGACGGAACCGCCCAAGGCTGCGACATACGCACGGATCGTATCGATACCTGAGATTTCACCACTTTCGATCTTGGAGATTCGGGCCTGAGATACGCCGAGTATTTCCGCAAGTTCCGTTTGTGAGAGACCCACCGCTTGTCGCATCTCAGCAAGCTGGTGACCACGCACATACGCCTCACGGCGAGTCTTCGCACGGTCGGCGCCGGCGGCGCGTTCCTCGTCGGTCCGGGGGTCTAGGGCGCGGGCCGCCTTCTTTACGTCACTCCATTTCGAGTATTTCGGCTCTGTCATTATTTCTCCTTCACCGCTGCCAGGTGTTCGGCAAAGCGCTTATCGGCGAGTGGGACGGCTTCTCGGTACCACTGTTGCCACTGTCCGGACTTGTCCCCGGCGACGAGAACTATTGCCTCACGCAACGGGTCGAACGCAAACAGCATCCGGATCTCCGTCGAGCCGGTCGACGGCGGCCGCAACTCTTTCATGTTGTGGTACGAACTGCTCTTGATCCTGTCCACCGGTGGTCTGCCCGCTGCCGGTCCCTCGTGTTCGAGTTGGTCAAGTGCATCAGCGATCAGGTCGCTGGTGTCGGGGTCGCTCACGCATATGGCCAAGTACCACGCTTCCACCTCCGGATGAAGACTGATCTCCCAGCTCACCGCAACCGCACCCATTATAACCTAATTGTCATACCACCCCCGGTTGTGGTTTCTGCCCGACATCGGACCCACAGGGGTGGGCGCTCAGTGGGCCTCGGGTTGGCCGAGTGAGCGTAGGTAGATGAGGGTTGCCTGGACTCGGCGGTCGCCGTCGTGCAGGGGGAGTTTGGCGAAGATGGCGCCGATGTGTTTGCGGACGGCGGCTTCCGAGACGGTCAGCACCTCGGCGATACCGGCATTCGTACGACCCTCCGCCACCAGCGCGAGCACTTCCCGCTCCCGCGCGGTGAGATCGGCCAGTGGCGTGCGGTGCCGGCCGGATTTGACCAGCGCCCGGACGACCTCGGGATCGACGATGGTCTCCCCGGCGGCGATCCGGGCGACGGTGTCGAGAAACTGCCGGACGTGTCCCACCCGTTCCTTCAAGAGATAGCCCACACCGGCGGCCGAATCGTCACCGAGGAGATCATCGAGGTAGGCGACCGAAACGTACTGTGACAGCACGACTATCGGGAGGTGGGGGTCGCGGCGTCGTAGTTCGGCAGCGGCGCGGAGGCCGTCGTCGGTGCCGTCGGGCGGCATCCGGACATCGGTGATCACCAGATCCGGCGTGTAGGCCGCGCAGGCGTGGACGAGGCCGGGGGCGTCGCCCACCGCCGCGCTCACCTCGTGGCCGGCCGAGGTGAGCACGCTCTCCAGCCCCGCCCGTAACAGGGGACTGTCCTCGGCCAGCACGATCCGCAGCCGGGCGGGTGGGATTGTCACACTGCGCACTCCATCCTGATGGTGGTCGGACCGCCGGTCGGGCTGGTCACCGTGAGCTGTCCGTCGAGAGCAGCGAGCCGGCGTCGCAGGCGGTCGAGGCCGTGACCGTCGACGATATGCGCACCGCCCGGACCGTTGTCGGTGACGTTCAGGATCCACCGCGGGCCGGTGCGCTGGCCGCGCACGTCGACGCGGGCGGCGTCGGTGTGCCGGGCGACATTGGTGAGGCATTCGGCGACCAGAACATAGGACATATGCTCGACCGCGGGTGGCAGACGGTTGCTGTCGAGGTCGATGTGGATATCGAGCGGCAGGTCTGCGGCGAGGTCGGTCAGGGCCGGTTCGAGTCCGCGTTCGGACAGCACCCGAGGGGAGAAGCCGCGCAGGACGGCCCGTAGTTCGCTCAAGGTGTCGTCGACCTGCCGGTGGGCCTCGGCGGCGAGGCGGCCGGCGGGGCCGTCCGCGTCCTGCGCTTCGGTCAGCCCCAGGTTCATCGACAGTGCGACGAGTCGATGCTGGACACGATCGTGCAGTTCGGATTCGAGGAGTTCGCGCTCGAAACCCTCCGCTTCCAGCAGGGCCGAGCGGGAGCTCTCGATCCGGACGGCCTCGTGGCGCCAACGGTCGGCATCGGGGGTCAGCAGGCTGCGGGCGAGTAGTGCCTCGAGTGCCGACCAGGCGCCGAGGAGTACCAGCAGCACGAGCGTAGCGAGCAGGCCCACGCCCGCGCTGGTCCAGGCGGCCGCATTATCGTCGATCACCCAGGGGCCGAAGTCGAAATAGTCGTCGCGGACGATGATCGGCGCGGCGAGCAGGACCGCGGCGACGGAAAAACCCAGCGCCGCCAGGCAGAACACCACGCCGCTGAACACCGCGGTCGCGACGATATAAGTGATATGCCGGAATGTGGGCAGTCGTTGCGCGGCGCTCGCCTCCCGCACTCGGGTATCGGCCCGGACGGCCGTATCGGGGTCGATCAGCCGGAGCCGCATACAGTGCAATCGCAGCATGGGCTCCCACAGAGCGACCCGCAACGAACGGGTCAGCCCGAGCAATACGATCGGCACCACACCGATCACCGTCAATGCCGACAGGACAGCGCCGCACACCACTGCGAGCAGTGCGCGCCACGGCCATGTGGAGATCAAGAAGCGCGGACCGGTCCGGAGTGCGGCTCCCATCGCCGTCACCGTCCGGCCGTCGAGTTCGCGTTCCGCGGACCGCCGAGCCTCGTCGTCACGACGATCCACGCGACTACCGGCAAATACGCTGCGCACATCAGCAGGGTAATCGAAGCGCCGGAGGGTCCCGCGTTACCGACGAACAGTTCCAAACCCAACGCGACCACGAGATTACTGCCGCCGTGGAGCAGCGCGGGCGGCCACACCGACCCACTCCGCGCCCACAGCCAGCCGATCAGAAACTCCAATTCGATCGACAGCGGCAGCCACAGCAGCATGGCGATGAAGGCATCCGCGGCCGAACCGCCCGAACCCAGATAGCCCAGCCACGGCAGCGGCCAATGCCACACACCCCAGATCACACCGGTCGCGAACGTGGTGGCCACCGGGCGGCCGGGGAGGAGGCGGTCGCGGAGATAGGTGGTCCAGCCGAACTCCTCGCCGAAGAAGATCGGGGCCGCCACGACCGGGATGAGCGGGGCGAGTACCAGGAACAGCAGGGTGCCGGAACCGAAATCGTGCTGTTCGGGGCGCCACATTCCGAGGAGCACCGCGAGCGTGAGCGCGGCGGCGAGAATGCCGATCGGTAGCAGGGCCGCGGTCAGATACGACCGCCACTGCGTGCGGAGTCGCAGGCGAAGGCCGGAATCGGCGAAACCTTCCCGGGTGATCCACCGGCGGGTGATGATCGCCGCCAGTGCCGGGGTGAAAGCGCCGGTCAGCAGTTGGACGGCCGGATTGTCGAGGGTGTATCCGGCTGCTCCGGCGACACCCCATGGGATCCATGCGCCTGCGAACGCGAGGAACAGGAACCAGACGATGCCTCTCCGTCGAGTCACGGCGGTGCGCCCGAACGGCTTCCCATCGGTCAACGCTGTAGTCATACTTCGATTACACGGTGGCGGCCACGCGAAGTCGGTGGTGAACGGGACCGTTTCATGGTCGCGTACGCGCTACCTCGCGAAGGCATCCGGTGCGGGTGCCGTCCGGTTCGGACGATACCGCCGGGAAGGGAGCGGCCGAGGCTCGGGAGTCGCAGGTGTCTTCGACGAGCGGGCCGTTCGGTGGACTATGGACCTGTGCGGCGCAGTGCGCCGTCGAGGAGTCCGCGGATGTGTGCCGGGTCGGCGTCCTGATCACCGAGCAGGATCGCTGCGCACAACCCGTCGCAGAGTGCGACGAAAGCCTCGATGACATCGGCGTCGCCGGATTGTGTCCGGGCGAGTTCCGCCACGCTGTCGCGCCAGCTCCACGCCGCGGGACGCAGTGCGGGCCGGCGGGCCGCCAGGGTGGACAGTTCCCGTTCGGCGAGCGCGCGCTCCCGGCCTGGACCTGCGGATTCGGCGATGAGCCGGGCGAGCCCGTCCAACGGGTCGCCGGCGGTGTCGATGAGTTCGCGGATGCGCTCTGTGTAGGCGTCGGTGACGCTGGTCAGGGCGGCGACCAGAAGGTCGTCCAGGGTGGCGAAGTAGTAGAGGGTCAGGCTGGTGGCGATACCGGCTTCTTTGGCCACGGTGCGGTGGGTCACGCCCGCGGCGCCGTCGCGGTGCACGATCGTGAGTGTCGCCTCGATGATCTGTGCTCGACGCTGCCTGCCACGTAGTTTGCGGCCGTCGACAGTATCCTGTTCAGTCATCGTGGTCCTCTCACCGATCGTCGCCGCCGTCGGTCGAGGCTATCGGTTCCACGGGGTGGCCCGTGGAACCGATCGGGGGGAGCCGGCGCAGCATCCGGAAACAGACCACGGCGGCAGCGGCGACGGCGATACCGGCAGCGGTCGCGGCGATGCCGAGGCCGCTGGTGAACGCCTCCCGGGCAGGTCGAAGAGCTTCTGCCGGTAGCTGTTCGGTCACCGATACCGCGCCGGAGATGCTGTCGTCGTAGGACTCGGCCACCGAGCGGGGTGCACCGGCCGGGGCGTGAGCCATCATCCGGTAGACCGCCGTGGTCAGGCTTCCCAGTAGTGCAACCCCGGCCGCGATTCCCAGTTCCTGCACCGTCTCCGACAATGCCGCCGCCGAACCGGACCTTTCCGCGGGGGCCGCGCTCACGACGATTTCGGTGCCGAGAGCCGCGATGACACCCAGTCCCAGATAAACGAATCCGAAACCGGCCACAACCGTGGGCTTACTGTCCGTTCCCGCAACGGCAATCAGGGTGTATCCGATCAACGACAGCGCCAGCGTGCCTGCCATGACGATTCCCGGCGGGACGCGGCCGGCGAGCACCGGCGCACCGATCCCGCCGATCAGCATCGCCAGGGCGGGCGGGCCCATCCACAGCCCCGCTGCCAGTGGGGAGAGCCCGTCGACGAATTGCAGGTACTGGGTGACCAGGTACATCACCCCGCCGAATCCGGCCAAGCCGATCAGTAGGACCGACAGGGCAGCGGCGAAAGTCCGGTCGGTGAAGAGCCTGATATCCAGCAGCGGCTCGCGGAGGCGCAACTGTCGGCGGACGAAGGCAACGGTCGCGGCAGTAGCCAGCGCGGCGGCGGCCACAGCCTGGGCGTCGATGCCGTGCGCGGCGGCATGCTTGATCGCGAAGATGGCCGGGAGCAACGCCGCCAGCGAGAGGGCGACGCTCCACAGATCGAGCCGGGAGGTTTCGCTGCGGAACTCCGGCAGTAGTGCCGGCGCCGCCACCAGCGTCACCACGCTGACGGGAACCGCGATAAGAAACACTGCACCCCACCAGAAATGGGCGATGAGGATACCGCCCGCAATCGGGCCGGCCGCCATTCCCAAGGCGAACATCGTCGCCCATAGACCGATCGCCGCCGCCCGCTGCCGGGCGTCGGCGAACATATTGCTGATCAGGGACAAGGTGGACGGCATCAGCGTCGCCCCGGCCACGCCCAGCAGCGCCCGCGCGGCAATGAGCCAGGGGGCACTTGTGGTGAACGCCGCGAATACCGAGACCGCGCCGAATGCGGCCATGCCGATCATCA
Source organism: Nocardia flavorosea NBRC 108225 (assembly GCF_001613385.1). GTDB lineage: Bacteria > Actinomycetota > Actinomycetes > Mycobacteriales > Mycobacteriaceae > Nocardia > Nocardia flavorosea. The sequence goes on along the minus strand of NZ_BDCG01000011.1, from coordinate 104,779 downwards.
GCAGGCGCCGGCGCCCGATCCGGTCGCCCAGCGACCCCATCGTGATCAGGAAGCCCGCGATGAGGAAGCCGTACGCGTCCATGATCCACAACGTCTCGGTGGCAGTCGGCTGTAGGTCCGCGGCCAGATTCGGGACGACGAGGTAGAGCGCCGTGACATCGAGACCCAGCAGCACTGTCGGCAACATCAGCACCGCCAGGCCGGCCCACTGCCGCCACTCGAGGCCGGGCGTCGGGCGTATGTCCATCGCGAACTCCGATCTAGTTGAACGAACGTACTAGTTGTACCATCGTTCAAAATGATCGGGAAGTGGGTGCGGTGCCGCTCCGGAACGGACGGTCCGGTGTCCTCGATTCGGGCCGGGCTCGGGTTATGTGGCGGTTTCGTCGGCGAGGCGTCGGAGGTAGGTGGCGAACCGGTGACGATCGTCGGCGGGCCACTTGGCGGTGAGGCGGTCGAAGCAATCGCGTTGCCAGGCGTGGGCCGCATCCAGGAGGTGGACGCCGGATTCTGTGGGTTCGAGGGTTACGCGACGGCGGTCCCGCGGTGAGGTGGCGCGGGTGAGATAACCGGCGGCGGTGGCATCGCGGACCATGCGGCTCGCGCCGGAGTGATCGATACCGAGCTGGGTCGCGATATCGGTGACGGTGGCTTCCTCGCGAACGCGCCGGGCGGCGGCAACGGCTTCGAGAACCTGGATGTGCTGGATGCGGCCGGTGTCCGAGGGTGGGGTGGTTCGTTCGTCGAAAACTCGGCCGGTCCAGCGGCGGGACCAGAAACGGACCAGGCGGAAGAGTGCCGGTCCGCCGTCGGCGGGGTCGGGAGTGTCACGCACCTCGACATTGTATGCGATACGCACTTATATTTGTGTGCGTAACGCATGCAATTCGATCTGTGGAGGGAGCCTGTATGTTCATCGTGCTGAATCACACGATCGTCCCCGCAACCGACAAGGTCGGTTCGGCGGCATTTTTCGCCGAACTGATGGGTCTCTCGGTATCGCCGCCCGCCGGCCCGTTCGCCCCGGTACGCGTGAACGACGACCTGACCCTCGACTTCGACGACCGCGGTCGCGTCGAACCGGGGCATTACGCATTTCTCGTGGACGACGCGACCTTCGACGCGGTTCTCGCCCGGCTCGCGCAGTGGCCCGCGGTCGACTACGGGTCCGGTCCGGGAAACGGCTGGGATCGGCGGTTCAACCGATTGTCCGGTGGTCGCGGAATCTATGTCCGAGACCCGGACGGTCACAGCTACGAGCTGTTCACTGCGGTCCCCGATGTGTTGGGGTGAAGCGCAAGTTGCGGTACTGTAGTGACCAACATTGAAAAACTGGTCACTACGAAGGGGGGGCGGATGCCACGCCCGCTTGTTCCTGATCGCCGGGCAAGGATCCTGGCCGCGGCCGCCGAGTCGATCGTCGAATCCGGCTGGCCCGACACCACCGTCGCGCAGATCGCGGAACGCGCCGGAATCGGCAAAGGGGCGGTCTACCGCGAGTTCGACGGCAAGGACGAAATCCTGGCCGCGGTGCTCAACCGCAGCATGCGGCGGATGACTGCGCAGGTGCACCGGCGAGTGGTCGACGCCGAAGATCTGGTGGACCTGCCCGCCGTATACCGGTTCGGTGTGGAGGCGCTGCTGTCGGAGCCGCTCATGCTAGCGCTGTACCTCGGTGATGATTCGGTCCTCGGCGACCACGTTCGCGAGGTCGGTGACCACCGCTATTCCGTCCGGATGGGCTGGCTGACCGACTACATCGAAAAGCTCCAACACGCCGGAGTGATCGCGAACGACGTTGCGAGCGACACCATCACCCGCATGCTGAGTGTTTTTACCATCGGCCTGGTCAACGCACCCGGCGTGCTCGGAGCCGGAACCGCCGACGAGCTGACGGATACGGTCGCGCTCTTCGCTCACCTGATGGGCGCCGGCCTGCGCGGCACCGGTCCGGTGGACGCCCCCGCCGCCCGGCGGGCCCAGCTCACGCTGCTCGATCAGCTGTCGGATCAACTCACCCAACTCGAGGAGCCGCAATGACCTCCGCGTTCGAACGCTGCACCGACCTGATGATCGGCGGCGGCCCCGTCCGGCACTACCGATCCGGTGCACAAGGACCGCCGGTGCTGTTGCTGCACGGCGGAATGATGGACACCGCCGAGGGGGTTTGGCGCGATGTTGCGCACCGGATGGCCGCGAAATACCAGGTGCACGCGATAGATCTCCCACGGCACGGCGCCAGCAGGCCGTGGCCGGGCCGCCTGGACCGGCAGTTCTTCGATCGTTTTCTCGACGATCTCTTCGACCGGCTCGACCTGCCGCCCACGGCCGTCGCCGGGTTGTCCCTCGGTGGGGGGATCGGAATCGGCTACGCACTACGCAATCCCGGCCGGGTATCCGCGCTGATCGCGATCGGGCCCGGTGGGATAGGTGCGAAACGCCGGGCCCAGTTCACGACCTGGGCGGTGCTGCGAACGCCGGGCGTCCTGAAGCTCACCAGCAAGTATTTGGCCCGCAGCCCCGAAGCCGTCCGGCGCTCGATGATCGCCAACCTGACCGCCGGGGCCGGCACTCGCGACTTCGACGCCATTCTGGAACTGGTCCACGCCGAAGCGCGGGCCAAAGCGCGATACGGCGAACCGGCGCTCGATGATTGGATGGTCGACGCCTACGGCCCCCGGCGCATGCGCTTGGACTATCTCACCGAACTCGAAAGGCTCGCGGTGCCCAGCCTGTGGATCCGCGGCGAGAACGATCCGCTCGTGGGTCACCCGGAACTGGCTGCCGCCGCCGCGGCGGCGCCCGACGGCCGGTTGGTCACGATTCCCGATGCGGGACATATCGTCACCTACGACCAGCCGGCCGAATTCTTCCGACTGGCCGACGAATTCCTCGCCTCGGTTACCGGAGGGGATCGGCGCGTCGGGTGAGCCGCCGGCGGGAAACGGTCCGCAGAATCGGCGGCTGCGGGTACCGGGAGACCGGTCTCGGGCGCGCCGGGACGTCGGCTGAGTGGCAATGGCAGAACGACGTCTCGGTCGGCGCAGCGTATCCGGACGGTCCGCTGCGTCGACCGAGGCGATCGGCGTGGCGGCCGGTTGTGTGACCGGCAGGCCCGCCGCGCCCCTCATCGGTACGGTGGGCCGATTCGCCGTCACTGCGAAACGGTGAGCGGGACAGCGGTCACCGATCGGCGTTCAGATAGTTCTTCCACCCCCTGTACTCGGTGATATCCGTTGCGTCACGTGATGATTCGAAGTCGCAGGCGAAACCCGTGACCCATTCACCGGAATCCAGTTCGACCTTGCCCAGCGTCATGGGCGATGGCAGGTTGCTCAGGAACGTGCCGAGGGCAGCAGGAGACAGGCGATACAGTTCGCCGGGCAGGGATCGGCCGCCGGACCCGACGCGCAGCATCCCGGGTTTCGGCGGGGTGGCGGGGAGTGCGACCATCCGATACGCCGCCGAGGTGTATACCTCCCCGACGAAACGGGCGCGGGCTTGTTCCAGTTGGTGATGTAAGGGGAGTCCGCGCAGGTGGGCGCCGACGACGAGGAGGTCGGTGCCGGTGTCGGTGAGAAGGGGGGAGGGTTCGCCGAGGAGGCGGGCGGCGAGGTCTATCCCGACCTGATCGGCGAAGGCAGGGGTGACGAACATGACGCCGAAGGGATCACCGTCGGCGGTGTCCGCCCCCGGCACCGCGACCGCGGCCAGGTCGAGGAGGTTGCAGAAATTCGTGAACGTGCCCATTCGGCTGTTGATCGTCATCGGCTCGGCCGCGACCACTTCGATGGTCGGATGCTCGGTGGTGGTGGGCAGCAACAGGGCCGGGTATTCGGTGAACAGACGGCGGGCGGTGGCCGCGGCGCGCGTCAGATGGTCGAGGTCGGCGACGTAGGAATGCGCGGCTGGGCGCGCGCCGCCGGTGATGATGGCCGACACCACCGGGTCGGCGCCTTCGGGGTTGCCGCTGAGAATTTCGCCGACAGCGGCATATCGCTGGGCTACGATTGCGCCGTCGTAGAGGAGTGTGGCTGCGTCGAGGAGTTCGGTGATATCCACCGTGGCGATCTCGCCGCCGCCGGCCCGCCAGCGGTCGACGGTGGCGTCGAAGGCGGCACGGTAGGCGGGGGTCAGGGATTTCAGGTTGTCGTCGGCCGGGACGGCGAGGACGGTGCTCGAGGGTGCGCCGAGGGGCGTGTCGGCGGGCCACGGGCGGGAGCGGGGATCGGCGAGATCCGGGCCGACCATGGTGTTCGCGACCTTCGTGGCGAGGGCCAGATCGCGGGCGAAGACGGTGACAGCGTCGTAGTCGGGGCACGCGGGGACCACGCCGGTCGTGGGGATCAGTCCGAGAGTCGGTTTGATTCCGACGATGCCGTTGAGCGCCGCCGGGACGCGGCCCGAACCGGCGGTATCGGTCCCCAGGGCGGCATCGACGATGCCGAGGGCCACCGCTACCGCCGAGCCCGAGCTACTGCCGCCGGAGACCCGGTCGGGGAATCGGCTGTTGCGGACGGCACCGTAAGGGCTGCGGGTGCCGACCAATCCGGTGGCGAACTGGTCGAGGTTGGTTTTACCCAGGACGATCGCGCCCTGCTCGACCAGCCGCGCTACGGCGGGTGCGGTGTGGTCGGGGGTGCGGGCGAACCCGGGGCACGCGCAGGTAGTGGGGGTTCCGGCGATATCGATGTTGTCTTTGACGGCCAAGAGAATCCCTGCGAGCGGCAGCTTCTCGCCATGGCCGACGCGGGCGTCGATTTCCGCGGCCTCGGCCAGGGCGTCGGCCTCGCCGCGTAACGAGATCCAGATCTCGGGACGGTCGAGTGCGTCGATGGCCCGGTACGCGGCAGCGACTCTGCCGGTTGCCGACATGGTATCGGCCGCGCCGGTGGAGTTTCCGGCTCCGTCGACAGCTTCGTCCGCACCGCCGGTCGCATCATCGACGCCGGTGGTTGCCAGGTCTTCGGCCCGGGTAGTCCCTCCGGTGGCAGGAAGTTCGCTGTCGGCGGCGCGAACTCCCGCGGATGCCCCGGCAGCCGCGCCGGCTAGCGGTAGTTTCTCCATGGTCATGCCGCTCCTTCGGTTTCGATGGCGACCAGAGGCGCGCCGGTGGTCACTTGGTCGCCCGCGGTGGCGGTGATCGCGCGGACAGTTCCCGAGACCTCCGCCACCACGGGCAGCTCCATCTTCATGGCTTCGAGCACGAGCAGGGGCGCGCCGGCCTCGACGCGATCTCCCTCGGCTACTTCCACCCGCCATACGTTCGCCATCATGGGAGCAGTGACGATTTCGCAGTCTTCGGGGAGGTCGAGGGTATCGGCGGTATCGGGATCCGGGTCCGGTTCGGCGTGGGCGCCGAATTCGCCGGCGGCCTCCCAGCGCTGTCGTTCGGCGGTGAACGCGGCCTGCCGGACCTCTTCGGTGACGGCGATATCGGCCGCGTGCTCCGCCAGGAATTCGAGATGTTCGGCCATCGCGAATTCGCCGGCGCCGGTGCGCATCTCGAAACGCCCCGCCGACATATCGGCGCGCAGATCGAGAAGTTCTTCGGCCGAGACCGGATACCAGCTGATGCGGTCGAAGAACCGGAACAGCCACGGTTTACCGGTTTCGAACGGGGCGCGCTGCCGGTAACCGGACCAGATGGGGAGGGTGCGGCCGATGAGCTGGTAGCCGCCGGGGGATTCCATACCGTAGACGCACAGGTATTTGCCGCCGATACCGACGGCGTCGGCCGGGGTCCAGGTGCGGGCGGGGTTGTATTTGGTGGTCACCAGGCGGTGGCGGGGGTCCAGCGGGACGGCCAGTGGTGCGCCGAGGTAGACGTCGCCGAGACCGAGCACCATGTACTGGGCGTCGAAGACGAGATCGCGGACCTCGTCGATACTGTCGAGTCCGTTGATGCGGCGGATGAATTCGATATTCGACGGCAGCCAGGGGGCATCGGGCCGGACGCCGTGACCGTAGCGTTCGATGGCCTGCACGATGGCCGGATCGTCGAAGGAGAGCGGCAGTTCGATATGGCGGCTCGGGACGCGGAGATCGGCGGTATCGGGGATATCGTCCTCGAGTTCGCCGAGCAGCCGGACCACGGTGCGCTGATCGATCACGTCGGCATCGAAATGCAGGTGCAGGGAACGCACACCCGGGGTGATATCGATCAGACCGGGGATGGAGGCCTGTCCGAGGCGTTCGCTCAGGGCGTGCACGCGCATACGCAAGCCGAGGTCGAGTTCCATCGGGCCGTATTCGACGAGGACGTTGTCGTCTCCGCCGCGCAGGTACTTGACCTCGGGGGTCCCGGTACCGGCGTCGCGGCGGCCGAGCACACCGTTGTCCTCCTCGCGGGTGCCCAGGAGTTCCGGGGTGGATACATTACGGCCGCGCAGGGCCGGTGACGAGCGGAAACCGGCGGTCCGGTCATCGGCGACCGGCACGAAACGCACCTGGTCGCCGGGGCGCATCTGGCCCAGTTTCCAGCGGTGCGCGGAAACCACCGTGAGGGGACAGGCGAAACCGCCCAGGCTGGGACCGTCGGGGCCGAGCAGGATCGGGGTATCGCCGGAGAGGTTGAGCGCGCCGACACTGTAGGGGCAGTCGTGCAGATTCGAGGGATGCAGGCCGGCATCGCCGCCGTCGGTGCGCGACCAGGCCGGTTTCGGGCCGGCCAGGCGCAGCCCGGTGCGGTTGGCGTGGGCTTGCACCTGCCAGGTGGCATCGTAGAACTGGGCGATATCGGCCGGGGTGAAATAGTCGGGTGCGGGCTGGGGGCCTTCACCGACCCCGACGTACCAGGTGTGGCCGAATTCGGGGCGGTCCTCGGCGGGGATGGGCGCGGGATCGAGTAGACCGCCGGCGTCGGGTTTGATGCCGAGGATATCGCCACTTGCGACGGCGCGGCCGGTGATACCGCCGAATCCGCCGAGGGTGAAAGTCGCTGCGCTGCCGTGATAATCGGGGGCGAGGATACCGCCGCGGACGGCGAGGTAGGTGCGCAGACCGGTGTCGTGGGGGGCGCCGATATCGAGAACCGAACCGGCGGGCACGGTGATCGGTTCCCACATGGGCGCGGGTTCGCCGTCCACGGTGACCGGGGCTTCGGCGCCGGTGACACAGACGATCGTGGTGTCGGTGCAGCGCAGGCGCGGACCGAGCAGCGTCGCCTCGAGACCGTTCTCGCCGAGCGAATTGCCGACGGCGTGATTGGCGAGCTGGAAGGACAGATCGTCGAAGGCGCCCGACGGTGGGATGCCGACGTTCCAGAGTCCGAGACGGCCGGGATGGTCCTGGATGGTGGTGGAGACGCCGGCCCGCAGGATCTCCAGGCGGGGGCGGATCGTGGCCAGGCTACCGAGGGTCGCGGTGGTGTGCCGGGCGTCGAGCATGGGCGAGCTGGTGGCCGCGGCGCGCAACTGGGGCAGGTTGGTGGTGATACCGAACATGCGGGTTTCGTCGAGCGCTGTGCGGAGCCGGTGCAGGGCCTCGGTGCGGCTCGCACCCGAAGTGATGATCTTGGCGATCAGCGGGTCGTAGTAGGGGCTGATCTCGGTGCCGGTTTCGACCCAGGTCTCCACCCGCGCGTCCGCGCCGGGGATCTCGACACCGGTGAGTGTGCCGGCGCCGGGGCGGTAGTCGTTACCGGGATCCTCCGCGTAGACGCGGGCTTCCACGGCGAAGCCGGTGAGGGGTGGGCCGGCGTCGGGAACCTCGTCGAGGAAGGCCGAATCTCCGCCCGCCAGGCGTAGCATCCACTCGACCAGATCCACGCCCGTCACGGCCTCGGTGACCGGATGCTCCACTTGCAGACGGGTGTTCACCTCCAGGAACGACGCCGCACCGCGATCCACGTCGTAGATGAACTCGACAGTCCCGGCAGACCGGTAGCCCACCTCGCCGAGCAGCTTCCGGCTCGATTCGAGCAGCCGTTGGCTCACGGTATAGGGGAGCCCGGGCGCCGGTGCCTCCTCGATGACCTTCTGGTTGCGCCGCTGCAGACTGCAGTCGCGCGTACCCAGGGATACCGCGCGACCGCGTCCGTCACCGAAGATCTGTACCTCCACGTGCCGGGCGCGGGCAACGAATCGCTCCAGATACACCGCCGACGACCCGAAGTTGTTCTGCGCCAGTCGGATCACCCGCTGATAGGTCTCGGTGAGTTCCGCGGGACCGGCGCAGGCCGCCATTCCGATTCCGCCGCCGCCCCCGGCCGCCTTGAGCATCACCGGATAGCCGATCCGGTCGGCCTCGGCCAGCGCTTCGTCGAGCCCCGCGAGCAACCCGCTACCGGCGACCAGCGGCACACCCGCCGCCGCGGCGGCCTGGCGGGCGCTGTGCTTATCGCCGAAGAGCCGCAGATGTTCGGCGGCGGGCCCGACGAAGGCGATACCGGCTGCTTCGACCTCGGACGCGAATCCAGCGTTCTCGGAAAGGAACCCGTAACCGGGGTGGATCGCCGTCGCACCACTGGACAACGCCGCTTCGATAACGGCCTGGGCGCGCAGATAGGACTCCGCGGCCGGAGCGGGCCCCAGCCGGACCGCGCGATCGGCCATCCGCACATGCCGGGAACCCTCGTCGGCATCGGAGAACACCGCGACCGTATCGATTCCCAGCCGCCGCGCGGTGCGCAGAATACGGCAGGCGATCTCACCGCGATTGGCGATCAGCAGACATTCGGGCAGCGGCGTATGCAGTGGCGTATACAACTGCGGGGCGGTCTCGGTCACGGTCGATCCTCTCGGCGTGGACAGTGCCGGCTACCGGAGTAGCCGGGAATTCAGGTCTTGGTCGCGCGGGCCAGGCGGGTCAGCTGGAGTACCTGACCGGCTCGGTCGGCCACCACGCGGCGGGATTGGTCGATATGGGCGAGGAGTTGCTCGCGGGCGGTGGCGAGGTCGCGCTCCAGGACGGCTTCGCCGATGGCGATGTGCTCGTCGATGGTGGCGAGCATGCGGTCGGGGGTCAGGTAGTCGAACATCCGGACCGGGCGGATCCGGGCGTTCACCGTGCGCAGGGCCTCGGTGAGCGCGTGATTGCCCGAGGATTCCAGCAGTACGGTGTGGAACTGTTCGTCGGCGTCGACGAAACCGGCATCCGGTTCCGGCGGTGCGGTGCGGAAGACGCGCCATCGGTCGATCTCCGGACCGAGCACGGTCCGGTCGTGGCCCAGGTCCGGATCGTCGAGGACGCGGGCGATGCCCTGCACCTCCAGGGTGATCCGCAACTCGTAGTAGTCGCCCAGGGTGTCCAGGCGGGGGCGGTACGGGAACAGGCCGGTGTCACGGCGTTCGACGAGACCGTCGGCCAGCAATCGGGCCAGCGCCTCCCGCACGGGGGTGCGGGAAACACCGTAGCGGTCGGCCAGCCGTTCCTCGCCGAGCCGCTCGTCCGGTGCCAGCGCACCGCCCATGAGTTCGTCGCGCAACGCCTTGTACACAGTGTCGCTACGGGATTCGCGTTTGCTTCGTGGTTCGGTCACGACGCGCAGCCTAAAGAGTCATGGCGGCGCGAACGGTGTCGACGGCACCGGTGCCACCCTCTCCGGTCGAGGTGACCCGGCCGCTCTCCAGCACGTAGTACCGGCTCGCCGCCCGCAGCGCGAAACCGATGTGCTGTTCCACCAGTAGCACCCCCAGCCCACCGCGACCCACCAGCTCGGTGATGGTGTTCTCGATCTCGGCCACCACCGACGGCTGGATCCCCTCGGTGGGTTCGTCGAGGATGAGCATGCGCGGTTCGGTGATGAGTGCGCGGGCGATGGCCAGCTGCTGGCGTTGCCCGCCGGACAACAGCCCGGCGCGGCGGTCGAGCAGATCCTTCAGCGCCGGAAACAGGTCCAGCTGCTCGTCGATCAACGCCGCGCCCCGTTTGCGGCCGTCGGCCACCACGCGCAGATTCTCGGCGGTGGTGAGATGGCCGAAGCACTGCTGTCCCTGCGGGACATAGGCGAGCCCACGTTCGACCCGGGAACTCGGGCGCAACGAGGTGATATCGGCACCGTCGAAGCGGATCCGGCCCCGCGCGGTTTTCACCAGACCCACCGCGGCACGTAGCAGGGTCGTCTTCCCGGCCCCGTTGTGGCCCATGATCGCGGCCACACCGTCGCCCGGGACCTCGATCCCGACCCCGTGCACCACTTCGGTACGGCCGTAACCGGCGTGGACGTCGATGAGTTCCAGCATCGCGGTCAGCCTTCCTGTCGATCGGGCCCGGACGTCGACCCCGCCTGCTCATGCCCCGCTGCCCGATCCGGGGCGTGCCCGATCTCGCCGGGTGCGGCCGGTGCGCCATGACCCTCCGCTACCGCTTCGCCGCCCGGCGCGCTCAGCCTGTGCCGATCCGCCCCGGGCGATGCTCCCGCGTGGTGACCTCGGGCTACCGGTACCGGTTCGGTGCGTTCGGCTACGGCAGCGGTGCCCAGGTAGGCCTCCTGCACCGCGGGATCGGCCTGCACCTCGGCCACCGAGCCCTCGGCGAGAACCGCGCCGCGGGCCAGCACCGTCACCGACGTCGCGAAGTTGCGCATGAAATCCATATCGTGTTCGACCACGACGACTGTGCGTTCACCACCGATACGGCGCAACAGGTTCCCGGTTTCCTCCCGCTCCTCCTGGCTCATCCCGGCGACGGGTTCGTCCAGCAACAGCACCGAGGCGTCCTGAACCAGCAGCATGCCGATCTCGAGCCACTGTTTCTGGCCGTGGGCCAGCGTTCCGGCGGGTTTGTTCCTCAGCTTGGTGAGCCCGATCGTTTCCAGCGCCCGCTCGACCGATTCCGGAACCTCGGCCGGGCGGCGGCGCAGCATGGTCCACACCGACCGGCCCGCCCCCGCGGCGATATCCAGGTTCTGCAGGACCGATAGTTCCTCGAACACGCTCGCCGTCTGGAAGGTGCGGCCCACACCCAGCCGGGCGATCTGATGCACCTTCCTGCCCAGTAGTTCGACCCCGGATTTCTGCACCGACCCGGTGGCCGGCACCAAACCGGTGATCGCGTCGATGATGGTGGTCTTTCCGGCGCCGTTGGGTCCGATGAGGAACCGCAGATCACCCTGGAAGAGGGTCAGATCGACGTTCGATACGGCCTTGAATCCGTCGAATTCGACGCTCAGTCCCCGGACCTCCAGGTAATCGCTGTGCATTCCGGCGTTACCACCGGCGACCGGTGCGGTGGTCGTTTCCTGAGTCATGACGGCACTCCTACCGGGGTAGCGGCTGCGGGTTGCGGCGCCGGCCCGGGTGGTGCCGGATCGTCGTCCGCACCCCGTTTCCGCCGCCGCAGCAGCGTGACCAGGCCGGCCAGGCCCGCCGGGAAGAACCCGACCACGACGATGAAGAGGATGCCCTGCGCATACACCCAGCCGGAGGGAAAGCTCTCCGACAGACTGGTCTGCGCCCAGGCCACCGCGACCGCTCCCAGCACCGGGCCCAGCAGCGTCGTGCGGCCACCGATCGCGACTCCGATGAGGAACGCGATGGACGGCACGATCCCGATATCGGCGGGGGAGATGATCCCCACGATCGGTACGAACAATGCCCCGGCGATACCGGCGAACAGCGCGGCCACCGCATACGCGACCACCTTCACGTTGGCCGGGTCGTAGCCGAGGAAACGCACCCGCTCTTCCTGATCGCGCACCGCGACCAGCAGTTCGCCGTACCGGCTGTACATCAGCTGCCGGGTCAGCGCCACGATCACCAGCAGGGTGCCCGCGGCGATGAAGAACAGCAGCCGCCGGTTGATCGGATCGTTGAGCGCCAGCCCGAAGAAACTGCGGAACCGGTTGAGCCCGTTACTGCCGCCGGTGGACTGCTGGCCCACCAGCAGGATCGCGAAGGCCGCCGCCAGCGCCTGCGACAGGATCGCGAAATAGGCGCCCTTGACCTTGCGTTTGAACACGCCCAGTCCCAGCAGAACCGCCACCAGCGGCGGAACGATCAGGATGCCCAGGATCGTCACCACCGGCGACGAGAACGGAACCCAGTATGCCGGCAGCTCGCCGATCCCCGCGATCTGCATGAAATCGGGTACCTCGTCACCGCGCAGCCGGGCGTCGGAGATCTTCAGATGCATCGCCATGATGTAGGCGCCGAGCCCGAAGAACACCCCCTGGCCGAGGGTGAGCATGCCGCCCCGGCCCCAGGCCAAACCGATCCCGACCGCGACGATGCCGAAGCACAGGAACTTACCGAGCAGGTTGAGCCGGAAATCGGAGAGCACCGCGGGCGCCACCGCGAACAACAGGACGGCGGCCAGTGCGAAGCCCGAATAGACCTTCCAGCGGGTGGTCAGGAATTCCCTCATACCAGACTCCTCGACCGGATCATGAACAGTCCCTGCGGCCGGACCTGCAGGAAGATCACGATGACGGCGAATACGATCACCTTCGCCACCGAGGCGGTGGTGCTGTATTCGATGAACGAATTCAGCAGGCCCAGCGCCACCGCGGCCAGTACTGCGCCCCGGATCTGCCCGAGACCGCCGATCACCACCACGAGGAAGGCGTCGACCAGATAGTTGGCGCCGGTATTGGAACTGGTGGAACCGATCAGCGTCAGCGCCACACCCGCCACCCCGGCGAGGCCGGATCCGAGGAAGAACGTCGTGATATCGGTGCCGCGGCTGGAGATCCCGCTCGTTTCGGCGAGATCACGATGCTGCACCACGGCCCGGATACGCCGGCCCATCGCGGTGTACTTCATGGTCACCGCGATGGCCGTTACGCACAGCACCGCGAGCAGCATGATGAAGATCCGGGTCTTGGGGACCACGGCCCCCAGGATCTCCACCCCGCCACCGAGCCATTCCGGGGAGACCACGCGGACCGCGGGCGCACCGAAGATATCCCGGGCCGCCTGCTGCAGGATCAGGCCCACCCCGAAGGTCACCAGCAGGGTGTCCAGCGGCCGGTCGTACATCCGTTTGATCAGCGTCACCTCGAGGAGGGCACCCATGAGACCGCCGACCAGGAAACCGACCACCAGCGACACGATCAGTGAGATATCGGTGTTCGACACCAGATACGTCTGCACCGTGTAGGCGGTATAGGACCCCGCCATGATGAACGCGCCGTGGGCCATGTTGATCACGCCCATCTGCCCGAAGGTCAGCGACAACCCGAGGGCCGCCAGCAGCAGAATGGAACCCAGACTCAGGCCGGTGAAAAGCTGCCCGACAAGTGCTTCCATTCAGATCAGCCCCCGAGCCCCTCGGCCCACGAGTAGCCGGCCAGGTACGGGTCGGGTTCGATGGCCTCGCCGGAATCCCAGATGCTGTAGATCAGGCCGTCGGGCCGGATCTCGCCGATCCGGGCGGTTTTGGTGATGTGGTTGTTCTCGCCGTTGATCGTGACCGTGCCTTCCGGCGCTTCGAAGCTCACCCCGCCGGCCGCGTTCTGCACATCTTCGACAGCGAAGGACTGCGCCTTCTCCACCGTGTTCTTCCACAGGTGGACCGAGGTGTAGGCGGCCTCCATCGGATCCGAAGTGGGTTTGTCGGCACCGTATTTCGCCTGGTAATCCTGGACGAAGGAGTTGTTCACCGGGTTGTCGACGGTCTGGTAGTAGTTCCAGGCGGTGAGCTGGCCGGCGATGTTCTGAACGCCGATACCACCGACCTCCTCCTCGGCGATCGACACCGAGACCACCGGCATATCCTGCGCTGTCAGGCCGACGTTCTTGTACTCACGGAAGAACGCGACATTGGAGTCGCCGTTGAGGGTGTTGAACACCGCGTCCGCGTCGGCGGCCCGCACCTTGTTGATGATGGTCGAGAAATCGGTCGACCCGAGCGGGGTGTAATCCTCGCCTTTGATCTCGATTCCGTTGGCCTCCGCGTACGCCTTGATGATTCGGTTCGCCGTCTGCGGGAACACATAATCGCTACCCACCAGGTACAGCGATTTCACGCCGCGGCCCTTCAGATAGTCCAGCGCCGGCACGATCTGCTGGTTGGTGGTCGCGCCGGTGTAGAAGATGTTCTCCGACGATTCCAAGCCCTCGTACTGCACCGGGTAGTACAGCAGCGCGTTGCGGTCCTCGAAAACCGGGAGCATCGCCTTACGGCTCGACGAGGTCCAGCCACCGAAAACCGCAGCGACACAATCACTGCTGATCAGCTTCTCGGCCTTCTCCGCGAAAACCGTCGGCTCCGAAGCGCCGTCCTCACCCACCAATTCGATCTGCTTGCCCAGCACCCCACCGGCGGCATTGATCTGATCGACCGCGAGCCGGATGGAATCCCGGACGGTGACCTCCGAGATGGCCATCGTGCCCGACAGCGAGTTCAGCGAACCCACCTTGATCGTGGGGCCCGAGGTGTCGACACAGGATTGGGCACTCGCACCGGCCTGCTCGGAGGCCGAGCTACCACAGGCGGTGGCGGCCAGTGCGGTAACACAGAGGGCGACCGGCAGGGCGAGCAGTGTGCGCCGCCGGCTCCCTCCCCTCCGGCGCATCGCCGCAGCACTCGTGGGTTCTTCGGTTCTGGCTGCATTCATGACCGTTCGGCCTCCACTCCGGAAAAGGTCAGGCCCGCTGACTCGCTATCGGCTCGCTGTATACAGCGGCGTATACGAGGAATTACGCTAAGGACACTGTGTTGCCGTGACGTATCCCAGCGTGAAACCTCGGTATCCGTTTCCTCTCCGAGCGCCCGGGCGCCTTCCGTGGTTGCGTAGGCCGCCGCCTGCTCATCCGGTGTTTCCGGCCGTCAACTGCTGAGAGCAGATCCGCTCACAGCAGCGTGCGGTTCCGGTTCCCGCACAGGTCGGGCACCGTGAAAACATGGCTCACGACGACAAATCCCCGCTGTTCGGCTGGCGCGCCCGCGAACAACTGCTGTCCCGCCGCATTCTCGTTCTCGACGGCCCACTCGACGACGACAACGGCACCCTGCTGGCCACCCAGCTGCTCACCCTCGCCGCCGAGGACGCCGACGCAGGGATCTCCCTCTGGATCCATTCACCGGGTGGATCGGTACCGGCCATGCTCGCCATCCGCGACGTCATGCGCCTCGTGCCCTGCCCCGTCTCCACCCTCGCGCTCGGCCTGGCATGCAGTGCGGGACAGTTCCTGCTCTCCTCCGGAACCCCCGGAAAACGTTTCGCGCTCCCGCACGCCCGCATCCTGATGCATCAGGGGTCGGCCGGAATCGGCGGCACCGCGGTCGACGTCGAAGTCCAGGCCGACGATCTGCGCTACACCGTGGAAACCGTGCTCGGCCTCATCGCCGAAGACACCGGTCAGCCCTACGACCAGATCTACGAGGATTCCCTGCACGATCGCTGGTTCAGCGCCACCCAGGCCAAGGAATACGGGTTCATCGACCATATCGTCGGCGAATTCGGTCAGGTCGTCCCGCCGCGTCAGCGGGTGGGAATTTCCGCATGACATCGGGCACGGCAGCGGTTGCGCATCGGAGGCGCAACGTGGTCGGCGCTGCCCGGCGGCAGCCTGCGTCACTACGGAGCGTGCCCGGTCCTGCATCGTGGAAGCAGCGTGACCGCGGTCCCGCCGGCGACAGCAGCGCGGCACCGCGAGAACGGTTCCCGGCCGGGCCCGGTGGAGAACGCATGAGCAGGCAGCGCCCGGAAATCTATCGACCCGGATACGAAGGGGACAACCGATGAGTACCTACACGATTCCGAATGTGATCGCCCAGCATCCGCGTGGCGAGCGCATCACCGATATCTATTCCCATCTACTGGCCGAGCGGATCGTCTACCTCGGTACGCCCATCGACTCCGGTGTCGCCAACGCGCTCATCGCGCAGCTACTGCATCTGGAGTCCGAAAGCCCCGGTCAGCCGATCGAGTTCTATATCAACTGCGAAGGCGGCGACCTGTCGTCGATGCTGGCGGTCTACGACACCATCCAGCACATCGGCGCCCCCGTGCACACCACCTGTGTCGGGCAGGCCATCGCGGTCGGCGCGGTCCTACTGGCCGGCGGCGCTCCCGGGCATCGCGCGATGCTCCCGCATGCCCGGGCGGTCCTGCATCAGCCGGCTGCTCGCGGACAAGGCGCCATTCCGGACCTGATCCTGCAGGCCGACGAATTGGTCCGGATGCGCGCCGAGATCGAGTCGATCCTGTCCCGGCACACCGGGCAGTCGGCCGAACAGCTCCGGCGCGATACCGACCGTGACCGTGTCTTCACCGCATCTGCCGCCGTCGACTACGGCCTCGCCGACACCGTTTTGTCGCCACGGACGTGACCACGGCGCGGCTGGAAGCGGTGCCGCGTCGACCACCTCGGCTCGGCGCCGCATGGTCCGGTCGACGGCACCGCGCCGGCGGTGAGCGATACCGATATCACGATCAGCGCCGAGGTTGCCGGCAACCACTCCAAGATCCTGCGCAAGGATTTCGCTGCCGTCGCCGACGCGGTTCGCGAGGCCGCCGCCCATCAGGAACTTGTGCCGGCGTCGGCCCGTTTCTCCGTTCCCATTACCGGCCGATCGAGCAGCACACCCGGATCGCCGCTCTCGCGGAACCGGCCCGTTCGGCCGGGCGTCGGCACAGCCGTCTCGGATCGCGCCGGTTGCGTCGCCGGCGGTGGTGATCGGGGTCAGGCGGCGCGCAACACAGGCACCTGCGCGGCGCCGGGCCGCTCGGCGGCGGGGCGCCGCCGGAAGCGGAGTTCGTGGGCGACCTGTTCGGTGAGTGCACCGAGGGATGTGCCGAGGGCGCCGGCCAATGCGGCGATCATCTCGCTCGAGGGTTCCTTGCGGCCGCGTTCGACCTCGGAAAGATATTGCGGCGAGATCCCGGCCCGCTGCGCGGTTTCCGCGAGGGTTTCACGCTGATCGGTGCGCAGGGCGCGTAACCGGCTGCCGAGCACCTCGCGCCACAATGGTTCGGGTTCCTCGGCGGGCTGCCGGCGCGGTGGCTCGTCCTTGCCACCGGGGATTGCGATCAATCTGCGCGGCTCGGTCATGGGTCGAGCCTAGATTCGCGGCCGTGGCGGTCGACACCGATTACGCTCTGGGCGTAACCGTGGCGCGTGAACCAGGCCCGGTATTTTCGAAGGTACTGCGCACCAGCGTGTCCGGGCGCGAGAACGGTGAATCCGATCGGGATATCGCCGTCTCGTTCCCTCGCTGCGGAGAAGAAAATCCGGGCCCGCATCCCGGCGAATTCGGAATGCGGGCCCGTCCGCGCTCAGCTGCTGCCGAATGTTCCGCGCAGAATATGGCGGAACCAGTCCGCCGGATCGTCCCAGCCGTGATGATGGCCGCGGTCCCAGTGCCGGTCACGATGGTGGTCGCGGTCCCAGTGCCGGTCGCGGTCCCGGTGCCGGTCGCGATCCCGATCCCAGTGCCGGTCGCGATCCCAGTGCCGGTCGCGATCCCGATGATGGTCCCGGTCGACTTCGGTATATCCGGGGGCGGGGGCCGCGGGAGCTGCTGCGGCGGGGGCGGCGAGCGCCGCCATGGGCAGTAGGGCAATGGCGCCCGCGATGACGACCCGGCGGGCCGTGAACGTTCGTTTCGTGCGGAACACTTCGTATCCTCTCGAACTCCAGCCGTGGCGCGGCAAGGGAATCCGCGCCGAATCGGCGATAGAGCCCTCACCCTCGCGCAATCCGTGCCGGTATGTCACCGATTTTCGCGGAAATCATCCCTTGGAACTACGGGGTTTCCCCGGGACGACCCCGGGTTCCGCAGGAATGGGGAGACGAGCGCCACCGTGCTGGTCATATCGTGCGCGATATCACCGCGTTCTGCCTCACAATGAGCGGTTTTCGAGGTGCCGGAACTTCCCGCGACATGGCATCGTTGTCATAGAGATCAGGCGGATCGACCGAGATCCGGCTGGCTCGCAACAGAAAGTATGAAGTAAGTAACATGGCTCAAGGCAGCGTGAAGTGGTTCAACAGCGAGAAGGGCTTCGGCTTTATCGCGCAAGACGGGGGCGGACCTGACGTCTTCGTGCATTACTCGGCAGTCGCCGGCTCCGGCTTCCGGACCCTCGAAGAGGGACAGCGGGTGGAGTTCGAGATCGGGCAGGGCCAGAAGGGTCCGCAGGCTCAGGATGTTCGCTCCATCTAAGTGATGTGACGAAATGACAGGGCCCCGCACCACACGGTGCGGGGCCCCTCCGTCTTTTAGGGGCACTACGTCTCCGGCCCGGAAACTGCCCCCGCGTGATCCCCGGCCGTATCCCGGTCTCCGAATGCGCTGCACAGTCGCGCCGCTTCCGGCCGCGATCACTCCTGCAGGTGCTGAAGGTTGATTGCGCCCGTCCTCCCGGCTCGCGAGCCCGGTCTGCGAGTACTTCCGCCGCGAGAGAACACGTCCATACAAGAACTCGGGGCGACCCTTGCACAACCGCCTCGAGAACCCGGAGAGCGTGATTCCGCCCACCCGTCCACCGCACTCGGTGCTGGTTGTGGCGGGTACGTGGGCGGTGACCACGAGGGGGCGGGACACCGCCCGATCCGCTGGAACTAAGCTTGGCCGCGTCAACTGGCCGTCCCCCTCATCCAGGAGAACCCCACCGTGAGCCAAGCAGGCCGTCCTGTAGTTCTGATCGCCGACAAGCTCGCCCAGTCGACCGTCGATGCGCTCGGTGACGGTGTCGAGGTCCGATGGGTCGACGGCCCGGACCGGCCCGCCCTGCTGGCGGCGGTGCCGGAGGCCGACGCGCTGCTCGTGCGGTCCGCCACCACCGTCGACGCCGAAGTCCTCGAGGCCGGCAAGAACCTGAAAATCGTCGCCCGGGCCGGGGTCGGCCTGGACAATGTCGACGTCCCCGCCGCCACCGAACGCGGTGTCATGGTCGTCAACGCGCCCACCTCCAATATCCACACCGCCGCCGAACATGCCGTCACGCTGATGTTGAGCGCGGCCCGCCAGATCCCGGCCGCCGACGCCACCCTGCGTGAGCACACCTGGAAGCGCAGCAGCTTCAACGGCGTGGAGATCTTCGGCAAAACGGTCGGCGTGATCGGGCTCGGCCGGATCGGGCAGCTGTTCGCCGCGCGCCTCGCCGCCTTCGAAACCAAGGTCGTCGCCTACGACCCCTACGTCTCCCCGGCGCGTGCTGCCCAGCTCGGGATCGAACTGCTCACCCTGGACGAGGTGCTGGAGCGCGCCGATCTCATCTCCATCCACTTGCCGAAGACCCCGGAGACCAAGGGCCTGCTCGGCAAGGAATCGATCGCCAAGACCAAGCCGGGTGTGATCATCGTCAACGCCGCGCGCGGTGGCCTGGTGGACGAGGCCGCGTTGGCCGAGGCCATCAAGTCCGGCCATGTGCGGGCCGCCGGTATCGATGTGTACGAAACCGAGCCCTGCACCGACAGCCCGCTGTTCGAACTGCCGCAGGTCGTGGTGACCCCGCATCTGGGTGCCTCCACCAGCGAAGCGCAGGACCGGGCCGGTACCGATGTGGCGAAATCCGTACTGCTGGCCCTGGCCGGCGAGTTCGTACCCGGCG
Organism: Nocardia flavorosea NBRC 108225; assembly: GCF_001613385.1. Taxonomy (GTDB): domain Bacteria; phylum Actinomycetota; class Actinomycetes; order Mycobacteriales; family Mycobacteriaceae; genus Nocardia; species Nocardia flavorosea. The sequence goes on along the minus strand of NZ_BDCG01000011.1, from coordinate 85,335 downwards.
CGGTGAACGTCACCGGCGGCGTCGTCGGCGACGAAGTGGCGCCCTGGCTGGACCTGGTCCGCAAACAGGGTGCGCTGCTGGGTGCGCTGGCCGACGAACTGCCGGTGAGCCTCGAGGTGCAGGTCCGCGGTGAGCTGGCCGCCTCGGAGGTCGAGGTGCTGCAACTGGCCGCGCTGCGCGGTGTGTTCTCCGCTCACGTCGACGATCAGGTCACCTTCGTCAACGCCCCGGCGCTCGCGCAGGACCGCGGGATCAGCGCGGAGGTCACCACGGTCACCGAAAGCCCCAGCCACCGCAGCCTGGTGGATCTGCGTGCGGTCTTCGGTGACGGACGCACCATCAATGTTGCCGGCGCGCTCACCGAACCGGCCCAGGTCGAGAAGATCGTCAACATCAACGGCCGCAACTACGATATGCGCGCCGAGGGCATCAACCTGGCCGTCCTCAACTACGAGGATCAGCCGGGCGCACTGGGCAAGGTCGGGACCGCCCTGGGCGCCGCCGAGATCGATATCCTCGCCGCCCAGCTCACCCAGGACGCCAACAAGGAAGGCGCCACCGTGGTGTTGCGGGTCAACAAGGAGGTCCCCGAATCGGTGCGGGCCGAAATCGCGGCCGCCGTGGGCGCCGGCAAGGTCGCGCTGGTCGACCTGTTCTGATGTAGCGGTGCGCCGCCGCGGTGTTCGATGGGCGAAGGCGAGGGCCTGCGTGTCCAGGCAGGGCTGTCGCCGCCGGCTCCGGTTCGCTCATGCGGTGTCCGATGGGGTGAGGGCCCTGGGTGGTGACGCTCCGGTACCCACTCTGGCCCGGACTCGCCCACATCGAGGTAAGGCGCACAGCGTCGTGTGAATCCGCCCGGGTGTCACCTACCCGGGCGTACGGCGCAGAATCACTGTCCCAGCGGCGGCCACCCGGCCCGCCGGCCGCGACCGCTCGCGGCACGTCGTATCCAGAAAGCGTGGTTGTCATGAAGCTCGCCGTGATCCCCGGTGACGGTATCGGCCCGGAGGTCGTCGCCGAGGCGCTCAAAGTGCTCGATGTGGTACTATCCGGCGTCGAACGCACCGAATACGATCTCGGTGCCAAGCGCTACCACGCCACCGGCGAGATCCTGCCGGAATCGGTGCTGCCGGAACTGAAACAGCACGACGCGATCCTGCTCGGCGCGATCGGCGACCCGTCCGTACCCAGCGGCCTCCTCGAACGGGGCCTGCTGCTGCGCACCCGATTCGCGCTCGACCACCACGTCAACCTGCGGCCCTCCAAGCTGTACCCGGGCGTCGGCAGCCCGCTCGCCGGGAGCCCGGAGATCGACTTCGTGGTCGTGCGCGAGGGCACCGAGGGCCCCTACACCGGCACCGGTGGCGCTATCCGCGTCGACACCCCGCACGAGGTCGCGACCGAGGTCAGCACCAACACCCGGTTCGGCGTCGAACGCGTCGTCCGCTACGCCTTCGCCAAGGCGCAGACCCGGCGCAAGCACCTCACCCTCGTGCACAAGACCAACGTGCTGGCCTTCGCCGGTTCGCTGTGGCAGCGCACGGTGGACGCGGTGGGCGCCGAGTTCCCCGAAGTCGAGGTCGCCTACCAGCACATCGACGCCGCCACCATCCATATGGTCAACGATCCCGCCCGCTTCGACGTGATCGTCACCGACAACCTCTTCGGCGATATCATCACCGATCTCGCCGCCGCGGTGAGCGGTGGTATCGGCCTGGCCGCCAGCGGCAATATCGACGCCACCGGCACCAACCCGAGCATGTTCGAACCGGTCCACGGCAGCGCCCCCGATATTGCCGGCCAGTCCAAGGCCGACCCGACCGCCGCCATCCTCTCGGTGGGTCTGCTGCTGGAGCACAAGGGCGAAACCGCGGCCGCTGCCCGCATCCAGGACGCGGTCGCCAAGGATCTGTCGGGTCGCACCGGCACCGCCTCCACCACCGAGATCGGCGACCGGATCGCCGCAGCGGTCTGACCTGGAAGTTTCGTACTTTTCGGCAACGAAATCGCTGTGCGTCTCCGATACTATCGGGGGTACCTGGGCGTATCCCCGATGGACGGCCCGAGCACTTGGAGGCAGCATGACCGCGTGGCATGCCACCTGTGACGCAGGCTTCGGCCCGTACACAGTGCTGGATCTATACGACTTGCCGGAAGACGGTAAGGGGTTCGAACTCGAAGACGGGTGGTTGGTCGAGGTGGCAGCGGGGGCACGGCACAACTGGATCGCGCGCAGGCTGTCCCGGATCATCGAGGGTGCGTTCGGCGAAGCCCCCGTGATCGTTTGCGATGGGGGAGAGTGGGAGATCAGCACACCGGCGGGTGTTCGGAAGCCGGATATCGCCGTGGTCCCCTACGATATCGCGCGGTCTGTGATCTCGGACGGATCGCCGAAACTCATCCCCGGTATCGATCTCCTGCTGGTGGTCGAGGTGGTCTCACCCGGCAGCGGTAGCGAGCGCACCGACAGGGTTCGGAAGGTGAGTGAGTATGCGGCGCTGGGTATTCCGCAGTACTGGATAGTCGAGCACCAGTCGAAGGTTCGTGTTCACCGTGGAATTCTGGACGGAAGTACCTACCGGTGGGGTCCCGTCGTTGTCGAAGGTAGTGAATTCGCTGCCGACGTCGAGGTCGATTCGACGATCCGAGTGAGTTTCGACCCTGCGGTTCTCGTCGATATCTGAGCGGTTCGGACAGCCGTCCGGGTTCCTGCTCTGCGGACCTGCCGACCTGTGGGAGCAACCGGAACCCGCCTGGCCGACTGCGCCCTCTCGCGTAGTGGTCGCCGACGTGCTTTTCGGTGGGCAGCGGTCCGCCTACTTCGGGAAATTCTCCGAACTCGATGGCACCAGCGGGACGGCTGCCGCGGCCAAGACCGCCGCCGCCAAATAGGCTGCGGGGAATCCGGAAGCGGTGATCAGGCCGCCGAAGACCGGCGGTACGGCAGCGATCATCAGGTTCTGGCCGGTGTTCTGGATACCGAGGCCGCGACCGCTCCAATAAGGACCGGCGAGTTCCGCGATGGCGGTGAAGGCCAACCCGTTGTCGGACACCGAGACCACCGAGGCGATCACCATCAGCGGTATGGCAGCCCACCACCATTCGGTCCAGGCGGTCAAGGCCAGTAGTGCCATGGTGGCGACCGCGGCGACAGCGATCAGGCGCAGTGGGCGCATCCGGCTGCCGACGCGGTCGGACCAGGCGCCCGCACCGATCCGGCCCAGCGCGCCGAGTACCTGCGTGCCGGTGACGAGGGCGCCGGCGGCGGCCAGCGACCATCCGATATCGCGGTGCAACCACAACAGTGCGAAGGTCCAGACAGTGCCCTGCGGGATGACCAGCAGGATGGACACTCCGTGGATACGCCAGAGAGTGCCACCGGCGCGGTACGGGTTGGCGCCGGTGGACTCCGCGCGTGACGGGCGGGGCGGGTCGACTATGCCGAGCAGACAGCCCACGGCCGCCAGACTCGCGAGGACCGCCGGCACGAACAACGCCGGAGCGACCCCGGCACTGTCGGCGACCAGCGGAATGGACAGCGCGCCGATACCCACCCCGATCGGCTGACCGGTCTGCCGGATACCCATCGCCAGGCCGCGCCGTTCGGGCGGGAACCAGCCGACGATCACCCGGCCGCTGGCACCGTTGGTACTGGCGGCGCCCATACCGCCGAGGAACAACAGCACTCCGAGGAGGGGATAGCTCGTCGTGAAGGCGGCCGCGGTACCGGCGGCGCACATGATCAGCGGTCCGGCCACCAGTGCGATGCGTTCACCGAGCCGGTCCACCAGGTAGCCCCAGGCGATGAGGGTGCAGCACAGTCCCACCGTCGGCAGCGCGACCAGCAGACCGGCCGTCGGCAGCGGCATACCGCCCGCGGTGAGTGCCGGCAGCAGGAATGGGACGCCGTGGACGAAGATCGCGCTCGCGGTCTGGGCGAACACCCCGAGGGCGAGCATGAGCCAGCGGCGTGCGGGGGAGACCGGTCGCGGCCGGCGTCCCGGCTCGGCGGCTCGGGCGGCCGCCGGTGAACTGTGTGCCATAGTTCCCCATCTCGGAATACAGCAGCACATCTCAATATATGGGAAGTGCTTCTCAAATCCTGAACTCTCGGTCACCGTACACCTGCCGGGTGCGGTTGTACCAGGCGGTGTCACGCTTTTCACCGGCCCACATGCCGACCGGTCGGGCGCATTCGGGCTGGTGAACCCGGCTGGATAGACTTCGGGCATGCGTCTAGGTCGAGTTGCCAGCCCCGACGGGGTCGCTTTCGTCGCCATCGACGGCGAGACCGCCAAAGAAATCGCCGAACACCCATTCGGTACTCCGACGTTCACCGGCCGTAGCTGGCCGCTGGCCGATATCCGCCTGCTCGCCCCCATCCTGGCCAGCAAGGTGATCTGCATCGGCAAGAACTACGCGGCGCACGCCGCCGAATTCGGAGGACAGGCACCGGAGGAACCGGTGATCTTCATCAAACCCAACACCTCCATCATCGGGCCGAACGTGCCCATCCAGCTGCCGCCCAACTCCTCCCGGGTCGACTTCGAAGGCGAGCTGGCGGTCGTGATCGGGCGCCCCTGCAAGGACGTCGCCGCGGCCCGCGCCAAGGACGTGATCCTCGGCTACACCGTCGCCAACGACGTCACCGCCCGCGATCAGCAGGCCCAGGACGGACAATGGACGCGGGCCAAGGGGTACGACACCTTCTGCCCGCTCGGCCCCTGGATCGAAACGGAACTGGATCCGGCCGACCTCGAGCTCACCACCGAACTCGACGGCGAAGTGAAGCAGCGCAGCACCACATCGCTACTGCTGCACGATATTCCGGAAATCATCGAATGGGTGACCCGGGTGATGACCCTGCTGCCCGGTGACGTGATCCTCACCGGCACACCCGAAGGTGTCGGCCCGATGAAAGACGGTCAGAGCGTCTCGGTGACCGTCGCCGGAATCGGAACACTCACCAATCCTGTTGCCGCCAAACGCTGAACGAAAGAGAGACATGACAAACGTACGGGTCCGTTTCTGCCCGTCGCCCACCGGAACACCGCATGTCGGGCTCATCCGCACCGCGCTGTTCAACTGGGCCTACGCCAAACATCACGGCGGAACCTTCGTCTTCCGAATCGAAGACACCGATGCCGCACGGGATTCCGAGGAATCGTATCTGGCGCTCTTGGACGCATTGCGCTGGCTCGGCCTCGAATGGGACGAGGGCCCCGAAATCGGCGGCCCCTATGCGCCGTACCGGCAATCGCAGCGCCGCGATATCCACCTCGACGTGGTGCGGAAACTGCTGGAAGCCGGTGAAGCCTACGAATCCTTTTCCACGCCAGCAGAAGTCGAAGAACGTCACCGTGCGGCCGGACGTGATCCGAAACTCGGCTACGATAATTACGACCGCGACCTCACGCCCGAACAGATCGCCGAATACAAAGCCGCCGGTCGCGGTGCCGTGGTCCGGCTGCGTATGCCCGATATCGATCTCACATGGAACGATCTCGTACGCGGCGAGACCACCTTCAAAGCGGGCACCGTCCCCGATTTCGCGCTCACCCGCGGCACCGGCGACCCGCTCTACACGCTGGTCAACCCGGTCGACGACGCGACCCAGCGAATCACCCACGTGTTGCGCGGCGAAGACCTGCTGTCCTCCACTCCGCGCCAGCTCGCCCTCTATGCGGCGCTGCGGCGTATCGGCGTCACCGATTTCACCCCGGAATTCGGTCACCTGCCCTTCGTGATGGGGCAGGGCAACAAGAAACTCTCCAAACGCGACCCCGAATCCAACCTGTTCCTGCACCGCGACCGCGGCTTCGTCCCCGAAGGTTTGCTGAATTATCTAGCACTGCTCGGCTGGAGCATTGCCGACGACCACGATGTGTTCACCTTGGACGAGATGATCGCCGCCTTCGACATCTCCAAAGTCAACTCGAACCCGGCCCGCTTCGACCAGAAAAAAGCCGACGCGATCAACGCCGAACATATCCGGATGCTCGCCCCCGCCGATTTCGCTGGACGGTTGCACGAATACTTCGTCCGGCACGGATATATCGGTGAAGAAATCGACGAAAAAGTATTCGCCGAAGCCGCCGAACTCGTTCAGACCCGAATAGTGGTACTCGCCGACGCCTGGGATCTGCTCCGATTCCTGTTCGCCCCCGCCGCCGACTTCGCAATCGACCCGGCAGCCGGAAAGAAAAACCTCGGCGAAGGCAGCCGGCCGGTTCTGGACGCGACCGTCGACGCACTCGAACCACTCGCCACATGGACCGCCGCCGAAATAGAAGAAGCGCTGAAGACGGCACTTATCGAGCGGCTCGAGCTGAAACCCAGAAAAGCGTTCGCGCCGGTACGGGTCGCGGTCACCGGATCGCATATCAGCCCACCCCTCTACGAATCCATGGAACTGCTCGGCCGGGAAGAATCCATGCGCCGGCTGCGCGCCGCACGTGAATGGGTCGCACCCAGCGAATAACCCTGCCCGGCGGGCCCGGCCATCATGTCGCGGGCCCGCCCACCGGTTACTCGATACCCGGCCCGGAACCTTCAGCCAGACACCATCCGCGGGCCCTGGACGCTGCCCGGGGCGGAGGGTGAGCCTGGTGGGCGCGACCGGTGCCCATACCGAGACGAACCGTGAAACAGCCCGAACAACCCCGATCTGACCAGGCGATTTGTAGTTTCACCCGCACAGTTTGGTACTCTCTTTCTCGGCCGGAACGACGGTGCCGCCGCAGCCAGCGACGAACCCGAAAGCCCAGGTCATTGGGGTATGGTGTAATTGGCAACACAGCTGATTCTGGTTCAGCCATTCTAGGTTCGAGTCCTGGTACCCCAGCGGAGATCGGTCTCTACTACATCTTCCAGATGCGGTGCGGAACGAATATCCAGGCGATTTGGTCGCCGCCGCCCGGTCGGTTACGCTGATCGAGCTTCGGATCGAAAGATCCACGATCCGCTCCAGCCAGGAGTCGATCAAAAGTCCTGGCCCCGTCGTCTAGCGGCCTAGGACGCCGCCCTCTCAAGGCGGTAGCGCGGGTTCAAATCCCGTCGGGGCTACTCAGCTGGCAGGCTCATGCTCATGGAGAGCGTGAGCCTTTGCTGATTCGCGATGTTCTGCGGGGGTTCATTCCCCGCACCCCGACCAGGCGGGCTCGGCGCCCCCTGGCCCCCCTCCGTGGAGGGATTCCTACGAAGGTCTTGCCGGGGCTGCGCCCCTGGACCCCTTTGCGGTTGGTGGAGTCCGGAAAGGTTTCGTGGTCGGTGAGCGGGGGATGTGCCGGTTCGGTCGGTGGTTCCTCGGGTCAGTCGCTTGGGTGCCGTTGCCGTTCCTGTCGGGGGATTCGGTCTCGGCTCGTGTGTTCGGTGGATCGGCTGCACAGGTCACTGTCAGCGCGATAGCCCGGTGGGTACGACGGCGATGGCGCGTTCCAAGGTAGCGGGCTGTACCGGCATCGTGGCCGTCGCTTGTGCCAGGCCGCGGATGAGCAGGTGAACCTCCTCGACCGTGACCGAAGGGCGCACCATGCCGGCCGCTTGCGCCTGCAGGAGGACCGCGGCGACCGCGGCCTTCAGCCGGTTCGATGCGGTGGCGACGCTGCGGGGAAGCCTCCCGTGGTCGTCCAGTGCCGAGGCCGATATCAGCTTCGTGGCGCCCGTTTCGATCATGGTCCGCAGTAGGGTCTGCCACGCCACGGACCGGTCTGTGTCGAGGGTGAGCGCTTCGGCGCGTTCGGTGAGCTGATCGAGATGCGCAGCAGTGCCGCCTCGATCAAATCTTCCTTTGTAGCGAAGTGGCGAAAGACCGTGGCGATGCCGACACCGGCCCGCCGGTCCACCTCCTCGGTCGATCCAGCACCACCGTGCGCGCCGAACACCTTCTCGGCCGCGGCCAGGATCCGTTCCCGGTTCTCCCGCGCGTCCTGGCGCATTCAGGGCCCCTTCCGTTTCCGCTGTCGGTAGCCGACGTTAACCGAAGTCCAGACTCCGATTAATTCAGGGAATGCCATGCCACAGCCGTCCACGCCGGCAGATGGAGTTCGCGCCGTCGCTGCAGGGGTCACCCGCTTGGTCTCCGGGAACCTCACCGAGCAGGAGAAACAGGCGCAACTGGATCACCTTGCCGGCCTGTACGCCGAACAAACCGATGTGCGGCATCCCCTCGCCCCACTCGGTGACACACCGTTTGCGCACCCGTTTCCAGTTGCGGAGCCACTTCGCCGAGGGGCCGGCGCGGACAACAGGAGTTGAGCGTTTCGAGGCACGGGGGCAGGTCCACGAAACCGCCGACCCGGAGGTCGTGGTCTACGAATTCAGCTATGTCGGTTCGGCGAACGGGCGCCCCTTCTCGATCCCGTGCATCTTCGTGGCGCGGGTACGTGACGGTCTCATCGTCGAGTCCCGCGACTACACCGACCACGTGGGCTTTGCCCGTGCCTTCGGCCGGCTCGACGACCTGGCCACTGCACTGGCGGCAGACTCCCGATGAGCACACCGATCCTTGCACCGGAGGCGACATCGAAACCCGTCGATACGAATATCTCCCGACCCCGCCCGACCGGGCGGACAGGTCAGCGACCGGCTGCGACGGTCGAAGGCGCGATCGGCCGGGGGACGGTCCAGGAAGGCCTTGATCCCGGCCGAGCATTCCTCGAGGGAGGCGGTCCCGGTATCGACCTCCAGATCGTAGATTCCGTGGGTGTGGACCGAAACCAGCTGCCGTGCCGCTGTACCCGGCGGCCGGTCGGGGCGGCGGCGTTCGCGGCGCCGGAGTTCGCCCGGCGGGCAGTGGACGCCGACGAAAACGACGTCTATGCCGGTCATCACGGCCAAGCAGTCGGATAGTCGCCAGGGCTCGCTCAGGACGTGGTCCATGATGATGTCGTTACCTGCCCGGGCCATACCGGCGACGGCGCGGTGGAATCCGGCGCGGGTCCTGTGGAGGGCCGCGGCGAGGGCGCTCGGATCGAGTTCGTGGGTCCGGGATTCCGAGCGCATGGCGCCGAACATATCGACGCTCATGTGGAAGAAGGGCCGGTCGAGGTCGGCCAGAAGCCTGTGCGCGAGGCTGGATTTTCCCGAGCCCGAGACGCCGTTGAGGAGAACGATCCGGCCAGGAGCGGTCTCGCCTGCACAACCGGATTCTCTCTCCATCCGCCCATGGTGACTGCATGACGGATGGTTGTGGGTGTATCGCGCGTCGCCCGGGTGATCTGCACCACCCGGGCACTGGTCTCAATCGTCGAGGGCGCCCGCGGTGGAGCCGCCGAGGGGCATTTCGGGTAGGCCGAGTTTGCGGTGGTCCCAGCTGCGGATACGTTCGGGGACCACGCGGACCGCGACACGCTTGTTCAGCATTCCTTCGACGTACTGGCGCATATCGTCGGTGTAGGGGCCGGTGTAGCGCTCCCAGACGCTGACGCCGACGGCGAACAACTTCTCGGGGTCGTCGATTACTTCGGCGTGGCCCTCGATGGAGACCCCGCGTAGGGTGTCGTAGGTCTGGCCGGCCTCGACCATGCAGGTGATGGTGGGGTTGCGGCGCAGGTTGACGGCCTTCTGGGATTTGCCTTTGGTCTCGAACCACAGCTCGGGGACGGCATCGGGACGGCCGGGATCGGCGATCAGTGCGTACCACATGGCGGTGAGGTGCGGTTTTCCGTCCCCGCCGAGGGTGGCCAGGGTGGCCACGCGGCTGCGGGTGAGGAAATCGGTGATCTCGGCGTCGGTCATCACGATCTGTGACCGTTGGTTCACTCCCATGAGGTCACCATAAGTTACGGCGGGTGCCCACCGCTCAGAGTCGGCGGTGCAGGGCATCGGCGGCCGCGACGAGATCGGCGGCCCAGCGGGCCCCGGGGCGGCGGCCCATCCGGTCGATCGGGCCGGAGACCGAGATGGCGGCGACCACTGCGCCCTGTTGATCCCGTACGGGTGCCGAGATACTCGCGACCCCGGCCGCGCGTTCGCCGGCGCTCTGCGCCCAACCCCTTTTACGGACATCGGCGAGAGTGCGTTCGTTGTACATGGCCTCGGCGAGCACACTGCGCTGCAGGTCGGGCTCCGCCCAGGCGACGAGGACCTTCGCGGCCGAACCGGCGGTGAGCGGCAGGCGGGAGCCGATGGGCACGGTATCGCGTAATCCGGCGGGTGGTTCCAGGGCGGCAACGCAGACCCGCTGGTTGCCGTCGCGGCAGTACAGTTGCACGCTTTCGCCGGTGATCTCGCGGAGCCGGGGCAGGATCGAACTCGCGGCTTCGAGCAGCGGATCGGCAGCGCCGGCGGCGAGTTCCCCGAGGGCGGGGCCGGGGCGCCAGGCGCCGTCGCCGTTACGGGCCAGCAGGCGATGGGTTTCCAGTCCGACGGCGAGGCGGTGGGCGGTGGCCCGGGGGAGACCGGTGCGTTCGCACAACTCGTTGAGACCGCAGGGCTGTTCGGCGACCGCATACAGCACTGCCACCGCTTTGTCCAGGACGCCGATACCGCTATGCTGTCTCATACAACGATATTAGCGTCCTGCATTCTGAGATGCCATCACGAACAGCCCAGGTGGATCGCGGGATGGGGTCGCGATATTCCAGCTAGCGCGTATTCGCCGCGGGTCACCCGGGCGGATGCCCGGCCCGAAAGGTGATCGCAACAATGCCACGTACGCTGGCCGAAAAAGTATGGGAACAGCATGTCGTCGCCCGCGGGGAAGGCGACGGCGAGGCCCGTGAACCCGATCTGATCTATATCGATCTGCATCTGGTGCACGAGGTCACCAGTCCGCAGGCGTTCGACGGCCTGCGGGCGGCGGGGCGGCCGGTGCGCCGGCCCGATCTCACCATCGCCACCGAGGACCACAACGTTCCCACTGCCGATATCGATAAACCGATTGCCGATCCCATTTCGCGTCTCCAGGTGGAGACGCTGCGGCGTAACTGCGCCGAATTCGGCGTCCGGCTGCACCCGATGGGCGATCGCGAACAAGGGATCGTGCATGTGGTCGGCCCGCAGCTGGGCCTGACCCAGCCGGGGACGACCGTGGTGTGCGGGGACAGCCATACCTCCACCCACGGCGCGTTCGGCGCGCTCGCCATGGGAATCGGGACAAGTGAGGTCGAACACGTCCTGGCCACGCAGACGCTGTCGCTGCGGCCGTTCAAGACAATGGCGATCACCGTCGACGGGGAACTGCCGCCGGGCGTCACCAGCAAAGACCTCATTCTGGCGGTGATCGCCGAAATCGGCACCGGCGGCGGGCAGGGATATGTGCTCGAGTACCGCGGTGAGGCCATCAGGAAAATGTCGATGGAAGCGCGGATGACGATCTGCAATATGTCCATCGAGGCCGGAGCGCGGGCGGGGATGATCGCCCCGGACGAAACGACCTACGAGTTCCTGAAAGGCCGGCCGCATGCGCCGCAGGGCACCGACTGGGATGCCGCGGTGCAGGCGTGGGAAGCGCTGAAGACCGACGAGGATGCCGTTTTCGACCGGGAAGTGCATATCGACGCGAGCGCACTGACACCGTTCGTCACCTGGGGGACCAACCCGGGACAAGGTTTGCCGCTCGGCGCAAATGTGCCGGATCCGGCGCAGATCGCCGACGAAAGCGCCCGCGAGTCGGCGGAGAAAGCGCTGCGATACATGGATTTGACCCCGGGTATGCCGCTGCGTGAGGTCGCGGTGGATACCGTGTTCGTCGGCTCGTGCACCAACGGCCGGATCGAGGATCTGCGGGCCGTGGCCGGGGTCCTGAAGGGCCGCAAGGTCGCCGACGGGGTGCGAATGCTGGTGGTACCCGGGTCGATGCGGGTACGCGAACAGGCCGAGGCCGAGGGGCTCGGGGAGGTGTTCACCGCCGCCGGAGCCGAATGGCGCCAGGCCGGATGCTCGATGTGCCTGGGAATGAACCCCGATCAGCTCGAACCCGGCCAGCGTTGCGCCTCCACCTCCAACCGGAATTTCGAGGGACGGCAGGGCAAAGGCGGCCGCACTCATTTGGTGTCACCGCTGGTCGCCGCGGCCACTGCGGTGCGCGGCCGGTTGTCGGCGCCCGCCGATCTGAACTGAGCCGCTGCGCCGCATTCGGAAAACCTACGATCAAGCCCGAAACAGGAGAAATACGATGGAAGCCTTCACCGTGCACAAGGGGATCGGCGTTCCGCTGCGCCGGTCCAATGTGGACACCGATCAGATCATCCCGGCCGTCTATCTGAAGCGCGTGACTCGAACAGGATTCGAAGACGGCTTGTTCGCTGCATGGCGGGGTGACAAGGACTTCATTCTGAACACCGAACCGTACTCCCGCGGCTCCGTACTCGTGGCCGGACCGGATTTCGGCACCGGATCGTCGCGTGAGCACGCAGTCTGGGCACTCATGGACTACGGCTTTCGGGTAGTTATCTCTTCACGTTTCGCCGACATCTTCCGCGGTAATGCGGGCAAGGGCGGTCTACTGGCCGCGCGAATGTCACAGAATGATGTCGAAATGCTCTGGAAGTTGCTCGAGGAACAGCCCGGACTGGAATTGGTTGTCGACCTCCAGGCACGCACGGTGACCGCAGGAACCGTCGTGTTGCCGTTCGATATTGACGACTACACGAGGTGGCGCCTGTTGGAAGGATTGGATGACATCGGCCTGACCCTGCGGCGTAGCGATGTGATCGCGGAGTTCGAAAAGGCAAGGCCGGGTTGGAAACCAAAGACCCTTCCCGAACCTATTTCGCAGGCGTAATGTTCTCGGCCTCTTAGTGGGGGCTCGGATGAGGCGGTAGCTGTGCGTGTGCTAGGCCACATGAATTTTGGCGTGGCACATAGACTCTTGCCCATTGTGGGTTTACCGTGGTACCTAGTCGGTCCGACGACGGGCCATTAGTCTGCGGAGGATTCAATGAACAAGGCGGAACTGATCGACGTTCTGACCGAAAAGTTGGGTACTGACAGGCGCACGGCCACCGCGGCAGTCGAGCATGTGGTCGACACCATCGTGCGTGCGGTACACAAAGGACAGAGCGTCACCATCACCGGATTCGGTGTGTTCGAACAGCGGAAGCGTGCGGCGCGCGTCGCACGGAATCCGCGCACCGGGGAAACCGTCAAGGTGAAACCCACTTCGGTGCCGGCCTTCCGGCCCGGTGCCCAGTTCAAGGCGGTAATCGCGGGTAAACAGAAGCTCGCGGCCACCGGCCCGGCGGTCAAACGCGGTGTCAATGCTCCTGTGGCGGCCAAGAAATCCACGGCCAAGAAGACCACGGCGAAGAAAACCACCGCCAAGAAGTCGGCCACCAAGGCGCCCGCCAAAACCACGGCACGTAAGACCGCCACCAAGGCGCCGGCCAAGAGCACCGCCGCGAAGAAGGCGGCCACCAAGACGGCGGCACGTAAGACCGTCGCCAAGAAGACCCCGGCCAAGGCCACGGCGAAGAAGACCACGGCCAAGGCCACCGCCAAGAAGACCCCGGCGACCAAGAAGGCGACCACCGCAAAGCGGACTCCGGCGAAGAAGGCTGCAAAGAAGCGCTGATTCGCCCAGCCGCGGATGCCGCGGAAATCCCCGACGGCTTTCCGACCCGCGAACGGTGCTCGTCGACGAGCACAGCGTGCCGCATCTCGGCTCGCCGGCTCGCGACCCTCACAACCGAAACGCCGGACGGACCAGCCCCCGGGCGATCCCCGGGGGCGTGACCGTTTCCACGGCCGGTGAGTGTTCGGCTCTACCCGGTCGCCGGCGCGGTATCGACCGATAGCGATCGGTCGAGATGATCGGCGGCGACCAAACGGTCGCCCGCGAAAGACAACACCCACACCGACCCTTTCCGGGTCCGGGCGGGTGACAATCGCATTCCGTCCCGTTCCGCCCACCACCGGACAAGATCCGGAACGGTGTCGCCCTGACTGCACAGTACGGGCACAGCCCGGGCGGACAGGGCCAGCGACCGGATATGTTCCCGCGCCTTCTCGGTATCAGCGGCATATCCGATATCACCGAGCAGCGGATCCACCGCCACCTCGACTCCCAGATCCTCGGCCAGCGGCGTCACGGTCTGCACGCAGCGGAGCGGTTCGGCGGAATAGATTTCCGCGGCACCGAATGCCAGCAGATTCGGCACCAGCGCGAGCGCCTGCTGATATCCGGCCGTTTCGAGCGGCCGTTGCTCGTCCGGGCCGCGGAACCGGTCGCGGCGACCGGCCTTGGCATGCCGGACCACCAGTGCGGTGCGCGTATCGGCCGGTAACCGGGTGAACGCCCGGACGATCTGGCGATCCATCGGATACGACAGCGCCGACATCACCGTCTCCAGCGGGCACCAGGTGAGTTCGTCGACCTCGTTGTTCGCCGTGAATGCTCCGCCGGTCACCTCGGCCGCCCAATAGTCGACCCGTTTGAGCCTGCGATGTCCAGGAATCGGATAGGTGACCTTGCCCAGATAGCGGCCCAGCCGGGGCCGCAGCCCCGTTTCCTCTTCGGTTTCGCGGACCGCGGCCAGCACAGGCGTTTCCCCGGGATCGAGTTTTCCCTTCGGCAACGACCAGTCGTCGTATTTGGGCCGGCGGATCACGGCGATCTCCATCCGGCCGCCCGAATCGGGCGCATGACGCCACAGCACGGTGCCGGCGGCATGAATATTGGCTGTGGTCCGTGGATCCGGATAGGCCGGGGGTGTATGCGTGGTGCCCACTGAGTTCACTGCTGATCCGGGCGGCGCAGACGCATGAGCGCCACCTGATGGTCGCGGACCTCGATCCCGTCACCGTCGGGCCCGGTACCGGCCCGGTCGGGGCTGGATTGCCAATTCCCGTCGGCATCCAATACCCAGCAGCGTGTCATCGGGTGCAATGCCGATTCGAAGATTCCGTCCAGCCGTTCCCGTAGTTTCGGGTCCTTCACCTGCGCCATGACCTCCACGCGGCGGTCCAGATTCCGATGCATCATATCGGCGCTGCCGATCCAGAACTCGTCCTGCGCCGCGAAGTTGAGAATTCGCGAATGCTCCAGCACCCGGCCGAGGATCGACCGCACGTCGATGTTCTCGCTCATCCCCGGAACGCCCGGCCGTAACCCGCAGATACTGCGGACCACGATCTGCACCGGAACGCCCGCCTGTGAGGCGCGGTAGAGCGCGTCGATGACCTGTTCGTCGACAAGGGCATTGGCCTTGAGGCGAATCCGGGCCGGCGCGCCGTCGCGGGCCAATTCGATCTCACGTTCGATCCGCGAGATGATCCCGGATCGGATACCGTGCGGGGCAACCAGGATGTTGCGGTAATCGGCCTTTCTGGAATAGCCGGTGAGCGAATTGAACAGATCGGTGAGATCGGCGCCGATCTCGGGGGCCGCGGTGAGCAGCCCGACATCCTCGTACAGGCGGGCGGTCTTGGGATTGTAGTTACCGGTACCGATATGGCAGTAGCGGCGAATGGTCGAGCCCTCCCGGCGCACCACCAGGCAGGTCTTGCAGTGTGTTTTCAACCCGACCAGGCCGTACACCACATGCACCCCGGCCTGTTCCAGCGTCCGTGCCCATTTGATGTTGGCCTGCTCGTCGAAGCGGGCCTTGATCTCCACCAGCGCCACCACCTGTTTACCGGCTTCGGCGGCATCGATGAGCGCGTTCACGATGGGAGAATCGCCGGAGGTGCGGTACAGGGTTTGTTTGATCGCCAGGACCTGCGGATCTGCGGCGGCCTGTTCGATGAAACGCTGCACACTGGTGGAGAACGAATCGTACGGGTGGTGCACGAGAACATCGCCTTCACGCAGGGCGGCGAAAACATTGCGCGGGGTTTCGCGCTCTCCGAACGCCGGCGGGGTCGCGGGCACGTAGGGGGCGTCCTTCAGGTTCGGGCGGTCCACCCCGTACACCTGCCACAGGCAGGACAGGTCCAGCAGCCCGGGAACCTGAATGACGTCCCCCGGGTCGACCTCCAGTTCACGCAGGAGCAGGTCGAGCATGTGCTCGGTCATATCGTCGGACACCTCGAGCCGTACGGGAGAACCGAAGCGGCGCCGGGCCAGTTCGCGTTCGAGCGCCTGCAGCAGATCCTCGTCGCGATCCTCGTCGACCTCGAAATCGGCGTTACGGGTGATCCGGAACGAATGGTGCTCGACCACTGTCATCCCCGGGAACAGTTGTTCCAGATGCGCCGCGATGAGCGCCTCCATCGGCAGGAACGCGGCGATCGATACGCCGTGACCGGATCCGGGGCGGCGGACCCGAACGAACCGGTCCACGTTGTCGGGCACCTTCACCCGAGCGAAATGTTCACCACCGGTGGACTGGTCCTGGACGGTGACCGCGAGATTCAGGCTGAGCCCACTGATGTAGGGGAACGGGTGCGCGGGATCCACGGCCAGGGGAGTGAGTACCGGGAACACCTGGTCCTGGAAATGCGCGGACAACCGTTCCCGTTCGGGCTCGGCCAGATCGGCCCAGTCGATGATCTCGATCCCCTCCGCGGTGAGCGCGGGCAGCACCTCGGTGAGAAACACTTCGGCGTGACGGACGGCGAGATCCTGGGTGCGGGCCGCGATCAGCTCGAGCTGCTCACTGGGGGAGCGACCGTCGGCCGAGCGCACCGAAAGCCCGGTTTCGGCGCGGCGTTTGAGACCGGCGACACGGACCATATAGAACTCGTCGAGATTCGAGGCGAAGATCGCCAGGAATTTCGCGCGTTCCAGCAGCGGCAGCGAACTGTCCTCGGCCAGCGCCAGGACACGGGCATTGAAGTCGAGCCAGCTCAATTCCCGGTTGAGATAGCGATCGGCCGGCAAACGGGGGGTTCGCTCGTCGGCAAGGATCTGGGTGGCGGCCGGAGGCGGAGTGGGTAGCACCTGCTGCTGCTTGACGGTTTCCGTATCGCTCACACCTACGATCATCCCCTACGAGCCGGATGGTGTGCAGATACCGGCGGTGACTGTTATCTCTAGTTCACGGGGTGGCGACCGGCCCGCACACCTGGGTGGCCGGTTCGCGAACACGAGCGGACAGACCCAGTTCACGCAGGAGGGCAGCGGTCTCGACGCCCGTGCCCAGCGCTTGCACGGCCGCCAGATCCGCGGCGGTATCGACATCCTGGCGCAGACCGGGCCAATCACCGGCCAGTTCGCGCGCGCCGTCGGCGCGGTGGTGGTGAGCCGAATCACGGCCGAAGCGGGGTCGCAGCGGCAGGCCGGACGGCGCGAACAAGGCCGCGGTGCCCGTCCCCGCGTGGTCGGCCACCAGCGCGCGCAGATCGCCCGCGGCGGCGGCCAGCACGGCCGCCAACTCGTCCGGGCACAATGCGGGCAAATCGGCTTGCAGTGCCAGCAGGTCCACGGCGCCGTGCCGGTTCCGGACGGCCGCGGCCGCGTCGGCGAGCGCGATATTCAGCCCGTCGGGGTCGGTGCGGGCACGGGCGGGTTCGGGATGTACTTCCGCGCCGAGTGCGCGGGTTGCCTCGGCTACCACCGGGTCCGGGGTGACGATGGTGATCGCCGCGATCGCGGGCACCGCCGCGGCCGCGCGCACGGTATCGGTGAGCATGGCCAGCACCAGCCGGGACCGGTGCGCCGGCGCGAGCACACCGGCGAGCCGGCTCTTGGCGCTGTCCAGGGATTTCACCGCGATCACGGCGTGCACGGAGTGCGGGCACATGGCCCCATCCTGTCATGGCATTCTGGGCTGATGACGAGGGCGGCGGTAATGGGTGCGGGATCGTGGGGTACGACACTGGCGAAGGTGTTGGCCGACGCCGGGACCGAGGTCACGGTCTGGGCCCGCCGGCCCGAGGTCGCCGAGGCGCTGGCCACCGACCACCGCAACCCCTACTACATGCCCGGGGTGCAGCTACCGCCGATCGCCGCCACCAACGATCACGAACGCGCCCTGGACGGCGCCGAGATCGTGGTGCTCGCGGTACCGTCGCAATCGCTGCGCGCGAACCTGAAGGCCTGGGCACCGGATATCGGCGCCGACGCCACCTTGCTGAGTGTGGCCAAGGGAATCGAGAACGGCACCCTGCTGCGGATGAGCGAGGTGATCGCCGAGGTCAGCGGCGCGGATCCGGCGCGGATCGCGGTGCTGTCGGGACCGAATCTCGCGGGAGAGCTGGCCGCCGGGCAGCCGGCCGCGACGGTGATCGGCTGTATCGACGCGCAGCGCGCGGCGGCCGTGCAGCAGGCTTGCGTCACCAGCTACTTCCGGCCCTACACCAACACCGATGTGATCGGCTGCGAAATCGGTGGTGCCTGTAAGAATGTGATCGCGCTGGCCTGCGGGATCGCCTCCGGCATGGGATTCGGCGATAATTCCATCGCCGCGCTGATGACCCGGGGCCTGGCCGAGATCATCCGGCTCGGCGTTGCCCTCGGCGCCGAACCGGCGACCTTGGCGGGGCTGGCGGGAGTCGGGGACCTCATCGCGACATGTACCTCGCCGCTTTCCCGGAACAGATCCTTCGGCGTGGCGCTCGGCTCCGGTGGTTCCATGCAGGTCGCGCAGGAAGCCACCCACGGCCAGATCGCCGAAGGAGTGAAATCCTGTAGTTCGGTTCGCGCACTGGCCGATGCGCACGATGTGGAGATGCCGCTCACCGAAGCCGTCCACCAGGTATGTCACGAGGGGCTGGCCGTGCAGTCGGCACTGGAGAAACTGCTGGGGCGCCGGATCAAACCCGAATGAGCCGCGAGCCCGATGCGCGGGGATTATCCGGTGCCGCGACAGGGTACCGTTCGGGCATGACCCGGATCAGAGTTGCCGTCGTCTTCGGCGGGCGCAGTAACGAGCACACGGTCTCGTGCGTATCGGCCGGTGCCGTACTGCGCAATCTCGATCCGCAGCGTTACGAGGCGGTGCCGATCGGAATCACCCAGGCCGGAACCTGGCTGCTCGCCGATATCGATATCGCCGCACTCGCCCGCCACGACCGGACCCTGCCATCGGTTACCGGTGACGGCACCGAACTGGTCCTGGCCGCCGACCCCAGTCGTGCCGGAACGCTGGTACCGCTCGGCGATCCGCAGACTGCACTGGAAACCGTCGACGTGGTGTTCCCGGTGCTGCACGGTCCGTTCGGCGAGGACGGCACCGTCCAGGGAATGCTGGAACTGGCGGGCCTCCCGTACGTGGGCCCCGGTGTACTTGCCAGCGCGGCCGGGATGGACAAAGAGTTCACCAAGAAACTGCTGGCCGCCGACGGCCTGCCGGTGGGCGTGCAGGTGGTGCTGCGACCCGGTACCGCGACCGTCACACCGGAGGATCGGCAGCGGCTCGGACTGCCGGTATTCGTCAAACCCGCCCGCGGCGGTTCGTCCATCGGGATCACCAAGGTCGCCGACTGGGCCGATCTCGACGCCGCGGTCGCCGCCGCGCGCGAACACGATCCGAAGGTGATCGTGGAAGCCGGGATCGTCGGCCGTGAGGTCGAATGCGGTGTGCTGGAATTTCCCGACGGCCGGGTGGAAGCCAGTGTGCTCGCGGAGATCAGGATGCCCGAGGACCTCGCCGACGCCGACGCCGGTGAGGAACCCGCCGGGCCGGCCTTCTACGATTTCGACACCAAATACCTCGACGACGTCTGCGAATTCGATGTTCCGGCGAAACTGGACGACGATATCGCCGAGGAAGTCCGGGCGATGGCGGTGCGCGCTTTCCGGGCACTGGACTGCCAGGGGCTGGCCCGGGTCGATTTCTTCGTCACCGAGGACGGGCCGGTGATCAACGAGATCAACACGATGCCCGGATTCACGCCGATCTCCATGTATCCACGGATGTGGCAGGAAACCGGGATCGGCTATGCAGAGCTGCTGACGAATCTGGTCGACACCGCGTTGGCCCGCGGCACCGGGCTGCGCTGAGCCGACTGCGCAATCTCCGGGGCGATCGGGCTGGGCGGAGTCGCCGGTGTACGAGTCCGCGGAGAAACTAATTGGGCAGTTCGCCGGGATCGAGCGGCTGTGCCGGCAGGTGCGCGGTGATGGTGTCCGATACCGCCTGCAGCGGGGTCGGGCCCGAGTCGTCGGGAACGGTGAGCGCGATATAGGTTTCGCGATCCACCGCGAACCAGGTGGCGGTGGCCGCGGTATCGTCGCGGACCTCGAACCATTGGACGCCGTTGACGACCTGCAGCGGGGAAGCCCGGTTGAATTCCAGTGGGCGATCCAGACCGCAGCGCAGCACCACCGCTTCGCCGCCGTCCGGCCGCTGCCAGGCCGCCGTCGCGGCCGGCGCGGGTTCGACCAGGGTCGAGCGGGTGAACTCGCCGAACTCAGCGGGTAACGCGGGCAGCAGGGCAGAGCAGGCCGGGCCGTCGGCCGCGGGCGCGGGAACCGGACCGAGCGCCAGCGGTTCGTGTTCGACCGGGCCGCGTAGCACGATCCCGGCGGCGACGAGGACACCGACCAGCAGCGCGACCGGTAATGCGACCGCGGTCGCGATGAGTGCGGGGTGGTAGGGCGCGCGTTCGGGAGCCGCGTGGTCCGAAGTTGCGTCGTCCGGAGTCGCGTGGTTCGGGATTGCCGCGCGCGGTGCCTCGGTGTCGTGCGTTGCCGCGTCCGGGATCGCGTTGTCCTGGGTCGCGGCGTCCGGCGTTGCGTCGTGCCCGGACGCCACGTCCCGTGCCTCGGTGTCCGGAGCTGCCGCGTGCGGTGTCTCGGTGTCCGGGGGCTCCGTGTCCTTGTCGGGCGATGTCCCCGGCATCCTCGACGGTCCTTTCTGCGGTATACGGGTATCGGGCCGGCCGCGTCCCGAGGCGGTAGCCGGTATCGGGCCGGTGTACGGGTACGGCGCGCTGTGGCATACAGGTCCGACCGCCGTCGCGGCATCCGATCGGGCCGGCCGGAGTGTGATCTGCGACCGGCCGTCGCGGGCGGTTACGGCTGCTTCGGCCACACCCGGCCATCGGGCACAGGGTACCGTCAGTGCGGAAAGCGCCGGACGACCGGCCGCCGGCCCGCGGTCCCGGGGCGTCTGCGCCCGGTCCGGGCCGGGCATCCCGGCTCTGCCGGAGTTACGCTACGCATCCCGTCCGCTCGGCGGCGAGTGAGAAAGGTTCTGGCGATCAGCACCCCACCGACAGTGCGCGACCTGGGCGAATTCGCCCTGATCGATCGGATCAACGCGGGCCGGACGCAGGGGCCCGCCGTCCGGCTCGGTCCCGGTGACGATGCCGCGGTATTGGCCGCGGCGCGCGGGAACTACGTGGTGAGCACGGATATGTTGATCGAGGACCGGCATTTCCGGCTGGACTGGTCGAACCCGGACGAGATCGGGCGCAAGGCGATCGCGCAGAACGCGGCCGATATCTATGCCATGGGTGCCGAACCCGTGGGTTATGTGATCGGCCTGGGGGTGCCCGGGGATACCCCGGTGGATTTCGTCACTCGGCTCGCCGACGGGTTCTGGGCCGAAGCGGAGCGGGCGGGCGGTTCTGTCGCGGGCGGGGATATCGTGCACAGCGCACAATTGGTGATCTCGGTAACAGCCTTCGGGGATCCATTGGGTGATCGGCCGGTCACCCGGTCCGGGGCACAGGTCGGTGGCACGGTGGCGATCGCGGGCCGGCCGGGATGGTCCGCGGCAGGTTTCGCACTGTTGTCGCACGCGCACCCGGGCGTCGTGCGGCGAAACGAGGATTCGACCGGCGGGGTGGTGGCGGCCGCGGTCGCCGCGCACCGGGCGCCGCGCCCGGCCTACGACCTGGTTCGCGCGGCGATGGTGACCGGCACTCGGCCGGAAGCGCTCACCGATATCTCCGACGGGTTGCTGGCCGATCTCGGACATCTGGCCGCAGCCTCGGGTGTCGCGGTGGCGGTCGAGTCCGTCTGCCTGTGCGATCCGGATCTGGAGCTGTGCGCTGCGGAACTGGAAGCGGATGCGCGGCAATGGATTCTGGCCGGCGGCGAGGATCATGTCTTCGCGGGGGTCTGGGCAGCCGGGGTGGCACCGCCCCCCGGATGGACTCCTATCGGGCGTATCGAGGCCGGTCGAGGCGTCACCGTGGACGGTGCGCGATACCGGGGTGCGGGTGGCTGGGAGGCGTTCTCCGGCTCGGAGTCGGCGAAATCGGACCACTCACGATAGGTTGTGCGGTCATGGGCACGAAACCACTCGCGGAAATCATCGATCCGGGCTGGGCGAAAGCACTGGACCCGGTGGCCGACCGGATTGCGGCGATGGGTGAATTCCTGCGTACCGAGAATGCCGCCGGGCGCGGATATCTACCCGCCGGGGAAAATGTGCTGCGTGCCTTCCAGCACCCGTTCGACGAGGTGCGGGTGCTGATCGTCGGCCAAGACCCCTACCCCACGCCGGGCCACGCCATGGGATTGAGCTTTTCGGTGGCTCCGGACGTTTCGCCGGTCCCGCGCAGCCTGGCCAATATCTTCGCCGAGTACAGCAAGGATCTCGGCCACCCCACGCCCACCTGCGGGGATCTGAGCCCGTGGTCGAATCAGGGCGTGCTGTTGCTGAACCGCGTGCTGACGGTCTCGCCGGGCACACCCGCTTCGCATCGGGGCAAAGGCTGGGAAGAGGTCACCGAACAGGCCATCCGCGCCCTGGTGGGCCGGAACGAACCGCTGGTGGCGGTCCTGTGGGGTCGCGATGCCGGTTCGCTGAAACCGGCGCTGGCCCGGGCCGAGGTGCCTTGTATCGAGTCCGCGCATCCGTCACCGCTGTCGGCATCGCGAGGATTCTTCGGTTCGCGTCCGTTCTCCCGGGTCAACGAACTCCTGGACGAACTCGGCGCGGAACCGGTGGACTGGCGCCTGCCCTGACCGGGCGTCGAAGAAAAACAAGTGAGGAGCACACCATGAATCTGCGCGGCATCACCGCCACGCTCGCGCTGGGCGCCGCCCTGTCCGGCGCCGCCGGGGCGACGGCCGGAGCGGCCCCGCTGACCCTGCAACCGGCTCAGCCGGTCACCGAACCCGCGCCGGTCGCCGAGGATTTCACCTCGTCCGGTTCGTCCACGATCTCCGCGTCGGTGAACGCCAAGGGCGCATGCCTGTTCCAGCGGACCCTCAGCGCCATGGACCTGGACTGCTGATTTTGTCCGTTCGTACGGCGTAACGTCCGCATATTTGCGATGCTGCAAATCGTGAGTAATGCGAACAATCTGCTCGATCCCGTCCGCCTGCGATTCCGCGGCGCGGGCGGGATCGAGCTCGTTGCGGACCGATACGGCCCCGCGGAAGGCTCCACGGTGCTGTTTCTGCACGGCGGCGGTCAGACCCGCCACTCCTGGAAGCAGACGGGCGCGCAACTCGGCGCCGCGGGAATCCGTGCGGTCACACTGGACGCGCGCGGACACGGCGACAGTCAATGGGCACTGGATCGCGATTACCGCTACGAGGCCATGGTCGGCGATGTACTCGCGGTACTGGAACAACTGGGCGGCGGCCCGGCGGTCCTGGTCGGCGCGAGTATGGGTGGGATCACCGGGCTGCTGGCCACCGCCGCTCCGGGCGGTGATGCGATCTCCGCGCTCGTCCTGGTCGATATCGTCACCCGGCCCGAACCCGAGGGAGTGGACCGGGTGGTCACCTTCCTCAACAAGAATCCCGAAGGATTCGCCACGGTGGAGGAAGCCGCCGACGCGGTCGCCGACTATATGCCGCACCGGCCGCGGCCCAAGTCCAGCGCCGGCCTGCTACGCAATCTTCGCAAGCGGGATGGGCGCTGGTACTGGCACTGGGATCCGGGCATTCTCAGCGACAAAGGTCACGACCCCGACGAGATGGCGCGCAACCTCGAGGGCGTCGCCCGGGCACTGACGATCCCGGTGCTCTTGATACGGGGTATGAAATCCGATGTCGTCAGTGCCGAAGGTGCCGCCGAATTCCAAGCCCTGGTACCGCACGCGGAAATCGCCGAAATCGGCAACGCCGCCCACACCGCCGCCGGCGACGACAACGACGCCTTTACCGAGGCCGTTGCCCAGTTCGTGTTACGCGCCCGGCGCGCCTGATGGCCATGATTCCGGCTTCCGGCGTGCTCACGGCCAACGGCAGGTGCACCCTGCGCGAACGCGCTGCCGGAGTCCGCAGCGCTGCGGGGGACGAGACCTCGGTCCATGCATTCGGCCCGCGATGCTCGCGCCCGAACTTCCGGACCGGCCGGACCTGTCGAGGTTCTCGCTGAACTCGGCGGCGCCGCCGGCTGCGTCACGTGCAGGTATTGCCGGGCCAGGCGACGCCGTTGCGTCTGGTTCCGTGTCGGCCGGCTCTCGGTTCGCTGTACCTCCGGGGTCCTGACGGTATCGGGGAGACCCATAGCCAGGCGGAACGCGTGGCCGGGCCGCGAGCGATGGGATCACGGCCCGGCAGTTCTGCGTCGTGCAGCGGGGCTGGATCAGCCGAGGCCGGAATAGTCGGGGGCGCGTTTGGCGAGGAACGCGTCGACACCTTCGCGGCCGGTGGGGCTACCGGCAGCCTTGCCCATGGCATCGCGTTCGGCGTCGAGTTGTTCGCTCAGGGTCGCGGTGGCGGAGCTGCTCAGCAGGGTGCGAATCGAGGTATAGCTGGCGCGCGGACCGCGGGCCAGGGTACGGGCGAGTTCGCGGGCTGCGTCCTGGACACCGTCGTCGCTGTCGGTGAGCCGCGCCAGAATACCGAGGCGGTGTGCTTCGGCGGCGTCGAGCACGGCGTCGGTGAGCATGATGTCGCGGGCCTTCGCGAAGCCCACCAGACGCGGTAGCGTCCACGACATACCGCCGTCCGGGCTCAATCCGACACCCGGATATGCGGGGCGCAACCGGGTACCCGGTCCACCGACCGCGATATCGGCGGCACACACCAGGCTCATCCCGGCACCGGCCGCCCACCCGTGCACAGCCGCAACCACCGGAACCGGCGCGGCATCCAGCGCGCGGACCAAAACATGCAGCGTATCGGCAAGCTGGTACAGATGCGCGGAACGGTCCTCGGCGGCGGCGAAACCCCGCACATCACCGCCGGCGCAGAAATTGGGACCGGAACCGGTGAGCAGTACGGCGCCCACATCCTTTCCTGCCGCGGCCAGGGCGGCGGTGCCGGCGGCGACTCCCGCGAAATCGAGGGAGGTTCCGCGGGCTGCGGTGGACAGGGTGATCTCCAGTACCCCGTCCTGGATCCGGATGTATTCGGTTTCGGTGCTCATGATCGGCACTCTACTGCCGGGCGCACCAACCTGATCTCGGTCGTGGTGGTGAACCGTTCGGCCCGGACGGTGCCGTCGGGGACGAAACCGTACTTGCCGTAGAAGGCGCGGGCCCGCGAATTCTGTTCGAAAACCCAGAGCGAGCAGGACTTATCCGGCTCCAGCACGGCGTTCAGCAAGGACTGGGCGAGCCCGGTGCCGTACCACGGTGCCCGGACATACAACGCGCCCAGTTCCCGTTCCGCGGCCGCGGGATACTCGCTCGGCGGACCGTAATGGACGAACCCGATCACCGCACTACCGGATTCCGCGACCAGCATGGTCCCGGCGGGGTGCCGGGCGATCCGTTCCACGGTGGCGGCGCGGCGATCCGTATCCAGGGCTGTCAGTACATGCTCGGGCACCAGTCCCTGATAAGCCTCGCGCCAGCAGGCGATATGGCATACGGCCAGCGCATGGGCATGTCCCGGATCGAGGGGAACTATCCGCCACAGCGGTCCGGCCCCCGACTGCGCTGCACTGTTCGGAGCGATGGACGACCCTCCGATCGGAGGCCCCGACGAACTCGCCCCGGCTGTCATAAGACATCCGGGGCGAGACGCTGTTCAGAAATCTGTGACCGATGCGACGATACGCAGCTTGCGCCACACAACCGCGGTGGCTCGGGCCACAGATGATCGGCGCGGCTCAGCCGCGGACGACCTTGCCCGCCTTCAGGCAGGAGGTGCACACATTCATCCGGCGGGTGTTCCCCGGGGCGACCTGTGCACGCACGGTCTGGATATTCGGGTTCCAGCGACGGTTGGTGCGCCGGTGCGAATGCGAGACCGACTTCCCGAAGCCGGGGCCCTTGGCGCAGACGTCGCAGACGGCAGCCATAGTCGCGAACTCCTTCATGTCTTCAGAGGGACCTACCACCGGTACGATGGCCGATCCGAGATCAATGTCTTCCTGCCTGCCGGGCGACCCCGGGGAGCGCAGACCGATCCGATCGCGCCAGGCAACCCTGCAAGAGTAGCCCGACCCGCATTGATCCACAAAACCGGGGGTGGACGCCGCCGTGACCGCGCGGCCGCCTACGCGGCAGCCGGCTCCGTCGCACCGGCCGCCGCGTACCCGCCGGTTCATGTGTACCGGCGGCGGGGGATCTCCACCGGTCACGTGCGGTGAGATCCTGCGCCGTACGGTAGCGCTGCCTCCCGTGACCGGCCGGTCGTCGAGAGGACGCCATCGACTGTGATGCCGAACGATGTACCGATCCCGTCCGAGGGGATCGGCGGCCGGAACCGCTGTGCCCGGCGCATTGCCACAGAAGCACCGCGGGGCGAAAACCGGCGTATCCGCGGTCGGGCGCGACCACCGGAGGCCGCGGTTTCTCCAGGGCTGCCGCCGTCCGGTCGCCCACGGGATGGGCCGCATTCGGCGTGTTCGGGTACCGGTCTCGGTGCGTGTGGTGTCGCCGGGCGGGCTCGAACGCCTCCGGCCGAGCCGCCGCCGCGACGTCCGGTTGTTGCGCACCGGGTCCGCGTTGTCGGGCACTCCCGCTAACCTGGCGGGCGAAGAATCCGATGACCAGGAACGAGGTGGCGGTGCCCGAAACTCGGCAGGTGGGCGGCGTTCCGGAGAGTCAGTGCCCGGAGCTCGACGGCGCACCGGTTGCGGGTGCACGGGTTACGCGGCCGGCGGATTCCGGGGGTATCGATGCCGGTTCGGGCGGAGCGGAATTCTTGCGGTGGGGTCGCGCTTGTGTCGCGGCCTTGGAGCGGGCGCGTGCGGAGATCGACGGGCTCAATGTGTTCCCGGTCCCGGACTCCGATACCGGGCGGAATCTGCTGGCGACCATGCGCGCCGCCGTAGTGGAGGCGGACGCCGCCGCGGAGATGGTGGATGCCGCTGCCGGGTTTTACGGCGTAACTACAGGTCGACCGCCGGCCGATGGCGCGAGCGGAATCGCCGGGGAAACGGCGAGCGGCGGTGGTCGGCCGATAAACCGGGTCCACCCGTACGCCGCGGCGATGGCACGGGGGGCGACCTCCGGCGCACGGGGGAATTCGGGAATCATCCTGTCGCAGGTATTGCGCGGGATCGCGGAGTCCACGGTGGACAGCGGGCTGACCGGCGAGACCTACTGGGAGGGACTCGCGCGGGCGGCCGCGCTGGTCCGGGACAGTTTGAGCGAGCCGGTGGAAGGAACCATCCTCACCGTGCTCGACCGGGCGAGCGTGGCGGCGCGCGAATGCCCCGAGCGCGGGCTGGCCGCGGTGGCCCGCGCCGCCGCGGAGGGCGCGGCGCAGGCACTGGACCAGACCCGCGACCAGCTTGCGGTCTTGCGTGCGGCCGGGGTGGTGGACGCGGGTGCACGCGGCCTGCTGGTGTTGCTGGACACGATGGTCGCCGTGGTGACCGGGGACGTTCCTGCTCGGCGCGAATATCCACCGGCGACCCGTACGCCCCGCGTGGACCACGCGCAGGTCCCTACGGAGCCGGTGCGCTACGAGGTGATGTACCGGGTCACCGGTGCCGGCGCACACCGTATCGCCGAGTTGCGTTCGCGGCTGGCGCAACTGGGTGATTCCGTGGTCGTTGCGGCCGACGGTGCCGGGGGCTCGGCGATTCATGTCCACTGCGCGGAGGCCGGGGGCGCGGTCGAAGCCGGAATGGCTGCGGGGGCGGTCCGGAACATCCGGATCGAATACCTCGCCGACTCGGCAGGCTGCCGTACGTCCGATCCCGCAACGGTCCCGGACGATCGCGATGTGCCGACGAATACGGCCACATCGGGCGCGGTCGATCGCGGTGTCCTGGCGGTCGCGGCCGGGGCGGGAGCGACCTGCCTGTTCGAGGCGGCCGGTGCGGTGGTGCTCGATGCGGAGCCGGCGCTGGAGTCCGCGGCGCTGCTCGCGGCGATCCGGGATATGCCGCACAGGGAGGTACTGGTGTTGCCGAACGGTGCGCTACCGGCCCACGAACTGGTGGCAGTCGGCGTCGCGGCCCGCGACGCGCACCGCGATGTCCTGCTGCTGCCCAGCGCCAGCATGGTGCAGGGGCTGGCGGCGATGGCGGTGCACGATCGGGCCCGGATAGCGGTCGACGATGCCTTCGCCATGTCCGAAGCCGCCGCGGGTACCCGATGGGGTGCGCTGCGCCGGGCCGGGGAACGCGCGCTGACCATGGTCGGAACCTGCGCGCCCGGCGACGGGCTCGGTCTGGTCGGCCACGATGTGGTGGTGATCGACCGGGATACCCACGCCGCGGGGCAGACTCTGCTGGACCGGATGCTGGGACTGGGTGGCGAATTGGTGACCCTGCTGGTCGGCGCGGGGGCACCGGAGGGGCTGGCCGCGGATCTCGCGCGGCATATCGGCACCGAATTCCCCGGTGTGGAGGTCTCGGTGTATTCCGGGGGGCAGCGCGGGGATCTGATACAGATCGGTGTGGAATGAGTAGGCGTCCCACCACGGGCCGGTGGCAACCGGCCGACCACCACCGCGCCGTGCAGAGTGATGTGGCCGGATCCGTGCCGGAGCCCGACTGTGGGCTGCGAGCCGAGCGTGCGAACGAACTCGGGCGGAGGGAGAAGGCGGCAGTGAGCGGAGTGATATGGCTACCTTGAGCGATCGGCTCGATCACGTGCTGGGGGCGAAGGCCGCCGGGTCGCTGTCGGATGCGTTCGATATGCGCACCGTGGAGGATCTGCTTCGCCACTACCCGCTGCGGTATGCCACTCAGGGCCAGCCGCTCACCGAGGAAGCACCCGAGGACGGTGCGCACATCACGGTGATCGGGCGGATCACCAAGGCCGAACTGCGGCCGATGCGGCAGCGGCGCGGTTCGCTGCTCAAGGTGGTCCTCGATACCGGTTCCGGTCGCGGCGTGGACGTCACCTTCTTCAACGGTGACAAGGTGAAATACGCGGTGCGCGAGGGCGCCCGGGCGATGATGTCGGGGACCGTGAATTACTGGCGGCCCGGCCAATGGAATCTCAGCCACCCCGGGTATCTGATCCTGCCGGAAGCCGACGGTGACGAGCCGACGCTGACCACCGTGCGCGGCGGCGGGGATCTGCGCGGGATCGCGCAGAGCGCGAAAGGCGCGGGCGGGGTGGATATGTCGTTCTTCGAGCGCGAGTTCATCCCGGTGTACCCGGCCACCGCGAAGGTGCAGAGCTGGGAGATCCTGGCCTGTGTCCGGCAGGTGCTGGACCAGCTCGACCCGGTCGAGGATCCGCTACCGGCCGATGTGCGCGACGAGCGGGCGCTGATGCCGGTGAGCGATGCGTTGCGGCTGATCCATCTGCCGGAACATCAGGCCGATATCGAGCGGGCCCGGGAACGACTGCGATTCGACGAGGCGCTGGCATTGCAACTGGTACTCGCCGAACGCCGGCACGAGGTGTCCGGCCGGACGGCTCGCGCCTGTCCACCGCGGCCGGACGGTATCGCCGCCGCCTTCGACGAGCGGTTGCCGTTCGAACTGACCGAGGGACAGCGTCAGGTGATCACGGAAATCTCCGCCGACCTTTCCCGCGAGCAGCCGATGCACCGGCTGCTGCAGGGCGAGGTGGGGTCGGGTAAGACCATTGTCGCCCTGCACGCGATGCTGCAGGTCGTCGACGCAGGTCAGCAATGCGCCCTGCTCGCCCCCACCGAGGTTCTCGCCGCCCAGCACTATCGGTCGCTGTGCGCGATGCTGGGCGATCTCGGCCAGGCCGGTGAACTCGGTGCGGCCGAGACGGCGACCCGGGTCGCACTCGTCACCGGATCGATGTCGACCGCCACCAAGCGGGCGGCGTTGCTGGAAGCGGTGACCGGAGAGGCCGGGATCGTGATCGGTACCCATGCGCTGATCCAGGATTCGGTGGAGTTCTTCGACCTGGGCATGGTAGTGGTCGACGAGCAGCATCGTTTCGGAGTGGAACAACGGGACGCTTTGCGCGCCAAGGCGAAAGACGGGATATCCCCGCACCTGCTGGTGATGACCGCGACCCCGATTCCGCGCACCATCGCCATGACCACGCTCGGGGATCTGGAAACCTCCACCCTCACCCAGTTGCCGCGCGGCCGCTCCCCGATCGCTTCGAAAGTGGTGCCTCGCCGGGTCCACCCCAACTGGGTGGATCGGGCATGGGAGCGGATCACCGAGGAGGTGGCGGCCGGCCGGCAGGCGTATGTCGTGTGCTCACGCATCGGCGACGACGAAGACGGCGGCGGTACCCGCGGGAAGGGCGGGAAAAAGCGCGGTGCGGACTCCGGCCAGGAACCGCCCACCACCCAGTCCGTGCTGGACGTCTTCGATCGGCTGCGCACCGGGCCGCTGGCGCATCTGCGGATCGGATTGCTGCACGGGCGGTTGCCGGCCGATGAAAAAGATCAGGTGATGCGCGATTTCAATGCCGGCGATATCGATGTGCTGGTCTGTACGACCGTCGTCGAGGTCGGGGTGGACGTGCCGAACGCGACGGTGATGGTGATCGTGGACGCCGACCGGTTCGGGGTGAGCCAGCTGCACCAGTTGCGCGGCCGGATCGGCCGCGGCAAACACCCCGGCCTGTGCCTGTTGATCACCGATGCGGCGCCCGGTGGGCCCGCGATGACCCGGCTGGAAGCGGTGGCCGCGACCACCGATGGTTTCGAGTTGTCCGTGCTCGATCTGCGGCAGCGGCGCGAGGGCGATGTGCTGGGTTCCGCGCAGTCCGGAACGGCACGCTCGCTGCGGCTGCTGTCGCTGCTCGACGATCTGGAGGTCATCACCACCGCTCAGGAACTCGCGCGCACCCTGGTCGCCGACGATCCGGGTCTGACCGGGCACCCGGGTCTGGCGGCGATGATGCATGCCGCCGTCGATTCCGAACGGCTGGAATATCTGGCGAAATCCTGAGCCGCGCGGCTGCGCTCGTAGGCCACCACGTGACGGGCAGGTCGAATGGTTCCCGCCCGTGCCGCTCCCGACACATCAGCTCCGCACGAGCCCGGTCGACGACCACCCGGAGCTCGGCGAGTCCGGACCGCAGTTGCCTGAAGCCCCTGCGGTGCCGATCGGGACCGAAAGCCTTGATTTGCACCGGGTGCAGGGCGAAGCGGGCGCGATCGGGATGTTCCGGATGGTGTCCCGCCGAGGGCGGGGCCGAGCGTATGCGGTGCAGCCTCATTTCGCCGAATGCATCGACTTATGTGGTGTTCCGAAGCCCGTTGCTCCCGATCACGGACGTGCGAGTGCTGAGGCGTTGCTGAAATTTGTTGCGGCAAGAGGGAACCGGTACACACCCGGTCGCGTCAAATCTGGCACAGAGCAACGGCGAGGGAAAGGGTTGGGCGGTATGAGACCAGAGCAAGGGTGCCGTGCGGTCCGGCGGCGATCGCCGGTTCCGCAGCGCGGGGTTCGTCCGGTGTTGCGGATTACGCGGCACTGCCCGGAATGTGCTGCGACCGAACGGATGAAGCGTCGCGAGTCCGGGGCAGGAGAGCTGGAGGGCTGACCCGGCGGGGCCTTGCGCAGTGCGGCCGGCTCGGCGACCGTACTGTGCGGTGCCGCCCGCACCTGGACGGCGGCATTCTTGTGGGCGGCGGTTCATGCTGGAGGAGGTTCGGTTGTAATCAGCGCACGATGGGGCCGGCGACCGTACTGCGGCGTTACGCCTCCGCCTCAGCCGGGTCGGCACCATGGAGAGCGACCCGGCCGGGCGGTATCCGTCAGCGCACGCGCTGTGCGGCGGCGACCATATTGCGCAGTGATGCTTCGACCTCGGCGGTACCGCGGGTCTTGAGCCCGCAATCCGGATTCACCCAGAGGCGTTCGGCAGGAACGGATTTCAGAGCCGCTCGGAGGGCGGTGGTGATCTCCTCGGTGCTCGGCACGCGGGGCGAATGGATATCGTAGACACCGGGGCCGACGCCCGCAGCGAAGCCGGCTGCGTTCAGATCGTCGAGAACTTCCATATGCGACCGTGCTGCCTCGATCGAGGTCACATCCGCATTCAGGCCGGCGATCGCGTCGATCACCTCACCGAATTCCGAATAGCACAGATGGGTATGGATCTGCAGGGAATCGGCGACCCCGGAGGTCGCGAGCCGGAACGCGCCGACCGACCATTCGAGGTAGTCCGGTTGGTCGGCTGTGCGCAAGGGCAGCAGTTCGCGCAGTGCCGGTTCGTCCACCTGGATGATCCGGATGCCCGCGTTCTGCAGGTCGATGGTTTCGTCCCGGATGGCCAGCGCGACTTGGCGCGCCGATTCCGCGAGCGGCTGGTCGTCGCGGACGAACGACCAGGCCAGGATGGTGACCGGTCCGGTGAGCATGCCCTTCACCGGTTTGCCGGTGAGTGATTGGGCATAGCCGATCCAGTCGACGGTCATCGGTGCGGGCCGGGAGACGTCGCCGAACAAGATCGGCGGGCGTACACAGCGGGTGCCGTAGGACTGTACCCAGCCCAGTTCGGTGGCCGCGAAACCGTCGAGCTGTTCCGCGAAGTACTGCACCATATCGTTGCGTTCGGGTTCGCCGTGTACCAGCACGTCGAGGCCGAGCCGCTCCTGCAGGGCGATGACCTCGGCGATCTCCGCCCGCATCCGGCGCTCGTATTCGGGCCGGTCGATCTCGCCCTTGCGGAACTCGGCCCGGGTCAACCGGATCGTGGTGGTCTGTGGGTAGGAGCCGATCGTGGTGGTGGGCAAGGACGGTAACCGCAGCCGGTCCTGCTGCATTTGCCGGCGCTGTGCGGCAGGGCCACGTTCGGTGGCATCCGGACCCAGCGTGGCCAGGCGGGCCCGAACCCGGGAGTCGGCGATCCGCGGATCGGACCGCCGGCTCGCGATCGCGGCGCGGGCCTGCGCGAGTTCGGCCGCCACGGCCTCGGTTCCGGTATTCAGGCAGGCGGCCAGCACCCGGACCTCGGCGACTTTTTCGGCGCCGAAGGCAAGCCAGGAGGACAGCTTTTCCTCGAGGTGGGTTTCCGCGGCGAGGGTGTAGGGCACATGCAGCAGGGAGCACGAGGTCGAGACCGCCACCGTTTTCCCGCTGCCGAGCAGCGTGGCGAGGGTGGACAGGGCGCGGTCCAGATCGGTGCGCCAGACGTTACGGCCGTCGACGACACCGGCGACCAGCGTTTTACCCGCCAAGGCAGGAACCGCGGCCACATCGCCGACCGTACCGCCGGCGACGAGGTCGATCGCGAGTCCTTCCACATCGGTTCCGGCGAGGGCTCCCAGCGCAGGGCCCGGGCTGCCGAAGTACGTGGCGACGAGGACGGCCGGGCGGTCGGCCGGCTCCGTCAGCTCCGTGTAGACCTGCCGGACCATCGCGAGTTCCTCCGCGGTGAGGTCGGTGACCAGGGCGGGTTCGTCGAGCTGTACCCAGGTGGCGCCCGCCGTGGCGAGCAGTCCGAGCAGCTCCCGGTAGAGCGGGACCAGCTCGCCTACGCGTTCCAGCGCGGCGGTGCCTGCCGATTTCGCGAGTTTCAGGAAGGTGATCGGGCCGATGACGACCGGACGTGCCGGAACACCGAGTTCGAGCGCCTCGCGCAGTTGCGCCAGCAATTCGCCGGGATGCAGCGTGAAGGAGGTATGCGGACCGATCTCGGGGACCAGGTAGTGATAGTTGGTATCGAACCATTTGGTCATCTCGAGCGGCTCCACCGAATCCGTACCGCGGGCCGCCGCGAAATAGCGGTCCAGCGGGTCGGCGATATCGGCGACCCGCGGCGGCAGGGCGCCCAGCAGTACGGCCGTATCGAGCATCTGATCGTAGTAGGAGAAGGTGCCGACGGGGATCGAATCCAGGCCCGCGGCCTGGAGTTCGGCGTACTGATCGCGGCGCAGGGTCCGTCCGGTCTCGTGGAGACGGCCGGCGTCGATTCGGCCGGCCCAATAGGATTCGGTCGCGCGTTTGAGCTCCCGGCGGGGCCCTACCCGGGGCAGGCCGAGAACCGTTGCGGTGAACGGATTGTGCGAAATAGCAGTCACGGTGTTCTCCAGTGCTGACGTTCGACCGGCCATCGCCTTACGCGGGTGCACGGACACCACCGAAAACCCGGACCGTCTCGCGTGACGGGAGCGTTTTCAGCACTGGTGGACCGCGGCGCCCAATCCTCGAGGCGGTGGCCACCGGATACGGCGTACCCGGTACAACCGGCAGGTCTTCGGACTCGCGGGCTCCGGCCCATCGGCCGACCTACTGACCGTCGCTTCCCAGGCTGTGTGCGCCCAGTGCTGATGACGGCGTTCGTTCTCGCTCACCGCTGCGGGACAGTTCCGGATTTCCACCGGATTCCCTCTCACCCGCCCGTTGCGGGTTTCGACGCCGGGACGATCGCCCGGGGCCCCGGGTCGACCGGCCGGCGAACCAGCTGCGCCCTCCACCATAGCCCGCCCACCGTGCCGGGCCGGCGCCCGCCGATACGGCGCGCGGCTACCGGCCGGCCAACGCGTCGTGAACGCGCCGCCGAGCGCAGTGCCACCGCGTGATCGAGCGCAGTGCCACCGCGTGGCCGTTCGAGAACTATCGCCTCGCGCTGGACGAACACCGGCGTCGGTGAACAAGGGCGACTCGTCGGGCTCCCCGAATCGATCGAGACGATCCGAGACTGCTGTCACGCTGCCGGTCGGCCGTGGTCGTGGATGCCGATTCCGGGAATCCGGCTGTGAGGGCGGGCGGGTCATGTTCCCCCCTGTTCGCCGGCTCGGCTGACGACCCGCCGATCACGTCGTCGACCAGTGCGCCGGTGGCAGTACCTCGTCGAGCGCGATCGTCAGCACGCGGGGACGATTCTTTCCGCGGTGGCACTTTCCGCTACTGGACGTCCTGGCGGTATCGGCGATAGCGGAGGCGTCGGTGAGCTGGTTGAAGGAGCCGAGCGTGTGGCCGGGTGCGGCATGCGGCCGAGCCCGGGCCCCGACCGCGCGGCCGGGCGGGGAGTGGCCTCGCTGCGAAGATTGCCCGGAGTTGGCCCACTGCGGGTGACCGCACAATCACCCGTGGTCGCCGGTGAGATGTGACGGCAGGGTGACCGAGGTTTCGCAACCGTGCAATGCCCCGTTGTGAAGATTCTGCGAAGTGGACTTCGGTGTCGATCCTGGATGTGGCGCCGGGTACGTTGGGTCAATGTTCTCGAAAGTCTTGGTTGCCAACCGCGGCGAGATCGCCATCCGAGCCTTCCGCGCGGCGTACGAGCTCGGTATCGGAACGGTTGCCGTCTTCCCGCACGAGGACCGCAATTCGGTCCACCGCCTGAAGGCGGACGAGGCATACGAGATCGGCGAAGAAGGCCATCCCGTCCGGGCGTATCTCTCGGTCGAGGCGATCATCGAGGCGGCCAAGACCGCCGGTGCCGATGCGATCTATCCCGGATACGGGTTCCTCTCCGAGAATCCGGATCTGGCCGCCGCCTGTGCACGTGAGGGAATCACCTTCATCGGTCCGTCGTCCGAGGTCTTGGAACTCGCGGGTAACAAGGCGCGTGCGATTGCGGCGGCGAAGGCGGCCGGGTTGCCGGTACTGAATTCCAGTGCGCCTTCCGCCGATGTCGGCGAACTGCTCGCGGCGGCCGAGTCCATGGAGTTCCCGGTGTTCGTGAAGGCGGTCGCCGGTGGCGGTGGCCGCGGTATGCGGCGGGTGCAAGCGCGTGAGCAGTTGCGGGAGGCGATCGAGGCGGCCTCGCGGGAGGCCGAATCCGCGTTCGGCGATCCCACGGTGTTCCTGGAACAGGCGGTGGTCAATCCCCGCCATATCGAGGTGCAGATCCTGGCCGATACCCACGGCAATGTGATGCACCTGTTCGAGCGGGACTGTTCGCTGCAGCGGCGGCACCAGAAGGTGATCGAGCTGGCGCCCGCCCCGAATCTGGATCCCGAACTGCGGATGCGGATCTGCGCCGACGCGGTGGCGTTCGCGCGGCAGATCGGTTACAGCTGCGCGGGAACCGTCGAATTCCTGCTCGACGAGCGCGGGAACCATGTCTTCATCGAGATGAACCCCCGTATCCAGGTCGAACATACCGTGACCGAGGAGATCACCGATGTCGATCTGGTGCAGTCGCAGCTGCGGATCGCGGCGGGGGAGAGCCTGGACGATCTGGGCCTGAGCCAGGACAGGGTGACCATTCGCGGCGCGGCGCTGCAGTGCCGGATCACCACCGAGGACCCGGCGAACGGTTTCCGCCCGGATACCGGCCGGATCACCGCCTACCGTACGCCCGGCGGCGCCGGTATCCGGCTCGACGGCGGCGCGAATCTCGGCGCCGAGATCGGCGCCTATTTCGATTCGATGCTGGTGAAGCTGAGCTGCCGGGGCCGGGATTTCCCGGCGGCCGTGGCCCGGGCGCGCCGCGCGCTGATGGAGTTCCGGATCCGCGGTGTCACCACCAATATCCAGTTCCTGCTGGCCGTGCTCGACGACCCCGATTTCAAGGCCGGGCGGGTCACCACGTCGTTCATCGACGAACGTCCCCAGTTGCTGTCCTTGCGCGAACCCGCCGACCGCGGCACCAAGATCTTGAACTATCTGGCCGATGTGACCGTGAACAAACCGCACGGGGCGCGGCCGACAGCGGTGTATCCGCACGACAAGCTGCCGGCGATCGATCTGTCGGTACCACCGCCGGACGGTTCCCGGCAGAAGCTGCTGACCCTGGGCCCGGAAGGGTTCGCGCGGGCGCTGCGCGAGCAGAAGGCCGTGGGCGTCACCGACACCACGTTCCGGGACGCCCATCAGTCGCTGCTGGCGACCCGGGTGCGGACCAACGGCCTGCTCGATGTGGCGGGGCACGTTGCCCGGCTCACTCCCGAACTGCTCTCGGTCGAATGCTGGGGTGGCGCGACCTACGATGTGGCGCTGCGATTCCTGTACGAGGACCCGTGGGAGCGGCTGGCCGCCCTGCGAGAAGCGATGCCGAATATCTGCCTGCAGATGTTGCTGCGCGGCCGCAACACCGTCGGCTACACGCCGTATCCGGAGCGCGTGACCCGGGCGTTCGTCGCCGAGGCCACCGAGACCGGAATCGATATCTTCCGGATCTTCGACGCGCTCAACAATGTCGACCAGATGCGTCCGGCGATCGACGCGGTCCGGGAAACGGGTACCGCGGTGGCCGAGGTCGCGCTGAGCTACACCGGGGATCTCAGCGATCCCGACGAGAAGCTCTACACCTTGGACTACTACCTGAAGTTGGCCGAGCAGATCGTCGACGCGGGCGCGCATGTGCTCGCGATCAAGGATATGGCCGGCCTGCTGCGGGCCCCGGCGGCAGCGAAACTGGTGACGGCGCTGCGCAGCAACTTCGATCTGCCCGTCCATGTGCACACCCACGACACCCCGGGCGGTCAGCTCGCGACCTATCTGGCGGCGTGGCAGGCCGGCGCCGACGCGGTGGACGGTGCGTCCGCGGCGATGGCCGGTACCACCAGCCAGCCCGCGCTCTCCGCGATCGTCGCCGCCGCCGCGCACAGCGAGCACGACACGGGCCTGAACCTCGGCAATGTCTGCGATCTGGAGCCCTACTGGGAGGCGTTGCGCAAGGTGTACGCGCCGTTCGAGTCGGGGCTGCCCGCCCCGACCGGACGCGTCTACACCCATGAGATCCCCGGTGGCCAGCTGTCCAATCTGCGCCAGCAGGCCATCGCACTCGGCCTGGGTGACCGCTTCGAGGAAGTGGAGGCGAAATACGCCGCGGCCGACCGGTTGCTGGGCCGGTTGATCAAGGTGACCCCGTCGTCGAAGGTGGTCGGTGATCTCGCGCTGTCGCTGGTCGGTTCCGGTGTCGAGGTCGACGATTTCGCGGCCGATCCGGGACGCTACGACATCCCCGATTCGGTGATCGGTTTCCTGCGCGGCGAACTCGGCACGCCCGCCGGAGGCTGGCCCGAACCGTTCCGGGAGAAGGCCCTCGCGGGACGCAGCGCCGCCAAACCGGAGACCCCGCTGACGGCCGCGGACGAGGCCGGGCTGGCGGGCACCTCCCAGGAGCGTCGCGCGACTCTCAACCGGCTGCTGTTCCCCGGGCCCACCGCCGAATTCCTCGCCCACCGCGAGAAGTACGGCGATACCACCGGACTGTCGGCGAATCAGTTCTTCTACGGCCTGCGGCACGGCGAGGAACACCGGGTCCAGCTGGAGAAGGGCGTCATCCTGCTCATCGGGCTGGAGGCCATCGCCGAACCCGACGAACGCGGGATGCGCACGGTGATGTGCATCCTCAACGGGCAGCTGCGCCCGGTTTCGGTGCGGGATCGCTCCATCGCCAGTGAGATTCCGGCCGCGGAGAAGGCCGATAAGAACAACCCGCACCATATCGCCGCGCCCTTCGCCGGTGTTGTCACCCTGACCGTCGCCGAGGGCGATCGGGTCGGCGCCGGCGATACGATCGCGACCATCGAGGCCATGAAGATGGAGGCCGCCATCACCGCGCCGCGCGGGGGAGTGGTGGGCCGCGTGGCCATCACCCAGGTGCAGCAGGTCGAGGGCGGTGACCTGCTGATCGAACTGGGCGGACGCGAATCCGAATGACCCGGATCGTCGCCGGAACGGCCGGCGGGCGGCGCCTGCGGGTGCCGCCCGCCGGGACCCGGCCCACCTCGGACCGGGTACGCGAGGCGCTGTTCTCCTCGATCGAGGCCCGGATGGATCTGGACGGGGTCCGCGTACTCGATCTCTACGCGGGGTCGGGTGCGCTGGGGCTCGAGGCGTTGTCCCGTGGCGCGGAGGCCGCGTTGCTGGTCGAATCGGACCGGCGGGCGGCGGCGGTGCTGCGCGGCAATATCTCTGATCTCGGGTTGGCCGCGGCTCAGGTCCGGGTCGGTGCGGTAGCGCAGGTGCTGGCGCAGGCCGGCGCGGGCGTTTTCGATCTGGTTTTCGCCGATCCGCCCTACGATCTGCCCACCGCGGCCGTGGAGGCGGATATCGGTGCGCTGGCGGCCCACGGCTGGCTGGCCGGGGACGCCCTGCTGCTCGTCGAACGATCCATTCGTTCCGCGGAGATCGCGTGGCCCGCGGGTTTCGCCGGGCGCGCGCCGAAACGGTACGGGGAAACCCGGATCGAGTCCGCCGTGTACCTCGGCACCGGCGCGGTGGATTCCGCCGTACCTGCTAGCGTTTGAGCCATGGCAGGAGCATTGTGCCCGGGCTCGTTCGATCCGGTGACCAACGGCCACCTCGATGTGTTCCGCCGGGCGGCGGCCCAGTTCGACGAGGTCGTCATCACGGTCAATGTGAACAAGAAGAAGCAAGGCATGTTCAGTGTCTCCGAGCGCATCGAAATGTTGCGCGACGCCACCGCCGACCTGCCGAATATCAGGGTCGCGTCCTGGGCCGGGCTGACCGTCGATTTCGCCCGGGAGCAGGGCATCACCGCGATCGTCAAGGGTCTGCGCGATGCCGGGGATTTCGGGTACGAACTGCAGATGGCGCAGATGAACAAGAAGCTCGCCGGCGTGGACACCTTCTTCATCGCGACCAACCCGGCGTTCAGCTATCTGTCCAGTTCATTGGTCAAGGAAGTGGCGGCCTTCGGCGGCGATGTCAGCGATATGCTGCCGCCGCTGGTGCACAAGCGCCTACTGGACCGGCTCGCCGAGCGCGCCGGCTGATCCCGCACGGGCGGCACTCACTTCCCTTGCCCGCCGCAGCGGCCCGAACACCAGGCCGCGCAGGGCCAGGAAACGCAGCCCGCCCACGGCGGCGCTGATCGCCAGCACGGCCGCGGCCTGCGCCGGTTCGGGCAATGTGGGAGCGGAGAATTCCAGCGCGGCGAGGGCCGCGGTGCTGATTCCCAGACCCAGCAGCGCCAGGCCGCCACCCTCCCATTGGGCGGTGAACCAGCCGACACGCTCGGCCGCGTGGAAGGTGAAGCGGCGGTGCAGTTCATTGGCCAGGATCGTGCTCACCACCGAACCGGCGACATTGGCCAACAGCGGGCCGGCGCCGGTCAGGCTGAGGAAGAGTAGTACATACGAGATGTTGCTCAGACCGCCGACCAGGGCGAACCGGATCAGCTGCGGAAATGCCCGGTCGCCGCGCAGATACCGGAGCAGACGCCGCTGCCAGGCCACCGGGTCGATCTGCTCCGGCCACTCGATATCCAGGTCCCCGGCGGACAGTGCCCCGGGCGAGGGCAGCTGCAGGATGGTCATGGGCGGTTCCGATCGGGCAAGGGTCTGGCGGTCCATCGCGGCGCGATTCGACTCCTACGAATCTAACATCAAGCGGAGAACCCGTCTCCAGTTGAGGCTCGGAAGTGTGTGGATATGCCCCGGAAGTAGCGACACACCGAAAGTTGGCTCGGCTCAGCCGACGGGCCGGGGCACACTGGGAACGGCGTGATATTTCGCCGATCGTCAGCAGGAGGGCACTGAGCATGTACCGGGTATTCGAGGCGCTCGACGAACTGGTCGCCATAGTCGAGGAGGCACGCGGGATACCCGCGACGCGCAACTGCATCGTCCCGCGTCCGGAAACGCTCGATCTGCTCGACGATGTACGTGATGCGCTGCCGGCCGAGATCGACGATGCCCAGGATGTACTCGACCACCGCGACAAGATCGTCGACGACGCCCGCGGTCTGGCCGAGGAAACCGTCCGTAGCGCCGACGAACAGGCCACCACCACCGTGGCCGACGCCCGCGCCGAAGCCGACCGGATCCTCGCCGAGGCGAAGGCGCATGCCGACCGCATGGTCGCCGAGGCCACCGCGCATGCCGACCGGATGGTGGATACCGCTACGAACGAAGCTCAGCGCCTGGTTGCCGATGCGAAGGCCGAATACGAATCGGTCACCGGCCGGGCTCGTGCCGAAGCCGACAGGATGACCGAGGCCGGCCGGGCCTCCTACGACCGGGCGGTGGCCGATGGCCAGGCCGAACAGCGGCGCCTGGTGGAGGAGACCGAGGTCGTGCGGGCTGCGCACGCGGAATCGGCCCGGCTGATCGATACCGCGCAGGCCGACTCCGACCGTATGCGGGCTGATTGCGACCATTACGTCGACAGCAAACTCGCCGAATTCGAAGAAACTCTCGGCGGTGCCCTGCGTACTGTGGGCCGCGGCCGCCAGCAGTTGCGCAACGGTTCGGGGGTACCGGACTACGCGGCGGAATTCCGCCGCTAGCCACCGGACGATTTTGCAGGTAACCACCCGTTTCGCGTACTGTGGTGTGGTTGCCCGCCGAATCCGGCCTGTACCCGATACCCCGAACGACCCAGTGGAGTGTTCTTCGATGCCTGCCGATACAACCGCGCGCTCGCGTTCCGGTGCACACCGTGCACACGACGCGGGTTTCGTGCTGGATGTCCGCAGCCTCGGTCGCGCCCCGGGTTCCCTGCGCGAACTGCGGCGAACCGTCACCACCCCCGAACGGCTCGGCCTGGACCTGATCGCCGTACCGGCCGGTTCCGAGGTCGAGCTGGATCTGCGTTTGCAGTCGGTCTCGGAGGGAGTGCTCGTCACCGGAACCGTCACCGCGCCGGTGACCGGTGAATGCTCGCGCTGCCTGGAACAGTTCACCGATTCGGTCGAGGTCGCGCTGACCGAACTGTTCGCCTACCCGGACAGCACCACGGATCAGACCGCGTCCGACGACGAGGTCTACCGGATGGTCGACGACCTCATCGACCTCGAACCCCTGATCGTCGACCAACTCGGCCTCGAATTGCCGCTGCAGCCGCTGTGCACTCCCGACTGCGCGGGACTGTGCCCGGAATGCGGGGTTCGGATGGCGATTGCAGGATCCGATCACGGGCATGAGATACTGGATCCCCGCTGGGCCGGGCTGGCGAAATTCGCCTCCGGATCGCCCGGCAGCGGCAGCCCCGACAAGGGTGCGGCCACCGGAGACCATTCCGCAGACATTGCACGTAACAGCACAGAGGAGAAGTAGTCGTGGCCGTTCCCAAGCGCCGGATGTCCCGTTCCAATACCCGGTCTCGGCGCAGCCAGTGGAAGGCCGTTGCGCCTACGCTGATCACCTGCCCGAACCGGGCCTGCGGTCAGAAGACCCCGCCGCATATCGCGTGCCCCTCCTGCGGTACCTACAAGGGCCGCCAGGTCGCCCCGGCCGTCTGATCCGCGGTCGACCATTGACCGCGGGCAAGGACGAACCCGGCGAGCGGCCGGATCAAGCGAGTTTGCTCGCCGCCCTGGGTGTCGAGATACAGCCCGAGCTGCTCCGTCTCGCCTTGACCCATCGCTCGTACGCGTACGAAAACGGTGGGCTGCCGACCAATGAGCGGCTCGAATTCCTCGGTGACTCGGTCCTCGGACTGAGTATCACCGAACGGCTCTATCACGAGCACCCGGAGAAATCCGAGGGCGAACTGGCAAAGCTGCGCGCGAGTGTAGTGAATATGCACGCACTCGCCGAAGTGGCGCGAAAGCTGGGCGAAGGCGGTCTGGGCGCGCATCTGCTGCTCGGCAAAGGTGAGGAACTCACCGGCGGCCGGGACAAACCCAGCATCCTGGCCGACGGGATGGAGTCGCTGCTCGGTGCCGTGCACCTCGAGCACGGTATCGATGTGGCACGTGAGGTCGTGTTGCGGCTGTTCGCCGAACTGCTCGAACGCGGTCCACGGATGGGTGCCGGACTGGACTTCAAGACCAGCCTGCAGGAACTGACCGCCGAACGCGGTCTGGGCGTGCCCAGCTACGAGATCACCTCCACCGGGCCCGACCACGACAAAGAGTTCACCGCGACCACCGTGATCGCCGGCGATGCCTACGGGCAGGGAATCGGACGGTCGAAGAAGGAAGCGGAGCAGAAGGCGGCGGGCGCCGCCTACCGCGCATTGACCGGCGAATCCTGAGGTGCCCGAGCTTCCCGAGGTCGAGGTCGTTCGCCGCGGTCTGGCCGAACATCTGTGCGGCCGGACCGTGGAATCGGTCACCGTCACG
The DNA here is from genome assembly GCF_001613385.1 of Nocardia flavorosea NBRC 108225. Classification (GTDB taxonomy): domain Bacteria; phylum Actinomycetota; class Actinomycetes; order Mycobacteriales; family Mycobacteriaceae; genus Nocardia; species Nocardia flavorosea. Next base: position 42,360 of record NZ_BDCG01000011.1, on the reverse strand, counting down.
CATCCGCGTTCGGTGCGGCGGCATGCGGCAGGTGCCGCCGATATGGCGGCTCAGCTGACCGGCCTGACGGTAGCCGCGGCCCGGCGCCGCGGTAAATACCTGTGGCTGACCTTCGACGAACCCGCGGGCGATCCCGCCGATACCGCGCTCGTCGTCCACCTGGGGATGAGCGGGCAGATGCTGGTGCAGCCGACCGGCACGCCGGTCGAGAAGCACGCGCATATCCGGGCGACCCTCGACGACGGCCGGGAGTTGCGGTTCGTCGATCAGCGCACGTTCGGCGGCTGGGTGCTGGCACCGCTGGTGGACGTGGACGGTGATCTGCTGCCCGATCTGCTGGCCCATATCGCCCGCGATCCGCTCGATCCGCGTTTCGATGCCGAGCGGGTGGTCGCGGTGTTGCGGACCAAGCAGACCGAGATCAAACGGGTACTCCTGGACCAGACCGTTGTTTCCGGTATCGGCAATATCTACGCCGACGAGGCCCTGTGGCGGGCGCAGGTCCACGGTGGCCGGACAGCAGCCGGACTCACCAGGCCGGTGTTACGGCGGCTACTGACCGAGGCCGCGGCGGTGATGAACGATGCGCTGGCCGCGGGCGGCACCTCGTTCGACGCGTTGTATGTGAATGTCAACGGCGAATCCGGCTACTTCGAACGCGCTTTGGCAAGCTATGGCCGCGAAGGGCAGCCGTGCCACCGTTGCGGCACCCTGATTGCGCGGGAGCGTTTCATGAATCGCTCGAGCTACTTCTGCCCATCCTGCCAGCGAAAACGTTAGTTTGCTGCTCGGCCCGTCCACGCACCTGATCGCAGCATAGTGCTGCCGGGCAGGCCCAGCTTCGACACGCTGTACGTGAAGTCCAGATGGACCGGGCGTGTGCAAGGACGGTGACCTGTGCGGAGCCGAGACGTCCGGGGCATCCATCCGCAGGACGCGGGCATTGCCTCGATCTTAATAGCTGACCGTGCGCTGGACACCTTTACAGGACATGGCCGGCACCCACTGCAGACTCGGGACATCGACGATGGAGGACGCACCGGCAATCGAGCGGACCAGAACCAGCCTCGTTCGACGACCATGTTCGAGGGCAAGCACGGAAGTGCCCTTCAATGGCCGGACGGACGGTCTCTACGGCGACCTCGGGCCCCACGCCCATCCATAAGGTTTGCTGAGCCGACCATTTGGTCCGTAGAGTGGCGGTATGGTCACCGCGTACACCACTCGAGCCAGTCCGGCCCGTACCTGGGCGGGGCTCGGGATCCTCACGCCGGCGGTGCTGCTGCTCGCGATCGACGGCACGGTGCTCGCTCTGGCGATTCCCGCGCTGACCGCTGACCTCGACCCGTCGTCGACGCAGGTCCTGTGGATCGGCGACATCTATTCCTTCGCTCTGGCCGGGTTGCTGGTGGTGACGGGGAACCTGGCCGATCGAATCGGCCGCAAGCGGTTGCTGATGATCGGTTCGGTCGGCTTCGGCCTGTCCTCCCTTGCTGCGGCGTTCGTACCGACGCCGGAGCTGCTCATCGCGGCACGTGCGGTGCTGGGGTACCCCCGACAGCGTTGCGATTGCCGCCACGCGCTACGCGCGACGGGTGCGACCGTTTGCGCGATCGGCGCAGCTGCTCACCGCAGGACTGGTCGAACGCGCGACCTCTCACAGCGTCGCCCAACGCGTCACCGCGGACCTGTCCTTGGCGGCAGCGGCTCTCGTCGTCAGGCGGAGGGACGTCCCTGAGCGCGTCTACACCGACACACGGATCACTGCACCACCCGCACCTGAGCGCGCCGCTCGGGCACCCAGACGGCACGCGAACGGCAGAAGACGAACGGAGAACTCATGAACACCGCCACCGATCGCACGGCTGACGTCGTCATCGTGGGGGCCGGCCTGTCCGGTCTGACCTCTGCCGACCAGCTCATCCGGGCTGGCTACGAGGTCGTCGTCCTAGAAGGACGTGACCGTGTCGGCGGTCGTATCCGCACGACCGAGATTGCAGATGTGCCCGTCGATGCCGGAGCCACCTGGGTCGCTCCCGACCACGATGAAGTGCACGCGCTGGCCGCTCGCCTCGGCATTGAGCTCGTTCCCCAGTTCCACCAGGGCAAAGGCGTGATCTCGCTCGGCGGGAAGCGCCGGGTCGAGAGCCTCATCGCCCTCGCCCCATGGGTCATGGCCGATATCGCCCGCGTCATGAGCGTCCTGCAGAAGTGCGTCGACGAGATGCCGGTCGAACGCTCCTGGGAGCACGTGAGGGCGGAACGGTGGGATGCGATGTCGTTCGGAGAATGGCTGCGACGGCAGCGGGCCCTGAAACAGACCCGTTCGTTCATGCGCATGGTCTGCCTAGTGCATTGGGGAGCACCCCCATCCGACGTATCGCTGTTCAACGTGATGCGCTACATCAAGACGCTCGGCGGGCTCGCGCATATGCTCGCCGTCGAGGGCGGTGACCAGCAGGACCGCTTCCTCGGCACCGCGCACCGCCTCGCGAGGGGGCTGGCCGATGCCGTGGACTCGTACACACATCCCGATGCCTCCGTCGAGAAGGCGGCCGCCGGTATCGACGTCCCTCGTGTGCTGGTCGACTCCGCCGTTGAACACATCACCACCGACGACGATCGCGTCGTCGTCGAGTCCAGGACGCATCGCATCTGTGCCCGCTACGTCATCGTCACGGCCTCCCCGATGCACCGTGCCGCCATCGAATTTTCACCGACCCTGCCGGATCACCACTACGGGCTCGCCCGCAGCTGGCGACTGGGCGCGCTCAGCAAGGCATTCGTCGCCTACGACCACCCGTTCTGGCGCGACCACGGACTGTCCGGCGAAGGCATGTCCGACGACGACACCGTCTTCCTCACCTTCGACGTCAGCCCCGACCCAGCCGGCCCCGGCATCCTCATGGCCTTCTGTGACGGCCGCGGATTCGATGCACACCCTCCGTTCGAGCGCAGGCGACGCGTCATCGACCACCTCGCCCATCTCTACGGAGACCGGGCGCGAAACATCATCGACTACACCGACTTCTCCTGGGGCAACGACAGCTTCGCCCCCGGTGGGCCGAACCCCGCCGTCGGGCCGAAAGCGTGGACCGGCTTCGGCCCCTACCTGCATGAACCGGTCGGACGCATCCACTGGGCAGGATCCGAGACAGCAGACCAGTTCTCCGGCACCATGAACGGCGCGATCCTGTCCGGGCAACGCGCCGCCACCGAGGTGGTCACCCGCCTCGAGGGCCGCCTCTGAATCAGGCCGACAGGTGGCCGCCCAGCGTGAGCGACAGCAGGAGCTCACGCTGGGCGGCCACCTCGTCCGCGGGCCGGCCGCCGTATGCCATCGCTGCTGCGAGCCCTTCCGCCGCCCGTCGCACCAGGAAGATGCGATCTTGCGCCAAGCCGTCGATCGCGAACTGCTCGGTCCACCACAGTTCGTCGGCCCGGGAGAGCTCCGCGACCTCGGGAATGTCGTACACACCCACCCAGGACGGGGCCGACGTGAAGTACTCCACCGTCTCCTCTGCCCCCGAACACAGAGCACGGACGTAGGCGCGCAGCATCTTTCCCGGCTGATTCTCCGACAGGTCCAGATGCGACTGGACCGTGGCACGGAACCGACGATTCGCATCATCGACCAGCGCCACGATGAGCGCCTCACGAGTCGGGAAGTGATGTAGCAGCCCGCCCTTGGAGACCCCGGCATCCTTCGCGATTGACGCAAGGGACACCCCCGTCCCCTTCTCCGTGAACGCATGCGCCGCAGCAGACAGCACAGCGGCTCGAGTGCGCTCGGCATTGCGCGTCTGACGCTCGGGATCTGAGACTGCGTCCATATGCACAGGCTACCGTAACAAGCCGTCCAGCTGGTTGTGCCGACCAATCGGTATGCGATTGTTCGCCCTCGGCGCGAACGTAGTCTTCAGCGACTTCGGCGAGCTACGGTCCACGGCACGCCTGGGTGACGTAGCGCTCGACGGACGCGCGGTGAGGCGGATCCGTCACTGTGTCCTCCGCCTGCCTGTCGCCGATGGCGATGCTGCGCCGTTTTTTTCTCGTCTGGCATTGTTGTTTACGAACACCCCGGATGGCCCCTCGCTCCTCGCAGCGATGTCTCCAGGGTTTACTTTGCCCCGACCACGATGTCGAGCGTTGCCAGGGCGCATCGGGGTCGGCGAGCGTCTCGAGCATGAGCTGGCACCAGACCTGGGCAGCGCCGACGACCGGGCGGGCGTGCCGGGGTCGCACCCATAGAGGGAGTCGAATCGCGATCGAATGGCGAGTTGAGTGCTCATTCGACTGGCCATTCATGAGCGTCACAAACGTGTCGAGTCCGGCTATTTCGAGCGGGTCCTGGCGGTGTACGGGCGCGGTGACCGGCCCTGCCCGCGCTGCGGTGCGGCGATCGTCCGGGAGAAGTTCATGAATCGCTCCTCCTTTTCGTGTCCTCGGTGTCAACCTCCGGCGCGACGCCGCAAAACCACGGTGTAGATCTCTCGCGGCGGCGCCCGGCGACGGGTTACGGTTTTCCGGGCAAGATCGGTCGACCGGTCGGCCCGGGAAGGATGCCATGCGCAAGCTCACCTACTTCGTCGCCGCTACGATCGACGGGTTCATCGCCACCGAAGACGGTGCTGTCGATTTCTTCCCGGTCGGCGGCGACCACAGCCGCACGATCACCGCGCAGTATCCGGAGACCGTGCCGTCCGAAGTACGCCGGACCCTCGGCATCGGTGCGCGCAATGCCAACTTCGATACCGTGATCATGGGCCGCAAAACCTACGATTTCGGGGTGCGTACCGGGACAACCAACCCGTACGCGCATCTGCGCCAGTTCGTGGTGTCCACCACGCTCACCGCACGCCCGGATCCGGCCGTGGAACTCATCGGCGCCGATCCGCTGGCCCGAGTGCGTGCACTCAAACGCGAGCAAGGGCCCGGGATCTGGTTGTGCGGCGGCGGTCGGCTGGCCCAGGAGCTGCTGCCCGAGATCGATCAGGTCTTCCTCAAACTGCATCCGATCGTGCTGGGGCGAGGACGGCCGCTGTTCGGTAGTGGTCCGCGACTGCCCGAGCCTTTGGAATTCCGTGTCATCACCAGCCAGGTCTTCGACGACGGGGTTGCCTTCGTCAAGTACGGCAAGGCGCGCTGACCGGTGTCCGGCGACGCGCCCGAATCCAGCGGACGGCCCGCGCCGGGGCCGGTGGCGGCGCTACGCGAGATCGGGTTCTGGCTCGAACGAGGGCGCGAGAAAACGCACCGCGTCAAGGCGTACCGGCGGGCCGCCGATATCGTCGCCGGTCTCGGCGACGAGGAGGTGCGGCGGCGCCGGTCTGCCCGGAATTGGCAGGAGCTCGCCGGGATCGGCCCGAAAACCGCGGCCGTGATCGAGGAGGCCTGCGAAGGAATCGTCCCGCGTTACCTCGCCGAGTTGCGGGCCGCGGCGCGGCCGATCGGGGCCGCGGGCGCCGAGCTGCGCACGCGATTGCGCGGTGACCTGCACACCCATTCGGACTGGTCCGACGGGGGTAGCCCGATCGCCGAAATGATGGGTTGCGCGGCCGCTCTCGGGCACGAGTATTGTGCGCTGACCGATCATTCGCCGCGACTCACCGTCGCGAACGGCCTTTCCGCGCAACGGTTGCGCCGCCAGCTCGACGTGGTCGCCGAAGTGAATGCCGAACTGGCCCCGTTCCGGATACTCACCGGAATCGAGGTCGATATCCTCGACGACGGCAGCCTGGACCAGGACGCCGATCTGCTCGCCGAACTCGATATCGTCGTCGCCAGCGTGCATTCCCGGCTGCGCGACGACCGGGACACGATGACGCGGCGCATGGTGTACGCGGTGGCGAACCCGCATGTGGATGTCCTCGGGCACTGCACGGGACGGCTGGTCGAGGGCGGCCGGGGGACGCGGCCGGAATCGGATTTCGACGCCGAGATCGTCTTCGAGGCCTGCCGTCGCTACGGTACGGCGGTCGAGATCAACAGCCGGCCGGAGCGTCAGGATCCGCCGGAGCGGTTGATCAGGCTCGCGCTCGAGATGGGGTGCGAATTCGCGGTCGATACCGATGCCCACGCGCCGGGACAGCTGGACTGGCAGGGGTACGGGTGTGCTCGCGCGGTGGCCTGCGAGGTTGCTCCCGGCCGGATCATCAATACCCGGTCGGTGGATGAGCTTCTGGAATGGACGCGGTCGGGTGGTGCCTGAGCCGCTGGTGATACGTGCGCCCCCTGTCGCCGGCCAGTCGCTGCGGTGTCTTGGTGACCTTGTGGCCGAGTCGCCAAGGGGATCGCGGCCGAGCCGGTAACGTGCGCGTCCCGGCCGGCGGTGCCTGTCGGTGCCGACCGCGATAATGCCCGGTATGCGGGAACTGTCACTGCGCACCTTGAACCGGACCCTGCTGGTACGCCAGCATCTGGCGGCCCGGACGGACCTCACGCCCTACGAGCTGATCCGGCACCTGGTAGCAGTGCAGGGACAAGAGCCGAATTGGCCTTATATCGGAGCGTGGTCCCGGTTGGAGCGGTTCGATCATAAGGAACTCGCCACGCTGATGCACGACCGGAAACTCGTCCGGTCCACCACGATCCGGCGCACCGTACATCTCAGTACTGCCGAGGATTTCCGCTGGTTGCGCCCTACGGTCCAGGCGTATATCGCGGGGGCGCTCAACACCGCCTACTACCGCGACGAGATCGACGGTATCGAGTTGCCCGAATTGGCCGCGTCCGGCCGGGAAGTGCTGGCGGGCCGGCGGATGTCGCGCGGCGACCTCGGAAGGCTGCTGGCCGAGCATTTTCCGCAGCGCCATACACGCAGGCTGGCGGAGGCGGTCGAGGTGCTGGTCCCGATGGCACACGGGGCCGAAACGGGGGAGTGGGGGCGTTGGCGAAACCGCTATGTCACGGTCGGTCCCGCCGAGGAGTGGATCGGCGCACCGCTCGGTCCGGCCGATCCGCCGACGATGATCCTGCGTTATCTCGCGGCATTCGGCCCGGCGAGCGTTGCCGATATCCAGGCCTGGTCGGGTCTCACCCGGCTCGGTGAGGTCGTCGACCCGCTGCGTCCACGGCTGCGGGTGCTGCGCCGTGCTGAGGGAGCGGAACTGCTCGATCTGCCCGACGCGCCGCTCGCCGATCCGGAACTTCCTGTACCGGTGCGTTTCCTGCCCGCATTCGACAACGCGCTGCTCGGTTACCGGGACCGGCGGCGGATCATCGCCGACGAAGACCGGCGGCGGACCTCCCGCGAGGCCTCGGCCGGGGTCCCGGTGTATCTGGTGGACGGTTTCGTGCACGGCAGGTGGTCGTTGCGGGACTCGGCATTGCACATCGAGCCCTGGTACGGGTTTGCCGCAGACCAGCGCGCTCTCGTAGAGGAAGAGGCCCGGCGGCTGCTGGCCTTCATGACCGGCCACGGTGCCGGTGACATCGTCGTCACCGGCTGAACGAGGTCATGGGCGTCGGGTATTCGGGGGGATTCCGCGGTTGCCCCGGCGGAGGTCGATGACGCCGGGGTGAATGGTGTGCGAACACCCCTCGGGCCGAGGGGGTTCGGCCGTTCGGTTGGCCGAAGATGGTGACCGATGGAGGAATCAGGGGTGGTATCGGCCGGTGGGTGAACTTCTGTTCGGTTTCGTACTTCCGCTCGCCGGTATCGCGATCCCGGTGGGCGCCTTCGTCTGGGAGTTCGTTTTCGTCGGCCGTAAACGGCTCGGCTGGCGGGTGCAGATGGATACGCCGGTCACCGGTGAAGCGGAATCCGGGCACGCCGGGGCTTTGCGGCAGTTACGGCAAACCGCCGAGGGGGCCGAACGTAACCTGCAAGATCTGTCGGTCGTGCTGGTGCGGATCGAAAACCACGGCGCCACCACCATCGATGCCACCGACTACGTGACCGGGCAGAATGGTCAGGCCGGATTACATCTGCACTTTCCGCAGCGGCGGGTGATCGGAATGGCGGTCACCGAGCTGAGCAATCCGGGGCTGGCAGTCTGTTTCGAACCGGATTCGGGGTTCGGTCACCGTGAACTGGCGGGCCAGGATATCGGTGTCATCGATCTGCCGAAGGTTCCGTTGAACCGGTCGGATCACTACAAGATTCTGGCGACCCTGGAACGGACTGCCGGTGCCGGCGACTATCCCGAGCCCACGATGCAGGGCGTGGTCACCGGCGGCGGGATCACCAAAACCCAGGGCCGTTCCGGGGCGTCACTGCTCATGCTCGTGCTGATCGGGTTCCTCGTCACCGTGATCGCGGCGATGGCGGTGCTCGATATCGTCGAATCCGAGGCCGCGCCGAGCGGTTGCGCCACGGGGCGGCTCACAGTGGTGGGGTCGACCGCCTTCGCGCGGGTGGTCGAGGAAGCGGGCGAGCTCTACGAACGTACGTGCCCGGGTTCGGCTATCGGTTACGAGTTCGAGGGCAGTGAACGCGGGATGACGCGGGTCGACGACGCGCGCGGTGCCGACGGCGCACTGCTGGCGATCGGTGACGGTCCCAAGGGCGCCGACTTCCCTGCGCTGGTGCAGCGGCCGCTGGCGCTCTCGCTGTTCACCGTGGTTGTCCACCCGAAAACGGGGGTCAGCGACCTCACGGTCGAGCAGATCCGGGATCTGTTCCTCGGCAGGGTCACCAACTGGCGGGCAGTCGGCGGCGCCGATCTGCCGGTGCGGGTCGTCAATCGCTACGCCGGATCCGGGACCCGCTGGAATTTCGAGACCCGGTTGCTGGACACCGGGCAGCCACCCGAACCCGGTATCACCTGCAACGAGCTCGCGCGCGGCGGCGAACCCGGACGCTGCCAGACCTTGACCACCGGAGATGTCCTCGACGAGGTCGCCGGGATACCGGGTGCCGTCGGATACAGCGAAGCCGCGGACGCGGCGGATGCCGCGGGCGTGGTGCGCGTGACGATCGGCGGCCGGCCTGCGACGCGAGAGGCGGCCGCGGAACGGACCTACCCGTTCTGGGGCGTGGAGTACGCGTACTCGTACGGCGATTTCGCGCCCGGATCGATCGGCGCGAGCTTCGTGCGATTCCTGATGCGAGAGGGCGGTCAGGACGTGATCCGCCGGTACGGGAATCTTCCATGTGCGGAGCTTGCCGACGCCTCGGGATGTCACCCGTATCGGTGAACAGGAGCGCGGTCCACGTGTGATCAGGGGGCTGGAATACCGGCGTAAAGATCGCGCAAGCAACGGGTTTCCGGGCTGTCCGGAGGGGTAGTTTTTCCAGCGCACCGCCCGTGCGTACGGCCGGAGATACCGGCCGTACCGGCCGGTACGCGGCCGGTACGGCCGCGTGATGCGGAACGGAAGGACTGCCATGTCCCTGGTGACACCGACGTTGATCGCCGGATTCCTCGTCGGCCTGCTGTTGCTGCGGCTTCTCGCCCTGATACTGGAGGACCGGCCGAAGCGGCCGGTCCGGGTGACCGCGCGGCGGTCGCGCCGCGGCTGATCCCCGCCGGTCGCGGACGGGTGCACGCGGCCCGGACGGTGGGTGGCAGGATCGCAACCATGGCTGATGACACCACCACTGCGGCCGCCGCCGCGGCGCCGGCCGGCGCACCCTCGGGCCCGACCACACTGTGGGTCGAGCGTACGGGGACCAGGCGCTATACCGGGCGCAGTTCACGCGGCGCGGAGGTTCTGATCGGGTCCGAAAGCGTTCCCGGCGTGTTCACACCCGGTGAACTCCTGAAGATCGCGCTGGCCGCCTGCTCGGGGATGAGCTCGGATTTCCCGCTGTCGCGCCGGCTCGGCGACGACTACGACGCCACCATCCGGGTGTCCGGTGCCGCGGATCGCGAGAACGAGGTGTACCCGCAGCTGGACGAGGTATTCGAACTCGATCTCAGCGAACTCGACGAGGCCGCCCGCGAGCGGCTGCTGGTGACGGTGCAGCGAGCGATCGACAAGGTGTGCACCGTGGGCCGGACATTGAAGGCGGGTAGCAAGGTGACGCTGTCCTTCGAGATCGATACGGTCGACTGATCATGGCGGCGGACGATGCGGCGGCGCAGTCGGCGAACGATCCGGTGCGGCTGAGCGCCTGGGTGCACGGATACGTGCAGGGCGTGGGTTTCCGCTGGTGGACCCGGTCGCGGGCATTGCAACTCGGGCTCACCGGGCATGCCACCAATGCGCCCGACGGCAGGGTGCATGTGGTGGCCGAAGGGCCGCGCCGCGCGGTGGCCGAGCTGTTGGCGCTGCTGCGTTCGCCGGCGGCACCCGGCCGGGTGGATCTGGTGGTGGAGAACTGGGAGTCGATCCGGGGCGGGTTGCAGGGTTTCGTGGAGAGATAGGGCCGGCCGGCTGCGCGGCGAGGGTGCTTTCCGGGCCGGCGCTGCTGCCACATGGGTGAGCGACCGATGGCTGGGTGCGTGTGGTGGCCCTGCGCACGGTGGCCGGACTGCCGGCTGCGTTCTCGGGCGACGTCCGGCCGGGTGGATCTGGTGGCGGAGGACCGGGAGCCGGCTCGGGGCGGGCTACCGGGTTTGCTGGAGCGATAAGGGGCGGCCGGCTGTTCCGCGAGGCGGTGCTTTCCGCGCCGACCCTACCGCCACATCTGTGAGCGGCCGGCGCCTCCGTCGGAGACAGAGTCGACCCCGTACGTCGATCGCGGTGCCGGGTATCGCTTGCCGCTGCTCCTGCTGTCCATGGCCGGGCCTGTTCGGGTCCTTCCGGGTAGCGGGGTGCGTCGGGCATGAGCCCAGACGGCCTTGACATTCCACAGTGGGAGTAGCACTATCGGTTTATTCCACAGTGGAGTGTGGTTCGACGTAAGGGGAGCGCTATGGAGATCTCGGCGGGCATCCGCGCCTCGGATGCCGAACGCGATCGATTCGTGCGGGAGCTGGGCCGGCATCTGGGCGACGGCAGGATCGACCTCGCCGAATACGACGAGCGGGTAGCGCAGGTGTACCGGAGCGCCACGCGCGAGGACCTTCAAGGTGTGCTGGCGGACCTGCCCGAGCTGAAGCCGGCTCCCGGCCCCGCCTCGTCCGCGCAGGGATCGCGGTCGCGGTTCCCGATCTGGCAGCGGATCGAGGGCGGCGCGTGGCTGGGTGTCAGTGTGCTGGTACTGGTGATCTGGGCGGCGATCTCACTGGGTGCCGGAGTGTTCACCTATTTCTGGCCCATATGGGTCATCGGCCCCTGGGGTGCCGTGCTGGCAGTGCGTGCGGCAACCGGAATCGAGGCCGGCCGCTGCCATCGTCGAAAGGTATAACGCCCGGTAGCCTCGGTGGTATCCGGTCGGCGGAACCACCGGGCTACGGTGCGGGCCGCCCTCGGCAACCGTGCCGCCATCACCCGCTGCCGATCGGTCACCTCCGGTGCGCCGGATGGGGTTATCTCGCTGCGGCCCTATAGCATGGCTGATCGGCCTGAGCGAGGCGGACAGTACGTGGAGGCGGAAAGGGTCGTCGGCGTTGCATCTGAAGAGCTTGACGTTGAAGGGGTTCAAATCCTTCGCGTCCGCGACGACACTGCGGTTCGAACCCGGCATCACCTGCGTCGTGGGGCCGAACGGTTCGGGTAAATCCAACGTCGTCGACGCGCTCACCTGGGTCATGGGCGAACAGGGCGCCAAAGCACTACGCGGCGGCAAGATGCAGGATGTCATCTTCGCCGGTACCTCCGGCCGCGCCGCGCTCGGGCGGGCCGAGGTCACGCTCACCATCGACAACTCCGACGGTGCCCTGCCCATCGATTACGCCGAAGTCTCCCTCACCCGCCGGATGTTCCGCGACGGCGCGGGCGAATACGAGATCAACGGCAATTCGTGCCGGTTGATGGATGTCCAGGAACTGCTCAGCGATTCCGGCATCGGCCGCGAAATGCATGTGATCGTCGGTCAGGGACAGCTCTCGGCGATCCTGGAATCGCGACCGGAAGACCGGCGCGCCTTCATCGAAGAAGCAGCGGGCGTCCTCAAACACCGCAAACGGAAAGAAAAAGCCGTCCGGAAACTGGACGCCATGCAGGCTAATCTGGCTCGCCTCACTGATCTCACCACCGAACTGCGCCGCCAGCTCAAACCGCTCGGCCGCCAGGCGGAGGTGGCGCGCCGCGCGCAGACCGTCCAGGCCGATCTGCGCGATGCCCGGCTGCGATTGGCGGCCGACGATCTGGTCACCCGGCGGGCCGAGCTGCAGAGCCAGGAAAGCAAAGAAGCCTACGCGCGGGAACAGCAGATCACCGTGCAGAGCGAACTCGACGCGGCCAATGCGGCCCTCGCCCAGCAGGAGTTCGAACTCTCCCGGCTCACTCCCGGCGCCGACGCGGCAGGCCAGTTGTGGTTCCAGCTGTCCGCCCTGGCCGAACGTGTCAACGCCACCACCCGGATCGCGAACGATCGCGCCCGCCATCTGGATACCGCCCCCGCGGCGAATACCGGTCGCGACCCCGACCAGCTCGAAGCCGAAGCGGACCGGGTGGAAGCCGAAGAGGCCGAACTCCGCGAAGCGGTCGAAATGGCCACGGAGACCCTCGAAGCCGCCCGCGACGGGCTCGCCGAACGGGAACACGAAGCCAAGGCGGCCGAACAGGCGCATCTGGCCGCTGTGCGGGCCATCGCCGACCGCCGCGAGGGACTGGTCCGGTTATCGGGACAGGTCGAGAACCTGCGCACCAAAGCACAATCCATCGACACCGAGATCGTCCGCTTGACCACCGCCCTCACCCAGGCGCGGACCCGGGGCGAGGAAGCTCAGCGTGAATACGACGCCGTGCAGGACGAACTGGCCGAACTCGATGCCGGGGAAGCCGGGCTCGACGCCCAGCACGAACATGCCGTAGAGGCCCTCGACCTCGCCGATCACCGGGTCACCGAACTGCGTGCCGAGGACCGCGACGCGGGGCGGCGGGTCGCCTCGCTGACGGCGCGGATCGAAGCGCTCGGCATGAACCTCGCCAGCCGCGACGGCGCGGCCTGGCTGACCGAGCACCAGCCGGCCGGTCTGCTGGGCCCGCTGTCCGAACTGCTCGGCGTGCACGCCGGGTACGAGGCCGCGGTCGCGGCGGTGCTGGGGCCGGTCGCGGAGGCGGTGGTCGCCGATACCGCTGATACCGCGGTCGGTGCCGTGCGGGCGCTCGGGAAGGCCGATGCGGGCCGGGCCGCACTGGTCTACGAGGGTGTCGCCGCGGATACCGGGATCGACGCGGACGAACTGCCCGCGGGGGCGCGCCGCCTGGTCGACGTCGTGAATTACCCCGATTCGCTACGTGCGGCGGTACTCGCGTTGACGAGCCGGGTCGTGGTCGTCGACGATCTGGACCGCGCCGCGGAAGTACTGGCCGCACGTCCGGAGCTACGGGTGGTGACCCGGGAAGGCGATCTGGCCGGAACCGGCTGGCTGGTCGGTGGATCCGACCGCGCGCCCAGCCGCCTCGAGGTCCAGGCCGAAATCGACACCGCCGAAGCGGAACTGCGGGCCGCGCAGCGGCATGCCGAAGAACTCGAAGCGAGCCTGTCCGGGGCACTGGAGGAACAGGCCGACCGCAAGGACGCGGTGGACCAGGCGCTGCTGGCGCTGCACGAATCGGACCAGGCGCTCAACAGCATCTACGAACGGCTCGGCCGGCTCGGCGCGGCCGCGCGAACCGCGACTACCGAATCCGAACGCCTCATCGAACAGCGGGCCGCCGCCGAGACCTCACGGGAAGAGGCCGTCACCGCGCTCGCCGACCTGGAGGACCGGCTCCACCGCGCCGAGCTGGAGCAGGCCGATACCGACGGCGATGCGGTCGGCACCGCCGGTACCGAGGCCGCCGCGCTGGCCCGGGAAGAAGCCGCCGCGGCGCTGGCCGAGGCCCGAGCCATGGAGGTGGAGGCACGGCTGGCGGTGCGGACCGCCGAGGAACGTGCCGAATCGGTGCGCGGTAAAGCAGAAACGCTGCGCCGTTCCGCCCGTACCGAACGCGAGGCCCGGGCCCGCGCCGAACGTGCTCAGGCCGCCCGCCGCCGCGCGGCCCACGTGGCTGCTGCGGTCGGCGAATCCGGAACGGAATTGTCCGCCGAATTGGAGCAGGTGGTGGCCGCTGCCGCTACCCGGCGGGACGACCTGGTGCGCCGGCGCACCGAATGCGCGACCACGGTAGACCAGATCAAGGAGCGGGTACGGGCGTTGAGTACCCAGCTCGGGCAGCTCACCGATGCGGTGCACCGCGACGAGGTCGCCAAAGCGCAGGCCGCACTGCGGATCGAACAGCTCGAGGCGAATATCGGGGAGCAGTTCGGTATCGCGCTCGACGATCTGATCGCCGAATACGGACCCGATATCGCGCTCCCGCCCAGCGAGCTGGAGCTACGCGAATACGAGCAGGCCAAGGAGCGCGGTGAACAGGTCACCGCACCGGCGCCGATGCCGTTCGATCGGGCTTCGCAGGAGCGTCGCGCGAAACGGGCCGAGAAGGATCTGGCCACCCTCGGCAAGGTGAACCCGCTGGCGCTGGAGGAGTTCGCGGCACTGGAGGAACGCTACAACTTCCTGGCGACGCAGCTCGAGGACGTCAAGAAAGCCCGCCAGGACCTGCTGGACGTGGTGGCCGAGGTGGACGATCGCATCCTGCAGGTCTTCACCGACGCCTACGCCGATGTGGAACGGGAGTTCGTCCAGGTCTTCTCGGCGCTCTTCCCGGGCGGCGAAGGCCGGCTGCTGCTCACCGACCCCGGCGATATGCTCACGACCGGTATCGAGGTGGAGGCGCGGCCGCCCGGAAAGAAGGTCAAGCGGTTGTCGTTGCTGTCCGGTGGCGAGAAATCGCTGACCGCGGTGGCGCTGCTGGTCGCCATCTTCCGCGCGCGGCCTTCACCGTTCTATGTCATGGACGAGGTGGAGGCCGCGCTCGACGACACCAACCTGCGCCGCCTCATCGGGCTGTTCGAACAGCTGCGCGAGAAGAGTCAGCTGATCGTCATCACCCACCAGAAGCCGACCATGGAGATCGCCGACGCCCTCTACGGTGTCAGCATGCGCGGCGACGGCATCACCCAGGTGATCTCGCAACGCCTGCGCGGGCAGAATGTGGCCTCCGCGGGCGCCCCGGCGTGATTTCGCTGGGGCACGGTTGCGGCGGTCCGTTGTCTCACAGCAGGTCGCTGACGTCGTCGGGTACGTCTACCGCGTATTTTCGCAGGATTTCCATCGATATCACTTCCAGGGCATTCTCATGGGTCGCCGCCAGAATCACCGGCGCGGCGACACCGTCCTCGTGCGCGTGCAACCAGCGCACCGCCACCACACACCATCGGTCGCCCGGCTGCAGGCCGGGAAAATTGTTCTCCGGACGCGGTGTGCTCAGATCGTTGCCGATGGATGCCTGGTGCTCCAGGAACTCGGCTGTGACGACCGTGCACACGGTGTGGCTGCCCAGATCCTCCGGGCCGGTGCTGCAGCAGCCGTCCCGGTAGAACCCGGTCAGAGGATCGGTGCCGCACTCTTGTAGCGGACCCCCAAGCACGTTTCGATCGGTCACATCGCCGATCCTATTGGCCTGTAGCGAGAACTTCCGCAGGACAAGAAATCTCACCCGTCGTGTTCGCTGGGCTGAGCAGGGAATGTGCAGGGTATGGACGGGCGGGCCCGCCTCCGGCCGCCGCGCGGGCCGGGCGGGGTCGGTGGGAGCCCGGACCGGCTCTGCAAGGATGGGCGGTGTGAGTGCGCAAGCCTGGATTCTGATCGCAGCGATCGCCGCCGTACTGCTGGTCGCGCTCGTGGCCGGCTTCGTCCGGTACAAACGCGGCCGGGTCTCGCTGACCCCGCCGGCGGAGAAAGGGGAACTGGCCGACCGGTCCGGTGGGTACCAGGCGGCCGGCGGTTTCAGTTTCAGTCAGGGCGGGCAGGGAGCCACCGCGGCTCCCGCGCGCCCGAGTCCCGCTGAGCGGACGGATACCGAGGGACAGCCACATATCGGTGACGACGCGGCGATCCCGCGGGACGCCCCCCGCCGCGGTATCACCGATGTACCGCTGCCGGATGCCGTCGACACCGCGACCACCACCGCGCCGGAAGCGCCGGGCGGCGGGGCTCCCGCGGCCTCCGCTCCCACTGCACCGCCGGAGCCCGAGACGGCCCCGCCGCCGGAAACCGGAACGACCGCGGCACCCGAGACCGGAAAGCCTGCGGCACCCGCGACCACCGCGCCCGGCGAAACCGGAACCCCCGCGCCCGCGGAGTCGGCGACCGCCACCCCGCCGGTGGCCGGCACGCCCGCACCGGCGACGGACGAGACGACGTCCACGCCCCCCGCCGCAGACACGTCCCTCTCGTCTGCGGCAGGGACATCGGTGCCGCCCGCGGCAGGGATATCGGTGCCGCCCGCGGCAGACGCAACTGCGCCCCCCGCGGCAGAGGCACCGGCCTCCGCCGAACCCGGGACAACCGCGCCGGAGGCCGGTGGTGCGGCTGCCGCAGCGCACGCCGCCGTACCGGATACCGAGACCGCGCCGCCCGCACCTCCGGCGGAACCCGCCACCGGTGAAGCTCCGGTGGCGGCGCCCGATACCGCGGCCGGCGCCCATCTCGTCCCCGAAGTCGAGGAGATCGCCCCCACCTCCGGCCGGTTGACCCGGCTGCGCGGCCGGCTGTCGCGGTCGCAGAACGCGGTCGGCAAAAGCCTGCTGGGCCTGCTCGGTGGGGGCGACCTCGACGAGGAATCGTGGGAAGAGGTCGAGGACACGCTCGTCCTGGCCGATATCGGCACGGCCGTCACTACCGTCATCGTGGAGCGGCTGCGGGAAGAAATGGCCGCACGTAGCGTGCGCACCGCCGATGAGGCGCGGGCTGTCCTGCGCGATGTGCTGATCGAATCGCTGCGGCCCGAACTCGACCGTTCGGTACGTGCCCTGCCGCACCCCGATCACCCGTCGATCCTGCTCGTCGTCGGAGTCAACGGCACGGGGAAGACCACGACTACCGGCAAACTCGCCCGCGTGCTGGTCGCCGACGGCCGCCGGGTGCTGCTGGGTGCGGCCGACACCTTCCGGGCCGCCGCGGCCGACCAGTTGCAGACCTGGGGTGAGCGGGTCGGCGCGGATACGGTCCGCGGCAAGGAGGGCGCCGATCCTGCCGCGGTGGCCTTCGACGCGGTGGCCTCCGGTATCGACTCCGGCGTGGACGCGGTGCTCATCGATACCGCCGGCCGCCTGCACACCAAGACCGGGCTGATGGACGAGCTCGGCAAGGTGAAACGGGTGGTGGAGAAGAAGGCCTCGGTGGACGAGGTCCTGCTGGTGCTGGATGCGACCGTCGGCCAGAACGGGCTCATGCAGGCCCGGATCTTCGCCGAGGTGGTCGATATCAGCGGTGTGGTGCTGACGAAGCTGGACGGTACCGCGAAGGGCGGAATCGTCTTCCAGATCCAGCACGAACTCGGGGTACCGGTCAAACTCGTCGGTCTCGGCGAGGGCGCCGACGATCTGGCTCCGTTCGAACCGGCGGCTTTCGTGGACGCGCTGCTCGGTTGATCGTGCTCGCCCGGCGGCGTCCAGCAGTCCTGACGAACGGTCGGGTCGCTGCCGGGTGGAGCAGCCTCACAGACTGGAGTGAGCAGCAGGTACGGCGGCGGCAACACATTCGAAACATGCCGGTGTGATCCATTCACGTAGGTGAAACACCGGAGCGTCACGGAGGAAACACCGAATGAGCACCCTTCATTAGCGGGCCCGAAGTCGCGCAGGCGGCGGGCCGGAAGATGAGGGAGGTAACTGGTGGAAACCGTGATCGGGGCACCCAATGCCGGCGATACCGCATGGATATTGACGAGCGCCGCGCTCGTCCTGCTGATGACACCCGGCCTGGCGTTCTTCTACGGCGGTATGGTCCGGGGCAAGAACGTGCTCAACATGATCATGATGAGCGTCAGCGCGATGGCTGTCGTCACCGTGCTCTGGGTACTGTTCGGCTTCTCGGTCGCGTTCGGGACCGACAAGGGTGGGTTGATCGGTGACCCCGGTCAGTTCTTCGGCCTGAAAACGCTGATCGCCGGATTCGGCGACGAATCGGCGGGTGTCCCGCTGTTCGGGACCATCCCGGCGACCGTTTTCGTCGCCTTCCAGGCGATGTTCGCGATCATCACCGTGGCACTGATCTCCGGGGCGGTCGCCGACCGGCTGAAGTTCGGCGCGTGGCTGGCGTTCAGCGCCATCTGGGTCACCCTGGTGTACTTCCCGGTCGCGCACTGGGTCTGGGGTGGCGGCTGGATCATGGAGAAGGTCGAGGCCATCGACTTCGCCGGTGGTACCGCCGTGCATATCAACTCCGGTGCCGCCGCGCTCGCCTTGGCGATCGTGGTCGGTAAACGCGCCGGCTGGCCCAGGACGCCCTTCCGGCCGCACAACCTGCCGTTCGTCATGCTGGGTGCCGCGCTGCTGTGGTTCGGCTGGTTCGGTTTCAACGCCGGTTCCGCGGTGGCTGCCGACGGTGTCGCGGGTGCCGCGTTCGTCACCACGCTGGTCGCCACTGCCGCCGCGATGATCGGCTGGCTCGTGGTCGAGAAGATCCGCGACGGCAAGCCCACCTCGCTCGGTGCCGCCTCCGGCATCGTCGCCGGTCTGGTCGCCATCACTCCGTCCTGTACATCGGTCAACGTGCTGGGCGCGCTGGCCATCGGCGTGATCGCCGGCGCGGTCTGCGCGCTGGCGGTGAGCCTGAAGTTCAAATTCGGTTACGACGATTCGCTCGATGTCGTAGGTATCCACATGGTCGGCGGTATTCTCGGCACGGTGCTGATCGGCTTGTTCGCCGCTCCCGAAGCGCCCGCGGGTGCCGCGGGTCTGTTCTACGGCGGTGATCTCGAGCTGCTGGGCCGGCAGACGCTCGGTGCGGTTGCCGTGCTCGCGTATTCCTTCGTGATTGCCTTGGCGATCGCCTACGCGATCAAGTTCACGATCGGTCTGCGTGCCGACGCCGAAGCGGAGTCCACTGGTATGGACGACTCCGAACACGCGGAGACCGCATACGATTTCGCTGCACTGGGTGGAACCGCTCGTTCGGCCGGCAAGGAGGCATGAACCCCATGAAACTGATCACCGCAATCGTCAAACCGTTCACGCTCGAAGACGTCAAAACCGGCCTGGAACAGGCGGGCGTATTCGGTATGACCGTGAGCGAGGTCCAGGGCTACGGCCGGCAGAAGGGCCATACCGAGGTCTACCGCGGCGCCGAGTACTCGGTGGATTTCGTCCCGAAGGTCCGGGTCGAGGTCGTGGTGGACGATGCCTCGGTGGACCGGGTCGTCGATCTCATCGTCGATGCCGCGCGTACCGGCAAGATCGGCGACGGCAAGGTCTGGGTCAGTCCGGTCGAGACGATCGTCCGGGTGCGTACCGGCGAACGCGGCACCGACGCTCTATAGGACCTGCCGCGTCCGCAGCGCGCGAGAACGCAACGCGCGTGGAGTGTATGTAAACAACGACAGCGGCCCCGCTCCCACCGTTTCCGGTCGGGGCGGGGCCGCCTGTGTGACGGGTGGTGGTTCGGTTGGATGAAGACCGGCAGAAAAGGGAGCAGGGGCGGGCCGGCGCCGGACCGGCGGGTAAAGCTGTGGAGCTGTCGAACGGCGCCGCCGATCTGGTCCGTGCCCGCGATCAGCTGCTCGGCGGCGGACACCCCCGGCATCCGCGCCTGGATGCCGAATCACTGCGGTCGGCACTGGTCGACCTGTACGAGTTGTGGCTGACCAGCAAGAGCACCGAGGTCGGGATAACCCCGGACAGCGGCCTGGCGATCATGGCCGTGGGCGGGCTCGGCCGGCGCGAGATGCTGCCCTACTCCGATCTGGATCTGGTGCTGCTGCACGAGGATATGGATCCGAAGCGGGTCGCCGAAATTGCCGACCGGCTGTGGTATCCGCTGTGGGACGCCCACATCAAACTCGACCACAGTGTGCGCACGGTGCCGCAGGCGTTGAAAGTCGCCGCCGATGACCTGGTCGCCGCGCTCGGGATGCTCGATGCCCGCCATATCGCAGGCAATCCCGAACTGAGCGACCGGATCATCGCCGGTATCCGCAGGGATTGGCGTCGCGGTATCCGCGGTCGCTACGACGAACTGCTCACCGGGGTCCGCGCCCGCTGGGACCGCAGCGGGCAGATCGCCCACCGCACCGAACCGGATCTGAAGAGCGGCCGCGGCGGGTTGCGCGATATCCAGCTCTTGGACGCGCTGGCCATCGCACAGCTCACCGATGCCATGCCGGGCCTCGGACCGGAGACGCCGGGTGGTGGCCTGGCCCAGGCACACCGTCGGCTCCTGGACGTTCGCACCGAACTGCACCGGGTCGCGGGCCGGGCCCGGGACCAGCTCCGCGCCCAGGACGCCGACGAGATCGGTGCGGCATTGCGTATCGGTGACCGGTTCGATCTCGCCCGTACCCTCAGCGACGCGGCCCGCACCGTCGGCTATTCGGTGGACGTCGGGTTGCGTACCGCGGGCAATGCATTACCGCGGCGTGGGCTGGCGCGGCTGCGGCGAATGCCGGTGCGGCGGCCCCTGGACGAGGGTGTCGTCGAACATGCCGGTGAGGTGGTGCTCGCCCGGGATGCCCGGCCGCAACGCGATCCCGGCCTGATCCTGCGGGTGGCGGCGGCGTCCGCACAATCCGGCCTGCCGATGTCGGCGACCACCCTCAACCGGCTGGCCGAGGACGCCCCGGAGCTGCGCGAGCCGTGGCCGAAAGACGCTCTCAACGATCTGCTGGTGCTGCTCGGTTCCGGCCGGGGGGTGATCGACGCGGTGGAGGCGCTGGACCGTACCGGCTTGTGGGGCAGGTTGCTTCCGGAATGGGGCGCGGTGCGTGACCTGCCGCCGCGCGACGCCCTGCACGTGTGGACCGTGGACCGCCATTCGGTGGAGACCGTCGCCTACTCGAGCGCGTCGAGCACCCGCGTCGCCCGGCCCGATCTGCTGGCGCTCGGTGCGCTGCTGCACGATATCGGCAAGGGCCGCGCCGAGGACCACTGTGTGGTCGGCGCCGAACTCGCCACCCAGATCGGCCGCCGGATGGGGTTGTGGCCCTCGGATGTGGAAATTCTCAGCTCCCTGGTGCGCCACCATCTGCTACTGCCCGATGTGGCCACCCATCGTGATATCGACGATCCGGCCACCGTGCAGTACGTGGCGGATGCGCTGGACCACGATCCGCGGCGGCTGGAACTGTTGCATGCGCTGGCGGAAGCGGATTCGCTGGCCACCGGACCAGGTGTCTGGGGGGATTGGAAAGCGACGCTGATCGGCGAACTGGTCCGGCGCTGCCGCACCGTGATGGCGGGTGAGGAACTGCCCGAGCCCGAACCCGTACCGCAGGAGCTGCTCGCCCGCGCCGCTGCTGGTGGAGTGGACGTCGAATTATCCCAGGGCGACGATAAATACACCTACGTCGCCACCGTGATCGCCCCGGACACCCCCGGTTTGCTGGCCGATACCGCCGGTGTGCTCGCACTGCATTCGCTGCGGGTGCTGTCGGCGTCGATCGGCGCGGCAGGGGAGTCGGCGATCAACACCTTCGTCGTGACACCGGCCTTCGGGTCACCACCGGATGCCGGGCTGCTACGCCAGGAACTCAAACGCGCCATCGCCGGTGACCTCGATGTGCGTGCCGTTCTCACCGCACGGGAACGCGATACGGCCGCCGCGGCCCGCTACGCCCGGGCCGAACCGTGGTTGTTGTGGACACCGACCCAGGGCGTGGGCCGGTTCATCCTGCAGTTACGGGCGGAGGATCGTATCGGCCTGCTGTGCCGGTTGTCCGCCGTACTGTCGGGTGCGGGCGCCGATGTGCGCTGGGCCAAGGTGGTGACCATGGGATCGTTCGTGGTCGATGTCTTCTGCGTGGAATTGGGCGACGATTCCGGTCCGCAGCGGCGGTTGGCGATCGAAACCGCGATCCTGGCGGAGGTTCCGCAGCCGGCGCCGCGCAAAACCCCGGAGCAGGAACGGCCCTGAGGCGCCCGCCCGAGCGGGGACGCCTCAGGGTGTGTGTGTCCAAGGTCACCGTTGAGCGTCGATTGCCCTCCAGTTGCTGACGGGTCCTGAGTCGCGGGAGATCCGGCCCCTACGATTCGGGAGTCAGCTGTCGCGCTCATGAGGGGAGCAGGTCGGTGGCAATCCAAGTGGTGACCTCGTCGATCATGACCAGCGATATGACCCCTCATATCGCCCGATGTGTGGGCGACGCCTACTGGGTGGTGACCTGGCTACCCGGGCGGACGCTCACCGAACCCCAGGCGATGGCCGCCATGACCGTGGCCGCCGCCGTCGCGACCACCGGCGTCCCGCCGGACGACGACTGGTCGCAACTGGACTCCCTGGCCCGCGGACTCGGCCTCACCGGCCGGGAAGCGGCCTACCTGGTCGCCGTGGAACAGCACGACTACCAGCGCGGTTTCTCCACCCCCGCGAGCTGAACCCGGCAGCCTCGTATTCTCGAGTGTGGCGCCGGTTTCTCGAGTACAGTGCGGGCACCGACGGTGCGAGCGGAGTCACGCCGCGACGCCCGCTAGTCTGGGACGCCCATTACCCTGGGACTCAGTGACGTCACTCGAGATCAGGAGCGCGCCAGGTGTTCGAATCTTTATCCGACCGGTTGACCGGTGCCCTGAAGGACCTTCGCGGTAAGGGACGCCTGTCGCCGGCCGATATCGACGCCACCTGCCGGGAGATCCGGCTGGCTCTGCTGGAGGCCGATGTCGCGCTGCCGGTGGTCCGCGGGTTCATCTCCCGGATCAAGGAACGCGCGAAGGGTGCCGAGGTTTCCGCGGCGCTGAATCCGGCCCAGCAGGTCGTCAAGATCGTCAACGAGGAACTCGTCGCCATCCTCGGCGGTGAGACCCGGCGCCTGACGCTGGCCAAGACGCCGCCGACGGTGATAATGCTCGCCGGCCTGCAGGGCGCCGGTAAGACCACTCTCGCCGGCAAGCTCGCCAAATGGCTGCGCGATCAGGGCCACCAGCCGCTGCTGGTGGCCTGCGATCTGCAGCGTCCCGGTGCGGTTACGCAGTTGCAGGTGGTGGGCGAACGGGCCGGTGTCCCGGTATTCGCGCCTCACCCCGGCACCTCCATCGGCGGCGGTGAGAACGCGCTCGGGGTCACCGCGGCCGATCCGATCGCGGTCGCCGAATCCGGCGTCGCCGAGGCGCGTGCCAGGCAGTACGACGTGGTGATCGTCGACACCGCAGGCCGGCTCGGTATCGACTCCGAACTGATGGCGCAGGCTGCCGGCATCCGCGACGCGGTGAAACCCGACGAAACCTTGTTCGTTCTCGACGCCATGATCGGTCAGGACGCCGTCTCGACCGCCGAGGCATTCCGCGACGGCGTCGGCTTCACCGGCGTGGTGCTCACCAAACTCGACGGTGACGCCCGCGGTGGTGCGGCGCTGAGCGTGCGCAACGTCACCGGCGAGCCGATCATGTTCGCCTCGACCGGTGAGAAGCTCGAAGATTTCGATGTCTTCCACCCCGACCGCATGGCCGGCCGCATCCTCGGGATGGGCGATGTGCTCACCCTTATCGAGCAGGCCGAGCAGGTCTACGATGCGCAGCAGGCCGAGGATGCCGCGCGCAAGATCGGCAGCGGTGAACTCACCCTCGAGGATTTCCTCGATCAGATGCTGGCGATCCGGAAGCTCGGTCCCATCGGCAACCTGCTCGGAATGTTGCCGGGCGCCGGGCAGATGAAGGATGCCCTTGCACAGGTCGACGACAAACAGCTCGACCGCGTCCAGGCCATCATCCGCGGTATGACTCCTGCGGAGCGGGACAACCCGAAGATCATCAACGCATCCCGGCGGTTGCGGATCGCCAACGGGTCCGGGGTGCAGGTCTCCGATGTCAACCAGCTGGTCGACCGGTTCTTCGAGGCCCGCAAGATGATGACCGCGATGGGCCGGCAGATGGGGATGCCGGGCGGTAATCGGCGCACCAAGAACAAGAAGGGGAAGAAGGGCAAGAAGGGC
Organism: Nocardia flavorosea NBRC 108225; assembly: GCF_001613385.1. GTDB lineage: Bacteria > Actinomycetota > Actinomycetes > Mycobacteriales > Mycobacteriaceae > Nocardia > Nocardia flavorosea. Next base: position 18,393 of record NZ_BDCG01000011.1, on the reverse strand, counting down.
GGTCGCGGGCCCACTCAGCCGAAGATGCGCGGCGGCTTCCCGGGGATGCCCGGTATGCCCGCGGGCGGCGCCGGTATGCCGGACCTGTCGAATATGCCGCCCGGCCTCGACCAACTGCCGCCCGGTCTGGAGAACTTCGATCTCTCCAAGTTCAAGTTCCCGGACAAATAGCGCGGCGGTAAACCATCGACGCGGCGCCGCCCCCTTCGCGAAGGGGGCGGCGCCGGCGTATTCGGGAGCGTGGTCGCCATGCAGCCATCGGCCGGACGCTGCTAGTGGTTGCGCCGGCGGGCCAGTAGCAGCGCACCGGTGGAAGCGGCGACCGCGACCACCGCGGCGGCTGCAATGACAGCCCACACCAGCGGCGATATCCCGCTGTCCCCGGCTTCCCGGGCCGAATCGCCGGCCGCCACCTGCTTCGATTTCTCGCCGAATGTTCCCTCGCCCACGGTATCGCCGTCCGCGTACTTCGGTCCGGGTTCCGGCTCACCGGTGACAGCGACCTCCAGCTCGACCGGTACGGGCGCGACCGCGCGGGTGCTGTGGATCGTCGGGCTCAGTTTCACCGCGATGTAGTGCCAGCCCGCCACCGCCTGATCGGCGACCTCGCCGCGTTCATCTCGATTGAGGTAGCGGATCGGGGCGGTGGCCAGCGCCGGATCGTTGACCGGCAGGGTTTTCTCGGTGCCGGCGTAGGAGGTGGTGTCGGAGTCGAGTTCGGCACGGTAAGGGTTGTAGAGCGCGGTCGCGATATTCGAGGTGTACTCGCTGCCCTCCTCGGCGCTGTTACCGAACCGCACCCGGTAGGCCAGCCCCTGGCCCCAGTCCACCTTCACCCGGTAGAAGACGAACTCGCCCCGCTGCACGGTATCGGTATAGCGGCCCGGGCCCGGGAGATCTGCTGCGACATTGAACGAACCGCCGCCGGCAACCGGGACGACAGGTGTCGTGGGTGCGCTGAACTCCACCGGCTGCGGATCGGCCGCGGGACCGGGATCGGTGACGGCCGGCTCCACACCGATATTCAGTTCGATCGGCAGCTGTCCCGGCGCACCGTCCGCTATAAGTGCCCATTCGAGCGCGAAATAGTAGCGGCCGCCGCCCCGGCAATTGCCCGTTCCCGCGCTACCGGAATCGGCTTCGACGGCCCCCTGCCAGGCACTGCTCACCGTCAGCGCCACCCCGTCGATGGAACGGGTTGCCAACTCGCTGTCGAGGCTGTTGCAATCCTGGCCCTCGGCGCCGTAGACCCGCAGATCGAGCCGGTTGTTGGACGTGGACGCGTCGCCACGGCCGCGGGGGAACGACACCGTACCGCTGAAGTACGCGGTCGCACCGTCGGGCACATCCACGGCGTAGTACTGCGGTTTCTTCTGCCGGACCACGTCGAGATATTGTCCGGGCTCGGCCACCGGCGCCGCGCGGTAGTCCGGTGCCCCGGTGAGGGGCAGCCCGGCCGGAGCGTAGCTGCGCAGGGCGACGGCACTGACCCGGGGCAGCACCTGTTCGAGCGCCGCGCCGTCGGCGGCATCGGTGTAGGTACCGCCGGTGGTCTGGGCGATACAGGTCAACTGTGCGCGCGAGGCATCGTCGACGCCGAAACCGATGGCGTGCATCACGATCTCGTTGCCCTGGGCGCTGAGTTCACGGGCGACATCGCAGGGATCCGGTGGTGCGCAGGTGTCGAGGCCGTCGGAGACCAGTACGATCGAGCGCGGCCCCTCCTGCGGCAATGCGGCGGCCGCCGCCCGTAGCGATGCACCGATCGGGGTGTACCCGCGAGGCACGATCCCATCCGTGGCCGCGATCAATGCCGGTTTGTCGACGATTTCGGGCGGCTGCAGGATCTGCACGTCCTGGCAGCCCGCGGTCTTCTCCGCGTCCGAGTTACCGGTTCCGGTGCCGTAGGCGGAAAGCCCGACCCTCGCGTTGTCCGGCGTCGCGGTGACGAAACTGCGGACAGCGTTCTCGGCCGCGTCCATCTTGGTGCCGCCGCTGGGATCGGCCGCCAGCATCGAACCCGACGCGTCCAGTACCAGCATCGTCGGGGCGTATTCGGTCCCGGTCTGCGGCGACTGCTGCGCGAGGGCGGGCATGGCGACCGGCACCGATGCGATCACCGCCGCGGCCGCCGCGGCGAGGATTCTGTTCAGAAACAACACGCTGTCCGTACTCTCGTTCGTTGCCGCCGCGCGGACCGCGCGACCCCGCGGACACTACGCACGCGTTCCACGGCCCGCCACCGGGTGGCACGATTGTCGAGCGGTCCGATGGCGCCGATCGGCGGCGCCGGGCCGACGGCCGCAGCCACGACGGAACGGGGCGTGATTTCGAGCTCGGACCTGCGTCTGGCAGAATGGTCGATCGTCCTTCCGGACAGTGTCAGCCCGTCTCCGGTTCCGTACCGCGCGGCGGTCACACACTCCATTCGCAAAACCGGGCTCGCGAACCGCGTGAGTCGCTGAATTGCGCCGTGACCACAATGAAAGGCAGATCAGCAGATGGCTGTTCGCATCAAGCTCACCCGTATGGGCAAGATCCGCAACCCGCAGTACCGCGTCGTCGTCGCGGACGCCCGGACCCGCCGTGACGGCCGGGCCATCGAGTCCATCGGCAAGTACCACCCCAAGGAAGAGCCCTCGCTGATCGAGATCAATTCCGAGCGCGCCCAGTATTGGCTGGGTGTCGGCGCGCAGCCGACCGAGCCCGTGCAGCGGCTGCTGGAGATCACCGGCGACTGGCAGAAGTTCAAGGGCCTGCCGGGCACCGAGGGCACCCTCAAGGTCGCCGAGCCCAAGCCGTCCAAGCTGGACCTGTTCAACGCCGCGCTGGCCGCCGCCGACAACGAGCCGGTCACCGAGGCCGTGACCCCGAAGAAGAAGGCCAAGAAGGACAAGGAAGAGGGCGCCGCCGAGGCGACCGAATCCGCCGAGGCTGCCGAGTAATGAGCGTCGTCGTCGCCGATGCCGTGGAACACCTGGTCCGCGGTATCGTCGCCAATCCCGATGACGTGCGCGTCGAGCTGATCACCGGCCGTCGCGGGCGCACGGTGGAGGTGCACGTCCACCCCGAAGATCTGGGCAAGGTCATCGGCCGGGGCGGCCGCACCGCGACCGCGTTGCGCACGCTCGTCGCCGGTATCGGTGGCCGCGGTATCCGGGTCGACGTGGTCGACACCGATCAATAGATGGAACTCGTAGTCGGCCGGGTCGCCAAATCGCACGGCGTGCGCGGCGAACTGGTCGTCGAGGTACGCACCGATGAACCGGAGGCGCGTTTCGCGCCCGGCTCGACCCTGCGGGGCCGGGCGGCACGGTCGAAAGATATGCGGAATTTCACCGTGGAGTCGGCCCGGGAACATTCGGGCCGGCTTCTCGTGCAACTTGCCGGTGTCACCGATCGCGGTGCCGCGGATGCCCTGCGCGGCACTTTGTTCCTGGTGGACAGTGAGGATCTGGGGTCGGCGGCGGATCCCGACGAGTTCTACGATCACGAACTCGAAGGTCTGCGCGTCGAACTCACCGACGGCTCCGCTGTCGGCACCGTGACCGATGTGCTGCATTCCGCGGCAGGCGAACTGCTGTCGGTCCGCGCCGCCGACGACGGCCGCGAAATTCTGATTCCGTTCGTCACCGCCATCGTGCCTACGGTCTCGATCGCCGACGGGCTGATCGTTGTCGACCCGCCCGAGGGCCTGCTGGATCCGGAATGAGGCGGTCGTCGTGAAGCTCGACGTGATCACCATCTTCCCCGAATACCTGGAGCCGCTGCGCACCGCGCTGCTGGGCAAGGCCATCGAAAAGGGCCTGCTCGCTGTCGACGTCCACGATCTGCGCCGGTGGACCCATGATGTGCACAAATCGGTCGACGATGCGCCGTACGGCGGCGGCCCCGGCATGGTGATGAAACCCACCGTCTGGGGCGCCGCGCTCGACGAGGTGTGCCCGGACGACGCCCTGCTCGTCGTCCCGACACCGGCCGGGGTGCCCTTCACGCAGGACACGGCCGCCCGCTGGTCCGGTGAGCGGCACCTGGTTTTCGCCTGCGGCCGGTACGAGGGGATCGACCAGCGAGTATTCGACGATGCAGCCCGGCGGGTGCGCGTCGAAGAGGTCAGTATCGGCGACTACGTACTGATCGGTGGCGAGGCCGCGGTCCTCGTGATGACCGAGGCGGTGGTGCGTTTGATTCCCGGAGTGCTCGGCAATCAGCAGTCCCACGAACAGGATTCGTTTTCCGACGGGCTACTGGAGGGCCCCAGCTATACCCGCCCGGTGAGCTGGCGGGGACTGGAAGTGCCGCCGGTCCTGCTGTCCGGTGATCACGCGAAGGTCGCGGCGTGGCGCCGGGAACAAGCGCTGATCCGTACGCGTGAACGTCGCCCGGACCTCCTGCCCGGAGACGACTGACCGGATATCGGGTCGATTGCGACGTCAGGGTGCTGACGGTAAGGCGCCGCAACGGTCGAGCGAGCTTGCCGGCGGCCGCTTCGACACGGCGGCGAGCAGTTCTGCCGGTAGCCAGACCTTCGCCGCTCGCGCGGATCGACTCCAACGGTCCGGGCCCGCAGCAGCTCCGGTCCAGCCCTTCGGGCTACAGCACCTGCAAGAGCGGTATCGGAACTACGACGGGTAGACCGAGCGGATCGGTCCGAGTCGCCACGATCGGTGGCGAGACCATCTACAGGAGCTTGTAGTACTCCGCGCCCGAGATGCGGTCGAGGGAGCGACGACAGCGTCCGGTATCAAGGTATGAGGCCGAAGCGGCGGGCAGCGACCACGGCTTCGTGCCGGGATCGGGCGTCGAGTTTGTGCATGGCGCTGCGGAGATAGCTTTTGACTGTTTCGGGGCCCAGTGAAAGACGTTGTGCGGCCTCCTGATTGGAACATCCCAGCGCGATCTGCACCAGTACATCGATTTCCCGGCGGGAGAGCCGGGGCGCCTCGGGATCGGAGGGACCCGACAACGCCCTGGCCAGTTTGTCGCCGAGCGCTCGCAGCGCCACACCCAGCTGCGTATCGGCGGAGCCGTCCGCGAGGGTGTGGAGTTCCGCCTGGGCGGCGCGGATCTCCTCGGCGAGCGCCCCGCCGGTAGCGGGTGCCGGTGCCGCCGCGTCCAGCAACCGCAGCCGCCGGTCGACCTCGTCCCGGATCATGATCTCCGACGCCAGCCGGTGACCGGCCTGGCGCAGTGCCTCCGCGGTACGGCCGCCGATCGGGCCGGGACCGCGTAGTGCCGCGTACAGCACGGCGCGCGACCGGTCACCCACGACCACGGGCACCGCCAGCACCGAACGGATCCCCTCGCCGAGCACCGGGCCGTCGTAGTGGTGGGTGATCGACAGCGCCCGGCGATAGTCGTTCACCGCCGCGGGCCGTCCCGAATCGAGCACCCGACCACCCAGACCGGATGCGCGCCGGACCGACAACCCGCGCAGGCCATTGGTGCGGACCCCGCAGAATTCGGTGAGCAGCAGCGTATCGGCCTGCACTTCGCCACCGAAGAGCACCGGAACGCCGGTGGCCGCCGCCAGCCGGCGGATTTCGGCGCGCAGCGCGTCACCGTCCCGGGGGCGTAGCAGCGCGGGATCCGCGGTCATGGAGGTTCACCCCTTTTCGGGGGTAGTGCCGACAAACTGTGACCTACATCCTATTGCAACACCGGATCGATAGACCGAGGAGATGCGAGATGGGTGCCGACCCGAATACGCGGGTGCGTGAACTGCTGGACACCTACGACCGCGGCGATGCGTGCGCAGCCGAGTTGCTCTGCGACCGGCACCCGGCCGACGCCGTCGCGTTCACGGGTGTCGAGAGCGACCTCTCGTCGGTCGATCTGACCTACGGCGAGCTACGTGAACGCTCCGAACGGTATGCGGCCGCGCTGGCCGGTCTCGGGGTCGGGCGGGGCGATCGGGTCGCGACACTGATGGCGAAATCCGCGGATCTGGTGGCCGTGCTGCTGGCTGTCTGGCGTCGCGGGGCGGTTCATGTTCCGTTGTTCACCGCTTTCGCCCCGCCGGCGATCGCCTTCCGGTTGCGCGCGGCCGAAGCCGTCGTCGTCGTCACCGACCCGGATCAGGCCGGCAAGCTGGCACCGGGCGGGGATATGCCCGCGGATCCGACGTGGCGCACCGTCGTCACCGGCCCTGCCGATATCGCGGGCGCCGTGCGGCTGGACGCTCTCCCGATCTCGGACACCGGCGCACCCGCGGCGACGGTGGGCGGGGACGGTCTGCTGGTTCAGTTGTTCACCAGCGGTACCACCGGCACACCGAAGGGCGTGCCGATCCCGGTGCGTGCGCTGGCCTCCTTCCACGCCTATCAGGAATTCGCACTCGACGTGCGTCCCGACGACGTCTTCTGGAACGCCGCGGACCCGGGCTGGGCCTACGGTCTCTACTACGCCATTCTCGGACCGCTGGCGTCGGGCACCCGGAGTCTGTTGCTGCACGCCGGTTTCTCCCCGGAGCTGACCTGGCAGGTGCTGGACCGGTTCGGGGTCACCAACTTCGCCGCCGCGCCGACGGTATACCGGGCGCTGCGGGCCGGATCCGAGGGGCAGTCGGCCCGTTTGCGCCGTGCCTCGTCGGCGGGGGAGCCGTTGACGCCGGAGGTGGTCGCCTGGTCGGCCGAGTCGCTCGGTGTCGCAGTCCGCGATCACTACGGTCAAACCGAACACGGCATGGTCATCTGCAACGCCTGGCACGATGAGCTGAACGCGAGCGCGCCCGCAGGGTCGATGGGCCGCTCGCTGCCGGGCTGGTCGTGCGCCGTGCTCGCCGACGAGGCCGATATCGAGGCCCCGCCCGGACAACTCGGCCGGATCGCCATCGATACCCAGCACAGCGCCCTGCTGTGGTTCGTCGGCTACCTGGGCGATCCCGAACGCTCCGCGCAGCGATATACGCCCGACGGCCGCTGGTATCTCACCGGCGACGCCGGCTCCCGTGACAGCGAGGGTTTCTTCCACTTCTCTGCCCGCGACGACGACGTGATCATCATGGCCGGCTACCGGATCGGCCCGTTCGAAGTGGAAAGTGTGCTGGTCCTGCACTCCGATGTCGCCGAGGCCGCGGTCGTCGGCCTCCCGGACGAGCTGCGCGGCGAGGTACTGGAAGCGTTCGTGGTGCTGCGCGAAGGAGTTACGGGCACCGACGAACTGGCCGCGGAGCTACAAACCCTGGTCAAGAAGCAGTTCGCCGCGCACGCCTATCCGCGGCGCGTGCATTTCGTCGCGGATCTGCCCAAGACCCCCAGCGGTAAGGTCCAGCGTTTCCTGCTCCGGGATCAGGAACGTACCGCGGCCGGTCAGCGGTAGTGGTGCCGGGCCGGTGATGCCGGACCGGGCCGGGTTCGCCTGTCACCAGGCGCAGGTAGTGTGCGGGTCGTGACGACAGCGCCAGAGACCTCGGGTCCCGACACGATCCAGACAGACTCGACCGCCACCACCGGTACCGGCCCGGCCGTTTCCGGCACCGTGACCCGGCGCATCGCCGACGAGCTGGCGGTGCGCGAGAATCAGGTCGCGGCCGCCGTCGAACTACTCGACGGCGGATCCACGGTGCCGTTCATCGCGCGCTATCGCAAAGAGGTCACCGGCGGCCTGGACGACGCCCAGCTACGAACCCTCGAAGAACGCCTGCACTATCTGCGTGAACTCGACGAACGCCGTGCCACCGTTATCGAATCCATTCGCAGCCAGGGCAAACTCGACGAAGACCTGCACCGGCAGCTGCTGCTGGCCGAGACCAAGGCGCGCCTCGAAGATATCTATCTTCCCTATAAACCCAAGCGTCGCACCAAGGCTCAGATCGCTCGCGAGGCCGGCCACGAACCCGTCGCGGATGCACTGCTCGGCGATCCGAACACCGATCCGGCCGGTTACACCGCCGAACAGCTCGAGGGTGCGCGGGCCATCCTGGTCGAACGGTTCGCCGAGGACGCCGATCTCGTCGGTGAACTCCGGGAACTGATGTGGACCCGGGGGCGGGTCACCGCGACGGTGCGCGCCGGGAAGGAAGACGACGGCGCGAAATTCGCCGACTACTTCGACTTCGCCGAGGAATTCACCGCCCTGCCCTCGCACCGGATCCTGGCGTTGTTGCGTGGTGAGAAGGAAGAGGTGCTCTCCGTGCACCTCGACCCCGAGCCCGCGGATTCCGAACTCGAAACCGGTGAACGCAGCGTATACGAGGCCCGAATCGCGCAGCGGTTCTCCATCGCCGCGCAGGGTCGCCCCGCGGATTCCTGGCTACTGGATACCGTGCGCTGGGCTTGGCGGACCAAACTGCAGATCAGTCTCGGTATCGATACCCGAATGCGGTTACGGCAGGCTGCCGAACGTGATGCGGTCGAGGTATTCGCCGCCAATCTGCGGGATCTGCTGCTGGCCGCGCCGGCCGGTACCCGCGCCACCATGGGCCTGGATCCGGGCTACCGCACCGGCGTGAAGGTCGCCGTGGTCGACGGTACCGGCAAGGCCGTGGCGACCGAGGTCATCTATCCGCACAAGCCGCAGAACCAGACCGAGAAATCGCTGGCGGTCCTCGCCGCCCTGGTGGAGCGGTTCGGGGTCGAGCTGATCGCAATCGGCAACGGCACCGCCTCCCGGGAAACCGATGCGCTGGCCGCGCAGCTGATCGAACGGATTCCGGAGAACAAGCCGACCAAGATCGTGGTGTCGGAGGCCGGTGCCTCGGTGTATTCGGCCTCCGCCTATGCCTCGCAAGAGCTTCCCGATATGGATGTTTCGTTGCGCGGCGCGGTATCCATCGCCCGTCGATTGCAGGATCCGCTCGCCGAACTCGTCAAGATCGAACCGAAGTCCATCGGGGTGGGGCAGTACCAGCACGATATCTCCGAGACACTGCTGGCCCGCTCGCTCGGCGCGGTGGTCGAGGACGCCGTGAACGCGGTCGGTGTCGATGTGAACACCGCCTCTGTGCCGCTGCTGTCCCGAGTTTCCGGTATCACCGGGTCGGTCGCGGAAAGTATTGTCGCCCACCGCGACCGCAACGGCCCCTTCCCGAGCCGCACCGCGCTGCTCGACGTTCCGCGACTGGGCCCCAAGGCGTTCGAACAGTGCGCCGGCTTCCTGCGGATCCGGGGCGGCGTCAACCCGCTCGATACCTCGGCCGTACATCCGGAGGCCTATCCGGTGGTGCACCGGATCCTCGAATCGACCGGCAGCGACATCGCCGAGATCATCGGTAACGAATCCGTGCTGCGCGGCCTGCGTCCCGCCGAATTCACCGACGAGACCTTCGGCGTACCGACCGTCACCGATATCATCGGCGAACTGGAGAAACCCGGCCGCGATCCGCGGCCGGAATTCAAAACCGCCGAATTCGCCGCCGGGATCGAGAAGGTCGCCGATCTGCAACCCGGGATGGTGCTCGAGGGCGTGGTCACCAATGTCGCCGCATTCGGTGCCTTCGTCGATGTGGGCGTGCACCAGGACGGACTCGTCCACGTCTCGGCGATGTCGAAGAATTTCGTTCGCGATCCGCGCGAGGTCGTCAAATCCGGTGACGTGGTCAAGGTGAAGGTGCTCGAGGTCGATACCGCGCGCCAGCGGATCGGGCTGTCGTTGCGGCTCGACGACGAACCCGGCGCCGGTAAACCGGAACGTGGCCAGGGGCCCGGTGGTGACCGCGGCCGCGGATCCGGCGGTCGCGACGATGGAGGCCGCAACGGCGGAGGAGATCGTGGTGGACAGGGCCGGGGCGGGAAGAACCGTGCGGGCCAGGGTAATACGGGCGGACGCACCGGTGGTCAGGGCGGCGGTCAGGGACGCGGGGGCGATCCGGTTCGCAATCGAGGTCAGGGCCGCGGCAATCGGCGGGATAATGCACCTGTGAACGGTGCCATGGCCGACGCGTTGCGGCGGGCGGGTTTCGGAAAGTAACGCCTTTCGCCAGTGAAGGGGGCCGGTATGCGGCAGTGGTGGTCCGAGGACGTCATTGCCGCGGGCCGGCTCCCCCTCCTGTGCTTCCTGTTCGGTTTCATCATCGGATTCCTGGTGATCCGGGTCAGCGTCCGGCTGATCCGAGCGCAGGTGCGCTGGTGGCCCGGCAATCTGAAACCCGGCGGTGTGCACATCCACCACATGGTGTTCGGGGTGGTGCTGGTCCTGATCTCGGGGATCGGGATGATCGCCACCGCCGATACAGGTGCGGGCCCGGCGGTCGCGGCCGGACTGGCGGCATCGTTCGGGGTCGGTGCGGCATTGGTCCTCGACGAGTTCGCGCTGCTCTACTACCTGCGCGATGTCTACTGGGAGAAACAAGGCCGTACCTCGGTGGACGCGGTGTTCGTCGCGCTGGCCGTGACCGGCCTGCTGCTGCTCGGTTTCCACCCGCTGTGGCTGCTCGAGATCAACGGCCTGCGCGATCATCCGGGTGCATGGGTGCGGGTGCTGGTCATCGTGTTCGCGCTGGGAAATCTGGCATTGGCCGCCGTGGTGATCGCCAAGGGCAAGATCTGGACCGGACTGTTCGGCATGTTCTTCCTGCCGTTGCTGGTGGTGGGGGCGTTGCGGCTGAGCCGGCCCGGGGCCCCGTGGGCGCGCTGGCGCTACGGTAACAACCGGCGGCGGCTGATGTACCGGGCGATCGTGCGCGAACGGCGGTACCGGCGCCCGGTGATCCGGGCAAAGATCTTCGTCCAGGATCTGATTGCCGGAAAACCGGATGTCGAGCACGTCCGGTCGGCGGCGGAGGAAGAACTGACCCGCCGGGTGGTTCCCGCGCCCCCCGCACCGCACCGGCACCATCCGCTGCTGCACGACCTGAACCGCTGGGCGCACGGCGGCGGTGAGACGGAAACCACGGAGGGCCCCCGCGACCCACAGGCCGCACCGGGGCCCGTTTCCGGAAGTGATCCCTGATCTGGCACAATGCACGGGTTGCCCTGGTCGCATTCGGCCCGGCGCATCCCATATTCGGAGCACGAACCGGTCGAGCGCTCGCGCCGCCAGGTTCCTCTGTTCGCGCGACCATCAGAAGGATGATCATGAACACCCTTGATTTCGTCGACGAGAGCTCGCTGCGCAGCGATGTCCCCGACTTCCGTCCGGGCGACACCCTCAATGTGCACGTGAAGGTCATCGAGGGCTCCAAGGAACGTATCCAGGTCTTCAAGGGCGTCGTCATCCGGCGCCAGGGCGGCGGTATCCGCGAGACCTTCACCGTGCGCAAAGTGTCGTTCGGTGTCGGTGTGGAGCGCACCTTCCCCGTGCACAGCCCCACCATCGATCACATCGATGTGGTGACCCGCGGCGATGTCCGCCGGGCCAAGCTGTACTACCTGCGGGAGCTGCGCGGTAAGGCCGCCAAGATCAAAGAGAAGCGCTGACCTGCCCTTGATCGCCGACACCCGCGCGCCGCGATGTGCGCCGGTGACCTCGGCGAACGGCATAAGTAGCCCGGTACCGCGTAACCACTGCGGTGCCGGGCTACGCTGTTCGCGTGACAGACGAGAGTTGGTCGAGATCGGGGTCGGATCCCGCGGACGGGCAGCCCCGCAGGCGCCGGGCGCGGCGGGCCGTCAAAGCGAAGAAGCAGCGGCCGTTCTGGCAGGAACTTCCCATCCTGCTCGTGATCGCGGCGGTTATCGCCGCGCTGATGGTGACTTTCGTCGGCCGTCCCTATGTGATCCCTTCCCAATCCATGGAGCCGACCCTGCACGGTTGCGCCGGTTGCACCGGCGACCGGATCTATGTGCAGAAGCTGAGCTACTACTGGAGCGATCCGGAGCCCGGTGACGTTGTGGTCTTCGTCGGGCCGCCCTCCTGGAACGGGCACTACCGTTCCATCCGCTCGGACAATACGGTCATCCGTGGCGTACAGAACTTCTTCTCGTTCTTCGGCCTGGTACCGCCGGACGAGAACGATCTCGTCAAACGCGTTGTCGCGGTCGGCGGGCAGACGGTGGAATGCTGTGACGACCAAGGCCGTGTCATGGTCGACGGGCAACCTCTCGAGGAGCCCTACGTCGAGGACGACTACCCGTGGATGCCCGGTCAGGCGAACGCCTCCTACCCGGTGGGCCGCGTTTTCGGGCCGGTGACCGTGCCCGAGGGCAATCTGTGGGTGATGGGCGACAACCGCAACGAGTCCGCGGATTCCCGGGCGCATATCGGCGACGAATTCCAGGGCACCGTGCCCATCGACAATGTTCGCGGTAAGGCCGTGTTCAAGATCTGGCCGCCGGGCCGGATCGGCCCCATCGATGGAACGAACCCGCAGGAGAATTGAGTCGGGGCGGATCGAGTTGGCTGCGAGTACGCGTATGAAACCCGTACGAGAACAGAGTTGGCCACCACGGGTGGTGATGCGCCGGGCCGGTGGGCTGCGAACGCTGGAGTCGGCGCTGCACCGCTGTGGGCTGGGACCGGTCGCCGGAGTCGACGAAGCCGGTCGCGGGCCCAGCGCGGGCCCCCTCGTAGTGGCTGCCTGCGTCCTAGGGCCCCGTGCACACGATGCGCTGGCCGGGCTCGACGATTCGAAAAAGCTCAGCGAGGCGACCCGTGAGGCCCTCTATCCGGTCATCACCCGGCTCGCGGTGGCGTGGTCCGTCGTGGTGATACCGGCGGCCGAAATCGACGCCATCGGTATCCACGTGGCGAATATCCAGGGGATGCGCCGGGCCGTCGCCGGCCTCGGGCGAAGCCCCGGCTACGTGCTCACCGATGGGTTCCGGGTGCCGGGACTACCGGTGCCGTCACTACCGGTCATCGGCGGGGACGGCACCGCGGCGTGTATCGCCGCGGCCAGTGTGCTGGCGAAGGTCACCCGCGACCGGATGATGGTCGAACTCGATCAGCGCGTTCCCGGATACGGGTTCGCCGAACACAAGGGTTACAACACCACCCGGCATATCGAAGCGCTGCGACGGCTCGGGCCGTGCCCGGAACATCGCAGATCATGGCGCAATGTACGGGACAGTGAGGTCGCGCTGACACCGGCCGGCGAAATACTGGCGGAGGTCACCGCCGGGGCCGGTGGAGCCGCCTGACCGAGCTGGACGACGGGCCGCGCCACCTGTACTCGCGGCGGGTTACGCCCGGCGCCGAGGGGCGGCCGACCGGCCCACGGTGACATGCGCAGGCGGCATGAGCGATGATGACAACACACGCATGGCGGCGAGAAGGAGGACGTTCCACCCGATGAGTGCCGAGGACCTCGAGAAATACGAAACCGAGATGGAGCTCTCGCTGTACCGGGAGTACAAGGACATCGTCGGTCAGTTCTCGTACGTGGTGGAAACCGAGCGCCGTTTCTATCTGGCCAACTCCGTGGAACTGCGCCCGCAGAACGCCGACGGCGAGGTGTACTTCGAAGTCCGGATGAGCGATGCCTGGGTCTGGGATATGTACCGGCCGGCGCGGTTCGTCAAACACGTCCGGGTGATCACCTTCAAGGACGTCAACATCGAGGAGCTGGAGAAACCGGACCTGCGGCTTCCGGAGTGATCGGTCTCCCGCCCTGTCCCGTGCCGGGCCGGATGTTTCACTCTCCGGCGACCGGAGCCATCCGACCGGGTCGTGCGATCAGGCTCCGGCGCGTATCAGGTCCGGGCTGATCCGAACAGCGCAGTGTTGTCCCATGCTGACCACCGGGTGACGCTCTCCCCTCGCTGACTACGCATGTCCGTGCGAGTCGTGACGACTGCGCTGACGATATCCCGCGATCCTGCGGAAATCCGGATGCCGAACTCGGCGGAAACTATGGCTGTGGGGCCGGCCCCGATCGCGGCCCAGCCCCGCGGCCAGGTGCCGCGCCAGATGTTTCACCTCGGCGGTCGCCGTCGAAGATCCAGACCCTCCCGGAGGACCCCACCGGCGGTATTGACCGCGGGTCTCGAGTCCCGTTTTCCTGGGCAGAGCCGGATCGGCACAGCTGCGGATTCCGTGACGGCAGGCCGGGTCGTGGGGTACGCGGCGTGGCCGATCGGACTGTGGTGCCCGGCCCACCGAGTACTTGCCGGGCCCGCCCGGCACCGGGGACACCGGCCGGATGCGCAGCCGCGAATTCCAGCTTGCATTTGCCGATACTTGTCCACAGGATCCCGTTGTCCACAGGTTCGCTGTTTTCCCAGGTCGCTGATCCGCACCGCGGCGGACACCCGCCGATGCTCAGCGGGTGGCACACAACACGGCGCTCGGCGCACAAGGGGAGGAACTGGCGGCGCAGTATCTGCAGGCCGCCGGCATGGAGATCGTCTGCCGCAACTGGCGATGCCGGTACGGCGAACTGGATCTGATCGTCCGCGACGCGGACATCACCGCATTCGTCGAGGTGAAGACGAGGTCGGGACTCGGGTACGGGATACCGGCCGAAGCCGTCACCTACGAGAAACAGCGACGGATCCGCAGGCTGGCGCTGCTCTGGCTCACCGAACAGGACGGGCCGTGGCAGCGCATCCGGTTCGATGTGGTCTCGGTGCTGGTGTCGCGGACGGCGGAACCCGTGATCGAGCACCTCGAGGCGGTGTTCTGATGCCGCTCGGCCGGGCCTGCTCGATCGCCGTCCGCGGGATCGATGGACAGGTCGTGGAGATCGAGGCCGATATCGGACAGGGGCTGCCGTCGGTGCACCTTGTCGGCCTGCCGGATACCTCGCTACAGGAATCCCGAGACCGGGTACGGGCAGCCGTGGCCAATACCGGCGAGAAATGGCCCGACGGTCGCGTGATCCTGGCGCTCTCTCCTGCGACACTTCCGAAGGCCGGCTCGACGTACGATCTGGCGCTGGCCGTCGCCGTGCTGGACGCGGCCGATATCGTACCCTCCGCCAAACTCGCAGGTACGGTGCTGCTCGGTGAACTCGCGCTCGACGGCCGGCTGCGGCGGGTCCGTGGAGTGCTGCCCGCTGTCCTCGCGGCGCGGCGAGCAGGCCGGAAAACCGTGATCGTCCCCGAGGAAGCGTTGTGCGAGGCGGGCCTGGTCGCGGGGATCCGGGTCCTGGGTGCGCCGACATTGCGTGCGACCCTCGACTGGCTACGCGGGGAGCGGGAGCTTGCGGAATCACCTGCCCCGCCGCCGCATCAGGTAGCGCCGGTGGGCGATCTGCGCGATGTCGCGGGGCAGCACGAGGCGCGGTGGGCGCTGGAAGTCGCCGCGGCGGGTGGGCATCACCTGCTGCTGACCGGTTCGCCCGGTATCGGCAAGACGATGCTCGCACAGCGGTTGCCGGGCGTGCTGCCGCCGCTGTCGGAGAACGAGGCGCTGGAGGTCACCGCCATCCATTCGGTGGCAGGCACCCTCTCCGAGGAACACCCACTGATCACCACACCGCCGTTCGTCGCACCCCATCATTCGACTTCGGTGAGTGCCATGGTCGGCGGCGGGTCGGGTTCGGCGCGGCCCGGTGCGGTCAGCCGCGCCCACCGGGGCGTGCTGTTCCTGGACGAATGCGCCGAGATCGGTGCCAAGGTACTGGAGGCGATGCGCACCCCGCTGGAGGAGGGGGAGGTTCGGATCGCCCGCCGCGACGGGGTGGCGCGTTTTCCGGCCCGGTTCCAGCTCATCCTGGCTGCCAACCCCTGTCCCTGCGCCCCCGCCCGCGATGTGGACTGCATCTGCGCGCCGCTGGCCCGGCGCCGGTACCTGGGAAAACTGTCCGGTCCGCTGATGGATCGGATCGATATCTGGATGCAGATGCATCCCATGTCGGCCCCCGGGCTGGCGGCCGCAGAATCCGAGGACAGCGCGACGGTCCGCACACGAGTCACGGCCGCCCGCTCCGCCGCGGCGGCTCGCTGGCGGGAGTTCGGCTGGCGGACCAACGCCGAAGTGCCGGGGCACGTCCTGCGGCGGCAATTTCCGCTACCCGCCGAGTCCACGGCACCGGTGGAAGCGGCGCTGCGACTTGGGCGTATCTCGGCACGGGGCGCCGACCGCGCGCTCCGGGTCGCCTGGACGATGTGTGATCTGCGCGGCGGTGATATGCCCACGGCACACGACGTCATGCAGGCGCTCAACTTCCGGCAGCGGGGAACACAGTGACGGCCGGGCAGTCCGTCTCGCCGGCGCAGGGGGCCGCCGGCGATCGCAGCAACAGACAACTCGCGTGGGCCTATCTGTCCCGGGTGGTCCTGGGCCCGTGCCCGGCGCTCACCGCGTTGATCGAATCCGTCGGCGTGGTGGAAGCGGCACGAGCAGTTCGTGAACGAGAACTGCCGCAGGTTCTGCAGGCGCCGACAGCGGCACGCCGAGCGGAAGACCGGGCGGCCCGGGATATGGAGATCATCGGCGGACTGGGTGGCCGGCTGGTGACGCCGGACGATCCGGAATGGCCGGCCTGGCGCATGCTGGGCCTATCGCAGCTACCGCCGGGACGCGATCCCGATGGCGCGGTGCCGCTGGTGTTCTGGGTGCGCGGAACCCGCGATCTGACCGAACTGACCGAACGGGCGCTGGCGGTGGTCGGCGCCCGCTGCAGTACCGGATACGGTGATCGGGCCGCCGGCACGCTGGCCGGGGACCTCGCGGCCCGCGGCTGGACGATTGTCTCCGGTGCGGCCTTCGGGATCGACGGTATGGCCCACCGTGCGGCACTCGCTGTCGGCGGCGCCACCATCGCCGTCCTGGCCTGCGGTGTGGACCGGCCCTATCCCGCTCAGCATGACCGCCTGCTCGACAGGATCGCCGAAACAGGTCTCGTGGTCAGCGAATATCCGCCGGGTACCACTGCCCGAAAACATCATTTCCTGGCCCGGAACCGGCTTATCGCGGCTCTGTCGGACGGTGTGCTCGTGGTCGAAGCGGGGATGCGCAGCGGTGCACGCAATACGGTGAAATGGGCTCGCCGTATCGGCCGTCCCGCGATGGCGGTTCCAGGGTCGGTGGAATCCGCGGCGTCCGCCGGCTGCCACCGGATGGTCCGAGATGGGGAAGCGGTGCTGGTCAGCAGTGTAGAAGAGGTACTCGCCGACGCCGCACCGCTACACCTACCGTCGGCCGGCGCCGCGGAACCACCGGCCGTGCACCAGCTCACCGCAGCACAGTCGTCGCTGTACGCGGCTCTGCCGGCCACCGGTGGACGCTGGCCACACGAACTATGCGCCCCCACCGGGCTGGCCATCGCCGAGGTCCGGGCCGGCCTGGCTGCCCTCGATATGGTCGGGTTGGCCGGCAGCGCTGGGTCCGGCTGGTTCCGGTTACGCAGTGGACCGCGCACTCCGGGTGTCTGAGGACCACATGGTCCGGCCACGAGACCGTACATCCGCGATCTCCCACGCGAACAGGATGTGCGGACTCGATGTGGCCTAGGACGCCCACTTGCTCCGGTCACAGCGAGGGGGCCACCGTTGCCGGTCCCGGCGCGTGGGGTTGCGGAGCGGCGGGTCGCGGGTAACGGTGTGGTGGTGGCGGAATTACCCGAGGACCTCGAAGCTCTGCTGATCGAATACGGGAGATACCTGGAACTCGGCCGCAATCGGTCGGCGCATACGGTGCGCGCTTACCTCGGCGACATTCGGTCACTGCTGCACCATCTGCTCGGCCGGTCCGCCGATTCTTCACTGCGCGAACTCGACCTGACCACGCTGCGGTCGTGGCTGGCGGTGCACGCAGAACATGGCGCCGCGCGCACAAGCATGGCGCGGCGTGCCTCCTCGGCCCGGGCCTTCACTGCGTGGCTCACCCATACCGGCCGGCTCGACCGCGATCCGGGACTGCGACTGGCCGCGCCCAAAGCGCATCGCAGCCTGCCCGCGGTGCTGGGTCAGGAACAGGCAGCCCGGATCA
Organism: Nocardia flavorosea NBRC 108225; assembly: GCF_001613385.1. Taxonomy (GTDB): domain Bacteria; phylum Actinomycetota; class Actinomycetes; order Mycobacteriales; family Mycobacteriaceae; genus Nocardia; species Nocardia flavorosea. The sequence goes on along the minus strand of NZ_BDCG01000011.1, from coordinate 639 downwards.
TGTCCGCGGTGGAATCGGGTGCGGCCCAGCATGATCCGATGGCTTTACGAGACAGGCTGATCATCGAACTGCTTTATGCCACCGGTATCCGGGTCAGCGAGCTGTGCGGTCTCGATATCGACGATGTGGACCGGGAACGCCGCGTGGTGCGCGTACTCGGCAAAGGGCGTAAGGAACGGTCCGCGCCCTTCGGGCTGCCGGCCGATCAGGCGGTACACAATTGGCTGAATCACGGCCGGCCGATGCTCGCCACCTCGGATTCCGGCCGTGCCCTCTTGCTGGGCCGGCGCGGCCGGCGCCTCGACCAGCGCCAGGCCCGGACTGTCGTGCACGCGGCCATATCCGCAGTGCCCGGCGCCGCGGATATGGGTCCGCACGGGCTCCGGCATACGGCGGCCACGCATTTGCTCGAGGGCGGTGCCGATCTGCGAGTGGTGCAGGAACTTCTGGGCCACGCCAGCCTGGCTACCACCCAGCTCTACACCCATGTATCCATCGAACGGCTCCGTACAGCACACGACCAGGCGCACCCCCGGGCGTAAGCGGCGGTTGATCCTTCGACCACTGAGTAGGGTGCCGATCGGCTGGACCGGCCGATTTGGCTGGGCTGGTCCGAACCGGTGCACCGGCCGAACCGGC
>NZ_BDCG01000010.1 GCF_001613385.1 Nocardia flavorosea NBRC 108225 | reverse complement strand
TGGTGGCTGAACCGGCCGAATGAGCTGGAGGGCTGAACCGGCTGGTGGGTTGGCCTGGCTGGACGGGCCGGACCGGCCGGACCGGCGGAATAAGTCTGTGGCCGCGTGCCGGACTTCGGTACTGCAGACCGGCCCCCGCCCCTCCAAGCTGATCGGTACCGACCTGAGGTGGTTTCGATATGAGGAAGCGCCACCCGATCCGCCGCGGAAGACCGCCGGCAGATACCCGTTGGCCGTGTGGTCCGGGGTCGGCTGCTCGACATAGGTGCTCGCCGGACTCCGGGGCGGAGCCGCCCTCGAACAGCCGGAATCTCGGTGATCCGCTCCCGGCAGGATCCGCGAGATACCACGAAGTGGGTTCAGGAGCCCGCGAAGAAGGCGGTCCGACTGCGTCTTCGTCTTCGAGTGCCTCATATCGCCGTCCCGGCAGGGCGCAGCTCGACATGCCGGAAACGAGTGTGTACGTGGACTCGTGCGCAGCGCGACGTTTACGCTGTCCAGCGGATCCGTTCAGCAGTGCCCGAAGGCGGATCGGGAGGTGAGCGTGCACACCGCTACCAGCGCGGACACTCGATGAGCCCGGTACCGGACGTGGCCGGGGAACCGGGCGCCGACGAGACACCTGAACCGGTAGGGGCGCCGATCGATTACCGGTTCACCCTCGCCAACGAGCGCACCTTCCTGTCATGGATTCGTACGGCACTCGGGTTGCTCGCCGGTGGTGTCGCCGTGCACACCGTGGTGGTGGAGCAGTGGCCCTCGGAATTCCGTTCGGCGCTGGCGGTGAGCTGCCTGCTGCTGTCGCTGGTGGTGGCGGTCGGTGCCTTCCTGCACTGGCGGCGCATCCGGTCGGCCATGGACGAGGGCCGGCCCTTGCCCGGCACGGTGCTCGTCCCGGTACTTTCCGCCGGTACGGCATTCGTGGCGGTCCTCGCCTGCGTAGCAATACTGCTGCACTGAGGTGCACTGATGCCCGATTCCACCGAGATCCGATTGGCTGCGGAACGCACCGCGCTGTCGTGGCGGCGAACCTGCCTGGGCACGCTGGCCGTTGCGCTGCTGCTGCTCCGCGCGGTGTTGCAGGCCGGCTGGGATACTGCCGCGCTGGCGCCCGGTATTGCCGGCTTGGTCCTGCTCGTCGTCGCCGGTGCGGGTTACCGCCGAAATCTCCGGCTGCACCGAGGTGCGGGCGGCTCCGGCTCGACGACCATCCGGTGGACGACTGTGGCAGTCGTGGTCGCTGTCGTCGTCACCGTCGGTTTCACGCTGGCCACCCCTGCGGCCGGCTAGCGAATCCGGCGAGTCAGCGCGGACCGAACCGCATTGCTTCCTACCCGGCCATGCCGAATCCGTCGATACGGCGCCCGCCGTGCCGGCAGCGGGCCGCGTGGGGGCTGCCGGGGCCGACGTCGCGGGAAAGACTCGCGAGGCTGCCGATGCAGTTTTCGTGACCGGTTACCCACCTGGGTGTACAGGTTTCAGACGGATAGGGGATAGACGCAGCAGGCCGAGCGGATCCAGATACTCCCGCTTCGCCCGGCCGCTCTGCTCGCGGCGCACGCCCCAATGCAGACAAGTCGTCGCACATCCCGCATGCCCCGCCTCGAGGACGCCGATTGCGGTATCGCGGGTGACCCGCCTGCCCACCGTGACCTTCGCCGTCACCGGTTCATAGGTCGTCCGCAGGTCTCCTTCGTGGCGTATCGATACCACCGGTCTCCCGGCCACGTCGCCGGCGAAGACAACCACTCCCGGGCCGGCCGCGTACACCGGCTGTCCCGATGTCCCGGCGAGATCGACACCGCGATGCCCGGGCAGCCAATCCTGCTCCGGTGGGTCGAAGGCTCGTTCGACGGTGGGTCGTGGCCGCAGGGGCCAGGTGAACGGTTTGTCCGGGCTCGCTGTGGCGATGCCGGAGGAGACCAGTGTTATCAGCAGAACCGAGAGCCCGGAGACCGGGCCCATACCGGGCCGGGCGTACCCCCTCCATACGCCCGGCCCGGCGGCGCTCCTATTTCCGGCCATTCGGGCACGGACAGGGCGGAGCGATCTTCGGCGCGAGCCGGATCAGGGTGCGGACCAGTTCACCCAACGCCGGAACGACTGTGCAAGCCGACCCGGAGGCAGAACCGGCCGCCGAGTCCGCGGATCCGGACCAGGGCATGGAACCGGAAGCGGATCCCGACGCGGCGCATGCGGCGACCGCAGCCGGTATGGCGGTGCTGTCGCCGGAGAAGGCCGGCGGTTTCGGTCTCTGCCCCGTCCGGTCGAGAGGTGGGTGAGTCGCCGACACGGTAGGTCTGCGCGGCGCCGCTGCCTCGTGAGAGACGGAGAGATCTCGAGCAACCACATCGACCACAACATCGGGTCCGTCTTCATCGGCTGATTCGGTGATCGGCGCCGTGCGTGCCGGCCCACCGTCTGCCGAGGAGCCCGGAGGCACCGAATTCGCACCCGGCGCCCCCGTCGAACCGCGGCCGTCGGCGGTATCACCGGTGTACGACTGGGCAAGCACCATCGGCCCGCCGGAATAGGCGGCGGCTGTGGCCCCCGGACCCAGCGGAAACGCGACGAGCACCGTGGTGAATGCGGCACCGAGCAGCACGTCCCACCGCCGGCGCCCCACTACGGAGCGCCGGTGCCGCGCCCGCACCGAAACCGAACGGGTGACCAGCTGTTTGTCTCCGACGGGCACGAACCGGATCACCGGACGTCGCCCGCCACCGCCCGATCGCGCACCCGGCGCAGGAAAATCCGCCACGGGAACTCGTCGTTGCGAAGCCTGCGGTATCGCCGAGTGGAATCGCGCATAGCCGGCCTTTCGCCATGCGTGGAACTGCGCCCCGCCGCAGATTGCGGGAGCGCGCCCCGTCGACGGGGGTTGCGGCGGCCTTGCGGTTATGCCCACTCCCCCCGGGCTTCGGTACCGGAACGATCGGCTCCGTATGCCGGTGTGGTCTTCCGGGGCGGCACGCCGGATCGGGTTCCGGACCGGAGCGCGCCGGTATCGCCGGCCGGGTGTGCTGCGTAACGGTGTTCCCGAGGGCAGCGGTGAGCCGTCCGGCGGTACCGCCGGGGACCGGCGCCCGGGATCTGCACGCTGTGATCCGGCGGTGTCGAGCAGGACGGGGACACGGTCGTGGTCCGTGGGACCGGCACAGTGGGCCATCCGGCGTTCGTATCGCCGGGCACGCCGTTCGATATCGCCGGGCCCCGTGGTGGCCGCCGAATTCCCGGCTCCGATCATCTGCGTCGCGGCGCCCCTCCCGGTGGCGGAGGCCGCGGGAACCACGCCCCTGACCGGACGATTCCGGCCGGACACCGTGGTTTCGCTCCCGCCACGATCATCGGACTGTCCGGCCCGAACAGCTCGTATTGCCGGTATGCCGCGGTGCCCTGCACGAACGCGTACCGGAACGAAAGGAGGCGCAGAGTGTGCAGTGGTACACGGCTCGGCCTCATATATCGGTCGCTCCGACCCACTACCGTTCATACCGGTGCCGGACAGCGTCGGCGCGACAACAAGCCGGTCGGCGTCCGCCGTCCGGTGGTTCTCGGCGCACCACAGATGGCGTGCACATCGCGGGCCGCGGCCGTGCCGGGTGCGCGCGGTGTGGCCGGGCACGCCGGTGCGGCGCCGCAGCTCCCCGCGCCGTCGGGTGCTCGCCGCCGGCGGTTCCTGCGATCTTCGTGGCCACGGTGACAACGGCTCGCCGCTGTGTGTGCCTCGTGCGGAGATCGGCTGATCACGTAGTGCGATATAAGGCCAGCTGCGCGGCGCGGGTGGGAGGCCGGCGGGTGAAGCAGAAGTGTGGTCGGCGGTGTCGTGACGGCTCATATGCTCAGCGTGCCCGCGGCGGGTTCGTGCCGGAACCCGCAATTCCGGTACCTGTGGATAACCTGCACCTGTGAACAAAATACGTTTCAAAAGGCCCGTCCGAATCTCCCCGCAGGTGCCCGTACGACCGGCCGATTTCCGATTCGCGCAGCGCACGCCGTAAACTGGCCGAGCGGTCTGTGTTCGCAGGTTTCTGTGTGGCACCGGCCGACTTCGCGCACCACCGTTCTTGTTCATCACGGCGCTGCCCACCACACGCTCCCCGGGAGCCGACGGCCGGCGGCGCGATTCCGGAACAGGGGACGTCTCGGCTGGTCCCGATCCACGATCGGGTCCGAGTGTTCTGTGGTGCCAGGGCAGCAGGCCGCCGGCTTGCTGCGACAACCGGCAACGAAAGAGAGATACGGGAGCAATGGCTGTCGTAACAATGAAGCAGCTGCTCGACAGCGGCGCGCATTTCGGGCACCAGACTCGTCGCTGGAACCCGAAGATGAAGCGGTTCATCTTCACCGACCGCAACGGCATCTACATCATCGATCTGCAGCAGACGCTGACCTACATCGACAAGGCCTACGAATTCGTCAAGGAGACCGTCGCTCACGGCGGTACCGTCCTGTTCGTCGGCACCAAGAAGCAGGCCCAGGAGTCCATCGCGGCCGAGGCCACCCGGGTCGGGATGCCCTATGTGAACCAGCGCTGGCTGGGCGGCATGCTCACCAACTTCTCCACCGTGCACAAGCGTCTGCAGCGCCTCAAGGAGCTCGAGGCCATGGAGCAGACCGGCGGCTTCGAGGGGCGCACCAAGAAGGAAATCCTCATGCTCACGCGTGAGATGAACAAGCTGGACCGCACCCTCGGCGGTATCCGCGATATGCAGAAGGTGCCCTCGGCCATCTGGGTCGTCGACACCAACAAGGAGCACATCGCCGTCGGCGAGGCCCGCAAGCTGAACATCCCGGTCATCGCGATCCTGGACACCAACTGCGATCCCGACCTCGTCGACTACCCGATCCCGGGTAACGATGACGCGATCCGTTCCGCCGCATTGCTCACCAAGGTCGTCGCCTCCGCGGTGGCCGAGGGAGTGCAGGCCCGGGCCGGCCGCTCCGGCGGCGACGACAAGCCCGAGGCCGGCGCGGAGCCGCTGCCGGAGTGGGAGCAGGAACTGCTGGCGCAGGCCGCGCCCGGCGCCGAGACCCCGGCGGAGGCCCCTGCGGCGCCCGCGGAGACTCCGGCCGAGGCCTGAGTCGTCACCTCGTCACCTCGTGTTCGGCCGGCGCTCACCGGCTACTGCTGAGATGAGCGCCGCCGGACCCGAATTTCCACAGCGGTGGTTACGGCTGGACCAGTCGTAACCACCGCTGACCGGTACCTGACTTTCTCGAAGGAGGCTCGCCCCCGATGGCGAACTACACCGCCGCTGACGTGAAGCGGCTGCGGGAGCTCACCGGCTCCGGAATGATGGACTGCAAGAACGCGCTGGTCGAAACCGATGGTGATTTCGACAAGGCCGTGGAATTGCTGCGCATCAAGGGCGCCAAGGATGTCGGCAAACGGGCCGAGCGCACCACCGCCGAAGGCCTGGTCATCGCCAAGGACGGCGTGATGGTCGAGATCAACTCCGAAACCGACTTCGTGGCCAAGAACGCGGAGTTCCAGGAGCTGGCCGATAAGATCGTCGCGGCTGCCGCGGCCGCCAAACCGGCCGATGTGGACGCTCTGAAGGCCGTGGCCCTCGACGGCTCGACCGTCGACGAGGCACTGCAGGCGCTGGCCGCCAAGATCGGCGAGAAGCTGGAGCTGCGTCGCGTCGTCTCGCTGGACGGCCCGGTCGCCACCTACCTGCACAAGCGGGCGTCGGACCTGCCGCCGGCCGTCGGCGTGCTCGTGGAGTACACCGGTTCCGGCGACGCTGCTGCGGAGGCCGCTCGCGGTGCCGCCATGCAGGTCGCCGCGCTCAAGGCCAAGTACGTCACCCGCGACGAGGTCCCCGCCGATCTCGTCGAGAACGAGCGCCGGATCGCGGAGCAGACCGCCCGTGAAGAAGGTAAGCCCGAGGCTGCGCTGCCCAAGATCACCGAGGGGCGCGTGAACGGTTTCTTCAAAGACGTCGTGTTGCTCGAGCAGCCGTCGGTCACCGATAACAAGAAGACCGTGAAGGCTCTGCTGGACGAAGCCGGCGTCACCGTCACCCGGTTCGCCCGGTTCGAGGTCGGCCAGGCCTGATCCGTTTCGCACGAACCCCCGTCGCATGCGCTGCGGCGGGGGTTTGCTGTGAGCGGGCACTTTCCGGCGGCGCCCGCCCCGTCGTACGGTCGCCCAGCGGCGTAGGGCAGGATAGAGGCCGCCCTGTGTTGGCCATTGCCACGTAGCCACGCGCCGCGCCCCGGGCCAGTCGGAAGCGGGCGGCACCGGTTCCCCGGCGGCCCCGCACCATGAACACCATCTACCGAGCACCGCCGATCGCCGAAGGAGACGCCAGCCGATGACGCACCCCGGGACCGACCGCCCAGGATATCGCCGGGTATTGCTGAAATTGGGTGGTGAGATGTTCGGTGGTGGCACGGTAGGGCTGGATCCCGATATGGTGCAGACCGTCGCGGAGCAGATCGCCGAGGTTGTTTCCACCGGGGTGCAGATGGCGGTGGTGATCGGCGGCGGGAACTTCTTCCGCGGCGCCGAACTCGAAGAGCGTGGTCTCGAACGCGCGCGTTCCGACTACATGGGCATGCTCGGCACGGTGATGAACAGTCTGGCGCTGCAGGATTTCCTGCAGAAGCAGGGCATCGACACCAGGGTGCAGACCGCCATCACCATGGGGCAGGTCGCCGAGCCCTATCTGCCGTTGCGTGCCAAGCGGCATCTGGAGAAGGGACGTGTGGTGATTTTCGGCGCCGGGATGGGGATGCCCTACTTCTCGACCGATACCACTGCCGCCCAGCGGGCGCTGGAGATCGGCGCCGAGGTGGTGCTGATGGCCAAGGCCGTCGACGGAGTCTTCGACGCCGATCCACGGCTGGATCCGGACGCCAGCATGTTCCACGAGATCACGCACAAGGAAGCCATCGAACGTGACCTGAAGGTCGCCGATTCTACGGCTTTCAGTTTGTGTATGGACAACCAGATGCCGATGCTGGTGTTCAATTTGTTGACCAAGGGCAATATTGCCAGGGCGGTGGCCGGTGAGAAGATCGGCACATTGGTTCGATCCTGATACCGCGGGCCCGCGGGTCATGACGATGACGACGCAGTGGAGGAACGGTCGTGATTGAAGAAGCGCTCTTCGACGCCGAGGAGAAGATGGAGAAGGCTGTCTCGGTGGCGAAGGACGATCTAGGCGGCATCCGGACCGGGCGCGCGAACCCGGGGATGTTCTCCCGGATCGTGGTCGACTACTACGGATCGCCGACCCCGATCACCCAGATGTCGAGTATCACTGTCCCGGAGCCGCGGATGGTGGTGGTGAAACCGTACGAGCAGGCGCAGCTGGGGCCGATCGAGACCGCGATCCGCAATTCCGATCTGGGCGTGAACCCGACCAACAACGGCGATATCCTGCGGATCTCGATCCCGCAGCTGACCGAGGAGCGGCGCCGCGAATTGGTCAAACAGGCCAAGCAGAAGGGCGAGGACGCCAAGGTCTCGATCCGGAACGTGCGTCGTAAGGCCATGGACGAACTGGGCCGGATCCAGAAGGACGGCGAGGCCGGTGAGGACGAGGTCGGCCGGGCCGAGAAGGAACTGGACAAGACCACGGCCAGATATGTCGGTCAGATCGACGAGTTGGTGAAACACAAGGAATCCGAACTGCTCGAGGTCTGATCCGGCGTTCTCGGTGTATTCCCCCCGCGGCGGTGGTGTAGTTTGCGCAGGCGTATCGGGTGACGTGGGTCGCGTACTGTCCCTGCCCGGCACGAGCGGTGGGTGACGTGCCCGAGCAGTGCGGTATCGGCGCCGCCACGGCGGGCCGATGGCCCGGGGATTGACGCACAATGAGAACAGCGGAGTGGCGACGCCTGCTTCGGGTGGGAACGAACGGAACGACGACGAGTTGAGCGACGGGACAATCGTGGCCGAGAAAGCCGCCGCGACCGGTGCGGCCCGACCGCAGCCGCCGGCCGAGGGCATATCCGAATCGACACCGGCGCCCGCCGGTGCGTCCGCAGACGCCCCGGCGGCCGGTGCGCCGTCAGGTGCCGTGGCCCCCGATATGCCTGCCGGTGGTGCCGTACCGGCTACCCCCGGAGGTTCCGGGTCGCCCGGTGCGTCGTCGGACGCTGGAACTACCGTGGCGCCTTCCGGTGCTGTCCCGGCAGGTGCACCTGCCGGGACCGGCGCCGCGGGCGGCGGCCCTGCAGACCCGGCACCGCGGCGATCCCGGGCCGGCCGCAATCTCCCGGCAGCGCTCGCCGTCGGTCTGACCCTCGGTATCTCGTGCATAGCGGTATTGCTGTTCGTCCCCAAGGCATTCATCGGCGTGGTCGGCGTCGCGGTCGGTATCGCCACCTGGGAGGTGGCCAAACGGCTCCGCGAAGCGGATGTGCTGGTACCGCGTACGCCGCTGATCGCCGGTGGTCAAGCGGTGTTCTGGCTCGGCTGGCCGTTCGGGGCGAGCGGTGTGGCCGGGGCCTTCGCGGCGACGGTTCTGATCTGTATGGTGTGGCGCCTGTTCGACCACGGCCTGAACACCGCGCCACGCAATTTCCTGCGCGATACCGCGATCACGGTGTTCACGCTGGCGTGGATTCCGCTGCTGGCCTCGTTCGCGGTCCTGCTGCTCCTGGAGGATCCCGCCGGCAATCTGCGGGTGCTGACCTTCATGATCCTGGTGGTGTGCTCCGACGTGGGCGGTTACGTGGCGGGCGTGCTGTTCGGCCGCCATCCCATGGTGCCCTCGATCAGTCCCAAGAAGTCCTGGGAGGGATTCTGCGGGTCGCTCGTGTTCGCCATCATCGGCGGTCTGCTCACCGTGACCCTGCTGCTGGAAGCCAACTCGATGATCGGGGTGGTGCTCGGTGTGGGTCTGGTGGTCGTCGCGACCCTGGGCGATCTGATCGAATCGCAGATCAAACGAGAACTGGGCATCAAGGATATGGGCACCATGCTGCCCGGGCACGGCGGAATCATGGACCGGCTCGATTCCATGTTGCCGTCGGCTTTCGTGTCCTGGCTGGTGCTCAGTACCCTGCTCTGAGGCCGCGCCGGCCGGTTACTTCTTGTGTACCGCGCGGCGCAACTGCATGATGCGGACGCCGCCCACCAGTGCCATCACCAGGGCGCCGGCGATCACCGAGAGCAGAATCGTCACGCCCAGCGGGAGCGAGAAATTCCAGAAGAGCATTTCGACATTCGCGCTCTCCGAATTCTGGATGATGAAGATGAGCAGGATGATGCCGAGGATCGCCGCGATGATCAGGGCGATCCAGGCATTGCCCACTCGGGAACTATCCGTGCTCTTGCGGCGGGAGGTCTTACCGGCGGACTTCCGGCCGGTGGTGGCCGGTGCCGTCTTACCGCCGAGGGGCTCGGTCATCCCGGGCGGAGGCTGCCCGCCGGGTACTGCGCCGGTCTCGGGAATTCGGTCGTCTGAGGTTGCCATATGTCGATGATTGCCGACAGCTATCGCCGACGCAGGGATTTCCGGTCGGTTGGTCGACCGTGCCGTATTGCGTCGGCCGGTACCCGGCGGCCACACCACGGGCCCCGTCCCTCCAAGGGCATCGGCCTCCGAGGGCGGCTTGTCGCTGGTCACATCGAGCGAGATGCCACACTGGTAGAACTATGACCGCCCCCTTGCCCTTGGTTTTCGACGCACCCCGCCGCGGGATGCCGCCCCGTCACCTCGCCGATCTCGACGCCGAGGGGCGCCGTGCCGCCATGGCGGAATTGGGTCTGCCGAAGTTCCGGGCCGACCAGATCGCCCGCCAGTACTACGGCCGGCTCCAAGCCGACCCCGCCGCCATGACGGACCTACCCGCCGCGGTGCGGGATACGATCGCCGGTGCGCTCTTCCCGCCGCTGCTGACCCCGGTCCGGCATATCACCTGCGACTCCGGGGAGACCCGTAAAACGCTGTGGCGCGCCGGTGACGGCACATTGCTGGAAAGTGTGCTCATGCGCTACCCGGACCGCGCCACCCTGTGTATTTCCAGCCAGGCCGGTTGCGGTATGGCCTGTCCGTTCTGTGCCACGGGCCAGGGTGGGCTGGATCGCAATCTGTCCACCGCCGAGATCGTCGACCAGGTCCGCTCCGCCGCGGCCGATCTGCGCGACGGCACGGTACCGGGCGGGGCCGGGCGCCTGTCCAATATCGTGTTCATGGGTATGGGGGAGCCGCTGGCGAACTACAAGCGGGTGGTGAACGCCGTCCGGCGGATCACCTCGCCCGCGCCGGACGGCCTCGGCATCTCGCAGCGCAACGTCGTGGTCTCGACGGTGGGCCTGGCCCCGGCGATCCGCAAACTCGCCGACGAGGGCCTCTCGGTGACGCTCGCCGTCTCCCTGCACACTCCCGACGACGAACTCCGTGACACCCTCGTTCCGGTGAACAACAGGTGGCCGGTGTCGGAGGTTCTCGATGCTGCCCGCTACTACGCCGACAAGACGGGCCGCCGTATATCGGTGGAGTACGCGCTGATCCGCGATATCAACGATCACCCCTGGCGGGCGGATATGCTCGGCGCGAAACTGCACAAGGCGCTCGGGTCGCGCGTGCATGTGAACGTCATCCCGCTCAACCCGACACCGGGCAGTAAATGGGATGCCAGCCCGAAACCGGTCGAACGCGAGTTCGTGCGCCGGGTCGAGGCGCAGGGCGTTCCGTGCACGGTGCGCGATACCCGCGGCCAGGAAATCGCCGCCGCCTGCGGGCAGCTGGCCGCCGAAGGCTGAGGACCGGGCGGTTGTCCCAGGTGGCCGAGCCCGGCGTTGTGGCGGTCCGGTCCGCCGCAGCCCTGCGTTCGGCCACCTGACGGACTTACGGGAACTGGGAGTACCTGGTATGGCCGACCGAATGGTCGTTGTGGTCGGTGCGGGGATTGTGGGTTTGGCGGTGGCCAGGGAAATCGGTCGCCGGCGCCCCGGGGACCGGGTTGTGGTGCTGGAGAAGGAAGACCGGGTGGCGGCACACCAGACCGGACACAACTCGGGGGTGGTGCACGCCGGGATCTACTACCAGCCGGGGAGTCTGAAGGCTGTACTGTGCGCACGGGGCCGGGCTATGCTGCGCGACTACTGTGCGGAGCGGGGGTTGCCGTACGAGGAATGCGGCAAGCTCGTCATCGCCGTGGATGACGCGGAACTGGCTCGCCTCGATGACCTGGAGGTGCGGGCAGGACATAACGCGGTGCCCGGGCTGCACCGCGTCGATGCCGCCGGTATTCGCGATATCGAGCCGTTCGCGGAGGGTATCGCGGCGCTGTATTCACCGCATACCGCGATCACCGATTTCCGCCGCGTGGCCGAGGCTTTCGCGACAGACATAGTGGCGGCCGGCGGCGAGGTCAGGACTTCCTGCCCGGTGGACCGCATCACCCGGACCTCTTCGGGTATCGAGGTCGCGGTGGGGGAGCAGGTGCTGCCGGCAGACCGGGTTGTTCTCTGTGCTGGATTGCAGGCGGATACGGTGGCTGCTCTGGCCGGTGCCGCCGCCGGCCCTCGCATTGTCCCTTTCCGGGGCGAGTACATGGAGGTGATGCCGGAAAAGCGGGATCTGGTGCGCGGACTCGTCTATCCGGTCCCGGATCCGCGGTATCCGTTTCTGGGCGTGCATTTCACGCGGCGCATATCAGGAACCGTCGAGGTCGGTCCGAACGCGGTCCTGGCCTTCGCGCGGGAGGGGTACCGGCGTACCCGGCTCGTCCCCCGGGATATGGCGAAAACGCTGGCTTGGCCGGGTTTCCGGCGGATGGTTCGGCAGCATTGGCGCACGGGGCTCGAAGAAATGTACGGCTCGGTCTCCATCGCCGCGTATATGCGTAAGGCACAGCGCTACATTCCCGCGATCGGGACCGCGGATGTGGTGCGCGCAGGAGCGGGTGTTCGCGCCCAGGCGCTCGATGCCGATGGCGCCCTCGTCGACGATTTCCGGATCGACCGTCTGGGCCCGGTCACCGCTGTCCGCAACGCGCCGTCGCCGGCTGCGACCTCGTCGCTGGCGATCGCCGAATACGTTGTGGACGTGATCGACGGGAAGGGCGAACACACACTGAGCTGATACGCAGCGCCGAACTGATATGCCACGGGCAAGGACGCGGCATTGCGTTGTGGTATGGATCTTGCCGGAGCGGACGCGCCTCGCGTGCGGAACGATCAGATGGCGGGAGCGGGGACGCTCACCGGTGGCCCCGCTCACTGTTCCTCGAGCAAGTACCGCAGATAGTGCTGCGGCCTGGCACGGAACTCGCGGGTGACGGCGACCGGGGCGGCCTGATCGAAATCAACGGTATCGATGGAACCGCCCTCGTCGTACTGGTAAATCGTCGCGCCCGGTACCGCCAGCAGAATTGGGGAGTGGGTCGCCACCACGAACTGGCATCCGCCGGACACCAATTCGGAAATCCGCGCCAGCACAGTCATACAGCCGCGGGCGGACAGCGCGGCTTCGGGTTCGTCCATGAGATAGAGGCCGCCGGGAAAGAAGCGATACCGGATGGCCGACCAGGAACGTCACCCCGGCGGCAGCGACAACCCGCCGGATCGTGCGAGATAGCGCACCGCGGGCAGATCGAACGGGTAGCCGGTCGCTTCGGCGGTGGAATCGAGCCGGACGGCCCGGAGGTAGTGCCCGGGCCCGGATGCAGGCCGCATGCGGCGATGCTAGCCGAGCCGCGGGGCCGAACCGGCGGTCAGGGGAAGAGGTTGATCGGGTTGATGATGTCGGCGGCCAGGGTGAGCAGCATGTATGCCCCACCGATGACGACGGCGACGTAGGTCAGTGGTAGCAGTTTCAGGTAGTCGACGGGAGCGCCGGGGGCGAGGCCCTTCCAGCCGCGGAAGGTGTTGCGGATCTTCTCGTACAACACCACCGCGATATGGCCGCCGTCGAGCGGTAGCAGCGGCAGGATGTTGAAGGCGCCGAGGAAGAAGTTCAGGCTCGCCAGGACGAGGATGAACATATTCCAGTAGCCGCGTTCGGCGGTTTCGCCGCCGATCTTGCTGGCGCCGTACACACTGACCGGGGTATCCGCATCGCGTTCTCCACCGGTCACCGCGTCCCACAGCGAGGCCACCTTCGCCGGCATCTGGGCCAGCGATTGGAAGGTACGGATGAACATATCCCCGGTGAACGCGGCCGACGCCGGAATCGCACCGAGAATGTCGTACTGGACCGGTTCGTAGAATTCCTGGCCGACCCCGACCACACCGACTTCCCGGCCCGGACCCCCCTCGCTGGGGTAGCGCATTGTCTGCTCGGGCACGACCTCGATTTCCATCGTCTGCCCGCCGCGCTCGAGGGTGTAGGTGAACGGGCCGTCCTGTTGCTGGGTGAGGGTCTGGAATTCTTTCCACGTGTCGACGGGTTCGCCGTCGACCGCGGTCACCACATCGCCGCGTTGCAGGCCGGCGCGCTGGGCGGGGCCCTCGCCGGTACAGGTGCCGACGGTGCCGTCGGGGTTCTGCGGCGCGACGCAGCTCATATCACCCAGGGCGGTTTCGGGCGGCTGGTTCAGGTTGGGCAGTCCCCAGCCGACCGCGAGCACCACGATGAGGATGAACCCGAGCAGGAAGTTCATCGCGATTCCGCCGGACATCACGACGAGGCGTTTCCACGCGGGCTGCCGGTACATGGCCCGCTCGACTTCCTCGGGTTCGAGCTCGTCGAGCGCGGTCATTCCGGCGATATCACAGAAACCGCCGAGCGGAAGCCATTTGACCCCGTATTCGGTTTCCCCGCGCCGGAAGGAGAATATTTTCGGACCGAAACCGATGTAATACCGGCGGACCTTCATACCGGTCGCCTGCGCGGTCCACATATGCCCGCATTCGTGCAATGCGATCGAAATCGTGATGCCGAGGGCGAACAGCACGAACCCCAACACGAACAGCATGTGGTCTACAGCCCTCCTGCAGTGCGCAGATCATTTCTCCCGGCCCGCACGGAGACCGGAGCGGCCGCGAGCACGTGTCCACAGTAACCGCCCGCGTGCCGGGCCTCGACCATCTGGGACATGGATTACCGGTGTACCAGTGTGCGGGCGCGGTCACGAGCCCATTCGTCGGCCGCCAGGACCTCGGCGAGTTCGCTCGGTTCGGCGCGCCACTGTCCGGCATCGCCGACCACCCGAGCCACGGTGCGCACAATATCCGGGAACCGGATCAGCCCGTCGAGGAATGCCTGTACCGCGACCTCGTTGGCCGCGTTGTAGACCGCGGTGACGCAACCGCCGGCGGTCCCGGCTTCGCGGGCCAGTTCCACGGCCGGGAACACCGCATCGTCGACGGGTTCGAACGTCCAGGTGGCGGCCGTACCGAAATCGCAAGCGGTAGCCGCGCCGGGGACCCGGTCCGGCCAGCCCAGCGCCAGCGCGATGGGCAGTTTCATATCCGGTGGGCTGGCCTGAGCCAGGGTGGACCCGTCGGTGAAGGTGACCATGGAATGCACGATCGACTGCGGGTGCACGGTGACCTCGATCCGGTCGTAGGGGACCCCGAACAGCAGATGCGTTTCGATCAACTCCAGGCCCTTGTTCACCAGTGAGGCCGAGTTCAACGTGTTCATCGGGCCCATGGACCAGGTGGGATGGGTTTTTGCCTCGGCAGGGTTCACGCCGTCCAGCATTTCGGTGGTCCAGCCCCGGAACGGGCCACCGGAGGCGGTGAGCACCAATTTGTCGACTTCTTCGGCGCGTCCGCCGCGCAGGCACTGGGCCAGTGCGGAATGCTCCGAATCGACCGGCACGATCTGGCCGGGCCGGGCCGCGCGGGTAACCAGCGAGCCGCCTGCCACCAGCGATTCTTTGTTCGCCAGCGCGAGCGTGGCCCCCGATTCCAGCGTCGCCAGGGTCGGTCCCAGGCCGAGTGAACCGACCAGCGCGTTGAGTACGACATCGGCCTCGGTGCTGCGGACGAGTTCGGTCGCCGCCGCCGCGCCCGCGAAGGGCACCCCGAGCCGGTCTGCGGCCGCCGGGTCGGCGACGGCCACATTGGTGGTGCCGGTGGCGGCCATCTGCGCGGCCAGCAGTTCGGTGTTCCCGCCGCCCGCGGCCAGGCCGACGATTTCGAATCTGCCGGGGTTGGCGGCGATCACCTCGAGCGCCTGGGTACCGATGGAGCCGGTGCTGCCGAGCAGGAGAACTCTGCGGAGATCTGACACCCGCCCATTGTCACCGACCCGGCCCCTGCTGGCTACGACGGGCAGTCGTATGCCACGATAGCGGGCAGTATCCGTTCTCTCGAGGAGGAGCGATCGTGGCCGCCACGGACGTCGAACTCACCACAGACCAGCACGTCACCACGGTGGACCCTGCTGAGGTTCCGTCGGCGGCATTCGGTTGGAGCGGCGAATCGCGCACCACCTTCCGGGTGGCCGCGGTGGTCGTGATCATCATCCTGCTCGGCATGCTGATCGGCAATCACTCGGGTCAGGTCGAGAACCTGTACCTGGTCGGCTTCGCGGCCGCGTTGGCCGGGATTCTCATCTATGACGTGATCTATCGCCGCAAACCGCGCTGAACTGCGGTTTCGCCTACGCCATCGACTGTGCCGAGTGTCGCCTCGGTGACATCCGGGTGACGCCGCGGTGCCGGTTGCCGGTGTAGTCCATGTCTCGGCGGCGTGCCCCCGCGGCGAGACTAGACTCGGCACCGACCGGCCGGACCAGGACGAAAGTAGGCAGCCGAAAGTGACCAGCACAGTCGGATTGGGGATGCCGACCGCACCGGTAGCGGTGCTCGCGCCGCGGCGCAAGACCCGTCAGCTCATGGTGGGTGGTGTCGGTGTGGGCAGTGACCACCCGATCTCCGTGCAGTCGATGACGACGACCAAAACGCACGATGTGAACGCGACCTTGCAGCAGATCGCCGAACTCACGGCATCGGGCTGCGATATCGTGCGGGTGGCGTGCCCGCGGCAGGAAGATGCCGACGCACTGCCCATCATCGCGAAGAAATCCCAGATCCCGGTGATCGCCGATATCCACTTCCAGCCGCGCTATATCTTCGCCGCGATCGATGCGGGGTGCGCGGCGGTAAGGGTGAACCCGGGCAACATCAAGGAATTCGACGGGCGCGTCAAAGAGGTCGCCAAAGCGGCCGGGGATGCGGGTATCCCGATCCGTATCGGTGTGAACGCCGGATCTCTCGACAAGCGGATGATGGACAAATACGGCAAGGCCACCCCGGAGGCGCTGGTGGAGTCGGCGCTGTGGGAAGCGGGCCTGTTCGAGGAGTACGGGTTCGGCGATATCAAGATCTCGGTCAAGCACAACGATCCCGTGGTGATGGTCGAGGCCTACCGGCAGCTGGCCGCGCAGAGCGATTATCCGCTGCATCTCGGTGTCACCGAGGCGGGCCCGGCCTTCCAGGGCACCGTGAAATCCGCTGTCGCGTTCGGCGCGCTGCTGAGCGAGGGGATCGGCGACACCATCCGGGTCTCGCTGTCCGCGCCACCGGCCGAGGAGGTCAAGGTCGGCGGGCAGATCCTGCAATCGCTGAACCTGCGCCCCCGCAAACTGGAGATCGTGTCCTGCCCGTCGTGTGGGCGCGCGCAGGTCGACGTGTACACCCTCGCCAACGAGGTCACCGCCGGACTCGACGGCCTGGAGGTCCCGCTGCGGGTCGCGGTCATGGGCTGTGTGGTCAACGGTCCCGGCGAGGCCCGGGAAGCCGACCTGGGCGTGGCCTCGGGTAACGGTAAGGGGCAGATCTTCGTCAAGGGTGAGGTCATCAAGACCGTGCCCGAGGCACAGATCGTCGAAACCCTCATCGAGGAGGCCATGCGGATCGCCGAGGAGATGGGTGCGGACGCCGGCACCGGTGAACCGGTCGTCAGCGTGGGCTGATCTGCCCGCTGTCCCGGCTCGCCGGCCTGGCGAGCCGGGACGTGCTGCCCTGTCGGCACCGCTACGGCGCGCGCTTTCGAGATATCCGTATCGCATCGCGGCACTTCATGGCAGGCTGTACTAGGTGCGGAGTCTGCTGGAGCCGGCCCGGCGCGCGAAGTATGTTCCCGCGCGTCAGCTCGCCGAGCGGGACCTGGGACAGGTACTCAGGGTGCTCGACGAGGACCCGGTGGCGGCCTGTATGGTCGCCGCCCGGCTACAGGAATACGGTCTGGACAACCGGTACGGTCAGGGCGAATTGTGGAGCCACGGCGGACCGGCGGAATCGCTGTGTTTCTCCGGCGTCAACCTGGTGCCGTTACGTGGTGACCGCGCCGCCCTCCGCGCCTTCGCCGACCGCGCCCTGCGCTGGCCCCGAATGTGTTCTTCGGTGGTGGGGCGCCGGGAACTCGCGCTACCACTGTGGGAGATGCTCGCCGATCACTGGGGTCCCGCGCGGGAGCTGCGTGCCGACCAGCCGCTACTCGCGCTCACCGGCACCGCACTTGCGTCCGCCGACCCGGAGGTCCGGCAGGTACGCCCCGACGAACTGGACCGCTATCTGGCGGCCGCCATCGCCATGTTCATCGAAGAGGTGGGGGTGGACCCACGGGCCGGTGACGGCGGCCGCGGCTACCGGCGCCGGGTCGCCGGGCTGATCGCGGCCGGCCGGGCCTGGGCCCGGTTCGTCGACGGCGAGGTCGCCTACAAGGCCGAGGTGGGGGCGATGTCCCGGCGTACCGGGCAGATCCAGGGCGTATGGGTCCATCCGGAGCACCGCGGGCAGGGGCTCGGTACGGCCGGAACGGCGGCAGTGGCGAATGCGGTGGTCGCCACCGGCCGGACGGCGAGCCTGTATGTCAACGACTACAACGAGATCGCCCGCCGGGCCTATCGCGCGGTCGGGTTCCGGCAGATCGCGACCTTCGCCACGGTGCTGCTGGACTGAGCCCGGACAGGATCCGGTGCGCCGCAAGTGAACACCGGGCCCGGGTCGCTACGATCGGGTTCGATGACGATCCGTCCGGTACTCGTATTCGCGGTCGCGGTGCTCGCTTTCGCCACGACCGCCTGCCTCGGGGGGTCCTCGGGACCGATCACCGCGGCCGACGGTTTCCTGGAGGCCTTCGCGGCTCAGGACCTCGACGAAGCCGCCGCGCGCACGACCCGGCCTGAGAAAGCCGGGCCCGCACTCGTTTCCGCCTGGGAGGAACTGGGTGCCGAGGAACTGTATGCCCGGTCCGGCGCGGCCCGGATCTCCGGTGATACCGCCACCGTCGACTACATCTACGAGTGGCGGCTGGCCGGTGGCCGCAGCTGGTCCTATACCGGGCAGCTTCCGCTGGTGCGTAGTGGTGGCGGCTGGACGGTGCGGTGGAGTGGTTCTGCCTTGCACCCCCGGCTCGGTGACACTCAGACCATGGCGTTGTCGGTGCGCCAGGCGCCGGGCGCCCGGGTGAACGAGCAGTCCGGAAGCGATGTGCTGATACCGGGCACGGTTTCACGAGTGACCTTCGACGCCGCCGAAAGCGCCGAACCGCAGAAGGCGGCGGCGGCGGTCTCCCGGGCGCTGATCGATATCGACGACCGGCTGACCCCGCAGCGCATCCTGGATTCCGCCCGCGCTGCCGACGGCGTCTACACGGTGATCGTGTTGAACGAAACCGAGTTCGGCCGGGCCGGGCCGCGGCTCATCGGCCTGCCCGGGGTGCGGGTCACCCAGGAATGGGACCTGACTCCGGCCGATCGGAAGTTCGCTCCGGACCTGATGACACAGGTCCGGCAGGCGGTGATCGACGATGTGCACGGCCGGGCCGGTTGGCGCGTGGTGGCCCGGAACGAGGGCGGTGCGGAAACCGGCGTGTTGCACGAGGTGGCGGCGCAGCCGGTGCCGTCGTTCACGTTGAGCGTGGACCGGCGGGTGCAGAACGCCGCCCAGCGGGCGGTCGACGGGCGGCGGGAACAGACCATGATGGTGGTGATCGAACCCTCCACCGGTGGCATCCTCGCAGTTGCGCAGAACGCTGCC
This sequence comes from Nocardia flavorosea NBRC 108225, assembly GCF_001613385.1. Classification (GTDB taxonomy): domain Bacteria; phylum Actinomycetota; class Actinomycetes; order Mycobacteriales; family Mycobacteriaceae; genus Nocardia; species Nocardia flavorosea. The sequence continues at coordinate 228,896 of NZ_BDCG01000010.1, read as the reverse complement.
GCCGATCGGGACGGCCCGGTGGCCACCATCGGTCAGTATCCGCCCGGGTCGGTGTTCAAAACCGTGACCGCCGCGGCCGCGATCTCCGGTGGCCTGGCCACTCCGGATACCGTTGTGGCGTGCCCGAGTGCAATCACCATCGGTGAGCGCCTGATTCCGAACTACAACGGTTTCACGGTCGGTAATGTCGCATTGTCGACCGCATATGCGCGCTCCTGCAATACATCGTTCGCGAAATTGGCCAGTGAATTGCCTGCCGCCGCGCTTTCGGAGGCAGCGGCAACTTTCGGGATCGGCCCGGATTACGTGATTCCCGGATTGCCGACCTATTCCGGTTCTGTACCCGTTTCCGAAGACCGCACACAGCGCACCGAGGACGGAATCGGTCAGGGCCGGGTGGTGGTCAGTCCTTTCGGTATGGCGATGCTGGCCGCGACGATCGCCCACGGCAGCGCGCAGACCCCGTATCTGATCGCCGGCCGTGAGACCGTCGTCGACGGGCCGCGGCCGGTACCGGATCCGGCGGTCGTGCGCGGTCTGCGGGAAATGATGCGTGAGGTGGTCCTGACCGGGACCGCAGACCGGATAGCCGACCAGGGCGAGGTGTTCGGCAAAACCGGTGAAGCGGAGGTGGCCGGCGGTTCACATTCGTGGTTCGTCGGTTACCGCGGTGACCTCGCGTTCGCGACGTTGCTGGTCAAGGGTGGTAGTTCCGATAACGCCGTCGGGGTGACCCGCGATATGCTGGCGGCCCTCCCCGGCGGCTACCGATGAGCCGGCCTGACCCGATCACGGCCCGGTGGCGACGGCGCCGGTGCCGGTTGCGTAACGGTGACCGGTATCGGTATCGACCGGATCGCTGACCCGTGCGGGCGCGACAACCGAAACGGCCCGGTCGGAGACCGGGGCCGACGCGGCGGTATCGGTGCCGAGGATTTCGACCACCCCGGTGCCGCCGAGAATCAGTCCGGCGGTAATGAGAGCAACGGTGGAACGCTTCATAATCCGGCTCCCTCCGATTCAGAGGTTCGACTGCTGGCGAGCTCGGGTGTGCCTACGCGACCCAGCCCCGCATAAGAGTTTTCTGAAGATTTGCTGCTCCGGTCAACCTAAGCCGCAATGCCGCATCGAGACAAGATGGAAAGCTGCGGAAAATCGGCGATGGGCAAATCGTGACCCCCGGCCGGAAATCCGTGACGTTTTCGTTATGCCCAGGTCAGATCTTCTGCAAACTCGCGGCGAGATGATCCTGTAGAGGAAGACCCACCGCGCCCATCTGCAAGGTGTAGTCGATGACACCGCCGTGCATATGTATGGTCCGGCTCAGTGCGGTCACCGATTTCGCGGTACTGCTCAGGCCGATCGCGGTCGACTCGAGCTCCAGGCGGATCTCCGCGTCGGCAAGGGTGAGCTTGCCCTCGCAGATCTCGGTGATACCGGTGGGGTGCGAGAGGATGAGTTCCACCCGGTCCGGGCCCGGACAGCGCAGGTAGCCGGTCTCCACATGAAGGGGGCGGTTGTCGTCGGCATGCCGGGTGCGCTGCCGAAAGGTCAGGAAGGGGCGGCCGAGATGGCCGAAGGTGATCTCCTCCAGATAGCCGAACGGCTCGATGGTGGGATAGTCACCCTGTCCGGAGCCGCGCCAGGTCCCGAGGAGGCCGGCCAGCGGCGCAATTGCGGGATGCGGGGCGGCGGGTGTCTGCGGTTCGGCCACGGCGCACAAGAATAGACCCTCGCCGTCCGATCGGATACATCCGACCGGCTCCTGCGCGTGCCGCGCTTAAGTTGCGCGGGTCGGCGTTACTTGCTCTTGCGTCGGCCGAAGGGCCAGAACGAGCGGGTGCGGCGCCTCGGCAGCGCCGCGTAGACCATGGTCATCTCGGCGAATACGCCCGCCTCCCGTTCCCGGTCGTCGCCGAAATCGTCGCGGCCGAGGATCTGGGTGATCGATCCGGGGGCAATGGTCGCCAGCGCGTCCAGCAATGCCGGGTTGAGGGCGCTGATCGAGATGCGGGTGATGTCGGCGTCCTCGGAGCCCGGACCGCCGTGGCCGAGCAGCATATGGCCGATGGCGTGCAGCACGATATGGTCGGCATTGCGGCCGGACGCCGAGGCGTCGTAGACGATGATGTCGTCGTGTTTACGCGCGATCCACAGCCCGTTGCCGTTGCACCCCAGTTCGGCCAGCGCCGAGCGGTGTGCCGGCTGCAACGAGATCGGCCGCTTGCGATATGCGGCCACATCGGCGAGGTAGGTGTTGAGATCCCACGGGCTGGGGAGGGGCACCGACCCAGCCGCATCGCCGAATCTGGCGTCCATGCTTGTCATCGGCGAATACGTTACCGATCGCACGCGCGCTCGTCACTTCAGCGATTTCCGGCCGCTATTGCCTCGCCCGCCGGGAGAGGTTACCGGATATCGACCTCTGGCCCCACGGGTTTCACGTTGTGCGGTTTGTTCCACAACGCGGTCAGTGCCCAGAGCACCACACCCACCGCCAGCAGGATCCCGGCGATCACATACTGCTGAGGATTGCGATCGGTGAACGGCGTGGCCAGATAGGCGCAGCAGACCGCGCCGAGCACCGGTAGCGGCGTCGGAGTGCGGAAATGCCGGTGGCCTACCCGGTCGCGGCGCAGCACCAGGACCGCGACGTTGACGATGGTGAAGACCACCAGCAACAGCAGCGCGGTGGTACCGCCGAGTTCCGGTACTTCGCCGACGAACAGCAGCAGCCCGAGTGCCACCAGGGTGGTGAAGACGATCGCGATATGGGGAGTCCGTCGGGTCGGATGCACCCGGCCCAGCGAGCGGGGTACGACCTTGTGCTTGGCCATGCCGTAGAGCAAGCGGCTGGCCATGAGCATGTTGATCAGAGCCGAATTGGCGACGGCGAACATGGTGATGAAGGCGAAGATCTGGGTGGGGAATCCGGGGGCACCGATCTCCACCACCTGCAGCAGCGGCGTATTGCCTTCGGCGAGTTTGTCGGGCGGTACCAGGGCCACCGCGGTGATCGAAACCAGTACGTAGATGGCGCCGGTGATCAACAGGCCGGTGAGCAGGATCTTCGGGAAGATCCGGCTGGGCTCCTCGGTCTCCTCGGCCATATTGACCGAATCCTCGAAGCCGACCATGGCGTAGAAGGCGAGGGTCGTCGCGGCGATCACCCCACCGAACGCGGAGCGGTCACCGGTGTCGAATTCGACGATCCGCCCGAAGTCGCCGTTGCCGAACCCGAGTGCCCACAGTCCGATGCAGATCACGATCAGCAGCCCCGAGAGCTCCACACAGGTGAGCAGGACATTGGCCTTCACGCTCTCGCCGACCCCGCGCAGGTTGATCGCCGCGACCAGGGCCATGAAGGCGAGCGCGATGAGGGTGAGGACCAGACCGTCCGCGGTGTCGAATTCGAAGGCCTCGGCGAAATTCGCCGCGAACGCCTTGGCCGCGGTGGCAGCCGACGTGATACCGGAACTCATCACGGCGAAGGTCACCATGAAGGTCAGGAAATGGATGCCGAACGCCTTGTGCGTATACAGCGCGGCGCCCGCGGCCTGCGGATACTTGGTGACGAGTTCCAGATAACTGAATCCGGTGATCATGGCGACCCCGAAGGCGACCAGGAACGGTACCCAGACCGCGCCGCCGACCTCGCCGGCGACGCGGCCGGTCAGGGCATAGATACCGGTGCCGAGAATATCGCCCACAATGAACAGCAACAGCAGCCACGGGCCGATGACACGCTTCAGTTCGGGCTGCTGCTCCGGATCGGATCGGGCGGTGACGTCTGCCAAGGTCGCCTCGCTCCCCGCAGTGACCGGTAGGCACCGGTGATCGGACAGGTGCGCTTTGTATACCCGCTCACCCGGCTCGCGATGCCCGTACCGCGCCGATTCGCCCGAAAAGTCCGTTCAGCTCATGGATTCGGCGGCCTCGGCGATCAGTACCGCGGAATCCCGGGGGCTCAGTGCCATCGCGCGCAGTTGGTCGAACATGACGCCGAAGCGGCGGATCTCGGAATGGCCTTCGATCAGCTCGTCACCGGAAATGCGCTCGACATAGACCAATTCGGGGTCGGTGGGGTCCGGGAAATCGAGGATCGTGAAGGATCCGGCCATACCCGGGTGTGCACCCGCATCGAACGGCAGGATCTGCAGGATCACGTTCTTGCGTTTGGTCGCCTCGGAGAGCCGGCTGGTTCGTCCTTGGCCAGCACCGCTGCCCGGTCCATCCGGGCTCGCGCCCGGCGTTCCAGGTCGGAGGCCTCCAGTTTCGGCATGTAGGTATCGATCACCGCCATGGCGTACTGCTCGGTCTGTAGCAGTCCGGGGATGAACGAGGTCTGGTAATGCCGGGCCGACAGCGCCACCGATTCGAAATTGATGTAGGCGGCATAGACCTCGGAGAGGCTGGCCTCGTATGGCCGCGACATTCCCGGCTTCTGTGCGTCGGAGAGTAGTTCCAGTGCGTCCTGGCGCCGCTCTGCGTCGATACCGTAGAGGTCCAGCATCGTCATCAGTGTGCGGCGTTGCGGGCGGGCCTGGGCGGTTTCGATCCGGTACAGGGTGGTCACGTTGATCCCGGTGCGGGCGCTGACCTCCTCCTTGCTGAGTTCGGCGTCTTCGCGCATCTCCAGCAACAGCACCGAGAGCCGGCGCAACCCCGCCGTGAGTACGGTGCGTTTGCCTGCCATGTCATCCCTTTCGACCAGCGCCATATGCCATGGGCGGTGCCCCCGGTTCGCGGCGGCCGTATGCCCGGTGCTGCCACCATAACGAGCCGCCGGAACCGATGTGATCGGCAGTGCCCGACGGCGGGTGGGCCGGGCTCTTCACCGGCCGCTTTCGATTTGTGGTCACCGCCGGCCGGGGCCGGACCTGTTCGGCGGCCGACCGGTTGGTGGCGGTGGTTCGGCGGGGACGGTACCGGATGGCGGAATCCTACGAGAGCGGACAGCTTCCGGTGGATATGGCAAATATGTGGCAATTACCCATCCGGGTGTGCCGGTATCGCCGCGCGACTCGCCAACGCCGGACTGTGTATGCGTGAATCCGTCTGGGGCTGCTTGCGGTTCGCGAAGTCGTGTCGGCGGATGCCGCCGCTCGATGCCTGCTCGCGGGCACCATGAGAATGCGTATGGTGCCGGGAATGTGGGGCGGATAGGTATCGGCACGGTTGCGATGTGGTCGCGTAACGCGTTGTCCCGGCTGGTATCGCGGTGTCGGCGGGTATTGTTCGGCGCGCCGGAGAATCGCGCCTCCGGCGGGAACGAGCTTGGCGGGTAAGCGTTTTCGGTGGGACCGCGGTGAACTTCCGTGGAGAGGATCGTTAGGCTTGCGCACAACGCTGTTCGCAACATTGCATACCGAAGTCTTGTGTTCTTGCATCTGTAAGAGCATGATCCAGCTAGCCTTGTTGTGAACAACGATCCGATGTCCGGGAAAACCGAATCGAGAGTCGATCATGTTGGTACAGAGTGTGATGGTGCCGGGTGAGTCCCAGGGGTGCAGATGAGTGCGCCCACACTGGGGACCCTGCCGACAGCGCCACAGTTGCTGTGCGCCTTTCAAGGGCGGCGGGCCCAGGATCGGGTGCTGCTACGTTTCGCACATGCGCTGGTCGAACTACACAAGCGTCGGGCGCATGTCCGGGATCTGGCCGAAATCGCCGAAATCGACGGTCGCCGAGGCGAACTCGTGAACGATATCAACGACTGGATCGTCCGCAAGATGCCGCAGCATCGTCACGGCGCCTCGTTGCACACCGAAAGCCTGGGTGCGGTGATCGATCGCATGGCGCACAGCTGGGTCGCGGCGAATCAGGCCATCGAAGCCGACGGCGTGCGCAGTGACCGCACCCACCGGCACTGGTACCACCTGGCCGAACTCGTGGACGGGTACACGGATTTGATCGCCGAGGTGGCCGGTGGCCGCCGTCGGTTACCAGTGCAGTAGCAAGGCGCCGCGGACCGCCCGGCTGTCCAGTCCGATGAACGCGAAACCCCCTCGCGGTGGGTCCGGGAACCACCGCGAAATGTCGAATGGCCTAGACCCAACGGTGAGTCGGTGGCGAACACTCGGTTAACCGGGTGGTGTAGGTCAATTGGAGGTAGGTTCTGCCATGATTCACACGGAGGGCGTCGCAACCGTATCGGCGCCGGAAGACCTGCGTACCGAGGTGCGGATGCCCGGCGGCGTGGCACTGTCGAAGGTCTATCGGGTGCGCGCCGAAATCGACACGATGCTCGACGAGCTACGCCCCGGTGACCGGGTGCCCGCCGAACGCGAACTGGCGGGACGGTTCGGTGTCGCGCGCGAAACCGTCCGGCACGCTCTGCGCGACCTTGCCGTCGAAGGCCGTATCCGCAGGCAGGGGCGCGGAACGGTGCTGGCCCGGCCGAAGGTCGTCCGGCCGCTGGCCCCCGAAACCGCCGGTGAAGAGGCCGCCGGAGTGGTGCGCCGGTTGCTGTCGTGGGAGGACGGTGTCGCCGACGCCGAGGTCGCACGTGACCTCGACCTGGCGCCGCAGACCCCGATCATGACCCTCGAACGTCTCCTTTTCGCCGACGGCGACCCGATCGCGCTCGAACGTATCGATCTGTCGCTGGACCGGTTCGGCTGGTTGCGCGCGGCGTTCGACCCGTTGAGTTCGCTTGCGACGACCATCGGAGATTCGGGCGTGGAATACGCGGGCGCCACCGAGCGGATCGAAACGGTCCTCGCCGCGCCGCGGGAGGCCGGGTTGCTCCGGTGCCGGCCGGCGGTGCCGCTGTTCCGGGTGGTCCGGCGCGGTATCGACACCCAAGGCCGGCCGATCGAACGGGTGGCCGCGCTCTACCGCGGTGACCGGGTCGCCTTCGAGGTTCGTACGGGCGGCCGGGGGCGCTGAACCGAGGCTTCCGCGGCGGCGGTGCACGGCCGGGACCGTTCCCGGCGACCCGCCGCCCGGCGCCTACTACTCTTGAACCATGTCCGTGCGTACCCGACAGCCGCTGCTCCCCGGAACCCCCACCTCGATCCGCGAGGTTCCCCGCGCCATAGAACGGCCGGAGTACGTGTGGAAAGAAACGGCCCGCGAAGGCTCCGAACCGTGGGTGCAGACGCCCGAGACCATCGAGAAGATGCGTATCGCCGGCAAGATCGCGGCCCAGGCCCTGGCCGAGGCCGGTAAAGCGGTCGCGCCGGGGGTCACCACCGACGAACTGGACCGGATCGCACACGAGTACATGTGCGATCACGGGGCCTATCCCTCCACGCTCGGCTACAAGGGGTTCCCCAAATCGTGCTGCACCTCGCTCAACGAGGTGATCTGCCACGGAATCCCCGACAGCACCGTCGTCGAGGACGGCGATATCGTCAATATCGATGTCACTGCCTACATCCACGGCGTACACGGCGACACCAATGCGACCTTCCTCGCCGGCGATGTGGACGAGGAGGTGAAACTCCTGGTGGCGCGCACGGAAGAGGCCACGATGCGGGCGATCAAGGCGGTGCGGCCGGGCCGGGCGCTCAATGTGATCGGCCGGGTGATCGAGTCCTACGCCAACCGTTTCGGCTACGGCGTGGTCCGCGATTTCACCGGGCACGGGGTCGGTCCCACCTTCCACAGTGGGTTGGTGATCCTGCACTACGACCAGCCCGCCGTCGACTCCGTCATCGAACCCGGGATGACCTTCACCATCGAACCGATGATCAACCTGGGCGGTATCGACTACGATATCTGGGACGACGGCTGGACCGTCGTCACCAAGGACCGTAAATGGACGGCCCAGTTCGAGCACACACTCGTCGTCACCGATACCGGGGCCGAAATCCTGACGCTGCCGTGAGCGCCCACGGCGGGGCGCTGCTGGTCGCCGGGACCACTTCCGATGCCGGTAAGAGCGTGCTGGTCGCCGGAATCTGCCGGATGTTGCGGCGCCGCGGGGTGCGGGTGGCGCCGTTCAAGGCCCAGAACATGTCGAACAATTCCGTCGTCACCCTGGACGGCGGCGAGATCGGCCGGGCCCAGGCGCTACAGGCGCAGGCCTGCGGTCTCGAACCGAGCGTGCGGTTCAATCCGGTCCTGCTGAAACCCGGAAGCGACCGGCGGTCGCAACTGGTGGTACGCGGACAGGTCACCGATACCGTGAGTGCCGCCGACTACATCACCCATCGCGCCCGGCTGCGTGCGGTTGTGGCCGCCGAGCTCGCGGCGTTGCGCGCGGAGTTCGATGTAGTGATCTGCGAAGGAGCGGGGTCGCCGGCCGAGATCAATCTGCGGGCCACCGATCTGGCGAATATGGGTCTGGCGCGGGCGGGTGAGCTGCCGGTGCTGGTCGTCGGCGATATCGACCGCGGCGGGGTGCTGGCGCATCTGTTCGGAACCCTGGCCGTCCTCGATCCCGAGGATCAGCGGCTGATCGCCGGTTTCGTGATCAACAAGTTCCGCGGCGACGTGGATCTGCTGCGGCCCGGTCTGGACCAGTTGACCGCCCTGACCGGCCGGCCCACCTTCGGTGTGCTGCCGTATCGGGAGGATCTCTGGCTCGATGCCGAGGATTCGCTGGGCAGCGTCTCCGGGGCACAGATCGGTCGTCCCGGGCCGGCGGTCGGCAGTGAATGGCTCAGTGTGGCCGCAGTCCGGCTGCCCCGGATCTCCAACTCGACCGATGTGGAAGCACTGGCCTGCGAACCGGGAGTCGCGGTCCGCTGGGTGACCGACGTATCGCAGATCGTGGCCGCCGACCTGGTAGTAGTCCCCGGAAGCAAGGCCACCGTCGATGATCTGGACTGGTTGCGGCGCACCGGGATCGCCGAGGAACTGCGGCGGCGTGCGGCCGCCGGGCGTCCGGTACTCGGCATCTGCGGCGGATATCAGATGCTCGGGCACCGCATCATCGATCCGGTGGAATCCGGGGCGGGCCCGGTCACCGGGCTGGGGCTGCTCGATATGGAGATCGAGTTCGCGCCGGCAAAAGTACTGTGCCGGACCGCCGCGGTGGGTGCGCCGGTGCGACGAGAGGGGGAACCGGCCGGTACGGCAGGGCTGGCCGCGACCGGTTATGAGATCCATCACGGCCGTATCCGGCATACCGCCGAGACCCCGTGGCTGCACGTCACAGGCCGGACCGCCCCCGGCGACGCGGGCACCGAGCTCGCCGGCGAGCCGTCGGCCGAGGGCGCCGTGCGTGGCGCGGTATGGGGTACCCATCTGCACGGTCTCCTCGAATCCGACGAGTTCCGCCGGGACTGGCTGACCCAGGTCGCGCGGGCGGCCGGCCGTACCGGTTTCATCGTCGCGCCGGGAACGCGGGTGGCGGCGGTACGGGCCGCGCAGCTGGACCTCCTCGCCGACCTCGTCGCCGAGAACCTGGAGGTCTCCCGGCTGGAGCGACTCCTGGCCGAGGGGGTGCCGGCCGGTTTGCCGGTCGTCGAATCCACCGTGGGCGCGCTTTCGCGAATCGGCTGATTCCGGCCGGTATACGGCCCGAGGTCGCGGTGCGGTCACGCGTCACGATCCTCGCGCTCTTTGCGGGGAGTACTCCATCGGCGCCGGGCGGCGGTGTAGCGTCAAGCGTCATGGAATCTCGGCGCATCGCGGTCGGTGACCGGGAGTGGACGGTGCGGGTGGACGGCCCGGTGACCCAGCACAGTGTGCTGCTGTTTCCCGACTCCGGCGATCCGCCGGAAGTCTTCGACCGGGTGTGCGCCCGGCTGCACAGTTCCGATCTGCGGACCATCGTGTTCGAAACCGCCACCGGCCTGGACCTCACCGGCGTCTACGCGGTGCTGGACGAACTCGGGGTGCCCTGGGCGAATGTCGCAGGGCGCGGGGCGGGCGCCAGTGTGGCGTGGCAGGTCTGCGCGAAGGGCTTCGGACGGTTCGTGAGCCTGATCGTTGCCGATCGTGGACATCCGGCCGTACCGGACGAGTCCGGCGCGGTACTGGAGTCCGGGTGCCCGGCCGTCGAACTGCCGACCACCGTCCTGGTGACCAAAGGGCTACCGCGCTCGGTCGCCGACAGTTCCGGCCGCCACGTGTACGGTGAGTTCCGAGTGGTGGATCTCGATGTCGACAATGTGGCTGCCGAAGCGGACCAGGAATTCGCCACCGAGATCGTGCTGCGCACCAGTATGTGGTGAGGCCGGCGGGCGCTGATTTCCCCGGCAGCCCCGGACCGTCCTGATATCGGGCTGCGGGCTCTCGTGGTGCGGGCTCCCGGAGTTTCTACCGATACCGTCGCACCGCCGGAACCCGGCCGTCCCCTCGTGGTGAGGTCGATGTCCGCGGTGGTCGCGACGCGGATCGAGACGTGTGGTCACCCGTTCCGGGGACTCTCCGAGACCAGGGGCGTGCGGCGGGCGTACGGCAGCTACGCGGATGCGCCCGGGCGGTAGGTTGCGAGCCAGTCCAGCCAGCTGTCGAGTTCGCGGAAAGCCTCCGTACGCGGCGCTTCGGCGGACAGGAAGACATCGTGACGAGCCCCGTCGATCGGGACGATGGTGGTGCGATCACCCAGGCAGCCGGCCCACCGCTGGATCTGGGCCACGTCCAGCACCGCGTCGGCCACATCGACAGCGGGTCCGTATTCGCGGGCGAACTGCGTGAGCTTGGACCGCAACAGCAGGGCGGGCACCCCGATATCCAGGCCCCGGTGCAGCCGAGCCTGTCCCAGCCGGATCGCGCGTAACCAACCGGCCCGCACCGGAAAACCCTGCCGCGGCTTCCAGTCCAGGTCGTAGTCCCATTCACCGGCGATGCTGTGGTGCAGGCTGTCGCCGTAGGCACTGGATTTGCTCAGCGGCAGCGCCGACTTCGCCCGGAACCGGCCCACGGTATTGATGAGCTGTGTACCGACGGTGCGTACGTAGGCCGGTCCCTGCAGATCGAACCAGGGACTGTTCAGGACGAGTCCGCTGATTCCGGCCGCCGCCGTGCCGCCCGCGCGCTGTAGCCGATCCAGCCACAGCGCCGCCACCAAGCCGCCGGTCGAATGTCCCATGACCAGGACTTCGCCCTGCGTTTCCGCGGCGATCAGACGGAGCGATTCGTTCAGTTCGCGATCGTAGAGCGCGAGATCGCCGATGAAGTGCGGGGTCTGGTTCGTGCGCAGGGAGCGACCGCATTTGCGCAGATCCAGCGCGTAGAACCGGTGGCCGCGTGCGGTCAGATGCTCGGCTACATGGCGCTGGAAGAAGTAGTCTGTGAACCCGTGCAGGTACAGCACAGCCGCGGCCGTGCCGGTGGTGCCGGAATCGGCAGCGCCGGAGGTACCGGGCTCCGGCAGATGCCGTACCAGGGTGGCGACGACCTCGCCCTCGCCATCGGGATCGGTGCCCAGGTCCAGCGTGCGGTATTCGTATCCGTCTCCGAGTACATCCGGCTGCCAGGTATCGGCCGGTCCCAGCGTGCTGCCGGCGGCCGGGGATTCATTCGTCACGCGTCCAATCTAGGCGCACTTCTGCTGCCGCTCCGGTCGTGCGCGTCGATATTCCGGCACTCCGGCGTACTTCCGGCCGCGCCGCGCCGCTTCGGTATATCGGTTTCCGGCCCGCAGCTGTGCCCTGCTCGGGGCCGGAGTCAGGCGTGGTGTTCGGTGTATCCCCTGCGGTGCCGCACGGCTGGTTCGGGCGGGCTTCGCGGTTTGCTCCGCTGCGCCTGCGTGCGTCGATGTGGAGGTATCCGGTCCGCCGTCGTGCGAATCCGGACTCGGCGTACCTGCTGTTCGTTCCGGCTGCGCGCGTCGATTTACTCGGTCTGTGGCAGTCCGGTCGGCGACCTCGGGTCCGCGGAGGGCACCGCCCAGGGGGCCGGCGTACCTCGGCGAACGTTCCCGGCCGGGCGCGCTCGCGCATGGCCGTGCAGGACGGTGTTAATTGCGCCACTGGCTGCCGGTGACGGCGCCGCTCGAGGCCACGGGGAAGAGGAATCTAGGTCACAATCGCCGCCCTGGCTGCGGATTCCGCGCGTGTCGAGGTGCACAATTAGCAGTAGTGAACGGCGGGTAACCTACATTCGGCCGCGCCCGAACAGACTCGTCGCCGTCCGTGAACAACTGCATAATGCGCCCGTGCCCCAGCGGACCACATCCCGGTCGGGAATGTGTGCCCCGCGCACCAGGACAAGGAAGTCGAACACCCGTGCCGAACGTTGCCCAGACTGAAAAGACCGATGTAGTCCTCATCGGTGCCGGCATCATGAGCGCCACTCTCGGCGCGCTGCTGCGTCAGCTGCAGCCGGACTGGTCGATCACGGTGTTCGAACGGCTGGATGCTGCTGCGGCCGAGAGCAGCGACCCGTGGAACAACGCCGGCACCGGGCATTCCGCGCTGTGCGAACTCAACTACAGCCCGCAGAAACCGGATGGCTCCGTTGATATCGGCAAGGCCGTCGATATCAACGAGCGCTTCCAGGTATCGCGGCAGTTCTGGGCCTACGCGGTCGAGAACGGGATCCTCGGCGATCCGTCCCGGTTCATCAACCCCATCCCGCACGTGAGTTTCGTCCACGGCGCCGACGATGTCGAATACCTGCGCAAACGCTACGAGGCGCTGGCCCGGCATCCGTTGTTCGCCGGAATGGAGTACATCGACAGCCCGGACGAATTCGCGCGCCGCCTGCCGCTGATGGCCCGGGGACGCGATTTCTCCGATCCGATCGCCCTCAACTGGACCGACGGCGGCACCGATATCAACTTCGGTTCGCTGACCAAGGAGCTGCTGGCCCATATCGGTGCCACCGGCGGGGAGATCGCGTTCGGTAACGAAGTTCGGAATCTGAGCAAACAGCGCGACGGTAGCTGGAAAGTGTCGGTGCGCAATACCCGCACCGGCCGCCGTCGCACTCTGATCAGCAAATTCGTATTCGTCGGCGCGGGTGGCGGAGCGCTGCCCCTCCTGCAGAAATCGGGAATCAAGGAAATCAGCGGGTTCGCCGGATTCCCGGTCTCGGGCCAGTTCCTGCGTTGCACCAATCCCGGACTCGTCGGCAAACACGAAGCCAAGGTGTACGGCAAGGCCGCCGTCGGCGCACCGCCGATGTCGGTTCCGCACCTGGACACCCGTGTCATCAACGGCAAGCCCGGCCTGCTTTTCGGCCCCTATGCCGGCTGGACCCCGAAATTCCTCAAGGACGGCAGCAATGCCGATCTGTTCAAATCGATCAACCCGGGCAATCTGGCCCCGATGCTGGGTGTCGGTATCACCGAGCTGGGCCTGGTGAAGTACCTGGTCACCGAGCTGATGAAATCGCAGGCGGGCCGGGTGTACACGATGGAGGAGTTCATCCCGCGCGCCGAGGGCAGCGATTGGGAACTCATCACCGCCGGACAGCGGGTGCAGACGATCCGGCGTAAGGGCGCCGGCGGTGTGCTCGAACTCGGAACCGCCGTGATCGCCGCGCAGGACGGTTCCATCGCAGGTCTGCTGGGCGCCTCGCCGGGCGCCTCGACCTGTGTGACGGCGATGCTGGACGTGCTCGAGCGGTGCTTCCCGACGGAGTACGCATCCTGGACACCCAAGCTGAAAGAAATGGTTCCCTCGCTCGGCGTCAAGCTCTCGGAGAACCAGGCGCTCTTCGGTGAAGTCTGGGACTGGACCGGGAAAGCCCTGCAGCTCACCGGAAGTGGAGCGCACGCGGTGGTTTCCACCGGGGCCTGACCGGTTTGACCCGAGCATTCGCCACGGCCCACGGGATCCGATCTCGTGGGCCGTTCACGATGCGCTGTACGCCGGATTCGTCTGGACCGGGGCATTCGCGTGCATCTTGCGCCGAGGTGTGATAGCAAGGCGCGATGATGTCTACGGTTGCACTCCGACGGTCATGGGCGCAGGATCTCGATACCGCCACCCTGTACGAGCTGCTGAAGCTGCGTGTCGAAGTGTTCGTCGTCGAGCAGAAATGCGCATACCCGGAACTGGACGGCCAGGACCTGCTGCCGGAGACCCGGCACCTGTGGCTGGACGACGAGGGCGAGGTCATCGCGACCCTGCGGCTGCTCGAGGAGCACGACGACGGAGTGAAATCCTTCCGGATCGGACGTCTGTGCACGGCCGTGGAGGCCCGCGGGCACGGGTACACCACCCGGCTGCTGCAGGCCGCGCTCGCCGAGACCGGTTCGCATACGGTCCGGTTGAACGCCCAGACCTACCTGATCGACCTGTACACCAAGCACGGTTTCGAGGTCGCGGGCGAGGAGTTCATCGAGGACGGTGTAGCGCACGTACCGATGCGCCGCGGGTAGCGCCGGCTCGGCGCGGTCGGGATTGCCCGGTTCGGCGGACGGCCGGTAGGTCTCCGAATCGGGACCGCGCCACTCCGAGGCCGGTCGGCAAGGTGTGCTCCGGACGGTCGAACAACATGCCGTCGGCCATCGGCGCCCGCAGGGCCCGAGCGGGGGAGGCCGGGAGCGCTATCCGGCACGATTTAGAGTGGGGCCGTGTCGTCTACCGAAATCGCCCCGCCCGCAACCCGCACTCGCACACCTGCCGGTGGAGAGAGTGAGGCCGGGTTCCCGTTCTCGGCGGTGATCGGTCAGGAGCGACTGCAGCTCGCGCTGATCCTGTGCGCGGTGCACCCGGGCATCGGTGGTGTGCTGGTGCGCGGTGAGAAGGGAACCGCGAAGTCGACAGTGGTCCGGGCACTGGCTCGGCTGCTCCCGCCGGTCGTGGACGAATCGGGTGCGCGGGCCGCGCGGCTGGTGGAACTTCCGGTGGGCGCCACCGAGGACAGGGTGGTCGGATCGCTCGACCTGGAGCGGGTGCTGCGCGACGGCGAACAGGCGTTCCGCCCCGGCCTGCTGGCCGCCGCCCATCACGGCGTGCTGTATGTGGACGAGGTCAACCTGCTGCACGATCACCTGGTCGACGTGCTGCTCGATGCGGCGGCGATGGGCCGGGTGCATATCGAACGCGACGGGATCTCCCATTCCCATCCGGCCCGGTTCGTACTGGTCGGCACCATGAACCCGGAGGAGGGCGAGCTGCGTCCGCAGCTGCTGGACCGCTTCGGCCTCACCGTGGATGTGGCCGCCTCCCGTGACGTGGACGTCCGGATGTCGGTGGTGCGGCGGCGCCTGGACTACGAGGCCGATCCGGCCGCTTTCGCGGCCGCCTATGCGCCCGCGGACGCCGAGATCGCCGACCGGATCCTCACCGCGCGCGACCGGCTCCCCGGTATCGCGCTCGACGATGTGGAACTGCGCCGGATCGCGGCCGTATGCGCCTCCTTCGACGTAGACGGGATGCGCGGGGACCTGGTGGTCGCCCGCACTGCCACCGCCCACGCCGCCTGGTGCGGTCGCGACGCTGTGACCGCGGACGATGTGCGGATCGCGGCCGAATTGGCGCTACCGCATCGGCGTCGGCGGGATCCCTTCGACGAACCGGGGATTACGCCCGAACAACTGGACGAAGCGATGACCGAGGCCGCCGACCAGGCCGACCGGCCCGAATCCACCGAGGAACAGCGCGGTGAATCGGATGCCGGGTCGCCGGAAGACGGCCACGGCACCGGAGACCGGCCCGATGACGACCCGGAGGACGGTCCCGGCGGCGGTGCGGGGCAGCCGGAGGACGATCCCGACGGTCCCGGCGGCGGACAGCCGGCCACCGAATCCGGCGAGGATTCGCGGAAACCGGATCGCCCGGCAGGTTCCGGACAGGCCTCGCCCCCGGTCGCGGCGCCGGCACGGCCACCGCGCTGGGAAGTTCCCGGGATGGGGGAGGGCGCTCCCGGACGCCGCTCTCGCGCCCGCACCCGGCAGGGCCGCGTCGTCAATGCGATTCCCGAACTCACCGGCGGCCTGCATCTGCTCGGCACGCTGCAGGCCGCCGCGCCGCAGCAGTGGGCGCGCGGCCGCCGGACCGGACCGTTGCGGCTGGCCGCGCCCGATCTGCGCGGCGCCTATCGGGAAGGGCGGGAAGGCAATCTGGTGGTGTTCGTGGTGGACACCTCCGGTTCCATGGCCGCCCGGGACCGGCTGTCGGCGGTGACCGGGGCGGTCGTCACCCTGCTGCGTGACGCCTACCAGCGGCGTGACAAGGTCGCGGTGATCGCGGTGCGGGGTAGTGTTGCCGAACTCGTCCTGCCCCCGACCTCGTCGACCGATATCGCGGTACGCCGCCTCGCGGATCTGCGCACCGGTGGGAAAACGCCGCTCGCCGCGGGACTGCGGAAAGCCCATGAGGTGATGCGCCGGGAACGGGTGCGCGACCCGCGCCGCCGGGCGATGCTGGTACTGCTCACCGACGGCCGCGCCACCGGCGGAACCGACCCGGTGCCGCGGGCGCGGGCGAGCGCGGCCCGGCTCGCGCGCGACGGTATCGCTTCGATCGTCATCGACTGCGAGCGCGGCATGGTGCGGCTCGGTCTGGCAGCCGAACTGGCGGCGGTACTGCGGGGCACCGTTGTCCGATTGACCGAGCTGACCGGTTCGGCAGTCGCCGACACCGTCCGTGCCGGGACGTCCGGGACCGGTGCCCGAGCGGCGTGACCGCTACGCCCACCCACTGCGAAACCCGATGAGACCGAGGAGATCACATGCCCAAAGGTGTGCCGGAGAATGTGCCCGACGACGGGCTGACCACACGCCAGCGGCGTAATCAGCCGGTGCTCGCCGTCCACACCGGTCCGGGCAAGGGGAAATCCACCGCGGCGTTCGGGATGGCGTTGCGGGCCTGGAACCAGGGCTTCGATATCGCGGTCTTCCAGTTCGTGAAAAGCGCCAAATGGAAGGTCGGGGAAGAGGCGGTCTTCCGTGAGCTGGGCCGGTTGCACGAGGAGACCGGTGCCGGCGCGCCGGTGCAGTGGCACAAGATGGGCGAGGGCTGGTCGTGGAGTCGTAAGGCCGGGACCGAAACCGATCACGCCGCCGCCGCGCTGGCCGGGTGGCGTGAGATCGCGCGCCGGTTGCAGGCCGAGGAACACCGCTTCTATGTGCTGGACGAATTCACCTACCCGTTGAAATGGGGCTGGGTCGACGTGGACGAGGTCGTGGACACCCTGCGGCAGCGGTCCGGCCACCAGCATGTGGTGGTGACCGGGCGGGACGCCCCCGCGGCGTTGATCGAGGCCGCGGACCTGGTCACCGAGATGACGAAGGTGCGCCATCCGATGGACGCGGGGCGTAAGGGACAGCGAGGCATCGAATGGTGAGTTGCCCCCGCGGCCGGATGGCGCCGTTGCGCGCGGGTTCATCACGATGACCACCGGTGCCGCCGGAATCGTCCTCGCCGCACCGGCTTCCGGCAGCGGTAAGACCACCGTTGCGACCGGCCTCATCGGCGCGTTGCGCCGGGCCGGGCATCGGGTCGCGCCGTTCAAGGTCGGGCCGGACTATATCGATCCCGGCTACCACGGGCTGGCCGCCGGCCGGCCCGGCCGCAACCTCGACCCCGTGCTGGTCGGGCGCGACCGGATCGCGCCGCTGTACCGCCATGGTTCCCGCGACTGCGATCTCGCGGTCGTCGAGGGGGTGATGGGACTGTTCGACGGCCGGATCGACGACCGGTCCGCGGATCCGGTCGCGGAGGGCTCCACCGCGCAGGTCGCGAGCCTGCTCGGCCTGCCGGTGATCCTCGTCGTGGATGCCCGCGGGCACAGCCAGAGCCTGGCCGCGCTGCTGCACGGGTTCGCGACTTTCGACTCCGGGGTCCGGCTGGGCGGGGTGATCCTGAATCGAGTCGGCAGTGAGCGGCACGAGCAAGTTCTGCAGGCCGCCTGCGATCGGGTCGGGTTGCCGGTACTCGGTGCCCTGCCCAGGCTGGCCGAACTCGAGGTGCCGTCTCGGCATCTGGGCCTGATCCCCGCGGTCGAACACGGCAGCGCGGCCCTGCGCGCGGTGGATGCGATGACGGACCTGGTCGCCCGCCATATCGACTTGTCCGCTGTCGCCGCCCTCGCGGTTTCCCCGGGCCCGGGCACGATATGGGATCCGGTGCAGGCGGGCACAGGAGCGAACCCTGCGGAGACAGGTGCCCCTGATGAGTCGTCGCGGTTCATCGCGGCAGCAGATGCGGCCGGGGTGGCCGCCTCACCCGAGCCCGGGTCGGGCGCCGCGGCCGGTGTGGTCGGCGGAAGAGCTGCGATATCCGGTGCGACCGGATCGGCCCGGGCGCGGGGAGCCGGCTCCGATTCGGTAGTGACGGGCGCGGTAACAGCAGCGCCCGATGTGAGCGTCACGGTGCCCGGATCGAAACTCCCTGCGGGAGAGCGGATTCCGGTGATCGCGATGGCGGGTGGTCCGGCGTTCACATTCGGCTACGCCGAGCATCGGGAGCTGCTCACCGCCGCCGGAGCGGAGGTCGCGGTATTCGATCCGCTGTACGATCCGCTCCCCGCCGGCGCCGCCGCTCTGGTGCTCCCGGGTGGTTTCCCAGAGGAACATGCCGAAGCGCTCGCCGCCAACACCGTGCTCCGGACCGCGGTGGCCGAACAGGCCCGGCATGGGTTGCCGATCCATGCCGAATGCGCCGGTCTGCTCTACCTCGCCGCATCGTTGGACGGTCACCCGATGGCGGGGGTTCTCGACGCGGTCGCCGAGTTCGGTCCGCGCTTGACCCTGGGCTACCGAGAGGCGGTCGCGCTGGCCGATTCCCCGCTGTGGCGGGCGGGCGAGCGGGTGCTCGGCCACGAATTCCATCGGACCCGTCTCGTCGCCACCAGCACCCCGACGTCTGCTTGGGCTTGGCGCGCGGGCCGAGAACAGGTCAGGGAAGGGGCCCTTGTGCACCAGGTGCACGCCTCATATCTGCACACTCATCCAGCGGGGAACCCGGGCGCGGTACACCGGTTCGTTTCCGCGGCACGCGCTCACCGGGATGCGCGTGCCGCCGCGGCCACCCGGTGACCGTCCCGGGCACCCCCACGCCGGCACGTAGCCTGGCTGTCGGCCTGGGAGCGCGTCCCGGCAGGTCCGCCGATCACATCCTGGCGGCGTTGAGGACCGCAATACCCGGCGCGCGGATTGCCTGTCTCGCCACCATCGACCGGCGCGCCGGTGAACCGGGAGTGCGCTGGGCCGCCGAGATACTGGGGGTGCCGTTACACGGTTTCACCGCCGCTCAGCTCGCGGATGTCCCGGTGCCGAACTCGTCCGACAGGGTGGTGGCGGCATTCGGTATCCCCGGTGTCGCCGAAGCGGCCGCACTGCTGGCCGGTGCCGGATCACTGCTCGTGCCGCGGCGAGTGGTATCGGGTGTGGTGATCGCGGCCGCCGCGCACCGTGCGGAGGACATCACTGGTGCAACGGGTTGATCCATTCCGCCCCGGGGAACCGCGCGAAGTCGGTGCCGAACGAACACACAGCCAGACCGTGTTCGATCGCCAGGGCCGCCAGGTGTGCATCGGGCACCAGGTTCTCTGTCGCGTAGTGATCGTCGACGAGCCGACCGAGGACCCGGCGATGCCGGTCGGTCGGCAGCGGGATCCAGGCCATATCGTGATCCGGCCATTCGTCCACGTAGCCCCATGCTTCCCGGCCGGTCATCGGCGCGGTGAATATTTCGGGTGTGAGGCGCTACGGACGAAGGCAACGAGGCTGTGCCACCGGAATCCGACTCGAACATCACCGCTCATCGCGTCCTCGAACCAGGTAGGCGCCACCTGGTGGTGGAACTGCTCTCGTCGACCGCATACAGCAGTACGTCGACGTCGATGATCACGGTTGCCCGGGGTAGGGCTCGTCGAGCAGATCGAGGACTTCCGAGTTCCGGGGCAGGTCCACCCGGGCTCCCAGCGCTCGGGTCCGCTGCCGGAACGCGTGCGGGGACACAGTCGGCCGGTGATGGATTCCGGCTCGCACCAGTTCGTTGACCGCCTCACCGATGCCGCGTTCGCGGCGGAGGCGCTCCGCGGCGGCGAGTACATCGCTGTCGAGGCGGATAGTAGTGCGCATGGCGCCGAGTGACATCGCTGAGTCGCTACGTGTGAATCAGTGATGCAGGGCTTCTGCCGGTGCGTCGAGCCGGCCTGCCGGCCTCAGGGGGCAACCGATAGCAGGTCCGCGAAACCGGTCGGGTCGTGGCGGCCGACGCTGGCGTGTTCGAACAGGCCCCAGCCTTCGGCGTCGCCGCAGCGGGCGTGGGCGACGTGGTCGGTGACGCCCCAC
Source organism: Nocardia flavorosea NBRC 108225 (assembly GCF_001613385.1). Taxonomy (GTDB): domain Bacteria; phylum Actinomycetota; class Actinomycetes; order Mycobacteriales; family Mycobacteriaceae; genus Nocardia; species Nocardia flavorosea. The sequence continues at coordinate 208,801 of NZ_BDCG01000010.1, read as the reverse complement.
GGGATCCGGCCGGCGATCGCCGGGTCGGTGAGGTCGTAGCGGTTGGCCCATGACCAGTCGCGACCCTTCCACTGACCGTGCAGCCAGTCCGGATCGCCGCCGTAACCGCACCCGATGTGCAGGGGGATCCCGGTGACGGTGCGGATATCGATGGTCAGCGGTTTTCCGTCGGGGGTCCGCAGTTCCAGGGTCGCGGCCTCCGGGTGGCGAGTGCCGGATCGGTAGTCGATGGTGATGTGTGGCCAGCCCAGCTGTTCGACCGAACCGTCCGGGAACACCCGGATCGCGTCGTTGAGGGTGCGGTAGCCGTCCGGGTTCTCCTGCAGGATCACGACCACCGCGAAATCGTCGAACCGCAGCGGGACGTAGAGCCACCAGAATCCGCCGGTGCCTTCGGTGGCGGCGCGGCCCGGGGGTTCGGCCTCGCCGACCGGTCGGATACCCCACGACCGGTCGCGGGTGCCCATCCACAGGTCCGGGTCGACCGCGATATCTTCGCCGCGCAGCGAGATGGTGCCGGTCCAGGAGCCGACCTGTGCGAATCGGGAGGCGTCCAATGTCGGGCGGTTCCCGGCGAGCATCACATGGGGCTGCTCCTGGACGGCGGGGAACGAGCCCGTCCAGGTGAGGTCCAGGCCGAGTTCGTCGTGGTCGCAGAGCACCCGGATCGTGTGCAGCGGTTCGACCACTTCGATCCGGTACCCGCCGACCGTCAGGTCCAGGCTGCGGTCGCTACGGGCGTCGGAGAAGCGCACGGAGGTGATTTCGTCACCGCGGCGCACCGCCGCATAGGCGTCGACGACGCCCAGATTGGGGTAGACGCCGAAGCCGGTGACCAGCATGGTCGCACCGTCCCGGTTGTGTGCGTTGAAATAGCTGCGATCGTAGAAGTTGCGGTCGCTGGTGGCGGCGCGGGCGATCGGCAGCGGGGTCTGGTGGATCGGGTATTCGTCCAGCGGGCCCGGGGCCGAAGCGGGTGTGCGGGCGATGTTCTCGCTCATATCAATCCCATCCGTAGGTGCCGTCGAGCATGGCCTCCAGGGTGGCCCGATGCATGATGTAGTCGTCGCGGTCGGCAGGGGCGGTGTCCTCGCCCATATGGATCATCCGGCGTTTGATGCGGGCCATCACGATTGCGTGCCGCAGCGCGGCATAGGTGAGATGGAAATCCAGGTCACGTACGGTGTGGCCGGTCAGCTTCTCGTACTGCGCGACCACTTCGCCGCGGCGCAGGAAATCGGGCAACCCGGGCATATCGAAGCCGGTGGCGATATCCTGGAAAAACCTGTGCAGGAAGATCATCCAGGCCAGATCCATTTCCCGCGGGCCCAGTGCCGCCATTTCCCAGTCCAGCACCGCGATCGGTGTGCAACCGTCGTAGATGATGTTACCGGGACGGGCATCGCCCCAGCTCAGGACATCCGGTCCCGGATCGTCCGGGAAATTGTCTTCCAGCCAGTCGAAGGCCCGCTCGATCAATGGGATCGCGAAACCGTCGTCCACCAGCGCCCATCGGTACCAGTCCCGCTGTGCGGCGAGGTGGCGGCGCAGCGCCGGTCCGGGCCCGTCCAGTTCCGGGAAACGCCGGGCCGGTTCGGTGATCGCGTGGATCCGGGCGAGGACCTCGAGGGTATTGCGGGTCAGTTCGGCGCGCTCGGCGGGTGTGGCATCGTGCAACCAGCCCGCGAACACGTACGGCGGGTTGTCGCCGGGGATACGGCCGTCGACGCGGTCCATGACGAAGAACGGTGCGCCGCAGACGGTATCGTCGGTTTCCAGCCAGCGCAGCGGAGGTACCGGTACATCGGTGTGGGCGGCGATCTCGCCGATGATCCGGTACTGGAGCGGCAGGTCGTAATCCCGGAACACCGGGAACGCGCCTGCTTCCGGCACCATCCGCGCGACGTAGGATCCTTCCCGCGGCTCACCCGCGGATGTCCACCGGGCGTCGAACAACACCGACGCGCTGGACAGCCCACCGGAAAGTGGCCGGTGCAGCGATTCGATCACCGGCGGTTCGTCGGCGGCTACCCGTGCCTGTAACCAGCCGGTGAGCTGGGCGGCGAGGCTGTCCAGATCGCGTTCACTGGTGGTGAGCTGCAGATGCTCGGTGGGGTCTATCTCATCGGGCATCATCGTCCTCCTGACGCCATCGGCCACGGTGCGCGGACAGGCTCGGATCGGCACTCGAGCGCTGGTGGCGTCGGGGATTCCGGCCGCCCGCGTGCCGCAGACTGTAACGCGTTTCAGTCCGGCGCGGAGACGATTCGTAACGATCGCCCAGCGGCAGGATCACCGGTATCGCCGCGCCCGCGGGCCGCGCCGACCATAATCCCCGGCACGGTCGGAAAATACGCAGGCCGGTCCGTGCTGGAGGTGGTGTATGACCGAGACGACCCGACGTCTGCGTGAGGCCACCGCCTATTCCATTGCGGCCGTGCTACTGCTGGTCCTCGGTGCAGCGATACGGCCACTGTTCCTCGACGATCCCGCGACTCCTGAAATGCTGTCGGCCGTCGAACTGGGATTCGTGCAGGATATGGCCACGCACCACCACCAGGCATTGATCATGGTGCAGCGGCTCGACCCCGGAGCCGATCCCGCTGTCCGGGGGGTGGCCCAGCAGATCGACGATACCCAGCGAGCCGAAATCGGCATGCTGCTCGGATGGTTGCGAATGGCCGGGGCACCGGCGGCCAACCCCGATCCGATGGGCTGGATGCCCGACGAGTCGCACGACAGCCACAGCGGGCACGACGGGAACCGCACGCATAACGGCCACAGCGGGGACGACCGGAACAGCGGGCACGCAACGTCCATGCCCGGTATGGCCGGCCAGGAGCAACTCGACTCCCTGTCCGCGGCGCGCGGCCGCGCCGCCTCGGTGTTGTTCCTGCAGCTCATGCAGGCCCACCACGACGGTGGTATCGCCATGGCGCGGGTCGCCGACGCGATACTCGCCGACGGCGTGGTGAAACAGGTCGCCCGGGAAATGATCAGCGGCCAGACCCAGGAGTCCGGCTTGATCGCCCTGCTGCTGAACCGACTCGAGGCCGCACCGCCCGGCTGATCCGGAATGATCGTGGGGCGAAAGCGGTTACTCGTGGCTATGAGCGCATTTCCGTTGCCGGATACCTTGAAGAAGCATATCGACGAGAACCGGTTGTTCGTCACCGTGGCCACCGTCGGCCGGGACGGACATCCTCATCTCACCGTCACCTGGCTGATCCGCGACGGCGATGATCTGCTCTACTCCACCACCACCGATCGCGTGCAGGGCAAGAACCTCGCCCGCGACCCGCGGATCTCGGTGCTGATCACCGCGCCGGACAACCCGTACCTCTACGCCGAGGTCAAAGGCACCGCATCCCTGACGCCCGATCCCGAATTGCTTGTCGGCAACCGGATCTCCCGGAAATACACCGGTAAGGACTATGCCGATTTCAACCCCGATGCCGTGAACGACGGCCCCCGAGTGGTAGTCCGCATCACGCCGAACAAGATCACCGGACGTCTGTAGAACGGAAAGCGGCAGTGCTGTGCCGCTCCCGCTCCGTCCAGGAGAGGACAGACATGGGTCCGACGGGAGCGGAATGCGCCGGATCAGGAAGCTTGGGCTTCGTCCTGGGCGTGCTGAGCGCGGGCCACTTCCGCGGCGGTGTAGCGCAAGGTCAGCGCGATCAGTCCGACGAGCAGCGCACCGCAGGCGGCCACGAACATCGCCAGCGTGTACCCGTTGCCGAGGGCGGTGATCTCGGCGGGCGTCATATGGGCGGGTTTGCCGGTGGTTCCGCCCTCGGAGAGGGTCCGGGAGGCGGCGAGCGGAGTCAGGACACCGATCGCGATGGGGGTGCCGAGATTCAGGAACATCTGGCCGATCGCCGAGAGCGGCCCGATCTCGTCCGGCGGCACCCCCACCAGGACGCACAGCGGGATGAGCACCATCGCGATACCGATACCGAAACCGATCACCAGGAACAACGGCAGCAAAGTGGTCCAGTAGCCGACGCCGCCGTCCAGTGTCGACCCGTAGCCCAGCCCGGCCACCAGCACCACGGCGGCGGCGACCAGTAGCCACCGCGGCGAGATATGCAGTGCCAGCTTGGTGGCGATCGCGCTGCCGGCACCGACACCGAGGGTGAACGGGATGAACGAGATGCCCGCCACCAGGGGGCTGTACCCGACCACGTTCTGCACGAACAACCCGGCGAAGTAGGTGGTGGCGCCGAGCACGCCGCTGGCCAGCAGGATCACCACGAACGTGGCGACCCGGTCGCGACTGTCGAACAGCGACCACGGCAGCAGCGGGTTGTCGACATAGCGTTCCGCGAAGACGAACAGCGGCAGCAGGACCGCCCCGGCGATCAGCGCACCGTAGACATAGGGGCTGTCCCAGCCGAGTTCCGGTCCTTCGGTGGCGCCGAAAACGATCAGGGCGCAGGCCAGTGTGCCGAGGAACGCGCCCCGCACATCGAGTGTCAGCCGCTGATGGCCGGTATCCCGCAGGGCCACCAGCGCGCCGATGACGATCAACGCGCCGATCGGCACATTGATGAGGAAGATCCAGCGCCAGCTGGCCTGGGTGAGCGCACCGCCGATCACCAGCCCGCCGACCGAGCCCAGTGCCACCATGGACCCGAAGATCGCGAAGGCCTGGTTGCGCACCTTGCCCGGTGCGAAAGTGCTGGCGACCAGTGCGAATGCGGTGGGTGCAGCCAGGGCGGCGCCGGTGCCCTGGATTGCGCGCGCGATGATCAGCCACAGTTCGTTCTGCGCCAGGCCGCACAGCAGCGAGGCGAGCGTGAACAGGCCGACACCGGCGATGAACATGCGCCGGCGGCCGAACGAATCACCGATCCGGCCACCGAGCAGCATCAAACCCGCGAACGGCAGGCCGTAGGCGGTGATGGTCCAGGCACTGCCCGAACTGGACAGGCCCATCTCCTCCTGGAGTCGCGGCAGGGCCAGAATCACGACCGTGCCGTCCAGCACCACCATCAGCTGCAAACCGCTCAGGACGAGGATGGCGAGACCAAACGCTCGCTTCGTCACCGGGTACTTCGCGGCTGGGGGGTTATCGAGCACAGTGGGTCACTGTAACCGACCGGTAGCATCGGCGATCGGGGCGGCGCTGAACCCGGCGGTGGGCCCGATCACAATGATCGCCGGTGGCCGGATCTCCTCCGACCGGACCCGTTCGGCCACATTCGCGAGCGTCGCACGCAGTACCCGCTGGCCCCGCAGCGTGCCCTCCTGGATCACGGTGGCGGGGGTATCGGCCGGCCGGCCGCCGTCGCGCAGGACCGTGGCGAACTGCTCGATCCGTTCCACCGCCATCATCAGCACGAGCGTGCCGCGCAGGCGGGCCAGCGCCGGCCAGTCCACCAGGGAATCGGGGTGGTCCGGCGGGATATGGCCGCTCACCACCACGAACTCATGCGTTACGCCCCGATGGGTGACCGGGATACCGGCCGCCGCCGGGACCGAGATGGGACTGGTTACGCCCGGGACCACCGTTACCGGAACGCCCGCGTCGACACAGGCCTCGAGCTCTTCGTAGCCGCGTCCGAAGACATAGGGGTCACCGCCTTTGAGCCGGACCACGAACTTGCCCGCCCGCGCGCCCTCGACCAGCGCCGCATTGATCGCGTCCTGCGCCATCGCCCGCCCGTAGGGGATCTTGGCGGCGTCCACGACCTCGACGTCGGGCCCGAGTTCGGCGAGCAGTTCGGGCGGCGCGAGCCGGTCGGCGACGACCAGATCGGCGCGCGCCAGCAGGCGCCGGCCGCGGACGGTGATCAGGTCCGGATCACCGGGTCCGCCGCCGACCAGCGCGACCCCCGGCGTCATCGGTGTCGCATCGTCGGTCACCACACCGGATTGCAGGGCCTCCAGCACTGCGGTCCGTACCGCCGCCGAACGCCGGTGCCGGCCGCCGGCGAGAACCCCCAGGGTCATCCCCTCGTAGCGGGCGGTGGCGGGGGTGACCGCCGTACCGGATTGGGCGTGATCGGCGCGCACACAGAAGATCCGCCGCCGTGTCGCCTCCGCGACGACCGCGGCATTGGTCGCCGGTTCATCGGTGCAGGCGATCGCGTACCAGGCGCCGTCGAGGTCACCGTCGGCGTAATCGCGCAGGGTGAGCGTGATCCGGCCGCCGGTCGCCATACCCTCCACCGCGGGCGTGGCCTCCCGGGAGATCACTTCCACCACGGCGCCGGAGGCGATGAGCAGGCCCAGCCGGCGCTGTGCCACGGTGCCGCCGCCGACGACGACGACCCGCCGTCCGTTCAGATCGAGCCCCACCAGGTAGTTCGAATCCCCGGAGGCAAGGTGGTCGGTATCGGCTGACGTATTCGGCACAAGGTGCGAGCCTACTTCCGGGTGCCCGGCCCGCCGCAGCCACCCGGCGGCCTCCTTCACTGCCGTGGCGACCGATCTGCACCTGACCATGCTTCGGGACAGTGGGCAATCAGTCCGCTCCTGCGTCGGCCGAGGCTCGGTACCGTCCTGGCCGTCACGGGGGGAAACCGGGGGATGCATTCCGGACCCCAGCGCTGCGATGTTCATGATTTCCGCTGTATGCGTACGGCCACCGAACCGGTCTGCGGTGCAGGCGTCGCATCGGCCTGCCCGTACAGGACACAGGCGGTGCCGGTGGTCCGGGTGCTGCCGCCGGAGTCGTGCGGGGAACCTCAGAACGCCTCCGGAAAATGGAGCCGATGCCGTGGAGCCGACACTGAACGCCATGGTCACGACCTCGCGGGTGCCGGTGTGCTTCGGTTCAGGCGCAGACGACGGCGCGGCGACACCTTCTCCCGCACGTCGCGGGTGGCTGCCCCGGCGCGGCTCCGGAGCCCTGGACCGGGTGCTGCGGAACGATCGCAGTGATCACCGAGTCCGGTGCCGACCCACTGCGTCAGGTGAGGACGATCAGCTCGGTATCCGAGGCCACCTCGATACGCAGGCCCGCCTTCCGGGCGACTCGGCCCAGTCCCTGGACATCGGTCGGCTCGGCGCGGGTCAGGACCAGCGCGCGAGCCAGCAGACCCTTGTGATGTTTGTTGAAATGGCTGACGACCGTGCGTGAGCCGTCCTCGTGTTCGGTGAGCACCGTGGCCGTGACGGCTCCGGGGACGCGGCCGAGCTGCTGGTAGGTGCCCGACCGCAGGTCGACCATCAACTCGTCGGCCGCAGTGTCGCGCAGTGCCGGTCCGAGATGATCGCGCCAGACCGCCGACAGCGTCGGGCGGCCGGGAAGTTTGGATCCACCGGACAGCCGGTAGGCCGGGATCGGGTCGCCCGCGCGGATCGCGCCGAACAGCGCCGAACCGATGGCGAGCCGGGTGTAAGCCTTGGCGCGCTGGGCCTTGGTGAATGTTGCGGCGTCCAGCGCGTCGTACAGGACACCCGTGTAGCGCTCCAGCGCCGGCCGGGTGGGTGAGCTGCGCAGCGCGGCATTGCGCGCGAGTTCCGCGTCGGCGTTCTTGCCCAGCCCCAGCGCGACCCGGGCAGCATCCGGATCACCGGCCAGTTTCACGAGGTCGTCGATCAATCCGTCGCGAACCTCGGTCAGCGTGTCGAAGGCCAGCGCGCTCAGATCGAGCGGTCCGCCGGTACCGCCGTCGGATTTCGTCTCGGAAGGAGGTAGGAGCACCAGCACGAGCGGTTACGGTACCGGTCGTGCCGACCGACCCCGGACTTGCCGCCGGTGTACACGGCCTGCGCCCGGCTCGGCGGCTCAGCGCACGGCTTTGAGGAACTCCCGGGTGCGGTCGTTCTCGGGTGTGTTGAAGATCTGCTCGGGCGTTCCTTCCTCGATGATCCGGCCGTGGTCGAACATCAGCACCCGGTCGGAGACATCGCGAGCGAAACCCATCTCGTGGGTGACGATGAGCATGGTGATATCGGTGCTCTCCGCGAGTTCGCGCAGTACGTCGAGGACCCCGCCGACGAGTTCGGGGTCGAGCGCGGAGGTCACCTCGTCCAGCAGCATGACCTTCGGGTCCATGGCGCAGCAGCGTGCGATCGCCACCCGCTGCTGCTGTCCGCCGGACAGCTGGGACGGGTGCGCGGTCGCCTTGTCCGACAGCCCGACCAGTTCGAGGAGATCGAGGGCACGTTTGCGCGCCTCGTCCCGCGATTTGCCGAGCACATGGATCGGCGCCTCGGTGATGTTCTCCAGAACGTTCATGTTGGGGAACAGGTTGAACTGCTGGAACACCATCCCGACCTTCTTGCGCACCTCCCGCAGATGTTTCTCCCGGGCGGGCACGAGTTTGCCGCCACGCTGTTCGTGGGACAGCAGTTCCCCGTCGACCCGGATGGTTCCGCTGCTCACCGCCTCCAATGTCATGAGCAGCCGGAGGATGGTGGTTTTCCCGGACCCGGAGGGCCCGATCAGCGTGACCTTCTCTCCGCGCCGGACGGTGAAATCGAGCTGGTCGAGCACCACCAGATCGCCGAAGCGTTTGACCACGCCGTCGAATTCGATCATCGGCTGCGTTTCGGCCGCGCCGCCGGCCGAGGTGCCGGAGACCGGTTCAGTAGTAGGCAAGTCGTTTCTCCAGTCGTCTGATCAGCACCGAGGTCGGGTAACTGGCCACCAGGAAGAACACACCGGCCAGGGTCATCGCCTCGAGATATGCATAGTGACGGGCCCCGAACTGCTGTGCGGCCGTCACCAGTTCGACGACGGTGATGGCGAACAGGAACGGGGTGTCCTTGAACATCGACACCGCATTGGTGCCGAGGGCGGGCACACTGGCCCGGATGGCCTGAGGCAGGATCACGGCCCGCCAGGTGCGCACCGGTGGCAGCGACAGTGCCCGCGCCGCCTCCCACTGGCCCGGCGGAACCGATTCGATTCCCGCTCGGTACACCTCCGCCAGATACCCGGCGTAATGGATACCGAGCACCACGATCCCGATCTGCAGGGCCGAGAACTGCGGTAGCAGGGTGTATGCGAACAGCAGTTGCACCACCAGCGGGGTGAACCGGATGAACTCGCTTAGTGCGTGCACCGGCCACGCGATCCAGCGGGGGAGGGAACGCCGGGTGATCGCGATGACCAACCCGAGCGCAGCGGCGATCGCGAACCCGAGCACCGTCGCCAGCAGGGTGATCGTGAACCCGTCCCACAGCACGGGTAATGCGTCGGCGGCGCGTTCCCAACTCCAGTCGACGGTCATAGCGCCTCCTTCCCGGCGGATACAGGCAGTCCGCAGAGGCCGGAGTGCCGGCGGCGGTAGCGCATCACGGCGTCACCTTCTTCCGGGCCGGCGTGGTGCCGGAGACCGAGTCCAGCGAAGTGTCGGGCGCGAGGCGCAGCACATCACGCAGCGAAGGTCCGCGGCCGAGTTTGTGTTTGGCCCGTGCTTCCAGCAGGTTCATCCCCAGGCTGAGCAGATAGGCGATCACGAAGTAGATCAGCAGGCCGATGCCGTAGGCGAACAGGGTGTCGCCGGTGCTGTCCCGCAGCTTTTCGATCTCGAAGGTCAGATCCTGGAGGGTGATGTAGGAGGCGACCGCAGTGCCTTTCAACAGGTGCACCAGCAGGTTGGCCAGCGGCGGGATCATCAGCGCCCACGCCTGTGGGAACAGTACCCGGCGTAGCCGCTGCCACGGGCTGAATCCCAGCGCTACCGAGGCTTCGACCTGCGCTTTCGGTACCGAGTTCAAGGCGCCCCGAACGACTTCCGCACCGTAGGCGCCGTAATTGAGGCCCAGCGCGAGGATTCCGCAGAATACCGGATCGAGCTGATATCCCAGCAGCGGCAGCACGTAGTAGAACCAGAACAGCTGTACCAGCAGTGAGGTGCCGCGGAAGAACTCGATCGAGATCCGGGCGGGGCCGCGCACCAGGATGCTGCGGGCCCGGGCCGTCGTTCCCAGCGTGAGGGCCAGGACGAAGGCCAGTGCCGCCCCGCCGACCGTCAGCTGGAGGGTGATCAGTATGCCTTCACCGATACGCGGCAGCGCATCGGTGAAGGCGTGGAAATTGTTCACCGGCCACCTCTCCCTTCCGGGCCCGGCGGGCCGGAGCGGGGGCGTGCCGGTGTGTAGTTGTCGACCGGCACGATCAGATATCGCCCGTGCACAGTTTGGCGGTGGTCAGTTCGGGATCGGGCAGTTCGGCTTCGGTGAACCCGAATTCGCCGACGATCGACAGGTACTTGTCCTTGTCCGAGGTGATCTTGCGCAGTTCCGTGTTGTAGGCGTCGAGCAGCTCCCGGTTATCGGTGCGGAAGACCGTACCGCCCGCACCGACCTGGGGTTTGCCGTCGATTTCGGCGACGAACGACTCGGTGACCTCGACCGGTGCGTCCGGGTTGTGGTCGGCCAGCCAATTCAGCGAGATCGCGGTGAGCGCGAAAACGTCCGAGCGGCCCGAGGTCACCGCGTCCATACCGTCCTGTGGTCTCCCGACCTGGGTGGCGTCGATCCCCAGCGAGGTGGCGTAGTCGGATTCGATGGCGCCCGTCATCACGGCCATCTTGGCGCCCTTGTCCTTGATCGACGGCATATCGGTGAGCCCGAGCGGGTTGCCCTCCTTCACCATGAGCGCCGTCGTGTACATGAACTCTGGCTCACTGAACGCGGCCTGTTCACAACGTTCGGGCAGGATCGACATCCCCGCGCTCACCGCGTCGAAGCGCTGCGCCTGCAACCCCGGGATCAGGGCGCCGAAATCGGTTTGCACGCCGTCGACCGTCTCGATGCCGAGATTCCGGAAGATCTCGCGGTGCAGGGCCACCGTCGCCCCGGTGAGCTGACCGTTCTCCTCGAACGAATACGGTGCCTCGCCGGCGAACCCGACTGTGACGGTGCCCTTGTCCTTCAGGGACTGCAGGAGGTCACCACCGGCCGCCGTATCGGTCTTGGTGCATCCCGACAGCGTCGCCGCCGTCAGTACCGCACCCGCGACGAGTGCGATTGCGCGCGCCCTTGATTTCTTGGTTCCCATCACGGCCGACCTTTCCACGGGGCGCTGACGCAGGCTTTCCGATATCCATATGCGGGGCATACAGGTCAGCGACCATTTTTCAGTTTGTGCGGAACATTTCACCGAAATCCCGGTGGAACGAACCCTAGCGGCGTCCGGTTCCGACTCTCGGCGCCGCAATGAATCTGCAAAGAAAAGTTCAAAATATGTATATCACAAAGTTATTCAAAAGTGTTTCAAATGTTATTTGCCGAGTGGATTCGGTAGTTCGGAAACCCGCCCCGACCGGCACAGACCCGCCCGGGCGCGCTCCCGGCCGAGCAGCGGGGAATAGGGTGTCGGCCGGGATCGGGCAGGGTCTACGCTGAGCAACCGTGATCACCCGCCTCTCCCGACTCTTCCTCCGTACGTTGCGCGACGACCCCGCCGACGCCGAGGTGCCCAGCCACAAGCTGCTGGTGCGCGCCGGCTATGTGCGCCGGGTTGCGCCGGGTGTGTACTCGTGGCTGCCGCTCGGCCTGCGGGTACTGCACAAGGTCGAGGAGGTGGTGCGCGAGGAGATGAACGCCATCGGCGGGCAGGAGATCTCACTACCCGCGCTGTTGCCGCGTGATCCCTACGAGGCCACCAATCGCTGGACCGAATACGGAGACAGCCTGTTCCGGCTGCGCGACCGCAAGGGCGCCGACTACCTGCTCGGTCCCACCCACGAGGAGCTGTTCACGCTCACCGTGAAGGGTGAGTACAACTCCTACAAGGATCTGCCCGTCACCCTGTATCAGATCCAGGCCAAGTATCGCGACGAGGAACGTCCCCGCGCCGGCATTCTGCGCGGTCGCGAATTCATCATGAAGGACTCCTACTCCTTCGACCTCGACGAGGCCGGCCTGAAGGCGAGCTACAACGCGCACCGCGAGGCTTATCAGCGGATCTTCGAACGCCTCGGGGTCGAGTACGTGATCGTCGCCGCTACCTCGGGCGCGATGGGCGGAAGCGCCTCCGAGGAGTTCCTCGCCGACAGTCCCGTCGGCGAGGACACCTACGTCGTCTGCCGGGAATCGGGTTACGCCGCGAACGTCGAGGCCGTGGTCACTCCCGCGCCCGAGCCGCTGTCGCTCGAGGGGCAGCCGGAGGCCGTCGTCCACGACACCCCCGACACCCCCACCATCGCCACTCTCGTCGACTGGGCCAATGCGGCCGGTATCGGTGAGCGCCTCGGCCGGCCGGTCACGGCCGCCGACACCCTCAAGAACGTGATGGTGAAACTCCGGCATCCGGACGGTAAAACCGAGATCGTCGGCATCGGTGTCCCGGGCGACCGCGAGGTCGACGACAAACGGCTCGGCGCCTCGGTGGAACCCGCCGAGGTGGAACTGCTCACCGACGCCGATTTCGCCGCCAACCCCTTCCTGGTCAAGGGGTATATCGGTCCGAGGGGGCTGCAGGCCAACGGTATCCGTTACCTGGTCGATCCGCGAGTGGTCACCGGAACATCCTGGATCACCGGTGCGGACGCACCCGGTGAACATGTGGTCGGCCTGGTCGCCGGTCGTGACTTCACCCCCGACGGCACCATCGAGGCGGCGCAGGTGCGCGACGGCGATCCGTCGCCCGACGGCCGCGGCACCCTGGTCTCGGCCCGCGGTATCGAGATCGGCCATATCTTCCAGCTCGGCTACAAATACACCGACGCCTTCGAGGTCGACGTCCTCGGTGAGAACGGCAAACCGGTACGGCTCGTCATGGGGTCCTACGGTATCGGGGTTTCGCGGCTGGTGGCGGTTATCGCCGAACAGCAGCACGACGGCAAGGGCCTGCGCTGGCCGAGCGAGGTTGCGCCCTACGACGTGCACGTGGTGATCGCGAACAAGGACGATGCGGCACGTGCGGGCGCCGAACAAGTGGTGGCCGAACTGAACACCCAGGGAGTGGACGTTCTCTTCGACGATCGCACCGCTTCACCCGGTGTGAAGTTCAAGGACGCCGAACTGCTCGGTATGCCCTATGTCCTGGTGATCGGCCGCGGCTGGGCCGAGGGCAAGGTGGAACTGCGCGACCGGTTCACCGGTGAAACCCTCGATATCCCGGCGGATTCCGCGGTCTCTGCCGTACTGGAGCGCATCCGGAGCTGATCCCGGATCGCGTCGGGGCGTTCGTTCCCGGGCCGAGAGGAATTCACCTGCTCCGCCACAGCACTCGCCATGAAGGGGTGTGGTGTGCGGTCCGGCCCAGCGTGGGTCTCACCGGGTGGTCGCGGCGCGTGTCAACTGTTCCGCGGCCGTGCGCACGGCTGCGGCGGCATCGCGCCGCTCGGTGATGGAATAGCTGATGATGGCGCCCTCGTGCAGGCTCAGGAGTTGCACCGCGACGGTTTCGTGGCCGGCGGCCCCGGCTTCGGCGAGTAGCCGATCGAACAGTTCGTACAGCCATGTCTTCTCGGCGACGATCACCTGCCGGCCCGGATGGTCGGGTTCGGGGAGTTCGGCGAAGGCATTGATGAAACTGCAGCCCCGGGTGTTGTCCGGGAGCCATTCGGGCAGGACGTCGAACGGTGTCAGGACGCGTTCGACGGGGTCGGTGTGGTCGGCGAGGCGGGTCTCGATCAAGGCGCGCCAGCGGCGGTCGCGCTGTTCGAGGTAGGTGACCAGCAGGCCGTCCTTCGAGCCGAAACGGTCGTAGAGGGTTCGTTTGGTGACGCCTGATTCGGCGGCAATGGTGTCGACCCCGACCGCGTGGATACCGCGTGTGTAGAAGAGCTCGGCGGCCGTATCGAGTATCCGTTGTGCCGCCGGCGTCAGTGTCGTGTTCGCGATGTGCGCGGATGTGGACATATCCCAACCCCTTGCATTCACAGGTCTGTGAACCTAGTCTATCGGTAACAGCAACTTCACAGATCTGTGTAGTGGAGGTAGGTATGAGACGAGCAGTGCAGACGGTGACGCGTGCGTTGCGGGATTTCGCCCTCGGGATTCATCTCGCCAACGGCATCCGGCACGGCGTACCGCGGAGTATCGAGAGGCCGGGCTGCCCCGTGTCGCCGCGGCAGTCCGGCGCCGATCGGGCGGCCCCGGATGAGCCGGTAACGCCCGTGTTCACTCAGTCGTTCGCCTGCCCGGCCGTGGCGAGGAGTTCCCGGGTGTGATCCCGCAGACGCCGGGCCGCCTCGGGGTCGAACGCCACGCCCTCGGTGTCGACGGCGTTGTCCTGCATATACGCCGACAGTGGCACCTCCGGTGGGTTGTCCAGATGGCGCATGATGCGCGCGACCGCGGCCTCGGCCGGCTGGCCCCTCCGGCGCATATCGTCGACGAGGGCCCGGTCGGTGGCGGAGTAGTCGCCCGTGAAAGCGGTGGCGGTGAGTCCGGGGTGTAGCAGTAGGTAGCGGATATTGCTGTGTGAATGGTCCTCGGTGAAGGCGACGGCCAGTAGGTCGCTCAGTTTGCCGCACTGGTGCATTACCGCGTCGGGATCGTAGGCTTTCGCGAATTGCAAGTCGTCCCAGCGGATTCGGGAGAGATCGCCACCCGGGCCGGACAGATCCAGGATTACCGGAGTCTCCGCCCGTTCCAAGCTCCCGGCCGAGCCGTAGGTCAGCAGGTGGCGGCTCAGATAGAACAGTGCAAAGGATGCTTCGAATCCTTCCGGTGTCACGCTCCGGGCGGACCGGTAGAAGCGAGCGCCGAGGACGAGGATGTCGATGACGGGGTAAGCGGTGCGCAGTCGTTCGAGAATGCGATGGTTCTCGCTCACCGACGCGAGGTCGGCGCGGAGGAATTCGATGCGGTCGGCGGCCCCGAGCCGGGCCGCCGCGTCGATGATCGTGCGCGCCTTGCCCGTGCTCCGCCCGATGATCACCACCTTGTCGCCGCGTTCGAGATAGGTGAGGGCGAGAGATCGGCCTATACCGTCCGTTCCGCCGGTAATTACCACTGTCTTCATGCAGACTCCCTGGGTGATATGGCACTACTGATTCGACTCGTTTTCTGGACTCATGAGTCTAGTTCGACGGGTGGTGATTGCACCAGGGGGTCTGGAAAACCAGCCAGATGGGTCTAGTATCGGCCCGTGACTTCGGCCGGAATTCCCGCGCGCCCACGTGGCCGCGTCGACAAACAGCAGGCGATCCTGGCGGCGGCGTTCACGGTTTTTGCGCGCACCGGCTACACCCAAACCCGGATGGATCAGATCGCCGCCGAGGCCGGGGTGGCCAAAGCGACCGTATACAGCCACTTCGGTGACAAGGAACAGGTATTCCGGCATGCGGTGCGGGCACTGTCGGAGGCGGCGCGGCAGGCGAATCTGGCTGTCGTCGAGCGTATTGCCGAGCCCGGTGCGGATATCGCGGCGACTCTCCGCGCCGCCGGGGGTGACCTGGTCCGGTGCTATTGCAGTCCCGAATCGCGCGCGCTGCGGCGCCTGGTGTGTGCCGAGGCCGGGCAATTCCCGGAACTCACCGGAAACGTCGACGAGGTGTCCGGTCAGGTTCTGCGCGCGCTGGCCGACCGATTCGCCCGTCTCGCGCTGGCCGGCGTGCTACGGCTCGACGATCCGGATCTGGCGGCTGGGCAGTGGACCGCCCTGCTCACCGGCGCGCTTCCGGCGCGGTATCAGTTCGGTGTCGAACCGCTGCCCGAAAGCGAAGTGGACGCCGTCGCTGTCGCGGCGACGACAACATTCTTGGCAGCTTTCGGTGACTGAGCGCCCGGCCGGCTGCCGGCAGGACCTGACACTCGGTCCGCCTGCTCGGCCTGGGATCCGGCATGCACCACAATCCCGGCGCTGGATGGTGGCCTCGGCGACAGGATGAAGGTGGCGACCTCGGACGAATCCGCAGGGCGGCCCAGCGGGATCGTGACCAGATCGTCGGGGATGCCCTCGGTCATCGGGGTGCGGATCAGGCCGAGGTGTCCCGAGTTGACCCGGATATTGTCGCGCCCCGCGCAAGCAGGGACTTCGTACCGGGTGGAGCTCACCGGGGAGCCCTCCTACGCCGTCGATATCAGTCCGTCGAGCCGCCGGGGTGATCACAACTACGCCGCGATCCTGGCCGGAGTGGGCCGGGTGGTCAATGCCATACCTGCCGCCGTGGCAGCCGAGCCGGGCATTCGGACCACCGGTGACCTGCCGATGTACACCGGACCAGGTCTCACCCCGCCCGCCTGACGCGGTAGGCCCGGCCGGCGGATTCGGCAGCGATGCACCGTCGCGCCTAAGCTCGAATACCTGGGGCGAGCCGGTGGCTCGTCGCCGACACCAGGAAGGTTGCGCTGAATGTATGAGCCCGACCGGTCCGGCCCGCGTGAGCCGAACCTGTCCGAACTGCGGGAGCGCGCCGCGCACGGTGATTCCGACGCCGTCGCACAGTTGCTCGATATCGGGGACGAACGTACCGATGCCGTCGACCTGAGCGAATACGATATCGATGTGGAAGAACTCGGGGTGGAAACCGCCGAGGACGTCGGCACCGACCGGTAACCCGGTGGACCGGCCCGCCCGCGGGCCGGTCCGCTTGTAGGGTGGGGCGCCATGGGAAGCGCTCCGGCTGTCGTACCGCAGCGACCCCCTGCTCCGGATACCTCTCCGGTATCCGTGCGCTTCGGCCGGATACGGGGGGATATGCGGCGGTGGATATCGTCGCCCGGGAACAAGGTGCTCGGTGCGGCATTCTGCCTGATCGCACTGCAGTTCGTCGTCCGCGGCGCGGTCCTCGCGCACAGCTATTTCTACTGGGACGATCTCATCCTCACCGGCCGGGCCGGTACCTATTCGTTGTGGTCGGCCGAACTACTGCTGCACGACCACGACGGCCATTTCATGCCGCTGGCCTTCGCCGTTTCGTGGCTGGTCACCGCACTGGCGCCACTGAACTGGACGGCCGCCGCCGCGGTATCGCTGCTACTGCAGACAGCCGCCGCGGGCGCGGTACTGCGGCTGCTGCTGGTACTGCTCGGCCGGCGCCCGGCGCTGTTGATCCCGCTGGCCTTCTATCTGTTCGGCCCGCTCACCCTGCCCGCGTTCGCCTGGTGGTCGGCCGCGCTCAACGCACTGCCGTTGCAGTTCGCGCTCGCCTGGGTCGCTGCGGACGCGGTCCTGCTGGATCGCACGGGGCGGCGCAGGTACGCGATATCCGGGGTAGTCGTGGCGGCGGTAGCGCTGCTGTTCTTCGAGAAAGCGGTCGTTGTCCCGTTCGTCGCTTTCGCGGTGGTGGTCCTGCGCCGATATGTCGACGGCCGGGAGTTCGCCTTCGGCATGGTCCTGCGCCGGGGCGGCGCCCTGTGGGCCGGTGCCGCGACAGTCCTGCTGCTCTGGGGCCTGGTGTACTTCGCGGTGGCGGGGATGTCGGCCGGTGAGGCCGGATCCGCCGATATGGCCCAGATGCTGCCCCGGGTCGCATGGGCCGGGGTGGTGACGGCTCTGCTCGGCGGTCCGTGGGGCTGGGAACGCTGGATACCATCCGCGCCCTGGGCGGTGGCGCCCGACTGGGCGGTCTGGACGGCGGTGGTTCTACTGGTGGTGGCGGTGATCGCGACGATCCGGGCCCGTCCTCGCGTCTGGCCGGTCTGGGGGGCGGCGGTGGTGTACCTCCCGGCGGTGCAGATACCGGTGGTACTGATGCGGGCCGGACCCAATACCGTCGACGAACTCATGATGTCGCTGCGCTACCTGGCCGACGCCGCGGTGGTGCTCACGATTGCCGGCGCACTGCTGCTGCGCGCCTTCACCCGCAGCCGGCAACGGACTGCCGAGGCCAACCGTGACCGGCGCCGAGCCCGGTGGCGTGGGACTGTCCCGGCGACAGCTGCAGTCATCGTGTTCGCGGCGAGCAGCCTGTGGTCGACGTACACGTTCACTCGAAGCTGGTCGGAGGGGCCGACGGAAAGCTATGTGACGACCGCGAAACAGGAGTTCGCCGAGTGGGACGGGATACCCCTGCTGGAGCAGGAAGTCCCCTGGAGCGTGCTGAACCCGACCGCCTATCCGCAGAACGAGGCGAGCCGGGTGCTGTCGCCGATCGCCCCGCCCGGTGCCTTCGCCGCCGCCACCGAGCACCTGCGCATGATCACCGATACCGGCGAGTTCGCCGATGCGCGAGTCTGGTGGAACCGCGGCGTCGTACCCGGTCCGGTGCCCGGGTGCGGCCACCGCATCGACGACCGTATGCCCGTCCGGGTGCCGCTGGACGGCCCCATGATCGCCCATGAGTGGACCGCCCAGCTCAACTACTTCGCCGACCGCGCCGCAACGATCACGGTGGGCTTCGAAGCCGGGAAGAAGACCGAGGTCCCGGTGCGGGCCGGAATGCACACCGTCTACGTACGCATTGTCGGTCAAGGATCGGCGCTGCTGGTGCAGAGCCGGACCCCGGGCCTGGCGCTGTGCCTCGGTACCGGACCGGTCGGGGTGGCGTCCTACACATGATGTTCCCAGCTGCGGCAATACCCGTGGGCGCCGCATGAGTATGGCATGCCACGGTGGTGGGTGGCGTCCGGGCACCTACGGCGGGCCGGACGCGCACCGAGACGAGCGCTGAAGGGGAACCGATGACCGAGGGCAGCGGTCACGGTACCGACGGCGCCTCCGTCGATTCGGTCACCGGCGAACTGGCCAACCGGCTCGGCGCGGTGGGGGAATCCGCAGGCAAGGTGATGCGCCGGGATGTCCGCACCGCAGCCGGTGGTGCGGAGTCGATCGCGCTGTTGATACAGGCCGATACCGACGGTGCCGGCCGGCTCTCGGCACAGCTTCCCGAGGCATTCGGGCATATCGCCGGCAGTACCGATATCGCCCCGAGGCCGGACCCTTCCGCAGGGCCGCAGCGGATTTCATCGGACCGGCTTGCGGCCGGAGGCGATCCGCCCGTGCCGCCGCGGCCGTCCGGTCCGGACGTTTCTTCCGGCACATCGCCTGCCGGGCCCCCGGATACCCGGCAGGCACCGGCGGGGGACGACGGTGCGCACGAGAGCGAGGCCGGGACGATCGGGCCCGGCCCGGTTGCCGGTCCGGAGTCCGAATCGTCCGGAAAAACGCCGGCCGGGACGGCGGGCACGCAATCTGTACCGGAGCACGAAGCACCCGTCGGGACTGCTGCGGCGGATCCGGCGCAACAGCCCGGGGTCCCGCCCGCTGATCCTGGCGAGGCACCACCACCTTCCGGCACACCGAGCCAGACGCCGTGGACCTCCGGCAACTCCGGCAGCAGTCCCGAGGCGAGCCGCAACGAGACGCCCGGAACCACCCCATGCAATTCCGGGACCCCTCAGGCGATGTCTCATATGCCAGGCATGCCCGGCGGTCTGCCCAGTCTGCCGACTCCGCAGGAAAGATCACCGCGAGGCAATCCGCCCTGGTCACGGGGACGTGGTGACGGAACTGTCTTCCCGCGGGCCCGCCCGGATCGGCATCTGCCGGGCCGAGGGGACCGACCGGACAGGGCCGCCTGGTACGGGCCCGATCGCCGGTAGCTCAGGGCCGGCCCGGGAACGCGGTGGTGGCCGGATCCGCGCCGCGGACGGATTGCCAGACCGCGAGCCGGCCGGCGCTCTCGGTGAGCGCCTCGATCGCGATCCGGCGGGTGATTTCGGTTCCGGCCTGCTCTACGACCGCCCGCCACGCCACGGCCGTATCGGTTTCGACGACGATCGCCAGCTGGGCCGCGGTATCGGGATCGGATACCGCGAGCGGCATCGTGTAGGCCGCCTCGGGCGCCGGTACAATGCCCCGCCGGCCCGACAGGATGTCGACTGTCGCATCCCGGCGGGCCCGGTGCGCCGCGGTGTACTGCGCAACCGTTCGCTGCTGGCCTGCGCCCGCGTGGGACGCGATCATCCCGTAGGCATAGACCGCGGCGTACTCGGCGCCGAGCGCATCGGCCAGCGCCTGCTGTTCGGTCCCGCTCATCCCAGCAGAACCCCCACCTGCACAGCGCACGCGGCGCTGATCGAGGCCAGTAGCCCCGCGCGGTAGCCGGACTGGGTGACCGCCAGGTCGGCGGCCGCGCGCTGGGAGGCGCCGAGCTGGTCGCGAAGCGTTTCGATACTCGGCGGCGTTGCGGGCGCCGGCGTGGTCGTCGGAGCCGGGGTCTGTACGGCGGGCGTGGTGCCGTCGCCGTATACACCGATTGCCCGGTCGATCTCGGTGCGCAGGGCATCGGCGTGGGCGGTGCGCTCATTGGCGATGGTGGTCAGCGCCGCCGTGCGCGCGGGGTCGATCGCGATGGCGGCGGTGGCGGCGGCCGCATCGGTGCGAGCCGAGAACTCCTGGGCGGCCAGTACATCCGGTTCGGTGATCGGATCCTCGGCGCACGAAACGAGCGCGGGCACGATCAACAGACCGGCCGTGCCACCACCGGCAACTCGCAGTGCGGCCCGGCGACTGAAACGACGGGATGCGCTGAAGTCCCGGGGATTCGCAGGTCCGCGAGGAAACCCGGCCGCGGGCCGGTCGGTCACACGCTCGGTCACCGGACCATCGTGCCAGATTCGCGCCCGGCCTCCGAATGGACTCATCCGCCGCATTCCCGTCGTGCTCCGGCTGCCCGGTGTACGAACGCGAGTCGTTGGGCATTGTGGTGAACGAGTCGCCCGGCAGTGCTCGATGACACCACCGGCCCGCCCGGCCCGCGGGCCCGGGGCGCAGGAAGTCGTGCCGATCGATCAGCGCCTGCGCGGGGCACGCGAATCCCGCCTTCGTACCGGACGTGCGGCCGCGGCACGCGCTCCTCGCCGGCCGTGGCTGTAGCCGCGCCGCGCACGTGTGCCGAGCCGCGGGCAGCCCTCCGGCGGCGGACTTACCGCCGACCGCTGGTCCTTTACCTTCTCGCGGCGCGTTACGCTAGGTCACCGGCACAGACTTTCCGTCCGCGTAACAACTGAACCAGGAGCTGCCCATATGCCGATGCCGACCGAGGAAGGGGTGAGCCGGCTCGTAGCCGGACTCGTCGCCGGTCGAGGATTCGATCTCGAGGGAGTCGAGGTTTCCACCGCGGCGGGACAGACCCGGGTGCGGGTGATCGTGGACAGCGACGAAACCGCGGACCTGGACAGTATCGCCGAACTCAGCTCCGAGGTTTCGGCGCGGCTGGACGAAGCGGACGACGAATTCGGTGCCGTCCGGTACCTGCTCGAGGTGACGACGCCGGGTGTGGACCGCCCGCTCACCGCCGACCGGCACTGGCGCCGGGCGCGGGGGCGCAAGGTCAGGATCCGGCTGCGGCCGGGGGTGACACCGCCGGAGCCCGGCCTGCCGACGACGTTCGAGGCCAGAGCCGGTGCCCTCGAAAGTGACCGCATCGCGCTGGTGCTGGGGAGTAAGCGCGCGCCGCGCCTGGTCACCGTCGGACTGGGGGATATCGAACACGCTGTGGTGGAGGTCGAGTTCTCCCCGCCCAGCGCACGTGAACTGGAACTCACCGGAGGTGTCGCCTCCGGTCGTCCACCCGCGGGAGCGGACGCCGCGGAGCACACCGCCACCACCGTCGACGCGTCCGATTCGACCGAAGGGACCATGGAATGAATATCGAAATCGAAGCCCTGCGCGCCATCGTCGCGGATAAGGGGATCTCGATCGAAACCGTGATCTCCGCGATCGAATCCGCATTGCTGACCGCCTACAAGCATACCGAGGGCCATCAGTCCAACGCCCGGGTCGAAATCGATCAGCGCACCGGTCTGGTCCGGGTGCTGGCCACCGAACTCGACGCCGACGGGCAGGTGATCTCCGAATGGGACGACACCCCCGAAGGTTTCGGCCGTATCGCCGCGACCACCGCCCGTCAGGTCGTACTGCAGCGGTTACGCGATGCGGAGAACGAGAAATCCTTCGGCGAATTCTCCACCCACGAGGGCGATATCGTCGGCGGTGTGGTGCAGCGTGATGCGCGTGCCAACGCCCGCGGCACCGTGGTCGTGCGGATCGGCAGCGAGTTGCACGGCACCGAGGGGCTGATCCCGTCCGCGGAGCAGGTGCCGGGGGAGACCTACGAGCACGGCGACCGGATCAAGTGCTATGTGGTCGGCGTGTCCCGTGGGCCGCGCGGGCCACAGATCACCCTCTCGCGGACCCACCCCAATCTCGTGCGGCGCCTGTTCGCGCTCGAGGTGCCCGAGATCGCGGACGGATCGGTGGAGATCGTGGCGGTCGCCCGCGAGGCCGGGCACCGGTCCAAGATCGCGGTCCGGTCCACGGTGTCCGGAGTCAACGCCAAAGGTGCCTGTATCGGCCCGATGGGGCAGCGGGTGCGCAATGTGATGAGCGAACTGGCCGGCGAGAAGATCGACATCATCGACTACGCCGACGATCCGGCAACCTTCGTGGGCAACGCGCTGTCGCCGTCGAAGGTGGTTTCGGTCACAGTTGTCGATCCCGATGCCCGCGCGGCGCGGGTGATCGTGCCCGATTTCCAGCTGTCGCTGGCCATCGGCAAGGAGGGGCAGAACGCGCGGCTCGCCGCCCGGCTCACCGGGTGGCGTATCGATATTCGCAGTGATGCGGCACCGGATTCGGGTGGTTCGGTGCGGACGGAGGCCCAGCGCCGTTGACCACTACCCCGCGCCCGGCGCGCCCCTTGTCCGCCGGTTCACCGGACCGGCGGACAAGCCGCGCCGACCTGCCCGCGGTGCCGTCGCCGGGGGCGGGGTTGGAGAGTGCCGACCGGTCAGCGGTAGAGTGGTGTCAGGTTCGGTCCGAGTCTTCGGTTCCCGCCCACGAACGTGGTGAATCCGCGGCGCCCCGGCGCCCGGAGTATCCGGTGCGTACGTGTGTCGGATGCCGGAAACGCGAACCGGCTGCCGGACTGCTGCGGATCGTGGCGCGTGGGCTCGGCACCGGAAACGGTGCGGAGGCCGTCGTGATCGTTCCCGACCCGCAGCGCAGACTTTCCGGACGGGGTGCCTGGCTGCACCCCTTTTCGTCTTGTCTGCGCACCGCGGTCCGGCGCCGAGCGATCGGCAGAGCACTACGAGTGTCCGGAAATCTGGATATCTCAGCCCTGGAGCAACACCTCGAGAACAGGCACGAGCACTCATGAGCACACCGTGAAGTACCAACGATGAACGTCCATCGGAGTTAACCCGAGGTCGTGCGGGGCCCCGCCAGCAGGCGGGCGGCGCTGCTCGACCTCTCAGTGAGGAGAGCAGTGGCAGGCAAGGCCCGCGTGCACGAGTTGGCAAAAGAACTCGGTGTCACGAGTAAAGAACTACTCGCGAAGCTCAAGGAGCAAGGCGAGTTCGTGAAGTCGGCTTCGTCGACGGTGGAGGCACCCGTCGCGCGCCGGCTGCGCGAATCGTTCGCGGCGAAATCCGCGCCGGCGAAATCCGACAGGTCGAACGGATCCAAACCGTCGTCGGCCCGTCCCGGTCCTGCGACCGGCGCCAAACCCGCGGCTCCCGGTCCGCGGCCAGGTCCGCGCACCCCGGCCCCCACGGGGCAGCAGGGGCCCGCCGAATCCGCACCGGCTGCCGAGGCCACACCGGCCCCGGCCGCCGACAGTGGGCCCAAGCCGGCCGCCGCTCCGCGGCCCGGCCCGGCGGTGAAGCCGGGCCCCGCGCCCGCGCCCAGCCGGGAAGCGGCGCAGGCTCCGGCGGCCAAACCGGCCACCCCCGCCGCTCGCCCGGGTGCCCAGCAGCGTCCGGCCGCGCCCGGCCCGAGCCCGGCCCGGCCCGGCCCGAAACCCGGTCCGAAACCGCCTCGGGTCGGCAACAATCCGTATTCTTCGGCGCCCGAACGTGAGCGTCCGACACCGCGTCCGCAGCCGGGCCCCCGCCCGACACCGGGGCAGGGTGGCCCGCGTCCGGGGCCCGCCCAGGGCGGTCCGCGTCCGGGCCAGGGTGGTCCCCGTCCCGGTCAGAACGCTCCGCGCCCCGGCCCCGGTGGCCAGCGGCCCGCAGCTGCCCAGGGTGGCCCACGTCCCGGCGGCCCGCGGCCGAGCCCGGCCTCCATGCCTCCCCGCCCGACCCCCGGTGCGATGCCTCAGCGTTCGGCACGCCCCGGCCCCGCGGCCGGTGGCCGTCCGGGTCGTCCCGGCGCCGGTGGCGGCGGTCGTCCCGGTGGTGGCGGCGGTTACCGCGGTGGCGGCGGCGCGCCCGCCGGTACCGGTGCACCCGCCGGTGGTGGCGGCTTCCGTGGTCGTCCCGGTGGTGGCCGTCCGGGTGGCCCCGGTGGTCGCGGTGGCGCGGCTGGTGCCTTCGGCCGTCCCGGTGGCGCGCCGCGGCGTGGTCGCAAGTCGAAGCGGCAGAAGCGCCAGGAATACGATTCGATGCAGGCTCCGTCGGTCGGCGGGGTGCGGCTGCCGCGCGGTAACGGTGAGGTCATCCGCCTCGCTCGCGGCGCGTCGCTGTCCGATTTCGCGGAGAAGATCGACGCCAACCCGGCCGCCTTGGTCCAGGCGCTGTTCAACCTCGGCGAAATGGTCACCGCGACCCAGTCGGTGAACGACGAGACCCTGGAACTGCTCGGCAGCGAGATGAACTACGTCGTGCACGTGGTCAGCCCCGAAGACGAGGACCGCGAGCTGCTGGAATCCTTCGACCTCACCTACGGCGAGGACGAAGGCGGCGAGGAAGACCTCGAGCAGCGGCCGCCGGTGGTCACCGTGATGGGCCACGTCGACCACGGTAAGACCCGGCTGCTGGATACCATCCGTAAGGCCAACGTCCGCGAGGGCGAGGCCGGCGGTATCACCCAGCACATCGGCGCCTACCAGGTGATGACCCATCTCGGCGAGGAAGACCGGCTGATCACCTTCATCGACACCCCGGGTCACGAGGCGTTCACCGCCATGCGTGCCCGTGGTGCGAAGGCCACCGATATCGCGATTCTGGTGGTCGCCGCCGATGACGGTGTGATGCCGCAGACGGTGGAGGCGATCAACCACGCGCAAGCGGCCGATGTGCCGATCGTGGTGGCGGTCAACAAGATCGACAAGGAAGGCGCGAACCCGGAGAAGATCCGGCAGCAGCTGACCGAATACAACCTGGTGGCCGAGGAATACGGCGGCGAAACCATGTTCGTCGACATCTCCGCCCGGGAGAACATCAATATCGACGCGTTGCTCGAAGCAGTGCTGCTCACCGCAGACGCCGCCCTGGACCTGCGGGCCAACCCGGAACAGGACGCCCAGGGTGTGGCCATCGAAGCGCATCTGGACCGCGGTCGCGGCCCGGTCGCCACGGTGCTCATCCAGCGCGGCACGCTACGGGTCGGCGATTCGATCGTGGCGGGCGACGCCTACGGCCGTGTCCGGCGCATGGTCGACGAGCACGGGGCCGATGTCGAGGCGGCGCTGCCGTCGCGACCGGTCCAGGTCGTCGGCTTCACCTCGGTACCGGGCGCGGGCGACAACCTGCTCGTCGTCGACGAGGACCGGATCGCCCGGCAGATCGCCGACCGGCGCAATGCGCGTAAGCGCAACGCACTGGCCGCACGGAGCCGTAAGCGGATCAGCCTCGAGGATCTGGATGCCGCGCTGAAGGAAACCAGCGAGCTGAACCTGATCCTGAAGGGCGACAACTCCGGTACCGTCGAGGCGCTGGAAGAGGCCCTGCTCGGGATCGAGATCGACGACGAGGTGCGCTTGCGGGTCATCGACCGCGGTGTCGGTGGTGTCACCGAAACCAACGTCAACCTGGCGTCCGCGTCGAACGCGATCATCATCGGGTTCAACGTCCGGGCGGAGGGCAAGGCCACCGAACTGGCCAACCGCGAAGGCGTGGATATCCGGTACTACTCGGTGATCTACCAGGCCATCGACGAGATCGAGAGTGCGCTCAAGGGCATGCTCAAGCCGGTCTACGAAGAGGTCGAACTGGGCCGCGCCGAAATCCGGGCGATCTTCCGGTCGTCCAAGATCGGTCTCATCGCCGGCTGCATGGTCACCTCGGGCGCCGTGAAGCGCAATGCCAAGGCTCGTCTGCTCCGCGACAACATGGTGGTCGCCGAATCCACGACGATCAGCTCGTTGCGCCGCGAGAAGGACGACGCCATGGAGGTCCGCGAAGGCTTCGAATGCGGTATGACGCTGACGTACTCCGATATCAAGGAGGGCGACATCATCGAGGCCTACGAGTTGCGCGAGAAGCCGCGCGACTGACTGTGATACGGGCCCGGACTCCGCTTGTCCGGGCCCGGTCATCGATATCGGCACGACAGGCCCCGGGACTCGCCGCGCTGCGGGCCCCGGTGCCGCGTCGTCGCTATAACTGGGAGGTTGCGTGTACCTCGGTGCACTCGAGTTCGACATCCTGCTGGGTGATGTGCACTCTCTGAAGGAGAAGCGTTCGGTGGTGCGGCCGCTCCTGGCCGAGCTCCAGCGTTTCGGGGTCAGTACCGCCGAGGCCGGGGAACACGACCGCTACCGGCGCACATTGCTCGCCGTGGCGATGGTGGCGGCCGGTATGGATCATCTGACGGCCGTGCTCGACAAATGCGAACGCCATGTCGCGGCCCGTCCGGAGTTACAGTTGCTGGCAGTACGCCGCCGCGTCTTCGGACCCGAGGACTGAAGGGAAAGGAGCGGCCATGGTGGATCAAGCCAGGGCACGCCGGCTCGCCAAACGGATCTCCGCGATCGTGGCCACCGCGATCGAATACGAGATCAAGGACCCGCGGCTGCGTTTCATCACCGTCACCGACGCCAAGGTCACCGGCGATCTCCGCGAAGCGACCATCTATTACACCGTGATGGGTGAAACCGTCGACGCCGAACCCGACTACACCGCCGCCGCGGCCGGGCTGGAGAAGGCCAAGGGCGTGCTGCGGTCGAAAGTGGGTGCTGGTACCGGCGTGAAATTCACCCCCACCTTGGCCTTCGTGCTCGACACCGTGCCCGACGCGGCCCGGCAGATGGAGGATCTGCTGGCCCGGGCGCGCGCGGCCGACGACGAGGTAGCCCGGGTGGCGGCCGAGGCGAAACCCGCCGGTGATGCGGACCCGTACAAAACACCCCGCGACGACGACTGAGCCGCCATGACCACAACCGGTGCCGCCGTGGACTACGCGGCCGCCGTACGGGTGCTCGATACCGCGCGTTCGGTCACCGTCCTCTGTCATATCCAGCCCGATGCCGACACCCTCGGCAGCGGGCTGGCCCTTGCCCAGGTCCTGGACCGGCGGGGTGTGCCGGTGCGGGTGTCGTTCGCCGAACCCACCGAGCTGCCGTACGCGCTGCGCACGCTGCCGGGATCGCGGTTCCTGGTCCCGCCGGCCGAGGTACCGGCCGAGGTGGACGTGCTGGTGACCGTCGACTGCGGTAGCGCGGGACGGTTGGGAGCGCTGGCCGATCGGCTGGCGGGCGCCCGGACCACGCTGGTGATCGATCATCACCGGTCGAACACCCGGTTCGGTGCGGTCAATCTGATCGACCCGGATGCCGTGTCCACGGCGAGTGTCCTCACTGCGCTGCTGGATCGGTGGCAGGAGCCGATCGACGCCGAGATCGCCCACTGCCTGTTCGCGGGGTTGGCCACCGACAGTGGCTCGTTCCGCTGGGTGACGCCGGGCACACATGCCTTGGCCGAACGGTTGCTGGCCACCGGGATAGACGGTGGCGCCATCACCCGAACCCTGATGGACACCCATCCGTTCGCCTGGTTGCAGATGCTGTCCACGGTGCTCGCCTCCGCGCGGCTCGAGCCCGAAGCCCACGGCGGTACGGGTCTGGTTGCCGCGTTCGTGCTGGCCACCGATCTCGAAGGTGTTCGCCAGGAAGAGGCGGAAAGCGTCGTCGATATCGTGCGAGCGACCGCCGAGGCCGGGATCGCCGCGGTGTTCAAAGAAGCCCGGCCCGTCGACGACCGTCGGCGCTGGACGGTATCGCTGCGTTCCAAGGACAGCGGTCCCGGAACCGACGACGGCGCCGATGTCGCGGCCATCGCCACGAGGCTCGGCGGCGGTGGGCATCGCTACGCGGCCGGTTACACGACCTACGGGGAACCCGAAGAAATCCTCGCCCAGTTGCGCACCGCACTGGACTGAGGTGCCCGGCAGACCGCTCGGCCGTGTCGGCACCTGCCGAGCCGTCGACGCGTCGCGCAGGGCTGCCGCGGGACGTAGCACGCCGTGCGGCCCGACGGGTGGTGCCGAGCGGCTGAGATGTCCCGGGCGCCGCGACCGTTCGGGCGGTGAGGCCGGCGCAACCCGGTCGCTGCGTGGGGCCGCCGACGCACCACCTCGAAATCGGCCTTGGCCGGAGCTGACGCAACTGCAGGCCGTGTATTGTCTGCCGGTCGGTGGCAGTGCGGTTCGTCGGCTGCAGGGCGGGGACGGTGGGTGTGGGGCGGCGTCCGTACGCAGGTTCCGCGCGGTCGGATCGGGAGGCGGCCAGGTGTCGGAGCGTTCCGCTAGCGTGCACGGCGGTCGGACGCGTACGGCGGGGGCCGTAGATTTTCTGCGGGCAAAGTGAGGATGGGCAGGGAGTGACGTGCAGGCGGAGGTGACTGCTTCGTCCGCCGAGGTATCCGTCGGGCCCCGGCGGATACTGGGGCTGGCGCTGCCGACTCTCGGCGTTCTGGTGGCCGAACCGATCTATCTGCTGTTCGACCTCGCGGTGGTGGGCCGGCTCGGTGCGTTGGCGCTGGCCGGCCTCGCGGTCGGCGGCCTGATTCTCACTCAGGTGAGTTCCCAGCTGACCTTTCTCGCCTACGGTACGACCGCGCGTTCGGCGCGCCGGCACGGTGCCGGTGACGAACCCGGTGCGGTCGCGGAGGGCGTGCAGGCCAGCTGGCTGGCGGGCGGGATCGGAGTGCTGATCCTGCTGGTGGTTCAGGTCGCGGCCGTCCCCGTCGCGGAGGTGATCGCCGGTGATGCCGAGATCGCGGCGGAGGCGCTGGCCTGGATGCGGATCGCGCTGTTCGGGGTACCGCTGATCCTGCTGTCCATGGCCGGGAACGGGTGGATGCGCGGCGTTCAGCAGACTCGGCGGCCGCTCACCTACGTGGTGGCGGGGCTCGCGCTGTCGGCGGTGCTCTGCCCGCTGCTGGTGCACGGACTGGCCGGGCTGCCGCGGCTGGGCCTGCCCGGTTCGGCGGTGGCCAATGTGATCGGCCAGCTGGTTACGGCGGTACTTTTCGTAGGCGCTCTGGTCCGGGCCCGAGTGCCGCTTGCGCCGCGGTTGCCGGTGATGAAAGCCCAGCTCGTCATGGGACGCGATCTCATCGCGCGCAGCCTGGCGTTCCAAGCGTGCTTCGTTTCCGCCGCGGCGGTGGCATCCCGGTTCGGCGCACCCTCGGTGGCGGCGCATCAACTGGTGTTGCAGCTGTGGAATTTCCTCGCACTCACCCTCGACTCATTGGCCATCGCTGCGCAGACACTGGTCGGTTCGGCTCTGGGTGCACGCAACGCGGCGGGTGCGCGGTCGGTGGCCCGCCGGGTCACCGCGTGGTCGACAGTGTTCGCGGTGGGCCTGGCCGCGGTGTTCGCCGTGAGCGCCGCCTGGATACCGCCGCTGTTCACCGCCGACGCCGCGGTCCTGGACCGGACCGGCGTGGTGTGGTGGTTCTTCGTGGTGATGATCCCGGTGGCCGGTGTGGTGTTCGCGCTGGACGGGGTGCTGCTCGGCGCCGGCGACGCGGCCTACCTGCGGACCACCACGCTGGGCGCGGCACTGCTCGGTTTCCTGCCGGCGATCTGGCTGTCGCCGGCGTTCGACTGGGGGATCGGCGGAATCTGGTGCGGGCTGATCGCGTTCATGTTGTTGAGGCTGGTCGCTGTGAGTACGCGGTGGCTGTCGGGCCGGTGGGTCCGGGTCGGGGCCGAAATCCCGGCCTGAGCGAGTCGGACCCGGAGGCGGTGGTGCGATCACCTTCGCCGGCGCTCGGGCCTCCGCCTCGGCAGGTGGACCGAGCGCTGGTCTCGCTCATGCCAATGGACACAGCGTGATCGCCGCCCGCGATCGGTAGGTGCGCCGGCTCGGGCCGGCGGTATGCGAAGGTAGGTGTGGTGATACCCAAGTTGATGGCGGTGAGCGATATCCATGTCGGTCACCAGGGCAACAAACCGGTCGTCGAGGACATCCGGCCCGATTCGTCCGAGGATTGGCTGATCGTCGCCGGTGACGTCGCCGAACGCAGCGACGATATCCGCTGGGCCCTGAAATTGCTGCGCGAACGCTTCGCGAAGGTGATCTGGGTACCCGGTAACCACGAACTGTGGACGACTGCCAAAGACCCGGTGCAGATGCACGGGGCCGCCCGCTACGACTATCTGGTCGCCATGTGCCGGGACCTCGATGTACTCACTCCGGAGGATCCGTTTCCGGTGTGGACCGGCGCCGGTGCCGAGGCCTACGGCGGCGCGGTGACGCTGGCTCCGCTGTTCCTGCTCTACGACTACAGCTTCCGGCCCGAAGGCGCGCGTACGAAGGCCGAGGGGCTGGCCATCGCCCGGGAACGCAATGTGGTGGCCACCGACGAATTCCTGCTCACCCCGGACCCGTACCTCACCCGGGACGCCTGGTGCGAAGCCAGGGTCCGTGCCACCCGCCGCAAACTGGACAATCTGCCCGACGCCACACCTCTGGTGCTGATCAACCACTTCCCACTGGTCCGCGAACCCACCGATATGCTCTGGTATCCCGAATTCGCCCTGTGGTGCGGTACCGAGCACACCGCGGACTGGCACACCCACTACAACGTGGTCTGCGCCGTATACGGTCACCTGCACATTCCGCGCACCACCTACTACGACGGTGTCCGGTTCGAGGAGGTCTCGCTCGGTTACCCGAGGGAATGGCAGAAGCGCGGGAAACCCGAGAAACTTCTCCGACAGATCCTGCCCGACCCCAGGTACGGGCCCGGCGACCTGAACGAATGGGGTGGCCACTTCAAGGTGACGCCGGAGATGGCTGCCGCGGCCGCCGAGATGCGGGACAAGGCCCAGCGCCGCCGCGGGCTCGCCTGAACCGGCGACCGGCGACACCCAGTAGGCTCACCGACGATGATCGAGACAATCCTGCCCGCCGATATCGCCTCCGCCGAGTTGCTGGACTATCCGGAGGATCTGAAAGCGCACCCCGCCGAGGAACCGCTGATCGCGAAATCGGTGGAGAAGCGGCGCCGCGATTTCATCGGCGCGCGGCACTGCGCCCGCCAGGCACTCGCGCAGTTGGGGGAGCCACCGGTGGCGATCGGTAAAGGCGAGCGCGGTGCGCCGGTATGGCCGCGCGGGATCGTCGGCAGCCTCACGCACTGTGACGGTTTCCGGGGCGCGGCGCTGGCCCACACATTGCGGTATCGCTCGATCGGGATCGACGCCGAACCTCACGAAACCCTGCCCGAGGGCGTACTGGATTCGGTGAGCCTGCCCGCGGAACGGGAGTGGTTGCGCCTCGCCGGTTCCGGGCTGCATCTGGATCGGCTGCTGTTCTGCGCGAAGGAGGCCACGTACAAGGCGTGGTTCCCGCTCACCACTCGCTGGTTGGGTTTCGAGGACGCGCACATCACCTTCACCGTCGAGGAGCAGGGCGCCGGAACCGGGGCGGGTACGTTCCGGTCGGAACTGCTGGTGCCCGGGCAGACCGGCGACGGCGGTGCGCCCCTCACCTCGTTCGACGGCCGCTGGCTGATCACCGGCGGATTCATCCTGACGGCGATCGCGCACAGCTGATGGCCGATATCCTGGGCGGTCTGCTGATCGTCGACAAACCCACCGGCCCGACCAGCCACGATATCGTGGCCCGGTCCCGGAAGCTGTTGCACACGAAGAAGGTCGGCCACGCCGGCACGCTCGATCCGATGGCTACAGGGGTACTGGTACTCGGCGTGGAGCGCGCCACGAAACTACTGGGTCTGCTCACCCTCACCACCAAGGCCTACACCGCGACGATCCGGCTGGGCTGCGCCACGACCACCGACGACGCCGAGGGGGAGGTACTGACCACCGCGGCGGCCGGGCATATCACCGATGCCGATATCGCCGGGGAGGTCGCCGCGCTCACGGGTGATATCCAGCAGGTGCCGGCGACGGTGAGTGCCATCAAGGTCGGCGGCGAACGCGCTTATGCCCGGCACCGCGCCGGTGAAGAGGTGAAGCTCGCCGCCCGGCCGGTGACGGTCTCCCGATTCGACGTACTCGGCCGCCGCGATATCGCCGAGCCCGATGTGGTGGATCTCGATGTGGTCGTCGAATGCTCGTCCGGCACCTACATCCGCGCGCTGGCACGCGATCTGGGGGCCGCGCTGGGAGTGGGCGGTCACCTGACCGCGTTGCGCCGCACCAGGGTCGGCCCGTTCACTCTCGAACATGCCCGCACCCTCGAACAGTTGGCAGAGGATCCCGTTCCGAGTCTCGATATCGACGCCGCCGTCCGGTTGTCTTTCCCGCACCGCGTGATCGGCGCGGATGATGTCGAGAAACTACGGGACGGCCGCTGGCTCGACCCGATCGGTATCACCGGCGTCCATGCCGCACTCACCGAGGACGGACGGGCGATCGCGCTGCTCCAGGAGGAGGGTAAACGCGCCGCACCCGTCCTGGTGGTGCGCCCGAGGGGCTTGATCGACTGAACGACCACGGGTTTCCGGTACCGCCCGGCGCAACCGAGGACCACAGGTCCGGTAGACCGGCCTTGCCGGGTGTCGGAGGTCGGCCGTCGGCCCGGCGCTTCCGTAACCCGTCCGGCTGAGTGATCGGCCCCTGTCCGAGCCGCCCCTCGCTGCTGTGGACTCGGTCGTAGAGGAGCAGTGCACAAGCCGGTCGGCTGCCCGCGGATCCGGCGAAATCCGTTCGGTCTTCTGCCCGGCGGCGCCGGCGCTGTGCTTTACGGCGTCGAACCGGCGGCATCGGCCGTCGGGTCGGTGCTGTCACAGATACCCCGGCGCCGGTCGGGCGCGGGCGTCCTGTCGTCGCCTTGCCGGGGCCGGCTCGGCAGGGCGACGGGCGAAGACCTCGTGCGAGCGTACGGTGCGCATCCGGGGGTTCACCCCGGGATGGGTTCTTCGGCGTATTGGTCGCGCAGGCGCTGGACGGCGTCGTCCATATGGTCGCGCAGCAGACGGTGCGCGCGTGCCGGGGATGCGGCGCCGATCGCCTCCCGTAGTGCCACGTGCTCGTCGGCCTGCTCGCGCAGGTCGGGGTAGGTGGTCTGTAGTTTGCCCAGGCACATCCGGG
The DNA here is from genome assembly GCF_001613385.1 of Nocardia flavorosea NBRC 108225. Lineage (GTDB taxonomy): Bacteria > Actinomycetota > Actinomycetes > Mycobacteriales > Mycobacteriaceae > Nocardia > Nocardia flavorosea. The sequence continues at coordinate 175,758 of NZ_BDCG01000010.1, read as the reverse complement.
TTTCGATCAGTAGGGTGCGGGCCGCCCGGACGAGTCGCGTGCTGTCCGCCGCCGCGACGAGGGCCTCGTGGAATTGCTGGTCGGCGTCGGAGACCCCCGCGGCGTCGCCGGCTGCGGCCTGTTCGAGCATGGCCTGGACGCTCGGTGCAAGTGCCTCGTAGGCGCTGTCGCGGCGGCCGTCGAGGATCAGCGCGAGCGCACCTCCTTCGATCGCGGTGCGCGACCGGTAGATGTCGACGACATCGGCGAGGGTGAGTTCGATGACGAATATTCCGCGGTTGCGGATACTGTGCAGCAGCCCCTCCGAAACCAGCCGCTGCATCGCTTCCCGGACCGGTCCGCGAGAGACCCCGAACTGCGCCGCAAGATCCGCCTCACCCAGCTGCGCGCCCGGTTCCAGAGCGCCGCGCATGATCGCCTCCCGGAGGCGGTCGGCGATCATCTCCGCGGTGGAGCGCTGATTGACGGGTTCGAAATCAATGACCGACATATGCGGGCCTTTCCGCGAACAACGCGCCCAGTGCCGGGACGATCCGGGTCGCGCCGGCGAGTCGCAACCCCTCCCAGATGGTGACCTGGTTGGCGGTGAGTACCGGTTTCCCCAGTGCCGCCTCCAAGCGGGGCAGCACCTCGAGGGTATGCATGGCGGTATCGGGGATCAGCAGGGCCTCGGCCTCCGGATGATCATTTGCCCGCGCCAGCGCCAGTACCTGCTCCGGTTCGAGCGTGCCTACTTCGGCAGCGGTTTCGATACCCGCGCTCGCAGATGCGGCCACGGTGATCCCGGCATCGGCCAGGAAATCGGCGAACAGCCCGGCTACATCCGCCGGGTAGCTCGCCGCGACCGCCACCCGCCGGATACCCAGTGCCTGCGCGGCCGCCACGAACGCGAAACTGGTGCTGGAAGCCGGAACGCCCGCGGCTTCGGCCAGTCCCCGGACCTGTTCGCGGGCGCCGTCCGGGCCGTAGACGAAACTGCCCGAGGTGCAGGCCCAGACAACAGCGTCCGGCCGGTGCGCCGCGAGCCGGGCGGCGCCGTCGCGGAGTTTGCCCGGGCTGCCCAGATCCAGCAGTTCGGGTACGGCGTGCAGATCGGTGCCGTAGATATGGGCCACCGGCAACCGTGCGTCCAGCAGGGTCTCCGCTCGTGGGTAATCGTCCTCGGCGGCATGGTCCGGGTAGATGAATCCGATGGTCGGCGCCGGCATGGGCCCTCCGTTTCCGAGCTGGGTTACGTTCGGGGACATCATCTTTCAGAACACCTCCAGCAGCCAGCGGCCCGGACCCATCATCGGCAGTTTCATCCGCCCGAGACAGGCCCACATGGTGAGCTGGTTGGCCGTGAGAATCGGTTTGCCCAGAACCTTCTCCAGCGGTTCGATGATGTCGTAGGTGGGCAGGTTCGTGCAGCTGACGAAAATCGCCTCGGCGCGCGGATCGTCGGCGCCCAGGATTCGTTCGGCAATGGTGCGGTAGTTGACCTTCCAGATCCCGCCGCCCAGGCCGAGGTGGTCGGAGCGGACCACCGCGCACCCCGCTTCGGCGAGGAAGTCGCGCAGTTTGCCGGTGAGGACCTCGTCGTAGGGGGTCATGATCGACAGATTCGTGATGCCGAGATGGCCGATCGCCTCGAGAAGTGCTCCGGAGGTCGTGACCGCGTTGGCCGCGCCCGCCCGGCAGATCGTTTCCCGCAGTGAGCGTTCGTATTCGATGCCCTTGATGAAACTACCGGAGGTGCACAGATAGGCGACGACTTCGGGTTCCACGTGCAGAACGTTGCGGGTCGCGGCGGTCAGATGGGTCGCGTCGGAGACCAGTTCGGCCATGGCCAGCGATACCGGGACCGGTTCGTAGGGTGTGCGGGCCAGGTGCAGGCTCACTTCCAGTGGTGCCCAGCGCCAGAGTTCACGCTCCAGGGCGAGGTCGAACGGTGCGATGACACCGATGCCCCGTTGCGCGACCGGGCCCTCGATATCGGGAAAATCGAACTCCACTGCGGCCCCTCTCGCACTCAGCCGGGAAGACCTCCGAGAACGATCGGATTGTTGACAATCATACGATGTGACCATACTGTGTCAATATGAAATCGGGCCCCATCGTCACGATTGTGCACAGTGACCAGCAGCCCGATCCGGCGCTGATGGCACCGGTCGATGCGCGGGCCACGGTGCGCTACACGGATTCGGCCGGGCTGGCCGCCGCGCTGCCCGGTACCGATGTGCTGTTCATCTACGACTTCCAGTCCCACGCCCTGCCCGATGCCTGGCCGGCGGCCGACAGGCTGAGCTGGCTGCATATCGGCGCCACCGGCGTCGATACGGTGATGTTCGACGAACTGCGCGACAGCGATGTGGTCGTCACCAACACCCGCGGAGTCTTCGATACCGCGATCGCCGAATACGTGCTCGGCCAGATTCTCGATTTCGCCAAAGATCTCTCGGGGTCGAAGCGGCTGCAGCGCCAGGAGATCTGGCAACATCGCGAATCCGAGCGGATAGCCGGAGCCACCGCGCTCGTCGTCGGCACCGGATCGATCGGGCGCGCTGTCGCCGGATTGCTGCGGGCCGCCGGTATGCGGATCCGCGCGGTGGGGCGCCGCGCCCGCACCGGCGACCCCGATTTCGGCACCGTCGCCACCGATCTGATCGCCGAACTCCCCGCCGCCGACTATGTCGTTGCCATCGCCCCGCTGACCGACGACACCCGGCATATGTTCGACGCCCGGGCATTCGGTGCCATGAAACCGCATGCCCGCTTCGTCAATGTCGGGCGTGGTGAACTGGTGGTCACCGACGATCTGGTCGCCGCGTTGGAGACCGGCGCGATCGCCGGCGCCGCGCTGGATGTGGTGGACCCGGAACCGCTGCCACCCGGGCATCCTTTGTGGCAGTTGCCCAATGCGCATATCACCCCGCACAATTCCGGTGATTTCGCCGGCTGGCGCACGGAGATCGTCACCGTGTTCACCGAGAATTTCGAGCACTGGCTGGCGGGACGCCCACTGGACAACGTCGTCGACAAGACGCTGGGGTATGTGCCCGGCTGAAGGGAAGGCCGCAGATGAACCAGCCCGAGGTGCCCCGACCGACCGATCCCGTCGGCATGACCGCGGTCGAACTGGTCTCCGCCTACGCCGCCGGGGCATTGTCCCCGGTGGAGGCGACCGAGGCCGTACTTGCCGCAATCACCGCCCGGGATACCGAGATCAACGCCTACTGCCTCGTCGATCCCGACCGCGCGCTGGTACAAGCCAAGGATTCCGAGGCACGCTGGCAATCCGGGCACGTCCGCGGACTGCTCGACGGTGTGCCGATCTCGATCAAGGACATCTTCCTGACCGAGGACTGGCCGACCCGCCGCGGCTCGCTGAGCATCGGCCCGGAAGGCCCCTGGCCGGTGGACAGTCCCGTCGCCGCCCGGGTGCGTGAGGACGGGATGGTGATGGTGGGTAAGACCACCACACCCGAGATCGCCTGGAAAGGCGTGACGGACAGCCCGCTGACCGGTATCACCCGCAACCCCGTCGACCCTTCTACGACCGCCGGCGGCTCCTCCGGCGGTAGTGCCGCGGCGGTTGCGGCCGGGATGGGCCCGGTCTCGGTGGGCACAGACGGTGGCGGCAGCGTCCGGATTCCGGCCGCGTTCTGCGGCATCGTCGGCTTCAAACCCACGCACGGCCGCATTCCGCTGTACCCGGCCAGCCCGTTCGGTCCGCTCGCCCATGCCGGACCGCTGACCCGCACGGTCGAGGACGCGGCGCTGCTACTGGATATTCTCGCCCTGCCGGACCCGCGCGACCCCACCGCACTGGCGCCCACTCTCACCACCTTCCGCGGCCAGATCCAGCGTGACGTCCGCGGCGTGACGGCCGCCTACTCGCCGACGCTGGGCTATGTGCACCCCGATCCCGAGGTAGAGGCGATCGTCTCCGGGGCGGTCACCGCACTGGAGGCCGCGGGTCTGCGCGTTTCGGCCGCCGATCCCGGGTTCTCCGATCCACGCGAAGCCTTCGACGTGATGTGGGCGGCGGGAGCCGCGGCCATGCTGGCGAACTTCCCGCCGGGCGCCCGCGAGAACGCCGATCCCGGTCTGCGCCGGGTGTGGGAGCACGGCGAAACCCTCTCCGCCACCGACTATCTCGACGCCCGTGCGGTCGCCGCCCAAGTGGCGATCGCCATGGGCACCTTCCACACCGTGTACGACCTGCTCCTCACGCCCACGGTGCCGATCACCGCCTTCGCGGCGGGTCACGATGTCCCACCGGGCAGCGGGATGTCGGACTGGCCGGACTGGACGCCCTACACCTATCCGTTCAACTTGACCCAGCAGCCTGCGCTGAGTATTCCCGCCGGGCGGACGACCGAGGGACTGCCGGTGGGCCTGCAGATCGTCGGCCCCCGCCATTCCGACGATCTCGTGCTGGCGGTCGGCCGGTTCGCGGAGGCGGTACTGGACGCGCGCTGACCGCGGTATCGCCCGGCCTCGGATCGGTCAGTGGTCCGGGAAACCCGCCCGGCGCGGCATACGGCGGGAGCGAACCGCTTGTGGCCTCCCCGAATCCCCTCGGGCCGTCGTTCGACCGGCTTCGGTGCGGCCCTCCCGCTCGGCATCGTGCCACCAGGTACGCCGATCGCCCCGGACGTCGACGTACGCCGCCCGGTTCGAGATCCGCTACGCCGCTCGACTCGACCGCCAGGTGAAGAACGTCCTTCGGTTGCCGGCGGGAGCCGTGACGATTCGATCGCAGTCGCCGGCGTGACGCGGGCGTCGGGATCCGCCTCCGCCCCGGTGCTGCGCTGGGCCACGTTGCGACCGCCTTCTCCGCAGATGTTCGGATGCGGGGATATCGGTGCGTAGCGGTCTGGCCGTGTACGGAAATGTTCGTCCGCCCCGCTGGAACGGCGCCCAGGACACGTGCGGCACGAGACCGCCGATGAGCGCGCAGTGCTTCGCCAGTGCCGGGAACCCCAGGACGTCGCCGGCAGGCCGTCCCTGGTCCCGGTACGTGGAGGCGAGAACTCCGGCCTGGCCCGCAGGGTGCAGACAACTCCAGCAAATGCGGGTCAGACCGTTTTCGGTGGGATCGAGGTTCCGGGCATCGGCCGGGGTTGCCTGCGCAGCTTCGGGCTCGAGGGAGACAGGATTTTTCAGGCGCGAGCGAAGGCGAGGGTTTCGCCGGCGGCACCGTGCAGCCATAGGGTGTTGCAGGCGGCGGCGAGTTCGTCGAGGCCGTCTTCGATGGTGGCGAAGACATTGCCGGGGACCCAGCCGAGGTCGCCGTTGATGAGCAGGTTGTTGCGGCCGTAGAACAGTGCGAGATCGGTGGCGCCCTGGGCGTGATGGGCGGCCGTTCCCGGTTCGTAGCCGTAGGCCGGGTTGCCGATTTCCCAGGGTTCGAAATCGAACAGACAGACGTCGCCGGGAATGGGGGTGACCGTGGGGTTCTCGCGGCGCGGGGCGTCCTGGATGCGAGGGACCAGGGTGTAGACCTCGTTACGGGCGTATTTGGCGTGGAAGGCATCGCCTTCCTGGGGGAGGACCTCCCATACCGCGGCGCAGGTGCGCGGAGCCTGCTCGTCGAGTAGCCGGGCACGGCAGGTGATTCCGGCTTTGGTGAGGGTGATCGTGAGATAGCGCGCCATGTATTTCGTCCTGGTGCTCATGCGGGGAGACCGGCCGTGGGGCCGTTCTCCCCGCGAGGTGGGATCAGTGGCCGAGTTCGCCGAGTACCGCGGACCAGATGTCGAGCGCGTCGGTGATCTGGGTTTCGGCGACCACGAGGGGCGGGATCATCCGCACCACGTTCATATGCGCTCCGCAGGTCAGCAGGAGCAAGCCCTTCGCGGCCGCGAGTTGCTGGGCGGTGGTGGCGGTTTCCCGGTCCGGGGCGCCGTCGGCGGTGGTGAACTCCGCGCCGACGAGCAGGCCCAGCCCGCGGACGTCACCGATGGCCTTGGACTCGGCCGCCCGCACCCCGGTCAGCAACTGTTCGCCGCGGACCCGTGCGTTCTCGACCAGGTTCTCCGATTCGATCACCTCGAGAGTGGCGAGCGCGGCGGCGCAGGCCACGGCATTACCGCCGTAGGTGCCGCCTTGCGATCCGGGCCAGGCGGCGCTCATCAGTTCGGCCGAGGCGGCGATTCCGGAGATGGGGAAGCCGCTGGCCAAACCCTTGGCCATGGTGATGACATCCGGCCGGACCCCGAAATGCTGGTGGCCGAAGAACTTTCCGGTCCGGCCGAAACCGGTCTGGATCTCGTCGAAGATCAGCAGGATGCCGTGCCGGTCGGCGCGTTCACGCAAACCTTCGAAGAACACCCGGTTTCCGGGGATGTACCCGCCCTCGCCGAGAACGGGTTCGACCACGAAGGCCGCGGTTTCGGCCGGGGAGGTGAGGGTGGCGAACACGTAGTCGAGTTCGCGCAGGGCGAAGGAGGTGGCTTCCTCCTCGCTCCAGCCGTAGCGGTAGGCGGTGGGGAAGGGGGCGACGTGCACACCGGACATGAGCGGGCTGAAACCGGCGGAGAATCGGGTGCCGGAGGTGGTCATGGTCGCGGCGGCCACGGTGCGGCCGTGGAAGCCGCCGTGGAAAACGATCACATTCGGGCGCCCGGTGGCCTGGCGGGCCAGCCGCAATGCCGCTTCGATCGCTTCACTGCCCGAATTGGAGTAGAACACCGAATCCAATCCCGCGGGAAGCACCGCGCCGAGGCGTTCGGTGAGTTCGAGCAGCGGCCGATGCATCACCGTCGTGTATTGGCCGTGGATCAGTTTCGCGACCTGGGCCTGTGCCGCCGCCACCACGTGCGGATGGCAGTGGCCGGTGCTCGTGACGCCGATTCCGGCCGTGAAATCGAGATATCGGCGACCGTCGATGTCGTAGAGGTAGCAGCCCTCGCCGTGGTCGACGGTGACCGGAGTGGCCTGTTTCAGGATCGGGGACAGTTCGGCCATGGTGGCGCCTCCCGGGACGGTCGGTGCGGCGGTCCGGACCGACGGGTATACGAAATCGTGAATGGCGATTGTCGGATTGTTGACAATATGGATATCACGGCAGGCCTACGCCGGGCAATGCCCTCGAATCACCCGGGGTTCGCCCGGGCGTGTCGGAACTGTTCCGCGGTCAGTCCCGCAGCCAGATCGCTTCCGCGGCGATACTGCCCAGATCCGTGAGATTCTCGTCCCGCCCGATCCGCACCGCGATTGTTCCCGCGAAATCTCGCCGTTCCACCACCACGATCACGGTATCCAGCGCGATCCCGACCGAATCGAAATAGCGCAGCATGTCCGGGTCCGAGTCGGAGATACGGGCCACGCGGCCGGTTTCTCCCGCCTCGAAATCGATCAAACGGCGGGCCGGCGGTGTCGGCACCGCGCCGTCCACCGACGGGATCGGATCGCCGTGCGGATCCCGGTCCGGGAACCCGAGTTTCGCGTCGATGCGGGCCATCAGCAGTTCCGATACCGCATGCTCGAGGATCTCCGCCTCGTCGTGGACCTCGTCCCAGCCGTAACCGAGCTCGCTCACCAGGAACGTCTCGATCAGCCGGTGCCGGCGCACCATTGCGATCGCGGCCAGCCGGCCCTCTTCGGTCAGTGTGATCGCGCCGTACCGGGCGTGTTCGACCAAACCCTGGTCCGACAGTTTGCGCACCGCCTCCGAGACGGTCGACGCCGAGACCCCGATCCGCTCCGCGAGCAGTTTCGTGCTCACCCGTTCCTGCGACCACTCCTGGGTTGTCCAGATGACTTTCAAGTAATCCTGTGCCACCGACGACAGGCCCGGAGCGGCCGATTCCCCGGCGTCGGCGAGTTCCCGTCGGGTGGCGATATCTCGTTTTCCGGGCACAACCACGAGCTTAAGCATTCGCGGTGCGATACACATATCCCGCCACCTCCGCGAAACCCCGCGTTTGCGCCCGCGTCGCCGGCGCCCGGCAAGCGTCCCCACCCGAATACGGTGCGGCCGCTTGTTTGCGTAGGCTTGGCGTCTGTGCAGAGGTGGCGAAGTCTCGACGACGTACCCGCGGACTGGGGGCGGTGCGTGCTCACAATCGGCGTGTTCGACGGTGTTCATCGCGGTCACGCGCAGTTGATCAGCCGGGCGGTGAAGTCGGCTGCCGCGCGCGGCGTCCCGGCCGTATTGATGACCTTCGATCCGCACCCGATGGAGGTGATCCGGCCCGGTTCCCATCCCGCGCAACTCACCACGCTCACCCGGCGGGCGGAACTCGCCGAAGAACTCGGCGTCGACGTCTTCTGTGTGATGCCGTTCACCCATGACTTCATGAAACTCACCCCGGCCGAATACGTGCACGATCTGCTCGTGGAACGGCTGCATGTCGCCGAGGTCGTGGTCGGCGACAATTTCACTTTCGGCAAGAAGGCCGCCGGTACGGTCGCCACCATGCGTGACCTGGGCGACCGGTTCGGTTTCGCGGTCGACGGGGTGACTCTGCTGGGCGAACACGCGGTGACTTTCTCCTCCACCTATATCCGCGCCTGTGTGGACGCCGGGGATATGGCCGCCGCCGCGGACGCGCTGGGCCGGCCGCACCGGGTCGAAGGGGTGGTGGTGCGCGGTGACGGCCGCGGCAAGAGCCTGGGGTTCCCGACCGCCAACGTCGCGCCGCCCATGCATGCCGCGATCCCCGCCGACGGTGTCTATGCGGGCTGGTTCACGGTGCTGGGCCCGGGGCCGACGATCGGCACGGTGACGCCGGGACAGCCCGCCATGGCGGCGGTCTCGGTGGGCACCAACCCCACCTTCTCCGGTCGTGCCCGCACCGTCGAGGCCTACGTCCTCGACCGCGAGGCCGATCTCTACGGACAGCATGTGGCCGTGGATTTCGTGGACCATCTGCGCGGGATGCGCAAATTCGAATCGGTCGACGAACTCGTTGCCGCCATGGGCCGCGATGTCGACACCGCCCGTAAGGTCCTCGGAGCCGGGAACTAGCCGGCCTACCCGCCGGGCCGGGGCCGGGACGGCTCCGGTAAGGTGACTCGCCGGGTCTGCTGCGGTCCGCGGCGGCGCCCATCCCGGATACGACGACCGGTGAGCCGTTCACCTGCAGAGGTGGATGATTCCCGGCCCGTCCGGGCACCTTACGCGCGGAACTGAGAAACAGGAGTGGATGCCCCATGGCGTTGACCACCGAGAAGAAGAAGGCGATTCTCGCCGAGTACGGTCTGCACGAGACGGACACCGGTTCCCCGGAGGCGCAGATCGCGCTGCTGTCCAAGCGGATCTCCGAGATCACCGAGCACCTCAAGGTGCACAAGCACGATCACCACACCCGGCACGGCCTGATGGCACTGATCGGCCGCCGTAAGCGGCTGTCGAAGTACCTGGCCGCCAAGGACATCAACCGGTACCGCAGCCTGATCGAACGCCTGGGCCTGCGGCGCTGATATTGCGTGAACACGCCCGGTTCCACGAGCCGGGCGTTACGTATGCCGACGGGGCGCATACAATCGCCTCGTCGGCATTTTCGTGTGCGGGGGATCTCCCGTGTACGAGGACGACAGAACCAGCCGTCACACCCGCGCTCGTGGCGTCGGTCTTCGGTAGTGGCTTTTCGGCCCGGGGTCGATACGCCGGAGAGCTTCGATCGTTGACCGCCTCCGCGTCGCCGTATCCAAGGGGATCCGGCCGGGTGTACGCGCCGCAGCTCGCTATACGGCGGCCGCTGACCTCGACGGTCACCGCGGTTACGCCGTCGCGCCGCGTCCGAACCTGGTACGGCTGACACAGCCGGATCGCGCCATACCGGCGCTGTATCCGGCGAGACGAGAGGTTGAGAACAGAGATATGCCAGAAACCACCGAACGCTCGAAGAACTCGGCCGTCGAGGTCGAACCGGGTGTTTTCGAATCCGTTGCGCTGATCGACAACGGCATCTTCGGCACCCGCACCGTACGTTTCGAAACGGGCCGCCTGGCCAAGCAGGCCGCCGGTTCGGTCGTCGCCTACCTGGACGACGAGACCATGCTGCTGTCGGCGACCACCGCGGGTAAGCACCCGAAGGACCAATTCGACTTCTTCCCGCTGACCGTCGATGTCGAAGAGCGGATGTACGCGGCGGGCCGGATCCCCGGATCCTTCTTCCGCCGTGAGGGCCGCCCCTCCACCGACGCGATCCTGACCTGCCGCCTCATCGACCGGCCGCTGCGCCCCTCCTTCGTGGACGGCCTGCGCAACGAGATCCAGGTCGTGGTGACGGTGCTGAGCCTGGATCCGAAGGATCTCTACGACGTGGTCGCCATCAACGCGGCCTCGGCGTCCACCCAGATCGCGGGCCTGCCGTTCTCCGGCCCGGTCGGCGGCGTGCGGGTCGCGCTGATCAACGATGCCGCGGCCGGCACCCCGGCCGGTGGCCAGTGGGTCGCCTTCCCGACCAACGAACAGCTGGAGAAGGCCGTATTCGATATGGTCGTGGCCGGGCGGGTCACCGATACCGGTGATGTCGCGATCATGATGGTCGAGGCGGAAGCCACCGAGAACGTGATCGAATTGGTCGAGGGCGGGGCGCAGGCGCCGACCGAAACCGTGGTCGCCGAGGGCCTGGAGGCCGCCAAACCGTTCATCGCCCGCCTCTGCCGGGCCCAGCAGGACATGGCCGAGCTCGCGGCCAAGCCCACCGAGGATTTCCCGCTGTTCCCGCCGTACGCCGATGACGCCTACGCCGCCGTCGAGGACGCCGCCAAGGCGCCGCTGTCGGACGCGCTGGGGATCGCCGGCAAGCAGGAGCGCGAGGAGAAGATCGACGAGATCAAACTCGAGGTGCTCTCGCGGCTGGGTGAGTCGTTCGAAGGCCGCGAGAAGGAACTCGGCGCCGCCTTCCGTTCGGTGACCAAGAAACTGGTCCGCCAGCGCATCCTCACCGACGGTTTCCGCATCGACGGCCGCGGTCTGGCCGATATCCGGGAACTGTCCGCGGAGGTCGCCGTGGTGCCGCGGGCGCACGGCTCGGCGCTGTTCGAGCGCGGTGAAACCCAGATCATGGGCGTTACCACCCTCGATATGGTCAAGATGGCGCAGCAGGTCGATTCGCTCGGCCCGGAAACCTCCAAGCGTTATATGCACCATTACAACTTCCCGCCGTACTCGACCGGTGAAACCGGTCGTGTGGGCTCGCCCAAGCGGCGCGAGATCGGCCACGGCGCGCTGGCCGAGCGGGCCCTGATGCCGGTACTGCCGAGCCAGGACGAGTTCCCGTACGCCATCCGCCAGGTCTCCGAGGCGCTGGGGTCCAACGGCTCCACCTCGATGGGGTCGGTGTGTGCCTCGACTCTGTCGCTGCTCAACGCCGGTGTGCCGCTGAGGGCGCCGGTCGCGGGTATCGCCATGGGCCTGGTGTCGGACACCGTCACCAACGAGGCCGGTGCCGCCGAGGTCCGGTACGTGGCGCTGACCGATATCCTCGGCGCCGAGGACGCGTTCGGCGATATGGACTTCAAAGTCGCCGGAACCCGTGATTTCGTCACCGCTCTGCAGTTGGACACCAAACTCGACGGCATCCCCTCGCAGGTGCTGGCCGGTGCACTGGGTCAGGCGCACGACGCCCGCACCACCATCCTGGACGTGATGGCCGAGGCCATCGCCACCCCGGACGAGATGAGCCCGTACGCGCCGCGCGTCACCGCGATCAAGATCCCGGTCGACAAGATCGGCGAGGTGATCGGGCCCAAGGGCAAGATGATCAACCAGATCACCGACGACACCGGCGCCAATATCTCCATCGAGGACGACGGCACCGTGTTCGTCGGCGCCACCGACGGCCCGTCCGCGCAGGCCGCGATCGATGCCATCAACGCCATCGCGAACCCGCAGCTGCCCAAGGTCGGCGAACGGTTCCTCGGCACCGTGGTCAAGACCACCGCCTTCGGCGCGTTCGTCTCGCTGCTGCCGGGCCGCGACGGCCTGGTGCATATCTCCAAGCTCGGCAACGGTAAGCGCGTGGCCAAGGTCGAAGATGTGGTCAACGTCGGCGACAAGCTGCGTGTGGAGATCGCCGATATCGACAACCGCGGCAAGATCTCGCTGGTGCCCGTCGACGAGAACGCCGAGCAGGCGCCTGCCGAGGCTCCCGCCGATGCGGATACCGCGGCGACCGAGTAGTACTGGTCGTGTGACGGAGCAGAAAACAGAGGCCCCCCTGCGCCCGAGTGGGCAGGGGGGTTCGTCATCGACGTGGCGGATCGGCGAAACCGTCGAAATCGACAACGGCGTGCGGCGTACCGTCCTGCCGGGTGGTCTGCGGGTGGTGACCGAGCACGTCCCCGGAGTCCGCTCGGCCTCCGTGGGAGTCTGGGTGGGCGTCGGTTCGCGCGATGAGGGACCCACCGTCGCCGGTGCCGCGCATTTCCTGGAGCATCTGCTGTTCAAGGCCACTCCGACCCGGTCGGCGCTCGATATCGCCGAGGCCATGGACGCGGTCGGCGGTGAACTCAATGCCTTCACTGCCAAGGAGCAGACCTGCTACTACGCCCATGTCGTGGACGAGGATCTGCCGCTGGCGGTGGATCTGGTCAGCGATGTGGTGCTCAACGGGCTGTGCCGGGCCGTGGACGTGGATGTGGAACGGCAGGTGGTCCTGGAGGAGATCGCCATGCGCGACGACGATCCCGAGGATCTCGTCGGCGACGCGTTCCTCACGGCCCTGTTCGGTGATCATCCGATCGGGCGGCCGGTCATCGGATCCATCGAATCGATCGAGGGTATGCGGGCGGGCCAGCTGCGCTCTTTCCACCAGCGCCGGTACACGCCGGACCGGATGGTGGTGGCGGTGGCCGGCAATATCGACCATGAGCACACGGTGGAACTGGTGCACCGGGCGGTCGCCGGGCGACTGGATCCGGCGGCGGCCCCCGCGCCGCGGCGTGAGGGACATTTCCGGACCCGCTCCGCACCGGGGCTGAGCTGGAGTCTCCGTGACAGCGAACAGGCGCATCTGGTGTTCGGGGTGCGCGCCTACGGCCGGCACGAGGGACCGCGGCGGTGGCCGCTCTCGGTACTGAACACCGTGATCGGCGGCGGCTTGAGTTCCCGCCTCTTCCAGCGGATCCGGGAAGAGCGCGGGCTGGCGTACTCGGTGTACTCGAGCGTGGACACCTTCGCCGATACCGGCGCCTTCTCGGTGTATCTCGGCTGCCAGCCGGAAAACCTGAACGAGGTGGCGGCGCTGGCTCGCGGGGTGCTCGACGAGGTGGCGGCCGACGGGATCACCGATGCCGAATGTGCCCGGGCCAAAGGGTCGTTACGTGGTGGGCTGGTGCTCGGGCTGGAGGATTCGGCGTCCCGGATGAACCGGATCGGGCGTAGTGAACTCAGCTACGGCAATCACCGCACCGTCTCCGAAACGCTGGCGCGGATCGATGCCGTGACCACCGAGGAAGTCGGAGATATCGCTCGTTCGCTGCTGGCCCGGCCGTTCGCTGCCGCGGTCGCCGGACCGTACCGCCGCAAACGAGATCTGCCCACGGCGGTTACCCGGTTGGTCGGCTGAGGTATCGGCCGGAGGCGATCCGCGGCGCTGTTCGCGCTCAGGGAGCATACAACCGGCTGGGTGCGGATCTCGCGTACGACCTCGGACCGGTCGATATCCACGCCGAGCCGGCCGGTGGGGGTCGGCCCTGTTCCGGCCGGCGCAGTTCGTGCCTTTGTGTGGACTGCTCGGCGGGATCCTCGTGGGTTCGAGAGCGGTCGTACTCGGCGATCGGCCCGATGGGGCGAGTGGAGCTATTCCGGCCGGGCGTGGTTGGCGGCGTCGACGACGGCCGCCAGGAGGCCGGGCAATGCCGCGTCGAGCGCTTCGGTACGCAACTGCTGGTAGGTGTTGCCGTCGACGACGAGCCGTTCGGTGATGCCGGCCTCGCGCAGGATCTTGAAATGGTGGGTGGCGGTCGACTTGTTGATGCCGTCGTAGAGGGATGCGCAGCGCAGAGCGGTGCCTGCGTTGCTCAGTCGGCGGATCATTTCGAGGCGTACTGGATCCTGTAGCGCACCGAGCACGGTGGGGAGCGGTGCCACGGAGTATGTCGCGGAGAGGGTGTCGGTCAATGGTCCGCCTCGGTCGGTTTGATGATCGTCGTACCGTACGTTACTGTCGATCAAGTTCGATAATCTTCAAACTTACCTGATCGGGGATTCGATGGCGGCGACAATCGCGGCACCGGCAGCGGATCGAGCGGTGCAACCCTGGGCCTACGCGCTGGTATTGGGTGCCACGGGCGTTGCGCTCGGCGTATCCGGGGTACCGGCCCCCTTGTACGGCATCTACGAGCAGGAATGGCATCTCTCGCCACTGGCGACCACCATCGTGTTCGCGGCATACGCGGTGGCCGCTCTGCTGGCTGTCCTAGTATCCGGGCGTATCTCCGATGTGGTCGGCCGCAAACCGGTGCTGCTCGGCGCCTTCGGGGCCATGATCGCCGGACTCGTCGTTTTCGTCCTCGCCGACACTGTGGCAATGCTCGTGCTGGCCCGGGTTCTGCACGGGCTGGCGGTCGGCGCCACGGTTGTGGCCGGAGCCGCGGCACTGCTCGACCTGCGGCCGCACCGCGGCGCCCGGTCCGGCCAGCTCAGCGGTGTCGCCTTCAACGTCGGTATGGCGGTGGCCATCATGGGCTCGGCACTGCTCGCACAGTACGCGCCGAATCCATTGCGCACGCCGTACGTCGTCATCAGCGTTATCTGCCTGATCGTGGCCGCGGGGGTTCTCGCCCTGCGCGAACCACACGCCGCCCGGGTCGTGGGCCGGATCCGGATAGCGCGCCCGGCGGTACCACCGGAGATCCGCGCGGATTTCTGGTTCTCGGCACTGGGGGTGATGGCGGCATGGTCGGTGCTCGGTGTGCTGCTGTCGCTGTATCCGTCATTGGCCGCGGAACGCACAGGCATCCACAACCTGGTCTTCGGCGGCGTAGTGGTCGCCTCGACGGCCTTGGCGGCCGCGCTCGTGCAACTGTTCGCGACCCGGGTACCGGCCCGGCGGGCCGCTGTCATCGGCGATATCGGTATGGCGATCACCCTCCTGCTGACCATTCCGGCCCTCGGTACCCACCAGTGGACGGCTGTGGTCGGTATCGGGTTGGTCCTCGGCGCCACGTTCGGTCTGGGCTTCGGCGGTTCGCTACGCCACCTGTCCGATGTGGTGCCGGAGCACAAGCGCGGCGAAACCATGTCCGCGTACTACCTACTGGCCTATACGGCCATGGCGCTGCCGACGGTACTGGCGGGCTGGGCCGCCACCGCTTGGGGACTGGACAGGGTGTTCCCGTGGTTCGTCGCGGCAGTGGCGCTGGCCTGCCTCGGCGCGGCAATACTCGGGATGCGGCGCGGGCGGCCCGTGCCGGTCGCGGAGTGAACGCGGCGGTCCGGGTGGCGATAAGCCACCCGGACGCCTCGTGTTACGTCGGCCAACCCCCGTACGGGACTGTGATCAGCTCCAGGTAGTGGCCGCTGGGGTCCAGAAAATACACCCCGCGTCCGCCGTAGTTGTGGTTGATCTCGCCGGGCGTGTGCTGATGTGGATCGGCCCAGTGCTCTAGGCCGTAGCGCCGGATCTTGGCGTATGCGGCGTCGAATTCCGTCTCCGAGATCAGGAATGCGTAGTGCTGGCCCTGGATCTCGGTGATATGCGGCGGAACGTTCGCGAAATCGAACGTGACCCCGTTCGCCGCGGGTAAGGGAATGAACGGGCCCCATTCGGGGCTCAGCTCCAGCCCCAGGATATCGGCCCAGAATTCGGCCGATACGCGGTGGTCACGGCAGCCGACGATCGTGTGGTTGAACTGTACGGTCAAAGGAAATCTCCTCGGATTGTGACGATCCCGACCCCGGGCTCGGTGCAAGGCGGCCAACGGGAGCACCGTCACGGCGAATAAGGATAGTCCGGCTCGGATCATGAGCAAACCCCTGCCACGGCCTACCGTGGTCCCATGAGAATTCGTGGGGCAGTCCTGGAACGTATCGGCGCACCCGGACCGTACGCCGAGTCGGTACCGATCTCCGTCGGCGAACTCGATCTCGCCGGCCCCGGCCCCGGCGAATTGCTGGTGCGGATCGAAGCGGCCGGAATCTGCCATTCGGACCTCTCCGTCGTCGACGGCAACAGGGTGCGGCCGGTGCCCATGCTGCTCGGTCACGAGGCCGCGGGAAAGATCGAAGCCGCCGGTCCGGACGCCGGCCTGCCGGTCGGGCAGCGAGTGGTGATGACGTTCCTGCCTCGTTGCGGCGAATGCGCCGGCTGCGCCTCGAACGGCCGGACCCCGTGCGTTCCCGGCAGCGCCGCCAACAATGCCGGGGAACTCCTGTCCGGTGGTCGCCGGCTGCACCGTGACGGCACCGACGTCCACCACCACCTCGGCGTCTCCGGATTCGCCACCTATGCGGTGGTGGACCGCCGATCGGTGGTCCCGGTCGACGACGATGTGCCGCCGGACGTAGCGGCGGTTCTGGGCTGCGCCGTTCTCACCGGCGGTGGGGCACTGCTGAACTCGGCGAAACCGGCCCCCTCCGACCGCGTGATGGTGGTCGGGCTCGGCGGTGTGGGGATGGCGGCCGTACTGGTGGCGGTGTCGCTCGGTGTCCGCGAGGTGATCGCGGTCGATACCGTTCCGGAGAAACTGGCACTGGCCCGCGATCTGGGTGCCACCGGCGCCTATACACCGGCCGAGGTCGCCGACCGGGAGATCCGGGCCGAAGTGGTGGTCGAGGCGGTCGGGTCGGCCCGGGCCTTCGAGAGTGCGGTCGCGGCGACGGCGCCGGGCGGTACCACGGTGACGGTGGGTCTTCCGTCCCCCGAAGCCCGAGCCAGTATTTCGCCGCTGGGGTTGGTCGCGCAGGGGCGTTCGATCGTCGGCAGCTATCTGGGGTCGGCGGTCCCGTCCCGGGATATCCCCGAGTACGTCCGCATGTGGCGGGCGGGCCGGTTGCCGGTGGAAAAACTGATCTCCGCCCGGATCGAGCTGCACGAGATCAACCGGGCGATGGACGAATTGGCTGCGGGACATGCTCTACGTCAAGTGATCGTCTTCTGACGCTGCGCGGCGCGCGCCCGGTGCCGGGCGACGTTCACCCGGTTGGCGCACCGATCGGAGCAGAAGCGCCGACGCCCGTTTCGTGAGGTGTCGACGAACACCAGGGCGCATTCCGGACGCGCGCACCGGCCCATCCGGTCCGGTGCCGCGCAGAACAGTTCGGCCAGCCCGGCGGCGGTGTATGCCTTCACCCTTTCGTCGATCGGGGCCGTCTCCGCGGCGTAGTGCAGATGTGGCGCGCGACCGTCGTGGGTCGAGATATAGGGCCGGCTCGTCGTCTCTGCCAGCAGTGCGTTGAGCACTTCGACACCGGGCGCGCGAAAGACCTCGTCGAGCCGGCGGGTCCAGCGCCGGAGAGTGGCGGCCTGCCGCGGGCTCACCGTGCCGATCGGCTTGTACCCGGCCTCGGCCAGCAGCAGCGCGAGATCCTCGCCGGGAGCCGCGTTGACCAGACGCGCGGCGAGTTGGGCTGCCGCGCCACCGTAAGGGTTGAAATGCATAGAACCATTACATCAGGCTGACGGTATGACGATCACCTGCTCCGCCTGCGACTGGCCCGCGCCCACCCTGCTGTCCGAACACGGCGCGGTGCGCTATTGGCGTTGTGTCTGCGGGCAATGGCTGGTGAGCGAGGCGGATACGGTCACGGCCGCACCGGGAAACAGTGATTTCGCGGTGGTGCAGGCAAGGTGACGGCGTGGGTTCGGCACCGTCCGTCCAGAACCGGGCTCGGCCGGCAGTCGCGGACCACGGCGACCACACCTGCGGTGCCTATCGCCGAGGTGGGCCCGCACGCGGGCCGGCGGACCGGGAATCCGGCGCGCGGCTTCGCCGCCTCGCGTCGCACAGCAGAATGCCGAGGGGGCCGGTATCGCGACTGCGGGCGCGCCATAGACTCGGTGGATCCGACTAGCAGGTAGGAGTGGTGAGGTGACGGCACCGATTCGTGTGGGTGTTCTGGGGGCGCAGGGCAAGGTCGGCAAGGCCATCTGCGCCGCCGTCGAGGCGGCCGGCGATCTCGAACTGGTCGCCGCCGTGGACAAGGACGATCCACTGACGCGGTTCACCGAGACCGGTACCCAGGTGGTGGTGGATTTCACCCATCCCGACGTCGTGATGGGCAACCTGCGCTTCCTGGTGGACAACGGTATCCACGCCGTCGTCGGCACCACCGGATTCGACAGTGCCCGGCTCGACGAGGTGCGCGGCCGGCTGTCCGGCCGGCCCGACGTGGGCGTACTGATCGCCCCGAACTTCGCGATCGGCGCGGTGCTGTCGATGCGGTTCGCCGAACAGGCGGCGCGGTTCTTCGAATCGGTCGAGGTGATCGAACTGCATCACCCGAACAAGGCCGATGCCCCGTCCGGTACCGCCTATCGGACCGCGGGAATCATCGCCGAAGCCCGTAAACAAGCCGGTTCCGCACCCGTTCCGGACGCAACGACCACCGAACTCGACGGTGCGCGGGGCGCCGAGGTGGACGGGGTGCGGGTGCATTCGGTGCGGCTGGCCGGGCTCGTCGCCCATCAGGAGGTGCTGTTCGGCACCCAGGGCGAGACCCTGACCATCCGGCACGATTCCATCGATCGCTCGTCGTTCGCCCCGGGGGTGCTACTGGGGGTCCGGCAGATCGGCGGGCGGCCGGGCCTCACCGTCGGGCTCGACCCGTTCCTCGATCTGTGAGCGAGACCGGCGGCGCCACCGGCGATTCCGGCCCGGATCGCGCGGTACCGAAGATCCTTGCCATGGTGGCCTTCTTGGTGGTGGCGCTGATCTTCTACTTCCTGTGGCTCGGCCGAATCGCCGTGGAACTATTGATCTCCGGTGATATCGCGGCCATGGGCCTGGGTATCGGGGTTCTCATCCTGCCGTTGCTCGGCGTGTGGATGGTCGTGTCCACGATCCGGTCCGCGCTGGATCATCAGCGCCTGGCCCGCCGCATCCACGACGAGGGGCTGGAACTGGCGGTCGACGATCTCCCGCGCCGCCCCTCCGGGCGGATCGAACGAGCGGCCGCCGACGAATTGTTCCTCACGGTGAAACGGGAATGGGAGGCCGACCCCGACAACTGGCGGGTCTCCTACCGGCTGGCCCGCGCCTACGACTATGCCGGGGACCGGGCCCGGGCGCGTAGCACCATGCGCCGGGCGGTGGAACTGGAACGGCACGAACGAGACTAGGCTCGCCGGTGTGCCGACGTTGCTGATCATCCATCACACACCGTCGCCGTTCATGCAGGCGATGTTCGAGGCCGTGGTCTCGGGGGCGACCGATCCGGAAATCGAGGGTGTAGAGGTGGTGCGCCGGGCAGCGCTGGCCGTATCACCCGCGGATGTGCTGGCGGCGGACGGATACCTGCTCGGCACCCCGGCCAACCTCGGGTACATGAGCGGCGCCCTCAAGCACGCCTTCGATGTCATCTATTACCCCTGCCTCGATTCGACGCGGGGTCGGCCGTTCGGCCTCTATCTGCACGGTAACGAGGGGACCGAGGGAGCCGAGCGCGGTGTCACCTCCATCACGACCGGTTTGGGGTGGGCGAAGGCCGCCGACTATGTGGTGGTGTCGGGCAAGCCGGGCAAGAGCGACCTCGAAACATGCTGGGAACTCGGCGCAACCGTGGCGGCACAGCTGATGGCGTAGGCCCGGTCGGCCGCAGCGCTCCGGTGGTTCCCCTGAAATCGGGGGCTGACCTCGCCGCGCGCGCAACGCCATACTGCTCTGGACGGGGGCGTGCCTGATGGGAGTTGTGTAGTGACGGACAGCGTCGGAGACCGGAGCGGGCCACGCCGGATCGGTTTGGTCGAGGACCACGAATCGGTGGCGATCGGCCTGGTGGCGATGCTCGAACCCGAGCCGGACCTGGAATTGGTGGTGACCGCGGGCACTGTCGCCGGATTGCTCGCCGAACCGGCGTGCCGGATCGACGGCGTACCGGAGCTGGATCTGGTGGTGCTGGATCTGCGTCTCGCCGATGATTCCACGCCCGAGGACAATGTGGCGACCTTGCGCGAGCACGGCCTCGAAGTACTGGTGTTCACCGGTGCCGACAATCCGTTTCTGGTGCGTTCGGCAGCTCGCGCCGGAGTCCTGGGTGTGGTCCGGAAATCCGAGGATGTGGCGACTGTGGTCGGCGCGGTGCGCCGTGCCGCGTCCGGGGAGCAGGTGGTGACCACCGATTGGGCCGCCGCCATCGACGGCGATCCGCAGTTGTCCAGCGTCGGATTGAGTCCGCGCCAGGAGGAAGTGCTCACCCTGTACGCGTCGGGGGAGAAAGCGTCGCGGGTGGCGCGCCTGACCGGCCTCTCCGAACAGACCGTGAACGACTACCTGGGCCGGATCCGGCAGAAGTACGCCGACGCGGGCCGGCCTGCGCCCACCAAAACAGACCTCTACAAGCGGGCGGTCGAGGACGGCTGGTTGCCGGTTCCCGAACATCGCCCATCATGAGCGCGACCACCCCCGCCGCCGTGCCGCGGCGCCCGGCATTGTGGCTGCGGCGGCCGCGGGAGCTGTGGTCGGTGGCGGTATCGCTGGTCCGAATGCGTAATGCCACTCCCGAACTGGCCGCTGACCGGGTGGTCCGGCGGTTCGGCCTGGTGATCGGGCTGGTCGGGACGATCGCCGCGGTACTCGAGCTGCCCGAGATCATCGTGCAGCATCGCGCGGTTCCGTTGATCTGGACCACGATCACCTTCGCGGTCGCATTCGGCATGCTGCCGGTGCTCGCGGTGGTCTCGCTGGTCGCGGGGGCGCGGCTGGTACGGGCGGTGGCCGGGGCCGCCGCACTGGGCTATCTCGCCGGGATGGCGCTGGTGATGCCCTACTACTACGAGATTGCGGAAGCGCCGGGGCTGATCTGGGCGCATCGGCTGGTCATGATCGGTGTGCTGGCGGCGGCCGTGGCCTGGCGGTCGTGGCTTTCGGTCGGATATCTGGTGGTGACCGCGGCGACGCCCGGCGTCGCGCTGTATGTGATGTTCGACGACACCACGGTGCTGTCCGTCGTGGAGAACATCACGCGCAACGCCGGGTTGTGCCTGCTGTTCCTGTGGTGTGTGGTGCATGCGCGCGCGGCCGGTGCGCGGGTGGACCGGGAATCGGTGGTCGCCGGCGACCGCGCGGCGGCTGTCGCGGGGACGGTGGCCAGGGAGCGGGAACGCGCCCGTTTCGCCGTGCTGATCCACGATGCGGTGTTGTCCACGCTGCTGGATGCCTCCCGCTCCGGTTCCACCGGCACGTCCGCGGTCCTTCGGCAGCAGGCGCGCCGCACCCTCGACCAGCTGGACGCCACCCGGCTCTTCGGCGCCGATACCGGATTGCTGGATGCGAGTTCGGCCGTCGGTTTCCTGCGTGCCGCGGTACACGAGGTCAATGCCGGTATCGAGTTCACGGTGCATCGCGGCGGTAACGACAGCGAACTGCGCATGCCGTTGTCCGCGGCCGGCCCGCTGGCCGCGGCACTGGCCGAGGCGGTGCGCAACAGTCTGCGGCACGCCGGAGTTCCCGGTCGGCGGGTACGCCGCGAGGTCACTGCGACCGTCGGTGCGGGCGGGCTACTGCTGGTGTTCCAGGACGACGGTGCGGGTTTCGACCGGTCGGCCGTGCCCGCCGATCGGCTCGGTATCTCGGCAAGCATTCTGGGCCGGATGCGGCAACTGCCCGGCGGCGCCGGCTTCGTCGAATCGGAACCGGGGCAGGGAACAACGGTCACCCTGATGTGGGCTAATGCAGGAAGCGTCGACGATGACCGAGAAAAGTAGCGAATACGACCGGCCGTACACCGGGGTTCCCGGCCGGGAGGGCCCCGGCGAGCGAGACGTGGATTTCGAACTGCGGTCCCTGCTGGGCATGCGCGGCCGGTCCGGCTGGGTGTTCCGGATAGGTCTCGCCGCGACCATCACGCTGTACATGACTCCGTCGTTGAACGATGTCCCGCTCGCGCAGTTCGTCGTCGCGATCGTGGTGATGCTGGGTGCGGGAGCGATTCTGGTGCTGTTGCCCGGCGACCCGCTGCCGTGGCCCGCCACTGTTGCGGTGATCGTGGCGGGGCCGGTGGCGGTGCTGGCGACGCATCTGAACTTCGCCGAGGGCGCCGTGCGCCAGCCGTGGGCGGCCTTCGCCGCGTCCTATGTGCTGGCGGTGCTGGCGGTGCGCGGCCGGATCGCCGCGGCCTGGGCAGGAGCGGTCGCGGTGGCGGCGGCGGTCGGCTTCGTGGATATCGTGCTGGATATTTCCGTCGGTTCCCTGTTCATATCGATCCTTGCGCTGGCCTGTCTGGCGGGGGCCACGGTGTGTGCGCTGATCCTGCGGCCGACGCAGCGTTCGCTGCGTCTGCTGCACGATGACGTCGCCATGCGGGCGGCGGCCGAGGCGACCATGGCGGCCGAACATTCCGAACGGACCCGCCAGCTGAGCCGGTTGGACGAGCTGGCCAGGCCGATGCTGGAGCGTATCGCCCGCGGGGGGGAACTGACATCGGCCGATCGGGAGGTGTGTCGCCTGCTGGAGGCCGAACTGCGTGACGGTCTGCGCGCTCCGCAACTGGTCACCGATCAGCTCAATGCCGCGGCACGTGGTGCGCGCTCGCGCGGGGTGGAGGTGCTCCTGCTCGACGACGGTGGGTTTGCCGGCGTGCCGGCATCGCTGCGCGCGCGGGTGCTCGAACTCGCTGCGCGGGAGCTGGACGCGGCCAATGCCGGGTCGGTCACCATCCGGGTCCTTCCGGCCGGGCGGCGAAATCTGGCGACCATCCTGGCGAGCGCACCCGGCGGCGACCGGCGTACGGAGATCGGCAGTACCGGTGAGATCCTGGTCTCGACCTGATCAGGGTGTGGTGTCGTCGCGCTTTGTGGTGCCGTAGCCGCCGCGCATCTGATCGCGCAACGCGCCGGACACCACACCGGCCATCCAGGAGTTCAGGGATTGCCCGCTCTGCGCGGCGGCTTCTTCGGCCCGGGATTTCACCTGTTCGACCAGTCGCAGGGTCACCCGGCTGATATCGCCGGTCATTTCTTCGAAGCTGGGGTTGTCGCCCGCCGGGGCGCGGCCCACCTCGACTGTGGCTTCGTCGTCGTGCAGTGAAACACGTACCGTGCGGTCTCCCAGCTCGGTCGAGACGGTATCGGCGAGTTCGGTGAGCGCCGCGAGCAGGGCGAGCCGAGCCGAGTTCTCCACCGCTTTGGCGAGCGCCTCGGCCGTGGCCTGCGTTTTTTCGTCGCCGAGGGCGGCCGCGGCGATCAGGTCGTCGCGAATTCGGGCGGTGTATCGGGTCAGATCCATGACATCAGTGTGACGCCTATTTTGATGTCACACAATCCCCGGTGCGACACCATGGGGATGCCGCAATGGTGTCACCCAATGCTCCGGCGGCCCAGAACACAGACGAGGGTGTCGAGGCCTACCCGGTGACCGGGTAGCCTTTCTGACCATGACGAACGGTGAATCGACGCCTCCGGTGTTGAGCGCGTCCGGCACGGTAGGTGTCGCGATGGTGACCCCCTTCAGCGCCGAGGGCAAGCTCGACATAGACACCGGCGTCATCCTTGCGCACCGTCTGGTCGAGCGGGGCGTCGACCTGCTCGCGATCTCCGGTACCACCGGCGAATCGCCGACCACCACCGAATCGGAGAAGGCGGATCTGCTGCGGGCGGTGGTGGACGCGGTCGGTAACCGGGCCACCGTCATCGCCGGTGCCGGAACCTACGACACCGCGCATTCGATCGAACTCGCCCGCAATGCCCAGCGCGCGGGCGCCCACGGCCTACTGGTCGTGACCCCCTACTATTCGCGGCCGACCCAGGAGGGGTTGTTCGCGCATTTCACCGCCGTCGCCGATGCCACCGACCTCCCGGTGACCCTCTACGACATTCCGCCCAGATCGGTGGTACCGATCGCCTCGGATACCATCCGCCGGCTCGCCGAACATCCACGCATTGTCGCGGTCAAGGACGCCAAGGGTGACCTGAACGCCGGCGCGGCGCTCATCGCCGAAACCGATCTCGCCTTCTATTCGGGCGACGATATGTTGAACCTGCCGTGGCTGGCGATGGGCGCGGTCGGTTTCATCAGTGTGATCGGACATCTGGTTCCGGAACGCCTGCGTGAGATGGTGGACGCGTTCGCCGCCGGCGATGTGGTTCGCGCCCGGGATATCAACACCAGCCTCCTCTGGCTCAACGCCGCCATGGCGCGGCTCGGCGGAGTGGCTATGACGAAAGGTGGACTCCGATTGCTCGGCGTGGACGTGGGCGAACCCCGGCTGCCGCAGATCATGCCGAGCCCGGAACAGCTCGAGGATCTGGCCGCAGACCTGCGGGCCGCCGGGGTGCTCGAATGACCGATCCCGCCGCCCGCCGTCCCCGGCGCACCGCCCGCCGCAGCGCGGGCCCCGCGGCGCCGGCTCCGCAGCCCGAACCCGCGCGCGTTCCACAGCCGGCGCAACCCGCGGCACCACCGGCCGCCTCCGAACCCGGGACTCCGGCCGCACGGGAACCCGAGACCGCTGCGCGGGCGCCGGAAACCCCGGCGGCACGCGCGGAGACGACACCGGAGGCCCGTTCCGCGCGGGACAAACCGCGCCGGGGCAAAGGCCGCCAATCCGGGCGCGGCCGCGGTGATTCCGCCCGCCCGGTTCCGGCGGTACCTCCGGAAACCGCCGCCCAGGACCGCCTTCCGTTGCCGCCGAAGCTGCCACGTAATGGGCTGCGAGTGTTCGCGCTCGGCGGTATCGGCGAAATCGGCCGCAATATGACCGTTTTCGAATACGGCGGCAAACTGCTCATCGTGGACTGTGGCGTGCTGTTCCCCGAGGACCAGCAGCCGGGTGTGGACCTCATCCTGCCCGATTTCCGGCCGATCGAGGACCGGATGGACGATGTGGCCGCCGTGGTGCTCACCCACGGGCACGAGGACCATATCGGCGCCGTACCGTTCCTGCTGCGCCTGCGGCCCGATATCCCGGTGGTGGGCTCGAAGTTCACGCTCGCCCTGGTCGCCGCGAAATGCCGGGAACATCGGTTGCATCCGCGGCTCGTCGAGGTCACCGAGGGGGAGCGGACCGAGCACGGCCCGTTCGAGTGCGAGTACTTCGCGGTCAACCATTCCATCCCGGATGCGCTCGCAGTCGCGATCCGGACCCCCGCCGGGACGATCCTGCACACCGGTGACATCAAGCTCGACCAGCTTCCGCTCGACGGCCGGCTCACCGACCTCGCCGGTTTCTCCCGCCTGGGCGACGAGGGTGTGGATCTGTTCCTGGTCGACTCCACCAATGCCGAAGTCCCCGGATTCGTCACCCCCGAACGGGAGATCGGCGGTGTCCTGGACACCGTGATCGGCAAGGCGCGCAGCCGGGTCATCGTGGCCTCCTTCGCCAGCCATGTGCACCGGATCCAGCAGGTCGTGGACGTGGCCCAGAAGTACGGCCGCCGCATATGCTTCGTCGGCCGGTCGATGGTGCGCAATATGCAGATCGCGCAGGACCTCGGCTATCTCACGGTGCCGGACGGCCTGGTCGTCGATCTCGACCAGGCCGCCACCCTGCCGCCCGGCAAATTGGTCCTGATCTCCACCGGTTCCCAGGGCGAACCGCTTTCGGCGCTGTCACGGATGGCGCGCGGCGATCACCGTCAGATCCATATCCGCGCCGACGATCTGGTGGTGCTGGCGTCCTCGCTCATCCCCGGGAACGAGAACTCGGTGTTCACCGTGGTCAACGGGCTGGCCCGGCTGGGCGCGACGGTGATCACCCAGCAGAACGCGAAAGTGCATGTCTCCGGGCATGCTTCGGCCGGTGAACTGCTGTACCTGTACAACGCGGTACGCCCGACCAACGCCATGCCGGTGCACGGCGAATGGCGGCATCTGCGCGCCAACGCCGCGCTCGCGGTCGCTACGGGAGTTCCCGAGGACCGGGTGGTACTCGCCGAGGACGGTGTGGTCGTTGATCTGGTCGACGGGATCGCCTCCATCGTCGGCCGGGTGCCGGTGGGCCATGTCTACGTCGACGGTCTGTCGGTGGGCGATGTCGGTGAATCGACCCTGTCGGACCGGTTGGTCCTCGGCGAGGGCGGTTTCATCGCCATCACGGTCGCCGTCGACGCGACCACCGGTAAGGCGGTGAGCACGCCCGAGGTGAGCGGCCGCGGTTTCTCCGACGATCCCGGCGCGCTCGCCGAAGCCGCCGAACTGGTGGAGGCCGAACTCCTGCGCCTGGCCGGCGAAGGTGTCACCGACACCCATCGCATCGCGCAGAGTGTGCGCCGCGTCGTCGGGCGCTGGGTTGCCGATACCTACCGCCGACGCCCGATGATCGTGCCGACCGTACTCGGCGTCTGATACCGGCTCGCCGGCGGCGAATCGCCGGCGATTACAGCGCGGAAAACCGCCGGAGGGCAATGCCTCCGGCGGTTCTCCTCTGTCCGGTACCGGTCGTGCGGATCAGGCTTCGGGCTGGCAGGCCGCCGAATCGAGCTCCGCGGACTTCACGATATTGCACGCGAAATCGTGCGCGATCTTCCACTGATCGCCCTCGGCGACGAAATCGACCGAAGCGTTCTCGACCGGGCTGCCGGCGATGGTGACCTCGGCATCCGCCTTCAGCTTGCCCTCGGCGGGCTCGCCGACGTTGGTGATCTTCACCGTTACTTCGTTCTTCTTCGCCGCCGTGACGAGCTTGTCGACCAGCTGCGGATCCTGTTCGGCATCCTCGATGAAGGCCAGCTTCTCGTCTTCACTCACCGCCCCGTCGAGCGCCCGGGTGAGCTTGTCGTTGAGTTCCTCGACCGTGGGTTTGGGCAGGTTCGGAGCCGCCGTGGTGGTCGGCGCCTTGCCTTCCTCCCGGCCGTCCTGGGATTTACCCGATTCGAACTCGGCGGCGGCTTCGGTACTGGTGGCAGCCGCCTCCGTCGAGGATTCCTCGGTGGACGAGCAAGCGGTGAAGGTGAGGGCGGCGGCGGTCATCGTTACGGCGGCCACGACCCGGAATGGACGGATTTTCACAGTTCTGTTTCCCCTACGCAGGTGATCGGCGAATTCGGCGCCGGCCGGAAAAGGTGGTCGGTACGAACTCACAGGCCGTAGCCCGAAGTGCAGTTCCAGTGCTCGATGTGGGCGTTACCAGGGTTGTTGGCCAGTGCTTCGGACCGCGCCGCGGCCCGGGACGAACCGGATCCGTAGCTCAGCCAGTTGTTCGACACTGCGAGTGCACCGCAACCGTTGCGCCAGGAGATCTTGGCGACGCAATCGGCGGCGCCGCAGCGGTCCTCGGCAGCCGCTTCTGCTTCGGAGTAGCTGTCGTAGTCGTAAGACCATCCGTAGTTACCGGTGGACAGCGAGACGGCGATGGCGCCGTAGTTACTGCCGTACCGCGCGTGCGCGGGTGCCTCGGATGCGGCGAACATCGAACCGACGGTCGCCACCAGAACGGCGGCAACGGTGAGAATCTTCTTCAAAGGTGTTCCCATTCTGTGTGTATCGGTCCACGACCCTATGGACCGAATGACAAGGTACAGAGCATCTCTGCTGCGTAGCAACCGGATCGGTTCTCATCTCCTCCCCGATGGCTGGGTCTCGGCTAGATTCATCGTGTGAACTTCGCTCAGCGTGAACGCCGTGCAATGGTCGAAACGATGGACGAGGCCGGGCCGGACGCGCCGACTTTATGCGGAGACTGGACGGTGCGCGACCTCGCGGCACATCTGGTCGTCCGGGAACGCCGTCCCGACGCCGCACCGGGGATCATGTTGCGCCCCTTCGCCGGGTATCTGCAGCGGCGGCAGGACGAGGCCGCGCAGCGTCCGTTCCCGGAACTGCTGGAAAAGGTCCGCACCGGCCCGCCGTGGTGGTCGCCTTTGCGTCCGGTCGATGCGATCGCCAATGTCAGCGAAATGTTCGTCCATCACGAGGATGTCCGGCGGGCACGGCCGGGCTGGGAGCCGCGGGAGCTACCCGAAGCGGATCAGCAGCGGCTGTGGTCGGTGCTGCGGCGGATGGGCAAGATGGCCTACCGAAAATCCCCCGTGGCGGTGGAACTCTCGACGCCTGCGGGGGATCGCGCCCGAGTGGTGGACAAGCCCGGCCCCGTGGTGGTCCTGTCCGGTGCGCCCGCCGAACTGCTGCTGCACGCATTCGGGCGAGAGCAGGTCCGGATCGAATCGGACGGGGAACCGGAGGCTGTCCGGCAGGTGCTCGAACTCGACCGTTCGATCTGACCGCTGCCGGTCGCCGCAGAGGCGGCAGGTATCTGTTCGGCGGCCCGCGGGGCAGGGCGACGTGTGGCCGGGTGCCGGCCCGCTCCGGGGCCTTCGGCGCAGTGGAAAACAGCCGCGCCCAGGCGTCGGCCCACCGGTGGGCGGCGAGAATCACCGCCGTCGCGCAGCCCGGTACCAGTGTTGCGGATGGTCCGGATGGGGTTGTTGCGGCTAGCCTGAGCCCATGGCAGGTAAGTCCCGCGGCACAACCACACCGGGTGCGCGGGCGGGATCGGCTCGGGGGCGGACCACCGCGGCCCGTTCTCGTTCGGGCACGCGTCGATCGGACGGCGCCACACGGGCCCAGGGCCCGGCGCGGAAAACCGCACAGCAGGGCGGCGCGCGCAAGGCGTCCGCCGCCCGTGCCCGGCGCACCACACGCCGTCCCGCCCCACCACGGCGTTCGGATACCGCCCCGCTGGCGGTGTTCACCCGGTTGGTCGGCGGCGGATGGACCATGGCGGCCCGCGGGGTCGGCGCCACCACACGCGCGATCAGCCGCGCCGGGGAGATCGAACACGGGCATCGGCGCGACGGGGCTGCGCTGGGGTTGATCGCCCTCAGCGCCGTGATCGCGGCGGCAGTGTGGCTGTCGGCCGGCGGTCCGATCGGGCGCTGGGTGGAAGGCCTCATCCGTGCGGTCACCGGTTCGGCCTCCTCGGTCCTGCCGTTCGTTGCCGCCGGTATCGCCGTCGTACTCATGCGCACCGAACCGCGACCGGAGATCCGTCCGCGCCTGGTGCTGGGTGGGTTGCTGATCGGGTTGCCGTTCCTCGGGCTGTGGCATATAGCCGACGGTGGGCCGGCCGACGCCGCGGGGCGCGCCGAGGCCGCCGGCTTCGCCGGTTTCGTCATCGGTGGCCCGCTCACCGACGGGCTCACCGCGTGGCTTTCGGTGCCGATCCTGTTGCTGGCCATGGTGTTCGGTGTGCTTCTGGTCACCGGGACGACGGTGCGCGAAGCGCCGCAGCGGTTGCGGGAATTCTTCGGCGCGCCGGGGTACGAGGACGACTATCGCGACGGATACGACCCGATCGACGAATACGAGCCGGCCGAACCGGCAGGGCGGTCTCGCCGCCGCGGCCGTAGCCCGGCCGACAGTTACCCGGCCGACGAGTTCAGCGGGCCGCCGGTCGGCCCGGACGGCGTCGCCGAACCTCCGCTGCGCGATGCCAAACCGATCGCACCGGCCGGCGAGGAGAAACCGGCCGGTCGCAAGAAGCGAAAACCGGCCGCGGCGGCACCGGTCGACCAGACTCCGCCGCCGGATCCGGAACCCGAATTCGTCGCCGACCGGGTCGCCGAGGGCGATTACACGCTGCCGCCGATGAATTTGCTGGTCGACGGAGACCCGCCGCGCCGCCGCAGCGCCGCCAACGAGTCGATGATCGAGGCGATCACCGAGGTGCTGGTGCAGTTCAAGATCGATGCGGCCGTCACCGGGTTCGTCCGCGGACCGACGGTCACCCGCTATGAGGTAGAACTCGGGCCGGGGGTGAAGGTCGAGAAGATCACCGCGCTGACCCGCAATATCGCCTACGCCGTGGCCACCGAGAACGTGCGCCTGCTCGCCCCGATCCCGGGGAAATCCGCCGTCGGTATCGAGGTGCCCAATGCCGACCGGGAACTGGTGCGACTGGCCGATGTGCTGAAGGCGCCGTCCACCCGCAACGACCACCATCCGCTGGTGATCGGCCTGGGCAAGAACATCGAGGGTGAATTCCTCGCGGCGAACCTGGCCAAGATGCCGCATCTGCTGGTGGCGGGCTCCACCGGTTCCGGTAAATCCAGTTTTGTCAATTCGATGCTGGTATCGCTGCTGCAGCGGGCCACTCCGGACGAGGTCCGGATGATCCTGATCGACCCGAAGATGGTGGAGCTCACCCCGTACGAGGGCATTCCGCATCTGATCACGCCCATCATCACCCAGCCGAAGAAGGCCGCCGCGGCGCTGGCCTGGCTGGTGGAGGAGATGGAACAGCGCTATCAGGATATGCAGGCCAGCAAGGTCCGCCATATCGACGATTTCAACCGGAAGGTGAAATCCGGCGCCATCACCACACCGCTGGGCAGCGAACGCGTGTACCGGCCGTACCCGTACATCCTGGCCATCGTCGACGAACTCGCCGATCTCATGATGACTGCGCCGCGCGATGTCGAGGACGCCATCGTGCGCATCACTCAGAAGGCCCGGGCCGCGGGTATCCACCTCGTCCTGGCCACCCAGCGTCCGTCGGTCGACGTGGTGACCGGTCTCATCAAGACCAATGTGCCCTCACGGCTGGCCTTCGCGACCTCCTCGCTCACCGATTCGCGCGTGATCCTCGACCAGCCCGGCGCCGAAAAGCTCATCGGTATGGGCGACGGACTGTTCCTGCCGATGGGCGCCGGGAAACCGACCCGCCTACAGGGTGCCTTCATCAGCGATGAAGAAATCCAGGGGGTCGTCGAGTTCACCAAGAACCAGGCCGAGCCGGAGTACACCGAGGGCGTCACCGCCGCCAAGGCGGGGGAGAAGAAGGATGTCGATCCCGATATCGGCGATGACCTCGATGTACTTTTGCAGGCCGTGGAGCTGGTGGTGACCTCCCAGTTCGGTTCCACCTCGATGCTGCAGCGTAAATTACGGGTCGGGTTCGCCAAGGCGGGGCGGTTGATGGACCTCATGGAGACCCGCGGTGTGGTCGGGCCGAGCGAGGGCTCCAAGGCGCGTGATGTGCTGGTGAAACCGGACGAGCTCGATGGTCTGCTGTGGTCGATCCGCGGCGGCGGGGACGAGGCCCCGGAACCGGGCGATCAGTGACGGAAACGTGCCGTGCCCTCGGGAGTCGGCGCGGCGGGTGTGCAAGGATAACCGGCAATCACCCCGCAACACGCCTGAATCGGGCATATCGGGCATGATTGTGGTCATGACTCGTACTGCTGAACGGATCACCGCATGCAGGTAAGCGCTCTCGTGTGGGGGGTCACCATCGTGGTGATCCTCGGCCTGTTCGTTTTCGACTTCTTCGCCCATGTGCGCACGCCGCACGAACCGACCTTCCGTGAATCGGCGTTCTGGTCGGCCGTGTACATCGGCCTGGCACTCGCCTTCGGCGGTGTGATCGCCTGGCAATGGGGTGGTACCTACTCCGGCGAGTACTACGCGGGTTTCGTCACCGAGAAGGCGCTCTCGGTGGACAACCTGTTCGTGTTCCTGATCATCATGTCCACCTTCGCCGTGCCGCGGATGTATCAGCAGAAGGTGCTGCTGATCGGCATCGTGGTCGCACTGGTGATGCGCGGTGGGTTCATCGCCGTCGGTGCCGCGGCGATCAGTGCGTTCAGCTGGGTTTTCTACCTGTTCGGCCTGTTCCTGGTCTACACCGCGGTCAAACTGCTGCGGGAGAGCGGGCACGAGGTCGAGGAGGAACAGAAACGCGACAGCCGGATCGTCGCCCTGACCAAACGGCTGGTGCCCACTACCGAGAACTACGACGGCGACAAACTGATCACCCGGATCGACGGCCGGAAGGTGGTCACCCCGATGCTGCTGGCGTTGCTGGCCATCGGTTTCGCCGATCTGCTGTTCGCCCTCGACTCGATCCCGGCGATCTACGGTCTCACCGAAGAGCCCTACATCGTGTTCACCGCGAACGCGTTCGCGCTGATGGGTCTGCGCCAGCTGTACTTCCTGATCGGCGGCCTGCTCGACCGGTTGGTGTATCTGTCCTACGGACTGTCGGCGATCCTGGCCTTCATCGGCGTCAAACTGGTCCTGCACGCCCTGCACGAGAACACCCTGTGGTTCGTCAACGGCGGCGAGCATGTGAGTGTGCCGGAGATTTCCACCGGGCTGTCGCTGTCGGTGATCCTCGGGGTCCTGGTGGTTGCCACGGTGGCCAGTCTGCTGCGTACGCGAGGCAAGGCGCAGCCGCAGCCGGCGGAGCCGAAGGACTAGTTCATACCGCGTACCGGCCGCACCACACCGGCCGGTACGCGGTAACGACGGCCGGTTGCGGTATCCGTCAGCCGGCGAAGGCGCCTAGGACGGGCTGCCATTCGGTCGCCCGTACCTCGTCGATCAAGCCCGCCTGCGCGAACGGGTCGGCGGTCAGCAGTTGCCCGAGCGCTGTCGAATCCGCGGCGCGGAACACCAGCAGCGCACCCGAGCCGTCCGGATAGGGCCCGCTGCTGAGCAGGGTTTCCGCCGCGAGGTGCTCGGCGAGCCACGCCCGATGGCGCGGGCGTTGCGTATCACGTTCGGCGGCTGTGGCATCGGAGTACGTGTACTGGACGGCGAAGATCGGCACGGCACGACTCTAATGCGCGACCCCCGCGAGCCGGTGGGCTCGTCCGAACCGGACCCACGTCAGAGCGTGCGTAACATCCGCGTGTTGCCCAGCGTGTTCGGTTTCACATAGCTGAGATCGAGGAACTCCGCGACGCCCGTGTCGTAGGACCGGCACATCTCCGCGTAGACCTCGGCCGTGACCGGAGTGCCGTCGATCTCGGCGAACCCGTGCCGGGCGAAGAACTCCACCTCGAAGGTGAGCACGAACAAGCGGCTCAGTTCGAGCTCCCGGGCCACCTCGATGAGCTGATCCACGATGAGTTTGCCCACACCGTGACCCTTCACATCGGGTGCCACCGCCACCGTGCGCACCTCGCCCAGATCCGCCCACAGCACGTGCAGCGCCCCACAGCCGACCACGCGATCACCGAGATCGGCGACCCAGAACTCCTGCACGGATTCGTACAGGTTGACGAGGTTCTTCTCCAGCAGGATCCGGCCCGCGTACACATCGACCAGCGATTTGATCGCCGCGACATCGGATGTGCGGGCGCGACGCACTCGCACGGAGGCGGTCTGCGTACCCGGCGCATCGCCGGTCGCGCTGCCCAGAGGTCCCCGTGAGGTCATGGGGTGCACAGTAGTCGGCGGCCGTACCGATAGTCTGAGTGTGTGCCGCAGACTCCGCCCGCCCGCTCCATCCCGCGCCGGTGCTCCGGCACGCCGGAGCGGGTGGCAGTGCCGCGGCGCGCGCGGGTGGCCGCGCCAGGGCTGTCAGGACGACGCGGCGCAGCAGCGCAGCGGCGACGGGGCGCGTACCCGCAGGGACGGCTATGAGCGTGCATCCCGAAGAGATGGACCGGCGGCTTACTGCCCCCGCGCGGCCGCGCGGGGAACGTGCTCCGGCTCCCGCCGAATCGGCGGTTCCGCTGCTGAACATCGCCAATATCCTCACCATGGCGCGTATCGCGCTGGTCCCGTTGTTCGTTCTGGCCTTGTTCGCCGGCGGCGGGCACCACACGGGGTGGCGGATCACCGCGACCCTGCTCTTTGCGCTCGCCGCGATCACCGACCGCTTCGACGGCCAGCTGGCCCGCAAATACGGTCTCGTCACCGATTTCGGCAAACTGGCCGACCCCATCGCCGACAAAGCCCTCATCGGCTCCGCGTTGATCGGCCTGTCCATCCTCGGCGACCTGCCGTGGTGGATGACCGTGGTGATCTGTGCCCGCGAGATCGGGATCACGCTGCTGCGGCTGGCGGTGGCGCATCGCGGTGTCATACCGGCAGGCCGCGGCGGCAAACTCAAAACCCTGATCCAGTCGCTGGCGATCGGTGTCCTGGTGTTGCCGCTCGCCGGTGGGTTCGCGACCGCGGGAATGGTGCTGATGTGGATCGCGTTGGTGCTGACGGTGGTGACGGGACTGGACTACGTCGGCCAGGCCGTGCGGCTGTGGCTGGCCGGACCGCACCGCAGCCGCCGATGACCCCGGCGGACCCGCTCGCCGGGGAAACCGCGGCCGCGGAACTCGTCGCCGCTCTGCGAGACAGCGGGCATACGGTCGCCACCGCTGAATCGCTCACCGCGGGCCTCGTCGCCGCCACGATCGCCGGGGTGCCCGGCGCCAGTGCCGTATTGCGTGGCGGGCTCGTGGTGTACGCCACCGATCTGAAACATCACCTCGCCGGGGTCGACGAGCAGGTATTGGCCGGTGAGGGGCCGGTGGCGGCGAGCACCGCCGAACAGCTCGCGGTCGGCGCCAGGACCAGATGCGCCGCCGACTGGGGCATGGCCCTGACCGGGGTCGCCGGGCCCGACCCGCAGAACGGAATCGAGGTCGGCACCGTCTATCTCGGTCTCGCCGGACCCGGGCATACCGAGGTGATGCGGTTGAAACTGACCGGCGACCGGTGGAATATCAGGTTCACAGCGACGCGCGCCGCGGTACAGGAACTGCTGCGGTGCGTGCGGGGTGCTCCACCCACCGGGTGAGCGATTCCGTGTCCGGTCCGGGAACCTCCGGGACCGGTTCCGACGTTGTGCCAGGAGAGAACCGCGTGCGTGCCGTGGGCTGCGGCATCAGAGGCGACGAGCCTACCGGGAGAAGGAGAACTCGATGACGCTGCTGCGAGAAGCGATCGGGGACAGTCTGCGGCGTGCGCGCCTCGCCCAGAGCCGGACCCTACGTGAAGTATCCACCTCGGCGCGGGTGAGCTTGGGCTACCTGTCCGAAGTGGAACGGGGTCGTAAGGAGGCCTCCAGCGAATTGCTGGCGGCGATCTGCGAAGCCCTCGACGTACCGCTCGCCCGGGTCCTGTGGGATGTGAGCACCACCATCGCCGGCGAAGAGCTCCCCGTGGCCGCCGCGCCCGGGCGCGGGGCCGCCGAACCGGCCACCGTCGAGCCGGCTGCCGAACCTGCCGCGTCCGAACCCGCTCCGGCCGGTGCCGCCGCGTCGATGTCGGCCGGATCCGCCCGGCCGCAGGTCGACGGCGATACCCGGATCGTCATTCCGGCACCCAGCAACGGTCCGCTGGTACTGGTCGAAGCGGCCTGAATCGGTCATAGCACCGGTATATCCGATCGTGACAATGCGCGTAAAGCACCGGAGCAGATAGATTCGTAGGAGGCGTCCGCGGGCCGCCCGCGGCGTGACGCGGCCTTTCGGTAGCCGGTACCGGACGCCGCATGGTGGAGGATAGGTACCGAGGAGTGCGTGACGGTCGCGCACTGGCGAGTCGCCCCAGGCGGCACAGTAGATGGAGGCGGGATCAACCGATGGCTAATCCGTTCACGAAGGCCTGGAAGTATCTGATGGCCCTCTTCGACTCCAAGATCGAGGAGCACGCGGATCCGAAGGTCCAGATTCAGCAGGCTATCGAAGAAGCGCAACGCCAGCACCAGGCACTGTCCCAGCAGGCCGCCTCGGTGATCGGGAACCAGCGGCAGCTCGAGATGAAGCTGAACCGCCAGCTCGACGAGGTGGAGAAGCTCAACGCCAACGCCCGGCAGGCGGTTTCGCTGGCCGATCAGGCCAATGCCGCCGGAGATACCGAGAAGGCGATCCAGTACACCAACGCGGCCGAGGCGTTCGCCGCGCAGCTGGTCACCGCGGAACAGTCGGTCGAAGACCTCAAGGTGCTACACGATCAGTCGTTGCAGGCCGCCGCACAGGCCAAGAAGGCGGTCGAGCAGAACGCGATGCTGCTCCAGCAGAAGGTCGCCGAGCGCACCAAACTGCTCAGCCAGCTCGAACAGGCGAAAATGCAGGAGCAGGTCAGCGCCTCCCTGCAGCAGATGGACAGCACCCTGTCGGCCCCCGGTAGCGTTCCCAGCCTCGATGCGGTGCGCGACAAGATCGAGCGTCGGTACGCCAACGCTCTCGGGTCCGCCGAACTCGCCCAGAACACCGTCCAGGGCCGGATGGTCGAGGTCCAGCAGGCCAGCATCCAGATGGCGGGCCACAGCCGTTTGGAACAGATCCGGGCATCCATGCGCGGTGACGCCCTGCCCGCCGGCGACGCCAACGCCGCGATCGATCCGGGCAAATCCGCTGCCGAGCCGGCCCAGCCCCAACCGCAGATGAACAAAGGCCAGACCGCTCAGCAGTAGCGGGACGAGTTCGGCGAGGACAGCATATGAAGTCTGATCGACCCCGGTACCCCGCCGGGGCCCCGGCGTTCGAGCCTGCCCGCCCGGACCTCCCGCAGCAGGCCGTCTCCGTCGCCGAGTCTCTCCGGACGGCCGGAGAGAATGCCCTCGTCGCCGTCCGGCGCTGGGCGGACCCACGTGAACGTGAACTGCGGCGCCGGCGGCGTGCCCGGCGCCGCAGTATCGGCCTGAGCACCGCGTCCGGTCTGACCACCGCCGGAACGGTCGGCCTCGTCATCCTGTCCGCTCCCGCCTGGGCTGTGCTCGTCCTGGGCGGTGGCGCTATCGCCCTGGTCACCGGCGCGGCGCTGAGTACTCGGCGCTACCTGCAGTTGCGTCGCGCGCCGCTGCCGCTCGCGGGGTACGTCCCGCGAAAACTCCCGTCCGCTCGCTCCGCGGCCCGGCCGGCGATATCGCGGCTGGCCCGCGCCGAACGGGTTCTGCACGATGTGGCCGGCCGGATCGCACGCACCCGCCGCCTACCCGCCGGCGAACTGGACGATCTGGTGGCCACCGCAGCTTCCGGTGCCGCCGCCCTGACTGCGCTCGCCACCGATATCGCCACCATGGAGGGCGCCGTACGCACCCTCGGCAACGGCGGCGGCGCCGCCCTCGCCGATGCGGCCGATCTCGAGCGCCTGAACGAGACCGTGCAATCGATCGCCACCCGGCTCGATACCGGTGTCACCGAATACGAGCAGGTCGTGGCCGCGGCCACGAGAGTCGTGGCCGTGGACGAAACAGGCGCACTGCGCTACGAATTCGACGGTATTGTCGCCGACCTCCGCCAGGCCGCCGACCGGATGGACGGATGGGCCCAGGCCCTCACCGAACTTGCCGACCGAGCGCCCGATCCGCTGCTTCCGCCCGCCGCGCCGAGTATGCCTGCGCCTGCCGCCGAGCCTGTACGCCACACCGGCCACCGCTGAAATTCCCCTCAGGGACAACCCTGATCTTCCCCCTATATTGCCTTTCACCTGGTGATTTCCCGTTCCCGCGGTGCCATGCTCGATGTAAGGAGACAATCGCTGGGAGGCAAAATGTTGTGGAAGATCATCGGTGTGGTCGCCGTCGTCTGGATCGCGCTGGCAGTGATCGGCGCGCTGATCGAGGGGCTGTTCCCGATCCTGGTGATCAGCGCCGTGGTGTTCGGGCTGTATCTGCTCTACAAGGCGATTTCGGGGTCGGACGACCACAACACCGTAACCAAGGTCTGAACGGCCGTAACGGGGAGAGGTCCGGAGCAGGACGGTTTCCGTCGCGCGCAGGATGTGGATCGACCAGGATGGCCCTATGACAACCGTTCCCCCGCTCCCCGAAGACTGGCAGCGTGCACTGGTCATCGTCGCGCACCCCGACGATATCGAGTACGGGGTTGCTGCGGCCGTGGCCCGCTGGACCGGCCAGGGCAAGGATGTCCGATATCTACTGGCTACGTCCGGAGAAGCCGGAATCGCCGGACTGCCGCCCGCGCAGTCCGGTCCGCTCCGGGAAGCCGAGGAGCGCGCCTCGGCGGCCGTGGTCGGAGTGCAGGCGGTCGAATTCCTCGGCCATCCCGACGGCCGCCTCGAGGCGAACCCGGCACTACGCCGAGATCTGGCCGCCGCGATCCGGCGATATCGTCCGGAACTCGTGGTCCTCGGGCATTTCGGTCCGACCTGGGCGCCGGGGTTCGTCAACAGTGCCGACCATCGGGCGGTGGGACGGGCCGGCCTCGATGCGGTATCGGATGCGGGGAACGAATGGATCTTTCCCGAAATCGCCGATCTCGCGCCGTGGAACGCGCGCTGGGCGGCTGTCGCGGTTCCCAGCGGCGCTACCCATGCGGTGGACGTCACCGCCACCGTCGAGGCAGCCGAGGCTTCGCTGGCGGAACACCGCCGCTATCTCGAAGTCTTGAATCCGGAGCAGCCCGTGGCCGAGCAGGCGAGGGCCGTGGTGACCATGACTACCGGGCCTATCACGGGTTTCCCGGCCACCCGCGCGGTCGGTTTCGAACTGTTCACTTTCTGAGCTGTGTGGCCCGAACGACGTTGCGCCGACCTCGAACCCCCGCGCACCCCGGGGGAACCGGCCATGGCAGGCTGAGCGAATGCGAGTAGCTGTTGTCGCCGGCCCCGATCCGGGCCATGCGTTTCCCGCTATCGCGATATGCCTGCGTTTCCGGGAAGCGGGTGACGAACCCGTGCTCTTCACCGGTCCGCGGTGGTTCGACGCCGCCCGGGAAGCCGGGATCGGGGTACGCCGGTTGAAGGGGCTGGCGCCCCGCCCGGATGACGACGATGCCGATGCCGGTGCGCGGATTCATCAACGGGCGGCCCATATCTCGACCGAGATCCTGCCCGAACTCAGCGCCATGCTGCCTGAACTGGTCGTATCGGATGTGCTGACGGCCGGTGGCGGGATGGCGGCCGAGCGGCTGCGGGTCCCGTGGGTGGAGCTTTCCCCGCATCCCCTGTACCTCCCGTCGAAGGGGCTGCCGCCCATCGGCAGCGGTCTCGCCCCGGGGACCGGGTTGCGTGGTCGCGCCCGTGACGCGGTACTGCGGAAATTCACCGATCGTGCCGTTCGCACCGGTACGCGCCAACGAGAGCTGGCACGAGCCGGGGTGGGGCTACCGGTCGCCGACCCCGGCCCGGCTGCCCGGTTGATCGCCACCCTGCCCGCACTCGAAGTGCCGCGACCGGATTGGCCGGAGAATGCGCATCTCATCGGACCACTGTTCTGGGAGCCCACCGACCGGATCCTCGAACCCCCACCCGGTGACGAGCCGCTGGTGATGGTCGCTCCGTCCACGGCACATACCGGTGTGGACGGAATGGCCGATACCGTCCTGGCAGCGCTGGACGGAGCGGGAGTGCGGGTGGTGATCTCCACGCTGGACGAGCCGCGGCCCGATCTGCCTTCCTGGGCACGGGCCGGGTTGGGACGGCAGGACGAATTGCTGTCCCGGGCGTCGGTGGTGA
This sequence comes from Nocardia flavorosea NBRC 108225, assembly GCF_001613385.1. Lineage (GTDB taxonomy): Bacteria > Actinomycetota > Actinomycetes > Mycobacteriales > Mycobacteriaceae > Nocardia > Nocardia flavorosea. Next base: position 136,569 of record NZ_BDCG01000010.1, on the reverse strand, counting down.
TCGGCGGCGGCGGGCACGGGTTGCTGGCCAAGGCCTTGTCCGCCGGAGTTCCCGTGGTCACGATTCCGGGGGGCGGAGATCAGTGGGAACTGGCGAATCGCGCCGTGCGGCAGGGGAGTTCGTTGCTGATCCGGCCGTTGTCCGCGGATTCGGTACGGGAGGCGGTCCGCCGGATCCTGGACGACCCCGGTTTCACGGCCGCGGCCCGCACCGCCGCTGCGGGAGCCGATGACGTCGCGGACCCGGTGGATATCTGTCGCCGGGTGGCGGGCGGGGTCCGGGCGGGTTGATCCGCGGACCGCACAGGGGGTGCGGACAGGTATGTTCGGGCACGTGCGGTTGACGGAATTCCAAGAACTCTTGCACACCGAATTCGGCGAGACCCGGGGTGACACCTTGCTCAACGATCACGTCATCCTCGCGCTGGGTGGCCGGACCGGCTCGGCCGCGATCGAAGCCGGTGTGGATCCGCGCGAGGTGTGGCGCGCATTGTGCGCCGAATTCGACGTTCCACGCTCGAAGTGGTGAACCGGAGCGCCGGATCCACGGCCCCGGCCGGATAGCGATATGACGCCGGCGTGGCACCGGTGACGGGGTGGGCGGCGACTCGCGGATCCGGAGCTTGACTCGAACATCTGTTCGTCTAGGCTGAGCCCCGGAACTTGTCGGTGCCGCCCTCTACCGTGGGCACCAACCACACCACCTACCTACCAACCAACCGGTGAAAAGGGGAGTCACGATGGCGCCACAGGCCTACGACCGCGACAAGGCGCTGGAGCTCGCACTCGCACAGGTCGAGAAGAGTTTCGGCAAGGGCGCGGTGATGCGCCTCGGGGAGGAGGCCCGTCAGCCCGTCTCGGTCATCCCGACCGGTTCCATCGCACTGGATGTCGCGCTGGGTATCGGGGGGCTGCCGCGCGGCCGGATCGTGGAGGTCTACGGTCCGGAATCCTCCGGTAAGACCACCGTCGCACTGCATGCCGTCGCCAACGCGCAGGCCCTCGGTGGGGTCGCTGCCTTCATCGACGCCGAGCACGCCCTCGATCCCGATTACGCCGCCAAACTCGGCGTCGATACCGACGCCCTGCTGGTGTCCCAGCCCGACACCGGTGAACAGGCGTTGGAAATCGCCGATATGCTGGTCCGCTCCGGCGCCATCGATATCATCGTCATCGACTCGGTTGCCGCGCTGGTACCGCGCGCCGAAATCGAGGGCGAAATGGGCGATAGCCACGTCGGCCTCCAAGCCCGCCTCATGAGTCAGGCTCTGCGCAAGATGACCAGTGCCCTGAACAATTCCGGTACCACCGCGATTTTCATCAACCAGCTGCGCGAGAAAATCGGAGTCATGTTCGGTTCCCCCGAAACCACGACCGGTGGTAAGGCGTTGAAGTTCTACGCGTCGGTGCGCCTGGATGTCCGGCGTATCGAAACGCTGAAGGACGGTAGCGACGCGGTGGGCAACCGGACCCGGGTGAAGGTTGTGAAGAACAAGGTGAGCCCGCCGTTCAAACAGGCCGAATTCGATATTCTGTACGGTCACGGGATTTCGAAGGAGGGGTCGCTGATCGATATGGGAGTGGAGCACGGGTTCATCCGTAAATCCGGCTCCTGGTACACCTACGAGGGCGATCAGCTCGGGCAGGGTAAAGAGAACGCCCGCAAGTTCCTCCTGGACAACACCGATATCCGCGACGAGGTCGAGAAGAAGATCAAGGAAAAGCTGGGCATCGGCGCGGATGTGACCGTTACGGAGGAGACTCCGGCCGATTTCTGATCCGATGAATCAGCGCCCCGTATCCGATGGCCCGGGCCTGACCGATCCGGTGGCGGAGGTCCGGCGGCAGTTGGACGAAATTCTCGCGGTCGGCGGCCGGTCCGCCGGCTCCGGCCGGGGACACCGGGCGGACGGGTCGGATCCGCAGCGGACCCGTCCGCCCGGTCCCGGCGCCGCACGGCGGCACCAGGACGTCGGCGGTGCCGAAGGCAGCCCGCCGGGAGGATCGCTGGAACAAGCCAAAGAAGCGTGCCTGCGCCTGCTCGCGGTTCGCGCGCGTAGCCGTGCCGAACTCGCGCAGCGATTATCCGCCAAGGGGTTCGCCGCCGAGGTGATCGAGCGGTCTCTCGACCGACTGGCCGAGGTGGGGCTGGTCGACGATGCCGAATTCGCGCGGCAGTGGGTGCGGCAGCGGCACAGCTTCTCCGGAAAAGGCCGGCAAGCGCTGGCCCAAGAGTTGCGCCGCAAGGGCGTGGCACCCGAGGAGGCAACGGCCGCGCTCGACGACATCACCGTCGACGACGAACACGAGCGAGCCACCGAACTGGTGCGTCGCAAATTGCGCACGCTGCCCGCAGATCTGGATCGCGAGAAGGCCATCCGGCGGCTGGTCGGAATGCTCGCCCGCCGCGGTTACGGCCACTCCGTGGCGTACACGGTGGTCAAGGCCGAATGGGAGGCGAGCCGAGGGGATACCGACCTCGGCGAACCCGATGCGCCACTCGGCTGACTGCACCGGTTCACCGCGGCTGCGGCAGTTCATGCATGGCCGCAACGTGCGGGCTGTAGGTCCGTGCCGGCGGGCCCCGGCGACAACACGGAGAATGCGGTGATGCTGCTGACTCGACTCGACCGGTTCAACCGCCGCCATCCGTGGAGTCACAACGAGCACTACAGCCGGTGGGTCGAGCGCCGGGTCATGGCCGCCGGCGCCCGTGATGTGCTCGATATCGGATGTGGGACGGGTAATCTCATCGCTCGGCTCCGCGGCCGGATCCCTCGGATCACCGGGCTCGAACCCGACGTCCTATCCGCCCGGGCGGCGGCGGAGCGTTTCGCCGGCGACTCTGCTGTGCAGATCGTCCAGGACGATTTTGCCGGACGTGAACCGCAGCGGCGCTGGGATGCTGTCACCCTTGTCGCCGTCCTGCATCATCTGCCGTTGGCCCCGGCCATGCGTGAACTACGCGAGTGTCTGTGTCCGGGCGGGCGGCTCGTGATCGTCGGTTGCTACCGTATGGCCGGCCCCCTCGATATGCTCGTCGCCTTACCTGCCGTTGTTCTCAACCCGATCGTCGGAATGATCAAGCATCCGGCACGAGCTACGGCACTGCCCGCACATATGCGGGCACCCACGGCCGAGCCACAGGAGAGTCTGGCAGAGATCCGGGCGGCGGCCGGGCGGGAACTTCCGGGGGCGCGGATTCGGCGGCGCCTGTTCTGGCGATACACGCTGGTCTACGACGCGCCCGCCGGACAGGGCGTCGCCTAGGGGCCTGAGGTCCGGCCCCCGTACAGCTGCGGCGACGTCGAGGTGCTTCGTGCCGACTCGGTATCGCGCCGCAGTTCGGTCGGGTTCCCTGCGGGGCCGGGCCGCTCAGGGGCGGTCATGGCCGCCGAGTGCCGACAGCAAGGCGGCGGGGAAAGCGTATTCGCGCTCACCCGCCGCCCGGCATAGACATGTTTACTTGGTGATGTCCACTCCGGGAGCGGCATCGGTGATCACGGTGTCGGCGGCGACCACCGCGCCGCCCCGTTTGCGACGCCCGGAACGGAGACGCTTCTCGAGCCGGGTGGCGATGGTGGAGAGCAGGACGTTCAGCAGGATCATGATGATCGCGACAACGATCAGTGCCGGGATGGTGTTCGATTCCGCGGCGCCGAGTTGCTGGGCGCTACGAACTACTTCCTCGTAGGTGATCACATAGCCCAGAGCGGAATCCTTCAGCGCCACCACCATCTGCGATACCAGCGCGGGCAGCATGGCGGTGATCGCCTGTGGCAGCAGGATCAGGCGCATCAGCTGGCCCTTGCGCAGCCCCAGTGCGACCCCGGCCTCGGTCTGGCCTTTGGGCAGGGACAGTATTCCGGCGCGCACGATTTCGGCGATCACCGACCCGTTGTAGATGGTCAGCGCGGTCACCACGGCGCCCAGCGCCAGGTACTCGGAATCGAAGAGGTCGTATTCGGAGTACAGGGCGAAGAGGAAGATCATCAGGATCAGTACCGGGATGGCACGGGCGATCTCGACGATCGTGCCCGCAGTCCAGCGCACCCACCGGTGATCGGAGAGGCGGGCGATCCCGAAGATCATGCCGAGCACGAGGGCGAACACGATCGACAGCGCCGCGGCGACCACGGTGCCCTCCAGGCCCGGCAGGATGTAGGTGGTCCATACCGCGCCGTCGAGGAACGGCTCCCATTTATCGGCCGTGAACTGGCCTTGATCCGCGAAACCGCGGTAGACGTACCAGCCTGCGACCAGTACCGCCGCCAGGACGACGAGCGAGTAGAGGATATTGCGGACTCGGGCGACGGGGCCCGGTGCGTCGTAGAGAACGGATGCCTTGCCGGTCATCGGGCCACCTCGAATCGTTTGGCCAGATGCCCGAACAGCAGGCCGGCCGGCAGCGTAAGGATCACGAAGCCGAGCGTGAAGATGAGGCCGATGGTGATCAGCGCCGCCTCGGTTTCGATCATGTTCTTCATCAGGAACGAGGCCTCGGCCACGCTGATCGCGGAGGCGACTGTCGTGTTCTTGGTGAGGGCGATGAACACACTGCCCAGCGGTGCGATCACCGACCGGAAAGCCTGCGGCAGCACGATGATCCGCAAGTTCTGCAGAAAGCTGAGACCGAGGGAACGTCCGGCCTCCGACTGGCCCAGCGGCACCGTATTGATTCCGGCTCGCAGCGATTCGCAGACGAACGCGGCGGTGTACACGCTCAAGCCGATTACCGCCCAGCGGAAATTGTTGTCGGCCAGTGAGGTCGGGCCGTCGGCAGCCAGGTTCATCCCGAGCGTGGAGTACAGGCCCAGCGAGCAGAACACCAGGATGAGGGTGAGCGGCGTATTACGGAAAATGGTCACGTACATGGTGCCGACCCAGCGGGCCACCGGGACGGGGGAGACCCGCATACCGGCTATGAGGGTGCCCAGTACCAGCGAACCGACAGCGGACAGCACAGTCAGTTTGATGGTCATCCAGAATGCGTCGAGCAGCTGGGTGTCGTATTCCGAGATCAAATCGAACACGGTGGTTGCGCGCCTCCGATCGGCGGGAAGGGCCGGGATCGGCGAGCCGCGCCGTTACCGGCCCGGCCCGCCGATGCAGTGATCAGTACCGGTCCACCTGCGGTGCCTCCGGGGTTTCGTAGCTGGCGGCCTTGCCGACCGACTCCTGGAACGCGGCATCCCAGGCGCCCGAGCTGATCATTTCCTCGATCGCGTCGTTGATCTTGTCGCGGGTCTCCTTATCACCCTTCTTCACACCGATCCCGTAGTTCTCGGTGGTGAACTTCTCGCCCACGACCTTGTACTTACCGGGCGCCTGCGAGGCGTAACCGGCCAGGATGATGTCGTCGGTGGTCATTGCCGCCACCGCGCCGCTGTTCAGGCCTTCCAGGCAAAGCGAGTACGTGTCATAGGTCTGCAGCTGGGTATCGGGGAACTTCTTCTGGATGTTCTGCGCCGGCGTGGAACCGGTCACCGAGCACACGGTCTTTCCGGCGATACTCTCCGGGCCGGTGATCTCGTTGTTGTCCGCGCGCACCAGCAGGCTCTGTCCGGCCACGTAGTAGGGGCCGGCGAAATCGACCTTCTCCTTACGGGCGTCGGTGATCGAATAGGTGGCGACCACGAAATCGACCTGACCGTTCTCGATCAGCGTCTCACGCTGCGCGGACGGTGCCTCCTTGAAGGTGATGGCGTCCGGCTGTACACCGAGTTTGGAGGCCACGTACTTGGCCACCTCGACGTCGAAACCGCTGTAGGTGCCGTCGGTGTTGCGCAAGCCGAGACCGGGCTGGTCGTACTTGATGCCGATGGTGAGCTCGCCCTCCTGGGCGTTCTCCAGCGCGGTCTTATCGCTGCCGCCACCGCAGGCGGCGGTGGTGGCAGTGGTCACGGCCACGGCGACCGCTCCGACTGCGAGGCGGAATGCTCGGTTGATCCTCATCGGGTTTTCCTTCCCTCATCTTCTCGATGGTGCTGTCTGCCGCGCCGATCGCGCCGGCTGCCACGCTGTTCGCGGAGCCGGGCCGGCCTGCGTGCTGTCAGTGGCTGAGTATCTTGCCCAGGAAGTCCTTGGCGCGCTCGGACTCGGGTGCACTGAAGAAGGTCTCCGGGTCGGTGTCCTCCACGACCTGGCCGTCGGCCATGAACAGCACGCGGTCGCCGGCGCGGCGGGCGAATCCCATCTCGTGGGTGACCACCAGCATGGTCATCCCCTCTTTTGCGAGCGAGACCATCACATCGAGAACTTCGTTGACCATCTCGGGGTCCAGTGCCGAGGTGGGTTCGTCGAACAGCATCACCTTCGGGCTCATCGCGAGGGCGCGTGCGATCGCGACCCGCTGCTGCTGGCCACCGGACAGCTGCGCCGGATACTTATCCGCCTGATCGGCGATACCGACGCGTTTCAGCAGTTCCATCGCCCGTGTGCGGGCCTCTTCTTTCTTGGCCTTGCGCACCTTCATCGGCGCGAGCATGACGTTGTCGATGATCGTCTTGTGCGCGAACAAGTTGAAGGACTGGAAGACCATGCCGACATCGGCGCGCAGAGCGGCCAGACCCCGGCCCTCCGCGGGCAACGGCACACCGTCGACCCGGATCTCACCGGAGTCGATCGGTTCCAGCCGGTTGATGGTGCGGCACAGTGTCGACTTTCCGGAACCCGAGGGGCCGAGCACGATCACCACTTGCCCGCGGGGCACCTCGAGGTTGATATCGCGCAGAACGTGCAGGGCGCCGAAGTGCTTGTCGACAGCGCGTAGGGAGATCATCGGCGGCGTGGCGGTATCGCCCGCCGCACCTGGCGCGTCGGCGTCGGTGGCGTCGGTCATGCAGATGACCTTAAGCCGAATTTCCGGATTTGCGCGCCTTTCGGCGACACACCCGGCCGCCACACCGTCCCGACATTCCGGATTAACCGGACGGCAATCCACCGTAATCCGTTCGCTCGTCGGTGATTTGCCGCGCGATCCACCGGTGGCACGCCCGCGCGCGACCAGTGTGCCTGATAACAGCCGCGGTCCGGACTCGGAGTGGATCGCCGGCGCCACCGGACTCCGGCCGGCTCCTCGCCCGGTCGACGGTCGCCGAGCGATCCAGCCGTGCCCCTGCGCAGCTCCACCACCTTGTATCGCGCCTCAATCGATGGTCGGCCCTCCCTGAGTGGGCCCCGGTTCCGGAGCGACGGAGCGGGGAGCGAAGCGCAGGAACGCAGGACTGAAGAACCGGGCCCGCCCTCGAGCCGCGGAGCGGCTCCGAAATTACAGCCTGCCCCTTCAACGGTTGGTATGGCCTTTGGTCCGGCCTGAGGTCCGTGGTCAACGGTTGGTCGGCCCCAGCTCCGAAATCAGCAGATGGTCTGCCCGTAGACCCATGGTCATCAGGCCATCCCACACCGCGGGAGCCGCCACCATGACACAGCGATGAGCGAACCGGACGAGTGCAGGTGTCGGCAACGCTTCGACCCTTCGACGCCGGAAGCGCCGCCGAAATGACAGCCCGTACCCTGGACGGGTGGATTCGATCGGACAGGTAACGCTTCCTACCAGGGGCGAGGCGGCCGGAACGCGTAGTTACGAGGTCCGCACCTTCGGTTGCCAGATGAACGTGCACGATTCCGAACGCTTGTCCGGCCTGCTCGAGGATGCGGGCTACACCAGGGCCGCGCCCGGCGCGACCCCCGACCTCGTCGTGTTCAATACCTGCGCGGTGCGGGAAAACGCAGATAACAAGCTGTATGGCACGCTCGGCCACCTCGCGCCGGTCAAGGCGTCGCGGCCGGGTATGCAGATCGCTGTCGGCGGCTGTCTGGCCCAGAAGGATCGCGATACGGTGGTGCGCAAGGCGCCCTGGGTCGATGTGGTGTTCGGCACGCACAATCTCGGTTCGCTGCCCGTGCTGCTCGAGCGTGCCCGGCACAACGACGCGGCCGAGGTGGAGATTCTGGAATCGCTGGAGGCCTTTCCGTCGACGCTGCCTGCGCGGCGGGAATCGGCGTACGCGGGATGGGTCTCGATCTCCGTCGGCTGTAACAACACCTGCACGTTCTGCATCGTGCCGTCGCTGCGCGGCAAGGAGGTCGATCGCCGCCCGGGCGATGTGCTGGCCGAAGTGCAGGCACTGGTGGACCAGGGGGTTCTCGAAGTGACGCTGCTCGGACAGAACGTCAATTCCTACGGAGCATCCTTCGCCGACCCCGACCAGCCTCGCGATCGTGGTGCGTTTGCGAAACTGCTGCGCGCGTGCGGCGGTATCGAGGGGCTGGAGCGGGTGCGTTTCACCTCGCCGCATCCGGCCGAGTTCACCGACGATGTGATCGAAGCGATGGCCGAGACACCGAACGTGTGTCCGCAACTGCATATGCCGCTGCAATCGGGATCGGACCGGGTGCTGAAGTCGATGCGGCGCTCGTACCGGCAGGCCCGCTTCCTCGGCATCATCGACAAGGTGCGGGCGGTGATGCCACATGCCGCGATCACCACCGATATCATCGTCGGTTTCCCGGGGGAGACCGAGCAAGATTTCCAGCAGACCCTCGAGGTCGTGCGGAAGGCTCGGTTCACCAGCGCTTTCACCTTCCAGTATTCGCCGCGTCCGGGAACTCCGGCGGCGGAAATGGCCGATCAGGTCCCCAAACAAGTGGTCCAGGAGCGCTACGACCGGCTCATCGCGCTGCAGGATCAGGTCTGCCTGGAAGCCAATCAGGAGCTGGTCGGGACCGAGGTGGAGCTGCTGGTCGCCGACGGCGCCGGGAAGAAGAACGCCGCGACCGCCCGGATGAGCGGGCGCGCTCGCGACGGCCGGCTGGTGCATTTCCGGCCCGAGGGCGCGACCGAGCCGATCCGTCCGGGCGATGTGGTCACCGTGACGGTGACGGGCGCGGCTCCCCATCATCTCGTCGCCGACAGCGGGGTCCGCACGCATCGGCGTACCCGTGCCGGTGATGCGCACGAGGCCGGAACCACGCCCAAGACCGCACCCATCGGGGTGGGCCTCGGTCTGCCCCGGATCGGTGCGCCGGAGCCGGAACCGGTCGGCTCGGGATGCTCCACCGGGTGCGGAGTATGACTCTGCCGGGTGACGACGATCGGGAGCGGGCGGACGAATCCGGCGCTTCCGGCCCGGTGCGGCCGCCGGCCGGCGACCCGGCGGCAGGACACGACGAATCAGCGGATGGAAACGAGGACGCAGTGAACCCGGCCGAGACGACCGAGAAGTTCGAGGAGTACCGCGACGATCTGGACGCGGTGGAACGCCGGATCGCCGGGGAGATCGACCCCGGGGCGCGTGCCATGGTGGTGGCCGGTGCGGTCTTCGTCCTGCTGGTATCGCTGGTGCTGCCGCATGCCGGGGGTGCGCGCGGATTCGATGTGCTGCTCGGTTCGGAGGTGGCCGGTGCCGAGCACATCGGGTTGCCGTCGCGGATCTTCGTCTGGTTCGTGCTGGTGTTCGGGATCGGGTTCTCGCTGCTGGCGCTGATGACCCGGCGCTGGGCACTCGCATGGCTGGCGGTGGCCGGGTCGGCGATCGCCAGTGCGTTCGGTGTTTTCTCGATCTGGCATCGGCAGACGCCGGGGATCAACAACTACGTGGGGGCGGGCCCGGGGTTCGGGCTGATTCTGGGCACGATCGCGATCATGGTGCTGACCTTCCACTGGGTGAGGGTCGTATGGAGCCGCACCGCCCTGCAGTTGGCCGCGGAGGAACAGCGTCGGATCGCCGCGGCCCGCGACGAAGAGCGGGAGTGGCGCCGGCGGCTCGGTGAGGACTGATTCCCGGCGCGAGGTGCGCCGGGAAACGCCGGCCACTGCTCAGAGGTTGCTTACCGCGCCCTCCGCGGCTTCGGCCCATTCGCGCCACTGGCGGGCCTGTTCGAGTGCCTTCTCCGCATCGCGGGTCTTACCCGCGGCCTCGGCCTTCGCGGCCTGCTCTTCGAACTGCGCCACCCGTTCGCGGAATTGCGCTGCCCGGGCGAGCGCTTCGGGATCGGTCCGGCGCCACTGGGCGTCGGCTGCCTGGCGTACCCGCTTCTCCAGTGCCCGCAGCCGGCCTTCCAGGTCGTGCATCCGCTCGCGGGGCACCTTACCGACTGCATCCCAGCGTTCCTGCAGGTCACGCAGTGCCGTCCGGGCGCCTTCGAGATCGGAGTCGGGGTCTATCAGCGGCTCGTAACCGGCGAGCAGCTCTTCCTTCGCGGTCGCGTTATCGGCGAATTCGGCGTCGCGTTCGGAGGCCGCGGCATTGCGGGCGGCGAAGAATACATCCTGGGCGCTCTTGAACCGCCGCCACAGTGCCTCGTCCGCCTCCCGGGGAGCCCGGCCGGCGTTCTTCCATTCGACGAGAAGCTCCCGGAACACCGCGGCTGTCGCCGGCCAATCGGTGGAACCGGACAGCTCCTCGGCGCGTACGCACAGTTCTTCCTTGCGGGTCTTGGCAGCGGCGCGTTCCCGGTCGAGTTCGGCGAAATGGGCGCCGCGGCGGCGGTTGAACGCCTCACGCGCCTTCGAGTACCGCCGCCAGAGCGCATCGTCGACCTTGCGGTCGACTCCGCGTATGGTTTTCCACTCGTCCAGGATTTCGCGTAGCCGATCACCGGCGGCCTTCCACTGGGTGGATTCCGCGGCGATCTGCTCGGCCTCGGCGGCGAGCGCCTCTTTGCGTTCGGTGTGCTCGTGCCGGGTGCGCTCTTTCTCCTCCTTGGCGTGCGCCGCCGCTTCCTCGGAGTGTTCGGCGATGGCGCGCAGACGGGCCGCCAGCCCCTCGATATCGCCGATGACGGCGGCCGTGGGCAGCGTTTCGGCCAGCGCCAGGGCGGCGGTCTTGGTCTTGCGGGCGTCGGTGCCGGCAGCGAGGCGGGCCTCGAGCAGGGCGACCTCGGTGGCGAGATCGTCGAACCGGCGGCCGAAATGCGCGAGCCCTTCGGCGGCGTTACCGGCCTGCCAGGAGCCGACGATCCGTTCCCCGTCGGAGGTCTTCACCCATGCGGTGCCGTCGTCGTCCACCCGGCCCCACTTACTCGGATCCGTGGTGGTGGGCACGACGACCGGATGCGGGTGTTCGGTCGTGGAACCTGCCGATTTCATCGCCGCGGGCGACGGATGCGGCTCGCCGGGTTTGGGACGGTTACCGGGCTTGGGAGCGGGCGACGGGCGACCGGCGGTGCCGGGGCCGGGTTTGGCGGTTCCGTTGCTGTGGGTCATTGCTCCTCGTCCCTGCCGCGCGTCACGGCTGCCTGGTTTACGCGCTGCGCATTATGGCTATGCTCTGCTCATTCTGGCTACGCCCGCTCGATCTGGCCACATCCACCGCTCGGTACGGCCCGCACGGGCGGGATGCCGGTCGGCCGCCCGCCTGTTGTGCGCGCTCCGGGCCGCTGCTGCGCCGAACCGGCGCATACGGCCCGACCTGCGGATCCGGACCGACCGGTACCACTTCCGGATACCTCGCACCCTAGCAATTGCCACCAGGTTTCCGGGAGAGACACTCATACCCGTTCGCCGGGCACGGTCGTGCCGCAGCCACCGAGCGCAGCCCCGCTGTACGGGCACGGGCTACGGTTGACGTCGTGTTCTGTCTTGCGGCTCTCATCCCCTCGCCGCCGGTGCTGGTTCCCGAACTGTGCGGCGGCGCGGCGCCCGCAGGTGCCGCGGCTGCGGTGCCCCCGGAAGAACCTGCCGTGACCGCATTGCGGACCGCCGTTCTCGCCCTCGGGCGGGAACTGGCCGGGGTGGCGTCGCAGTGGACCGTGCTGGGGGCCGGCGCCACCGATCAGGAGTACGACTCCGGCGCCACAGGCAGCTTCCGGGGTTTCGGCCCCGCGGTGACGGTATCGCTGGGCGGCCCGCCCGAGATATCCGGGGCGAATCCCGATCTGCCGCTGGCGGTGCTCATCGCCGGCTGGTTGCGCGGTGCGGTCGCCCCGGATGTGCTGGTCCGGGCGCAGTTGCTGGCGGCCGGTAGCTCGCCGGCGCGCTGTGCCGAGGCCGGAGCCAAATTGCGGGCCGAACTCGATTCGATGGACGAACCCCGGGCCGTCCTGGTCGTCGCGGACGGCGCCGCGACCTTGTCGACGGCCGCCCCCGGCTATTTCGACCCCCGTGCGGAGGCTGTGCAGACCGAATTGGAGCGGGCGCTGGCTGCGGGTGACCGGGCCGCGCTACTCGCGCTGGATCCCGCGCTGTGCGCCGAGCTGATGCTATCCGGACGGGTCGCCTACCAGGCACTGGCGGGGCTGTTCGCCGGGGATCCCGAACCGCCTGTGGCTGCCGAACGCTACCGGGATGCGCCCTATGGTGTCGGCTACTACGCCGGGCTGTGGCGGCCGGGCGGGGTGGACCGGTGACCGAGCCCGTGCGCCCGGTCGCGGTGGTCGGCCCGACCGCCACCGGGAAATCGGATCTCGCACTCGAGCTGGCCGAACGGCTCGGCGGCGAAATCGTCAATATCGACGCCATGCAGCTGTACCGGGGGATGGATATCGGCACCGCGAAACTTCCGCCGGAGCAGCGCCGCGGTATCCCGCATCACCAGCTCGACGTGCTGGAGGTGACCGAAACCGCGACGGTCGCCGCCTACCAGGCGGCGGCATCGGCCGATATCGAAGCAATTATGGCGCGCAGGCGAGTGCCGATCATCGTCGGTGGTTCGATGATGTACGTACAGGCACTGCTGGACCAGTGGGAGTTTCCGGCCACCGATCCGCAGGTGCGGGCCAAATGGGAGGCATTGCTGGCGGAGGGGGGTGTTACCGCGGTGCACGCGGCGTTGCGGCAGGCGGACCCGGCCGCGGCGGCCACCATTCTGCCCACCGACGGCCGCCGGATGGTCCGCGCGCTGGAGGTCGTCGAACTGACCGGTCGACCCTTCGCGGCGTCTGCGCCGGCGGTCGGGGAACCGCGCTGGGATACCCGGATCCTGGGCGTGGACCGAGACACCACCGAGCTGGACGAGCGGATTGCCCAGCGTACGGCGACGATGTTCGGAACGGGGCTGGTCGAGGAGGTACGTGGGCTGATCGGCCGCGGTTTGCGGGAGGGGCAGACCGCGCGCCGGGCGATCGGGTACGCCCAGGTGCTGGCATTCCTCGATCAGGAGTACGACCTCGATATGGCCCGGGAGCGTACCTTCATCGGCACCCGTCGGTACGTGCGGCGACAGCGCTCCTGGTTCCGCCGCGATCACCGGGTGCGCTGGGTGGACGCGGCGAACCCGGCCGCCACCGAGACAGCGCTGTCGCTGCTGGAGGATCCGGCGGGCCCCGATACGGTGCGCCCCGGCGTAGTCTCCGGTGCCCGTGCCGGCACGGTGTCCGATGCGCGCCCCGCCCCGGTTTCCGGAACGCCGGGGAACGCAGCGTCCGCTGTCCGGTGGCCCGGCTTGTCGTCGGCGCACGATCCCGCGGCATCGCCGACGCAGGATTCTGGTCCCTCGGTGTCGTTCGATCCCGCCGGCCCGCCGGTACCCGACTCGAACGAGCCGGCGATGCACGACTCCACAGCATCTCCGGTGGAGGAACCCACAACGAAGGAGCCGACCCGGCCGTGACCCGGCAGATACACAGCCGCAATGCCGCCGTCCAGGTGTGGACGGCCTATCTGGACAACCGGACCACCCGGAATCGGGACGGCCGGTTCCTTGTACACGGGGTCCGGCCGATCACGCAGGCACTGGACTGCGACTGGCCGCTGGAAACCCTGCTGTACCGGCTCGGAGACGATCCCGGACTGTCCTCCTGGGCGCGCGGCATCCTCGACAGCAGTCCGGTGCCGGCCGTCGGGCTGGCCCCGGAACTGATGGCGGAACTGGGGGAGAAGAGCGCAGGCGCCCCCGAACTGGTCGCGGTCGCCGAGCAGGTCCCCGCCGACCTGGCCGGCTACGAGGCCGGCGACCCCGGTGAAGCTCCCGTTGTCGTTGTGTTCGATCGGCCGAACTCGCCGGGCAATCTGGGTACCCTCATCCGGTCCGCCGATGCGTTCGGTGCCTCGGCGGTGGTGGTCAGCGGGCACGGTGCCGACCAGTACGACCCGCGGTGTGTCCGCGCATCCACCGGTTCGCTGTTCTCGATGCCGGTGTTCCGGGTGGCGGGCCCGGCGGATGTGCTCGCCTTCCGGGACCGGCAGGTCGAGCGGGGAATACCCACGCGGATCGTCGGTACCGACGAGCGCGGCGACCGCGCCGTCTTCGATCAGGATCTGATCGATGCCACGATCCTGGTCCTCGGCAACGAGACCGGCGGAATGAGCGCTGCGTGGTTCGCGGCCTGCGACGATACGGTCACCATCCCGATGGGCGGTACCGCCAGCTCCCTGGGTGCGCCATCGGCCGCGGCGGTGGCGCTGTACGAAATTTCCCGGCAGCGCCGGACGTTTGCCAAGTGATGACCGCGACCGAGGAGAACCGACCGACGTGCACGGAGGCGAAGACGTGAGCACCCGCGACGGGCAATCCGTCGAATTCACCAAGGGGCACGGGACCCAGAACGATTTCGTGGTGCTGCCCGACCCACAGGTGCGGTTGGCTCTCACCCCGGCCCGGGTGGCCGCGCTGTGCGACCGGCGTCGTGGGCTGGGCGCCGACGGTGTGCTGCGGGTCGCGACCGCCGGCCGGCTGCACGCCGCGGGTGTACTGGCGGAACTCCCCGCCGGGGTGGGGCCCGACGATTGGTTCATGGATTACCGCAACGCCGACGGTTCGGTCGCCGAAATGTGCGGTAACGGGGTACGTGTTTTCGCCCACTATCTGGCGTGCCGCGGGCTGGCCGGAAGCGACCGGTTCGTGGTGGGCAGCCGGGCGGGCGCGCGCCCGGTCGTCGTGCATTCCGCCGGTGCGGTACTCGGCGAGGTGACCGTGGATATGGGCCCGCTGCGAGTTCTCGGGGAATCGACGGCCACGCTGACCGGGTGGGGTTACGGTGGCCTGGGCGTGGATGTCGGTAATCCGCACCTCGCCTGCGTCGACAGCTCTCTCACGGCCGAATCGCTGGCGAAACTGGATCTCACCGCACCCCCCGGATACGACCCGGATATGTTCCCGCGCGGAGTCAATATCGAGATCCTGACCGGGCTCGATGCCAACGGTGGCGTCGATATGCGGGTGTACGAGCGGGGTGTCGGCGAAACCCGGTCCTGCGGGACCGGCACGGTCGCGGCGGCGGCCGCCGCGCTGGCAGCCGGCGGCTTCGATCTGGCCACGGGCAGCGGCGAGGCCACCGTCCGGGTTCCCGGCGGACAGGTTCGAGTTGGTCTGCGTGCGGGTGCGGCGTGGCTGCGTGGCCCGTCCGAACTCGTGGCGAGCGGCGAGCTGGCCGCGGACTGGTGGGATGCGCAGTAAGCCCCCTACCGGGAAATTCGAATGCGCCGACCAGCGCATGGTGGCAGCATGGAAGGTGTATGAAAAGCACTGACACGTCCGGGACCGGCGAATGGTCCCATGCAGCGTTCGACGCGGAATCGTCCGGATATGATCCGGACGATTCCGGGGATGCTGCCGATATCAGCGTCGCGGGTCGCGACGGCGGTGGCGCGCCCGGTCGCCGGGGCGGCTGGACAGCCGATCCCACCACCGGTGAACTCCAACTCCAGGATCGCAGCGCGCTACGGCGTATTGCCGGTCTGTCCACCGAGCTCACCGATATCACCGAGGTCGAATACCGGCAGCTGCGCCTGGAGCGCGTGGTACTGGTCGGAGTGTGGACCGAGGGCAGCGCCGCAAGCGCGGATGCGAGTATGGCCGAACTGGCCCGGCTCGCCGAAACCGCGGGATCCGAGGTCCTCGAGGCGCTCATCCAGCGCCGTGACCGCCCCGATCCGGCCACCTACATCGGTTCCGGTAAGGCGGAGGAACTACGCGCGGTGGTGTTGTCCACCGGCGCGGATACCGTTATCTGCGACGGTGAGCTCACACCCGCCCAGCTGACCGCGCTGGAGAAGGTCGTCAAGGTCAAGGTGGTCGATCGGACCGCGCTGATTCTCGATATCTTCGCTCAGCACGCCACCTCACGCGAAGGTAAGGCGCAGGTCGCCCTGGCCCAGATGGAGTACATGCTGCCGCGGCTGCGCGGCTGGGGTGAGTCGATGTCCCGGCAGGCCGGCGGCCGGGCCGGTAGTAACGGCGGTGTGGGTCTGCGAGGTCCCGGTGAGACCAAGATCGAGACCGATCGCCGCCGGATCCGGGAGCGGATGGCCAAACTGCGCCGCGAGATCCGCGAGATGAAAACCGCCCGTGACACCAAACGCGCGCGCCGCACATCGAGTGGTGTGCCGGCCGTGGCGATCGTGGGCTACACCAACGCCGGTAAATCGAGCTTGATGAACGCGCTGACCGGTTCCGGAGTACTGGTGCAGGACGCGCTGTTCGCCACGCTGGATCCGACCACCCGCCGGGCGCAGCTCGAGGACGGCCGCGAGGTGGTGTTCACCGACACCGTCGGGTTCGTCCGGCATCTGCCGACCCAGCTGGTCGAGGCATTCCGCTCGACGCTGGAGGAGGTCACCGGCGCCGATCTGCTGTTGCACGTGGTGGACGGGTCCGATGCGCTGCCGGTCGAGCAGATCAAGGCGGTACGCGAGGTCGTTACCGATGTGGTGCGCGAATCGGGTCTGCCGGCGCCACCGGAGCTGCTCGTGGTCAACAAGATCGACGAGATCGATCCGGTGGAGCTGACACGGCTGCGTGGGCTGCTGCCCGGTGCCGAATTCGTCTCGGTGCACAAAGATCTCGGGATCGATCGGCTGCGGACCAGGCTGGGCGAAGTGCTCGGCGGACTGGATATGGAAGTGAGCGTATTGCTTCCGTACAGCCGCGGCGATCTACTGGCTCGGATACACGCCGACGGCCGGATCTCGCAGTCCGAGCACACCGAGCACGGCACCCGGGTGCAGGCGCGGGTACCGCGCGCACTCGCGGCCGCGCTGTCCGATTACGCGCATGCGGGGGCCGCCGGAACGTGACGGTTACCGGCGTGCGTCGGTAACGCTGCTTTCGGCCGGCGGAGTGTGGGACTTCGCATACCGGGTGTGAATACCGCTGATGTCGATTCACAATCAATATCGATCGACTTCAGGAGGGATTCATGGGGAACACGGGCGCACGCTCCACGGCCGGCCGGGACCGGCAGCACGCCGATGCGGTACTGCCGCGGCTCAGCGACGGGGCGCCGCTGTCGGTCGACCTCGGCGCCGCCGACCTCCGGTTTCTGGAGGCACTACTGGCGCCGGTGCGGGCATGGAGCGACCCCCGGTTCTTCGGATTGTCGAATATCCCCGATTCCGGCCCCGTGCTGCTGGTTGCGAACCACAATCTGCTCGGCATGATCGACGCTCCGCTGCTGCTACCGGAGGTGCTGCGGCGACGGGGCAGGCTGATCCGCGGGCTCGCCGAGAATGTGCTGATCGGCGTTCCGGGCGTGCGGCATCTGCTGCATCATTACGGTTCGGTCCGCGGCACCCGGAAGAATTGCCGGACGCTGCTCGAACACGGTGAAGCGGTGATCGTTTTTCCCGGCGGCGGCCGCGAGGCGATCCGCCGTAAGGGGGAGAAATACACGCTGCGCTGGGAGGGTCGCACCGGTTTCGCCCGGATGGCGATCGAATGCGGGGCGCCGATCGTGCCGGTGGCGATGATCGGGATCGATGATGCCTACGACATCCTCGCCGATAAGGACGATCTGCTGTTGCGCCCGCTGCGGCGGGTGGTCGAGGCGCTCGGGATCCACGCCGAGCTGACCCCGCCGTTGGTGCGCGGGCTGGGGCCGACCGCCATCCCGCGCCCCGAACGCTTCTATTTCTCGGTCGGTACCCCGATCGATCCGCAGCCGTGGCGGGAGGCCCACGATCTCGACGAAGCCGCGCAGCAATTGTCGCTCATGGTGCAGAAGGCCGTACGCGAGGAATTGACCTTCCTGCTCGGTGAACGCGACCGTGACCGCGGCCGCACGCTCGCCGGGCGGCTGCGCGAGCTGCTACCGGTCTGAGCGACGCCGCCGCGGCGTGAATGGTACGGCGGAGCGGAGATCGATCCCAGAGCAGGAGCACCAGCGAATTCCAGGCGTGAAGTAAACAACCATTCGCACTCCGGGTACGGTGGATCACAGCGACGGGCCGGTGCGGCCCCGTCGGAGTGTTCACTAGGAGGTAGGTGTGGAGCGCACACTGTTCGAACCCGAGCACGACCTGTTCCGGGAGTCGTACCGCAAGTTTCTCGAGACGCATGTGGCGCCGTTCCACGACCAGTGGGCGGAACAGGGCGCCGTGGACCGTTCGGTCTGGCTCGAAGCCGGTAAGCAGGGCTTTCTCGGTATGGCGATGCCGGAGGAGTACGGCGGCGGCGGGGTGAAGGATTTCCGCTACAACTCGATCATCACCGAGGAGACGGTACGCGGACAGTACTCCGGCCTCGGCTTCTCGCTGCACAACGACGTCATCGCGCCGTATCTGCTGGAACTCGCCAACGAGGAGCAGAAAAAGCGCTGGTTGCCCAAGTTCTGTTCCGGTGAGCTCATCACCGCCATTGCCATGACCGAACCGGGTACCGGCTCGGACCTGCAGGGCATCAAGACCCGTGCGGTCCGCGACGGTGACGATTGGGTGCTCAACGGAGCGAAAACCTTCATCACCAACGGCATCAACTCCGATATCGTCATCGTGGTCGCGCAAACCGACCCGGAGAAGGGCGCCCAGGGCTTCAGCCTGCTGGTGGTCGAGCGCGGTATGCCGGGCTTCGAACGCGGCCGCAACCTCGACAAGCTGGGCCTGAAGGCACAGGACACCGCCGAACTCAGCTTCACCGATGTCCGGGTGCCCGCCGCGAATCTGCTGGGTCAGGAGGGGATGGGCTTCATCCACCTGATGCAGAACCTGCCGCAGGAGCGGCTCTCCATCGCGGTCATGGCGGCCGCGGCGATGGAAGCCTGCCTGGATATGACCTGCCAGTACGTCCGTGACCGCAAGGCCTTCGGTAAACCGATCGGCGCGCTGCAGAACACCCGCTTCGTGCTGGCCGAGCTGGCCACCAAGACCACCGCGGTGCGGGTGCTGGTGGACCGCTGCATCACGGAACTGAACGCGGGCACTCTGTCGGTCGAAGATGCGGCCATGGCCAAGTGGTGGAGCACCGAGGAACAGGTCGCGCTGATCGATCGCTGCCTGCAGTTGCACGGCGGGTACGGCTATATGCGCGAGTACCCGATCGCCCAGGCCTACCTGGATGCGCGCGTGCAGACCATCTACGGCGGCACCACCGAGATCATGAAAGAGATCGTCGGGCGCAGCCTGAAACTCTCCTGATCGGTTCCGGGCAACGCGCCGCGTTTCGGGACGAATACACACACCGAGGGGCAAGGTATCCGCGGATACCTTGCCCCTCGCCGTATCGTCAGCGCCGGGCGCCGTGCCGGGTCACGCTGCGCACCGGCTCATTTCGCTTCGGCACGGATATCCAGGCTTTGCTTGCGATCGAAATAGGCCTTGGTCTCTCGGTACACCAGTGGGGACAGAATCAGCAGGCCGACGAGGTTCGGCAATGCCATCAGTCCGTTGGCGACATCGGAGAACAGCCAGACGGTCTCCAGTTCCCTCGTGGCGCCGACAAAGACCACGACGATGAACACGATCCGGTACGGGAGCACCAGCGCATTGCCGAACAAGAACTCGATGCAGCGGTCACCGTAATAGGACCAGCCGAGGATGGTGGAGAACGCGAAGAAGACGATGCTGACCGTCACGATCACGCTGCCCCAGGTCCCGGGCAGCGCATCGGCGAATGCATTGGCGGTGAAGGTCGCAGGCGAGGCGTCGGTCTTCCAGACTCCGGTCACCACGATCACCAATCCGGTGAAGGAAACCACGACCAGCGTGTCGATGAAGGTCTGGGTCATCGACACCAGGGCCTGGCGCACCGGATGGGTGGTCGTGGCCGCGGCCGCGGCGATACCGCCGGTGCCGAGCCCGGACTCGTTGGAGAAAATGCCCCGGGCCACGCCGTACTGGATGGCCGCGGCCACACCGGCGCCGACGAAACCGCCGGTCGCGGCGGTGCCGGTGAAGGCATCGGTGACGATCTGACCGATCGCGGCGGGAAGCTCCTCTATGCGGAAGATCAGTACGGCGAGGGCGCCCAGGATGTAGAGCACGATCATGACCGGTACGAAAATGCTGGCGACCCGGCCGATCCCTTTGATCCCGCCGAGGATCACCGCGCCGGCCAGGACGGTGATGATCAGCCCGGTGATCCAGGGCGCCAGGCCCCATTCCGACTCGACATTCGCCGCGACCGTATTGGCCTGCGTCATATTGCCGATGCCGAACGAGGCCAGCACTCCGGCCACCGCGAAGAATCCGCCGAGGAAGATACCCACGGGACCCTTGATGCCTTGTTTCAGGTAGTGCATCGGGCCACCGGCTTGTTTACCGGCGGCGTCCGTGCGCCGGAAACGGACACCCAGGAATGCTTCGCTGTATTTGGTGGCCATGCCGACCAGTCCGGTCAACCACATCCACAGGACTGCGCCCGGACCGCCGAGTGAGATCGCGGTGGCGACACCGGCGATATTGCCGACGCCCACCGTGGCCGCCAAGGCGGTCGACAAGGCCTGATAGTGGGAGATATCGCCTTCGGCGCCGGTATCGGTACGTTCGACGAAGCCGAGACGGAACGCGAGCGCGAACCGGCGGAACTGTACTCCGCGCAGCAGCACGGTCAGATACAGGCCCGTCAGCAGGAGCAGGGGAATCAGCAACCAGGGGCCCCAGATGAAGCCACTCGCGTTGTCGAGGAACTCTTCCATACGGAAAACAACCGCCTCATGGTACGGACCGCGGCCGGCGCGGCCCTCTCGTCACCGGGTCACCGCTCGCCGGTGACATTCCGGATCGCATTCAACCACTCCGAGCCGGTCGGGGTGCGACGAGAGTCCGAGTGGGTGGAACGCGAGTAGCGGTACCCGGTATACCGAAGCACCAGCTGGCCCGGCGCGGAGGCCGGGCGCACCCGGAGCAACCGACGATGTGTCAATGGGAGTTGCCCCGGTGGGTGAGTATGCCGCCTGCGTCATGCCTCACCCACCGTGCGGTCCGAATCATGAACTGGGGGCGCTCTTTTCCCGGCCGGGACCCGTGACCAGGGGAAGATCCAGGGTGGTGCGGATACCCGGTGCCGCCGCCACTACCGCGGGAATGGCATTGACCACGCGCATCGCCGTGGCCACCAGCCCGGCGTGATTGTGGTCGCCGTGATCGCTGGCCAGGCAGATATCCATGCTGTAATGCGGTTCACCGGTGATCTCCACCCGGTAGGACCCGCCCTCCTGCGCCGGCTGCGGCCAGTCGGGGGCCAGGTCGGCGCGCAGCCTGGTGACGTGTTCGAGCACCGTGACCGCCTCGTCGCCGACCATCCCGCGGACCTCGAATCGCAGTCCGGCGGTGGTGCCGGCCGCGATCGCGCCCGCGGCGACAGTGAAATCCTCCGGCGCGGGAATCCTTTCATGGGTTTCGGTGACACTGTCCAACTCCACCCCGAGCCCGGCCGCCAACTGCCGCACCACACTGCCCCAGGCCAGCGACAACACCCCGGGCTGGAGCAGCATGGGGGTTTCGTCCAGGGGCTTTCCGAAGCCCATGATGTCGAACATCACGGCCACATTGTCGTAGGTGGCGTAGTCGACGATCTCCATGCAGCGGATCCGGTCGACCCGGCGGCAGGTACCCGCGAGCGCCAGGGGCAGGAGATCGTTCGCGAACCCCGGATCGATACCGTTGACGAACAGCGAGGCGCCGCCCGCCGCCGCGGCCTCCTCGACGGGGCGCAGCAGGTCGTCCGGGAGGACTTTCCACGGATACTGTAGGAACACCGGTGCGCTGGCCACAATATCGATTCCCGCCGACAGAATCGTCCGCAGATCACCGAGAGCCTCCATGAGCCGGTTATCGGTCATGGCGGTGTAGACCACCACATCGGGTTTTGTGGCGAGCAGCGCCGCCGTATCGGTGGTCGCCGATATACCCGTCCGGATCTCCAGGCCGGCGAGCTCACCGGCGTCGCGACCCTCCTTTTCGCTGCTGGACACTCGGACGCCGACGAGCTCGAGTCGCGGGTCGCCGATGATGCCGGCCAGGGCGTGTCTGCCGACATTGCCGGTGCCCCAGTGCACGACGCGATAGGTCATGATGTCACCTCACAGATCCGGGATCGGCATATCGAGATTCGGGGCGATCAGTCCGCCGTCGGTTTCGATCACCTTGCCGGTCAGGTAGCCGCCCGCCGGGGAGGCCAGGAACAGGGCAGTGGCAGCGATATCCGCCGGATCGCCGATCCGGCCCAGCGGGGTCGCTTTCTCCAGTGCGCCGCGCAGGTTGTCGTCGTCGGCGACCACTTTCAACGAGGACGTCGCGATGGAGCCGGGGGCGATGGCGTTGACCCGGATACGCGGGCACAGATCCATTGCGGACAGCCGGGTGTAGTGCGCGAGCGCGGCCTTCGCGGTGCCGTAGGCGGCGAAGGCCCGGCCGGGCAGGCGGCCCATGGTCGAGGTGATATTGATGATCGACCCGCCGTCGGCGGTATCCAGCATGACCGGTACGGCGGCCCGGATCAGGGCGTGGGCATTGGCGACATTGAACTCGAATGCCTCGGTCATGGTTTCCGGGGAAGTCTCGAGCAGGGGTTTCGGCATGGCCCCGCCGACATTGTTCACCACGATATCGAGCCGGCCGAATTCCGCCGCGGCGGTGCCGGCCAATGCGGCGCAGGCGTCGGCATCGGAGAGGTCGGCCACCACGGTGTGGGCTCGTCGGCCCAGGTCGCGGATCTGGCCGGCGACCGCGTCGAGATCGGTTTCGGTACGGGCGGCGATCACTACGTCCGCACCGGCCTCGGCGAAGCCCAGCGCGATCGCGGCGCCGAGGCCGCGTCCGGCGCCGGTGACTATGGCGACTCGGTCGTCGAGCCGGAACCTGTCCAGAATCATTGGGCTCCTCCTGAAGGTCTACTACGCTGATGACGAATATTCGACAAATTGATACCGAATAGTCGATGCAGTGTAGGGCCCCTCCGGGCCTGCGACAAGGGAGCAGATCGAGATGACGGCTTCGGGATCCCCGCCCACCCGGCGGGTGGTGGCGGTGGTCGAACTGCTCGCGGAGTCACCGCGCGCGCTCACGGTGACCGAGATCGTGGACCAGCTCTCGCTGGCGCGGGCCACGGTGACGGCCGTACTCGCCGAACTGTGCGCCGCGCAGTGGGTGACCCGCGATGCGAGCTTGGCCTACCGCCCGGGGCCGGCCCTGTCCCGGCTGGCCGGCACCGAAGCCGTCGAGGCGGGCGGGGCAGTCGGCGCCGAACTCGCCGCTCTGGCGGAGGCGGCCGGATGCGGGGCGACAGTGAGCCGGATCGCCGGCGATCGGCTCACCATCGTCGCGAAACATTATGCGGGCGAGACGATCGTGCCGGGCCTGTCGGTGGGGCAGTCGATTCCGCTCGCATACCCGGCCGGGGCGGCGGTGATGCCGTGGCGGCCGGCCGGTGAACGGGAACGGTGGTTGCGTTCGGCGGCCGGTCGTGAAGGCGCGCGAGATCTCCTCTATTTCGTCACCACACACGGATTCGCGATGTTCCGCCCGAAGGATGACGATGCCGGGCTGGTCGATGTTCTCACCGAACTGTTCGGCGCGCTCGGTGCCGAACTCCTGCAGCCGGCCCTGCGCGCGAAACTGCTGCGCCAGCTCTCCCGCCTGACCTCGCGGGCCTATACCACAGCCGATATCGCGACCCCCCGATCGCTTCCGGTCAGCTACGTCTCCGCTCCGGTGTTCCGCGGCGACGAGGTGCCGTACGAAGTTCAGTTCGGCCCGCTGCGAGCCGAGGTCGGTCCGGCCGACCGGGAGCGCTATGCCCAGCTGATCAAGGTAGGAGCGCAGGCGATCTCGGTGGCGCTGGAAGCGCGCGAGCAAACGAGCCCCCGGTCTTGACCGGTCACCGCGAGAAGGCCCCCAGGCCACGCTGGGAGGTGTCGCCATCGCCGCAGGAGAAGAGCCTTCCCAGAACGAGGCCGGCGGACAGCAGCCGGCCGAAGTGCAGACGCGCACTCGTCGTTCCACGTCTGCGCGGGCCTCGCGGTGGCAGGCAGCACCCGCCGGCCCGGTCAGTCGTCGCGAAGTAGTTCGGCAACCGTGCGCGGGGTCCAATACCCCGCCGCGCCCGGGCGGGTGGCGAGATAGACGGCCGTATCGGTATCGGACCAGCGGTGCGCCGCACGCAGGCCGATCGCGATCCGGCGTAGATAAGCCGGTGCCGGCGGGTTACCGGGGAGGTCGCGCCAGCGCCGGTCGGCGGTGCACGTCACGATCGGCACACCCTCGTGAGAACCGGGGCACACCAGGGTTTCGTAGCGGCCGGGGCCGAACCGTGATCGGCCGGTACGGAGTGCCTCGGTGAGGTCCAGATCGGTGCCGGGCGGCCGATACATCTCCTGCGCGGCGATATCGCTGAACTGGGCGCGGGTGAGCAGGTAGGCGCGAGCGGGTGTTTCGGCCCGCGTTGCGGGATCGTAGAAGGCTCGGCCGCCGGTCCAGATCGCCGATTCGGTGGCGAAATAGAGCACTCCGGGCAGAACGATTCCGATCGACCGGGCCGGCGGTGTCCGGTCCCGGCAACCGCGAATCGGCGGTCGGCCGGGACCATCCGCACCCGATACAGTGCCGGGCGCAGCTGTCGCGCCCTCCGGGGTATCGCCGAGGAGATAACAGGTCAGGCGGTCCGGGTCCGCGTTCGACCCGTAGGCCGCGTACCACACCAACTCCGGCGGTCCGATGTCCTCGGTGCTGCGGTGTGGGCGCGCGAAAGGAACGCTGTGGCAGGCCATACGAGTTCACCTCGTTCCGTTGCCGCCGCACCCGGTGCTCCGTCTACCGGGCCGGCGAGCCCTGCGAGCGGTCCCGTCGCGGGCCGGCCGTGCCACCCGAACGGGAAGGTTTCCGGTGCCGGCGACCACATCCCTCCGGGTGCTTCACCGTGACCTCGCAGGGATGTGGGCGCTCAGATCTTGCGGATCACCGTGACGACCTTGCCGAGGATGCGTGCGTCGTTACCCGGGATCGGTTCGAACAGTGGGTTGTGCGGCATCAGCCAGACATCCTCACCGCTGCGTTTGAACGTTTTCACCGTGGCCTCGCCGTCGAGCATCGCGGCGACGATATCGCCGTTGTCGGCCACGTTCTGCTGGCGCACCACCACCCAGTCGCCGTCGCAGATCGCGGCGTCGACCATGGACTCGCCGACCACCCGCAACAGGAACAGCGAGCCGTCGCCGACCAGTTCGCGGGGTAGCGGGAACACGTCCTCCACCGCCTGTTCGGCCAGGATAGGGCCACCAGCGGCGATCCGTCCGAGTACCGGTACGTAGGTGGGGACGGGCTGATCGGCGTTGCTGTCCTCGGTGGCCGGTGCCGCACCCACGGTATCGGCAGGTGCCAAGGTGGTGACAGAACGGACGGCTTCGTCCATACCGCGTACATCCACTGCGCGCGGTCGATTGGGATCGCGGCGCAGATAACCCTTGCGTTCCAGGGTGCGCAACTGGTGGGCGACCGAGGAGGTGGAGTTCAACCCCACGGCGTCACCGATCTCGCGGATGCTGGGCGGGTAGCCACGCAGGCTCACCGAGGACCGGATCACGTCGAGCACTTTGCGCTGACGCACGGTGAGATCCGCCCCGGTAGCCGCCGGCTCGGGGCCGGGGCCGGTCTCGGCCCCGTCACCCGTGTCTGATTGGCTCACCACAACCGCCCTTTCTCGTCGGTCTCCGCGCCCGGTGGACCCGTGCCCGGCGGGCGGATCCGCTCCGGACGTACCCGAAGTTCATACCGTGCAGTGAATCTAGTCCGGCCGCTGCGATCTATCAAACATCTGTTCGAGGTATGTCCGGCGTTGCTACTGACATCATCCCCCTTCGCGTGGTAGAAATCGAACACCAGTTCGTCGAACATTTGATCGAATACCGCCCGAGGTTCCGCGAGCGACCAGCACGGAGGTCCATCCGATGAACACTGCGATCAGCGTGACCGGCACCGGTGCGTGGGAAGACGTCACCAGCCGGACGGCACCCGATCCCCGCACGCCGGGGAACACCGGAATGCGCCGTCCGGGTGGGGGCGAGTCGCCGGTGCGGCTCCCGCACCCCGGCCGTACATCCCGGCCCTGTGCCGCGATCGCGCGGCCGGGGTCCGGCAGCCGCGCGCCCGCCGCCCTGCGAATCGGACCCGCTGTCCGGGGCCGGGCCGTCGCGCCGGAACCCGCCGAACTCGTCCAGCGTGCCCGTGCCGGCTTTGCGGCGACGGCGGTGACGGCCCTGCTCACCGCCGTGGTCGTGGCAGGCTTCCTGGCGCTCGCCCATCTGCGCGCCCCCGAGCCGCCGCCCGCTCCGGAACTGCCCGGAATTCCGGTTGTGGCGGTGCCTGCGGCACCCGGCGGCGCGGCCGGAGTCCGGTAGGTCGTGTACCCGTCCGCGCGCCGTCCCGGGGTGAGGGAAAGCGCAGTACACCCCGTGCCGGTATCCTCGACGTGTTATGCAGATGAGCCGGTGCCTGGCGCCGGTTCTCCCGGTACCGGGCAGCCACCCGGTGCCAGCGCTCGCCGGACCCGCGACCGCCGCCGGTTCGGCCGCGAGCGTTCGCAGCGACGAAGGACCCCGGATGCACTGCCCGTACTGCCGACACCCCGACTCCCGGGTCGTCGACTCGCGACTGGCCGACGAGGGCGCCGCCATTCGCCGCAGACGCGCATGCCCGGAATGTGGCCGCCGCTTCACCACCGTGGAAACGGCGATTCTCTCCGTGGTCAAACGCAGCGGAGTCACCGAACCCTTCAGCCGGGAAAAGGTGATTCGCGGTGTGCGCCGTGCGTGTCAGGGCCGCGAGGTCGACGACGATGCACTGAACCTGCTGGCCCAGCAGGTGGAGGACGCCGTCCGGGCCAAGGGGTCGCCCGAGGTGCCGAGCCATGAGGTCGGGCTGGCGATACTCGGGCCGCTACGCGAACTGGACGAGGTGGCGTATCTGCGCTTCGCCTCGGTGTATCGATCGTTCACCTCGGCCGACGATTTCGAACGTGAGATCCGGGAGATACGCCGGGCGCGTGCGGCGGTCGCCGCGAACGACTGAGCCGGTGTGGTCGCACACCACCGCCCGAGCTTCCCGGTCGGGAAGAGTCAGGCCACGGTGATCCGGCTCGCGGCCCGTCGGCGGGGGATCGTGCCCGAGCCGGTCGATGGGGACGTCACCTGACTGCGGGCCGGGATCTCGGCCCCGCGCCGACCACCGCCGATGGAGGGCGCGCGGGAAAGAGCCCCATATCGATCGATCGGCGACGTGCCGTGCGCAGGGGCCGGATCCGGCGGGGGAACGATATACGTCCACTCGTGGTGCGGCGGTGGTCGCCTTCAGCGCCGCGCGGTGTCCGCTGCTTTCTGGATCCGTTTCACCGATACCGGATATGGGGTGCCGAGTTTCTGCGCGAACAGACTCACCCGCAATTCCTGGAGCATCCACCAGACTTCGGCGACCGCGGGCGTCCGGCGCCGTGATTCCGGCGCACCGGCGATCAGGCGGTCGTAGACAGCGGCCGCCGCATCGAGTTCCGCCATGGCGCGGCGGTCGCGATCGGCCGAACCGGGCAGCGCCGCGAGCCGGGCCGCGGCGCCCCGCAGGTAGCGGGGGAGTTCCCGCAACCGCGCCGGGCCCCACTCCGAAACGAAACCGTCGAAAACCAGTTCCGCCAGCTGATCTCGCACATCGTCGGCGATATCGGATTCCCGTACCTTCGGCAGGGCGGCCGAAACCTCGTGCGCCGCGGCGAGTACCGGGACCACCAGGCGGACTATGCGGCCCACCACCTCGTTGAACTTCGGCCGGATCTCCGTTACGAGCCGGTCGAACCGATCCGGGTCGCGGACCGGTCCACCGGCGGCGGCGATGAGCTGATCGGCGGCCGCTGCGCGGCAATCCTCCACCAGCGCGTCCACCGACCCGTACGGGTTCTGGCTCAGCACCAACCGGTCCGCCGGCGACAGGCCGGCGGTCACCGCACGCGCGGAGGTCGGGATCGCGGCCAGGACCAGTGCCCGCGTTCCCGCGCGCATGGCCCGGGCTTGTTCGCCCGGTGTCTTGAGTACCCGGACCGCGACGCCGCCGGCTTCCGGGACCAGGGCGGGGTAGCCGGTGATCGGCTGACCGGCGACCTCCCGGCGCACCGTCGCGGGCAGGGTGCCCAGCGATTCCGACGTCCACACCGTGGCGGCGGCCCGTTCGGCTCCGGCCGTCGCCGCCGCGACCGACGCCGAAACCTGATCGGACAGCCGGGTTCTGAGCTCGGCCAGGCTCTTGCTGGTATCCAGAATACGGCCATCGGTGTCGACGGCGGCGAAGGTCATGCGCAGATGGTCGGGCAGCGCGGCGGGGTTCAGATCGGCCGCGGTGATGGGGATTCCGGCCAGGCGGGTGAGTTCCCTGGCCAGTCCGGTACGCAACGGTTCGGCGCGGGCGGTGAGTGCGGCCAGCGCGGCGGTGGCGAAATCCGGGGCGGGCACCACTGTCCGCCGTAACTGTTTGGGCAGGGTCTTGATGAGCGCCGCGGCCAGCTCCGCTCGCAGTCCGGGCACCAGCCAGTCGAATCCGACCGCCCGGACATGGGCCAGCTGCGCGACCGGAATCCGCACCGTGACACCGTCGTCGGCCTGCCCCGGCTCGAACTGGTATGTCAGTGGGAACGACAACTCGCCCTGCCGCCAAGTGTCCGGAAAAGCCGCCGGGTCCAGCCGGTCGGCGCCCTTGTTGACCACGGCATCGGTGGTGAAATCGAGTTGGTGCGGGTCGCTGCGCCGGGCGGTTTTCCACCATGTATCGAAATGCCGGACCGAGACGATATCTGCCGGGATCCGCTGATCGTAGAAATCGAACAGCACCTCGTCGTCGACGAGGATGTCGCGACGGCGGGCCCGGTGCTCCAAGTCGGCGATATCGTCCAGAAGGGCGCGGTTGCGGTGGAAGAACTCGTGCCGGGTCTCCCATTCGCCCTGGACCAGCGCGTGACGCAGGAACAGCTCCCGGGTGGTCTCGGGGTCGATCCGGCCGTAGTCGACGAGCCGGCCGGTGACCAGCGGAACCCCGTAGAGCGTCACACGTTCGTAGGCACGGGCGGTGCCGCGCCGCGACGACCAGTGCGGTTCGGAGTAGTGGCGTTTCACCAGCTCCCCGGCGAGGCGTTCGGCCCACTCGGGTTCGATCCGGGCCGCCATCCGGCCCCACAGCCGGGAGGTTTCCACCAGTTCCGCCGCCATCACCCAGCGCGGCGGTTTCTTGGCCAGCCCGGACCCGGGGAAGATCATGAACTTGGCATTGCGCGCGCCCAGGAACTCACGGGATTCGGCCTCGCGAACGCCGATATGCGACAGCATGCCCGCGAGCAGCGCCTGATGGATTGCCGTCGAGTCCCAGGGATCGGTATCCGGTGTCATCTCGTCGAGCGGCCGCGGGCCGGAGGGGTGGGGGCGAGCGCCGGCGGTATCACGGCCGCCCTCTGCGCGCTCCGGTTTCCTGGTATGGCGGCCCCGGCGCCGGGAATTGCCGGCCCTGTCGGAGGTTTCTCCGGCGGCGGTGCCCTGCGCCGGCGCGGAATCGGCCGAGCCGTCGTGTAGCGACCAGCCCATCCCCTTGGTGATGGTGCGCAACTGGCCGTAGAGATCCTGCCATTCCCGGATCCGCAGGTAGTGCAGGAACTCCTCCCGGCACATCCGCCGGAACCGGTTGGCGGACAGGCTCCGGCGCTGACCGTTGAGGTATTCCCACAGCCGCAGATAGGCCAGGAAGTCCGAGTTCGGCACACTGAACCGGGCGTGTGCGGTATCGGCGGCCTGCTGCTGATCGGCCGGCCGTTCGCGGACGTCCTGGATCGACAACGCGGCCACGATCACCAGCACATCGGCCAGGCAGCCGGTGCGGTGCGCCTCGACGAGCATGCGGCCCATCCGGGGATCCACCGGCAGCCGGGCCATTTCGCGCCCGGTCGCGGTGAGCGTATGCCCCTGCGCCGAGCTGCCGGCCTGTGTGGTGCGCCGGCCCGGGCGGGATCCTGCGGGGTCCGCTTCCGGAGCAGCGGTCCTGGACGGTTCTTCACAGGAAACGGTGGCGGACCGGGTGCCGATGCCCGGTTGGCCGGTGGCGCCCGGCTCGGTGGAGCCCGCACGACACGTTTCCGCGTCGTCCCGGGTGCGGTGATACGGCGTACCGGCCTGTCCGCCGGCCCGCGGTGCTGCCGGCCGGCGGGTCAGCGCGCCGAGCTCCTCGAGCAGCGCGACACCGTCGCGGACCGCTCTGCTGTCGGGTGCCTCGACGAACGGAAATCGTTCGATATCGCCGAGGCCGAGCGAGGTCATCTGCAGGATGACCGCGGCGAGATTGGTGCGCAGGATCTCCGGGTCCGTGAACGCCGGGCGCGCGTCGAAATCGTCCTCGGAGTACAGGCGGATACAGATACCGTCGGCCACTCGGCCGCAACGGCCCGATCGCTGCCGCGCCGAGGCCTGGGAAATCGGTTCGATCGGCAGCCGCTGTACCTTGGTCCGCATCGAGTACCGGGAGATTCGCGCGGTCCCGGGATCGACGACGTAGCGGATCCCCGGGACCGTCAACGAGGTTTCGGCGACATTCGTCGCCAGGACCACCCGGCGTCCGGTATGCGGTGCGAAGACACGGTGCTGTTCGGCTGCCGACAGCCGCGCGTACAGCGGCAGGATCTCGGTACGGGGGAGTTTCAGATCGGTGAGGGCATCGGCGGTATCGCGGATCTCCCGTTCGCCGGACAGGAATACCAGCACATCGCCGTCGCCCTCGGCGAACAGCTCGACCACGGCATCGCAGATCGCATCGACCGGATCACGATCCACCGCGCGGTCCTCGTCGTCGTCGGTAGCCGCCGCAACCGGCAGTGCCAGCGGGCGATACCGGAGCTCGACGGGATACGAGCGGCCCGACACCTCGACGATCGGCGCCGGATTACCCGCCTCGTCCGCGAAATGCCGGGCGAACAACTCCGGGTCGATGGTGGCCGAGGTGATGATGATCTTCAGGTCCGGCCGGCGCGGTAGCAGCTGCTTCAGATAACCGAGCAGGAAGTCGATATTGAGGCTGCGCTCATGGGCCTCGTCGATGATGATCGTGTCGTAGGCCCACAACATGCGGTCGCGCTGGATCTCCGCGAGCAGGATTCCGTCGGTCATCAGTTTGACCAATGTGTGCTCGGCGGCCTGATCGGTGAACCGCACGGTATAGCCGACCGCGTCACCCAGTTCGGTGCCCAGTTCCGTGGCGATCCGCTCCGCGACCGTACGGGCCGCCAGCCGGCGCGGCTGGGTGTGCCCGATCGCCCCGCGGATACCCCGGCCCGATTCGAGGCAGATCTTCGGGAGCTGTGTGGTCTTACCGGAGCCGGTCTCCCCGGCGACGACCACCACCTGGTTGGCGGCGATGGCGGCGGCGATATCGGCGCGCCGCGCCGTCACCGGGAGTTGCTCCGGGTAGGTGATCGCGGGAAGCGCCGCGCGCCGCGCCGCGACGCGTTGTTCGGCGGTACCGATCTCGGATTCGATCCGGGCGAGATCGCCGCCGCGTACCCGGTCCAGCTGTTTGCGCAGCCGGTGTTGGTCGCGGAGGGTGAGTGAGGCCAACCGGGTACGAAGCTCCCGGTGAGTGACTGAAGTCCTGGTCATTGCGACAACCAGCGTAACGAAACCCCGGGCAGCCACCGGCGGCGGTCGCAGCGGGTCGCCACGCGATCGACGGCCGGGAGGCTGCGCCACCGTGCCACGGGCGAATCGGGCACGTCGGGCAGCCGAGCGGAGGTGCGGCGTGCCGGTCGAATCCGTTCCGATCGAACTCGTGCCCTCGCACGGGATGCCGTGCGACGATGTTTGCAGGTGCTATCTTCGCGAAAGGCAATGCGGCATGGTCGAATTCGGTCTCGATCAGACGGCGGTGCGGGTGTGTGCCGCACTCGCTTTCGCCGCCGCGGCCGCCGTTGTGCTGGTCCGGGTGATGCCCAGGCCGGCGCGCGCGGGTCGGCCGGCCCCGGCCGGCGCGGGCTGCGGAAGTACGGACGGCGACCACGAATCGGATGCGGCGCACCTGTTGATGTGCGCTGTGATGTCGGTCATGGTGCTGTTTCCCGCCCAGGTGCACGCTCACGCATTGCACGGAGTGCTGCTCGCCATGACGCTGGTATTCGGTTTGCTGTCGGCGGCACGGATCGTGCGGGATCGCGCAGCCGGCGCGGGCCGGGCCGGCGCGCTCGGTTATCACCTCGCCGCGGCCGGGGTGATGCTGGCGACCATGTCCGGACATTCCGCGGCCGGGCACGGCGGCGGTCCGGGGGTGGTGCCGGTGACCGTCCTCGCGCTGTTGTTCCTGGGCGATGCGGTCGCGGTAGCGGTGACGGCGCTGCGCGGAGGCCGTGTGTGGTGGGCGGCGCATCCGGCCTCGCCGGGGCGCGGTTTCCCCCTCGGAGTACTACCGCACGTGATCATGGACCTCGGGATGGCCTACATGCTCGCTGCCTCCGCGACCGGCTGAGCCGACCGATCCCGGCAGTGCTCGGCCGGTAGTGCCCAGGACGGGCTCGCCGATGCATCCGGCTGTCGGGTGACCGGCTCGCCGCGCACCCACCGTGGCCCTCGGTGAATCGAACCGGGAGTGGAAGCCTGTCACCGGTACGGGACAAGCCTGTGCCCACCGACGCGGGCCGGGACCGATCGACGCGGCCGCCGGCCGGGGCGGGCGAAGGCGCCTATGGCCGGGACAGACGGCACGGTCGGCGAATCATCCGCCGATGCCTCCGGCCCCGTCCCGGTCGCGCACAGGTGCTCGGCCGCGCCGTACTGTGGAAATCTGCACCCTGCGCGGGGACAATGCGGCGCGCAGGTACTCGGCGACGGCTTCGGCGCTGTCAGCGGAGGTACCGCAGGTGAAGACATCGACGAAGATATCGCCGCTCTCCGGGTATGTATGCAGGGAAGCATGTGATTCGGCCAGCAACGCCAGCACGGTGACCCCGTGCGGTTCGAACTGCTTGCTCACCATTTCGCAGATGGTGACGCCCGCGGTGGTCAGCGCCGCGTGCAGGGCTGCCGTGAGCCGGTCGAGATCGTCGCACAGCGTACCGTCGACCCCGCCGAATTCGGCCAGCACATGCCGGCCGGTGAATTCCGCCGTCACGACGCCTCGACCTCGCTCATCCGTTCTCGGCGGTCACCCGGACACCACCGTGACCTCGTCGAACACCACATCGCCCGCGGCATCGGATTCGGCCAGGTCCACGGCGGCGACAATCGCCCAGCCGTGATCACCGGCCGGGTCGTCGATGATCTGCCGTACCTGCCAGAAACCGGGGCGTGTCTCGATCCGGAAAAGCTGCGGACCGCGGGCGTCCGGGCCGGTGCCGATACCGTCGTATTCGGCGAAATAGGGTTCGAGATCGGCCGCCCAGTCCGGGCCCGGGGACAGATCCGTCAGTTCGGACCAGCGGCGGCGGGCCGCCAGTTCGACCCGGCGGAACATCGCATTGCGCACCATCACCTTGAAGGCGCGTTCGTTGGCCGTGATGGGACGGACGGTTTCGGCACCGAACGCGAGCTGCCCGGCATCGGTTTCGGCGCCCGCACCCGTCAGCTGCTCCCATTCGTCGAGCAGGCTCGAATCCACCTGACGCACCAGTTCGCCCAGCCATTCGGTGAGATCGTCCAATTCCTCGGTCCGGGCCGCCTCCGGCACGGTGCGCCGCAACGCCCGATAGGCGTCGGCGAGATACCGCAGGACGACACCTTCCGACCGGGCCAACTCGTAATAGGAGATCAGCTCGGTGAAGGTCATCGCCCGTTCGACCATATCGCGGACCACCGATTTCGGAGACGGTGCGAACTCCGACAGCCAAGGGTGCCCGGCCCGGTAGGTCTCGTAGGCGGCTTCGATCAGTTCCGCCAGCGGTTTCGGCCAGGTGATCTCCTCGAGCAGTTCCATCCGCTCGTCGTAGTCGATCCCGTCGGCCTTCATCTCGGCCACCGCCTCACCCCGGGCCTTGTGCTGCTGGGCCATCAGCAGTTGGCGCGGATCCTCGAGCGTGGCCTCGACCAGCGAGACCATATCCAGCGCATAACTCGGCGAATCCCGGTCGAGTAGTTCGAACGCCGCCAGCGCGAACGGCGACAGCGGCTGGTCCAAGGCGAAATCGCGCTGTAGATCCACGGTGAGACGGGCATAACGGCCCTGCGCGTCGGGTTCCGGCAGCTGTTGCACCACTCCCGCGTCTCGCAGTGCCCGATACAACCGCACGGCCCGCAGAATATGGCGCCGCTGCGCCGGCCGCGGTTCGTGATTGTCCTCCAGCAGGTGGCGCATCGCCTCGAAACAGTTGCCCGGGCGGGCGATCACATTCAGCAGCATGGCGTTGGTTACCGCGAACCGCGACACCATGGGTTCGGGCGCGGCGGTGACCAGACGCTGGAAGGTTTCCTCGCTCCACGACACGAAACCCTCGGGCGGCTTGCGGCGCTGCACCTTACGCATTTTCTTCGGATCGTTACCGGCTTTCGCCAGCAGCCGGGCGTTCTCGACCTCGTGCTCGGGTGCCTGCACCACCACGGTGCCCATCGTGTCGTAACCCGCCCGCCCGGCGCGGCCGGCGATCTGATGGAACTCGCGGGCCTTGAGCCGCCGGGTCCGGACACCGTCGAACTTGGTGAGCCCGGTCAGCAACACCGTACGGATCGGCACGTTGATGCCCACTCCGAGAGTGTCGGTACCGCAGACGACTTTCAACAGTCCGTCCTGCGCGAGACGTTCGACCAGACGCCGGTACTTGGGCAGCATTCCCGCATGGTGCACACCGATCCCGTGCCGGATCAGTCGCGACAGTGTCCGGCCGAAGCCGGAGGAGAACCGGAACTCCCCGAGCGCCTCGGCGATCGCATCCTTTTCGGCCCGGCTGGCGAAGTTCGCACTGGTCAGCGCTTGCGCGCGTTCCAGCGCGGCGGCCTGGGTGAAATGGACGACATAGACCGGTGCCTGGTGGGTGGTCACCAGTTCGGTGAGGGTTTCGGTGATCGGTGTACGGGCGTAGGAGAAGCTCAGCGGCACCGGGCGTTCGGTCCCGGCCACCACCGCAGCATTGCGGCCGGTACGCCGTTCGAGGTCGGTCGCGAAGAAATCGACCTCGCCGAGCGTCGCGGACATCAGCAGGAACTGGGCGTGTGGTAGTTCCAGTAGCGGTACCTGCCAGGCCCAGCCCCGGTCGGGGTCGGCGTAGAAATGGAATTCGTCCATCACCACCTGGCCGATATCGGCGCTCGCGCCTTCGCGCAGCGCGAGGTTGGCCAGGATTTCGGCGGTGGCGCAGATGATCGGTGCGGTCGGGTTGACCGCCGCGTCGCCGGTCACCATACCCACCCGTTCGGCGCCGAACACCTCGCACAGCGCGAAGAATTTCTCGCTCACCAGCGCCTTGATGGGTGCGGTGTAATAGGTACGCCGGCCGCCCGCCAGGGCGAACAGGTGCGCGCCGACGGCGACCAGTGATTTACCCGAACCGGTCGGGGTGGAGAGGATGACATGGGAACCGGACGCCAGTTCCATCAGCGCCTCGTCCTGCGCCGGATACAGCGGTGTGCCCTGATCGGCTGCCCATATCGCGAACGACTCGTACAGTGCGTCGGCGTCGGTTCCCGGTATCTCCAGCAGCTCGGTCAGATCCACCCGGGACACCCTACGTCGTGCCCGGTCCCGGACACCGGCACGGTGGTCGTGTGCCGGTGATCGGCTCGCTCAGTTCTGCTCGTCGTCGGAGTAGCCACCCTGTTCGGCGAGGAAGCGTTCGAACTCGGCACCCAGTTCCTCCCCGCTGGGCAGTTCACCCTCACCGACCAGCAAACTGGACTGGCGTTCCTGAGCGGTGACGAAGGTGTCGTACTGGCGCTCCAGCGCTTGGACGACCGTCTCCACCTCGGCATTGCCGGAGATATGTTCGTTGACCTGCTCACGGACACGCGCCGCGGCCTCTCCGAGGGCCGCCAGCGGGAATTGCAGCCCGGAGTTCTCGCCGAGATGTTCGAGCAAGGTCTGCGCGGCCTCGGGGTAGGACGTCTGCGCCAGATAGTGCGGGACGTGCACCGAGAACCCCAGCGATTCGTGGCCGTGCTGGGCCATCCGGTACTCCAGCAGGGTGGAGGCGCTGGCCGGAACCTGTAGTTCACCGGGCCAACGCTGGTTGTCCGGGATGAGGTCGCGGTTGGAGGAGTGCGCCGTCACCCCCAGCGGACGGGTATGCGGGATCGCCATCGGAATGGCACTGAGGCCGATACTGCGGCTCACCCCGAGCTGTTCGGCCAGCAGCCGCACCGCGGTGGTGAACTTCTCCCAGCGCAGGTCGGGTTCCATCCCGGCGAGGAGCAGGAACGGTGTGCCCGCGGTATCGCGCACGGCCCAAAGATTGAGCTCGGGTTCGGCGTAATCGGCGAAATGATCGGTTTTGAAGGTCATCAGCGGGCGTCGCGACCGGTAGTCGAGCAGTTCGTCGACATCGAACGACGCGACCAGTTCGCTTTCGAGGCTTTCCCGCAGATGGGTGGTCGCAAGCCGGACGGCGTGGCCGGCGTCGGAGTACCCCTCGAGGCCGTGCACCAGAACCGGCCCGGAGCCGTCGTCGGATGACAGCTGCGGAGCGGGGAACTCCAGTTCGTACATTCGCGACTCGTAATCCATCGCGTACTCCTTCCTGCGCGATCCGTCGGCGGCCGGTCGGGCAACTGCTGTGTCCGCTGCCGCATCGCGAGCCGCGAATCACACTTTATTGTCCCCCATGACGATGAACGACCACGCGGGGCCGTGCATCGGCTCTCTGCGGTGACAACAGCCGCCGCCGCCGGTGAATTCCCGGCCCCGAGCGGCCTCGATTCCGGATCGGGGTGGTGGGCGGCCGGTGAACGAAGGGAGTGTGGCACAGCCCTCGCACGGACGTACTGTTTTCGGCCCCGAGGGTTTCTCAGAACCGCATACCCGGTCCCCGGACAGCCGAATCCGTACACAAACCAGAAGTTATCCACAGACTTGTCTGGTTGCCGCATCGTCCCAGCTCGCGGCGGCGAGCAGGGAGAACTCCCGCTGCATGATCGGCTCATGACACCCGCAGCGACCTCCGTCTCACAATCTCCCGCCGCCCCGATCGACGCACCCGATCATTCGCGGCCGGCCCCCGCGGGCAGGGCAGCCACCGGAACCGGCACAGGTGGCCGTTGCCCGACCGCCCGGGCGCTGGCCGCTCGGCCGGCCGCGCCGACAGAAGCCGAGCCCGGGCGGCCACCTGTCCGGGCCGGCAATCCGGCCGGGTCCTCACTGCTCCGCTGCGCCGAGGGAACGACCGGTGAATACGAACGGTTGACCCGGCCTGCTCCGGCCCGGCTCGACGATCCGGGCGATCTCATCGCGGCGATTCCCGCCATGCTCGGTTTCCGTCCCGAACGTTCGCTCGTGCTGGCTGTGCTGTGTGCTGTACCCGGTGCACCGGACAGCGCAGTCATCGACCTCGTGGTCCGGTGCGATCTCCGGCAGCCCGACACCGGGCGGGCGTCCGATGAAGGCACCGTTGCCGCGGCGGTATCGCGGGTATGCGGCCGGCCCGGTGTGGTGGGAGTGCTCGTCGTCCTCGTCGACGAAGAATTGCCGGACCCGGAAGCGTCGCCGGCGCAACCGGTCCCGGTCCTCATTGCACTGCAGCGCCGGATGGCGGCCGCCGCCGTCCCGGTACGGGCCGTATGGGCGGTCAACTCGATCGGTGGCGGCCGGCCCTGGTGGAGTCTCACCGAGCCGGGCAGGCGCGGGCTGATCGCCGATCCGGTGGCCTCCCGAGTGACGCTGAATCGGGTCCTGGACGGCCGGCCGATCCGGCGGTGCCGTGGCGAACTCACCGCGCTGATCGCACCGGATC
Source organism: Nocardia flavorosea NBRC 108225 (assembly GCF_001613385.1). Classification (GTDB taxonomy): domain Bacteria; phylum Actinomycetota; class Actinomycetes; order Mycobacteriales; family Mycobacteriaceae; genus Nocardia; species Nocardia flavorosea. The sequence continues at coordinate 98,552 of NZ_BDCG01000010.1, read as the reverse complement.
CCGCATTGTGTGCCCAGGTTTCGGCCGAGCTGGGTGCGGCGCAGGCCCGGGCCAAGGATCGGTACGCCGCGGCCGCCCGCCGGGAGGACCCGATCGGATTCCTGCGCGGCGAACTCGTCACCGTGCTCTGGTTGATCTCGAACACCGAATCCGGTGCCGATCTCGCGGCGCGCGAACTCGCCGATCTCGCGGTGGCATTACGCGACAGGGGGCTACGCGACTGCATGTTCGCGCTCGCCGCCACCGTGCACGCCGAGGCCGCCGAGCAGGTGTGGTCCCGGCTGGCGCGGGCGCTCGGCGGCGCCGACCGTGCCGAAACAGCCATGCTCCTCGGCTATTTCGCCTACGCCCGCGGCGACGGTCCACTCGCCGGGATCGCCTTGGACGCCGCCCTCGACGCGGACCCGCACCATTCCATGGCTACCCTCCTGCACACCGCGCTGGAGGCCGGGATGCGCCCGGAGCGCCTCCGCGACCTGGCGCGGTGCGGCAAGGACTGTGCCGCCACGCTCGGCGTGGATATGGACGCCGCACAGTGGTGAACGGTGTACCGGGATCAGCGGGCGCTGTGCGCCCGAGAGCCGAGGCTCTGCAGATATGCCCACGCGGCGGAAACGATCTCGTCGAGATCGTTGTGCTCGGGTTGCCAGCCGAGCTCGTCGACCGCCCGCTGACTGGAGGCGATGAGCACCGCCGGATCACCCGCGCGGCGGGGCGCGTCCACCGCGGTGATCGGCCGGCCGGTGACCCGCCGGCATGCCGAAATCACCTCGCGCACCGAGAACCCGGTACCGCTGCCGAGGTTGAACACCCGGTGGGTGCCCGCGGTAGCGGTTTCCAGGGCCAGCAGATGCGCCTGCGCCAGATCCAGAATGTGGATGTAATCGCGCACCGCCGTGCCATCCGGCGTGGGCCAATCGGTTCCGAACACCGAGATGGAATCCCGATGGCCCGCCGCGACCTGCAACACCAGCGGGATCAGATGGGTTTCCACCACCCGGTTCTCGCCGAGGCCGCCGTAGGCACCGGCCACGTTGAAATAGCGCAAACTCGTGGCGGCCAAGCCGTGCGCCACCGAATACGACGTGATCGCGTGATCGATGGCGAGTTTGGACGCACCGTAGGGATTGGTCGGCCGAGTGGGGGAATCTTCGGTGATCGGGACCTGCTCCGGTTCGCCGTACACCGCCGCGGTCGAGGAGAACACGAGCCGCGGAGTTCCGGTCTCCCGGATGGCCTCGAGCAGTGTGAGGGTTTTGACCACGTTGCCGTGCCAGTACTTCTCCGGCTGCTGCACCGATTCACCGACCAGCGATTGCGCCGCGAAATGCAGAACACCGTCGAAGCGCCGGGTGCGCAGCAGATCCGGCGCGATCTGCGCCATATCACCTTCGACGAATTCGACCCCCGCCGGCACCCCGTCCGCATTACCGGTCGACAGATCGTCCACCACGACCACGTCGTGTCCCTGCTCCCGCAGGACGAGCGCGCACACCCCACCCACATAACCGGCACCGCCGGTGACCAGAAGCTTCATGGATCAGACCAGCTTCACCTGGACGGCGTGGGCCATTTCATCGGGAAGTTCGAAACCCCCGTGTCCCGGAACGGTGATCACCACGGCCCCCGGCTTGCTCTCGACCGTTACGCGGGCATCGGGTACGACACCGGCCTCCCGCAGCCGGCCGATCACTTCCGGATCGGTCTGGATATGTTCGGCCAGCCGCCGCACCACGACGGCGTGAGTACGGCCCTGTGGCAGCTCGGAGAGCCGCTTCAGCGGTTCCTCGAGCAGATCGGCGGCATTGATACCGAGTTCGTCCAGACCGGGGATGGGGTTGCCGTACGGAGAGGTGGTGGGGTGATTGAGCACCTCGACCAGCCGCCGCTCGACATCCTCGCTCATCACATGTTCCCAGCGGCAGGCCTCGGCGTGCACGTTCTGCCAGTCGAGACCGATGATATCGACGAGCAGCCGTTCGGCCAGCCGGTGTTTGCGCATCACGGCGACCGCCATGCTGCGCCCCTTGTCGGTCAGCTCGAGATGCCGGTCACCCGCGACCAGGAGCAGCCCGTCGCGCTCCATCCGTGCCACGGTCTGGCTCACGGTCGGCCCGCTCTGCTCGAGGCGCTCCGCGATCCGGGCGCGCAGGGGTACTACGCCCTCCTCCTCGAGGTCGTAGATGGTACGGAGATACATCTCCGTGGTGTCGACCAGATCCTTCACTGTTGCCCCTTCGTCGGCACGAATTCTACCTGCGCACCAGCGACCCCGGTCGGACGGAGCGGGTCGCGTGACGCGATGGGAAAACCGGCGGCGCGCGGTTCGGCACCGCTGTCGCACATACATGTATTTCTACTGCATGACAACGTCGGATGGGGTCCCGCCCTTCCCGATACGGTTGCGATCATGGCCACTTCAGCACCGCAGGCACGATGCGACGACCCGCATGCGGCGACCGTCGTGTGGACCGACAGGTTTCTCGAGTACTCCTGGACGCCCGAGCACCCGATGAAACCGGCCCGGCTGCGGTACACCATGACGCTGGCGCATGCGCTCGGTGTACTGGACGGTATCGAAACGCTGGAGCCGGCCGCGGCCGATACCGGCGAGCTGCTCCGCGTGCACACCGGGGACTACATCGAGGCGGTACGCCGGGCAGTGCCCGCAGCGGCACCCGGCGAGGAACCGGTGGACCCGCCCTACGGTCTCGGATCCACCGACAACCCGGTATTCCCCAGGATGCACGAGGCCTCGTCGGTGATCGTGGGCGGCACGCTGGCCGCAGCCAGGGCGATCGCGGCGGGAACCACCCGGCGTGCGGTGAGTATCGGCGGCGGAATGCACCATGCCATGCCGGGGCGGGCGGCCGGCTTCTGCGTCTACAACGACGTCGCGGTGGCGATCTCCTGGCTGCTCGACCACGGTTTCGACCGGATCGCCTACCTCGACGTGGACGTCCACCACGGCGACGGCGTCCAGCACGCGTTCTACCGGGATCCGCGCGTACTCACTGTCTCGATCCACCAGCACCCCGCGACGCTGTGGCCGAATACGGGGTGGCCGGAGGAAACGGGCAGCGGATCCGGTGACGGCACTGCGATCAACCTTCCGCTGTTACCGGGCACCCGCGACCCGCAATGGTTACGCGCCTTCCATGCGGTCGTACCCGGTGCGATAGCGGCGTTCCGTCCGCAGCTGATCGTCAGCCAGTGCGGAGTCGACACCCACCGGGAGGATCCGCTGGCCGATCTCGAACTCGGTATCGAGGGACAGGTAGCCGCCTTTGCCGCCATGCGGGATCTGGCCGATCGGTATGCCGAGGGCCGCTGGCTGGCGGTCGGTGGCGGCGGGTACGGCTTGGTTCGAGTGGTGCCGCGGGCGTGGACCCAGCTCCTGGCACTCGCTCTGGACCGTCCGGTGGACCCGGCGACCGCGATACCGCAGGATTGGATCGATCTCGTGCACACCGAAAGGCCGCGGATATCGCCGCCCCGCACGATGGGCGACGGTGTGGATATCGCGTTCCAGCGCTGGGACGGTCCAGGGGGGACCGCGGAAACCGGGGACGCCCGGATCGATCGCGCACAGCGTGCGGTCGATACCGCCGTCCTCGCCACCCGCCGCGCGTGCTTCGGCCCGCTCGGCCTGGATCCGGAGGACCCGCGTGACTGAATCGGAAACCGTTCCCGACGACCCGGCCCCCGCGCCGCAGCACTGGCACGCCGACGTCCTGGCCTCCGACGGCGGTGTGGTGCGATTGCGTCCGATCACTCCCGCGGACGCCGACGAACTGCAGCGGTTCCACACCGCACTTTCCGAACGCACCCGATATCTCCGCTACTTCGGGCCCTACCCCCGGATCTCCCCGAAGGACCTGTACCGCACTACCCATGTCGACTATCGCGATCGGGTCGGTCTGGTGGTCGTGCTCGGGGATTCGATCATCGCTGTGGGCCGGTACGAACTGCTCGACCGTTCAGGCAAGCGTTCCGCGGAGGTGGCCTTCGTCGTGGCGGACGGTCACCAGGGCCGCGGCCTCGGTTCGATTCTGCTGGAGCATCTGGCGGGGGCGGCCGCGGAGAACGGGATCGAAACCTTCGTCGCGGAGGTACTCGCGGAGAACACGGTAATGGTCACCGTGTTCCGGGAAGCCGGTTACCAGGTGGAACGCAGCCGTGACGGATCGGTACTGCACCTCGAATTCGCCATCGATCCCACCGAGGCGCTGCGTTCGGTCCGGAACGCGCGCGAACGGGCCTCGGAGGCCCGCAGCGTCGGCAATCTACTCGCGCCGCGTTCGGTGGCGGTTATCGGTGCCACCCCCAGTACGGGGCGGGTCGGTGGGGTGGTCTTGGCGAATCTGCTCGACGGTTCGTACCACGGTGCCGTATATCCCGTGAATCCCGGCCGCCGTTCGGTGCGTGGGGTGCACGCCTATCCGACGGTGCGGGATATCCCCGAGGAGGTGGATCTGGCGGTGGTGGCGGTGCCGGCGGCCGAGATCGGTTCGGTGCTCGACGACTGTATGGCCAAGGGCGTCAAGGGTCTGCTGGTGTTGTCGGCCGGATTCAGTGAAACGGGGGAACAGGGCCGCGGGCCCGAAGCGGGGCTGGTCGCGGCTGCCCGTGGCCACGGGATGCGGGTGGTCGGTCCCAGCGCTCTCGGTATCGCCAACACAGATCCCGCGATCGGCCTCAACGCAACCTTGGCCTCGGTGTTACCCGGTCGCGGGCGAATCGGCTTCTTCTGCCAGTCGGGCCCTTTGGGCGTGGCGATCCTGGCCGAGGCAGCGACCCGGAACCTGGGCCTGTCCACCTTTGTATCCGCCGGTAATCGCGCCGACGTCTCCGGTAACGACCTCCTGCAGTATTGGGATACCGATGCCGATACCGATGTGATCCTGCTGTACCTGGAAAGTTTCGGTAACCCGCGGAAGTTCTCCCGGATCGCACGCCGGGTCGCGCGGAACAAGCCGATCGTGGCCGTGAGTCCGAGCCGGCTGGCGGCACGCGGGGATTCGGGCGGAGAACTGGACCGCGCCGTAGTCCGTGACCTGTTCGCACAGTCCGGTGTCGTTCAGGCGGAGTCGATCTCGGAGATGTTCGACTGCGCGGCGCTTCTGGGCTACCAACCGCTACCGCGCGGTCCACGCCCGGCGATCGTGGGAAATAGCACGGCCCTCAACTGGCTCACCGCCGACGCCGCACGTAGCGAGGGTCTGAGTGCCGCGGAACCGGTGGACCTCGGGCCGCAGGCAACGCCCGAGGATTACCTCACCGCCGTCACCGCGGCCTTGCGCGCGGACGAAACCGACGCGGTGATCGTTATTTTCGCGCCCCCGATCCCGGTGCCGCAGACGGGTTACGCGGAAGCGATCCGCACCGCGGTGGCCACCGTATCCGGTGATAAGCCGGTACTCACCACCTTCGCCGGCGGGGACGGCATTCCCGATCTGCTCGCGGTGCGTGGCCCCGGGGCTGCGGCCATCCGCGGCTCCATCCCGTCGTTCCCGGATCCGGCGCGTGCGGTGCGGGCACTGGCCCGGGTACAGCGTTATGCGCGCTGGCGCGATCGCCCGGTAACTCCGGGGCACGACGGCACCACGCGGCCGGAAGCCGATCTGTGCCGGCCGGCCGGGATCGACAGCGAACGTGCGGTCGCGTTGATGGCTCGCTGGATGGGCGATTCCGGTGGCGGCCGCCGGCTGGCCGACGACGAGACAGTCGCACTCCTTGCCTGCTACGGAATCTCCGTCGTCGACTTCCGCGCGGTCCGCGATGCCGATTCGGCGGTGGCCGCCGCCGGCGAACTCGGGTTTCCGGTGGCCGCAAAGGCGACGAACGAGAGCTGGCGGCGGCGGCCCGATATGAGTTGGGTGCGATTGGACTTGTGGCGGCCGGAAGCGGTCCGTCAGGCCTACCGTGACTTGGTGGAATTGTGCGGCGACCCGCTCCTGCATATCCAGCGGATGGCCCCCAAAGGGGTCGGCTGCGTGCTGCGGGTACAGGACGATCCGGCGTTCGGCTCGGTCATCGAATTCGGGCTGTCGGGCCCGATCATCGAACTGCTGGGTGATCGGGCCTATCGCGCGCTGCCACTGTCGGCAGAGGAGGCCGCCGCCCTGATCGACGCCCCCCGGGCCGCGCCGCTGCTGAACGGCACACCGGCCAGTCCCCGGGTCGACAAGGCCGCCCTGATCGACCTGACCCGGCGTATATCGGCGCTGTTCGACGACCTCCCGGAGATGCGGGAACTGTCGTGTGAGCCGGTCTTGGCCAGCCCGGAATCGGCCGCGATCCTGTACGCCCGAGCCCGGATCGGTCCGCAGCCGAGCCGTTTCGACACGGGTCCTCGTCGGCTGGGCTGAAGCTCGTTATCGATCCCGACCGGGAGAAATATCGACCGCGTTCAGCCTGCGGGCTGTGGCGCCACCCGCAGCGGGCCACTGCCCGCGGTCCGTGGCCGCAGCGGGTGCCGGACCAGCGCGCAGGACGCAGCCGATGCTCACCGAACGATCGATGACCGGCCGGGAGGCCGGTCATCGCTGGTTTTCTCTCGAGTGTCCGGTACTCAGCTGGCGTAGGCGCGCAGCCGGTCGGCTCGTTCGCCCTTGCGGAGTTTCGACATGACCTCACGCTCGATCTGGCGAACCCGTTCGCGGGACAGACCGAACAGTTTGCCGATCTGATCGAGGGTGCGCGGCTGCCCGTCGTCCAACCCGAACCGCAATCGGATGACCTGCTGTTCGCGTTCGTCGAGGGTATTCAGCACGCTGCGGACATCGTGGTGCAGCAGGCCGGCGATCACGGCGTTTTCGGCCGATGTCGCCTCGGAATCCTCGATGAAATCGCCCAGCGGGGCTTCCTCGTCGTTGCCGACCGGCATATCCAGGCTCACCGGATCGCGGCTGTGGTCGAGTAGATCGGAGATCTTCTCCACCGCGATACCCGATTCGGCGGCCAGTTCGGCGTCGGTGGCTTCCCGGCCGAGCTGCTGATGCAGTTCGCGCTTGATCCGGGCGAGCTTGTTGACCTGTTCCACGAGATGAACCGGGAGTCGGATGGTGCGGCTCTGATCGGCCATACCGCGGGTGATGGCCTGCCGGATCCACCAGGTGGCATAGGTCGAGAACTTGAAGCCCTTGGCGTAGTCGAACTTCTCCATCGCGCGGATCAGGCCGAGATTGCCCTCCTGGATCAGGTCCAGTAGTGGCATCCCGCGGCCGGTGTACCGCTTCGCGAGCGAGACGACCAGTCTCAGGTTGGCTTCCAGCAGGTGCGACCGTGCCGCTTGTCCCTCCCGGACGACGATCGCCAGATCACGCTTGCGGGTCGCCGACAAACGCTTGCCGGTCTCCAGCAGGTGCTGGGCATAGAGACCCGCCTCGATACGCTTGGCCAGTTCTACTTCGTCGGCGGCGGTGAGCAGCGCGGTCCGGCCGATCCCGTTCAGGTACACGCGTACCAGGTCGGCGGCGGGGCTCTGGGCGTCGAGGTCCATATCACTGGGGCGCACACGAGTGGTGGCGGGGCTTGTCATGACTTGCCTCCTGTCGGTGGTGTCTCACTCCGAACAACGGACCCGACATAGGGAAAGTTCCCTCGCCAGGCGCGGATAAACCGCTCTGAACTGCGGTTTTCAGCGTTGCGTTCTGAGAAGTTCCTGAGAACGGAACGGTCCGGGACACCGGAACGGCCACTGCCGCTGGATGAGCGTCTAGACCGGGTGCACCAGTCCGTGCCGCACCAAGCTCATGACCACTCCCAGCGCCGCCGCCGCAAATTCCGGGTCCACCTCGTGGAATCCCTGGGACAATGCCAGCAGTTCGATCAGTTCGTACAACGGCAGACCGTCGGATCGCATTCCCGCCAGCAGGGAGACAGTGATCTCGTCGACCTCGTGTTGCCAGCGCGGCCCGTCGCCGCGGTGCAGGCGGGTCACCTGCCGGTCCCAGCCGTTGTCGCCGGGCAGATAGACCCGTTCCAGCGCCGTCGCCGGATCGACCCGGTAGCGGGATTTCCACGCGCGGGCCGGCTCGGCTGCTACCTCACGCAACCACGCCGACCGTTCGAAATGAGCGAGCGCCTCCGCGCCGAGCGGGTCCTCGAAACCGTGGGTCAGATCCTCGGCCAGGATCTCTGTCGGCCCGTCGAACGCACGCAGGTAGACGAACCCGAACCCGATCCCGGTCACGCCGGCCGCGTCGAGGGCGGCGAGCCATTCCTCGGCGCGTTCCTGGGCCGCCGGGCTCCGCGGATCCAGGCCGGCGTCGCGTAGCCAGGTGCCGACGTAGAGCGCCGGGTCGGCAATATCACGCTGGACGACCCATGCGTCGATACCCTGGGCGGGCAGCCAGCCGGAAACGCGCTGCCGCCAATCCTCCTCCTCGGTGTGGACCCAGGCAGCGAGTACGGCCGCAGTCCCGCCGGGCACGAGCAGGTCCGGGATACGGGAGAGCACCAGTTCGCTGGCCCCGTCGAGGGCGAGCCCGGAATCCCGGTAGGTGTGCTCGATCCGCGCCGGACCGACGACGAACGGGGGATTGGCGACCACCTGATCGAACGTGCGCCCGGCCACCGGCTCGAACCAGGATCCGGGGAGGAGTTCGAGATCGAGTTCGTTCAGCGCGGCGGTGGCTTCGGCCAGCCACAGCGCGCGCGGATTGATATCGGTGGCGGTCACCGAGCGGGCGTATCCGGCGGCGTGCACCGCCTGAACGCCACAGCCGGTACCGAGATCCAGCACCGAGCCGACGGGGGCGGTCGGTGTCGCCCGCAGCAACGACAACGAGGCGTGACCGACGCCGAGTACGTGGTCCTCGGTCAGCGTCCGGCGATGCATCGAATCGTCGAGGTCGGACAGAACCCACCGGTTACCCGCACCGGTATCGAGTGGGCGCAGGTCGAGGGCCGCGCGCACGAGATCGCCCTCGGTGGACAGGAGGCCGGCTGCGACGGCGTCGGCGACCACGACCGGTGCCAGTGCCGCGGCAACTTCGGCTTCCGGGACCGCATCGCCGAGCAGCAGCAGCCGCACCAGCGTGCCCAGATCGCCCGCGGTACGGGCGACGCGCCGCACGGGTACCGGCTCACCGCGACCGAGGGCGCTGTGTACCTCGGGACCCAGGACCTCGAGTAGCGTGTCGGCGTCGTAGCCCACACGGATCAGGGCCGCGCGCAGGTCCGGGCACAGTGCGGTCAGCGGTGAGATGGCGGGCGATCCGTGTATGGGCACAGCAGTACTCTGCCACTCGCGTGCGGCGCTGCCGGTGTCCGGACGCGGCAGTTATCCGTCGATCGCGTCGTGGCGGCGTTCCTCGAGCGCGGTGCGCGGTGGGTCCCAGCGGCTGGGCTCGTTCTTGTCCCGGGGCGGGCGATCGTTGGCGATGAGCACCGCCACCCACGGCAGGGGGACGGATGCCGCCATGATCAGGATCGCGATCAAAGCGTTCCCGAACACCGAGTAGGAGATACCGGCCAGGATCAGTGCGGGGATCCGGAACGCCATGATGATCGTGTAGCGGCGTACCCGGGCGCGATGCTGGTCCTGGAACGACGGCGCCGCCTCGGTGATCAGGGCCGCGTGTTTCGCGTCGTCACCGGGAAAGTATCCGGACGAACGGGTGGGACGGGCCGGCCGCGGTGCGCCGATGTCTTCACCGAGACCGCTCGCACCGGCGTCGATATGCTCCGAGCCGCGCCCGGAGTCTTCGCCGTGCTGCTGCATACCTTCGAGTCTTGCACTACCGCGGCGTGGGCGTAACCCCGGTGGGTACCCGGCGGTGCGTGAGGACGGCCGCGCGGTACGGCATCATGGAGTGCGTGAGTACCGATACTCTGGTTCGCCCCGATACGACCACCGACGAAACCACCGGTGACGACACCCCGAAATTCTTCCACTACGTGAAGAAGGACCGGATCGCCGAGAGTGCCGTGATGGGCACGATGGTGGTCGCGCTGTGCGGTGAGGTCTTCCCGGTGACACGCTCGGCGAAGCCCGGCTCGCCGGTCTGCCCCGAATGCAAGAAGGTCTACGAGCAGCTGCGTAAGGGCGACTGAACGCCGGATCAGCGCATGGTCGACGGCGCCGGTTTGCCACCGGTGCCGTTGTGGCGTGTCTGCCCGCGTCGCTGCGGCGGGATCCGGTGCGAACCCGGTTCCGGCGGCTCATGGTCCTCCCCCGGCGGTGTATCGCGTCGCTTGGCCAGCCAAGCCCTGAACTGTTCGATCCGGGTCGCCCGCGCCGGCCAGAACTCCTGTACGGCGGCATTGAACTCGGCGCCGAGGATCACCGCGAAACCGAGGAAGAACGTGAACAGCAGAAAGGCGATCGGGGTGGCCAGCGCGCCGTAGGTGACACCGGTGCGGGTGACCAGCGTCAGGTATCGGCGCAGCACTTCGCTGGCCGCCATGAAGAACACCCCGGCCAGCAGCGCGCCCCAGAACAGCCGGTGATACGGCAGTGAACTGTGCAGAGCGAATTTGTACAGCGTGGCCAGGCCGACGATGAGCAGTAGGCCCACCGCGGGGTAGTAGAAGGAATCGATCAGTCGCAGCCCGGGTTCGCGCCAGGTATCGGGCAGGATCCGGCCGATCAGTACCGGCCCCAGGGCGACCAGCGGCAGGATGAACACCGCCGCGATCAGGAACTGGACGTACAACAGCAGGGCGAAGATACGCTGCCAGACAGGATGGCGCGCGTCCTGCTGGCCGTGTGCTTCCACGATCGCGTCGACGAAGGTCGCCATCGCCGACGAGCCCGCCCAGAGCGAGAGCACGAAGCCGACCGAGACGAACGCGGCACGGCCCTGCCCCAGGACATCGCGGACCGTCGGTTCGATGAGATCGGTGACGACGCTGGGGTTGAACAGATCACGGCTGAAGGTCAGGATTTTCGATTCGACGATCTCGACGGTGTCGGGTCCGAACAGGCCGCTGACGTACCCCAGGCCGCCCAGCAACCCGAACAACAGCGGGACCAGCGATAACGTCTGCCAGAAGGCCGCGGCGGCGGATTTGGCGAAGATCGAATCGTTCCACGACTTCACCGCCACCCGGACGATCAGCCGCCGGGTCTGGACGAGGGCATGCCGCAGCCACGAGGTATCGCGCGGGCTCCCGTGTCCGTTCCCGTAGCTGTGCATGATCAGTCCAGCATCTCTCACCCGCGCACCCTGTGGCGTGGCGCACGGTGAACGTGTCGGCGGGCGGCAGGTGAATCACCGGTTACCCGATGCGATGGGATCGAGGTGTGACACCCGTCGCGACGGCCGCGCCGGTTTGGCGCCATGGCGGCGACGGCCGCTAGTGTTTGTCTCCGTGACCGATACGAGCGGCGCCACGGCGACGGCAGTTCCGGGCGCATCCCTGCGTGCCTGGCAGCGGCGCGCCCTGACCCGTTATCTGGCCACCAAACCCCGTGATTTCCTTGCTGTTGCGACCCCGGGCGCCGGTAAGACCACGTTCGCGCTGCGGGTGGCCGCCGAACTGCTGGCCGATCGAACGGTCGACCAGATCACCGTGGTCGCGCCGACCGAGCATCTCAAACACCAGTGGGCCGCCTCGGCGGCGCGATCGGGGATCGCGCTGGATTCGAATTTCTCCAATACGACCGGCGCCACTTCGGGGGACTATCACGGCGTGGTCGTCACCTACGCCCAGGTGGCGGCGCATCCGTTCAAGCATCGGGTGCGCACGGAGAACCGTCGCACGTTGGTGATCCTGGACGAGATCCATCACGCGGGCGACGCCAAGAGCTGGGGTGACGCGGTGGCCGAGGCCTTCGGCGACGCCACCCGGCGGCTGGCGCTGACCGGTACCCCGTTCCGCAGTGACGACAGCCAGATCCCGTTCGTCACCTACGAACCCGACGAAGCCGGTCTGCCGCGGTCGCGGGCGGATCATTCCTACGGTTATTCGGAGGCGCTGGCCGACGGTGTCGTGCGCCCGGTGGTTTTCCTCGCGTATTCGGGTGAGGCGCATTGGCGCGACAGCGCGGGCGAGGAGTACACGGCCCGGCTCGGCGAACCGCTGAACGCCGAGCAGACCGCCCGGGCGTGGCGCACCGCGCTCGACCCCGCGGGCGACTGGATCTACGCCGTCCTGCGCGCCGCGGATATGCGGCTCGCGCAACTGCGCGAGGGCGGTATGTCCGATGCGGGCGGTCTGGTGATCGCCTCCGACCAGGAACGCGCCCGGTTGTATGCCGAACTCCTGGAACATCTCACGGGTAACAAACCGGTACTGGTGCTGTCCGACGACCCGACGTCCTCGGCCCGGATCGGTGAGTTCGCCACCGGTAATCAGCCGTGGATGGTCGCGGTGCGCATGGTGTCCGAAGGGGTGGACGTCCCGCGGCTGGCGGTCGGGGTGTACGCCACCAGTGCCTCCACACCCTTGTATTTCGCGCAGGCCATCGGCCGTTTCGTGCGTGCCCGCCGGAGTGGTGAGACGGCCAGTGTGTTCCTGCCCTCGGTGCCCGTTCTGCTGGATCTGGCCGCGCAACTGGAGGTACAGCGCGACCATGTGATCGGGAAACCGCATCGGGAGAAGGACGGTCTCGACGACGAGCTGCTGACCGAGGCGAACAAGCAGCGCGACGAACCCGGTGAGGAAGAGAAACGGTTCGTCCCGTTGGCCGCCGACGCCGAACTCGACCAGGTGATCTACGACGGGTCTTCGTTCGGCACGGCAACGTTCTCCGGTAGTGCCGAAGAGGCGGATTACCTGGGTATTCCGGGTTTGCTCGACGCCGAGCAGATGCGTGCACTCCTGCGGGAACGTCAGGCGCGTCAGGTCGCCGAGCGGTCCAAGCCCGAACCGGTTTCCACCACACCGGTTCCCGACCCCGCCGGTGGGGCCGCCGCCGGTAATGCCGCCGAGCGGGTGGCGACCGCCGACAAACTGGGTGAACTGCGTCGCGAACTGAACAGTCTGGTCGCGATGCATCACCACCGCACAGGTAAACCGCACGGAGTCATCCACGGCGAACTGCGCCGCCAGTGCGGTGGCCCGCCGACAGCGCTCGCCACGGCAGATCAGCTGACCGAACGTATTGCCGCGTTGCGACGGATGTGATGATCTGGCCGGCGGGCCAGGCTGTCGCGGCGCGGGTAAGAGCGTCGTAACCGGCGCCGTCGCGTGCGCGGAGGAACGGGCCGTACAGGACCGTCGTATAGAACCCGGCGAGTCCTGCGGTATCGGTATCTGCGGATAATTCGCCGTCGAAGACGCCGCGGCGAGTAGTGCGCGGACCATGGTGCCGGCTTCCCGGTGGGGAACGTCGCGACGTCTGCTGTTCGGGTGGTGTGCACGCCCCTCAGGACGACCACGCAGCCGTGGGATCGGTGCCCCGGCCATGGGCGACTCCCAAGGGCCTCGTTCCGAGGGCCAGGCCGGCCGCGCTGCGCTCGGACGCTACGGTGCTGCCGACGATATCGCCGCCGCTCGCGTTCCTCGGCGGTCCGGCCGGCTCAGCATCACGGTGACCTTCGTCATGGTCGACAGCGGCGCGAATGCGTGACCGGTACCGGGCCGAGAGTGTGTGGCCGGCGGAAGCCGGACCGGGCATGGTTGTCTAGCGCTTCCTTTCCGAGCGTGCCCGGGCGCGGCCGTGCGCGGTCGCGAGCAGTTCCTGAACGGCCTCGGCGGTACGTGCTCCTGGGTCTACGACCGCCAGCCAGCCTGCGGTGCCGTACACGGGGTGGGCGACCACGGTGTCGCGGGCGCTCGGGTCGTCCTGGACGGAATTCGCGTCGCGTGGCGTATGGCCGGTCCATTTGCGGAAGGCATCCGGTCCGGCGCTGATATTCAGGCGAAAACTGCCCGGGCGGTCGAGCTGTGAGAGTTCGTCGCCCGGATAGTTCTTGGTCACGATGGTGGCGAACGGCTGCGTCCGGGCGGGGACCGCACCGCCGGGTGCGTAGTAGAAGAACGAATCGCCCCAGGAGAGCTCGGGAGACCCGTCGCCAGGGCCCGGCCGCAGCGTCAGCACGCCCTCGAACGCGGCGAGGTAATCGATGATCTCGTCGATGGTCATGAGTTCAAGCGTTACATTGAAGTGCTTGTGGAGACTTTCGGTCATATATCGGCAGGTAGTTGTTTCGAAATCCGCAACTCGGATGGTCTACGTACTGCGGAGGTCGCGCGGCGGACCGGGTACTCCGTTCAGCAGTTACGCAATCTGGAGCGTGACGGTGCGCTGCCCGCGGCGCCCCGGACCGCGGCCGGTTACCGCGTATACGGCGAGGCCCACGTCTGGTCGGCGCGCGCGTACCGTGCGCTCACCGCGGGGGCCGATCCGGGTTCAGCGAAAACGATCCTGCGCGCGGTGCACAGACGAGATCTGCGGAACATGTTCGCGCTGCTCGACACCGCGCACGCCCGACTCGACCGCGAACGCCGGGACCTCGACGCGGCGCGGACTGCGGCCCGTGCCATAGCGGACGAGCCCGTTGCCGGAATTCACCCGGCCGACGCCATGAATGTGTCCGAACTCGCCCGGGCACTGGGCGTGCGCCCCTCGACGCTGCGGCACTGGGACGCCGCCGGTGTGGTGGTGCCGCACCGTACCGGCCCCCGGGAAGCCCGCGTGTACACACCCGACGATGTCCGGGCCGCGCGGCTGGTGCACCAGCTCCGCCTCGCCGGCTACGGGATCGAATCCCTGCGGCAGTTGGTCCCCGAACTCCGCGGGTGGCGCCGCTGGGACGATCTGGCGGCGGCGCTGACGGCGCGCGACGCCCGGCTCGACTCTCGTGCGAATGCCCTGTTGGATGCTGCTGCCGCGCTGAGCGCGCTACTCGGCCTCTCCAGGGAAGGGTGACCGCCCGACACGTTCTGTTGCGCCCACTGCCGAGGGATCATGATCGGTCACCCGTGATCGAGAGCTACGCAGGGCAGCTCCTGCGGGCCGGCCCCGCACGGGCTGCCCTGCGTGACACATCACCGAGTCGGCCCGATAAGCGGCCGCGCAGCGCGGTTCGCAACGCTCACCGCACTGCTGGGCCTCCCGGTCGAGGTTCGTGCCTGTCGCGGCCCGAACCCGCAAACCGTCCTCGTCGTCGCGCGGACGCGACGTGGAGATAGTTCGTGATCTGTGGCCCCGAGCCGGTGGATCGGGTACCGCCGGCGGGCGCGCCGGCGGTACCCGGCAGCAACTGCCCGCAGGGACAGCGACGAGGTACCCGTCCTGGATCGGACCGTCGAGCGATGATGCCCGCCGGGGAATCCCCGGTGTCGAACACATTGTTCACACGTCGAAATACGTTGTGGGATCGACGGTGTTGAGCGGTATCCAGCGTGGAGATTCGGCGGGGGCCGCGGTATCGTCCGGCCCCGGATCATGACCGTAGCCCTGTAGGTCCAGTCCGAATCGGGGGTTCTCGTCCACTTGGCGCGCCACTGCGTAAAAGGTCGCCAGAACATGCACACATCGTTCGGTACGGGCGGTACAGGAGCAGTCGATCGCCGCCGGAACCGGAGCCACCGGCAGGCCCGCATCGGCCGCGGCGGCATACATCTCGTCGGTCGGCACCGTCGGTGCGATTCCCACAATCGGGGCCAGCGCGGTCACGACAGGCCGGGGGAGCGGTGTGAGTTCGATATGGGTGACCGATGCCTGACCGCCGCGGTGGATATGCCCCCGGACGATCCGGCCCTCGGCCTCGGTGCGGACGCCGTTGTTGCGGGCGATACTGCGCGCGCGGGGCAGCAGCGGATCCGGGCGGGTCTGGCGCAGTGGTTCGGCCAAGCGCACCCAGTCCATTCCCCAGCGGGTGTAACCGAATTCGTTGTCCGCCATCAGTTGCCTCGCTTCCGTCGCAGGATCTCGACCAGCCGGTCGTCGTCGAGCCGGGCCAGTTCGGCGATACCGGTACCGGCGCCGAAATCGGTCAGCGCGGATTTCCGCCGCTGCATATCCGCGATATGTTCTTCCACGGTGGTCGACGAGGTGAGGGTCGTGACGGTCACGGTGCGGGTCTGGCCGATGCGGTGCACCCGGTCGGAGGCCTGGGATTCGACCGCGGGATTCCACCAGCGGTCGAAATGGATCACATCGGCGGCTCGGGTCAGAGTGAGCCCGGTACCGGCTGCCCGCAGGCTCAGCACCAGTACCGGCGGGCCCTCGGGGGATTGGAAATCGTCGACGAGGGTGGCACGTTCGGTCTGTGAAAGCCCGCCGTGGAAGAAGGGCGCGGTGATCGCGAACTGTTCGTGCAGATGCCGGACCAGTAGCTCACCGGTGTCGCGGTACTGGGTGAAGATCAGTGTCGGCGCGGCATTGTCGAGATTGCCGGCGACGATATCGGTGCACAGGTCGAGCTTGCCGGATCGCCCGGCGAGTTCGGTTGTTTCGCCGCTGATGAGCCCGGGATGGTTGCACACCTGTTTCAAGGCGGTCAGTGCCGCCAGGATCCGGGTCTGCCGACCGGCGCCGGTGCCGAACCCCTCGTCCACGGCCCGGTCGAGCAGACTGTCGTACAGCCGTTCCTGCTCGAGGGTCAGATCGCACAGCAGATCCGAGTGGATCTTGGCGGGCAGTGAGGCAGCGACCTGATCCTTGCGGCGCGCCAGCAGAACGGGTTCGATCGCATCCCGCAGCCGCGCGGCAGCGTCGGACGAACCCTGTTCGATGGGTTTTACGAACCGGCGCCGGAACTGGGTGCGGTGCCCGAAGATTCCCGGTGCGACCAGATGCAGGAGCGCCCACAGTTCGTCGAGGTGATTTTCGACAGGCGTTCCGGTGAGGGCGACGACCGCGCCGGCGGACAGCGCCCGCGCCGCCTTCGCCACCTGGGTTCGCGGATTCTTCAGCGCTTGGGCCTCGTCGTAGGCGATCGTTGCCCACCCGGTGCCGGTGAGCCCGCTGCCGTGCAGGCGCAGCACGGGATAGCCGGTGACGACGACGGTTCCGGGTCCGGTTTCCACCGGCCCTCCCCGCCAGGGCACCGGCCGCAGACTCGGTGCGAATCGGTTGATCTCGTGCACCCAGTTGCCGACCAGGGAGGTCGGGCACACCACCAGTTGAGTGCCCTGCTCGGCGCGTTCGGTGAGTAGACCGATGGTTTGCAAGGTTTTGCCCAAACCCATCTCGTCGGCCAGGACCGCGCCACCGTGGCGTGTGACGGTGTCCCGCAGCCAGGCGATCCCCCGCACCTGATAGGGGCGCAGGTCGGCCTTCAACCGGGTCCGCATCCGATCGGCTGCCTCGGCGGTATCGCGAAGAACCGCGAGGGCGTGCTCGGCGTCCACGATCGCGGTGCCCTGGGCGTTGGGGACGGCGTGTGCGGCCACCGGAAGCTGCGCCGCGGCACCGGTCAGAGTCGATTGCCAGGCGCATGTCGAGTTTCCGGGACGGTCGACCGGGAGAGCAGCGAATCGTTCGGGATCCACCAGAGCGCAGTGGACCTGCGCGACCTGGAGGTGGGCGCTGCCCGCGCGGAGCTGCGCGGTGGTTCCGCCGGGAACGATCAGCGGCAGAGTCGCGGAATCGCCGAGCCCCGGGGGCGGCGGTCCGGTATCGCGACCCGTCCATGTCCACAGTGCGAACATGTGCCGATCGGGCAGGTAGGTGGTTTCGACGGTAGGCAGGGGGACCCCCAATATCAGCGTATTGCGTACGGAGTAATATTCGGAACGCGTACGGCACCGGATTTGTTCCGGGCGCCGCCGCACGGGCGGCGCCCGCACCGAGAACAGGGAGAACTATGGGCGGCTACCCGCATCGGCCGACCGCCGGAGCCATCATCCGGTGCACCGCTGGGCAGCGGTGCACGAACAAGCCCGCCGTACCCCGTGCGGTATCGCCGCGGCCGGCGAGGAGTTGGGCGGCGGTGCCCCGGCCGATTTCGGAGGCGCCGCCGATGCCGGCGATGGGCGCGCCCCGGGACCGGAGCCGACCGGGGCCCGGCGTGCACATCTCCGGCGGGGAGAGAGCAGGAAAGACTCATACGAAGGAGGTCTCGCTCATGACCCGTGGATACCATGTGAGCGAGCCGGGTCGGGTGGTGGTGGCCGCCGAGCGCCACTGTCCAGGGCTTCGCTCCTGTCGGGTGGGCCCAGCGTGAGCGAGTCGGCACCGAATGCGGCTGACCACGGCCAGGTAGAAGCCTCGGCCGGGAGTCGGAAAGATGGCACGAAGCGAGCCGGCGACCCGGCACGAACCCTGCTGGAGCTCTTGTGGCGGCACAGTCTGCCGCCGCGGACGGGTGGACGCGGCCCCCGGCAGACCGTCAGCGTCGACGATGTCGTCACCGCGGCGATCGGCCTGGCCGACCGGGAGGGCTACGAGAAAGTGTCCATCCGCGCCGTTGCCGCCGAACTGGGGTTGCGGCCCATGAGCCTGTACACCTATGTGCCCAGCAAGGAGGCGCTCACGGTGTTGATGGTCGATGCGGTCGCCGCTGCCGGCGCGCCGTTGCCCACCGATGTACCGGCCCGGGAGCGGCTGTCCGCGGTCGCCCGGCAGATCCGCGACGAATACCTGGCACATCCGTGGCTGTTCGAGGTGCCGTCGTGGCGGATGGTGCTGGGGCCGGGCCGGACGCGGCGCTACGAGCAACAGTTGGCCGCAGTGGACGGTATCGGTCTCGACGATCCCGGGATGGACCGGGTGATCTCTGTCCTCACCCAGTTCGCCACCGGGAACGCGCGCACCGCGCTCGCCGCAGCCCGCAGCAGTCGGGAGCAATCCGACGCCGACTGGTGGGAGACCTACGGGCCCCTGCTGACCGAGGTCATGCCCGCCGCCGAATACCCGTTGTCGACCAGGGTGGGGGCCGCGGTCGGCGAGCTGTATCAGGCACCGGGCGATCCGGCCGGAGATTTCGCATACGGGCTCGCGCGGTTGATCGAGGCGATCCTGCCCGGATGAGATGTGGCGGGCGACCGGAGGGTCGCCCGCCACGAATAAGCGGTGTTCTGTTGTTCGATGCTGTTGTGTCGGACGCGCGGACGGTCAGAGGGCGGGAGCGGACTCCGTGTCGATCACGGCGTCCAGCTCACGCAGTCGTTCCATATGTTCGTTCGCGTGATGCTGGCAGAAGAGCAACTCGCCACCTGCGGGCAGAACGGCACGCACACGGGCCGCCGCCCCGCAGCGATCGCAGCGATCGACCGCGGTCAGTGGGGTGCTAGTCAGGGTTCCTGGCATGACTCCTCCGTCCTGGCTTCCGGCACAGAGACCGTTCACCTGGTGTGAGGCCCGTGGTCACTCCGCGGGCTCGCTTCCGCTACTTCCCAGCAGTGGTATGACTACTCTGTCAGACGTTCCGGGCATTGGGTTTGTTCCCTGTGGGGAACGACTGTGTTTTCCCTAACACGACCAGCGGTTTCCGCCTGTGGCGAACACCTCCGGCCGGGCGTGGAAATTACGGTGTCCCGCTGCCCGGTACGACTGTCGAGTTGTGTATCGGAGGTTACCCGTGCCCTGTGACACTCACACCCTTGTTCACCTCTGTTCTCCCGGTGAGTGGGCCACCGCGCGGCAATGGGGTGGGCATCGGCCGGCCTCCCTGGCCACCGAGGGCTTCGTGCACCTGTCGGCGCCGCACCAGGTGCACCTGCCGGCGAACCGGCTTTTCGCCGGCCGGTCCGATATGCTGCTGCTCCGGCTCGATCCCGCGCGACTGGACGCCCCGGTGCGGTGGGAACCAGGCGTTCCCGGCGACGATCCCGCGCTACGTTTCCCGCACCTGTACGGTCCGATTCCGGTGTCAGCCGTGATCGGCGTGGAACCGTATCGGCCCGGCCCGGACGGGATGTACCTTCCACTGACCGGCTGACCGGCTGACCGGCTGACCGGCTGACCGGCCGACCGGCCGACCGGACCGGCTGCGCGCGTCCTCGTGCAAGGGCCGAGGGATGATGAGCGGCCGGCCCGGACAACGGCGAAGATCGCGGCCACAACCTGTTCCGGGTGCCCGGACGCGCAGCAGATCGGCGCCGGCACTACAGCCGAACGCTCGATTCACCCTCCGGTTCCGTGGCCAGTTCCCGGGCGAGGATCGCGGCCTGCACGCGGGACCGCAGTCCGAGCTTGGCCAATACCCGCGATACATGCGTTTTCACCGTCGTCTCCCCGATGAACAGCCGGGCGGCGATCTGCGCGTTGGACAACCCGGCGCCCAGGCAGTCCAGGACTTCGCGTTCCCGGCCGGTGAGATCGGCCACACTCGGGGAGGCTCCGGCCGGGGCGTGGAGTCCGTACCGGCGAAGGCCTGGATCACCGCGCGGGTCACCTCCGGGGCGAGAACACCGTCCCCGGCAGCGATCGCCCGGACCGCTTCGATCAGTGCCGGACCCGAGGCAGACTTCAGTCCTCGGTCATCGCCAGCACCACGCCCGCGGACAACGTCAGCCACGCCACCACCGCCCCCTGCATTTGGCGGTGGGTGCCGTAGACGACCGCCGCATAGATCAGATCGGAGTAGAAGAGCCATACCGGCAGCGTCGGCCCGAGCATCAGATCGAACGCCAGCGGGATCAGGCCCACCACCATGGCGATGATCGGCGCTCGCCGCCGCACCAGCAGTACCGCGCACACCATCGCCAGCAACGCGAAACGTGGTGCCAGTGGTGTGGACGGGCCGTCGGCGGAGACGAACAGCAGATGGAAGCCGGCCAGATACATCAGCGAGCCGAACGCGAACAAGACGATCGCGATGACGAGGTCCTTGCCCGTCGCCGATAATGCCGACCACCGTTGCATTCCTCGATCTCAGCACACCGCTCGCCGCGGGGAGTCCATCGAAATAACGATCCGCCGTCGTACTGAACACACCCCCGCATCGCTCGGTATCGTTCATGGTCACGGCATATTTCGGCCGTATGCGTTCTCGGCCCGCAGTGCCGGCCCGCAGCGGCCCGGACGGACGGGACCGGCGGATGACTGTCTACACCCAGCAGTTGGGCGGTACGAGTTATCGATTCGACGGTCTGGTGGAGGTGCTGGCCAAGGCCACTCCGCGCCGCAGTGGTGACGAACTGGCCGGATGCGCCGCGACCACGGACGCCGAACGGGCCGCGGCCCAGTGGGTGCTGGCAGATCTCCCGCTGGCCGAGTTCCTCGATCAGCCGGTGGTGCCGTACGAGACCGACGAGGTGACCCGGCTGATCATGGATACCCACGACCGGATCGCGTTCGCGCCGATCGCCTCGTGCACGGTCGGGGATCTGCGCGACCGGCTGCTGAGTATCGCGGCCGGTGAAGGGATCTCGGATCCCGCCGCGACGCTGCGTGATCTGGCGCCCGGTCTCACCCCGGAGATGGCCGCGGCGGTCGCCAAGATCATGCGGAACCAGGATCTCATCGCGGTGGCACGGGCGGTTCGGGTGCGGTCGGCCTTCCGGACGACCATCGGGCTGCCCGGTACGCTCGCCACCCGATTACAACCCAATCATCCGACCGATGATCCGCGCGGTATCGCGGCCGCCGTGCTGGACGGGCTGCTGCTCGGCTGCGGTGACGCGGTGATCGGGATCAATCCCGCTACCGATTCCCCGCGGGCGGCGGCCGATCTGCTGGCGCTGCTCGACGATATCCGCACCCGTTTCGACATCCCCGCTCAGTCCTGCGTCCTGGCCCATGTCACGACCACCATCGATCTGATCGCCGCGGGGGCACCGGTGGATCTGGTCTTCCAATCGGTGGCGGGAACGCAGGCCGCGAACGCCGCGTTCGGGGTGGATCTGGCGCTGCTGCGGGAAGCCGAGGACGCGGGGCGATCGCTGCGCCGCGGTACCGTCGGCGACAACGTCATGTATTTCGAAACCGGCCAGGGATCGGCATTGTCGGCGGGCGCGCATCTGGGTACGGGCGGGAAACCGGTGGATCAGCAGACGCTGGAGGCGCGGGCTTACGCGGTGGCCCGCGAACTGCGACCTCTTCTGGTGAACACCGTGGTCGGATTCATCGGCCCGGAGTACCTGTACGACGGCAAACAGATCGTCCGCGCGGGGCTGGAGGACCATTTCTGCGGCAAACTGCTGGGTCTGCCGATGGGAGTGGACGTCTGCTACACCAACCACGCCGAAGCCGACCAGGACGATATGGACACCCTGCTCACCTTGCTGGGTGCCGCGGGCTGTGCCTTCGTCATCGCGGTGCCCGGTGCCGACGATGTGATGCTCGGCTACCAGAGCCTGAGTTTCCACGACGCGCTCTATGCTCGCCGGGTGCTCGGACTGCGCCCGGCCCCCGAGTTCGCGGGCTGGCTGGACCGGCTCGGAATGCTTGACGATACCGGCCGGGTGCGGGCGATACCGCCGTCCGCCTCACCGCTGCGCGCCCTGGTATAGACGCCGCAAGCCGAACCGTTCGCTCCCCGCAGCGGTTCCCGACTCCCGCTCCGAGGGGCGGAACGCATCCTGTAGGCGTATGTACTCGCCGCCGGGCCGGTGCAACCGGTTACGGCGCAGAAGGGTTCGGGGATGATCGATCCGGGCGGAAAGGGTATGGACCATGGGGATCGGTAGCGACGGTTATCGGACGGGGACCGGCGCCGGCCATACGTTCTGGGCCGGATTACGCACGCTCACCCAGGCGCGGATCGGTCTGGGCCGGGCCGGTGATGCATTGCCGACCCGGCGGGTGCTCGAATTCGCCGCGGCGCATGCCCGTGCCCGCGATGCGGTACGCACTGCACTGGACGTGACCGCCTTCTCGGCGCGGATCGCGGCCCTCGGGCTCGGCGAACCGGTCCACGTAGCGAGCCGGGCACGCGACCGTGCCGAATACCTGCGCCGTCCCGATCTGGGCCGGCTACCGGCCGAGGGGCCGATTCCACTCGGCCCGATTCCGTCCGGCGCCGGAAACAGGCCGTCCATCGGCGTGGTTCTCGCGGACGGTCTTTCGGCCCGGGCTCTCACCGAGCACGGTCCGCTCCTGCTCGGGGCAATCGCGGAACTGTTGCGGCCGCGCTATTCGGTTGCCGTGCCCGTGGTGGCCACCCAGGCCCGGGTTGCGCTCGGTGACCATATCGGTGCCGCGCTCGGAGTGGCGACGGTTCTCGTACTGATCGGGGAGCGTCCCGGCTTATCGGTCGCGGACAGTCTCGGCGTCTATCTCACCCACCGGCCGCGTCCGGGTGCCACCGATGCGGACCGTAACTGCATTTCCAATATCCACCCGCCGGAGGGCCTGGATTACCGGCGGGCCGCGGAAGTGACGGCGGGCCTGGTCGACGGCGCGCACCGGCTCGGTCGCTCCGGTGTCGAGCTGAAGGATAGGTCCGGGGATCCGGTGTTGCCGGGGCCCGCGGCAGCCATCGACGAGAGCGAACGGTGACCCGGGGACCGGCACGCCACGGCCCCTGAGCATCGCGGGAACCGGTGGTTCCGACGTGTTCAGGGGCCGTGGCGCGGAGCAGAGGCCCGGTATGTCTCAGTCGAGGTAATCCCGCAGGACCTGGGAGCGGCTGGGATGACGCAGCTTGCTCATGGTCTTGGATTCGATCTGCCGGATGCGTTCACGGGTGACCCCGTACACCTGGCCGATCTCGTCGAGGGTCCGCGGCTGGCCGTCGGTGAGACCGAACCGCAGCCGGACCACACCCGCCTCGCGTTCGGACAGGGTTTCCAGCACCGACTGCAGCTGATCCTGTAGCAGGGTGAAGCTGACCGCGTCCACCGCGACCACGGCCTCGGAATCCTCGATGAAATCACCGAGCTGGCTGTCGCCCTCGTCGCCGATGGTCTGATCCAGCGAAATGGGTTCCCGGGCGTACTGCTGGATCTCCAGCACCTTCTCCGGGGTGATATCCATTTCCTTGGCCAGTTCCTCCGGGGTGGGTTCGCGACCCAGATCCTGGAGCAGCTCGCGCTGGATACGGCCCAGCTTGTTGATGACCTCGACCATATGCACCGGGATACGGATGGTGCGGGCCTGATCGGCCATGGCGCGGGTGATGGCCTGCCTGATCCACCAGGTGGCGTACGTGGAGAACTTGTAGCCCTTGGTGTAGTCGAACTTCTCCACCGCGCGGATGAGACCCAGGTTGCCTTCCTGGATCAGGTCCAGGAAGGCCATACCGCGGCCGGTGTAGCGCTTCGCGAGCGATACCACCAAACGCAGGTTCGCCTCGAGGAGATGGTTCTTGGCGCGGTTGCCGTCGCGGATGATCCAATTGAAATCGCGGCGGATCGCGACCGGCGGCTTCTCCCCGGCCTCGGTGAACTCGCGCATCTTCTCGGCCGCGTAGAGGCCGGCCTCGATCCGCTTCGCGAGTTCGACCTCCTCCTCGGCGTTGAGTAGTGCGACCTTACCGATCTGCTTGAGGTAGGCGCGTACCGAATCCGCGGATGCGGTGAGTTCGGCATCCTTGCGGGCCTGGCGCAGCGCCTCGGATTCTTCCTCGTCCCAGACGAAATCACCGGAGGCCTTATCGGCCGCGGTGGGTTCGGCGGTCTCGGCCTCGGGTTCCTCACCGGCGACCTCGGCCACCAGTTCGTCGCCCTCGTCGGTGAGGTCGTCCTCGGAGACCTCGAGATCTCCGAGATCGGCCACATCGAGCGATTCGTCGTCCGGCTGCTCCTCACCCGGGCCGGGCGCGCCTGCGCTACCGGCCTTCTTCGCAGGGGCCTTCTTGGCCGCGCCCTTCTTGGCGGCCGCCTTTTTCGCGGGAGCCTTCTTGGCGGCGGCTTTCTTGGCCGGGGCCTTTTTGGCCACGGCCTTGCGGGCCGGGCGTGCCGCGGGAACTTCCGGGGCCTCGGCGTCGGCCGATTCGGCTGTCTGACGGGTATTCGTGGCTACCACGTACGCCCTTTCGTGACGGTCTCGTGCGGCGTCACGCCAGAGTAGTATTCCGGCGGAGCGGTCTGTCGGGTTTACCGGCTAAAACGCCGGTCGGGTGTCCGGCTCACCGCCGGGGTCCTTCCATTGTAACGATCGACCAGTGTGCCCTTGCCTGTGCGGCGGACATCTTCAGGGGGTGATTCCGGCATCGACAGCCATGGCCGCGCCTACGATACCCGCTGTGTTGCGCAGATCGGCGGGCACCACCCGGGTGCGGTTGGTGAGCAGGGGAATCCACTGGTCGGCGTCGCGGCTTATCCCACCGCCGGCGACGAAAACCGCCGGCCAGAAGAGGTCTTCCAGCCCGCGCAGCACGGTGCTGACCCGGGTCGCCCACTCCGGGTAGCTCAGATCTTCGCGTTCCTTCACCGAGGCCGCGGCCCGGTGTTCGGTTTCCATGCCGCCGATCTCGAGATGGCCGAGTTCGGTGTTCGGCACGAGGGTTCCGTTGTTGAGCAGTGCCGACCCGATTCCGGTGCCGAAGGTCAGCAGCAGGACCAGGCCGTCGATATCGCGGGCGGCACCGAAACGGTCCTCGGCCAGCCCCGCGGCATCGGCATCGTTGAGGACCGTGACCTCCCGGCCGCCGAGGGCGTCGGAGAACAAGGTCCGGGCATCGGTACCGATCCAGGATTTGTCGACATTGGCGGCGGTGTGAGCGATGCCGTCGAGGACGACACACGGCAGCGTCAGCCCCACCGGTCCGTCCCAGTCCGCCTGCGCGATGAGTTGCGCCACGGCCGTGGCGACCGCGTCCGGAGTGGACGGTTGCGGGGTGGCGGTCTTGATGCGTTCGTGCCGGAGTTCCCCGGTTTCGAGGTCGACCGCGGCGCCCTTGACGCCGCTGCCGCCGATATCGATCCCGAACGCGTGCCGTCGAGCGGACATGCGGGTTTCCCTCGTTCCCTGTGCTGGCTGCTGCCGTTCGGCGCCGGGGGGACGCGCGAGTACCCGAACGGCGCTGATCCGCCACTCGGCCCCGCGCTCGCCGCCCCCGTACCGACTCGGGCCGGTGTGGTGTGCACGACAAGAGTAATGTGCGCGCCCGGATGCCCGGCCTGCAGGATCTGTGCTGCGATGGTGAGCGTGCCGGAATCGACTTGGTCTCTGACCGCTGCCACCGAACCCGCTCCCGCCGACGCCGCGTTGCTGCGCCGGATCGCGACCCATCTCGCCGGTATCGCGGCCGCCCATGTCCGGGCACGCCGGCCCGAGGTATTCGGGCCCACCGGCATGTCGGATGCCGCCGTCCGCACCAAGAGCACTCCGACCGACCCGGTGACCGTCGTCGATATCGAAACCGAACAGCTGATCCGCGACGAACTGGCCCGGCTGCGCCCCGGCGATCACATCCTCGGTGAGGAAGGCGGTGGCGATCTGGCCGCGGCCGGTGACGACGACGTGGTCTGGGTGGTCGACCCGATCGACGGCACGGTCAACTTCCTGTACGGGATCCCTGCGTACGCGGTTTCCGTGGCCGCCGTACGCGCCGGCCGCCCGGTGGCCGGCGCGGTGGCCGATATTGCCGCCTCGACGGTGTACGCCGCCGGATCGGGCCTCGGAGCCGACCGGATCGGCCCGGGCGGAAACACGACCGCATTGCGCTGTAATCCGGTGCGCTCGGCGCGGCTGGCGCTGGTAGCCACCGGCTTCGGCTACGGCGTGGCACGGCGGACCCGGCAGGCTGCCTACGTCGCCGAACTGCTGCCCCATGTGCGTGATATCCGTCGCATCGGTGCGGCCGCGCTGGATCTGTGCATGGTCGCCGAGGGGCGGGTCGACGCCCATTACGAGCACGGGCTCAACCCGTGGGACTGGGCGGCCGGTGGGCTGATCGCCGCCGAGGCCGGAGCGGTGCTGCGCTTACCGCCGTTGGCGACGGCGGGTTCCGCGGGGGCGCTGGTGGTGGCCGCCGCGCCCGGGATCAGCGACGAACTGTTCGCATTGCTGGACCGGCTGGCGCTGTCCGCGCCG
Source organism: Nocardia flavorosea NBRC 108225 (assembly GCF_001613385.1). Taxonomy (GTDB): domain Bacteria; phylum Actinomycetota; class Actinomycetes; order Mycobacteriales; family Mycobacteriaceae; genus Nocardia; species Nocardia flavorosea. Next base: position 71,782 of record NZ_BDCG01000010.1, on the reverse strand, counting down.
ATTCCGGACCTCTGAGCGCGTTCAGCAGCGTGCGGTCCGGGCCGCCTCGAGCATCTCGGGGTCGATTTCCGGGCTCTCGCCGCTCACTGGGTTCTTCAGTGAGCGCAGCACTTCTTCGGCGTCGTTGTTGGGTTGCAGATCACCGCCGAATACGGAGCCCAGGACCAGGTCGACGCTGGTGTCGGCGCGCTTGTCCTCGATGAGTTCGGCACAGGGCACGGCCAGCTGGACGGCGGCCGCGACCGGACGCCCGCTCTCGCCGAACCGGATCTGCCCGGTGCATTCGAGATCACCGTTGGCGTATATCGGATCGTTACCGTACGGGTCGCCGGACACGCTGCGGAAGCCGAGATCGCCGAGTTGTGCCGCCACGTGCGCGGCCTGCCCGCGCTGGCCGTTCGCGTTGAGGACGCGCACCTTCGTCTCCGCCATCGGAGCGGGTTCCACATCGGCCAGCGAGTCCGCGCTCAGCCGCTGCCCGGGCAACGGCTGCGGGGCCGCCTTGGGATCGGTTGCCGGACTCGGCGAATTACAGGCCATCGGTGTGTAGTCGTCGTCCTTGGTGGTCAGCGCACTGGTCCACAGAGCTGCGCAGATCAGCGTGAGCACAACGACCAGAATGAGCCAGGGGCGCATCCGCCGGCGCGGGTAGGGACGGCCTTTGGCATCCGTCGAACTGCCTTCGGTGATCAGTGAAACCACGTCGATACTGTACGTACCCGAGTCCGGGGCCCACGCATTACCCGGTCGTCGGCGGGCGTGCCGGGCCGGCGCCTCTCACGCGGCCGTGACCCCGGCGTATCGATTGCCCGGCGGTTTCGACACAGCTGGGTTTCGATTGCGACAATTTCCGCACGGTCCGCTATTGTCTGCCCGCCCAGACCGAAACATCGGTGAGTAAATCGGCGATCGGTCGCGGGAACAACCAGGGCAACTCACGCGTTGTCCGGACGCTATCGGCGGTGTGTCCACGGATTCACCCTGATAGGAGACCGGTACGCATGTGAAGTGCACCACCGGCGGGGCGGCTGCCGCGGTCGAAACCGATGGCGTACGCCGATCCGGATATACGGAGTAAGGACGAGGGGAAGACGACATGGCAACCGACTATGACGCACCGAGGCGCACCGAAACCGACGATGTTTCGGAGGATTCGCTCGAGGAGCTGAAGGCGCGTCGCAACGAAGCCCAGTCCGCCGTCGTGGATGTCGACGAATCCGATACCGCGGAGTCGTTCGAGCTCCCCGGCGCGGACCTGTCCGAGGAAGTGCTGACAGTTCGGGTGGTTCCGAAACAGGCGGACGAGTTCACCTGTTCGAGCTGTTTCCTGGTGCATCACCGCAGCCGCCTGGCCAGTGAGGCCGGCGGTCAGCTGATCTGCATGGATTGCGCGGCCTGACGGCGGCGCGAGGTCATTCCGCGCTCGGAATTCCGAGCGCGGTCAGCACCTCTTCGGGTCGGCGCGTACTGACCAGCCAGTACGGCGTCGGGTCGTCCGGATCGTCGAGCACCAGCAGCACCATGGTGCCGATCCACGGGCGATGCTGGACATAGGCGGCCGGGTCGAGCTGGCGGCCCAGGGCGGCGGTCTTGGCGCTGCGGGGCACCACCGTCGCGCGGGACACGAAAGAGACCGGCAGGTGCGCACGGTCGACGCGCAGTTCCGGTGTTCCGCTGCTGTCGGCGGCAACCTCGACCCGATGCCGGCTGAACCAGAGCAGAACCCAGACCGGGATCGGGAGCAGCAGCACATACGGCAGCCAGGCCCGCAGGCCGGGCGCTCCCATATGGACTTCCGCGGCGAGCAGGGCGGCGAGTGCGAAGCCCACCGGCCACCACCACAGCGGTACCCAGAGGCGTTCGCGATGGACAGGTGGCGCCGGCCGTGCCGGGTGGCCGGTTTCGGTGAGTCGAGGCTGGTCGGACACGACTCAACACTAAGCGACATGCCCGCCGACTCTGCGCGTAGGCTGGTCGGACGTGAACGCACTCTCACCGATACCACTGCTCCGGCTGGATCCGGGGATTCCCATGCCCGGTCGCGCCCATGACGGCGATGCGGGCGTGGACCTGTGCACCGCCGAGGATGTCGTCCTGGAGCCGGGAGAGCGGGTGCTGGTCGGCACCGGTATCGCGATCGCGCTTCCGGTGGGCACGGTCGGGCTCATTCATCCCCGGTCCGGCCTGGCCGCCAAAACAGGCCTGTCCGTGGTGAACACACCGGGAACGATCGACGCCGGATACCGCGGCGAGATCAAGGTGTGCCTGATCAACCACGATCCACGGACACCCATCGAATTGCGCCGGGGCGACCGGATCGCGCAGTTGCTGGTGCAACGCGTGGAACTGGTCGATTTCGTGGCGGTGGACCGGCTCGACGATTCCGTGCGCGGTGCGGGTGGGTACGGGTCCAGCGGGGGACACGCGAGTTTGATCCCGAACGGTGCCGACGGCGCCCAGGGCAAGGAGGCCTGACATGTTCGGACGACGGAAATCGGGCGGACGCAGATCCGAGGACGAACGGTACGACACCGGCGAATACCGCACCGGCGAATACCGCACCGGCGAGTACCAGGGCGAGTACGACGAGTACGACGACGGCGGATATCACCGCGCCGCCGACGATCGGTACCCCGGTGACCACGACGACAGCTACGACGACGGGTACGGCGGCGCCGCCTACAGCGACGCCTACGACGCCGCGATCGACGATCCCGATACCGAGCCGCACCGGCGCGGTCCCTACGACTACGACGATGTCGCCGAGGTGCTGGCGGAATTCACCGATACCCGGCTCGATCTCGGGTCGGTGATCCTGCCGGTGCCGCCGGGCGGGCAGCTGCAGGTCGAGATGACCCCGCAGGGCACTCCGCAGGCTGTGCATCTGGCCACCGAACACGGACGGATCACGGTCGCGGCCTATGCCGCACCCAAGTCCAAGGGGCAGTGGCGCACGGTGGCGGCCGACCTCGCGGAATCGCTGCGCAAGGACGGCGCCCGGGTTTCGGTGGAGAAGGGGCCGTGGGGCCGTGAACTGGTTGCCGTTACCGAGGGGGCCGATCTGCGGTTCATCGGTGTGGACGGCTATCGATGGATGATCCGCCTGGTGGCGGCCGGTCCGTCGGGGTCCACGGCGGTCGGCAGCCCGCTGGTGGCCGCGGCCCGGGCAGTGCTCAGCGAAACGATCATCCGCCGCGGCACCGATGCGCTCCCGGTGCGGGAACCGCTGCCGGTGGTGCTCCCGCAACAGCTCGCCGAGCAGCTCACCGCAGCCCATCAGCAGCAGCAACAGCAGCAGGCTCAGCAGGCCCAGCAGGCTGCTGCCGTGCAGCAGACCGCCCCGCGGCCGGCGCAGACCGGTTCGGTGCTACCTCCGCAGCAGCCACCGCAGCCGCGCCGGGGGGCCGAGGGTTCGGCGATGCAGCAGCTCGGCCGCGGCTGACGACCTCGTCCTCCGCCGTCCGGTCGAAGGGGCCGCGTTCGGTCAGCGGGCGTACCGCAGGCCGAGCCGGCCCACCACCGCGGGGTCGGCGCCGAGCTCGTCGAGGGTGACCTCGGTGATCACCGAGCGTGGCGCGCGGCGTGCCCATTCCCGGCCGACGGCGACCGGATGCACCGGATCGTCCGCGGCGGCGATCACCGCCAGCGGGACCGCCAAAGTGTCCAGCAGCACCGTCTCCGGCCATTTGTACTGGGCGGCTTCTTCCAATGCGTCCGGGAGTCCGGGCCACTGTGAGCGCCAGGAACGGGTGAGTGCGTCGGCGAGCCAGCGCGGGCTGCTCGCCCGCATCCGAGTGACGACCGGTTCGAGACCCTCCGCGCGTAATTGTGCGGCGGTGACCGAGGCGCTGAGAGCAGCGGGGCAATGCGCCGTATCGGGGCCGGTCCAGGCCGGCAGTGCGGCGATAACGCCCGACACATCCCCGGCCGCACGGCGGCCCGCCCATTCCAGCGCTACCGCCGCCCCCAGGGAGATGCCCGCGGCCAGGACCGGGCCACGGGCGGCAGCGGTATCCAGGGCGGCGAGGTAGCCGGCGATCACCGCGCCCGGTTCGGGATCGACTGCTATCAGCTCGAGCCCGCGTGCAGTGCAGGCGGGCGCGAAGGCGCGACGGGCGAAATGCGCATCGGAGCCGGTGCCGGGGAGCGCGACCACGACTGCCGGACGTGGGGAATCGAACACCGGACCGAGCGTAGCGGTGCCGCCGGTACCCATCTACAGTGGCGGGTACGGCCACAGCCGGGCCGTAGCAGAGAATCTCGGATGACGTGCGACCCACGCCGTCCGCGCACAGGAGAGCAAGCGATGTCTTCCTCGGCCGGAAGAAAGGCGGGCGCCAAGTCCGCTACCGGATATTTTCGCAGGCTCGGCCGCAGGTTGACCGAGGATCTCGATCAGCTCGACGCCGAGGAGCTGGCGGAGTCGGCGGACGCTTCGGGCGCCTGCCGGGTCTCGGAGTGCCGGCGTGGCGAGGAGGCGACGATGCTGGGCAGATTGCGCAGCGTCGATTCGTGTCCGCAGGCCACCGGGGCGAATGTGCAGGCGGAGTTCTACGACGGTACCGATGCCATCACACTGGTGTGGATCGGGCGGCGCCGGATACCCGGTATCGAATCGGGCCGGCGCATCATGGTGCGCGGCCGTATCGGAGAACGCGAGGGCCGCAAGGTGATCTACAACCCCTACTACGAATTGCGCGGAAACAGCTGACGCATGGCATCGAGCGACGAGTACGCCACCACGCCGCTACCGCGGACCATCCCCGCACCGGAACCGTCCGCGGACGATGGACCGGATGAGGAGCGGGCCGGGCCCGCGCAGCAGACTTTGCTCGAACAGCTGGGCGGTTTCGCCGGGCTGATCTACTCCACCTTGCCGGTGCTGGTGTTCGTTCCGATGAACGCGTTGCTCGGCCTCACCGTGGCGATCTGGGCGGCACTGGGTGTGGCGGGTGCCGTGCTGGTCTGGCGGCTGGTACGCCGGGAGCCGATCCAACCGGCTATCTCCGGGTTCCTGGGCGTCGGGATCTGCGCGTTGATCGCCTGGCGGGTGGGGGAGGCCAAGGGGTTCTTCCTGTTCGGCATCTACACCAGCCTCGTCTACGGGTCCGCGTTCCTGATCTCGATATTGGTCCGCAGGCCACTCGTCGGCGTGGTGTGGGGCGTACTCAACGGCCACGGCGTCGCCTGGCGCAGCGATTCCCGCGTGGTACGGCTCTACGATGTGGCGACCGCCGCCTGGGTGCTCGTTTTCGGCGCCCGCTATCTGGTGCAGCACCATCTGTACGCGGCCGACAGCACGGGCTGGCTCGCCGCCGCCCGGATCGCGATGGGGTGGCCGCTCACCGCGCTCGCCCTCGTAGTGACCGTCTGGGCGGTACGCCGGGCCGGTCATCTTCCGGCCTCCTCGGCTCGGCACGCCGCCTGACCCGAAAATTCGCGGCACGCACCCGAATCGCCAGGGTGGCGGATGACCCACCCTTTGGTGTCTATCCCGACAGCGCCGTTCAACGGACGATCGTTGGAGAAGACGATCTGCCGAGAGGACTGGCGAATGCGTACCGAGCAGCACACGATCACACGTCCGGAGCGGGGGCGTGAGCATCCGGTGCGGTCACAGAGCCGCCTGGTTTCCGCCGAACTCGACCTCCTGGTCGAACCCGCGGCAGGCGGTGACCGCCGCGCGGTGGCCGAGATCCTGCGGCTGGTGCAACCACTGGTACAGCGTTACTGCCGTACCCGGCTGGGAAACCCGGCACATCTGCATGTGACGGCCGACGATGTAACGCAGGAAGTCCTCATGGCCACCGTCGCCGCGATCCCCCGCTACCGGGACCAGGGAAAATCGTTCCTTGCCTTCGTCTACGGAATCGCGGCGAACAAGGTGTCCGACGCCTTTCGCGGTGCACAGGTCCACCCGGTCTACCCCGTGGCGGAAATTCCCGATCTGGCTTCGACGGCGGCGGGTCCGGAGGAGTGGGCGCTGGCGGCCGAACGGGGCGCGGTGGCCCGCGAACTCATGCAGCAGCTGAATCCGGTGCACCAGAAGGTACTGGTGATGCGGATCGTGCTCGGCTTGAGTGCGGCCGAAACCGCGGCAGAACTGGGCACCAGCGCCGGGGTGGTCCGGGTCCTGCAGTACCGCGCCCTGAACAAGCTGCGGGCCCGGGCCGAGCGGCCCGTTGCCGCCTGACTGTCATTGTGGAGCCGCTCTCGGACCCGAGCTGCTGGGTGGGCCATCATGAAGGCGCGGGATGTCATTGTGGAGACGCTCCGCGTCTCGAGGGCGGGATCCTATCAACCCGGTTCTTCACTCCCGCCGGTCGGTCGCTGCGCTCTCTCCCTCGCTCCAGAACCGGGCGGGCCCTGCCCATGAGTGACCGGGGATGGTGGTCAGTATTCGGCGTCCTGCGAGGGGGTCAACTCCGCCGCGCCGGCCGGTGTTTCGGCGGTGCCGATCGGTGCCAGTACCGAGCGCAGTTCCTCCTCGGCCTCGGCAGAGGCGACGAACAGCAGTTCGTCGTCGCCTTCGAAGGGATCGTCGGGCTGCGGCACGATCACCCGCCCGCCGCGAAGGATGGTGACGAGGGCCGAATCACGCGGCAGGCGCAGGCTGCGAACCGGTTTGCCGGCCAGGGTGGTATCGGGCGGCAGGGTGAGTTCGACGAGGTTCGCCTGACCTTGCCGCAGAGTCATCAACCGGACCAGATCGCCCACCGTGACCGCTTCCTCCACCAGCGATGCCAGCAGCCGTGGGGTCGAAACCGCGACATCGACCCCCCACGCCTCGTCGAAGAGCCACTCGTTGCGGGGATCGTTGACCCGCGCCACCACCCGGCGTACCCCGAACTCGGTTTTGGCCAGCAGGCTGTGCACCAGGTTGGCCTTGTCGTCGCCGGTGGCGGCGATGACGACCTCGTAGTCCTGTAGGCCCGCGTCCTCGAGCAGTTGCAGTTCGCAGGCGTCGGCGTGCACCCAGACCGCGTCGCGCACCGAATCCCGGTCGATATGGTCGAGCTGGCGTTCGAGCAGCATGACAGTGTGCCCCGACCGCAGCAGTTCGCGCGCGATGGAGCGGCCGACGGCCCCGGCTCCGGCAATGGCCACCTTCATGATCAGTCCTTGTTCGCTGGGGGTTTCGCGGCCAGCGCGACCGCTTCACCGGCGGAACCGGAGGTCGCGGCCACGTACACGGTGTCGTCGGCCTGGACGACGGTTTTGGCGTCGGGCAGGACGCCCTGCCCGAAGCGGATGATGAACGCGACCCGGGCGCCGGTGGCACTCTCCAGATCACGCACAGTGCGCCCGTACCAGTCCTCGTGCAGGACCAGTTGGGCCACGGCGACCGTACCGGTGGGGTCGCGCCAGGTGGTGGTGCCCGCATCGCCCAGCAGGTTGTGCAGGAAACGATCGGTGGTCCAGGGCACGGTCGCGATGGTCGGGATGCCGAGCCGCTCGTAGACGGCAGCGCGTTTGGCGTCGTAGATCCGTGCCACCACGCGGTCGATACCGAACATCTCGCGCGCCACCCGGGCGGAGATGATGTTGGAGTTGTCGCCGGAGGAGACCGCTGCGAACGCGCCGGCTCGTTCGATACCCGCCCGGCGCAGCACATCGCGATCGAAACCGACCCCGGTGACCCGTTCGCCCGGGAAATCGTCGCCCAGTCGCCGGAACGCCTCCGGATTCCGGTCGATCACGGCGACCTCATGCCCTATCCGGACCAGAGCACGGGCCAGTGAGGCCCCCACCCGTCCGCATCCCATGATCACCACGTACACCGTGAATCCCGCTCCTGACTCCGTACTGCCGACGGCCGCGCCCGATCGTGCGGCACAGCCCCGCGGCCGGTGTTCCCGCGTAGCCACGCGGTTGCCGCGAAACGAACCGTACTCGCCGGTTCGCGCCCTCTGCCAGATTCCCCCTGCCGAACCCGGGCAAACCGGTAATCCGGTAATGCCTGGCGGCGACGGGCGGTGCGGGGGCTTATGCTCCGTCCAGTGTCGAAGTTGACGACCGCCACCAAACGCTTGGTGCTGGGGCGGCCATTCCGTAGTGACGCCCTGGGTCACACCCTGCTGCCGAAACGAATCGCGCTGCCGGTATTCGCCTCGGACGCGATGTCCTCGGTCGCCTATGCGCCCGAGGAGATCTTCCTCGTTCTGTCGGTATCCGGACTCGCCGGTTATGCCTACGCCCCGTGGCTCGGACTCGCCGTCGCGGTCGTGATGATCATCGTGGTAGCCAGCTATCGGCAGAACGTGCACGCCTATCCGTCCGGCGGCGGCGACTTCGAGGTCGTCACCACCAATCTCGGTCCCACTGCGGGCTTGGCGGTCGGCAGCGCGCTGCTGGTGGACTATGTGCTGACGGTCGCGGTCTCGATATCCTCGGCTGCCTCCACCATCGGATCGGCCATCCCGTTCGTGGCCACCCACAAAGTGTTGTTCGCGGTGGCCGCCATCGCCCTGCTCACCGCGATGAACCTGCGCGGAGTGCGCGAATCCGGGCGGACGTTCGCACTGCTGTCGTACGCGTTCCTGATCGGTATGTTCGCGATGCTCGGCTGGGGCCTGGTTCGCATCTTCGTCCTCGGCGACGAAGTGCGAGCCGAATCGGCCGCGTTCGAACTGCGGGCCGAGGAAGAGTATCTGGCGGGCGTGGCGCTGGTGTTCATGCTCGCCCGCGCCTTTTCCTCTGGGAGTGCCGCACTGACCGGTGTCGAGGCGATCAGCAACGGCGTCCCGGCATTCCGCAAACCGAAATCGCGTAATGCCGCGACTACGCTGCTGATGCTCGGCGGTATCTCCATAGCCTTGTTTCTCGGCATCATCGTGCTCGCCCGCGAAGCGCATGTGGTTTTCGCCGAGAACACGGCGCATCTGATCGGTGCCCCGGCGGACTACCAGCAGAAAACGCTGGTCACGCAGATCGCGCACGCGGTGTTCGACACATTCACGCCCGGTTTCTACTTCGTGGCGGTGGTGACGGCGGTGATCCTGGTTCTGGCGGCCAATACCGCCTACAACGGGTTCCCGGTGCTCGGCTCGGTCCTGGCCCAGGCCCGGTTCCTGCCCCGGCAGCTGCACACCCGCGGCGACCGGCTGGCCTTCAGCAACGGCATCCTGTTCCTGGCGGTGGGGGCGATCGGGTTCGTGGTGGCGTTCGACGCGGAAGTCACCAAACTCATCCAGCTCTACATCATCGGCGTGTTCGTTTCGTTCACCCTGAGCCAGACCGGCATGCTGCGGCATTGGACCCGGTTGCTGCGCCGGGAAACCGATCCGGCGCAGCGGTCGCGGATGCGGCGGTCGCGGGCCATCAACGCGCTCGGGCTGGTGGCCACCGGTGCGGTGCTCGTAGTGGTGCTGGTCACGAAGTTCTTCGCCGGCGCCTGGATCGCGATCGTGACGATGGCAGTGATCTTCGTGGTGATGAAGATGATCCACCACCACTACGATTCGGTGGCCCGCGAACTCGAGGAACACGAATGGGATGGGGTTCTGCCCAGCCGGACCCATTCGATCGTGCTGGTGTCGCGGCTGCATCTGCCGACCCGGCGCGCGCTGGCCTATGCCCGTGCCGGCCGCCCGGACACGCTCGAGGCGATCACGGTGAACGTCGACGAGGAGGATACCCGCGCACTCGTGCGGGACTGGGAGAACAGCGATACCCCGGTACCGTTGAAAGTCGTGGAGTCGCCTTACCGCGAGATCACCAAACCCGTTCTCGACTACGTGAAACGAGTACGCAAGGACGCGCCTCGCGATGTGGTGACGGTGTTCATCCCCGAATACGTCGTCGGTCACTGGTGGGAGCAGGTGCTGCACAACCAGAGCGCGCTGCGGCTGAAGGGCCGTCTGCTGTTCGAACCGGGAGTGATGGTGACCAGCGTGCCGTGGCAGCTGAGTTCCTCGGCGCGGGCGCGTGCGGGGGGCGAGCATGCGGCGCCGGGGTCGGTGCGCCGCGGGTACGGCGACAATGGGTGAGTTCGCGGCGAGTGCCCGGGCAGACAGCATTCAACGCGGACAGGGAGAAACGGTTCGATGAGTTCCTGGCGCGATCGCATGCTCGAGGTGCGGCTGGGCCCGCCCGGGCACGGCGGGTTCTGTGTGGCCCGGTACGAGGGGCGAGTGGTGTTCGTCCGGCACGGCCTGCCGGACGAACTGGTCGCGGCGCGGGTCACCGAGGATCGGGGCGGAGCGTTCTGCCGAGCCGATGCGGTGGACATCCTGGAGCCCTCACCGGACCGGGTGCCGCGAACCTGCCCGGTATCGGGCCCGGGCGGCGCGGGGTGTTGTGATTTCGCGCATGCGACTCCGTCCGCGCAGCGGGCGTTGAAGTCGATGGTCGTCGCGGAACAACTGCGCCGGATCGCCGGGATGGAACGGGAACCGGTGGTCGAGCCGATTCCCGGACCGCCCGATTCGGCCGGTGGCTGGCGAACCCGGATCCGGCTCGTGGTGGACGCCGCCGGGAGGGCGGGCGTGCACCGGTACCGGAGTGCCGATGTGCTCCCGGACCTGCGATGTCCGCAACCGGTTCCCGCCGCGCTCGACGGGATCGCCGGGCGACGCTGGACACCCGGCGCGGATCTGGTGGTTGCGGTCGACGACGAAGGGCATCGGCATATCGTCGAGCTCGCCCCGGCGCCGCAGCCGGGAGAGTTTCGCGGTGCGGTCCCGCGGGACGCTCGCCGCGGCCCGGGGGACCGGCGGCGGAGTGCACCGCGGAAACCCGAACGCCGGGCGGGGCCCGGCGAATCGCTGCCCGACACCCCGAACGGGCAGCGGCGTCGCGCCGTGGCCCGTCGCGCCGCCGCGCATACCGCGCGCGACGAATGGGTGGCCGAGGGCACCGGCCGTGCCGTCCAGTACGTGGCGGGCCGCCGCTGGGACGTCTCGGCCGCCGGTTTCTGGCAGGCGCACCGCGGCGCCGCCGAACGCTATTCCGACCTCGTCGCCGAATGGGCCGATCCGGCACCGGGAGCGACCGCCTGGGACCTCTACAGCGGTGTGGGCGTGTTCGCGGCTCGGCTGGCGGCGCAGACCGGGTCCGCAGGCACGGTGTACGCGGTCGAATCCGCGCCCGGGGCGGTCGCCGACGGCAACGATGCGCTCGGCGACCTACCGTGGCTGACCTTGCAGACCGGCCGGGTCGAGCGGTGGGTCGCGGACCGCTCGGAGTCGAGGCCGCAGGTGGTTGTGCTCGATCCGCCGCGTGCCGGGGCCGGTAAACCGGTGATCTCCGCGGTGACCGCGGCCGCGCCGGATCGCATCGTGCATATCGGCTGCGATCCAGCGTCCTTCGCCCGCGATCTCCGGTTGTACCTGGACGCCGGTTACCGGCTCGGCGCGCTGCGCGCCTTCGATGCGTTCCCCGCGACCCACCACGTGGAATGCCTCGCGTTGCTGGAACGCTGAGAGGCGAGCCGAGGACCGGGACGGCATACCGGATGTCGTGGCCGGAGGTATGCCGGCAGGGTGCAGCCGCGGCCCCGGTCCGGGAGCGCCGGCCCACGCTCCGGAGCAGCCGACGGCCGGGTAACGAAGGATCTCGGTCGGTGCGACCCGAGTTGCCATCTGGGTGGGCGCGCCGGTACCGGGCCCGCCGGACGTCATCCGGATACTATCTGTCGCGCTTTCCGGCATTACTGCACGTTCGTCGCCGGCGCCGGGCGCACCGAGACCGCTCGGGCGGGCAGCCGGCATGGGGATGTGCGCGTATTGCGGCCAGGGGCCGGTCATCCTCAGCAGTTCGGTGAGTACCCGGCGCTGCCGCGCGGTATCCCGGGTCGGGGTGCTGTTGTCGGCCTCCCTCGGCTCCGACGCCAGGCAAGACCGCGGAACGATCCGCCGGCCCGTCCGCCGCCGACCAGCGAACTCCACGCCCTCGAGCGCGGGTACACGGCGATGGTGCGCGTGGCTGTGGGCCGGCACCGGCGCCCGCAGGAGGCGCGGCCCCCCTCTTCCTGGAGGTTCGCTCGCAGGAGTGACCCCGTGGCGGGAAAGTCGCCGTACCCGGGAATTCCGCAGGCCGGGGCAACCGATATCAGCCCAGCTGCCAGGTGACTCGTAGGACCGTGGAGATCTCCTGTTCCCCGGGTTCCACCGGAACCGAGGACTGGCTCGTCGCGGCGACCATGCGCACGGCACCGGACTCCTGCGGTGCGCGGGGCGCCGGGGCCGTGGTGTCCTCGGTGATCTCGAGCACCGGCCCCAGGTCGCGGGCCGCCCGGCGTGCGTAATGGCGGGCGCGGTCCAGCGCATCATCCCAGGCTGCATCCCGGGCACGCGTCAGGAGCCGGGTTCGATCGGCGAAGGCGTGCTGCAGGCCGCCCAGTCGCGCGTCGTCACCGCCGGCAGCCACGGCGTGTGCGATAACGCCTGCGGGATCGGTGCCCGTCGTACCGGATCCGGGCTGACTCAGGGTGATGCGCAGGCCGCCGGTGGCGATATATCCCGTGATCCTGGATACACCGTCCTGCCAGGCGATATCCGAACGGACCGATAGCACTCCGGTGGCGATATCGCGGCCGGGTACCTCGTCCTCGCGTAGCGCGGTGGTGATGGCAGTCAGCCGTCGGCCGGCCTGTTCGTAGGCCAGGCCCACGGTGCTCGCGCGGCATTCCACCCCGATACCGACGACGATCAGATCCGGTACCGCATGTACCGTGCCCTGCCCGAATACGGTGACGGTTCCGGTCTGCGGATGGTCCATCCGGCCTCCTCGTATCGGGTCTGGGTCCTCGTGCGGCGCGGCGCGGCCACAAGTGCACGCGGTTCGCGCGGCATACGTCGTTCACCTTAGGCTGGACGGATACGCCGGACCGCGGATCCGGCCCGGTGCGGCGGTGCGCAGCCTTCGTCGTCGGGTGAGTACAGTACTCGGCCGCGGCTCCTAGACTGGTCGGATCAACTGCGCTATCCGGAGGGAGCGAATCAGGTGGGAGTGCTTTCCCGGGTCGATACGCCCGAAGACGTGCGTCGGCTGTCGGTACCGCAACTGCGGGAGCTGGCGGCCGAGATCCGTGAGTTCCTGGTACACAAGGTCGCCGTCACCGGCGGGCATCTGGGCCCGAACCTCGGGGTGGTGGAACTCACGCTCGCACTGCACCGGGTGTTCGATTCGCCCGCCGACCCGTTGATCTTCGACACCGGCCACCAGGCCTATGTGCACAAGATCGTGACCGGCCGCAAGGACGGCTTCGATACCCTCCGCCGTAAGGACGGGTTGTCGGGTTACCCGAGTCGCGCGGAGAGCGAACACGACTGGGTCGAGTCTTCCCATGCGTCGGCCTCGCTGTCCTACGCCGACGGCCTGGCCAAGGCGTTCGCGCTCACCGGGCAGGACCGTCATGTGGTCGCGGTGGTCGGCGACGGGGCGCTCACCGGAGGCATGTGCTGGGAGGCGCTGAACAATATCGCCGGTGCGCCGGACCGGCCGGTGGTGATCGTGGTCAACGACAACGGCCGGTCCTATGCGCCGACCATCGGCGGATTGGCCGAACGGCTGACCGCGTTGCGTACTCAGCCGGTGTACGAACATATGCTCGACACGGGTCGTCGTTTCCTGAAAAGCATCCCGGGCGTGGGGGATTCCGCGTATTCGATGGTGCATGCGGTGAAAGCCGGGATCAAGGACGCGGTGAGCCCGCAGGAGCTGTTCGGCGATCTCGGAATCAAGTATGTGGGCCCGGTGGACGGCCACGATATCGTCGCGCTGGAATCGGCGCTGCGCCATGCCAAGGAATTCGGCGGCCCCGTGGTGGTGCACGCCGTCACCCAGAAGGGGCACGGGTACGAACCGGCCGAGAACCATGTGGCCGATCAGATGCATGCTTGCGGCCCCATCGATCCGCTTACCGGCGAAGCGGTGAGCAAGGGTGGGGCGGCCAGCTGGACGTCGGTGTTCTCCAAGGAACTCATCGCGCACGCCGAACGCCGCGAGGATATCGTCGCGATCACCGCGGCCATGCCCGGCCCGACCGGCCTGTCCGCGTTCGGGGAACGCTTCCCGGATCGCCTCTTCGATGTGGGTATCGCCGAACAGCACGCACTTGCCTCGGCATCGGGGCTCGCGCTGGGCGGCCTGCATCCGGTGGTGGCGATCTATTCGACCTTCCTCAACCGCGCCTTCGATCAGTTGCTGATGGATGTGGCGCTGTTGAAACAACCGGTCACCCTGGTCCTGGACCGCGCCGGTATCACCGGCGCGGACGGTGCCAGCCACAACGGCATGTGGGACCTGTCGCTGCTGGGCATCGTGCCGGGAATGCGGGTGGCCGCACCCCGGGACGCCGCCACCCTGGCCGAGGAACTGACCGAGGCCCTCGCGGTCGACGACAGCCCCACCGCCCTGCGGTTCCCCAAGGACAGCGTCGGCGCCGATATCCGGGCCGTGGAACGTCTCGACGGGGTGGACGTGCTGTGGCTGCCGGACCGTGAGGGGCCTTCGGCGCGGGCCCAGCGTGGTGATGTGTTGTTCGTGGCGGTCGGCTCGCTCGTACCGGCCGCGTTGCAGGCGGCCGAACTGCTGGAGGCCGAGCAGATCAGTGCGACGGTGATCGACCCCCGCTGGGTGCTGCCGGTCTCGGACACCATCGTGAAACTCGCGGAGAACTATCGGCTGGTGGTGACCCTGGAGGACGGCGGTCTGCACGGTGGGATCGGTTCGACCGTATCGGCCCGCCTGCGTGGTGCCGGACTCGATGTACCGGCCCGGGATATCGGTATTCCCCAGGAATTCCTGGACCACGGCAGTATCGCCCAAGTACGTCAGGACCTGGGGTTGACGGCCCCCGATATCGCGCGCCGCGTCGCCGGCTGGCTGAACGCCGGCTGACAGCGGTTCACTGCGCCGGGGCCTCCGTGAGGGCCCCGGCGAGCGCGGCCGCCGTGAGTTCGCGCTGCCACGGCCGGGCGCCGTGCGATTTCAGGAAACCGTCGATCGTCGTGGCGACCTCGCGCGCCGACTCCGGTCCGAGCCGGTAATCGGGCAGTCCGTCCCAGCACAGGCGTCGCACCAGATCGGGTGCGAGCAGATTCTCGACCGGTACCGTGACTCGTTCCGAGATCTCTGTCATCGCCGCCCGGGCGCGGGTGAGCCGGGCGGCCGCGGCGGGGTCGCGGCGTTCCCAGCGGTTGACCGGCGGCGGGCCCTCATAGGGCTGACTCATCCGTGGCAGTTCCTCGTCGGAGAGGGCGCGGGCCCGTTCCACCGCCCCCAGCCACTCGCGTGAGTAGCGGCGCTGCCGCGGCCCACCGAACACCGGTAACTCGCGCAGTTGCCCGATGCTCTTCGGGTCCGCGTTCGCGGCGGCGATGATGGCCGAATCCGGGAGGATCCGCGACGGCGCGATATCGCGCCCGCGTGCCAAGGTGTCCCGGGTGGTCCAGAGTTCCCGGACGATCGCGAGCTGGCGGGCCCGGCGCAGGGTGTGGATTCCGGAGGTGCGCCGCCAGCGGTCCGGTTTGGGCGCCGCGGGTTCGGCGAGCCGGATATGCTCGAATTCCTGTGCTGCCCAGTCGGTTTTTCCCTGGTCGGCGAGGTCGGCGGCCACCGCTTCGTGGAGTTCGGGCAGTAGTTCGACATCCAGAGCGGCATAGTTCAGCCACGCTTCCGGCAGCGGCCGGGTCGACCAGTCCGCGGCCCCGTGTCCCTTACGCAGGGCCCGGCCGAGCAACTGCTCGACCATGGCGGCCAGACCGACGCGCGGAAATCCGGCCAGCCGCCCACCCAGTTCGGTATCGAACAGTTTCGCCGGTCGCAGCCCGAGTTCGGCCAGACCGGGCAGGTCCTGATCGGCGGAATGCAGAATCCACTCCAGGCCGTTGATCGCCTCGGCCAGCGGCTCCAGCGCCTCGGTGACCGGAATCGGGTCGATGAGGACGGTACCCGCCCCGGCGCGGCGCAGCTGGATCAGATAGGCACGGGACGAATAGCGGAAACCCGAGGCCCGTTCGGCGTCGACGGCCAGCGGTCCGGTGCCGGCGGCCAGGCGTGCCGCCGCCGCGGCGACCTCGCCGGGGGTCGCGCAGACCGGGGGGATCCCGTCGGCCGGGGCCAGCAGGGGTACCGCGGCGGGTGGTTCGGGCAGCCCACTCTCCGATATAGAACCTGCCTGTGTGCTGTCCACCCCCGGCCCGGGCGCCGATGACGGCGCGGCGCCACCGTCCGGGTGGCCACCGGACAGGTGTTCGGGCTCCTCTACTACCGGCATAAAGGGCCACTCTACGTGGCCGAGGCTACGGCCGATATTCAACCACGGTCGGTGTTGGTGGACTCCGACGGCCGTAGATCGGTGATACCCGCAGGTGGCAGACCTGCCGCATAGGCCAGTACTTCACCGAAAGCCTCTACGTGCGGAGCCATCTCGGTGGTCCGGGCGGTCCACGACGCGCGCAGTTCCAGCTGATGTGCCCGGGGTGGTCCGGCGATATCGCCGTAGCGCACCGAACTGGTCGAGGTCACCGTTCCGCCGAGCGCGGTGAACGGTTCGTCGTGGGATTCCAGGGCATCCACCAGCCAGCTCCACGCAACCTCCGGCAGCAGCGGATCGGCTGCCAGGGCGCCGTCGATATCGGCCTGGATATAGGCGACGAGCCGGAACACTCCGTGCCAGGCCTCGTCGCCGTTCGGGTCGTGTAGCAGAATCAGCCGGCCGAACGCATCACCCTCCGAATCGATGGGTACCACCGGCGAGTCCTCATGGATCACCTCGGCGCCGAGTGCGTAGGAATACGGGGCGAGACGCTGCGGCGGCCGGATCGGGGACAATTCGATCCGCGGATGTAGGGACGCGGCGCCCATCGCCGAAACGGCAGCGCGAAACGATGCGGGTTCGTCGCCGGGCCCATCGTTCGGTGCGCCGTCGCGGATATCGAGCGGTGTCACGGGAGTGACGGTAGACCTGTAGTAGCCGGGGCGTGCGGAGGCGCGCCGGGCGACCGTTGTTGCTGGGTGTTCGTGCCCCTTCGTGGTAAAAACCGCGCAACTGTCCTGTTGGTCATCCGGCCACGGGACGGGTCCGGCGTCGGGAGTGGTCCGGGCTTGCACGCCGTGGCGGGCGGGGCCGCATACGATGGCCGGTGATGAGCACTTACACGCGCCGCCAGTTGTCCGATGCCCCGTTCCTGGCCGCCGCCTCCGGGGCGGCACCGGCCCGGCGGCCGGTCTGGTTCATGCGGCAGGCCGGGCGGTCGCTGCCCGAGTACCGGGAACTGCGGGCAGGTATCGGGATGCTGCAGTCCTGCTTCGATCCGGAACTGGTCTGTGAGATCACAATGCAGCCGATCCGCCGGCACGGGGTGGACGCGGCGATCCTGTTCTCCGATATCGTCGTCCCGCTGAAAGCGGCCGGTATCGATCTCGATATCGTCCCCGGGGTGGGGCCGGTCGTCACCTCCCCGGTGCGGACCGCGGCCGATATCCAGGCGCTGCCCCGCCTGCGACCGGAGGAGGTCGGTGCCGTCACCGACGGGGTCCGTCTGCTGGTCGGCGAACTCGGGCAGACCCCGCTGATCGGATTCGCCGGCGCCCCTTTCACCCTGGCGTCCTACCTGGTCGAAGGTGGGCCCAGTAAGCATCATGAGCGCACCAAGGCGATGATGCACGGCGATCCGGCCTCCTGGCACGCGCTGCTCGGCGTGCTCACCGATATCACCATCGTATTCCTGCGCGCCCAGCTCGATGCCGGGGTGGATGCGATCCAGCTGTTCGACTCCTGGGCAGGTGCCCTGTCCCAGGCCGACTACCGCCGCTATGTCCTGCCCCATTCGGAACGGGTTTTCGCCGAAGTCGCCGACGCCGGGGTACCCCGGATCCACTTCGGTGTGGGCACGGGAGAACTGCTCGGCGCGATGGGCGAGGCCGGCGCCGATGTGATCGGTGTCGACTGGCGGGTACCGCTCACCGAGGCCGTCCGCCGCGTCGGTCCCGGAAAGGCTTTGCAGGGCAATCTCGACCCGTCCGTGCTGTTCGCGGGAGGGCCGGTCGTGGAGGCCGAGGCGCGGCGGATCGCCGACGAAGCGGACTCCGCGCTCGCGATGGGCGCCACGGGGCATATCTTCAACCTCGGCCACGGCGTGCTCCCCGATACCGACCCGGGGGTGCTGACGGCGCTGGTCGAGCTGGTCCACGAGCTGTAAGACCGCCGCTCGACCGACCGTTGCTGCGCACGTATCGGCGCCGGCGTGGCACCGCTCGTCGTTCCTCCACCGGTCCTATCGGGCTCGGCCGTGTACTTCACGTGATCGCGTAATCAGCAGTACCGAGCCCGGCAGCGATGTGCGGCGGCCGGCGCCCGCTCCACGGCGGATGCCGGCGGGATCGTGCTTCGGGGAACACTCCAGCAACACCCGGCGGGCCTGCCGGTCTGCGCTGTCCGTGCGCCCGGCTGGTCACGCCGTGGCGGGGCGCGCCGCCCGTCTACGACAACTCGGCGCCGGTCTCGATCTCGACGCGTGCCGCGCGCGGCCCCGTCCGCCGTGGGGAGCCGCATGGCCGGGTCGCCGGCCGCGTGCGCGGCCGCGTCGACAACTCCGCCTACCGAGTGACCTGCAGCGCGAAATCGACCGACCGCGGATCGGCCTCGGTCCACCGGCGGAACAGTTTCTTCCCGGCATGCGGTAGTCCGCCTCCAGTATCCCGAGGGCGTGCGGGTCGACGGCGCAGCAACGGTTACGGTCGGGGTATGAGAATCGCGGTGGTCGGTGGGGGAATCAGTGGGCTGGTCGCGGCGTACCGGCTGCGGCAGGCGCTGGGAGTTGCAGCGGACCTCACCGTGATCGAGGGGCGCGACCGGCTGGGCGGTGTGCTGCGGACGGGGTCGGTCGGTGGCGAACCGGTCGATCTGGGCGCGGAAGCGTTCGTGGGGCGGCGTCCGGAGGTTCCGGCATTGTTACGGGAGCTGGGGATCGCCGGCCAGCTGGTGCATCCGGCAGGGCTGCGGCCGCTGGTGTGGGCCGGTGGGCGGGCGCATCCGCTGCCCGAGCGGACGTTGATGGGGATCCCGTCCGGTCCCCACTCGGTTGCGGGACTTCTCGACGCGGATACGGTGGCGCGGATCGCCGATGAGCCCACCCGTGCCTTCGACTGGCGGCCCGGCGCCGATACCGATGTGTATTCCCTGGTGGCCGACCGGTTCGGCGCCCAAACCGTAGCGCGCAGTGTCGACCCCCTGCTCGGCGGCGTCTACGCGGGCACGGCCCGCTCCATCGGTCTCCGCGCGGCCCTGCCTGCGCTGGCCGCGGCCCTCGACCGGGGTGCCACCAGTCTCACCGCCGCGGTGTCGGCGACACTGCCGCCGCCGTCGGATGCCCCGGTATTCGGTGCGCTGCGCGACGGCTACGGGGTACTGATCCGGGCGCTGGCGGAACAGGCCGCGGCGACGACAGTCCGCGGTACCGGGGTCGACGCCCTGCACCGGATGCCCGGACGCTGGCGGGTGGATCCGGTCGGCGAGTTCGACGCCGTGGTCCTCGCGACCCCGGCGCCTGCGACCGCCCGATTGCTGACGGAGGTCGCCCCGGCGGCTGCGCGGGCGGCCGCTGGAATCGAACTGTCTTCGTCGGCGCTCGTCGTACTGGAGCTGCCGAAGGACACCGAGTTACCGCAGAACTCGGGGGTGCTGGTGGCGACGGGCGAACCGCTGCGGGCCAAGGCGTTCACGCTGTCGAGCCGGAAATGGCCGCATCTGGCGGCTCGTGACACCGCGGTGGTCCGGGTATCGTTCGGGCGCTTCGGCGACGACACCACGACCGCCCTCTCCGAGAGCGAACTCGTGGCCGCTGCCACCGCCGACCTCGCCACCGTGACCGGTGCCGCCATCACCCCGAATTCGGCGGTCGTCCAGCGTTGGCCCGGTGGACTCGCCCAATACGCTCCCGGCCACACCGAACGGGTCGCCGAAATCGACGCCGGGCTGGCGGGCCTCGACGATCTCGCAGTGACCGGTGCATATCTCAACGGTGTGGGCGTGCCGGCCTGCGTCGCCTCGGCCACCGCCGCTGCCCGCCGGATCGCCGCGGCGTGCGCTGATATGGCTTCCAGGAGTCGGTGACTGCGGACGTCGCCACCTCACCCGGTGGAATCCCGGCCCGCGCTCTGCAGGTGACCTGCGTGGAACCAGGCCGGTGCCCCCCGAAGGCGCTGTCACAGCCGGGCGACGCAGATTACCCACTCGGAGGCGGTCCGGTTCCGTTCAGGTGGCACGATAGGGGTATGGCGCGACTCGATTACCAGGCTCTCAACTCCACCATCCGCTATCTCATGTTCTCCGTGTACCAGGTGCGGCCGGGGGCGCTGGGTGAGGACCGGGCGGCGGCAATCAAGGAGGCCCGCGCGTTCTTCGACGGTCTCGCGGATCGGGATGTGGTGGTTCGTGGTCTCTACGACGTGGCCGGTATGCGCGCGGACGCCGATTTCATGGTCTGGACCCATGCCGAGCGGATCGAGGATCTGCAGGCCGCTTACGCGGATTTCCGCCGGACCACCGAACTCGGCCGGGCCGCCACCCCGGTGTGGAGCAATGTGGCGTTGCATCGCCCGGCGGAGTTCAACAAGAGCCATGTGCCGGCGTTCCTGGCGGGGGAGGATCCGGGGAATTACATCTGCGTGTACCCGTTCGTCCGGTCGTACGAGTGGTACCTGCTGCCCGACGAGGAACGCCGCAAGATGCTGGCCGATCACGGTAAGGAAGCACGCGGATACGCCGATGTCCGGGCCAATACCGTCGCCTCGTTCGCCCTCGGCGACTACGAGTGGATCCTCGCTTTCGAGGCGCCGGAACTGCACCGGATCGTCGATCTGATGCGGGATCTGCGGGCTACCGAGGCCCGTATGCACGTCCGGGAGGAGACTCCGTTCTTCACCGGCCCGCGAGTCGAGATCGAGCAACTCGTCGCCGCGCTGCCCTGACGGCCGATTCCGACCGCCCGGTAGGGCCCCGAAAAATGGGGGCATGTAAACCGGGCGGTCGTTACGTAACGTACCGATCGGCAAACGGGGAGCTCACTCCGCTGAGCTGGTCGAGGGGTGCAGCCGCAGCGAGATCGAGTTGATGCAATACCGCTTGTCGGTGGGTGTCGGATATCCCTCGCCCTCGAAGACGTGTCCGAGGTGGCTGTGGCAGTTGGCGCACAGCACTTCGACACGCCGCATCCCGAGCGAATCGTCGGCGCGCAAGAGCACCGCATCCGAATCCGCCGGATCGAAGAACGACGGCCAGCCGCAATGCGATTCGAACTTCTCGGAACTACGGAAGAGTTCGGCACCGCAGGCCCGGCAGCTATACACCCCTTCGGCTGTGGTGTCGGTGTATTCGCCGGTGAACGGCCGCTCGGTGCCGGCTTCCCGGAGCACGGCGTACTCCATCGGATCCAGCTTGGCCCGCCACTGCTGGGGGGTCAGCTGGATTTTCGGGGCGGGCAGGGAGGTATCGGTGGCGTCCGCGTCGGAACTCATGCCTCCACGCTAATACTCTCCCGCCGCCGCGTCTCGTACCGGTTCAGCCGCCCACGCTCTGGGGTTCGGCGAGCCGGGACGCAACCGGCACCGGATCGGCAGGCCGGGTGCCGGGCTGTTCGCCCCGGCCGCCGGGCACCGCGGGTGCATCGGTGGTCTCCCGGGAATCGGGTGCGGTGGCCATCCACTCCGGGTCCAGATGTGGTAGCCGGCCGGCCCGGCGGGCGGCCAGGTACCGATCACCGAGGACACAGAACACCACGATCAGCAGCAGCCCCCAGCCGAAGGTGATCCGCAGGTACTCGAGGTTGCGCCCGATATCGGGCCAGCGGTCCGACAGCCATTTGTCGTAGGACATGAACCCGAATACCGCCAGCCAGGCCGGCCAGTTGCGCAGTACCGAATTGCGCAGCACCACCGACATCAGGAACGGGAACAGCAGCATCGAGTAGTACATCTGCCCGAGCGACAGGAGCAAGAACTCGGCGGTGAGCAGCAGACCCGCAGCGGTCGTGACGAAGAACAACTCGTCGTTGCGGTAGTACCGGTACAGGATCCACAGCGCGATCAGCACCAGTACCGCCATGGTGCCCCGGATGCCCCACATCAACCACGGCGGCAACCCGTAGTACTCGGCATTGCCGGGGATCGAGCTGTTGAAGTAGTCGCGGGTCTCCATGAGGTACGGGGTGGTCCGGGAGAAGAATGCCTCCGGATCCTTGGACAGCGGCCAGGCAATGCCGGTGAGCGCGATGGGCACTGCCACCGCCGTGGCGACCAATGTCCACTGTTTGCGCACCAGAGCTATCAACAGCAGGGGCGCCAGGGTCGGTTTGACCGCCATACTCAAGCCGAGTATCACCCCGGCCCAGAGATCGCGTCTTTGTAGCAGCAGGATCAGGAACAGCATCTCGGCGAGGAGCAGGCATCCGTTGACATTGGTGAACACCAGGGTGTTGATCACCGTCTCGGACATGAACATTGCCAGCAGCAGCGCCGGTGCGGCGATCGACCGCAGCGTGTAGTTGAACAGTTTGAGCAGCAGATACCAGGCGATGAGGATCGCGACCGCATTGAGCAGGATGAACAGCCAGCGCGACTTCTCGTAGTCGATCACCGCGATCGGTGCGATCAGCAGGGTGCCGCTGGGCGGGTACAGGTAGTGCGGGTCGACCGAATCGAAATTCGCCGTGTAGACCTCACGCCCGTTCAGGAAGTCCAGCGAGGCCTGGTAGACCGGCTTGTAGTCGTCGGTGACGAAACCGTTGACAGCCTTGATGAACACCCGGTTGAGCACGGTCATGATTGCCAGCGGCCAGAGCGCGAACCGGATCACGTCGGCGGTGGTTCGAGCGGTGCGGGGCTCGAGCTGTCGAAGGAACACCACGGCACGGTACACCGGACGGTGCCGTGGTGTTGCCGGGACCCACCCTCGACGCGCCGGTCAGACGTACATCGGGCCCGCCGGGCGAACGGTTGTCAGGCCGGGCAGGCGGTTCCGTCGCCCGGGAGTTCGCCATCCTTCAGGTACTCGACGACAGCGGTCTGCGCGCAACCGGAATGGGCGCTGACCGGATGACCCCAGCCCTGCCAGATCATGGTCGAGTGCCGGGCGCCGGCGGCGCCGAGCGCACCGGTCACCGAGGCCTGGGCGGCGCCGGTGACCGGGTCGCCGGCACCGGACAGCACCAATACCGGCAGCTCCAGTTCCTCCAGCGCGGGCGGCGCCTCGGTCACCGGCCACGCCGAGCAGACCAGCATCGACACTGCAGCCGACCGCCCGAACGCGGGATACTTCTCGGCCCAGATCGCAGACAGATCGGTCACCTGGGGGGCGGGCGGCGGCTGCGGCATATCGGTGCAGCTGTTGACGAATTGGCCGTCCCCGGCGGTGGCGGTCTCCTGCCGGTCGATGATCGCCTGCAGCGGGCCCCGGTCACCCCGGTCCGCCGCGGACAGCGCATCGGCGAGTTCGGCGACCCGGCTCGACTGGTCGGCGCGCGGGCTGCCGAGGAAACCGGTCACCGCGGTACGGACCGCGTTTGCCGAAATGTCGCCGAGCTGTCCGGCGGCGGCCTTGCCGACCAGTTCGGTCACCTTCGCCCGCGGGTCGGGGCCGAGCGAACAGGCGATCCCGGCGCACTGTTGGGCGAACGCGCTCAGGGCCGCTTCCGCACCCTGCACCGCAGTTTCGGTGCGGGTGACCGCGTCCACGCCGACCGGCGTGGGGGAGTCGAGGACCAGCCGGGCGAGCCGATCACCGTATTTGCGCCCGTACTCGAGGCCGACCTGGGCGCCGCTGCCCGTGCCGAGAAGCGCGATACGTTCGACATCCCATTCCCGGCGCAGTTGCTCGATATCGTCGGCGGCATGGGCGGCATCGAAGGTGCCGTCATAGGGCTGCAGGAAATCCCGGCACGCGATCGTCCCGTTCCGGGACATGTCGACCATGGCGGCCACCGGGTCGCCCCCCGGCGCGAATTGCGCGTTGTCCTGCAGACCGGAACGGATCTCGTCGGGCAGGCAGTCGATCGCCTGAGAGCTTCCGATCCCGCGGCGGTCCACCGCGACCACAGGCTGTGCGGCCAGCAGCGCACCGGCGGGCCCGGTGACCATGCCTGCGAGGGTTGCGCTGGACGAGCGGTCCACTCCGGAGGTCAGGACCAGCGGAGGTGCGTCGGCTGGGGTCTGCGGGAGGCGTGCGCGCAACGCACCGGCACGGAAATTGCCGCGTACCGTCCCCGCGGTGTCGATCGGGGTGGAGAAATCCGCGCATTCCAGCACCAGGCCGGTGGGCCCCGGGCCCAGGCCGAGCTCGTCGAACGTCTCCCGGGTGCAGTCGCGCCAGGCCAGCTCGTTCTTCGGAACCTCTGCCGCGGGCGGCGGCGGAACCTCGGCCGAAGGGGCGGAATCGCCTGGTACCGGCGGACGTTCGACGGCGACATGCGGACGGTCCGAGGGTCCGGCGCCGCAGCCGGCGATCATGATCAAGAGTGCCGAGGCCGGCACCACTGCCCGAGTCCAGCGCATGCGTTACAGCCTGCCAGGTCCGCTCCGGGTGCGCCTGCGCGGGACACCACCGGCGTGCGCGACTCTGCCGGAGTCTCGCCCGTGCCGTGCCGGCCGGCGTGTGTATGCAGGCGCAACATGTCGTGCCCGCGTGCAGCCGGCATATCCCGCCCGCGTGCAGCCCGGCCTGCCTGGACCTGCCGGTGGTGCCCGGCGGCATCGCGTGGGGATGCCGGGTGTATTCGATCTCCATGGCTCGCATGGAGTCTCCCGCCGGGCCAGCGGTTCCGGGGTCAGGCCCGAATCCAGCGGGTGAGCACCGTTCCGTCGGTATCGAACAGCACATGCGCCGGGGTCATCCGGCGGGCGAATTCCTCATGCGATACGGCGATTCGCCGCGCCCCGCCGCCGATGAGCAGCGGTGCGGTGGTCAGGCAGAGTTCGTCGACAGCACCTGCTCCGGCCAGCGCACCGAACAACTGCGGCCCACCCTCGCACAGGACGCGCCGTAGCCCGCGGGCGGCGAGCGCGGCCGGCAGGGCATGCGGCTCGATGAGACGGTCCCCGACCTCGAGCACCTCCGCGCCCGCGTCCGTGAGCGCCCGCTTCCAGGCCGATGGTGCGGCGGCGGTGGTCAGGATCAGCGTCGGGGTGACGGCGGTGGTGATCACCCGGTGCGCCGGGTCCAGCGCGGCCGAGGCAGTGACGATCGCGATCGGCGGCGGGGTGCCGTCCGGATGGCCGCCCGCGCCCCGGACGTACAGATCGCGGCGGAAGTGCGGGTCGGTCTGGGCACCGCCGTAGTTCTCGGCGCGGACGGTCCCCGCGCCGACGAGCACTACTTCGGCGAGTTCGCGCAGTAGATGGAACACTCGCTTGTCGGCCGGTGTCCCGAGGAATTCCGAGACCCCGCCCGTGCCCGTCACCGCACCGTCGATACTGGCCACGAAATTGACGCGTAGCCAACTCCGTTCCGGTTCGGCCGGATAGGCGTACAAATCGGCCAGGGCCTCGTTGTCGAGGTCTGTGAGCTGGATCGCATCGGGACTACGCTGCATAACAACAGCTCATATCATGTCATTAGGCTGCATTCATGCAAGAACGCCTCGTCGACCGCCGCCCGGAGGTCCCCGCCGACCAGTTGGTCGCCCAGATGGTGCCCCCGCCCATGTTCGACGAGGTCGGTTTCGACACCTACATTCCCGACCCCGGCGAGCCGAGCCAGGCCGCGGCGGTGGCCGCGGGGCGCGCATTCGCCGGCAAGGTCGCCGCCATCCACAAGGCATCGCACAAGAAATCGCTGTTCGGCAAGAAGAAGCCGAGCCAGGGTGCGGGCCTGTACCTCGACGGCGGATTCGGTGTCGGCAAAACCCACCTGCTGGCCTCGATCTTCCACAGCGCCCCGGCGCCGAAATCGTTCGGGACCTTCGGCGAGCTCACCAATCTCGTGGGCGCGCTCGGCTTCACCAACGCCGTGGCGCGGCTGTCGGCCAACAGTGTCCTGTGCATCGACGAGTTCGAACTGGACGATCCCGGCGATACGATGCTGGTGTCGCGGCTGCTCACCGAACTTTCCGCGGCCGGGGTCTCCATCGCGGCCACGTCCAACACCCTGCCCGGGCAGCTCGGGGAAGGCCGCTTCGCCGCCCAGGATTTCCTGCGCGAGATCAAGAAACTGGGCTCGATCTTCGAAGCTGTCCGGGTGGACGGCCCCGACTACCGTCACCGCGATCTCCCGCCCGCTCCCGAACCGAGCAGTCCGGAACAACTGGCGGATCGCGCGGTGGCGACCCCCGGCGCGACGCTCGACGATTTCGATGCCCTGCTGCGGCATCTCAGCACCCTGCATCCGTCCAAGTACGGCGCCCTCATCGACGGGGTGCCCACGGTGCTGATCTCCGGCGTGCATCCGGTGACCGACCAGGCCGTCGCACTGCGCCTGGTGGTGCTGGCCGACCGGCTCTACGACGCCGGTACGCCCGTCACCGTCTCCGGGGCGAAACTCGATGAGATCTTCTCCCAGGAGATGCTCGACGGCGGGTACCGCAAGAAGTATCTGCGTGCGATCTCCCGGCTGCTGGCACTGTCCCGGTTCGAAGTCGCGGCCTGACGCGCGGCGCCACGCCGTTTCGCGGTTGACCTGGTGGCCCACGGTTGGTTTGCTGAACCGGGCGCCCTCGGGGGATGCCGTCGAATATCGAGGGGAGTTCGGCCATGATCGATCGTTGTGCGCGCGTACCGGCCGTGGTACTCGCGGGCCTGCTGGTTGCGTTCGGTTCCGCGACGGCGGTGGGCTTCGCCGATCCGCCGCCCGCCGCCGAAGTGCTCCAGGCGGACCGGTCGCTGCATCTGACCGGTGCCCCGAACGCCCGTGACATCGGCGGCTACCGCACTGCCGACGGCCGGACGGTGCGTACCGGAATCGCCTTCCGCGCCGATCAGCTCACCGATCTCACCCCGGCAGACCTCGCCGAACTGACCCGGTTGGGCGTCCGGGAGGTCGCCGATCTGCGCACGGTGTACGAGCGCGCCCTCGCCCCCGACCGGATTCCGGCGGGCGCCCAGGCCAACTGGTACGACGTGATCGGCGCCGCCCCGCTGCCGGAGCTCATGTCCACCCTGGCCGGCGGGGCCGATCTGTACCGGGCCTTCATCACCGCTCCGGGCGCGAACCAGGCGGTGGCAGCCGTCTTGCGGGATATCGTCGAGACCGGCCGTGATCCCCAGGGCGGAGCGGTTCTGTTCCACTGCACCGCGGGCAAGGACCGCACCGGCTGGGTGGCGGCGGTGCTGCTCACCGTTCTCGGCGTGGACCGCGATACCGTCACCGCGGATTTCCTGCTGTCGAATCACTACCGCCATGCCGCGCCCGGTGACGGGCTGGCCGGGGTCGAGCAGGAATGGCTCGATTCGGCGTTCGACCAGGTTCAGCGCAGCTACGGCAGTTTCGATCGCTATGTCAGCGAGGGCCTCGGATTGAGCACCGCCGAGATCGACGCGCTGAAAACGCACATGCTCGACTGATACCGCTGCGGTCAGAACGTCAGGCGCAACACGTAATCGTGGTATACCCGGCGGCCGACAGTGAAGGTTTTGGTGCCCACCTGCTCGAAGCCGTACTTGGCGTAGAAACGTTGGGCGCGCAGGTTGTGCTGGTTCACGCCGAGCCAGACACCGGCGTAGTCCGCACCGCGGGCACGTTCCAGCGCCGCCCGCATGAGCGCGGCCGACACCCCCGTGCCGTGGTGACCCGGCAGGACATACAGCTTGCTGATCTCCAGTGCCGGGTCGGGCCCTATCGCCGCTGCCACCTCGGGGTCGTCCGGCGTGCCCCCGTTCAGGATGGTGTACCCCACGATCTCGGCGTCGGCGACCGCTTTGAGTACGGTCCGTGCCGGATCGGACAGGTATTCACCGAAACGTTCGCCGGACAGCACGTCCGCGACGAATACGCCGATATCGTTGGGATCGGTACCTGGTGGGCAGGCGAGCGGGAAGGTCGCAGCAGCGACATCGCTGAGTGCTTCGGCATCCCACAGTCCTGCCCGGTCCACGGTGACAGTGGTCATAGTTCAATGAGACCACAGCGACCCGGTGAAATGCATGTGCGCAGGTCGCCCCACCGCAGCCGGTCATGCCGGTAACTGCCGATGCCGGTCGCGCCGCCTCCTCCCGACCTGCGGCGATGGCCGAAATGCGATCTCCGGCTTTGCTGCCGGACGCATCCGACGTAATCTCTCGCCCATGAGGAGCGGGAACCGCATCGCAATCGTCGGTGCGGGTATCGCGGGTCTGGTCTGCGCGAAGGTCCTGACTGAGGATGGGTTCGCGGTCGAAGTGTTCGATCGCGAACCCGATATCGGCGGCGTGTGGAGCGAGACTCGCCGTTACCCGGGCTTGCGGGCGCAGAGCACCAAGAACACTTACCACTTCTCCGACCATCCGATGCCCGCCGACTACCCACGGGTGCTCGACGGCGCACGGATGCAGGAGTACCTGTCGAGCTACGTACGTGCCTTCGGCCTGACCGATCGGTTGCGTCTGCGCACCGAAGTGGTGGCCGCGGATCCGGTCGAGGGCGGCTGGCTGCTCGAGATACGCGACGCCGACGGGGTACATCGCGCTTCCTGCGATCACCTGATCATCGCCAACGGTGTGTTCAGCGAACCCGAGATTCCGGACTTCGCGGGCGCGACCGCCTTCGCTCGTGCGGGCGGTCAGCTCGGCCATTCCACCCAGTTCCTCGATGTGGAGGCCGTGCGCGACAGGGCGGTGGTCGTGGTCGGCTACGGCGCCGCGGCCGCGGATCTGGCCACCGAGATCAGCAAGGTCGCCGCGGATACGACGATGGTGGCGCGTCGGCTGCTGTGGAAGATGCCGCGCCGTCTCGCCGCCGGCATCGACGCGGAGCGGATCCTGCTCACCCGCACCGGTGCCGCGCATTTCGGTCACCCCGAACCCGGCCGGATCGAACGCCTGCTGCACGGACCCGCACGTTCCTTCCGGGAGAGCAACCTCGATCTGATCGAAGCGCTGGTGGCGCAGCGCTCCGGCGCCGCCGAACTCGGGCTCGTTCCGGACGGCCGGTTCGAACAGGCCTATGACGCCGCGTTCGGTCTCGCCACGGAGGGTTTCGCCGAACAGGTAACCCAGGGACGTCTCACCGTGCGCGGCCAGACCAAGGTGATCGCGCTCGGCGGCGGACCGGCCGGGCCGTTCGCCGAACTGTCCGACGGGCAGCGAATCCGGGCCGATATCGTCGTCTGCGCCACCGGCTTCCAGCAGCGCGTCCCGTTCCTGACGCCCTACGTACAGCGGCAGCTCACCGACGACGACGGTAACTTCCGGTTGTACCGGCAGATCCTGCCGCTGGATGTACCGCATCTGACCTTCGCCGGTTACAACACCTCGCTGCTCAGTGCGGTGAGCACGGAGATCGGTGCGCACTGGACCTCGGCCCTGCTCACCGGGAACCTGGCGCTGCCGCCGGTCGAGACCATGAGCGAACGCATCGACACCCGGTTGCGCTGGCTGGACCAGCACACCGGCGGGCGCCACGCCCACGGCACGATCACACCGGACGCGATCCGCGATATCGACGAACTACTGGGCGATATCGGGGTCCGGTTGCCGTTCGGCGCGCGCACCGCACAGTGGCTGCGCCCGGTGCGGGCGGGTGACTACCGGGTGGTGTCGCGCCGCAAACGCGGGCCCGGCATGCAGGCGACCGCGCCCGCTGCCGCGGAACCGGCGGTGGCTCATCCCGCCACCGCCCCACGTGCGGTCGCCGCACAGGCTGCTCCGCACGGTCCCGCCGAAAACCCTGGCATGCCCTCCGGGGAGCCTCGGCCCGATGTGGCCGCGCCACTGCCGGCCGGAGCGCAAACCCCACAGCCCCAGGTCCCCGCAGCTGCCGCCGAATCACCGACAGTCCGGATCCCGGAGGCGGTCGCCGCGAGCGCGGTCCGGACGACCACCTTGCCGGCCGTGGACCCCACCGCCCGCACCCGGCCGGTTCCCCAGGTCGGCCAGCCCACCACCGCCGGCGGGGCCCGGCCGATACCCGCACCCTCCCAGTTCGTCCCGGCGACACCCGTACCCGCGGTAGTGCCGCGGCCTTCGGCCGTAGTCCCTCGGCCCCAGTCGATAGCGCCTCAGCCTTCCCCCGCGGCGTCCCGGACTCCGGCGGTGGCGCCTCGTTCCACACCCACGGCGCCGTCCGCAGCTGCCCGGCAGGCCGCTGCAGAGGCCGAGCGCAGGGCAGCCGCCGAACAGCGCGCCGCCGGCATCGCCGCCCGCTCCAACAATCCGACGGTGCGGATCGATATGCGTACCGCGCAGTCCCTCGCCGAGGGGCCGGCCGCGGCGCAGCCCGAATCGGTGCCGGCTCCCGGCCCTGCCGGAACGCCGGACGCCGCGGCCCCGAAGCCGCAACCCGCGGAGCCCACCGACGGGTCGGATGGTCGGCCCGCCGACTCCGTCGGCCGCGAACCCGGTCGGCCGGAGACCACTTCCGGCGGTGAACAGTCCCTTCCAGAGCAGAACGCCGAATCCCGCAGCCCGTTATCCGGCTCGGCAGGGCAGCGCGCCGGCACCGCCTCGGAAACCACCGAACCAACGAGTGATATCCGCCCACAGGACGGAACGACCGAGGCCCGCGGATGGGTCGCACCCGGACCGGCAGGGGAGCGTGCGAACGACACTTCGCATCCGACGGGGCAAGAGGGGGCGGGGACAACTGGGCCGGCCGGGCCGGAGGCCGGGTTACCCGAGGCAGAACCACAGTCCGCACCTGAAACTGCCGAGGATTCCGACCCGGCCTCCCCAGTGATCACCTCGGCCACAGCGGACGTGGCTGCGGAAAACACGACGACGTCCGCCACGCGGCCGACGGGGACGCCCGCCGGCGATGCGGAGGAGTCTGCCGACGAGGCAGGGGGTAATGCTGCGATACCGCCGCCCGCGTCCGACGCTGCGGGTTCCGCATCGGCCGTGCAGATATCCGCATTCGCTTCCGGTACCACGCGGCCGTCCGGAGAGGAACTCGGTGCGGCCGAGCCGTCGGGTCGTTCCGCTCCGGGGGATACCGGTGTGGCCGATGCCGGTAGCGGATCCTCGGAGCAACCGATCGACTCGGCTGCCGCGGATACGGGGACAAACGCGTCCGCGCCGATCGCCGGCGATATCGGCTCGCCGGAAACGGCCGCCGAAACGGTAGCTCCGGATCCCGGTGGGCAGTCGAACGAGACCGCAGCCGACGCAAGCGGGTCCGGAACCGAGGCCACGGCGCAGGCCGTCGCCGGCCCCGCAGTGGATACGTCCGGGACCGCTTCAGCGCCCGCCGGATCAGCAGCGTCCGCCGAGAAGACCGAGTCGACCGCGCCGGCCGAACCTGCGGGGCCCGGCACGAACTCCGCGGAGCCGAAATCCGGGGACGCGGCGGATACGGCCGCGCCGTCCCCGGGCACCGGCCCGCGAACCTGACCCGCGGCGGTGGCCGATCTCGACCTGAACCTGCTGGTGGCGTTGCACGCGCTGCTCGAAACGAACAGCGTCACTCGCGCCGCCGAGCGGCTCAACACCTCACCGCCCGCCATGAGTCGCACGCTGGCCCGGCTGCGCCGGGTCTACGGCGATCCGCTGCTGGTGCGCGCGGGCCGCGAACTCGTGCCGACCCCGCGCGCCCTCGAGCTGCGATTCGAGGTGAGCGCACTGGTCGAACAGGGCCGGGCGTTGCTGGCGAAACCGGATACCGTCGACCCCACGGCTCTGGTCCGCGGTTTCGCACTGCATGTGGACGATGCGGTGTTGCCCGAACTGGCGGGGCAGTTGCTGACCGAGGTCCGTGCGCACGCTCCGGGCGTGACGCTTCGTTTCGTTCCGGCCGATGCTGCCGGGGCCGCGAGCGCACTGCGGGACGGCCGTATCGATGTCGAGGTCGGAGTTGTCGACCGCGCCGATCCGCAGACCCGGGTGGAACGTATCCGCGGCGACCGGCTCATCGGTGTCGCCGCGCCCGGTCATCCACTGGTCGCGGACCGGGTCACTGTCGCCGCCTATGCTGCGGCCGCCCATATCAGTATCTCGCCGCGCGGTATCGCCCGCGGAGTTGTCGACGACCGCCTCGCTTTGCACGGCCGCACCCGTCGTGTAGTGGCGACCGTGCCGGATCTCACCACCGCGCTGCTGGCCGTGCGGTCCGGTGCGGTGGTCTGTCCGGCGCCGGCTGTTGTCGCGAACACGACACTGCCCGCATTGGGGCTGTATGCCTTCGAGATTCCGCTGCCGCTACCGGAAATGACGATTTCGCTGGCCTGGCATCCGCGCAATACACCCGATCCGGCGCATGCCTGGCTGCGCACGTTGATCCGCACTGTTCTGAGGTCCGGTGATCCGGTGACCGGGACAGCGCGGGCGGACGAGGTTCGGCGGATCCCACTTGGGTAACTGCTGGGCAGAAACCTGGCGCTGACCGGCAGTTGTGGCGCACTCTGGGAAATGCCGGTGTGGTGGTCGGGCCGGCGCGGTGGGACGGGTTAGATGGGTGGTCGCATGCAGACGAAGCGGCGTACGGATATACGGTGTGGGCGCCGGACAATGCTGTCCGACCTGGGGATTTCGGATGGTTCCGGGCGGGTGGAATCGGCCGAGGACAACACCGCACCCGGTTACGGCTGCCGCTGCGGCCGCTGCGCGGACGCCCAGTGGAACACTCAGCGCCTGAAGTACTGGCTGGCTGCCCGGTTGCTCGCCTTCGGTGCGGACGAGGCAGTGGTCGACCGGCGATGCGGACCGCTGACTGTCGATGTGTGGTGGCGGCGTGGTACCGAGCAGTTCGCGATCGAGGTGCGTTCCGGGCCACTGACTCAGGAGCTTGCACAGCAGCACACAGACCAGTTGAAGGCCCTCGGATATGCCGGGGTGCTGTGGTTGTGTGCGCCGGGTTTCTGGGTGGCGCAGCTGCCCGCACTGGGTATCGCCGATCTCGCGCCGGAGTCGTGTGAGTATCGCGCTACCAGCGGCATGCTCGATTTGGGCTCCGAGGGGTTGGTGGTGCCGGGGGAGCGCCCGTACGAACTGCGTGAGTTCCTGCGTGAATGGGTGGCGGGTGAGGTCGCGTGGGGTTACCGCGATCATTTGAGGAAAGGATGGGCGGCAGTGACCGACTGGGAGAAACACACTCGGACACAGGCGTTGCTGCTCGAACAGCAGCGGCAGGAGCTGATCCAGCAGCGCACCGCCCTCGCGGTCGCCCGGCAGGCGGTGCGGGAGAAGAAGCAGCAGCTCGACCGTGCGCATGCCCGGATGGAACGCACCGCGGCGAAGGCCCGTGAGCAAGCCGAGTCGGTGGCGGCGGTGGGGCGGCGGATCGCCGATCAGGAGCGGGTGCACCGGGCGTTGGAGGACACCATCCGCCGTCTGCACAAAACCATCGACAACTGGCAGGTGGTAACGGTTTTCGTGATGCTGCTGCTGGCCACCTTCATCGCGGCGACCATGTTCATCAAACCTTGACCGGTCCGAGTGCTTCCGGGTGCGGCTGGTTCGCGGCCGACAGCCGGAACGGTGCCCGCTCCCAACGCCATTCGTGACGGACAGTGAGTGCCAGCAGGTCGAGTGGTTCCAGCCCGTCGGTCTGCAGCTGCCGCAGCGCGTCGCGGCGCACCGGGCCGTCGGCGAGCAGTTCGGTCAGCCGGTCGCGGACGGCGGCGGCTACCGGATGGGCGGCGAGCTCCGGTTCGCCCAGCGCGCTACCGGTCCACAGCAGCCAGCCCCAGCCGTTCTCGTGCGCCCAGTCCCGGGCGGCGCGCGCCTTCTGCCGGTTCACATGGAAACCGATATGCCCCAGCGGCTGCACATCGATCAGGGTCCGGCGGCCGTCGGCGAGTTCGGCCACCAAGGTCGGGAAATGCAGATGCTCTTCGTCGTCGACCCGGTATCCGATGGCTTCGGGATACTCCTGGAACGTGCGGATCCTGTCGTCGGTATCGAGCAGTCGCATCAGGCGCGCCTCGAGCCCGGAGTCGAAGCCGATATCGCGCCCCGGTTTGTGCAGATAGAACCGGCCGCGGCCGTCGTCGTCCAGATCGAACGCACGCGCCGCAGAGGTCGGCAACGCGGCCGGCGACCCCGATCGGGCAGGCCAATCGATCCGGTGCGGCCACGGGGCGGGCGGCCCGGCCGGTGGGCCGGTCTCGCGGAGTCGTGACAGCAGGTGGTTGGTTTTCTTGCGCCAGCCCACGATGCGCTGGGTGACATATCCCGCCACTCGTTTCGCATCGGTCGCGTCGTGCCCCGCGAGGCGCAGTTTGAGATACGCCAGATCGTTCACGGCGATATCACCATCGGTGGCATAGGTTTCGGCCAGCAGCGCCCGCGTGAGCACCGAATCCCGGGTCCCCACGGGGTAGCGCCGGGCGTACTCCGGAACGGGGAGCCGCCCGGAGCGCGCGGTGTGCCGCAACAGTTCGCCGACAGCTTTGGTGTGCAACTGCCGGGCCCGGTCCCGGGAGAAATCGAACCGGGCCCCGATCCGCGTCAGCGTTTCGGGCCGCTCCCCGGCGATACCGAGGCGGAACCGCAGGATGGCCGCGGCGCGTTCCCGATCGGCCCCGTAATCGTCGACCAGTTCGCCGAGCGCGTGCGCGCACTCCTCCAATTCGAAGGAGAGATGATCCTGCAGATCATCCGGAAAGTCCGCCGCGTCGCTGCTCGCCGTCCCGGATGCCTCGGCACGCACCGGCTCCGCCTGCACACACACCCCCTTCGGGACTCCGGTTCACCGACCGGCTCGCGTTCGTGTGGGCCAGCTTAACGGCGGGCACCGACAGCGGCCGGCACAGCCACGGAATCCCAGAAGCGCGGGTATCGGCCCGCCGCCGCAGATCCGGTCGCTGCCGTTGCCGTGTGATCTAATGGGTTTGCCGAGAAAATGCTGATAGAGGACCGATCCGGGCGACGCTCCCCGCAGCGGCCGTCCGCACCGGGCGCCGACCGCCGCCGGAATTTCAGGTTCACTCCCCGGGCGTCGGCGTGCCGTTCCGACCGTCCGATGTGGAGGCGCTCGTGCTGCATACCGATATACCGACCCGCAGTGAGATCAAGGCCCTTGCCGATGTCACCGACACCTGGTGCGTATCCGTCTACACCCCCACCGAATCCGATACCGCCGACCCGGACCGCAACCGGATCGCCTTCTCGAACCAGGCCCGCCGAGTCCTCGACCTGGTCACCGACGCGGAGGCGCGCAGCGCGCTGGAGGAAGAATTCGACTCCTATATCGATGACGCCGCGTTCTGGCGTTTCCAATCCCGCACCCTGGTGGTGCTCGCGACGCCCACCCGTATTCGCACCTTCCGGGTTCCGAACCAGTTGAATGCCTCGGAGACGGTCGGCAACCGCTTCTACCTGAAGCGGCTGCTGCGCGCCGTGACCTTCCCGCAGACCGCTTTCGTCCTCGCCCTCGCCGAAGGGGGCGTCCGGCTGGTCGAGGTGAGCGCCGATCGCCCCGCCCGGACCGTTCCGGTTCCCGGCCTGCCGACCAGCGCCGCCGACCACGCCGGTAAGGCGAGCCTCGGCGATCGCGCCCCGAAACGCCGCGTCCAAGGCGACGAAGGCCGCAAGATGCGGGCGCGGCAGTTCGCCCGCGCCGTCGACACCGAGCTGCGTGATCTGCTCGCCGGCCGCGACACCCCCTTGATCCTCGCCGCGACCGAACCGATCACTTCGCTGTTCCGCTCCGTGAACAGCTACGACAATCTGCTCGACGAGAGCATCCCCGGCAACCCGGAACACACGACCGACCATGAGTTGGCCGACCGCTCCCGCGAAGTCCTGGACCGGCACTACGCTGCCCAGCTGGCCGATCTGGTCGAGCTGGTAGAACTCCGCCGCGGCGAGGGCCGGGCCGCCACCGATATCTCCGATCTGGCGCGGGCGGCGTCCGCCGGATCCGTCGACACCTTGCTGGTGGATATCGACGCCTCGGTTCCCGGCACCGTCTCCCCAGAGGGCGCAGTCACATTCGCCGATTCCGCGGCCGACGACTCTCCGGGGATCCTGGACGAGATCAGCCGCCGCGTCCTCCTCACCGGCGGCGAAGTCCTCGCCGTCCGCGCCACGGACCTCCCCGACGGCGCCCCGCTCGCAGGCATCCTCCGCTACGCGCCCTAGCCTGCCCCATAGCGACCCCGGACAGCGGAAAAGGCGCTTTCGATAATCCCGAAAGTGCCTTCTACCTGCTGATACGATGGTGCGCGATACTGGGATTGAACCAGTGACCTCTTCCGTGTCAGGGAAGCGCTCTCCCGCTGAGCTAATCGCGCGAGGTGGAGACGGGAATCGAACCCGTGTGCACGGCTTTGCAGGCCGTTGCCTCACCACTCGGCCACTCCACCGCGCAAAGGGGGAAGGCATTCTATGCGCCTGGCCCTACCTCTCGAGCGGATGACGGGATTCGAACCCGCGACCCTCACCTTGGCAAGGTGATGCGCTACCAGCTGCGCTACATCCGCATTTGCATCCTCGGTGGCTCGCTGTCCTCCGTGGTGCGAGACAGAACATTAGCCGACGTACGCCGCAACCTACAAATCGCCTGGTAGAAGGGCATGAATGACAAGGTTGTCATTCGGCTGTCCTCGGGACGGCGGGAGTTGTCTTGCGGATGCCCGGGATAAGTAGCCTCGGCGCCGTGCGGATGCCGCCGAAGCATCATGGGCGTGCCGCCGAAGTGAGTGACATGGGGGTGATTTGGTGGCGGGTGGGTGGTGCGTGTTAAAGTTCCATCTCGTTCGGAGGGCATCGAAAGAAGCCGTCGAGCAGTTCCCGGTCTCATAGCTCAGCGGGAGAGCGTCCGCCTCACACGCGGAAGGTCGCTGGTTCGATCCCAGCTGGGACCACTCGAATACGCCCTGATCTGTGCAGGTCAGGGCGTATTTCTGTGTTGTCCGACTGTGCGGGAAGTGGGGCCGTGGAAGACCGCGGACACCGACCTGACCAGAACCTCACGTCGGCGGCGGGGATTCCTTGGTCGACCGGAACTCGTCGAGCAGGCGGAAGAAGACATCCAACGATGTCTCGCCACCACTGGGATTGTTCTCTATAGCGGCTGCCCACCCCAGGGCCATCGGCCACCCATATTCCGATTCCAGTCAGCGCGCGAACGGTCCGTTGCTCGAATGAAGATTCGGCCACAGAGTGCACCTGCAGTGCCACCCAGTAGCCGTAGAAGAGTGTCTGGAGGTCTTGCGAAGAGTTGCGCCGGGCCCGCATTCCCGGTCGCGGCCGGATGTTGTGATCGATGAGGTCGTACACGTCACGGAAATCCGCAAGGTGCTTGACGGTCGGTCGCCGGTCGCCGGTTCGCTGGGAACCCGTTCGGGGTGGTCGATCATATCGGCATGATTGCAGACCGCCGGGGCGGTGTCGGGCGACTGTGGTGGTGGCGACAGTCGTACCGTCAGACCAGCTGCCGAGAGCATGGCGCCGACCGGAGGCTCGATGGCATCGAGGTAACCGGAAGGCGGCTTCTCGCGCTGTCCCCGCTGCTGCGGTGCTGAGGCAGCGGGGACCGGTATGCGACCCTGCGTTCAGGGATGCTCTGCGTCCGCCGCGCCGCGTGCGGTGAGTAGGCCGGTGAATTCTTCCGCATAGGCGAGCTGGCGGCGCAGCCGCTCGCAGCTGTCCTCGGCTTCGGCTCGGCATATGCTCACGAATTCCGTTGCGCGGGCGCGCTCCTCGGCGGTGGCCGTGGGGTTGTCGAGGGTGTCGAGTGAGTCCAGAAGCTGTTTCATCTCGGCGAGGGTGAAGCCGAGCGGTTTCATGCGCCGGATCACCAGTAGCCGTGCGATATCGGCGTCGGTGTAGAGGCGGAAACCCCCAGCGCTTCGTGCCGACGGCGTCACCAGTCCGGCCTCGTCGTAATGGCGGATCGTTTTTATCGACAATTCGGTGCGTGCGGCAACCTGGCCGATCTGTAGGTGCGTGCCGGTGGCTGTTTCCCGGGGCATCTCAGTGTGCTCCGGTGAGGTGTCCGCTGAGGCGGCCGTGGCGTTCTTCGGATGCTTGGTCGAGTCCGATGATTTCCACGTTCTTGCCCTTGGCCGCGTACTTTGTCGTGATCGCGTCCAGCGTGGCCACGGTCGAGGCGTCCCAGATATGGGCTTCGGACATATCGATGATCACGTTGGGTGGGTCACCGACGTAGTCGAATTGGTAGATCAGGTCGTTGCTGGAGGCGAAGAACAGCTCGCCGCGCACCCGGTAGACGCGGGTGCCGGTATCGCCGTCGGCGCCGATATCGGCTGCGCGTACCTTGTCGACCTGGGTGAAGTGCGCGACTCGGTGCGCGAAGGCGACCATCGCGGTGAGGACCCCGGCGACGACGCCGTAGGCGAGGTTGTGGGTCGCGACGGTGACCGCGACTGTGACCACCATGACCAGGGTTTCCGCGATCGGCATCCGCCGCAGCGTTTTCGGGGCGATGGAGTGCCAGTCCATGGTGCCCACCGACACCATGATCATCACCGCGACCAGTGCGGCCATCGGGATCAGTGCGACCACATCGCCCAGGCCGACGACCAGGATCAGCAGGAACAGTCCGGCCAGGAAGGTCGAGATCCGGGTGCGGGCGCCGGAGGATTTCACGTTGATCATGGTCTGGCCGATCATCGCGCAGCCACCCATTCCGCCGAAGAACCCGGTGACCACATTCGCCACACCCTGGCCCCAGCCCTCACGGGTTTTATCGGAGTGCGAATCGGTGATGTCGTCGACCAGCTTGGCCGTCATCAGCGATTCCATCAACCCGACCAATGCCATCGCCAGCGCGTACGGGGCGATGACGCCCAGCGTTTCCAGGTTCAGTGGCACGTTCGGGATGAGCAGCGACGGCAGGCTCGACGGCAGCTCGCCCTCGTCGCCGACATTAGGCACGTTCAGCGAGAATACGACGACCGCCGCGGTCAACAGCACGATCGCCACCAGGGGTGCGGGAACCACCGAGCTCAACTTCGGCAGGAACACAATGATCAGCAAACCGATGGCGACCATCGGATACACCAGCCACGGCACGCCGAGCAGATGTGGTACTTGCGCCATGAAGATCAGGATCGCCAGCGCGTTGACGAATCCGACCATGACGCTGCGCGGGATGAAACGCATCAGTTTTGCTACGCCTGCGGCACTCAATGCCACCTGGAACACGCCCGCCAAGATCACGGTGGCGATGAGGTGGTCGAGGCCGTGTTCCTCGACCACCGGGGCGATGACCAGCGCGACCGCCCCGGTTGCCGCGGAGATCATCGCCCGGCGTCCGCCGGTGATCGCGATGGTGACCGCCATGGTGAAGGAGGCGAACAGCCCCACGCGCGGATCCACCCCGGCGATAATGGAGAACGAGATCGCCTCCGGGATCAGCGCCAGCGCCACGACCAGTCCGGCCAGTACCTCCGTCCGCAACCGTTTCGGGCTGCGCAGGGCGGCCAGGACCGAACCCTCATCGCTATCGGGTCGATGTGTCGTCGACACCATCGGCTCTCCGTTCCATGTGGTCGAGCGCACGCGGGCGCGTCCGGGCGAGCGCAGCGCTCGCCGGTGAGAGGTTCGAGAAGGGGACCGAGCGGGAAATTCGATTCGGATCGACGCCGATGCCGCCCGGCTGCACTGCCGGAGGAATCGAGATCAGCAATCACTCAGCGAAGGAAACAGTACTCTCCCGTAGGGGGAGAGTTGCAAGCTGCGGCGGCGCACGGTGTTCGATGTCTCACTTCTGCGTAGGCGGAATGTAAGCGATGGTGACCCGTCGAAGGTGTTATGGGCTACGTCGGCGAGCTGTTCGGCCTGGGGCGGGGCGGCCGGTCTCGGGCGCCGGCGCCGGCCGGAGGGGCCGGTCGCGAGGGGGCTTCGCGGCTGACCGGTCCGGGATCGGCTCTGTCAGTAATAAATAATAATTTAGTATTGACACCGTCGGGTGTGGTCGGCGACTCTGATCGAAGCGAAGTTGCCCAGTGAGACATCGAGGTCACATGCAGGTCAAGTGGAAGTGGGGCGCCATCCTCGGCGCGGTGCTGATTGCCGCTGCCGTCGCGGGCTGCGCGGGCAAAGTGGGGGAGAACGGCCGGGTCGGGGTCGTCTACCTGAATGCCGAGGGGTACTACGCCGGGGTCGCGCGGGGCTTGAACGAGACGTTCGCCGAACAGCCCGACGCACCGCAACTGCTCGAATCGAACATCCAGTCGGATGCGTCCAGGGAGAGCACATTCGTGGATACCGTCGTCTCGGTGAAGGCCGGCGCGCTGATCATCTCGCCGTCCTCCGCCACCGCTTCCGTTCCCGCACTGCGGCTCGCGCACGAGAACGGCGTCCCGATCATCTGCTACAACACCTGCGTCGAGGACGCCGCCGCCCGGGAGCTCGTTTCGGCCTATGTGCTCGGCGATCCCGAGGAATTCGGTGCCGCTTCGGGACGCCAGATGGCGGCGTACTTCAAGGAGCACGACATCACGGCACCGAAGGTGGCGGTGATCAACTGCGAACAGTTCGAGGTGTGCGTCCAGCGCCGGATCGGTTTCGAAGAAGCGCTCACCGCAGAAGTTCCCGGTGCCACCATCGTGGCCAATCAGCAGGGGCTGACCCTCGACGAGGCGGTCCAGCGTTCCGAACAGGTCCTTACCGCCCAGCCCGATATCGACGCGTTCTACGGCGAGGCCGGCTCCCAGATGATCGGTGCGGCACGGGCTGTCCAGGCCCGCGGTAAGGCCGGTGAGGTGGTGGTGTTCGGCGGCGATATGTCCACGCAGGCGGCCGGGATGTTGCGGGACGGCACCATCCTCAAGGGCGTCACCGATATCTCCGGCATCAAGGTCGGCGATCTGGCGGGCCGTGCGGCCGTCGACATTCTCGACGGTAACCCGCCCGCCGAATTCGTGATCCCGGCACCGGTCGACGAATACGTCGGAGCGCAGGCCGGCGCCGAGTGGATCGCGACGCATCCGGACGGTATCCCGTGACCGCCGCGCCCGCTCGTGACCCGCACCATTCCCGGAAGGACACCATGGACAACCGTACGGACGGTCCCGACGGCGCCGTAGTCGTCGAGATCGACGGTTTGACGAAGCACTATGCCGGCGTGCAGGCGCTGACGGACGCGTCCGTGACAATCCGTGCCGGTGAAGTGCGGGCGCTGCTCGGCCGCAACGGTGCCGGTAAGTCGACGATGATCCGGCTGCTGGCCGGTGTCGAAACCCCGGACCGGGGAACCATCCGTATCGGCGGCGAACTACTCGGCCGAGGCGTCCGGCGATCGACCGCGCTCGGTATCGAAACCGTCTACCAGGAACTGAGCCTGGTCCCCGAGCTGACCGTTGCCGAGAACATGTTCCTCGGCGTCTGGCCCCGCACCGCGGGTCGTGTCGACTACGACACCATGCGCCGCGAAACCGCCGCCGTGCTGGAGGAACTCGCACTCGATATCGACCCGCTCAGCCGGGTGGAATCGCTCCCGCTCGCCGAACAGCAGCTCGTCGAGATCTGCCGTGCCGTCCGGCGTCGCCCGCGGCTGCTCATCCTCGACGAACCGACCAGCGCACTGGCCGCCACCGAGGTCCAGGCGGTCCTGAAGACCGTCGACCGGATCGCGGCCGCCGGCGTCGCGGTCGTGTATGTCAGTCATCGTCTCGACGAGATCCGGCAGGTCGCCTCGACCGCGACCGTCATGCGCGACGGCCGGGTCGTCGACACCGTAACGCTCGAGGACGTCAGCACCGCCCACGTCGTGGCGCTGATGGTCGGCTCGGTGGAGCCGGCCGTGGAGGAACGCGCCGAGCGCGCCGTGGACCGCTCCGGAACGCCGTTGCTCTCCGTGCGGAACCTGGCGTTGCCGCCGAAAATCCGGGCGGTGACCTTCGACGTCCATGCGGGCGAAGTGCTCGGGATCGCCGGTTTGATGGGCTCCGGCCGCAGCGAGCTGCTCCGGGCCGTCGCGGGCTTCCATCCGATCTCGTCCGGTTCCGTCGCGGTGGCCGGGACCGATGTCCGCAACGTCGGTGCCGCCCGGATGAAAGCTCTGGGCGTGGGGATGACTCCCGAGGACCGCAAGGGCGCGGGTATCGTGCCGTTGCTCGGTGTCGACGAGAACATGCTCATCTCGGACTATCGGGCGGTCAGCTCCGGACCGACCATCGTGTACCGCCGCTTCCGTGCAGCCGCCGCCGGTTTGATCTCGCGGCTGTCCATCGCGACCGCTCGCGCGCAGACGCCGATCGTCAATCTCAGCGGTGGTAATCAGCAGAAGGCGGTTATCGGTCGCTGGCTGCACGCCGGCAGCCGGATCCTGTTGCTCGACGAACCCACCCGCGGTGTCGATGTCGCCGCAAAGGCCCAGATCTATCGCCTCGTCAGGGAACTCGCCGACGGGGGAGCAGCCGTCGTATTCGTCTCGGGCGAGCTCGAGGAACTGCCGCTGGTCTGTGACCGGGTGATCGCGCTGCGCGGCGGCGAAATCACCGAGGAGCTGACCGGCTCCGATATCACCATCGACTCCGTCCTTTCCGCCGCGATGGCGGCCTGACCACCACGAAGCACAGACGAGAAGAGGACCCTGTGGTCATCACCGAGAACAGTCTCCAGCCGGGGGATTCCCGCACAGCGCGCAGCCGGCTGGGCTCGCGTAGTCATCAGCTCAACGAAATCGGCCTGGTGGTGGCGATCGCGGCACTCTACGTGGTGCTCGGTCTGACGGCGTCGGGATTCATGGACGGTTCCAACCAGCTGGGCATCCTGCGCGATGCCGCGACGATCGGCATCGCCGCCTGGGGGGTGACGCTGGTGATCATCGCGGGCGATATCGATATCAGCATCGGGCCGGCCGTCGCGTTCGCGTCGGTGCTGGTCGCGATGGGCAGTGCGCAGTGGGGTCTCGGTGTGTTCGGTGCCGTGCTCCTGACTCTGGTGGTCGGTGCGGCCTGGGGGGCGCTGGCCGGTTGGCTGCGGGCCGGCTTCAATGTGCCCTCCTTCATCGCCACTCTCGGCCTGTGGAGTGTCCTCGGCGGTCTCGGCCTCTATCTGACCGACGCCCTGCCTGTTGTGCTTCCCGAGAGCGGCCTGTTCGACCTGCTGGGCGGCTCGATCCTGGGGATCCCCACGTCCGCGGTGGTGATGCTGGTCCTTTTCGCCGTGTTCGTCTACATCGCCAAGTTCACCGCATACGGTCGTTCGGTGTACGCCATCGGCGGTAACGCGGCCGCCGCCCAGCTGGCCGGTATCAACCTCACCAAAGTACGCATCCTGTTGTTCGCGACCACCGGTCTGCTCTCCGCGATCACCGGCGTGCTGCTCGCCTCCCGGCTGGGCGCGGGCTCCGGCAGCGCCGGTGCGGGACTGGAGTTCGATATCATCGCGGCCGTCGTCATCGGTGGTGCCGCCCTCGCCGGTGGTCGCGGCACGATGCTGGGCACTCTGCTCGGCGTCGTCTTCATCACCGTGATCGGTAACGGACTGGTCCTGCTCGGGGTGAACTCTTTCCTGCAGGACGTTATTCGCGGCGTGATCATCGTCGGCGCCGTCCTGATCAACGCGCTCGTCGTCCGCCGCGGTGCCGCGGCCGTCCGCACCGCATGACGGGCTCCCATATTCGTGCGGGTCACCATGCGGTCCCGACCCGGCCGCCCACAGGAGGAATCGTGACCACAACAGAGCCGCAGACCTCGGCAGTTCCCGAGACGATGCCGGGCATCTATCTTCCCGGCAACTCCACCACCGAGATGCGGCAGGTCCCCGTGCCGGCGCCCGGTCCGGGGCAGCTGCTCGTCGAGGTGGGCGCCGCCGGTATCTGCGGTACCGATATCAGCTACATCTACCGCGAGTACAAGACTCACCGCGGTATCGACGGCCCCGCCTACCGTGGCGTCGTCTCCGGCCACGAGCCGTCCGGTCGCGTGGTCGCCGCCGGACCCGGTTGCGCCCGCTTCGGCACCGGCGACCGGGTCATCGTCTAC
This sequence comes from Nocardia flavorosea NBRC 108225, assembly GCF_001613385.1. Classification (GTDB taxonomy): domain Bacteria; phylum Actinomycetota; class Actinomycetes; order Mycobacteriales; family Mycobacteriaceae; genus Nocardia; species Nocardia flavorosea. The sequence continues at coordinate 27,815 of NZ_BDCG01000010.1, read as the reverse complement.
CACATCGCGGGTTGCGGGCTCTGCGACAACTGCCGGCGCGGCTTCTACATCAGCTGCACAGCACCGTCACGGGAGTCGTACGGCTGGCAGCGCGACGGCGGCAACGCCCGGTACGTCCTGGCGGAGGAACGCACCTGCGTGCCGCTGCCGGCGGAACTGTCCTATGTCGACGGTGCGCTCATCGCCTGCGGATTCGGCACGGCCTACGAGGGACTGCGCCGCATCGGTGTCAATGGGGAAGGCGACCTGCTCGTCGTCGGTCTCGGCCCCGTCGGCCTCGCAGCGGGCATGATCGGCCGTGGGATGGGTGCCCGCCGCGTCGTCGGCGTCGAACTGTCCGGCGTGCGACGGGAATGGGCCGATTCGCTCGGTATCTTCGATACCACCGTCGCGCCCGACGATGCGGACGCCGAACTCGGCCGGTTCACCGGCGGAGCGGGTTTCGCCTTCACCATCGACGCGTCCGGTTCGGCGCCCGGCCGGTCCACCGCGGTCGAGCATGCGGCCGAGTGGGGTCACGTCTCGTTCATCGGCGAGGGCGGACGCTTCGACACCGAGGTCTCGGATACGTTGCTGCACAAGCAGTTGACGTTGCACGCGTCGTGGGTGACCTCCCTGCAGGCGATGTCGGATCTGGCGGCCAACCTGGTCGCGTGGGGTCTGCGTCCCGAGGCAGTGGTCAGTGATCGGTTCACCCTCGACGAGGCCGATGAGGCGTTCGCGCTCGCCGCGGGCGGCAGTCGCGGCAAGGTCGTCTTCGTCGCGGATTCCCTGCCGTGACGCCTCGGCTGCCCTCCACCGGGCCCCTCGTCGAGATCGATGAGGGCGCCGGGCGTCGTCCGGACATCGTGTGGCTCGACAACGCGCTGTTGCGGCTCGGGTTCGTCCCCGCACTGGGTGGACGGCTGCTCTCGGTCCGGCTGCGTGGCCGCGAAACACTGTGGCGAAACACCGATCTGCTGGACGATAACCTGCACCCGGTGCCGCCGCACGTGCCCGCGCCGGTGTCGGGACCGATGAGTGCTTGGCACAACTACGGCGGCGACAAGACATGGCCCGCGCCGCAGGGCTGGTCCGGCCCGGCCGAATGGGCGGGCCCGCCGGATCCGGTGCTGGACTCCGGACCGTACGACCGGCGAGTGGAGCGCACCCCGGGCGCGGTGACTCTGACGATGACCAGCGGCCACGATCCGCGCACCGGCCTGACCCTGACTCGGGCGGTCACGTTGCGGGACGGGCAGAGCGGATACGACGTGCGTCTCGAGGCTCGCAATACGTCGGCGCGGCCGGTGCGGTGGGCGCTGTGGAACGTCACCCAGCGCGCCGCGGGCGAACCCGGCAGCGGGGGTGTATACGTCGGCGTCACCGAGGGCGACCACCGGGCGGTGCCGCTCGCGGTCGGCACCGGGGCGCCCCGGCACGAGGCTCTCGCTTCAGATCGGGTGCTGGTGCCGCACCAGGATGTCGTCGGCAAAGTCGGGTTTCCCGGTGCGAGTGGATGGCTGGCGCATGCCGCGCACGGCATCACCACGACCCAGACCTTCCCGGTCGATCCATCCGGGGACTACCCGGACGAGGGTTCCCGGGCGGAGGTGTGGATGGAACACCCGCTGCGCGAACCGATCGAGCATCTGGGTGGTCTGCACCCGACAGCGCGGATCGTGGAGATCGAACTCCTCGGCCCGTCGGCGACGCTGGCACCGGGCGAGCACACCGCACTGGAGTACCGGTGCGCGACCGCCGCCGGTACGGGTGAGATCCGCGCCGTCACCTCGATCGGACACTGGGCGAACGATGCCCGGTTCTTCGCGTACGCCGACGGCGACCTGCTGGCCGGCGGCGTGGCCTTCGGCGGAGTACGGGCCGGTACGGCGATTGCGCTGGACGCCGACCTGGTCGGGACTCCGATCACGTTGCGCGAGAACGATAACGGTGCCGAACACGATCTCGGTCCCGTACCCGGGGAGCCCGACCAGGAGGAGGCACAGTGATCGAAGAACCCGGCACGATGCCGATCACCGGCGCGACCCGGCGGAAGGAACTGCCGTGACCGCAGGACCCGATACCGCCACGGTATTGATCACCGGCGCGGCCAGGGGGATAGGCGCCGCAACCGCGCGCCGCCTGGCGGCCTCCGGTTGGTCGGTGGTGCTGTTCGACCGTGACGAGGAGGTCGCCGAAGCGGCCACATCGATCGAATCCACCGGCGGCCGGGCACTGGCCTGCCGCGGTGATGTGACGGCCGAATCCGACTGGGCGGCAGCGATCGAACACACCCACTCGACGTTCGGCCCGATCGACGCGCTCGTGTGCAACGCGCTGGTCACCGATCACGCCCCGCTGCACGAGATGGCGCTCGCGTCGTGGCAGCGGCAACTGGACGTCAACCTCACCGGCGCCTTCCACGGGATCCGGGCGTGCCTGCCCGACCTGCGCCGCGACCGGCGTGGCGCGATCGTCATCGTCTCCTCCGTCCACGCCGGCTTCGGTCTTCCCGGGGTGCCCGGCTACGCGGCGACGAAGGCCGGACTGACCGGCCTGACCCGGCAGGTGGCTACCGAATACGGCGGTGAGGTCCGGGTGAACTGTGTGCTTCCCGGTCCGATCCTGACGGCGCAGTGGGACGGGATCCCGGAACAGGATCGCGCCGCCAGCGCCGCGGAGACGGTGATCGGACGGCTCGGTGATCCCGACGAGGTGGCCGGTCCCATCGAGTTCCTGCTCGGTGCGTCCGCATCCTTCGTCACCGGCGCCACCCTCACCGTCGACGGCGGGTGGAGTATCACCAAGAATTCGTCCTGACCGCCCGGTGCGGTGTGACACATATTCACGGAAAGCGGAGTCGAGGGTAGAGATGACAGGCTATGCGGGTCGCGGAGTCCACGGTACGACAGTGGAACTGCTCGGTTCCCGAATCGTGGACGGCACCATGGCGCCCGGCGAGGTCCTCGATCTGCGGGAGATCGGCTCGCGGATGGACCTGTCGCTGACCGCGCTGCGCGAGGCGATCAAGGTGCTCGCGGCCAAGGGGCTGGTCGATTCCCGCCAGCGCCGCGGAACTTTCGTCCGGGAACGGGCCGAGTGGAATGTGCTCGACAGTGATGTGATCCGCTGGCGGCATTCCGCCGGTGACGCGTCCGCGATGCTCGACGAACTCGCCGAGGTGCGGGCGATCATCGAACCGTCCGCCGCCGGACTGGCCGCCCTGCGCCGCACCGACGAGGACCTCGCCGACTTCGAGCAGGCCCTCGCCGATATGGCCGCCGCCGCCACGGGAACCGCTGAGCAGGCCGCCGCCGCCGATCTGGCCTGGCACGGACTGCTGCTGCGGTCCGCGCACAACGAAATGCTGGCCAGTATGAATGTGCTCGTCGAACCTGCGTTGAGGGTCCGGGACTCGCTGGTACACAACCACACCACCGACGACCCGGTGCCGAGCCACCGCGCGGTCGTCGACGCTATCCGCGCGGGCGATCCCACGGCGGCGGTGGCGTCGACCCGGGCACTGCTCGACAAGTCCGCAGACGACCTGTCGCGCGTGCTGAATCTTCTCGACAGTAAGGAATCCGGGTGAAGATCACCGCTATCGATACCTTCGCAGTCGCGCCACGATGGCTGTTCTGCCGCATCGCCACCGATGCCGGCATCGTCGGCTGGGGCGAGCCGGTGGTCGAAGGCCGGTCCGATACGGTCCGCGCCGCGGTCCACGAACTCGCCGGACTGCTCATCGGGAAGGATCCGCGCACGGTCGAAGCACACTGGCAGGTCCTCACCAAGGGCGGCTTTTACCGCGGCGGTCCCGTGCTGTCCAGCGCCGTCGCCGGTATCGATCAAGCGCTGTGGGATATCCTCGGCAAATCGCTGGGCGTACCGGTACATCAGTTACTCGGGGGAGCGGTCCGCGACCGGGTACGCGTGTACGGGTGGATCGGCGGCGACGAACCGAACGAGGTCGCCGATGCCGCCCGCGCCCAGGTCGAGGCCGGGCTGACAGCGCTGAAGATGAACGCGTGCGGACGATTCGGCCGGTTGGCGACGCCGGCGGAACTGGACGGCGTCGTCGCGCGCGTCGGCAAGGTCCGGGACGCGATCGGCGACCGCAACGATATCGCGGTCGATTTCCACGGTCGGGTCGGAGTTGCCGATGCGCGCCGGCTCGTACCGATGCTCGAGCCGATGCGGCCGCTGTTCGTCGAGGAACCGGTCCTGCCCGAACTGAGCCACCGGCTACGCGACGTGGTGGAGTCGACGACCGTACCGATCGCGACCGGCGAACGCCTGTACTCCCGAAGCGAATTCCTGCCGGTGCTCGAGTCGGGCGTCGCGATCGTACAACCGGACCTCTCGCACGCCGGCGGTATATCCGAGGTCCGGCGCATCGCGGCCCTGGCCGAAACCTTCGGCGCGCTGCTCGCTCCGCACTGCCCGCTCGGCCCGCTGGCGCTGGCGGCCAGTTTGCAGGTCGCGCTCGCGACACCGAACTTCCTGTTGCAGGAGCAATCCATCGGAATCCACTACAACGAGGGCAGTGCCGAACTGCTCGACTACGTCCTCGACCGCTCCCCGTTCCGGTTCGTCGACGGGCATATCGAGCGCTGGGACGCACCGGGTCTCGGCGTCACGATCGACGAAGCCGCGGTCCGTGCCGCGGATGCGGTCGCCACCGGCTGGCACGGGCCGATCTGGCACCACCCCGACGGGTCGTTCGCCGAATGGTGACCCCACCCGGTGGCAGCCGCCGATACGAGAACCGACGAAATCGAGGCATCTGATGACCCTGCTCGACGATCTACGTGCACACCGGCTTCTCGGGATCATCCGTGGTACCGACGCCGCCGCGTCCATCGACACCGCGCTGGCGCTCGCCGACGAAGGCGTCCGGCTGTTCGAGGTCTCCCTCACCTCGGCCGGCGCGCTGCGGGTGATCGAGGAGGTCGCGACGAGGCTGAACGGACGAATCCAGCTCGGCGCGGGTACCGTCCTCACTCCCGGCGAGGTGATCCGGGCGCGGGACGCCGGTGCCACCTACATCGTCACCCCGGGCCTGGCGCCTTCGGTCCCCGCCGCGATCGACGACGGTGTCCCGGTGCTCTGCGGTGCTCTGACACCCACGGAAATCATCACGGCGGTGGGTCTCGGTGTGGATGCGGTGAAGATCTTTCCGGCGTCCACGATGGGATCCGGGTACTTCAAGGATCTGCGCGCACCGTTTCCCGATATCCCGCTGATCCCGGTCGGCGGGGTCGGCGCGGACACTGTGCCGGCGTACCTGGCCAACGGCGCGGTCGCGGTCGGTGTCGCGAGCCCGCTGTGCGGCGACGCACCCAACGGCGGGGACTTGGTGGCGCTGCGGCTGCGGGCGCGGTCGTTCCTCGAAGCTGTGCGGGAGCAGGTATGAGCGGGTCCGGCCCGGAGGAGGTGGCGAAGCGTAACCACGCGGGGCCCTCGCTCATGCCCGAGAGACAGAGCATGAGCGTGGCACCCGAGCGGGCGCTCGACGTCGTCACCCTCGGCGAGACGATGGTCGCGGTACGCGTCGCGGAGCGAATCCGGTTCGGTGGTGACGCCACCCTGGCGGTCGCCGGTGCGGAGTCCAACGTGGCGATAGGTCTTGCCCGCCTCGGTCACGGGGTGCGGTGGGGTGGCAGGCTGGGCGCCGACGAGTCCGGGGAACTGGTACTGCGCACCCTGCGCGCGGAGAACGTCCTCGTCGACACCGTCTCCCGCGATACCGACCGAGCCACGGGGCTGGTGCTGTTCGAACAGCGGCTACCGGACGTGACCCGCGTCGAATACCATCGCCGCGATTCCGCGGGCTCCCGAGTTCGGGCAGCGGATTCCGTTGCGGCACTGGCGGACATGCCGCGTATCCTGCATATCACCGGCGTGACACCGGCCTTGTCCGCGAGCGCCGCCGAGGCCGTGACCGAGGCCGTACGCATCGCCCGCGGCGGCGGCGCGCTGATCTCGTTCGACGTGAACTACCGCTCGCGGCTCTGGGATCCGGATACTGCCGCGGCAACGCTGCGCCCGCTGGCCCGCGCCGCGGACGTGGTGATCGCTTCGGAGGACGAACTAGGTCTCGTCGCACGGGATCCCGGGGAGCTCATCGACTGCGGCGTATCGGAAGTGATGATCAAGCTCGGCGCCGACGGAGCCGCCGCGCACACGGCCGCGGGCGTGAGGACGGGCGAAGGACACCGGGTGAGTGTCGTCGACTCGATCGGCGCCGGCGACGCCTTCACCGCGGGATACCTGTCCGCGCTGCTCGACGGCGGCGATATCGCCGAACGGCTCGCGCGCGCAAACACGCTCGGCGCGTTCGCGGTGTCGAGCCGCGGCGACTGGGAAGGGCTGCCGAGTCGCGAGGAATTGGGCCTGATCACGGCGGGTTCCGGGGCGGCACTGCGATGAGCGCGGTGGGCGAGTGGACCGCGCTGGGCGGAGCACGGTACGAACTCGGTGAGGGGGCGCGGGCGACCGCGGCCGGATTCGTGTTCGTCGACCTTCTGGCGGGAGTGTTGCTGGAGACCGAGGGCAGCCCCTCTGTAGCCACCGACGGCGGGCTGCCTGTGGGCACCGGCGGTGGGATGTCCGGCGGAATCGGCGGCAAGCCGTCCAGTGAGCCGGCGGCCGATTCGGCGGACGCCGTACGGGAACGACTGCGGCTCGACGTCCCACTCGGTGCCGTCGCGCCGCGCGCCGGCGGCGGCTGGATCGCCGCAGCGGGCCCCGGTATCGCGCTGCTCGACGTATCCGACGGTGCCGGGTCCGGCAGTGCCGATATCGAGATCGACTGGCTGGCCCGGCCTTTCGACAACAGCCTCGTTCCGATGCGGATGAACGACGGTGTCGCCGACCCCGCCGGGCGGTTCTGGGCCGGCGCGATGCCGTATGACGGCACCACCGGCGCCGGCAGGCTGTTCCGGGTCGACCCCGACGGCAGCGTCCACGCGGTTCTCGAGGGGCTCACCGTCCCCAACGGCCCGGCATTCAGTTCCGACGGCACCACCATGTACCTCGCCGACAGTGCACGCGGGGTGATCCTGCAGTACCGGGTGGGGGAGGACGGCGGTATCGACGGGCCCGCGGCGGTCTTCGCCACGGTCGACGATGCGAGTCCCGACGGTATGACCGTCGACGCGGACGGATACGTGTGGTCGGCGCTGTGGGGTGGCCGCAGACTGCACCGGTACAGCCCCGGTGGCAGCCTGGTCGACGTGGTGCCTGTGCCGGCGGCGCAGCCGACGAGCATCGCGTTCAGCATCCGTGCTCCGCACCGATTACTGGTCACCACCGCGACGCACGGGTTGACGGAACCGGGTCTGCTCGACGGTGCCACGTTGGTCACTTCGACGACAGTCGCGGGGCTGCCCACGGCAACCTTCGGCGCTCAGGTGTGACCGATCGGAGCGGAGAATTCAGCGGCGCGAATCCTCGCTGCCCGGAAAGGGGTTTCCGGTCAGGTCAGCAGCTTTGTCCATCGTTGGGCCGAGGCGGTCAGGTCGCGACCGACATGGTCGAGGAAATCGGCCATACCGGACAGCCGTTCGCCGGCGGCTGTGGTGGCGCCGACCACCGCCGCGCCGCTGCGGGCCGCGGAGGCGATCGCCGCATTCTGGCGCACGCCCGCCATAGTGGCGCGCGCCCAGGCGGTTTCGTCGATGAAGTAGCGGTCGCGGCGCCGGGGTGCATCTTGTTTCCGGTAGATCAGTTCCTGTGCGTGCAGATAACCGACCGCGGCGGAGATGGCCGCCGGACTCACGCGCAGTGTCGCGGAGAGTTCGGCGGCGACCGAACTGCCGTCGTCGGCGGTCATCAGGCACGCCAATACGCCGGCGGCGGTGCGCGGCATCCCCGTCTCGACGAACAGCGAAGTGAGACGGTCGACAACGGGTAGTACGCGGGTGTCGACGGTGCTGTGTGCGTGTCCGGGGTGTGCCTGCCGGCGAGATCGTTGCCGGCTGACTCGGTGTGCCCGGTCGGGACGGTAACGCCCGGGGCCACCGTTGCGGTTGACCTCCCGGCTGATCGTCGATGTCGGCCGGTCCAGTTGCCGTGCTATCGCGGCGTAGCCGATTCCGGCTCGCAGGCCGGCGGCGATCTCTCTGCGGTCCTCCGCGGACAGTCTGGATCCCGGCATCGGGGAGGGGCCCTCTCTCTGTGATATCCGGTCGGCAACAGCGTTCATCGGCAGTGCGTTGCAACGATAGCTCCCCAAGGAAGCATTAATCCGCACGGCAATTGCAACCAATTTACCTAAACTGAGCTGCATACAGCCAAGTTTGCGCAAATTTATCGTTGAGCACATTCTTAATGCAATTTAGCGTTCGTCTTGATCTGTACGAAACGGCGAGATCGGGAGCGACGATGACACAGTCACAAGAAGCAGCTGAGAACACCGCAGCGGCGCTGCACACTCGGAGACCGCCGGGACACCCCTTCGATCCTCCGATCGAACTGTCCGAGCAGCGCGAAAAGTGTCCACTCACGCGCTGGACCTTCCCCGACGGTCACCACGGCTGGCTGGCCACCGGCCATACCGAAGTCCGGGCCGTGCTCGCCGACCGCCGGTTCAGTTCCCGCTACGAACTGATGCACAACCCGGTCGCCGATCTGGGTCCGCTGTCGCCCGCTCCGCTCGGCGACCTCCTGGGTGTGGACGCACCGCAGCACACCCGATATCGCAGCCTGCTCATCGGCCGGTTCACGGTGCGCCGGATGCGGCAACTCACCGCCGGCGTCGAGGAGATCGCACACTCCTGCCTGGATGCGATGGCGGACTCGGGTGGGCCGCTGGACCTCGTCGACAAGTTCGCGCACCCGATCCCGGCACAGGTGATCTGCGAGCTGCTCGGGGTACCGTTCGCCGACCGCGCGACCTTCGAACACCACGCGCTCGCCGTCAACAGCGCCGGCAGCAGTCAAACCGATCAGCTCACGGCCTTCGCGGCGATCGAGGAGTATGTGCGCGGTCTGGTCGCCGCCAAACGAGCCGCTCCGACCGACGATCTGCTCAGTGATCTGACCGCCACAGATCTCGACGACGACGAACTCGCCGGAATAGGCACGTTTCTCCTCGGCGCCGGACTGGACACCACCGCGAACATGCTCGGTCTGGGTACCTTCGCCCTGCTCACCCACCCGGACCAGTTCGCCGCGCTGCACACCGACCCCGACCTCGCGGACCGCGCAGTCGAGGAACTCATGCGCTACCTGACCATCGTGCACACCAACTCGCGTGTGGCACTCACCAATATCGAGCTGGCCGGCCGGACGATCTCCGCGGGCGAAACCGTCGCCCTCTCGCTGCAGACAGCGAACCGCGACGCCCGCCGATTCGATGACCCCGATACGCTGGATATCCACCGCAACGCCACCGGCCATCTGGGCTTCGGGTACGGCCTGCACCAATGCCTGGGGCAGCAACTCGCCCGCGTCGAGATGCGAGTAGCGTTACCCGCCCTGGTATCGCGCTTTCCGGAGCTTCGCCTCGCGGTGGCACCCGACGCCGTACCGCTGCGGCACGGCGCGGATGTCTACGGCGTGCACAGCCTGCCGGTCACGTGGTGAGCCGGATGCGGGTATCGGTGGACCGCCGGTCGTGTATCGGTGCGGGAATGTGCGTACTGGCCGCATCCGAGGTTTTCGAACAAGCCGGCGACGGCAGGTCGGTGGTGCTCGACACGGACCCACCACCGGAGCTGCACGTCAGGGTGCGGGAGGCCGAACAGGAGTGCCCCGCTGCTGCGATACAGCTCGCGGAGAGTCCATGACCGGACGTGTCGGAGGGACCACATCCTGACCAGAGGGAGTGATGGCCACCCGGCGCCCGTCGTCGGGCGGCAGACGGACGGTCGAGCGTGTCGAGGTGGCGGGAGCCCGGTGGACCGTCACCGTTCGGGCGGGCCGGGCCGGGCGGAACGCTCTGCCGCGAGGCTCTGATACAGCCCGGTGAGGTCCAGGGAATCGGCCGGACCGGTGCGGACGTGGCCGGTGCGGTCCACTTGGCGGTGCAGCGTTTCCATCTTCTCGTCGAGCTGGGTGGCGACCTCGGCGGCCTGCGCGAGGTCGCTGCGCAGATTCGGGGGCACCTCGCCCCGGTACTTGTAGTAGATCTTGTGTTCCAGGCTGGCCCAGAAATCCATGGCGATGGTGCGGATCTGGATCTCGACCGGTATCCGTTCGGTGCGTGCGGAGCGGAACACCGGGATGGACACGATCAGGTGCAAGCTCTGATAGCCGTTCGGTTTGCGGTAGGTGATGTAGTCGCGTTCTTCCAGGACGGTGATGTCTTCCTGGCCGGCCAGCATATCGCGGATCTGGGCGATATCGGAGATGAAACTGCAGACCACCCGGACCCCGGCGATATCGAGTACATTTTCCCGGATCGCCGCCAGGTTCATCGGGTAGTTCTTGCGCCGCACCTTTTCCAGCACGCTTTCCGGCGATTTCAGCCGCGATCCCACATGCTCGATGGGGTTGTACTCATGGGTACTGTTGAAGTCCTCGCGCAGGATATTGATCTTCGTGGTGATCTCGTCGATCGCGAACTTGTAGCCGAGCATGAAGTCGACGAACTGTTCGCGCAGCGTCTGGACGTGCTCGAGATCGATTCGCCCCGGTTCGCCGGATGAACCATCGACGGCTGTGGTGTCCGGATGCCAGGGCTTCATTGCGCCCATTGTGCCTTCACCAGCGATTTCCCCGCCACATCGAGTGATATCCACCATGATTCCGGTCATACCGCACCGCGGCGACGCCTCGGGCCGGATATCCCACCGTTGGACCAGGTCAGGCGACAGAATGTGGCGATGCGAACCTATACCCGTGTGCTGCCGGCGGTCCTTGCCGGAGTGCTCGTCGTCTTCGCGCCTACCGTCGCGGCCGCCCCGGTTCCGGGCGGCTCGGCTCAGCTTCCGTTTCCGCTGACTCTCCAGCCGGAGGACGTACAGGCGCCCGCGGCGGCGCTGGCGGAGGCCCATACCGGATTGATCGTATGGTCGCGGCAGCCCGACACCCGGCTGCCGATCGCCAGCCTCACCAAAGTGATGACGGCGGTGGTCGTACTCGAATCGGGTGATCTCGAACGACCGATCACGGTGTCGCAGGCGGCCGTCGACTCCGCCGCCGCCCACGGGGGCAGTACCGCGGGCCTGGTACCGGGTGAAGTACTCACAGCGCGGCAGCTGCTGTACGCGATGATGCTGCCGTCCGGTTGCGACGCCTCGTACGCCCTCGCCGAAGCATTCGGCCCCGGCCGGGACGCTTTCGTCGCCAAGATGAATGCCACCGCGCACCGGCTGGGTATGCCGAATACGCATTTCAGCGACCCCAGCGGCCTGCCCGTCCCCGACGATTTCGCCACGTACTCGACGCCCGCGGAGCTGGTGCGGCTGGGCCGGCACGCGATGGCGAATCCGGTGTTCCGGCAGATCGTCGGCACACCGGTCCAGCACCAGCCGGCCGGGCCTGCGAATCGGCATCATGTCTGGGAGAACACCAACGGGCTGCTCCAGGAGTATCCGGGCACCGCCGGTATCAAGACCGGATCCACGAACGCCGCCGGGACCTGTTTGCTGTTCGAGGCGACCCGCGGCGGCCAGCGGTTGATCGGCGTGGTCCTGAACAGTTCACCGCACGACCTGGACGCCGCGACGGCGGACGCCCGGCGCATCATGGACTGGGGTTTCGTCCCGATCCTCAGCTCGCTGCCCGCCGGCTGACCATGGGAACCCGCTGTCCCGCAGTCGGCGAACCGGCGCCCGCAGCTCGTGTTCGAGAATTTGCCCGTGGCATGGCGGGGGTATTTCCGGCAGGCAGATATACCGCTCGAGAATTGTGTAGCGGGCCGGCCGCTCACCGAGGAACGCAGCGATATCTGTGTCGATACCCTCGAATCCGTCGTCCGGCACGATCGCCGCGACACCGACCGCGCCTACGAGGCTACGCACGGCTCCGGGGTGGCCACTGAGGTGACGATGTGGCCGTCGACCGTTACCGGCGGGGAATGCCAAGAAAGAGGTGGCCGGCCTGCCCGGGTTCAGCAGGCGGCCGGCCGAGTGGCGGCTCGTATTCAGCGTGGGAGGCGCTGCCGGAGCTCCGACAGCGATAGCGCGGAGTACCTGCTAGGCACCCAATCGGCTCTGCCGGGATCGGGCAGGGCGCTGCTGAGCCGTACCGGATCGGGGCAGATCGAGCCGCCGCCCGATTTCGGCGGCCGCGGTCTGCACCGACAGGTGTATCCGCTGGTCCGCGCGGATCTTGGCGACCGAACCGAAAACCGAGACCGCGGCGGGCTCCCCGTGGCCCATCGTCCCGATCGGGGCCGCCACACAGCTGAAACCTTTCATGCACCGCTCGTGCTCGTAGACCACGCGCAGTTCCCGGGCCCGGTCGATATCCGGCGAGCCGGTATGGGCAGGCCGGTCGAGGGCGAGCAGCGCTTTGCCGATCGCCGAGGTCTCCGCGCGCATCCGGCTGCCGACACGCGATCGGATACCGGCCACGAGTTCTCCGCCGACCTTTTCCAGATAGACCACCTCGTCGCCGTCGAGGACGCCCAGGTGCACGATGCAGCCGGTTACCCGGTGCAACCAATGCAGGCTGGGTAGCGCGGCCCGGCGCAGCGCATTCTGCTGAGAAGCGGCCGAACCGAGCTCGATGATGCGCATACCCAGCTGGTATTTCTTGCCGTGCCGGTGCACCCAGCGCAACCCGACCAGCTGTTCCAACGCGCGATGCGCCGACGACAGCGGTAGCCCGGTGGCCGCGACGATCTGCGACAGGTTCATGGGTTCGGCACCGTCGAGCACATCGAGGATCGAGGCCGCGCGCTGCATGACTCCGGTCGGGGTCTCGCGGGTGTTCTGCGATCGCATCCGGTCTCCTTCCTCGCTCGGCCGATGCGGCGGGATAACACCACGTCAGGGTGTCGCATCGCCCCTCGCACCATAGAACGCGCCGCGGCCGGCGGGGGACGAATACTTCCACTGTCCGGAAACTCCGCTGTCGGGTGCGATGCCGGCGGGTTGTAATCCGTGGATGACCGAACTCTGCTCATTCACCCCCGGTGCGCTGCTCGCGGGCCGGCGGGCCGTGGTCACCGGCGGTACCGCCGGTATCGGCGCCGCCGTCGCGCGGGCATTCGCGGCGCACGGTGCCGATGTCCTGGTCGCCGATATCGAGCCGATCGGTTCGGTCGAATTCGATCCCGCCGCCGGCGGCTCGATAACGCAGGTGGAATGGGATGTGCGGGTATCGCCGTGTCCGCCCGGAATCGTCGAGCACCGGCCCGACGTACTCGTCAACAACGTCGGCCACTATGTGCAGCCGCCACATACCTTCGCCACCAACGCGCCGGCGTTATGGGACGAACTGCACGACATCAATTTCGGGCACGTCCTGCGCCTGACCCATGCGCTGCTCCCCGGGATGACCGAGCGCGGCATCGGTTCCATCATCAACCTCACCACGGTCGAAGCCCATCGTGCGATCCCCGGCCACGCAGTGTATTCGGGGTACAAGGCCGCACTGACCGGATTCACCCGCTCACTTGCCGCGGAGACCGGCCCCGCCGGTATCCGCGTCAACGCCATCGCCCCGGACCTCATCGAATCGGTCCAGGTGCCCTACGCCGCACTCGTTCCCGAGGAGGACCAGCACCTGTGGCCGACCTGGTCGCCGCTCGGCGGTCCCGGACAGCCCGACGATGTGGCCGGTGTGGCGCTGTTCCTCGCCTCCGACCTTTCTCGTTTCGTCACCGGCGGCACCATCCATGTCGACGGCGGAACCCACGCCGCCGGTGGCTGGGTGCCGCGCCACTCCGGCGGCTGGACCAACCGTCCCCGCAACCCCTGACCCGACGCACCGAAAGTTCTCTCTGTGATGAAAATTCTGATCATCGGCGGCACCGGCATGATCGGCGCGCACGCCGCGCTGCACCTGCGCGAACACGGCGACGATGTCACCGTTGCGGCGCGTGGGGCGATCCCCGAGAACTCGCCGGTCACCGGCTTTCCGTTGCTGACAGGCGATTACACCGTTCCCACCTTCAGCCGGGAACAGCTGTCGCGGTTCGACGGCATCGTCTTCTGCGCCGGCCAGGATGTACGGCACAAGAAAGCCGGCGACGACCCTGGGCAGTTCTGGACGGATACCCAGATCGTTGGCGTGCCGCGGTTCGCCGAACTCGCCAAACAGGCCGGTGTGGGCCGTTTCGTCCAGGTCGGCAGCTACTACCACCAGCTGCGACCGGACCTCGCGGACGACAACCCGTATATCGCGGCCCGGAAGGCGGCCGACGAGGGGGCTCGCGCCCTCGCGGACGAATCGTTCAACGTGTGCACGCTGAATCCGCCCTCGATCATCGGGGCGGTCTCCGGTGCCTCGGCCCGCCGCTATCGGCGGATGGTCTCGTGGGCGGCCGGAAACGAGCCCGATATCCCCGATTTCGCCCCGGCAGGCGGTACCAACTACATGTCCGCCGGCGCGCTGGCCCAGGCGATCCGCGGTGCCCTGCGCGACGGGGAGTCCGGTGCGGCGTATCTCATCGGCGACCAGAACCTCTCGTACCGGCAGTTCTTCCAGATGATGGTCGACGCGGCCGGCGGCGCGCGGGAAATCACCGAACGCGATGAACAGCATCCGCTGCTGCCGGACGCCGCCATCGTCCAAGGTCGCGGCAACACATTGGCATACGAGCCCGATGCCGGCGTGGTGCAGCGGCTGGGTTACGACCGCAACGACTGCGCTCGCGCCGTCGCAGCACTCATCGACGTGGTCACGGCCGCGCACTGAACCATCCGATGTCCGCGCGCCTGGCTACGGCGAGATCTTCGCCGTAGCCAGGGCGGCGCCCAGGCTTGATCACCGACGCTGGAGCCCCCATGTACACAGAGAAACAACCGCCGCGAGCCGAAACCCCGTCGGGGGCAGATACACCCGGTGACAACACCCAGTTGCGTAAAGTTGCGCTGTCGAGCCTGCTGGGCACCGTCCTCGAGTACTACGACTTCCTTCTGTACAGCACCATGGCCGCGCTGGTCTTCGGCAAGCTGTTCTTCCCGTCGTCGAACTCGGCCGCCTCCACCATCGCCGCCTTCGGCACGCTCGCCGCCGGTTACGCGGCCCGGCCCATCGGCGGGATCCTGTTCGGTCATTTCGGTGATCGACTCGGGCGGAAATCGATGCTGATCGTGACGATGGTGATGATGGGCGGCGCCAGCTTCGTCATCGGCCTGCTCCCGGATTACGCGACGATCGGTGTGCTGGCTCCGATTCTGCTGGTCGCGCTCCGCCTCATCCAGGGCATCGCGATCGGCGGCGAATGGGGCGGGGCGGCACTCATGGTGATCGAGCACGCCGACAAGGATCGCCGCGGTAAATGGGCCGGAATCATGCAACTCGGCTCTCCGATCGGCTTCCTGCTCTCCACCGTGGTGGTCATGGTGGTGACCATGCTTCCGGACGAGAGCCTGTACTCCTGGGGCTGGCGCCTGCCCTTCCTGCTCAGTGGACTGCTGGTGGCCGTCGGCCTGTATGTGCGCCTGGGTGTGGTGGAGAGCCCGGTCTTCCGGGAGGCCCTGGAACAGGCCGAAGCCGAGTCCGAACCGAAAGCCGCAACACCGCTGGTACAGCTGCTGCGTAATCCGCGCCCGCTCCTCTTGGCGTGCGCCGCCGGAATCGGGCCGTTCGCACTCACCGCGCTCACCACCTCGCACATCATTGCCTACGCCACCGATACCGGATACGACGAATCCGAGGTGATGCGCACGCTGGTCGCGATGTCGGTGGTATCGCTGGTCTGTATTCCGCTGTTCTCCGCGTTGTCGGACCGGCTGGGGCGCCGGACCGTCACCATGGCCGGCGCCGTCGGCGCCGTGGTTTTCGCGCTCCCGTTGTATGCGCTGGTGAACACCGGGTCGGTACTCTGGCTGACCGTCGGCCTGTTGATCGCACAGGTGGTGCAGAACCTCATGTACGCACCGCTGGCGCCACTGCTGGCGGAGATGTTCGGTACCGAGATGCGATACACCGGGGTATCGCTGGGCTATCAGATGGCCAGCCTGATCGGGGCCGGATTCGGTCCGCTGATCGCGAGCAGTTTCGTCGCCTCGACGGGTGGCTCCAGTCTGCCGCTCAGTGCGATCATCGGCGTCACTGCGCTCGTCACGGCCACGGCGATCTGGCGTATGGCCGAAACCCGCGGGCGTGATCTGACTGCGGAGTTCGTTCGCGAGTAGGCCGCTGCACGGCGTCGTGAGGGCCGGAAGCGGGCGCCGGCGGGCGATCATCGGATCGAGCCGGCGTCCACCAGCGGTGGTGGTGTGCCGGCCGACAGCGGCGGGAGTTCGCCGTCGTAGCGCTCGGCCTCCACCAGACAACTGTTGGCGGAGGACCCCTGGGCCAGCGAACTGGTGCCGATATCGTTGGTGACCGTATTCGGATTGCCGTGTACATCAAGCGATTCGGGGTCGGCCGGGTCCAGTGGGTCGTACCAGGCGCCGGTCGCCATATGCACCACGCCGGGCCGTAGCGCATCGCTGATCCGGACCCCCGCGAGCAGAGCGCCGCGATCGTTGTGGATCCGCGCGATATCCCCGTCGTGCAGGCCACGCGCGGCGGCGTCGGCGGGATTCATCCGCAGCGGCTCGCGACCGCGGACCTTGGTTTCCCGGCTGGTGGCGCCGTGATCGAGCTGGCTGTGCAGGCGGGTCGCGGGCTGGTGGGAGAGCAGGTGTAGCGGAAAGCGCCGGGCCGCCGGGCCGCCGAGCCATTCCCGCGGCGGGAGCCATGCGGGATGGCCGGGGCAGTCCGGATAACTGAATTCGGCGATGGTCCGGGAGAAGAGTTCGATCCGGCCCGACGGGGTCCGCAACGGGTTCCGCCGCGGATCGTCGCGGAACAGTTCGAGAACATGGCGGGACTCGGGCAGCTGCGGCCGCAGATCGAGAGGCCCGCCGGCATGGAAATCCGCGTACCCGGGTAATCGGATCCCGGCGGCCGCGGCATTGTCTACGGTGGTACGCCACAGCTGCTCCACCCATTGCCGTGCGGTACGCCCTTCGGTGAATTGTTCCGCGAAACCGAGTCGTTCGGCGAGACCGGTGAAGATCGCGTAGTCGTCGCGCGCCTGGCCGTACGGTGCGAGGGTCTGATGCATGGGCGTCAACCAGTGATCGGTGCGTCCACCGGTGAAATCCTCCCGCTCCGCGGACGCGGTGGTCGGCAGGACGATATCGGCCAGCCGGGCGGTCGCGGTCCAGCTGATCTCGTTGACGATCACTGTGCGCGGCCGTGACCAGGCCCGCCGCAGCCGGTTGAGATCCTGATGGTGGTGGAACGGATTACCGCCGGCCCAGTAGATCAGGTCGATCGGCGGATAGGTGAGGACCCGTCCGTTGTAGTCGACCGTCCCGCCGGGGCGTTCCAGCATCTCGGTGAGCCGGGCGACCGGAACGATATCGGCGACCGGGTTTCCCGGCTGCGGCAGCGCACCGATCTCGAAGGGCAGATAGCGGCGCTGCAGATTATTGGTCATCCCGACCCCGGTACCCATGAGCACCCCGCCGCCCGGCAGCCCGATATGGCCCAGCGCGGCCGCGAGCGCCCAAGCGGCCCAATAACTCTGCTCACCGTGCTCGGCTCGCTGCAGCGCGTACGGCAATCCGATCAGGCAGCGTTCGCGTGCCATCAGCCGGGCCAGCGCACGGATCTCGGCTGCCGGGACCTCGGCGAGTTCCGCGGCCCATTCCGGTGATTTGGGTACGCCGTCGCTGCGGCCGGTGAGGTATTCGGCGAGCCGGTCGAAACCGGTGCAGTAGCGGTCGAGGAAGGCTCGGTCGTGCAGGTCTTCGGTGATGAGAGTGTGCAACAGGGCGAGCATGATCGCCGTATCGCTGTGCGGGCGGCACGGTATCCAGCGGGCACCGAGGGCCGGGTCGCAATCGTCGCGAGCGGGTCCG
Organism: Nocardia flavorosea NBRC 108225; assembly: GCF_001613385.1. GTDB lineage: Bacteria > Actinomycetota > Actinomycetes > Mycobacteriales > Mycobacteriaceae > Nocardia > Nocardia flavorosea. Next base: position 9,849 of record NZ_BDCG01000010.1, on the reverse strand, counting down.
ATATGGACGATATCGATACCGGCCCCGCGCAGTGCAGCCGGCCGGTCCGGGCCCGGATGTGCCCCGATCCCACCGGGGTTGACCTGGGTGTTGCGTTGGGGGGCGCCACCGAAGAACACGATGCGGGCGCAGTGCCGGGTGATTTCCTCGGTACTGGGGGCCTGCCGGGCGGCGACGTAGGCGTTCATACCCAGGACGTGGGGAATGAGCGCCTCGGCCGCCGCGAACGAATACGTGTCCACCGACGCGGTGTAACCGCCGAAAAGTTGCAGGAAGCGGTGGACCTGCCCTTGGGCGTGGTGGAACCGGCCGGCTCCGGCCCACCCGTAGGAACCGCCGTAGATGGCACGGTTACCGCCGGTCGCGCGGGTTGTGCGCAATGCGTCGGCGGCGATATCGAGCGCCTCGTCCCAGTCGACCTCGACGAAGGGTTCCTGTCCGCGGAGGGCGGGGTCGGCGGCGGCCCGGTTTCGGTAATAGCCGAGGCGTATCGCCGGCCGGGCAATGCGGTGGGCGGGATCGTGCAGCGCCGCCAGTGACCGCCCGATGGGGGAGGGGTGTGGGTCGTCGCCGTGCGGTGTCACCGAGAGCTTTCCGTCGGCGGCGGTGCCGATGAGGTAGTTCCCCCAGTGGGTAGCGGTGGGTCGGGCCCGCGTCATCGTCATCCTTTCCGGCGCCGGGCGGCCGGTTACCCCGTCGGCGGGTGCGGTTCCGGCCCGGTGTCACCGTCTGCCACGCCCGAACCTCTCGGCATCCGGCGTGTCTCGGGTTTCCAGTGTGCACGCGGGGTCCGGGTACCACGGATACGCGTCCGGAAGCGTGGGGATTGCGAGCGGTGCTGCCTGTGCACGAACGGGACGGATATGGCCCCACAGCGTCACTGGCCGGTTCGGCGCAGCCGGGTATGCGAGTCCGGGAACGCTCGAGGGCGCAGATGCCGCGTGTCCGGTCGGCCGGTCGCGATCCGCCGTGCACCCGCCGCCACTTCGTGCCGGGCGGGATATGCCCGGCACCCGCCGTGCAGGCGCCCGCCCGTCTGCCGGAGGGCGCGACGTCGACGCTGGATCCTGATAGGTGTGCCCTGCTACTGCGTGCGTCGACCGGTTCGGGAGGCCTAGTGGCGGACTCGTGCACAGCGAGCACGGTCCGCGGTGCGCGGGCTGGTGTGCCGTCCGCGAACCGGCGGTCGTTCGGCCGGCCGAGCGGGCGCCGAGACGGGCCCGCGTCTGTGGGTGACGGGCGCGTTGCTATCTTGAACGACGTTCAAGCTCGGTTGTTGCGAAGGATGGCGTCATGAACGGTGTCGAGGACTCGCGGGCGCCGAAGACTCGCACCACGGCGCGGGATATGGCGCAGATCGCGGTATTCGCCGCGCTCATCGCCGCACTCGGCCTGCCCGGCGCGATCACGGTCGGCTTCAGCGGCGTGCCGATCACCGTGCAGACCCTCGGCGTGATCCTCGCTCCAGCGGTGCTGGGAGCGCGTAAGGGCACCGCGGCGGTCGCGGTGTTCATCGCCCTGACGATCATCGGCCTGCCGCTACTGTCCGGCGGGCGCACGGGCCTCACCGCCCTGGCCGGTCCCAGTGCCGGCTATCTGGTCGGCTGGATACCGGCCGCCCTGGTCATCGGCCTGCTCACGGCGCGGATCGTTCCCAAGTACCCGCTGGTACCCGCGCTGCTGGTCAACGCGGTCGGCGGTATCGCGGCCATCTACCTGTTCGGCACCCTCGGCCTGCTGCTGCGCACCGATCTCGGAGTACTGGCCGCGATCCAGGCCAACGGGGTTTTCCTGCCCGGTGACCTGCTGAAAGTGGTCGTCGCCACGATCGTGGCCAAAGGCGTGCACCGTGCCTACCCGGGGTTGATCCGTGGATAGCGGAGCACTCGGCGGTGCCGCCGCGGCGCCGGCGCTCGACCTCGCCGGCCGCACCTTCACCTATGCCGAGCTCGACCGCGCCGTCGATGAGTGGATCGACCGGTATCCACCGGGACCGCGTGGTTACGATGCCTCCCCGCTGCCGGTCGCCGAGGCCCTCGTCTGTATCTGTGCGGCCGCGCGGCTCGCAGTGCGGGTCGCCGTCGAGGATCCGGCCGCCCGCCCGCATCGGTCCGCCTGGCCTGCGGAAGCGTTCCTGCTGGTCGCTACCTCCGGCTCCACCGGCCGGCCGCGGCCGCTGGCCCGTACAGCGGCCTCCTGGTACGACAGCTTCCCGGTTTTCACCGAGATCACCCGGGTGACCTCGCAGGACCGCGTGCTGCTCACCGGCCCACTGCACGCCACCATGCACCTTTTCGGCGCCCTGCACGCCCTGTGGAGCGGTGCCTGCGTCACCGACGACCCGGCCCGGGCCACCGTTGTGCACGCCGTTCCGGCGGTCCTGCGTGAGCTGGTACCGCGGGCGCCGCGGCTGCGGACCGCGATCGTGGCCGGGATCGCGGCCGATCCGGGCGCGCTGGCCGCGGCCCGCCACCTGCGCGTCGTCGAGTACTACGGTGCCTCCGAAGTATCGCTGGTCGCGGCCCGGGAGGTTCCCGCACCACTGCGCGTGCTCCCCGCGGTCGAGACACGGATCCGGGAAAGGATGCTGCACGTGCGGTCCCCGTACACCGTGCTCGGCGCGCCCGAGTGGTTCTGCGTCGGCGATATCGCCGAACTCGGCGACGACGGTGAACTACGGGTGCACGGTCGCGGGGAAGCGGTGATCAATGTCGGGGGCACCACGGTCGTCGCGGAGGATGTGGAGCGGGTCCTGGGTGGTATCGACGGCGTCGCGGTAGCGGCGGTGATCGGCAGCCCGCATGCGGTATTCGGCGAAACCATCACCGCAGCAGTCCAATTGGATGGCACCGATATCGACGAGGTCCGGCGGCGGGCGCGCGGACTGCTCACCCGGGAAGCGATGCCGCGGCGCTGGGTGCCGGTCCGGGAAATGCCCACCACGGCCGCCGGGAAGATCGCCCGGGGCCGGTTGAAAGACTTGCTCGTATGAATCTCGACCCCGTATTCGTCGCCGCCCGGCGCACCGCCATCGGCACGGCCGGTCACGCGTTCGCCTCGCTCACCGTCACCGATCTGGCGGCGCCGGTGCTCGCCTCGGTGGCCGGCACACTGCGCGATGCGGGTGTGAACCTCCCGATCGACGATGTAGTCCTCGGTAACTGCCTGGGACCCGGCGGCGACCCGGCGCGCGTCGCGGCGCTGCAGGCGGGACTCGGCCCGCAGGTGCCCGGGGTGACCGTCGACCGGCAGTGCGGTTCCGGGCTGGACGCGGTGATCCAGGCGGCACTGCGGATCCGCAGCGGAGCCGACCGGCTCGTCCTGGCCGGTGGCGCCGAATCCGCCAGTACCGCACCTTGGCGGTTCTGGCCGCCGGTGGCCGGGGCAGACCCGGTGCGCTACACCCGGGCGCCGTTCGCCCCGGCCGGCTTCCCGGACCCCGATATGGGTGTCGCCGCCGATGACCTCGCCCGGGTCCGGGGCATCTCGCGGGAACGTCAGGACGAATACGCGGCCCGCTCGCACACACTGGCCGCGGCCGCCGATTTCACCCCGGAGATCGTGCCGGTGGCCGGAGTGAACCGCGACGAACGGATCCGCGCGGGGATGACCACCGCGCGCCTCGCCCGGCTCCGGCCCGGTTTCGGACCCGGCGGTACCGTGACCGCCGGAAACTCCTGCGGTATCTCCGACGGCGCGGCCGTGGTCGCGGTGACGACCGCGCAGGAGGCGGCCGGGCTCCCGGCGCTACGTATTGTGGCCACCGCCGTCGCTGCCGGTGATCCGGCATTTCCCGGCCTCGGGCCGGTACCGGCGGTCCGGGCGGTCCTGCGCCGGGCGGGCCGCACGATATCCGATGTGGGGGTGGTCGAGATCACCGAGGCGTTCGCCTCGGTGGTGCTGGCGGTGGCGGACGAGCTCGATCTCGACGAATCGCGGATCTGCCCGGACGGTGGCGCGATCGCGATGGGGCATCCGTGGGGTGCTTCGGGCGCGGTTCTGCTGGTGCGGCTGGCGAGCCGAATGCTGCGCGCGGACGGTCCGGAACTCGGCCTCGCCGCTTGCGCTATCGGTGGCGGTCAGGGAGTCGCGATGCTGGTGGAGCGTGTGGCGTGAACGAGTCGGGGCGGCACGCCGGAGCGCCGCGCGCTCGGTCGGAGGCGCCGAGTGAGTGAGATCGTTTTCGACTCGGTGCAGCATTCGTTCGGTGAGCGGCAGGTGTTGCGGGGTATCGACCTGCGGATCGAGGAGCGTCGTGTCGGGATCGTCGGCGCGAACGGTTCGGGGAAATCGACCTTGGCCCGCATGATCAACGGCCTGCTCACCCCGGTCTCCGGCACCGTGACGGTGGACGGTGTCGACACCGCCCGAAAAGGGGCGAAGGTGCGGCGCAAGGTCGGATTCGTGTTCACCGACCCCGATACCCAGATCGTCATGCCCACGGTCGCCGAGGATCTCGCGTTCTCGCTGCGGCGCAGCGGTCTGGCCAAGGCGGAGGTCGCCGCGCGGGTGGCCGAGATCCTCGACCGGTTCGGGCTCGCGGGGCATGCGGAGCATCCGTCACATCTGCTCTCCGGTGGGCAGAAACAGTTGCTCGCCCTCGGGGCGGTATTGATCCGCCGGCCGGAGGTGATCGTCGCGGACGAACCCACGACCCTGCTGGATCTTCGCAATGCCCGGATCATCGCCGAGGCGCTAGACGCCGTCGACCAGCAGGTGATCGTGGTGACCCATCAGCTGTCGTTGTTGGCCGGGTTCGACCGGGTGATCGTCATCGACGACGGTGCGGTCGCCTTCGACGGCGATCCCGAGGCGGCGCTGCCGGCCTATCGGGAGCTGGTCGAGTGATCGGGCTGTACCGGCCGGGTGATTCGCCGGTGCACCGCACACCGGCGGGGATGAAACTGGTGCTGCTGCTGATACTCATCACGGCGGCCACGGTGTTCGCGCGTACTCCGTTACATCTGGGTGTGGCCGCCCTGGTCGCTGCGGGACTGTTCGTCCTGGCCCGAATCCCGTGGCGCATCGTCCTGGAACAGCTGCGCCCCATGGTGTGGATGCTGGCGATCATCGCGGTATTCCAGGTACTGACCACCTCGCCGGCGCGGGCGATCGTGGTGTGCGGGTTGCTGCTGTTCTCGGTGGCGCTGGCCGCGCTGGTCACCCTCACCACCCGGGTCACCGACATGCTGGACGCGGTCACGCGGGTGCTGGGGCCGTTACGGCGGGTCGGAGTGGACCCGGACCGGATCGGGTTGCTTCTGGCGCTGGCGATCCGCTGCGTCCCGCTGCTGGCGACGATCGTGCGCGATGTCGCCGAAGCACGGCGGGCCCGGGGCCTGCAATGGTCGATGACCGCACTGGTCACCCCGGTTCTGGTGCGCTCGTTGCGGACCGCCGACGCGATGGGGGATGCGCTCGCGGCTCGTGGGGTCGACGATGACTGAACTGCTCGCGGAACGTATCGGACGGCAGGTGCTGTCGCGGCCCGCGGCGCCCGCCGTCCGCACCGCGGGCGAGTGCGTCGGTTATCACCGGTTCTGGGCGCGGGTCGCGCGGGTCGGCGGCGGTTTGGCCGGTATGCGGCGGGTGGCCGTCCTGCCGACCTCGGATATCGATTCGCTGGTCATGGTGGCGGCGGCCATGCGGGCCGGGGTCTGTGTAGTGCTGTTGCACCGGCATCTGTCGCCGGACCAGTTGCGGCGGGTGCTGACCGTGACCGAACCCGGCGCCGTGGTCGCCGTGGCGGCGCAGCATCGGCCGTTGCGGCGGATGGGGTTCGACGGCGTACCGCGTACTGCGGCCGAGCTCGAATGCGCCGGCGCCGGCGCCGGCGCCCGGCCCGATTCCGAACTGCTGGTGGGCGTCACCTCCGGAACCACCGGCGAACCGAAACTCTTCGTCCGGGACCAGGCGTCCTGGGCGGCCACCCTGGATCGATCCGACCGGACCTTCGATATCGGGCCCGGCGATACGGTCGCAGTACCCGGGGTACTGGACCATACCCATTTCCTCTACGGAGCCCTGCATGCCTTGACCCGCGGCGCGGCGGTCGATCTGCGGCCGGCCGTCGACGCGCTCGCGCACGGCGCGACCCACCTGTACTCGGTGCCGACCCTCGCCTGGGACGTCGTGCGTTCGGCGGGTGGCCCGTATCGCGACGTGCGGGAAGTCCTGTCCTCTGCGGCGCGGTGGCCCCGGAACGGGCGGGCCGCGCTGCGCGAAGTGCTGCCGAATGCGGCGCTCACCCATTTCTACGGTGCCTCCGAACTCAGCTTCGTCTCGTTCGACCGCGGTCTCGGCGGATCCGACGACGGTGGCAGCGCCCGAGCCGGTGGATACGGCACCGCCGCAGTCGGCGAATGCGAGGCGATCGGAGCCGGAGTGGGCGGCGCCGGCGCGGCGCACGGCGAAAATGTGGACGGCAGAGCGTACAGCGCGGGCGTGGACGGCGGAGCCGGATCCGGCGATGATTATTCGGTGGGGGAGCTGTTCGACGGGGTCGAGGTGGAAATTCGCGACGGCCGGGTGTTCGTGCGCAGCGATATGGTTTTCCGCGGTTATCTCACCGAAGCCGGCGTCGTCGACGGCCCGGTGGACGGGTGGGTTTCGGTGGGGGATCGCGGTGCCCTGGACGGCCGGCGGCTGCGGTTGTTCGGCCGGGACAGCGAGATGTTCATCCGAGGCGGTTTGAATGTGGAACCGGCGGCGGTGGAGGCCGCTCTGGCCGCGATTCCCGGTATCACCGAGGCCGCCTGTCTCGGGGTCGCCGACGACCGCTGGGGGCGGGTTCCGGTGGCCGTGGTGGCCGTGGACCGGCGGGCGCCGGATCCGGCCGGGATACGCCGGCGGTTGCGTGCGGTGCTGCCCGGTCCGAGTGTGCCGGTGCGGATTCAGGTGCTCGACGCACTCCCGCGGACGCCCCGCGGCAAGGTGGACCGGCGGGCGCTGCTCGCCGCGCTCGGCGCCCACGGCCGCCGCGACCATGACTCGCCGTGACACGTTGCGATTTCGCAGCGATTGTCATTTTCGACACGCCAGATCTATTGCCAAGCTTGGGTAGTTCTTTACTATAAGAGGAGTTGACGAACAGTTGCGCCGCACGAGGGCCACCGGGTTCCGGCCCTCCGTACGGATTATGTTCGTCTACTCATAATCTCCTGCTCTGCAAGTGTTTTCGGCGGTATCAGGGCTCGGAAGCGATCGGACGAATTGGTTCGGTGACATATCACCAGCAGTGGAGGCGCCCTCTCAGGCTTTGCTAAGTCTTTACTATTACGGTGGCTACGGTTTAAGTCTCGGTCCGTTGCTGTGCCGAGTACCTACTTCACCGCGAGATGCCGGTTCGCGGTCTGTGCCCGACTGGACATATTGATCGTCAACCGACCTCGGCTCCGGCCGAGTCGGCGAAGGAGAGCGATGGCAACCAAAAGCTCGAATCCACCTGGTACGCAACCTGGTCCGGATCCGGAGGGCGCGCCGCCCGCCGGGTCCGGGACCCGTTTAAGATCCCCTCGCCTCGCCTCGATCCTGCGCCATGACGTACCGGCCTCGATCGTGGTCTTCCTTGTCGCGCTACCGCTTTCGCTGGGTATCGCGATCGCCTCCGGCGCCCCCGTGGCGGCCGGGCTCATCGCCGCCGTTATCGGCGGTATCGTCGCGGGTTCCCTCGGCGGCTCCGCGCTACAGGTGAGCGGTCCCGCTGCGGGCCTCACCGTGATCGTCGCCGAATCGATCCATCAATTCGGCTGGAAGGTAACCGGTTTCATCGTTGTCGCGGCCGGTGTCCTGCAGATCCTCTTCGGGCTGAGCCGGATCGCCCGGGCCGCACTGGCCGTGGCGCCGGTGGTGGTGCACGCGATGCTCGCGGGTATCGGTATCACCATCGCGCTGCAACAGTTGCATGTACTACTGGGCGGGGAATCCAACAGCACCGCCTGGAACAACCTCATCGACCTTCCCGCCCAACTGCTTTCGCTGCACGGGCCCGCCACACTGCTCGGCCTGATGGTTATCGCCATCATGCTCGGCTGGAAGTACCTGCCCGAACGGGTCCGGATCGTTCCCGGCGCGCTGGCCGCGATCGTCGTGGCCACCGTGCTGTCGCTGGTGCTGTCCATGGACGTCAAGCGGGTCACCATCGACGGGTCGCTGTTCGATGCGATCGGCCTGCCCGAACTGCCCCGCAGCGACTGGGCCGCGATCGTGGTGATGATCCTGACCTTCGCCCTCATCGCCAGCGTGGAGAGCCTGCTGTCGGCGGTCGCGATCGACAAGATGCATACCGGTCCGCGCGCCGATTTCGATCGCGAGATGATCGGCCAGGGGTCGGCGAACGTCCTGTCCGGACTGCTCGGCGGTCTGCCCGTCACCGGTGTGATCGTCCGTAGCTCCACCAATGTCGCCGCCGGTGCGCGCAGCCGTGCCTCGGCCGTACTGCACGGCGTCTGGGTGCTCATCTTCTCGGTGGCCCTGGTTTCGCTCGTGGAACAGATCCCGCTGGCCGCACTGGCCGGTCTGCTGATCGTCATCGGCGTGCAACTGGTGAAACTGGCCCATATCCGGCTCGCCCATCGCACCGGCGATCTGCTCGTCTACGCAGTCACGCTGCTGGCGGTGGTCTTCCTGAACCTGCTCGAAGGCGTGCTCATCGGTCTGGCGCTGGCCTTCGCGCTGCTGATCTGGCGCGTGGTACGGGTCGCGGTCACCGTCGAACCGCTCGGCGGCACCGACCGCTGGCTCATCCGGATCGACGGCTCCTGCACCTTCCTGTCGCTGCCGAAACTGTCCAGCACGTTCGCGACGGTGCCGCAGGGCGTTGCGGTCACCGTGGAAATGACGGTCGACTTCCTCGACCACGCCGCCTACGACGCCATCACCGACTGGGCCCGACAGCACGAGAGCAACGGTGGCACAGTCGACTTCGTCGAAATCGGCGAAGCGCGGATGGCGCGCGCCGAGGCAGCGCCACCGTCGCGCAGCCTCGGTCGCGTGGTACTCGACGACGTCCTCGGGCCGTGGCGGGTCGATCGCAGCGGATCGGCGGGCGGGTCCGGTGACAACGATGATCCACTGGTCACCGGTATCGCCGCCTACCACCGCGGCCATGCCCACCTGATACGGCCGCACCTCGACGAACTCCGCGACGGACAGGACCCCGACTCGTTCTTCCTCACCTGCTCCGACTCCCGGATCGTGCCCAATGTGATCACCAACAGCGGTCCGGGCGATCTGTTCACCGTCCGCAATGTCGGCAATCTGGTACCCGCACACGGGGACGCTTCCGTCGAAGCCGCCCTCGTCTTCGCGCTCGAGAAACTCAACGTCCGGTCGGTGGTGGTGTGCGGGCACTCGTCCTGCGGTGCGATGAACGCCCTGTACTCGGGTGAATCCGCAGGCCCCGGAATCGACAACTGGCTCGAACACGGACAGGCCAGTCTGGCCCGCTACCAGGTCGGCCATGCGGTGGGCCGTGCCGCCGAAGCCGCCGGATTCGGGCCGGTGGAACAGCTGAGCATGGTCAACATCGCCGTTCAGCTGGAGAATCTGCACCGGCATCCGTCCGTCCGCCGCGCCGTCGCGGAACGCGGGGCCACCGTGTCCGGGCTGTTCTTCGATATCGCCAGCGCGCGCCTCATCGAGGTCCGCGTGGACGGCATCGCGCCGATCGAGAACGACGGTGTGCTCGCACAGTTACATCGCGAACCGGCTTCGGCCGGACAGTAATACGGCCGCACCGTGAGGCCGGGATCTTTCCGCACAACGGAGAAGGTCCCGGCCTCCGGCATCTCCGGAAGACTGCCCTGAATTCAGGGCAGTCTTCCGGGTGCCGACCGGGTGCCGACCGGG
>NZ_BDCG01000009.1 GCF_001613385.1 Nocardia flavorosea NBRC 108225 | reverse complement strand
TGCCGACCGGGTGCCGACCGGGTGCCGACCGGGTGCCGACCATTGATCGGCCGTAGCGGTGCTGTGGTCCCGTTCACCTGGGTGTTCAGTGCTTTCCAGCGCCTTTGTGTGCTGAGGCGAAGCTGCCTTCAGCCCGGTATACCCGGCGCCGCGGTGCTGTGGTCCTGGGTGGACAGGCCGAATCTCAGGGCTGTGGACGGCGTGGACAGGCCGGACCTCGGCCGGTTCGTTCCGATGGCGGCAGTGACCGGCAGCTCCTCCGTGTCGTTCGTTCGGTCGAGACCGGTACTCGGGAGCGCGGGCCCGGGTCGGCGTGGCAGGTGCCGATCCGGTTCCGTGGCGACGGAAGCCCTGTGGTTGCCGAGTCGGTACGGGGCCGCTACTCCGCGTTGAGGAGCGGGGTGGGAGGCCTCGTAGGCTGGTTCCGTGGAGAACTCTTCCGAGACTGCGGTCGGGCGGGGCGCCGGGAGCGCCGAGGCCGCGCCGACACCGGGATCCGAGTCGGCTGTGGGAGATGACGGCGGGCCGGAGCGGTCGGGATCCGCCTTCTGGCGTGCCTTTCGCGGGCGGATCGCCGGGCGGCCCACGCTCGAGCTGGTCTACCGGATCGGGGTGGCCGTGGTCGGTACGGTGGTGTTCGTCGTCGGGGTGATCACCATTCCGTTCCCCGGGCCCGGATGGGCCCTGGTCTTCGCCGGTATCGGCATCCTCGCCACCGAATTCGCGGTGGCGCGGCACGCGCTGGTCTGGTTGCGGGACAAATACCGGCGCGGTATGGCCTGGTATATCTCCCGCGGGCCGCTGATGCAGGTACTGGCATTCCTGGCGACCTGCGCGGTGGTCGTGGCCACGCTGTGGCTACTCGGTACGTTCGGATTGGTCGGCGGCTGGATCGGGGTCGAATGGCAGTGGCTGCACAGTCCGCTGATGTCGTGAAAGCGGCGCCGGGGCAGATGCTGGCGGACGAAGCGTGGCTGGCGGCCCGGATCGCCGACCTCAACGCGTCCTGGCGTACCGATTCGATGCGGGTGGGCGCCACGCTGTGGTGGTGTATGACTGCCTCGGCGCTGGTCGAACCGGTGGTACGGGCACTTGTTCGGAATATGCCGATCGCGCCGCCCACGCTGGACCGCCTGGAACTGTCGTTACGCCCCGACGGCACAGTCGGGAAGGCGCGAATCCTCGATGCCGATGCCGATGCCGATGCCGATGCCGATGCCGATGCCGATGCCGATGCCGATGCCGATGCCGATGCCGATGCCGATGCCGATGCCGATGCCGATGCCGATGCGGTGCGCTCGAAGCATCGGCGCACCGCTGGCATCCGCACTCCGCGTAGCCGCCCGGCCGGCGATGACAGAGCGGCGGCAGGGAGCAGCGACGCCCCTGACCCCGGAGCGAGCACGGCGACGGTACCCGCCGCCCCGCCGTGCGACACGGCGGAGCAGACCAGGGGGTGCGATCCGGTATCGCCGGAATCCGGTGACATTCCAGGGGCACTGCGCGCCACTGTCGCCACAGTGATCGATCGGCTCGCCGCTGTCTCCGGAGTGCGGGCGCCGGCGCTGTGGGCCGTCGTCACCGATGTCGTCGCCAGCTGGGCGGTCGACGCGCGGGCACCCGAGATCGGACAGTGGCTGGCCGCCGAACTCGGGCCCGCCCTGCCTGCGCCGCGGTTCGTCGACGTCGCGGGCCGGACTTTCGTGCGCCGCGCGTCGTGCTGTCTCGTCTACGAGGCCCCGAGCTGCGAAAAATGCGTCAGCTGCCCCAAACGCCCGCCCGCCGAACGTGCAGCCCTGCTCGCGGACTACGCCCGGCGCCCCTGACGCCGAACAGCGGGCTCTCGGCACCGGGCCACGCTCCTGCCACGGACTGTGGACACCGGGCCATGCTCCTGACACAGAACGGTGCACGGCGGACCTGCGACGATGCGCTGACTCCGGTCGCGCCGGTGTTGCCCGCCGATCGTCCTTGTGTACCTCGCCGTCGACCGACCTGCGGCAGGCGCCGGCAACCGTCGGCCCGTCGACGACGACATCGCCGACCGGCTCCTCCTTTCTCGAGTCGCGGAGGTCTGCGAACGTTTCGGGGTGACGCTGGGCGCCCTGCACCCGCAACGAGCGTTGCGCCGTAGGTTCGGGGGGCGTGTGCGGATGAAGCCGGGGGTCCGCCGACCAGGGCTGACGTCGGGCCGGCGGGTCCGGGTCGCCTCACCGGGTTCGCTCGCCGGTCGCTGAACGCGGCGGGGCGCGGCGACTCGTCGGAGACCTGGCCACCACGTAGTCCCTCGCGGCTTACCTTTCCCTGGCCGCACGGCGCCGGGCCGGCGGGACCGTGGTCGCTGAGAGTCGGTTGTCATACGGCGAACACGCGCGGCCGTCGTCGCGCCCGTGCTGCGGACCGCCGACCGCGCCTCGCGTCACTCGTCGAGTTGCGGAAGGTCCCAGAACGTCCTGGGCCGTTGGGCGCCCGGCATCGCAACGAGAGCTGCGACATAGATGAGGGGCGTGTGGGCGAAGCTGGGGTCCCGAGCCCATGGCACCGGGATACGGCCGCCGACGACAAGGACCCACTGCGAATATCGCGACAGTGCGGGGGCCGTGGCGGGTGTCGCGCCCGGTCCATCGACACGCGTCCTGGTGTGTCCCGATAGCATGGTCGCGGCCGGGCACTGCCCGGCTGCCGATCGATGGACGAGCCGTCACCGCACCGGGGTAGCCGGGAATGGCGGTCCGTCCGAAGCCGAGCGAGCCGGAGCCGATCCGGCCGCGGAAACCCGAGGAGAGCGCCACCGTGACCACCACAGCCCCCCGCAGCCCAGTCACCCCCGTCCGGGTGCCGGCCGGGACTACGGCGGGCGCCGCGGTTCGCGAGGCGGGTTTGCCGACCAAGGGCCCGGAGACCGTGGTGGTCGTCCGGGACGCCGCGGGTGATCTGAAGGATCTGTCCTGGGCTCCGGAACTCGACACCGAGGTAGTCCCGGTCGCCGCGAACACCGAGGACGGCCGCAGTGTGATCCGGCATTCGGCCGCGCATGTGCTCGCCCAGGCAGTGCAGCAGGAGTTCCCCGAGGCGGTGCTGGGCATCGGACCGCCCATCAAGGACGGCTTCTACTACGACTTCCGCGTCGACCGTCCCTTCACTCCCGAGGATCTGGCGAAGCTGGAGACCCGGATGAAGAAGATCGTCAAAGGTGCGCAGCGCTTCTCCCGGCGCGTGGTCGAGGTGGATCAGGCGCGTATCGAACTGGCGAAGGAGCCGTTCAAACTCGAACTGATCGGGGACAAGTCCGGGATCGACGATCCGGAGATCATGGAGGTCGGCGGTAACGAGCTGACCATCTACGACAATCTCGACCCGCGCAGCGGTGAACGCATCTGGGGCGATCTGTGCCGCGGTCCGCATATCCCCACCACCAAGTTCATTCCGGCCTTCAAACTGACCCGTAGTTCCGCCGCCTACTGGCGCGGCGACCAGAACCGCGAAGGCCTGCAGCGCATCTACGGCACCGCCTGGGAATCGGCGGAGGCGCAGGACGAATATCTGACCTTGCTCGCCGAGGCCGAGAAACGCGATCACCGCAAACTCGGTGCGGAGCTGGATCTTTTTTCCTTCCCCGACGAATTGGGCTCGGGCCTGCCGGTGTTCCATCCGAAGGGCGGCATCATCCGCAAGGAGATGGAGGACTACTCGCGGCGGCAGCACGTCGAAGCGGGCTACGAGTTCGTCAACACTCCGCATATCACCAAGGCGCATCTGTTCGAGACCTCCAAGCACCTCGAGTGGTACGCCGAGGGCATGTACCCGCCCATGCATTTGGACGCCGAGCTGAACGAGGACGGCACCGTCCGGAAACCGGGCCAGGACTACTACCTCAAACCGATGAACTGCCCGATGCACAACTTGATCTACCGGTCGCGGGGCCGGTCGTATCGGGAACTGCCGCTGCGGTTGTTCGAATTCGGTTCGGTGTACCGGTACGAAAAGTCCGGTGTGGTGCACGGCCTGACCCGGGCCCGCGGCTTCACCCAGGACGATGCGCATATCTACTGCACCCAGGAACAGGTCGTCGAGGAACTGACCGGCACCCTGCGTTTCGTACTGGACCTGCTGAAGGCCTACGGCCTCGACGACTTCTATCTGGAACTGTCGACCAAGGACCCGGAGAAGTACGTCGGCTCCGACGAGCTGTGGGACGAGGCTACCGCGACGCTGCGCCAGGTCGGTGACGCCTCCGGGTTGGAACTCGTCCCGGATCCGGGCGGCGCGGCGTTCTACGGTCCGAAGATCTCGGTGCAGACCCGGGACGCGCTGGGCCGCAACTGGCAGATGTCGACCATCCAGCTCGACTTCTTCGAACCCGGCCTGTTCGACCTCGAATACACCGCCTCCGACGGCACCAAGAAACAACCGGTGATGATCCACCGCGCACTGTTCGGGTCGATCGAACGCTTCTTCGGCGTACTCACCGAGCACTACGCGGGTGCGTTCCCGGCCTGGCTGGCGCCGGTGCAGGTGGTCGGCATCCCGGTCGCCGATACCTTCGTCGAACATCTCGACGGCGTGGTCGCGCAGCTGCGGTCGGCCGGTGTCCGCGCGGAGGTGGACCGCGGTGACGACCGGATGCAGAAAAAGATCTTCAACCACACCGCGCAGAAGGTGCCGTTCATGCTGCTGGCCGGCGCGCGGGATGTGGAAGCGGATGCGGTGAGCTTCCGGTTCCGCGACGGTACCCAGGTCAACGGTGTGCCGGTAGCCGATGCGGTACGACTGGTCGTGGACTGGGTGCATCGCCGGGACAACACCTCACCCACCGCGGAATCGGTACGTCCCCTGGTGGACGGTGCGGGCGGTGCGCCCGAGTGATACCGGGTCCGCCCGGGTGGGGAAAGGGTATGGATTATGAGTGAGCGCACGGTGCCGGACGGTCTGACCGGAGCGGAAACCGGTGCGGCCGAGCGGGCCGAGGAGATCGTGGACCGCGGTGCGGGCGAACCGGACCGGCTGCAGCGGTTGTGGACGCCCTACCGGATGTCCTACATCGCGGAGGCCGCCACTTCGGCGCCCAAGGGCGCGACCGGTCATCCCTTCACCGATATCCCCACGATGTCCGATGAGGACGGGTTGGTCGTGGCCCGCGGTGAGCAGGTGTATGCGGTGCTGAACCTGTACCCCTACAACCCGGGCCACATGATGGTGGTGCCCTATCGCCGGGTGGCGAATCTCGAGGATCTCACCGCCGCCGAGGCCGCGGAGCTGATGGAGTTCACCCAGCGCGCCATCCGGACGATGAAGAAGGTATCGCGGCCGCACGGTTTCAACGTCGGGCTCAACCTCGGCGCGGTCGCCGGCGGTTCGCTGGCCGACCACCTGCATCAGCACATCGTGCCCCGCTGGGGTGGGGACGCCAATTTCATCACCGTGATCGGTGGAGCGAAGGTCATGCCGCAATTGCTTCGCGAAACCCGGGCCTTGCTGGCCGCGGCCTGGGAGGAGGCGTAAATGGGCGAAAACCGTGTGTGCGCGCTCGTCGGAGCCGAGCGGGTGCGGGTGTCCCGTACGGCACGGCAGGAGGCGTAGATGGACAGCTGGGGGCGTAGATGCTGAGCATCTTCGGGCGGGCGACCTTCGCCAAGGCCACCGCGCCGCTGGGGAAAGCGCTGGTGAGTACCGGACTGACCCCGGACGCCGTCACTCTGATCGGTACCGCCGCGTCGATCGCGGCCGCTGTCACGCTGTTCCCCACCGGGCACCTGTTCTGGGGGACCATGGTGATCTGGCTGTTCGTCATGTTCGACATGCTCGACGGCGCGATGGCCCGGGCGCGTGGCGGCGGTACCCGCTACGGCGCCGTCCTCGACGCCACCTGCGATCGGGTGGCCGACGGCGCGATCTTCGGGGGTCTGGCCTGGTGGGCGGTGTACCACGAGCAGAGCAAACCGCTGTTCGTCGCCACCCTGGTGGTGCTGGTGACCTCGCAGGTCATCTCCTACGCCAAGGCGCGCGCTGAGGCCAGCGGCCTGTCCGCCGACGGCGGGCTCATCGAGCGGCCGGACCGGTTGGTGATCGTGCTCGTCGGGGCCGGACTGACCGGTATCGGCGGCTACTGGGGGATCGAATGGCTGACCTGGGCGGTACATGTGGCCATGTGGATTCTGGCCGTGCTCAGTATCGTCACCGTGGCCCAGCGGGTGCTGGCGGTGCGTAATTCGCCGGGTGCCCGCGAGATCCTGGGCGCATCGAATTCGGGAACGGAGCAACCGTCGTGAGCGGGTGGCGGGCGAATCTGAGTGACCGCGGGTATGCCGCCGGCTGGCGTCTGGTGCGGGCCCTGCCCGAATCCGTAGCGCGCACAGTGTTCGACCGCGGCGCCGATTTCGCGGCTCGTAACGGCGGGCCCGCGCAGTTGCGGCGCAATCTCGCCCGCGTGCTCGGGACCTCGCCCGAAGCGGTGCCCGGCGAACTCGTCCGGGCGAGTATGCGTTCCTATGCCCGGTACTGGCGGGAAGCGTTCCGGTTACCGGCCATGGATCACCGGGATCTGGTGGAATCCGGCCGGGTCGTCGTCGAGGGCCTCGAGCATCTCGATGCCGCGCTGGCCCGCGGCCGGGGTGTGGTGTTCGTCCTGCCGCATTCGGGGAACTGGGATATGGCCGGGACCTGGCTGGTGCAGAACTACGGAACCTTCACCACCGTCGCCGAACGGTTGAAACCGGAATCGTTGTTCGAGCGCTTCGTCGCCTACCGGGAAAGCCTCGGATTCGAGGTGTTCCCGCTGACCGGCGGCGAACAACCCCCGTTCGGCGCGCTGGCCGAACGACTCCGCGCGAACAAAGTGGTGTGCCTGATGGGGGAGCGCGACCTGACCGGGCGCGGGGTTCCGGTGACCTTCTTCGGCGAACGCACCTGGATGCCCGCGGGGGCAGCGAAACTCGCGATCGAAACCGGTGCCGCGCTGATGCCGGTGCACGTCTGGTTCACCGTCGACGACACCGGCCGCGAAGGCTGGATGGTGCGCACACAGGAACCACTCGATGTGTCCGGTGGCGTCGACGCCGCGACCCAGGCGCTGGCCGATTGTTTCGCCGCCGGTATTGCCGACCACCCTGCCGACTGGCATATGTTGCAGCCGCTGTGGGAGACGGATCTGTCCGAGGCGCGGCTGGACCGGATCGCCGCCGAACAGGCGCGGCGCGGTAGCAGGCCGGTCGGCTCCGGGGAAGATTTCGCCCGATGAAGATCGGCATGGTCTGCCCCTACTCGTTCGATGTTCCGGGGGGCGTCCAGGCGCATGTGGTGGAACTGGCGCAGGTTTTTGGGGAGCGCGGGCACAAGGTGAGCGTGCTGGCGCCCGCGTCGGACAGTACCGAGCTCCCCGAGTACGTGGTCTCGGCCGGACGTGCCGTCGCCATCCCGTACAACGGGTCGGTGGCCCGGTTGTCGTTCGGACCCACGGCATATACGCGGATCCGGAAGTGGATCGAGGGCAACGATTTCGATGTCCTGCACATCCACGAACCGAATGCGCCGAGCCTGTCCATGTTGGCGCTGAAGATCGCCGAGGGGCCGATCGTGGCCACCTTCCACACCTCCACCACGAAATCACTGATACTCGCCACGTTCCAGGGTGTGCTGCGGCCGTATCACGAGAAGATCAGCGGGCGGATCGCGGTTTCGGAGTTGGCCCGGCGCTGGCAGGTCGAGGCGCTCGGCTCGGATGCGGTGGAGATCCCCAACGGTGTCGATGTGCAGGCATTCAGCCGGGCGCCACTGCTTCCCGGTTATCCGCGGCCCGGGCGCACCGTCCTGTTTCTCGGTCGCTACGACGAACCTCGTAAGGGAATGCAGGTACTGCTGGGTGCACTACCGGCTCTGGTCGCTCGCCACCCCGATGTCGAGATCCTCGTGGTGGGCCGCGGTGACGAGGCCCGGCTGCGCCGGGAGGCCGGACCGCTGGCCCGGCATCTGCGCTTCCTCGGGCAGGTGACCGATACCGAAAAGGCTTCGGCCATGCGCAGCGCGGATGTCTACGTGGCGCCGAACCTGGGCGGGGAGAGTTTCGGCATCATCCTGATCGAGGCCATGGCCGCCGGAACCGCGGTGATCGCCAGCGAACTGGACGCCTTCCGGCGAGTCCTGCGCGACGGCGCGGCCGGAGTGCTGGTTCCGACCGGTGATTCCGGTGCGCTGGCCGGTGCGCTCGACGAACTGCTCACCGACGATTCCCGCCGGACGGATCTGGTACGCACCGCGACACAGGTGGTCGGGTCATACGACTGGCCGGTGGTGGCCGAACAGATCCTGCGGGTCTACGAAACCGTGGTGGTCGGCGATCTGCGAGTCCGGGTGGCCGAATGATCACCTTCTCCGCGACCACCGTCCTGGTTCTCGCGCTGGTCGCCGCGCTCGTCGTGGCGCTGGGAGTCTGGGCGTACTCCACGGCGAACCGCCTGGACCGCCTCCATGTACGCACCGACCTCGCCTGGCATGCGCTCGATGGGGCATTGGCGCGCCGGGCAGTGGTGGCGCGCGCGGTCGCGGTCTCGCTGTCCGGACCCGCCCCTTCCGACCCTGGCGCCGACCCGAAACCCGCCGAGCTCGCCCGCCGCCTGACCGTCCTCGCCGACCGGGCCGAACGCACCGGCCGCGACGACCGCGAAGCGGTGGAGAACCAGCTGGCCGTCACCCTGTCGGCTGTCGATATCGCGCGGCTCCCCCCGCAACAGGTGGCCGAACTCGCCGACGCCGAAGCCCGCGTGCTCATCGCCCGCCGGTTCCACAACGACGCCGTCCGCGACACCCTCGCGTTGCGCACCCGCCGGCCGGTGCGCTGGCTGCGCTTGGGCGGCACCGCGCCGATGCCCGCCTACTTCGAGATCGCGGAACGCGCCACACCCGCGGCCGCGACCGGCCTCGACGTGGACACCACCCGGGTCTCGGCGCGGGTCGCGATCCTGGACGAGCAGGACCGGATCCTGCTCATGCGTGGTCACGATCCGATGCTCCCGGAGGTGTCGTTCTGGTTCACCGTCGGCGGCGGGGTGGAACCGGGGGAGAGCCTGCGAGCGGCGGCGGTCCGCGAACTCCACGAGGAAACCGGCTATACGGCCGATCCGGCCGGTCTGCGCGGCCCCCTCTGGCGCAGGGTGGCGGTTTTCCCGTTCAACGGCGACCTGATCCGCTCCGAAGAACTGTTCTTCGCGCTGCGGGTGACCGAGTTCGCGCCCGAACCCGCCGACCTCACCTATGTCGAACAACGTTCGATCACCGGCAGCCGCTGGTGCGGACCTGCCGATATCCGTGCCCTGGATGCCGCCGGGGAAACGGTGTACCCCTACCACCTCGACGAGTTGCTCGCCGAGGCCTCCCGGGCAGCCGACGCGGATACCGATCCGGAAGTCCGCTCCATCCGATAGGTCCGGGCCCCATGCGCCGGGAGAACTGTGATGGGGTTCACTCGGCGTGATAACGTCAGCGCAGTTTGACGCGCCGAGGTTATGTCGATTCGGTGTGTGGAGGTGAAGAAGTGTCCTACATCCTGTTCGATTACCTGTTGCCGATTCTCGGACCCAGCGCCGCTGAGTACTGGGCGAAGCTGCTGGTGGTCAACCCGATCTGAGTCGGTTTTCATGCCCCGCCGGGCCGGTGCCGCACCGGTCCGGCGGTGTTTCATCCGGTCCAGTTCCCCGAGTGGTGCACATAACGCCAGGTCGCGATCAGTCCAGTGCGCGTGAACTGGATATGAAGGCCGTTTCGGGGCGCCCCTAGAATCGTGGTGTTCATCGACGATTTCCCTGCACCGGACACAGGAGCTGCCGTGACCACGCCCGAGACCGCCCAGACCACCGAAGCGACCCGCGAGGCCGGTACCGCCCGGGTGAAGCGCGGTATGGCCGAGATGCTCAAGGGTGGGGTGATCATGGATGTGGTCACCCCGGACCAGGCCAAGATCGCCGAGGATGCCGGTGCCGTCGCAGTGATGGCGCTCGAGCGGGTGCCCGCCGATATCCGCGCCCAGGGCGGGGTCTCCCGGATGAGTGATCCCGATATGATCGACGGGATCATCGAGGCTGTATCCATCCCGGTGATGGCCAAGGCCCGGATCGGGCATTTCGTCGAGGCGCAGGTCCTGCAGAGCCTCGGGGTCGATTACATCGACGAATCCGAGGTCCTCACCCCCGCCGATTACGCCAACCATATCGACAAATGGCAGTTCACGGTGCCGTTCGTCTGCGGTGCCACCAATCTCGGTGAAGCGCTGCGCCGGATCACCGAAGGTGCGGCGATGATCCGCTCCAAGGGTGAGGCCGGTACCGGCGATGTCTCCAATGCGACCACCCATATGCGTCAGATCCGCCAGCAGATCGCCCGGCTGGGCGCGCTGCCGGCCGACGAACTCTATGTCGCCGCCAAGGAACTGCAGGCGCCGTACGAACTGGTCCGCGAGGTCGCCGAAACCGGGAAGTTGCCGGTGGTGCTGTTCACCGCCGGCGGTATCGCCACCCCGGCCGATGCCGCGATGATGATGCAGCTCGGCGCCGAGGGTGTGTTCGTGGGTTCGGGCATCTTCAAATCCGGTAACCCCGAACAGCGTGCGAGCGCCATCGTGAAGGCCACCACTTTCTACGACGACCCCGATGTGCTGGCCAAGGTCTCCCGTGGTCTCGGTGAGGCGATGGTCGGCATCAATGTCGAGGACATCGCCCAGCCGCACCGGCTCGCCGAACGCGGCTGGTAGCGGGTCGTTCCACGCCTTTGCTCAGATTCTCCGGTGTGAGGGCGTGGTGCCTACTCGTTCTCTCGGCGATGCTCTTCATCGCCTTCGATCCGTGGGTGAGGCCGTCGCCGGCTCGTAACGCGGCAGCGGCCATGACCGCTTCGGTGCGCCACTGACCGCGATCGGCTCACGTATGGCGAGGTCCAGGTTTTCCTGTGTTCTTGCCGGACACGGCCTTGTCGAATCCGAAGGACGCCGGCGCCATCTCCGGCGCGCCCTCCTCGATGTCGGCCATGAACGCGGCTTCCGTGGGGTGGGAGTGCATCTACTGCCCTTCCGTAGCGTGCGTCTGCTCCGGGGTCGGCTCGGCAAGACCTAGGAGATACCTTAGGGCGGTAGGGTTTGGTCGCGTTTCTTGCGTCGGTACTCCGATCGACCGAAGCCTCGATTTCACGCGAGCGGAGCCGGCGAGTGGGGGTTGCGTCACTCAGCTGGAACTTGTGCGCAGGGCGGGACGGTCCGGGTGGTCCCACCGGACGAAATAGTCCGGAGCTTCGGGGTGCTCGCGGTCGTGGGCCAAGAGTGCGGGGACGGTCCATGCGTCCGCTGCCGGAGTGCTGCGGGTGAGGGCGGCCGGACTGAGGTCGAGCCGGACAGTGAGGTCGAAGGGGAGGCCGCGGCCCAGCAACATCGGGCCCGCCACGAACACGACGGTGCCGGGACGCGCACGGCGGCGGACCGCACGGGCGGATCTGTCGGCCGCTTCGTCCCACAGTGCGGGTAGCCACTGCCCCTCCGTGCGCAAGAGGTCGAGGACCTCACGGCGCAGCGCCGGATAGTCGAACCAGCCGGTGCGGTAGGCGATTTCGTCCCGGCCGAATTCCATGCGCAGCGAGGCGGGACGGACGAAATCGTGCAGCGAAACCGTTTCGGCGGTACCGCCCTCGGCGCGGAGGCGGCCGGCAGCCAGCCGGGCGAACACAAGTGGATGCGCGGCATCGGCGCCGTCGACAGCGACCAGTTGCCCGCCGGAATCGCGTAACCGCCGGGCGACCCGCTCGGCGAGCGCATCCTGGGTGATCGGGGTGAAACGCGGCATCGATTCATCACAGCAGGTCCGGCGGTTCGGCTGGTGACCGGGATTACCCGCCGGTGATCATGGGAAATAGGACTCTTCGGGCTAATCTCAGCGAATGGCGACTATCGAAGAGGCATTGGAGCTCGAACGCCTCGAACGCGATATCTTCCGCGGCGCGTTCCCCAAGACCCAGCTCCCCCGCACCTTCGGCGGGCAGGTGGCGGGTCAGGCGCTGGTCTCGGCGGTGCGCACGGTGGAGCCGCGGTTTCAGGTGCATTCGCTGCACGGCTACTTTCTCCGGCCCGGAAACCCGGAAGCACCCACGGTCTACATGGTGGACCGCATCCGGGACGGCCGTTCGTTCAGTACCCGCCGGGTCACCGGCGTCCAGGACGGGGACGCGATATTCACCATGTCCGCGTCCTTCCATATCGGTGACGAGGGGCCGTCGCACCAAGATGAGATGGCCGACGTGGCGCCGCCCGACGATCTGCCCGACGCCGAGACCTCCATGGACCCCGAACGGCTGTGGGCGATGCGGGAATGGGAGCACTGGGATATCCGGCCGGTCCCGCAGGAGCAGGTGACCCAGCGCCCCGGCGTGGTCTCGCCGCAGCAGGTGTGGTTCCGGTACCGGCATCCGCTGCCCGATGATCCGCTGTTCCACGTGTGCACCCTCGCCTATATGAGCGATATGACGCTGCTCGGTTCGTCGAAGGTCACCCATCCCGACGAACCCACGCAGAACGCCTCGCTGGATCACGCCATGTGGTTCCTGCGCCCCTTCCGCACCGATGATTGGTTGTTGTACGACCAGTCCTCGCCGTCGGCCGGATTCGGCCGGGCGCTGACCGGTGGGAAGATTTTCGATCGCAGTGGCCGGTTGGTCGCCGCAGTTGTCCAGGAGGGGCTTATCCGCACCCTGCGGAAGTGAGAACCCGGAACGAGTGAGGCAGCAGCCGCTCGTCCACGACTTTCCGGTTCGGTGCACGAACGAGCGGATCGATGGAGTCGTCACGCGTACCGCCCGGCGTGACCGCGCGCACATCGAGTGGCCTCGTAAGCTCGCTCAGGTGAACGATACTGCCGTTTCCCGGGACAGCCGGCCGGATAGCGATATCGTGGCGTCCACCGACCGGCCCACCATCGGTGTGCTGGCCCTGCAAGGGGATGTCCGCGAGCACGTCGCGGTGCTGGACCTGTGCGGTGCCGACCCGGTACTCGTACGCCGTCCGGCCGAGCTCGCCGCGGTCGACGCGCTGGTACTGCCCGGCGGCGAATCGACCACGATCAGCAAACTGCTGCAGGTGTTCGACCTCCTCGAACCACTGCGGAAACGGCTGCGCGACGGTATGCCGGCGTTCGGGTCGTGTGCCGGCATGATCCTGCTGGCCGATGAGGTACTGGACACCCGCCCCGATGCCCGGCACCTGTCCGGTATCGATATGACCGTGCGTCGCAACGCTTTCGGCCGGCAGGTCGATTCCTTCGAAACCGACCTCGAGTTCGCCGGGGTGGACGGTGGGCCGATGCGGGCGGTGTTCATCCGGGCGCCGTGGGTGGAACGGGCCGGTGACGGGGTCGAAGTGCTGGCCCGGGTGCCCGGTGGACCTGCCGCCGGCCGGATCGTGGCGGTACGCCAGGGCGCTGTGCTGGCCACCTCGTTCCATCCCGAGGTCACCGGCGACCATCGCGTGCACCGGTTGTTCGTCGATCTGGTTCGCGACCGCTGAGCTGCTCACCGGCCGCCGTGCGAGTAGGGTGACGGAATTGTCCGCCCGGCCAGCCGGTAGCGTGAACGAGCAGACCAGCCATCGACCTGAAGGAAGTAGGGAATGAGCGGCCACTCCAAATGGGCCACCACCAAGCACAAAAAGGCGGCGATCGATGCGAAGCGCGGCAAGCTGTTCGCCAAGCTGATCAAGAACATCGAGGTGGCGGCCCGCACCGGTGGCGGCGATCCAGAAGGCAACCCGACGCTGTTCGATGCCATCCAGAAGGCGAAGAAATCCTCGGTTCCCAACGACAACATCGAACGGGCCCGCAAACGCGGCGGCGGTGAGGAAGCCGGCGGCGCCGACTGGCAGACCATCATGTACGAGGGTTACGGCCCCAACGGTGTCGCGGTCCTGATCGAATGCCTCACCGACAACCGTAACCGGGCGGCGGGCGAGGTCCGGGTGGCGATGACCCGCAACGGCGGCAATATGGCCGATCCGGGTTCGGTGGCGTATCTGTTCCACCGCAAGGGCCTCGTCACGCTGGAAAAGAACGGTCTCTCCGAGGACGATGTCCTGATGGCGGTGCTCGACGCCGGTGCCGAAGAGGTCAACGATCTCGGTGATTCGTTCGAGATCATCAGCGAGCCCGGCGATCTGATCGCGGTGCGTTCGGCCCTGCAGTCGGCCGGTATCGACTACGACTCCGCCGAATCCGGCTTCCAGCCGTCGGTGAGCGTCGCGGTGGACGTGGAAGGTGCCCGCAAGGTGTTCAAACTGGTCGACGCGCTCGAGGACAGCGACGACGTCCAGAACGTGTACACCAATGTCGATGTCTCCGACGAGGTCCTCGCCGAACTGGACGACTGATACGGGCCGAACCGGATTCGCCTCGGCTTATGCCCCCTCGGGTTCACTGCGGTGGAGCGAGTCCGGTGCGGCTGTCCGAAGCCGCTCGGGGCCGGGCCGCGGCCGTGATCCGAGGGCTTTCCGGCCTATCTCCTCGGCAGCCGGTCGAATATTGTCGCCGCCCGCGATCCTCGTGCTCGCCCGCCGGGCGGCCCGGACCGCTTCTCGCTTCCGGTGGTCCGTGGTGCCGGCCGACGTTTCGCGCGTGCATGCTTTCTGCGTAGTCCAGGCAGGGGTGGTGTGCCGAGCGGGCGGTGTTGCGCACACTCCGGGCGGGAACAGATGGTCCGGTCATGCAGGGTTCGCGTTCACGTAGTAGTCCCGCATGGCGGGGTAGTAGTCGCCGAAGTCGGGACGTTCCGCGCCGATGAGTGCGCTGCCGAGCATATCCAGGTAGTACTCCCAGCCGGGACCGGCCTCGCCGGCGATCTCCGGCGCGGTCAGATGGTGGGTGAACACCAGTTCCGTCTGCCCGTCGCGTTCGGTCAGCGCCGCCTCGAGATGCCAGCTGCCGTGCTCGTCGACCGTGCGCAGGGAGAGATGGTGCGGTGGAGTACAGGCGTCGATCGTGAAGTCGGCCCAGGGTTGTTCTTCTTCGTAGGCCAGCTGGACCTGAATCGTCCGGCCCGGCCCCGCTTCGCCTTTCCACGGTCCGAACCAGCGGGCGGTGCGGTCGGATTCGGTGATACTGGCCCACACATCGGCGATGGGGGCGCGGTAGGTGCGGGTGAGGATCAGGTCTTGTCCGTCCGGTGTTTTCTCCAGGCGTCCGCTCGGTCGGAGGGTCATGCGGAATTCTCCTTGTTCTCGGGGATGTCGGGTTCTGCGATCTGCCGACCGGGCTTTTCTTGTTCGGCGCGGTGTTCCCGGCGGGTCCGGTAGACCTCGGTGGTCAGCGCATCCAGGCGGTGTTCCCAGCCGGTGGGCCGGTCGAGTGTGTCGATCCAGGAGCGCAGTTCACGCAGCGGTGCCGCGTCCAGGGCGTAGTACCGTTGCCGGCCCACCAGATCGTCGTGCACGAGTCCGCTGTCGCGGAGTACGCGCAGGTGGCGGCTGATCGCCGGGCGGCTTATCGGAAACTGTGCGGCGATCGCGCCGGCCGTGAGCCGAGTGCCGCACAGCATCGTCAAGATTTCGCGCCGGATCGGGTCGGCGATTGCCGCGGCTGCGTTGTCCACGACAGAAGCGTAACCAACTGGTTACGTATCTGTCCAGGCTTTCGAGGTCTCGATCGGAGGAGAGCGCGTGTGCCGCAGCGATCTGAGACCGGCCCGGTTGCACAATGACGACATGGTGGCTGTGACGGTCGTACGCGGAGATATCACCGAACAGCAGGTCGACGCGGTGGTCAATGCGGCGAATTCCGAACTTCTCGGTGGCGGCGGCGTGGACGGCGCCATCCACCGCCGCGGCGGGCCCGCGATTCTCGCCGAATGCCGGCGACTGCGGGCGACCGAGTACCCGCGCGGCCTGCCCACCGGACAGGCCGTGGCGACGACGGCCGGTGACCTCCCGGCGCGCTGGGTCATCCACACCGTCGGCCCGGTGTGGTCGGTCCGCGGGGACCGTGCGGCCCGGCTGGCACCGCTGCTGGCATCGTGCTACCGCGAATCGCTGCGGGTCGCCGAGGAACTGGGAGCCCGCAGTGTGGCGTTTCCGGCGATCTCCACCGGCGCCTACCGCTGGCCCATGGACGACGCGGCGCGCATCGCGGTCGGCACCGTCCGGGAGGAGAGCCCTGCCGCGATCGAGGAAGTGCGGTTCGTGCTTTTCGACGCCGCCGCATACGACGCCTTCTCCGGTCGGTTGGCACTCTGATCACACAGCCGGCGCTCTGATCACACCGGCTCCGGTGGTATCTGCCGGTGTGTGGAAGCGCGATGGCGGTGCCGAACCGCCGGTGGCCGAGCCACACTGTTGCGTCGCAGACCCGCACGGCCTCCGACTCGGGCCGGACCGGCAGGACGCGTATCGATGGGAGTCCCCACCTCCTCGTCGGCAGATCGAGGCCGGCCGGTCGATGCCCGTCCGGCGCGGTCTCGGCGAGGCCACCGGATACGTCCGGGGTGGCGTCGTGCGCTGATACGAGCGGTGCCGGATGCTCTGGTTGACTTCGGTGAGATTGCCGGACGCGCAGAAACCGTCCGCGCCGGTGGTGCGGTTCTCGATCGACACCGTCGTGGGTGCGCTGGACGATGAGTCGGCGGCGAGGGGTGTTGCCGACGGTGATTCCCTCGTGCCGGCCTGTGGCGGTGATGCGTGATCACCGAACGCGGGACAGGATCGTGCGGCGTCTGCACCGCGGCCGCGGTCCGTGTCACTGTCGTCCGGAACTCCCGCGCTGCACTAGACTTCGAACAACTGTTCGTTCTGGGAAAGGTTGTGCGGGTGCGGGTGATGGGCGTCGACCCCGGGCTCACCCGGTGCGGGATCAGCATGGTCGAAGGGGGAGCGGGTCGCACCGTGCGCGCCCTCGCCGTGGATGTGGTGCGGACCCCGGCCGAACTGGACCTGGCCCGGCGCCTGCTGCGCATCGCGGACGCCGCCGAGGACTGGATGCGAACCCACCGGCCGGAAGTGGTGGCAATCGAACGGGTTTTCGCCCAGCACAATGTGCGCACCGCCATGGGCACCGCCCAGGCGGGCGGGGTGATCGCGCTGGCGGCCGCGCGCCGCGATATCCCGGTGATGTTCCATACTCCCAGTGAGGTGAAGGCCGCCGTGACCGGTCACGGCGGGGCGGACAAGAAGCAGGTGACCGCCATGGTCACCCGGATCCTCGGGCTCGCCGAGCCGCCGAAGCCCGCCGATGCCGCCGACGCGCTGGCGCTCGCCATCTGCCATTGCTGGCGGGCGCCGCTGATCGAGCGGATGGCGGCTGCCGAGGCGCAGGCCGAACGGGCCCGCCGGCGGTACACCCAACGATTGGAACAGCAGCGGAAGGCGGTGCGCGGATGATCGCGTCCATTCGCGGCGAGGTCGTCGAACTCGCCCTCGACCACGTGGTGCTCGAAACCGCAGGGGTGGGATACCAGCTCAATGCCACTCCGGCCACGCTGGCCGGGCTCACCCGCGGCGAAGAGGCCCGGCTGCACACCGCGTTGATCGTGCGCGAGGATTCGATGACCCTCTACGGGTTCGCCGATACCGAGGCCCGCGATCTTTTCGGACTCCTGCAGACCGTATCCGGAGTGGGTCCGCGCCTGGCCATGGCAGTCCTGGCAGTCCTCGAGCCCGAAACCTTGCGTAAGGCGCTGGCCGCCGGCGATATCGCGGCGCTCACCCGGGTGCCCGGAATCGGGAAGCGCGGAGCCGAGCGGATGGTTGTGGAGTTGCGGGACAAGGTGAATCTGGTGCCGGTCCCGGCGGATTCACCGGGCATCGCGCCGGTCCCGGTCCGCACCCCGGTGCGCGAACAGGTGGTGGAGGCTCTGATCGGCCTCGGCTTCCCGGTGAAACACGCCGAGCCGGCGATAGACGCGGTCCTCGCCGAACAACCGGACGCGGACAATTCGACGGCCCTGCGTGCCGCGCTCGGGATGCTGGCATGATCGCGCCGGGCCCCGCGCAGACGGGGAAACGCCACCGCGGACGGTCCCCGGGATTGCCCGAGGGATACGACGCGAGAGCGCGGGGCACGGCGGAGGAAGCGCAGCGTCGTCATCGAGGCCTTCCGCTTACGACCGATCTGCACGGCGAGAACCTTTAGGCGGTCATGGATTACGACAACTCCCCGGGAGCGGAGGATTCTCCGGTCAGCGCCGGCTACCTGCCCTCGGACGGTGATATCGACACGGGACTGCGGCCGACCTCGCTGGACGGTTTCATCGGCCAGCCGCGGGTGCGGGAACAACTGTCGCTGGTACTGCGCGGCGCCCGGGCGCGTGGCGGCACCCCGGACCATATCCTGCTGTCCGGCCCTCCCGGCCTCGGTAAGACAAGCCTGGCCATGATCATCGCGGGCGAACTCGGCACCGCGTTGCGGATCACCTCCGGCCCGGCGCTGGAGCGGGCCGGAGATCTGGCCGCCATGCTCAGCAATCTGGTGGCCGGGGATGTCCTGTTCATCGACGAGATCCACCGGATGGCGCGGCCGGCGGAGGAGATGCTGTATCTGGCGATGGAGGATTTCCGGGTCGACGTGGTGGTCGGCAAAGGTCCCGGAGCGACGTCCATACCGCTCGATATCGCGCCGTTCACCCTGGTCGGGGCCACCACCCGGTCCGGTGCGCTGACCGGGCCGCTGCGCGACCGATTCGGGTTCACCGGGCATATGGATTTCTACGAACCGGACGAACTGCTGCTCATCGTGCAGCGGTCCGCACAGATTCTCGGGGTGGATATCGACCCCGACGCCGCGGCGGAGATCGCCGGGCGGTCCCGCGGTACACCGCGTATCGCCAACCGGCTGCTGCGCCGGGTCCGCGATTATGCCGAGGTGCGCGCCGACGGCTGGATCACCCTCGCGGTGGCCCGGTCCGCGCTGGAGGTCTACGACGTGGATGTGCTGGGCCTGGACCGTCTGGACCGGGCGGTGCTGAGTGCCCTGGTCCGCGGTTTCGGCGGGGGGCCTGTCGGGGTGTCCACGCTCGCGGTGGCGGTCGGGGAGGAGGCCGCCACGGTGGAGGAGGTGTGTGAACCGTTCCTCGTACGCGCCGGGATGGTGGCACGGACGCCGCGCGGCCGGGTCGCCACCGCGGCGGCCTGGTCTCATCTCGGGATGGTGCCCCCACCGGATCTCACGTTCGGCGCGCTCGAGGTCCGCGGCCGCGAACCCCAGCCCACGCTCGACCTCTTCGACCGGTAACCGCCGGTAGCAATCCGCCGATCGCCGCGACGGGTCGCCGGTACGTGGGGCACCGCCGGATACAGCGACGCCGCGGACGCGGCGGATACCGCGGGCGTGGTGCACGTGACGGCCGCCCACCGCGGCGCGGCTGCGTGCTCTGTCGATCGGCACCCGCTCGGCCTACACGTCGGACTCGCCGAATCCGGCGGACGGCACCGTTCGGCTATCGGACTCGGGCGGAGCCGGTGGCGCAGGGCAGATAATGACCGCCGGCCGATGCGGCGGTTCAGACTCCGAGTTCGGCCCGGACCCGTCGCAGGAAAGTATCCACCTCGTCGGGATCGTAACCGCGGTTCAGCCAGGCACCGCCCGGTCGGAGCCCGCTCCGGAGTCGTTCGGCGCTGAGGGTCGTCCGCCCGGCCAGCGCCGCGGCGATATGGTCGAGCAGATCGTCGACATCGTCGATCCGGTAGCCGCGGCGGCCCCACGGCGCGGTCGTGAACGTGATGTGGTGCACATCCTCGGGTGTCATGCCCCGATTATGGTCGTAACCGGTTGCCCGGCAGGCGGTTCGCCGGGATCGCGGTACCACTCACCGGATGGGGCGGCGACGGCCGGATACCACTTTTCCGGCGTGCGGGTGTGGCGCCCGGCCGGGGAACTGGCAGACTGTGTGCGTACCTGCCCCTCTCCCCACCAGATCAGGAACTGACTTCGACCATGGATTTCCTGTTTCCGCTCATACTGGTTGCGCTGCTCGTGCCGATGTTCCTCGGTATGCGCCGCCAGAAGAAAGAGGCCGACAAGGTCACCCAGATGCAGGACAGCCTGAAGGTCGGTGACCGTGTCACCACCACTTCCGGCCTGCTCGGGACCGTGGTCGAGGTCGACGACACCACCGTCGATCTGGAGATCGCCGAGGACGTCGTGACCACGTGGTTGCGGCTGGCGATCCGGGATGTGCGCAGCGATGACGATGCCACCGTGGCGGCCGATTCCGCGCCCGCGGTCGACTCCGCTGCGGCCGTCGCGGAGGAAACCCCGAAGCAGACCGAGACCCGGCTGACCAAGGACTGAATTCCACGGCCTGGCCACCGGACCGGATACCCGGGCGACCGGTGGCCTCGGCGTGTGCCCAGCCGATAGACGCGGGCGCGCCCGTATCGGCCGGCCGTTCCACCCAGAACTTCCGCCTAGGAGATGACGACCTGTGCCACCGTCCCAGGGATCGGCGCATCAACTCCGCTGGCTCGCCCTTTTCGGCGTGCTGGTGGCCGCGATCTACGCGCTGGTGTTCTTCACCGGTGACAAATCACCGACGCCCAAACTCGGCATCGACCTACAGGGCGGTACCAGGGTCACGCTGACCGCCCGGACACCGGACGGAAACCGGCCCAGCCAGGACAGCCTGACCAAGGCCCAGGAGATCATCGAGAACCGGGTGAACGGCCTCGGTGTCTCCGGTTCCGAGGTCGTGATCGACGGCGACAACCTCGTCATCACCGTCCCGGGTGACGACAGTCAGCAGGCCCGCACGCTGGCGACAACCGCCAAGCTCTATATCCGCCCGGTACTCCAGGCGGTCCCGGCGCCCGGCAGCCCGCAGGCCCAGCAGATGCCCGGTCAGCCCACCGCGCCGGCCGTCCCCCAGGCTCCCGCGCCCGCCCCGGCCCCAGAGGTACCGCCGGCAGGCGACGGAGCCGGGGCGCCGGCCGAACCCGAGCAGCCGGCCCCGGAGACTCCCGCCGCCGCGGCGCCGGTGTCCGCCGAGGACCTCGAGGTCCGCCCGGCGCAGGCACCCGGGACGCCCGCACCCGAGCCGCCGCCGTCGACCGAGCCTGCCCCGGCGCCCGCTCCGGCACCGGGTGAACCTGCCCCGGCCGACGAATCGCTGAGCCCGCAGGAACAGGCCCAGCAGGAGATCGAGGCGGCCAAGACTCTGCGGCAGAGCGCCGACCCGACCATGCAGCAGCTGGCGATGTCCACGATGGACTGTTCCGTGGCCGACCCGCTGGCCGGTAACGACGACCCGAATCTGCCGCTGGTCACCTGTTCCACCGACGGCACCGAGGTTTTCCTGCTCGACAAGAGCCGGATCGACGGTCAGGAGATCGCCGACGCGACCTCCGGGTTCAATACCGAACAGTCCCGCCACGAGATCAATATGGAATTCAAGTCCGGTGGTAGTGACGCCTGGGCGGCGCTCACCGGCGAGTACGTCCAGCAGCGAGTCGCGTTCGTGCTGGACTCGCAGGTCGTCAGCGCTCCGGTCGTACAGCAGGGGCCGCAGCTCGGCGGCCGCACCCAGATTTCGGGTAATTTCACCGCCTCCTCCGCCCAGGACCTGGCGAACACCCTGAAGTACGGTTCGCTGCCGCTGTCGTTCGAAACCTCCGAGGCCGAGACGGTCTCGGCGACGCTCGGGCTCTCCTCGCTGCGCGCGGGCCTCATCGCCGGTGCGGTGGGTCTGGCGGTGGTACTGCTGTACTGCTTGGCCTACTACCGGATGCTGGGATTCTTGACGGCGTTATCGCTGGTCGGCTCCGGTTTCGCGGTCTATGGGATCATGGTGCTGCTCGGCCGGTGGATCGGGTTCACCCTGGACCTCGCCGGTATCGCCGGTCTGATCATCGGTATCGGGATGACCGCCGACTCGTTCGTCGTGTTCTTCGAACGCATCAAGGACGAGATACGCGAGGGCCGAAGTTTCCGGTCGGCGGTTCCGCGCGGCTGGCAGCGCGCCCGGAAAACCATTCTCTCCGGTAACGTCGTCAGTTTCATCGCCGCGGCCGTGCTCTACGTGCTGGCCGTCGGACAGGTGCGCGGCTTCGCCTTCACCCTCGGACTGACCACCATTCTCGATGTGGTGGTGGTGTTCCTGGTGACGGCTCCGCTGGTGCAGCTGGCCGCCCGTTCCACCTTCTGGGCCAAGCCCTCGGTGAACGGTCTCGGCGCGATGCAGCAGCTGGCCCGTGAGCGCAAGGCGGCCGAAACCGCGGTGGGGAAGGCGTGACGATGAACAGTTCCGTGACCATGGACAAGCCCGAACCCGCGCGCGCGAACGGTGCCCGGCACAGCTGGATGAACCGTCTGTACACCGGCACCGGTGTGCTGGATGTGGTCGGCAACCGCCGGCGCTGGTACATCATCACCGCGGTCATCGTGCTGATCTGCCTGCTGAGTATGGCGGTACGAGGATTCACCTTCGGTATCGATTTCGTCGGCGGATCCCGGATCCAGCTCCCGGCCGGTGGCGCCACCACCGAACAGGTCGAAACGGTGTTCTCCGACGCGCTCGGTTCCGAACCCGAATCGGTGCAGACCGTCGGCACCGGTGATACCGCCACCATCCTGATCCGCTCGGAAACGCTGAGCGCCGAAGATCTCAGCACGGTGCAAACCGCGTTGTTCGACGAGTTCCAACCCACCGACGACAGCGGGAACCCGAGCCGCAATGCCATCAGCGCCTCGGATGTCAGCGAGACCTGGGGCGGGCAGATCACCAGGCAGGCGCTGATCGCGCTCGTCGTGTTCCTGGTGCTCGTCAGCGCCTATATCGGGTTCCGGTACGAACGCGATATGGCGATCGCAGCTCTGGCTGCCCTCTTCTTCGATCTGGTGGTTACCGCGGGTATCTATTCGATGGTCGGGTTCGAGGTGACACCGGCCTCGGTGATCGGCCTGCTGACCATCCTGGGCTTCTCGCTCTACGATTCGGTTATCGTCTTCGACAAGGTCGAGGAGAACACCCGCGGTGTATTGCATACCAACCGGCGTACCTATGGTGAACAGGCCAACCTCGCGGTCAACCAGACCCTGATGCGGTCGATCAATACCACCGTGATCGGCGCTCTGCCGATCATCGGCCTCATGGTGATCGCGGTGTGGATGCTCGGCGTCGGTACTTTGCAGGATCTCGCGCTGGTGCAGTTGGTGGGCGTCGTGGTCGGTACTTACTCGTCCATCTTCTTCGCCACCCCGCTGCTGGTTTCGATCAAGGAACGATGGGGTCCGGTCGCCGCACACACCAACAAGGTGCACGCCCGGCGGGCCGGCCGGGTGCCGCAGGGTGCCGGGCCGGCGCCCCGCCCGCGCCACGCGGAACCGGGCGACCGCGACCCGCGGCCGGCGCGCGGTTCCGGTACCGCCGGGCCCGCGCCCGGCGCACGTCCCACGGGTAAACGACAGAGGCGGCACTGACAGACGAGGGGTACGGATGCGACTGCCATATCTGCGCCGGACGATCGCACTGCTCGCGGCGACCACCGCGGCCGCCGGGGTGGTGGCGGGATGTTCCGGTGAGGACCAGGTGCCCTCGATCGGATACGCCGTCGATACCGCGGTCACCAGCTACAACGGTGGTACGGCGGCGGGTGCCGCGTCGGCTCAGGCCGTCTTCGGCCGGGTGCTGACCGGGTTCTTCTACACCGGGCCCGACGGTCAGCCGGTCGCCGATACCGATACCGGGACCGCCAAAGAAGTGCCCGGTGAGGCGCAGACGATCCAGTATCGGCTGAATCCGCGGGGCGTCTATTCCGACGGCGTGCCCACATCCTGTGACGATCTCGTATTCACCTGGGCGGCCCGCAGCGGCCGGTTTCCGGGGTTCGAATCGGCGAGTACGGCCGGTTACGAGGATATCGAGCGGGTGGAATGCCAGCCGGGCTCCAAGGACGGCACCGTGGTGTTCCGGCCCGGGAAGCACTACCTGCCGTGGCGCACGCTGTTCGGGGCCGGTGAATTGATGCCCGCCCATGTGGCGGCGGAGGCGGCGGACGTTCCCGATATAGTTGCCGCCGTCCAGAACGACGACCGTCCCGCGCTGGACCGGCTGGCGCAGTTCTGGAACACCGGCTGGAATCTGGAGCCGGGTGATCTGGACATCACTCGTTTTCCCGCCTCCGGGCCGTACCGGATCGAATCGTACGGCCTCGAGGACGGCCTCGTCCTGGTCGCCAACGAACGCTGGTGGGGAGAGACACCGGCCACCGGCCGGATCGTCGTGTACCCCAAACCGGCCGATCTCGCCGGTCGGATCGAGGACGGTTCGGCGGCTGTGGTGGATATCGGCGCGGGGTCGCTGCCCGAGGTGAACCTGGACGCGTACACCGTTGCGCAATTACCCAGTCGCGGTATCGAACAACTCGTACTCAACACGGGCGGGGTATTCGAATCGACCGCCGCGCGTCGCGCGTTTGCCCTCTGCGTACCCCGCCAGGGGCTGTTCGACCAACTCGGCAGGGTCACCGAGGCGCCGGAGGCCGGACTGGGCTCCGGGCCATCGAATTCGCGTACGCTGCAACAGGATTCGCTGTACTATCCGGCGGCCACCGGCGCTGCCGGACCGTTCGCGGCCGGTGATGTCGAGGGCGCCCAGGCGGCGCTGGCCGACGCCGGTAAGGACGGGATGGTCGTCCGGATCGGCTACCTCGCCCCCGATGCCCGCAGGTCCCAGACGGTGTCGATGATCGCCGATGCGTGCAGAGCGGCCGGTATCACCGTAGAAGACGCGAGCACGCCCGATTTCACGCCGGCGCGGTTGCGGGAGGGGGCGGTGGATGCGGTACTCGGCGGGTCCGGGGGAGCGCAGGGGCCGGCGGGGTCACTCGACGGTATCGCCGCGATCGGCGGCCTGCGCAGCGGTAGCGGACTCAATATCGGGCAGTTCCGCAACGGCCGCTTCGATTCGATCACCGACCAGCTCGCCGCCGAGGACAACTCGACCACGCAGCTGAATCTGCTCACCGAGGCCGAGAACCTGCTGTGGGCACAGCTGCCCAGCGTCCCGCTGTTCGCGACCCCCCGCACGATCGCGTTCTCCGGTGGCCTGGACAACGGTATCGCGGGCCCCACTCGGGCCGGGTCCGGCTGGAACATGGACCAGTGGGTCCTACAGCGTTGATACCGAGTGTGGCCGAGGAGAGAGGTAACCCGATGAGTAAGCATGTGGCGGCCGGACCCGCCGAGGAAACCGGCGAACGCCACGGACCGGCCGCCGATCTCGTCCGGCGCCTCACCCGCTGGGCCGACGACTTCCCGGAGCCCGGGGTCCGCTTCGCCGACCTCACCCCGGTTTTCGCCGATCCCGACGGGTTCCGCTCCGTTGTCGACTGCCTGGCAGCGCTGGTTCCGGACGCGGATCTGGTCGCCGGGGTGGATGCTCGCGGGTTCCTGCTCGGGGCCGGGGTCGCGACCACGCTCGGCACCGGGGTACTCGCTGTCCGTAAACGCGGCAAATTGCCGCCTCCGGTGATCACCCGCGAGTATCAGCTGGAGTACGGGACGGCCGCGCTGGAGGTACCCGCCACCGGCGTCGAGCTGGCCGGCCGCCGGGTACTGCTGCTCGACGATGTGCTGGCGACCGGCGGCACCCTGGCAGCGGCCGCGGATCTGTTCACCAGCGCCGGCGCGCACGTCGTGGCCGCGGCGGTCGTGCTGGAACTCGAGGGGTTGGGCGGACGGGCCCGTCAGGGCGATTACCCGGTCACCTCCATCGTCACCGTCTGAGAGCGGTAACCCGCCTCCTGTGATTCCCGTCGAATCATGCTGGCGCCGGCCTGGGCGCGGGTGTAACCTCGTCGAGGTCTTGTTCCCGGGGATCGGAGTTGCCGTTGCTCTCATGAGGTAGTCGCTCGTG
The DNA here is from genome assembly GCF_001613385.1 of Nocardia flavorosea NBRC 108225. Classification (GTDB taxonomy): domain Bacteria; phylum Actinomycetota; class Actinomycetes; order Mycobacteriales; family Mycobacteriaceae; genus Nocardia; species Nocardia flavorosea. The sequence goes on along the minus strand of NZ_BDCG01000009.1, from coordinate 208,383 downwards.
CGGCCCGCAGTACTGCGCGCCGCGTCCGTATCGATACCTCAGGGGCAGCCGTGGCCGATATTTCTCTTTCCGATCTCTGTTTTTCCTGGCCGGATGGAACTCCGGTATTCGACGGGCTCGACGCGGTGCTCGGGCCCGGCCATCTCGGGCTCGTCGGGTCCAACGGGGCCGGGAAATCCACTCTCCTGCGTTTACTGGCCGGTGAACTGCGCCCGGCGCGTGGATCGATCACCGTAACCGGTGGGCTCGGCTATTTGCGGCAGGACCTCGGTCTGGCCGTGGGCCGGCGAGTCGATACCGTGCTCGGTATCGCCGAGACGCGAAAAGCGCTGCACCGCATCGAAACCGGCTCCGGCGACGAGGCCGATTTCGATCTCGTCGGCACCCGGTGGGATATCGAGGAACGTGCGGTGGCGCTGTTCGGGCGGCTCGGGCTGGACTACCTCGCGGATTCGGTCGCGCAGCTGGATCGACGGCTGGAAACCCTCTCCGGCGGAGAGACCGTCCTGCTCGGCCTGGTGGCCGAACTGCTCCGGGAACCACAGGTCCTGCTGCTCGACGAGCCCACCAACAACCTCGATTCGTCGGCCCGTGCGCGGCTCTACGACGTGGTCGACCAGTTCACCGGCACCGTGCTGGTCGTCAGCCATGATCGGGAGCTGCTGGAGCGTATGGGCACCATCGCCGAACTACGCGGTGGCCGATTGCGGTTGTTCGGCGGCAACTACAGCGACTACGAGCAAATCGTCGAGCAGGAACAGGAAACCGCCCGGGCCGCGATCCGCGATGCGCGCAGCGATATGCGTAAACAGTCGCGGGAGCTGGTGGAGGCCCGGATCAAGCTCGACCGGCGGCAGCGATACGGGCAGAAGATGTACGAGAACAAACGTGAACCGAAGATCGTGATGGGTCAGCGTAAACGGCAGGCCGAAGTATCGGCGGGCAAACTGCGCAACAGTCATATCGAGAAGGTCCAAGAGGCGAAGGACCGGCTCGAGCAGGCCGAGGAATCGCTACGCGACGATCGCGAGATCCGGGTCGACCTCCCCGGTACGCGCCTGTATCCCGGTCAGCATGTGGTCGAGCTGGAGGCAGTGCGGCTGGCCAACGGCCCGGTGGTTTCGCTGACGGTCGACGGTCCGGAGCGAGTGGCGATCACCGGCCGCAACGGGGCCGGGAAAACCACTCTGCTGCGACGGCTCACCGCAGAGCCACCGCGGGTGCCCTGGCGGATGCTGCCACAGCGGCTCGATCTCTTCGACGAACGCCGCAGTGTCTTCGACAATGTCGCCGCCGGCGCCCCGCACGCCGAACCGGAGCGGATCCGCGCGCAGCTCGCCCGCTTCCTGTTCCGCGGTGCCGCCGCCGATGTGCCCGCCGCCGCGCTTTCCGGTGGTGAGCGGCTTCGCGCCGCGCTGGCGATGTTGTTGCTCGCGGATCCGGCGCCCAAACTGCTGATTCTCGACGAGCCGACCAATAACCTGGACCTGGTGAGTCTGCGGCACCTCACCCAGGCCCTGGCCGCCTTCCAGGGCGCGCTGCTCGTGGTGAGTCACGATCGGCGGTTCCTGGCCGATATCGGTATCACAAGGTGGGTCGAACTGACCCCGGACGGGCTCGGGTGAGGAACCCGAACCCACGCGTAGCGGGAAGGACGAGGTCGAATACGGTGTTGTATCGGGTGGGTCCGCGTATCGATAGGTGTCGATGGTGTTGCTCTGGGGTCTCCCGTACTGCTGTGGGGTCTAAAGTTGGTGGTCTGAAGCGTTGCGGTGCTACGCCGCGGCACGGAGAGGTGGTGGCATGACTCAGCATCTGGGCGAGGCGAATGTCGAGCAGACATCGGGGTCGCAGTCCAACGGTGCCGGGGCCGCCGCTTCGCCTGCCGGTGCGCGGACCGGTGCGGAAGCCGAGCCCGCCAGGCAGTCCGGCGCCGTCCCCAGTTCGGCCTCCCGGCGGGTGCGCGCTCGCCTGGCCCGGCGGATGACCGGCCAGCGCGGTATTCCCGCGGTGAAACCGGTGCTCGAACCCCTGGCCACGGTGCATCGGGAGCTGTACCCGAAGGCGAATCTCACCCAGTTGCAGCGCGCCTTCGATGTCGCCGATGAGCGCCATGCCACCCAGTTCCGCAAGTCCGGCGACCCGTACATCACCCATCCGCTGGCCGTCGCGAATATCCTCGCCGAACTGGGGATGGATACCACTACCCTGGTGGCGGCACTGCTGCACGACACCGTCGAGGACACCGGGTACACGCTGGAGCAGCTCATCGCGGAATTCGGTACCGAGGTGGCCCACCTGGTCGACGGTGTCACCAAGCTCGACAAGGTCAACCTGGGCGCGGCCGCGGAGGCCGAGACGATCCGCAAGATGATCATCGCCATGGCCCGCGATCCGCGGGTGCTGGTGATCAAGGTGGCCGATCGGCTGCACAATATGCGCACCATGCGGTTCCTGCCGCCGGAGAAACAGGCCAAGAAGGCCCGCGAAACCCTCGAGGTGATCGCGCCGCTGGCCCACCGGCTCGGTATGGCGACCGTGAAATGGGAACTCGAGGATCTCGCTTTCGCGATCCTGCACCCCAAGAAGTACGACGAGATCGTCCGGCTGGTCGCCGACCGGGCGCCGTCACGTGACACCTACCTGGCGAAGGTGCGCGCTGAAATCGTGAACACCCTCGCCGCGTCCCGGATACCCGCCACGGTCGAGGGCCGCCCCAAACACTACTGGTCGATCTATCAGAAGATGATCGTCAAGGGGAAGGATTTCGACGATATCCACGATCTGGTGGGTATCCGCATCCTGTGCGACGAGGTCCGTGACTGCTACGCCGCCGTCGGCGTGGTGCATTCGCTGTGGCAGCCCATGGCCGGCCGTTTCAAGGACTACATCGCCCAGCCCCGCTACGGGGTATACCAGTCGCTGCACACCACCGTCGTGGGCCCGGACGGCAAACCGCTCGAGGTACAGATCCGTACCCACGATATGCACCGCACCGCCGAATTCGGGATCGCCGCGCACTGGCGGTACAAGGAGACCAAGGGCCGCCACTCCGGCGACGCCGCCGAGGTCGACGATATGGCCTGGATGCGGCAGCTACTCGACTGGCAGCGCGAGGCCGCCGACCCGGCCGAGTTCCTGGAATCGCTGCGGTTCGACCTCAAGGCCCCGGAGATCTTCGTCTTCACTCCGAAAGGCGACGTGATCACGCTGCCGCAGAAGTCCACGCCGGTGGATTTCGCCTACGCGGTGCACACCGAGGTCGGGCACAAATGTATCGGCGCCCGGGTGAACGGCCGGTTGGTCGCGCTGGAACGGCAACTGGAGAACGGTGAGGTCGTGGAGGTCTTCACCTCCAAGGCGCCCAACGCCGGGCCCAGCCGCGATTGGCAGCAGTTCGTGGTCTCGCCGCGCGCCAAGGCCAAGATTCGCCAGTGGTTCGCCAAGGAGCGCCGGGAAGAGGCGCTGGAGAACGGCAAGGAGCAGATCAACAAAGAGGTCAAGCGGGTCGGCCTGCCGTTGCAGCGGCTGATGAACGTCGATGCGATGACCGCCGTGGCGCACGAACTGCACTACGGTGATATCTCCATGCTCTACACCGCGGTCGGCGAGCATCAGGTCTCTGCCCATCATGTGGTGCAGCGGCTCATGGCGCAGCTCGGCGGAATCGGCGATGTGGAAAACGAACTCGCCGAACGCTCCACCCCGTCCACCACCCCTCCGCGGCAGCGGCTCAGCGGCGACGCCGGCGTGCTGATCCCCGGCGCCGAGGGCACCGTGGCCAAGCTGGCGAAATGCTGTACTCCCGTGCCCGGCGACGAGATCCTGGGCTTCGTGACCCGCGGGGGTTCGGTGAGCGTGCACCGGGTGGACTGCACCAACGCCGGTTCGCTGCGGGAACAATCGGAACGCATCATCGACGTGGAGTGGGCGCCGTCCCCGCATTCGGTTTTCCTGGTGGCCATCCAGATCGAGGCGCTGGACCGTACCCGGTTGCTCTCCGATGTCACCAAGGTACTGGCCGACGAGAAGGTGAACATCCTGTCCGCGGCGGTGACCACGCACGGCGATCGGGTGGCGATCAGCAAGTTCACCTTCGAGATGGGTGATCCGAAGCATCTGGGCCATTTGCTCAATGTTGTCCGCAACGTCGAGGGTGTCTACGACGTCTACCGGGTGACCTCTGCTGTTTGAGTGTTTCGGGGTCTTGGCAGCCACCGCGGGCCCACCGGAATTTTGTAACATTCGGGGCGCAACGCGCCGCGGCGTATCCGGGTGGTGTCGGTGGGTCGCGTAAACTCTTCGCCCCCTCAGCGGTCATAGCCGGAATCTGTTACCGTTTACTGCGTTTCGTCGCGCTCGGTAACTGCGGTAAGAGTGATTGCGGGTCGCTATGGCTGTAAGCAGAAGTTTCTCGGGGATGCTGATCGCACTCACCGTCGCTGTGGCGACCGTGACGGCAGGGACCCTTACCGCTCCCGCATACGCTCAGCCGCCTGATCTCTCGGGCCCGTCGGCCTCCTCGCCCGAACTTCCGGTCAGTACCTGCCCGGCAATGTATGCCCTGGGAATCCAGGGCACCGGCGAATCATCGCCGGACGCCGCACCCACCACCGATACCGGCATGCTGTCCACGGTGTTCCGGCCGCTCATGGCCGCCGCGCCCGAGGAAGAGCTGGTCCAGCGCGCCTATGTGCCGTACGAATCCAGTTTCGGTGGGATAGACGGCGGTAGCGTCACCCCCTACTCGGAATCGGTGAGCGGCGGGCTGATCCGGTTGCGGACCATGGCGGTATCGGTCGCGCAGCGCTGCCCCGACACCCGGTTCGCGATCGTCGGCTATTCCCAGGGCGCCCATGTCGCTTCGGTATTCGCCCAGGAGATCGGGCAGGGCCAGGGACCGTTGCCCGACGACAAGATCGCGGCGGTGGCCCTGATCGGCGACCCCACCAGAACTCCCGGCGCCGCATTGTTTCCCGGCGCTCCGGGAAAGGCGAACCCGGATCCGGCGCCCGGTACCGAAGGCGCGGAAATCGCCGGGGTTGCCGCGCTGCCGCAGGCGCCCGCCACCGGTGGCGGAATCGCCCCGAACCGGGACGCCGCCGAAGATTTCGGCACGCTCACCGGACGGGTGGCCAGTTTCTGCGCCGCGGGCGATCTCGCCTGCGATGCACCCGAAGGCGCGCCGATCCTGAAGGCGGTCGCCAGTATCGTCGGACAGGCCAAGCTCAGTGGGGGTGACCCCATCGCCTCGCTCACCTCGGTGGCCCAGGCGCTCGCTTTCACCTCGATCAAAACCGCCACCAAGGTGGTCAACGAGGACGTTTCGGGTACCTCGCTGGCGAATCTGAACATCTCGCCGAAGAAATCGATCTCCGAACGGCTGGCCGATGCCGCCGATCCGCGAACCCCGCTGGATATTCCGGGCGCGATGCGAGCACTGCTCAAGGTCGGCATGATCGGCCTGAACGCAGTGGTCACCGTGGTGCGCACGGTTCTGAATCCCGCGGCGATCGCCGAACTGGCGACGGCCGGACTGGCGAACCCGCCGGCCGCGTTGCTGCTGTTGGGAACCAAGCTGCTGGGCGCCATTCCGCAACTCATCCCGCCGACGACCGGTATCCGGCTGGTGAGTCAGGCTTTCAACGCCGTCGTGGACAATATCCAGGACAACCACGCCCTGCTCGACACCACGACATGGGTACGTTATTGGGACACCATTCAGCGGCATCAGGCCTATGGCAACGCGTCGATTTCGGCGACCGGTGAAGCACCCACGAAGTTCATCGCCGACTGGTTCGCCGCTGCCGCGCGGGATCTCGCGAAAGCCTACGGCAGCGGTAGCGAACCGGTTGCCGACGAACCGTCGCCGCTCGGTAGCGCTCCCGGGGCCGCGTCGCCGCCGCCGGCCGGATTCTCAGGAACCGGGCCCGGCGCGTCGCCTGCGCCCGCTCCCTCCGGTACGGGACAATTCCCATTCGGGACAGGAGCCGGCGGCGCGTCCCCGGATCGGCCGTCGGCAGACCGGTCCGATACACCCCCGATAACCGAAAACGACTCGTTCTCCGTGAACTGATCGCCGAGAGGGATCGATGATGCGATATCACGTGCCCGGCGCCACGGGAATGGGGGAATGTTGAAGTCCTACAAAAAACTCGATCGATGGTACGGCCCGCTGGAACCCGAGGGGGACAGTGGCGCCGTGGACCACCCGGCCGGGCGGTCCGAACCGGAGGTCACCGCGGCCGCCGCCGCCGACGGCCCCGCCAGGTATCCCGACTACATCGCCGAGGCCGGTAGTGCGTCCGCCGCGCCGGACCCGGCACCCGCCGAACTCTCCGGCCGGCGCACCGAATTCACCGGCGGCTGGTCCGACTGGGTGGACGAGCCGGCCGGCGAGCGTGACGGTGACCTCTTGCGTCTGCCCTGGCCAGACGAGGAACTCGCCGAACCCGCCCGTATCGGCCGTGATCCCGGCCGGTTGCGCGATCTGCCCGGCGATGCCGCTGCCCGCCGCCGCCGGACGTTCGGCGTCCTGGTCGCCGCCGTCATCGTGCTCGCCATCGCCACAGCGGTCGTGGTGTACCTGCTGGCTCCGGGCGCGCCCCGGGCCGCCGGACCCGACGACGGGGCCGGATTGCGCTTCACCTCCGGCAGCGCGGGGACCGCGGCGAGCGCGCAATGCCCGGACGAACACGACGGCCCGGTGCTGCGCGGCGCGGGGCCGGGCGGAACGGATTCCGGGCCCGCCGCGATCCTGCGCTTCCAATATGCCTATTACGTCGAGCGTTCCGGTGCCGCTGCGCGTGCGGTGGTGGCGCCCGACGCCCCGGTGTCCTCCGGAGAGGTGATCCAGGCCGGGATCGACAGCGTCGAACCCGGAACCCGGCATTGCGTACGCATCGTGACCGTCGCCGACGGGCGTTACTCCGTCGAGGTCACCGAGTACCGGCCCGGTGGTGAACCGGCCACCTACAGCAGGCAGACGGTCACCACCGCGGCGATCGACGGCCGCACCCTCATCACGGGTATAACGGCCGGATAGAGGAGAGTGCAGGATGGGAGAGGATTGGAGCCGCTGGCTCGAGACCGCACCGGATTCCGAGGCGGCGGACGAGACGGGCGGAAACCGGAAGGCGTCGGTGGTCCGGCTGCGTGGTAACAGTGGCCGTACCCCGGGCGCGGCCCGGCCGATCCTGGTGGTCGGTGGTTGCGGTGGTGCCGGAACGACCACCACCGCGCTCGGTCTCGCGGGCGAACTGGGGCTTTCGGGCACGGCCACGGTGGCCGTGGACGCCACCCCGGCGGGCGGCGATCTGGCCCTGCGCGGAGCCGACGAGCATCTGCATCCCATCAGCCTGCAGCAGTGGTTGTACGGTCGCGGTGACGACGAACCGGCGCCGCTGAAGGACTGCATGTCGCGCGCGACCTCGGGGATCGGCCTGCTGTGGCGCGACGCGGCGCCGCTGCGCCGCCGGGCCAGCTACCTCACCGTGGCACGGGCGGTGGACAACGCCGGCTACACCGGAATCTTCGACGGTGGCAGCCCGATCGCCGGCCGCCAGCTGCGTCCCCTGCTCGACGACGCGGATATCGCCCTGGTGCTGGCCATTCCGGCGCGTGTCGATGCGGCGAACCGGCTGCGGGTGACCCTCGAATGGCTGGACGACGAATACGGCGATCAGTCCGAGCCGATGGGCGGAGGCATCGTCGGCGACACCACGATCGTGGTATCGCACCAGCATCCGGGCGTCGATTCGCGGGTCGCCGACCATCTGCGTGAGCATCTGTCCGGGTGGGTCCGCGATATCGTCGAGGTGCCCTACGATCCGCATCTGGCCCGCGGTGAGCTCGTCCGGCATATCGCCCTGGCCGACGAGACCCGGCAGACCTACGAGCGGTTACTTGCGGGGGTGGCATCATGACGGCCGCTATGAACCTTCCTCGCAGACCCGGCCGTACCGCCGCCGCCGGAGTGGTGCCCCCGCCGGAATCGCGCCGCGCCGCGATCTGGGACCGGCCCGTCCCGGGCGCCGGGCGCGCGCCGCTGGTCTGGCTGCTGGGGGTACACGGCGGCGCCGGTGCCAGCACCCTCGCACATATCCTGGCGCCCGCCGCGGATTCCGGGCGTCGCTGGCCCGGGGTTTTCGAACGGGAATCGCCGTTCGTGGTGCTGGTCGCCCGGGAGACCATCGCGGGGCTGACCCATGCCCACGACCTGTTGCGCCAGCACCATGCCGGGCTGGCCGGCCCCTGTGAAGTTCTCGGCCTGATCACCGTGGCGGCCCGTCCGGGCCGGATGGCGCCGGAGATCCGCCGGTATCGCGATGTGGTGGCCTCACTCGCCGGACAGGTCTGGCAGGTGCCGTGGTACGAGGAATGGACGCTGGTGGAACCGGAGAAGCTGCCGGTGTGGACCCCCGGTGCGGCAGTCGCCGCGCAGCGCCGCCGCCGGATCGACCCGCTCGACGAAGTTCCCCTGGATATCCGGGAACTCGGCTCGGAGATCGTCGCGGCCGCCCGTGCCGCCCTGGAAGAATCGGAGGCCGCCCCCGCGCGGGGCCGATCGAGATTCGTGGAGGAGTGATGCCGTGATGCCCGTCGAGCACATTTCCTGTTCCGTGCTCCCCGCGCTCGCGCGGACCCAATGTTGCACCTCAGCTATCGAGAAAGGCACCCGATGAGCACCGTACTTCTGGCGGTTCACCAGGTCTACGACACGGCCGTACTGGCGCAGATAGGTAATCCGACCCCGGAGGCGCCACCCGGGTCCGACAAGATCCTGCAGCTGGTCCGCTATCTCACGTGGTTCGTGCTGCTGTCCGGGATCTGCGGCATCGTCTACGCGGGCGGTAAGTTCGCGTGGGAGAAGTGGACCGGCGGCGGCCTGGAGTCTCCGAAGATGGTGGCGGGCGCGATGATCGGCGGCGTGGTGGCCACCAGCGCGGGCACCATCATGAACGCCGTCATCGGGACGTGAGGTAGAGATGGATCTGGTCGGGGTGGCCGGTGTACTGGCGTATAAGCAGATGCCGGCCGAGGTGCTGGAACCGTTGATGCAGCTGTTGAACTGGCTGCTGTGGTTCGTCCTCATGGGCTGTCTGGCGTGGTTGATCGTCTCGGCGGGCAAACTGTGGCTCACCTTCAAGGGCGATCTGGCGATGAACGACGCCTCGCACGGCGTGCTCATGAGTCTGCTGGGAGCGGCCGTCGCCAGTACCGCTTCCGGTATCGCCCTGGCGTTCCTGCCCGGATGAGCCGGAGCGAGGCGAGGGGAACGACCTGCGGATGAATTCGACCGAGACACCGGCCGCGACACGGTTCGGTGCGTTACGGGCTGCCGGATTGCTGTCGGTGGCGCTACTGGCCGGCGCCGTCGGCTGCGGGGGAGGTGACGCGGCGGCGCCGCCGGATCTGTCCGCGCCACCGACGAATGTGCGCTGGCAGCCTTTCCAGGGTGTGCCGCTGCCGCATACCGAGCAAGGCCCGGCAACGGAAACCGACGGTGCGGCAACGGGTTTCGATCATTCACCGACCGGCGCGGGGGTTGCGGCGATGGTGCATGCCGTGCGACTGTCGGTGGCCGATGACAGTCAATGGTCGAATATCGCTGCCCGGGAGGTGGTTCCGGGGCCGGCGAAGGACGAGTGGGCGGTGAACCGGGTGCAGGTGTCCATCAGCGGGCCCGCGGATCCGGTGTACGCGCCCCGGCTGCTCGGGTACCGGATCACCGAGTACAGCGATGAGCGGGCAGCTGTGGATGTGTACAGCGAGTATTCGGACAGTTCGAAAGCCGTGAATCATACGACGGTGGAGTGGTTCGCCCACGATTGGCGGTTACGACTGCCGGATCCGGAATCGACCGCGCGACCCATCGAGCCCATCGGCGAAATCCCGAGCGACACAGTGAAAGTAGAGGCACCGAAGTGAGCGGGAAGGAGACCTATCAGCGTGACCGAGTCTCCTTCGGTGTCGTGGCGTCCGCGGCGGTGCTGGCGCTGATCGTGGTCGTGGGTGTCGTCATGTGGACCGGCCGTGACGACGAGCCCGTGGCAGGACCCGCACCCGCGCCGGCGGTGGGTGAGGGCTTCGCCGATCCCGAGATAGACGTTTTCAACCGCCGCGTGGATATTCCGAACAATCCCGCGGGGCAGGTGCTGCCGCAGGATCCGTCGCCGCAGCGCAATCCCTCGGATCCGGATTGGCTCACGGCGGCCCCGGCGGGCACCACCGCGCCACGCGGCTGGCAGCGCGTGTACGGCGCCTCGGTGCCGTTCTCCACCTCCGACGGCCCACAGCGGATCGAAGACGGTCTGGCAGTGGGGTATTCGCATACACCGCAGGGCGCCGCGCTGGCTGCCGCGCAGATCACCTATCGGCTCAACGCCCGGCCCGCCCACCGCGACCTGTATGTGCGGCAGGTGCGGGTTTCGGCACAGCAGATCGCGGCCTACGACAAGGCCCTGGAAGCGGATGCGCTGCCCGAGCAGCAACCCGAATCGGTCACCCGGTATCTGGTGGCCTCCGATGCGTTCAAGATCGACGACTACGCCGACGATATGGCGATAGTGCGGCTGGCGCTGCGCGCTCCGGCGCTGGACGGGAAACCGGTGTGGGTGACCATGCGGCTGATCATGGTGTGGGATGCGGGTGATTGGCGGTTGAAGCCCACAACCTCGCCTAACACACAGACCGAGTATGTCGAATCGCTGGAGGGGTGGACTCGATGGTGATTCCGTTGTTGGGACGGAAAATGGAAGCTCAGGTAGTGCGCGAGGACAGCGGCTCCGGCGATCGGCGCCCCGACCCGGCCGTCTCCCGGCGGGTATCGCTGGCCAGACGATTCGTCACCATTTTCGCGGTGATCTTCACCGTGATGGTCACGACTCCGGCCGTGGCCAACAGTCAGCCCTACGGCTGGGACCAGACCTGCAACGAGATACACGATGCGCTCGACGATCTCGGTATTCCGGGGATCTCGCTGGGCGATGCCGCTGCGGCGGTCTGCAAGGCGGGTAACGCGGCGGCCCATCCGGGCGAGGCCGCGACCGCGGTCAAGGACAAGGCGTGGGATTCCACCTTCGGCAAGGTGGTCGATTCGCTGATGAACGGCCTCGGTGAGGCCATCATCCTGGCGCTGACCTTCTGGATGAAGGTGCCCAACGAGGTGGCCAGCGATTCGGGCACCTTGTTCACCAAGATCAACGACTACACGTATCAGGTGCAGATACTGCTGTTGATCGCCTCGATCATCATCACCGGTCTACGCCTGGCCGAAGCCCGACGCGGTGCCGCTATGAACGAGGCGGCCGAATCGTTCCGGATGTTCACCAGAGTGGTGTTCAGTTCCTGGATGCTCGGTGCGGTCGTCGTCGCCGGTACCGTGGCCTCGGACCGGTTCGCCGAGTGGATAATCCAGGATTCGACCGACGGCAACGCCCGCAACATGGCCGAGCTCATGGTGAAAACCAGTAAGTTACAAGCTTTCTCGCCGGGGCTGGTGCTGATCATCGCCATCGTCGGCCTGCTCGGGGCGCTGGCGCAGATCGTTCTCGCCATCGTGCGCCAGGGGTTGCTGGTGATCGCAGCCGGGGTGCTGCCGCTGGCGGCCGCGGCGTCCGGAATGAATACGGGTAAACAGTCGTATCAGAAACTGGTCGGCTGGATCATCGCCTTCATGCTGTGGAAACCCGTGGCCGCGATCGTGTACATGATCGCGTTCACCACCGCGGGCCACGTCGACGAGATGACCCCGGCCGGTGGCCTGCCCGAAGCGGAGGAAGCCCAGCGCATGCTGGTCGCCATCGTGCTGCTGTGCAGTGTCGCATTCGTTCTGCCGGCGCTGATGCGCCTGGTCACGCCGGCGGTGGCGATCGTCGGTAGCGGCGGATCGGGTCTGACCGCGACCGGCGGCACCCTGCTCGCCGCCGCGGGCCTCGGTGCCATGGGCACCAAGGCGGTGGGTACCAAGGGCGCGGCCGCCCCGGGTCGAGCCGGATACGTCGGCGGCGCGGCCGGTCCTCCGCCGCCCGGCGGCGGACGCGGCGGCGGTGCCCCGCGGCCGGCGCCCCCGCCCAGCGGCGGCGGTGGCGGCGGTGCCCCGGCACCACAGGCGCAACGGTCGGGTGAACCGCCTCGCGGCGGCGGTGTACCGTCCGGTTCGTCCCGCGTTGCCAGCGGAATCGGCGCCGCCCGATCCGCGACCGCCGGGATGACCCGCGCCGATCAAGCCATGGGCGATGTCGCGGGTGACCGCTGGACCAACCGTTCCCCCGACCTCGGTAGGAGCACCATCCCGCGATGACGAGTACCGAAACCTACGAACGCCGCTCCTACGGGTTGTGGCAGAAACCGCGCAGCGCCGGCCTTTTCGGCTTGCGGTGGGAAGAGACCGTGCTCGGCTTCGTGGTGGTCATCACCGCGCTGGTCGTCGCCATGGTCGGCGGTTTCCAATGGGGCGCCATCGTGGGCGGGACCGGTGTGGTTATCATGGCGCCCCTGGTCATGCGGCACGGTGGGCGCTCGGGCTACGAGACGGGATTGATGATGTTCCACTGGATGCGTTCACGCAGCCGCGGCGAGCACGTGTACCGCGGCGGCCGGTTCTCCCGGGTACCAGGCGGTTTCACCCGCCTGCCCGGTCTGCTCGCCCCGTCGAAACTCTACGAGGGTATCGACGCCGGCGGTTACAGCTTCGGAATGATCCACCTACCCCAGTTCGCGCAGTACACAGTGGTGCTGCGCGCGTGGCCGCAAGGTCACGAAGCGGTGGACCAGCCGGTGATCGACCGCTGGGTGTCGGCCTGGGGCACCTTCCTGGCGTCGGTCGGCCAGACCAGCGATATCGTCGCCGTCGTCCCGGTGATCGATACCGTGCCGGAGACCGGGAACCGGCTGCTCACCGAGGTTTCCACGATCACCCGGCCGGAATCGCCCGACCTCGCCCAGCAGGTGATGTACGAACTGGCCACCGAACTCCCGCAGGAACGGGTGCAACTGCTGCCGCGAGTCGCGATCACCTTCAAGGCGACCACCGCGGAACGACGGAAGAACCCGGCCGAGGAAGCGGTCGAGATCGGCCGCCGGCTTCCCGGTATCTGCTCCGCGCTCGCCGAAGCCGGGGTGCGCGCCCAGCCGATGTCGGCCGAGGAGGTCATCGGTTTCATCCGGCGCAGCTACGATCCGGCCTCGCAGGCCGATCTCGAGGTCGCCGCCGGGGAACCCGAAGGCCACGGCCTGGACTGGGCGGATGCGGGCCCGGTATCGCACGACGAGAAGTGGGATCACCTGATCCACGACGGCGGCCGCTCGGTCACCTGGGAGATGGATACCGCGCCCGAGGGGGCCGTGGACGAACGAGTTCTGCAGCGCCTGCTCGCGCCGAACCCGGAGGTGCCGCGCAAGCGGATCGCCATCGTGTACAGGCCGCATTCGGCCGCCGACGCCGCCGAGATCGTGGACGACGATTTCAAGAACGCCCTGGTCGCGCAGCAGAGCGAACGTGGTGTGGTGTCTGCCTCGGCGACCCTGCGGGTCGGCGCGACCCAGCAGGCCCGCGAGGAACAGGCCCGCGGGCACGGCGTCACCCGGTTCGGTGCGCTTGTCACCATCACCGAACCCATGCGCGGCGATCTGCCGCGGATCGAAGCCATCACCCGCGACCTGTCGACCCAGGCCCGGTTGAAGATCCGCCGGTGCTACCGCTACCAGGCCGCGGCCTTCGCGGCATCGCTCGGCTGCGGGGTGATCTTGCCCGAGCACGCGACCATTCCGAAAGCATTGGCAGGGTGAAGGACTGATGGTACGCGAGCACGAGCCCCCTTTGCGGGAACGGAACCGGCCCCGGGTCGCTACCGGCGAGCGGACACGATCGGGCCGGGACGAGGACCTGCGCGGCCGGGACGCCGAGCCCGGTTCCGTGACCGGTCAGCGGCGCGGGGGCAGCGGCTCGCGTACCGAACGACGGGGCGCGACATCGCGTACCGCCGATCCCGGCGGCCGGGTTCCGCGCGAACGGGGTGCGGCGAACCGGGAGCGGGTGCGCCGCGCCCGGGTCGATACGACCGCCGACCGGGCGATGGGGACCCCGGAATTCGACAAGGCCGCGCGCCGGGCGAAAGTCCGGGCCGAGAAACGTAAGCAGTCGGGTCCGCCGCTGCTCGATCCGGCGACCCGGTCCCGGCTGGAGGAACTCAGCCGCGAGGGCGCCGGACTCCGCGCGGCCTGGGCGACCTTCCGGGTGCGCACCGACGATATCCGCCGCCGCAACTACGAGGCCCGCGCGGAACAGGAGTTCCAGGACGGTTTCGACCGGCAGACCGCACAGCTGACCGAGCGCGGGTATGCGGGAGCCGGCGGCGGTCGGATGAATGTTGTGGGCCGCCCGGTCGAGTACCGGGCCACGACCGCGCAAGTGGCCGGGTTGTGGCCCTGGTCCGTCGGTGCCGGGGCACCGTTGATCGGAACCCCGCTGGGTTCCCATCTGCATACCGGAGCGCCCGTCTGCTTCGATCCGATGAACTGGTTCATGCGCGGCAGTTTCATCACCGCACCCAGCCTTTTCGTGCTGGGGCTCAACGGTTTCGGAAAGTCGTCGCTGGTACGCCGGATCGTGCTCGGCGGGGTCGCGCAGAGCATCACCCCGTTGATCCTCGCCGATGTCAAACCCGACTATCGGCGTCTGGTGGAACTGGTCGGCGGGCAGGTGATCGACCTGGGGTACGGCCACGGCAAACTCAATCCACTGGCCGGCGGGGTCCTGGGCGATATCGTGCCGCGGTTGGCGGAGCACCCCGAATTGCAGCGTCAGGTATTGCAGGATCTGCACGCCCGGCAGGTCACCTTGATCGCGGGTCTGGTGGAACTCGTGCGGGGGGCCCGGGTGCGCGACTACGAGGAGACGCTGATCTCCACCGCACTGGGGATCCTGTACCGGCCGGGCAGTGGGTACAGCCCGGACCGGCCGCCGATCATGGAGAACCTGCTGGAGATCATCGTCGCCGGTGGCGAGGAGATGATGCTGGATGCCGGTGCCGACAGCGCGAGCGAATATCAGGAGGCGATCAGGGGGCTGCGGCGTTCGTTGCGGGCTCTGACGCAGGGGCCGTTCGGCGCGGTGTTCAACGGCCAGACCACGGTACCGATCGATACCGATTCGGTGGCGGTGTGCATCGATGTCTCTCATATTCCCAACGGGGACAAGAAGCTCAAGGCTGCCGTCATGCTGGCCTGCTGGGCCGACGGTTTCGCCGCGGTGGAGGCGGCACATACCCTCACCGATGCGGGGATGGCCCCGCAGCGGTATTTCCAAGTGGTGATGGACGAGCTGTGGCAGGTGCTGGGGCTCGGCGATTTCATGGTCGACCGGGTGGACGAACTCACCCGTCTGCAGCGCGGTATCGCCACCGCGCTGATCATGATCAGCCACACCATCAAGGATTTGCAGTCGCTCGGCTCGGAGGCGGCCATCGCGAAGGCGCTGGGCTTCCTGGAACGCGCGCGCGCCAAGATCTTCGGCGCCCTACCGGCCGAGGAAATCAAACGACTGGACAGTACGGTGCCGTTCACCGCCGCCGAAGAGGAGATGGTGACCAGTTGGTCGGCTCCCCAGGCATTGACCGGGGAGGCACTCAAACCGGGCCAGGTGCGGCCCTCCCCACCCGGTACCGGAAAATTCCTGCTGAAGATCGGCGAGGACCGCCGGCCCGGTATCCCGTTCCATATGGAATTCACCGCGGCCGAGAAACTCAGCGGAATCCACGACACCAACCAGCGGTTCGACGAATTCACCGCGCATCCGGGCCGCTCCGGCGCCCGCGAGGCCGCGGCCGGTGACGGTGCCCACCCCGGGGGAGGGAGTGGTTCATGATGCCGCACCGGTCGTATCGGCGGGTATCTCCCGAAGTGCGTGCCGCCGCGGTGAAACAGGTCGTCGCGCTGACCGGAAAACTACGCAGCGAATCGGAAGCGTGCCGGGTGGTGGCCGAACAGATCGGGGTGCATACGAATTCGGTGCGCAACTGGGTACGGGCCGCGGAGGGGCCAGGTCTGGACCGGATGGATGCGGCGGCCCTGCGGCGCAAGGTCACCCTGCTGCAGCAGCAGTTGGCCGCCGCCGCCGAAGTGAACCGAGCGCTGGCCGATACCCTGAACGAGAGTCGGCGTCACACGTGAACCAGGCGCGGCCGTGAACGCGAAATCGGTGCTGTGGACAGCGCTCGGAGTGGTACTGGGGCTGATGACGATGATCCTGGTCATCGTGATGCCTGCCGTCGACGACCCCTGCGAAGGGGGTTCGGTGGTGGATCCGAGCGGATCGGTTCCGCCGGGCGGTGACCCGCGGGCGGCGGGCGATATTCCGAGTGCTACCGCCAATCCCGCCGCCACCGCCACACCCGCACTCGCGGCCGATGCCGGGCCGCTGGACCGCACCTGGCCGATGGCCGCCGGAACCTTCTCGGTCTCCGATGTGTTCGGCTCGCGCGGCGGCGGCCACAAGGGGATCGACCTGGCGGCGCCCGACGGGACCCCGATCTTCTCGGTTACCGACGGAGTGGTGGTGGCCGCCGGTCCGGCGTCCGGCTTCGGGAATTGGATTGTGGTCGATTCCACCGATCCGCGTAACGGCCGGGCGTTCTCTGCCGTCTACGGACATATGTGGGACCACGGGGTGCTGGTGCGGGTGGGGGAGCAGGTGCGCGCGGGTCAGCATATCGGGTCGGTCGGCTCGGCCGGTGAATCCAGTGGACCGCATCTGCATTTCGAGGTCGTGCCCGGTGGCCGGTTCACCGGTGGGCGGCAGATCGATCCGGTGCCCTGGCTCGACGGCGCGCCGACTCCCGACCTCGGCGGTGCCCGGGCCTATTCGACCGACCCGGAGTGCGTACGCGGTTTCGGTACGCCCGGTGGGGCGCTGGCCGACGGGAAGGTACCGCCGGAACTGGAGATCTGGTACCGCCGGGCGGGTTCCCTGTGCCCGGAGGTCACTCCGTCCTTGCTGGCCGCCCAGGGCCGCCAGGAGTCCGGGTTCCGGCGCGGCCTCACCTCGCCGGCCGGGGCGCAGGGGCTCGCGCAGTTCCTTCCCGGTACCGCCACCAGTACGAACCCCGACGACGGGCAGCCCTATGTCATCGACGCCGACGGCAACGGGGTTGCCAGTGTATGGGACGACGGTGACGCGATCATGGGCCAGGGACGATATATGTGCGCGATCGCGCACAAGATCAACGGATGGATGGCCGAGGGGCGAGTGCACGGCGATGTGGTCGCGCTGACGCTGGCCGCCTACAACGCGGGCGAAGGAGCGGTGCTGGCCTCCGGCGGGATGCCCAATCAGGTCGCCGCCCATTATTCCGAAACCCAGCCGTACGTCACGAATATCCTGGCCATGGAAGCGGAGTACCGCGCCCCCGGCGCTTCCGGCCGCTTCGCCCCCGATACCGACGCCGCCGCCGGCGACGAGATCGTCCGAGCTGCACACGAATGGCTGGGCACCCCGTACGTCTGGGGTGGTGGCGGGCCACAGGGGCCCAGCAGCGGTGGACTCGACGGTCCGGGACTCACCTCGGCGGCGGTATTCGCCGCCTCCGGGGGCGAGGTCTCGCTACCACGCACCGCGGAACAGCAGTGGGAGGCCGGAACCGAGGTGTCGATCGGCGAAATCCGGCCGGGCGACCTGGTCTTCAGCGAGTTCGCCGCACGCGGCCCCGCCCGGGTCGGGATCTACGCCGGTAACGGGCAGATGATCCACGCCGCACCCGCGGTGACCGCGGATGCCGCGGGTGGGGTGGCCGAGGCGCCGGTACCCGGCGATGCCCGAGCGAGGAGGGTGCTGTGAACACGCGCGGATCGGCGACCCGTTCGGCGTTGTGGCGGTTAACCTGGAACCGGAAGACGAGTGCCGGTGCGGGACTGGTGGTGGCGCTGATGCTGGGCATCACGATGCTGAGCGGCTGCGGCGGTGGCAACGATGCGGGAACGGCGGGCGGACCGGCCGTTTCCACCCCGCGGCGGCTGGAGGCCGTCCCCGCACCGGATCCCACGACACCCGACGGAGTCGCCGTCGCCGCGTTGCGGGAGATCTACCGGTGGGAACCGGCCACCGAGGTTCCGGGCGATTCTCTGGAGCGGGCACGAAGATTCCTGGGCCCCAGCTTGGTCCGGGTACTGGATGCGTCGACGGAGACCGCGGCGGTGCCCGATGTTTCGCTGCGCTGGGGCGAATGGGCGGCGGCGGGAGCGCGGGTCGAATCGTTCACCTTCGCGTCCGGGGACCGGCCGCCGGCCGGGCCGGATCCCGCTGTGCGGCAGTACAAGATCGGAATCGAGCAGACCGTCGTCTACCCGGACGGCCGCGAGGAACCCCTGGCGCCGGCCACCGTGATCGCGACCGTGGTGCAGACGCCCGCGGGCTGGCGGCTCGACGGCTACCGGTGACCACAGGCGGGGACCACTGAGGAGGCAGGTATGGCGAAGAAGAAACCGGTGAAGGATCCGGCCGTCCCCGGCCCGGACCTGACCCTCATCGCGATATACGTGGGCGGCGCGGTCCTGGCCACAGTCTGGGTGGCGCTACATCTGGGAAATATGCTCTCCCTGCAGAAGCAGGATATGCCGGTCAATCCGATCGCCATCGTCGCAGGAATGGTCAAGGGGGAACTGCGCTGGCCCACCGGCGCCACGGTGATCCTGGTGCTGGTCGTCGCCGCGCTGGTCGGGTTCGTCCTGTGGCGGCGGCGGTCAGCCGCCAAACGCAGCATCGGCCGGCTGGCAGTCGACGACAAGGCAGATGTCATGGGTAACGGTGGCGCCATAGCTGCCCTGACCGAGGCCGGTGTCCGGGAGAAAGCCGGACAGCTCGGTGTGCGGCTCGGTTCCGACGATTCGCCGGGGGTGCCGATCGGTGTCGCGGTCGCCGACGGCTCGATGCTGTACGGCTCGTACGAGGATCTGCACCTCGATATCTGGGGCCCGCGGCAGGGGAAGTCCAGTTCGCGGGTCATTCCGGCGATTCTCAGTGCCATCGGTCCGGTCCTGGCCACCTCGAACAAGCGCGATGTCGTGGATGCGACCCGGGATGTCCGCGAAGCCAAGGGCAGCCGGACCTTCGTCTTCGACCCGCAGGGGGTCGCGGCCGAGGAACCCATCTGGTACTGGAACCCGCTGGACTGGGTGGACGCGCACAGCGACGGCTGCGAGATGCGGGCCGCGCGGCTTGCCGGGCACTTCGCCGACGCCGACAGCGGTGCGGATTCCGGTAAGGACAACTTCTTCGACCCCGAGGCCGAAGATCTGCTGGCAGGTCTCTTCCTGGCCGCGGCGGTCGGCAGGATGCCCATCACGCAGATCTGGGAATGGGTGACGAACCCGAACGATCGCGATCCGGTCGTGCTGCTTGCCAATGCGGGGCACAATTTCTCGGCCTCCGGTCTCCGCGCACAGTACGACGCCGATCCACGGACACGGAGCGGAATCTTCAGTACCGCCAAGAAAATGGTGCGTTGCCTGAAACTGCGCAATGTGCACAAATGGGTGACCCCGCGGACGGATCCCAACGAAAGAGACCGGGCCCAGTTCGACGAGCTGGAGTTCATCGAGAACAACGGGACGCTCTACAGCTTGTCGCTCGAGGGCCGCGGTTCGGCTGCCCCGCTGGTGAGCGCGCTCACCGAGGCCGTTATCGATGTCGCGATGCGCAAGGCTTCGCGGTCGGCGTTCGGCCGGCTGCCGATTCCGCTGCTGGCCGTGCTGGACGAGGCCGCGAATGTGGTGCGCTGGAAAGATCTGCCCAAGCAGTACAGCCACTTCGGCTCACGCGGCATCGTGGTGATGACCGTGCTGCAGTCCTGGGCGCAGGGCGCCCGGTGCTGGGGCGACGACGGAATGAACGCCCTCTGGTCGGCCGCCAATATCAAGGTGTTCGGCAGCGGCGTCGACGACGCGAATTTCCTGCGCGAGCGTTCGGAGGCCATCGGCGAGCATTCGGCCATCTCGGGGTCGGTCTCGGAATCGAAGGGCGGTAAGAGTTACTCACGATCGCTGGGGTCGTCGAAGACGTTCTCGGTGCAGGCACTGGCCACCTTGCCACGTGGTCGCGCCATCGTGTTCTCGTCCGGGGCTCCACCCGTGCTGGTGCGGACTGTGCCATGGTGGGAGGGCGAGTATGCGCCGCTGGTGAAGAAGTCCATCGAACAGCACGATCCGCAGCAGAAAACTCGTATCCCCGATCTCATCGGGTCTCCGTCGCTCATCAAAGGAACACCCCCGGGACCGGATAGCGGACCGGGAGAAACACCCCCCGGGCCCGACAACGGCCCGGGAGACAGGCAGGAGGTTCGCCCACTGTGACCGAGACCCCCCCACAGCAAGGACAGCTCGTCTACGAGAACGTCGTGGAGTTCGTCGAGAACTACCTCAGTGTTGTCTATCGCCGCCAGGTCAGCGATCTCAGCGATACCGTCTGGTGCCCGCAGTGGTGGCAACACACCGAGGCCGTGGTGCGGCTCGACGCGGTATGGCGGGCCTGGGAGCATCTGCGGCAGGACCCGGCCACCGGTATGAGCGTATGGTTCCTCGACCATGCCGACCAGCACATGGCGGTTCTGCTCGACCCGCGCGGGCCGTTCAAATACTGCAGCGTGCGCAACGGGCACAAGGACCGGCTCGATCCCCTGCCGCTGGCAGCGCCGCCACAGGGGTTGTTCAGCGAACCGGCAGACGACGGTGACCACCCGGCCGGGGAATCCGAGCCTGCCGGTGGAATCGGTATCGAGGACCCACGGCGCTGACGGGTCGGGGTACTGCGCTGGCGCACGAGAAAACGCCCGTCGGCGACGGGCGTTTTCTCGTGGTATCGATCGGGGAAGGAGTGTGAAACCGCTCCGTGTACCGGCGGAGCCGGGTTACCGGCTCCGCTCCAGCCCGCGGCTGCGGCTGAGCTCCTGCTCCCGGGCACGCTGGACCGCGGGTGTCCGGTCCGGGCGGTTGCGGGCCGCTTCACTGGCCGGCCCCGCCTGGCCCACCTCGACCAGCATCCGGGCCGCCGCCAGCTCCGGGGCGATCCCGATCCTGGACAGATGCGCGGCCAATGCCTCCCGGCGCTCCACCGAGTCGTAGCTCACCGCTGTCGCGGCCCCGGTCACCTGCTCGGATCTCTCCGCGAACCGTTCCAGCGTGACACGGTCCTTCTCGAGCTGGACCCCGCGATATCCGGGCGTTTCCCGTTGCGGGACGGAGGAGCCCGGTTTCACCTCGGCTGCGGCCCGGGAAATGGTCTGGGCCAATGCGAGATTGCGTGGATCCTTGGATTTGGCATCGCGTGCCTCCCGGATCTGCAGTTCCCGGGCCTCTTTCACCCGTGCTTCGGTGAGCTTCACGCGGGCCTCGGCCTCACGCTGACCGCGCTCCCGGGTTTTCAGCGCGACGAGGGTCGCGATCTGCAACATCGTCTTCATCATGGCCGCGGTTTCCCGGCCGATATCGTCGATATCCTCGGACATGGCTGCTCCCGATACTGCGGTGGTCACTATGGGTGTTCATATGCCCGGCGGCAGCGGGGCCGCGCCGGGCGGATCGGGATCCGCCACCCGACCCGCGAACGGTCCGCCGGGATCCGCCCTCCGGAAGATCCCGCCGGCAGCGCACCGGCCCGAACGGCGACCGATGAGCGCGACATGGTCACGCGCACTCCCACTTTCGAGATTACCCGAGAAACAGGGGCACAGTCTGTACTACCCGACGCCGACCAGCATATATCTCCGGGATGGCCGCGGGGGCGAACCCGCCCGCCGATCTCAGTCGATCCGTACCGAATTCAGCGTCACGGGCTGGTTCGGTTTGCCGTCGCCCGGACCGTTGGATTCGTCCTGGCCGATCCCGGCGATGGTGTCCAGCGTGGCCAGACCGGCCTCGTCGACAGTACCGAAGATCGTGTAGTTCGGCGGCAGCATCGAATCGCCGTAGACGATGAAGAACTGGCTACCGTTGGTGCCCGGTCCGGCATTCGCCATGGCCAGCACGCCGCGCTTGTAGCTGATCGGCTCCGACAGGGCCGGATCCTCCGGCGGGTACTGGTCGGTGGGGTACTCGTTGTCGAACTGATAGCCCGGGCCGCCGGTACCGGTACCGGTCGGGTCACCGCACTGCAACACCTTCAGCCCGTCACCCTGAGTGAGACGGTGGCAGTCCGTGCCGTCGAAATAGCCCTGGCCCGCGAGGCTGGCAAAACTGTTCACGGTGCACGGCGATTCGGCATTGTTCAGCGTCAGCCCGAGCGGGCCGTGGTTGGTATCCACGCTGAGGCTCAGCGTCGCGTTGTCGCCGCCGGTCTGGATATCCTCCGTGCGCGGCTTCTCCACCGGTTTGGCCGCCGGCTCGGGAGTGTCGTTGTAGACACAACTCACACTGGCCGGTTTCGCGGCCGCGGGCGGCGGTGGTGCGGCACCCGGCGTACTGGACAGCGAGGCGTCGGGCGTCTGCGAGGCGGCGTTATCGGCGTTGTCCCCGCCGCGGGTCAGGAAATACACACCGGTCACCGCGGCGATCACCACGACGACACCGACCGCGGATCCGGCGATGGTGAGTTGCTTACGCTTGCGCGCGCGTTCGGCCCGGTTGGCGAGCTGTCGTTCCAGCTTGCGTTTCGCCGCCGCTCGGCGCTGTTCGTTGCTCGGCACTACCACGTTCCTCCCGTGCGGCGGCCGGGCCCGGGCCCGGCCGGTCGCTTCTGGTCTGTTGGTTCCGGGACTAGAGTCTGCCATCTCCGGCTGTGCGCCCCCGGATATCGCCCGGGACTCCCCGCTGCGGTACCCGCTCGGCCGTAACCGGTTGGACTCGACCGGGCCGGGTGGGGGAAACTGATTCACCGTGACCAAGACCAGCAGCTTCTCCGCCCCGAAGGGGGTGCCGGATTATGTCCCGCCCGGTTCGGCCGAGTTCGTCGCGGTACGCGACGGCCTCCTCCGCGCCGCCCGACTCGCCGGGTACGGGCATATCGAGCTGCCGATCTTCGAGGACACCGAACTGTTCGCGCGCGGCGTCGGTGAGTCCACCGATGTGGTGAGCAAGGAGATGTTCACCTTCTCCGACCGTAGCGAGCGCAGTGTGACCTTGCGACCTGAGGGTACCGCCGGGGTGATGCGTGCGGTGATCGAACACGGCCTCGATCGTGGTCAGCTACCGGTGAAGCTCAGCTACGCGGGGCCGTTCTTCCGCTACGAACGCCCCCAAAAGGGTCGCTACCGGCAGTTGCAGCAGGTCGGAGTGGAGGCGATCGGCATCGACGATCCCGCGCTGGACGCCGAAGTCATCGCGGTCGCCGACGCCGGTTTCCGGAGTCTGGGCCTCACCGGTTTCCGGCTCGAGATCACCTCGCTCGGCGACGAGACCTGCCGCCCGCAGTACCGCGAGCGGTTACAGGAATTCCTGTTCGGTCTCGACCTCGACGCCGAGACGCGGCGCCGCGCCGAGATCAACCCGCTGCGCGTACTGGACGACAAGCGGCCCGAGGTGCGTGCGATGACCGCCGACGCCCCGCTGATGCTGGATCACCTGTCCGAATCGGCGAAGAACCACTTCGACCGGGTTCTCGCTCACCTCGACGCGCTCGGCGTGCCGTATGTGCTGAACCCGCGGATGGTTCGCGGTCTGGACTACTACACGAAGACGACCTTCGAATTCGTGCACGACGGCCTGGGTGCGCAATCCGGCATCGGTGGCGGTGGCCGCTACGACGGTCTGATGGCGGAGCTGGGCGGGCAGGCACTGTCCGGTATCGGTTTCGGTCTCGGGGTGGACCGTACCGTTCTGGCGCTCGCCGCCGAAGGGATCGGTGCGGGAGATCCGGCGCGCTGTGAGGTATTCGGAGTGCCCCTCGGGGACGCGGCGAAACAGCGCATGGTGGTACTGGCCGGTGAACTCCGGGCCGCCGATATCAGCGTCGACCTGGTCTACGGCGACCGTGGGGTCAAAGGGGCCATGAAGGCCGCCGACCGTTCGGGTGCCCGCTACACGCTGATCCTCGGCGACCGCGATCTGGCCGAGCAGACCATCGGCCTGAAGGATATGCGCACCGGCGACCAGCGCCAGATCCCGTTGGCGGATATCGTCACCACGCTGTCCGACCGCCCGTAGTACTCTGCGGGCGACCCTGCTCCCGGACCGAAATGCGCCACCGTGACCGATTCGCCCGCACCCGACGCCGATCAGCGAATCGGGCTCGACCTGGTAGCCCCTGAGATCTACGCGCCTGTCCTGCGCCGGTTGGTGCTGGTTGCGGTATGTCTTGCCCTGGTTGCCGGTCTGGTGGCCGGAATGTTCCTGGATCCGATCGCCGGTGTAGTGGCGGCGCTCGTGATGGCGCTACCGGCCGCCGGGTACGTTCTGGCAGTCCGGCGCCGTCGCCTGTGGCTGGCCGGGAACACACTGTACGCGCGCACGTTGTGGCGGACCCGGCACCTGCGGGTTCCCGCCGTGACCGGTATCGAACTGCTGGTCCACCCGGGCCGCCTCAGCCGCGTGATTCTGCGGCTCACCGCCGGCCCGGACCGTCAATTGGTACCGCTGGCGATGTACACAGACGCGGGCAGCGGCCGTGAACTGCATATCCTGGGCCTGCGCCGGCTCGCCGACGCTCTGTCCCGCAGCGAACTCGCGGCCGGTGTCGCGGTCGCCGATCTGCTGGTCCACCAGTTGCGCGCCGAAGCTCGCGATGCCGCGCTCGCGGAGCGCCCGCTGTACCGGGCGGTCGCCGCGGCGCGCACCAAGGACTACGTCGCCGCAGTCGTCCTCACCGACCAGGAGATCACCGCCCTGTACTGAAAACGGGTGACGGTCGATGAGTCGCCCTGGGGTGCGTGAACACGCGGAGGAGGCCGGGACGGCGCCGACAGTATGGCGCGAAGGAGGGCAACTCGGCTACGAGTCCGACCCCCGCCGATATCTTTCGATCGCTGCTCGGGCCGAAAACGCAATGCACCACCTCCGACGCCCGCACGATACCGAGCCATCCGGGCGCCGGTGACGCGGCGATACGGCAGCGGCTCCGCGCACCCGCGGATCGCGGCGTCGCCGAGAACGGGCGCTCCGGGATGCCGGCATCACTGCGGCGCGGAGCGGGTACGAAGCTCCGAACGGCTGAGGGCCGCCGGTAATCGCGTGCCGGGTTCCGATCTCTACTGGAGTGCCGCGCCGATCGCTGCCTGCAACCGTGCAGTTCTCGTCACCGAAATCGGGTACCGCCGGCGGGCCGCGCCGGGAGCCGCCACCTCCCGGACGATGGCAGGACGCTCGACATTTCACTGGGCAGCTCCCCATACTGCGGGCCGATCCGGGCCGGCCCGTAGCACGGGAGGGTCGATTACATCGGTCGGACGGTCCAGGTTTCCGGTCCGGTGAGCAGACGCTGAAGAGAGTCGGTGCCGACCGGGTTCTTCTCCTGGGCCGCGGTGTTCTGCGCCCGGACTCCGTCGTCGTAGGCCGGTCGCCGGACGGCCCGGAAGATACCGGTGACCACATGATCGAGATCCTGGTCGGACAGCCGCGACAGGGCGTAGGCGTACTCGGGATCGTCGCGATGGGCGTCGTGGACGACGATATCGGCCTCCGCGGTCTCCGCCGTCGGTGCTACGGCGAGCCCGAAACCGCGCTGTACCACCGCGTATTCGCCGTCGGCGCCGAAGCGCAGGGGTTCGCCGTGGCGTAGCGGAATGAGGCGGGATTCGCTGTCGCCGCGGCGCAGCACATCGAAGGAACCGTCGTTGAAGATCGGGCAGTCCTGCAGGATCTCCACGAACGAGGTACCGCGGTGTTCGGCGGCGGCGCGCAGCACCTCGGTGAGCCCTGCGCGATCGGAGTCCAGGGCCCGGGCGGCGAAGGTCGCCTCTGCCCCGAGAGCGACCGACAGCGTGTTGAACGGGTGATCGACCGAGCCCATGGGCGTCGATTTGGTGACCTTGCCCGGTTCGGACGTGGGGGAGTACTGGCCCTTGGTGAGCCCGTAGATCCGGTTGTTGAACAACAGGATGGTCATATTCACGTTGCGGCGCAGGGCGTGGATCAGGTGGTTTCCGCCGATGGACAGGGCGTCGCCGTCACCGGTGACCACCCAGACCGACAGATCCGGGCGGGTCACCGCCAGGCCGGTGGCGATGGCGGGGGCCCGGCCGTGGATCGAGTGGATTCCGTAGGCGTCGAGGTAGTAGGGGAACCGGCTGGAGCAGCCGATCCCGGACACGAACATGAGGTTCTCCCGGCGCAGGCCGAGTTCGGCCAGGAAACCGCGCACCGTGGCGAGGATGACGTAGTCACCGCAGCCCGGGCACCAGCGCACTTCCTGGTCGGAGGTGTAGTCCTTGGCCTTCTGCGGGCCGTCCGCGGCCGGTACGCCGGTCAGGCCCGAGACGGGCGTGATACCGAGATCCGCCCCGGTCGGCGAGGTATCGATGATGGTCATGATGCGCCCCCGTTTCTCCGATAGGTCGCTCGAGTTCGCGCGGTGAAGGCCTTGCTCTGCTCCAGTTCGGCCAGTGTGCCGTCCAGTGCCGCGTCGATCACGCCGACCAGTTCCTGGGCGGAGAACGCCGTTCCCGCCACCTTCGTCCATGGTTGCACGTCTACGAGGTACTTCGCTCGCAGCAACCAGGCCAGTTGTCCGCCGTTCATCTCCGGTGCCACCACGGTGTCGTAGCGGCGCAGGACATCGCCGAGGTCCGGCGGCAGGGGATTGAGATGGCGCAGATGTAGCCGGCCGACCCGTGCCCCGCGGCGGCGGACGCGGCGGCAGGCCTCGCCGATCGGCCCGTAGGAGCTGCCCCAGCCGATGAGCAGAACCCGCGCCGCGCCGTCCGGGTCGTCGACCTCGGCGGGCGGTACGGAGATGCCGTCGATCTTCGCCTGGCGCAGCCGCACCATCAGTTCGTGGTTGGCAGGATCGTAGGAGATGTCACCGCTGCCGTCGGCCTTCTCCAGGCCACCGATCCGGTGGGCCCGGCCCGCGGTCCCCGGCACAGCCAAGGGCCGGGCCAGGGTTTCCGGATCGCGGGCATAGGGCTGGAAATCATCGTCGCCCGCGGTCTCGAACGCCGGATCGATCGGTTCGAGTCCGTCCACCGCGGGGATGGCCCACGGCTCGGACCCGTTGGCTATGGCCCCGTCGGACAGCAGCAGAACGGGCGTCCGGTAGGTGAGGGCGATCCGGGCCGCCTCCACCGCGGTGGCGAAGCAGTCGGCCGGTGAACGTGGCGCCAGCACCGCGACCGGAGATTCGCCGTTGCGGCCATAGAGGGCCTGCAGCAGATCGGCCTGTTCGGTTTTGGTCGGCAACCCGGTGGACGGGCCACCGCGCTGGACGTCGACGATCACCAGCGGCAGTTCGGTCATCACCGCCAGCCCGATGGTTTCGCTCTTGAGCGCAAGACCCGGCCCCGAGGTGCTCGTGACCCCGAGCGCACCACCGATCGCGGCGCCCAGGGCGGCCCCGATCCCGGCGATCTCGTCTTCGGCCTGGAAGGTGGTGACACCGAAGTTCTTGTGTTTGCTCAGCTCATGCAGGATATCGGAGGCCGGAGTGATCGGATAGGTGCCGAGGAACAGCGGTATCCCCGCCAGCGATCCGGCGGTGATCAGGCCGTAGGCCAGGGCGGTGTTCCCGGTGATCTGCCGGTAGGTGCCCGCGGGCAGGGCGGCCGGGGCGACCCGGTAGGTGGTGGCGAAGGCCTCGGTGGTTTCGCCGTAGTTCCAGCCGGCCCGGAAGGCGAGGATATTGGCCTCGGCTATTTCCGGCTTCTTCGCGAACTTTTCCCGCAGGAACTTCTCGGTGCCGCCGATGGGCCGCCCGTACATCCAGGACAGCAGGCCCAGGGCGAACATATTCTTCGCCCGCTGGCCGTCCTTCTTGCCCACACCCGCCGATTCCGTGGCGGCCAGGGTCAGCGATGTCATGGCGACCCGGTGCACGACGAAATCCGCGAGGTCCTCACCGGCCAGCGGATCAGCAGCGTAGCCGACCTTGGTGAGGTTGCGTTTGGTGAATTCGTCGGTGTTGACGATGAGGGTGCCGCCGCGCGGCAGCTCGGCCAGATTGGCCTTCAGCGCCGCCGGGTTCATCGCGACCAGGACATCCGGCTGATCGCCGGCGGTGAGAATATCGTGGTCGGCGATCTGTATCTGGAACGACGACACACCCGGCAGGGTGCCCTGCGGGGCCCGGATCTCGGCCGGGAAATTGGGCTGGGTGGCCAGATCGTTGCCGAACGCCGCCGCTTCGTGGGTGAACCGGTCGCCGGTGAGCTGCATACCGTCACCGGAATCACCCGCGAACCGGATGACGACGCGGTCCAGTACGGCTGCGCCGGAGGCGTTTTCGGCCGGCGCGGCATCGGACGGGGCGATGTTGTCGGGGTGCGAAACCATACGCGTGCGTCACTTCCTCGTCGAAATGAGCTACCAGCCGCCAACCTACCCTTGCCGGGGGGCGCCGCGCCGGGAAAGTGCGCGTCCGGTGCGCCGCGGGCGTGGTACCGCGGGGCAGCCCGGAAACGTCGTCCGGCCGACCGGTGAGGTGACACCGCAGCCAGTGGGCTTGTTCAGAAGTCGGTTGTGCGGCCATTGTGCCGAGACAGAAGGTTGGACTCCTGTCCGGTCTGTTATCCGGCTGGGTGCTCCGCACCGCACACGAATTCGCCTCGCGACCCTGCCCGTTCCTGGAAAGCCGGCACCCGCATGTCGAACCTCGGACACGCGGGTGCTCAGGCGAACAACTCCAGCTGTGGGGTATCGGCGGGTTGCGGTGCCGGACGGGCTTCTGGAGCGCGTGGTTCCTCCGGGCGTAGTCCGTGCTCGCTCAGCAGCGGATCGACCCGCTCCCGCAGCCACGACGCGTACTCGGGCGCGACCGTTGCACCGCGCCGGTAGAGCTGCCGGTATCGGCGCAGCAGCGCCGGATGGTTGTCGGCGAGCCAGCCCAGGAACCAGCCACGCGTACTGCCCCGCAGATGCAGGGGAATGACCACCGCCGATTCCGCGCCGGCCGCGGCGAGCTCGCCGAACAGTTCGTCGAGCTGGGCCCGGCCGTCGGTGAGATACGGAATCACCGGCGCCACCATCACATTGACCGCGAAACCGGCATCACCGCAGGCGCGCACGAGATCCAGCCGGGCCCGCGGTGCGGGCGTGCCGGGCTCCAGGCCGCGCTGCAACTCCTGATCCAGCAGGGCCAGCGAGATTCCGATATGCACGCCGACCTCGCGTGCGGCCAGGCTCAGAAGCGGCAGATCCCGGTGTAGCAGGCTGCCTTTGGTGAGAATCGAGAACGGCGTACCGGAATCGGTGAGTGCCCGGATGATTCCGGGCATCAACCGGTATCGGCCCTCGGCTCGCTGGTACGGATCGGTATTGGTGCCGAGCGCGACCTGCTCACGATGCCAGGAGCGGCGGGTGAGTTCGCGCCGCAGCACCGCCGCGATATTCGTTTTCACCACGATCTGGGTGTCGAAATCCGTTCCGGCATCGAGTTCGAGGTATTCGTGCGACCCGCGGGCGAAGCAGTATCGGCAGGCATGCGAACACCCGCGCATCGGGTTGATCGTCCACCGGAACGGCAGGTTCGATTCGTCGGGAACCTTGTTCAGCGCACTTTTGCAGAGGACCTCGTGAAAAGTGATGCCTTCGAAGTCGGGAGTCTGTACGGTGCGGGCGAACCCGGCCCGGCCGAGGCCGGGCAGTGCGCCGTCGTCGGCGTCCAGGGTCTGGTTCTGCCACCGCACGCGACCAGTCGAACACGCGTTCTAACTACTGTCAAGGAGTCGGGGTGAAATCCGGTAGGGGGGCGTGGGGATCGGCGAAGAAGGCCACCAGATCGCGCACGGTGTCGTCGATCGGGCGGGGCCGATACCCCAGTTCGCGGGCTGCTTTACCGCGGTCTACCAGCGGTGCCGACACCAGTGCGCCGAGTGCGGCCTTGGAGACGACGTCGGTCCCCAGGCGTTTGCCGATCGGCTCCATCACCGGAATGAGGCCCGAGACGAGTTTGGTCGAGATGGAGAAACGGGGCCCCTTCTTGCCGCCGTGCCGGGCGGCCATCCGGCAGAGGTCGAGCATGGAGATCATCTCGCCGCCGAGTAGGTAGTTCTCCCCGGTGCGGCCGTTCTCGCCGGCCAGGATGAGGCCTCGTGCCACATCCCGGACATCCACCAGGTCGAAACCGCCGTCGATCATGGCGGGGATACGGCCGCGGGCGGCGTCGCGCAGGTAGCGGTTGATCCGGGAAAGCGGCGTCCCGTGGTCGGCGGGCCCGAATACGCCGGTGGGGTTGCAGATCACCGCGTCCAGCCCGGTTTCGATCGCCTTGCGGAGTTCGATCTCGCCGGCCCATTTGGACCGGTCGTAGACGGGGAGGCCGGTGTCGGTGGAGCGCAGGGTCGTCTCGTCGATCGAGCCACCGCAGCTGTACTGGTCGAAGGCGTGGATCGAACTCGCGTGCACGAACCGGCGCGCGCCGACCGCGTGGGCGGCCTCGGCCACCACGCGTACACCCTCGGTGTTGACCCGCCAGGCGAGGTCGTTCTTGTCGGCCAGAGTGATCACCGCGACCAGGTGATACACCACCTCGGCGCCGTCCAGGGCGGCGCGCATGGAGGCCGGATCCAGGACATCGGCGCTCACCCAGGTGACGTTCGCTACGGCGGGCTGCCGGGGCGTCACCCGGTCGATGGCGGTGATCTCGTCGCCGCGCTCGGCGAGTAGCGAGAGGAGATTCGTACCCAGGTAGCCGGCTGCGCCGGTCACTGCGACCTTCATGCGGACGACAATATAGAACTTGTTCTATATTGCAACCTGTTCTAGTTTTGCGGCGGGGCGCGGTCTCGTCCGGGACCGCCGGGGTGGGCTATATTCGGGCGGCAACCATTTGATGCCGCAGGGGCGCGTGTCGTTGTGGCACAGGAGAAGTTTCACGCGGTGGCGATGATGTTCACGATGAGTCAGGGGGGAGCCCGATGAGTAATACCTCGGTGGAAACCGAAGCGCTGCGGGTATTCGGTACCACGAACGCCGGTATCGGCACCGAGATCGCCGGTGTCGCCACTATGGACGCGGTGCGCGATGCCGCCGCGCTGGCGCCGGTCTTCGGTTTGATCGGCGCCGACTATCTGGCCATGTTCGCTGCCGCGCAGGTGCTGCAAACCCGCGATATCAACGATCTCGCGGCCAAGTACCAGCACCTTTCCCAGGCGGCGTTCTCCTCAGCGCTCAACTACGACATCACCGACGACGGCACCGCCGGCGCGCTCGGTGCGGCGGGGGGCGCACTGTGAAACCGCTCGACAACGGCGCAGGTACCGCAGGCCTCATTGCTCCCGAGTTGCAGCATGCCGTTCCCGCCGCGCCCGCCGATATTCCCGTGACCGCGGCCCCGGCCACTGCCGCGGACCCCGGTGCGGCGATCCAGGATGTTCCGCTGGTGCCGCTTCCGGAAGGGGTATCGCCGGCCGAATCGCCGGAATTCGTGCTTTCCCAGCGCATTTCCGAGGACGCTCCCGCCACGGCCGGGATGCCGGGCGGAGTGCCGGGGCTATCCGGGCTTACCGGTGGCGCACCGGAGGCTCAGGACATCCTGTCCGGCGCGGTCCAAGATGTATCCGCACAGGCCGATCATGTGCTGGGGGTCGTGAACCAGGCGGCTGCCCCGGCGATCGATACGGCCCAGGGCCTTCTCGGTCAGGCCGCGGCAGCTGCCGGTGTGGCCGCGCCCGCAGGCGCGGCCGCGGGCGTTCCCGCCGCGGCGGCCGCCGCCTTACCGTCCGATCCGGTGGGGGCCCTGCTCAACGGCGCCGCCCTGCCGGCGCTGCCCGGAATCGACGTGCTGTTCGCGCCCATCCGCGATCTGCTGAGCAGTTTCGGGACCGGCGTCATCGGCGCATTGGACCCCACCGCCATCCTCAGCCAGGCATCCCAGGTCATCGAGGTGGCGATGGGTGTGGGTAAGAGCAGCCTTTCCGCCATGGGACAGTCGTGGGAGAGCGGGGCCGCCCAGACCGCCCAGACGGCCGGGCAGGAAGCCAACAATTCCGGCGTGCAGACCAGCCAGCGCGGATTCGATATCTCGGCCATGACGCAGGCCGCGGCCGCGGTGGTGCAGCAGGGGAACTCGCAGCTCACCACCATCGCCGCGTCCTTCCTCACCCAGGCCACTGCTCTCGCACCGGTGGTGATGACCCCGCCCGCGCAGACCGCGCTCATCGCCTCGGCCACCGAACATCTGGGTCAGGCCGTGACGGTCACCAACATCACGCGTGGGAACCTCGCGGGTAAGACCGCGGAACTGAGCGGTGTGGTGCAGCAGATGCTGGGCGTGGACGGACAGCAGGCGGCCCAGGCCGCCCAGCAAGTGGCGCAGAGTGTCGGTGAACCGATCTTGCAGCAGGCGCAGAGCCTCGCTTCGGACCCGTCGGGCCTGGAGTCCGTGCTGGGCTCGGCCACCGGTGAGCCCGCAGCGACCACCGCGGCCGGGCTGAGCACCGGTAGCCCGGGCATGCCGGGGAGCCCCGGTATGCCGAGCGGCAGCCCGGGTTTGTCGACCGGTGGTGCGCCGGGTGGTACCCCCGGCCTGCCCGGGGCGCCATCGGTGCCGGGGGTTCCCGGAGCGACGACGCCGCCGATCGGCAACGTGGTCCGGCCGGGCGCACTACCCACCGGCGTGGCTCCCGCTGCCACGAATCCCGCATCCAGTGGTTTCATGGGGGGCGGTGCGGCAGGTGCGGCCGGTCAGCGCAACAACGAAGAGGAACACGGCCGGACGGTCGAGTCGTACCGCAGCGCGACCGGTAACGACGACCTCACCGGTCCGCTGGGCGAATCGGCACCGGAGGTCATCGGGGCGGTCGATCCCGACGAGGACGCCGGCTACGACAGCCAGTTCTGAACCACCGGTTCAGCGCAGGCCCTCGGGATTGTCCAGATCTGTCGCCGAATAGGTATCGCACGCCCGTACGTCACCGGTGCGGTACCCCGCGAGGAACCACTTCTGTCGTTGCTCGCCCGCGCCGTGCGTCCATACCTCCGGGTTCACCCGGCCCTGTGCCGACTCCTGGATCCGGTCGTCGCCGACTGCTGCCGCCGCCGACAGCGCATCCCGGATATCGGCATCGTCGAGCGGCTGCAGCAGCGGTGTGTCCGAGCCCGGTGCGGGTGTGCGGTCGGCGTAATGCGCCCAGATACCGGCGTAACAGTCGGCCTGTAGCTCGGTGCGTACCGCCCCCGACTCCGGGCCCTGTGGATCCTGCTGGGCTCGGCCGATATCGCCGAGCAGGGTCTGGATGTGGTGGCCGAACTCGTGCGCGACGACGTACTCCTGTGCCAGCGGCCCGCCCGCGGCGCCGAAGCGGTCCACGAGTTCCTGGAAGAAGCCGACGTCGAAATACGCGGTCCGATCGGCCGGGCAGTAGAACGGGCCGACCGCACTGGTCGCGTACCCGCAGCCCGTGGACACCGAGCCGGTGAACAGGCGTAACCCCGGTTGTTCGTAGGCGACACCGGTCTGCTGCGGCAGTTGCTCGTCCCATACGGCATCGAGGCTCTGCGCGGTGAGGACCACCCGGCAGTCCACGTAGGTGTTCGCGTCGGCGCCGGTCCGGCAGTGCTCGGGAGTGCCGGCGGTGACCTCACGCTGTCCGGTGTCCTGGGTGCCGGTGAACTGGCCGAGCGTCGACCCGGGATCGCCGCCCAGCAGGAGGGCGATGACCAGTACGATCAGCCCGCCGGCACCACCGCCGAGGGCCAGTTTGCCGCCGCGGCCGGGGCCGCCGCCGGAGGAGGCGCGGCCGGGGTCGATCTGCACGCGTTCGTTGAAGGTCATGCGAGCATCCCGTCTGAGAACGTAGTTGCTGCAACTTTGCTGGTGCTGGCAATATATCCGTTTCAGTCCGCCCGCCGGGGCACACTACGATGGCAACCGCATCCGGTGGCCGTCCCCGGTGTGCTCCGAACGTCGAAAGGAATCCCGTGCTGCGCACCCACTTGGCCGGTTCGTTGCGAGCCGAACAGGCCGGTCAGACCGTGACCCTCTCCGGTTGGGTGGCGCGGCGGCGTGACCACGGTGGCGTGATCTTCATCGATCTGCGCGATGCCTCCGGGGTGGCGCAGGCGGTGTTCCGGGAAGCTCCGGCGGCCGAGCAGGCGCATCGGCTGCGGGCCGAATACTGCGTTCGGATCGTCGGTGTGGTCGAACAGCGCCCCGAGGGCAACGAAAACCCCGAACTGCCGACCGGCGCCGTCGAGGTGAACGTCAAAGAGCTCGAGGTGCTCAACGAAAGTGCCCCGCTACCGTTCCAGCTCGACGAGCAGCCCGGCGAGGAGGCCCGGCTCCGGTATCGGTACCTGGACCTGCGCCGCGAGGCCCCGGCCCATGCCATCCGCCTGCGGTCGCGGGTGAACGCCGCCGCGCGTTCGGTGCTGGCCCGCCACGAATTCGTCGAGGTGGAAACCCCGACGCTGACCCGTTCGACCCCCGAGGGCGCCCGCGATTTCCTGGTCCCTGCGCGGCTGCAGCCCGGCAGTTTCTACGCGCTGCCGCAGAGCCCGCAGCTGTTCAAGCAGTTGCTCATGGTGGGCGGTATCGAACGCTACTTCCAGATCGCGCGCTGCTACCGCGACGAGGATTTCCGGGCCGACCGTCAGCCCGAATTCACCCAGCTCGACCTCGAGATGAGCTTCGTGCGCCAGGAGGATGTGATCCTGCTGGCCGAGGACATCCTGGTGGCGCTGTGGGAACTCATCGGCTACCGGATCCCTACCCCGATCCCACATATGACCTATGCCGAGGCGATGCGCCGGTTCGGTAGCGATAAACCGGATCTGCGGTTCGGCGTGGAAATCACCGAATGCACCGAGTACTTTGCCGAAACGCCGTTCCGGGTGTTCCAAGCGCCCTATGTCGGTGCTGTCGTCATGCCCGGTGGCGCGAGCCAGCCGCGGCGCCAGCTCGACGCCTGGCAGGACTGGGCCAAACAGCGCGGCGCCAAGGGACTGGCGTATGTGCTGATCGGTGAGGACGGCACCCTCGGCGGCCCGGTCGCCAAGAACCTCACCGAGACCGAACGTGCAGGGCTTGCCGCGCATGTCGGCGCCCAGCCGGGGGACTGCGTGTTCTTCGCTGCCGGACCGGCCAAGGCGCAGCGCGCTCTGCTCGGCGCTGCGCGGTCGGAGATCGCGCAGCGGGTGGGATTGATCGACGAGAACGCGTGGTCGTTCGTCTGGATCGTGGATGCGCCGCTGTTCGAACCCGCCGCCGATGCCACCGCAAGCGGCGATGTGGCGCTGGGGCATTCGTCGTGGACGGCCGTGCACCACGCTTTCACCTCGCCGAAACCGGAGTCGATCGACACCTTCGACACCGATCCCGGTTCCGCCCTCGCCTACGCCTACGACATCGTCTGCAACGGTAACGAAATCGGCGGCGGCAGCATCCGCATCCACCGCAAGGATGTGCAGGAACGCGTCTTCCAGGTGATGGGGATCAGCGAGGCCGAGGCCCAGGAGAAGTTCGGCTTCCTGCTGGACGCCTTCGCTTTCGGTGCCCCGCCGCACGGCGGTATCGCCTTCGGCTGGGACCGGATCGTCGCCCTGCTCGCCGGGCTCGACTCGATCCGCGAGGTCATCGCCTTCCCCAAGACCGGCGGCGGCGTGGATCCGCTCACCGACGCGCCTGCGCCCATCACCGCGCAACAGCGCAAGGAAGCAGGACTGGATGCCCGGCCGCAGGACAAGGCCAAGGCCGATACCAACGGTGCGACCGGGGCCGCGGTCACCGAGGCGGGTACCGGCTAGCAAGTTCGGGTCCGATTACCCGGCCGCTGGGCTCGGCGGCCGGGGGGACGGGGTCGGGAGTGCGGGAGGTATCGCGGTCTCCGAACCTCCTGTGGCAGTGGTATCGCGACAGATGTGGGCCGGCGTTCGCCCGGTCGAACACTGTGCCGCATGCCGCCGGCGCCGGTGGCATGCGGAAGCCCGGACGGCGGATATGTCAGACGGGTGAGACCGGGCCACCGGTGAGGGTGCGGTATGCATAGGTGACCGCGATCGCTGCCACCGGGCCGGCCACCAGCAGTCCGAAACCACAGGCGAGCAAGCCGAGACAGGTGACCACGACGACGGTCAGCGCCAGCAGGAACACCCGCCACGGATCACGCAGGGTCAGCAGGAAACTGGATTTGATTGCCTCTACCGGCGTCTGGCCCTGGTCGACGGCGAAATGCAACGAGAACATACAGCCGATACCGACCAGCATCCCGGGAATCAGGCACAGCGCCGAAGCCAGAGTGGTGGCCAAGAAGGCCAGCAAGGCCGTCAGGAATGCGTTACCGAGATTGCCGATATAGAAATAGGAGCCGAAACCCGGCCGGTAGCCGTCGGTTTCGTAGAGCGCGCCGCGGACGAGGGCGGCCTGGAGTATCCAGAGGCCGGCGATGACGACGGCGAAAAGCACCAGCAACGAGGTCATCGACCGTGGTTCGGTGATTCGTGCCACCAGGTAGAACAGCAGATAGATGATGAAGCCGAGCGAAGTCGCCGCGATCCAGGGTCCGGGATTGAGGCGGAACTTCTCGAATCCGTAGCTGAGCGCGTGGCCGACATCGAGCCGTCCGGGGATTCCGGTACCGAGGGCCTGGTAGCCGTAGACCGGTGATTCCGCTCCGGGTCCGGTACCGGGCGGGCCGTAGACGGGTTCACCGGCGGCCGGATCGGGAACGGTGCCGTCCGGTGCGGGGTGCTGTGGTGCGGGGTGCTGTGGTGCGGGCTGTTGCGTCGCGGCGGATTGTGCGGGTTCATCGGTGACCGTGCGCGCGGCGGGGTCGGTGCCGGGGCCCGCGGTTGTGACGGGTTTCTCCCCCCCGGGTGGGCTACCCCGTCCCGCGTCGTGGACGACACCCCCGGGGAAATCGGCGGTACGCGGGCTGTCCGCGGCCGTGTCGCCGGCCGCCGCGGGCCGGGATTCGCCGGGTGTGGGTTGCCTGCCTGCCGTATCCGGGGCGCCGGGGGAGTCGGGGGCGGAACTCGGTGTGTCGGTCACGCTGGCATACCTTTCGGCGGGGCGGTTTTCCGGTGTGGCGCACAGCAGTTCAGATCGAGAAAACCCGACCGGCGCAGCGCTGTCAAGCAGGCCGTAGATGGGCGGGCGAACACGTCTGACACGCCGGGCGACACGGAAAGGTTGTTCAACCGCTCGCTAGAAGTGACCGAATGCGAGTAACTTGAGATGCGATGACTGCACTACTGGCCGAACGAGCCACCGAAGTCGTATCCGCAGCACAGCAGTTGCTCACAAAGCGAATGGGTGCTCCGGTGAAGCTGAGCGATCCCACCGAACTCAGTGGCAGCGGACGGACGACCGTCCTACGGGTCCGGGTCGCCGAGAACGCTTTCTCCCTACCGCGCACGCTGATCGTCAAGCAGGTGCGCGGCTCCGTCGCGGACCCGAAGAACGTGACGATCATGCCGGGTGTGGCCAGCGTCGATTCGGCATTCCTCCGGGAAGCGGTGTCCTACCAGTTCACCACCGCGCTGAGCCGGGGCGAACGTCCCGGCGCGTACCTGATCGCGCACAGCCTGCCCGACCGGTTGCTCGTGCTCAGCGATCTGGGCGAGAACACCAAACTCACCGATGTGCTGCGCTCCGGTGCCGAACCGGCCGCCCAGAACGCGATGATGGCGTTCGCGCAGGCGCTCGGCCGGATGCATGCGGCAACCGTCGGCCGTGAACTCGATTTCGTCGCCCTGCTCCGGCGGGTCGACGTGGTGCACCGCGTGGACGGTATCGCCCAGCAGGCCGAGGCCGCCGTCATGGAGGTACCTGCCCTGTTGCGGCGCGAACTCGGTATCGAGGTACCCGACGAGGTGGCCGAGCAGGTCGCCCACGGGGCTCGGCTGTTCGGTGGTGGCCGGTTCCGGGCGTTCAGTCCCTCGGATCTGTGCCCGGACAATGTGATCATCAACGACGAGGGTGCCCGCATCCTCGACTACGAATGGGGCGGTTTCCGCGATGCCACCCTCGATATCGCGTACGCGCTCGTGTCCTTCCCCGGCTGCCTGTGCGATATCGAACTGTCCCGCGAGCTGGCCACCCAGATGGTGGAGGCCTGGCGGGCCGAGGTCGTCGGCGTTTGGCCGGCCCTCGCCGACGACGACCTGCTCGCCGAGAAGATTCTCGAAGCACGGCTGATCTGGGTCTGGCTCAGCACCTACTGGTTCCTGCCCGCGGACCACACCCGGATCGCGGCTGCCCGCGAACACGGGCTGTCGGTGCCGCGATCGGATGCCCTGCTCAACCGGTGGGCCGGGCTGGCCGAGGACGCACGGTGCCTGGGCAACGACGCGGTCGGCGATTTTGCCGAGGGCGTGTGCGCGTTGCTCGACGAACACCTCAGCTGATCTGTCTCGATGCCCTGCGGGATGGTAATTGTGCCGCCGGCGCGGCGCAGGTCGGTGCCCTGCCGATCCCGCTGTCGCGTTGGACCATGCGCGGAACGAGGATGTGATCGTGGCCGCCTGTCCACGCCGGAGTAGGTGTCGGGGCCGGGCGGTACGGTCGCTGGCATGAGCGAGTCGGGTACGGAGGCAGTAGCGGAACGCAACCACCGAGGACCGTCGCCCATGCCCCAAGAGGACACGGAATGAGTGACGGTCTGTTCGATATGCCCGGTGCGGGGCCGGGTGCACCGGATTTCGCCGCGCCGGATCAGGCCGCGCGGCCCGGCGATACCCGCGCACCGCTGGCGGTGCGGATGCGGCCCGCCGCCCTGGACGAGGTCGTCGGGCAGCAGCATCTCCTCGGTCCCGGCTCACCGCTGCGCCGTCTGGTCGAAGGTTCGGGGGCAGCGTCTGTTCTGCTCTACGGGCCGCCGGGCACCGGGAAGACCACTCTCGCCTCGCTGATCTCCCATGCCACCGGTCGCCGGTTCGAGGCGCTGTCCGCGCTGTCGGCGGGCGTCAAGGAGGTACGAGCGGTGATCGACGTGGCCCGCCGGCGGCTGACCGCGGGTGAACAGACCGTGTTGTTCATCGACGAGGTGCACCGGTTCTCCAAAACCCAGCAGGATGCATTGCTGGCCGCAGTCGAGAACCGGATCGTGCTGCTGGTGGGCGCGACCACGGAGAATCCGTCGTTCTCCGTGGTCGCGCCGCTGCTGTCCCGGTCTCTGGTGTTGCAGCTGCATTCGCTGACGGGCGACGATATCCGCACGGTGCTCACCCGGGCTCTGGCCGATCCCCGCGGGCTGGACGAGCAGTTCACCGTTACCGATGAGGCGATCGACCATATCGTCCGGATCGCCGGCGGCGATGCTCGTCGCGCGCTCACCGCCCTGGAGGCTTCCGCCGAATCTTCGCTCGACGGCGCGATCGACCTCGACCTGGTCGCCGCCAGCGTGGACAAGGCCGCTGTCCGCTACGACCGGGCCGGTGATCAGCACTACGACGTGATCAGCGCGTTCATCAAATCCATTCGCGGTTCCGATGTGGATGCCGCGCTGCACTACCTCGCCCGGATGCTGACCGCGGGGGAGGACCCGCGTTTCATCGCCCGGCGCCTGATGGTCCACGCCAGCGAGGACATCGGGATGGCAGACCCCAGCGCGCTGCAGACCGCGACCGCCGCGGCGCAGGTGGTGCAGCTGGTCGGTTTACCGGAGGCTCGGCTGGCGCTGGCCCAGGCAACCATCCACCTGGCCACGGCCCCCAAATCGGGCGCGGTGGTGGCGGCGATCGGCGCGGCGATGGCCGATGTGGCGGCCGGTAAGGCGGGCGCGGTGCCGCCGCATCTGCGCGACGGCCACTACTCCGGCGCTGCGGCGCTCGGCAACGCGCAGGGCTATCGGTACCCGCACGACGATCCGGACGGTGTGCTCGCCCAGCAGTACCCGCCGGACGAACTGGTCGGGGTGGATTACTACCACCCGACCGACCACGGGAACGAGCGGACCGTAGGCCCCCGGGTAAGCACCCTGCGCCGGATAATCCGCGGTCTGCGGTCCCCGAACGGACGCAGCAGGCCTTAGCCGAGCCGTAGCCGGGCAAAGGTACGCGCGGACGGTGCGCCGGGCCGGAGACATATCGCCGCCCGGCCCCCAGGCTTCCACTGCTGCGTACCCACCGCCGGAAAGCGGCCCGGACACTACCGGCGCCATCCGTGTCTGCTGGTGCTGTGCCGGAGCCCATGGGTGCCGGCGCGCGGGGGCGCAACGACCGGGGGTGGTATGCCTTACCCGGCTCGGTGATAATTCACGTGCACCGCCCCGGTAGGCTGAGTATCTGTGCAGACCCACGAGATCAGACGGCGATTCCTGGACCATTTCGTTCGTGCCGGGCATACGGAGGTGCCCAGTGCATCGCTGATTCTCGACGACCCGAACCTGCTGTTCGTGAACGCGGGCATGGTGCAGTTCAAACCGTATTTCCTCGGTCAGCAGACGCCGCCGTATCCACGCGCGACCAGTGTGCAGAAATGCGTGCGCACCGGTGATATCGAGGAAGTCGGCGTCACCACACGGCACAACACCTTCTTCCAGATGGCGGGTAATTTCTCCTTCGGGGATTACTTCAAAGAAGACGCGATCCGCTTCGCCTGGGAACTGATCACCAGGTCCCAGGAGGACGGTGGCTACGGGTTCGATCCCGGGCGTATCTGGGTCACCGCCTACGAGGCCGACCCGGAGGCCGCCGAACTCTGGCGCAAGGTGGCCGGTATCCCCGATGAGCGGATCCAGTTCCGCGACGGTAAGGACAACTATTGGGATATGGGCGTGCCAGGTCCCGGCGGGCCCTGCTCCGAGATCTACTACGACCGCGGCCCGGAATACGGGCGCGACGGCGGGCCGGTGGCCGACGAGGACCGCTACCTCGAGATCTGGAACCTGGTCTTCATGCAGGACATCCGCGGTGAGGACAGTCCCAAACTCGGGCATCCGCCGATCGGTGTGCTGCCGAAGAAGAATATCGACACCGGGATGGGTATCGAGCGCATCGCGTTGCTGCTCCAGGGTGTCGACAATGTCTACGAAACCGATCTGCTGCGCCCCATCATCGACAGGGCCGAGGAACTCACCGGCCGGTCCTACGGTGTCGAACACGCCGACGATGTGCGTTTCCGGGTGATCGCCGATCATGCGCGTACGTCCGCGATGCTGATCGCCGACGGCGTCAACCCGGGCAACGACGGGCGCGGTTACGTGCTGCGGCGGCTGCTGCGCCGGATCGTGCGCTCGGCCCGGCTGCTCGGTGCCGAACAACCGGTGATGAGCCAGTTCATGCGGGTCGTGAGCGAGCTGATGGCGCCGTCCTATCCCGAACTGTCCACTGATTTCGCGCGGATCGAAACGGTCGCGGTCGGGGAGGAGACGGCCTTCCGTAAGACACTGGCCACCGGATCGCGGCTGTTCGACGAAACCGTCGAGGAAGTCAAGGCGGCCACCCCGTCCGGTAAGACCGGCAGGATCTCCGGAGCCGACGCCTTCACTCTGCACGACACCTACGGTTTCCCCATCGACCTGACGCTCGAGATGGCGTCCGAAGCCGGTTTGTCCGTCGACGAGGCGGGTTTCCGATCGCTGATGGCCGAACAGCGGCAGCGGGCCAAGGAAGACGCGCACGCTCGTAAGCACGCCCACGCCGACCTGTCCGTCTACAAGGAACTGGTCGATCGAGGCGATACGGAGTTCACCGGATTCGACGAGCTGACCTCCGAGGCCCGGGTGCTCGCGCTCATCGGCGACGGGGTCCGGGTACCTACCGCGGTCGCCGGTACCGATATCGAGGTGATCCTGGACCGCAGCCCGCTCTACGCCGAATCGGGCGGTCAGATCGCCGATCGCGGCACGATCACCGCCGCGGGCACCAAACTCATCGTCAACGATGTGCAGAAGATCGCGAAGAAGCTCTGGGTGCACCGGTGCACGGTCGACCAGGGGCAGATCACCGAGGGTGATGTGGTGCTCGCCCAGGTCGATCCCGCCTGGCGGCGCGGCGCCACCCAGGGCCATTCCGGCACCCATATGGTGCATGCCGCGCTGCGGCAGGTCCTCGGCCCCAACGCGGTACAGGCCGGTTCGATGAACAAGCCCGGGTATCTGCGCTTCGATTTCAACTGGCAGGGCCAGCTCTCCGAACAGCAGAAGGCCGATATCGAAGCGGTGTCCAACGACGGTGTCGGCGCCGACTACCCGGTGAACACCTTCGTCACCGATCTGCCCAAGGCTCGCGAAATGGGGGCGCTGGCCTTGTTCGGCGAGAACTACGGTGACCGCGTGCGAGTGGTGGAGATGGGCGGACCGTTCTCCATGGAGCTGTGCGGTGGCACCCACGTAGGGCATTCCTCGCAGATCGGCCCGATCACCCTGCTCGGGGAATCGTCGGTCGGTTCGGGGGTGCGTCGCGTGGAGGCGTTCGTGGGGCTGGATTCCTACCGGCATCTGGCGAAGGAGCGGGCGCTGCTGGCCGGTGTCGCAGCCATGCTGAAGGTGCCCTCCGACGAAGTTCCGGGGCGGGTGGAACAGCTCGTGGACCGGCTGAAGGTCGCCGAGAAGGAACTCGAACGGACCAAAGTCGCCGCCGTGCTGTCCTCGGCCGGTTCCTATGCCGATGCGGCGCAGCGAATCGGTGATGTACTGCTGGTGGCCGCCGCCGCTCCGGAAGGCGTGGCAGCCGGTGATTTGCGCACCCTCGCCACCGATATCCGCGGCCGGCTGGGCTCCACGCCCGCCGTCGTGGTGTTGCTCGGAAATAACGAGGGAAAGGTGCCGTTCGTCGTCACGGTGAACAAGGCGGCCCAGGAACTGGGTGTCGCCGCCGGTGCGCTGGTCGGTGTCTTCGGCCCGAGCATCTCCGGCCGCGGGGGTGGTAAGCCGGAGATGGCCCAGGGGGCGGGTTCGGACCC
Organism: Nocardia flavorosea NBRC 108225; assembly: GCF_001613385.1. Lineage (GTDB taxonomy): Bacteria > Actinomycetota > Actinomycetes > Mycobacteriales > Mycobacteriaceae > Nocardia > Nocardia flavorosea. Next base: position 165,467 of record NZ_BDCG01000009.1, on the reverse strand, counting down.
GTCGGGTATCGAGGCGGGCCTGGCGGCGGTCCGGGATCATATCGGCGCACACGCCCGCTGATGGCGGCTGGTTCCGGCGCCGGTACCCCGGTCGACCGGCCACACCCCGGTTCCGATCCCGGCCGCGGCCGGCGACTGGGCATCGACGTGGGCAGTGTCCGGATCGGCGTGGCGGCCAGCGACCCCGACGGTGTTCTGGCCACCCCGGTGGAGACCGTGCCCCGAGCGGGTTCACCGGGCCGCCGGTCCGGACGCACATCCGGCGGTTCCACCGCGCGCGGTGCGGGCGGAAAGGTGGCCGCCGGTGCGGATATCGCGCGGATCGCCGCGATCGCGGCGGAATACGAGGCGGTGGAGATCATCGTCGGGCTGCCGCGCACCTTGCGCGGCGACAGTGGGACCGCGGCCCGGCTGGCGGTAGAGTTCGCCGGAAAGTTGCGCGACTCGCTGCCCGAAGTGCCGATCCGCCTTTCCGACGAACGTTTGACTACGGTGTCTGCTGCACGCGCTCTGCGGGACAGCGGTGTCCGAGCACGTGGACAGCGGCAGGTGATCGACCAGGCGGCTGCTGTTTCGATCCTGCAGAGCTGGTTGGACGAACGGAGTTCGATGATGAGGTCGGCCGAGGACGCGGAACGGACCGCGTTGTTCGGAGACGATGAATGACGGATCGGTGGGCGCAGGCGGAGGCGCGATTCCGGCAGCGTGAGGCCGAGCGGCGATACCGCCGCGACGACAAGGCCTGGGAGCGATCCCGCCGGTCGGCCGCCACGCCGGTAGCCGACGATCCCGGACGGGACGCTGAGCCGGATACCGGCTGGGATCCCTACGAGGACGACGACACCGCGGTCATTCCCCGTTACGTCGACGAGGACGAATACATCGACGACGAGGACGATTACGACGACGCCGAGCCCGAGCCGCGGTCGCGGTCGCGCAGCCGGGCCGGTGCCCGGCCGGCGCCTCGCCGCGGGGGCCGGGCGGCAGCCCGCCGGGCCCGAGAGCAACAGGACGGTGGCCGCCGGAAGCTGCTCTGGGTGGCCGGTGCGGTGGTCCTCGTCCTGATCCTCGGCGCCGGTGTGTACAAACTCGTCAATCGCTACACCCCGGCGGAAGATTTCGCCGGCCCGGGTGGCGCACCGGTGATCGTCCATGTGGCGTCCGGTGATACGGCCACCGAGATAGCCACGGCGATGAAAGAAGCCGGTGTGGTGGCCAGTTCGGCCGCGTTCTACGAGGCGGCGGTACAGAACGCGGGGATGAGTTCTGTACAGCCCGGGTACTACGCCATTCCCGAACGGAGTCCGGGCCGCGACGCCGTCGCGGCGCTGGTATCTCCGGAAGCCCGCGTGGGCAATCTGGTCATCTCCGAGGGCCGGCAGTTACACGATCAGCACGATGTGAACACCGGTGCCCGTAAGGAGGGGATCTATACCAAGATCGCCGCCGCCAGTTGTGTCGGCGCCGACACCGAACGCCGGTGCGTCACCTACGAACAACTGGAAGAGGCCGGTGCCGGTGCCGATCTGGCCGCGCTCGGAGTGCCGGAATGGGCGATGGACGCCGTCCGGCAGGTACCCGACCGGCGGCGGCAGCTCGAGGGCCTGATCGCCGCCGGCAGCTGGGATTTCGACCCCAACAGTTCCGCCCAGGAGATCCTCCGGAAACTGGTCAGCGAAAGTGCCGCGCGCTACGAGGAGACCGGGGTGCTCGAATCCGGGGCCGCCAACGGGTTGAGCCCCTACGAAACGCTGATCGGCGCTTCCCTGGTGGAACGCGAAGCGCTGCCTCAGGATATGAGCAAAGTGGCCCGGGTGATCGTCAACCGGCTGGAGATCGGCCAGCCCTTGCAGTTCGATTCCACGGTCAACTACGCGCTCGACAAGACCGAGGTCGCTACGACCGACGCCGATCGCGCGCAGACCACCCCGTGGAACACCTATGCCATGGCCGGGCTGCCGGCCACGCCCATCGCCGCTCCCTCCATCGGCGCGCTGGAGGCGATGGAGAAACCCGAACCCGGTGATTGGCTGTACTTCGTCACGGTGGACAAAGAAGGCACGACCTTGTTCACCGAGAGCTATGGCGAGCATCTGGAGAATATCGAACTGGCACTGGAAAGCGGGATTCTCGACAGTGGGCGCTGAATCGGGTGCCGATAACTCGACGGTGAATTCCGGTCCTGCGCAGCGTTCCGGACCGGCGGGAGCGTCATCGGCCGCCGGATCGCGGCGGGCGGCCGTACTGGGCAGTCCCATCACCCATTCCCGCTCGCCGCAGCTTCATCTGGCTGCTTATCGGGCGCTCGGCCTGGACTGGACCTACGACCGGATCGAATGCACTGCTGCGGGCCTGCCACGGCTGGTGGACGGACTGGGCCCGGAATGGGTCGGTCTGTCGGTGACCATGCCGGGCAAGGAAGCCGCGTTGGCCTACGCGGACGAACGCACCGAACGAGCGGTGCTCGTCGGATCGGCCAACACCCTGGTCCGGACCGAGTCCGGCTGGCGGGCGGACTGCACCGATGTGGACGGTGTGCTGGGCGCGTTGCGGGGCGGCGGTGTGACCGGGTTGTCCGAAGCGGTCGTACTCGGCGCAGGCGGGACCGCCCGTCCGGCGCTGCTGGCGCTCACCGGACTCGGCGCCCGGCGGGTGACCATCGTGGCGCGCGACGCGGGCCGGGCTGCCGGTGCGCGCGAACTCGCCGCGCAACTCGGCGCGGCAACCGAGGTGATCGGTTTCGATGATGCGCCCGAGCTGGCCCGGCGCTGCGCGGCGGCCGGGGCGGTGGTCAGCACTGTCCCGTATCAGGCGGCTGCCGGTATCGCCGACTCCGTGGCAGCGGCTCCCGTGGTACTGGACGCCCTGTACAGCCCTTGGCCGACCCCTCTTGCGGAGGCGGTGGCGGCGGCCGGTCACACCGTGATCGGCGGTCTGCAGATGCTGCTCGAACAGGCCTACGGGCAGGTCGAGCAGTTCACCGGAGAACCGGCCCCGCGGGCAGCGATGGCAGCGGCAATGTCCGACCTGGACTGATCGCCCGGCGAGCCACCGTTTGCCACCGATATTCTGTAACCGGTTCTAGCTTTGCGCCGAAGGGGGTTATGGTGATCGGCATGACTGCGTGGTTGTTGCGGGCACTGGCGCTCGGTGGGCTGGCCGTCGTGCTGCGAGTACTCCTCGGATTCGCGATGGGGTTCGTCCCGACCTTCGGGGTGTGGCTGCGACTGCTCTGCCTGGTGGTGTTGATCGGTGCCGCGGTCGCGTGGGGTCTGGTGGACGGCCGGGCGGACCGGCGGGCCAACCCCAATCCGGAACGCGGCGCCGACCTGACGATTCTGTGGCTGCAGGCCGCGGTGGCCGGCGGTATCGGCTGTGGCCTCGTGTCCTGGCTGCTGGATTTCATTCCGCGGGTCGACCTGGGCGATGCCGGGCTGCTCTTCGAGGCGACCGCCGCGTCCGCGTTCATCGTGCTGCTGATCTTCGTCCCGGCCCTCATCGGCGTAGCTGTAGGCCGGCGGCTGGCGCGCCGGGAACAGAGCCGGACAACCGGAACCGCCGGATTCCGGCCGGCCGGTTCAGCTGCCTGAGATCGATCGGCGACCGGGCACGATGAGGCCGGTCTCATAGGCGATCGCCACCAGTTCGGCGCGGCCGCGCGCCTCCAGTTTGTCCAGTAATCGGCCGATATGGGTACGGGCCGTCGCTGGGCTCATATGCAGGGCGGCACCGATCTCGATGTTGGAGCGGCCCGTCCCCACAGCGAGCAGGACCTCACGCTCACGCGGAGTCAGTCGCTCGAGCAGCTCCGCTGCGTGCATGCTCGGCCCGGCGGCCTGCGCTGCCGCCCGCATCACCCGGCGGGTGACAGCAGGCGCGAGCAGCGCCTCCCCGGCGGCGACCGTTCGCACGGCTGTTCGCAGCTCCTCGGGATCGATATCCTTCAACAGGAATCCGGCTGCGCCGGCCCGCATCGCCTCGAGGATATTGTCGTCGGTATCGAACGTGGTGAGGACGATGACCTGGACGTGTCGCAGTCCGGGGTCGGCGACGATCCGCCGGGTCGCGTCGAGACCATCGCCACCTGGCATCCGGATGTCCATGAGCACCACATCGGGGCGGGTACGGGACACGAGCGCAACCCCTTCCTCGCCGGTACCGGCGAGGCCGGCGACCTCGATATCGGTGGCGCGTTGCAACAATGCGCACAGGCCTTCTCGGATCAAGTACTGATCGTCGACCACTGCGACGCGGATCATGCCGAATCCCGTACGGGTAGCCGTGCTTCGACCACGAATCCAACTCCATGTATCGGTTCCGCCCGCAGGGTGCCGCCCAGTAGGGCGATTCGTTCACGCATTCCGATGATGCCCCAGCCCGTGCCGGGCCGGCCGGTACCGCCCCGGCCGTCATCGGTCACGCGCACCAGAATGCTCTCGCGCTCCTGTCGCAGTTCGATTGTGGCGTGTCGGGCCGCAGCGTGCCGGAGCACGTTGCTCAGTGATTCCTGGACCAGCCGGAAGATCGTGTCACCGGCAACTGCCGGCAATCGGTCGGCCGATTCCGCGCCCTGGAGTTCCACGGTGAGCCCGGTGGAGCCGGTAGCGGCGACGAGCTCGGTCAGGCGTGCCGAAGCCGGAGACAGCGGACGCCCCGGGTCGTTACCGGGTTCACGGAGGGCATCCAGCGTCGCGCGCAATTCGCGGCCCGCGGTCCGGCACGCGGCGCGCACCGCCGCCAGCGAGTTCTCGGCGGTCGCGGGATCCGTACGCAGCGCTTCCCGGGCCACGTCGGTGTGCAGGCCGATCACCGACACAGTATGCGCGAGCAGGTCGTGCAGGTCGCGGGCGATCCGCACCCGCTCCTGCGCGATCCGTCTTCGCGCTTCCTGCTCTCGCTCCGCAGCGGCAGCCGCGGCCTGTTTGACCAATTCGGCACGCCAGCCGCGGCGTGACCGGATACTGTCGCCCAGCGCGATAACCGCCGCCATCAACGCGGCCGAGGCGGGCAACTCGATGCCGAGGACGAAGCCGGGATCGTCACCATGGTGAAGACGAACGGCCGTGGAGAGGAAGAGCAGCGCGGTCGCGGTAACTGCCGCCCAATACAGCCGTCCACACTCGGCCGCGGAGAACAGTGCGGCGGCGAGTGGAAGGGCCAGCCCGATCGGCGGGTAGCCGAGCATGTAGTAACCCACCAGTGCGATCGCAGAGACCACCAGGACGGCTACCGGCCTACGTCGCCGCGCAAGGATCAGGGCACTGAACAACACACCGAACAGGTACGCCGGCACGGGTACCGCCCCGGGGCCGCCGACGTCGGCGGAGATCGCTGCGCCGACCGCGACCAGCACAGCCATCGCCAGAACGATATCGACCAGCTTCGCGGACCGGTCGCCGGGAGAACCCTGCCCCCGGGGCGGCGTGGACTGGGTGGCCGATGACGTCGAGCGCATCCGCACAGCGTCGCGAATGGCGGCGGTCCGCAATACGGCGGCCTCCGGATCACCGGCTCGGTTCACCGTGCTCTCCTTCCGGGCCGGCTCGGTCCGCGCAGGCGTCGAGGCGTCGCCGATACAGTGTCCGGCTCACCGCCGGGTATCGTCCGCATTCCGATCGGTGCGTCCGGCGATCCGGGCGAGCACCCAGGCCACGATTCCGGTGACCGTCCCCAGAAGCACGCCCGTGACAATGCTGCTGCCCGCCGATGCCAGCCGCACGATGACCTGCTCTGCCGTGGGGGAGAAATACCCGGCGAGGTTTCCGCCGAGTTCCGGTGGGGCACTGTCGAATGCATCCAGCCAAAGAAGTTGATGGGTGATCGCCAGCAGAATGCCGTAGACGACACCGACCACTACCAGGGCAGGCAGTGGGGGGACTCGGCGCCACAACACCCAGCCGACCCATATGGCGAGCGGGACAAAGACCAGTACCGAGTTCGCGACGGGCCCGGCGAGGCCGAGATCGTGTGCCACCACCCGCGGAACACCGAGCCCGGCGAGCGCGACGACGATCCAGGGGTGCATACCGATGACAGGCCGGCGCATCATGCCGACCCCTCCCGTCGCACATGCTCCCGGTAGGCCCGAAGAAAGCCGATCACCGCGAGAGCTGCCGTGATGCCGCTGCCGGCCAGCCGGAACCAGTGCGCGGTTTCGAACTCGGTGGCTGTCTGCCGGAGAAACTCCACACTGTGTACCGCAGCGCCTTCGTCGAACATGATCTCGTTGCGCGGCCAGAAATACAGGACTGAGAACAAGTACTCGCCACCGACGAGGGTGAGCAGCCCGGCGCCCAGCCATCCCCGGGCCGCGGTCACCCGCCAGGCTGTACCGACGGCCACCAACGCCGCGAGGACGGTCAGTGCACCCAGCGGCGGGAGAACATGCCCGGGGCCGACCACGTCGAAGAATGCGCTCGCCTCGGCGAGCGAATCGGGTACGTCGTGGAACACATTCGGGTAGACGATCAGCGTCTCCACCCCGATACCGCCGAATGCGAGCACAGCCAGGCCCGCGAACAGGGCGGGTCCGACCGCCGAATAAGCAACCTTTCGCATACCGGCGACGCTAGGCGTGAGCCTCTCGACCGGACATCGGCATGTGCGCGCGAACCGGTTACGTATTTCTACGTACAGTGCCGGTCGCGGGGTACAGACCAGCACGCCTGCAGGGCGCCCGGGCAGCGGGTGGCACCGGCACCACCACCGTATTCGCCGAGGCGAAGTGACCGGCAGATCGCGGCGTCACCAGCCGACTCGGCGATCAACTGCTAGGGGGCATGGCGGCCGGCGCGGTTCAGGCGGGCACGATGGCGCCGGACCGTGCCCCGAGCCTGTCAGAGCAGGATGGCACTGCCGCCACCGGAGCCGGCTCCGGCCACGGCCGAGTACGCGGCGGCGAGGAGCGCGGGATCAGGGCCCTCCAGGCGGCCCGGTTTGGCCAGGCCGTCCAGTACCACGAACCGCAGGACCCCGGAGCGGGTCTTCTTATCGGTCTGCATGCCCTCGAGGAGTTGGGGCAGGGCATCGGGATCGTAGGTGGTGGGCAGGCCAACACTATGCAGAATGCTGCGATGCCGGTCGGCAGTGGCATCGTCGAGGCGACCGGCCAGCCGGCCCAACTCGGCGGCGAAGACCAGGCCCACCGCGACTGCTGCGCCGTGGCGCCAGCGGTAGCGTTCCCGGCGCTCGATGGCATGACCGAGGGTGTGTCCGTAATTGAGGATTTCCCGCAGCGCCGATTCCTCGAGATCGGCGGCCACGACGTCCGCCTTGACCGCGACGGCGCGCCGGATCAGTTCCGGCAGCACCTCGCCGGTCGGGTCGAGGGCAGCCTGCGGATCGTGTTCGATCAGGTCCAGGATCACCGGATCGGCGATGAAACCGGCCTTGATGATCTCGGCCATCCCGGCGATGATCTCGTTGCGCGGCACCGTTTCCAGGGTCACCAGGTCGACCATGACGGCCGACGGCTCATGGAAGCATCCCACCAGGTTCTTCCCGGCCTCGGTGTTGATCCCGGTTTTACCGCCCACCGCCGCGTCCACCATGGCCAGCAGGGTGGTGGGCACATGCACGATCTTCACCCCGCGCATCCATGTCGCCGCGACGAAACCGGCGAGATCGGTGGCCGCACCGCCGCCGAGGCTGACCACCACGTCGCTGCGGGTCAGGCCGATCCGGCCCAGCACCTCCCAGCAGAAACCGGCGACAGCGAGTTCTTTGCCCGCCTCTGCGTCGGGTATTTCGATCCGATGTGCGTCGAGTCCGGCCTCGGCCAGCGACGCGCGTACCACCTCGGCGGTTTCGACCAGTGACGGCTGATGGAAGAGGGCGACGGTGCGCACCCCACCGGAGCCGGTCACGGCCTCGACGAGATCACCGAGCAAACCGCGGCCGATGATCACCGGATAGGGCTGGGCGGTGCGGACCTCGATACGCGTCGGTTCTGTCACCTGGACTGCTCCGTTCCTGTCTTTTCCTGCTCGACCTGGGCCTGCTCGGCCTGTTCACGTTGTTGCCTGCGCGCCCGCGCCCGCCTGGCCCGCGCTCGCCGGGAGCGGCCCGGGGTGCGCAGACCGGTATCGGTGGATTCGGTGCGGCCCGCCGGCCTGCCGGACGTGCCCGAACCTTCACCTTCGGCCGGCTCCGCGTCGTTCTTGCCTCCGGTTTCGGCCGCAGGAGTGTTCGTAGCGGACGGTCCGGCCGGCGCCTGCTGTGCTGCGGCCGCTCGCCTGGCTCGTGCGCGTGCCCGGCGCCGTGCTCGCGACCGGCTCGAACGCTGCGGGGCGACGTCGGCGGGGAGGCCGGTTTCCGTTGTTTCCGGGTGAACCGGCTCGAGGCCGAGTTTCCCCATGATCGCGCGGACGACCCGGCCCGGACTGCGCCCGTCGGTGCGTACCCGTACCGAAGCGACCTCACGGTAGAGCGGTCGCCGGAAGCGCATCAGTTCGCGGTATTTCGTGCCCGGGTCGGCACCGCCGAGCAGCGGCCGGGTGTTCGTGGCGCCGGTACGACGGAGACCCTCGGCGATACTGATCTCGAGATATACCACCGTGCATTCGCGCAGAAGAGCCCGGGTTTTCTCGGACAGCACCGCGCCGCCGCCGAGGGAGACGACACCCCGTTCGCTGCGCAGCGCCCGGCCCACCACCTCTTCTTCGAGGCGCCGGAATCCGGGTTCGCCGTCGGCCGCGAAGATCTCGGGAATACCGCGTCCGGCGGCCTCCTCGATACCGGCATCGGTGTCGTAGAGTTCGACGTCCAATTCGCGGGCCAGTTTCCGGCCGATCGTCGTCTTGCCCGCCCCCGGCGGCCCGACCAGCACCACTCGCGGACCGTGCGAATCGGCGTGCGCGGACATTACGCCGGGTCGGCGACGTGTTCGCCCGGGGTCAGATGCGGGCGAGCGCTGATCCGCTTCACGTAGCCGTCGAGGTTGCTCACCGTTTCGGCGATCGAATCGCCACCGAACTTCTCCAGCACCGCCTGGGCCACCACCAGCGCGACCATGGATTCGGCCACGACCCCGGCCGCCGGAACCGCGCAGACATCGGAGCGCTGATGGATCGCGGAAGCCTCCGCGCCGGTGGCCATATCGACGGTGGACAGGGCACGCGGCACGGTGGAGATGGGTTTCATCGCCGCCCGTACCCGCAGCGCCTCGCCATTGGTCATCCCGCCCTCGAGGCCACCCGCGCGGTTGGTCGAGCGCAGGACACCGTCAGGGCCCGGCCGCATCTCGTCGTGGGCTCGGCTGCCCCGCCGGCGCGCCGTCTCGAAACCGTCGCCGACCTCGACACCCTTGATCGCCTGGATGCCCATGAGTGCGGCCGCGAGTCGCGAATCCAGCCGATTCTCTCCGCTGGTGAACGAACCCAAGCCGATCGGCAGCCCGTCGACGACCACCTCGACGACACCGCCCAGGGTGTCGCCGTCCTTCTTCGCCGCCTCGATCTCGGCGATCATGGCCGCCTCGGCCGCGGTATCGGCGGCGCGCACCGGGCTTTCGTCGATTGCGGCCAGATCGGCCGCGGTGGGTACCACACCGGTGGTGTTGGCCGCGGTGCCGATGGCGACCACATGCGAGATCACCTCGACCCCGAGCGCCTGGCGCAGGAAGGCCCGCGCCACCGTGCCGGCCGCGACCCGGGCCGCGGTTTCCCGGGCACTCGCCCGTTCCAGCACCGGACGGGCGTCCTCGAAACCGTATTTCAGCATTCCCGAATAGTCGGCGTGGCCGGGGCGTGGCCGGGTCAGCGGGGCGTTGCGGGCGAGATCGGCGAGTTCGGCCTCGTCCACCGGGTCGGCCGACATCACCGTGGTCCACTTGGGCCATTCCGAATTCGCGACCTCGATCGCTACCGGTCCGCCCATGGTGCGTCCGTGCCGGACGCCGCCGATCACGGTGACCTTGTCGGCCTCGAACTTCATCCGGGCGCCGCGACCGTAACCGAGCCGGCGGCGCGCCAGCTGTGCGGAGATCTCCGTCGAGGTCACCTCGACTCCGGCGACCATTCCTTCCAGAAGGGCGACGAGAGCGGGTCCGTGGGATTCTCCAGCAGTTATCCAGCGCAGCACGCCGACCATCTTCCCATGTCGGCGCCGGGCCCGGGGCAGCCGGTCGGCGGTGCTCATCGGGCCTGCCGCGCGTGGCCGTATCGGGTTGCCGGGGGATCACCACAGGGCCAGGCCCAGAAGTGTCGCGGCGCACATGGAGGGCCCGTGCGGTACGGCGGCGATCGGGTCGCCGGGAGAGCGCGCACGTGCCGGGACATGCGGCCGGCCCGACGTCCGGATCTCGGGGAGCAGGTGCGGGCCGAGGTGCTGCCCGATCAGCAGTCCGATCGCGACCGCGGCAGTGAGCAGCGGTGCCGCGAGAGCCGACCAGATCCAGGCCTGCGCGCCACCGAGAGCGGCAGCGGCGCCCAGCCCCACCGCAAGTTTCACATCGCCGGCACCCAGCGCCGCGGGCCGTAGTAGATGGAACACCAGATAGGGAATCGCCAGCAGCGCCGCACCGCGTAGCGCGGCGCCCAACTGCCCGGCCGACGCCGCGTATGCCAGTACGGCCGATGCGCCCGTCAGCGTGAGCGGATTCGGCAGTCGCCGGCTACGGATATCGAAGCCTGCCAGTACCCCGCACCAGCCGGCGAAGAGGAGAAAGAAAGGTACGGTCACACCGTTCACGATTCCGGTGATATCGGCTCGGCAGGCGGCTCCGTGGTGATCTGTGGACAACCGGAGCCGCCGCCGCGCACTGTGAATACGGTGTTTTCCGGATCGTGTTCGCCGAGTTCGCTGCGGCCGGCCCTGTGTGGCGGGTGGGGGTCGGCGGTACTTTTGTCGCATGTCTGCTGATTCCGGTCGTGGCACCCAGGAGGGGCCCGATTACGCCGCGCGGCGGGGCCTGCTGCGCAACCTGCTGGTCGAGAACGAGATCGACGGCCTCCTGGTCACCGATCTGGTGAACATCCGCTATCTGACGGGTTTCACCGGTTCCAATGCCGCGCTGCTGGTGCATTCGTGGGATGCGGCGGGTGCGGAGGATCGCACCGTGATCGCCACGGACGGTCGCTACGACACTCAGGTGGCCGAGCAGGTTCCCGATCTGCGGGCCGAGATCGCTCGCGCGGTGGCACGGCGGGTTGCCGAATTGGCCGGGGAATGGCAATTCGGCCGACTGGGCTACGAAAGCCATATCGTCACCGTTGATCAGCACCGTGGTCTCGTCGAGCTCGGTACCGGACTCGATTTCGTCGCCACACCGGGGTTGATCGAGCAACTGCGCATGGTCAAGGACGAATACGAAGTGGACCGGTTGCGCGCGGCCTGCGCGGTCGGTGACGAGGCGCTGGCCGCGCTGCTGGAGACGGGCAAGCTGCGCCCGGGACGCACCGAACGCCAGGTCGCCCGGGATCTCGAATGGGCCATGTTCGAACGCGGGGCCGCCGGAATCGCCTTCGAGACCATCGTCGCCGCCGGGGCGAATTCCGCGATTCCGCACCATCGGCCCACCGACGCCGTACTGGCCGGGGGTGATTTCGTGAAGATCGATTTCGGCGCGGTCGTGGGCGGGTACCACTCCGATATGACCCGTACGTTCGTGCTCGGCGAGCCTGCGGACTGGCAACGCGAGGTCTACGACCTGGTACGTGCCGCCCAGCGCGCCGGCCGGGAAGCGCTGCGCCCCGGTATTCCGTGTGCCGATGTGGACGCCGCCGCCCGGGAGGTGATCGCCGCCGCCGGGCACGGATCGTTGTTCGTGCACGGATTGGGGCACGGGGTGGGGCTGCGTATCCACGAAGCACCCGGCATCGCAAAAACGGGCACGGGTACACTGCTGTCTGGCGTGGCGGTGACCGTCGAACCAGGTGTGTACTTTCCCGGCCGCGGCGGGGTCCGGATCGAGGACACGCTCGTGGTGCGCGAAGGGGGCCCCGAACTGCTCACCAACACCAGCAAAGACCTGACCGTCGTCGGATGACGCCGGTCGCCCGAGAACCGAGGAGACCCGAACACAGTGGCGGACACCAGCGACTTCAAGAACGGCCTCGTGCTGAAGATCGACGGTAATCTCCAGCAGATCGTCGAATTCCAGCACGTCAAGCCGGGCAAAGGTCCTGCCTTCGTACGGACCAAACTGAAGAACGTGCTGTCCGGCAAGATCGTCGACAAAACCTTCAATGCCGGCGTGAAGGTGGAAACCGCCACCGTCGACCGCCGGGATATGACCTACCTCTACCACGACGGTTCGGATTACGTCTTCATGGACGGGGAGACCTTCGACCAGTTGTCCATCGCCGAGCCGACGATCGGCGAGCAAGCCCGCTTCCTGCTGGAGAACATGACCGTGCAGGTTGCCATGCACGAGGGCGCGCCGCTGTACGTGGAACTGCCGGTCACCGCGGAGCTCGAGGTCACCCATACCGATATCGGCCTGCAGGGCGACCGCTCCACCGGTGGCACCAAACCGGCCACCGTGGAGACCGGCGCCGAGGTCCAGGTGCCGCTGTTCATCAACACCGGTGACAAACTCCGTATCGACACCCGCGACGGCAGCTACTTGGGCCGAGTCAACTCCTGACCGTGGCCGACCAGCCCGCGGACAAGAAGTCCGCCTACAAGAAACTCGGCGCCCGCCACAAGGCCCGGCGCCGCGCGGTGGACCTGCTGTTCGAGGCCGAAGCCCGCGATATCGATCCGTCCGATCTGGCCGACGAGCGGATCGAGCTCGCGGCCCGGGATCAGGCGGTGGCTCCGGTGCACGCCTACACCCGGACGCTGGTCGACGGTATTGCCGAGGACCTCGACCGAGTCGACGGCACCATCGAGTCGTATCTGCATGACTGGGCACTGTCCCGGCTGCCTGCGGTGGACCGGGCGATTCTGCGTGTGGCCGTATGGGAACTCCTGTACGCCACCGATGTTCCGCCGATCGTCGCGGTGGACGAGGCGGTAGAGCTGGCCAAGGAGTTGTCGACCGACGATTCCCCCGGATTCGTCAACGGGGTACTGGGCCAGGTGGTTCTGGTGGCGCCGCAGATCCGTGCCGCCGCCTCGGCGACGCGGGCGGCCGAACCGCAAGCGGACGACTGACGTGCGGAAGTATCTGGTTCTGGCAATCCGGACTCCCGCGTACGACCCGGCCGTCGGTGAACCGCACCGGCAGTTCCTGGGCGATCTCCGTACCCGGGGCATGCTGCAGGAAAGCGGGCCGTTCACCGACAGCACCGGCGGCGCCTACATCGTGCTCGCGGAATCGCGCGCGGAGGCCGAGGCGGTGGTGTTCACCGATCCGCTGAACACCAGCGGCGCCGCTGATCTGACCGTGTTCGAATGGGAGATCACGGGCTGACCGGCCGTCGGCCGGGGATGAGAGAACGATAGGCTATTTCTCGCAACGTCCCTGATATCGAGGAGTGCGGACGATGACCGAGAAAGCCACCCTCCTGCCGGCCGGTGGTTGCACCGTCGCGCAGGCCTGGGAGATCTTCGACAGCCTGCCGGCGGCCCCGGTAGCCGAGGTCACCACCGGCCGCTGGCGTGGCGACGAACTGCCCACCGGCCATCCGATGGACGGTACACTCACCGAATCCGGTTGGTACGGAAAACAGTTCGACGCCCCCGATCGGGTTCACCCGCTGCTTTTCACCGATGAACGCGGCACCGTGTTCGCGGTGGACCCGCGCCGGGTTCCGTTATCGCTGGCGGGCAAATTCCCGGCACGCTGGTTGCGGCCCGTGCGGAACAGACTGCGCGCCCTCGCTCCGCTGTTGCGCACCCGGAAGCCGACGGCGCGGCTACGCGATATCGAGTACCGGGGTGTGGTGAGTGCTGCCATGGTCTACGACCATCTGCCGATCATCGACCATTTCCGGCGGGTCGACGACGAGACATTGCTCGGCGTGATGGATATGCGCGGACTGTCCGAACCATACTTCTTCGTCCTGCGGCGCTGACCTTGCCCGGGCGGGGAGACTGCCGAGGGTTCGGCCATCCGGCGATCAAGCGGTCGCGCCCGGCCGCAGGATGACCTTGCCCAGCAGGCGTCGTGATTCCACGAGTTCGTGTCCGCGAGCTGCTGCCGCGAGTGGCAAGACGGTCTCGACCGGTGGCGCCAGTGCGGGGATCCGCGCGAGGGTACCGGCCCGGGCACGGTCGGTCCGCTGTTGCCAGGCGGGGCCCGCGCAGGCGGTGAGGGTGAGCCCGCTCGGGATCAGGTCGGTGGCCGAAACCTGTGCGGGTGCGCCCGAAAGCCAGCCGTAACTGAGCATCCGGCCCGAGCCCGGCGTCATGGCGCCGAGGAGTTCCGCCGCAGCGGTGCCGCCGAGGGAATCGAAAACGACGTCGATGGTGCCCGGCGCGTCCGCGGTGAGCGTTTCCGTCCATCGTTCCGCCCGGTGGTCGATGACCCGGTCGGCTCCCAGTGTGTGGGCGTGCGCGGTCTTGGTGGCGCCGCCCGCGGTGGCGATGATGTGTGCCGCGCCGAATTCACGGACCAGCTGAACCAGATAGCTACCGACCCCGGTGGCGCCGGCTTCTACGACGATTGTCTCCGTGCCGGTCAGATTTGCCGCTTCCAGTAGGGCCACCGCGATCGAGCCGCTCATCATTGTGGCCGCCGCGTCGTCCGCCGACACATCGTCCGGAACGAACGTTGTGTTCCCGGCCGGCGTGCAGACGAATTCGGCATAGGATCCCGTCCCGGCGGTCGCGGCAACAACGCGCCGGCCTACGAGGTCGTGCGGGACTTCTGCGCCCACGTCGACGATCTCCCCGGCGACCTGGTGGCCGAATACCACCGGCGGGGGCGTAACCATGGGAAAGGCTCCGGAGCGCAGCAGGGTCTCGGGGAAAAGGACCGGGATCGCTGTCGCGCGGATGAGTACTTCCCCGGTGCCCGGCTGTGGTGTCGGGACCTCGCGCGGCACCAGGACCTCCGGCCCGCCGCTGCCTGTCATTACGATTGCCTGCATCGGAAACTCCATAACTTGACTGACGGTCCATTTATTTCCCTGCCAAGATATGGACCGGCGGTCAACTTGTCAACGAAGGTGGTGCCATGCCCCCGGTAAAGGAACGTGCGGACGCTGCCCGCAACCGGCGCGCCATCCTCGATGCCACCGCCGCGCTGCTCGCCGAACACGGCGCCGAAGGGGTCACCATGGACCGGGTCGCGGCGGCTGCCGGGGTGGGGAAGGGCACGATCTTCCATCGTTTCGGCAATCGGGCCGGGCTACTGCACGCGATGGTGGCCGAGAGCGCCTTCACGCTTCGCGCGCGAGTTGCCGACGGTCCGCCGCCGCTCGGCCCCGGGGCCCCCGCGGCCGACCGGCTGCGCGCGTTCCTCGATGCCATGGCCCGGCTGGTGATCGACAACCTGGAACTCATGACGATCCTGCGGACCGAGCCCCCGCATCCGCGTACCGAGGAATTGCACAGGTTCTGGTATGAGCACCTCAGGGCTCTGCTCGAAGAAGCTCGGCCGGATGTGGACGCCGAGATCGTCGCCCGGTTGCTGCTGGATTCGCTGGCTGGTGCGACCGTGCCCGATCTGGCCCGTTCCGGGCAGGCCGACCGGCTGACGGCGGCGGTCCGGGAGCTGGTGGATTCGGTGCTGCGAACTCCCTGACGGCACGGCCATCAGGGAAATCCCGTTGCCGCGCCGCGGTGATCATGCTTTTCTGGGCGGCATACGCGAGGTGCTCCGGAGGTGATATGACCGCGCGGAAGAGCAGGCCGCGCCGGGTCGCGGCCACCGAGGGCCGACTGAAACTGCATCGTCGTGTGCTGGTACTCGACGGGCGGGTGTGCACCGTGATCACGGTGCG
Organism: Nocardia flavorosea NBRC 108225; assembly: GCF_001613385.1. Taxonomy (GTDB): domain Bacteria; phylum Actinomycetota; class Actinomycetes; order Mycobacteriales; family Mycobacteriaceae; genus Nocardia; species Nocardia flavorosea. The sequence goes on along the minus strand of NZ_BDCG01000009.1, from coordinate 149,634 downwards.
TCCCGGCACCGATTTCCGATTCTCCACCAACCGTTTCCATGACACGTGGCATGTCCTGTCGGACTGGCGCGGCGCCCGGGTGCTGTCCCGGTTGCTGTGGGGGCTGTCGTATCAGCGGCGGCCCGGCACCCTCGTGGTGATCGATACCCGCCACCTCGACCCCAACCCGTTCGACGGCGCCCCCGCCGATCCGATCGTCCTGGTGCCCACCGACCGTACGGTGTTCACGCGTAAATCCGCTGCGGCATTGAGCCGCCGGCTACCGCTACGCGATCGGCCGGACGGCACAGTGCGGTGGCAGACGTTCGGCCTCGAACCCGCAGTGGCCGAAGTGGCGGCGTGGCGGGAAAGGATGTTCGCAGGTGCCGACGAGTATTCGGCGCCGCCTCGCGGCCGATGCCGCGTCGAACGGTACGGTCGCTTGCTCGTCCTCGCAGGTTCCGGCGAGTGGTTACGCGATTGGGCCGTCGGTATCGCACGATTGGGTGACGACAGCTGCGCGGGTATGGATTACACGTACCTCGATGAAGGTGCCGACGGGGAAGTGCAGATATTCCGGCAGTACCGCCGCATGGTCGCTTCGGCCCGGCAGGCCCGGGCGGAGAGGTGTGGTGTGGCCGGTGCACCGCCGCAGGCAGCCGAGTTGCTCTGGTCCCGCGCCGCGGCAATCCGCCGCCGCGGTATGCCCGCGCTGCCGGGAGATAGCAGGATCAACGCACGCCGCGTGGGCGGAACTGGATGCTGATCCGCGGCCCGGTCGGCCGCCGCGATTTCGGTACCGCATGTTCCCAGGTGCGCTGGCACGAGCCGCCCATGACGAACAGGTCGCCGTGCCCGGGCCGGAACCGCAGACCGGGGCCACCTGTGCGGGGCCGGAGTAACAGCGGGCGCGGCGCCCCGAGTGTCAGGATGGCGACCATGGTGTCCTGTACTGCGCCGCGCCCCAGGGTATCGCCGTGCCAGGCCACGCTGTCGCGGCCGTCGCGGTAATAGCACAGTCCAGCGGTTCGGAAGGGTTCGCCGAGTTCGGAGCGGTAGTGCTCGCTCAACGCATCACGCGCCCGGTCGAGGACGGGATCGGGCAGGGGTGCGGACTCGCCGTAGAAGCACAGCAGCCTCGGCACATCGACCACGCGGTCGTACATCGGCCGTTGCTCCGCGCGCCACGGGACAGTGGAGGCGAGCCGGTCGAAGAGTTCGTCGGCACCACGCAGCCAGCCGGGCCGCAGGTCGACCCATGCGCCGTCGGTCAGACGTGTGCGGCGGATATTCGTGAGCGGTTCGAGCTCGATCGCGCCGAAGCCATCGAACAGTGATCCCTGGAAGGGTGCCGACATGGCGCCAGCATATCCGATATGCGAACGTATGTTCGACTCGAGCCGACGGCCGGCGACTCCGCTGGATCGTCCGATCGGCGGGTTCCGGCCGGCGGGGTCCGCGGGTGGATGCCGCCGGGTGTCATGGTTGTTGCCCGCTCGGCGACCTCTACGTGGAGATGCGCAACCGCGGCCTCGTCGTCGGCAAAGCGCGCCGGTATGCGGTGTGGAAGGCAGGCCGGCGCGCCCGGCACGATGCCGGCCGGTGGCGAAACTGCCGGAGTCCGGCGGCCGGACAAGCGCGGTGACACACTGACGGTGACCCGTCGAAGCTTCCGCCCGTCGAGGAGCGTCGCTGCGGGTGTTACTGTTCTCGCGCTACTGCTTACCCGGTCTGTGCGGCGGCCGCCACCCCTGAGCCGGGGCGCGGTCATGGCTGTCGTGGGATCGGTTTCTGCGCAGAATATCCTGGGCGACAGCGACTGCCGCGCGGAAGCATTCGTCGTCGGACAAGGGGAGATCGCCCATCATTGCCGTACTCCAGCCGATCGCCAGTAGTGCCTGCCGGGCATGGAAGACGTCCATGGGTGCGCGCTCGGGTTCGGTCATGAGATCGGCGATCACCCGGAACTGACAGCGCAGGCCGGCACCGAAACCCAACTCCCGGAAGGCGGGCTGGTTTTCGTGCATGAACCGCACCATCTCGCGGCCGGTGTCGTGCAGCAGGGCTCCGTAGCGGTCGAGGATCTCCGCGGTGCGGGCGTGGCCGGGTGGGGTGGCTTCGGCCCATGCGATCAGTTCGTCGATACCACGCCGGACGTCGTCGGAGAGACTGGCGACGATATCTTCCTTCGTCCGGAAGTGGTAGTACAGCGCGGCTTTGGTGACGCCCAGACGTTCGGCGATCTGAGGCAACGAAGTCTTCTCGTAGCCCTGCTCGGAGAACAGTTCCATCGCCACTGCGCGGATGCGGTCGCGGGTATCGCTGCGCCGGCCGGCCAACGCTATCTCCTCGGTTTCGACGGTCTGCGTGGTATCGACGATCTTTGTGCTCGACGGTCCGCCGCAGGGAGCTCAATGGGCTCGCGGCGTCGGGGTTCATTCGTCGGCCGATCGGGGTGGTCGGAATCCGGACCGGCCGATGGGGAACCTGGTTTACTTGCCGGTCGACAAGTAAGTTACTGGGGAAGGGTTACCGATGACCGGAGCTTCCGCACCCGTCCCGACCGCCGGTGTCGCGATGACCGCTCTCGGGGTCGCGCTCATCCGGGCCCGCGAAACCGCTCGGCCCGACCGTCTCTATGCGGATCCGCTGGCCGAGGTTTTCCTCAGCGCTGCCCGGCCGGGATTCGACGCCGGTCGCTGGGCGGGCCTGGAGCGACTGGCCGAGCAGTACTTCGAAGGCCGTACTCTCGCGGTCGAAGTCGTCGACGAGCACGTCCGGGAGTCGATCGCGGCGGGCTGCCGGCAGGTAGTCCTGCTGGGTGCGGGACTGGACACCCGCGCTTTCCGCCTCGATCTCCCGCCCGACATTGCATTCTTCGAGGTGGACCTACCCGAACTCTTCGACTTCAAAGAGCCGGTCCTCGGCGCCCATCGCGCCCACCCTGTCTGTTCGCGCCGCATCGTCGCCGCGGATCTGTGCGGCGACTGGGAACGGGTCCTGCTCGAACGGGGGTTCCGTGCCGATGTGCCGACAGCCTGGGTCGACGAGGGTGTGCTCGGCTATGTCCCGCGCGCGGCGTCGTACACGGTGGTGGAGACGGCGACACGACTCTCGGCGCCGGGTAGCCGGTTCGGGATCGGGCGATTCCAGGTCGACGCGGCCGCGCCGCAGTACCGTGCACTACGCGAACTGGTCCTGGAGGTCCCGGAGGGGCGGCCGGTGAACGGGCTGGGACCCGACGGTGAGTCGTGGTTTGCTGCACATGGCTGGAGGACGACGTTTCGCGCCTGGGACGAGCTCATCGCACCCTACGGGCGGCCGAGCGGGCTGCGAGGCGACCCGGCGGTCGGGCATGTCGTGGCAGTGCGCGAATGAGTGCCCAGCGATACGAGTAACCGTGCTCACAGTGGCCGGTACTTCGGTGGTGAGTGGTCGCGCTCACAGCCGGTTCGGCGCCCTCACCTGGTGAAAAGTGTCGTCCACGGGCTGATAGGCTGCTCGGCGTAAGACATCCTTTAACGGACCGTCCGGTGAGGCGGGGAAGGAGGTCGGTATGGCTGTGCCCGAAGAACGGGCCGCCACGTCCGGCGGCGCCGAGGCGGCACCACCCGTTGCGCGGCATACGCCGGAATGGGTAGCGGCGGGACGGGAACTGTTGTCCCCCTCCGATGTCGGCCGGACCATTGCGCGGATCGCGCATCAGATCATCGAACGCACCGCTCTCGATTCCGGCGAGCCCGGGGCCCCGCGCGTGGTGCTCATCGGTATCCCGACCCGCGGGACGACTCTCGCCGCCCGGCTCACCGACAAGATCGAGGAATTCTCCGGCGTGCGACCCGCCCTCGGTTCCCTCGACATCACGCTCTATCGCGACGACCTTCGGACCAAACCGCACCGCCCGCTGGAGCGGACCTCGGTGCCGGAGGGCGGGGTCGAGGACGCGCTGGTGGTCCTGATCGATGATGTTCTCTTCTCCGGCCGCACTGTGCGGTCCGCGCTCGACGCGCTGCGTGATCTGGGCCGGCCGCGGGCCGTCCAACTCGCCGTTCTCGTCGACCGAGGGCATCGCGAACTGCCGATTCGAGCCGATTTCGTCGGAAAGAACGTGCCCACCGCGCGCACCGAGGATGTCTCGGTGCTGCTGAGTGAACACGACGGCCGTGACGGCGTCTTCCTGCATCATGGGGAGGGACAGTGAGACATCTACTGACGGTGACCGATCTGGACCGCGCGGCTGCCGGCGCCTTGCTCGACGAGGCGGAACGGTTCGAACAGGCGCTGCTGGGTCGCGAAGTACACAAACTGCCCACCTTGCGCGGCCGTACGGTGATGACGGTGTTCTTCGAGAACTCGACCCGGACCCGCGTCTCGTTCGAGGTCGCCGGGAAATGGATGAGTGCCGATGTCATCAATGTCAGCGCGAGCAGTTCCTCGGTCGCCAAGGGGGAATCGCTGCGCGATACCGCGCTCACCCTGCATGCCGCCGGTGCCGACGCGCTGATCGTGCGTCATCCCGCCTCCGGTGCGGCGCACCAGATCGCGCACTGGTTCGAGGACTGGTCGCGGAGGTCGGGCAGTGCTGTTCCGGCGGTGATCAACGCCGGTGACGGTATGCACGAACATCCCACCCAGGCGCTGCTCGACGCGCTGACCCTGCGGCAGCGACTCGGCGATATCGCCGGACGGCGGGTGGTGATCGTCGGCGATATCCTGCACAGCCGGGTCGCGCGGTCCAATGCCTTCCTGCTGTCCACGCTGGGGGCGGAAGTGGTGCTGGTGGCGCCACGCACACTGCTGCCGGTGGGGGTCGAGGACTGGCCGGTGCGGGTCTCGGTGGATGTGGATTCCGAACTGCCCGGCGCCGACGCGGTACTCATGCTGCGGGTTCAGGCGGAGCGGATGAACGGCGGGTTCTTCCCGTCGGCGCGGGAGTACGCGGTGCGCTACGGACTGTCCGAGCGGCGGGTCGCGCTGCTCGACGAGCATGCCGTGGTGCTGCATCCCGGGCCGATGCTGCGCGGTATGGAGATCGCGTCGTCGGTGGCGGATTCGCCGCGTGCCGCCGTCTTGCAACAGGTGACGAATGGAGTCCATATGCGTATGGCGGTGCTGTTCCGCCTGCTGGTCGGCGTACAGGAGGCCGCGGCGTGAATGCGTCAGACCCGGAGGCGGCAGCGGAGCGTAACCACGGAGGGTCCGCAGTCGCGCCCGATGGATACAGCGTGAATGCGTCAGACCCGGAGGCGGCAGCGGAGCGTAACCACGGAGGGTCCGCAGTCGCGCCCGATGGATACAGCGTGAATGCGTCAGACCCGGGGACGGCAGATGGGCGCAGTGTGAACATGGATACCGGCACCGTTCTGATCACCGAGGTCCGGCTCTACGGTGAGGGTGACCCGGTCGATGTGCTGATCGCCGGCGGGGTGATCCGGGAGATCGGGACCGGGCTGCGCGCGGACGACGCCGAAATCGTCGCCGGCGAGGGCCGGGTGCTGCTGCCCGGTTTCGTGGATCTGCACACGCATCTGCGCGAACCGGGCCGGGAAGACACCGAGACCATCGAATCCGGCTCGGCCGCCGCGGCGCTAGGCGGGTACACCGCGGTTTTCGCCATGGCCAACACCTCGCCGGTCGCCGATTCCCACGTGATCACCGACCATGTGTGGCGGCGTGGCCAAGAGGTCGGGCTCGTCGATGTGTACCCGGTGGGTGCGGTCACGGTCGGGCTCGCGGGCGAGCAACTCGCCGAAATGGGCACCATGGCCGCCGGTGCCGGCGCGGTCCGGATGTTCTCCGACGACGGGCACTGCGTCCACGACCCGCTGATCATGCGCCGCGCCCTCGAATACGCGCGTTCGCTGGATGTGCTGATCGCCCAGCATGCCGAGGAGCCACGCCTGACCCGTGGTGCCGTCGCGCACGAGGGGCCCACGGCGGCGCGGCTGGGTCTGGCCGGTTGGCCGCGGGCCGCGGAGGAATCCATCGTGGCCCGGGATGCGCTCCTGGCCCGGGACGCCGGTGCCCGGGTCCATATCTGCCATGCGTCGACCGCGGGCACGGTCGAGCTGGTGACATGGGCGAAGAATCAGGGGATAGCGGTCACCGCCGAGGTGACGCCGCATCATCTGCTGCTCACCGATGCCCGGCTGGAAACCTATGACGCGGTGAACAAGGTGAACCCGCCGCTGCGCGAAGGCTCGGATACCGAGGCCTTGCGGCAGGCGCTGGCCGCCGGGATCGTCGACTGCGTCGCCACCGATCACGCCCCCCATGCCGAACAGGACAAATGCTGCGAATTCGCGGCGGCCCGGCCCGGCATGCTCGGGTTGCAGACCGCGCTGTCGATCGTGGTGGAGACCATGGTGCGGCCCGGACTGCTCGATTGGCGGGGGGTGGCGCGGGTGATGAGCGAACGTCCCGCCGAAATCGTCGGGCTCGACGATCACGGTCGGCCGATCGAGGTGGGCGAACCGGCCAATCTCGTGCTGGTCGATCCGGACGCGACGTGGACAGTGCAGGGCGACGACCTCGCCAGTATCGCGAGCAATACGCCCTATCAATCGATGACGCTGCCCGGCCGGGTCGTCGGCACACTGCTGCGCGGCCGGATCACCGCCCGCGACGGGGTGGCCATCGCGCCGGGTGCACCGGTGGGAGGCCGCTGATGGAACGGGCACTGTGGGTCACCCTCTGCGTTGTGCTGTGGGTGCTGGCCGTTTTCCTCATGTACCGGGGCTGGCGTAACCGAGCCGCCCGGCAGCAGGATCGGATCGGTGAACTTCCGCCGGTGCCGGCCGAGACCGGGCCGCAGATATTGGAGCCCACGACCGGTCTCTATCTCGGCAGCACCATGGCGCCGAGCTGGCAGGACCGTATAGCGGTCGGCGATCTGGGCTACCGCGCCACCGCGGAACTGACCCGCTACGAGCACGGAATCCTGTTGGAACGTGAGGGCGCCACCGCGATTTGGATACCGGAGGAATCCATCACCGCAATCCGGACCGAACGCGGGCATGCGGGCAAGGTGATGACCGAAGGCGGCGTCCTGGTGATCCGCTGGACCCTGCCGACCGGAACCGAAATCGATACCGGGTTCCGTGGCGACGACAAATCGGTGTATCCGGCCTGGGCGCGGGCAACGACGGGAGATGACGAATGACGAGTACGACAGCAGCCGCGGCCCTGGTCCTCGAGGACGGGCGGATCTTCCGCGGCACCGCCTACGGTGCGGTGGGGCAGACCCTCGGTGAAGCGGTGTTCTGCACCGCCATGACCGGCTACCAGGAAACCCTCACCGATCCGAGCTACCACCGGCAGATCGTGGTGGCCACCGCCCCGCAGATCGGGAACACCGGCTGGAACGACGAGGACGACGAATCGGAACAGATCTGGGTCGCGGGCTACGCCGTACGCGACCCGGCCCGCCGGCACTCCAACTGGCGCGCGACGAGCACGCTGCCCGGCCGGCTGGAACAGCAGAACATCGTCGGTATCGCGGGGATCGACACCCGCGCGGTGGTGCGGCATCTGCGCAGCCGCGGCTCGATGAAGGCAGGAATCTTCTCCGGGCCCGCGCTCGCCGAACCTGCCGAACTGCTCGCCCGGGTCACCGGGCAACCGTCGATGCTCGGCGCCGACCTGGCCGGTGAGGTCAGCACCGACGAGATCTACACCGTCGAACCCGAGGGAGAGCCCCGGTTCACGGTGGTCGCGGTGGACCTCGGCATCAAATCCAACACTCCACGGATGTTCGCCCAGCGCGGGATGCGGGTCCATGTGGTGCCGTCCTCCACCGGCTTGGACACAATCCTGGAACTGAAGCCGGACGGTGCGTTCCTGTCCAACGGCCCGGGCGACCCCGCGACCGCCGATACCGCCGTGGCCCTCACCCAGGGCATCCTCGACAAGGGCCTGCCGCTGTTCGGTATCTGCTTCGGTAACCAGATCCTGGGCCGCGCGCTCGGCCGCGGCACCTACAAGATGAAGTTCGGGCACCGGGGGATCAATATCCCGGTCGTCGAGCACGAGACCGGCCGCGTCTCGATCACCGCGCAGAACCACGGGTTCGCGCTGGAAGGCGAACGCGGCGAACAGTTCGACACCCCGTTCGGCAAGGCCGAGGTCAGCCATGTCTGCGCCAACGACGGCACGGTGGAAGGCGTGCGGCTGGTGGACGGTCGCGCCTTCTCCGTGCAATACCACCCGGAAGCGGCCGCCGGTCCCCATGACGCCGCGTACTTGTTCGACCGGTTCGCCGGTCTGATGAAGGGAGCCTGATGCCTCGCCGTACCGATCTCGAACATATTCTGGTCATCGGATCGGGCCCGATCGTCATCGGTCAGGCGTGCGAGTTCGACTACTCGGGCACCCAGGCCTGCCGGGTCCTGCGTTCGGAGGGCCTGCGGGTTTCGCTGGTGAACTCCAACCCGGCGACCATCATGACCGATCCGGAATTCGCCGATTCGACCTACGTGGAACCGATCACCGCGGAATTCGTCGAAAAGGTCATCGAGAAGGAACGCCCCGATGCCCTGCTGGCCACGCTCGGCGGGCAGACCGCGCTGAACACCGCGGTGGCGCTGCATGAGCGCGGCGTGCTGGAGAAGTACGGGGTCGAACTGATCGGCGCCGATTTCGAGGCCATCCAGCGCGGTGAGGACCGGCAGAAGTTCAAGGACATCGTGGCGAGCGTCGGCGGCGAAAGCGCTCGTTCCCGGGTCTGCTACACCATGGACGAGGTCCGGGAGACCGTCGGCGAACTGGGTTTCCCGGTGGTTGTGCGGCCGTCGTTCACCATGGGCGGGCTCGGTTCCGGGATGGCCTACGACGACGCGGACCTCGACCGGATCGCCGGCGGCGGTCTGGCCGCCTCGCCCACCGCGAACGTCCTCATCGAGGAATCCATCCTGGGCTGGAAGGAATACGAGCTCGAGCTGATGCGCGACGGTCGCGACAATGTCGTGATCGTCTGCTCTATCGAGAACGTGGACCCGATGGGCGTGCACACCGGCGATTCGATGACGGTGGCTCCCGCGCTGACTCTGACCGATCGCGAATACCAGAAGATGCGCGATCTCGGTATCGCCATCCTGCGCGAGGTCGGCGTGGACACCGGCGGCTGCAATATCCAGTTCGCGGTGAATCCCGCCGACGGCCGGCTCATCGTCATCGAGATGAACCCCCGTGTCTCGCGGTCCTCGGCGCTGGCGTCCAAGGCCACCGGCTTCCCGATCGCGAAGATCGCGGCGAAACTGGCCATTGGCTACACGCTGGACGAGATCGTCAACGACATCACCGGGGAAACCCCCGCCAGCTTCGAACCCACCCTCGACTATGTGGTGGTCAAGGCGCCGCGGTTCGCGTTCGAGAAGTTCCCGGGTGCCGACCCGACTCTCACCACCACCATGAAATCGGTGGGTGAGGCGATGTCGCTGGGGCGCAACTTCGCCGAAGCGCTCGGGAAAGTGCTGCGCTCCCTGGAAACCAAGGCGACCGGTTTCTGGACCGCCGAGGACGGAAGATGGGCGCCGGCGTCCACGGATCAGGCGGATGTCGACGCCGCGATCGAGGCGATCCTGACGGATCTGCGCACCCCCACCGAAGGCCGTATCTACCAGGTGGAGCGGGCCCTGCGGCTCGGAGCGAGTATCGAGGCGGTTGCCGAGGCCTCCGGTATCGACCCGTGGTTCGTTGCCGAGATCGACGGGCTCGTGGATATGCGCCGCGAACTGATCGATACCGCGGTGCTCGACGAATCGCTGCTGCGCCGGGCCAAGTACCACGGCCTGTCCGACCGGCAGATCGCTGCGCTGCGACCGGAACTGGCCGGGGAAGGCGGGGTACGCGCACTGCGGCACCGGCTCGGGGTGCGGCCGGTGTTCAAGACCGTCGATACCTGCGCCGCCGAGTTCGAAGCCAAGACGCCGTACCACTATTCGGCCTACGAACTCGACCCGGAAGCCGAATCCGAGGTCGCCCCGCAGCCGGATCGGGAGAAGGTGATCATCCTCGGCTCCGGGCCGAACCGGATCGGGCAGGGCATCGAATTCGACTACTCCTGTGTGCACGCCGCGCAGACGCTGTCGGCCGCCGGCTACGAGACGGTGATGGTCAACTGCAACCCGGAGACCGTCTCCACCGACTACGACACCGCCGACCGGCTCTACTTCGAACCGCTCACCTTCGAAGACGTGCTCGAGGTGTATCACGCGGAATCCGAATCGGGCACGGTCGCGGGGGTGATCGTCCAGCTCGGCGGGCAGACCCCGCTGGGTCTGGCGCAGCGGCTCACCACCGCGGGAGTGCCGGTGGTCGGCACCAGCGCCGCCGCCATCGACCTCGCCGAGGACCGCGGGGAATTCGGTGACGTCCTGGTCGCAGCCGGGCTCCCCGCTCCCAAATACGGCACCGCCACCACCTTCGAGCACGCCCGCAAGATCGCCGCCGAAATCGGCTATCCGGTGCTCGTGCGACCGTCCTATGTGCTCGGCGGTCGCGGTATGGAGATCGTCTACGACGAGGATTCGCTCGAGGGCTATATCTCCCGCGCCACCGAACTCAGCCCGGAACATCCGGTGCTGGTGGACCGCTTCCTCGAAGACGCCATCGAAATCGACGTCGACGCGCTCTGCGACGGCGACGAAGTGTTCCTCGGCGGAGTGATGGAACATATCGAAGAAGCCGGTATCCATTCCGGTGACTCCGCGTGCGCGCTCCCGCCGATCACGCTGGGCCGCAGCGATATCGAAGCGGTACGCCGCTCCACCGTCGCGCTGGCCAAAGGGATCGGCGTCAAAGGCCTGCTGAACGTGCAGTACGCGCTCAAGGACGATGTCCTCTACGTGCTCGAGGCCAATCCGCGCGCCAGCCGCACGGTTCCGTTCGTCTCCAAGGCCACCGCGGTGCCGCTGGCCAAGGCGGCGGCCCGGATCATGCTGGGTGCCACGATCGCCGAGCTACGTGCCGAGGGCATGTTGCCCGACGGCGACGGCGGGCATGTTCCGCTGGACGCACCGGTCGCGGTGAAAGAGGCGGTGCTGCAGTTCCACCGGTTCCGTGGTCCGGACGGCAGTCAGGTCGATTCGCTGCTCTCGCCGGAGATGAAATCCACCGGCGAGGTGATGGGTATCGACACCGATTTCGGTACCGCGTTCGCCAAGAGCCAGTCCGCCGCCTACGGTTCGTTGCCGACCGAGGGCACCGTTTTCGTCTCGATCGCCAACCGTGACAAGCGCGCCATGGTGTTCCCGGTGAAACGGCTGCACGATCTCGGCTTCCGGATTCTGGCGACCACGGGTACCGCGGAAATGCTGCGGCGCAACGGAATCCCGTGCGAAGTGGTACGCAAGCACTCCGATCCGGTGCCCGCGGCCGGTAACGACCAGGTGCCCGCGGCGTCCATCGTGGAACAGATCCGCGACGGCGAAGTCGATATGGTCATCAATACGCCCTACGGCAATTCCGGGCCCCGCGTGGACGGTTACGAGATCCGCAGCGCTGCGGTGGGCGTGAGCATCCCCTGTATCACCACCGTGCAGGGCGCCGCGGCGGCGGTCCAGGGGATCGAGGCCAGTATCGCCGGCGGCCTCGGCGTGCGCTCCCTGCAGGAACTGCATTCGGCGCTGCGAGGCTGAGGACGCGACGATGACGACGACCTTCGGCGTGCGCCTGGCTGCGGCCGGGCGCACGCACGGGCCGATCTGCGTCGGGATCGATCCCCATCCCGCGCTGCTCGACGCCTGGGGCCTTCCCGACGATGCGAACGGCCTGGAAACCTTCGCCGAGATCTGTGTGGAAGCCTTCGACGGGATGGTGGCGGTGGTCAAACCACAGGTCGCCTTCTTCGAGGCCTACGGCTCGGCGGGAATCGCGGTGCTCGAACGCACCATCGAGGTGCTGCGCGGCTCCGGCACGCTGGTGCTCGCCGACGCCAAACGCGGCGATATCGGCTCCACCATGGCCGCGTACGCCCGCACCTGGCTCGGTGACGGGCCGTTGGGTGCGGATGCGGTCACGGTCTCGCCCTACCTGGGATTCGGCGCCCTGCAGCCTGCCCTGGACCTGGCCCGCGCCAACGGGCGTGGTGTCTTCGTCCTGGCCGCCACCTCGAACCCCGAGGCGGTGGGGGTGCAGCAGGCGGTGGTGGACGGGCGCACCCTCGCCCAGACCGTTGTCGACGCCGCCGCGGAAGCCAACCGGGGGACAGAACCGGGTTCGGTCGGGGTCGTGGTGGGCGCCACGCTCACCGATATCCCCGACCTCAGCGCACTGAACGGGCCGATCCTCCTGCCGGGGGTCGGGGCCCAGGGCGGCACGGCGGCCGCGGTCCGCGCGCTGCTTCCGGAACCCTTGTGGCCGGCCGCGGTTCCGAATGTCTCCCGCGACGTCCTCGGCGCAGGACCTTCGGTGCCGGCGCTGCGCGATCGGCTGGCGGTTTTCCAGGAGGAGTTCGCCTTCCTGCGCTGATCGGCGCTCTGCGGGCGGAGACGCCCGAGGGGCTACCGGCGGGTGCTTCGGGGGTATCGGGGCCGTCGACGTCGTGTGTGGACCTGTCTGCGGGGGTGCTGTCGTCGACGTTCCCGCCGCCGACCGCGACGGCCTGCGCACGACGAAGGACAGAGGTCGGCCGGCTCCCGACGCGCGGGTGCAGTCCGTTCGTGGACGGACCGCTGCGGTACTCGGCCGGGACAGGTGCATCCGCCGGCGGGCTCGCACGCGTTCGGCACCTGCCTACATGGGTTCGGCTCACGCACGGGTGCGCCCCGCAATCCTTCACTGCTGTCGATCCGCACCGCGGTCAGCGTTCTCCGGCGGTGAGTTCAGCGCAGCCTCCGACCGTTCGCCTGCGTCTGCTTCGGCACCCTTTGCGAGGTGTCGAAGGCGCGACTGTCGGGGGCAGAAGCGCCGCGCCACAGGGGGCCGAATGCCCCGGCGCCGCAGTTGCGGCAAAAAAATACAGAAAATTCCTGGTAGGGCGGCTGGGAGGTAGCCAGCCTGTGGATAAGTCCGGTGGCTATCGCGCCGCAACCGGGTGTCCGTGCCCAAAATGCCCTGCTGAAAAGGTGTTTCGTGGTAGGTGTGCAGGTGGCAGGACTGTGGGCAAGCGGGGATGCGGGACAGGGGGCAAGGGGGCGTTACGGGGTCCGATTCATGCCCTGACCTGGGGGGTGGGTTCGCAATCCGGGGGCGTCGTGGGTACGGTCGCTGAGACTGCCGGGTAGTTCGGCAGGTTTTGATGCAGAACGATGAGACGGAGGAACCGTGGCCCTTCCCCAGCTGACTGATGAGCAGCGCGCCGCTGCTCTGGAGAAGGCGGCTGCCGCTCGCCGTGCTCGGGCGGAGCTCAAGGATCGCCTGAAGCGCGGCGGCACCGACTTGAAAGAGGTCCTCGGCCAGGCCGAGACCGATGAGATCATCGGTAAGATGAAGGTGCGCGCACTGCTGGAAGCCCTGCCCAAGGTCGGCAAGGTCAAGGCAGAGGAGATCATGAACGAGCTCGAGATCGCTCCGACCCGACGGTTGCGTGGTCTCGGCGATCGGCAGCGCAAAGCGCTGCTCGCCAAATTCGACCTCGGCGCCTGACAGCCTCGGTGATCGAGAACATGACGAAGGGTCGGCTGGTTGTACTGGTCGGCCCCTCGGCCGTGGGCAAGTCCACCGTGGTGCGCTGTGTCCGCGAACGGCTGCCGGAACTGGTTTTCAGCGTGTCGGCGACAACCCGGGACCCGCGTCCCGACGAGGTCGACGGCCGCGATTACCGGTTCGTCAGCCGGGCCGAGTTCGACGCGATGATCACCGCCGGTGATCTGCTCGAATGGGCGGATATCCACGGCGGATTGCAGCGGTCGGGCACCCCGGCCGCGCCGGTGCGGGCCGCTCTGTCGGAGGGGCTGCCGGTGCTGATCGAGGTGGACCTCGAGGGTGCGCGTTCGATCCGGCAGGTGATGCCGGAGGCCGTGCTGGTGTTCCTCGCGCCGCCCAGCTGGGCGGAGCTGGAGAACCGGCTGCGCGGTCGCGGCACCGAATCTCCTGAGGTCATCGAACGCCGGCTGGCGACCGCACGGGTGGAATTGGCCGCACGTGACGAGTTCGACACCGTGATCGTGAACGACACCGTGACCAGCGCCTGTGCGCAGTTGGTATCGTTGTTCGTCAGCACGAATTCCAATTCGTAGCCGGATACGCCCGGCCCAGCCGCCGCGTACCCGAGCCCCCGACCCCGCAGGAGCTTCCTCAGTGAGCAGTACGGATATCGCCGCGCCCGCCTACGACACTCCGGTCGGCCTCACCAACCCGCCGATCGACGAACTGCTGGACCGTACGTCGTCGAAGTACGCGCTGGTGATCTACGCCGCCAAACGTGCCCGTCAGATCAACGATTACTACAACCAGCTCGGCGACGGCATCCTCGAATACGTCGGCCCGCTGGTCGAGCCGCTGCCGCAGGAGAAGCCGCTGTCGGTGGCGATGCGGGAGATCCACAGCGATCTGCTCGAGCACACCGAAGGCGAATGACCCGTTAGTTCCCGGGCGAACGGCCGATAGGGCAGGAGGCGCGCGATGGCGCGGGTAGTTGTCGGGGTGGGCGGCGGTATCGCCGCGTACAAGGCGTGCGCACTGGTACGGCGGTTCACCGAAACCGGCCACAGCGTGCGAGTGATCCCCACCGAGGCGGCGTTGCAGTTCGTCGGCAAGGCGACCTTCGAGGCGCTGTCCGGGCATCCGGTACACACCGGGGTGTTCGCCGACGTGCCCGAGGTCCCGCATGTGCGGTTGGGGCAGGAGGCCGAACTGGTGGTGATCGCCCCCGCCACCGCCGATCTGATGGCGCGCGCGGCGCAGGGCCGCGCCGACGACCTGCTGACCGCGACCCTGCTCACCGCCCGATGTCCCGTGCTGTTCGCGCCCGCCATGCATACCGAGATGTGGGAGCATGCGGCGACCGTGGCGAACGTGGCCGCGTTGCGCGCGCACGGTGCGACGGTGATGGAACCCGCGTCGGGCCGGCTCACCGGTAGCGATACCGGTCCGGGCCGCCTACCTGAACCCGAGGAGGTCTTCGGGTTGGCGTCGCTGCTGCTGGAACGCGCCGACGCCGTACCGCGGGACCTGGCCGGTAAACGGGTCGTGATCACCGCGGGTGGCACCCGCGAACCGCTGGACCCGGTGCGTTTCCTGGGTAACCGCAGCTCCGGTAAACAGGGTTATGCGCTGGCCCGGGTTGCCGCACAGCGGGGCGCCCAGGTGACGTTGATCGCCGGGAACACCATCGAAATGGCACCGCCCGCTGCTGTGGAGCTGGTGCACATCACGACTGCCGATCAGCTCAAGACCGCCGTCGACAAGCACGCCGTGGGGGCGGATGCGGTGATCATGGCCGCTGCCGTTGCCGATTTCCGGCCTGCTTCGGTGGCCGGTGCCAAGATCAAGAAGGGTAAGGACGAACCCGACAGCATTGCGCTGTCGCGGACCGAGGATATTCTCGCGGGCCTGGTCCAGGCACGTCGCGAGGGTCAGCTACCCGGTACCGCCATCGTCGGATTCGCGGCCGAAACCGGCGACGAGGACGGCGATGTGATCACCTACGCCCGGGCCAAGCTCGCCCGGAAGGGCTGTGACCTGCTGGTCGTCAATGCCGTGGGGGACGGTAAGGCATTCGAAGTGGACACCAACGACGGCTGGCTACTCGGCGCCGACGGCAGCGAGCAGGCCCTCGATCACGGCTCCAAGGCGCTGCTGGCCAGCCGCGTTCTCGACGCCCTGGGGCCGCTGCTGCGCGAACAGGCCGGGTCCGGCGCCTAACCACGCGAAAACCCGGTGCCGGCAAGAGCACCCTGATAAGTGCCGCGGACCCCGCCGCTCTCGATCGGGCCGGTCGGTGATTCGACTCATCGCGATCCGAACTCTTGCCGCGTGTAATCGGCGGACTGTACTGGTTGTCCGGGTCGATCCGGCGGGAATCCGCCGTGACTGTTCCGGCGGACGGGCCCCGGACCGGAAACCCGTCCGGTGTGGTGTCCGGAACCACAAACCGGCCCCGCGTTCTAATAGTCTGGTAGTCCAGGGTCACGACCGGAGCCGTGCGCTACGGTCCATATCCGGGACACGAGTAACCGTTGAGGAAGAGGGAAACTGTGCGCACGTCCGGTAGCCGGCTATTCACCAGTGAGTCCGTGACCGAGGGTCACCCGGACAAGATCTGCGATGCCATCAGCGATTCCATCCTCGACTCCATGCTCGCCCAGGATCCGACCAGCCGGGTCGCCGTGGAAACCCTCGTGACCACCGGTCAGGTGCATGTCGCGGGCGAGGTCACCACCGAGGCGTACGCCGATATCCCGCATATCGTCCGGGAGAAGATCCTGGAGATCGGATACGACTCCTCGGCAAAAGGTTTCGACGGCAACTCCTGCGGTGTCAATGTCGCGATCGGCGCCCAGTCACCCGATATCGCCCAGGGCGTCGACACCTCGCACGAGGCGCGGGTGGGCGGTTCCGGTGACGAGATCGAGCAGCAGGGCGCCGGCGATCAGGGCCTGATGTTCGGTTACGCCAACACCGACACTCCGGAGCTGATGCCGCTGCCGATCGCCCTGGCGCACCGGTTGTCCCGCAAGCTCACCGAGGTCCGCAAGACCGGTGTGCTGCCGTATCTGCGGCCCGACGGCAAAACCCAGGTCACCATCGAATACGAGGGCGATCGCGCGGTCCGGCTGGATACCGTTGTCGTCTCCACCCAGCATGCCGCCGATATCGATCTGGACAACCTGCTGGCGCCCGATATCCGCGAGAAGGTCGTCGAGGCGGTGCTGGCCGATATCGCCATCCCCGATCTGGACATCTCCGATATCCGGCTGCTGGTGAACCCCACCGGTAAGTTCGTTCTCGGCGGCCCGATGGGCGATGCGGGGCTCACCGGCCGCAAGATCATCGTCGACACCTACGGCGGGATGGCCCGCCACGGTGGTGGTGCATTCTCGGGTAAGGACCCCTCCAAGGTCGACCGTTCGGCCGCCTACGCCATGCGCTGGGTCGCCAAGAACGTGGTCGCCGCCGGTCTGGCCGAGAAGGTCGAAGTGCAGGTGGCGTACGCGATCGGGAAGGCGGCCCCCGTCGGCCTGTTCGTGGAGACCTTCGGCACCGAGAAGACCGATCCGGCCCAGATCTCGGCCGCCATCACCGAGGTGTTCGATCTGCGTCCCGGCGCGATCATCCGTGATCTGGATCTGCTGCGCCCGATCTACGCGCCGACCGCGGCCTACGGGCATTTCGGGCGCACCGATATCGACCTGCCCTGGGAGCGTACGGATCGCGCGGAGAAACTGCGCGCCGCCGCTGGGCTGTAGTTCACGTTCCGCGTGCCGAAACCTGCCGCCGACACCCCCGGGGACATCGAGTCGCCGGGGGTGTCGGCTGCTTCGGGAGAACGCGGCGGTGCGCGGCGTTCCGAGAAATCTCCTCGTCCCGACCGGCCACCGGTATCGCATCCGATCGCCCGGGTGCTGCCCCTGCTCACCCCGGCTCATCTCGACCGCGATTTCGATTATCTGGTGCCGCCGGAGCTGGACGAGATCGCCCGGCCCGGGGTCCGCGTCCGGGTGCGTTTCGCCGGGCGGCTGGTGGACGGCTATCTGTTGTCCCGGCATACCGAGACCGATCATCCCGGCAAGCTGGTGCGGCTGGAACGGGTGGTGTCGGCGGAACAGGTACTCACCCCGGAAATTCTCCGGCTCGCCACGACCGTTGCCGCGCGCTGCGCCGGAACCCGTGCCGATGTCCTGCGCTTGGCGATCCCGCCCCGGCACGCGCGTGTGGAGAACGGTGGCGCCGGTAAGAACGAATCGGTCGCGGCGGTACCGCCGCGTAGCGCCGGCGTGCCGGAGGTGACGGGACCGGCCACCAGGGAGACCGGGGACGTCTCGGTGGAACTGCCGTCTCCCGGAAAAGCAGGCGCGGGTGGGTTGTTGGGCCCGTCGGCGCCATTCGCGTCGGAACCGGATCACCATGACTCCGATCACACAGCGGACGGGGTCGATCATGCGGCGACCGGGGTCGAGCCGCTACCGGCCGGCGACAGCCCGCATCCGACGTCGAACGAGACCCGGCCTCCACCGGATGGTGGCTCACCCCCAGCCGGTGGCGATCATGTTCCGGCCGGAACGGAGCCGACTCGGGCGGCCGACGGGCGGGCGTCGGATGATGCCGCACAGATGTCCATCGGTGGACACCTACCGTCCGTGGGAGAACCGGAATCGTCCGGGGGCGAGCAAGCGCCGGTCGACGACCAGCGGGTCTCGGACGGCGCCGAGCCGAGGTTGGACGGTGCCGATCGGATGCGGGCCACAGCGGTGGGTGCCGCCGCCGCAGAGCGTGCGAGCCGGAGAGCCGACCCTGACCGGCTACAGATCCGTAGTGGCCGAGACGACGGCGGTGATCGAGGGGCGGTGCCCGGTCGGCACCGCGACGGCGGCGCGCCGAGCGTTTCGCAAGTCCGGCCTGCGGGACAGTGCGATGTGGGCGCCACCCACAATCCTTCGGGAAAGGCAAACGCAGGTTCTGGTGATCCACTGGCCGGGGCCGCTTCGACGGAGGCCCCGGGTGCGGCGGGCGCGGTCCCTGGCAACGTTCAGGAGGCCGGTGGGGGAGCGCCGGGGCGTGAACCAACGGCTGCCGATACGGAGGCCGGCGCCGGGACCGTTCCGGCCGGCGTCGACCTCGCGGCCTGGCGGCGGTACCAGCACGGGGAATCGTTTCTCACCGCACTCGCCGGGCACAAAGGTGCGCGCGCGGCATGGCAGGCGCTACCGGGTGAGGATTGGGCGCGCCGGCTGGCCGAACTGGCGGCCGTCGTGGTGGCCGGTGGCCGCAGCGCGATCCTGATGGTTCCCGACCAGCGCGACCTGGACCGGGTGCTGCGCGAATGTGAATCCCTGGTCGGGGATTCGGCGGTCGGGCTTTCGGCGGGACTGGGCCCGGCGGCACGATATCGGCGCTGGCTGGCCGTTCTGCGTGGGACCGCGCGGGTCGTGATCGGTACTCGCAGCGCCGTTTTCGCACCGGCCGCGGACCTGGGGCTCATTGCGATCTGGGACGACGGTGACGACACCTACGCCGAACCGCGGTCCCCGTACCCGCACGCCCGGGAGGTGTCGATGCTGCGCGCGCACGACACCGGAGCGGCGTTCGTAGCCGCGGGTTTCGCGCGGACCGCCGAGGTGCAGGCGGTGGTGGAATCGGGCTGGGCACACGATCTGCTGGCCGACCGGGCCACGGTGCGGGCGGCCTCACCTCGGATCGGTGCGCCGGGAGATTCCGATGCGGCACTGGACCGCGATCCCATCGCGCGCGCGGTCCGGATTCCGGGCGCCGCCTTCGCCGCCGCGCGCCAGGCGCTCGCCGCGGGGGAGGGCGTGCTGGTGCAGGTCCCCCGCCGCGGGTATGTCCCGGCCCTGGCGTGCACCAAATGCCGCACCCCGGCGCGCTGCCGGCAGTGTGTGGGCCCGCTGTCGTTACCGGAAGGCGGTCCCGCGGACCCCGCCGCGCAGGTCGCGCACAGCCCGGTGTGCCGGTGGTGCGGGCGGACCGAGGCTGCTTTCCGCTGTCCCGGCTGTGGCGGGCGAGTGCTGCGCGCCGTGGTCATCGGCGCGGCCCGGACGGCGGAGGAACTGGGCCGCGCGTTTCCCGGGGTGCCGATCCGGGGATCGAGCGGTGCCACGATGCTCGACACCGTCGAACCGGGTCCGCAGGTCGTGGTGGCCACCGTCGGGGCCGAACCACTGCTACCCGGTGGTTACGGGGTCGGTCTGCTGCTGGACGGATGGGCGCTGCTGGGCCGTGCCGATCTCCGTGCCGCCGAGGACACCCTGCGCCGCTGGCTGGGCGCCGCAGCCCTGGTGAAACCCGCGGGCCGCGTAGTGGTGATGGCGGATCCGGGTGTGCCGACCGTGCAGGCGCTGCTGCGGTGGGATCCGGCGGGGCACGCGGCCGCCGAGCTCGGCCAGCGCACGGAGGTCGGGTTCCCGCCCGCGGTGCGGATGGCCGCGATCGACGGGACCCCCGATGCGGTCGCCGGACTTCTCGCGGTCACCGAGCTTCCGCCCGCCGCCGAGGTACTGGGTCCGGTGCCGCTGCCTGCCGGCGCGCGTAAACCGTCGGGCTCGCGCACCGATGACGACCGCGGTGCCCCGGTGGAGGTCGAGCGGGTGCTGTTACGTGTCCCTCGCCCGCAGGGGGGCGCGCTGGCTCGGGCGCTGACCGCGGCGCAGGCCGTCCGCAGCAGCCAGCGTGCGGAAACGTCGGCGCGTGTGCAGATCGACCCCTTGGACATCGGCTGAGGCAGACAGCCGGTTGCGGCGGTGATGGTCGGTGCGGTCACACCTATCGGCCGGGGGGGTTGCCGCGGATAGATTGCCGATATATCGTCGATGCTATGAAAACGGATCGAGTAGCTCAGGAGGCTGCAATGGAAGACATGGAGAACTCGGACTTTCGCAAGGAACGGCTCCGCTGGGCCCGGCGTCATCGTCCCGATATGGAACACGGTCCCGGCCGTGGCGGTTTCCGGCACGGTGGTCCACCCGGTTTCGGCGGTCCGGGCTTCGGTTCGGGCTTCGGGCCCGGTTTCGGCCCTGGTTTCGGTCCGGGCTTCGGCCGTGGACGGGGGCGGGGCGGCCGCGGGCGGCGCGGGGATGTACGGGCGGCGGTGCTGCTGCTGCTCACCGAACGCCCGATGCACGGCTACGAACTGATCCAGCAGATCCGGGAACGCAGCGAGGATCTGTGGCGCCCCAGCCCGGGATCTGTGTACCCCGCGCTGTCCCAGCTGGAAGACGAGGGCCTGATCACCATCGAGAAGGTCGCCGGCCGCAAAACCGCGCAACTGACCGAGACGGGCACCGCCTACGTCGCCGAACACCGGACCGAACTCGGTGATCCGTGGGCGGAGGTCAAGGAAGGCGCCGGCGCCCATACCAGCGATCTGCGTGCGCTGGTCCCACCGCTCATGGGCGCGATCGCGCAGGTCGCGGGCGCCGGCACCCCGGAACAGGTGGCCAAGGCGGCCGATGTGCTCACCGAGACACGCAAAGCGCTGTATCGCATCCTCGCCGGCGACGAGGACACCGCGAAGTAACGGGCTGATCAAGACCTCGGCCACCGGTTTTCCGTCGTGCCGGCAGGGTGGAAGATTATGTGGTGAAACGTTTTCTGTGGCCCGCCCGCCCGCGCGGCGGGTTCGGCAGGCGGGTGGCGACGGTGACCGTCGCACTGGCTGGGGCGGTGTTGCTCGGCACGGCCGTGGGCACCGCCCAGCCTGCCGGATACCTCCCCCCGGAGGTCCCCACAGAATGGGCGCCGCCGCAGGCAGACCATCTCGGCGCCGTGCTGTACATGAAGGATCATCCCGCCGCAGTACCACGGGGAGTCAACGATTTCGGATGTGTCCCGGACGCGGCCCATCCGCGTCCGGTGATTCTGGCCCACGGTACCGACGCGAGCGCTTACACCGATTGGTCGGCCATCGGTCCGCGCCTGGTCGACGAGGGGTTCTGCGTTTTCGCACTCAACTACGGCGGTAAACCCGGCGCGGTCAGCTTCGGCACCGAGGACATCGTGCTCAGCGCCCATCAGTTCGCCGCCTTCGTGGAGCAGGTCCGGTCCGCCACCCGGGCACCACAGGTGGATCTGCTGGGCTTCTCCCAGGGCGCCAATATGACCCGGTACTACATCAACAAGCTGGGGGGCGCGCCCGCCGTCGCCACCTGGGTCGGTCTTGCCTCCCCCACCTACGGCGGTGTCATGTACGGACTGGTGCCGGTGGCGCAGCAGATACCGGGCGCACTGACCGTGGCGGAGAAGACGATCTCGGTGGCGGCCGTGCAACAGGCGCAAGGGTCGCCGTTCATGCTGGACCTCAACGCCGGTGGCGATACCGTCCCCGGCGTACGGTACGTGACGATCGGCAGCCGGGTCGACGAGATGATCCAGCCGTTCGGCAATATCGCGCTGCGCGGGCCCGGGGCAGAGAACATCGTGGTGCAGGATCGCTGCCCAGCGGATCTCACCGGGCACTTCCACATGGTATACGACCCGTTCGTGGCCCAACTGGTGCTCGACGTACTCGACCCGGAGCATGCGCCGGAACCGGTCTGCATGCCGGTCGCGCTCGGCACCGGGATTCCCCAGGTGATCATCGGGGGAAATATCTGAGGGGCCGGCCCTCCACGGTGTTCCGGGCCGAGCGCTGTACACGCCGTTGTGCGGCATCGTCTCGCGGGGCCAGGCCCGGTCGGCTGTCTCGCTGATTCCGGTGCCGCGGCTGCGTACGGTGCGCGGTAGCTCACGGCGGGAAGACCCCGGACGTGCCGGTGGGTCCGTGGGGCGACCTAGAATGGATTCTTCCTGCCCTGTCTCATATCTCCGGGAGCCGACCTTGACCGTCC
The DNA here is from genome assembly GCF_001613385.1 of Nocardia flavorosea NBRC 108225. Taxonomy (GTDB): domain Bacteria; phylum Actinomycetota; class Actinomycetes; order Mycobacteriales; family Mycobacteriaceae; genus Nocardia; species Nocardia flavorosea. Next base: position 127,213 of record NZ_BDCG01000009.1, on the reverse strand, counting down.
AGTCCGTCCGCCTGTTCGGCGATCCGATCCTGCGAGCCCGCGCGACCGAGGTCACCGAATTCGGCCCCGAACTGCGGCAGCTGGTGACCGACCTGACCGACACCATGTACGACGACGGTGGGGTGGGGATGGCCGCGCCGCAGATCGGAGTCGGACTGCGGGTCTTCGTCTACGACACCCGGGATGCCCGGGGCCACCTGATCAACCCGGTCTGGACCGCCCTCGACGACGAGGAACAGATCGGCCCGGAGGGCTGCCTGTCGATCCCCGGGGTCAACCACGACACCCGCCGGGCCATGCGGGTGCGCGCGAGCGGGGTCGATATGACCGGGGCAGTGGTCGAGTTCGAGGCCGAGGGGCTGCTGGCGCGCTGTGTCCAGCACGAAACCGATCACCTGGACGGCACGCTTTTCATCGATCGCCTCGATCCACCGGACCGTAAACAGGCCATGCGCACCATCCGTGAGTCCGACTGGTTCACGGCCGGTATCACCGTCCGGCCCAGTCGCGCGCTGGCCGAGCGGGACCGCTGATGCGAATCGTTTTCGCCGGTACTCCCGAACCGGCCGTACCGTCGCTGCGCCGGCTGATCGAATCGCGGCACGAGGTGATCGCCGTGGTCACCCGCCCGGACGCTGTTGCCGGTCGCGGGCGGAAATTGCAGCGCTCACCGGTCGGGCAGCTCGCCGACGAATACGGTATCCCGGTCCTGACACCGCGCAAACCCGCCGACCCCGAATTCGTCGAGGCACTCACGGAGCTCGCGCCGGATTGCTGCCCCGTGGTCGCCTACGGTGCGCTGCTGCCCGCGGAAATCCTCGATATTCCGCGCCACGGCTGGATCAACCTGCATTTCTCACTGCTTCCGGCATGGCGCGGCGCGGCTCCCGTACAGGCGGCGATCGCGGCGGGTGACGAGATCACCGGGGCCTCGACGTTCCGCATCGAAACAGGCCTGGACACCGGGCCGGTCTACGGTGTGGTGACCGAACGGATCGCCGTCACCGATACCGCCGCGGATCTGCTGGCCCGGCTGGCCGACAGCGGCGCGGCCCTGCTGGAACAGACACTGCACGGTGTGGAAGACGGGACGTTGCAGGCGATTCCGCAATCCACCGAAGGCGTGTCCTACGCGCCGAAGATCACGGTGGAGGCGGCGCAGGTGCGCTGGGATCAACCCGCCCTCGCGGTCGGCCGCACGATCCGGGCGGTGACGCCGCATCCCGGCGCCTGGACGACCGTGGCCGGTATCCGGCTCAAGTTGAGCCCCGTGGAACTGGTCGAGGAGGCACTGCCGGAACGGCAGATCGACGTACGTAAAACCGGCGTCTATATCGGCACCGCGACCACCGCGGTACGCCTGGACCGGGTGCAGCCGCAGGGTAAACGCATGATGGCGGCGCTCGACTGGGCGCGGGGCGCCCGCCTGCAACCCGGCGCGGTGGTCGAATGACCGGCTCCGCCGAGCGGCCACGCGGTTTCCGGCGCCACCCCGAATCCACGGACGGCGGGGCCGGTGGTATGGATCGCGATTCGGGCGCAGACCGCGGCGCGACCGGGCCGGGGCCACGTCACGCCCCCGATTCCCGCTCGCAGGACCGCGCCGGTACCGGTCGCGATCGCCCGGGTTCCTCGGATACGCCGAGCGATGGACACGCCGGCAGGCGGGTGAAGGGTACGGAGCCCGGTGGTTCCTACCGGAACGGAACCGGTCGAAACGCCGAAGGCAGCGGCCGCCGGGGCGATTCCCCGGCAGAAGAGCGGCGGACGGGACGTGACAGCGCGACCGGTGACCGCCGTAAAGACTTCGGGCACAGCGGGAGAACATCGCGCTCGGGCGGGGAACGGGGTGACGGCCCTGGGCGTCGTGAACAGCAGGGCCGCCCGGCCGGCTCCGCGGCGGAAAAGCGACCGTGGCGCGATCGTCCCGGAGGATCCGCGAAGGGCGACCGCCGGAGAGATGCCGAACCCGGCGGGAAGTCATCGGGTTCCGGTGGGAAACGGTCCGGCTACCGGGGCGAGGGTCCGGCCCGTCGCGAAAAACAAGAGCGCGGGGCGGATTCGGGCGGCCGCCCGGCCGACCGGCTCGCACCGGCACGCGGCGGGCGGCCGGATCCGCGGCAGCGCAGCGACTTCGGTGAGGGCCGAGCGGACCGGACGAGGCCGGGTCGCGCGAACAGTGGTCGCGAAGGCGGCCCGCATTCGAGCGAACGCCGGGATACGGGCGCAGGCCGGCGTGGAGGAGCGGAACGCGGCCCCGGTGGCCGGCGCCGCGGCAGCTCCGGGGCCGTCGAAGGCGGCGACAGGCGCAGCACGAACGGGCCGGGCCGGCGCGAGGACGAACACCGGCGTTCGGATAACGGATCCGCGACGTCCGGCGCCGGTAAGCGGTCCGGTACCGACCGGACACGTGCCGGGCGTGGCGAATCTGCGGGGCGGCCGAAACGGGTCAAGGATCCGGCGCGCACCGTCGCGCTGGAAACCCTGCGCGCCGTCCGGGAGCGGGATGCCTATGCCAACCTGGTGCTCCCGGCGTTCCTGCGCGAATATTCCGTGCAGGGCCGCGATGCCGCTCTGGCCACCGAACTGGGGTACGGCGCGTGCCGCAGCCTCGGCATTCTCGACGCGGTGATCGCCGAATGCGCCGGCCGCGAGGTCGCGGATATCGACGGTCCGCTGCTGGACGTCCTGCGACTCGGCACCTATCAATTGCTGCGCACTCGTGTCGAAGCGCATGCCGCCGTGCACACTGCGGTGGAATTGGCCCGTGCCGATTCGGGTGCGAGCCGTGCCGGATTCGTCAACGCCGTATTGCGCCGGGTCACCGAACGCTCACCGGACGACTGGGTGGCGCGGCTCGCCCCGCCGGACCCGGTCGGCAGGCTGGCTTTCGAATATGCGCATCCGGAATGGATCGCCCAGGCCTTCGCCGACGCGCTCGGCCCCGATGCGGGTGAACTACGTGATCTGCTCGCCGCCGACGACGCCCGCCCCGTAGTGCATCTGGTGGCCCGTCCGGGTGATATCACCGCCGAGGAACTCGCTCTCGTCACCGGTGGTGAGGAAGGCCGATGGTCCCCGTACGCGGTGTATCTGGAGGGCGGCGACCCGGGATCGCTGGAACCGGTCCGCGAGGGGATGGCGGCGGTACAGGACGAGGGCAGTCAGCTCGTGGCACTCGCGCTCACCCGCGCATCGCTGCACGGCCCGGATACCGGGCGCTGGCTCGATCTGTGCGCGGGGCCGGGCGGTAAAACCGCGCTGCTGGGTGCGCTCGCCGGTATCGACGGCTACCGGGTGGATGCGGTGGAACCGGCCGCGCATCGTGCCGAAATGGTGCGTTCGGCGACCCGGGACATGCCGGTCGAGGTGCATATCGCCGACGGCCGCGACAGCGGTCTGCCCACCGGTTACGACCGGATCCTCGTCGACGCCCCGTGCACCGGACTGGGCGCCCTGCGCCGCCGGCCGGAGGCCCGCTGGCGGCGCACCCCGGGAGATGTCGCGGAGCTGGTGGCGCTACAACGGGAACTGATGGCGGCGGCCTGGGAACTGCTGCGACCCGGCGGCGTCCTCGTCTACTCGACCTGCTCCCCACACCTACCCGAAACCGTTGCGGTGGTGGCGGATACGGTGCGCCGTACCGGGGCCGAACAGTTGGACGCCCGCGAGCTGCTGCCCGGCGTCACCGGGCTCGGCGCCGGACCGGCGGTGCAGTTGTGGCCGCACCGGCACGGCACCGACGCGATGTTCGTGGCCGCGCTGCGCAAACCGCAATAGCGCGGCAGCCGGGCTCGCGCGTAGGCGACGGATTTCCAAGCCTGCCGACACCGGCCCAGGCAGACTCGGGGGTATGAGCCTCACCTGGGAGAACGTGGTCGGAATCGCCACCGAACTGCCGGAGGTCGCGGAATCGACCTCCTATCGGACCCCGGCGCTGAAGGTATCGGGCAAACGTTTCGCTCGTTTGCGCACGGAGGCCGAGGGCGGTCTTGCGCTGCGCTGTGAGATGACGGAGAAACAAGCCCTGCTGGCCTCCGGCGATCCGGCCTTCTACACCACGCCGCACTACGACGGATATCCCTACATCCTCATCGACCTGGAGCGCGTCGACACCGGGCAATTGCGGGAACTGCTCGACGCCGCGTGGTGGCTCGTCGCTCCCGCGAAGCTGCGCAGAACCAGGGATCGGGCAACCGGTGGATAGCTGGACGAGGTATCAGCCGGCGGTGGCCGCCGCTTTTCCGGCCGGTTCGATCCGCACCCAGGTGCTGTTCACCGCAGCGGTCCCCGAGATACGGTCCACCTGCTCCGGATCGTGCAGCAGGTTGACATTCGCGCCCGGTAGCGAGGCCGCCACGGTCCAGCCGACGCCCGGTTCGTTATGACCCCAGCCGTGCGGGATGGCCACTGTCCCGGGCCGGATATCGGCGCTGACCTCCACCGGTACCGCGATGGCGCCGGTGGGTGAACTCACTGTCGCCTGGTCGCCGTCGGCCAGGCCGCGTGCGGCGGCATCGGCGGGATGCATCAGCGCGGTGCAGCGGTCGCGGCCTTTCACCATCGACGGGACATTGTGCAGCCACGAATTGTTACTGCGCAGATGGCGGCGGCCGATCAGACGCAGGTCGAAACCTTCGCCGCGTGCGGAATCGGCGTCGGCGAGCAACCGGCGGGCTTCGGCGACGAAGGTTGCCGGGGCGAGCTGTACCTTCCGGTCAGCGGTCGCGATGAGGGACGGCAGGCGGGGACGCAGCGGGCCGAGATCGATTCCGCCGCGGGCCGCGCGGACTTTCGCCAGGGTGACGCCGCGGCGGCCCCGGCGGAGTACACCGTGCGGCCCGACCGCGATCCCCAAGGCTGCCGCGCGCACCGGGCTGAATCGGGCGAATACCGCGTTGAGGGCCCGGCCGGTCAGCGAACGCGCAGGCAGCGGCAGGATCTCCGTGGTCAGCCGGGCCATGATCTCCCAGTCCTCGAGACCGTCCGCCGGTGCGTCGACCGCCCGCGCGTTGTAGCGAATGTTGTTGTGCACGCTGAACATGGTCAGCAGAATGTCGAGATCCTCACGTTCCAGCGGCGATACCGGCGGCAGGATGATATCGGCGTGGCGGGTGGTTTCGGTGATGTACATATCCACGGCCACGTAGAAATCCAGGGAACTCAGCGCCTTGTCCAGCTGCCCGCGCTGCGGGGTGGACAGTACCGGGTTTCCGGCATAGGTGATCATGGCGCGGATCTGTTCCGGCCCCTCGTCCAGGATCTCGGAAGCCAAGGCGGCCACGGGCAGTTCGAAGCGGAACGATTTGTACTTGCCCGAGCGGTCGGTCCAGGCGCCGTGGAACGGCGGCATCCGCCGCGCCAGCGGCAGCAGGTCCACCGCGGGGGTGGCATACATCTGGCCACCGGGCCGGTCGAGGTTTCCGGTGACCGCGTTGATGGCGTTGACCAGCCAGTGGGTGATCGTCCCGGTGAGAGTCTGGCAGACCCCGATCCGGGCGTACATCACCGCCGATTTCGCCGCGGCGTGTTCGCGGGCCAGTCGCCGGATGACCGCGGGGTCGACGCCCGCGTACGGTGCGGCCTCCTCGGGAGAGAACCCGGAGACCAGCTGCCGCAACGTATCCGAGCCGGCGCACTGCGTGCGGAGAGCGGTCCGGTCGTACAGATCCTCGGTGAGCAGCACGTGCAGGACGGCCAGCAACAGGTACGGGTCGCCGCCCGGCAATACGGCCAGATGTTCGTCGGCCAGCCGCGCGGTTTCGGTCCGCCGTGGGTCGATCACCACGACCTTGCCGCCGCGGGCCCGTACCTCCTTGATCCGGTTCTTGGCGCCCGGCATGGTGGTCACCGAACCGTTGGACACCGCCGGGTTGGCGCCGATGATCACCAGCCGATCGGTGCGGTCGATATCGGCGATGGGCATCAGGAAATTCGAGCCGTACATTTGCCAGGCCACGAACTCCTGGGGGAACTGATCGATCGAGGAAGCGGTGTAGAGGTTGCGGGTCATCAGGCCGGCCCGCAACGCCATGGCGTACATGATCGCCGAATTGTGCGCTGCCGGATTACCGAGGTACATGCCGACCGCATGGGGGCCGTGGTCGCGCCGCACCTGCCGCAGCCGGGCGCCGACCTCGCGGAACGCCTCATCCCAGCCGATCGCCTCGAAGCGGCCACCCACCCGCCGCATCGGAGTACGTAACCGGTCCGGATCGTCGTGGAGGCCCGCCATCGCCGTCGCCTTGGGACAGATGTACCCCTTGGACAGCACATCCTCGGGGTTGCCTTCGATCCTGGTGACGGCCGAATCCTCGACGGTTACCAGGATCCCGCAGTGGGCCTCACACAGGGTGCATTGCCGGGCGACGGTTTCTGTGGTCATGGCCTCACCTTGTGAATGGTTCGTTGAGATAATTACCCACTCGATCTCTCACAGATGAGGGTAGACCGATCGGCGAACCGGACACAACAGTCACTGGAAACGAACCGGTGCGTCTACTCCCGCGACGACTGTTCCCGAAGCCGGGCCAGGGTTTTCGTGAGGATACGTGACACGTGCATCTGCGATATCCCCATCTGCTGGGCGATCTGCGTCTGGGTCATCGATTCGAAGAATCGCATGGTCAGGATCCGGCGTTCCCGCTCCGGGAGGCCCGCCAGCAACGGCCTGATCGCCACATACTCCTCGACCCGGTCGAACTGCGCTTCCTCCTCGCCGAGCGTGTCCAGCAGTGACGCATCGGTATCGCGGCCGACCGATGCCGCATCGATCGATGTCGGCTGGTAGGCGTTGCCGGCGATCACCGCCTGCGTTACTTCGTCGGGATCCACATCGAGTTCGGCCGCGATCTCCTTGGCCGTCGGTGACCGGCCCAGCGACTGCGACAGTGCATCCACCGCCGCCCCGATACGCAGATGGGTTTCTTTCACCCGGCGCGGCACCCGCATCGCCCAGGTGTTGTCCCGGAAATACCGGCGCACCTCGCCCATGATCGTCGGCACCGCGAACGACAGGAAATTCGAACCGCGCGATACATCGAAACGATCCACCGCGTGCACCAGCCCGACCCGGGCCACCTGCGTCAGATCGTCGAACGGCTCGCCGCGGCCACTGAACTTACGGGCGATATGGTCGGCGAGCGGGATACAGCGCCCGATCAGCTCGTTACGGAGCGTGGCATGCTGGGCCGATTCCGGTTCCGCGGCCGCGAGCTGGGTGAACAGGTCGGCGACATCGTCGTACCCGCCGGCCTTACCCGAATCCGCCAGTTCCGCCTCGGTCTCGGAATCGGCGTCCGGGGCCGATGCCGCCTCCGCAGCCGACCGGGCCTCCGCCGCCGGCGCGGTATCGGTGCCCCCGCCGGAATCGGGTTCCGGACCATGAGTATCGGGCGTGCCGGTAGGAGGGTCGAGCGGCTTGTCCTGTTCGGTCACGCTTTCCCCCGGACCCGACGGAACTCGACCGCTGTCGGAAATCCGGAAACCTGCTGGTCGAAGGGCTCTTGCCGGGCGTCCACCGAATCGGTCAGGGTACGCAGCACATGCCAGCCGAAACTGCGTGAATCGGGCAGACCCTCCCGTGCCGCGACCCCGGTGACCCGCACCCGCAGATCGGTCTCGCCGATGGTGAATACACACAGCAGGCTGGTATCGGGTGCCGCCAGGCCGATCAGCGTCGAACAGGCCTCGTCCACCGCGAGCCGGATATCGGCGACCTCGTCCAAGGTGAAATCGCTGAGCAGGACCAGAGTTTCGGCGAGACCGCGCACGATCGGCAGCTGCGTCACCGATGCCGCCACTCGAATCTCCACCGGGGAGCCGTGAATCCCCTCTTCCGCCGAAGTATTGATCACTCTGGCAGGTTACTGGGTTTGCGGCGCATCGGCGCGCCCGGGGTTTGGCGTCCGCTGGGCCGGCGAATTGCCGCAGCCCGATCCGGCACGTCGGCGCGGTCGGGCGCATTCGGCGGCATCGCCGGACCGCACTAGACTGCGCCGCGTGACTGCGTCCGAGCCCACTTTCACCCGTCCGGCGGCCCCGATGATCGCCCCATCCATCCTGTCCGCGGATTTTGCGCGGCTGGCCGATGAGGCGCAGGCGGTGGCGAGTGCCGACTGGCTACACGTCGATGTGATGGACGCGCATTTCGTTCCGAACCTGACCCTGGGTCTCCCGGTGGTGCAGAGCCTGCTGAAGGCCACCGATATTCCGCTGGACTGCCATCTGATGATCGAGGATCCGGCGCGGTGGGCGCCGCCCTACGCGGAGGCCGGCGCCTACAACGTGACCTTCCACGCCGAGGCAACCGACGATCCGGTGGCGGTGGCCCGCGATATCCGGGCGGCCGGGGCGAAGGCCGGACTGTCGGTGAAACCGAATACGCCGATCGAGCCGTACCTGGAGATTCTTCGCGATTTCGACACCCTGCTGGTGATGAGCGTCGAGCCGGGGTTCGGCGGCCAGTCGTTCATTTCCGCAGTACTGGACAAGGCGAAGACCGTGCGGCGGCTGGTCGACGCGGGGGAGTTGCGGCTGGTGGTGGAGATCGACGGCGGGATCAACGCCGACACCATCGAACAGGCCGCCTCGGCCGGGATCGACTGTTTCGTTGCGGGATCGGCCGTGTACAACACTGCCGACCCGGGCGCGACCGTGGAGAAACTGCGCGGTCGGGCGGCCGCGGCGCGGTCCCCGCATCACGCCGCACGCTGACGCCGCTTACCGGACCGGCCCGGCGGTCGCCGATGCCTTCCGCGGTGGCGGTCGGCTCCGTCGGCCCGCGCGACCGCGATCCGCTGATCGTGGTCGCCGCTCTCCGAGACGACCGAACGGAGATCAGCTCCAGTGGTGACGATCGGTCGACGGGTGGGCGAATCCACGACCAGAGCTACGGCCCTCGGCGGTCGAGTCCGGCCCGGTACGGATTCGGCGGAGGTCGCTGTCCGGCGACTGCACCGCCGGATCTCGAACCGCAGCGGTATGGCGGCGGCGAACTCCACCCGGACCGGAGCCGGTCGCGCTCAGAAAGGGTGGGGACCGCTCGCGCAGACCGCGTCGATCACCGCCTGCTGCGGGGGCCGGGTGCCGTAGGTATCCGGTCCGGCCACCCATAGCCGGTAGCCGCTGGCCTCGTCCTCGGCGGAAGGCAGCACGATCTGGCTGCCGGTGCCGGCGACCGTGGTGTATCGGCGGAACAGTTCGGCCGCGGCGGCGGCCGGGAATTCGTCGTGCCGGGTGGGACCGGTGAGGAATGTCCATCGCCCGGCTCTGGGGTGTGCGAAAACCGGTCCGGCCGACCCGGCGGCCCGGAGTCGCTGCAGTACCGGTTCGCCGAGTTCGGTGGGCATGGTCACCGCACCGTAGGCGGCACCGATATGCAGCAGGATGCGTTGCGATACGGGATCGACCACGGCCGGCAGCAGATCCCGCTCCCGGTATCGCCGGCAGTGCAGTTCGAGGGCGGACTCGGTGAATGTGGTCATAACGCTCGGGCTTCCTCGAGTGATGGACGTGCCTGACTGGGCGCGGTTTTCCGGGGCGGGGCACCGCACGGATCTGCCCGGTGCTGTTACCGCGGGATCCGGTGCCCGGACAACACTGTCGCCGGGGTGAGGGGGACCGGATCGCCGGTCCGCGGCCGGATGTTCCGGCCGCGTTGTGGTGATTCGATCCGGTTGTTCGTGAAGGCTTGTGGCGCACGGTCTTCCGCGGCGGTGGCCGTCATCGGTGAATATCGTGCCCGGCCGCGCCGCGGGGTGGTCGAGGGCGGTGGGCCGATCACCTCACCATATTGCGTCGGCCGGTGTGAGCGCGCAAATCGAGGAACATTTCCGGTTTCGATGCGGTCTCGGCCGGGAAAAGGTGAACGGCCGGAAACCGGTCCGGACCGGATAGATGCTTGTTGGAAGGCTTACGAACCCCGGGGTGAAAACTGTGATGGCAGTCATTCAACCGAAATATTTCCGGCTGGGGGCGAGGGAACCGGCTCGACCGTGCCGCACCGGTATGCGATCGGAGCAACCGTGTTCCGGCGAGTGGGCGGCCGTGGTTCGCGGATGCGGGCGCCAACTAGTCTGGTCGTGGACGGCGAACTGGGAATATTCGGTACCGCTGGCGCCGTTCCGTAGGCGGAACACCGATGCGAACGGGAGAAGGCATGTTCACAGGCATTGTCGAGGAGCTGGGTGAGATCGTCGCCTGCGAACAGCTGACCGATGCGGCCCGGCTGACCATCCGCGGCAAACTGGTCACCTCCGATGCCGGGCACGGCGATTCCATAGCGGTCAACGGTGTGTGCCTCACCGTGGTCGATGTCATCGACGATGTGTTCACCGTCGACGTGATGGGCGAAACCCTGCGCCGGTCGAGTATCGGCGGGCTCGGCGCCGGCGCGCAGGTCAATCTCGAGCGGGCCGCCGCCGTGAACAGCCGCCTCGGCGGCCATATCGTGCAGGGGCACGTGGACGGCACCGGCACCATCCTGACCCGTACGCCCGGCGAGAACTGGGAGGTCGTCCGGATCTCGCTGCCCGACGCGATCGCCAAGTATGTGGTGGAGAAGGGCTCCATCACGGTGAACGGTATTTCGCTCACCGTGTCCGGGCTCGGCCGCGCCGGAACACCGGCCGCCGACGGCGCCCGCGACTGGTTCGAGGTTTCCCTCATTCCGACCACCCTGAGCCTCACCGATCTCGGCTCCGCCGCCGCCGGGACCGTGGTGAACCTGGAAGTCGATGTGATCGCGAAGTACGTCGAGCGCCTCCATCAGCGCGGTTGATACTTCCGGCCGCGCCCGGAAGGGCCGGACGGACCCAGTAGTGTGATCAGCGACCAATCGAGATGGAGCATTGCAGACGTGACCAGGTTCGACAGCATCGAGCGCGCCGTCGCCGATATCGCGGCCGGTAAACCGGTCGTCGTGGTCGACGACGAGGACCGGGAGAACGAGGGCGACCTCATCTTCGCCGCCGAGAAAGCCACCCCGGAGCTCGTGGCGTTCATGATCCGGTACACGTCGGGGTATATCTGCGTACCGCTCACCGGTGACGACTGCGACCGTCTCGGCCTGCCGCCGATGTACGCGGTGAACCAGGACAAGCACGGGACCGCCTATACCGTCTCCGTCGACGCCAAGGAAGGCGTGACCACCGGTATCTCCGGCGCCGACCGCGCGACCACCATCCGGCTGCTCGCCGACGGCGATGCCAAACCCAACGATTTCACCCGGCCGGGGCATGTGGTGCCGCTGCGGGCCAAGGACGGCGGGGTGCTGCGGCGTCCCGGTCACACCGAGGCCGCGGTGGATCTGGCTCGGATGGCGGGGCTGCGGCCGGCGGGCGTGATCTGCGAGATCGTCAGCCAGAAGGAAGACGGGCATATGGCCCGCACCGATGAGTTGCGCGTTTTCGCCGACGAACACGAACTGGCGTTGATCTCCATCGCGGAGATGATCTCGTGGCGCCGTAAGCACGAGAAGCATGTCGTGCGGGTGGCGCAGGCGCGGATCCCGACCCTGCACGGTGAGTTCACCGCGGTCGGTTACCAGAGCATCTACGACGATGTCGAACATGTGGCGCTGGTGCGCGGCGATATCGGCGACGGCGAGGATGTCCTGGTCCGGGTGCATTCGGAATGCCTCACCGGCGATGTGTTCGGTTCGCTGCGCTGCGACTGCGGCCCGCAACTGGACGCGGCCATGGAAATGGTGGCCGCCGAGGGGCGCGGCGTGGTGCTGTACATGCGCGGGCACGAGGGCCGGGGAATCGGCCTGATGCATAAGCTGCAGGCCTATCAGCTGCAGGATTCGGGGCACGATACGGTCGACGCCAATATCGAACTCGGGCTACCGGCCGATGCCCGCGATTACGGCACCGGCGCGCAGATCCTGGTCGATCTGGGCCTGCGGTCGATGCGGCTGCTCACGAACAACCCGGCGAAACGGGTCGGACTCGACGGTTACGGACTGCGCATCACCGAACGTGTACCGATGCCGGTGCGGGCCAATGCCGAGAACCTGCGCTATCTGCGCACCAAACGTGACCGGATGGGTCACGACCTGGTGGGTCTGGACGATCTGGACCTGGGGGAGACAGCACAATGACCGTAGCCGGATCGAAAGGCGGAAACCGATGAGCGGCACCGGCGTACCGGAGTTCGCGCTCGCCGACGCGCAGGGGTTGCGCCTGGCCATTGTCGCCTCGCGCTGGCATACCGAGATCTGCGACACCCTGGTGGCCAATGCCGAGCGGGTGGCCGCGGACGCGGGCGTCCGGCACACCACCGTCGCGCGGTGCGCCGGCGCGATGGAATTGCCGGTACTGGCGCAGGAGCTGGCCCGCACTCATGACGCGGTCGTCGCGCTCGGTGTGGTCATCCGCGGCGATACTCCGCATTTCGAGTACGTCTGCGATGCGGTGACCGCCGGCTTGACCCGCGTCTCGCTGGACGAGAGCACTCCGGTCGCCAACGGTGTACTCACCACGAACAACGAACAGCAGGCCCTGGACCGGGCGGGGTTGCCCGACTCGGTGGAGAACAAAGGCGAGCAGGCGGCCGCGGCTGCGCTGGATGCCGCCCTGACCCTGCGCGGGCTGCGCGCGGCGGGCTGATCGATGCCGGTGGTGCAGATTCTGCGGCGGGGTATGCGCCCGGGCGTAGAACGGCCGTCCGAGTGGGAGTTCGAGGTGCGCCCGCGTAAAGCGCGCCGGACCGCTTTTATCGTGGCCGGCTGCCTGGTGGTGGTGTTCGTCCTGCTCGGGGTGTTCCTGCGGGTCGACTACACCGGAGTGAATTTCCGGGTCGTGGACCAGTTCGCGATGGCCTGTATCGGTATCTTCGGCGCCATCGCCGTACTGTTGCTGACCAGACCGCGTGTACTCGCCGGGGAACGCGGTGTCGTGGTACGTAATGTGCTGGGCGACAGCGAATTCGAATGGAAACATATCCGGGGTGTATCGTTCCCCGACCGTAAGTCGTGGGCCCGGCTGGAGCTGGTGAACGACGACTACGTCCCCATGCTGGCCATCCGCGCCAACGACGGTGAGCGTGCCGCCGCCGCCCTGGACCGGCTCCGCGAACTCGGTGCGAAGTACAACGACGCCGCCTGACCCGCGGCCGACCGGAACTACCCGACCCTTCCACGTCTCTGCTTCGGGCATGGATACGGCGAGTGCGGGGGGCTCCTTCGGCTTCGCGATGCCGATCGCGCGCTCGGTTGGTCAGTGGGCCAGCTTCAGTCCGACCACTCCGGCAATGATCATGGTCAGGAAGACCAACTTCCCGATCGTGACCGGCTCTTCTCCGGTGGCCATCGCGTAGATGACGGTGAGTACCGCTCCGATACCCACCCACACCGAGTAGGAGGTGCCCACCGGGAGATCGCGCATTGCGTAGGCGAGTCCGCCCATGCTGGCAACGAGTGCGACGACGAACAGGAGGGTGGGCGGCCATTTGGAGAAGCCCTCGGTTTTGCCGAGGGCGGTGGCCCATACCGCCTCCAGGACACCGGATACTACGAGAACGATCCACGACAATGCCATGACGACCTCCGTGGGTCGTCTTGTCGCACGCCGGGTACGACCCTCTCGTCCGGAAGCCCACATCATCGGGCTCTGAAACCAAAATCGCACATCCGCTATCGGTCGGCAACCTTTTCGCTGCGTTGGGCGAGGCACCTCACAGTTGCGGGTCCCGGGGATACGCAGACACCGAGCCCACGGCACGCCGTCCCGTGGAATCAGCGGGTATCGCCCAATACCTCGCCTTCGCGGCGCGGGTCCGCGCCGCCGATCCAATGGTTCTCGCCGTCGCGGCTCAGGACGCTGAGCCCGCTCGTCTGTGGCGCCACCGAAACCTGGTGCCCACGCTCGCGCAAAGCGGTGACGAGCGGGTCGTGGGCGCCGTCGTCACGGGTATCGATTGCGGGATGCTCACCGCCCACGCCGGTGGCCGGGGTGTTCGCGGCACCGAACGATACGGCGGAGACCGCCTGCTGCGGATCCAGGCCCCAATCCAACATGCCCACCAGGGTTTTCACCACGAACTGGATGATTACCGAACCCCCGGGTGAGCCGACCACATGAGTGAGGGTGCCGGGCCCGGGGCCTGGACCGGGTTCGAAGACCAGGGTCGGGCTCATGGAGCTGCGGGGGCGTTTACCCGGTTCGACTCGATTCGCCACCGGAACGCCGGCAGTATCGACCGGGTCGGCCGAGAAATCGGTGAGCTGGTTGTTCAGCAGGAACCCGTCGACCATGTGGAACGAGCCGAACGCCGATTCCACGGTGGTGGTCATGGCCGCGGCATTGCCGTAGGAATCGACCACCGAGATATGGCTGGTGCCGTGTTCGGGGGTCCGGGGCCCGGCTCCCAGCGTGGTGGGGCCGAAGTCGCCGGGCCGGGCGGTGCCCATGCTGCGGCCGGGATCGATGAGCCCGGCCCGCTCTCGCAGATACTCCGGGTCGACCAGGGTCTGCGGGGAATCGCCGGGCGGTGGAACATAATCCGGATCGGCGATGTATTTGTCCCGGTCGGCGTACGCAAGCCGTTCGGCCTCCGCGATCAGATGGACGGCCTCGGCGCGCGGGACTCCGCCGTTGTGGTCGACCCGTTCGGGCGGCAGGGCCGGGATATCGAAGTTCTCCAGTATGCCGAGGGTGGCCGCGACGGTGGTGCCGCCGGAGGAGGGCCCCGGCATTCCGCAGATCTCGTGTTCCCGGTAACCGGTGCACAGCGGTGTCCGCTTCACCGCTCGGTAGCCGGCCAGATCCGCGGCCGTCAGCGCGCCGGGAGTGCGGCCGCCGGTGCTCGCCGCGGTGGCGGCAACGATGTCCTGCGCGATGGGCCCGGAATAGAAGGCGTCGGCCCCCTCGGTGGCCAGCGTGCTCAAGGTTTTCGACAGCGCCGGATTGGTGAGTACCGTCCCGGCGGGTTTGGGGGAACCGTCCGGTTCGAGGAAGTATTCGGCGGCCGCCTGATCCCGGGCCAGCTCGGGGGCGGATTCGGCGATCTGCCCGGCCAGCCGCGGACTGATCTCGAACCCTTGATCGGCGAGGGCGACCGCGGGATCGAACAGTTCGCGCCAGGCGGTGTGCCCGTGCTCGGCATGCACCATCCCGAGCATGCGCACGACCCCCGGGATCCCGATGGAGCGCCCGCTGGCGCGAGCATCCGGCTGCGGTTCGGTGCGGTCGGTTTCGCTGATCCAGCGCAGATAGTTCTCCGTTGCCGCCGCCGGTGCGGTCTCCCGGCCGTCGTAGGCCTCGACGGTCGCGTTCTCCGCGTTGTAGTACAGCAGGAAGGCGCCACCGCCCAGTCCGGACGCCTGTGGTTCGGTGATTCCGAGCACGGTCTGTGCGGTGATCAGCGCATCCGCCGCGGTACCGCCGGCGCGCAGGACCCCGCAGGCGGCGCGGGTGGCGTGCGAATTGGCGGTGGATACGGCATAACCGGTGGTGCGTACGGCCGTCATATCCGACCGGTAGCCGGAGGCGATCTCGGGGTCGGTCGCGAGATCGCGGGTGGCCGGTACCGCCGAGCCGGTGCCGGGGGCGGCGGTGACGGCGGTGCCGTTGGGCACCGGCGTGCACGGGCCCGCGGTATCGCTCGCGGCGGAACATCCGCTGAGGGATGCGGCCACGAGCAGGCCCGTAATGGTCAGTGCGTACCGAATCCGTTGTACCGGGCGCATATTCCGAACTGTAGCCGTCCGGTACGACCGTTGGCGGCGGAACCACCGAGCGGGTCGCACCATCGCGTACCGATCGTCCGCGCGCCGATACGTGTCGCCGCGGCGGAGCGTGGCCGGATCTCCGCACTCTCGACGGCCGGTGCGGCGGGCCCAGGGTGGCGATCCCCGGTCGGGAAGCCTCCGGCGGTCCGGTCGGGCGGAAGCCTGTCCGACGTCGCTACTAACCTTGGACCCGTGGCAGATCCCGCGACGTACCGGCCGCAGCCGGGCAGTATTCCGCTCGAACCCGGTGTCTACAAATTCCGTGACTCCTACGGGCAGGTCGTCTACGTCGGTAAGGCGAAAAGTCTGCGTAATCGGCTCAACTCGTATTTCGCCGATGTGGCCGCGTTGCATCCGCGGACGCGGCAGATGGTCACCACCGCCGCGAGTGTGGAATGGACCGTGGTTTCCACCGAGGTGGAAGCGCTGCAGCTGGAATACAACTGGATCAAGGAATTCGATCCACGATTCAACGTCCGTTACCGCGACGACAAATCCTATCCGGTGCTGGCCGTCACCCTGAACGAGGAATATCCGCGGCTGTTCGTTTATCGGGGTGCACGGAGGAAAGGGGTCCGCTATTTCGGGCCCTACGCCCATGCGTGGGCGATCCGGGAGACCCTCGATTTGCTGCTCCGGGTTTTTCCGGCCCGTACCTGCTCGGCCGGGGTGTTCAAACGGCACGGGCAGATCGGCCGGCCCTGTCTGCTCGGTTATATCGACAAATGTTCGGCGCCGTGTGTGGACCGGGTCTCGGCGGACGAGCATCGGCGTATCGTCGACGATTTCTGCGATTTCCTGGCCGGGCGTACCGACCGGATGGTCAAGGAATTGGAACGCCGGATGCACGCCGCGTCCGAGGACCTCGATTTCGAAACCGCGGCCCGGCTCCGCGACGATGTGCAGGCCCTGCGCCGGGCGCTGGAAAAACAGGCCGTGGTGCTGGGCGACGGTACCGACGCCGATGTGATCGCTTTCGCCGGCGACGATCTGGAGGTCGCGGTGCAGGTCTTCCATGTGCGCGCCGGCCGGGTGCGCGGCCAGCGCGGCTGGGTGGTGGACAAATCCGGCGACGCGGCAGACACCCCGGACCAGGGGGGAGAGTTGGCCGCGCTGGTGGAACAGTTCCTCACCCAGTTCTACGGTGAGCAGGCCGCGGTCGCTGCGCAGACCGCCGGGGACCAGACGGCGGCGGTCGTCCCGCGGGAGGTCCTGGTACCGGAACTACCCGCCGATGTCGACGAGGTCCAGCGCTGGCTGTCGCAACTACGGGGCGGCGCCGTACAGGTCCGGGTACCGCAGCGTGGTGACAAGAAGGCCCTCGCCGATACCGTCGCTCGCAATGCCACCGAGGCGCTCGCGCAGCACAAACTCCGCCGGGCCGGCGATCTGACCTCGCGTTCGGTGGCACTGCAGGATATCCAGGACGCCCTCGACCTCGATACCGCGCCGCTGCGGATCGAATGCGTCGATATCAGTCATGTACAGGGCACCGATGTGGTGGCCTCGCTGGTGGTGTTCGAGGACGGGCTGCCCAAGAAATCCGATTACCGCCACTATGCGATCCGGGAGGCGGCCGGCGGGGGCCGGTCCGATGATGTCGCGAGTATCGCGGAGGTCACCCGGCGCCGGTTCCTGCGGTTGCGCCGGGAACGCGATGCCACCGAACAGGCCGATCTCGCCGGGACGGCCGAGGTGCCGCAGTTCGAGAGCGCGCCCGGAGCCGAAGACCTCGCGGAGGAGGAGATCACCACCCGTCCCGGAATCGATCCGAAGACGGGCCGCCCCCGGAAGTTCGCTTATCCGCCGAATCTGTACGTCGTCGACGGTGGGGCACCGCAGGTCGCGGCCGCGGCAGAGGTGCTCGACGAGCTCGGGATCACCGATGTCGCGGTGGTGGGGCTGGCGAAACGGCTGGAAGAGGTCTGGGTGCCGGGCGAACCCGACCCGGTGATCCTGCCGCGCACCAGTGAGGCGCTCTACCTGCTGCAACGTGTACGTGATGAAGCGCACCGCTTCGCCATCACCTTCCATCGCAGTAAACGATCCCGGCGGATGACGGCCTCCGCGCTGGATTCGGTGCGCGGGCTCGGCGCGGCCCGTCGTACCGCGCTGGTCACGCATTTCGGGTCGGTCGCCCGGCTGAAAGAGGCGACCGTGGAGGAGATCATCGAGGTGCCCGGTATCGGCCGGGCCACCGCGGAGGCAGTACTGGCCGCCCTGCACGACCGATAGCCTCCGGCGCGGCGCACGGCGCAACAGCACGGTGACCGGTGCGGGTCACGTACGTTTGTTCCTGCGCCCCGCGGCGGTGTTGCTGCGCTCCGGAACAGGGGGCCGGGCGCATGCGCTACAGCAGGGTGACCGAAACGCATTCCCGAACACAGATCCGGGTGGTACATGACTCGCGTCGAATCGAACAGCAGTACGAAAGTGGTGCCGGGTGGGGGACCGGGTGCGGGGACCCCGGTCGAGGTCGTGATGGTGACCGGGCTGTCCGGTGCGGGGCGGGGGACCGCCGCGCGAGTTCTGGAGGATCTCGGTTGGTACGTCACCGACAATCTGCCGCCGGAACTGATCGGGCGGATGGTCGAACTCGGCGCCTCGGCGGATCCGCCCATCCGCCGGCTGGCGATCGTGATGGATGTACGGAGTCGTTTCTTCACCGGTGATCTCCCCGCGGTCACCGATCAGTTGCGGGCCCGTGGCGTGCCCACCCGGATCCTGTTCCTGGAGGCCTCCGACGATGTGCTGATCCGCCGGTTCGGGTTCGCCCGGCGCCGCCACCCGCTGCAGAACGACAGTGCCGACGGAACCCTGTCGGCCGGGATCGCCGCCGAACGAGTCCGGCTCGCCGGGGTGAAGGCCGCTGCCGATGTGGTCATCGACACCACGGAGCTGTCGATCCACCAATTGCACCGGAAACTGGAGGAGGTCTACGGCGGCGGCACGCCCGCCGCACTGCAGCTGACCGTGCAATCGTTCGGATTCAAGTACGGTGTCCCGCTGGACGCGGACATGGTGCTGGATGTGCGTTTCCTGCCCAACCCGCACTGGGTACCAGAACTTCGGCAGCACACCGGTCAGGAAGCGGTGGTCAGTGACTATGTGCTGTCGCGTCCGGGCGCCGAGGACTACCTGCGGACCTGCGAGCATCTGATCGAGCTGACCACCCAGGGTTACCGCCAAGAGGGGAAGCGATACATGACCGTCGCAGTGGGCTGTACCGGCGGCAGACATCGCAGTGTCGCGATCGCCGAGGCCCTCGGTCAGCTGGCCGGCCGCAGCATCGACAACGACGCGGACGGCCCGGTCGATACGGTGCGGGTCCTGCATCGGGATCTGGGGCGCGAATGAGCGTCCCGGACGGCACTCGCCACGGTCCCGAGGTCGTCGCACTCGGCGGCGGACACGGTCTCTACGCCACCCTGTCGGCGGTGCGCCGGCTCACCCGGCGGATCAGCGCGGTGGTCACCGTCGCCGACGACGGCGGTTCCTCCGGCCGGCTGCGCCGCGAACTGGGCGTCCCGCCGCCCGGCGATCTGCGGATGGCCCTGGCGGCGCTGGCGGCCGACGCCGACGGCGTCCTCACCCGGACCGTGCAGCATCGCTTCGGCGGTACCGGCGCACTGGCCGGGCATTCGGTCGGGAATCTGCTGCTGGCCGGTCTCACCGAGGTACTGGGTGATCCGGTGGCCGCCCTCGACAAGGTCGGTGAGCTGCTCGGTATCAGTGGGCGGGTACTGCCCATGTCGACCCTTCCGCTCGATATCGAGGCCGATGTCTCGGGGCTGGAAACCGACCCGCGGGTGAGCCGCTGTATCCGCGGTCAGGTGGCAGTGGCCACCACTCCCGGCAAGGTGCGCCGGGTGCGGTTGCTGCCCGCCGACCCGCCCGCCTGTGCCGAGGCCATCGCCGCCATCGAACGAGCGGATGCGGTGGTCCTGGGGCCCGGATCGTGGTTCACCAGCGTCATCCCGCATCTGCTGGTGCCCGGTCTGCGCGATGCGCTGGTGCACACCCGGGCGCGTAAGGTGCTGATTCTGAATCTGGTCGCACAGCCCGGTGAGACGGCGGGTTTCTCCGCCGAACGTCATCTGCATGTATTGTCCCAGCACGCACCGGATTTCGCGGTCGACGAGGTTCTGGTCGATTCCGGGTGCGTACCGGAGGGACGCGAGCGCGAACATGTGGCCAGAGCGGCCGGGCAACTGCGGGCACGAGTAGTCTTTTCCGATGTCGCCGACGCGGGAACGGCCCGGCACGATGCCGGAAAGCTCGCCGCCGCACTGGATCAACTGATCCACGAGCCCCGGCCCGCGTTACCGGGGTTTCGAGTCGAGGGACAGCACATGGGTCAGGATGTGCGGTCCGGGTTGGGTGGAAAGGAGCACGTCTCGTGGCGATGACAGCCGAAGTGAAAGACGAGCTGAGCCGGCTCGCCGTAACACAGGTGAGTGCGCGTAAAGCCGAACTGTCCGCCCTGCTGCGTTTCGCCGGCGGTCTGCATATCGTCGGCGGGCGGGTGATCGTCGAAGCCGAAGTCGATATGGGGTCCATCGCGCGGCGGTTGCGGCGGGAGATCTTCGAACTCTACGGATACGGGTCGGATGTGCATGTGCTCAGTGCCGGTGGCCTGCGCAAATCCTCCCGTTACGTGGTCAGGGTCGCGAAGGAGGGCGAAGCCCTCGCGCGCCAGACCGGACTGCTGGACGTGCGCGGCCGGCCCGTGCGCGGACTACCCGCCCAGGTCGTCGGCGGCAGTGTCGCCGATGCCGAGGCTGCGTGGCGCGGCGCCTTCCTGGCCCACGGCTCGCTCACCGAACCCGGCCGCTCCTCGGCGCTCGAGGTGAGCTGCCCGGGTCCGGAGGCGGCGTTGGCGCTGGTGGGCGCCGCGCGGCGGCTCGGTATCTCGGCGAAGGCGCGGGAGGTGCGTGGCACCGACCGGGTCGTGGTGCGCGACGGTGAGGCGATCGGGGCGCTGCTCACCCGGATGGGTGCGCAGGACACCCGGCTCACCTGGGAGGAACGCCGGATGCGGCGTGAGGTCCGCGCCACCGCCAACCGGCTCGCCAACTTCGACGACGCCAACCTGCGGCGATCGGCACGCGCCGCGGTCGCGGCGGCGGCCAGGGTCGAACGTGCGCTGGAACTGCTCGGTGACGACGTCCCGGACCATCTGGCGGCGGCGGGGAAGCTGCGCGTCGAACACCGGCAGGCCTCCCTAGAGGAACTCGGCCAGCTCGCCGACCCTCCGATGACCAAGGACGCGGTGGCCGGCCGTATCCGGCGGCTGTTGTCCATGGCCGATCGGCGGGCCAAGGAACTCGGCGTCCCCGATACCGAATCGGCGGTTACGGCCGAACTGCTCGACGACGCCTGAGCCGCCGTGGGTCCGGGGTCCGCGGCCGGGCGCCGTGCCGTGGATACGGGCCCGGCTCCGACGACACCGCGCGGAGACGTTCCAGCACGATGCGCCTTCCATGATCGGCTCATATGCCATGGATTCGGTATGGTGCGCGCCGCCCCGGCTCGACGCGTGCCGCTCTGCCGTGCTGCGGATACCCGGCTGGGAACACCGCAGAGTGTGGTCCGGCGGCTGTGCTCGGACCCCACTTCTGTGGCGGGGCGGCGGGCATACGACCGGGCAGGGGCCGCGCATGACCCGGCGCGGGTCCGTGGTCCGCTCGGAGGTTATTGCTTGCCCCATGCGTGCCCGCCCGGGTGGCCCGTAGAACCGGAGTGGTTCGGTCGGCCGGCGTGCGGGCCTTCCGCCACCTCACCGGGGCGGCGCCCGGCTGCCCGTGCTCCGGAACCGCTACGGCTGCCGGAGCATGCACCAGGTCAGCGGGCCGCCGTCGGGGATATCCACTTCCGCGGTCACGTGGAAACCCAGGTGCTCGTAGAAGCGCACGTTCTCCGCGGTCGATGTTTCCAGGAACGCCGCGGCACCCTCGCGCGCGGCGGCGGTCAGACCGGGCTCGATCACGGCGCGGCCCAGTCCGCTGCCCCGGCGGGTGGGGTCCACGCCTACGGTGCCGAGGAACCAGACGGGCTCGATCGGTCGGTGCGGATGCATCGCCGCCTCCGCTGCCGCGTGTGCCTCGGCGCGGTCACCGGCCAGTTCGGTGAAGCGGGGGGCGAGTTCGGTGAACACCGCGCCGGCGTCGGTGGCGGGGGTGGTCCAGACGGCGACCGCGTCACCGTCGTCGGCGACCCACACCCTGCCGTGGGGTAGTCCGATGCGGGTGAGGAAGAGTTCCTGGAACTCGGCCAGCCGGCGTTCGTGCTCGTCCGCGGCGATGGTGTGCCGGGTCCACGGGTAGTCGGCGAATGCCCGGGTGAGGCTTCTGGTGGCGTGGGGGATATCGGCGGGAGTGGCCGGACGGACGTGCGGCCCGGGATCGGGGAGAGATGAACTGGACATCCCACCATCCTGCGGTGCGGCGCCGGGAGTTGCCAGTGATTTACGGGGCCCGTTGCGGTCGTAGGCCCCCGCGGGGTTGCGGATTCGGGCCGGAGCTGCGGTCGCCCGCCGGATCCGGCACGCCCGGCCCGACACGCGGAGGTTGCGCCGCGGATGAGGTCCGGGCGCGCCCGGATAGCCGGTGCTCACCAACACCAGGGGTGTGTCGGAGAGCGGACCCCGAGGCATTAGTGTGGATGGCGTCGGAATCATCCGCTTGACAGCTGAGGAGCGAGAAACGTGACTGTCCGGGTAGGTATCAACGGCTTCGGCCGTATCGGACGTAACTTCTTCCGGGCGGTGGAGGCGCAGAAAGCGCTCGGCACCACCGATATCGAGATCGTGGCGGTCAACGACCTCACCGACAACGCGTCTCTGGCCACCCTGCTCAAATACGATTCGATCCTCGGCCGGCTGCCGAAGGATGTCTCGCTGGACGGCGAGGACACCATCGTGGTCGGCGACCAGCGCATCAAGGCGCTGGCCGTGAAGGAGGGCCCGGCGGCCCTGCCGTGGGGCGATCTCGGCGTGGACGTCGTCGTCGAGTCCACCGGTATCTTCACCGACGCCACCAAGGCCAAGGGCCACCTTGCCGCCGGCGCCAAGAAGGTCATCATCTCCGCGCCCGCCAAGGGCGAGGACATCACCATCGTGATGGGTGTCAACGACGACAAGTACGACGGCAGCCAGAACATCATCTCCAACGCGTCCTGCACCACCAACTGCCTGGGCCCGCTGGCGAAGGTCCTGAACGACGAGTTCGGCATCGTCAAGGGTCTGATGACCACCATCCACGCCTACACGCAGGACCAGAACCTGCAGGACGGGCCGCACAAGGATCTGCGTCGCGCCCGCGCCGCCGCGGTGAACATCGTGCCGACCAGCACCGGTGCGGCCAAGGCCATCGGCCTGGTGCTGCCCGAGCTCAACGGCAAGCTCGACGGCTATTCGCTGCGTGTCCCGATTCCCACGGGTTCGATCACCGACCTGACCGCGGATCTGGCGAAGAAGGCGACGGTCGACGAGATCAACGCGGCGTTCAAGGCCGCGGCGGAGGGCCCGCTGAAGGGCATCCTGAAGTACAGCGTCGACCCGATCGTCTCCAGCGATATCGTCACCGATCCGCATTCGTCCATCTACGACGCGCCGCTGACCAAGGTCATCGACGACCAGGTGAAGGTCTACTCCTGGTACGACAACGAGTGGGGCTACTCCAACCGCCTCGCCGACCTCATCGGCCTCGTCGGCAAGTCCCTCTAGGACCGGCGTGAGCATCAAAACTCTGGACGATCTCCTCGCCGAGGGCGTCGAGGGGCGCGGCGTACTGGTGCGCTCCGACCTCAACGTCCCCCTCGACAACGGCGAGATCACCGATCCGGGCCGGATCATCGCCTCGGTGCCGACCATCCGCGCACTGGTGGAAGCCGGTGCGAAGGTGGTCGTCACCGCGCATCTCGGCCGCCCGAAGGGTGCCCCGGATCCGGCGCTGTCCCTGGCCCCGGTGGCGACCGGGCTGGCCGCCGAACTGGGGCGCAATGTGCAGCTCGCCGGTGACGTGGTGGGCCAGGACGCGCTCGCGCGCTCCGAGGGCCTCACCGATGGTGATGTGCTGCTGCTGGAGAACATCCGCTTCGATCCGCGCGAAACCAGCAAGGACGATGCCGACCGGGCGAAGCTGGCCGCCGCGCTGGTGGAACTGGTCGGCGACGACGGCGCGTTCGTCTCCGACGGGTTCGGTGTGGTGCACCGGAAGCAGGCCTCGGTGTACGACGTGGCGAAGCTGCTCCCGCACTATGCGGGCACGCTCGTCGCGGCCGAAGCCGATGTCCTGGCCAAGCTCACCGAATCCACCGACCGCCCGTATGCGGTTGTGCTGGGCGGGTCGAAGGTCTCGGACAAACTGGCCGTGATCGAGGCGCTGGCCCCCAAGGTCGATACCCTGGTCATCGGCGGCGGAATGTGCTTCACCTTCCTGGCCGCCGAGGGACTGTCCGTCGGTTCCTCGCTGCTGCAGGAGGAAATGATCGACACCTGTAAGCAGTTGTTGGACCGCTACGCCGATGTCATTCACCTGCCGCGCGATATCGTCGTCGCCGATTCCTTCGCCGCGGACGCGGAATCGAAGGTCGTGCCGTGCCATGAGATCCCGGACGGCTGGATGGGCCTGGACATCGGCCCGGAATCGGTGCAGCGTTTCGCCGCACTGCTCACCGAGGCGCGCACGGTGTTCTGGAACGGCCCGATGGGCGTGTTCGAGTTCGACAAGTTCGCGGCCGGTACCCGCGGTGTTGCCGAGGCCATCGCCACGGCCACCGGTAAGGGTGCGTTCACCGTTGTCGGTGGTGGCGATTCCGCGGCGGCCGTGCGGGCGCTCGGAATTCCGGAGAGCGATTTCTCGCATATCTCCACCGGCGGCGGGGCCTCGCTGGAGTATCTGGAAGGTAAGACGCTGCCCGGCATCAGCGTGCTCGACGATGCGGAGGACGCGTAATGGCTCGGAAACCGCTGATCGCGGGCAACTGGAAGATGAACCTCAATCACCTCGAGGCCATCGCCCTGGTGCAGAAGATCGCGTTCGCGCTGCCGGACAAGTATTTCGACAAGGTCGATGTCACGGTGATTCCGCCGTTCGTCGATATCCGCAGCGTGCAGACGCTGATCGAAGGCGACAAACTGCGGATCACCTACGGTGCGCAGGATGTTTCGGTACACGAATCCGGCGCCTACACCGGTGAGGTCAGCGCGGCCATGCTGGCCAAGCTGGGGTGCCGTTTTGCGGTGGTCGGGCATTCGGAGCGCCGCCAGTACCACAACGAGGACGACGCCACGGTACTCGCCAAGGCGAAGCAGGCGCTGAAGCACGGGGTCACCCCGATCGTCTGCATCGGTGAGGGCCTGAATGTCCGCGAGGCGGGCACCCACGTCGAGTACAACCTCGAGCAGTTGCGGGGTTCGCTGAAGGGCCTGAAGCCCGAGGAGATCGCGAAGGTCGTCATCGCCTACGAACCCGTATGGGCGATCGGCACCGGAAAGGTCGCCACCCCGGCCGACGCGCAGGAGGTGTGCGGCGCCATCCGTGGCGAGCTCGCCCAACTGGCCGGAGCCGAGGTCGCCGAGACCGTGCGGGTGCTCTACGGCGGTTCGGTGAACGCCAAGAATGTCGGTGAGCTGAGCAAGCAGACCGATATCGACGGTGCGCTGGTGGGCGGGGCATCGCTCAAGGGCGACGAGTTCGCCACGCTGTCCGCGATCGCCGCAGGTGGTCCCCTGCCCTGAGCAGCTGAAGGTTTCGAGGCCCGCCGGGTACCGTCCCGGCGGGCCTCGGTGCTTTCCGGGGCCCGGGTGCCCAGAAACCGAGGACGACCGCGGCGAAAAGACCGATGATCGCGAGAGCGAAAACGGTGTCGTGCAGGCCGTCGACGAACGCGGACCGGGCGAGGTCGAGCAGTGGTTGCGCCTGCGGCCCGGCCTGTTCGGCGAGCTGGGTGGTGGCGCCGAGCGAGTGCGCGACGGGTTCGCGGGCCGGTTCGGGCAACCGGGGCAGGCTGGTGGCGACACCGGCGCGGTAACCGGCGGTCAGAACGGTGCCGGCGACGGCGATACCGATGGCCGCGCCGATTTCGCGGGCGGCGTCGTTGACGGCCGCGGCGACGCTGTGCCTATCGGTATCGGCGTCGGTCATGATCGCGGTGGTGGCCGGTGCCGCGGCGAGGCCGATTCCGATGCCCACGATGGTCAGTGGAATCAGAACGCCCGGATAACCGGCGTCGGGTGTCAGGCGGGTCATGAGCAGCAGCCCGGCGGCGAGGACGGTCAGACCGGCCACTGTGGGCAGGCGAAGTCCGTAGCGGGTGGTGAGCAGTGACGACAGCAACGACAGCGCGACGACGGCGATTCCCATGGGCAGGACGGCAACGGCGGCGTGCAGGGGGCTGTAGCCCAGGATCAACTGCAGATACTGCACGACGATCAGGAACAGACCGAACGTGATGAGGAACTGGACGGTAATGGACGCGGCACCGCAACCGAAACCCCGCCGCGCGAACAACCGCAGATCCAGTAGTGGATACCGGACCCGGAGTTCGGTGAGGACGAAAAGTTCGGTGGCGAGCGCCGAACTCGCCAGCCCGGCCAGAATATAGGGATCGCTCCAGCCCCGGTCGGCGACCGCGATCAGCGACCAGACCAGCAGTGCGATAGCGGCGACACCGGTGAGCGCACCGATCGGGTCCAGTCCGGCCGGGGTGGTACTGCGGGATTCGGCGAGCCCGAATCCCGCGGCGGCGAGCACGACCGCGGCACCGGCCATGGCGACGAAGATCGACTGCCACGACCACCATTGCAGTAACAGCCCGGACCCGACGAGGCCGAGCAGACCTCCGGAACCGGCGGCTCCGGCCCACACCCCGACGGCCCGGGCCGAGGCGCCCGGCGGGAACACGGTGGTGATCATGGACAGAGTGGACGGCATGACCAGGGCGGCACCGAGGCCGGCGAGTACGCGGGCGCCGATGAGCCAGTCGACCGCCGACGTCGCCAAGGGAACCGTGGACGCTACCGCGAAAACGAGGAGCCCGCCGATCAGCAGGCGTCGCCGGCCGTAGCGGTCACCCAGGGCGCCCGCGGGCAGGACCATACAGGCCAGGGCGAGCGTATAGCCGTCGACGATCCAGGTCGTCTGAGTATGGCTCGCGCCGGTGGCGATAGAGATCTCCGCCAGCGAGGTGTACAGGGCGGCCATCGAGGCGATCACCAGAGTGACGGCCAGGCAGGAAACGACCACTGTCCGCCGCTGTGCCCACGTCCAGCCGCCGACCGGCGGGTCCATCACTTCGAGGGTCGACATCCGCTCTCCGTTCGCAGTCCGACGCGCCGCCGGCTTCGGGCGGCCGCCGAAGGCGGCCGTGCGCCGAGCCGGCCGGCGCGACGACCGATCGCCGGCGTCGTGTCCGCATCCACGGTCGTCGCTGTCTGCCGCCGGAACAAGATCTGCGACCGAAGTAGAAACACAATTCGCCGCGAGATTATCCGCTGCTGTCTCACATGATTGTCGTGAACTGGGAGAAAGCGAGAACTCCGGTAGCAGGTTCGTCTCATAATGAGCCGATGGCTCGAGACTGGCTCCTCGGCGCGGATCGTCACGACGCCGCCGCCGACCACATCTATGCCGCGGTCGCCGAGCTGATCACGCGCCGCGGCTTCGATGGTCTCGATGTCGATACCGTGGCACGGCATGCGCACTGCTCGCGCGCCACCGTCTACCGGCATACCGGCGGTGTAACCCATCTCCGCGAGACCGTCCTTGCTCGCGCGGCAAACCGTATCGCCGGGGTGGTCGAGTCCGCCCTCGGTGACCTCACCGGCTCCGACCGCGTGTCTGCGGCGCTCACCGTCACACTGCACGAAGTCCGCTCCGATCCCATCGTCGTCGCGTTTCTCGCCTCGCAGCACGGGCCCCGTTCGGTGGTGACCTTCGCCGAATCGCCGGCGCTGATCGGCATCGTCTCCGATATGCTGGGCACGCCCGCGGACGATCCCCTCGTCGGCATCTGGTTCATCCGATCGGTGTTGTCCCTGCTGTTGTGGCCGACCGACGCGGAATCGGAAGCTCAGCTGTTGCAACGCTTTCTCATCCCTGCCCTCCATCCGCGAGACGACGACAGGCGCCCCGAAGGCCGCGTCGCGCGGCCCGCCGGGTGATTCCGGGCAGAGGCGGGTCTGCGGCCGCCGCGACGTGCCCATCGACGGGCGATACCGCCCGGCTATCGCAGACGCGGCCGCGGATCCGGAATACTGCGGTGCCGGACCCGAACAGACCACAACTCCGAGCGAAAGGAACAGTGCGTGCGATACCTTCTCGAAACCGTGGGTGTTTTCGCCGTCGGCGCAGCGCTCACACTGACTGCCGAGCTCGGCGCCGAGGCGGCTCCCGGCGACTTCGTCTACCGCTCCCAGGTCGGTGGTCCGGCTGTGCTGAACGATCTGGAATCCGACCGGTGTTACAACACCCCGGGTGCTGCCGGAATGCTCGCCAACGACACCGATATGGACGTGGCGGCATTCCCCGGACCGAACTGCGAAGGCGTGCCCATGGACGCGGAAACCGGAGCATTCGAGAGCGTGGTGTTCGGCTCATAGTTGCCGGCGCCGATACACGAGCCCTAGCCGAGGTCTGAGGTCCGAGGCCCAGCCGAGGCCCGAGGCGGGAATCATGGTCGCCGCCGCGGTCGCCGGGAGGCAACCTGCGTCCACGCGGACCGGAGCGGCGGATCGAACTACCGGGCGCGCAGCGTCAAACCGTGGCCGTTGGGGTTGCGCAGAGTGAGGGTTTCGGCGTCGACCGTGGCCTGCGCCGTGCCGTCGAGGGCGGCGAGTACCGCGCGCTCCACCTCCATCACCTCGGGTGTGCACATCATCCGGGTGGTGGCCGCGGTGAACGCGATATCGGCGCCTTCCGGGGTTTCGGTGACCTCGGCGCGGCCCGTCAGCCGGTTGCAGCCGGCGAAACCGGTCAGCCCGCCGTCCTCGGCGATGGTGAGGCCGGGCCGCACTTCGTCGATTGTGCGGGATGAGACCTGGGCCTGTGGGGTGAGCAGCGTGGTGACGACCCATTCGGTACCGCGGATCGGCCGGTCCGGTTGCGCGACTTTCTTGTCCGTGAGTACCACCGTCGCTTTCTTGCCGATCAGCGTCAGCCGGTCGCGGTCGAGCTCCCAGGTCGGTTCGCCGCGCAGCAGTTCGCCCACCCAGGTATCGGATCCGGCGCGTTCACCGGGACAGGCGGCGAGGGTGCTCGCCAGTTCGGATACGTGCAGAACGCGATCGTGCAGATCCACCGCACCGCTGTGTGTGTTGCAACCGGCGTCGGCGGTGATCCGGCCGTCGGCGAAAGCGAGGGTGAGCGGTCCGCCGCCAGGGATCGCTGTGCCGGTGACCTCGGTGGAAATATAGGTATGGCCCATCGGCGTAGCCGTGGGCGTCGCGGGTTCCGGCTCCTCATCATTCGAGCAGGCTGTGGCAGCCAGCAGGATCAGTGCGAGGGCCGCGCCGAATCGGAGCAGTCGTCCGGGCATGCCGCCGATGTTACCTGGCGCGGGCCGGCCGTCCGGGCGGCGACATCCGGGCGCGACCGCGCTCGAATCGCACTGATTCCAACCCTGCCGAGCCGCTCCGTGGCGCCATAACCTCACCGGTCGAGCCGATGCCGTACCGAAGGGGACACCATGTCGTTGCTGGAAACCGCGGAGGTGCCTGCCCGCACCGACGTCCCCTCGGTCCCGGCCGCGGCGGGCACGGGCGGGCCGGCCGCTCGCGACACCCGGAAAGCGGTTGCTGCGAGTCTGATCGGGACCACCGTCGAGTGGTACGACTTCTTCCTCTACTCCACCGCGGCGGGCATTGTTTTCGACGAACTGTTCTTCCCGAGCACCAGTGCCTTCGTCGGAACCATGCTGTCGTTCGCCACCTTCGCCGTCGGGTTCCTGATGCGTCCGGTGGGCGGTCTCGTCTTCGGGCATATCGGCGACCGGATCGGCCGGAAACGTACGCTCGCATTGACGATGGCCATCATGGGCGGATCCACCGCCCTGATGGGCGTACTGCCCACCGCCGCCGCGATCGGTGTCGCCGCGCCGATTCTCTTGCTGGCGCTGCGGATGCTGCAGGGTTTTGCGCTCGGCGGGGAATGGGCCGGTGCGGTACTGCTGGCCGTCGAGCACAGTCCGCGCCGGAAAGTGGGATTGTTCGGTAGTTATCCGCAGGTCGGGCTGGCACTGGGCCTTGCGCTGGGCACCGGGGTCTTCGCGCTGTTGCGCACGGTGATGAGCGAAGACGCGTTTCTGGCGTATGGATGGCGGATCGCGTTCGGCGCCAGTCTGGTGCTGGTGCTGATCGGCCTGGTGGTGCGGTTGAAAATCGATGAGACGCCCGCGTTTCGCGAGGTGGACCGGCTGAAACGCATCTCGAAAGTGCCGGTGGTCGAGTTGTTCCGCAGCGCCCGTTCCCGGCGTAATACTGTCCTGGGATTGTTGTCCCGCTGGGGTGAGGGCGCGGCATTCAACACCTGGGGTGTTTTCGCGATCAGCTTCGCGACCGGTCAACTGGGTTTCGAGCAGGTGCCGGTGCTGCTGGCGGTCACCGTCGCGGCGGTGGTGATGGCCGCGCTCATCCCGGTCTCCGGCTTGCTCACCGACCGTTTCGGGCCGCGGCGGGTGTACATCGCCGGGATCGCGGCCTACGGGGTGCTGGTGTATCCGGTGTTCCTGCTTTTCGAGACCGGCAATATCGTGGTGTTCACCGTGGCCATCATCGCGGTGTTCGGTGTCGCGCACGCATTGTTCTACGGAGCGCAGGGCACCTTGTACGCCGGTCTGTTTCCGCCCGAGGTGCGGTACACGGGGCTGTCGTTCGTCTACCAGTTCTCTGGTATCTACGCTTCGGGGCTGACTCCGATGATCGTCACGGCACTGATCGCGGTCGGGGGCTCCACACCGTGGCCGGCATGCGGATACCTGGTGGGGACCGCGGTGGTGAGCGTGATCGCGACCCGGTTCATCCGCGAGGAGGATCGCCTCACCGCGTGAGCAGCCGGCCGCCCGGTCAGAGCGCGCAGCTATGCTGTCCCGAGTGACCACAGCCGCGCCGAAACCAGTTTCCACCTGGGCGCCGCTGCGATCCCCGGTTTACCGGGCGCTGTGGATCGCCCAGCTGGTCTCCAATCTCGGCACCTGGATGCAGATGGTGGGCGCCCAGTGGGTGCTGGTCGACGAACCCAATGCGGCGGCCCTGGTTTCGTTCGTGCAGACGGCGACGACGCTGCCGGTGATGATCTTGTCGATACCGTCCGGGGTGCTCGCCGATCTGCTGGACCGCCGGCGCCTGCTGCTCGGCGCACAGTGCACCATGGCGGTGCTGGCGGCGGTCCTGGCGATCGCGACCGCCACCGGTCACACCACCCCCTCGGTGTTGCTCATCCTGTTGTTC
Source organism: Nocardia flavorosea NBRC 108225 (assembly GCF_001613385.1). GTDB lineage: Bacteria > Actinomycetota > Actinomycetes > Mycobacteriales > Mycobacteriaceae > Nocardia > Nocardia flavorosea. The sequence continues at coordinate 96,032 of NZ_BDCG01000009.1, read as the reverse complement.
CTGCTCGGCTGCGGTCAGGCGGTCGTCGCTCCCTCGTGGCAGGCGATCCAGCCCGAACTGGTGCCGCGCGACCAGATTCCGTCTGCTGCGGCGCTGGGCAGTATGAATATGAACATCGGGCGGGCTGTGGGCCCGGCGATTGCGGGCGTGCTGGTCGCGCTGTCCGGGCCGGCGCTGGTGTTCACGCTCAACGCCTTTTCCTTCTGCGCGATCGTCGGTGCGCTGCTGCTGTGGCGGCGGCCGAAGGTGGCGCGCGAGTTCCCGAGCGAACGCCCGCTGGCGGCACTGCAGGCCGGGACCCGATTCATCAAATCGGCACCGGCGATCCGGCGGGTGCTGCTGCGCACCGCGCTGTTCGTCGCCCCCGGTAGTGCGTTGTGGGCGTTGCTACCGGTGATCGCACGTGATCAGCTGGGCCTGGGCTCGTCCGGTTACGGCGTTATGCTCGGCGCGCTCGGAGTGGGCGCGGTACTCGGCGCGGTCAGCCTGGCGCGGGTGCGCGCGCTGCTCACTCCCACTCAGCAGGTCGCCGCTGCCGCGCTGATGTTCGGTGTGGCCTGCTGCGGAACCGCGCTGCTGCGGGTCGAGGCGCTGGTGCTGATTCTGCTGGTATTCGCCGGTGCGGCCTGGCTGCTCACCCTCTCGACCATGAACGCCACCATGCAGCTGCTGCTCCCCGGATGGGTGCGGGCGCGTGGACTGTCGGTGTACATGCTGGTTTTCATGGCCGGTCAGGCGATCGGTTCGGTGGTATGGGGCCTGGTCGCCGGCGCCTACGGTGCCGTCACCGCCCTGCTGATCGCCGGTGGGTTGCTCGGGTTGGCCGCGCTCAGCACCGTATGGCTGCCCATGCGCCAATTCGCCGCCGGTTTCGACCTGACCCCGCATGCATACTGGCCCGAACCGCAGCTGGTGGTGGAACCGGAACCGGACGATGGCCCGGTGCTGGTGCTCAAGGACTACGACGTACCGGCGGACCGCGTCACCGAGTTCCTCGACGCGATGAGTTTCGTGGGCCGGTCCCGGCAGCGCACCGGTGCCATGGAATGGCGGCTGTACCGCGATGTCGGTGCCGAGGACCGCTACGTCGAGGCTTTCGTGGTGCGCTCCTGGTCGGAGCATATGCAGCAGCACAAGGTGCGGCTGACCGCCCAGGACCTGATGCGTGAACGCGCGGTCGCGGAATTCGCCCACGACGAGACGCTCACCCACCTGGTGTCGGTCGAACCGCGCGCATAGATACACTGTCCGGCATGCGGATGTTCCTGGATATCCTCCTGATCGTCACCAGCCTGCTGCTGGTGCTGATGGTGCTGCTGCACCGCGCCAAGGGCGGAGGTCTGTCCAGCCTGTTCGGCGGTGGGACGCAGTCGGCGCTGTCCGGCTCGACCGTGGCGGAGAAGAACCTCAACCGCATCACCATATTCACCGGGCTGGTCTGGTTCATCGCGATTCTGGGGATCGGCCTGGAGATCAAGTTCGCCTGATCGTCAGTCGGTTCGGGGTATCCGCCCGTCGATATCGGTGAATCCGTAGTCCTCGGCCAGATCGGCGACTTTCCAGGCCTTACCCGCCCGCTTCCCGCGGTCGGGATCGGCGGCCAGCGCCACCACCGCGCGGCCCGCGAACCGGGGCGTCTCCGCCTCGTCCAGGTCGAAGCTGCCCTCCCCGGGCAGGGTCACCACGCGTTTACCCGTGTCGTCGGCCGGCACCAGTTGCAGTAGTTCGGTGGCGACCAGGCCGGGCCAGATCGAGACGGCGGTGACCTGGGTATCGGCGAGGTCGCGGGCGAAATCGGCGGTCATCCGGTCCAGTGCCGTTTTCGCGACCCCGTACACGGCGTTGTGCATGGCCCGTTGCGCGCCGGGCGAGGATACGTTCACGATGAGGCCGTCTGTTTTCAGCAGCAGTGGTGCCGCATATACGGCTGCGACGTAATGGGAACGCACTCCGATCCGGAACGTCTCATCCCAGGCCTTCGGCGGTACATCCCAGAATTTCCGGCCCAGCCAGCGGGCGGCGGCGGGGGAGTTGTAGACGTTGTTGACCAGGATGTCGAGCCGGTCGTGTTCGGTGGCGATGCGCTCGAAGAGGGATGCTGTGGCGTCGTCGTCGCCGTGATCACAGACGACGGGTACGCCGGTGCCTCCCAGCTCGTCGATCTGCGCCGCCGTTTCGTGCACCGTGCCCGGGAGCTTGCCGGGCTGCTGCGATCGCCCGGTGACGTATACGGTCGCGCCGGCCGCGCCGAGTTCCAGCGCGATACCTTTGCCGATACCGCGACTCGCGCCGGTGACCACTGCGATCCGGTTTTTCAAGGGGTGTGGTGTTCCGCTCACAGTCCCGGGACGTTACCGTGAAACTGTAACGCGTTCTAGTACTCGGGAGGTTCCGTGGCGCCGATACACCGGTTCATCGATACCGGGGGTGTGCGGATGCACATCACCGAACAGGGGCAGGGCGATCCGGTGATCTTCTGTCACGGATTTCCGCATACCGGGTACGTCTGGCAGCGGCAGCTCGCCGCCCTGTCGGCAGCCGGATACCGGGCGATCGCTCCCGACCTGCGCGGCGCCGGCCGCACCGACGCCCCCGCGGCGGTCGACGAGTACACCAACCGGGCCGTGATCGGTGATCTGCTGGCGTTGCTCGACGATATCGGTGCCGAACGAGCGGTATTCGTGGGTGTCGACTTCGGTGCTGCCCTGCTGTGGGAACTCGGGATGCGGGCACCGGAACGGGTACGCGGCCTGATCGTGCTGAACAATCCGTTCGCGCCGCGCTCACCGAAACCCCCCGGATATTACTGGGCGAAAATGGCCGAACGGCACTTCCTGCATATGCAGTACTTCCAGGAACCCGGCGTCGCCGACGCCCATCTCGCCGAACAGCCGCGCGAATTCCTGTCCCGGGTGTACTACGCGCTGAGCGGCGACTACCACTACCTCGATGTGTGGCAGAACCCGCCGGGTATGCGCTATATAGACGCGCTGCCGCGGGCCCCGCAATTTCCGTGGTCGTGGCTTCCCGAGGCGGAATTCGACGTCCTCGCCGCCGAATTCGAACGCACCGGTTTCACCGGCGGACTGAATTGGTACCGCGCCCTCGACCGCAACTGGGAGCTCACCGCCGAATACGCGCACGCCGCTCCCACCGCGCCGGTGTATTTCGTCTACGGGGAGAACGACCCGGATATGGAGGGTTTCAGCGGACGCGACCCGCTCGACACGATGCGCGCGGCGCTACCGGATCTGCGGGAGGTCCGGTGTGTCCCCGAAGCCGGGCATCTGGTCCAGCTGGAAGCCACCGCCGCGGTGAACAGTTTCCTGCTCGACAGCCTCCGCGACCTCGTGCCCTGAGGTTCTGCCGGACCCGGTGCGAACGGCGCCCCACGGCCGCCGGCAACCGCTTGTCTGCGCGCGGTGGGTTCTCCGTAACCTGGCCGGTATGACTGTCCGCGGTGTGCTGTTCGACTTCTCCGGGACCCTCTTCAGGTTCGAGCCGGAACTGGACGGGCTGGTCGGACGCGACGGGGAACCTCTCGACGGTGAAGCGCAGGCCGAGGTGGTACGGCGGATGACGGCGCCGGCCGGCCGGCCGGTCTCCCGAGCGGCTGCGCGACGAATGGGGACGCCGGGATCTGGACCCGCCGCTGCATCGCGAACTGTATCTGGCGGTGCTGCGCGGGTCCGGGGTCGGTAATCCGGAGTATCTGTACGAACAACTGTTGTCGGCGGAGGCCTGGCGGCCGTTCCCCGATACGGAGGCCGCGCTGACCGCGGTGGCCGCGGCCGGGATGCCGATCGCGGTGGTCAGCAATATCGCCTGGGATATCCGGCCGGTGTTCAAACGTGCCGGGGTTGTCAGGTTTCGAAGTCGCCTTCAGTGATTTTCGAAGTCCTGTTCACCGGGGCGGGGGGTCGGTAAGGGCCGCAAGTTTGTCGATGCGTTTCTGCATTGAGGGGATCCACTGCATGAATGTCTGCAGGTTCGGCGGTGGCGACGCGGACCTCTTCTCCGTGACGGATTCGCTTGGATCTGTCGGATGCCAGCGGTGGCAGGTCGGTGGGTGTCACCGTGTGGGGGTACTCCCAGCGTGCTGTGTGGCACCGAGACGGCGCTCACGATGTGAGATACGACTCGATGTGGGTTGTGGCGGACCCGGCAGGTTATCTGCTTGCTAATCTATGCAAATAGCAGGTTGGCCGAAAGGCGGGAAGATGCCGGGATCGAGCAGGCCCTTATATCAGATGAAGGCGGAGTTCTTCAAGACGTTGGGGCATCCGGTGCGGATTCGGGTGCTGGAGTTGCTCAGTCAGCGGGAGCATGCGGTGTCGGAGATGCTGGCCGATATCGATGTCGAGGCGGCGAATTTGTCGCAACAGCTGGCAGTTTTGCGGCGAGCGGGGTTGATCACCAGTCGCCGGGAGGGTTTGTCGGTGACCTATGAGCTGACCTCGCCGCAGGTGGCGCAGCTGCTGACCGCGGCGCGGGCCATCCTGACCGGGGTGGTGGCGGGTCAGGCGGAGGTTCTGGAACAGCCCGCCTGACGGTTCGGGCTCTCGGCGATCCTCGCGGCGCGTATCGGGTGGGGAGAGTCGCGGGGTTCCTGTTTGCATATTTTCCTACATAGTCATCTAGTTGTTCCCGGAGGAGATAGTGGTGGATACCGATCACATGCCCGCGCCGGCAATGGCGCCGGTGGCCGCGCCCACTGATCATGCGCAAGTCTTGGCGTGGGTGGCCGAGGTCGCCGATCTGACCGCGCCCGAGGATGTGGTGTGGTGCGATGGGTCGCGCCAGGAGTGGGATCGGTTGACCGCTCGCTTGGTGGACAAGGGCACCTTCGTGGCGTTGTCGGGGAAGCCGAACTCGTTCTGGTGTGTCTCCGATCCCGAAGACGTGGCGCGGGTGGAAGACCGCACCTTCATCTGCTCACGAGACAAGCGGGATGCGGGACCGACGAACAACTGGGTCGATCCGGTCGATATGCGCACGGTGATGACCGAGCACTATCGCGGCGCGATGGCCGGGCGCACCATGTATGTGATCGCGTTCTGCATGGGCCCACTCGACGCCGAGGACCCGAAATACGGTGTGCAGATCACCGATTCGGAATACGTGGCGGTCTCGATGCAGATCATGACCCGCTCCGGAGCACCGGTGTGGAACCAGCTCAGCGACGACGCGGAGTTCGTCCGGTGTCTGCACTCGGTCGGTGCGCCGCTGAGCCCCGGGCAGGCGGATGTGGCGTGGCCGTGTGACCACACGAAATATATTGCGCATTTCCCCGAATCCCGCACCATCTGGAGTTACGGCTCCGGCTACGGCGGCAACGCCCTGCTGGGCAAGAAATGCTTCGCCCTGCGGATCGCTTCGGTTCTGGCCCGCGACGAGGGGTGGCTGGCCGAACACATGCTGATCCTCAAACTCACTTCCCCGCAGGGCCGCACGCACTATGTGGCGGCGGCGTTCCCGTCCTCCTGCGGCAAAACCAACCTCGCCATGCTCGAACCCGCTCTGGAGGGTTGGAAGGCCGAAACGGTCGGCGACGATATCGCCTGGTTGCGGTTCGGTCCCGACGGCCGGCTGTATGCGGTGAACCCGGAGGCCGGGTTCTTCGGTGTCGCCCCGGGCACCGGCGCGAAGACCAACCCGAACGCGATCGCCACCATCGAGCAGGGCAATTCGATCTTCACCAACACCGCTCTCACCGACGACGGTGACGTGTGGTGGGAAGGACTCACCGACACCCCACCGCAGCATCTCACTGATTGGCATGGCAACGACTGGACTCCAGAGACCACGACCGGGCCTGCCGCGCACCCGAACTCGCGGTATTGCACCCCGATCGAGCAGTGCCCGTCGGTTGCCCCGGAATGGGACGACCCGGCCGGGGTGCCGCTGTCGGCGATCTTCTTCGGCGGCCGCCGCGCCACCACGATCCCATTGATCGCCGAATCCTTCGACTGGACCCACGGGGTGTTCACCGCCTCGGTGCTGTCTTCGGAAACCACCGCCGCCGCAGCGGGGCAGGTCGGTGTGGTGCGTCGGGACCCGATGGCGATGCTGCCGTTTCTCGGATATCACGTCGGCGACTACTTCGCGCACTGGCTGCGCCTCGGCAACACAGCGGACCCAGCCAAGCTGCCGAAGATATTCCAGGTCAACTGGTTCCGCCGCGACGCCGGCGGGCGGTTCCTGTGGCCGGGATTCGGTGACAACGTGCGCGTGCTGAAATGGGCGCTGGAACGGATCGAGGGCACCGCGGCAGCCGACGCCACCGCGATCGGCTATGTCCCGATGCCACACTCGCTGGACCTGTCCGGATTCTCCGACGCCGACAAACGCTCGGCACGGGCCGCGCTCGAAGTCCACCACGACGAATGGGCCGACGAGGTCGTCTCCATCGAGGACTGGTACGCCGGCATCGGCGCCGACACGCTCCCTGGGCCGCTGTGTGATCAGCTCGCCGCGCTGAAGAACCGCCTGGCCCACACCCCGGCCCGCCCCGCCGGCACCGCCGGGGCGTCGTGACTCTGCGTGCGCTGCTGCCCACCCGGGCGGACTGGACGCCGGCGCTGCGCCGCCCGGGCCCGGACCTGCTCGCCGGTGTCATCGTCGCGCTGGTCGCGTTGCCGTTGGCACTCGGTTTCGGGATCAGTTCCGGTCTCGGCGCCGCTGCGGGTCTGGCCACCGCGATCATCGCCGGTGTGGTGGCCGCGGTGTTCGGTGGCTCCCGGTTCCAGGTGTCCGGTCCTACCGGTGCCATGACCGTGGTGTTGCTGCCGATTGTGGCCGAACACGGCGGTCCCGGCGTCCTCGCCGTCGGATTGTTGGCCGGTGTGGTGCTGATTGTTCTCGCTGCGGCCGGTGTCGGTCGCGCGGTCCGCTATATGCCGGCGCCGGTGATCGAGGGATTCACCGCCGGTATCGCGGTGGTGATCGCGTTGCAGCAGTTCCCGTCTGCCCTCGGTGTCGGCGAGGCCGAGGGCGAGAAGATGTGGCAGCTGGCTTCCGACGCGGTCGGCCGCTACCTCGACCACCCCGACCCTGCCCCGCCGATCACCGCCCTGCTGGTCGCCGCCGCCGTGCTGATCGGCGGCCGCTACCTGCCCAAACTGCCTTTCGCGCTCCTAGCGGTCGCGGTCGCCACTGCTGTGGCCGGACTCGCCGGGATCGACCTCACCCGTATCGGGGCCCTGCCCGCGGGGCTGCCCGCGCCCTCCCTCGGGTTCCTCGACCCCGGCCAGCTCGCCTCGCTGATTGCGCCCGCACTGGCTGTGGCCGCGCTCGCCGCCTTGGAATCACTGCTGTCGGCTACCGCCGCGGATTCGATGTCGGTGGGCACCCGCCACAATCCCGATCGCGAACTGTTCGGCCAGGGCCTGGCCAATATCGCCGCACCACTGGTCGGTGGAGTCCCCGCCACCGGCGCGATCGCCCGCACCGCCGTCAGCGTCCGCTCCGGCGCCCGCACCCGCCTCGCCGCCGTCACCCACGCAGTCGTTCTGGCCGCCCTGCTCTACCTCGCCGCACCACTGGTCGCCCAGATACCGCTGGCCGCCCTCGCCGGTGTGCTGCTGGCCACCACAGTGCGGATGGTCGAAACCGCGTCCCTGGCCGCGATTGCCCGCGCTTCCCGCGGTGACGCCGCGATCATGGTGATCACCTTCGCCGCCACTGTCGCCTTCGACCTGGTCACTGCTGTCGCTATCGGTGTCGGGATCGCGGTCCTGCTGGCCCTGCGCTCGGTGGCCCGCGAAGCCCGCCTGGACCAAGTCCCCCTCGACGAAGGAGATCACCTCACCGAAGAACACGACCTGCTACGCGACCACATCATCGCCTACCGGATCGAGGGCCCGCTGTTCTTCGCCGCCGCGCACCGGTTCCTGCTCGAACTGGCCGACGTCTCCGACGTGAAAGTCGTCATCCTGCGCATGTCTGGCATCACCGCCCTCGACACCACCGGAGCACTCGTCCTCAAAGACTCCATCCGCAAACTCGAACACCACAACATCACCGTCCTCATGTCCGGGCTCCGCGCCGATCACCTCCGCCGCCTCACCGCGATCGGTGCGCTGCCCGCTGCGGGCGAGAAGGCGATCTTCGGGAACACGGTCGACGCGATCGCCCACGCACGCGGCGATCTTCCCGAACCGGTCGGAGGAATTCGATGAGCGGTGAACCGGCCACGCCGACCTTGACCCAGCGCGTGCGCTACATCGCCGGTGCGACCCTGCCACCGTCGATGCACCAGTGGGTGATCGACGATCTCACCGGCCCCGGCGCAGCCCGCCGATACCATCTCCGGATCCTGCTGCCGATTATCGCGCCGCTGTGCGTGTTCCTGCTCATTCCGGGACCGCTGTGGATGGGGCTGGCGATGATGGCGCTGCTGTACCTGCCACTGATCTACTTCACCACCGCGCTCATGTACGTCTACCGCCGCCACCGCCTCGCCAAGCACGGACTCGACCCCGCCCTGGCCGATGCCCGAGAGCGCCAGAAACACGCCGCGGAACGCGAGGCCTACGAACGACGCCACAGGCGCTGAAGCGCTGTCGGCGCCTTCCGGTACAGTCCCGCATCCCCACGTCTCCGAAAACACCGTCCGGCATGTCCCCGCAGCCCGACACCTCGAAGACATGCCTCATTCGTCGTCACGAGAGTCGGGATCACGCAACGGCCGGTGTGTTCCACCGAGATCGGGTAGATGAAAGCTGTAGTGCCCGTCGATGCCGATGTGGGTCCGGACAAACGGCGAGAGCCCCACATCCGCATCTAGCACCGGGTAGCCCTGGCCGCGTAGCTCGGCCAGCGCGCGACCTGGGATGTCTAGCCGTGTGCGCTGACAGCCGCGCGGGATTCGTTGCCGGGCAACGGCTCTTCGGAATCGGGGAGCCCAGCGTGGGAGGTTCCCGGCTCCTGCGGCTGCTGTTCGCCGGACACTGGAGTCGGTGTCTTGCGGTAGTCATCGGGCTGTGCCGCGGCGCCGGTGGGGTTGTTCAGTAGAGGAAGGCCGTGTTCGGCGCCCATGCGGTCGACCCAACGGAAGAACTCCAGGGCCGATCCGGCGAACATGCGCCGCACCCGGTCCTGGAAGGCGCGCACGTCGTGGCCGGGCAGGAAATCGCGGGTGCTGATCTCCCCGCACCCGCACCCGCAGGGCCGCTCACGGAACTCGGCTTCCTCCGGGAGCTCGCAGTAGCCGACCGGGTTCTGCGAGGCATTGACCACCGGATCCTGTTTGCCGATCCACTCGTCGCGAACCGGGTGACCTTCGGTCAGCACCTCGCCGACGACGGCGACCCGATCCTCATGCACGGACACGCCGTGGATCTCGGCAACGGCGCACACCTGGCCGTCACCGATGATGAGGGCGAACTTCTCTCGGGCTAGCCGTTCCTTGTTGGCCTTCCATACGCCCCGGCCCGCTGTCCATGCCTCATCTTCGGTCATACGCGGGAAATAGCCGACATACTCCCTATTCAGCGGGTCGCCTGTGACTGGTGAGTAATAGCCGAGCTTGAACCGGACAGCCATACAGCACACTCCTCGTGTAGACCTGGCGTGGTATTAACAGTGTCACATCGATTCAAATCGGATTACAAACGATGAATAAGAGCAGCTTTGACCGGGAACATGTTGATAGATGAGGTTCGCTGTAAACCGGATTGGTGAGCGTGTTCGGCCCGAATGCTGGTTGTCGGAAAACGATCGTTTGCCGACAACCTTGCGTGAGCGGGAGAAAGCCCAGGACGCGAGTGTCGGAAACCCGTGCCGGAAAACAATGTCGGCAAACCCGATTTCGGCTAATTTCGACACCATGTTGATCGGCTACGGGCGGGTGTCGACCGCCGACCAGAACCCCGCACACCAGATCGACGCCCTGCGCCGCGCCGGCGTCGACCCGGCCGATGTCCATATCGATACTGCCAGTGGCGCGAAGGCCTCGCGACCGAAACTCGATCTCGTGCTCACTCTCGCGCGTCGCGGCGACACGATCGTCATCACCCGCCTCGACCGGCTCGGCCGGTCGGTGCTGCACCTGATCACTCTCGGCGCGCAGCTGCGCGAGCGCGGGATCGGGTTGAAGGTCGTCGAGCAGGGCATCGACACCGATACCGCCGAAGGCCGCGCCATGTTCGGCATGCTCTCGGTGCTGGCGGAGTTGCAGCGGGAACTGATCCTGGCCAACACCCGCGACGGACTCGAAGCCGCCCGCGCCCGCGGCCGCAAAGGCGGCCGACGGCCGAAACTCACCACCCACCAGGCCGAACAAGCCCAGCGGCTCTACGATGAAGGCCGCCACACCGTCCAGCAGATCGCCGACATCCTCGGGGTCAAACGCGGCACCCTCTACGGCCACCTCGACAAAACCCGCATCGGCGCCCGGCCCCACTCCGGCCCCACGGCCACAACACCAGCTGCCGCGCCGGTAGCGGTGAGCCCCTCAGGGCAGACCGCCGACGCCGTGCCGGTCCCCGCCGCCGCGGCGGCTTCGGTATCGGTGCTTTCGGAACCGGAAACCCGCAGGGCCATCGGCGATCCGGATGACCGGTCCGATATCACCCGGGCCGATCACGAACCGGCGCCGGACCGTCCGAAACCCGCTGCTCCCACGGCCGTCGTAGACGATGCGCGGTACGAAACCAGCAGCACGACAAACGGCCTCGTTCACGGGCGGTCGAATCTGGTGTGGCGGCTCAAGCAGACCGCACAGCGCAACCTGCCCGAACCGCCTGCGGTATGCCCGAACCCGATGTGCGGCTACACCACCTCCGACACCTCCGAGCGGGGACGGCTACTCGAAGACATCCAGGTCGTCTGGCTCGAACCGGCAGACGACGGCGGCATGGTCGAACGCCGCCACTGCCAGCGCTGCCGACCCCGCGACGTGCCGATCACCGACATCGAATGCGCGGCCTGCGACTGCGGCGGGCCCCTGCTCACCGGCGTCTACGCCACCGAACTCCGCGAGACCGGCGATATCCCGTCACTGGTCCGCCGTTGGCTGGCGGTGCGCCGCTGGCGTGTCACCGACGCCGGGCCGGTCTGCCCGGACCACGGCAGCGTGGGATGAGATCAGCAGGTCTGGAAACTGAATGCCCTGGTGCCCTCATAGGTGAAATCTGGCGGGGAGTTGCGGGCATGGAAAGCGCGGGTGATCACCTTGTCCAGCGCGGTCACCGACCCGGCGGCCAGTGCGGTGAGTTCATCGGTGCTCAGGTCGCTCACGATGAGTCGGCGCTCGCGCGGACGGGTTGGTTCCGAGTCGGCCCATGAATAGCCCCGCAGCACCACGGTGAACCCCGTTGGTGCGCACCCCGCCTTCACGGCTTTACCCAGCTCAGCGGCGAACATGGCGAACGAGTCGGTCACCACGTGATATCTACCGCCCGGAAGATCGATCTCCGTGGCCTGCTGCGGATCGCCGCGACCAGCATCACGTCGAGCGTTTCACCGGCAGTTGCATCCGGCGGGATCGAGTTCGTTGCGCTGGCCGCAGAGGTAGCCTGCGTCTCATACCGGTGAGGGCGAGGTTGCCAGCGCACGTTTCGGCAGCGTGCTCGTGACCAGCAGCGCGGCGACGGCGATCCCGGCGAGTACCCAGAATGTCGGCCCGAAGCCGCTGATGCTCAGTGCCGCCGCGAGTTGCGCCCCGAGCGCACCGCCAGCTGTCCGGGCGATCGTGTTGACGCCGGTGGCCTCCCCGGTCTGCCGAGTCTCGACGACCTCCACGACGAGCGTGCCGAACGCCGCGAACGCCAGCCCGTAGCCCGCGCCGAGGATTAGGCTCACCATGCAGACCTGCCACAACTCGTTGTGCCAGAGCGCCAACGCGATGCAGGAGACGATCGCCAGCATCGCGCCTGTCCGCACCGCAATCCGGCCCCCGAGCCGGGGGGAGAGCGGCGTTGCGATCAGCATCGTCACAACCATCGGCAGCAGCGCGACCGCGATCCGGTTCTGCGGAACCAGCAACGGAATCACCGTGACTACACCGAACATCGCGGCGCCGATGATGACCGTGGCCAGGTTTGTCATGGCCACCGCGCGATGGCCGAGCAGCCGCACGTCGACGAGTGGCTGGTGCGTGCGCAGTTCCACGGCGGCAAACGCGACGGCCAGTATGGCGGCCAGAGCGAACAGCGCGAGTGCGGGCCCGATGCCCCACTGGCGCACCTCGCTGATGCCCAGCAGCAGCGCGACCAGCGTGAGCCCGAGCAGGACGGCGCCCGCGAGATCGACCCGGCCGCCCGCGCCGGGCTCGCCGGGAAGCAGGATCACCAGCACTAGCGCTACGGCACCGAGTACGAGCAGCGGCCAGAACAGCCACGCGGAGCTGAACACGTCGAGCAGCGGCCCGGCGGCGAGCATGCCCGCGGCACCGCCGATCCCGAACATCGCTGACAGCAACGCGACCACGCCCGGCAGGCGCGCCGGGGACACCTCGCGGCGCACGAGCCCGAACGCGAGCGGGAACACACCCGCCGCGACGCCCGTCACCGCGCGGCCCGCGAGAAGTAGCGGGAACGAATTCGCCAGCGCACACAGCAGCAGGCCCACGACGAAGAACCCTAGACATACCAGCATGATTCGCCGGTAGCCGAACAGGTCGCCGAGCCGTCCCGCGATCGGCGTGGCGACGGCGGCGGCGAGCATGAACGCGGTCAGTGCCCACGCCGTGGTCGTCGTGGCGACGCCGAATTCGCGCGCGAACCCGGGGAGGGCCGCGATGACGATTGTCTGCGCAGTGCTGATCGAGAACGCCGCCAACAGGACCGCAGCGAGCGTGATTCTCGTTGTCATACCGGGGCCTTTCATGATCTTGCGCCGGAAAAAGAGCGTGAGGGCGGTCAGCCCCGCGAGGACCCACACAATGCCCACCTTTCTATTAGGTGAGCCTTACTTAAGCATCTTGCGGACGCTGTCCGCAAGTAGGCTGCCGGGTGTGAGCGACCGACGCCCGTGGGGCAGCCTGGAGCGTGGGCGGATCGTCGAGGCCGCCCTCGGGATCGCGCGTGCCGAGGGCCTCGACGCGCTCACCATCCGCCGCCTCGCCACCGAGGTCGGCGCATCACGGATGGGCCTGTACCGGCACGTACCGGACAAGGAAGCGCTGCTGAACCTGGTCGCCGACGAGATCGCGATGAACCATGTGATCCCGGACAGGGCGTTGATGGGGCCGTGGGACGAGCGGCTGCGTCATCTCGCGCGCGGCATGCGCCAGGAACTGCGGGCCTACCCCGGCTTCGCGGAGCGCATCATGGTCCACGGCAACGCCGGAGCCGGTGGGCTCCGAATCGCCGAGACGATCGCGGACATCCTCGCTGCAGCAGGGCTCGGCGTCGGTCAAGCGGCGCGCTGCTACCTGATTTTCGTGGATCTCGTACTCGGGCGCGCGCACCGCGAGACACACGGTGATCCAACCACGCCCGGCCGCAACGCAGAGCTGTTCGCGGCCGCCGAGACCAGCCGCGACGCGGTGCGGCTCAAAGCGCTGCTGCCCGCGCTGCGGGCCGTGACGGGGGACGAGATCTTCGAGGCGGAACTGGACATACTGATCGCCGCAGTCCGTGCCGCGACGTGATGAACCCGGTGAGGCTCATGATTTCGGTGAGGCTGCGGCACCGTCTCCCTCGGGGTGGCGGTCGAGGACAGCCCTGGTCTGTGATTCCGGGGCCGTCCGCTCAGCTCGGCGCCGCCGAACTACGTCGCGAGCAGAGCATGCTCGACCGCGCACGCAACTGGCTCAATGGCAATACCCCCGGGCCAGGGCCGAAGCCGAGACAATGGCGGCGTTCCACGCCAGCTGCCATGATCCGCTGTCGTTCGACAGCAACGACTGGTAGACCGCACAGAATCCTTCCCGGCGAGAGCTATTCGAGCCAGGGTCGGCCGGCGAGGTCGGGCAAAGCCCATGCCGGGACCCCTCGCTTGAGCGCGTAGCGGCGGGCGGTCTGTGACCAGTCCCGTGGTGGTCCGGCCTGCACCGGCGCTGCGGGCCACCAACGGGGCGGATTCAGCAGATCGCGCCGCGGCGGCGTGGAGGGTCGCACGGCAGGACCTCCTGGCGGCGCGGGCCGGTAGGGCACCGGGGCGAGTGCGGGCCCGAGTTCCCCAACCGCCGGAATGGACCGCTGGGCGGCCAGCGCCAGCGCCGATGCGGCGGCGCGCATCAGTGTTTCGGCGACTTCGGGGTCCAGGCACTCATACGGCTCCAGCATCCCGATCCGGCCGTCTATCGGGAGTTCGATCGTGTCCCAGATGGTTTCCAGGACCGCGCCGGTGCGGGCGCTGCCTGCCAGGCGGGACGCGCAGAGTTCTTCGAGCAGGCAGCGCAGTAGCCGAAACCACACCCCGGCGTGCACGGTTCGGCCCGGTAGCTGCACCAGCCCGGTGGTGAGTGCTTGGTAGGTGTACCCGTCCATCGTGGTGACCGTCTCGCCCACGGCGACCACCGGGGCGTCACCGCCTGCGACGGCGCCGGCGGGTTCGAGGCGGCAGCGGTGCTCGACGCAGCTGAGCATCAGCGGCAGATCCCATATCAGGGCGCGGCCGGAGTCCGGGGCGGTGGCGCAGACCGGGCAGGCCCGCGGTCTGCGCGGGTACGGCAGCCAGGGCGCGTCCCATCGGGATTTGGCGCGGCGGGCGATGTCGCGTTCGATGGCGCCGGGCAGCAGCAACACCGAGTGGCGCCCCACGTAGTTGTCGAACAGCTGTTGCTGCTCGAAATCGCGCGGCCACAGTTTCTCGAACAGCCACGGCACCCACCCGGACAGGGTCATCGTCACCAGCCGGGGCACCGGAACGCCGGTGCGGTCGGCGAGCGCGACCAGCAGCGCTCGCGGCGGATGGTCCAGCCGACTCGCGAACGCGCGCACGTTCGGCGAGAGGTCGGCGCACAGGTCCGCCACCAGAACTTTTACCGGCAGCTGGTAGACCGTGGCGAGCCGTTCGACCCACGACGACAACGATTCGATCGGTCCCGGTTGCGGGTGTATCGGCCATCGGGGCACCCTTCACAACTCCAGGCGGGTGCGGATCCGGGCGAGTTCGTCGTTGTCGATCAGCACACCCACCTCGGGCACGTCCCGCGTTACCGTCTCGTCGATGCACCGGTCCAGCTCATAGGCCACCTCGCTGGGATCGAACCCTTCGGCTACCAGCAGGGTTTCGGTTTCCTCGCGGGTGCGCCGGCCCGGGTACCTCAGCAGATCGTTGCGCAGGAATCGCGAGGGGATACCCTCACCGATCAGCACGTCGCGGTGCCGGGTGGCGTGCGCCGGTCGCGTATCGAACTCGGTCAACAACCGCAGTATCGTGCGGGCGGCATCGGCATCGACGCGGGCCCGCGCATACCAGGCGTTCATCGCCCCCATGACCTTCCGTCCGGCCCGTTCGGCCTGGTCGGGTGCCGGTGGCCACGGTGAGTCGCCGTCGTAGACGGGCAGAGGGCGCGGTTCGATGAGCAACCCGGCCAGAGTCCCCCGAGGCTGAATGAGCCGGTCGGCGGCCAGGGACAGGGCTGTCGCGGCGGCGGTCAACAGCTTCTCCTGGATCGGCCATTCCAGATTCTCGTACGGCTGCCACACCGCCAGCCCGGCCCGCACCGGCGCACCGGTCGCATCCCAGATTTGCTTGAGCAGCTGCTGCGATCTGCGGGAAATACTGGAACCGGCGAGGCTGAGTTCGTCGAGCAGACAACGCAGCAGCCGAAACCACACCCCGGCGTGCACCGTGCGGCCCGGCAACCTAACAGCGGCATCGAGGAGAGCTTGACGGGTTTAGCCGTCCAGGGTCGTCACTGGTTCGCTGATCGGAACCGCCTCGTTGGGCTCGCCTGCTGCCTCGGCTGCGAAGGTCTCGGTGTCGGTCGTCAGCCGGCAGTGGTGTTGCAGGCAGCTCACCGTGAGCGGCAACTGCCAGGTCAGCGCGCGGGCCGGGTCGGGCCCGGCCGCGCATTGCGGGCACGATCTTCGCACCGGGTGCTGCGGAATCCAGGGGCCCCGCCAGCGACGCCGGGTCACCTCGAAACGCGGCGCCTCCCCTGGTGCCAGCAGCACCGAATATTGGCGGACATAGGTGTAGAACCCGTCGGTAGCGTCGCGTTCGGGCAGCGGGTAAGCGTCGAACAACCACGGCACCCACCCGGGCAGCGTCATCGCCCGCACCTGCCCCGCCAGCACGCCGGTGCGCTCGGCAAGCGCGGTGAACACCGCCGGAGGCGGATCTTCGTCGAGAACATTCCGGATGCCGACCAGTACACCGAGATTCGGGCCGAGCAGATCTGCCACCGGCACCTGGTAGAGGCGAGCCGGTCCAGCCACGACGACAGCGATTCCAGCGCACCCGGGCGTGGGTGCAGTGGCCAGCGCCGCGGCGACGCTTGGCTCACGCCAGCTCGCGTTCGAACATCCGCCGCCGCTCGGTCGGCCCCGCATACGACGCCAGCAGCAGGGTGCGCTGGTTGATCGTCTCCTCCCCGGATTCGATCGCCGCGATCGCCGCCTCCGACAGCAACGCGGTCAGTTCCCCGATCGTGCCCTCACACCGGGTGAGCAGGTACGACGCCATCTCCTCGGTCGCGATCGGAGAAGACCGCCGCAGCGGGAACGACGCCGCGAAACTCGCCAGCAACGCACACGCCTCGTCCCCGGGCTCCCACAGCGGCAGCGTGAATGGCGCGAACCGATTCTCCAGCTGCGGATCGGAACGGATCGCCAGATAGGCGTCCCGGGTACCGACCCCGACCAGCGGAATCCGCAGCTCGTTGCCCAGAAACCGCAGCACGTTCAGAAACTCCCGGCGCGTGTCTCCCCTCCCGGCGAGCACATTGTGCAGCTCATCGATCACCAGCACCCGCACACCACAGGTCCGCAGCAGGCGCAGCACCAGCTGTTCCAGCTCGGCCAGCCGCGGCGCCCGCGGCCGGATCGGCGCCCCCAGCGCGGCCAGCACCGCGACATAGAACCGCGACACCGACGGCTCCGACGGCATCTGCACGGTCAGCACCGCGATCTCCTCCCTATCGGCATGCGAGACCGGCGGGTGGTCACGGCGGAACTTCTCGATGATCATCGACTTGCCGTTGTTCGTCGCACCGATGAGCAGCAGGTTCGGCATCCGCTGCTTATCCGGCATCGTGAGCAGCCCCTCCAGTCGGGCCAACGCTTGCCTCGCGCGGGTGTAGCCGATCCACCGATCCGCCCGCACGTACTGGATCCGCTCGGCATCCGGCAGCATCGCCGGCCGCTGCGCCGACGGATGCAGATGCGACAGGTCGAGGGGTTCACCGACGGTCACCACTGCTCGATCACCTCGAACGGCGCCACCACCCTCGGCTCAGCACCCTCGGCCACCGCTGGTGGCGGTGGTGGTGCCGGTGGCATGGCCCGGCTGCGTGCCGGGATCGCTCGGCGGCGTTCGGTGTTGCGGCGCGCTCGCCGACTGGTCGCAGTCGCTTCGGCGGTGATGTGGCGCATCTGCTCGACCATCGCGAACAGTGCGTTCTCGTCGATCTCGGCGCGGCCGGACTCCCGCAACCGGGCCACCGCCGCGCGCTGTTCCCACAAGGAGATCGCCGGCCGCGACCACGTCCGGTACGGCACCTCCAGGTACTCGCCGGTCTCCGGATGCAGCGCCCAGATCCGGGAAATATCGCGCGGGTCGCGCCGCAACACCACCTTCCCCAGCTGCTCGCGCCGTGCAATCAACGGCTTCAACACGTCGCTGTAGTACTGCACGTGATCAAGCACGAACCCGGTGCGCCGCAACGATCTGCGCTCCACCGGCAAGAAATCGACCAGAAACGCCGCCTCGTTCGTCACCGTCGGCGGCGCGCCCTGGGCGGCCACCTTCTCCGCCCACAGCCCGCCCGGGGTCCGCCCACCCAACCCGTCATGGGGTTCACCGTGATAACAGGCCACGGATAGGGCCATCCAGCGTTGCAACTCAGCCAAGGTGCGAACAGCCTTCGCGTCGCTGTCGTAGTCACCGCGCTCACGAGTGTCGGAAAACGTCGTACCCGGCAATTCGTGGACCATCCGCATCATCGTCCCGACCAGGCGTTCCACGACCCCGCCGTAATGCGGGGCACCCGGCGGCCGGTAGCCGACCGTGATGCCGTGCTGGTCACAACCCCGCCGCAACGCTTCGCTCTTGAACTCCGTCGCGTTGTCGGTATACAGCCGGGCGGGTTTGCCGCTCATCGGCCACACCGCCTGCACCCCGATGCGTTCCAACCACGCGCGTTTGTCGATCGCCATGTGCGCCAAACACAGTCCCACCGAAGTCGCCGACGGCGCCTCCAAAGTGAGCACGAACCCGGGCACGCACTTGGTGGCCTCGTCGATCGCCGCCGTCACATACGGACGCCCGATCGGCAGCCGATGATGCTCGTCGACCACGATCACATCCGCCGGAGTGTGATCGATCTGCACCCGCTCCAACACCCCCTCCACCGGCGGCGCCACCCCACCGGCGGGCCTGCGGGCCCGGGCCGCGCCCTGACCCTCCCGCGCTGCCACAGTCTTCACCGGATCCAGCCTGCCGATCCGACGCTGCACCGCCGACCGCGACGGCGGCCGCAACCCGCGCACCTTGCACTCCCGATCGATCTCCCGGCAGATCACCGCCACCGACCGCCGCTGACGAGTCAAATACCGCGCCCGCAGCACCGTCCGCACAATCTCCTCCACCTCATCCGGCAACCGCTCACCACCCCGGCCACCCGACGACCGGCCCGGCAGCAGATCCGACACCACCCCCTCACCAGCCCGCCACCGCTTCACCAGCGCATACACCTGCCGCTGCGTCACCCCCAACTCGACGGCGGCCTCATCGGCAGCGGCCACACTCACCCGATCCAACCGCGCTAAAGCTCCGACCACCTCCGCCCGCCGCACCGCCACCTGCCAGCGCGCCTCCTCCGCGGTCAACACACCCCGATCAGCCACCGACGAATCCCCGACCATCCCGCGATTCCCTTACTGCAGACGAGTACGAGCGAAAAGCACGCTACTGAACCCGAGTTCGAGACACGCCGATGACCGAAGTCCTCTTCAACCAGAACCGAACCCGCAGGTCAGCACTGAACACGACTTCGAACAATCACAGGGGTCGCCGAGCAGGTGACCGAGTTCGTCCTGTCGTATGCCGAGGGTGCGGTGAAACCCGATCCGCGGCTCTTCGATATCGCCTGTCGCCGTATCGGTATCGCCCCCGGCGAGGTCCTGATGATCGGTGACAGCTACGAGGCCGACGGTGCCGCCGCCGGACTGGGCTGTGCGGTCACGCTGGTGGAGCCCCTGCCGGTCGATCAGCGGCTGTGTGCACTGGTGGATGCGCTGGCCGAGTACGGGATCCGCTGACCCACAGCCGGTTCGGCCGAGGTTTCTCGACGGCCGATGACCAGCGCCCCTTATGCGCCCGGTCGTTGCGGTGGGTTCAGCCGGCCAGCGTGGCAGTCGCCGCGAGCGTGGTGTACGGCATGGTGAAACGGCCGCCGATTTCGTCGATGGCGGCACCGACGTTGTCGAGCACAGTCGTCAGCTGATCCGGGGTGAGCCGGGTGAGCGGGCCGGTGGTGGGCAGATGGTCCAGCCACTGGTCCCGGGTGTAGGACTGCTCCCAGTCGAAACGCCATTGCTCGGGTTCGTCGAACCGGCCCGCCCGGCGGATACCGTCGGCGGCTGCGGCGAACATTTCCCGGTAGGTTTCGAGCGCGGATTTCGCGCTGGTGGCCGCACTGCTGAAGGGCGAATCGGGCACGATCCTCGCGTAGGCCGCGGCCAGTGCCCGGGTGACTTCGGCGGGGGCATCGAATGCATGCCCGAATACGGCGATCCGGCCGCCCGGGCGCAGGACCTGCGCGGCCTTTGCGGGACCGGTGACCGGGTCGACCCAGTGCCAGGCCTGGCCGGCGACGACCGCGTCGAAGGTGCGGCCGGCCGGATCCCAGGCTTCGAACGTGGCGGTTTCGACCTCGACCCCGGTGTCGCGGGCGAATGCAGCCATCCGGTCGTCCGGGTCTATGCCGAGCACCGTGCACCCGGCCTCCTGGAATTGCCGGGCTTCGATACCGGTGCCGCAACCGATATCGAGAACATCGCGGCCTGGGCTCGTGGTGATGATCCGAGTGACGAGTGCGTCGGGGTAGCGGGGGCGGGCCCGGTCGTAGCGTTGTGGGTCGGCGCCGAACGATTCGGCGACCTCGCGGTGCCGGTGTGGCTCCGGCTGGGAGGACGAAGAGTAGGGCCGCGGTAGAGTGGGCATGCGCCCACATTAGTGGGCGGCCGCCCACTAGGCAATCGGCGGGCAGGAAAACCAGTGAAGGGACGGACTCGGTGCCGACCGGTGTGCATATCCGAGACGCGCGTCAGCAGTTGTTCGACGCGGCCGAACGTATCCTGCTGCGAGACGGGGCGAGCGCGTTGACCAGCCGCGCCGTCACCACCGAAGCCGGAGTGGCCAAAGGCGTCCTGCACAGGTATTTCGACGATTTCGACGCATTCCTCGCCGAACTGGTCGAAGGCCGGCTCACCCGGCTCGCGGACCAGGCGCAGACCCTGCGCCGATCTGCCGGCACCGGGACCGTGAAGGACAACCTCACCGAGGCCTTGCTCGAGCTTTTCGACCCGGTCGCGGTGGCGATCGTGGCCCTGATCGTGGCCCGAGACGAATTACGCACACGATTACGCCGGACCGCACCCGGCCTGCCCGTCCTCACCGAGGCCGGCACCATGATCGCCGGCTACCTGGCCGACGAATGCGCGCAAGGCCGTATCGCTGCCGATGCGGATACCGAAACACTGGCGCTATCGCTGATCGGCGCCGGACATCTGCTGTTCGCGGGCGCCCCGGCACGACCGGACACCGCGGCTGTGGGCCGGATCGTTGACACGATCATGGCCGACGCCGTTCAGCGGCGGCTGCTGTGAATGTTGCGCGGACGGGCAGTATCCGATCCATGGACTTGCTCTGGGACCAGCACGCATGCCTGCCCCTGCAGGTCGGAACGGACGTGGGTGTGCTGTCCCGCTTCGGGCGCCCGGGGCCGATTTCGAGCGGGTTGCCCGGTCGACCTGGCGAATGCGGGACCCGGTAGCCGGCGGTGGGTGAATGGCTGCGATAAGCGGGCAGAAACCGGGCGCCGGCCCGGACGTGCGACGATTCGGGCGTGACCGATTTCGTGACGCCGCAGGAGCTTGCCCGCCGTACGTCCGCCGCTGTCGATGCGGCCGTCGGTGCTGCCCGCGATCTCGGGCTCGTCGTGACCGATGCCGCTGTGCTGCACGATATGTTCTCGGTGGTGGTGCACCTCGGGCCGGAGCCCGTGGTGGCGCGGGTTCCCACTGTGTTGTCGCCGGCCCAGCTCGCGTTGCTGGGGAGGCGCCAGCAGGCAGAGCTGGAGGTGACGACGTGGCTTGCCGGGCAAGGGGTCCCGGTGATCGCTCCGAGTCCGGCGGTACCCCGGGAGCCTGTCCGGCGCGACGGATTCTCGATGACGTTCTGGCAGTATGCGGAAGAAGACCGGGCTGCATCGCCCGACTATGCGGCGAACTGTGATCTCGTCGCCGATCTGCACGCTGCGCTACGGGCGTATCCGAGGCCACTACCTTTCCTGTCCGCCGCCGAACCGGATTTCGTCACCGAAAGTCTCACGGTGCTCGGCGAATACCCGGATCTGCTCGACGCCGCCGATCTGGACCGGGCTCGCCGCGAGTGGCGGGTCCTCGGCCCGCTCGTCCGTTCCCGGCGGGCTTTCGAGGATTTCTTCCCCGGGATCGACGTGCAACCCGTACACGGCGATTCGCCGCCGGCCAACATCTTCGCCGGTGTGGGCGGACACCTGTTCGCCGACTTCGAACTCGTCACGCTGGGCCCGGTCGAATGGGATCTGGCGGGTCTCGGGCCCGAACTGGAAGCCGCCTACGACAGCGGTGCCCGCCGCAACGGTATCCGCACGCTCGACGCCGGTGTGCTGCGATTCGTGAACGCGGTGGGGATGCTGCGGGTCGTCGCCTGTCTGGCCCTGGTACCGCAGCAACCGGTCCTGCACGACTATCTGACCCCCGCCCTCGCGCAGTGGCGTGAACTGCCGTTCGCCGGTGGAATCGCCCGATAGCCGGTCGGGAGTCACGCGGGCGTGGATTTCCCGGTGCCGGCGAGCAACCGGTGGGCGGCGGCTTCGATATCGGTTTCGCTCAGCAAGATCGACGCGGCGGCCGGTCCGAGGGGGACGAAGCTGTCCGCACTGGTCACCCGGGCCCGGGCCCCGGTGAACCCGCCGTCCACCAGTGCCGTGCACACCGATTCGCTGATTCCGCCGCTACGCCGTGTCTCGTCGGCGACCAGAACGCGGCCGGTGGCTTCGGCGTGCCGCAGTAGATCGGCGTAGGGGAGCGGAGACAGCCAGCGGAGGTCGAGGACACGGGCGGTGATTCCGTGCCGCGCCAGGCGGCGGGCGACCCGCAGGCACATGGGGACGGAATTGGCGAAGGCGACGATCGTCAGATCGGTTCCTTCGCCGTACACGCGGGCCTGCCCGATGGGCACATGGTCGCCGGTGACAGGCGCCGCCCATCGGTCGTCACCCGGTTCGTACAGGTCGCGGGTGTGATACAGCGCGATGGGTTCGAGCAGCACACAGACCCGTCCGTCCACCCGTGCCGCCGAGACACAGGTGCGGAGTACGGCCGCCGCATCATCGGGGCGAGACGGTGAAGCCACGACGAGCCCGGGGATATCGCGCAACGCGGCCACGGAATTGTCGTTGTGGAAATGCCCGCCGAAACCTCGCTGATAGCCGTAGCCGGCGATCCGTACGACCATCGGATTGCGGTAGCGGCCCGCCGAGAAGAACGACAGGGTGGCCGCCTCGCCCCGCAACTGGTCCAGGGCGTTGTGCACGTAGGCCAGGTACTGGATTTCCGGGATCGGGACGAAACCCGCGAGTCCGGCGCCGAGCGCGGTACCGAGAATGCTCTGCTCGTCGAGCAGGGTATCGAACACGCGGCGCGCGCCGAATCTCTTACCGAGCCCTTTGGTGACTCCGTAGACACCGCCCTTGCGCGCGACGTCCTCGCCGAAAACGAGAACATCGCGGTCGCGGGCCAGCATTTCGGCGAGAGTGTGGTTGAGTGCCTGCGCCAGCGTCACCGGGACCGCCTGCGGTGCCTGCGAGCTGTCGGGCCCGGGGCGATCCGCGGGGCCGTGTTCAGGGCCGTCCGCGTGCGTGTCCTGCCCGGATACCGGGCCCCGCTCGGACCGGGGGGCCGAGACCCGGGCCTGCCCGGCCCGCCGATCGTGGCGGATCGGCGGCGCACCTGGACCGGGCCCGTCGTCGCCGGCTATCCCGTCGTCGGGTCCGGGAGCGGTGTCCGTCGACGCGTCGTCGGCAGGGGAGACAGCGTCGCGACTGCCGGATTCGCCCGGCGTGCCCGGATGACGGGGTGTCTGTATCGGTGGGCCGGACCGCAGGACGTCCGTGCGCACCGCGTCCGGGCGGGATGGCGCCAACGGTGCGATCACCTGGTCCGCCGAGCCGAGCTGCGGTTCCCGGCACACGTCGTCGACCGTGGCGGTGACCTGCGCGGCCAGGCGGTCGTAGTCGTCGAGAATCTCCTGCGGAGTCCGGATTCCTGCAGCGACCAGCAGTCGAGCGGTGGCGGTGATCGGGTCGCGGCTCAGATCGGCGGCGACCGCGGCACTGTCGCGATAGGCGGACTCCACATCGGACCCGGCATGCCCGAACAACCGCACCGTACGCAGTCGCAGGAAGGCCGGCCGTCGGTGCGCACGCACCCATTCCACGGCGGTGGACGCGATGGTGACCGCATCGAGGACATCGCACCCGTCCGCACTGAAATAACGCAGACCCGGCCGGTGACCGTAGGCCCGCTCGATCCATCCCGGCGGCGTGGGAACACTGATCCCGATCCCGTTGTCCTCGCAGACGAACAACACCGGAACGGGCACCCCGAGGTACGCCGTATGCACCGCAGCGTTGATCGCCCCGGCTGCGGTCGAATGGTTGGCCGAGGCATCGCCGAAGCCGCACATCACCAGCGCATCACGTGGCCAAGGGCAGTCTATTCCGAGCCGGGCGGCGCGCTCGATCGCGAACGCGAGTCCTACCGCGCGGGGTAGCTGGGAGGCGATGGTCGAGGTCTGCGGGATGATATGGGCCGCCGCGCTGCCGAACACCTTGTGCCGGCCGCCGGCGATGGGGTCCGTGGCGGCGGCGACCACTCCGAGTAAAAGATCCCGTACCGGGTGCATACCGCCCGCCCGGCGCACCCGCTCGATGAACAGTGCGCCGGAACGGTAATGCGGCATGAGGGGGTCGGTGACGCGGCTCGCGGCGGCCAAGGCGACATTGCCCTCATGCCCCGACGATCCGATGCTGTAGAACCCTCGCCCGCTCGCCCCCAATCGCCGCGCAGCCAGATCGGCCTGCCTGCTCAGCACCTGTGCGGTGAACAGGTCGAGGCAGCGCGCACCGGTGATCCCGGGCGCGAGTTCATGATCGGGTGCCGCCGCTGCAGGACGCAGCCCCGCGATCTCCGTGCGGAACCGCTGTTCGGCCTCGTCGATATTCACCGGACCATCACCGTTACGAGCCTAAGGCGCGGAACGGAAGCTCGGCGTGTCCGGATACGGCAAGTCGCGGCGCGCCTGCAGAACCCCTCCCCGGCGTCCACAGTCGCCACGGCCACCTTCACAGCCGGGCCATCCTCACCCGCGGCAGCACCGGCACCACCCGCGTCATCGACGCGTGCCGCCACCCGGCTCGCGTCGTAGGCGGCCACCACAGCGACAGCCGGCCGGAGGTGCCGGTCGGGTGGCATGACCGTGCGGGGAGAAGACCTACGTTCGCGGCGGACTGTGAGATTCCGGCCGCTCTCCCGCTTCCGCGGCTCGGTGACCGGCACCAGGTGGTGATCGATTCCTCCGACTACACCTTCGCAATCGGCTACGACCACTTGTTCGAGTGATCAACACGTCTTCGGGTCGTCCGTCGAACGCGAGCCCCCGCTGGACCGTCGTTGTCATCGGCGGCTCGTCGCATCCGGTGTCGCCGTGACGAGCGAGCAGTGAGGTGAGAGTATCCGGATCCGATTCACGGCCCCGAAGGTTTGTTCGCGGGCGACGCTGTCTGTCGAGTGCTGGGCGACAGGCCGTCGAGGCTATCGATCGATGGGGGAGTGGTCACTGACCGACCGGGTCAACAGCAGGGTGGTACTGCCATCGGTTTCTGGGATGTCGCGGACATGTATGAAACCGGCTTTGCCCAGAACACGCAGCGAAGCCTTGTTCGGCGCGGCCACGGTGGCGTGCACCTCCGTCAGCCCAGGGAGTGGAAGCCGTAAGCGACGAGCGCTTCGGCCAACTCGACACCCAAACCGCATCCCCACACCTGCGGGGTCAAAGCGTAAATGATCTCGTAGCCCTCGACCACGTCGGTCGGCTTGATCTCCGCATGCCCTACCAGGCGTCCGTCCCGGCGAACGGCCCAGACGTCGAACAGATTGTCCGCATAGACCTTGGTGAAAACCCGCCCGAACAAGGCGCGGTCGGCCGCTTCGGAAGATGGGCCGTCGCCCATCCACCGAGACACCCTCGTGTCCTGGAACAAAGCGACGAAGGCTTCCTCGTCCTCTGGGACGTACCGCTCCAGGACGAGACGCTGAGTAGACAGAGTCGAAGGCACGCGCGCGACGCTACCCGCGAACCGGCCCGCAGCCGAGGCGTCGCGATCAGGGAAGTGGTGTAGGACTCGCTGGTAATCGCGGCCCGTGAACCGGAACGAGGGGGCACGACATGTGCCGTGCCCGCCCAACCTCCCGCATCCCGAAACGGCGGTCGTATATTCAAGCTTTGACATATCCCGCCGCGGCGAGCCTGGTATACGGTCTGAACGCGATCGGGAATATGATCGGCAGCCTCTCCTACAGACGGCTGGCGCGGCACCGGCCGCCGGAAATCCTGCTGTGCGCAAGTGCCGCAGTCGCGTTGACCGGACCGGTACTGCTGGACGGTAGCGTTCACCGTCGGCGCTTCGATGAGCGTGACCTGGCTTTGTCTTCTGATGTCGCTGACCGCATTCGGTGTTTTCTTTCCCGCCGTGGTCACCATCGCCCAGGCACGCGACGCTCCTGGGGCGACATCGGCGCTCCTGGGAGGCGGGCAGTTTCTGCTCGGCGCCGCAGCCTCGCCGGTCGTCGGGTCTTCGGCGATACCGGCCCCGCTCCCACCGCGGCGGTGATGGCCGGTGTACTCTGTCCGGCGCTGCTCGCAGCGGTGGCCACTTCACGCCTGCGGCCGCAGCCGTAACCGGACCACAGTGTCTGCGTCAGGAAGATCGAGTCTGTGGTGCGGGACGTATCAGCATTCTGATGCCGATCCCGGCCACCGCCAGCGCCAGGCTCGCCAACAACCACGGCCACGATGGGGCGCCGATATTCTGTTCCCGGACACCGAGCAGTCCCCGCGGGTCATACTCGATTCGAATGCTGCCCCGGTCGGTGCTGAGAAGGCCGGGGCCTGAATCGGCCTCTCGTTGTACCGATACCCTGCGCTCGCCACAGTCCAGGGAGTAGGTCGTCGTTTCCCGGCTGCCGGCCCGGGAGGTCTCGGCGACTCTTACCTCGCAGACGAGGACCACGCCGCGATGCTCCATGGCGAGGTTGTAGACGCCGAACCCGAGGCAGGCCCCAGAGAGGAGGAGCGGCACGATCAGTAGTGCCGCCGCGCGCTTCCCGAACCGTGCCCAGTCGGTGAACCCGAAGAATATGTACCAGAGTATCCCGATGACGCCGGCGGTACCGAAGGCGTCGTAGTCGGCGCCAGGAGGAGCCAGAAAGGCGGAGTACCACAGTGCACCGGACACGGTCGCCAGCGCGACCAGCGGCAGGAAGAGTCCCAGAATCCAATCTCCAGCAGTGAAACCCGAATCGGCGAGCGGCCGCGATGTGGTGAACGCCGGCTCCGCTGCCTCGGATTCGGCGAATTCACCCTCGCCAGGCGCCGATTCGTTCGGTGGTGTCATCACGTGTCCTCCCCGGAGGCGAGGCTATCGCACCAGGACGCGCGAGATATCCGATCCCCCGTTTCACGGCGGCGATCATGTGTGATGCCACCGGCCATGTGTGTCACCGAGGACCCGGCGAATCGGTGACATCGCTCACCGAGCACCACGCCGTTCTGTCACGGCACGTTCATCGCGCGAGCGCTGATCGGGCTCGGATGTTCCGGCGTCGGCTGGGCTTTCCAGCAGGCGATGCCGATGCCTGCGGTCTACCGGCTCGAGTTCGGCGACCCAACCGCTTACGCGACCGGGCCAGGCCTTTGACCCACAGCAACTAATCCGGAGGGGGCTGCAACGCGCGTTTCGGCTCGGTGGGCCGGGCTCCTTCGGCTCTACTCGGTGTTGGCGGCCACGCAGCGATAAGGCAATCCGGTCGGGGCCGAAACGCTTCGGTCCCGTAGTCGTCGAGTATGCCTCCGAGCGGTGACTTTGCGAATCGCCGCGTCGGTTACGTCGGCGCCGCTGGGCAATCGATCCGCGGGGTTCCTCGGCGGATTGCGCAAGGTCCGTGCAGAGGGCAACACCGCCGCACCTGACGGCCGGTTCAGCGAATCGCGGCGGCTGCGGCCTCGTCGAGGATCCAGGTGGTGGATTCGGTGCCGTGGGCGCCCGCGGCGGGGATCTCGAGCGGGTCGGCGCCGTTCAGTGCGGCCGCCACGGGGTCGGCCTTGTTCGCACCCGACACCACCAGGACGACGTGCCGTGACCGCCGGATCGCCGGATAGGTCAGGGTGACCCGGACCGGAGGTGGTTTGGGGGAGTCGGTGACCGCCACGGCCGGTTCACGCTCTTCGCCGATCGTATCGGCGTGCCCGGGGAACAGCGAATTGATATGCCCGTCCGGGCCCATGCCGAGCAGATGCAGGTCGAAACCGCCGGATGCGGCGAGGTGGGCGCGGACCGCGGTGGCGTACTCGGCGGCCGCTTCGACCGGGTCCGGGTATTCACCGTCGGAGGTGGCCACGGTGTGGATCCGGGCGGGGTCCACACCGACGTGGTCGAGCAGTGCCCGGTGAGCCTGTAGTTCGTTACGTTCGGGATCGCCCGCGGGAACGAAACGTTCGTCACCCCAGAAGATATCGAGTTTCGACCAGTCCAGCTCGCCCGGTTCGGCGCGCACCTTCTCCAGCAGGGTGATACCGGTGCCGCCGCCGGTCAGCACCACCGATGCCGTGCCGCGTTCGGCTTGCGCCGCCACCAGGACTTCGACGAATCGGCGGGCGGCGGCGGTGGTCAGGGCGTCGCTGTCGGGATGTACATCCACGGTGGCGGCGGGGGCCGCGTCACGGCTGGTGGTCATAGGTCACCCTTTCGATTCCGGCGAGGGCTTCGGCGTAGATTTCGTCGGCGTCCAGACGGCGTAGTTCCTCGGCCAGGCAGTCACGGGTCTCGCGCCGCGCCAGCGCGATCCGCTGTTCGGGTTCACCGGTGCGGGTCAGTGTCGCGGTGACCCCGGTCTGCGGTCGGGCGATGGCGATCGACACGGTCGGGCGATGGAGTTCGACCACCAGCTCGCCGGTTTTCCGATACACCGGGCAGTCGAGTCGCCGGGCGAGCCAGCCGGCGAGCATATCCAGTGCGGGTTCTTCACGCAGCCCGGAAACCGTCACCGATTGCACCGGTTCGTGCGGGGCCTCGTCCATCGCGGCGGCCAGCAGGGCCCGCCAATAGGTGATCCGGCTCCACGCGAGATCGGAATCGCCGGGGGCGTAGGAGCTGTGGCGTTTTTTGATGGTGGCCTGCGGGTCGCGCGCGAAGGTGGCATCGGTGATCCGGCGCGCCGCCAGCCGGCCCACCGAATCCTTCGACGGGAATTCCGGGGCGCCCCGCGGCCACCAGGCCACCACGGGGGTATCGGGCAGCAGGAACGGGATCACCACGCTGCTTTCGTGGTTCACCAGCTGCCCTTGTAAGCGCAGCACGATCACCTCCGCGGCGCCGGCGTCGCCCCCGACCCGGATCTGCGCGTCCAGGCGGGTATCGGCCGAGCGGTCCCCGCGGGCGAGTACGACCACCCGGCAGGGGTGTTCGCGGCTGGCGTCGTTGGCGGCGTCGATGGCGCCCTCGGCCTCGGAACTGTCCAGCGTGCACACGACCAGGGTCAGCACCCGGCCCATGGTGATCACGCCATTGCTCTCGCGCAGCTGAACCAGGCGTTTGGTGACCGCGCCGGTGGTGGTGTCGGGGATATCGATGATCACGGCCGCCGCCATTCGCGGCCGGTGCGGGCCAGCATCTCGGCGGCGGAATCCGGGCCCCAGGTCCCGGCCTCGTACTGTTCGGGTTTACCGTCGGACGCCCAGTGGGCGAGTACGGGATCGAGGATGCGCCAGGACAATTCGACCTCCGCATTGACCGGGAAAAGGGAGGGTTCGCCGAGCAGGACGTCGAGGATGAGACGTTCGTAGGCTTCCGGGGAGGATTCGGTGAACGCTTCGCCGTAACTGAAATCCATGTTCACATCGCGTACTTCCATGGACGATCCGGGCACTTTCGAACCGAAGCGCATGGTGATGCCCTCGTCCGGCTGCACGCGGATGACCAGTGCGTTCTCGCCGAGTTCCTCGGTCATGGTCTGGTCGAACGGCAGATGCGGCGCGCGTTTGAACACCACCGCGATCTCGGTGACCCGTCGGCCCAGGCGTTTACCGGTCCGCAGATAGAACGGGACTCCGGCCCAGCGCCGGGTATCGACCTCGAGGGTCAGCGCGGCATAGGTTTCGGTGCGGGACTGCGGATCGAAACCTTCCTCGTCCAGCAGCCCCACCACTTCCTGCCCGCCCTGCCAACCGGCCGCGTACTGGCCGCGGGCGGTCGTTTCGTCGAGCGGTTCCACGAGTTTCGTGGCGGAGAGGACCTTGATCTTCTCCATCTGCAGCTGCCGGGGTTCGAAGCTGATCGGCTCCTCCATGGCGGTGAGCGCGAGCAGTTGCAGGAGATGGTTCTGGATCACATCGCGGGCGGCGCCGATCCCGTCGTAGTAGCCGGCCCGGCCGCCGAGGCCGATATCCTCGGCCATGGTGATCTGCACGTGGTCGACATAGTTGGCGTTCCAGATCGGATCGAACAGCTGGTTCGCGAAACGCAACGCCAGGATGTTCTGCACCGTCTCCTTGCCGAGGTAGTGGTCGATCCGGAAGACGGTTTCCTCGGGGAACACCCGGTTCACCAATGCATTGAGTTCGCGGGCGCTGTCGAGATCGTGCCCGAACGGTTTCTCGATCACCACCCGCCGCCACGGTGCCGGCCCCTGCTCGGCGTGCCGGCCGGTGAGCCGATGCCGATGCAGCTGGTCGAGTACGACCGGGAACGAATCGGGCGGGATCGAGAGGTAGAAGGCGTGATTGCCGCCGGTACCGCGTTCGGTATCGAGCCCGGCCAGGGTATCGGCGAGCGTCGCGAAGGCGTCGTCGTCTTCGAAGGTGCCCTGCACGAAGCGGAACCCTTCCGCCAGATGATCCCAGACCTCCTGGCGGAACGGCGTCCGCGAATGCGCGCGCACCGCGTCGTGGACGATATCGCCGAAATCCCGGTCCGACATCTCGCGGCGGGCGAAACCGACCAGCGCGAAACCCGGGGGCAGCAACCCCCGGTTCGCGAGATCGTAGATGGCCGGCATGAGCTTGCGCCGGGAGAGATCTCCGGTGACTCCGAAGATCACCATGCTGCACGGGCCCGCGATCCGCGGAATCCGTTTGTCGCGGCTGTCCCGCAGCGGATTACGCCACGGGCTGCCGGATGCCGTCACTGTGCTCTCCGGAGCGCCGGCCATCGGGGTCAGTTACCTCCTGCGGCAGCCAGCTCGGCTGTGGTGGCGTCCAGCAGTTCCTGCCAGGATTTCTCGAATTTGTCCACGCCCTCGCGTTCGAGTACCGCGAACACATCGTCGAGGTCGATACCCACCTCGCGGAGCTGTTCGAAGACCCCGGCCGCCTCCTCGGCGGTCCCGGAGACGGTGTCCCCGCGGACCTGACCGTGATCGGCGACGGCCTCGAGCGTCTTCTCCGGCAGCGTGTTCACCGTGTTCGTGGCGACCAATTCGGTGACGTACATGGTGTCGGGGTATTCGGGGTTCTTCACCCCGGTCGAGGCCCACAGCGGCCGCTGCCGGTTCGCGCCGGCGGAGGCCAGAGGGTTGTAGGTCGACGCGTGGTCGCCACCGGAACCGAAGACGTCCAGGTATTCGGCGTAGGCGAGCCGGGCATTGGCCACGCCCGCTTTACCGCGCAGCGCCAGGGCCTCGGGGGTACCGATCGCCTCCAGCCGCTTGTCGATCTCGGTATCCACCCGGGAGACGAAGAACGAAGCCACCGAATGGATCTTGGCCAGATCGTGCCCGGCGACCCGGGCCTTACGCAGCCCGTCCAGATAGGCGCCCATGACCGCGCGGTACCGCTGGACCGAGAAGATCAGGGTCACGTTGACGCTGATGCCCTCCTCGATGACCGCGGTGATGGCGGGCAGGCCGGCCTCGGTGGCCGGGATCTTGATGAACAGGTTCGGCCGGTCGACGATCTTCCACAGTTCGACGGCCTGGGCCACCGTTTTGTCGGCGTCGAAGGCCAGCCGCGGATCGACCTCGATGGAGACCCGCCCGTCCACGCCACCGGTCTGTTCGAAGACCGGGGCCAGCACATCGCAGGCCGCGCGGACATCGTCGGTGGTGATGGTGCGGACGGCGGCGTCGGTATCGGCGCCGCGGGCCGCCAGCGCCCGGACCTGCTCGTCGTAGGCGTGCCCCTTGCTGAGGGCACCCTGGAAGATGGTCGGGTTGGTGGTGACCCCGACGACCCCGCGGGTGGCGATCAGTTCGGCGAGGTTGCCGGAGTTGATCCGATCGCGTGACAGATCGTCCAGCCACACCGATACCCCGGCCGCGGCCAGGGCGGCGACGTTCTCGTTCTGTGCCATAACCCTTATCCCTTCACATTGTCGAGCGTGCGCTGCGCAGCGGCCACGACAGCCTCCGGCGTGAAGCCGAACTCGCGGAACAAGGTCTTGTAATCGGCCGAGGCGCCGAAATGCTCGATCGATACGATCTCGCCCGCATCGCCGGTGAACCGGTGCCACGGCATCGCGATACCGGCTTCGACCGCGACCCGGGCGGCCACTGCCGGGGGCAGCACCTCGTCGCGATAGGCCTTGTCCTGTGCGTCGAACCATTCCACGCACGGCATCGAGACCACCCGGGTGCC
The DNA here is from genome assembly GCF_001613385.1 of Nocardia flavorosea NBRC 108225. Lineage (GTDB taxonomy): Bacteria > Actinomycetota > Actinomycetes > Mycobacteriales > Mycobacteriaceae > Nocardia > Nocardia flavorosea. The sequence goes on along the minus strand of NZ_BDCG01000009.1, from coordinate 63,737 downwards.
GATGCCCTGCTCCTCCAGGGTAGTGCGCGCGGCCACGGCGAGCTGGAGCTCGGAGCCCGTGCCGATCAGAATCACCTGCGGAACGCCGGTGGAGGCCTCCGCGAGGATGTAACCGCCCTTCGATACGCCGGCGAGGCTGGTGCCTTCCAGGACCGGCAGGTCCTGGCGGGTCAGTGCCAGCGCGGCCGGGCCACCGGTGCCCACGGCGTCGCTGGAGACGAACGGCGAATTGTGCTTACCGCTGTGCTTCTCGATCACCGCGCGCCAGGCGTAGGAGGTTTCGTTGGCGTCACCGGGGCGCACCACCGACAGGCCGGGGATGGCGCGCAGTGCGGCGAGATGCTCGATCGGCTGGTGGGTGGGACCGTCCTCGCCGAGACCGATGGAATCGTGGGTCCAGACGTAGGTCACCGGCACCCGCATAAGAGCGGCCAGCCGCACCGCCGGGCGCATGTAGTCGCTGAACACCAGGAAGGTGCCGCCGTAGGGGCGGGTGGGTCCGTGCAGGGCGATGCCGTTGAGGATCGACCCCATCGCATGCTCGCGGACACCGAAGTGCAGAGTGCGGCCGTACGGGTTGGCCTTCCACATTCCGGTGGAGATGGATTCGGGACCGAAACTCATCGATTCCGGAATGGTGGTGTTGTTGGATTCGGCGAGGTCGGCCGAACCGCCCCACAGCTCCGGCAGTACCGGACCGACGGCGGCGAGGACCTTGGCGGAGGCCTTCCGGGTGGCCAGGCCCTTGGCGTCCGGCTCCCAGGTGGGCAGGCCGTCGGTCCAGCCGTCCGGCAGTTGACCGTTGAACAGCCGGTCGAACAGCGCCTTGCCCTGCGGCACCCGCTGGGCCCAGGCATCGAATTCGACGGTCCAGTCGGCATGCGCCTTCGCGCCCCGTTCGGCGGCCTTGCGGGTATGCGCGATGACCTCGTCGTCGACCTGGAAGGTCTGCTCGGGATCGAAGCCCAGGGCGCGTTTGGCCGCGGCCACCTCGTCCGCGCCCAGCGCCGCACCGTGCGCCGCGCCGGTGTTCATCTTGTTCGGCGCGGGATAACCGATGATGGTGCGCAGCAGGATCAGCGTCGGCTTGGCGGTCTCGGCCTTCGCCGCGGCCAGCGCCGTCTCGATCGCGACGACATCCTCGCCGCCCTCGACCACCTCGACATGCCAGCCGTACGCCGCATAGCGGGCCGCGACATCCTCGGTGAAAGCGATCGTGGTGTCGTCCTCGATCGAGATCTTGTTGTCGTCGTAGATCACCACCAGGTTGCCGAGCTGCTGGGTGCCGGCGATGGAGGAGGCCTCGGACGTGACGCCCTCCTCCATATCGCCGTCGGAGGCGATCACATAGATGTGATGGTCGAACGGGCTCGCGCCGGTCGGGGCCTCCGGATCGAACAGGCCGCGCTCACGGCGTGCCGCCATCGCCATACCCACTGCCGACGCCAGTCCCTGGCCCAGCGGGCCGGTGGTGATCTCGACACCCTTGGTGTGCCGGTACTCCGGATGTCCCGGCGTCAGCGAACCCCACTTGCGCAGATTCTTCAGATCGTCGAGTTCCAGACCGAAACCCGCCAGGTACAACTGGATGTAGAGGGTGAGGCTGGAATGGCCACAGGACAGCACGAAACGGTCGCGCCCGGCCCATTCCGGGTCGGCAGGGTCGTGCCGCATGGTGCGCTGGAACAGCGTGTACGCCAGCGGGGCCAGGCTCATCGCGGTGCCCGGATGGCCGTTGCCCGCGGTCTGCACGGCGTCGGCGGCCAGGACGCGGACCGTATCGACGGCCTTGGTGTCCAGATCGGTCCAGTCGTCCGGCAGGTTCGGCTGGGTGAGGGCGCGGATGTCGTCTGTCACTGACACGACCGTGTTTCTCCTGACATTTCGAGGCGTCGAAAAGGGGCGGGCAGGGCGGCGAACCGGTACGGCGCGGTGACGGCGCCGCATACACCTCATACCCTAGATGCGTCCGGCCACCCCTGCGCACGGCCCCCGGCCAAGACGGACTCGCCGGTCCCGCGGGGTGCCCGCTGGGCGTAGCCGGGGAATGTGGCCGGGGTCGCAGGGGCGCGCGGCAGGGTGTCGCGGTCTTGGGTCTACCATCGTGTGTAGTAGTAGCCGCGTCGCAGCCGCGCGCTGCTCGCCCGCGAACCGGATGCGATGCGCAGCGGCCTCCGGCTCTGCTCCGGCCGGTGCGGCTGCGAGCGAGGTGGATCCGGCTGCGCCCGTTCGACAGTGTGCGAGGAGAGACAGTGCGGATCGGTCATGACCCGGGGGTCGGCGGCGCCCACGATTCCGCCCCGGCACCTGCGGACCGCGTCCTCGGCAGTGCGAAACTAGCCCGGATCGCCCGTCGCCCGCTGGCGTATCTCGCCCTCACCAAACCGCGTGTGATCGAGCTCCTGCTGGTTGCGACCATTCCCACCATGCTGCTGGCCGACCGCGGCCAGGTCGATATCCGCCTCATTCTGGCGACCTTGTTCGGCGGCTGGATGGGCGCGGCGAGCGCGAACACGCTGAACTGTGTGGCCGACGCCGATATCGACAAAGTGATGAAGCGGACCGCCAAACGGCCGCTGGCCCGCGCTGCCGTTCCCACCTCGCACGCCTTCGTCTTCGGCGTCGCCCTGGGAATCGGCTCCTTCGCGTGGTTGTGGTGGCAGGCGAATCTGCTCAGCGGTCTGCTGGTGGTCGCCACCATCCTTTTCTACGTTTTCGTCTATACCCTGGGCCTGAAACGGCGCACCGCGCAGAACGTCGTCTGGGGTGGTGCCGCCGGCTGTATGCCCGCGCTCGTCGGCTGGTCCGCGGTGACCGGGGATATCGGCTGGCCCGCGCTGGCCCTGTTCGGTGTGATCTTCTTCTGGACACCGCCGCATACCTGGGCGCTGGCCATGCGCTACAAGGAGGACTACCGGGCCGCCGGCGTGCCGATGCTGCCCGTGGTGGCCACCGAGCAGGCCGTGACCAAGCAGATCGTCATCTACACCTGGCTCACAGTCCTCACCACCCTGGCACTGGTCCCGGCGACCGGGGTGATCTACACGGCGGTCGCGTTGGTCGCCGGGGCCTGGTTCCTGCTCATGGCGCACCAGCTCTACTCGGGTGTCCGCCGTGGCGAATCCGTGAAACCGCTGCGCCTGTTCCTGCAGTCCAACAACTACCTCGCTGTGGTGTTCTGCGGTCTGGCCGTCGATTCGGTCCTCGGCTGGACCACCCTCGGCGAGGTCTTCTTCGGCTGATGTCTACGCGGCGGGTGTAGCACCGAGATACCCGTCCGGCCGCACCAGGATCCGCGTTCCGTCGACGGCGTCGTGGGCGGCGTACGCGTGGCCGTCCACATCGATCAGCCCGCCGGCACCGGCCGGTGCGCCGGGACGGACCACCGTGTACCGGCGGGTTCCCGGTCCCGCGGGCGGATGCCCCGTAGATCCGAACACAGCAATGTCGGATGCGGGCCGCAGAGCAGGTCGAACGGGGGCACCGGCTCTCCGGCGGCGTTCTTCAGCGGGGCGTCGGGCGCACGGTCACCCGGCGGGTGTCGGCGGGGTCGCGATAGGTGATGCCGAGCTGATCGGTTTCCGGCCCGCGTTTCATCGCGTCCTCGGCGCCGTCGATGGATTTGCCCGGGGCTGTGCGCTACCACCTCGCCGGGTACCGGCGCTTGGCCCGGGAGCATGCGTGGTGGTATGCGGTCGGTGAACCAAGCGGCCCCGGTAAACGAGCAATCCGGTCGCGAGATGGCGCAATTCGGTGCCGAGCAGCGGCTCGATATCGCCGACCACCTCGACGGTTCGGCGGCACAGGGGATGCGGTGCCCAGCATCCCCGATGCCGGCTTGGCGATGTTCTTCCTGCTCGCCCAGGCGCTGTTCGCTGCGGTCGAGGACGGCTCGGTGGAACTGTCCGATGCCGAAGCCGTCGAGGGGCTGACTCGGTTCGTGTACCGAGGGCTGACCGGGCGCGACTACTGACCGGGCCGGGTGTGGTTGTCGGCGCCCGGCCCGGCCGTCCGCGTCAGGGGATCAGGACGATCGAACCCGTAGTCTTGCGGCTTTCCAGATCGCGGTGGGCCTGTGCGGCCTCGGCGAGTGGATAAGTGGCGCCGATACGGACGGTGAGCGAACCGTCGGCGACTGCTTCGAAGATATCGCCCGCGCGCCAATCCAGTTCGGCGCGATCGCGGGTGTAGTGGGCGATGTTGGGCCGGGTCACGAAGACCGAGCCGGCCGCGTTCAACCGCTGCAGGTCGACCGGCGGTACCGGGCCGCTGGCCGCGCCGAACAGGGCGAGCATGCCGCGGACCCGCAACGAGGCGAGGCCGGCGTCGAATGTTGCCGCGCCCACCCCGTCGTAGACCGCCGCCACGCCGGTGCCGCCGGTCAGTTCGCGGACCCGGTCGGCGAGATCGTCGCCATAACGCAGGACCTCCCAGGCCCCGGCGCCACGGGACAGGGCCTCCTTCTCATCCGAGGACACCGTGGTGATCACCCGGATATCGCGGGCTGCCGCCAGCTGGGTGAGCAGCAGTCCGACCCCGCCCGCGCCCGCATGAACCAGTACGGTCTCGCCCGGTTCCGGCCGGTAGACGGATTCGATCAGATAGTGCGCGGTCATCCCCTGCAGCAGTGCCGAGGCGGCTACCGGTGCGTCCACTCCTTCGGGGACCCGCACGGCCACAGCCTCGTCCACGACGGCGCGCGGTGCGTAACTGTTGGGCCCCGCGGCCCACGCCACCCGGTCGCCGATGGCGAACCCGCTGACTTGTGAACCGATTTCGGTGACAACTCCGGTGCCCTCGGAACCCGGGATGTAGGGCACCGGTCTCGGATAGGTGCCGGTCCGGAAATAGGTGTCGATGTAGTTCACACCGACGGCGTCGACCTCGACCAGTAGCTGATTCGGCCGGGGCGACGGGTCGGCAACATCGGTGAGATTCAGTACCTCCGGACCGCCGTGCCGGTCCACCTGGATGGCGCGCATGGTCCAGTTCTACACGTGCCTCCGGGCCCGCGATACGCGGGTCCGGTGGGTGCGGCGGCCACGGCCCCGGAGGAGCGGTACTACCCGCCGGTAAACTCCGGGACATGAGTGCAGATACCGCAACCGCCACCGTCCGCGCGCCGAAGGAGATCGTCGGATCCGTGCGCAAGTTCGTCGCCGCGCACGGGGGTTCGGCCGAGGCCGTCCCGCAGCCGGTGGGCCGCCGCGGTGTCCGGATCACGCTGGTCGGCGCCGACGGTGTCCTGGGGGACCGAATGGTCGCCGATTCGGCCACCGCGCAGGCCGTGATCGACACCGTGGACGGACTGACCGCCGCCGAGGGCTGGGAGCGTGATCTGGTGGCCAAGACGACGCCGCGCAGCGGGCACTGGGAGAAGATGGCGGGCTGGGTCGCGAAGCAGACGCGATTCCCCAAGGCGCGTAACGAGAACTGAGTTGTGGCGGCGGTCCTGTGTGGACTCACAGGCTGCCGGTCCGGGCAACAGGTAGCTCGGACAGTTTCCCGGCCAAAACCTACTGGCGAGTAACCGCTTCGCGCTACCGTTAGGGCTTCGAGCGTCAGCCCGGGGGTAGAAGGAGCCGATATGACGGTCAGTAGTCCGACCCGTTCCCGACTTACGGTGTCCGGCCGTCCGATTTCGAACCATCTACGCGATGTGTCGACTCTCTCGCGTCAGATGGTCGGGCATTTCGTCGAGAATGTGGCGCCCTGCGGCACCTTGCCCGGCGATGCGCTACAGGGCGATGTCACCGCAGTGACCCGCCTGTGCCTCGAACTCACCCTCGGCCGCCTGGACGGTCGCGAACTCCCGCACGAGATCGAACTGGTGCGCGAGGCCGCCGCCGAATGGGCGCGCGAGGGGATTCCGGTCGACACCATCAACCACGCCATCCACGAGGGCTTCAAACTCGGTTTCGACCACATCATGTCCACCGCCGGCCCGGCGGATTCGGCAACCCTGGTCGCCACTGCCCGCCGGATGCTCGAGATCCTCGATACGATCACCTCGGAAGTCGCACTGGCCTATGTGAGTGAGTACCGCGGGGTGGTCGCCGAACATCACACCGCGGTGCACACGCTGATCTCCGCACTGCTCGGCGGGCACAGCACCGCGACGATGGCGCGGGAATGCGGGATCGAGATCGCGCAGTCCTATCAGGTACTGGCGCTGGGATTGCCGCCCCATCCGGACGAATCCGCGCCGCGGGTGGACGGCCGTATCGTTGCGCGCCGCAAATTGCGCCGGGTGCAGGCCGAGCTCGCTCGCAGTTGCGGTGAACGCGCATTGTCGTTGCTCAGTATCGACGGCGGAACGGTACTGCTACCGGCGCATATGTTCCCCGAGGACGCACTCGACGAACTGATCGACCGGCTGTCGCAGGCTGCGCAGGTACCGGTCACCGCCACCGTCGTCACCGCGGAGACCGCCGATATCCCCGATGCGACCGATCGCGCCCACGAACTCCTCGATATCGTCACCCGGATCAGCACCGGCGGCGGGCTGCACCGGTTCTCGGATCTGGCACTGGAATTCCAGATCACCCGGCCCGGCCCGGCGCGGGAGCATCTCAGCGCCATCCTGGACCCGCTGGACGAGCATCCCGAACTCCTGGAAACGCTGCGCCAGCACATCGCCAACAATTTCAACCGGCAGCGCACCGCCCGGCTGATGCATATGCACACCAACACCCTCGACTACCGCCTCAAACGGGTCCGGCTGCTCACCGGTTACGACCCGGCGATTCCGAACGGCCTCTGGTATCTGACCTCCGCCCTGGTCGCGCGGAGCTATCAGAAGCGGGCCCATTAGCGAATGGCGCCTCGATGCCGGCCGTTCGGCGGGGTGGCCGGGGAGTGCACGGCCGGTCGGCCGGCGATCTGTACCGGACCGTTCGCGCCCCGGCCATCTCGCGTTTCGGCCGCGGGGACCCGTCGGCTCGACCGGCACCAGTGGGCACCGTTGGCCGGCCCGGTGGTACACGCAGGTGGGCCGGGCTGGGCCGCGTTTCGATCCGCACCGGATATCCAGCGCGGCGGCGGGGTGCCCAGCATCGGTGCGTGACCGGTCGAGGGGCGATCAGCCCGGCTCGGACAGCTTCGGGGAGAACCGTGTGCCGAAACGCGGCCGCCGGGACCTACGCGGGCGGTCGGCGCTTCACGCCGGTTGAGTATCGGGTTCGGGTGTTGCGACCGGTAGACGCTCACGAGTGTGCAGCGATGCCCACAGGGCCGCGGTGGCGGCGGTGCACAGCGCCGCGCCGCCCACGTGGATCGCCACGAGTGCCGCGGGGACATCCGTGAAGTACTGCACGACTCCGACCAGCGATTGCGCCAGCACCAACCCGATCAGCACGAAGAAACGGTTGCGGACCGGAGTGGTGATACCGGTGGCGTACAAGCCGAAGCCGAGACCGACCAGCAGGGCCAGGTACCCGATGAGCAGTTGCGAGTGCAGATGCGCCAACGTAGTGATCTCGATTTCGAGCCGGGCCACCGGGCGTTCGATGCTCTTGTCGCCGGCATGCGGTCCGGCGGCCGTGACCAGAGTGCCCGCGACGAGTACACCGGCCAACGCGACACCGCTGAGCGCCGTGAGCCGGCGCAGCGGCGCGGGGGCGCGGACCGTATCGACTCCGTCGTCGGGTGCGGCGACCTTCGCGTACATCACCGCGGCCACCCACACCATGAGCATCGAGGCGAGCAGGTGCAGGGCAACCGTCCACCACAGCAATCCGGACAGCACGGTGATACCGCCGATCCCCGCCTGCAGTACCGTGCCGGCGGGCATCAGCCACGCATAGATCAGGACCTCCCGGCGCCGCCGGGCCCGGGTGACCGCGAGCACGATGAGCGCGGCGCACAGCGTCACAACGAAGGTGAGCAGCCGGTTGCCGAATTCCACGGCTTGATGGAGCACCGGCACCTCGGAAACCCCGACCGGGGTGAAACTACCGGGGAAGCATTGCGGCCAGGTGGGGCAGCCGAGTCCGGAGGCGGTGACGCGCACGATCGCGCCGGTCACCGCGATCCCGGCCTGGGTACCGAGTACCGAGAGGGCGATCAGCAGCTGGACGCGCCGGGAGGGCAACGGGAGCCGGTCCACGACTCGCAGGAATGCGCGATAGAGCACGTCACGATGGTAGCGGGCGTCGCTGCGCCGCCCGCAGCCGGACTACTACAAGTTGTCGTGGTCACTCATTCGAAGCGGAACCAGCGTGCGGCCAGGAGGCCGGCGACAGTTCCCCAGACGAGTAGCACCACCACGCCGAACCAGTCGACACCCCCGCTGAGCGCGTGTTCGAGGGCGACTGCCAGCGCCCCCGACGGCACGAGCCGGACCAGGGTGTGCACGATTTCGGGCAGCTCTTCGGAGGCGAAGACCACGCTGGCGATACCCAGCATGACGAACCAGAGGATATTGGCCAGTGCGAGCACGATCTCGGCTTTGAGCGTGCCGCCGAGCAGTAGACCCATCGCGGCGAAGGTCGCGGTTCCCAGGGCGATCAGCACCGCGCCGAGTGCCAGCCCCGCCAGGCCCGGTCGCCAGCCCAGGGCGACCCCGATCGTCCCGAGCAGTACGGCCTGCAGGATCACCACCAGCAGGACAGCGCCGCTCTTACCCGCGACGATGCCCCAGCGCGGCAGGGGAGTGGCGCCGAGCCGTTTGAGCGCCCCGTAGCGCCGGTCGAATCCGACGGCGATGGCCTGGCCGGTGAAGGCAGTCGACATCACGGCCACCATCATCACCGCGGGCACGATCTTGCCGATTTTGTCCGGGCCCATATCGCCGAACGGTAGCAGCGCGAGCCCCACCAGTAGCGTGATCGGGATGAACATGGTGAGCAGCAGCTGCTCGCCGTTGCGCAGCAGCAGCACCAGGTCGAGGCGGGTCTGCGCGAACAACATGGCCGCCCGGGGCGCCGGCCGGGGCGCAGGAGCGAAGGTACCCGGCTCGAACCGGTTGGCCGAGAGATCCGGTTTGGTCACCAGGCCCCCTTCGACGGTGGTACATGTTCGCGGAGGCGGAGGTATCGCATCACCGGGCCTCCTTCGAAGCCGGCAGATCGGGTCGGCGGAGGTGGAGCTTCAACCGCATCATGCGCGCAGGTCCCGTCCGGTGAGTTCCAGGAAAACATCCTCCAGCCGGCGCTGGTCGATGCGGATATCGGTCGCGAGTACGTTCACCCGGGCACACCAGGCGGTCACCGTCGCCAGCACCTGAGGGTTGATCTCACCCTCCACCAGATAGGAGCCGGGGCTGGTTTCGGTGGGCGCGAAACCCTCCGGCAACGCGCGCTGCAACAGTTCCAGATCCAGCCGCGGTGGGGCGGCAAATCGCAACTGCCCCGCCGCGCCGTGCGCGGTGACCTCCGCGGGCGTGCCGGAGGCGACGATCCGCCCGTGGTCGATGATCACCAGCTGGTCGGCCAACTCTTCGGCCTCGTCCATCAGATGGGTGGTGAGCAGCACGCTGACCCCGTCGCGGCGGAGGGCGTCGATAAGCTCCCACACCATGATCCGGGCCTGGGCGTCCATACCCGCGGTCGGTTCGTCCAGGAAGACGATCTCGGGCCGGCCCACGAGTGCACAGGCGAGTGAGAGCCGTTGCTGCTGACCACCGGACAGCCGCCGGTAGGGGGTACGCCGGTTGTCGGACAACCCGAGCACACCCAGCAGCCAATCGGGATCCAGCGGATTCGCCGAATACGAGGCGACCAGGTCCAGCATCTCGCCGGCGCGGGCCCCCGGGTACGCGCCGCCGCCCTGCAACATCACCCCGATCCGCGGGCGCAGCTGTTCGGACTCGGTACGGGGGTCGAGCCCCAATACGCGGACCGTGCCCGCATCCGGACGTACGAATCCCTCGCACATCTCCACCGTCGTGGTCTTACCGGCCCCGTTCGGTCCGAGCAGGGCGAATACCTGCGCCGGTTCGACGATGAAGCCGATACCGTCCACCGCGACGGTTTCGCCGTAGTGTTTGGCGACGTGGTCCACCTGGACGGCGGGTACCCGGGAAGCGGTCGTCACGAGGTCACACCGTATGCCCCGGCCGGCTGTGACGAGGCCGACACCCCCTGCTGAGCACGCCACGGCAGCGCGTTGCGCGTGACCACGATGAACAGTACGGACACGATCACCGTCGCGACCGCGGACCCGACGATCTGGAAAACCTCGAGGTCGGCGCCGCGTGGCATGAGGATGACGCTGACCAGCGCGGAGATCCCGATGGCCGGTACCCGGAATACCGGCCGCGTCGCCCACGCCGCCAGGGGCACGATCGCCCACAGCAGATACCACGGATGCACCACCGGGAACAGGAGGACGATCGCGCCCAGTGACACTCCCAGGGCACCGACCGGGTGGATGCGGCCGGTCCAGGTGGCGAAGAGCATACGCACGGTGATGAAGCCCGCCACGATCCCGGCGATGGGCCGCGTGATACTGAGCAGTGCCGTGGTGTGGTCGCCCAATCCGAGCAGAACACCGCCGAATCCGGTCACGATGCCCAGCGCCGTCGGTAGCGACATCCAGCTGCGCACCGCGTTGGCCCCGCTGACCGTATCGAGCCAGCCGAATCCCAGCCCGCTCGCCGCGCTGATCACCAGGGTGGTCAGCGCGGCGACGATACCGAGCAGTGCCGCGGCTTCGAGTACCGATCGGATGCCCGGGCCCCAGCGCCGTGCCAAGGCCATGCCCGCGAAACCGAGCACGATGATCGAAGTGATCTTGACCGAGGAGGACAAGCTGACGGCGACCGCGCCGCCGATCAGCAACGCCCAGCCGCGGGAATCCAACGGCGGCTGCCCCGTATCTCCCGGCAAGCCGTGGATGGCGCGCAGCATGAGTTCCAGTCCGGCCAGCATCAGGCCGAGCATGAGTGCATCGTTGTGCACACCGCCGATGAGGTGGAAGAGCACCAGCGGATTGGCCACTCCCAGCCAGAGGGCGCTCACCGGCGCCACTCCGCAGCGCGCCGACAGACGTGGTAGCGCCCAGACGATCAGAGCGACTCCGGCCAGCGCCAGCAGCCGATGGACCAGGACACCGGCGAGGATGTTGTCACCTGTGATCTCGGCGATTCCCTCGCCTATCCACAGGAACAGCGGACCGTACGGTGCCGGGGTCTCGCGCCAGATGGTCGGAACATTGTTGGTGAGGACATTGTCGATACCGAGAGCTGCGACCGGCCCTTCCGCGTAGGGGTCGATCCCGCGTGCCGTGATCTCGCTCTGCGCGAGATACGAGTACACATCGTTGCTGAACATCGGTGGTGCGACGCAGAGCGGGATGATCCACACGAGCAGCGTGCGGTCCAGCTGCCGGCGGGTGATCCGGCGCAGCGATGAACCGCCCAGGCCGCCGATGGCGAACCGGCCCAGCAGCAGCCAGGCCAGCACGACCGTGACCGTGCCGACCATGCACATCGCCAGCGACCCGGTGTGCGCCCGCGCGAAGATCCCCAGCACCCGCATTCCGGAGGTGGGGTTCTGGTGCACCGGTTGTGCGCCGATACCGAGGGCGCTGATCGCCATCAGCACGGTGCCGGTGGTGCCCATCAACCGGATCCGGTCCAGTTGCCGCAGTTCCCGGCGATCGAGCCCGGGTGCCTCGGAAGATTCGTCGCTGTGCAGGACGGCGATGGTGTGATCCGTTGCTTTGACATCCAGTCCGAGGGCGCGTCGCATCAGGTGCAGCGCGCGCTGCCGGAGCGGTGCCGATGCGCCCGGGGCGCCTGCCTGTCCTGCCACGGCCATCGAGACTAGTTCGCCGGAGTCTCCGGTGGGCCCCGGGCCGCGGCACACGGTGTGCCGAATCGAGGGGGTCGCGTCGCCGGGGCGGCCGCGGGTGCATTCGGTGCGGCTCGCGGACACCACTCAGTTATCGGCCGCGGGCAGTGGCCGCGACGGGCGATGCCGCGATCGGCACCCGGGCGGGACACCGAGTCGTGGTGTTGCGCGAACACGGCGGCCCTGATCTTCCCCAGCCGGTACGCGCCGTGTGCAGCCGGGCAGCAAACTATCTCGCGACGATCCGGTATCCGGCCACACTGCCGGCGGAGTGAAGCAGATCACTCCAGGTATTCGTGTCGGTCGAGGTGAACCGGACTTTCTCGGTGGAGCAGGGGTTTCCGGTTTCCCGTCGGGAGGGGTGGCGCTATGACGCCCCTCCTGGTCAGGGCACCCTTATTAGATTTCGGGAACGAATTCCGCCACACTGATGTTGTGAAAACTGTGGGTTTGCCGAATGTGGACGAAAGGGCTGGTCACCGGGCCGGTACCGGGTCCGTCGGCGCGCCCGTGATCGGCGGCGAGGGGCAGACCCGGGCGGCGATCATCCAGCTGCTGCTCGAGGAGGGCCCGATCACCGCGACCGCGATCGGTACCGCGCTGGGACTGGCTCCGGCCGGTGTGCGGCGCCATCTGGACGCGCTCATCGAATCCGGTCAGGCGCGGGCGGGCCGGTCCGCGCCGTGGCAGCAGAAGGGGCGTGGACGTCCGGCCAAGCAGTATCAGCTCACCGCCGCCGGACGCAGCATGCTCGGGCACGCGTACGACGATCTCGCCGGTGCGGCCATCCGGCAGCTGCGTGAGATCGGCGGCGAGGACGCTGTGACGGCCTTCGCCCGGAAACGGGCACGCACCCTGGTCGACGGTATCGACCCGTTGCCCGCTCAGCGGACGGGACAGCCGGCTGATCCGGGGGCGACCGGGGACGATACCGTTCGGTCCGAAACGGTGGCCAAGGCCGACGAGATCGCTACGGCGCTATCGGATGCCGGGTTCGCCGCGAGTACCCGGCGGGTGGGTGCGGGTGTGCAGATCTGCCAGCACCACTGCCCGGTCTCGCATGTGGCCGAGGAGTTCCCCGAGCTCTGCGAGGCCGAGCTCGAGGCCTTCCGGGAAGTGCTCGGCACACATGTGCAGCGGCTGGCGACCATCGCCAACGGCGACTGCGCCTGCACTACACATGTCCCGCTCACCGTCCTGCCGGACCGGGCGGGCGGCCCTCAACCGAACAACGCTTCACCCTCAACCGTTGCACAGCCCGCAGCGGACGTAACGAACGACTCCGGAAGGAGTGCCGAATGACGACCACCACCGACCAGGTGCCGCAGCTGACCCAGGAGGAGGCCATCGCCTCACTGGGTAACTACGGCTACGGCTGGGCCGACTCGGACGTGGCGGGCGCCAGTGCGCAGCGTGGTCTGTCCGAAGAGGTCGTACGCGATATCTCGGACAAGAAGAGCGAGCCGTCGTGGATGCTGGAGAACCGGCTCAAGGCGCTGCGCATCTTCGATCGCAAACCGATGCCGCACTGGGGATCCAACCTCGACGGTATCGACTTCGACAACATCAAATACTTCGTGCGCTCGACCGAGAAGCAGGCCGAGACCTGGGAAGACCTCCCCGAGGACATCAAGAACACCTACGACAAACTGGGCATCCCGGAAGCGGAGAAGCAGCGGCTGGTCTCGGGTGTCGCCGCACAGTACGAGAGCGAAGTCGTCTACCACCAGATCCGCGAGGATCTGGAACAGCAGGGCGTGATCTTCCTCGACACCGATACGGCGTTGAAGGAGCATCCGGAGATCTTCCGCGAGTACTTCGGCACCGTCATCCCGGCCGGTGACAACAAGTTCTCCGCGCTGAACACCGCGGTGTGGTCGGGCGGTTCGTTCATCTACGTGCCGCCGGGCGTGCATGTCGATATCCCGCTGCAGGCCTACTTCCGGATCAACACCGAGAACATGGGCCAGTTCGAGCGCACGCTGATCATCGTCGACGAAGATGCCTACGTGCACTACGTCGAGGGTTGCACCGCGCCGATCTACAAATCGGATTCGCTGCACTCGGCCGTGGTCGAGATCATCGTGAAGAAGGGCGGCCGCTGCCGCTACACCACCATCCAGAACTGGTCGAACAACGTCTACAACCTGGTCACCAAGCGGGCCAAGGCCGAGGCGGGCGCGACGATGGAGTGGATCGACGGCAATATCGGCTCCAAGGTCACCATGAAGTACCCGGCCGTGTGGATGACCGGTGAGCACGCCAAGGGTGAGGTGCTCTCGGTGGCGTTCGCCGGTGAGGGACAGCATCAGGACACCGGCGCCAAGATGGTGCATCTGGCTCCGCACACCTCCTCGACCATCGTCTCCAAGTCGGTGGCGCGCGGCGGTGGCCGGGCCTCCTACCGCGGCCTGGTCCAGGTGAACAAGGGTGCGTACGGGTCGAAGTCGACGGTGAAATGCGATGCGCTGCTGGTCGATACCGTGAGCCGCTCCGATACCTACCCCTACGTCGATATCCGCGAGGACGACGTGACGATGGGGCACGAGGCGACTGTTTCGAAGGTGTCGGAGGACCAGCTCTTCTACCTGATGAGCCGCGGTCTCACCGAGGACGAGGCCATGGCGATGGTGGTGCGCGGGTTCGTCGAGCCCATCGCCAAGGAACTCCCGATGGAGTACGCCCTGGAACTGAACCGCCTGATCGAACTGCAGATGGAAGGAGCCGTCGGCTGATGGCCGTCGAGAACGTTGCCGAGGCCGCGGAGGCTCGTACACCGGCGATCAACAAGGGCGAGGTGTTCACGTCCTTCGATGTGAACGCCTTCGAGATCCCCTCCGGTAAGGACGAGGCGTGGCGGTTCACCCCGTTGCGCCGGCTGCGCGGCTTGCACAACGGCACCGCCACCGCGGACGGGCAGGCCCGTGTCGAGGTGACCGACGCCCCCGGTGTGACCGTGGAGACAGTGGGTCGCGACGACACCCGGCTGGGTGCCGGCGGCACCCCGGCCGATCGGGTCGCGGCCCAGGCGTACTCCGGGTTCGAGCAGGCCACGATCGTTTCGGTGGGCAAGGAGACCGAGGTCGCCGACACGGTCGTCGTGCGGATCACCGGCCCCGGCGAAGGCAAGACGGCCTATGGGCATCTGCAGGTGCGGCTGGCCGAATTCGCCGTCGCGACGGTCGTCATCGACCAGCGCGGCAGCGGAACCTATGCCGAGAACGTCGAATTCGTTCTCGGTGACAGTGCCAAACTCACCGTCGTCGCGGTGCAGGATTGGGCCGACGATGTCGTACACGCCACCGCACACCACGCCAACCTGGGCCGCGATGCGGTCCTGCGGCATACCGCGGTAACGCTCGGCGGCGATCTGGTGCGGCTCACCGGTACCGTCCGCTACGCCGGGCCGGGGGGCGATGCCGAACTGCTCGGTCTCTACTTCGCCGACGCCGGCCAGCATTTCGAACAGCGCCTGCTGGTCGATCACGCGGTACCGCATTGCAAATCGAACGTGCTGTACAAGGGCGCGCTGCAGGGCGACCCCGATTCGCGCAAGGGCGACGCTCGCACGGTATGGGTCGGCGATGTGCTGATCCGCGCCGCCGCCGAGGGCACCGACACCTTCGAGATCAACCGTAATCTCGTGCTCACCGACGGGGCGCGCGCCGATTCAGTGCCGAACCTGGAGATCGAAACCGGTGAGATCGTCGGCGCGGGACACGCGTCGGCAACCGGTCGTTTCGACGACGAGCAGCTGTTCTATCTACGGGCACGCGGTATTCCGGAGGACGTCGCACGTCGTCTCGTGGTGCGCGGTTTCTTCCACGAGATCATCCAGAAGATCGGGGTGCCCGAGGTCGCCGAGCGGCTGGAGGCGGCCATCGAGGCCGAACTCGCCGCCATCGGCGCCTGACCGACCACCCAGCCACAGCCACCGAAGGAATTCAGAAACCGATGACCACCCTGGAAATCAAGGACCTGCACGCCGAGGTCGCCACCCCGGACGGCGATACCGTCAAGATCCTCAAGGGCGTGAACCTCACCGTGAAATCCGGTGAGACGCACGCCATCATGGGTCCGAACGGCTCGG
The DNA here is from genome assembly GCF_001613385.1 of Nocardia flavorosea NBRC 108225. Classification (GTDB taxonomy): domain Bacteria; phylum Actinomycetota; class Actinomycetes; order Mycobacteriales; family Mycobacteriaceae; genus Nocardia; species Nocardia flavorosea. The sequence continues at coordinate 47,852 of NZ_BDCG01000009.1, read as the reverse complement.
GTAAGTCGACCCTGTCCTACGCGATCGCCGGACATCCCAAGTACACCGTCACCAGCGGCTCGATCACCCTCGACGGTGAGGACGTGCTGGAGATGTCGGTGGACGAGCGGGCGCGTGCCGGCCTTTTCCTGGCGATGCAGTACCCCATCGAGGTTCCCGGGGTCTCCATGTCCAACTTCCTGCGTACCGCCGCCACCTCGGTGCGCGGTGAGGCGCCGAAGCTGCGGCACTGGGTGAAGGAGGTGAAGGAGTCGATGAACGAACTCGATATCGACGCCGCCTTCGCCGACCGCAGTGTGAACGAGGGCTTCTCCGGCGGTGAGAAGAAGCGGCACGAGATCCTGCAACTGGGCCTGCTCAAGCCGAAGATCGCCATCCTCGACGAAACCGATTCCGGTTTGGACGTGGATGCGCTGCGTATCGTCTCCGAGGGTGTCAACCGCTACAAGGAGCGGGAGAACGGCGGCGTTCTGCTGATCACCCACTACACCCGCATCCTGCGCTATATCCAGCCGGAGTTCGTGCACGTTTTCGTGGGCGGCCGCATCGTCGCCGAGGGCGGCGCGGAACTTGCCGAAGAACTGGACGCCAACGGCTATGTGAAATTCCAGACCGCCACCGCCGGAGCGTGATATGACAGCGACCCTCCCCGCCTTCGATGTCGCCCGGATCCGGGCCGACTTCCCGATCCTGAACCGTACGGTCCGGGACGGGAAGCCGCTGGTGTACCTGGATTCCGGTGCCACCTCGCAGCGGCCGCTGGCGGTGCTGGACGCCGAGCGCGATTTCCTGCTCGAAAGCAATTCGGCGGTCCACCGGGGCGCGCATCAGCTGTCCGAGGAGGCCACCGACGCCTACGAGGCGGCGCGCGCCGAGATCGCCGGTTTCGTCGGCGCCGAGGCCGACGAGATCGTGTTCACCAAGAACGCCACCGAATCGCTGAATCTGGTGACGTACTCCTTCGCCGACGCACGGTTCCCGTACCACGTGGGCCCCGGCGACGAAATCGTGATCACCGAACTCGAGCACCACGCGAACCTGGTGCCGTGGCAGGAGCTGGCACGGCGGACCGGCGCGACGCTGCGCTGGTACGGGGTGACCGAGGACGGCCGGATCGATCTGTCGTCGCTGGAGCTCTCGCCGGCGACCAAGGTCGTAGCCTTCACCCACCAGTCCAATGTCACCGGGGCGGTGGCGCCGGTCGCCGAACTCGTGCGCCGGGCCCGTGCCGTCGGTGCGCTGGTGGTACTGGACGCCTGCCAGTCGGTACCGCACGCGCCGGTCGACTTCCACGCCCTGGACGTGGACTTCGCCGCGTTCTCCGGGCACAAGATGCTCGGTCCGTCGGGTGTCGGCGTGCTGTACGGCAAACGGGATCTGCTCACCGAGACCCCGCCGTTCATCACCGGCGGTTCGATGATCGAAACGGTCACCATGGAGGAGACCACCTACGCACCGCCGCCACAGCGGTTCGAGGCCGGGGTACCGATGACCTCCCAGGTGGTCGGGCTCGGTGCCGCGGTCCGCTATCTGCGGGATATCGGCATGGACGCGGTGGCCGCGCACGAGCACACCCTGGTCGAGGCCGCGCTGGCGGGCCTGGGCGCAGTGCCGGGTATCCGGATCGTCGGGCCGACCGAGAACGTCGACCGCGGCGGTGCGGTGGCCTTCCTCGCCGACGGTATCCACGCACACGATCTGGGCCAGATCCTGGACGACGAAGGTGTGGCCATCCGGGTCGGTCATCACTGTGCCTGGCCGTTGCACCGGCGTTTCGGGATCGCCGCGACCGCCCGTGCCTCGTTCGCGCTGTACAACACCGTGGACGAGGTGGAGAAACTGGTCGCCGCGGTGCGGAAGGCCCAGAGCTTCTTCGGGGTTGCCTAGAACATGCGTATGGAACAGATGTACCAGGAAGTGATCCTGGATCACTACAAGCATCCGCACAATCGCGGGTTGCGGGAGCCGTACGGCGCCGAGGTGCACCATGTGAACCCGACCTGCGGCGACGAAGTGACCCTGCGGGTGCATCTCGGCGATACCGGGGACGTCGCCGATGTGTCCTACGACGGGCAGGGCTGTTCGATCAGTCAGGCGTCGATCTCGGTGCTCACCGATCAGGTGATCGGCCTACCGGTGGGTGAGGCGCTGGGTGTCGTCGACTCGTTCAACGAGATGATCGGCAGCCGGGGTACCGTCGAGGGCGATGAGGACGTCATCGGCGACGGGATCGCTTTCGCCGGTGTCGCCAAATATCCGGCCCGCGTGAAATGTGCCCTGCTGGGCTGGATGGCGTTCAAGGACGCGGTGCTCCGGATCGACGGTGCCGCCGATGCCGTCGCCCCGGCCGCCGCGACGCCGGAGACCGACCGAGTACGGAACGGGGAAACATCATGACCGAAACATCCGCCACCGAATCCACCGCGGATCCCGCATCTGCCGAGGCCGCACTCTCGGCCGAGGATCTCGCGCAGCTCGCCGATCTCGAGGAGGCGATGCGCGATGTGGTCGATCCCGAGCTCGGTATCAATGTCGTGGACCTGGGCCTGGTGTACGGCATGCGGGTCGAGGAGAGCACCGCGGTGCTCGATATGACCCTGACTTCCGCGGCCTGCCCGCTCACCGATGTCATCGAGGATCAATCGCGTAATGCGCTGGTGCGCAGCGGCTTGGTCGACGATCTGAAGATCAACTGGGTCTGGATGCCGCCGTGGGGTCCCGACAAGATCACCGAGGACGGCCGGGAACAGTTGCGGGCGCTGGGGTTCACCGTCTAGGCGTACCCGGCGACACTTTCAGCACGCCAATTCGGGCGGCGACCGATCGGTTGCCGCCCGAATTGGTCTATACCCGAATTGGTCCGGACTGGCGGCCGGTAGCAGTCCGCTGGTACGGACCGCTGCCGAGTTGATCGGAAACGGTCGCATTTCCTAGCGTTAATGCCGGTGTGGTAGCGGACCCCGGGCATATTGGGCGGCGTCCGAGTTCGGCGGGCGGGGCGGGGATTGTGCAGGGCGGCATTATTGTTTCCGTGCGGCCGGCTCCGGCATCGGCCGTATCGCCGGGGGATTCCGTCCAGGCCCTGATATCAATTTTCGGCCCGCGTTGCCAATCGCCGACCGGTTGGTCCGGTTTCTACTCCGTCGCTGGTGATAGGGGCGGCCGCACGGTGTGGGCTGTGGCACGCGCGAGACCGCGGGGTTGCCGAGGGGGGAATCGTGTTCGTGATCTTCACCCGCGCAATACCTTTCCGCATTCCGCGAGGTCCCGGCACTATCACGGATCGGTGACAATCAATTATCGACCGTTATTGAGAGAGTTCACGGCAATGCTGCTACTGTGAGCGAGTCGTCGGGTTCCGGGCCATCGAGGATGTGCTCCGATGGTCAGCGAACGGCCGAATGACTTGTCCCTTAGTTACTTTCGGGTAGCCGAAAGTGCCTAAGGGATATGTCACCGACCGGACCGCTGGTGCCCGGCGCGGACCTCATCCGGCCAGGGGCGAACATGGTCGGCGTCGCGAGGAAGGCGAGACGAAGCGCCGTGGCCTGCCACGGCACCGCGTGGCGCACCTCGAGCCCCGTCAACGACGAGAAAGCTGATGAATCTGAATACCGCCGTGCTGCTTCCCTGGATCCTCGCCACCTTACTGGTGCTCGGCGTGGCGTGGTACGCCGTTCGGGCCGTGCGCGAACAACAGAAGCGCGTCTCCGTACTCGAGCGGGAGCTGGCCGTTCGCGAAGATGCCCTCGAACATCTCGCCGCCAGCACTCTGCCCGCGCTATCGGAATCCGTACGCCGGTTCGAACAGACCGCCGTCGGTCCCGAAGTGCCGCCGGGACTCGAGAACTCGCGTTTCGCACAGTGCCTGCGCTGGATCCTCGATCGGGTTTCCGAAGATCTGCGCACCGTCCAGAGCGAAACTCGTGAAACCGTCACCCGCGAAACCGAAGAACAAACCCGTGCCGCAGTCGCCGCGGCCGAGCAGAGCGTGCGCTCCGAGGCCGACAGCGGCCGCGAACGCGCCGAATCTCTCGCACGGGAAGCGACCAGCGCGGCGGTGCGATCCTTCGGCACCTCGGTGGTGAGCCTCGGCGCCGACGTCAGTCAGGTGGTGAGCGCCGCGCTGCGCGAGCATCGTGACGACCGGGTGTACGAGACGCTCATCCGTATCGACCACACCGTGCAGCAGATGATCCGCCAAGCGCAGTCCTATGTGATCGTCTGCGGTGGCCTGCCCGGCCGCCGTTGGCCCGCCCAGTCGCTCACCGATGTGGTGGGTGGCGCGACCGGCCGTGTGCGCGATTACCTGCGTGTCCGGCCCGCTCAGCTCGACCGGGTCGTCATCAGCCGCGCGGTGGAACCGCTGGTACACACCCTGGCCTCGCTCATCGACAACGCCCTGCGTTATTCGCCGCCCACCTCGTTCGTCGACGTCACCTTCCAGGAAGGCCATCATGGTGTGACCGTGATCGTCGACGACGCCGGCGTGCGGATGAACGCCGAGCAGATGGAGGAGTCGCGCCAGGTTCTGGCCAACGAACGCACGGTCGATATCCACCAGCTGGGCCCGGCCCCCAAGGTCGGTTTCCCCGGCATCGCCGCCCTCGCTCGCCGCTACGGGTTCACCGTCTACATCGACGGCCCGAACGCCTACGGTGGTATGCGCGCCATGGTCTACATTCCGGAGGCACTGCTGGTCGCTCCAAAGGCCGATAACGACAACGACGCTCTCTCCAACGGCGGCCCGGCTCCCCGGGAACTCGCCGCGGTACCCGGCGGCCAGGCCTCCTCGGTATCGAGTGGCAACGGTAATGCCCTGACCGGCAGCACGATGTCGGCTCGGGGGGGTCCGCATGCCGCCACCGAGACCGGCGCCCACGCCGCGGTACCCGCCGCGACCGAAACGCCGGCCCCCGGCGAGTGGTCCTCGGCGGCGGAATCCGCCGAGGACACCGGCAACGAACAGCGGACAACCGTGCACGACATCACCAGCGGTGGTCTGCCCAGGCGGCGACGCCGTGCCGCGGCCGTACCCGCGGACATCAACGATCGTCTGTCCGGGCAACCCAGGACCGAACAGGGGCAGGCTCGCCCCGATATCGCCGCCGCCTGGCAGAGCGGCTCCAAGAGCGGCCGAGCCGCCGCATCCGAAAACACCGAAGGGATGACATCCTGATGGGTTCACCGAGGACAGTGGTATCAGACAGCACCAATAAACTGGGCTGGTTACTGGACGATCTCGAGGTTCCCGGCGTCCGATTCGCCGTTCTGCTCTCCGAGGACGGGCTGCGTATCGCGCATTCTGCGGGTATCGCCAAAGACGATGCCGAACGGTTCGCGGCCGCGGCCTCGGGGCTGCGTTCGCTCGGCAAGGCGCTCGGGGAGTTCTGCGGCAGCAGCGGAAACGATGTACGGCAGAACATGACCGAATACGACCAGGGCATGATCATGATCACCGCCGCCGGAGAAGGCGCGTTGCTCGGCGTGGCGACCATGACCGATATCGATGTGGGTCTCATCGCACATCGCATGAACGAGCTGGCCGGCCGGGTGGGCCACGAGCTCGGTAGTGAGCCCCGCAGAGGCGCACACGGCGGCGATCTGCAATGAGCCGGTCGCGGCGTGACCCAGACCTGGTCCGTGCCTATGTGCGGACCGGCGGGCGCTCGCGTCCGACCCGCGAGCTGGGGCTGGTGACGCTTGTCGTCGCCGTATCGGACCCGGCGCCGGGCGCCACTCCCGACGCGCGCCGAGTGGTCGATGTATGCGCTCGTGGTGCCCTGTCGATCGCGGAGGTCGCCGCGTATCTCGACCTGCCGCCGTCGGTGGTGACGATCGTCGTCTCCGACCTGCTGGACAGCGGACACCTGAATATTCCGACCCCGGCGGAGATCATGCCGGAGATCGCCCTGCTCGAGGAGGTACTCAATGGGCTCCGTGCTCTCCCGGCCTGATCGGTCCGCGGATTACGGCCGCGCGGTCGACTATGTTGCGGAGACGGTGACCCGGTCGGTGAAATTGCTGGTCGCCGGTAATTTCGGCGTCGGCAAAACCACCTTCGTGAGCAGTGTTTCGGAGATCAAACCGCTGCGTACCGAGGAAACCATCACCGAGGCCAGCGTCGGAATCGACGATCTGGGCGGACTGGGGTCGAAGACAACGACGACGGTCGCGATGGACTTCGGGCGCATCACCCTCAATCCCGAGTTGGCGCTCTACCTCTTCGGTACGCCGGGGCAGCAGCGATTCATCCCGTTGTGGGAGGAATTGGCCAAGGGGGCACTGGGCGCCTTGGTGCTGGTCGACACCCGGCGGATCGAGAAGGCCGACGAGGTACTCGCTACGCTGGAGGAGCGTGGTGTGCCCTACGCGGTCGGCGTCAACGAGTTCGAGGGATCGAATCGCTATCCGCTCTCGGAGATTCGTGAAGCGCTCGATCTGACCGAAGACACTCCGCTCGTCGCGCTCGACGCCCGGGATCGGCGTACCTGCCTGCAAGGGCTGATCACGCTTGTCGAATACCTGTTCCATCGATTGGAGTCTCGTCTTTGACCACGCAGCATTCTCCGGTTCCGCAGCAACAACCTCCGTTCGCCGGTAGCCCGGTGGTACACGGAGAACCCACCGGAGGCGTTGGCCCACGATTCAGTCTCTACACCGAGGAATTCGCCGACGATCCCCATCGTGCCTATGCCTCCATGCGGAGCCGGTACGGGTCGCTGGTGCCGATCGATCTGGCTCCGAATGTTCCGGCCACCTTGGTGATCGGATACGACGCGGCGGTGCGGATTCTCAACGATCCCGACCGTTTTCCGGCCGACCCGCGGACCTGGCAGGGCAGTATCCCGGCCGATTCGCCGATTCGCCCGATGATGGAGTGGTACCCGAACGCGCTGCGTAACAGCGGTGACCTGCATCTGCGCTACCGCCAGGCGTATGTGCACGCGATCGACGGGATCGACCTGCACGAGTTGCACCAGACGGTGGAGCGGATCGCCGTTCCGTTGATCAACTCGTTCTGCGGAACCGGGAAAGCCGACCTTGTCACGCAATACGCTTTCCCCCTGGTTTTCGAGGTGCTCAACCGGATGGTCGGGTGCACGCCGGAACTGGGCGAGCGGGTGGCCAACGGGATGGCCGCGTTGTTCGATACGGTCAACGCCGAGTGGGGGATGAACCATCTGAGCGAAGCGTTGATGGAGCTGATCTTCCAGAAGCGTTCCGACCCCGGTAACGATGTCACCTCACGGCTGGTCCACCATCCGGCGAAACTGGACGACGAAGAGCTGCTGTCGAATCTGATCAGCTTCTACGGCGCCGGTGTGGAACCGCAGCAGAACCTGATCAACAACACCCTGCTGCTGATGATGACCGATGAGCGGTTCGGCGGAAGTATGCTCGGTGGCAGTCTGTCCACCCGGGATGCGCTCGACGAGGTGTTGTTCAACGATCCGCCGATGGCGAATTTCTGCACCACCTACCCGCGTCAGCCGATTCTCGTGGAGAACACTTGGCTACCGGCGCATCAACCGGTGCTGATCAGCCTGGCCGCGTGCAACAACGATCCGGCCATCCGGGGCGGCGACCATATCGGTAACCGCTCCCATCTGGCCTGGAGTATCGGACCACATACCTGCCCGGCGCAGTCCCCGGCGCTCGTCGTGGTCCAGGGGGCGATCGACCTGCTGCTCGACGCGCTCCCGGAGCTGGAACTGGCGGTACCGTTCGAGGAACTCGGCTGGCGCCCGGGGCCTTTCCACCGTGCTCTGGCGGCGTTGCCGGTCGTTTTCCCGCCCTCGCCGCCCCTGAATACCGTGTAAGGAGTACGTTCGTTGGAACGCGAAACCATCGTCCTCGATATGGCCGGTGCCGATGTCGTCGGTGAATCCGCCCGGTTGCGTGCCCAAGGCCCGGCGGCGCTGGTGGAATTGCCCGGCGAGGTACCGGCCTGGGCGGTTACCGACGCCGGGGTACTGAAGAGCCTGCTGGCGGATCCCCGGGTGTCGAAGGATCCGCGGCAGCACTGGACGGCGTTCGCCAACGGCGAGATCACCGAGGACTGGCCGCTGCTGCCGTGGATCGCGGTGGAGAATATGTTCACCGCCTACGGTGCCGACCATCGACGGCTGCGCAAACTGGTATCGCCCGCATTCACCCATCGCCGGACCGTGGGCCTGCGGCCGCGGGTCGAGGCATTGGTTGCCGAACTTCTCGGCAAACTGGCCGCCGTCCCGGTCGGTACGGTCGTCGATCTGCGTGAGCACTACGCCTATCCGGTGCCGATCCAGGTGATCACCGAATTGCTCGGGGTTCCGGATACTCTCGGCCCGGGTTTGCGGGTCTGTGTCGACCGGTATTTCGACACCACGATCGGGCAGGATGAGGCCCAGGCCAATTATGTCGAGATGTACGGGCTGGTCACCGAACTCGTGGCCTATCGGCGGGCGAATCCCGGTGACGACATCACCAGTGTGATGATCACGAACCGGGACGAGGACGGTTCGCAACTGGCCGAGAATCAGATCATCGATACGCTGATGCTGGTCATCAACGCGGGGCACGAGACGACGGTCAACCTGCTGGATCAGGCGATCGTCGCGCTACTCACCCATCCCCGACAGCGCGCCGCCGCGCTGGCCGGCGAGATCGGCTGGGCGGACGTCGTGGAGGAGACGCTGCGCTACCAGGCCCCGGTCGCCCATCTGCCACTCCGCTTCGCGGTGGAGGATATCGAGATCGAGGGCCTGCGAATCGGTAAGGGCGAAGCCATCCTCGCATCGTATGCAGCCGCCAGCCGTGACCCGAAGGTGCACGGCGCCACCACCGATACCTTCGACGCGGCCCGCGCGGTCAAAGACCATATCGCCTTCGGGCACGGTGCCCACCATTGCATCGGCGCGCCGCTGGCCCGGATGGAAGGGGAACTGGCGCTACCCGCGCTGTTCCGCCGCTTCCCGAACATGCGGTTGGCGGTGGAGCCGGGCGAGCTGAAGCCGGTGGTGAGTTTCGTTTCCAACGGGCACCAGGAATTGCCCGTGTACTTGTCCTGATACCGGTACCGCCCGCAGGGCGGACTCCTTATGACGGAGTGGAACCCGACCGTGCTGCGCGGCTGCGGTGAGTCGTCGGGCAGCAGAGTCGGCAAGCCTATGTCCACTCGCCGGACGGTATCGACCTGGACGAGTTGCACCGGAATGTGGAATGGAGCGCGGCGTCAGGGGCCGTTCTACTGGGTCTTGGCAGTGCCCGCTGTGTTTGCGCCCTCGTCGCACCGGATCCCGGAGTAGGGAACCGATTGCGCGGCGAACTTCTTCGATGACCACCGGCAATCGCCTGTGCGGTGGCGTCGTGGCCGGTAGCGTACGACGCACAACTTCATTGCTGATGGCTCGTCGCGGACGTCGCTGAACGGGAGGTATGAGTCGGCGGATAGGTCTGCGAACCCGCACTGTCCACCGATTCGTCCGAACCTCGGAGTGTGATGTCTTGACCACAGCGAAAACTGATCGGTACGACGCGGTCGACAGCGTCCCGTTGACCCACGGATCTCCCGTGGACACCGCCGGCCCGCGAATCCCTCTGTACACCGAGCAATTCGCGGCCGACCCGCACAAGGCCTACCGAGAGATGCGGGAACGCTTCGGCTCGCTGGCCCCGGTGGAACTGGCGCCGGGCGTTCCCGCCACCCTGGTGATCGGCTACCACACCGCGGTGCGGATCCTGCACGATCCCGAGCATTTCCCCGCCGACCCGCGCGTCTGGCAACAGGGTGTGCGTGCGGACTGCCCGGTGCTGCCGATGATGGAGTACCGCCCGAATCCGCTGCGTACCGTGGGACACGAGCGAATGCGCTATCGATCGGCCGCGGTCGCGGCGATCGACGGTGTCGATATGCACGAACTACACGCGACCATCGAGGAGATCTCGATCTCGCTGATCAACTCGTTCTGCGCGGACGGCCATTGTGATGTGGTAGGCCAATACGCGTCCCCGCTCATCTTCGCCACCCTCAACGCGATACTCGGCTGCCCGCCCGAGCTCGGGTACCGGGCGGCACAGGGGCTGGCGGCCATGTTCGACACCGTGGACGCGGAAGCGGGTAATGCGACGCAGGCCGATGCTCTGCTCGATCTGGCCCGGCTCAAACGCCTGCGGCCCGGCGACGATATCACCAGCCGCCTGGTGCAGCATCCGGTTCACCTCAGCGACGAGGAGACTCGCCAGCAGCTGGCACTGATGTACGGTGCCGGTACCGAACCGCCGCAGAGCCTCATCTCGAATACCTTGCTACTGATGCTCACCGACGAGCGTTTCGCCGCCACGGTCCTCGACGGCAGCCTGTCCACGCGCGATGCCCTCGACGAGGTGCTGTTCAACGATCCGCCGCTGGCGAACTACTGCATCAGTTATCCGCGTCAGCCTATTCTGATCGACGGTGTCTGGCTACCGGCGCATCAACCGGTGCTGATCAGTATGAGCGCCTGTAACAACGACCCCGCGATCAATACCGGCGGGCTCGCCCACAATCGGTCGCATCTGGCGTTCAGCATCGGCCCGCACAGTTGCCCTGCCCAATCGGTCGCGCTGATGATTGTGCGCGATGCGATCGACCAGCTCCTGGACGCGATCCCGGAGATGCGGCTCGCCGTACCGCGGACGGAACTGCGCTGGCGACCGGGACCGTTCCATCGATCCCTGGTCTCGCTGCCGGTCACATTCCCCGCGAGTCCACCGATACTCACCGGCGGTCGCTGAAGTCGCCTGCCCCGGACTCCCGGGGCCGCGCCTTTCGGTGGGCCGTACGCTGGGCAAGTCGCACAGCACAGGGATTGTCCAGGTATGGGCGGACTCCGGAAGCCGCGAGGATGCGACCGAACGCGGAGCACGTGTGGGTGATCCGCCGCCGCTGACGAATTCGGCTGTACGGAGGCGGTCGGGGCGCACCTCGTCTCCGGTGCGGTGATCACCGTTGTCCGGCCGCGTCCGGACCGGCTGATCGCGGCGCTGGTCCTGCCTGTTGTCGGTCCAGGGGCTGTTCGATATGGCGCCCGCGGTCGTGCCGGAGGCACTCGGGACGCCGAGCGGTAGGTCCGCCCGGCATCCGCTGGGGTCAGTTGGTTTCGAGGTCGCGGCGGCGGAAGCCGAACGCGCCGGCCGCGCAGAGTATCAGCGCGACCGCCAGGGTGATCAATACCGGGGCGAGGTCGAACGACTGGGCCGGGACCAGTGGGATGTTGTCGAACGGTGACAGGCTCATCAGCCAGCCGGGAAATTTCAGGGTGGCACCGAACATCAGGACGACCACGCAGAAGGCCATCGCCAGCCAGGCGGCAGCCGTGGCCCGCGGTGCGAAACCGAACAGGAACAGGGTGATCCCGCCGAGTACCCACACCGCCGGGAGGTAGGTCAGCGCGGCACCGGTCAACGTGATCGCCTGCGACAGATCGCCGGCCAGGATGCCGTAGGTGAGCCCCATCCCGAACCCGCTGAGCGCGAGGACGATCGCCGAACCCGCCAGCATGATCACCGCATGCCCGGACAGCCAGCGCAATCGGGAGAGTTGCGCGGAGAGCAAGGGTTCGGCATGTCCGGCCGTCTCCTCACCGCGTGGACACAAACCGGCGGAGATCGTGTATGCCGAGCCGATGATCACCAATATCGCCACGGCCATCGCGTAGAAGGCGTCGACCACACTGCCCATGTTCTGGCCGAGAACCTGATTCAGATCGATATCGCCCAGCAGATCCTCGACATCATCGCCGATCGTGCCGAAGGCCAGACCGCCGAAGAACATACCCAGCGACCAGCCGATCAGGCCGCCGCGCTGGAGCCGCCAGGCCAGACCGAATGTGCCGTGCAGGGTTTCGCGCGCCCGTGCCGGTCCGGGCCGGGGCGGCAGCAATCCGGCGCCGAAATCCCGCCGGTCCAGCACCCGTGCCGCCACCACCCCGATTCCGGTCGCGACCACCACAGACAGGACGGCCGGCCACCAGATCTCGTGGTCGTAGGGCCGCATGGCCTGTCCCCAGCCCAGCGGCGAGAACCAGGACAGGATGCCGTTGCCGACATCGCCCACCGCGCGCAGCAGATAGGAGATGCCCAGAACCGCGCCGGTGATCGCGTAGGCGGTGCGGGTACTCGCGCTGAGTTGAGCTGCCAGTAGGGCGACCGCGCCGAACACCAGGCCTGCGCAGGTGGCGCCGATCCCCAGCGCGACCGAGCCCGCGACAGGAAGTCCGTAGCCGATCAGGCTGAGCGCGATCGCTGCGCCCAGCACGATATTCGCGACCACGGTCACCCCCGCCGCCGCGCACGACGGGGCGTAACGGCCCACCACACCCGAGCGGATGAGTTCGTCGCGGCCGGACTCCTCGTTGGATCGGGTGTGCCGGCCGATGAGGAACATGCTCATCAGCCCGGCCACCAGCATGCCGAAGGCCGCCGACTGGAAGGCGACCTGGCCTTCGACCGTGTTCAGTACCCGCGGCGGTCCCGCCATCGCGATCATCGCCGCGTTACTGCCCAAACTTTCCGCGAGCGCATCCAGTTCGGCCTGCTCCGGGTAGGCGGCATCCAACGCGACCGCCTGCGACCAGTAGATCAAGGTGCCGGCCGCGATCCAGGCCACCAGCGGCAGGCGTTCCCGTCGTAGCGCGAACCGGGTGAGGACACCGATACCGGTGAATGTGCCCGCATATCGGGCCGAATTCCGCACGGTCACGATTCCGGCACTCCCGCCGCCGCCAGTTCGTCGCCGTAGTGGCGGAGGAACAGTTCTTCGAGAGTAGGGGGCTGGCTGGTCAGTGTGCGGATCCCGAACGGCGTCAGATGGTGCATCACCGCGCCCAGGTCGACAGTATCGACTTGGAAGCGGACCCGGGTGCCGTCGGCGATCAGATCGTGGACGCCGGATAGTTCGTCGAGACCGGTGACCGGACGCTGGGTTTCGGCGTCGATGGAGGTCCGGGTGAGGTGGCGCAGCTGCGTCAGTGTCCCGGATTCCACCGCCCGCCCGTGCCGGATGATGGTCACCCGATCGCACAGTGCCTCGACCTGGGCGAGGATATGGCTGGACAGCAGTACTGTCCGGCCGGCCCGGCGCACCTCCTCCACGCACTCTTGGAATACGGCCTCCATCAAGGGATCCAGGCCGGCCGTGGGTTCGTCGAGCAGCAGGAGCTCCACGTCGGAGGCGAGCGCCGCGACCAAGGCCACTTTCTGCCGGTTTCCCTTGGAGTAGGTGCGGCCTTTCTTCGTCGGGTCCAGGTCGAAACGCTCCAGTAGATCCTTGCGTCTGTTTTCGTCCAGGCCGCCGCGGAGCCGCCCGAGCAGATCGATCACTTCGCCGCCGGTGAGGCCGGGCCACAGGTTCACATCGCCCGGAACGTAGGCGAGCCGGCGATGCAGCTCGGCTGCCTGCGACCACGGATCGCCGCCGAGTATCCGCGCCGATCCGCCGTCGCCCCGCAGCAGACCGAGCAGCACGCGGATCGTGGTGGATTTACCGGCCCCGTTGGGGCCGAGGAAACCATGCACCTCGCCGGTGGAGACCTGCAGGTCCAGGCCGTCCAGAGCGCGAGTGTGGCCGAACTTCTTCACCAGACCGGAGATATCGATCGCGGCTGTCATGGTTGCACCCTATTCCGGTGCCGCCGGGATGCGCGGGTTTTCCGCGCCGGGATATCGGGGGAGCCGGGCCGGGCGTACAGGTGGTGCGCAGGTCAGTGCGTCACCAGATTCGTTCGCGGAGCGGGTTTGCCGGGGGAGTTCCCGGCCCGGAGCGCTTCGTCGATGGATTCTGTCCGCCAGTGGCGCAGCAGTTCGTGGAAAGCGTAGGCACCGTGTGGGTACGCACCCGCTCCGCTGGTGCGCCCGCGCCCCTCCCTGTTGTAGTAGCCGGGGGTGCATTCGGCGTGGAACCATTCGTGGTCCGGGGCATCCTGCGCGAGGATTTCGAGCCAGGCGTCCTCGGCGGCACGGGACGGTTCGACGAGGGCGTGTGCCGCCTCGGCGGCCGCGATGAGGGCGGCGGCGTGGCAGGCCTGTTCATCCAGGATATGGGTGAAATTGACGCTACTGGCGTTCTGCTGGGGGCCCATGTGGATCAGGTTCGGGAACCCGTTGCTGGTGAATCCGTGCAGAGTCCGGACACCGTGCCGGTCCCACGCGTCGAGCAGCAGAGTGCCGCCCCGGCCGCGGACCGGGAGTTTGCCGGAACGGATACCGGAGATACCGACGGAGAAACCCGTGGCGAAGACCAGGCAGTCGAGTGGGTATTCGATACCGTCGACGACGACACCGTTTTCGGTGACCCGCTCGATGCCGTGCGAATCCGCGGTATCGACCAGGGTGACGTTGCTGCGGTTGAACGCAGGATAGTAGTTGTCGGAGAACGTGGGCCGTTTACAGGCGTATCGATACCAGGGCGCGAGTTTTTCCGCCGTCTCCGGATCCGTGACCGTTTGCCGGACGCGGTCGCGGATAGTGTTCATCTTGACGGCGTCGGCCACTTCGTAGGCGGCTTCGAAGGTTTCGCGGTCACCGCGTCGCCGGAAGCTGGGCAACAACTTCTCCAGCAGTCCTGCCGATGCCGTCCACCCGTCGGCCACGAGATCTTCCTCGGCGGTTTCGCCGGAGACGATGCGCAGGAAGTTGTCCCGGCGTTGCCGGGCCCATCCCACGCGGTTCGCGCCGACGTCGCCGGCCGTCGTCCGGCGGTTGGCGCGGACGTCGACGGTGGAAGGGGTGCGCTGAAAGACGTAGAGGTGTGCAGTATCCGCGGCCAGCATGGGAACGACCTGCACACCGGTCGCGCCGGTGCCTACGACGCCCACACGTTTGTCCCGCAGCCCGGTCATCCCGCCGTCCGGCGTGCCGCCGGTGTAGCCGTAATCCCAGCGGGAGGTATGGAAGGTGTGGCCCCGGAAATCCTGGATCCCGGGGATCCCCGGCAATTTCGGTTCGGTCAGTGTGCCGGTGGCGGTGATGACGTACCGGGCCGCGAAAACGTCCCCTCGGTCGGTCGTCACGAGCCAGTGCTCGATGTCGTCGTCCCAGGTCAGGTCGGTGACGGTGGTGGAGAACAGGGCGTCCGCGTACAGGTCGTACCTTTCCGCGATCCGGATGGCGTGGCGCCGTATCTCCTCGCCGGGGGAGTACTTCCATTCGGGCACGTAGCCGGTCTCGTCGAGCAGGGGCAGGTAGACATGGGACTCGATATCGCAGTGGATGCCGGGGTAGCGGTTCCAGTACCAGGTGCCGCCGAAATCGCCCGCCGTATCGATGATCCGGACCCGTTCCACGTTCTGATCGCGTAGGTGCGCGCCCGCCAGGATTCCGCCGAATCCGCCGCCGACGACGGCAACGTCCACGGTGTCGTGCAGCGGCGCGCGTTCGGTCCTCTCGCCCACGTAGGGGTCGGCGGCGTAGTAACCGAATTCGGCGTCGGTGGTGCGGTATTGGCCGGTGTCGTCGGGCCGTACGCGTCGTTCCCGTTCGTGGTGATAGCGGCGCCGTAGTGCCGCGAGGTCGTCGGGGGACGGTGCCGGCGCGGACGGTGTCATGGGCGGGCCTCGATTCTTTCGGCTGTCGGGGGTCCGGCCGTATCTCCGGCGTCCGGCGAACTGCTCTCGGCGGGAGCGGCCTTCGCCTACCGTAACAAGTACCGGACAACAGTGTCCGGATAGGGTTGGCGTGACCACAGCCCACGGACGAAAAGGTGACTCCTCCATGCGACGACCTCGAACCCGATTACTGACGGCTTCGGCCGCACTCGCCATGCTGGTCCTGACCGGGTGCGGTGGCGCAGGCTCCGCCGGCGAACCGGCCCGCAGCGGTGCAGGCCGGATCCTCGCCGCCGAGGAGTTCATGCGCCTGAAAACCGCACCGGCAAAGCACGGAATGACCTTGCTGGAGGGGCCGGCATTCGACCAGCAGGGTGGATTGATCGTCGTCGACGTCCCCGCACCCGCCGGCGAGCCGAAGGTGATGCGGGTCGATATCGACCGGAAGACCTCGCATTCGCTGTTCACCGACGACCGGGGCGCCTACACATCCGCCCAGTTCAGCCCGCACGACGGCCGGCTCTATCTGACCGACTTCGCGCACGGCGAGATCGTCTCGCTGGCGCCCGGCGGCACCGATCGCCGGACCTTCTTCACCGGCCCCGTCGACG
Source organism: Nocardia flavorosea NBRC 108225 (assembly GCF_001613385.1). Taxonomy (GTDB): domain Bacteria; phylum Actinomycetota; class Actinomycetes; order Mycobacteriales; family Mycobacteriaceae; genus Nocardia; species Nocardia flavorosea. Next base: position 31,675 of record NZ_BDCG01000009.1, on the reverse strand, counting down.
GTGCCCGGATGCAGCCCGACGATATCGCCTTCGATCGCGACGGCAACCTCTACATCAGCGACTCCCGCGGCCTCTCCGACGGCGCCGCGATCGGACGGGTGGTACGGATCGACCGGACCGGCAAGAAGGCCACCGTTCTGGCCGATGGTCTGGCCGCGCCGAACGGGATCTCGTTCGACCCGGACTATCGTGGGCTGTGGATCAGCGAATTGATCGAGAACCGAATCTCCTACCTGCACCTCGGCGAAAGGGGCGGGACCGGCCCCCGGCACACGGCCATCCGCGTCGACGGAGGTATCGCCCAGACCGACTCGATCGCCGTGGACGCGGCGGGCAATCTCTACCAGGCCCTGCACGGCCGGGCCGCGATGGCGGTGTACAGCCCCCACGGGGAACGGCTCGCGACAGTCGAGCTTCCGGACGGTACCGAAGGCCTGGAATCGGCGACCAATGTGGCGATCACACCGGGCGCGACCACGGCCTATCTGACCGTCAGCGGTCCCGCCGGTGGTTACCTGTACACATTCGAGGCACTCGCGGAGGGGATCCGCCAGTCGAACGGCGGCTGATGCCGACGCCTTACTCGTCCTCGAACGGGTGCACCGGTCCCACCGTGATACCGAGCAATCGCCAGGCCGCCACCGCCCGGCGCTCACGTTCCTGCGGAGTGGGACCGGTGGCGGCGCCGGAAACCATGGCGATGGCCAGCATGAGATCGTCCGCGCTCAGCCGATGATCCGCCGGTAGGCAGTTGCGCAGGGCGGTCTCGACTCGTTCGGACAGCTTCCGGGACCACGCACGGATATCGGCGCGGTCGTTCATCCCGTGGTGCAACAGGCCGATGAACGCGGCGGACTGCGTCTGATGCCAGGTCACCACCCCGAGCACTGTGTCGAGAGAGGTGCCCTCGACCGCGGCCGCCCCCTCGATCTCCCGCACGTTCTTCTCCAGGACCGCGGCCGCGATGGCCTCCCGGTCGGGAAAGTGCCGATACAGCACGCCCTGCCCGACCCCGGCCCGGCGGGCGATCGCCGAAAGGGGAGCGTCCAAGCCCTGTACCGCGAAGATTTCCCGGGCCGCGGCAATCAGGGCCGCCCGGTTGTGGGCGGCAGCCTTCGGTCCGCGGTTCGCGGGCCGCCGCTCCTGCGGAGCGGGCTGCTGGGTCGTCATCACGACAGAGTAACGGGTGGCCGGCCGAGACGAATGGACTCCGCTGCCCGATGTTCCACGCGCCTGTGAACCGGTCGGCCGGCGGGTCACCCGAACCGGTGCAGATCCAGGAAATCGCCGACCGGGCGGCGTGGTGTCGGCGGCTGGGCGGCGGTGGTGGGCGCCGTACCGACCCGGACGACCACCTGCGGTTCCACCCGACCGGGTACGAGGTTGGCGATGGCGCGGCGGCTCGCCGGGACCTCCGTGATGTGGGTCAGCGGACAGGTGGCCAGGCCCGCGGCCGTACATTCGAGCAGCACCGCGGACAGGGCCTCGCCGGCCCGTAACCACTGGGCGGGCGTGTCCGCGGCCGATCCGAGCACCAGCAGTTGCGACGCATCGGTGAGCTCGCCGCGCCGTAGCGACGGCGGCGCGGCCGGAAAGGCCCGGCCCACGCCCACCTGGGCGAGTTCCGCGGCCGAGATCAGCGCCGAGATCGGAACACCGTCGGCGGGGGAGTCGTTACCCGCCCACCAGTGCAGTTCGTTCAGGTACTGCGGATCGTAGGCCCGCAGGGCCGCGGACTGCGCGGACGCGGCGGCCAGCCGGAGGCGGGCAGACGCCTCGAGCACGGTGACGGTGACCTCGTAGGCTGCGGCTACTTCCCGCAACGTGGGCTCCACCCGCTCCCAATCGCGCGGTGGCAGCATCGGCAGCCGGTCGGTATAGCGGCGGTCGATGGCCTCCGCGCGCGCCCGGACGGTATCGGAAACATCCTGTGCGGGATCGAAGTCGATCTCGGCGAGATGGTCCGCGGCAGTATCGGGCAACCGGATCACCCGGGTGGACCAGCCTGCCGCCCCGAACGCGGTGCGGATATGGTCCAGCAGGGCGCCGCAGCTGATGATCAACTGCCGGCCCTGCGGATCTGCCGAGGACAACCGCCGGTAGGTATCGCCGTACAACTGCAGCCGGTGGCCGTCGAAGACCAGCCGCCAGGGTTGGGTGTTGTGGACCGAGGGGGCGCGGCGAGCGAGCGAGAGAGCGGCCTGCACCGTCGGATGGTCGGGAACCCGAGCCGTACCGATAGCGTCCATCTTCCGAGTCTGCCCGGCGGTACGGCCGCCGACCACCGCCTGCGGAGATCCGGACCGAATCGTGGCGGTCAGGGCATAGGGCCGATACCGGTGATCAAGGTTCGGTCACCGATTCGCATCGTGGTCACCAGTTGCGGGTTGTATCCCAGTGGCGCCGATCCGGGCCGGTGTTCGGTGACGACCACGGTGTATTGGCCGACGAAGGCACCCGGCGTGATCTGGATACAGTGCGTTGTACCGGCCGGGATCGTATCGATACCGTGCTGGATATCGGCGGCGGGCGGGACTGCGGCGTCCGGAGCGACCACGGTCCGCGCCTGCTCACCGGACCGGGTCACGTAATAGGCGTGCTGGAAGCCGAAGATGGCGTCGGTTCCGGAACCGGTGCCACCGGGCCCGTTGCCCTGCACCGTGTTGCCGATGCGCTCGGCCGGGCAGTTCGGGTCCGCTGCCGGTGGAACCTCCGGTGCCCGGGATGTGGGTGGATTCGCCGCCGTGGATGATTCGCCGGCTCCCACCACCGCGAATTGCACGTAGGCGGCGGTTCCGAGAGCCGCGACCCCCGCCACACCCAGCAGTACCGGGAGGAGGCGGGTTCGTCCAGGGGTGCGGCTGGTGTGGGCGGTTACCGGTAACGGCGCGGGCACCTCGCGGGGTGTCAGGCGGGCTCGCAGCCGTTCCCGCGCGGTGGCCGGCGCGGCAGTCGCGTCCGGCTCCGGTGCGTTCGCCACCGAGCCGTCCGGTTTCTCCGCCGGAACGTCATCGGCCGGTTGTCCGTCGTCCCATGGCGCCGATCCTGTGTCGGTGGCATACGATTCCGCGGGCTCGCCGCCGGGGCGTGGTGGATAGCCGTCCGAAGACATCATCCAGTCCGCCCAATTGCCCTCGTACCGGGCATTCGGGGGGTGTTCGGCCGTAGGGGACGAGAAACGATCGGGTGTGCCCGGTTCGGGAGAGGGCGTCGAGTAACCGGCCCGCTTCGGTGGCAGCGGCTCCGGTTCGGTCGGGTGGTGACTGCCCACGTCCGGTAGTCGTGGGATCGGCACCGTCGGCATGGGGTCGGCCGGAGCATCGGCCCCGTAACCGGGTGTGGGGCCGGGAGACGCCGGGGGGAGGGGGCCGAACCCGCCGCGATGTTCGGTCCGCTCCTCGCCGGAGTCCGGCAACGGATGCCCCGGGGAGCGACTCCGGTCCGCAGCACCGGTGTAACGGCCGGAGTGGCTCTCCCCGTCGGTGCCGGGTCCCGGCGGTGGTCGGTCCATCACGCGGTCCCCTTCATCGATTCACTGCGCGCGCTCGCTGTCCATTGTTCTAGTGGATCCGCGGGCGCGGCGCAGCACAGGGCCGTAGCGGCTCACCAGTGAATGTTCACCGGATCGCCGATACCGACGTTCTCGTAGTACCAGGCCGCGTCACCGGGCGCCAGATTGATACACCCGTGGCTGACATTGGAATTCCCCTGTTGACCCACCGACCACGGTGCGGAATGGACGAAGACACCGCCCCACGTGAGCCGTACCGCCCATTCGCCGTCGATCAGGTATCCCTCCGGCGAATCCAGCGGGATCCCGATGGTACGGGAATCGAAGATGAGGTTGCGGAACTTCTCCAGTACCGGGTAGGTGCCGGTCGGGGTTTCGAACCCGGGCTTACCCATGGACGCCGGCATGGTCCGCACCACGTGGCCGCCCATGGAGACGGTGAAGGTGTGGGTGGACATGTTCGCGTCGGCGACGACTCCGCCGTTGGTGTGGAACTGGGTGCGCTGATCACCGAAATCCACGGTGAATGTGGTGTTCGCCGGGAGAAATCCGCTGGGCGTCCAGGTCAGTTCCCGGTCGCCGTGCCAGGAATAGGTACCGGGCAGCGGCCGATCGGCGGTGACCGACAGCGTTTTCTCCGCGCGGGCCCGGTCGGTGACCGGATCGGAAAACCGGACGGTAACCGGGTGGGCGATTCCGACGACCGCGCCGTCGGCCGGCGCGACCGAGGTGACCGCGGTGGAGCCGGTAACGCCTGCGGTCATGGCGTTCGCCCCCGCCGGGACGACGATCAGTGACAGTGCGATCGCGAGAGCCAGAAACAGATGCCGGGCAACAATATTCATGGTTCCACCCCTTATGGAGGACTGGTGGACAGACGTCCATCCTAAGGGGCCATGATCAACTAAACCAGCCAGGATATCGTCCCGGCACCTGTTTGCGATGTAGACACACCGGGCGATTGCTATTCGGTGACAAGTTTCCAGTCATCGGGTAGCCCGTGGACATGCATGGTGGAGCCTTCGGCATGAATGCTCACCGTGGCCGGACCCAGCCGCAGGTCGGTCAGCCCGACTTTGCCCCATTCCCGCGGAAGTTGCGGGGTCACCCGCAGGGTGCGCGTCGGCGCACACGGGGACAGCCCCAGGAAGGAGCGCACCAGCAGCAGCGGGGCGGCGCTGGCCCAGGCCTGCGGAGAGCAGGAGGTGGGGTAGGGGACCGGTGAACGGAAATCGGTCCGGGCGAAACCACAGAACAATTCGGGTAACCGTCCGCCGAATTCACCGGCCGCGTCGAGCAGTCCGGTGGTGAGTCGTTCGGCCAGTTCACTCGCACCCGGAATATGCCGATACCGCAACAGTCCGGCCACGGCGATGGCGGTGTCGTGCGGCCACACCGAGCCGTTGTGATAGCTCATCGGATTGAAGGCGCCCATCGAGGAGGCCAGGGTGCGCAGCCCGAAACCGCTGTCCATGGCCGCATCGGCGAGCCGTTCGATCAGCTCGGCGGCCCGTTCGTCGGAAACGATACCCGTCCACAGGCATTGCGCGGCGTTACTGGTCAGGGCGTCGACCTGGTTCTTCTGGCCGTCCAGAGCTACCGCGTACCAGCCGTTCTTGGCGACCCAGAAGGCCTCGTCGAACTGTGCCTTGAGCGTTTCGGCCTGTTCGCGCAGACGTTCCGCGGTGCCCGTATCGCCGAAGTACTCGGCGAGCTGGGCGCGGGCCCGGCGCGCGGCGTACACATAGCCCTGGACCTCGCACAGCGCGATGGACGGTTCGGCCAGATGACCGGTCGCGTCGTTGATCGCGTCGAAGCTGTCCTTCCAGCCTTGGTTGCTCAATCCGCGGTCGGTTTTGCGACGGTATTCGACGAACCCGTCGCCGTCGCTGTCACCGTATTCGTCGATCCAGGCCAGCGCCGCGTCCGCTGCCGGGAGCAGTTCGCGTACCACCGCGTCTCCGGCGCCCCAGCGCCAGCATTCGGCCAGCAGCATGACGAACAGCGGTGTGGCGTCGACCGACCCGTAGTACACGGTGCCGCCGAGGACCTGTCCGCTGGCCGGGCCGTGCCGCATCTCGTGCATGATGCGCCCCGGCTCCTCCTCGGTGATCGGATTGACTTTCGTGCCCTGTAGATCCGCCAGCCGCCGCAGGGTGCCGACCGCGAGCGCCGAATCCAGGGGCAGCGCCATCCAGGAGGTGAGCAGACTGTCCCGGCCGAACAGCGCCATGAACCAGGGTGCGCCCGCTGCCACATAGGCCGGTGCGCCGTCGGTACTGCCGTCGATACGCAGGGCGCCCAGATCGCTCTCGGTGCGTTGCAGGACATCGGACAACGACGGATCGGTGGCGGTGAGATCGGTGGCGGTAGCCCGCCACGCCTTCAGCCGGCTGATCGGGCTGTCCTCGTCGTCACCGAAAGCCATCTGCACCCTGCGGTGCGAGACCACGGGCTGGGCCAGGATTTCGGTATCCCAGCGGCCCCGCGCCGGCACCACCACCTGCCAGGTGATGGTGCCGGGCAGCATGACCGCCCCGCCGGTGGCGGTGACGGTCAGGCCGCGGCCGGGTTCGTTGTGGTCGGTCAGATGCAGATCGCCGTCGACAGCGTTGTGTTCGGCGCCGCCGCCGTGATTACGACCCTCCTTCACCGCGAACAGATCCGCGAAGTCGGAGTCGACGAACAGGGTGATGGTCATCGCCGTGTCCTCGTGTCCGAGGTTGTGTACGGAGATGGCCTCTTTGAGCCCGTTGCCGATGAGCCGGCGGCGGACCACCAGCACTGTACTGTCGGCGACCCCGGCCCGTGGGGGTTTACGCAGGATGAACCGGCCCTTGAACGCCTCCGGCGTGAGTACCGTGAGATGTTCGGCGGGCTGGCCGTCCAGGCGCAGTTCCCAGCGCGAGATCACCCGCGCATCGCGGTAGAACAGTCCTTGCGAAGTGCCGGAATGGATATCGCCGAGTGGGTCCGACAGGCAGAAAGTGCTTGCCTCGACCAGGGTGACCGTCCCCCCGCCGCCATTGATGGCGGCGGGCTGGCCGGAGTTGAGAATACTCGGCGTTGCATTCATGCCCTACTCCATACCGGTGTCGTGCCGGCGTCGGCGCGGATCGCGGGTACCGCGGTGCGGCGCATACCGACGGCGGACAGTGCCTGGCCCCTGCTGTGGGCCTCGTCCCATGCATCGAGTATGCGGTAATAGGCGGCCTCGTAGCCCGCACCGAGCTGATCCACCCCGAAATAATCTTCGACGCGGCGGCGGCAGGCGTGCGGATCCAGTTCGCTCGCTTTCGCGATGGCGGCGGGTAATTCGTCCGGATGATCGCAGATGATGCCGGTGACTCCGTCCTCGATCACCTCCTCCACCGCACCGCCACGCAACGCCACCACCGGGGTTCCGCAGGCCATGGCCTCGATCATCACGATGCCGAAGGGCTCTTCCCAGCGGATCGGGAACAGCAGGCAGCGCGCACCGGCCAGTAGTTCGCGTTTGGCGACCGCATCGGCTTCCCCGAAGATGTGGTCGTTGTCGGTGAGCAGCGGCTCGATTTCCTTGGCGAAGAACGCCTTCTCCGGCGGCTCGTTGCACTTACCGGCCAGGACGAGTTTGATCCCGGCCTCGTGTGCGGCCCGCAAGGCCAGCTGCGGTCCCTTGTACGGGGCGTAACGGCCGAGGAACAGGGCGTAGTCCTGCTTCTCGGTGCGGAACGGCCACTCGCTCGGGCGCAAAGCGTTGTGCACCCGGCCGATCCAGTTGAAACTCGGCGCGAGCTCCCGCTGCCGATCACTGATCGCCACCAGACGGGTGTGCTCGTCGAGAGCTCCGTAGTACTCCCACATATCGTTGTCGACCGGCCCGTGCACGGTGACCGCAGTCGGGATGCCCAGGTTCTCGTAGGCGGGGGCGTTCAGGGGGCCGGCGAAAGTGTGGTCGTGAATGATGTCGATATGGCGCGAGCGGGCCAGTTTCTCCACCATGCGCCGCACTTTCAGGGCGTTGACGACTTCGGGGAACGGGTCGCCCAGCCGTTCGGCCTGCGTGGTCTCCCAGACCGGTACGAATTCTGCTTCCGTACCGGGCTTTCCGGCGCCCAATAGCGTCACCCGGTGCCCGCGCGCGACCAGAGTGTCGGCGAGTTCGGCCACCACGGCCTCGACGCCGCCGTAACCGGCTGGGGGCACATCGAAATACGGGGGCGCGACCAGCACGATGTTCAAGGGGTGGTTACGCCCGGCCCCGCCGAAGCGGGCGCGCCGGGGTTTTCGCGCCGGAGTATCCGATTCGGATTCCGAATTCGTGAATATGGTGCTCAACTTTCCTCCTCGTTTTGTGGCCGCACGACAGTTGTCGAGCGCCGCCCGGCCAATGGGTGGAGCTGATCACGAACCATTCGTTGGGAGCGCGTGGAGCTATCGAAAGCACGCCGAAATATCCCGGCGGGCAGAATGAAGCGCGGCATGCGGGGCTGTTCGCCTCCGCCGCGCGGGAATATCAATCGCCGTAACGGACCGAACGGCCGGGCGAAATACCGAAAGCAGGCCGGTCCGGCGGTGCGGCGATGGCCAGGGTGAGGCCTGCGCGTCTGCGGACCAGACATTCGGGAGAACAGAGTCTGTGGATATCGTGGGCGCGCCGGGCCTGGCCCGGTGTCAAAGTGCCCGGATCCGCCGAACAGTCGGCGATATTGGAGACGACTCCGTGTTCGGTGATGACATCGATTCCCGGCTCAGAGACTTCCGCCGCTACCGGCGTCGATGTGTACCCGATCCTCACCGTTACCTCCTGCACTCGTCGAGCTGGAGCAAACAGTTCCCGGCCACCGGAACTCCGCCGGCCGGTCTAGCCGATGGTGCCTGGGTCGAGCGGTGGAGCGCTGTGAATATCTCCGAACGCCGCCCATTCTACGCGTACCTGTCTTGCTGCTGATATCTCGAATAATCCCAGTTCGGCATATACCTGGTTAATTCGCGCGTGCGGATATGTGCACGCGTTTCAGGTACGGACCGTATGGAGCACTTCCTGGTGTAGCGAATCCGCGCGTGCGGTGATTTCCGAAATCCGGCCGAGGACCTCGGTGAATGCCGCGGCGCGCGCGGCCGGAAGTGAACCCAGATTGATCTCGATATTCAGTTGTGAGGTCACCGCGGCGGCCCGTGCGGCCGCTCCCGCAGCGCCGATATCGGTGACTACATTCGGGTTTCCGATCGGCAGCAATTCGGCTGCGAGGGCCAGTACACCGTCGGCCGCCTCGACCACGGCCGCCGGGACCCGGGCGGCCTCGAGCAGTGCCGCCTCGATCGCGGCGCCCCGCTCGGCCTTCTCGCTCTCGGATTCCTTGGGCAGCTTGTAGGCCGCTCCTACCGCGGTGAAGGCCGCGGCGTCGGCGTCGGCGAGAGCGAGCGCGCGCTCACGGGCCGCGTCGGCCGCCTCGATGATCCGGTCGACGACCGGCCGGTGCTCCGCGTCCTTGGCTCGGGTGGTGTACCGCGCAACCATGGCGACCAGTGCCGCACCCTGGGCCGCATGTAGTGCGGCGACCGCGCCGCCGCCCGGTGCGGGCACCTTCGCCGCGAGTTCGCCCAGGTAGTCGCCGATCGGCGACCCGCCGAAACCGGCTTCGGTGGGTTGGTGCGATTGGGTGGGCTGCGACACGATCAGGCCTTTCTCGACACGGTAGCTCGAAGTTAGCTGCACTGCGCACGGGCTTACTGCCCTCAACCTACCGCGTTCCCCGGCGTGGCCGGTGCCGGGCCACCCCGTAGCCGGGTTTATGTTGAGGGCATGCGGATCGGATTGAGCATCAACTATTCGGGCGGCTTCACGGAAGCCGCGGCCGAAGTGGCCGATTTGGAACGGGCCGGCCTGGATATCGTGTTCGTCCCCGAGGCGTACTCGTTCGACGCGGTGAGCGCCCTGGGCTACCTGGCAGCCAAAACCTCCCGGCTGCAACTGGCCTCGGGAATCATGCAGCTCTACACCCGCACGCCCACGCTGACCGCGATGACCGCGGCCGGGCTCGATTTCGTTTCCGACGGTCGTTTCGTGCTCGGCCTGGGCGCTTCCGGTCCGCAGGTCATCGAGGGTTTCCATGGCGTCCCCTACGATGCGCCGATCGGGCGTACCCGCGAGCTGATCGAGATCTGCCGCAAGGTATGGCGCCGCGAACGGCTCACCTACCAGGGCAAGTACTATCAGATCCCGCTTCCCGAAGGCGCCGGTACCGGGCTCGGCAAGCCGTTGAAACTGATCAACCATCCTGTCCGCGAACGTATCCCGGTGCTGCTGGCCGCGCTCGGCCCGAAGAATGTCGCCCTGGCCGCGGAAGTAGCCGAAGGCTGGCAGCCGATCTTCTTCCTGCCCGAACGTGCCGACGCCGTCTTCGGTGACGCCCTGCGCGCGGGCGCACAGAAACGCGACCCCGAACTCGGCCCGCTCGACGTCTACGCCGGCCCCGCGCTGGCGATCGGCGAGAACGTGGAGCCGCTCCTGGAGTTCGTCAAACCCATGCTCGCGCTCTACATCGGTGGTATGGGCGCCAAAGGCAAGAACTTCTACCACACCCTCGCCACCAAGTACGGCTACGGCGCCGAGGCCGACCGTATCCAAGAGCTGTACCTCGCGGGGAAGAAGGACGAGGCGACCCAGGTCGTCCCCGACCAGCTGGTCCGGGATGTCTCGCTGATCGGCCCGGCCGGATACGTCAAGGAACGTATCGCCGCCTTCGCCGAAGCCGGCGTCACCGTCCTCAATGTCGCGCCGCTGGCGGCCACGCCGGCCGACCGGGTCGCGCTGATCGAACAGCTCCGCACCCTCTGCGACTGACGTGCTGAGCCCAGCCGGATACGTAAGGCGGACGACGACCTCCTGCGCCCGGCTGGAATGCTTTTCCGGGCATGCTGTCCGTATCGCCGGTTGCGGTGGCGATGAACCTCGGCGGCCGCAGGTGGTACGGCAGATCGGCATGGCGGTCAGGGGGGATATTCGGCGTGGCTGGGCCTGTCCGCGGCGCCATGGCCCTGAGGCCCGGGACGGTGAAGCGAGCCGAGGCCCGCGGTCCGGTCTCGGCGGGGAACGGCAGACCGAGGAGCCCACGAGTTCCGCCGTATCGCCGATTTGGGCAGTCGGGAGAGTCCACAGAGTCGGGCCCGGTCGATTCGGGCCCGGCCAACTCCGCCCCGCGAACGGCTGGCCGGCTCGGTCGGTTGACGGGCTGGCAAGGCGATCCGGTGTACCGGAAAGCTCCGGCATATCGCCGACTCGACATCTCTGTGGAACTTCGCTCGGCTGTCCGGGCGTGACCGCGAAAGCGGGCCGTGCAGGTTTCGCCCGAATTCGGGATGCTGTGGTCCGCGCATCCCGGGATGCGCGGACCCTGTCCTGTCGCGGCGGCGACGAAAGGGAGGAGATTCGAATCGCCGGTGACGGGAATCGGGGTGCCGCACCCCCCGGCGGCCGCCCGTCGTCGTGCCGGGTGGGTCGCCGGAGCGTCGGTGGGGGTCAGGCCCTCCGGGCGCTCGCGAGCGCGTCGTCGAGGGTGGAATGCAGGTCGAAGACCTGGTCCAGTGCCGTCATCTTGAGTTGACGGCTGGTAGCCGGGCCCTCGGCGACCAGAGCGATGGTGGTTTTGTCCCCGGCGCGCTGATGTGCGGCGACCAGAACGGCCATCCCGGCCGAAGCCAGGAAGCTCACGGCCGCGAGGTCGATGACCAGATGGTCCGTACCGGCGTCGAGTGCCGCGTCGATCGCGGTCTCCAGGGCGGGTGCCGTGGCGAGATCTACCTCGCCGGTCACCGTGAGCACGGTGACGTCGTCGTGGTCGGCGACCGAAGTCGTCATGGTATCCGTCAGTGGGTTCGCGTCCGGGGAAGAGTTCGTCACATCATCACAATCTGCCATGGGCCTCTCGATCTCGCTGCATCGTACCCCCGCGGGAACGGTTGTTCGTTCCGCGCAGGGCGCTGGCCACCGGGAACGTGATCGCCGGCAGGGTTACCGACATCCGAACCCGGGTGCCGGGACCCGGGTGGTCGATCTCGAGTTCCTCGGTGAGTGCCCGCATCATATCGATTCCCCGGCCTCGCGGGCCGGGGTCCGCGGGGCGGGGCCGCCATGTCCCGGTATCGGTGGTTTCGATGACCACCCGGTCACCGGCGCATTCGGCCGTGATCACCACCCGCTCGGTATCCGCGGCGCCGTCCTGATAGGCGTGTTCGATGCTGTTGCTGCATGCCTCGTTGGTCGCGGCGACCAGATCGGCGGTCAGGTTGTGCGGGACCGCGGCCGCGGACAGCCAGGCCGTGAGGGTACGGCGCAGCATGGTCAACCGGTCGGGTCGGGCGGGTAGGTCCAGTTTCAACGGTTCCGGGGGCTGGCGGTAGACCACCATGGCGATATCGTCGTCGTATCCGCCGTCCGGCCGCAGGGCCGAAAGTACCGAATCGGCCACCTCGCGCGGCAGTTTCTCGGCGGTATCGGCCAGAGTTTCGGCAATCTTCGTGAAACCCTCGTCGATATCCTCGCCGCGGCGTTCCACCAGCCCGTCGGTGAACAACACCAGGGTCGATCCCGGTGGCAGGGGAGTGGTGGCCTCGGGGCGGCGCAGCGTTTCGAAGGTCGCCAGGGGAACGGATCGGCCGCCCTCGAGTAGCCGGCCGGTTTTGTCCACATCGGCCAGGATGGGCGGCATATGCCCGGCATTGCTGTAACGGACCAGCCCGCGTACCGGGTCGAGGACCGCCGCGCAGACGGTGGTACACAAGGCGCCGGGGATACGAGCGGCCACCGGATCCAGTTCGGTGAGCAACTGCGCCGGCCCGGCGCCGCGTAACAGCAGTGCGCGGGCGGCGGTACGGAGCTGACCCATCACCACGGCCGCGGACAATCCGCGACCCACGCAGTCACCGACCACGACCCCGATGGTCCCGTCCGGTAGCGGCACCACGTCATACCAGTCGCCGCCGATCTCGAGCGGCGGCAGCGCGGGCTCGTAATGCACCGAGAAGCGGGGTGGGAGTTCGATCGGGCCGAGCATGGCCCGCTGCAGGGTCAGCGAGGTCGAGCGGGCCTGGTCGAAGTTGCGTGCTCGCTGTACGGCGAGACTGAGATGTCCGATGAGCAGCGAGAACAGTGTCCAATCAGCGGCATCGACCACCCGCGGTACGGCGAACCGCAACCAGAGGGCGGCATCCCCTGTTTCACCCAGCGGTGCCACGATCCCCTCCGCGCTGCCCGCGCCCTCGGGGACGGCGATGAGGGTGCGCCCCGGGCGCAGGCGCGCGCGTTTGAGAATGGCCTCGGTGGCGGGTTCGAGGCCGGTGGCGCTCGCCTCCCCGGACCCGCTGGGCGGTGTCCCGGAGACGTACACCTCCGGCGCCTGATGTGCGGCCCAGACGGCCACCACCGCGGTTTCCGCGCCGACCGTACGCCGCAGTTCGTCGAGCCCCACCTCGAGCACCTCGGCCACCGTGGTCGCCGCGGCGAGAGCGGTGGCGAGGCGGTTGGCGGCCTGGTCGCGGGCCTGGGCGTCGTGCTCGGCGGTGACATCGCGGACGGTACCGACGAAAATATGTTCCTCGCCGTCCGGTTTCACCAGTGCGCTGGTGCTCACCCCGATCCAGCGGCGCCGGCCGTCCCGATGCTGGATCGGCACCACGAACCGGGATGCCTCGGTCCCGAGATCGGGGTAGCGCGGCCCCTCCGGTATCGACCACGGATGCGGAATCGGGTAGGGCACGCCCCACGCGCCGTATCCGGTGAGCTCACCGAACGCCTTGTTGACCTCGATGATCGTGCCGCGGGCGTCGGCGACGAAGAAACCGTCCTGTAGCGATTCCACCAGGGCCGTACGGAATTCGTCACGTCCGGCGAGATCGTCGGCACGGGAACGCTGCTGTTCGTAGCGGCGAGTGCCGTCGAGGTAGCCGCGGGTGGCCACATCGAGGGTGATCAAGGTCTGCAACAGGAATTCGAGCGCGTTCTCGGCCAGCGGGCTGTCGGCGCGGGCGGCCCCGGTGGCAGCAGTTTCCTGCGCGTCCGCTTCCAGCTGCACCTGTTTCGCCACCCGGAAGTGGTGCTCGGTGAGGTCGAGGAGACTGATCCCCTCCACGAGCGCGCGCCGGCCTAGTTCGTGCGCCTCGGCCAGCCCGTCGCGTTCGGGCGCGGCGAGATGACGCCGTAGGGCATCGGCGTAGGTGTCGAGGAACGCCGTCAGGATCTCGCTCATATCCTGCCCCGGCGGGTCATGACGCTTCGTGTCCGGGCGCGGGGTCGTGGGCGACACCGCGGGCCCGGGCAGCGAGCACCAGGGCGTCGTCGGTGTCCTTGGCATGCCGGTCCACGAGCTCACGGGCGATATCTGCCGTCGACGCGGCCAGGTCGATACCCGCGGCCGGTTCGACCACCACTCCGTCGGTGGACATCAGCAGCAGATCACCCGGGCGCACCGGAACCCTTTGCGGCTGCAGGTTCGACGGCAGCCGGTAGCCGACGATCCCGCCGCTCTGCAAAACGGTGGCGCTGACCTGCGGTCCGGTGGGGCCGACGGTCACCACCTGGGAATCCACATTTCCGACGCCGAGCCACTGCGCTTCCTGCGCGCTGAACAGTGCCAGCGTCACTGCCGCGCCGCGGGTATCCGACATCGCCCGATGGCACAGCGCCATCAGGACATCCAGGGGTTCGGTACGGTTCTCGCCGAGAACCCGGGCGGCGCGCTCGACCGCGGCGGCCGCCGCCGTGCCGTGGCCGAGGCCGTCGAGTACCGCGAAAAGTACGGAGCCGGTACCGGTGTCCAGGACCACGCAACGGTCCCCGGATACATCCTGTCCGGGGAGAGCGCGGCCGGCCACGGCCCATTCGATCCGGCCGATGAAACCGTCCTCATGCACCCTGGGGTACCCACTTCCACATCTCCACCAACGTGCCCTGATTGGGTGCGGATTCGATGGACATCCCGTCCATCAGTCGTTTGGCGCCCGGCAGGCCCAAACCGAGGCCCCGGCCCGTGGAGTACCCGTCTTCCATGGCGCGCGGGATATCGATGATGCCCGGCCCCTGGTCCTTGGCCTGAACCACAAGAGCGCGACGTCCGTCGCGCTCGGCCACCTGCAGGCGGATCTCTCCGCTGCCGGCGTAACTGGTGATATTCCGGGCGACCTCGGAGATCGCCGTGGAGATCATGGTCCGGTCGGTGAGCGTGAAGCCGAGTTCCTCGGCCAGCTCACGCCCGGCCTGACGTGCGGTCACGATGTCGTTCGACATCTTCACCGCGATTACCACCCGATCAGCGGCCACTGTCACGACCATCTCGATGCTGGTGCCGGGCCGAGGATTTCCGGTTCAGCCAAGCCAAGCCCTCCTCGAGGTCCAGCGCAGTGTGCATATCCTCGAAGGTGAGGCCGAGCTGCACCATGGCGAAGGCGACCTCGGGCTGGAGACCGACGATCACGGTCTCGGCGCCGCGTAACTGCGTCATATGCGCGATGGTGCGCAGTGATCGGGCGGCGAAGGAATCCATCACGTCGATCGCCGTGACGTCGACGATGATGCCCTGCGCGCGGTACTTGCTGACCTGCTTCATCAGGTCGTCCTGTAGTCGCTCGGTATCGGCATCGGTCAGCGCGGACTGGACGGATGCGATCAGATATGTGCCCTGTTTGAGGATAGGTACTGGCATATCGATTCCGTCAGCGCGAATCGCGTTCGCTGCGCTCGGTCACTCTGGACACTTCGTAGCCCAGTAACCGTTCCGCTTCTTCGATACCGCCCTGCAGATCGCCGACCGCGTTCATCTTCGACAGATCCAATCCGATGGTCACCAGGGTCAGCGCGATCTCCGAGGACAGACCGGTCATGATGACGCTCGCGCCCATGAGCCCGGAGGCGTCCACGGTCTGCACCAGGTGGTTGGCCACCGTGGAGTCGATATCGGGCACACCGGTGATATCGATGACGACCACCTTGGCTCGGTTGTCCCGGATGGCCCGCAGCAGCTGTTCGGTGAGCTGGCGGGCACGCTGACTGTCGAGCACGCCGATTATCGGCAGGATCAGCAGCTGTTCGCGAACCTGCAGCACCGGGGTGGACAGCTCGCGGATGGCCTCCTGCTGCTGCCGGATAACGCGCTCGCGTTCCTGGACGAACGAGATGGCCACGGTGTTCGCGATACGATTCGCGGCCGGTTCGTAGGCGTCGAGGACGGCGTTGAGCAGGTCGAAGTTCGACTGGTACTTCTCGAACAGGGAGCGCGCGAGGACATCGCGCAGCAGCAGCACCATACCGAGGACCTCGTCGGTTTCGACGCCTCTCGGGATGATGCGTTCGGACAGGTCACGCGCGTAGGCCTGCAACGCTTCGACGCTGCCGGTTTCCAGCACCTCGACATAGTTGTCGTACACCGACGTCGCCTCGGAGAAGACCTCGTCGGGCGTCATGGCGGTGAGCAACCGTGCCTCGGTGATACGCCGCGCCCATTCCTCGCGTAGTGCGGTGCGGTTCTGGCGCAGATGCTCGACCAACTGCGGCAGCAGTTTGTCGACGGATACCTCGGCCAATGAGTCCGCCGAAAGGCCCATGGACACCTCGGACATGTAACTTGTGCCCCTTTCGACGGCGGTCCGGTACATCGTAATGACTTCGGCGGTCTTGCCGATACCGAGCCTAGTCATACCCGTGCTCCTATGCCGGTGAAACCTGCCGGTCCGGTTTACTCGCCGGTTGTGACCGGGAACGCCCCCGATACGGCGAAACCGTGTTCCAAGGCCACCAGTGCGCGATCGAGATAAACGGTCAGGTCGGCATCGGCGCCGGCGACCCACGCGTCGAAGGCGGCACGGGCTGCGGCGAGGGTGGTGCGGCCCACCGCCATGGGGATCAGTGAATCTGCCGGTTCACCGAGCCGGGACGCCGCGAACTCGCCCACCGCACGTTCCCAGGCGTCGTAATGGGCGCCGGCCGTGGCGGCCAGGGCGGGGACCTCGGCCACCAGTTTCATGCGGGTCCGCAGTTCCGCGACATCCTCGGCGCGGTAGCGGTTGGCGTTCACCACCACCCGCCGGACCGCCGCCATCATCGGCTCGTCCGGTGTGACGGTGGCGAACGCGGCGCGTAATCCGGCGACCTCGTCGTCGAACGAGTACCACAGCACTTCGGCCTTGCCGGGGAAGTAGCGGAAGAAGGTGCGCCCGCTGATCCCCGCTGCCGCCGCGATCTGCTCGACCGTCGTCTCGTCGAATCCTTGTTCGCTGAACAGTCGCATGGCGATCAGTTCGAGTTCGCGTTTGGTGGTACCCCGGGGGCGCCCCCGGGGATGCTGTGCCGTCACAGGAAGATTCTGAACGATGCACCGCGGTCGCCGGGCCACCATGCACCGGAAATACGTCCCTATTGATTTTGTCAGTCGCTGACGTTAATGTCGGCGGCATGTTCGTGGCGGACCTCACATGGCCGGAGGCGGGTGACCTCGGCAACAGCGGGGCGCTGCTCGTGGTGCCCGTGGGATCCACCGAGCAGCACGGCCCTCACCTGCCCTTGTCCACCGACACCGACCTGGCCGCCGCGCTGTGCGCGGGACTGGCCGGCCGCCGCCGTGACGTGGTGGTCGCCCCGGCCGTCGCGTACGGCGCCAGCGGTGAGCACAGCGGTTTCCCGGGCACGCTCTCCATCGGGCAGGCCGCGCTGGAACTGCTGATCGTCGAACTGTGCCGGTCGGCCACCGATACCTTCGAGCGGATCGTGCTGGTCAACGGACACGGCGGAAATGTGGAACCGCTGCGCCGGGCGGTAACCCTGTTGCGCAGCGAATCCCGCGATACCCGGCTGTTCCTGCCGCGCTACTCCGGCGACGCCCATGCCGGCCGCACCGAAACCTCACTGCAACTCGCTCTTTCACCGGACCGTGTCCGCGCCGATCGCGCCCGCCCCGGCGACACCCGTCCCCTTTCGGAGGTGCTGCCACAGTTGCGCGCCGGTGGGGTGCGTGCCGTAAGCGCCAACGGGGTCCTCGGCGATCCCACCGGCGCCGGCGCCGCCGAGGGGGAGCGGTTGCTCACCCAGCTCGTCAACCAGTTGTTCGATCGAGTCCGGCAATGGTGGCCGGAACCAGAGGAAAGGATCCGACCATGAACCCGTGGTTCGAAACCGTCGCGGAGGCGCACCGCCGAGCGAAGAAACGGCTGCCGAAATCCGTGTACGGCGCCCTCGTCGCGGGGTCGGAGCGCGGCCAGACCATCGACGACAACCAGGCCGCGTTCACCGAACTCGGTTTCGCCCCGCACGTCGCCGGCCCGATCGGTGAACGCGACCAGTCCACGACCGTGATGGGTCAGCAGATCTCGATGCCGGTCCTGATCTCGCCGACCGGGGTGCAGGCCGTCCACCCCGACGGCGAGGTCGCCGTGGCGCGCGCCGCGGCCGCCCGGGGCACCGCCATGGGGCTGTCGTCCTTCGCCAGCAAACCCGTGGAGGAGGTCGTCGCCGCGAACCCGATGACCTTCTTTCAGCTCTACTGGTGCGGCAGCAAGGACGATATCTCCGCGCGGATGGCGCGGGCGAAGGCCGCCGGTGCGGTGGGGTTGATCCTCACTCTCGACTGGTCGTTCTCGATGGGCCGCGACTGGGGTTCGCCGGTCATCCCGGAAAAACTGGACCTGCGCACCATGGCGAGTTTCGCGCCGCAGGTGATCGTCAAACCGCGCTGGCTGACCACCTACCTGCGTTCGGGTTCCCTGCCCGACCTCACCGCCCCCAACATGGCGCTCGGCGACGCGCCCGCTCCCGGCTTTTTCGGCGCCTACGGCGAATGGATGGGCACCACCGCCCCGGACTGGTCCGATGTGGCCTGGGTCTGCGAACAATGGGACGGGCCCGTGATGCTCAAAGGTGTGATGCGCGTGGACGACGCCCGCCGTGCCGTCGATGCCGGTGTCGCGGCCATCTCGGTGTCCAACCACGGCGGTAACAACCTGGACGGCACTCCGGCGTCGATCCGGGCGCTGCCCGTCGTGGCCGATGCGGTGGGGCATGAGATCGAAGTCCTGCTCGACGGCGGTATCCGGCGCGGTAGCGATGTCGTCAAGGCTGTTGCGCTCGGTGCGCGGGCGGTCATGATCGGCCGCGCCTACCTGTGGGGTCTGGCCGCCAACGGGCAGGCCGGCGTCGAGAACGTGCTGGACCTGATGCGCGGCGGTATCGATTCCGCGCTGCTGGGGCTGCGCAAGACCAAGGTCACCGACCTGGACCGCTCGGATATCGTGATCCCGGAAGGTTTCGAACGCCGGCTGGGCGTCGACGCGGCGGCGCAGTTGCGGGTTCCGGACTCGGCCGCAGAAGCCGTATAGCGCTGCGGGCGTAGCTATCTCACGGGCATGATCGCGGTCGTCGCCTGCGGTGAACCACTTCATGCGGTCGGCCTTTCCTCAGGAAGGCCGACCGCGTGCTGTTGACGAGCGGATCGGCGATCGTGTCGACGGGTATCGGGGCCGAAGCGGTAACCACCCGTGTAGGTGTCCGCCAGGTTACGATTTAGGTTTGCCTAACTAACGGTGGTGCGCCGGGTTGTCGATAGGCTCGCTGTGCTCGACCCCCGGTACAGCGGCGTCCACCGTGGCTGTGCCCTGTTCCACCCGCAGCCCACTTCCGAAGGAGTGCGATCGGTGACCGCTCCCGAGTTCCGCTATTCAGACCTGCTCCCGATCGGCGCCGACGACACCCCGTACCGGCTGCTCACCACCGAGGGTGTCCGCACTTTCGAATCCGGTGGCCGGACCTTCCTGCAGGTCGACCCCGAGGTGCTGCGCATGCTCACCGCCGAGGCGATGCACGACATCAGCCACTACCTGCGGCCCGCGCATCTGGCGCAGCTGCGCCGGATCATCGACGACCCCGAGGCCAGCGGTAACGACCGGTTCGTCGCGCTCGACCTGCTGAAGAACGTCAACATCTCCGCCGGCGGCATCCTGCCCATGTGCCAGGACACCGGCACCGCCATCGTAATGGGCAAGAAATCCGAGGGCGTGCTCACCGGTGTGGACGACGGCGAATGGATCAGCCGCGGCGTTTTCGACGCCTACACGAAACTGAACCTGCGGTATTCCCAGCTGGCGCCCGTGACCATGTGGGACGAGAAGAACACCGGCTCGAATCTGCCCGCCCAGGTCGAGCTGTACTCCGCGCCCGGCGATCCCGCGCACCCGTCCTACAAATTCCTGTACATGGCCAAGGGTGGCGGTTCGGCGAACAAATCCTTCCTCTACCAGGAAACCAAGGCCATCCTGAACCCCACCCGGATGCTGGAATTCCTCGACGAGAAGATCCGCTCGCTGGGCACCGCGGCCTGCCCGCCGTACCACCTCGCCGTGGTCATCGGCGGTACCAGCGCCGAATTCGCGCTGAAAACCGCGAAATACGCCTCCGCGCACTATCTGGACAACCTGCCCACCGAAGGGTCGATGACCGGGCACGGCTTCCGGGATCTCGAACTCGAGCAGGAAGTGTTCAAACTGACCCAGTCGTTCGGGATCGGCGCCCAGTTCGGCGGTAAGTACTTCTGCCACGATGTGCGCGTGGTGCGGTTGCCCCGGCACGGCGCGAGCTGCCCTGTCGCGCTGGCGGTCTCCTGTTCCGCCGACCGGCAGGCGCTGGCCAAGATCACGCCCGAAGGTGTGTTCCTGGAACAGCTCGAACGCGAGCCCGCGCAGTACCTGCCGGAGCAGACCGACGAGATCCTCGGCGGCGATGTGGTCAAGGTGGATCTGAATCGCCCGATGGACGAGATCCGCGCGGAACTGTCGAAGTATCCGGTCAAGACCCGGCTCTCGCTGTCCGGCCCGCTGGTGGTGGCTCGCGATATCGCGCACGCCAAGATCAAGGAGCGGCTGGACGCGGGCGAGGAGATGCCGCAGTACATGCGGGATATGGCCGTCTACTACGCCGGTCCCGCGAAAACCCCCGACGGTTACGCCTCCGGCTCCTTCGGCCCCACCACCGCGGGCCGCATGGACTCCTATGTCGATCAATTCCAGGCGGCCGGCGGTTCTTTCGTCATGCTCGCCAAAGGCAACCGTTCCGCTCAGGTCACCAAGGCATGCAAGGAACACGGCGGTTTCTACCTCGGCTCCATCGGCGGCCCCGCCGCCCGCCTCGCCCTGGACTGCATCAAATCGGTGGAGGTCCTCGAATACCCGGAACTGGGTATGGAAGCGGTCTGGAAGATCGAGGTCGAGGATTTCCCGGCGTTCATCGTGGTGGACGACAAGGGTAACGATTTCTTCGCCGAAACCCAGAAGCCGATCGCGCTGCGCGTGCGCACCCGGTCCAAAGAACGGGTCTGAGCTGAACTGATATGCGTGGGTCTGGTCCGGGTCGCTTCTGCGGGCCGTGCTGGTCTGGATGAGGCCCGGGTCCAATCCAGGTATCGGCCACCTCGGTGAGCTTACTGACATGACCCCTTCCAGCCGACCCCCGCGAGCAGCAACCACTCCGCCACCGACCGGAACCGGGTAGCTGGACCGCACGGCCACCAATCGCCCGGCCGCACCAGGCCCGGCTCGACGATCTGCAGGCCATCGAGAAAGCCGGTGATCTGCGCGCGAGTGCGAAACCGGCCGGACCCGAGCGTTTCCAGGTATCGGGTCTGACACCCGGCCGCTGTCCGGTGCAGGAGCCCGCCAGGGTCGTGGAGGTGGGTGAGGACCAGGAACGAACCCGGCGGCAGCACCTCCGCCCAGCCGTGCACGATCCCTGCAGGATCGAGGCGGTCGTCGAGGTGAGGCAGGACCCCGCACAGCAAGACGCAGATCGGATGGTCGAGGTCGAAGTATGTGGCGACGGCCGGATCGTGCAGCAGATGCGGATCGGTGATATCGCCGGGAAGATAATGCGACTGCCCGTTTGTGAGCAGTGCGCGACCGTGCGCGACACAGACCGGGTCGCTATCGATGTAGACAACTGTTGCCCGGTCCGCTTCGGCGATACCGCGCACCGAATTCACGACCTGGTGGGTGTTCATCCGACCGGGTTCCGGAAACGGCAGACCGGCACCGAGATCGAGAAACTGCCGCACTCCGACCGTGCCCGCGAGATACCACAGGACCCGTTGCTGGAACTCCCTGCTTGCCCTGGCGGCAGCGTGCTGCCCCGGCGCAAGCTGCTCCAATTCCAGAACGACGCGCTCGTCCAGCGGGTAGTTGTCTTTCCCGCCGAGCATCGAGTTCCACACTCGCGCAACACTCGGCCGGTCGAAACCGAACCCCGCTGCCCCGCCGACACCTGCCGACGGCATCGCGGCGTTTGCCCGGTCAGTAGTCAAGGCGTACCTCCGGATGTCCGGCCTTCCACCGCGCGATCACACCATCCACCTCGCGCTGCAGACGTTCGCCGTCACCGCGTGTGACCTCATGAGGCACCGCATCGTGAGCATCGAGGGCGTTCAATCCCTCTCGGGTCCGTTCGAGCAGTTCCCGATATTCGCTGCTCTCCAGCCATAACCGCAGTACCGATGACATCGCCTCGTTGTGCGCCGACATCCGGCCGTCCGCGTTCGGTTTCCGAATCGGCAGTGGTTCCACGGCCGTCCTCCGCTTGCCGCACTCCATAGCTGTTGGTTCCAATCGGTTCGGTGGAAATCTCGACGTTGTTGGAAAGCGCCCGCCGCCGGGGATAGCCGCATTGATGACCGCTTGGCTCAGACGGCGCCATCTGAGCCGAGCGTCGAGATCGCCTGGGCAAGCCATCGACCCGGCGGCGGGGCTTGTTCCACCATTTCGCAGCCCGTCGGGCCGGACCAGGTACGGACGGGGTACGCAGGAGGTGCGTCGGGGGTATTCTCGGCGCACACGACGCGTAAGAGGGGGCGCAACCGATGCAACTGTGTGGACGATGGACCGGACGCGAAGTAGCTGCGTTCCGTGCGGCGCTCGGCATGAAGCGCGAAGCATTTGCAGCCCACACCGGCGTATCTACCGAGGCTGTACGGAAATGGGAACGACGCAAGGAAAGTATCGAGCTCACCGCCCCCTATGCCGCCCGCATGGACCGCAAACTTCACCAAGCTGAAGAGATTGTCGTAGAACGTTTCTGGTCGATCCTGCAGATCCCGGCAACGGCCAGCGGTGATGCTGAGCCACTACACGGATCGGTCCTGGAATTCGACGCCGACACCGATCACATCCTGGTGCAAGCCCGGACTTCCGCGGGGCGGACTGTTCTTGTGTCCGTACGCCGCCGTGCGTTCGTTGCCGGAGCTGTCGGCATGGCCGCCGGTGCCACGGTATCCAGTGAGCCGCTGGCTGCGGCATTCGCGCGCAGCGACGTAGACCACATCAAGTTTTTCAACGACAAGCGGCTGCACATTATCGAATCCGACAATATCTATGGTTCCGCCAGCACTCTCCCGGAAGTGATCACGGCGATCGACCGGATGCAAGCGCTGCGGCAAGCAAAGGTAGTCGACTCCCGGAGCATTCTGCGATTGCTGGCGATCTACGCCGAAACCGCGGCATGGCAGTACCAGGATCAGCGGATGTTCGACCGCGCCCAGCGTTGGGCCGAGAAAGCCCTGACCTGGTCACACCAACTCGGCGACAGCTACTGTATCGGGCTGTCACTGGTACGGATGAGCCAATTGGCTGCCGATCGCGGCGACGGCGCCGGGAGCGGCGAATTCGCCGAAGCCGCCGAACACAGCGCACCGGCCTCGTCACTGTTCGGGGCTGCAGCCGTCGCCTACGGCGCACATGCACAGGCTATGGAGGGCGACTCGAACGCCAGCGCACGCGCCTACGACACTGCTCGCACACTGGTCGATACCGCTGGCACCGACCCGAGTTGGGGATTCTTCCTCGACCACGCCTATATCGACGCCTACGAAGCCCACAGCCGCACCGCTCTCGGCGAATACCCCACTGCGATTGCCTTGTTCGACGACGCCACGACTCGCATGCAATCCGGCTACCCGCGTGACCGAGGTGTGTACCTCGCGCGCGCCGCCGTCGCCTACATGGCTGCTGGCCACATCGAGCCTGCGGCGGCGATGGGCACGCACGCTTTGCGGATCGGCGTTGCCACAGGCTCCGGACGCATCATGGAGCGGGTGACGACCCTGGCGGGCATGATGGATGCCGCCAGCACCCAACCCGGCGTCGACGAGTTCATCGGCGAGTTAGAGCATTGGAAGGCGGAGAGTTGCCCCGACCGTACGTAGTTCTTTCCGTCGCGGCTAGCGTGGACGGCTATATCGACGATATGGTCCCCGAACGCCTCTACCTGTCCAACGAGGCCGATTTCGACCGCGTCGAGGTCGAACGCACCGCATGCGATGCCATCCTGATCGGTGCGGAGACACTGCGCCGCGACAATCCCCGACTCATCATCAAGAGCCCGGAACGTCTTTCCGCACGCGCCGCCGCCGGCAAACCGGCACATCTGCAGAAAGTCGTGGTTACCGGTTCCGGCAATCTCGACCCGGAAGCGAAGTTCTGGCACCACGGCGTCGAGGAACGCCGGCCAATCGCCTACACCACCGATGTGGGCGCCGAACGGTTGCGTAACCGCGTCGGTGATCTTGCGGTCGTCGTATCGCTCGGTGCTGCCATTGATTTCGGGGCACTACTCGACGACCTCGGCGAACGTGGCATCGGACGATTGATGATCGAAGGCGGCACCAGCATCCACACCGCGGTTCTCACAGCCGGTCTCGCCGACGAACTCCACCTTGCCGTAGCCCCGCTGCTCATCGGCCAAGCCGACGCACCCCGATTCGTCGACCCCGCCGATTTTCCGGGCGGGTCGCGCCGGCGGATGGAATTGGTCGATGTGGCCAAAATCGGGGACGTCGCGCTGCTTCGGTACTTACCGAAGCGGGAGTCGGACGACTACTGTCCCCACCCGGCTCGCACACCCTGAGCAGCGATCGTGAAGTCAGATCGGCTACCCGGGCCGCTGTTCCGAGCGGAACCGGTCATCCAGTGTGGACACCGTCGCGAGTAGGTGGGCGACCTCCGAGTAGGTGG
The DNA here is from genome assembly GCF_001613385.1 of Nocardia flavorosea NBRC 108225. Classification (GTDB taxonomy): domain Bacteria; phylum Actinomycetota; class Actinomycetes; order Mycobacteriales; family Mycobacteriaceae; genus Nocardia; species Nocardia flavorosea. Next base: position 7,152 of record NZ_BDCG01000009.1, on the reverse strand, counting down.
GGGAGAGCTGGTAGGCGTGCTGGTGGCAGGCCTGGGACAAGCGGTCCCAGGCATATCCGGCTTCGGCCGCCACCTCGGGGACATCGCGGTAGGCGACCTCGAGGAAGCAGAGGCGGGCGCGGGCGCTGGCCCGTCCGGGGTCGATATTGCGGGCGTGCAGGAGGTTGTCGATGGTTTCCTCCAGCGCGGCGCGGGCGAACCAGCCGGCGATCCGGTTGCTGTGCGGGGTGCGGGCGGCCAGGTGGGTGACGGCCAGTTCGAGCAGTGTGGTCATCGTGCTGCCGCATTCAGGTCGGCGATCAGGCGTTCGACAGCCCGCGCGGCCTGTTGTGGATCGCTGCCCGGACCGAGGCCCCGGTGCATTTTCGAGCCCACCGTGTGCAGGGCGTCCTTTCGGTAGGGTGCGCGGGACCAGTTCTCGAGCCGCTGTTCTGCCGACGGGTCGTCGAACAGCGCGAGGCTCACCCGTCGGCGGGTTCTGTCCGCCGCTTCCCATTCGCGTTCCAACTCGGCGAGCTGGCGCCCGCACGACAGGTTGCGGGTGAAGTACGTATGTCTGGCCGCGGCTTCCACGGCGAATCGCAACAGTCCTGGCAGCGTGCGGTGCAGGGCTTCGGCCGGGACTCGCTCCTTGTCGTGTTCCTTCACCAGAGCGAAAGCATCCGCCAGGTACCGCTGGGCCGGATCGGTGAGCAGGGAGAGCGAGACCTGCGAGTCCTTGCCGCGGTTCACCTCCAGGATGGTGGCCGCGAAGGTGCCTCGCCGGACCGCCGCCGGCAAACGGTCGTCGTGGGAGAGCACGATCACCTGCCGATGCTGTGCCAGTTCGGTGAGCAAGGCGACCAGACCGTCGACCTTGGCCGGGTCCATTGCCTGGACCGGGTCGTCGAGGACGAGGAATCGGAACGGGGATTCGGCCATGGTGGCCCGCGGCAGGAACAGGGCCAGCGCAAGTGCGTGGAGTTCGCCTTGACTGAGCACCGTCAGGCCGCCGGCTTCCACACCGTCGATCCGCGAATCGATCCGCAGCTTTCGCTGTGTCGCCGAACCCACCAGGCTCAGGTCGCCGATCTCGACATTACTTTCCTGCCGCAACCGCGCCCAGGCCTGCCGGGCGCCGTCGCGGATCGGGGCGAGCCGGTCGTTGCGCAACTGGAGGTCGTTGTCTTGCGGCCACTTCTTCGCCTCGCCCAACCGGTCCACGGTGGGTTTCGCGGCCAGCCAAGCTTGCCATTCCTCGCACCAGGCGAGGACTCGGCCGCGTACCGGCTGCCATACGTCTTCGCGGGCGGTGAGTTCCGTGGCGGCGGCTTCCCGGAGATCGTCGATCGCGGCCGTGAGCGGTTCGACCCTGGATTCCAGGTGGTCGGCGAGCTCCAGGGCCGCGACGGTCGCACGGCCGCGGAGCCGGTCGGTCCAGGCATCCCAGGCGGTCCGGGCACTATCGACCTTCTCGGCCAGTTCGGCAGGTGCCTCGTCCAGTGCCGCCGGACGCCGCACCAGCAGTCCCCATGCTTCGATGCGGGCCAGTTCGAGATCATCGGTGGCCTGTTTCCGCTGCGCCGATCGCTGCCGATCGGTGCGCACCGCCTCCTGTGCGGCGTGGGCCCAGGCGGCGTCGAGCCGGCCGGTGCCGCATACCGGGCAGTCCCGGTCGCCGTGCTCGGTGTGCAGGCGCAGCGCCTGTTCCAGCAGGTGCGTAGAGGCCGGTTCGGGTGTGTCTGCGCCGGACTCGAGTTCGGCGAGTTCGGCATCCGCGGTGCGCAGCCGCTTCGCCACTGCGCGGGCGGTATCGGCTGTGGCCCGGTGCGGGGATTGCGCCGGGTAGTGAGCGGGGGCGGGACTCGTGGGACGACCTGCTGCTTCCGGAGCGGATGCTCGATCGGATGCGGGCGCTGAATCCCGACGTTCCTGCCGAGTATCTGGTGCAGGCCCGCGCCGAGATCGCCGCACCGAAATCCCAGGATGCCCTCGAGGAGAACCAGCGCGTGCACGACATTCTCGTGCACGGGTTTCGCGGCATCAGCTATCTCGACTCCGCCGGGCAGGAACAGAACCCGACCATCCGCCTGGTGGCGGATCGGGTGGAGGACAACGAATTCCTGGCCGTCAACCAGGTGACCATTCGTTCCCGCGATATCGAGCGCCGCTTCGATGTGGTGCTGTATCTGAACGGGATGCCGGTCGGCGTCATGGAATTGAAGAAGCCGGGCGGCCGTGCCGCGGATGTGGCCGCGGCGCATGCTCAACTGGCGACGTACGTGCGGGAGTTCCCGCTCGCGTTCCAGTTCTGTGTGCTGTCGATTCTGAGTGACGGCCGCACCGCCCGTTACGGCACGCCGTTCACCCCGCTGGAGCATTGCGCGCCGTGGAATGTGGACGGCGACGGCCGGCCGGTCCGGTACGGGGAAGTGCTGGATGACGAGCACACCGGCACCGAGATCGAGTATCTGATCGAGGGCGTGCTGAACGTCGAGCGCTTCCTGCAGTTGCGGCGCAACTTCGTCGCCTTCGATTCCACCGGTGACGGGCTGGTGAAACGGATCGCGAAACCGCACCAGTACTTCGCCGTGACCAAGGCCGTCGGCTGCACCGTCGAGGCGGTGGAGGGTGAGGGCAAGGCCGGTGTCGTCTGGCATACGCAGGGCTCGGGCAAGTCGATGGAGATGGAGCTCTACACCCATCTCGTCGCCAAACACCCGCGGTTGAAGAACCCGACCGTCGTGGTGGTCACCGACCGGACCGAACTCGACGGGCAGCTGTTCCAGAGTTTCGACCGCTCCCTGCTGCTGCCGGAGAAACCGATCCAGATCACCAGCCGGGCCGATCTGCGCGCCGCCCTCGCCGATCGGACCACCGGTGGTATCTACTTCACCACCCTGCAGAAGTTCGGTCTCTCCCCGGAGGAGAAGCGCTCCGGTATCGACCACCCACTGCTCACCGACCGTTCGAACGTCATCATCGTCGTCGACGAAGCGCACCGCAGCCACTACGACGATCTCGACGGCTACGCCCGCCACCTGCGCGACGCCCTCCCGAACGCGACGCTCATCGCCTTCACCGGCACCCCGATCTCGTTCGAGGACCGCAACACCCGCAAGACGTTCGGCGAATACATCGATAAATACGACCTCACCCGCGCGGTCGACGACGGCGCCACCGTCCGGGTGCTGTTCGAGCCCCGCCTACCGCAGATGCGGGTGGCCGAGAGTGTCTCCGATGCCGATATCGACCGCGCCGCCGACGAGGCCGCGGCCGGCTTGGACGACGACGAACGTGCCCGCATCGAGAAATCTGTCACCGTATTGAACCGCCTTTACGGCGCACCCGAACGGTTGCAGGCGGTGGCTACCGATATCGTCGCGCACTGGGCGAACCGATCCGAGCAGATGCGCGCCTTCATCGGTGGCCCCGGTAAAGCGATGATCGTCTGCGCCACCCGCGATATCTGTGCCGACCTGTATGAGCAGATCATCGACCTCCGCCCCGACTGGCATTCCGACAATCTCAGCGAGGGCACAATCAAAGTGGTGTATTCGTCCAGCCCGAAGGACGCGGGCCTGCTGGCCAAGCACCGGTATCGCGGTGCCGAGAAGAAACAGATCCAGACCCGCCTCAAGGATCCCGGCGATTGCCTGCAGCTGGTGATCGTGCAGAACATGCTGCTCACCGGCTACGACTCCCCGCCCCTGCACACCCTCTACCTCGACCGGCCGATCAAGGGCGCCCTGCTCATGCAGACTCTCGCCCGGGTGAACCGCCGGTTCCGCGGCAAACAGGACGGTCTCGTCGTCGCCTACGCACCGGTCGCCGACAACCTCGAACAGGCACTGAAGGAATACACCGCCACCGACCGGGAGCAGCGACCGGTCGGGCAGAACCTCGATGAGGTGATCGCCCTCACCCGTCAGCTGATCGAATCCCTCGACGCACTCTGCGCCGGCTACCCGTGGCGCAGCAAACTCGGCGCCGGCGATCAACGGCACTGGATGAAAGCTGTGTACGGCACCGTCGAGCACTTGCGTGCGCCCGGCACCCCCGGCAATCAGGTCGCCAAAGGTGAGCCCACCCTCGCCGACCGCTACCGCACCCTCGCCAACCAACTCGCCCGCGCCTGGGCCGTGTCCTCCGGTTCCGAGAACCTGGCCGAGCTGCGACCGATCGCCCGGTTCTACGAGGAAGTCCGCTGCTGGATGGCGAAATACGACGCCGAACAGCGTCGCGCCGAAGGCGGAACCGTTCCCGCCGAAACCCAGCGGCTTCTCGAAACGCTTTTCGAACAGTCCACCGCCTCCGGCGAGATCGTCGATATCTACGCGGCCGCGGGCCTGCCCAAGCCGTCGCTGTCCGAACTGACCCCCGAATTCGAGGAACAGGCCCGCGAAGCCGACAATCCGCATCTGGCGATCGAGGCACTGCGCACACTGCTCACCGAAGAAGTCCGGCATACCACTCGCAACAACCTCACCCGGCAGCGCGCGTTCTCGGAGAAGATCCGGGAGCTGATGAACAAATACACGAACCAGCAGCTCACTTCCGCCGAGGTCATCGCCGCGCTCATCGAACTCGCCCGCGAAGCCCGCGCCGAACGTGACCGCGGGCAGCATTTCTCGCCACCCCTGGACGAGGACGAACTCGCCTTCTACGACGCAGTCCACGAGAACGAATCCGCGGTCGAACAGATGGGCGACGACGTACTCGGCAAGATCGCCCGCGACCTGGTGCAGGTGATGCGCCGCGATATCAAGACCGATTGGACCGTCCGCGACGATGTCCGCGCGAAACTGCGTTCGTCGATCAAACGGTTGCTCATCAAGTACAAGTACCCGCCGGATAAGCAGCCCGAAGCGATCCGGGTGGTCATGGAGCAGATGGAGGCGATGGCGCCGCGGCTTGCGCAGGAACAACGAGACGCAGCCTGATGCTCGATGCCATTGACCCGATGCCCGTGTATGGGACCTGATCAGGCGGTCGTGTTATCGGGGACTGGTCAGGCAGGCCCCGGTACGCTGCACTCAGCGCGATCAGCGAGAAGAGGGGAAGGATCAGCCGATGGAGATCGACGAATCTGCACAGAACCATCCGGTGTGGTTGCAATGGTCGCGCCCGCAGCAGATCTCGGAATCGATAGACCGGATGTTCACCGAGACGCTGCCCGGGGTGCCCGCCGATTGGAGAACGCACTCCGGCAAGTCGGTGGGCCCCATGCCGCAGGTCGATCGGTACAGCGATGAGTTGACGCTGTTTTGGCTCAAGGAAGTGTTCGGCTATTTCTTCCCCGATGACGACGCACTGACCGAGCCGGGCAACGCCCGCGTCGCGAATGAATTCGCCTGCTACGTAGGTAACTACTTTGTGCAGCACTGCGCCGGCCGATGGACGAATGACCCGGACGTCGGGGGACTGATCCTCCCATCCGGGCCGGTGATCACCTACGAGTGGACCGCAGCCGTTGATGACCCGGTCGACCTACTGTTCACCGCCGCTGAGCAAGACGGGTTCAGTTGGGTCACCCAGGCGTGGTACTCGAGATCGGTCGACTACGCGAAGGTGCACGGACTACCGCACAAATTCTTCCAGGTGGAACAAGAACTCGGCCTGACCTGACCGGAACCGGGGGTGGACGACGAACAGCGCCGGCGCCGCGACATAGAACACGCCCACGAGGAACAACGCAAAAGGTCGGAGCGGGCCCGGAAGAACAACGACCAGGGCCGCTGGTTCACTCTCGGGATGGCCGAGATGCGCGGCGAAACCCGCCACACCGGCTGGCAACGCGAACAACCCATGAAACTGCCCTCGGGGCGAGAGCGAAAACACGACAACGCCCGGGTTGTCAACGAACTCGGCGGCCGGGACTTCACCGAGTACAAGAGCGGCGATAACGTCGGCGGCCATTCGAAGCAGCGCGTCCAAGAGGCGGCCCAGCGGGCCGTCGAAGCCCAGGAACGCTTACGGCAGGAGCAGGAACGCGAACACAAACAGCGCGAGACCCAGGAACTCGCCTTGAAGCGACAGCGGGAAGCCGCTGAGCGGACCGCTGAATCGGCGCGGAGAGCACGCGCGGCCGCGGCCCGTGGCCAGCGCGAACCCTTAACCCGCCAGGAGATCGCCGACATCTTGGCTGTGTCGCGGCCGACGCCGGGGATCGACCCCATCCAGCGTTATCCGCCCACCCGGACACGGCGAGGTATCGATCCCCGAACTCGTGGACGAGACCGCGGCCGCGACCTCGAGCGGTGAACCGGAGAACCGCTTCGTGGTGTGCGAGCATGCCCCTCGGTATCGACTGTGAGCCGGTGCCGTCGCCGCTTCTCAGCCGCCGGTATGACCAGCGCTTCCGGAAAGAGCTCGGTCGCTGCCAGGCCTTGTTCCGAAGTCTGGCAGCGACCGAGTGATCGATCTTCGGCAGGTGCCGTAGCTGTAGGCGGTTATGGCCGGTCGAACCGGCCCGACTTCGCGGCGTAAAGGAACGCATCCCATTGGCCGGGGGTCAGGATCAGCGCGGGACCGCTCGGGTTCTTGGAGTCCCGAACACCGACGAAGCCTCCGTTCAGATGGGCGGCTTCTACGCAATCCTTCCCGCCATGGCTCCGGCTACTCTTGAACCATTGGGCGGCCGTCTGATCGGTCACGCTTGCCACTCCTTCAATGCCCTCAGCATCAGATTCTTCGATGCCGACCTGGACAACGCTACATGACGGATCTTCTCGGCTTCCTGGGAATACATGCTGACCTCTGTCCTCCGTTCCAGGTAAAGATCGCCGGCGAGTCCCTCTACGTAGGCAACCGGCGGTTCCTGAAGCTTGGAGGTCAGTAGCGGTGGGAAGGAAAACAATACAAACGGGGAGGCAATGAGACCGCAGGGGTTCTTGGCACGGAACGGAACAACCCGGATCTCGGCCTGTTCGCACTTTTCCAGCAGGCTTTGAATCTGTGCCGCCATGATTTCTGGGTTTCCGACCTGGTAGTGCAGTACCCCCTCGGCCAGCAGCGCCTCGAAGCGGAAACCTTCGCGGTCGAGTATGGATTGTCGCTTGGCGGCCATATCCAGCATACGATCGACTTCCTTGGATGGCGTATCCGGAGACGTCGCCCATGTGATCGCACGGCGGTACTCCCGTGTCTGCAGTAGCCCTGGTACCAGGGTTG
>NZ_BDCG01000008.1 GCF_001613385.1 Nocardia flavorosea NBRC 108225 | reverse complement strand
ATCGACGGTGACCTTGTTGGCGGCGCGGATCGAGGAACAGGCTGGGGCCGGCGGACGAACCGCACTGGTTCCTCGGCAGCGTACGAGCGTCACCTTGCCGACGGGCGAAGCTGTGGTCGCGGCGCCGTTGTCGTCGGCGCAGCAGCGGATGTGGTTCCTCAACCGCTTCGATCAGCAGTCGACGGCGTACAACCTACCGATGGCGATCCGGTTGTCCGGTGATCTGGATGTGAATGCCCTGCGGGCGGCGGTTGCCGATCTGGTGGCGCGGCACGAGGTGCTGCGCACGGTGTATCCGGAGACCGAATCCGGTCCGGTGCAGGTGGTGCTGCCGGCGGGCGACGCCGGTCCGGTTCTGCGGATGCGTTCGGTGCCGGCTGCCGAGGTGATCAGTGCGGTATCGGATCTGGCGTCGGCCGGTTTCGATGTGACGGCCGAGGTGCCGTTGCGGGTGTCGCTGTTCCAACTGGACGGACCGGTCGATGCGGCGCGTGTCGATGTGGATGCGGCCGAAAGTGGTGCGAACACCGCCGGCGTGCCCGGAGAATTCGTGCTGGCAATGGTGGTGCACCATATCGCCAGTGACGGTTCGTCGGTGGGGCCGTTGACGCGGGATCTGATGACTGCCTACGCGGCGCGCGCTGCTGGTGAGGCTCCTGGCTGGGCACCGTTGCCGGTGCAGTACGCCGACTACAGCATCTGGCAGCGTGCCCTGCTCGGCGACGAGACCGATCCGGAATCGCTCGCGGCCAAGCAACTCGGGTACTGGGAATCAGCGCTGGGCGGGATTCCGGACCAACTCGACCTGCCGATGGATCGGCCGCGTCCGGCGGTGCAGTCGTTCGCCGGAGGCCGGGTCGAGATCCGCTTCGCCCCCGAACTCCATGCCGGGCTGCTTCGGGTCGCCCAGCAGCAGGGGGCCACCTTGTTCATGGTGGTGCATTCGGCGCTGGCGGTGTTGCTGTCGCGGCTGTCGGGCACCGATGACATCGCGATCGGTACACCGATCGCGGGTCGGGGAGAGCAGGCACTTGATGATCTGATCGGTATGTTCGTGAACACTCTGGTGTTGCGGACTCAGGTCGATCGCGGCGAAACATTTACCGATCTGCTGGCGAGGCAGCGTGAGATCGATATCGCGGCCTACGCGCATGCGGATGTGCCATTCGAGCGTTTGGTGGAGGTGCTGAACCCGGTTCGTTCGACCGCGCGGCACCCGCTGTTCCAGGTGGGACTGACCTTCCAGAACATGGGGCCGGCCGGTCTGGTCCTGCCGGGCCTGACGGTATCGCCGGTGGACTTCGATTCCGAGATGTCGCAGTTCGACCTGAACCTCATCGTCGGCGATGCCTATGACGAAGCCGGCGAGCCCTTGGGGCTGGACGGATACCTGACCTATGCCAGCGCATTGTTCGATCACGCCACGGCGGAGGGATTCGCCGACCGGCTTACTCGATTGCTGCACGGCATCGCGGCGGATCCTGCCGTGCCGGTCGGTGACCTCGAGATCCTAGCCCCGGCCGAACGTACGCTGATGCTCGAGCAGTGGAACGCCACCGGGTACCCCTTCACGCCACGGCTGCTGCTGGAAGGATTCGAGCAGGCAGCGATCGCTTTCCCGGATCGAGTGGCGGTGTCGTTCGAGGGAACGAGTCTGTCCTACGGCGAGTTCTCGGCTCGGGTGAATCGTTTGGCGCGGTATCTGATCGCGCAAGGGGTCGGCCCGGAGTCGTTGGTCGGTTTGCTTGCGTCTCGATCGGTGGATCTGGTCGTGGGTATGTATGCGGTGGTGGCGGCCGGTGGTGCGTATGTGCCATTGGATCCGGCGCATCCGGGCGAGCGGATCGGCTACATTCTCGATACCGCGGCACCGGTGTGTCTGCTGTCCACTACAGCCGATGTCCAGGCTGTCGGGATCGAACCGGCAGCCGGTGATTCCGCACTGGGCGGTACTGTGGGTGTGCTCGCGGGTGTGCCGGTGCTTGCTCTGGACATACTCGATATCAGTGGTTTCGATGCTGCTCCGGTAACTGATGCAGATCGTCTCGCGCCGATGCGGCCATCGAATACGGCGTATGTGATCTTCACATCGGGTTCGACGGGTCGTCCGAAGGGTGTGGCGGTGCCGCATTCGGCGATCGCGAACCAGGTCGCGTGGATGCTGGCGCACTATCCGATGGGTTCTGCGGATGTCTATTTGCAGAAGACGGCGACTACGTTCGATGTGTCGCTGTGGGGTTACTTCCTGCCGTTGGCTGCCGGTGCGCATTTGGTGGTGGCGACCCCGGATGGTCATCGTGATCCCGAGTATCTGGCGCGGGTGATCGCTGAGCAGCAGGTGACGGTGACGGATTTCGTGCCGTCGATGTTGACGGTGTTCGCCGCGCATACCCCGTCGGGGGCCATCCCGAGTCTGCGGCACATCTTCGTGATCGGTGAGGCATTGCCGCCAGAGACGGTGACGGCCATGCGCGCGGTCTCGGATGCTGCGGTGCACAACCTTTATGGCCCGACCGAGGCCGCGGTCTCGATCACCTACTGGCCGACCACGGGCGATGAGGCCGGGAGTGTGCCGATCGGTGTGCCGCAGTGGAATTCGCAGGTGTATGCGCTCGACAGCCGGTTGCGTCCGGTGCCCGAGGGGGTGATCGGTGAACTATACCTGGCGGGCAACCAGCTGGCTCGCGGTTATGTGACGCGTCCGGATCTGAGCTCCGATCGGTTTGTGGCGAGCCCGTTCGACCCGGGCGGGCGGATGTATCGCACGGGTGACTTGGTGCGCTGGCGGCGTGTCGATGGCGGGCCGGTGTTGGAGTATCTGGGTCGTACCGACTTCCAGGTGAAGTTCCGTGGGCAGCGGATCGAGCTCGGTGAGATCGAGTCGGCGTTCCTGGCGCAGCCGCAGGTCAGCCAGGCTGTGGCGTTGGTGGCGAACTCGACTCTAGGTGAGCAACTGGTCGCCTATGTGGTGGCTGCCCCGGGCGAGCGGACCGTGCCGGTCACTCTGCTGGAAGCGGTCCGTGAGTTGCTGCCGACCTATATGATCCCGTCGGCGGTAGTCGAACTCGCCGAATTTCCACTCAACACCTCTGGGAAGCTGGATCGTAAGGCGTTGCCGGAGCCGGTGTTCGAGTCGCGGGAATTCCGGGCGCCGTCGACTCCGATCGAGGAGATCGTGGCCGGGGTCTTCGCCGACGTTCTCGGTATCGAGCGCATCGGCGCCGATGACGACTTCTTTGCCCTGGGCGGTAACTCGCTGATCGCGACCCAAGTCGCCGCGCGCGTGGGTCAGGCGCTGGGCGCGCAGGTCCCGGTGCGGATGCTGTTCGAGTCCTCGACCGTCACCTCGCTGGCCGCAGCCGCCGAAACCGCCACCGGGCGTGATGATCTGCCAGTGCTGGCGCCGCTGCCGCGGCCGGAGCGGGTGCCGTTGTCGCTGGCACAGCAACGCATGTGGTTCCTCAACCAGTTCGATACCGATTCGATCGCCTACAACATCCCCGTGGCGGTCCGCCTCGCCGGCGACCTCGATGTGGCCGCACTGCGTGCGGCCGTCACCGACGTGGTCTCCCGGCACGAAACCCTACGCACCATCTACCCGGCCCACGATGGACGCCCGTACCAGCTGCTACTACCGGTCGCGCAGGCCGTACCGGATCTCACTGTGGTGCCGGTACCGGTCGACGAAGTGCGGGACCGGATCACCGATGTGGTGGCTGCTGGTTTCGACGTGACGACCGAAGTGCCGTTGCGGGCCGCGCTGTTCCATCCTGCCGATAGCGAATACGTCCTGGTCTTCGTCGTGCATCACATCAGCGCCGACGGCTGGTCGATGGGCCCGCTGACCCGTGACCTGATGACCGCCTACGCCGCCCGCGCCGCGGGTTCGCCGCCCGGCTGGGCGCCGCTACCGGTACAGTACGCCGACTACAGCATCTGGCAGCGGGAAGTCCTCGGCTCCGAGGACGATCCGGACAGTCTGGTCAGCGCGCAGGTGCAGTACTGGCGCCGGACGCTGGCCCAATTGCCCGACGAGCTCAACCTGCCCGGTGATCGCCCGCGGCCCGGAATCCAGTCGTTCGCCGGCGGCACGGTGCCGTTCCAGATCGACGCCCCGCTGCACGAGGGCGTGAAACGGCTGGCCACCGAGCACAACGCCACTGTGTTCATGGTGATCCACGCGGCGCTGGCCCTGCTGCTGGCGCGGCTGTCGGGCACCGACGATGTGGCGGTCGGCACGCCGATCGCCGGTCGTGGCGAAGCCGAACTCGACGATGTGATCGGCATGTTCGTCAACACACTGGTGCTGCGTTCGCATGTGCGCGGTGAGTTCAGTTTCGCCGAATTCCTCGCGGCCACCAGGGAATCCGACCTCCAGGCGTTCGCGCACGCCGATGTGCCGTTCGAACGTTTGGTAGAACTCGTGGAGGTCGAACGTTCCACGGCCCGGCATCCGCTGTTCCAGGTGGCGCTGTCGTTCGAGAATCTGCCCGCCGCCGATTTCCAACTGCCTGGCCTGAGGATCTCCGGTGTCGACTTCGATGTCGACACCGCGAAGTTCGATCTCTCCCTGCGGGTCGTCGAAACCGAGGCCGGGATGGCCGCGGAATTCACTTATGCCCGCGATCTCTTCGACTCCGAAACCATCGCTGTTTTCTCCCGCCGTTTCTTGTACCTGCTGGAGGCGCTGATCCGGACCCCGAACGCGCCGATCGGTGACCTGCCGATCATGGATGATTCCGAATATCGCCTGCTCACCCATATCCACGGTGACGAAGTGATGGCTACCGGCCTGTTGCCGGAACTGCTCCACAACGGCGTTCGGATGAATCCGGACGGTGTGGCCGTCCGTTACCGAGGTCGCTCGGTGACCTATCAGGAGCTCGACGCTGAATCGTCCCGGCTCGCCCGCGCGCTCATCGATCGCGGTGTCGGGCCGGAAAGTGTTGTCGCACTGGCGTTCCCGAGATCCTATGAGATCGTGCTGGCGTTCTGGGCGGTCGCCAAGGCCGGTGGTGCGCACCTGCCGGTGGATACCGGCTATCCGGCCGACCGGATGCGGCATATGCTCTCCGACTCCGGCGCGGTGCTGGGTTTGACCAGTGGCGAGTTCGCCGACCGGTTGCCCGGTGAGACTCCGTGGCTGCGGCTCGACGATCCGGAGTTCCGAGCGGAGCTGGTCACGAAACCGGCGCACCGGGTCACCGATGCCGAGCGGACCACGCCGTTGATGATGTGGCATCCGGCCTATGTCATCTACACCTCTGGTTCGACCGGGCTGCCCAAGGGCGTTGTGGTCACGCACGCGGGTATCGGCGGGTTGGCCGATGTGGCCACTGATCTGTATCACCTCGAGTCGAAGCACCGGTTCCTGCACGTCTGTTCCCCGAGCTTCGACCCGTCGGTCCTGGAATGGGTGTGCACCGGCTATACCGGTGCGACCCTGGTCGTGGCCCCCGGCGAAATCATCGGTGGTCCCGATCTGGCCGAACTGGTGCGCACCGAAGAAGTGACCCATATGGTCATGACTCCTGCGGTGCTTGGCACCATGGATCCGGCTGACCTGGACGCGCTGGAAGTTGTGTCCGCCGGTGGCGATGTGACTACGCCGGAATTGCTCGCCAAATGGGAGCCGGGGCGCCGGTATTTCAACGGCTACGGTCCCACCGAGACCACGATCATCTCCTCGTATGCCCGGTTGTTCCCGGGCGAGCATGTCACCATCGGTGACCCGGTGCACGGAATGTCGGCGCTGGTCCTGGACGCGCGGCTGAATCCGGTGCCGCCGGGGGTGGCGGGTGAGCTGTATCTGTCCGGTGGAGCGCTGGCGCGCGGTTACCACAATCGGGCTGGTCTGACCGCGGATCGGTTCGTCGCCAACCCGTTCAGCTTCCAAGGTTCGCGTATGTATCGCACTGGCGATGTGGTGCGCTGGTATGCTGCCCCCGGTCGGCGGGCCGGCAACGAGGCGTTACCGACGGTGCATTGGGAACTCGACTATGTCGGCCGGACGGACTTCCAGGTCAAGATTCGTGGTTTCCGCGTGGAACTGGGTGAGGTCGATACCGCCCTGGCCAGTCATTCGGATATTGATTACGCGGTGACTCTCGGTAAGGAAACCGCGGCGGGCGCAACGATTCTGGTCTCCTACGTCCTGCCTGCCGCGGCTCGGAGCGTGGATACCGCCGCGGTGACCGAGTTCGTCTCCGACCGGTTGCCCGCGTATATGGTGCCATCGGCAATAGTGGTGCTCGACGAGATCCCGCTTACCCCGGTCGGCAAACTCGACCGCAAAGCACTACCTGAGCCGGTGCTCGAGGCACGCTCCTACCGAGCCCCACAAGGCGAGGTCGAGGTGGCGATCGCCCAGGTGTTCGCCGAAGTGCTCGGAGTCGAGCGGGTCGGCGTGGACGATTCGTTCTTCGCGCTCGGCGGTGACAGCATCCTGTCCATTCAGCTGGTTTCGCGAGCCAGGGTGCGTGGTGTGGTGTTCACCCCGCGCAATGTGTTCGAGCAACGCACCGTGGCAGGACTGGCTGCGGTAGCGGAATCCGTGGACAGCGGGGCAGCTGACGCCTTGGCGCTGGCGGAATTGCCAGGGGGCGGAGTCGGCCGAATGCCGCTCACACCCATCATGCGGTTCATGGTCGAACGGCCCGGCTCCTCAGGTCGGTTCCACCAATCGATTGCGCTGGAGTTGCCGGTCGGAATCAGCCGGGAGTCGATCGCGGCGGTCGCCGGTTCGGTGATAGATCGGCACGATATGTTGCGGGCGCGGTTGTTCCGTTCAGACGAGGACTGGGTGCTGGAAACCACCGCCCCGGGCTCCGTCGACGTGGACGCACTCATCGACCACACCGTGTTCGACAGTGCCGCCACCGATGCCGAGTTCCACGAGATTGCCGCGGCGGCAATTGATACCGCGTTGGATCGGCTCGACCCGGCGGCCGGTGTAGTACTTCGGTTCGTCTGGCTGGAACCCGATGCCGGCGAGCGTACGAGTCGTTTGGTGGTTCTTGCGCATCACCTGGTGGTCGACGGCGTGACCTGGCGGATTCTCATACCTGATTTCGTGCTGTCCGCGGTCGCCCACAAGGCCGGTCAGACCCCCCAGTTGCCCGCGCCGGTCACCTCCATGCGCACCTGGGCGCATGAGCTCGAACGTCAGGCGCACAGCGCCGAGCGCGTGGCCGAACTCGCGTATTGGCGCACCGTCGTCAGTACGCCGGACCCGCTGCTCAGCAGCCGCCCGATAGATCCCGCGGTGGATACCACCGGAGTCTCCGAAACCCATGTGGTCGAACTGCCGGCCGCGGTCACGCAGTCGCTGCTGACGACCGTTCCGGCGCTGTTCCACGGCGGTGTGAACGACGGCCTGCTCACCGCGCTCGCCCTGGCCACTGCCGCCTGGCGCGCCCGGCGAGTGCCGGGAACGGCCCTCGATGATCCGCTACTGCTGCGGCTCGAGGGACACGGGCGTGAAGAAACGGTCGTGCCCGGGGCTGATCTGTCCCGAACGGCCGGCTGGTTCACCACGCTGTTCCCGGTCCGATTCGATCTGTCCGGAATCGATATCCTCGAGGCATTGGACGGCGGACCGGCGCTGGGAACCGCGCTCAAGGCAGTGAAGGAACAGTTGCTGGCAGTGCCGGACAAGGGCATCGGTTACGGTCTGCTGCGGTATCTGAATTCCGCGACCGCGGTCGAGCTTCCGCGGACCGTTCCGGGCCAGGTGAGCTTCAACTATCTGGGCCGTGTCGGCGGCGGGGAGCTTTCCGAAGACGCAGGTGACCTCGGCTGGCTGCCGGCTGGTGACAGTGCCGGGCTGACCGGTGCTCAGGACGCCGATATGCCGGCGATGTCACTGGTCGATATCAACGCGGTCGTGGTCGGTGACACACTGTCCGCGCGGATCGGTTATCCGTCGACGCTGCTGTCTGCCGACGAGGCACGCGAGTTCGGCGACCTATGGGTGCGCGCATTGACGGCCATTGCCCAGCATGTCGCTTCCCCGGGAGCGGGTGGCCACACCCCCTCCGATTTCGCCATGGTCGCGTTGACCCAGGCGGATGTCGATAACTTCGAGCGGCTGTTCCCGACGCCGGTGGCCGATGTGTGGCCGCTCTCGGCTCTGCAGAACGGGATGCTGTTCCATGCCCAGCTGGCGGACGAGTCGGTGGATGTGTACACCGCGCAGTCGGTGCTGACGCTGACCGGCCGGCTGGACGCCGGACGGTTGCGGGCGGCGGCGCAGGCACTGGTGGACCGTTACGAGAACTTGCGCACCGTTTTTGTCACAGACCACGCGGGCAACCCGGTGCAGGTGGTGCTGAGCGAGGTCCGAGTGGACTGGACCGAGCACGATCGCAGCGACACCGGTAATGCCGAGGACCTGATCGAGGCGGACCGAACGAGGCGGTTCGATCTGGCCGAGCCAGGCCTTATTCGGTTCATGCTGATCAAGGTTGCGGCGCAGCGCTGGCGGTTCGTGGTCTCCAATCATCACATTGTGCTCGACGGCTGGTCCATGCCGTTGTTGATGCGCGATTTGCTGGCCCTGTACGCAGTCCGCGCAAATCCCGATGCCCTGCCGCCGGTGCGTTCCTACCGGCACTTCCTGGGCTGGGTGCGGCGGCAAGATCGCGGGGTCGCACTGGCTGCGTGGAGTTCGGCACTGTCCGGTGTGGACGAGCCGACGCTGCTCAGCGGTCCGCTCTCCGGCGGGGCCGACAGTACGCACGAGATCGAAACTCTGTCCGGTGAGTACACTTTCGAGCTGGATCCTGAGGCGACTTCGCGGGTCATTGCGCTGGCCGCCGAACTCGGGGTCACCGTTAACACCGTGCTGCAAGTAGCATGGGCGGTGCTGCTCGGCCGGTTGACCGGTCGTGCCGATGTGGTGTTCGGTACCACCGTGTCCGGTCGCCCGGCACAGCTGGCCGGTGTCGAATCGATGGTCGGTCTATTCATCAACACGGTCCCGGTGCGAGTGCGATTCGAGCATTCCGAATCGGTGCGTGAGCTTCTGACCCGGACCCAGGGCGAGCAGGCCGACCTGCTGGATCACCACCATGTGGGTCTGGCGGATATCCAGGCGCAGACCGGGTTGGCGACCTTGTTCGACACACTGCTGGTATTCGAGTCGTATCCGGTGGATGCCGACGGCATTCAGGCGCAGGCCGTCGATATCGATGGGGTCGCGCTGACCGAGCTGGACATGGAAGACGCGACGCACTATCCGCTGACCTTGGTCGCCACCCTGGGAAGCACCCTCGGTCTCCGCGCAGGCTATCTGCGTGACATTTTCGGCGAAGCCGAAGTACGGCGCATCGCGGATCGGCTCGTGCGAGTACTCACCGGTATCGCCGATGATCCCGACCGGCCGATCGGCACGTTCGATCTTCTCGACGACGTGGAGCGTGAGCTCGTGCTGCGCCGGTGGAACGATACCGCGCACATGGTGGATACCAGCGCCACTCTGGTATCGATGTTCGAGACGCAGGCGGCCCTGGTTCCCGACGCCGCAGCTGTGAGTTTCGACAGCGTAACCCTGACATATGCCGACTTCTCGGCTCGCGTGAATCGACTGGCGCGGCATTTGATTTCGCTCGGAGTGGGTCCGGAAACCTCTGTCGCGCTGCTGATGTCGCGTTCATTGGACCTCGTGGCCGGTATGTATGCGGTCGTCACTGCCGGGGGTGCGTACGTGCCGCTGGATCCCGACCATCCGGTCGAGCGCACCCGGTACGTGGTCGAGACCGCGGCTCCGGTGTGCGTGCTGTCCACCACCGCGGATATGCCAGCGGACGACGGCGCCGGAACACGCGAGATCGCTGGTGTGCCGGTGTTTGCCCTGGATACTGTCGATACCAGTGGTTTCGATGCCGCGCCGGTGACCGATGCGGATCGTCGTGCGCCGGTGCGGCCATCGAATACGGCGTATGTGATCTTCACGTCAGGTTCGACGGGTCGTCCGAAGGGTGTGGCGGTGCCGCATTCGGCGATCGTGAACCAGGTCGCGTGGATGCTGGCGCAGTACCCGATGGGTTCTGCGGATGTCTATTTGCAGAAGACGGCGACTACGTTCGATGTGTCGCTGTGGGGTTACTTCCTGCCGTTGGCTGCCGGTGCGCATTTGGTGGTGGCGACCCCGGATGGTCATCGTGATCCCGAGTATCTGGCGCGGGTGATCGCTGAGCAGCAGGTGACGGTGACGGATTTCGTGCCGTCGATGTTGACGGTGTTCGTCGCCCATACCCCGCTGGGGGCCCTCGCGAGTCTGCGGCATGTATTCGTGATCGGTGAGGCGTTGCCGCCGAAGACGGCACAGCGGTTGCGCGAGCTGACCGGTGCCGCGGTGCACAACCTGTACGGTCCGACCGAGGCTGCGGTTTCTGTGACGTATAAGGAGGTCACGGACGCGGATACGGTCACGGTGCCGATCGGTGCCCCGGAGTTCAACACTCAGGCGTACGTGCTGGACGGCCGGTTGCAGCCGGTGCCGGTGGGTGTCGCGGGTGAGCTCTATCTGGCCGGTACGCAGTTGGCGCGTGGTTACGTGGCGCGGCCCGATCTGAGTGCGGATCGTTTCGTGGCGAGCCCGTTCGGAGCCGGTGAGCGGATGTATCGCACTGGTGACCTGGTGCGGTGGACGGCTGATGGTGAGTTGGACTACCTGGGCCGCATCGATTTCCAGGTGAAGGTACGTGGTCTCCGGATCGAACTCGGCGAAATCGAAACCGCGCTGACCGAGATCAACGAGGTCAGTCAAGCCGTGGTAGTTGTGCGTGGGGATACTCCGGCCGGCGATCAGCTCGTCGGATACGTGGTGCCCGCAGCGGGGGCGACGCCCGATACCGAGGAAGTTCGGTCCGTCCTGAAGGGCCGGTTGCCTGCCTACATGGTGCCGGAGGCCCTGGTGGTACTGGCGGAAATTCCGTTGAATGCCACTGGCAAGCTGGATCGCCGGGCGCTGCCTGCCCCGTCTTTCGGCCCCCGCGAATTCCGTGCTCCCTCGACCGCGGCCGAGAAGGTCGTGGCCGAGGTGTTCGCAGAGGTACTCGGTGCGCCGAGGGTGGGTGTAGACGATTCGTTCTTCGCCCTGGGCGGCGACAGTATTCTGTCGATTCAGCTGGTGTCACGGGCCAAAACCCGCGGTGTCGTATTCACCCCCCGAGACGTGTTCACGCATCGCACAGTCGCCGCGCTCGCCGATATCGCGACCGTCGGGGAGGCTGCCGAACAGCGACTCGCGGAACTTCCCGGCAACGGCGTCGGCGAGATGCCGCCGTTGCCGTTCATGGCGCAGATCCTCGGTGAGAACCGGCCGTATGGGCGGTTCACCCAAAGCATGATGTTGCAGTTGCCTGCCGGGATCGACCACGTGGGCCTCGTCGCGACATTGTCGGCGCTCTTCGAGCACCATGACGCGCTGCGAGCCCTGGTCCGGGACCGGCCCGGGGATCCGGTGTTGGAGGTGCTTGCTCCGGACGCGATCGATATCGGTGCGCTGATCCACCGAGCAGAGCTCGACGATGCGATCGACGCTGCCGAACTTTCCCGAATCGCTTCGGCCGAATTGGATTCGGCACTGGGACGTTTGGACCCCACCGCCGTCATGGCGCAGTTCGTATGGTTCTCGTTTCCGGGCGAGCGACCCGATGTGCTCTTGTTCGTGGCGCATCACTTCGTCATCGACGGTGTTTCCTGGCGCATCATCATCGCGGATCTGGCCCTGGCATGGTCTCAGGTCGCCGGTGGGCAACCGGTGTCACTGCCGCCGGTCGGCACCTCGTTACGGCATTGGGCCCACGGGCTCGCCGAGGCGGCTGTCACGTCCGAACGAGTTGCGGAGCTGCCCTACTGGCAGAAGGTTTCGGCGGCACCAGAACCCGTACTGGGCAACCGCCCGTTCGATCCGGCCATCGATACCAATGCCACGGTCGAACGGTTCGAGGTGACCCTGCCTGCGGCGACCACCGAAGCGGTGCTGACAGATATCGGCACCCGATACCACGGAGGCCCGGACGACGCGTTGCTGTCCGCCCTCGTGCTGGCGCTTGCCCGCTGGCGAGGAGGCAGCCCGTTCGAACCTGCGGTGGTGAAGCTCGAGGGGCACGGTCGAGAGGAGACCGTGGTGCCCGGGGCCGACCTGTCGCGCACTGTCGGTTGGTTCACAGCTGTGTATCCTGTTCGGCTCGAGCTCCCGGAAATCGATATCGACGACGCCTTCGCCGGCGGTTCGGCACTCGGCGCGGTCGTGAAAGCGGTCAAGGAACAATTGCTCGCGGTGCCGGATAAAGGTCTCGGCTACGGGATGCTCCGGTATCTCAACCCCGAGACCGGAAACCGGCTACCCGAACAAATTCCGGGCCAGATCGGTTTCAACTATCTGGGCCGGGCAACCGCGGGAGAGATACCAGCAGAGCTCGCCGAATTCGGTTGGCTGCCCACGGGCGAATTGGGACCGCTGGCTGCGGACGGCGCTCGCGATATGCCCGCTCATGCCGCACTGGATATCAATGCCATCGTCACCTCCGGTGCGGACGGACCAGTGCTGAGCACCACCTTCGCCTATCCCACAGGGTTGTTGAGCGAGGCGAGAGTGCGTGAATTCGCGGACCTTTGGTGCGCGGCGCTCACCGCGCTCGCCGACCATGCGCGCACGACGGAGGCCGGCGGATTCACGCCGTCCGATATGTCGCTGGTGCGGGTCTCCCAAACCGATATCGAACGGTGGGAGCAGGTATACCCGGCGATGTCGGAGGTCTGGCCGCTATCGCCGCTGCAGTCCGGGCTGCTGTTCCACGCCCAGCTCATGCGCGACGGTCACGACGTCTACACCATGCAGACCTCCCTCGCCCTGTCCGGCCGGATCGACCCGGCCCGTTTGCGCCAGGCTGCGGAAACCCTGCTCCTCCGATATCCGAACCTGCGCACGGCGTTCGTCGCGGATGACACCGGCCAGTGGGTACAGGTGGTACTCGGCTCCGTCTCGGTGCCCTGGCGCGATATCGACTTACGCGACCTGCCAGAGCACGAGCGAGACAAGGAACTGGCTCGCCTCCTGACTGCGGACCGAACTCAGCAGTTCGATATGGCTGCCCCACCGCTGGTCCGTTTCCATCTTGCCCGGTTGACCGACGATGGCTGGCAGCTGACCTTCACCACGCATCACATCCTGGTGGATGGTTGGTCGATGCCGCTGCTCATGCGGGATCTGCTGATGCTGTACGCCGTGCGCGGCGACACTGCCGCGCTCGGACGGGCGGTTTCGTACCGAAACTACTTGTCCTGGCTCGGAAACCGCGACCACGCGGTCTCCGCACAGGCGTGGCGCGACGCGCTGGCCGGATTCGACGGACCCACACTGTTGGCACCGGAGCCGTTGGCTTCGGAGAGCTATGAGATGGGCACCTATATCGCGGAGATCGACTCCGACCGCACCCGGTGCTTGACCGAGCGCACCGCCGAACTCGGGGTAACAGTCAACACTCTGGTGCAGGCGGCATGGGGTGTGCTGCTCGGCTGGACCACCGGTCGTGACGATGTCGTATTCGGCGCCACGGTATCCGGCCGGCCGCCGGAACTGCCCGGTATCGAATCCATGGTCGGCTTGTTCATCAACACGTTGCCGGTGCGTGTGCGGATCGATCGGCGCGCCTCATCGAATGAGCTGCTCACCGAGCTGCAGCGGGAACAAGCGGCGCTGATGGAGCATCACCATCTCGGGCTCACCGATATCCAGCGAGCGGCCGGGGTCGCGGTGCAGTTCGACACGCTGCTGGTTTTCGAGTCGTATCCGACCGATGCCGCCGCGGTCGCCGCCACCGGCGATATCGACGGTATGTCGATCACCGGGGTGCAGGCTCGCGACAACAGCCATTACCCGCTGACGCTGGTGGTGACCGCCGACGGCACGGTCAGGATCATGCTGAAGTACCTGACCAGCAGGTTCGACGCCGCCGCTGTCGAAACGCTCGCCGCACGACTGCTGCGGGTGATCGACCACTTGGTCGACGCACCGGACCAGCCGGTGGGGGATGCGCAATTACTCAGCATCGCCGAGCGCGCGGAACTGGGATCGCGGTCAGGCGGTCCAGCCGTACCGGCACAGACCCTGCCGGACTTGCTGACCGCTGCCGTGGCTGTCGACCCGTCGGCGCCGGCGGTGGTGTTCGACGGCCGCCGGTACACCTATGAAGAGTTCGACGAGCGGTCGAACCGCTTGGCGCGGGCGCTGATCGTGCTCGGCCTCGGTGCCGAGGACGTGGTGGCCCTGGCGGTGCCGCGGTCGGCGGATTCGGTGCTGGCCGAATGGGCCGTGACCAAATCCGGTGCGGCGTTCCTGCCGGTCGACCCGACCTATCCGGAAGACCGGATCGCTCATATGCTCACCGATTCCGGTGCGTCCGTGGGTATCACGGTGTCTTCGGTCCGCGCCGATCTGCCGGATTCGGTGGATTGGCTGGTGCTCGACGAGTTCGAAATCTACGGGTACTCCGCAGCTGCGATCACCGATGCGGAACGAGTGCGGCCGTTGACTCCGGCGAACACTGCCTATGTCATCTACACCTCCGGTTCGACGGGTGTGCCCAAGGGTGTTGTGGTCAGTCATGCCGGTTTGGCGAATTTCAGTGCCGAGCAGGTGGAGCGGTACGGGTTGACTCCGGCGTCGCGGGCGTTGGCGTTCGCGTCGCCGTCGTTCGATGCGTCGATCCTGGAATTGTTGCTGGCTGTGGGTTCGGCGGGTGCGCTGGTTGTGGTTCCGACCGGTACCTACGGTGGCGCGGAATTGGGTGAGCTGATCTCCCGTGAGGGTGTGACGGTCGGTTTGATCACGCCGTCGGTGCTGGCGTCGCTGGACCCTGCGGATCTCGCGGGTATGGAAGTGATCATTGCCGGTGGTGAGGCTGTTTCGGCGGATCTTGTGGCCAAGTGGTCCACCGCGCCCGAGGGCGGGATACAGCGTCGGTTCCACAATGCTTACGGCCCGACCGAGGCGACCATTGCGACCAATATCAGTGGCCGGCTGCTGCCGGGTGATCCGGTCACCATCGGTGGTCCGGTGCGGGGTATGCGGGCGCTGGTTCTGGACGACCGGTTGAACCCGGTGCCCGAGGGGGTGGCCGGAGAGCTGTATGTCGGTGGTGTCCAGCTGGCGCGTGGTTATCACGCCCGGGCGGGTCTGACGTCGGAACGGTTTGTCGCCGACCCGCACGGTGAGCCCGGGGCTCGTCTGTACCGCACCGGTGACCTGGTGCGCTGGCGTCGCGATGCCGCGGGTGATCCGGCGGTGGAGTACGTGGGTCGTAACGATTTCCAGGTGAAGGTGCGTGGTTTCCGGATCGAGCTCGGCGAGATCGACGCTGTGCTCACCTCGTCCGGCCAGGTCGACTTCGCGGTCACCCTCGGCCACGAAGGTATGGCCGGCGCGGTGTCTCTCGTCTCGTATGTTGTTGCCGTACCGGGCTATTCGATCGACGTCACCGAATTGCGCGACTACGCCGGGCAGCGGTTGCCCACGCATATGGTGCCGTCGTCGA
The DNA here is from genome assembly GCF_001613385.1 of Nocardia flavorosea NBRC 108225. Lineage (GTDB taxonomy): Bacteria > Actinomycetota > Actinomycetes > Mycobacteriales > Mycobacteriaceae > Nocardia > Nocardia flavorosea. The sequence continues at coordinate 441,848 of NZ_BDCG01000008.1, read as the reverse complement.
TCATGGTGCTCGACGCGATCCCGCTGACCCCGGCCGGCAAGCTGGACCGCCGGGCCCTGCCCGAACCGGTGTTCGCCGGCGAAGCAGAGTTCCGTGCTCCCCGCAGCCCGCTGGAGCATACGGTTGCCGCGGTCTTCGCCGAGGTCCTGGGCGTGGAACGAGTCGGCGTGGACGATTCGTTCTTCGCGCTCGGCGGTAACTCGCTGCTCGCGACCAAGGTCGCGGCCCGGCTCGGCGCCGAGACCGGTACCGATATCAGCGTGCAGTGGTTGTTCACCGACGCGACCGTCGGCGGTCTCGCCGCCCGGCTCGCCGAACCCGCCGAAGCCGAGGAACTGTCCGAGGCGGCACTGCGGGTGGTCCTGCCCATCCGCGAAACTGGTTCCGCGACACCGATTTTCGCCATCCACGCCAGGGACGGACTGGCCTGGAGCTTCACCGGGCTCGCTCGGCTGTTGCCGGCGGATCAGCCGATCTACGGTCTGCAATCGCCGGCGTACTCCGATGCCGGCTACGACCCGGCCTCGCTGAGCGAGATCGCCGACCGCTACCTGGCCGAGATCCGGCGCATCCAGCCCAGCGGCCCGTACCGCCTCCTGGGCTGGTCGCTGGGCGGCGTCCTGGCCCACGCCGTCGCCACCGCATTGCAGGCGGCCGGGGAACACGTCGAAATGCTGGCGATGCTGGACAGCCACCCCGGCGTCGATCCGGGCGTTTTCGAGACGATCCTGCGCGCCGCGTTGCTGGAGCAGGGCATCCTCACCGAGGACACCGACCGCAATATCGGCGAACTCGGCGACGCGGAACTGGCTCGCCTGCACGAACTGATCCCCCCGGAGCTGCTGCGGCTCCCGGTGGACCGGCTCCGCGCGGTGTACCGGACCGCGGCCCGCTCCGCGGAATTGATCGCCGGCCACGAACCCGGTATCTACCGTGGCGTCGTCGACTTCTTCCGCGCCGATGTACCCACCCCCGGTGCGCAGCAGGCAGGCCCCCGGGCCGGTGACTGGTGGCCGTACGTCTCGGGCGAGGTCGCCGAATACGCGGTCCCGGCGACACACGAGGAGATGACGACCGCCGAAGCTCTCGGCGTCATCGCCCCACACCTGCTGGCCCGGCTCGGTATCACGTCCGGAGAGGACTGAACCATGCGTCCCCGCGCACACGCCCGGCGCGGGGTCGCATAACCGGGCAGGCAGCCGGCTGTGCCGCTTGCCCGGACCGGTCCGGCGGTAAATATCCAGGCATCCGGTCGCGCGATCTCGGCTGCCCCCGCGCCTTCATCCCGTGTCGTGGCGGTCAGCGGAGGCTAGAATTCTGGCAGCGACCGCGGATGTACGCGGTCGGCGAATCGAGCTGGAGGTGGTCCGATGGCTATGCCTGCCCCGAGACTGGACCGGTGGACCTCGGCCGATCTCGATCGGATGCCCGAAGACGGATTGCGATACGAGGTGTTGAATGGCCAGCTCGTCGTGAATGCAGCTCCCAAGCCCCGGCACCAGTGGCTCATCCAGCGGCTGAGCCGGATGCTCGACGATGTTGTACCGGCGGACTGTGTGGTCCTGGAAGGTGTCGGCGCCTTGATCGCGGACGATGAGCCCATCCCGGACCTGATAGTGGCCGAAGGGCCGATTTCCTGGGATGCGCGGGGGATACCTGCGGAACAAGTGCGGCTGGCCGTCGAGGTGGTCTCCGGCTCCACCACACTGGCGGATCGGATGACGAAACCGGTGGTTTATGCCGCCGCCGGAATCCCGCACTACTGGCGTTTCGAGATCAACCCGTTCAAGGGCCGGTTACCGGGGGAGGAGCTACCGGTCCTGTTCGCCCACACGCTCGGGTCCGAACAGGTCTACGAACAGACCCACCGGGTTTGCGCGGGCGATACCGCGACTCTGCACGGCCCGTTCGAGATCACCCTCGCCCCGTTGGACCTACTTCCCTGACTGCACCGGGCGGCGGGTCGTCCGCGACCGTTCAGCGCGGGGCGCGGTCCAGGCGGATCGATGCGGTCAGGGCGCGATGGTCCGCGCCGGGTATATCGAGGGTTTCGACTGCGACCGCATGCCCCCCGGCGATGAGTATGTGGTCGATCCCCACCAGCGGCGGCCACCACTTATCGGTGGGATAGGTGACCAGATGGCCGGCGCCCGCCTGAACGACGGCGTCGTCGAAACGCCCGGACAGCATGGCCCGGAATTGGGCGTGATCGTATGTCGCGTTGAAATCGCCGCCGACGATGGCCGGGCGATCCGCGGGAGCATTCTCCAGAACCGCATGCAAACGGGATAATTCGTCTGCCCAGACATCGATGTCGTAGACCGGGGGAACCGGGTGGAACGCGAATACCGAAACCGGCCCCGCGTCCGGGATCGCGGCGGTCGCCGAGAGCTGGTTCAGCACGTATCCGTCGTATTCGACGGTGTCCGACAGCGGGTAACGGCTCCAGATCCCGGTCCCGGCCGCGGTCCGGGCGGGCGAGAGGTACCGATAGGGCAGCAACCGGTCGAGACCCGCCCCGCCGAGCGCGCCGATCGCCGCCGGAGTGAGTTCGTTGACGGTGAGCAACTCGATATTGCGCTCCCGCACCTGGTCGACCAGGGCCCGCGGGTCCGCTCCGTCGAACAGTAGATTGGCCTGCATCACCCGCACCAGCCGGCCGTCCTCGTCGCCGGCGCGACCGTAATACAACGGAAGCTGGGTCCATAGGGCCACCACCACGACGACGAGCGCGACCCCTGCACCGCTCCAGCGCCGCAACCCCAGAAACACCACCACCCCGGCAATCGACAAGCACATGAGGTACGGCGCAACCGATGCCGCCAGAACCGGTAAACGAGCCGATAACCGGCTGAAATGCAGTATCACCCCGGCAGCCCCGGCAGCGGTCGCGAGCCACGGGATCGAGTCCACGCCCACCCGGACGAATTTCGACACCACGTTCGACAGATAACCACAGTCCTGTGCCCGATATCTTGTGCTGCTCGGTGGCGGACTCCGACTCCGGAGCCGGTCCGGCGGCCGCGCGGGCCATTCAGCGTGCGCCGGGCGTCGATGTTTGCGTGCCAGGTTTCGCCCGACTGTGTGGTGGATCAGGGCTGTGAGATCGAAGTCTTCGGCGAAGTAGCTCTCGGAATGGCGGCACCGGCCGACCCGATGACGCCGGCGATCCGTCGGCACCGGGCGGCGGCCCTCTGATTCGCCTCTCCGCACACAGTGATCGACTGACACGACCGATCTCGCCCGGCCGGGTGACGGGTTGTTTCGGCGTGCCGCCCGGTGAATACGCAGACCGGGCCGATCATGACCGCATGGCATCTCGACGGATCAGCGGCTCGGCGCATCTGTGGCGTAATGCGGGCACCGTGATTTGTGGTCTGCTGTTCTACTACTTCGTTCCGGTGGGGTTCGATTTCGCCGGTTACTGGCCCACACGGGTGCTGACCCTGGTCGCCTTCGTCCTCGGTGTGGCCGGGCTGGCGTGGCTCGCCTACCGGCGGATCGGGCAGTTCCTGGCGGCGAGCCGCGATACCGCCCATCGGGTCGACGGTCTGCTGTATCTGGTCTGTCTGGTGGTGTTGTTCTTCGCGCTCTTCTATTACGTGCTCGAAATGCGCGATCCCGGCCAGTTCACCGAACTCCGCACCCGCAGCGATGCGCTCTACTACACCGTCGCGACCCTGGGAACTGTCGGTTTCGGCGATATCCACGCGGCCGGCCAGGCGGCGCGGATCGCCACCACGGTGCAGATGGCGTTCGACCTGGTGGTGGTCGGCACTCTGATCACGGTGACGAGTACCGGCATCACCCGGCGTTTGGACGCCGCGAATGTCACCGGTGCCCGGTAGCCTGGTCGCGTGCCCGAACTACCGGAGGTGGAGGCGCTGGCGCAGTTCCTGCGGGAACACGCGGTCGGTGCGGTGGTGGGTCGGATCGATGTGGCGGCGTACAGCGCCATCAAAACCTTCGACCCGCCGGTGACGGCGCTGTCCGGGCGCGACGTCACGGGAGCCGCGCGGTGGGGGAAGTTCCTCGGCATGGAGTGCGGTGGATTGTGGCTGATCACCCATCTGTCCCGGGCAGGATGGTTGCGCTGGACCGACAACCCGAGCACGAGCCCGCCGAAGCCCGGCCGCGGGCCGCTGGCGTTGCGGGTGCATTTCTTCACCCCGGAGGGGGCCACACCCGCTTTCGACCTCACCGAGGCCGGTACCAGGAAACGGCTGGCGGTTTATATCGTGCACGATCCGGCGGACGTGCCCGGGATCGCCCGGCTCGGACCGGACGCGCTCGCCGTCACCGAGCCGGAGTTCGCGGCGATCCTCGGGGCGGTGTCGGGCCGGATCAAGAATGTGCTGGTCGATCAGACCGTGCTCGCCGGGATCGGCAACGCCTACTCCGACGAAATACTGCACACCGCCCGGATCTCCCCGTTCGCCACCGCGAAGACCATGCCGGCCGCCAAGCTGTCCGCGCTCTACGACGCCCTGCGCTCGGTGCTCACGGATGCGGTCGCCCGGTCGGTGGGGCAGGACGCGGCGCGGCTCAAGGGGGAGAAACGTTCGGGTATGCGAGTGCACGGCCGCACCGGTATGCCCTGCCCAGTGTGCGGGGATACCGTCCGCGAGGTCGCGTTCACGGACCGGTCGTTCCAGTACTGCCCGACCTGCCAGACCGGTGGGAAGATCCTCGCCGATCGCCGGATGTCGCGGCTGCTGAAGTAGGCCCGGAACCGAGACCGCTACGACTACCGCCGATTCAGGCTTCGACGAATGGTCCGCACCGTACGTCGAAACCTGCGACCGGTTGCAGGAGCAGAATCGGCGACAGTCTTGACCGGTCAGTCGGCGGAGTTCCGGTCCGAAGCGGCCGGCGGAGCTGCTCGCCCGGATTTCGAGACCGGATCCGCGTCACCGTAGGTTCCGCCCTCCGAGGAGGTCCTGCTGGTGGGTTCCCCGTCGCCGTCGGTTCCGGCGGTGCGTCGCCCGGTTTCGCCGGTGGGGTTGTCGGTGCTGTCGGTTCCGGTGCGTCGCTCGGTTTCCCCGGTGGAGTTGTCGCCGGTGTCGGTTCCGGCCCCGGCGTCGCTGGTAGGCGGCTCGACGCTGTCGACCAGCTTCTCCGCAACGGTGGCCGCAACTTCGGTCGGGGCTCCCGCCGCGTTCTCCGAGGTGATCTTCCCGAGCAGCGTGCCGTCGCCACCTGCCTCACTCACCGGCGCATTCTCGCCGGGCGTTGTGGCGCGGCCGCCGGCCGAAGTTGCCGGGGCGGTGCCGCCCGCCGGCACCAGTTGGGGCGCACGCACTCCCGCCCACAGCTTGCGCTGCAAGCTGTCGGGATCGTTCTCCACCCGGCCGGGATCGTCGATGATCAGTGTGCTGCGCTCCGCCTCGGTGTAGCGCGGCCACACCGGCAACGGCTCGCCCGTGCGGGCGAAGTTCAGCCAGTTGTCCTGGATCTGGCGGGTCACCGCCAGCAGGCCGCGCCGGCTGCCGCCGATGGTCAATGCCCGGCTCCACGGTTCGTAGACGGCACCGAAGGTGGGCAGCAGATCGGTCGCATGGGTCGCGCCCAGTTTGTACAGCTGCAGCAGCCTGGGCGCGAAATCGTAGCGGTAGGCGTAGGTGGGGCTGTGCCGGCTGTGTCCCTCCATCGCCTCCAGCGAGGGGCGCCAGAAGAAGTAATCGCCGCCCGCACGGATGGCCGCCGCCTCTCCGGGGAAACCGGGATAGGTATAGAACACCTGGGGATAGTGGTCCGGGCCGGCGACCGAGAGCGCACGCTTCAGCCGCTCGGGCCGGGTGGGCAGGGAATCGGTGAACCGGTTGAACAGGGCACCCTCGTTGCGGCAGGTGCCGATGATCAGCGGAACCCGATGGGAATATCCCTCGGCGAACGCATCGATCGGGGTGCGCGGCAGGAGATCCCCATCGGCCACCGGCGCCGCGGGGAAGAAACCTGGGCATTCGGTCATGGCCGCATTGGATGCCCGGTTGAAGGCGCGCCGGATATCGTGCGGATCCGCTTCGCGCAACAGCCGGTTCGCGTCCGCCGGGGCAATCCGGAGTTCGGCCAGGACCCGGTGGGCGAATTCACTCGCCTCGGCCTTCGTCAAACCCCAATCCGCGGGCGCGCTCTGGGCGATACCGCGGTGGAACAGCCCGGCGGCAGACGGGGTGGCCATCAGACTCAGCACGGCATGGGCGCCCGCCGATTCACCGAAGATCGTCACATTCCCGGGATCACCGCCGAATTCGGCGATATTGGTCTGTACCCAGCGCAGCGCGGCGATCTGGTCGCGCAGGCCGAGGTTCGACTCGTATGGGCTGCCGGACGTGGAGAATTCGGAGAAATCGGCGTACCCGAATGCCCCCAGGCGGTAGTTGATCGACACCACGACCACATCGCCGTCGGCTGCCAGCTGTACCCCGCCGTAGAGGCGCAGCGCGGAGGTGCCGAACAGGTTGCCGCCGCCGTGGATGAATACCATCACCGGCCGCGGCCGCACGGCGGCAGAAACGGGAGCCACGACATTGAGTGTCAGTGAATCCTCGCTCATTTCCTGTAACTTGCGCGGCCCGATCCGGACACCGAAGCTGGGCTGGATTCCCGCCGCCCGGAAGTAGGTGGCGTCGCGGATATCGGTCCACGGCTGTACCGGTTGCGGGGCGCGGAACCGCAGGTCGCCGACGGGTGGCGCGGCGTAGGGCAGCGATCGCCAGTACCGGACGCGGCGGCCCCGTCCACCTCGGACGATACCGTCGGCGGTGGTGACCTGTTCGGTGACGTGCCCGCCGGATATCGGCGAGTGCCCTCCGCCGATACGCTCCGCTGCCGGCTCCGGGAGTGACTCGCTCATGTGGCCGATGGTAACGACGACCGGTCGGTCTCCAACAGCCGTAACCAGAATTCGCTCACCGCGGGGAACGCCGGGACCGCGTGCCACAGCGCCTCCAGCGGAACCCGCCCGGCGACCGCGATCGTGGCGGCATGTAGCTGCTCCCCGATATCGGGACCCACGAAGGTGGCACCGAGCAGGGTATCGGTGGTGTTGTCGACAACGAGCGCGGCGTGGCCCCGGTAGTCGTCGCGGGTCAGCGCCGAACCCGCGACCTCGATATCCACTCCTACCGTGCGGATATCGTGCCCGGCACGGCGGGCGGCATCGGCTGTCAGGCCCACGGCGCCTACTTCGGGATCGGTGAAAACGACCTGGGGGACAGCATGCCTGTCCGCGCTGGCGCGGTATCGGGGATCCGTCAGCGGCCGGCCCTCCGCCCGGGCCGCGATCACATCGCCGCATACGCGTGCCTGGTACTTGCCCATATGGGTGAGTGCGGCCCGGTGGTTGATATCGCCGACGGCATACAGCCAGTCACCGGGTACCCCGGTGACGGTCAGTTGATCATCCACCTCGACATATCCGGGCTTCAGCCCGACGGTTTCGAGGCCGATATCGTCGCCGTTGGGGGTACGGCCGGTGGCCACTACGATTTCGTCGGCGAGCACCGTGGTCTCGCCGCCGGGGCCCTCGGCGTGCACCGTGACGGGTCCGCCGTGGATCCTGCCTTCCCCGTGGTCTGCCGCTGCCGGACGCCGGATCCGCTGCGGGCCGGTCCCGAATTCGATATCCACGCCGCGGGCCGTGAGTGCCTCGGCCACCCGCTCCCCGGCGAACTGTTCGACACCGGTGAGCAGCCGGTTTCCGCGCACCAGGACGGTGACTTCGGCGCCGAGCGCCGACAACCAGGTCGCGGCCTCACAGGCCACCACACCGCCACCGATCACCACGACACGTTTCGGGATCTCGCGCAGGTTGGTCACATCGCGCGAAGTCCAGGGCAGGGCCTCGCGCAGACCGGGGATATCGGGTACGGACGCCCGGCTGCCGGTGGCGAGCACCACGGCCAGGCGGGCGTGCAGTTCGTGTTCGCCGATCCGGATCCTGCGAACGCCGGCGAGCCGGCCGGCGCCGCGGATCACGTCGATACCCTGCTGCGCGGCCCAGTCGAGCTGGCCCGAATCGTCGTGGCCGCCGTCGCGGGCGTGGACGAATTCGTCGCGCCGGCGCAGTACCGCGCCCACATCGGGGCCGCGGGCCTCGATGCCGGGCAGGCCGCGCGCGGAACTCAGTACATGCCCCGGCCGCAACAGAGCCTTACTGGGAATACAGGCCCAGTACGAGCATTCGCCGCCGACCCGTTCGCGTTCCACAATGGCCGCGGTGCGGTCGCTGCCCGCGGTCGCATAGGCGGCGGCATTCTCACCGGCCGGTCCGCCACCCACGACGATGACATCGTATTCCTTTGCCGCGGAATCTATTCCGGTCATCGTGGCCGCCTACTGCAGGTATCCCTCGACCTGTCCCGGCGGTCGTGGCTGCGCCTCGTCGGGGGATTCGTCGCGATCGATACGGGCCCGTCGCTGCCGGAGCAGATCCCAGCACTGATCGAGCATGACTTCCACTTCGGCCAGGCGGCGCCGCTCCACATCGGGATCGAGCTCCCCGCGTGAGGCTCGCGACCGCAGGTCGTGCTCGTGGTCGACCAGTTCCTTGATCCGCCCGAGTATGTCCTGTTCGGTCATGGGAGACCATGCTACGACCCGCAGGCCGATTACCAGCTCATTCAGCGGGGCGCAGCAGGTAGATATCCATGATCCAGCCCTTGCGTGCCCGCAACTCCGCGCGCCGGCGCACGATTTCCGCGCCGATCTCGCCGGCCCTGCCGTGGAACAGCGTTTCGTCCGGCATTCCGAGGTAGGCGCCCCACCAGATGTAGGTATCGCCCGGGACGGAGGTGAACGCACAGTCGGCGTCGAGCATGACCACCGTCGATCCGCCGCCCAGCCCCTCGGCGCGCAACCGCCGCCCGGTGGTGATGTGCACCGGTTCGCCGATCCGGTGCAGGACGATCCGATGCCGGGCCGCGAGGGCGTGCACGCTGGTCACCCCGGGAATCACGGTGTAGTCGAAGGCCAGTGTGCCGCGGGCCAGTACCTGTTCGACCATGCGCAGGGTGCTGTCGTAGAGCGCCGGATCCCCCCACACCAGGATCGCCCCCACACCTTCGGTGCCGGCGAACGCCTCTTCCAGCAACATCGAACGGCGTTCGTGCCAATCGAGCACGGTCGCGTTGTAGTCGGCCGGTGTGCGGTCGCGCGGCGGGTCGGGGATCTCGACGATCCGGTAGGGACGGCCGGCGTGCTCGTCGAGGATCGCGGTGCGCACATCCACGAGCTGCTGTTTCTCGGTGCCCTTGCCCATAACGAAGAAGACGTCGACCTCCCGCAGCGCCTTGACGGCCTGCATCGTCACCTGATCGGGGTCACCGGCGCCGATACCGATCACATACAGCTTCCGCATGGAGGTCAGCTTGGCAGGCCGGAGGCGGCGGCGATTGTGGGGGCGGTATCCGGCCGGGACGGTCGTACTCGTGGCAGCCGGCCGGATCGCTACGGCCGCGCACCGGCCACACGGAACCGTAGGCCGCGGCACCTGTGCCCTTTGAGCGCGCCGGGCAGTTCCGAGTGGCCCGCTCGCGGCCGATGGACCCTGCCCCGCATGCCTCCCTGCACCTCGCAGCGAGGACAGACACTCGCCGTGGAGGCCGCTCAGCCGCCGGTTCGTTCGCCCTGTCGTAGACGTGTGCACTGCACCCGCCGTCCCGATACGTGCGCGCTGACCTGGCAACCGCGGCCGAGTGGGTGCTGCGGACCAATGCGCGGGCGCGCGTGGGCGGGGCTCGGCATGGAGTTAAGCTCGGCCCGTGGCGAGCGCAGCGAACGATCCCGTGGTGAACGCAGCGAGCAACGCCGGCGCGAGCGCAGCGAAGAGTACGGCGGGCGTGGACGGTGGCCCTGGTACGAGCGCGGCGAGCCCCCGGGAGGCGGACCGCGCTCCGGACACCCAATACGAGGACCTCTTACGGAGGGTGCTCGACACCGGTACCGCCAAGGCAGACCGCACCGGCACCGGGACCCGTAGCGTGTTCGGGCATCAGCTCCGATACGACCTCTCCGCCGGCTTCCCGCTGATCACCACCAAAAAGGTCCATCTCAAATCGATCGTGTACGAGCTGCTGTGGTTCCTGCGCGGGGATTCCAATGTGCAGTGGCTGCAGGAGCACGGGGTCAGCATCTGGGACGAATGGGCCGGCGCCGACGGTGAGCTGGGGCCCGTCTACGGCGTGCAGTGGCGCTCCTGGCCCGCGCCCGACGGCCGCCATATCGACCAGATCGCGCAGGTGCTGCACACCCTGCGGACCGACCCGGATTCCCGGCGCATGCTCGTCTCGGCCTGGAATGTGGCCGAGCTCGACCGGATGGCGCTGGCACCCTGCCATGCCCTGTTCCAGTTCTATGTCGCCGACGGCCGGTTGTCCTGCCAGCTGTACCAGCGCAGCGCCGACCTGTTCCTCGGGGTGCCGTTCAATATCGCCAGTTACGCCCTGCTCACGGTGATGGTGGCTCAGCAGAGCGGGCTCGAACCCGGTGATTTCATCTGGACCGGCGGTGACTGCCATATCTACGACAATCACCACGAACAGGTCGCCGAACAGCTGACCCGTAACCCCTACCCGTTCCCGGAACTCGATCTCGCCCGGGCCCCGTCGCTGTTCGACTACCGGTACGAGGACGTGCGGATACTGGACTACCGCCATCACCCGGCGATCAAGGCTCCGGTGGCCGTATGACCGCACCGGGACGCGTCATCGGCATGATCTGGGCGCAGACGCCCGACGGAGTGATCGGGGTGGACAACACCATCCCGTGGCGGGTGCCCGAAGATATGGCGCTCTTCCGGGAGACGACCACCGGTCATCCCGTGGTGATGGGCCGGCGGACCTGGGAATCGCTACCGGAGCGTTTCCGCCCGCTGCCCGGCCGCCGCAATATCGTGGTGACCCGGCAGGCGGATTGGTCGGCCGTGGGTGCCGAAGCCGCCGGTTCCGTCCCGGCCGCGCTCGATCTGGCCGCCCCCGCGAACACCTGGGTGATGGGCGGTGGCGAGGTCTACCGCGCGGCGCTGCCGTATGCCACCGAACTCCTGATCACCGAGGTGGATACCGAGGTGTACGGGGATGCTTACGCCCCCGAAATCGGGCCGGAATGGCATTCCGCCGATGCGCAGGATTGGCTGGAGTCGTCCGGCGGCCTGCGCTATCGCACCCGCCGCTTCACCCGCTGAGCGGCCGCACTGCTCCAGCCGCCGGGTAGCGCAGGCGGATGCCCGGAGCACGTTGCGGGCGGGCGCCGCAGATGTGTCGCCCGGTGGCAAAAGGAGCACAGCTCGGAGAAACGGGGGAATGCCGCGTCCGGGTCGGGCATACTCGGCGATACGACCCCGTGATCACCAGCCCGGTCGCGGGTACGCGGAGGCGAAAGGCGGTTCATGGACAAGAAATCGCTGACAGCGGTGGCCCGGCAGCAGCTCAAGATGGCGGCGACCACCACCAGTGGCCGTAGTTCTCAGACGATCTACGGGGGACATGCCAATTCGTTGCGGCAGACGGTCGTCGGATTGTGCGCCGGCCAGTCGCTGGCCGAACACGACAACCAGGGCGAGGCCACCGTGCTGGTGCTCTCCGGCACGCTCACCCTGAACAGCGGCGACAACGAGTGGAAAGGATCGACCGGCGACCTGCTGGTGGTGCCGAAGGCCCGGCACAGCGTGCTGGCGATCGACGATGTGGCCTTCCTGCTGACTGTGGCCAAGTAGCCACCGGGAATGTGCGGGGCCGGGGCGGCTCGCCGGTAGTGTGATCGCCTATGGGGCAGCCGCAGCCGATACTCGAACCACTCACCCCGGCCGCGCATTTCCTCGTCGCCACCATCGAACCAGGTGGTGAGGCGGTGGCGCGGGATCTGCTGGCCGAGCTACCGGGTTTGCGGCGGGCGATCGGTTTCCGGCTTCCGGGGGCGGGGCTGGGGTGCATCACCGGTATCGGGTCGGCGGCATGGGACCGGCTTTTCGGCGGCCCCCGTCCGGCCGAACTGCACGAATTCCCCGGATACGACGGCCCGTTGCACCATGCCCCCGCGACCCCGGGCGATCTGCTGTTCCATATCCGCGCCCAAGCGCACGACGCCTGTTTCGAGTTGGCGATGGCCATCGGCGACCGGTTGGCCGGGGTGGGCGCGATCGTCGACGAAACCGTCGGGTTCCGGTATTTCGAACAACGCGATCTGCTGGGGTTCGTCGACGGCACCGAGAACCCCGAGGGTGCGTTCCCCGATTCGGCCGCCGGTGTGGCCGCGCTGATCGGGGCCGGCGATCCGGACTTCACCGGCGGCAGCTATGTGATCGTGCAGAAGTATCTGCACGATCTGCCGGCCTGGCGGGCCCTGCCGGTACAGGAGCAGGAGCGGGTCATCGGCCGGACCAAACTCGAGGATTTCGAACTGGACGAGGCGGACAAGCCCGCGGATTCGCATATCGCGGTGAACCAGGTGATCGAGCCCGACGGTACCGAACGGGAGATCCTGCGCGCGAATATGCCTTTCGGCAGTATCCGTGAGGGCGAGTTCGGCACGTATTTCGTCGGCTATTCGGCAACACCCCGGACCACCGAGATCATGCTGGAGCGGATGTTCCTCGGTACCGACGAGGCAACCCATGACCGGATTCTGGATTTTTCCACGGCCGTCACCGGCACCCTGTTCTTTGTTCCGCCGCAGGATTTCTTCGACGATCTGCCCGCGCCGCCGGCGGCGGATACCGCGGTGGAACCGGCCGGGAAAGCGGCGGTACAGCCGGGTCCGGCGCCGAGCGCGGACGGTTCACTCGGTATCGGCACATTGAAAAGGAGCAGCACCGTATGAACAACCTGCATCGTGAGCTCGCGCCGATCACGGACGCGGCCTGGGCCGTTATCGAAGAGGAGTCCGCGCGGACGTTCAAACGGCATAACGCCGGCCGCCGGGTGGTGGATCTTTCCGGACCGCACGGTACCGACTACTCCGCGCGTGGCCTCGGCCACACGACCCCGATCGCCGCCCCGAACGACGGGGTCGTGGCCCGGCAGCGGGTGGTGGCGCCACTGGTGGAGTTGCGGGTGCCGTTCACGCTGTCGCGGGAGGAACTCGACAATGTCGAGCGTGGTGCCCAGGACACCGACCTGGATCCGGTCAAGGACGCCGCCCGCAAGATCGCCTTCGCCGAGGACCGGGCCGTTTTCGAGGGCTACGCCGCCGCCGGGATCACCGGTATCCGGGCGGCCTCGTCGAACCGGGCGATCGCGCTCCCCGACGATGTCTTCGGGGTGCCCGAGGTGATCGCCCTGGCGGTGAGCCAGTTGCGGCTGGCCGGGGTCGACGGGCCGTATTCGGTACTGCTCAGCGCCGACCTGTACACCAAGGTCAGCGAGACCTCCAACCACGGCCATCCGCTGCGCACCCACCTGGAGCGCCTCGTACCCGACGGGGAGATCATCTGGGCGCCCGCTATCGACGGCGCCTTCGTGCTCACCACCCGAGGCGGGGATTTCGACCTCACCCTCGGCCAGGACCTGTCCATCGGCTATCTCGGCCATGATGCCGAAACCGTCCAGCTGTATTTCCAGCAGAGCATGACCTTCCAGGTCTATTCCGCCGAGGCCGCCGTAGCCCTGCACTGAGTGGATGCCGTGACGCCCGCTCCGGGGCGGGCGATCCGGTACCGTGTGGCCGGCAACACGTGTTCGGGTGAGTGGAGTCGGTATGCACAGGGTGCACGCGGGTGTGGTGCCCACCGGGCGGGCGCTGGGTTACGGTATGGCCGGGACGGCGGTCGTGATGGCCGTGACGGTGCCTACGGTGCTGCTGTTCGGGGCCGGTCGCGTCTTCACCGGGCTGGTGCTCGGGGCGCTGCTCGCTGTGGTGGCCCTGTTCGCCCTGTTCAAGCGGGATGTCGTCGTATTGGCCGAAGACGCGATTCACCGGCGTACCCCGTGGTCGGTGACCAGTATCGAATGGGATCGGGTGATCGCCGGGCGGTTCGGACTGGACGAGCGGTCGCGGTGGGCCCTCGCGCTGGATCTGACCGAGGGTGAGGAATTGCACAGCGAACTGATTCTCCTATCCATTCCGCCGGTGTCCGGTCCGGTATCCGGCGCCTATGACCTGCGAAAACGCGAACAAATCACCGAAATTCGGAATATCTTGCGGCACAAGAGAATTCCCGTAACCGTGTTACCTGATATCGCCGGTGCCCTGGAAAAACACTGGCAGATCGCACCACCTGTCCGCTGAACCTGGGACACGCCCGGGTCACCGGCCCGGACACGGTACTGCGTGGGCGGACCGTCCGGATTGCTGCGATCATGTATCTCGACCGCAGTGAGGCAGAGGAGAGGGCTGGTGCACGTCGTCCGGACAATTGTGGGGGTTCTGACATTGGTCACGACGCTGTGCGCCGGACTGCCAGTGGTCGCGCATGCGGATACGTCTTGGTACCCGGGGCTCCTGTTATCCGCGGAACCGATCGGCCGCGAATGGGGCGGACTCGACGATGTCCAGCGCATCGGCTATGTCACCACGGGGCCCGGCGGGAAACTCATTGCCGCGGAAGCTCTGGTTCGGGTTCCGGATGGTCCCGCCCCGGACGGCGGCTACCGGATCGTCGCATGGGATCACGGCACTTCCGGTGTGGGGCAGCAGTGCGGACTGACCGGTTCTCCCCAGCTCGAAGAGGAGACGGGACCGATCGTGCGCCGGCTCAACGATGCCGGTTACGCGGTGGTCGCGCCCGACTACATCGGTTTGAGTCCGGGGTCCCCGGTGCCGCACCCATATCTGCAGACCAGCACAGCCGCCAGCGCTACCATCGACGCGGTACGTGCCACCCGCGCCGCCGTAGGCGGTCTCTCCACCAGTTGGGGTGTCACCGGATTCTCTCAGGGTGGTCACGCCGCGCTCGGCGCCGGCCGGTACGCCCCGGAGTACGCCCCCGAGCTCGATTTCCGCGGGACAGTCGCCCTGGCGCCGGTCAGCAATATGGAGCACATCTTCCTGCGCTCCAGGCCGGACCAGCTCGAGCTGCCGGGCTTCGCCGGTCGGGCCGTCACACTCGTACTGTCCGGTATGGTCGGCGCGGGGCTCGATATCGACGACTATCTCACCCCGGCCGGCCGGGATTTCGTTGGTGAGCTCAGAACCTCCTGTAACTCCGGCACCGGCCGGATGCTGGCCGAAGCGCAGATCGGCAATATGTTGACGCGGCCGCTGAACGATCCAGAGTTTGCGCCGATGATGCGCGACTACATGGGCGTGCCGGTCAGCGGTTACCAGGACCCGATTCTGGTCGTACACGGCGTCTACGACGCTGTCGTCCCCCTACCTCTCACCCTCGCCCTCACCGGCCAGTTCTTGCTGAACGGAACCCAACACCAACTCCGTATCCTCGAGGCCGGCCACAATGTACTCCAGCAGGGCGGGCTGGATCACGCACTCGACTTCTTCGCCCGCGAGCTTCCGCCGGGCTGAGCCCGCACCGTCGTCACGATGTGCCGGTAAGTCTGTGGCTCGACCGGCACCAGGGTCGCGCCGGTGTGCCGGAACATCACATCGTCCACGGGTGCGCCGACAGCTGTGAGCAGGGCGGGATTCCACAGGGCTCGCCGGAGGAGATGGCTAGCCTGAGCTGATGCGCCGACTGAGCGTTATCGACGGTATTTTCCTGCGTACCCATCAGGGGATGGGTACGCCCATCGCGCTTCAGGGGCTGTGGCGGACGGCGGACGCGGTGGATCGCGCCCGGCTCGACCGGTTGCACGACGCCCTGTGCGTGGGCCCGCTCGGCCGCCGGGTCGTTCGGTCCGGAGTTCCCGGCGCCCGGGACCGCTGGCAGACCAGTATTCGCGCCCACCCGCTCGATATGGCGTCGGCACCACTTCGGGTGGACGACATCTTGTCGTGGGCAGACGGACGGGGTGCAGGACTGGATCCACGGCACGGCCCCGGCTGGCGCCTGTCGGCGGCGCCGCTCACCGACGGTGGCACGGTCGTCGCCCTCACCTGTTCACATGTTCTCACCGACGCCCGGGGACTGGTTATCGCCGTCGAACAGGCGCTCGCAGCGTCGGCCGGAAACGGACCGGACCTCGAACCCGGGCCACGCTCCGAACTCGCACCGGGCCGTGGACTTGCGCCGGGTGGTGAACGTGTGCTTGGCCGTGGACCTGCGCCGGGTGGTGAACGTGTGCTTGGCCGTGGACCCGCGCCGGGTGGTGAACATGAGCCTGGTCACGAACCCGCGCCGGATCGCGAACCCGCACCGGGGCGCGACAGCAGCGCCGGCGGCAGTGTGCAGCCGGGCGGCGATCCGGAGTCGGACTGGGTCGATGCCGCCGAAACCTGCGCCACGGTCCTCGTCGGCACCGTCCGTGCCGCGCGAACCGCACTCCAGCGAGCACGGACCGCGGAGCGTTTTCGACTCTGGTGGCGGCATGAAATGCCGGCAGAGATGCGGTTGCGTGAGAGGCCGGCAGGGAGGCCCGGTGGCAGCCGGTCGCCCGAATCAGATTCCAGCCACCCCGTCGGTACCGCCGTCGCGCACGCCGATCTGCCGGTGCCGGCGCTCGTGCTGCGGTGTCCCGCCCAGGAATGGGACCGGGTAGCCGCGGCGAGCGGTGGTACGCCGAACGGTGTGTTCATCTGGTTCGTGGCGAACACACTGTGGGCCGCCGGTTTTCCCGGACGCGAGATCGTGGCGAGTCTGCCGGTGGACACCCGCGACGAACCCCGGATCGACAACGATCTCGCGATGACCGAGATCATCGTTGCACCCGGTGACGATCCCGGCGCGATCCGAGCGAAAAGCCGCGCCGCCTACGAACGCCGGATATCGAGCCCCGCCGGACTGCCGGAGGAAATCCTGCATCTCGTCCCGGATCGGGTGGCGTACCTGCTGTCCCGAGGGGCCGGGGAGCGCGACATCCTGTGTTCGAATATCGGCCCGATACCGGAGCCGCTGCACGCCCTCGGGCCGCACGGCTGCACCGGTGTCGCTGCCCGCGCCATCCACCCGGGTCTGACCCACGCGCGCCGCCCGCGGACCCGGTTGTCCGGTTACCTGTGCCGGTTCCGCGGTGACTATCTCCTGACGCTGGCGAGTCTCGATCCCGTGCGGGTACCGGACGTCGCCGGGTTGCACCGGCTCGCCGCGGATACCGCGGGGCGTATCGGCCTCCCGATGGTGCCGTGGTGAGGGACGATCATGGAATCGTCGGGGAGAGGACGGCGTAGGGGCGTCCACACCCAGCGCGGAGGTCAGCGATTGTCGCGGTACCAGCGAATCAGATGGTCGGTCGAGGAATCCCCCTGCGGCGCGGGATCTTCGGCCGAGGTGAGCAGCGGTGCCAGCTCGAGCGCCTGCTGTTTACCGAGTTCCACGCCCCACTGGTCGAAACTGTCGATACCCCAGACGACCCCTGCCACGAACACCTGGTGTTCGTAGAGTGCGATCAGTTGCCCGAGCACCGCGGGCGTCAACTGCGGCGCCAAGATCGTCGTACTCGGGCGGTTCCCTGGCATCACCTTGTGCGGCACCAATTCCGGGGGTGTGCCCTCCGCAGCGATCTCCTCGGCAGTTTTCCCGAACGCGAGAACCTTGGTCTGTGCAAACAGGTTGCTCATCAGGATGTCGTGCATACTGCCGGTGCCGTCGCGGGTGGGCAGATCGTCGGTGGGCCGGGCGAACCCGATGAAATCGGCGGGAATGAGCCGGGTTCCCTGGTGCAGCAGCTGATAGAACGCGTGCTGGCCGTTGGTGCCCGGTTCGCCCCAGAAGATCTCCCCGGTGGACGTCGTGACCGGGGTGCCGTCGGCGCGTACCGATTTACCGTTCGACTCCATGGTGAGCTGCTGTAGATAGGCCGGGAACCGGGCCAGGTCGTTCGAATACGGGAGTACCGCCCGGGATTGGGCGCCGAAGAAATTCGAGTACCACA
Organism: Nocardia flavorosea NBRC 108225; assembly: GCF_001613385.1. Classification (GTDB taxonomy): domain Bacteria; phylum Actinomycetota; class Actinomycetes; order Mycobacteriales; family Mycobacteriaceae; genus Nocardia; species Nocardia flavorosea. The sequence continues at coordinate 423,924 of NZ_BDCG01000008.1, read as the reverse complement.
CGCCCAGCAACGCCAGCAGCATCGGCGCGTTGGTTTCCGGCGGCGCGGTGGCGAAATGGCGGTCCATGGTGTGCATACCGGCCAGGAACTCGGCGAACCGGTCCGGGCCGACCGTGACCATCACCGACAGCCCGATGGCCGAATCCACCGAGTACCGGCCGCCGACCCAATCCCAGAAGCCGAACATGGTGGCCGTGTCGATCCCGAATTCCGCCACCCGTTCGGCATTCGTGGAAACCGCCACGAAGTGTTTCGCCACCGCATCCGCACCCAGCGCGGCGGTCAGCCAGCGGCGGGCAGCCGTCGCGTTGGTCAGGGTCTCCAATGTGGAAAAGGTTTTCGAGGCGACGATGAACAGGGTGGTGGCCGGGTCCAGGCCGGCGAGTTTCGCCACCAGATCGGCCGGATCGACATTGGATACGAAACGGGCGTCGATCCCGGCGTCCACATAGTGCCGCAGCGCCTGATGCACCATGACCGGACCCAGATCCGAACCGCCGATACCGATATTGACCACCGTGTGGATCCGCTGCCCGGTGGCGCCGCGCCACTGCCCGGAACGGACGGCGTCGGCGAAATCGCGCATCCGGCCGAGTACCTCGTGCACCGCGGCACCGGCGTCTTCGCCATCGATCGTCACCGAACTCCCCGGCGGTAGCCGCAACGCCGTGTGCCCGACCGCGCGATCCTCGGAGGTGTTGATATGGCTGCCCTGCAGCATCCGGTCCCGCTGTGCCGCCACCCCGGCCTCGTCCGCCAATTCGACCAGCAGGCGCAATGTTTCCCGGGTGATCCGGTGTTTGCTGTAATCGATCAGCAGATCACCGGCGGTCACTCTCAGGTCACGGCCACGTGCCGGATCGTCGGCGAACAGATCCCTGAGCCGGAGGGCGGCGATCGCCTCGTGATGATCCTGCAATTTCCGCCATGCCGCCGATGCGGTGATGTCGACGCTCACACCAGCCGAGCGTACAAGCTCTGCCTATTTTGCGCCGCCTTCGGTGGCGCGGGTTTCGGCCCCCTTGGAGGGGCCGAAACCTTCGAGGGCCTCGCTGGACTCGGTGCCATGGCTGGGCGCGTCGGAGATGTGTGTCGGGCCCCGGATCCCGCGCAGCCCGAGGATGCGCCATGAATACTGTCCTCGCGAGCCAGGGATATCGCGGGGTTCGCGACCTAGGCTTAGGTGTATGGCCTCAGAAACCGATGTACTCGATTCTGTACCGAAGCAGCTGTGGATCGGGGGACCCGTCGGTGCCGCCGGTGGCGGCACGTTCGCGGTGCACAACCCCGCCAACGGTGATGTGATAGCCGAGGTCGCGGACGCCACCCCTGAGGACGCCGTGCGGGCGCTGGACGCCGCAGCGGCCGTTCAGGCGGACTGGGCGGCGACTCCGGCGCGGGAGCGGGGCGAGATCCTGCGGGCGGTGTTCGACCGGATCACCGCGCGGGCGGAGGACTTCGCATTGCTGATGACTCTGGAGATGGGCAAGGCCCTTCCGGAGAGCCGTAACGAGGTGCGCTACGGCGCCGAGTTCTTCCGCTGGTTCAGCGAGGAGGCGGCGCGGATCAGCGGCCGTTATCTGCATGCCCCGTCCGGTACCGGCCGGATCCTCGTGCACAAACAGCCGGTGGGGCCGTGCCTGGCCATCACGCCGTGGAATTTTCCGCTTGCGATGGGGACCCGCAAGATCGGACCGGCCCTCGCCGCGGGGTGCACCATGATCGTGAAACCGGCGTCGGCCACTCCGCTCACGATGCTGTTGCTGGCGAAACTCTGCGCCGATGCGGGACTGCCCGAGGGCGTGCTGTCGGTGATCACCTCCCGGCGCTCCGGTGCGGTGACCCAGCCGCTGCTGGAGGATCCCCGGCTGCGCAAACTCACCTTCACCGGCTCCACCGAGGTCGGCCGGTCGCTGGTCGAGAAATCCGCGCACGGTCTGCTGCGCACCTCGATGGAGCTCGGCGGTAACGCGCCGTTCGTGGTGTTCGACGATGCCGATATCGATGCCGCTGTCCAGGGAGCCATGCTGGCGAAACTGCGCAACGGCGGGGAGGCGTGTACGGCGGCGAACCGGTTCCACGTGCAGCGTGGGGTGCTGGCCGAGTTCACCGATAAGTTCGCCGCGGCGATGAACGAACAGGTCCGGATGGGGCCCGGTACCGACCCGGACACCACCCTGGGCCCGCTGATCAACTCCGAGCAGCTCTCCACGGTGTCCGAGCTGGTCGACGACGCGGTATCCGGTGGTGCGACCGTTCGGCTGGGCGGTAAGGCTCCGGTCGGGCCGGGCTGGTTCTACCCGGCGACCATCCTCACCGATATCCCCGACGGCGCCCGGATCCTGCGCGAGGAGGTATTCGGGCCGGTCGCCCCGATCATCGCCTTCGATACCGAGGACGAGGGGCTGGCCGCCGCCAACGACACCGAATACGGATTGGTCAGCTATGTCTACACGCGGGATCTCGACCGGGCACTGCGGGTCGCGGAAGGCCTGGAGAGCGGCATGGTGGGAGTGAACCGCGGCGTCATCTCGGATCCCGCCGCCCCCTTCGGTGGTGTCAAGGCCTCCGGATTCGGCCGGGAGGGCGGTACCGAGGGGATCGAGGAATATTTGTCCACGAAGTACATCGCGATGACCTGAGCCGCGACATACGACCGCCCCGGGGCGTCGACACCCGGGGCGGTTCGCGGCAGTGCGGCGGTCTGCGGGCCGCCGCGTGTGGTTTCGGTGGTCTACCGGCCGAGCCGGCCGCGACCGAGCCGCAGCAGCAGCATCGCCAGCGTATGCCCCTCCTGACCCAGCTCACTGAAGCGTTCCAGCACCTTCATCTCCCGGCTGTGCACCAGCCGGGTGCCACCGGAGGCCATCCGGGTGCGGCCGATAACACGGGAGATCTCGGTCCGGCGTTTGATCGCCGCCAGGATCTCCGCGTCGAGCTGGTCGATTTCCTTACGAAGCTTCTCGATCTCGGCTTCGGTCCGAGGGAGCTCCGATTCCGTGCCGGTTGTCGAATCCGACCCGGTCGCCGTGGCGGGTGTGCTCATCATTCATCTCCTCGTGTCAGAACCTGGATCGCCGTCGCACCGCTTCGCGTTACCGGTCCAGAGTTCCTTCACTGTGAAACAGACCCGATGGGTCTGGTAGTCCCGTAACCCCCCTACCTGCCCTCCCGGCCTCAGGTGCCCGGGCTGTGGTCCCGCTGTGCACACAGCCGGAGCGGTTGTTTCACAAAAGGGCAAACCATGCTGCCAGTTTGCCACGCCCCGGAGGGTCTGCAAAGTGAAGGCGGTCCGCTGCCCGCGCGCGCCCCTGGCGGCGCCGAGTTCAGCGAGGCCCTTGGTGGGTTTTGGCCCGTCCCTGCGTTCAGCCCGCGAGACAATGCGCCGCAGGCGCGAGTATCGCGGGCTGAACGCAGGGACCAAGGGGGCCAAAACCCAGCGCGCGCCAGCGCGCAAATAAACACAGCGGTAGCGTGAACAACCGATGGACACCACGGCTGCAACTCGTTCGGATTCGCATTCCCGCCCTCAGCGCCCGGCCGCCGGTCGCTCGGGTTCCGGCGCGGACGAGCACGGTCCGGACGCGCCGAGGCTACCCGGTTTGGAGACGGCGGGCATCGCGCCGCGTCCGCCGGTATCCGGCCCTACGTCGAGCGGCGGGACACAGAGCGGGCTGGCGGCGCTGCAGCGGCGGGTACAGGCCGAGCAGGCCCAGCAGCGTACCGAGGCGGCGCAGCGGCGCTCCGCGGAGCTGCTGGAAGGGCTCAATCCACAGCAGCGGGCGGCCGTACTGCACAGCGGAGGGCCGCTGTTGATCGTGGCCGGGGCGGGGTCGGGTAAGACCGCCGTGCTCACCCGCCGGATCGCGTACCTGCTGGCCGAACGGGGGGTCACCCCGGGGCAGATCCTGGCCATCACGTTCACCAACAAGGCCGCGGCGGAGATGCGGGAGCGCGTCATCGAGTTGGTCGGTCCGCGGGCCGCGAGCATGTGGGTGTCGACCTTCCACTCCAGCTGTGTGCGAATTCTGCGCACCCAGTCGGCGCTGCTGCCGGGGATGAACTCGAATTTCTCGATCTACGATGCCGACGATTCGCGCCGGCTGCTCACCATGATCGGCCGGGACCTGGAGCTGGACCCCAAGAAATTCTCGGCGCGCATGCTGGCCACCGCCATCTCGAACCTGAAGAACGAGCTGATCGGTCCGGAGCAGGCGAGCTCGGACGCCGAATTCGAGGATGCCGAACTGCCGCGCATCGTCGCCCGCGTCTACACCGAGTACCAGCGGCGGCTGCGGGCCGCGAACGCGCTCGATTTCGACGATCTCATCGGTGAGACTGTCGGCCTGCTGCAGAAACATCCGGAGGTCGCCGAGTATTACCGCCGGCGTTTCCGGCATGTGCTGGTCGACGAATACCAGGACACCAACCACGCACAGTATGTGCTGGTCCGGGAACTCGTCGGGCACGGCGCGGCGGACCCGGCGGCGGCGACCGAAGCCGCCGACGCCGAGGCCGGGGCGGCGGCCGCCGTCGACACCGAGGCCCCGTCTGCACCGTCGGTACCGCCCAGTGAACTCTGCGTGGTCGGTGACGCCGACCAGTCCATCTACGCGTTCCGCGGCGCCACCATCCGGAATATCGAGGAATTCGAACGCGATTTCCCCGACGCCGAGACCATCCTGCTGGAGCAGAACTACCGCTCCACCCAGAACATCCTGACCGCCGCCAATGCCGTGATCGCCCGCAACACCAACCGGCGCGACAAGCGGCTGTGGACCGATTCCGGTGAAGGTGAGCTGATCACCGGGTACGTCGCCGACAACGAACACGACGAGGCTGCGTTCGTCGCCCGGGAGATCGACCGGCTGGTGGACGCGGGCGAGGCCGGCTACTCCGATATCGCCGTGTTCTATCGGACCAACAACAACTCCCGCGCGCTGGAGGAGATCTTCATCCGGATGGGCCTGCCGTACAAAGTGGTCGGCGGGGTGCGGTTCTACGAGCGCAAGGAAGTGCGCGACATCGTCGCCTATCTGCGGGTACTCGAGAACCCCGACGATGCGGTGAGCTTGCGCCGGATTCTCAACACCCCACGCCGCGGTATCGGTGACCGCGCCGAAGCCTGTGTCGCCGTACACGCCGAAGCGCGCGGTATCGGTTTCGCGGAGGCACTGCGCGATGCCGCTGCCGGCGAGGTGGCGTTGCTGAATACGCGGGCGCGCAACGCCATCGCCGGTTTCGTCGCGCTGCTCGAACAGATCCGGGCCGCGGGGGAAATGGACGAACTCGATTTCCCGGATGTCGGGGCGGTCGTCGAGGCTGTTCTGGACCGCACCGGCTACCGGGCGGAACTGGAGTCCTCGGATGATCCGCAGGACGGCGCACGCCTGGACAACCTCAACGAACTGGTCAGCGTGGCCCGCGAGTTCAGTTCGGAGGCCCGCAACGCCGTGGAAGCGGCCCGCGCCGAGGGATTCGTACCGGAAGCCGGGGAGGGCGAGCCCGAACCGGGCTCGCTGGCCGCGTTCCTGGAACGGGTCTCACTGGTGGCCGACGCCGACCAGATTCCCGACGAAGGGTCGGGCATGGTGACCATGATGACTTTGCACACCGCCAAGGGCCTGGAGTTCCCGGTGGTTTTCGTCACCGGCTGGGAGGACGGGCAGTTCCCGCATCTGCGGGCCCTCGGCGATCCGGCCGAACTGGCCGAGGAACGGCGGCTGGCCTACGTCGGTATCACCCGCGCACGCCGCCGCCTGTACCTGACCCGCGCAGTGGTCCGTTCGGCCTGGGGGCAACCGGTGTTCAATCCGGAGTCCCGGTTCCTGCAGGAGGTTCCGGACCATCTCATCGACTGGCAGCGGCTCGAGCCGAAACGTTCGTCGGCGCCCACGCAGTACGGCCGCCGCCGAGATACGGAATCCACCGGCGACGACTGGACCGGCGGCTGGCCCCGCGGCCGCGAAACGCGCCCCGGCCCGCGCGAGGGCCGGTCTGCGCGGGTAGCCCGCAACAATGTCGGGCTGGTGCTGGCGGTCGGTGACCGGGTCAGCGACGACAAGTACGGGCTGGGCCGGGTGGTCGCGGCCGACGGAGTCGGGGATATGGCCAGTGTGACGATCGATTTCGGCAGTAGCGGCAAGATCCGGCTGATCCCGAAGTTCAGCCAAACCCTGACCAAGCTCTAGCGGAACCCCGGGTAATGCGCGGTAGGTTTCGGTTATGAAGTCTGTTGCGCAGCATCTGATGTGGTTCCTGCCGATGCTCTGGCTCGGCATGGTGCTCGCGATCTCGTTCCTGGAGACGCCGCTGAAGTTCCGTGCACCCGGGGTGACCACGGCGCTCGGTCTGGGCATCGGCCGTATCGTTTTCCGGGCACTGAACACGGTGGAATCGGTGCTGGCGGTACTGCTGTCGGCGGCCGCGGTGGTACTCGGACCGCCGGGCGCGGTCTGGGTGTGGCTCGGTCTCGCCGTGGGGACCCTGCTGGTTCAGGTAGCGGTGGTGCGCCCACCGCTGTCGCGACGGTCTGACCGGGTGCTCGCGGGTGAGGAGCTGTCGCGCTCCACAGCGCACTATTGGTACATCGGCACCGAAGTGGCCAAGGTGGTTGTCCTGATCGGGCTGGCGATCGTCGCGGCGCCCTGATCGTAGTGCGGGTGAGTACCCGGGGATGTTGCCCGGTACATCCCCGAGGTGGATCACCGCGAGGGAGGCCCGGTCAGTCGCTGTTGTCGGTGAGGCTGATCCCCCGGGTGGCGAGCCAGGGAATCGGGTCGATCTTATCGCTCCCGTTGAGCCACACCTCGAAATGGACGTGGGGACCGGTGGAGAAACCACGGTTGCCCATTGTGGCGATCTGGTCGCCCGCGAGAACGTATTCGCCCACGGACACCGTGGTGGTGTCGACATGGCCGTAGACGGTGATGGTTCCATCGGCGTGCAGCACCCGGACCCACATACCGAAGCCCGCGGCCGGCCCGGCGTCGATGATTTCGCCGTCGGCTACCGCATAGATAGGCGTCCCGATCGGTGCGGCGATATCCACGCCCAGGTGTTGCACACCCCAGCGGGCACCGAAACCGGAAGTGAACGATCCGGCGGCGGTGAAATGTGCGAACAGTGGCCGGTATTTGGCCTCCTCGGCCGCGGCCAGGTCTTTCGCGAATTCCGCACCGTTGGCCAGCATCTCGCCGAAGCGGCTGGTGTCCAGCGGTGCCCCTTCGGTGAGCATCTGCGGTGAATGCGGATCTACAGCCGCCGGTCCCTCGGTGGCCATCGATTGGGCGGCGATTTCGTGCACCGAACCCGCTGCCTCGTAATCGGTGGCCTGCTCCGCCTTCTGCTGCTCGCCGGGCGAGGCGGTGGCGCACTGCCCGGCCGCGACAACGGCGCCGGCCGCGACCGCGACCACCGCGGCCCGGCCCTTGAGCGCCGACGGCGGGGCAGCGACCCGGTGGGCGCCACGGGAGCGGGCCGCCGGTCGTGAGTCGTCGTCGGTATCGGGCTTCGCGGGCCCGTTCGCCAATGCCTCGGCGATCGTGCCTGGCCGGTCGTGCGGCGCGCCGGTGCTACCGGCGGCGGGCTCGTCGGCCCAGGTCTGCGCCTCGCCCCAGCTCTGATGGCTGTTCCAGTTCGGATCGCTGTGCCAGGCAGGTTTATCGCTACGGTTCCAGCCGTCTTCTTCCTGCCAGTCGCGACCCGACCAGGCAGTGGTCTGCGGCTCCGGCCACGGTCCGGTCTGCGGCTCCGACCAGGTGGCCCGGTGGTCCTGACGGGCAGGCTCCGGTTCGGACCAGGTGGTGTTCTGCGGTTCGGACCAGGTAGCGGCCTGCGGCTCGGACCACGCAGTGGGTGGGGGTTCGGACCACACAGTGGTCTGCGGCTCGGACGGGCCCCGGCCGGTGTGGGCGTCGCCGGATTCGGCCCAGCTCTGGTTGGTCGACCAGAAATCGTCGGCGGCGCTGCGCTGGAAATCACCGCGCTGGGAGTCGGCGGCAGCGGAGGCCGCGGCGGTGTTCAGCGGACGCCTGCGCGCCCGGCTGTCGCCGGGGGCGCCGAAAGCGTTGAACGGCTGCGGGGCTTCGGCGGGCGGTGCGCTGGTGCTCCGGGGCCGGTGCCGGTGGCCGTTGTGCTGGGCATCCAGGGTGCCGTGGTGGTTCATCAGCGGATCCGCATCCGATCGGCCATCCGAAGAGTTGTACAGGGGGTACGTCCGGCCGGAGCGGGACGTGATGGGAAGGCTGTCACCGAACGGCTCTGCGACTGCGGAGCGGTGTGCTGCGTCAAGCTGCCGTCCTCTCTTAACCTGCTCACGGGAGCAACATCACGGAGATCTCTACTCGCGCGACAACCGGATGCGCAAGCAACCACGCCTGGCCGACGCTCGTGATCGGGCTGTGACATCGATCGGTTCGACGGTAACGAAACGATTGCGACGCGGCAAGCGGTAGGACGAATCCAAACGTTACTGTGACATTTATCACGTTTCAAGGTGGTGATAGCTCACTGCCGGAGATGTCGTGTGGTGATCCCGGAATCCGGCTGCCGGGAAACCGCCTGCCGCATCCCTGTGCCGCCGGGGTATCCATCGAAAAGCTACTCGCCGGTAGCCATGGCCTGCGGATTTGACCTCCCCGCGGCGGCGCCCGTGACGTGTGCCACTTAGGATGAACGTGCCCGATCGGCCGTCCTTATGAGTGGTTAGAGTCCGAACGACCCGCTACCGACGTCGGGCCGCCAACAAAGACGTTGTCATAGCAACGCAGACGAGACGGTGAATACATGGATCTCTTCGAATATCAGGCGAAGGAGCTCTTCGTAAAGCACGGGGTGCCTTCGTCGGAAGGCCGCGTGACCGACACTGCCGAGGACGCCCGCGCGATCGCCGCGGAAATCGGCAAGCCGGTGATGATCAAATCCCAGGTGAAGGTCGGTGGCCGCGGTAAGGCCGGTGGCGTGAAGTACGCGGCCACCCCCGAGGACGCGCTGACCCACGCGAACAACATCCTCGGCCTGGACATCAAGGGGCATATCACCAAGAAGATCCTGGTGGCCGAGGCGAAGGATATCGCCGAGGAGTACTACATCTCCTTCCTGCTCGATCGCACCAACCGGACCTACCTGGCCATGTGCTCGGTCGAGGGCGGTATGGAGATCGAAGAGGTCGCCGCCACCAAGCCCGACCGGCTGGCCAAGGTGCCGGTCGACGCGGTCAAGGGTGTCGACCTCGCGTTCGCCCGCTCCATCGCCGAGCAGGGCCACTTGCCCGCCGAGGTGCTGGACGCCGCCGCGGTGACCATTCAGAAGCTGTGGGAGGTCTTCGTCGCCGAAGACGCGACCCTGGTGGAGGTCAACCCGCTGGTGCGCACCCCGCAGGACGAGATCCTGGCGCTCGACGGCAAGGTGACACTCGACGAGAACGCCGAATTCCGGCACGCCGACCACGCGGAGTTCGCGGACAAGGACGCCACCGATCCGCTGGAGCTCAAGGCCAAGGAGAACGACCTCAACTACGTCAAGCTCGACGGTGCGGTCGGCATCATCGGCAACGGTGCCGGTCTGGTCATGTCCACCCTGGACGTCGTCGCCTACGCCGGCGAGAAGCACAGCGGTGTGAAACCGGCCAACTTCCTCGATATCGGTGGTGGCGCCTCCGCCGAGGTGATGGCCAACGGCCTGGACGTGATCCTGAACGATTCCCAGGTGAAGAGCGTTTTCGTGAACGTCTTCGGTGGTATCACGGCGTGTGACGCGGTCGCCAACGGCATCGTGAAGGCGCTGGAGATCCTGGGCGACGAAGCGAACAAACCGCTGGTGGTCCGCCTGGACGGTAACCGGGTGGAAGAGGGTCGCAAGATCCTCGCCGAAGCCGCGCACCCGCTGGTGACGCTGGCGCAGACCATGGACGAAGGCGCCGACAAGGCCGCCGAACTCGCGGCCCGCTGAGTCGACCGCCCAGTCAAAGGACACACAGAACTATGTCTATTTTCCTCAACAAGGATTCGAAAGTCATCGTCCAGGGCATCACCGGCGGCGAGGGCACCAAGCACACCGCGCTGATGCTGAAGGCCGGGACCCAGGTCGTCGGCGGTGTGAACGCGCGCAAGGCGGGCACCACCGTTTCGCACACCGACAAGGACGGCAACGCGGTCGAGCTGCCCGTGTTCGCCACCGTGGCCGAGGCCATGGAGAAGACCGGCGCCGATGTGTCCATCGCGTTCGTGCCGCCGAAGTTCTCCAAGGACGCCATCATCGAGGCCATCGATGCGGAGATCCCGCTGCTCGTGGTCATCACCGAGGGCATCCCGGTGCAGGACACCGCCTACGCGTGGGCCTACAACGTCGAGAAGGGCGCCAAGACCCGGATCATCGGCCCGAACTGCCCCGGCATCATCACCCCCGGTGAAGCGCTGGTCGGCATCACCCCGGCCAACATCACCGGCAAGGGCCCGATCGGACTGGTTTCCAAATCCGGCACCCTGACCTACCAGATGATGTACGAGCTGCGCGATTTCGGCTTCTCCACCTCCATCGGTATCGGTGGCGACCCGGTGATCGGCACCACCCATATCGACGCCATCGAGGCGTTCGAGAAGGACCCCGAGACCGAGCTGATCGTGATGATCGGCGAGATCGGTGGCGACGCCGAAGAGCGGGCCGCGGCCTACATCCAGGCCAATGTCACCAAGCCGGTCGTCGGTTACGTCGCCGGGTTCACCGCGCCCGAGGGCAAGACCATGGGGCACGCGGGTGCCATCGTGTCCGGTTCGTCGGGTACCGCCCAGGCGAAGAAGGACGCGCTGGAGGCCGCGGGTGTGAAGGTCGGCAAGACGCCGTCCGAAACCGCCGCACTGGCCCGCGAGATCCTGGAGAAGGCTGCGGTCAGCGCCTGATCCGGTGAGCCGGTGGCACTCGGAAGGCCGTCCGCACACGCGGACGGCCTTCTGCTTTCCGAGCTGCGCTGCGGTAACGCCGCCCATGCGGTCCGGGCTATCCACAGCTGGATTGTTCGGTGATGACCTGTACGCGTGTGTGCAGTAGCGTCAAAGGGAATTCAGCTGTCAAGTACGTATGACTCGACCTAGGAGACGACGACATGTCATACCCGACCGGGGGCTCCGGGTACAACGCACCCGTTCCGCCCTCCGTACCGCCCAATCCCGGCCAGCCGCAGGCGGCCGGTGGTGCGAATGCCGCTGAGGCCGGCGGGAAAGGCCTGCCGTTCCTCCTGACCGTCGGTGCCGCCGCGGTGGGAGTTCTCGCCTTCCTGCTCGGCTTCCTCCCCTATGCGGGCGCCGATACCGGTGGTATGGATGTGCCTTCTGGCGTGGACACCTCCGCCAACCTGTTCGAAGTCGACGCCCCGATTGCCGGCCTGCTGTTGCTTGCGGGGCTGCTTGCGGGGTTGTCGTTGCTGCCGAAGCAGAACTGGGTCGGCGCATCGGCGGCGGTCGCCGCGGCGAGCTTCTTCACCATCTTGTTTCAGATGCTGAGTTTGCCGGACGGCCGCCAGGCCGAGGTCGGCCTGTATCTGGTCCTGTTCCTCGCGTTGGTTCTTACCGGGCTCACAGTCACTGTTGTCCTGTTCGACGCAGGAATTCTTTCCGCTCCGAGTTCCCAGCCGTCCGCGCCGAGCGGTTTTCCAGCCGGTCAGCAGCAGGGGTATGGCCAGCAGCAGTACCAGGGGCAGCAGAGCTACGGTCAGCAGCCGGGATATGGCCAGCAGCAGTACAGCAGCGGCCAGCAGCAGCAGCCGGGCTACGCCCAGCCGGGCCAGCAGCCGGGTTACGGTCAGCAACAGGCCTACGGTCAGCAGCCGCAGCAGAGTCAGCAGCAGTACAGTCAGCAGCAGTCGCCGTACGCCGGTGGCCAGCAGCAGTCGCCCTATGGGCAGCCACAGCAGCCGCAGGCCGGTTACGGTCAGCCCCAGCAGCAGCCGGGCCAGCCGGCCCAGCCGTTCGGTGGTGAACAGGGCTCCGACCCAACCAGTGACGCCACTCGCGCGTTCCGCCAGTCCGACGACCAGAAGTAATCCTCGGCGGCCCCCGGCGCGGCGCGCCTGAAGCGCCCGCGCCGGGGCAACTGCCACTCTGAAATCCATGAGTGCCCCGCGTACCTCGTCGAACCGGCCGTTCCGGGGTGGGCGCCGGGTCTCGGCGTCTTCGGCCGGTGAACCGGGCTCGCTCGCTCTACCACCCGACCGCGCCCGGGTGTTGCTCTACGTCGCCTTTCGGCCCGCTGCCTTCGCCCTGGCGGTCATCGTGGTTGCGATACTCGCGACACTGCTCACCGCCGGTAGCGATCTCACCGGTCTCAGCGGTGCCGTCGCCGCGGGCTGGCTCGCGGTGCATCAAGTACCACTGACCATCGGCGCCACCACATTGGGTCTGCTGCCCGTGCTGGCCACCGCGCTGGTGATGTGGGCCGCTGCCCGGGAAGCCATGGCGGCCACGGGCTCCGATCCCACGCGTGCCGAAATCGGCTGGCTGCTCGGGGCCGGGGCCGGTGGGCCGCTGCTCATCACCGCTGTCTGCCTGGCTGTCACCGAAGACGCGTCGGGATCCATCGCCCTGCAACGTCCCAACCCCCTGGCCGCATTCGCCTGGGTGCTGGTTCTGCATCTGCTCGCCGCGGGCGGCGGGATAGTGTTCCGGTGCCGGGGCCGGATTTTCGACCGCCTGCCATACGACGCGATCGCCGCCGCCTATGTGGCCGGGCGGGCGGTCCTGCGATTACTGGCCGCCTCGGCCGTCATGATCGTGGCCGGACTCCTGCTGAACTGGTCACAGGTCGGCGATACCTACGCCGGCGCCGAGAACTTCGTGGATGTACTCGGCTTGACGTTGCTCTCGCTGGTGTACCTCCCCAACGCGGTGATCGCCGGAGCGGGCGTACTCGTCGGCCCGGGGGTGCAGTTCGGTGCCGCCTCGGCCGGGGTGTTCACGGTGGTCGGCGGTCCGGTGCCGGCAGTCCCCGTGCTCGCGGCCGTGCCGACCGGTCCGGCGGCACTCTGGTGGGCCGTTCTGCTGATCGTGCCGGCGGCGATCGGCGTGTACGCCGGGGTGGAATCGGCCCGGGTGAGCTACGACCGGCCGGCCGCGCCGTGGGCGTTGCTCGCCGCGGCGGGACTGGGAAGCGCCGCACTCACCGCCCTGGGTGCTCTGGCCGGGGGGGAACTGGGGAATTTCGGCCGGCTGGGTGTCGAGTTGCCGATCTTCGCGCTGGCGGTCTTCGCCTGGCTCGCCATCCCCGGGTACGCCGGTTTGCTCTACGCGCGGACCTTTCTGGTCTCGTTCCCGACCCCCCTGCTGCGCCATCCCGACGCGTTGTTCGATCCCGCGGATGCCGACGACGACGATCGCGACGAGTATTTCCCCGGCTATCCGGAGCACGTCGCCGCCTTGCCGGCCGGAAAGCTCCCCGAACTGCCAGCAGATACCGCGGCCTCCACCGACCGCTACGCGGATCTGCTGGAGCAGCCCCGCGGCGAGCCGGTCGGTCCGCAACCACCGCTGGACGTCGAGGTCGTGGACGGGCAGCCGGCCGAGCCCGGATCGCGGCCACTGTCGGATTCCGTGGAGTCGGAGACCGAAATCGTGGACGCCGAAGTGGTCGAACCCGGCCCGGCCGATGACGAAACCATCGACCGGCGCTAGCCGGGGCGCCGCCGCGGACATCGGTCAGCCGACTGCCGCCGGATCGGTCGCGAACCACGTCTACTAGGCTCTATCCGTGCCCGCGGGTCCGGTCACGCCACCGGGTGGCGCCCGCCCACCGCCCCTTCGAACTCCAGGAGTAGAGCCCTGACCGCCCCGGAACCCTCCGATTCCACCCCGGCCGGCCTGGTCGTACTCGCCTCGGGAACCGGCTCGCTACTGCGCGCGCTGATCGAAGCGGCCGCAGACGACGCGTATCCCGCGCGGATCCGGGCCGTGGGCGTGGACCGGGAATGCGCCGCCGCCGAGCATGCCGCGGCCGCGGGTATCCCCGTGGTGCGCATCCCGGCCGGCGACTACCCCGACCGTGCGGCCTGGGACCGCGCACTCGCCGATTCGGTCGCCGGATACCTGCCCGACCTGGTGGTCTGCGCCGGTTTCATGAAGCTGCTCGGCCCCACATTCCTGGACCGGTTCGGTGGCCGCATCATCAACACCCACCCCGCGCTGTTGCCCTCGTTCCCGGGTGCGCACGGTGTGCGCGACGCACTCGCCTACGGGGTCCGGGTGACCGGTAGCACGGTGCATCTGGTGGATTCCGGGGTGGACACCGGACCGATCCTGGCGCAGGAAGCGGTGCCGGTGCATCCCGATGACGACGAGCCCACTCTGCACGAGCGCATCAAAATCGTGGAGCGACGGTTACTGGTGGACGTTGTCGCCGCCGTCGCCACCCGCGGAATTGTCTCCGATGGACGAAAGGCAGTGATCCCAGATGAGCGAGTTCTCCGGTGAGTGAACGCAAGACCATCCGCCGGGCGCTGGTGAGCGTCTACGACAAGACCGGGCTCGTGGAGCTGGCGACCGCGTTGCACGCGGCAGGAGTCGAACTGGTGTCCACCGGCTCGACGGCGGCCCGGATCGCCGATGCCGGTGTGCCGGTGACGAAGGTCGAGGAGCTGACCGGTTTCCCGGAAACCCTGGACGGCCGGGTCAAAACCCTGCACCCGCGCGTACACGCGGGCATCCTCGCCGATACCCGTAAACCCGAGCATCTCGCGCAGCTCGCCGAACTCGGGGTCGAGGCGTTCCAGCTGGTAGTCGTGAACCTCTACCCGTTCAGCGAGACGGTCGCGAGCGGCGCTGCCCCGGACGAATGCGTCGAGCAGATCGATATCGGTGGCCCGTCGATGGTGCGTGCCGCGGCGAAAAATCATCCGTCGGTCGCCGTGGTCGTCGACAGCGGCGACTACGACCAGGTGCGCAAGGCGGTGGCCGAGGGCGGATTCACCCTCGCCGAACGTACTGGGCTGGCAGCCAAGGCCTTCCAGCACACCGCGAGCTACGACGTGGCGGTGGCAACCTGGATGGCGGAGACGCTGACCGGAAGTCCCTCCGGCGAGACCGAGTTCCCGGCGTGGATCGGCGGTAGCTGGCAGCGTTCGGCAGTGCTGCGTTACGGCGAGAACCCGCATCAGGCGGCCGCCCTGTATACCGCAGGCTCCGGAGCGCACGGTCTGGCGCAGGCGCAGCAGTTGCACGGCAAAGAGATGTCGTACAACAACTATGTCGACGCCGACGCCGCCTGGCGCGCTGCGTACGACCACGCCGAGCCCGCGGTCGCGATCATCAAGCACGCCAATCCCTGCGGTATCG
The DNA here is from genome assembly GCF_001613385.1 of Nocardia flavorosea NBRC 108225. Taxonomy (GTDB): domain Bacteria; phylum Actinomycetota; class Actinomycetes; order Mycobacteriales; family Mycobacteriaceae; genus Nocardia; species Nocardia flavorosea. The sequence goes on along the minus strand of NZ_BDCG01000008.1, from coordinate 408,607 downwards.
CGATGGGGGTCGATATCGCTGCGGCGCATCGTAAGGCGCATGCCTGTGATCCGGTGAGCGCCTACGGTGGTGTGATCGCGGCGAATCGCGAAGTCACCGTCGAGATGGCGCAGCAGGTCGCGGAGATCTTCACGGAGGTGATCGTGGCGCCTTCCTATGCCGACGGTGCGGTGGAGGTATTGCAGCGCAAGAAGAACGTACGCATCCTGATTTCCGAACCCCCGCGGCGTGCGGGTGCCGAACTGCGCCCGATCAGCGGTGGCGCCCTGCTCCAGCAGCGCGACGTCCTCGACGCCGCCGGTGACGACCCCGCCGGGTGGACGCTGGCAGCCGGCGATCCGGCGGACACGGAAACCCTCGCCGATCTGGCATTCGCCTGGCGCGCCTGCCGGGCGGTGAAATCGAATGCGATTCTGCTCGCCCACGACGGTGCCTCGGTCGGGGTGGGGATGGGGCAGGTCAACCGGGTCGACGCGGTCGGTCTCGCGGTGCAGCGGGCCGGTGATCGGGCCAAGGGTTCGGTGGCCGCCTCGGACGCGTACTTCCCGTTCCCGGACGGCCCGGAGACACTGATCCAGGCGGGCGTGCGGGCGATCGTGCAGCCCGGCGGGTCGGTCCGCGACCAGGAGACCGTGGACGTGGCCCGAGCGGCCGGGATCACGATGTATTTCACCGGCGCCCGCCACTTCGCCCACTGAGCTGTGTCTTTTGCGGCGCCTGCGGCGCCGCGGGTTTCGGCCCCCTTGGTCCCCGCTGTCCGCACTCGGCACTCGCGGCTGCGTCGCATCGCATCGAGCGCGGTCAGCAGGGACGGGCCGAAACCTTTCAGGGCCTCGTAAGACTCGGTTGCGTCGTTGATTGCGGTCTGTTCGGGCTGAAGTCCTTTCAGAGCCTCGCTGGACTCTGCCCCGGCGCTGCCTGCGGTGGAGTCGGTGGATCCGCTTCGTGCTGGGCCGAGGGGATTCTGCTCTGGTGGTGGCCTCGTTCGTCGCTGTGTCCGGTCGGGGTGCTGGTCAGACCGAGCACCTGCGCCGGGTCGGTTTCACAGTTCGCGGGCCGGTTGGGGGGCGACTCGGTTTTCCCCGCGTTACAGCGGGAAGCAACCCGGGGCGCAGGGGTCGGCGGATAAGGTGCCGACAAGCATGAAAATGTGGCTGAGAACTTCGGCGGATCCGGTGGAGATAGGGCCGGAGAAGCCGGATCCGCTGGGTTCGTGCATGAAGCCCGAGCCGCTGGGGGTGTCGTTCACCGGCTGGGGAGCGGTTACGGCCGGGGCGGCCGGTTCGAGGGGGAGACCGGGAGCCGCTGCCGCTACGCCGGTGACCGAGCCGAGGGCAGCGCGGCCGCGAATACGCCGGAGACCAGTACACGCTTCATTCTGTTGTTTCCTTGTCGTCGGCCGCTGGGCGGTTCGGATGTCCTATTCACAGCACACTAGGAAATCCGCTCCGGCGCGAAAAGCCGAGACTTGCTGTGCCCCCGGAATTCTGGTCATCGACCGGTGCGGTGGGCCCGCACGGGCATGGACAGCCGGCCGCGGGTTCAGGCCGCGCTGAGTACCCGGCGTTCGCCGAGAGGCGCGTCCAGCTGGATCTCCAGCGTGCCGAAGACCGCCATCATCACGCACATCTTGTCGGTGGCGTCGGCGCGGGTGCCGCTGCGGAGCTCCACGGTGACCGTGGTTTCGGTTTCGGTGACCGAGGCGTCCACGCCGTAGCATGCGGGCACTCCGGACTCGAAATGCACGGCGATCCGGTCCTCGGCGACGCGGGTCCAAGAAGTGAAGGGAATGGGATGGGCGCCGACGATGGACGGGTCGGCGGTGAACAGCTGCCCGGGATCGGCGGTGGGGTCCTCGGTCGGTGTGCTGGGAGGTTTTTCCGAAGTGGGGGTCGCCGACGGCACAGGGGACAGGCCCGGCTCCGCGCCGCTATCGCTGTTGCCGCCACAGGCCGTGACCGACAGCGCGGTGCAGATCGTGAGAATCGCCAGGAACCCGCGCGCTGAGATCATGCCGACGACTCTAGTGGCCGGGGCTCGGCAGCGCGGGCCGGTGGCGGTGGCCGGGCGCGGGCCGATGACCGGAGGGCTACGGTGCCTCGACGGTCGGATGCCCGGTACCGCTGTGCGGTACCGGGCATCCCGGCGTCAGGAATGCGATCAGCGGTTGGTGAAGGGAAGCAGTGCCATTTCGCGGGCGTTCTTCACCGCCACCGCGACCTGCCGCTGCTGCTGCGGGGTCAGGCCGGTGACCCGGCGGCTGCGGATCTTGCCGCGATCGGAGATGAACGTGCGTAGCAGGTTCACGTCCTTGTAGTCGACGGTTTCGATCCCCGCGGCGATGAGCGGATTCTTCTTCGGCCGGCGGGCCTGCTCGGCGCGTGCCTTCTTCGACGGGCCTCGTTTGATTGCCATATGACCGGCTCCTAACTCACGAGATCAGTGGGTTTACCAGCTCGATTTGTGCACACCGGGTAGTTCGCCCCGATGGGCCATCTCGCGTACGCGCACCCGCGAGAGGCCGAACTTCCGGAGATAACCGCGGGGTCGACCGTCGGCGGTGTCCCGATTGCGCAATCGTACCGGACTGGCGTTGCGCGGCAGGCGGCGCAGGGCGGCCTGTGCGGCCAGGCGTTCGTCGTCCGGGGTGGTGGGTTTGCGGATGAGTTCTTTGAGCTCGGCCCGGCGTTCGGCGTACCGCGCCACGACCTCGCGGCGCTGGGCGTTGCGGGCGATCTTGGATTTCTTGGCCATTACCGTTCCTCGCGGAAGTCGACGTGTTTGCGGATCACCGGGTCGTATTTCTTCAGGATCATCCGGTCGGGGTCGTTACGGCGGTTCTTGCGGGTGACGTAGGTGTAGCCGGTGCCGGCGGTCGAGCGCAGTTTGACCAGTGGCCGGAGCTCGTTGGATTTGGATGCCATCGGGGTCTCCTCAGATCCGTTCGCCGCGGGCGCGCAGGCGCGCCACCACGGCTTCGATGCCGTCGCGGTCGATCGTCTTGATGCCTTTGGTCGAGACGGTCAGGGTTATCCGGCGGTCTTCGCTGGGCAGGTAATAGGTCTTGCGCTGGATATTGGGATTCCAGCGGCGGTTGGTGCGTTTGTGTGAATGTGAGACGGATTTGCCGAACCCGGGTTTGCGGCCGGTGACCTGGCAGTGGGCCGACATAACGGCTCCCTTCGACGGAGAACGATGGCGACCGCCGTCGAGGCGATGATGACAATCGTTTTCGACAACGGCGATTCGACACTGTAGCGTGTGTCCGGTCCTAAATGAAAATCATTGCCGAAAGGGTCGTGGTGTCCATGTCCGCACAAGCATCCGCAGGCCACCGCGATCGCCGTACTCCGGTCGTGGTGGTCGCCGGTCTGCACGGCGATCCGGCCGCAACCGCCGGTCTGGTCGCCGATGCCCTCGGCGCGGCCGACGGCACCGTGATCGTCCGGCACGATCTCAGCGAACTCCGCCAGGGGATAGTCCGCCGAACCGTGCGCTCCGCCGGAAAAACCTCCGAATCCGTACACGAGCTCGCCCACGGCTGCGTGTCGTGCACGTTGAAGGCGGATCTGCTGCCGCTGCTGTGCACATTGGCAGTGCGCTCCTCGGTGCACCGCATCGTGCTCGCACTGGATCCCGCCTTCGAGGCCGAGGCGGTCTGCGAAGGGATCGCCGAGATACCGGTCACGGGAATCGTCGGCCGAGTGGACGGGCCCGCGGCACGCGATGTGCGTGTGGCCGCGGTGGTGACAGCGATCGATGTCCGTATGTGGACTGCCGCCGCCACAGGCGACGCGACGCTCGAAGAGCTCGGCTGGGCCTGGGCCGACGACGACCGGACGGTCGCGCAGCTCGCCGTCGGGCAGGTCGACTTCGCCGACGCGCTCGTGGTGGCGGGCGGTGCGGATGTGGACCCGGTGGAGCGCGCGCGGTCGGGCGCCGTACTTTCCCGGCTGGTCCCCTCGGCGCCGGTGCTCTGGCCCGAATCGCCCGCCGCGATCACACCCGCCGCGGTGGACGCACTGCTGAGCCTTGTGCCCCCGGACTCCCGCCGCGGCCGGATCTTCGACGCGCACGCGCCGCTGCTGCGCGGCCGGCCGCCACTCGGGCCGGACCACGGGGTGGAACTGGTGGAGTTCGCCGCGCGCCGGCCTTTCCATCCGGAACGGCTGCACGGTGCCCTGGACATGCTCTTCGACGGTGTGGTGACCGCCCGCGGCCGGATCTGGCTGGCCACCCAACCGGATGAGGTGGTGTGGCTGGAATCGGCCGGTGGTGGTCTCCGGATCGGTGGCGCAGGCCGGTGGCTGGCGGCCATGTCGGCCGATGAGCGTGCCGCCGCCGATCCGGAACGGCTGGCCATAGCCGGGATGCGCTGGGACGAGCGATTCGGCGACCGCGATATCTCGCTGGTCATCCTGGTGCACGACGCCGATCCGGACGAGATCCGGGAGGCGCTGCATTGGGCGCTCGTGGACGACACCGAACTGCTGCAGGTCGAACGGGCCCCGCAGTTGGTGGCGCGATGGCCGGATCCGTTCGGTGAATGGCATACCGACCCCTGTGCACCGGATGAACCCCGCCCCACCGCCGCCGGTGAGGGGCGGGGAACCGAAACGGGCGATCGCGCCCGGAAGGAGAAATGATGAAACCGGGAATCCACCCCGACTATCGGCCGGTCGTCTTCGAGGACGCGAGTACCGGCAAACAGTTCCTCACCCGGTCCACGGCCCGCGCGGAGCGGTCGATCACCTGGTCGGACGGCAACACCTACCCGCTGCTCGTCGTCGATGTCACCGCGGATTCGCATCCCTTCTGGACCGGGGCGAACCGCCTGCTGGATACCCAGGGCCGGGTGGAGAAATTCGAGCGCAAGTACGGCAAGCGCGGCGCACGCGCCCGGAAGGAGAGCTGATATGGCGGTCCCCAAGCGGCGGATGTCACGGTCGAATACGCGCAGCCGGCGGGCGAATTGGAAGGCCACGGCGCCGGATCTGGTTTCGGTGACGGTCGGTGGTGTCGTGTATCGGGTACCGCGCCGGTTGGTTGCGGCGGTACGGCGGGGTGTGGTCGGTCCGGACGAGTGGAAACGCCGCTGATCTGTCATGCCCCCTGGATATGAATCCAACTCCGCGGCAGGCCTATCCGGCGCATTTCGCGAGGGAAAAGTAGGGGTCGGGCAATCGTCCGGCTAGCGTCGAAATGTTCCCGACCTGGCATTTCCGCTTGCTGGGCGATAGCCGACCGAGGGACTGCTGGATACCGCGATTACGGACCCGGACACGGCACACAGCGGAAAAACTTGCCGGAGGTGCTGATTCCGGGACACGTTCCCGCTATCCTCGTGCGTGAGGGCGGGTCTCCCAGAAATGGGAGACCCGCTCATCGCCACTTCAGGGGGTCTTACGCACGGTTTCGGGCAGTTCTCTTCGTGCCGGATCACATTCCGTCGTCAGGGCACGTGCCAGTTCGTCCACCTGCCGGATCAGCGCCAGCGTCAGCGCGGCCGGCAGCAGGAGCAGCGAAACCGGCCACGGCAGTTGTATCCGATCGGGCTCGTCCTTCCCGTCCACGAGATCGGCCACAGTGGCTTCCATTTCGCTGATTTCGACCCGCAGGTCCGACACCTCCGCGCGGAGCGCGCGCACCTGCGCCCACAACTCCCGCAGCAGTGTGTCCTGCTCCCCGGTCACGAGTTCTGTCTCCACCGGGCGGTCAGCGAGCGGGCTCGGGCAGCGGCCGTGCGCGTTGCGCGAGCGCGGCTGCCGCGGACGGCCGGAGTTCGCGTCCGGGCGAGTCGGATCCGGTGCCATCGGCCGAACTACCGCCCGCCGGTCCGTCGCCCGGTGTGGTGTCCGGCGTCCCGGGGGTCTTCCGGGCCGGTGCGGGGTGTTCGTCGCGACGCTCGGGCGCCACCAGAACGGCGGTGATCGGCACAGCCAGCGACAGCAGCCCGATGACCAGCATCGGGAAGGCGTAACCGAACAACTCCATGCCCTGGGCCGGCTGCGCCTCGGGATCCGGCCGGAATTCCAGGCTTGCGATACCGGTGAAGTAGAACACCGCCACTCCGGCAGCGAACATCACGATCGATCCCACCCGGGCGGCCGGGAAACGGAAACGCTGGAACAGCCATACACACAGCGACGAGGCGAGTACCGCAATCACCACCGCGATCACGTACAGCCAGACGGTCACCGATACCGAGCCCTGGATAGCGGCCGAGGACAACTGCAACCACAGCATGATCCCGAAGCCGACGCCGATCGCCCCGGCCGCGCCGCCCATCCGCTTCACATCGAATTCTCGACCTGCGAGCAGCAAACCGGTGAAGACCGCGGCGACGGCGAAGACGAGGGAGAGTGTGAGGTCGGAGACGTCGTAGCGCAGGACCGTACCCGGCACGGATACACCCAGAAGGGATACGGTGCTGGCCAGCCATACCCCGACCCCGCCGATCGAGACGGCGGCGGCGGCGATCCAGATCGGCCGGAACCGCACCGAACGGCGGCCGTTGATCGCGCACGCCAATCCGACGAACATGCCGACGGCGGAGACCAGTGCGGTCAGCAGAGTGAGCCAGTAGCCCATGGTGAACAGCTCGACGGTCGCGACCGTCTCCGCGGCCAGCAGGTCAACCATGCCGGGCGACTCCCTCGTACTCCTGTGCCTTCAGCCGGTTTATCGCGTATTCGGTGACGGCCGCCAGTGCTTGGCGAACCTCCTTGGCGTCGCGGGCATCGATATCGACGATCGGCACCCCCTCGCGGACCGACAATGCCTCCCGCAGTTCGGCCATGGCGAACCGCGGTGCGTTCGGGAAGCGGTTCACCGCAATGAGAAATGGCAGGTTGCGCGCCTCGAAGAAATCGACCGCGGCGAAACTGTCTTCCAGCCGGCGGGTGTCGATCAGGACCACCGCACCGATCGCGCCGCGGATCAGGTCGTCCCACATGAACCAGAACCGGCGCTGGCCCGGCGTACCGAACAGGTACAGCGTCAGATTGCCGGGCAGGATGATCCGCCCGAAGTCCATGGCGACGGTGGTGGTCTGTTTGTCCGGGGTGTCGTCCAGATTGTCGACGCCGTCGGAAAAGCTGGTGACCATGGCCTCGGTGCGCAGCGGCACGATCTCCGACACCGCGCCGACGAAGGTGGTCTTTCCCGCGCCGAAGCCGCCCGCGACCACGATCTTGGTCGACGCGACGCGGGTATCGGATCCCGCCGCGGCACCCCCCTCGGCCTTGTTATAGGGCTCGGAGTCCACGCAATGTCCTCTCCATCAGCGACCGGCGCTCGTCGTAGCTCGCCTGCTCGGTCAAAGTCGAATGCACTCGCAGGTTGCCGTCCACGACGAGATCACCGATGACGACGCGGACCATACCGAGCGGGCGATCGAGATGGGCGGCGATTTCGGCGACCGACAGCTGGTGGGTCCCGAGCCGAAGGATTTCGGCCCGGATATCACCGGACGGCCAATCGAATTGTGCATGATAGGAGATGGTTTCGATAACTGCCTCCATCGGCAGATCGACCGCCGGTTGGGTGCGGCCCGAGGTCAGGGCATAGGGCCGGACCCGTCCGGCTCGGCGCGGGGGACTCGGCGCCGGTTCGGGGCGGAAACGGTAGGCACCGGTGTTGAACTGCGCGGATGCGGGATCGCTGTGCTGGGCTCCCGGCCCGAAATTATGTGCGCCGGGCCCGTAGTCGGGCCCGCCGGTATTGGAGTTGGGGCTTGCTTGGCCGAATTGGGACATGGTGCTCAGACGGTTGATCGGGCGGTCGCGCTGACCACCGATCCGACGCGGTCCACAAGGAGTGCCATTTCGTAGCCGATCCGGCCGATATCGTGCTGCTTGTTGGCCAGTACGGCGATATGGGACCCATTGCCGACACTCATCACCAGTAGGTATCCGCGCTGCATCTCCACAATCGACTGCATCACCTTGCCGCCGTCGAACAACTGGGCGGCACCGGTGGACAGGCTGGCCAGACCGGCGGTGACAGCGGCCAGTTGTTCGGCCCGGTCGGCGGGCAGATGCGGACTGACCGCTTGCAGCAACCCGTCCGCGGAGACCAGGACGGCGTGGGAGACACCCGGAACATCCCGGGTGAATCTGGCGACCAGCCAGTTCAGGTTCTCGTCCGTGTCGGTGCTGCCGTTCGAGGTGGTCATGCAAGCCCTCCGTCATTGTGCTGTGCGTCGGCCCGCCCACTGCGGACGCCGCTCAGATGTCTGGTCAGATTGCTCCGGATCTCCTCCGGATTCCGCGGGGCCTCGTCTTCGACGGGGGCGAGCCCGCCGGGCACGAGCTGCGCGCCCGGCCGGCGGATCGGGAGCCCGTTGGCGGTGGTGGAATCCGAACTGGGGCGCGCCGCATCTTCGGCGGCCAGCCAGCCTGCATCGGCCGGCGACGTCCAGTCCTGGCGCGGCTCGTCCTGTGTGGAGGCCGGCTCCACCAGCCACTCCGACACCATGCGCTGGTAGATCGGGGTGGGCGTGGCGGCGCCGACGGGCTGTAGCCGGCTCGATGTGGCCGGGCCGGTAGCCGCTTCGTCGAGGCGTTGTTCGGCGCGGCCGAATGGATCCTCGCGTTCCATACCCGGCCGGCGGATCGGCAAGCCCGAGCGAGAGGTGATCGATACCGGCGCGTCGTCCGCCGGTCCCGGCCCGGTGTACGCCGATTCCACCGGAGCCGGGAATATCTGGGCCTTATGGGTTTCCGACCACAAGCCGGTCGGTGTCTCGTCCGGTTCGGGCTCCTCGACGGGGTCGAACGCCGAGAACGTATCCCGCGTGCCGTTTGCGCCGGGCCGGCCGTTGCCTGCACCTGTCATCGGCGGGAAATCCGCGGCCGGCCGCCGTTGGGGCAGTCCGGATGCGGTGGTGCCGAGGCCCGAGACGGTGGTTCCGGGCGCGGCGGCGGTGGGCACCGGGTCCGGCTGCGGAGCCGGACCCGGACGGCTCGGCCAGGACTCGCTCTGCGGCAGGCTGGGGACCGGCATCAACTGTCGTGGCTGCGGCTGCGGCTGCGCCGGCAGGGCGGGGGAGGAGTGCAACTGCGGCGGCTGCGGTGGCAGCTGAGGTGGGGAGCCGAGGGAGAAATCCGTGGTGAGGGTGGTGGAGTTGTCCGGGCCGGTGTCGGGCGAGACCAGCAGGCCCGGTAGATGCAGGCTGGCAGTGATCCCCGGCTGCTGGGCCATGGTCGAGGTACGGCGCAGACCGACGGTGATCTGATGGCGTTTGGCCAGTCGGCCGACGACGAACAGGCCCATCCGGCGCGCGGTTTCGACATTGATCTCACCACCGGAGGCCAGCCGGGCGTTGGCCGCGTGCAGGTCTTCGGTGGCCATTCCCAGGCCGCGATCGGTGACCTCGATCAGGTATCCGCCGTCCACCGCGCGCGAAACCGTCACGGCCACAGGTGTATTGGGCGGCGAGTAACGCAGCGCGTTATCGATGACCTCCGCGAGCAGGTGTTCGATATCGACAGCCGGCTCACCGGCCACGACCCCGTCGGGGACATGACCGATCTCGACCCGTTGATAGTCCTCGACCTGAGATACCGCACTCCACAGCATATCCGAGAGCGGGACGGGGTCGAGCTGACCGCGGCGCAACGCGGTGCCGGCCAGCACCAACAGGTTGTCGCCGTTACGCCGCATCCGGGTGGCCAGGTGGTCCAGCCGGAACAGGCTCTGCAGCCGTGCGGGATTCTCTTCGTCGTGTTCCAGTTCCTCGATGATCCCGAGCTGCTGTTCGACCAGTGATTGGCTGCGCCGGGACAGGGTTTCGAACATATTGCCGATCTGCACCCGCAGGCGGGCCTGGTCGGCGGCGAGGTTGAGTGCCTGCTGATGCATTTCGTCGACCGCGCGGGCGAGCTGGCCGATTTCCTCGGTGCCCTGGACGCCGACCGGTTCGATCTCCGGGGTCTCGGCGCCGCCGCGCACTTGTTCGAGTTCCTCGGGCAGCCGGACATGGGCCACTTCCAGGGCGTCGCGGCGCAACCGGCGCACCGGTATGACCAGGGTGCGGGCCACGGCCAGCGCCAGGGTCAGCCCGGCCAGCAGAGCCCCGATCAACAAGGCGGTTTCGCGTAACGCGATGTTCTGTGCGGAGATGGTGGCGTGGTGCAGCGCGCCGGTGATGGTCGCGGACAGCTGTTCGGTCGTGGCGTCGTAGCCCTGCAGGCTGGCGTCCAGTGAGTCGCGCGCGGCCGGATCGTTCAATGCGCCCTGAGTGCCCTGACTGAAGATGGCCAGCCGGGTCTGGACCGCGTCCAGCAGTGGCCGGATGCCGCCGGACGCATCCGGCAGGAACTGGCCGTACTGCTGGATCATGGTCAGCTCCGCGCCACCGGAGGTGAGGACGCGGGCGCGGAGCGCCGGATTGTCCACGGCGCTGGGCGAACTGATCACGAGGCGCTGGGCGGTGAGCGAGCGCCGCGCCGCCTGGACGGCGCTCAACTGCAGGAAGTAGCGCTGGACGGAGAGATTGTCGACAGTGGGCGACTGTGCCAGCGCGTTACCGACCCGTACCGAGATCTCATCGGCCTGGTCGCCCAGCATGGCGGGCGAGCCGTTGCCGATACCGCTGCGCATCGTGGAGCCCAGAGTGAGCGCCGAGGAGAGTTCACGGGAGACCGCCGGTGTGATGGCGTTGCTGTCCATCGCGCGTTCGAGGACCTGGTGGGCCGAATCGAACCGGGAGAGTGCCGCCGTGGTCCGGGACTCGGTATCGGACCCTCGCGCGGTGGCCGTCACCGCCAGGTTTTCGGCCGCGGCGTTGTAATCGACGACCGGCTGGATGACACGGGACTGTTCGGTCGCGGCTTCGAGCTGTTCCAGAGTGCGCAGCTCGTTGTTGATCCGTAGTACGGCGAACAGGGTCGCCAGGACGACCGGCAACACCAGGACGATGCCGACCTTGCGGGTGACCGACCAGTTGGACAGGCTGAATTGCCACGGTCGCGGGGTTTCCATCCGCCTCTGTCGCCTCCGCATCACGATCGACCTCATTTGGTGCGTGGCCGTTTCAGTTTTGGTTGAATGTCACACCGAACCGACCAGAGGTCTAGTTTTTCCCGCTCGGAACATACCGTGCATGTTAGCCCTGGGCAATCGGGACGTTCAGCCGGTTATACCGCGAATAAAGCGGATGATGAACGGGTTTCGCCGCATATCACAGATCGGTAATGGCCGGTCCGCCGATCGATGAATCCCCAGGTCGGCACCGCGGCGCGCGCGCCGGCCGGGGCCTCTCAGTAGCCTCTCAGTCGCTGCGGTCAAACTGGTGCAATGCGCATTCTGGTGGTCGACGACGATCGTGCGGTGCGGGAATCGCTGCGCCGTTCACTGACCTTCAATGGCTACACCGTCGATCTGGCGGTGGACGGTATCGACGCCCTGGAGAAGGCGACCGCCGATCGGCCGGACGCCCTGGTACTCGACGTCATGATGCCCAGACTGGACGGCCTGGAAGTATGCCGCCGACTGCGCAGCACCGGTGACGACCTGCCGATACTGGTACTCACCGCCCGCGATTCGGTATCCGAACGGGTCGCCGGTCTGGACGCCGGCGCCGACGACTATCTGCCCAAACCGTTCGCGCTCGAAGAACTGCTCGCCCGCCTGCGGGCGCTGTTGCGCCGCCGCATGCCCGATCCCGGAGAGATCTCGGAAACCATGCGGTTCGCCGATCTGTCCCTGGACCCGGTCACCCGGGAGGTTGCGCGCGGTGACCGGTCCATTTCGCTGACCCGGACCGAGTTCTCACTGCTGGAAATGCTGATGGCCAATCCGCGCCGGGTACTGACCCGGGGCCGGATCCTCGAGGAGGTATGGGGTTACGACTTCCCGACCTCCGGTAACGCGCTGGAGGTCTATATCGGCTATCTGCGCCGCAAAACCGAGGCCGACGGGGAACCCCGGCTCATCCACACCGTGCGCGGCGTCGGCTACGTGCTGCGCGAAACGCCTCCGTAAGCCCGGGATATGGCACGTACCCCCCGCTCGGCGGCCAAGAAACATACGGTGGCGACGCTCGGCCGGCCCTGGCCCGACGAACCACCGCCCATGCGCCCGCCGACCCCGTTGACACGCACCGTTTCACTGCGCTGGCGGGTCACGTTGCTGGCGGCTTCGCTGGTGGCGATCTTCGTGGCGATCACCTCCATCGCGGCCTACGCGATGGTCGCCCGGGAGCTCTACGGTCAGGTTGACGCTCAGCTGCATGCCCGCGCGGCCACCATGATCAGTGGCGATATCGACGATATGGCGTTCCAGTCTCTCGGCCTGGCCACATTGTTCTCGAACGATATCGGCGTTGCGCTCATCTATCCGATTCCACCGTCGGGGGCGGAGAAACCGGGGACCTTCCCCGTCTACCTGCCGCCGCAGCCCACCACACCACCCATCGGCACCGAAGAGGTCGCGGTGGCACAGGGCACACGGGAATCGTCGCTGCGCACCTACAACAGTCAGCGGGTGCTCGCCGAGCGGATGGACTCCGGGGTCACCCTGGTCATCTCGCAACGGCTCGAACCCACTCGCGAGGTACTGGACCGATTGGCCTGGCTGCTGTTCGCCGTCGGGGCCTGCGGGGTCGTGCTCGCGGCGGGTGCCGGTACCACCGTCGGGCGCACCGGGTTGCGGCCGATCGCGCGTCTCACCGCCGCGACCGAGCGAATCGCCCGTACCGATGATCTGACCCCCATCCCGGTCACCGGTGACGACGAACTCGCGCGGTTGACCGAGAGTTTCAACACCATGTTGCGGGCGCTCGCCGAATCCCGGGACCGGCAGCGGCGGCTGGTCGCCGACGCCGGTCACGAACTGCGGACTCCGCTGACCTCGTTGCGCACCAATACGGAATTGCTGATCGCCTCCAGTCGCCCCGATGCTCCGGCGATACCCGAGGAGGATATGGCCGAACTGCGCTCGGATGTGGTGGCGCAGATCGAGGAACTGTCGAACCTGGTGGGCGATCTGGTGGACCTGGCTCGCGAGGACGCCCCGGAGACGGTGTACGAGCGGGTCGATCTCGGTGAGGTCACCGAACGTGCGCTGGAACGGGTCCGTCGCCGCGGTGCCGTGGCCTTCGACGCCGAACTACGGCCATGGTTCGTCTACGGCCACGAAGCCGCCCTGGAACGGGCGATTCTCAATGTGCTCGACAATGCGGCGAAATGGAGCCCACCCGGTGAACCGGTCCGGGTGCGGATGGCCGAAACGGGGCGCGGGCTGCTGGAACTGTCGGTCGCCGATGCCGGTCCCGGGATACCTCCGGCCGAACGCGAACTGGTCTTCGAGCGCTTCTACCGGACAACGGCGTCTCGTTCCATGCCCGGTTCGGGGCTGGGCCTGGCCATCGTGAAACAGGTGGTCACCAAACACGGCGGTACGATTGCCATCGACACCTCCGATCGCGGCGGTGCGATGATCCGGATCGTATTACCCGGCCAGAGCCAGTGATCTGCCTGCTCTTCGACCGAACCGGATCCCCGGCCCACCCGGGGCGCTCGCCGAACCCCCGACGCAACCACCGGTCGTGCCGAAGGCGCCGCCGAAAACACACACCAATCTCAGATGGTTCTCAGTCGTGTTCGGCACCCTGGACAGGGAATATGAGCAGAATAGAGAGACTATGACCGAGGATTTCACCAATCGGCCGGACCGGCCGGAAGAAGGACCGGTGCCGCCCTCGAACTCGCATCCCCAGCCGGGTGTGGTCCATGACCCCGGCGCCCCCGCGCCGCCGGGGCAGGCCGGCACAGCCCAGTATCCGGGTGAGCAACCGTTTCCGGGTCCGCGACCCGGCGATACGGCCGCGTACCCGGCGATGGGCCATCCGTACGGCGCACCGCCCCCTCCCGGCGGGCCGCCGCCCGGCGATACCGGGCAGTTCTACGCCGGCCCGCCCCCCGCGCCTCGGAAGAGTTCACTGCGTACCGGGCTGGTGGCCGGTGGGATCGCGCTGGCACTGGTCAGCGGTGGCGTAGGTGGTGTGGTCGGTGCCCTGGTCACCGATTCCGGTAGCCGGCCCGCGGCGACCAATGCGCTCGATGCGCCGGTGCCCGAAATCAAGGACGCCGCGAACGCGCCGAGGGGGTCGGTACAGGCTGTCGCGCAGGAAGTCACTCCTTCCGTCGTGATGATCGAGGTGGCCAGTAACCGCGGGCAGGGCGAGGGGTCCGGAGTGGTGCTGTCCTCGGACGGGCTGATCCTGACCAACAACCACGTCGCGGCGGGTGGCGGCGCCGGGGGCGATATGCGGGTGACCTTCGCCGACGGCAGTACCGCCGCGGCGACCCTGGTCGGTGCCGATCCGGTATCGGATCTGGCGGTGATAAAGGCGCGCGGGAAAACGGATCTGAAACCGGTCGAGCTGGGCAGTTCGGCCGGTCTGCAGGTCGGGCAGCCGGTGGTGGCCATCGGCTCGCCGCTCGGTCTGGCCGGCACCGTCACCACCGGGATCGTTTCGGCGCTCAACCGCCCGGTCTCGACCACCGGTGAAGGTGGTGGTGACCCTACTGTGCCGAATCCGGTGATCGACGCCGTCCAGACCGATGCCGCGATCAATCCTGGTAACTCGGGTGGCGCACTGGTCGACAGCGAGGGCCGGCTGATCGGTATCAACACCGCGATCGCCAGCCTGGGTTCCTCGGGTGCGGCCGGTCAGCAGAGCGGTTCGATCGGGCTCGGGTTCGCGATTCCGGTGGATCAGGCGCGGCGGGTCGCCGATGAACTGATCAAGACCGGTCACGCCACGTACGCTCAGATCGGGATGACCGTGCAGCGCGACGAATCCATACATGGAGCGCGGATACTCGAGGTCACCCCGAACGGCCCGGCGGCACAGGCTCGAATTCCGGCGGGCTCGATCGTGACCAGGCTCGACGATCGTACGATCGACTCCGGGGATGCCCTGGTGGCAGCGGTGCGTTCGAAACAGCCCGGGGACAAAGTGCAAGTGACGTACACGGATCGGCAGGGCGGTGGTTCGGAGACGGTCGAGGTGACCCTCGCCGCCGCCGCGGTGGAAGGAGCACGGTGATGCAATTGGTGACCGGGGGCGGCCACGCCGCGACCGATATCGGCGCTACGGTGAGCGGTATGGAAATCGATGCTCCTGTGGCGGGGCGCGCACTGGTGGTGGTCGTCGACGATCGAACGGCACACGGCGGCGAGGATTCGCTGGGGCCGTTGGTCACCGAACTGCTCACCGAGGCGGGGTTCCTGGTGGATGCGTCCGTTTCGGTGGAGGCGGACGAGGTGGCGATCCGGAACGCCTTGAACACCGCGGTGATCGGCGGTGTGGATATCGTGATCTCGGTCGGTGGTACCGGGATGTCGCCGCGTGATGTCACGCCCGAGGCGACGGCCGAGGTTCTCGACCGGGACCTGCCCGGGATCAGCGAGGCGCTGCGCGCATCCGGCCGGGTGGCGGGGTCGCTGGACGCCGGTCTTTCCCGCGGCCTGGCCGGTATCTCGGGTAGCACCCTGGTGGTGAACCTGCCGGGTACGCGGGCCGCTGTCCGCGACGGTATGGCCACCCTGGGGCCGTTGGCGAGTCGTGTCATCGGCGAGCTGTCCGGTCTGCTGGAGTGAGCCGGGGCATGCGGTATGAGTGAAGGGGAGACCCCCGAGGTCCCCCGCCGGGCACGACGCCGGGCGGGGGATATCGCACGTGCGGATCGCGTTTTCGGTCAGGTGCTGCCGAGTACTACGCGCGATGAATGGGACGACGGTTCGTCAATGGACCGCGACGGTGACGATTGGCTGCGCTCGCAGGTTCCGCCGCATCACGGGGATGCGGGCTGAAGCGTAAAAAGCTTGGCGCTCAACACATTCGGTTATATTGCGATACGGGTTCGCTATCTCCGGAGGGTAACGGGGTAGATTTTCGGGCCAATTGTCCAGAACTGGACTCGCAAGAATTTCGACAATGCGTATCCGGGGGGTGCGCGTCTTTTATTTCTTCCATGCGCCGATGGGGCGATCTGTTTACGGACTTTTACCGTTTCTGGGTGGGGGGACGGCATCTCTGCTATGGGAAGTGACCTGCACGTGCGTGCTTCGCTATACGTAGATGTGAAATAGATCACATCAACGTATAGCGAAAAGAAGCTTTGTCCAACCTGTTATCGACCGCTTGATCTCGGTGCGTCGACCGCCGCAAAGGCGGTTCGGCGAGCTTGCAATACGGGGTCAGCCGGTCGCTTTCGTGTGCATTGTCTGTTTTTGGGTGTTGCACCGAAATAACAACGGGTCACCTGTAGGTAACAAACGAGCGAAACACTGGTCTGAGCCGGAGAGCGGTGTGTCCGAGCTCGAAGGTCTGCTGTTTGTCCGAATGATGAGGGGAAATATGAGCGAGAACCGCACCGACGGTGTACGTACTGGCGCCAGGATCGCGGGTATCGGTGCCGCGGCCGCTGTCGCCGTTGGCCTTCTGTCGGTGGGCGCTGCCAGTGCCGATACCTTCGTGCCGCTACCGGACGGCCAGAAAGCCGGCCCGGGTGTCACCATCTCCCGCACCGGTGAGCATGCCGTTATTTCGCCCTCCATGGCCGCCAACGGCGCGGGCCGGGTCGTGTGGGTTTCCGGTAACGCGATCGCCGACGTCACGGCGACGCCCGAAGGTGAACCGGGTCCGAACAACGGACCGACCGGCGCGGACGGCACCAACAATTCATCCACCCACGGAGCCTCACAGCTCAACACCGGTTATATCGTCGGCTGCCAGGTCAGCGTCGGCGACGAGGCGATCGGTCTGGGCGGATCTCTCGGTTTGAGTCTCGACGGCGGAAACGTCGGCGGATCGGTCGGGGTGGAGGTGGGCCCGGGCGAGGTGAAATTCGTCCAGATCGACTACAAGGACATCACCAAACCCGGCAGGTACTCCGTCGAGTATCAGGACGCCGAAATCGAGATCCAGGGTTGTGCGGGTTACGCGCAGGCGCGGTCGTACACGGTGGTCGAGATCATCGGCGACCACTACTCGAAGACGACCCTGTACGGCCAGCCGTTCAGCATCGGCTGAACCGCCCGGTCCGTCCCGTCGTATCGAAACGAACCTCGTCTCGCGTCGATTCGCGAGCTTTCCCCTCGAAGGGTCCAACCATGATCAACCGAAACAAACTGGTGCGCTTGGCCGGTGTCGGCGCCGCTGCCACTCTCGCCCTGGGGCTGTTCTCGACCGGAGCCGCCCATGCCGATACGTTCGTGCCGCTGCCCGGCGGTGAACTGGTCAAAACGCTGTCCGACGGCACGGTGGTGACCGTGCGCATGGTCGGCGAATCGGCCACCATCAGTCCGTCGATGGGCGCTACGCCGGTGCATCGCAACGCGTGGGTCTCCGGTAGCGCGCAGGTCGAGATCGCCGGCGGCGAAGACGTAGGCGGCAAGATCTACCCCGGCTATGTCGTCGGCTGCCAGGTCAATATCGCCGGCGGCGGAGCCGAGGGCGGTGCCAGTGCCGATATGGATACCGAAGGAAATGTCAGCCCCAGCGCAGAAACCGGCGCCAACCTGACCATCGGCCCCGGCCAGGCGAAATCGTTCTACGTCCTCGATATCGAGAAGCCCGACGACTACGGCGACGAGGACCACGCCACCAACAACAGCTTCGGCGGCAACACCGGTTCGGTCACCTGGTCCGACCAGACCATCGGCCTCAACGGCTGCGGCGGCTACGCCCAGGCGCGGTCGTTCATCAGCGTCGAGGTGGAGACCGAAAATGTGATCAGTTACGTGACCCTCTGGGGTCAGCCGTTCAGCCTCGGCTGATAACCGATCGAACGCTCCCGGCACAGAAACAGGCCCGTCGCAGCAGCGGCGGGCCTGTCCCGTGTACGGCAGGCCGGTTATCTGTTGCCGGCAGTTTCCCCAGCGTCGGTCACCTTCTGGTTACCTGCGAATCATCCGTATGCCACACCGAATCGGTGGCGCGGTAGCCGAGTGTTCACCGGCTGTGTGGTTTCGGGTTCATCTAGTGGCTACAGCCGTAACTCAAGCTCTATGGAGCCTGTTCTCGGGCCGCCCCGGCATCGATCGCTGCGAAGTCGGGTGTCGCTGTAAAACCTTGATGAGGGGAAATATGAGCAAGAACCGCACCACCGGTCTGCGCCACGGCGCGCGCGCCCTGGGCGTGGGCGCTGTCGCCGCTGTGGCCATGGGTCTGTTCTCCACCGGTGCCGCCAACGCGGACACCTTCGTTCCGCTGCCGGACGGTGAGAAACTGGGCCCCGGTGTCAAGATCACCCGCACTCACGAGAGCGCGCTCGTCTCGCCGTCGATGGCCGCCAATGGTGCGGGCCGGACCGTGTGGGTCTCGGGCAACGCCACCGCCGACGTCTCGGTCACGCCCGAGGGCGAAGCCGGGCCGAACAACGGCCCGACCAATGCGGACGGCACCAACAACTCCTCCACCCACGGTGCCTCGCAGCTCAACACCGGTTATATCGTCGGTTGCCAGGTGAGCATCGGTGAAGACGCGATCGGCCTGGGCGGGTCCCTCGGCCTCACCCTGGACGGCGGCAGCCTCGGCGGCTCGACCAGCCTCGAACTCGGCCCCGGTGAGGTCAAATTCGTCCAGATCGATTACAAGGACATCGAGAAGCCCGGCGTCTACTCCGTCGAATACCAGGACGTAGAGATGGAGATCCAGGGCTGCGCCGGCTACGCGCAGGCTCGCGCCTACACCGTGGTCGAGATCATCGGCGACCACTACTCCAAGACCACCCTCTACGGGCAGCCGTTCAGCATCGGCTGACGCGCTGACACCGGTCGAATTCACCCCACCAACTCTCGCTGTAGCGAATTCAACCCCAGAGGGGCATATAACACATGTTCACCCGTAAGAATCTGGCGCGCCTCGCCGGTGTCGGCGCGGCCGCCTCGGTCGCGCTGGGCCTGTTCTCCACCGGCGCCGCCAACGCCGACACCTTCATTCCGCTGCCCGGCGGCGAAATCGTCAAAACCCTCTCCGACGGCACCGTGGTGACGGTCCGCATGGTCGGCGAATCCGCCAACATCAGCCCGTCCATGGGTTCCACCCCGGTGCACCGCAACGCTTGGGTGTCCGGTAGTGCCCAGGTCGAGATCTCCGGCGGCGGCGAGGATGTCGGTGGCAAGATCTACCCCGGCTACGTCGTGGGCTGCCAGGTCAACATCGATGGCGGTGGTGCCGAAGGCGGCGCCGACGCCGAGATCGATTCCGAAGGCAGTGTCACCCCCTCGGGCGAGGTCGGCGGCAACCTGACGCTGGGCCCCGGCCAGGCCGATTCCTTCTACGTGCTCGATATCGAGAAGCCGGACGACTACGGCAACGAAGACCACTCGACCAACAACAAGTTCAAGGGCAACAGCGGTTCGGTCACCTGGTCCGATACCACCATCGGCCTGAACGGCTGCGGCGGCTACGCGCAGGCGCGGTCCTTCGTCAAGGTCAAGGTCGAGACCGATAACGTCATGTCCGTCGTGACGCTGTGGGGTCAGCCGTTCAGCCTCGGCTGACAGGCCACGCCTCGTTTCCCGGCCGGGCAAGCCCGCATCGGCCGGATCGGCTACCCGGAGGGCCCCTCGCGCAAATGCGCGGCGGGCCCTTTTCGGGTTTGACTTCCTCCCGGCCGTGAACGGCCGGGATTCCTCCTGAACCACATGGTTCTCCGGTGGGTTCCTGCTTCACCGAGGCGAACCGTCCGCTACGCGGCCGGACTTACCGCCCCTCCACAAGCGTTTCGACTCTCCGCAAGCCCTGCGGCGAGAATATTACGAGCAGCATTCACATCACGATCATGCACAGCACCACACCCGCACGCCCACTCCCGCACATGCAACGGCTTCGCGTCTCCGACCACCCCGCACACCGAACACATCCGGGTCGAGGGAAACCAGCGATCCACCCTGGCAAAGGTACGGCCGTACCGGCGAGCTTTCTCCTCCAGCATCCGGGTGAACATGGCCCACCGGGCATCGTGCACCGATTTCGCCAGCTTCGTACGAGCGAGACCTTTCACGCACAGGCCCTCCACGAATATCGCTCGGTTCTCGCGAATAATCCGCGTGGAATGCTTATGCGCGAAATTCCTGCGCGTATCGGCCACCCGGGCATGCGCTTCGGCGACCTTGATCCGGGCCTTCACCCGATTTTGCGAGCCCTTCTCTTTACGAGACAGACACCGTTGCGCCTTCTTCAACCGGCGCTCGGCCTGCCGCAAAAACCTCGGACTGTTGATCTTGCGCCCGTCCGACATGACCGCGAACGTCGTCAGTCCCAGATCGATACCCACCTCGGTGTCGACCTCCGGCAACGTCTGATCCTCGACCGCGACCACGAACGACGCGAAATACCGGCCCGCCGAATCCTTGACGATCGTGACCGACGACGGCTCCGACGCCAACTCCCGCGACCACGCAACCTTCAGTTCACCGACCTTGGCCACGTACAGCTTCCGATTCGCCCGCACACCGAAACCGTTGCGGGTGAGCCGGATCGCTTGGCGATGGTCTTTCCGGGATCGGAACCGGGGTTTGCCGAGTTTCGGGCCTTTGCGTTTCCCGGACAGCGAGTCGAACCAGTTCCGATACGCGGCACGGGCGTCCTGGCAGGCCTGCACCAGCACCACCGACGACACACCTGCCAGCTACGACCGTTCGGGACTGCGTTTGGCTTCGGTGACCACCCGCCGCTGAACCTCGGTATCCGACAGTTTCACCTCGGCCGCATACGCGTGTTCGCGGGCGCGGAGGTTGTCGTTGTACACAACGCGCGCGCACCCGAACGTTTGAGCCAGCGCGACCTGCTGGTCCGGCGTCGGGTAGACGCGGAAGTTGTACCGAAGCTGCACCCGCACACGGTAACAACCGCCACCGACAGTAATGATGGGAAGCGGTTCTGATCGCCACAAACCTCGGGCCCTGATTGCGAAGCGGTTGATGCGGCATCCCGGCCCTGGAGGACCGGGCTTGCACGCTACGTTTCACGTCAATGGAAGATCACCGTGAGCGCGCTGTTCAGGGAGGCCGCGGCGACTGCGGCCGCGCGCCGCGCTTCGAGGGCCACCAGTACCACCGGCTCGGCCCGGCCCGCGCCCGGCTCGGCAGCGGGTTCGGGAACCAGCACCACCGCGGCGTCCTCGGCCAGTGTCGCGGCCAGCGCCGGGTCCGTGGTGTCGACGGCGACAACGTCCACCCGGTCGCCGGCGCGCAGGATTTCGGTGATGGCGGAATCGGCGAGCCGTATGGGCACGATGCGGGCATTCCGAGATCCGGTCGCCACCTCGGCCAGGCGTGGACCGACGATCCGGACATCGGTGAGTACCTCGCCGGGGCGGAGTGCCGCGGTGAGGACCGCACCGGTCAACGCGGCCGGATCGGTCTCCGCGCCGTCGGGCGCCGCGCCCGGTGGCAGCCGTGCGAGCCGGAGATCCGCGGGCGCCAGCAGATGGCCGGGAGCGAGGTCACGGGCGGCCACCACCACGGAGATACGGGCGCGTTCGGGATCCTCGCGGAGGAAAAGTATGGCAGCCGCGACGGCGCACAGACCGGCGAGGATTCGCCGCACCAGCACCGTATCCGCCCACGGCGGCCGGTTGGCGAACGCGTCACGCCAGGTTTCCCCGGATCCGAGCCGGGCGCGGGTTGAGGAGGGCTGGCGTAGACGACTCATAGGCCGAGCGTATGGGCGGAAATTCCGCCTCGGCTCGGCCGTGGGCTGATTCTGGACAACACGCGGGCTGTGGATGAATCAGCGCGCGGGGCACCGATCCCGGTGCCGGGTATTCGCTCAGCTGGCCGCGGCGGCCGGTGCCGACGAAGTACCGGACGAGCCGGAGGAACTGGAGGAGCTGGACGAACTCGCGGAGCCGGAATCCGAGGAACCGGACGAGCTCGAGCTGTCCGATTTTGCCGGTTCGCTGGCCGACGATGCCCCGCTGCGGCTATCGGTCCGGTAGAAGCCACTGCCCTTGAAGACGATGCCCACCGAGTTGAACAGCTTGCGCAGCGCTCCGGAGCACTCCGAGCACACCGTGAGTGCATCATCGGTGAACGACTGAACGATATCGAAGCGGTTGTCGCACTGGGTGCACGCGTATGAATAGGTTGGCACTGGGTCCTCCGCGGTATTCGAGAATTAGCACTCTACAGGCCACAGTGCCAACAGTGCCAATTGCGGATTGATTCCCGCAGGTACGAGGGTGTGCCGAGGGTCTCGGCAGCGAGGTGATCCGCCCTGGGCCGGGGTCGGGTGAACCTGATCTTCACCCGGTGCGTCATCGGCGCCGGCGCAAATAGTGCGGATGCCCGGATCGGGACGTGGTCAATCGTGGTCCCGGGGTAACTCCTGGTCACCGGGGAGGTCTGGGGGCAGACCATCCGTGACGGGCGTGGCTGTAATTTCGGAGACGCTCCGTGTCTCGAGGGTGGGGCCCTGTTGGGCCGGTTCTTCACTCCTCCGCTTCGCTCGACCGCTCCGTCGCTCCCGAACCGGGCGGGCCCACCCATTGTGGTGATCACAGGCGAGTGTTCAGGCGGGTCGGTCCGGCGGTCGGGGTGAGGGACCAGGGGATGCGGATGTCGTGGGGTTCTTCGGGTAGGTGCTCGACGACTTCGTCGTCGCGCACCACCACCATCAGGCGTGCGGCGGGGTCGGCCAGGCCGAGCGTCCGGTCGTAGTATCCGGCGCCCTGTCCCAGTCGTACACCGCGCCGGTCCACCGCCAGGGCGGGAACCAGGATCAGCCCGGCCGTGGCGACAGCTTCCGGTGGCAGCACTGGGCCTTGCGGTTCGAGGAGGCCGTAGCGTGCGGGGCGCAGAGCGTCCGCACCGGTGTATTCGCCCCAGTACAGCGGGCCGGCTTCACGGGTCACCGGCAGCAGTACCCGGCTCCCTGCCACCCGCAGCGCCTCGGCGATCGCCACCGACCCGGGTTCTCCGCGGACCGGAACGTAGGCGCATACCCAGCCGGTGTCGCCCAGCCGGCCCGCTGCCGCCGCGAGCGCGGCGGACTCTGTGGCGCGCACCGAGTCCAAGACCTGCAGACGCCGGGCACGGATCGTCGCCCGCCAGGCCTGCTTGTCGATCTCCTCGGGCATCCGCACGGCGACCACCCTATGCGCCGGGTTCCGCGCCGTCGGATTACATCCGGCATGGCGTCGGTTCGCCGGGATTCGGCACAGTCGGCCGCGACCGGTCGAGCGTAGATCTGTCCACGCGGGGCCGGACGTATCGGCCGAGCGGCCGAAACCCGGGTGCGGGAGGCGCGCCGATATAGACAGCCGTTTGAACGGGGAGCACCGTGGATAGGGTGTGTATATGACAGCAGAGGCCGCAGTGCAGGGGAACGGGGAAGCACACCCGTCGAAACCGGAATTCCGGACGGCCGTCGTACCTGCGGCCGGGCTGGGGACCCGATTCCTCCCCGCCACCAAAACCGTTCCCAAGGAATTGCTGCCGGTGGTCGACACCCCGGGCATCGAACTGGTGGCCAGTGAGGCGGCCGGATCCGGTGCCGAGCGGCTGGTTATCGTGACCTCGCCCGGCAAAGACGGGGTCACCGCGCATTTCGTGCAGGACCTGGTGCTGGAGAGTACTCTTGCCGAGCGCGGGAAATTCCAGCTGCTGGAGAAGGTGCGTAAGGCGCCGGGGCTACTCGATGTCACCTCCGTCGTGCAGGAGGAACCGCTGGGGCTCGGGCATGCGGTGGCCCAGGCCGAAGCGGTGCTCGACCCCGATGAAGAGACCATCGCGGTGCTGTTGCCCGACGATCTGGTGCTGCCGTGCGGGGTGCTGGATGTGATGAACCGGGTCCGGCGTAAACGCGGTGGATCCGTCCTGTGCGCCATCGATGTCCCGAAGGATCAGGTCAGCGCGTACGGCGTTTTCGATGTGGCGCCGGTGCCCGACGCCGTCAACCCGAACGTGATGCGCGTCAAGGGTATGGTCGAGAAGCCGAGCCTGGACGAGGCGCCGTCGACCTACACCGCTGCCGGTCGTTATCTGCTCGACCGCGCGATCTTCGACGCATTGCGCCGTATCGGCCCGGGTGCCGGTGGGGAACTGCAACTCACCGACGCGATTTCGCTGCTGATCGACGAAGGACATCCGGTACACGTGGTTGTCCACCGTGGGTCGCGCCACGACCTGGGTAACCCGGGCGGCTATCTTCGTGCTGCGGTGGATTTCGCGCTGGAGCGGGACGAATACGGTCCGGCGCTACGCGAGTGGCTCCAGCACCGGCTGAGTCCGGACTGGGATCCGCAACTCACCGTGGACGAATGAGATCGCCTGCGCCGGCGAGGACATCGGGAAGGGCTGGATGCGCTCTGTCGAGGATCAGCAGATCAAAGTGACGGCCGCGGCCGTCGCGCCGCGACCGGTCCGGGTCGCGATATCCGAGGCCCAGGGGCTGCTCTGCGCCGAGGATGTGGTGACCGAACGGCCGCTGCCGGGGTTCGACCAGGCCGCGATCGACGGGTACGCCGTGCGCAGTGTGGATGTGGCATCCGCGGGCGCCGATATTCGCGACGAGGACGGCGAACTGGTCGATCTGACTCTGCCGGTGGTCGGTGAGGTACTCGCCGGCTCGCGCCAGCCCATCCGGCTGCAGCCGCGGCAGACTGTCCGAGTGGCCACCGGGGCGCCGTTGCCCACCCTCGCGGACGCTGTACTGCCGCTGGATTTCACCGACGGTGGCCGGGGACGGCTCAAGGTGTACGAACCGGTCCGGTCCGGCGACTATGTGCGCCGCGCAGGTGACGATGTGCAACCCGGCGATGTGGCCGTGCGGGCGGGCACGATTATCGGGCCGGCCCAGGTCGGGCTACTGGCCGCGGTGGGGCAGGACAAGGTACTGGTGCATCCGCGCCCGCGGCTGTCGGTGATCTCCATCGGGGAAGAACTGGTCGATATCGACCGGATGCCCGCGCCCGGGCAGGTCTACGACGTGAACTCCTATGCCCTGGCCGCCGCCGCACGCGATGCGGGCGCGGATGTGAACCGGGTCGGGATCGTCGACGCCGACCCGCGCCGGCTGCGCGATGTGGTCGAGGGGCAGCTGGTGCGCGCCGAGGTGGTGGTGATCGCGGGTGCGGTCGGCGGCTGGGCCTCGGATCAGGTGTGTGAAGCACTGGAAGGTCTCGGCGAACTGGAGATCGCGCGGGTCGCTATGCACCCGGGATCCGTTCAGGGATTCGGCCGGCTCGGCCGCGACGAGGTGCCGACCTTCCTGCTGCCGTCGAATCCGGTGGGCGCCCTGGTGGTTTTCGAGGTCATGGTGCGGCCGCTGATCCGGATCGCGCTGGGCCGGCGGCAGCCGATGCGCCGGATCGTGCGTGCCCGCACGATCACTCCGATCCAGTCGATGGCCGGCCGCAAAGGCTATCTGCGGGCCCAGCTGATGCGCGACGAGGCCACCGGTGAGTACCTGGTGCAGCCACTGGGCAATATCGCGGGAGGCTCGTCGCATCTGCTGGCTGCGATGTCGGAGGCCAACAGTTTGATCGTGGTCGAGCCCGACGACACCGAGATTCGCACCGGTGACAAGGTTCGAGTCGCGTTCCTGGCACAGCGCGGCTAGAAGTGGAGTCCATGAACGTATTCCGGGCTACGCAGCATCCCGGGTGGCCCGCGCATCTGGGCCCGGTGCGGGTGGGGGCCGGCGCGGTCACCTTGCGGCCGGTGCGGTTGCGGGATGCCGCTGCGTGGAGCCGGATCCGGTTACGAGAGCACGACCATCTGGAACCGTGGGAGCCGACGGGGCGGGGCGCCTGGGAAGCGCGTAACCATCCGTCGAACTGGCCGCCGTTGTGGTCGAGCCTGAAGGCCGAGGCGCGGCGCGGGGCGATGATTCCGCTGGTGATCGAGGTGGACGGCGCGTTCGGCGGCCAGCTCACGGTCGGCAATATCGTGCGCGGCGCACTACGTTCGGCGTGGATCGGGTACTGGGTCACCCGGGACCTGGGTGGGCGGGGGGTGGCGACCGCGGCCCTGGCATTGGGGCTCGATCACTGTTTCGGCCCGGTCGGCTTGCATCGGGTCGAGGCCACTGTGCGCCCGGAGAATCTGGCCAGTCAGGCCGTGCTGCGCAATGTCGGCTTCCGCGAAGAAGGGTTGCTGCGTAGGTATCTCGATGTGGACGGGGCCTGGCGCGATCATCTGCTTGTTGCCATGACGGCGGAGGAACTGTCCGGCAGGGTGGTCGACCGGCTGGCCCGGGAAGGGCGGTTGACGCTGCGCTGAACCGGCTCCCGGAACCGGCCTGCTCGGTGTCGCGCTGGTGGAAATGTGACTCATGTGGCGTATGTGCACGGCGCGCCTGCCGTGCTGTACCCCTACTCGGAATTAACCTACGGACGTCGGTGGTGCGCCTCGCGCCATCGGCGGGAAGCTCGTACCACGATCTGCGAGACGTGCCCGCGGGGAAGAACTCCGGCGTCGGGACGCACCGGTCATGGCGTGGGCTGCGACGTTGACCATGCGGACGGAGGTGCTGACGACGATGGCGAACTCGATCCTGTGGATCGGCCTGGTCGTGGTGTGGGTCTTCGTCCTGTTCCCTATCCTGGCCGACCGGCATCCGCGGATCCGCCGGACAACGGACACCGCGCTGGCTACGCGGGTACTGCATCGTGGAGATTCCAAACGGCGCAAGAGAAGTGGGTATGTCCGCAAAAAGCGGTCCGGCCGGCCCTATCGAAAGCGTCACCACGGCAACGATGCGGAGGATCGCATGACCACAACAGCCGAGGAGACCGTCACCGAGGCCGACGAGAAACTACCGCATACCGACCCCGGCGACGAACCGGCCGATATCTTCGACGATATCGAAACCCCAGAGGTATCCGGGGGTCACCCGGATACCGGAGAAGATGAGGAAACGGAACCGGCCGGCGATACTGCCGCCGAAACCGAACCTCTCGGCGGAGACATGATGGACACCGCGCCGGCCAGGATACCGCCGGTCCGCGCCGGCACTCGGCGTGCGCCCGGGCCGGAAGAGCCCGGCGACGACGAGGGTGATTTCGTGCCCACCCGGCGCGGACGCGGCGGCTACGACCCCGAAGCCGACGCCATCGCCCGCGCCGCCCGTTACACCTTCCGGCAGCGCGCCGTGGTCGCCCTCATTCTCGGCACGGTGCTCTGCGGTGGTCTCGCCGTGGCCATCGGCCCACTCTTCTGGTGGGGATGCGGCGGCGCACTGCTGTCGTTGGTCACCTATCTCGGATACCTGCGCAAGCAGGTGCGGATAGAACAGGAGATCCGGCGCCGGCGCAGCGCTAGGCTGGCCGACCGCGCCCGGGACCTCGACGGTGAGCCCGAGGAGACCGCGGAGTCCGCCCCGGCGGCCGCCCGGCCCGGTATGGACCGCGATACCGCCCGCGCCTTGCGGCGTCGCTCGCAGCTGCTCGAACCGGACGACGAAGACCCCGTCTTCGAGCACCTGGACGCCTATGACGCCAGCATCGCCCGGACGGTGCGCCACCGCGCCAGCGGCGGCGATATCCGCCGCGCCGCGGGGGCGTGAACGGGATCGGATGGTGCTGTCCGGTCAGCCCACGTAGTCGAATAATCGCAGGTCAGAACCTCGATTCGGTGTAATGTCACCTGATTTGCTAGAGTGACACAGCGCGGTTCGCAGAGCCGTATGGGGCTATAGCGCAGTTGGTAGCGCGTCTCGTTCGCATCGAGAAGGTCAGGGGTTCGATTCCCCTTAGCTCCACAAATTGAGAGTTGTCCGAACCGGGCTTCCGGGGCGCCGACCGACGGTTTACCGCTGGTCAGCGCCCCGGAGGCATTTGTGGGGGCGTTGACGGGGTGTCGTGGTCCGTGCCGGGTGTCGCGCGGCCGGCCATGTGGCGAGGGTGTCGGATTTCAGCAGCCGGGCGCCGGTGAGTCCGGCCAGTTCCCGCACCACCGATTGTACTTGCCAGGTCAGGTGTGGCGTGCGGCGCTGGTAGCGTTCCAGGACACCGGCCATCTGTTCGCGAAAGGTGCTGCAGCAGTCAGCCGTCGGACACACCAGTCACCGGACCTGCACGTTCACGGTCACCGGACGCCCGTCGAGCGGCATATCGGTCACCGTTCGCCAGTGATAGCCGTGGACCCGTGTAGACCCGGCACCGCATCCCGGACATTCGCCAAGGCCGTCGGGCGTCCGCGCCCACACCACGACCCGACGACCCCTCGTCGACCACATCCTCCACCACCAGCGGCGACAGCCCTGGAAACGCCATGGTGGCGGGCGCATTCACCTCACACGCCGGAACATCGTGCCGTCGAGATCATCGACATACCACTCAAGTGCGACAGAGCCAATTCCGACACTCAATCCGGCGCCGCCATGTCGGTAGCAGGTCCAGCTACTGCTGCGCTATCCCGGCCCGTCTCGCCTCGCGCGAATGCAGATCTACGCAGTACGCGCACCTGTTGATCTGTGAAACCCGCAGTTGGATGAACTCGGACCGAGAGTCCGCTCAACGACGCCGATTCTCGAATCGCCGATGCGAACGCGTCCGCGGCCTCCCATGCTTCGGACACGACCTTGTCCGAGGATGGACGCGGGTGGCTAAATTTCCGCTCTCCAGTACATCTAACGTGGCGCGATGTGCGTCGGATCCGTGAACATGGGGGTTTCGGTGGTGTGCTCGGCGTTCTCGTCGAGCGGTGTCCACGACTCGTATGTGACCCGCTCGAAAGGCAACGGTTTCCCCATGGCGACGATCGTCCGCGCGGGCCGATCGCCGCCGAGCAGGAAGTCGATCACCGGACGGTCCACCTCCGCGGTGCCGTAGGGGAAGACACCGTGGACGCTCTCGTTGTCGACTGCGATCAGGCTCGTGTTCGGCAGCCCGGTGCCGGCCGCCCGCCCCTGTTCGAACGGCGTCATCGAGTCGAGCTCACTCTGCAGGATGATGGTTTGCGGGAAGCTGTCGTCCGGTGTCGGCATCGTCGAGTCGGTCGGCCAGAACGCGCACGTCGGCGTGACCAGTAGCCCGAGCTGCGCCGACAACGGCGCGAGGGGTGCCGTGCGCTCGTGGAACTTCTCCCAGTAGTCGAGACCTTGTGTCCACTGCCCATCGGTGCAGGCGGTGAACTCGATGACATAGTCGAACGTGCCCCGGATCGGTTTCCCGGGCTGTTCGTGACTTGTCGCCGCCAGCCCGGCGAGCCTATCATGCGCGGCGGCGATCAGGTGGTCGGGCAGGTCCACCTGATCGATGATGCGGGCGGCCGATTCCGCGGGGCCGATCGACTCCGCCGGAGCTTCGGCTTCGGCGATGATGCTTGTCACGAGGCTCCCCGCCGCCGGATACCCGAGGGGGTTCGAGAATGCCACGGGGCCGTTCACCGCGTTCCAGGCATAGCGCGCCGCGAGTGTTCGCTCGGGCGTGCTTGTCGCCGAGAAGTATCGCCGCCAGATCGCTTCCGGATCCGACCCGAGCCCGAAGGTCGCGTTGTTACGCGCGATCCAGTTCATCATGTGGAGGCGGAATTGGCGGTCGCGGCCCTCGTGGGCCGAGTTGTACAGGGCCTGAATGGATTCCTGGGTCGAGTCCGTCGCGGAGTCGAGGACCATCCGCTCGATGTTGTCGGAGAAGAGGCTGCCGTACCAGGTACCCAGCCAGGTGCCGTACGAGTAGCCTATATAGGTCACCGTCTCGAGTCCGAGAAGATGGCGGATGAAATCCATATCATAGGCGGCCTGTTCGGTTGTCATCGTCGCCACCTCGGGATCCTGCGAGCATGCCTCGCCGATCGCCCGCGCGGCAGCCGACGGCCCGTCGGCCGGATCGTATTCGTATTCGCATTCCGCGTGGCTCGACCGGCCGAGGCCACGCTGGTCGAAGCTGACGTAGTTCGTCCTCGGGCGCAGCTGCGGGGTGTACATCTGGACAGCGGTGCTGTAGGACAGCCCGGATGCGTACGGTCCACCCGGATGCGTGATGACCGTGGTGTGATAATCGGGGTCCGAAGAATCGATGTTGCGCGCCTGTGAGATGCGAACATCCCAGGTAACTTCCGGATCCGGATTCAGCCAGTCCCGCGGCACCTTCATCGTCGCGCACTCGACATTGGACACGTCCGCGTCCGGAAGGGGCGGGCCGTCGTCGTTGAAATCACAGCCCTCCCAAACCAGCTCCTGATCGGCGAGCGGGCCCGCCAGTGCTGCGACGTCGGGTGTCACCGTATCGCCGTTTTCCGTCGCCGCTGTGTCATCGCGACCGGTCCAAGCCACGATCGAAACTGTCGCCAAGGCAATGGCGGTCACTACCGCGACCGCGACACCCGCAACCAGTGGCCTCCTTCGACGGCCACGCTCAGCGCTGGACAAGCTTGATTCACCCTGAGACATGTTCTGATCTCCTGGTCGGCTCGAGATAGGTCACGGCAGATAATGGAGCAGAGAGCACGACATCGGTGTGACGGCGCGGATCGCACCGCTACGCGAGTCC
The DNA here is from genome assembly GCF_001613385.1 of Nocardia flavorosea NBRC 108225. GTDB lineage: Bacteria > Actinomycetota > Actinomycetes > Mycobacteriales > Mycobacteriaceae > Nocardia > Nocardia flavorosea. The sequence goes on along the minus strand of NZ_BDCG01000008.1, from coordinate 378,146 downwards.
ATGTGAGGGCTCATAGTGAGCACGTCGGTTCACCTTCGATGCCGACCAGCCCAAGGCCGGCCACTTGCCGCAAATGGACACTGCGTGATCCGATTCCGCGTACACGCGGAATCGGATCACCGGCATGGTGAATCTCAGATGCCGCCTGTGGCGGTCATCGTGTCGTCCCCGCCGTGGCAGTGGGCTGTTCGGCCAGGATCTCGCGGACTCGGGGGATGACCGCCGGAACCGCCTCGGTCACCGCGGCGCGGATCGCCTGGGCGTGCGAAACGATCTCGCCCCTGTCGATGCGGGGCCGGTCGCCGAAGCTGTTGATGCCGAGCTCGATCTGCGAGCATCCATCATGCAACTCCCTCGGACGAACAACCGGGGGTGGGTCGCCGGCGTTACGCAACAGCACCATCAGAGGTGGGTGTCGCCAGTAGTTGCAGCTCCCAGGCGAGCGCTACCCCGCTACCGCCACCATGCTCGGCCATGACCTCCCCGGCCCCGCCGGTCGTCGACTCGCGAGCCCAGTCGCGCTGCCATTCGCCGGCCACCGCCATCCAGGTGATAGGCACCACGCCGGCCTGCACCATACGACGCACCGCCATATCGTGCGCCTCGGCAGTTACCCCGCCGCAGGCATCCGTGACGACGAAGACGTCGTACCCCTCGTCCAGTGCCTGGATGGCTGGCATGGCGACGCAGATCTCCGTCCACAGCCCGGCAATGATCAGCTTCTTGCGTCCCGTCTTCTCCACGACATCGACCACGCGACGGTCTTCCCAGGTGTTGATGAACGTGCGGTTGATCGGCTTCTGGTCCGGAAAGACGTCCTGGAGGCCCTTGATGAGGTAGCCGCCGCGTTCTTCGATCACCGTGGTCAGCACCGTCGGGACGTCGAACACCTTGGCCAGTTTGGCCAGGCCGACGACATTGTTGACGATCAGGGTCGGTTCATGGCTGTGCAGATTGGCGAACTGGTAAGGCTGGTGATCGATGAGCACCAGAACGCTCTCCTCGGGGGTGAGCAGTGCTTCGAGTCCGAACTTTGCGGTGCGCGTCACGCTGTTTCCTTTTGTGCGATGGAGGTCGGCCAGGCGAACGGACACCGGCTCCGACGAGGTTCGACGGGGCAGGCCGGAACGTCTCCGCAGCCCGAAAACGACCGTACGGTGGCCACCGAGTGGGCGTCCAAGACTTGTTCGGGCGCCCATCGGTAGGATTTGTCTATCGATATCAGCCCCCGTGTCCTCCGCTACTTCCTGGCCGTAGCCGAAGAACTCCACTTCGGCCGCGCAGCCATCCGTCTCTACATCGCCCAGCCGTCCCTGAGCCATCAGATCCGCAAACTCGAACAGACCCTCGGCACCCCGCTGTTCATGCGTTCCAGCCGCCAGGTGCAGCTCACCGCCGCAGGCCGGACACTGGTTCGCGAGGCACCGAAAGCACTGGCAGCGCTGGAGCAAGCCGTACAGCTCACCCGGCTGGCCGGGTCAGGGATCGCAACGACCATTCGGCTGGGCTACACCCCGGTTACCGGCTTCGACACGCTCACAACACTTCTGGATGCGCTCCGGGAGGCCCACCCCGATCTCGTCGTCGACCCTCGGGAGATCTTCAGCGCCGAGATGCCCGAACGACTCCGGGCCGGCGACCTGGACATCGGTCTCGCCCTCTCACCACAGCTCGTCGACGGGGTAGCCGGCGAGATCCTCCGCGAAGAGCCTGTTTCCGCACTCCTCAGCACTCGCCACCGCCTCGCCGACACACCGAGGATCCCGGTGACAGCCCTCCGCGACGAAACACTGCTGCTGTTCCCTCGCCACCTCGCGCCTGCCTACTACGACGGCATCGTCGACGCATTCCACGAGGCGGGCTCCGCACCCGAGATCTGCGCATTCGAGAAACCACCGGTGTATGCCATGCTCGCCCGGCTGGCCGGCGGCCGCGAGGTCGGCCTGGCCCCCGCATCATTCGCCGAGCATGCCGCGACAACCGCCGCCGGCATCGTTGTTCGCGACGTTGTCGATCCGCCGATCCTGGCAGAGCTCTCCATGCTGTGGCCCGCGAACGATCCCTCGCCCGCCATTGCAAACGTTCTCGTCACCGCCCGACGATGCGCTGAACACAACAAGTGGCTACGCAACCCCGTCACGTAGTGCGAATGGTGCGACCCGCACTCTCGACCACCGAGCCAAAAAGCTACCGGCTCACCCGAACCGCGCAAACCAGTGCGGCGGTGGTCCCGGGGATCGTTGAGGGCGTGCTGCTCATCGCCTCGTTCGCGCCGTTCGGCGCCGAGGGCCTGGACTACATCGACGGCATGGGCGCACAGAACATCGCACAGTTCGGGGCCCCGGCCACGAACGGGTCCTGGTGGCCCGCGAACAGCAGATCGTGATCGCCGCAAGCACCCATCCGCTCGCGGGCACCGCTCAGATCGACGCCGCCGGACTCGGAATAGCCTGCGTGACCCGCATTTCCGCACAATCCGCGCTGCAAGTCGGCCGGGTGGCCGAGTTGCCGCTGCAACCGACGCCGACAACACGACCGGTTCACCTCATCCACCGACGGGGCCGGGTGATGCGTGAACCTTCTCTCCGCCTTGTTGCCTGCCCGATTGCTGCCACGCCGACCGAGCTCGCCGACACGCCCGTTCCCTGGCCAAGCCCCGGCCCGCGCCACCGTCTTTCGAAACCTTTTCCGCCGTAGCGGCGGCGTGCGCCGCCGCTACGTCCGGGGAACCGGCGATGTCGCGCCCCGTCGACGACCTGAGATGGTCGGACGGCCACGGCGCGGGGTGGTGCGGACCAGACCTGCTCTATAGCTGGCAATCGGCTTCTGTAGCCAACTGCCCGAGCGAAGACCGCAGGTCGTCCCGTTCCCACGTTCGACATGCCCCGCCCAGGGCGCGAACCTGTGACGGCCGATTACACGGGGGGTCGTCCCTGGCTGTCCCTCGTCGGTATCCCGCGTTCGCGGAACTTGTTCAGAACGGTCGTGCCGTCGACGCCGAGATGCTGGCCGACTCGTGCGAGGGACCAGCCCGTGCCGTAGAGGTGGGTTGCCTCGTCCACTTGTTCCGGCGTCAGGCCACGGCGGCGCATCGGTACCTGATGGCAATGCAGGATCCTGCTGACCGCTTTGCGGTCGATCCCGAACCGATCTCCCAGCTCGTACACCGTGGTCCTGGCTTCGTAACCTGTGATCAGCTCCCGAATCTGATCGGCGTCGAGACGATGCTCCGAACCTATCGGTTTGATTCTCAGTTCGGGGCCGTCGGCCGTCGGATGTTTCGGACTAGTTAGCGTTATGAACCGTCCTGGACCTGGTGGAGACCCGGGTTCAGACCACCTCGGCCGAGATGGTCTGTTGATGGTAGATGTGTTCGTATTCGACCGGTGGCCGGTATCCGATCGCGGAATGCAGGCGCGCGGTGTTGTACCAGTGCACCCAGGATGCAGTTTCGCGCTCCAGCTCCGCGCGTCCGGAGAAGACCGGGTTCCGGTCGATCAACTCGGTTTTATAGAGCCCGACCGCCGATTCCATGAGCGCGTTATCGAGCGCATCCCCGACACTGCCTATGGATCCAGCGATACCAGAATCCCGTAATGCCTCGGTGAAGGCCAGTGACGTATATTGCGACCCCGCATCGGAATGATGTATCAATCCTGTTGCGGTGAAACGTAAATCGGTTCTCCGGCGGGTGAACAACGCCTGTTCGAGCACCGAGGTCACCAACGGCGTCGTCTTCGACGACATCACCCGCCAACCCAAGATCCGCCGCGAGTAAACGTCCACGCAGAACGCGGTGTAACAGAACCCGGCCAGAGTCCAGCAGTAGGTGAAATCGGCGACCCACCACCGATCCGGACGCATCGGCACCGACTACGCACGCCCGATCAGATCCGGATGCCGCGGCTCAGCGGCTGGGCCGGGTCCGGTGGTTCTGGTGGTGCGCCGCCCGCGCACGACCCCGTCGATCCCGGTCAGCCACATCAGCCGCGCTACCTGATTGCGGCCGATGTTGTGGCCCGCCCGGCGGGCGGTGTGCCAGAGTTTACGCACCCCATACGGGCCCCGATTCGTGCTCCACAGGTCGAACAACCTGTTTGCGGTAAGGGCATCGGCCCAGGTGGCATCGCTGATGCCGTGCTGTTTCGCGGCGTAGTAGGTAGACGGGGCGATCTTGAGCCCGTGCTCGGTCAGCACGCGGCAGATCGGGCCGACCCCGAACCTGTCCCGGTGCTCGTCGATGTAGTCGACGATCACCGCAGTCGGCGGTCGACCTCCGCCGCCGCGAAAAACGCGCTCGCTGTCCGCAAAATCTCGTTCGCTGCCCGGTGCCGCGGGGTCGGTGGTATTGACCGGTGAGTGGTCGCCCGGCGGCGTATGCGCCGGTGGTGATGTGCCGGGATCAGGGGCGGGCGGTGTGGAGGACCGGGCCGCTGTGGTTGTTCCCGGAGGGGAGAAAGGCTGTGCGAAAACCGAGGCCGCGCCGACGAATCCGCTGGCGAACCCGGTGACCATGGCGGCCTTGAATTCACTCGCCGTCGGCATCCGGCCGGTGGCGATGACCTGCGCGCCGGCGCCGGCCACGCCGCCGCCCAGGCCTCCTACGCCGCCGATCAGCAGAGCTCCCGAGATCCGGGCGCCGTAGCGCACGGCATTGGACGACGACCTCCCCGCAATACGCTGCATGGCTTTGTTGATGCCGGGCGCGAGGCGCAGTGCGGTCAGTACACCGGCGCCGCCGCCGACAGCGCCGATGAAGGTGGAGCGCCCGACATTTCCCCAGTCGATTTCGTCCCGCGTGTCGAGAACTTCTTTCTGCCACCATTGAGCGCCGAAATCGACGAAGGCTCCGGTTCCGGCTCCCAGTCCCACGCCGATCGCCGTTACCTTCGCCAGTGGTATACCGGAACGACGTGCCATTGCCGAGGCTTCCGCGGTTTTGACCCGCCCCGCGACGGCTCTGCTCGCGGCCCGCCACGCGGCTTCGGCCGCCGCTTTCATACTGCCGACGCCCACCAGTGCGATATCTATGGCCAGTTGCGCCAGCAGCGTGATTCCGGTGAAGATCACCAGTAGTTTCGTGTATTCGATATCGCGGGCTGCCGTGTTCAGCTGATCCGACATGAGCCGGCAGCATTGGGCAGAATTGCGCAGGTCTTCGGCGAGCTGTTTGTTGCGGGCTCCCTTCGCTTCGGTGGCCTGCCCGGATATCGCGAGTTTCTCCTGGCCGGCGGTATCGGCGTGCCGGACGGCAATGGCATCGCAGGTGTCGGCGGTATCCGTCCATGCGACCGCGACGCGGCGCATGGCGTCTTCGTCACCTTCCGGGAAATGGCCGGCGCACGCCGACACCAGCCAGTCCGGAAATTCAGGGGGTAGTCGAATGGTCACTGGATGTCACCGTTCGACGCCTCCGCACCGGGCGCTGCGCCGGCTGCCGAAGTCCCGTAGGCAGTGTGGATCCATTACGGTCTCGCCGTTTCCACGAGCAATCGCCGTAGCGCGCGAGCGGGCGCCCCGGCTTCTCCCCGGTTCAGCTGTACTTCCACGAAAGCGTCCGCCAGTGCCGGTCCCGGATCGAACCTGCCGCCCGCGGAGCCATTATCGCCAGGACCGTCCCGCCACTGTTGGTACCCGTGTACGACACTGCCCAGTGTCTCTGTGTACAGCTCGGCTCCGCGCAGCACGAAATATTCGGCGATGAGGGTACGCTGCGCGACCCGGCGTGCGTGCAGGCCACCGAGAGTATCGAGCGCGTGACCGAGTTCTCGGACGATTGCGCAGTACACGGGTCGTTCCTCGGAGCCGGGGCCCGGCCTGCCGGGGGCTGTCCCGGCGCGGACTTTCTCGAAGTAGAGCTCGGGCCTGCACGCGACCTCGTACTGTAGTGTCAGCCGCCGTATCTGGGTCTCCGGCCCGTGCTCGCCCGGCACCTGGGCCCATTCGAGCCTGGTGACGTCTTGCCCGCATTCGCCGATCACGAATTCGCCGAGTGCGAGGTGGGGGTGTTCGGTGAGTACATCATCGATCGCCACCGCTATTTCGTGGCATGTGCCCGGGGCGATTCCCGGAGCGTCGAAGCCGACAACCCGCAGATCGTGCCGGGCTGTCAGTGCCTGTACGAGGAACTGATTCGTTTGGGCAGCGGCGTTCCCGGTATCGCGCGCCGCGGCATCCACGGGGAGGGTTTCACGCTGGTCTCGCTTGTTTTTCCGTTGCGCGGCCGGAGGCGGAGATGCGGACGGTGGTCTTGTCCCGCCGGGCTCGGCGGCGGGCGCCGATACCCTGTTCGGTGGTCCGGCAGGCGATGAGCTGCGGGACCAGGGAGTGCTCGGTCGTTGTCGTTCGAAGGTCCCCGGGGTGTCGTTCCTTCCTGTTGCCTGCGCACGGGGCGATGGGGAGACAGTCGCGGCGTCGGAAGTTCGAGTCGGCGTCGGCGGTATGCCCGGACCGCTCGTTGCGGCGATCGTCGCCGGTGCTGCTCCGGCCGGTGTTGCTGGTTCGCCTCCGGTACTCGTGGCACCATTCCCGGTTTGTTCAGCTGTGGACGGGGGTGGATTACCCGGCGAACTCGGCTGGCTCGCGGTATTTCCGGCGTGGGCGAGACTCTCGGCGGAGGTGTTCGGTATGTTCTGCGCAGTGTCTGCGGGAGTGGTGGGGTGGGCAGTGTCGCGGGTTGGGAATCGGTGGCGACTGCCGTTGCCGTCAGCGGCATCCGATCCGCGGCGGCGGGTGAGGTGTCGATCCCGGTAGGACGGGATACCCTCGAATCCGGCTACGCCCCCGTGCTCCAGCAGGGGGCGGCCGCTTCATCCGGTGCACGAGTGCATCGGTTGTCGTGCAGGCGGCGTCGCGGAACCGAGTGGAGTGAAGGTGTATGGGCGATTCGGATCTGCCCTTGTCCCGGGATATCGTGCTACGGCTCCTGCGGGGCGAGATCGATCCGGTCGAAGATCACATGCTGGTCATGGAGGACATCGTGTTGTTCGCGGTGGCTCGTTTGGACGAGGCGGATACCGGATGGCTTCTGCATCATCTGGCCGATACCGCATGGCCCTACGAGCGCAGGGCGGATGTCGCGGCCATGATGGTCAGGCATCGGGCCGAAGCGTTCGCGGCGCTCGGGGATGATTCCCGATGACGCAGCCGTCGCCGGGCCGGAGCGGGGACGAGGTCGGTCAGCAGCTCCGTATGGAGGTTCATCGCGCGATGGATGCATACGAGGACCAGATCGCGCGATTGGCCGAGATCCGCGGACACTTGGATACGGTTCGTATCCAAGCCCGTTCCGTCGATGGTCAGGTCGAGGTGAGTGTCGACTCCGCGGGGGTGGTGGTGGAGATCGAACTGCAGCAACCCGCGATGCGGGAGAAACCGGATGCGCTCGCGCGGAAGATCGCTGAGGTGGCGCGTGAGGCCGCCCGATACGCGGAGAAGTACCGGGTCGAGGCGCTGGGGCCGATCACCGAGATCGTCGGCGCGATGCCCGACCTTCCGGAATTGGTTCCCGGCGCACCGAGTCTGCGGGATCCGTTTCCGCCGGAAGTGCCGGAAGAATCGAGTCCGTGATCGGATCGGACGATCGAAGGTCCTACCGGCCCGGAACCCGGGTGCCGGCACGCGACCCCCGGCCGATATAGGCCGGGGGTCGCTTCGTTCTGCGTGGCCGCCGACTGACCCTTCGAGTGCGATCTACTCCAAAGGGCGAATGCAATAGTGCGTTTCTCCGGCGCTCAGTGATGTGTATCAACTATTGTCACCGACTGAACAAAACCTATCCGATAGCGGTACGACCGAATCGAGAGCCGATCATGTTTGAACAGAGTGTGATGGTGCCGGGTGACGTTCGAACAGGGCGGCAGGTAGTGCCCCCGAGGGGCGGACTGCCTACGGCGACGCAGCTGTTGTGCAGTTTCCAGGGGACCGAATTCGCCGATCACGATCTACTGAGCTCGGCGCATGCGCTGGCGGCGTTGCATGCGCGCCGGGCCGCCATGCGGGACCTGCGGCTGGTGGCCGAGGTGGACAACCGCCGCCGGGAGCTGGTGGAGGATATCGACGAGTGGATTTGCGAACGCGGATCACTACCGCGCGACGGGATGATCCACACCGAGACACTGGGCGCGGTGATCGACCGCATGGCCTGGGGCTGGGTGTATGCCAACGAGGTGATCGAAACCGACGGGGCGCGCGATCAGCACGCGCGTAAACGCTGGCACCGCCTGGCCGAATTGATCGACGGCTACACCGAATTGATCGGCGATATCGTCGGCGGTCGCCGGCGGTTGCCTGCCCGAGTGTGATCATTCGCGGTGCCCGCCCGCGCGCGCCGGGCACCGCGATACGGAATAGGTGGCGCGCCGAGTCGCTCGACCCCCGGAGGAACCGGCCGGTCAGCGGTCCAGTACCGACAGCATTCCCGATACGGCTGCCGGCCAGGTGAACTGCTCGGCCCGCAGCCGCGCCGCGTCCCGCCGCCGGCCGGCCGGCCGGGCGAGCACATCGGTGACGGCCCGGGCGAAGGCGGCCGGCTCGTCAGCGGCCACGGCGCCGCAATCGGCGGTCACGATATCGGCGAGAGCGGAGGACCGGCTGGCCACCACCGGGGTGCCCGCGGCGAGCGCCTCCAGCGCGGCGAGCCCGAATGTTTCGTGCGGGCCGGGAGCCAGCGAGATATCCGCGGTGGCCAGCAATCTGGCGACCTCGGCGCGGTCGGTGATGAAACCGGTGAAATGGACCGCGGGTAGGCCTCCGGCCGGCACCGGCAGCGACCGGGCCCGTCGTTCCAGTGATTCCCGCCGCGGGCCGTCACCGGCGACCACCAGGCGCGCTTCGACTCCGTGGCGGTGTAATTCGGCCACTGCCTCGATACTGCGGTCCACCCGTTTCTCCACCGACAGCCGCCCGCAATGCACCAGCAGGGGATGACCGGGCACGCCGAGGTCGGCCCGCAGGCCGTGATCGTGGCGATGCGGATTGAACAGCTCCAGATCGACTCCCAGCGGAACCATTTCGACATTGGGTGCGTCGATCCGCCGGAATTCGGCACGGGCGAATTCGGTGGTGCACACCACCATGTCGTACTGGTCGGCCGTATGCCGGTTGGCGATATCGGCGAGGCGGCGGGCATACCGCTGCGGCATGATCTGGCCCAGCAGCCGGTCGAGCCGTTCATGCGAAATCATCACTCCCGCCACACCGTGGCGCCGGGCCCAGCGTCCGAAGCCGCGCAATGTCAGCCGGTCGGAAACTTCCAGCGCGTCAGGGCGCAGGCCGGTGAGGGTATCGGCTACCCGCCGCGGGTCGGCGGCGCGGTAGCCACCGGTCCACAGAATGGGTAGTGCGGGCAGCGTGACGCGCAGGACCCCGCCCGGCAGGATCTCCTCGGCGCGGCGTGGCCCGGGGACGATCAGTATTACCTCGTGTCCGGCGGCTACATACCCTTCGCCCAGGTGGTGCAGTGCGGTACGCAAACCTCCGGAACGTGGTCCGTAGAAGTTGGCCAGTTGCACGATGCGCACGCCGCCGATCGTGGCCGGGCCTGGGTGCCCGCCGGAACCGGGCCGTCGAACAGCCGGTTAACTTCCGGTGTTATTTGGTTCGGGGTTTATTCGGTTCGGGCCGGCTAACGGTCGGGCTGGTCGCGGCCCGCGCGCGGAAGATCGAGGTTGAGGGGGATTCGGCCCACGCTGAGATGTTCACCGACCTCGTCGGCGGGCAGCGGCCGGGCGATGAGGAAGCCCTGGGCCCGGTAGCAGCCCAGGCCGACCAGTGTGCGGGCGGCGACCGGCGTTTCCACACCCTCGCCCACCACGCCGAGCCCGAACGACCCGGCCAGGCCGATAATCGATTTCACGATGGCGAGGTCGTCGGTGCTCGCCCCGAGCCGCTGGACGAATCCGCGGTCGATTTTCACTGCGTCCACCGGCAGCGCTTTCAGATGGGAGAGCGAGGAGTAGCCGGTGCCGAAATCGTCGATGGCGATCTGTACGCCCATTCGTTTGAGCCCGCGCAGCGTCACCTGGGTGCGGGCCAGATCCTGCACCACCACATGCTCGGTGATCTCCAGGCAGATGGAGCTACCGTCGATCCCGAAATGACGCAGGATATCCTCGATACGCTCGACGAAATCCAAGCTCACCAGCTGCACCGGGGATACGTTGATCCGCATGACCATATTGGTCGCCAATCCCTGCCGGCGCCAGCGCGCGAACTGCGCGCAGGCCGTGCGGATAACCCAGCGGCCGAGCTCACCGGCCAGGTTGGTGGCCTCGGCCACGGTGACGAAGGCACCGGGCGGCAGCAGACCGCGGGTGGGATGAAGCCAGCGGACCAAGGCCTCCATCGCGACGATGCGACCGGTGCGCAGGTCTACTTCGGGCTGGTAGTGCAGGATCAGCGATCCGTCGGAGACGGCGCTGCGCAGATTGAGTTCCACATCGTCCTGGAGCTCGAACTGGGCGCGCATCGCGTCGGTGAACAGCGCGACCCCGTTACCGCCGCCGGATTTGGCGGACAGCAGGGCGTGATCGGCGCGCCGCAGGACATCGGCGACGGTGGTCTCGCCGGGGACACCGACGGCCACGCCGACGCTGGCGCCGCGGCTCACCGATTCACCGCCGACGGTCACCCGCCGGCTGATGAGTTCCCGGATCCGGGTCGCCTCGTGTTCGGCGGCGACGGTGTCCATGGGTTTGGCGGGCACGATGACGAACTCGTCGCCGCCGAGGCGGGCGATCATATCGTTGGGGTCGAGATTGTCCTGGAGCCGCTCCGACAGGGTGCGGATGAATTTGTCGCCTGCGGTGTGGCCGAGGAAATCGTTGAGAGCCTTGAGCCGGTCCAGGTCGAGGAAGAAGGCCGCGACGGGCCCGGGACTGCCGGCCCGCAACCGCTGTTCCATATGTTCGAGCAACGCACGCCGGTTCGACAGCCCGGTCAGATCGTCGTGCAGGGCGATGAACCGGAGCTGTTCCTCGGCTTCCACCCGTGCCTGCAACTGGGCGAACAGCGTGGCGATCGCCTTGAGCACATTGAGTTCGCGGTTGTTCCAGTCCCGGTCGCCGACCTTGACGAACCCGAGCAGTCCGGTGGATTTCCCCCGGGAAACCAGCGGGACGGCCGCGGAGCTGATATCGCCGAGCCCGGACGCGGAGTGGATGGTCTGCTGGTAGTCGGCGGCACTGGCCGGGACCAGAAATGGTTCGGTGGCGTGCTCGAGCGACCGGAATACCGAATCGGCCTGGTCGAAATAGACGACCTTGAGTGGATCGGGCTCGGGTACGTCCTGACGCGGCGGCCATTCGGCCACCAGCACCGTCGACCGGGTCTTGGGATCGTTGTGGCGCAGATAGCTGAAGTCCACATCGAAGTAGTCGATCAGCATGGCCAGCACCTGTTCGGTCGCCGACACCATGGTCGCCGAGTCGACGCCCATCAGCTCCGCGGCGACTTCGGTCACCAGCGAGTCGAGTGTCCGCCGAGGCACCTGATCTCCGATCACACTAACCGCGGAGCTCTCCGCCCGGTACCGGGCGACGCTTACTCCGCACGCTGGCAGCTGCCGCATAACTCAGGCGTAGTACCAGCGCCACGCTTTCTTGTTCCGGCACTTCCAGTATTTCCAGGAAACGACCCTGAAGTGTGGACAGTCTATCCGCGTACGCCGGAGAAAGTGCATCCAGTTCGGTACGGGTTTGCGAAAACAGGAACACCGGCGACATCGGCTGCACTGCCAGACCCGAGCGTTGCGCCTGGATCCAGACACGCTGGACTGCCGCTCCGGCGTTGGCGTAATCGGTCAAGCCGCCGCCCCGGACGCCCGGTTCGGGGCGGAAGGTGACCGCGACGACGGCAGAGCTGGAACGTACCCGGTCGCGGGCGTAATCGCCGAGAGCGGCGCCCGCCGACCAGCTGTGCAATTGAGCCATCACATCGGCGCGCCGCCCGATCTGCAGGGCTGCTCGTTCGTCGGCTGCCAGCTCCAGTGATCGGGTATCGATACCGTCGGTGAGGTCGTCCCCGGGCCGGCGCATCTCCGCGAACATTTCGCTGTGCAGCTGCGGGGTCAGGTAGCGGACCCGGTCCGATTCGGCCAGCACCTCGGCCATCGCACGCAGGGCCGCAGAATCGATGACGGCCCGCAGCTGTGCGCCCTCGGCGGCGGCCGCGGCGGCGAGCCCGGACAGGACGGAGTCCGGGATCCGGCCGCCGTGGCCGATCCGGCGGTTGGTCTCCCGGGACAGCGCAGCCGGATAATCCGCGGCCAGTACCGGGTCGGTGCCGGTTCCCGGACGGAGAATCGCGGTGAGTGGGGGATCGGTGGCTTCGATGAGCTCGTAGGGGCCGAGCCGGTCGCAGGCAGCCGCTGCGACGCGAGCGTTGTACAGCGCCGCGCCCACCGCGACGGCGCTGCCGCGATACCCGATGTCCAGGGCAGTGGTGTAGCGCGGGTCCAGCGTGATGTGGATTTCGTAGCCCGTGGTGTGCAGCGTCCACGGCTGGATATTGCCGCCGGACGGTGCCCGCTGCGCGCATTCGAGGATCCGCTCGAGCGGTGTCGCGGGTGCCGGATCCGCTTCGATATCGGCGCTGGGGCCGTCGGTATCGAGGTCCGGATCGGTGAGGGTGTCGAGGGCTTGGTCGATATCGAGCCGGACGCGGCCCGACCGTAGCGGCCTGCCCAGCCCGATCCGGCGCACCGCCGTCGCGACACTGGCCGCGCCGAGTACGACGTCGCCGCCCAGTTGCGGCCAGCTGTTCAAGGTCTCGCCCACCTCGACCAGGCTGCCCGCCATCCGGGCGGACAGGTCATGTGCGCCGAGCAATCCCACGACGTAGGGAGCTTTGTCCCGGGTGGACAGGTCGCGCAGCTGGTCGGCCGCGACATCGCCGAGCAGGCCGTGGAAGGGCGGCCGGTCCGGTTCGAGGTCGAAGCGTTCCACATCGAGCAGGCCGCGGTCGCTGGTCTCCATGATCAGCGGTAGCCGCCGGCGGCGGGCCGCTTCCCGCACGAGCAGTTTGATATCCAGGGAATCGCATTCCTCGACGACGATGTGCAGTTCCTCGAAGAATTCGTCGACGGAGTAGGCGTCCAATCCACCGCCGCGCACATCCACCGGTATGTAGGGATCCAGTTCGGCGATCCGGCGGGCCGTGACGATGGCCTTGTTCACGCCGATATCGAACAGGGTGGCGGGCACCCGGTTGAGGTTGGACAGTTCGAGTTCGTCGTAGTCGGCGAGGCGCAGCGCCCCGCACGCCCCCTCCTGGGCCAGCGTGTAGGCGATGCCATGCCCCACGCTCTGCCCGACGACCCCGACCGTGAGGGTGCGTAGCCGATCCTGTTCGGCCCGGGTGAGTTTGTAGCGATTGCGGTCGAGCCGGACAGCGCGGAATGTCTGCGGCCCCGGCAGGACCAGAACGCTGCGCCGCCACGGGTAGTACACCCAGCGGTCGTCCGCCGGACCCTCGGTGGTCTCCGGGGGGTCGTTGAGTCTGCCGAACTCGGCGGCGAGCAAGCCGCGCAGATCGTTGAATTCGATATGCGGTGTGCTGCGCAATCCGGCGAGTGCCCGTTCGTCGTCGGGGTCGGCCGGGTTCAGGATCAGCGGGCGGTACTCCACCCCGAGATCTGCTTCACCGAGCATGTGACCGGCATTCCTCCCCACCGCGGTGCAGCGCCCGGATGGATCGCGAAGACCTCGGTTCAGCTACTCCCATAGCGCGAAGTTCACCACGCATCATCAAATACTGCAACCTGTCAGCAAACAGGTGGTAGCTACTGGTATCCCACCAGATCGGCACCGTTCGGTAACGCTCGTCCGGGTACGGCACGGGTGGGATTGCCTGCGCGACGACAGCTCCGGTGGCGCGGTGTCGTTCGGTGGTGAAGTCGGCGACGGTCGCGAAGCTGTAGCGGACGCCCAGCAGTCGCGGTGCGTGCGCAATACAGCGGGAGATCGCGGCGGCCAGATCGCTGCGGCGGGCGGCATTGCGGTCGACCCAGGCCGCCCGCGATTCGACTACGCCCCGGGGAATGCGCCGGGCCATCATCAGGCTCAGATCCGCGGCGCCCGGCCGCCCGGCCCATGGGGTGAGCGAGGCGACCTCCGAAACCCAGGTGTAGGGGCCTTGGACCCGTACGCCGCCGACCACCGTGCCGGCGGCGTCGGTAGCGGCGAAGAACAAAGCCGTCGACGCGCCGTCGGCGACGGCGTCGTAATCCAGTACCTGCTCGTTGCCGAAGTGGCGGTAGGTGTTCTGCGCACCGGCCAGGTAGCGGTGCCAGAGTTCGGGGGAGTGCTCGGGGGTGGTGGCGCAGATTCGATAGCCGGAGACGTTGTCGCGAAATCCCGCTGCGCGGCCGTGGCGCGGGTGGTCTTCCTGGCCGACTGCGATCGTTTCGACAGTCATGGCAGTTCCTACTCTTTCGCCGTACACCCGGTGGGGGTACGGGATATGTTGTCCAGCAGCTCGGCCGACGCCCCGGCTCGCCGACGTGCCCAGTGCAGTATCCGTCATCGAAACACAATTGACCAGAAGTCTGGTTAATCTTCCGAAAACTATTGCGAGATTCGGCTGTTATCGCAGGTCAGGCCAGGTGGTTCGAGAATGTTCGGTTACCAGGAGACCGGTTGGTTCGATGTTGGTTAACGCCTGGCAACAAATCTTCCAGCCGCTGTCAGGTGGCGATCGAAATGAACAGCTCCACTGATTCCGAACCGTGCCAGAGTTCGATCTCCTCGCGGTAGGCGCGAGTTATCTCGGCCGAGGCCGTGGCATCGTCGACCTGCGCCCATACGTCCTCGACGGGGTCGTGGTAGTCGCCGTTGGGTACGAAACGCGCGTAGACGCCGCGTGGGACGCGGACGAGAACATCGCCGATGGCGGAATCGCCCGGGTCGGCGTATTCGAAGCACACCAGAGCGTTGTAGGTTCCCGTGGGCGTGCGCACGTACACGGTGTACATCGGGCGCTCCGCCTCGGCCGAGCCGGCGGATTCGGCCGCTCGTTCGCTGAGCCTGTCCTTGAGGAACTCGATGAGTTCGCTGTTGCTGACCTTGAAGCTGGGACGCACCTTCGGTACGACCAGGCCGGCGTACACCGACTCGTCGCGCACCACGATCGTGTAGGTCATCGGGGCTCGACCGCCAGGTACAGATCGATCTTGTATGCGTGCGGATAGAACTCGAAATCGCCGGTGAAGATGCGGTTTATCCGGTTGTGTTCCTCGGCGTAGGCGATCTGGGTCCACAGGCCGGTCATGATCTGCGGGAAGTTGCCCACCGAGGAGAACTTCGCATAGGTACCGCGCGGCAGGCGCGCCACCATATGGCCGCGGGTGACCTCGTCGAAGGAGTGGCACTCGTAGCCGACGATCTGGGTGTTGTAGGTCCCCAGTTCGGGTGAGTAGTCCGTGTACGCGGTGGCCAGTGGCCCGCCGAGTTCGTGATGCAGCACCGACGACCAGGCACCCTCGAGGTCGCGGTCGCGTAGTTCACCGAGCGCGCGCTTGGGGCTGCGTACCGGAAGTCCGGCCACCCACGTCTCGTCCCGCTCGACGATTTCAAACTGCATGGATGGACTCTTTCGAGATGTCTCCTGTGGGCAAGCCGACCGGGTGGTCGGCCGGATTCGCCATGCTATCAACCGGTGGCGGTCCGGGCGGCCCGCCCGGCTGCCGGGGTTCGGTGGATTGCCGGTGTTGTGCGCTGTAAATCCGTCATTGTTATATCGAACTATGCAAACTGGACGGTTGTCCGGAAGTTGGCGGGTAAATCCCCTGGATCTATTCGGTGATTCCCAGTGGTGGCCGGGTTTATTTGCGCATTCTAGTGGTATTCTCAGCGCTGGCTATATTATGCGATATTGTTTCGTAATTCACCGTGGGCGGCACTATCCGCCACTATCAGTTCAGCTGAACTTCATTCCACGTGATTACCAATGCCGACATGACCGGCAGCGCAGATCGGCGGGGGCTACCCGCGAAATTTGGACGCACGACAGCCACGGCGCCCTGACGGCCGGCCGCTGTGCGTATTCTCGGTGGCCGCGGACTCCCGGCATCATGGGCCGGACCGCGCCGGACCCGTCTCTTCCGCAGCCTCGTGCTGGTAGCGATACTCACCGTTTTTCCCGGCGGGCTCGGCGCGGTCGCCATGGCCCAGGACGAGGCGGGTGGGCCGGCGCCGAGCCGGATGGACGGTGTCGCCTGGATGAATATCCGGGATTCCGCCGGTGTGCAGTTGGCCGATTACACCTTCGTCAGCGAGCGAGCCGGTCTCGCCGATCCCGGTGCAACGGTGGTCTGGACTCTTATAGGCCTGGAATTCGTCGGATATATGGTTATCGTGACCACCGCGATCTGGTTCATCGGTTACGCACTCAGTTTCGCTTGGCTCGACTTGTTCGCCGACGCCCTGCAGGGGGCAGTGAACGCGTTCGCCGACCGGCTCACCACCCCCGCGGTTTTGATTACGGCCACGAGTATCGGGGCATTCTTCGTGGCCTGGTTCACGGTGCGCGGCTTCCACAGCAGGGCTGTTGCCCAGACGCTGACAATGCTGATCGTGGCCGTGCTCGGGCCGCTGTACCTGGTCTCCCCGCTTGCCGGCGCCCTGGGGTCGGACGGCCTGCTGACCCGGGGGCGCGACCTGGGAATAGCGGTCGCCGCCGGCCTCAACGGCGCAGACGCGCGGAATCCGGACCTGGTGCTGAGCACCCTGCAAGGGGAGATGGCCGATAATTTCGCGCGGCGTCCGGTTCAGGTATGGAACTTCGGGCATATCGTCGATGACCGGTCGGCCTGCGCCGCAGCGTGGTCGGCGGGGATGACGGCCGGTGATCCCGAGCGGACGCAGCGCGAACTCGGCTCCTGTGACGATACGGTGGCGGTCACCTCCGCCCAACCGCAGGTGGGCCAGATAGGTACCGGGCTGATACTTCTGGTCTCGGCAGCCGTACTGCTGTTGTTCGCGGTGGTGCTCTCCCTTCGGCTGATGCGTGCGGCGCTCGATGCCATCTATCAGGCGTTCATGGCGGTGTTCGGATTCGCCGCCGGAGGTTTCGTCTACGGTCCGACCCAGTCCTTCCTGGTGCGAAACCTGGTGAATTCGGGCATCGCGGCAGCCCGGATGTGCGCATATACCGTGTTCGTCGGTATCTACCTGTTGCTGCTGGGCAATATTTTCCAGCAGGCCCGCGGTCAGGTGGTCGCCGTGATCGTGATTGCCGCGGTCGTGGAAATCGTCGCCCTATTCCAGATGGGTCGTTTGTCGAAGAGCCTCACGCGTGGTTCGGGGTGGGTTGCCAACCGGTTTGCGCTAGCCGTCCAGGGGGCGCCCGCAGGCTCCGGTGGGACCGCGCTCGGGATGGGCGGCGCAGGTGGGGGGAAAGGTTCGAGTGGTGGCTCCGGGGCCGGGGTGATCGCGAACCTGGCGGCGCTGAACACTGTCAATGCCTCGCCGTTGACTGCCTGGCTGCTCGGTCGCACGTTGAATCCGCTGAGCCCGCTGGCCATCGGGACAATGCGCAACGATCGGGTGAATATCGCAACAGCGGCCAGCCGGTGGGAATCGCATCATTGGCGGGCGATGGGCCGGCAGAACTGGCGGCTGCTGGCGCGCCAGGAAGCCGGCGAATGGGGCGGTATCCACACCGAACTCGGCCTGAACCGGGCGCTGAAGTATCTCGAGAACAACCGGGTGCCGGCCGAGATGCTGCCGGCGGTACTACGCGATGCCGGGGCGAGTCACGAGCGGATCCACCACCATATGCGGGCGCGGCAGACCCGTGACGACACCCGCTCCCGCAACCCGTACGGGTTCCCGCCGTTGCAGAAGGCCGTTGCCTCGGGCCATGCGGTGCTCAACCACGTCGGGACGGACGCCGAAATGGCATTCGCCGCTCAGGCCGTCAGCGATGCCGACAGTCTTGCCCGCCATACCCTCGCCCCCGCCCCCGGAGCGCAGCTCGACAGTTCTTTCATCGCCCGTGTCCAGCAGCACTGGGATTCCGACCGGGCTCTGCGGGCGAATATCGATCCTGCCGAATGGAACATGGTCGGCCGGGACACGCGGACTGCCATCGCCCACCGGTTGGCCACCGAACATCTGGCCACGGCTCGCGCCTACTCCGCCGCGCCTACCGCCGCGCATCGTGCCGAACTCGCGGCCTCGCTGAGGCGACTGTCCAATCTGGACCACACGCTGCCCGAATTCGGACTGGACCCGTGGGATCTGTGACCGCGCGGACGGTTTCCGAAACCGGCGATCCGCTGCTCCGCCGTGCCACCCGCGCCCGGTCTCGGTACGCTGCTGCCGACAGCGCAGTCGTAGATCGGGAGTCGGCATGGGGCGGGTCAACCGCAGGAAAACGGTGCAGGGCGCCAAAACGCTGGTCACAGGTGCTGCCAGCGGTATCGGGAAGGCGACCGCGCTGGCGGCAGCGGCCCGTGGCGCGCGGCTGGTACTCACCGATATCGACACCGACGGGTTGGCCGCCACGGCCGGCGAGATCGAACGCGCCGGTGGGACCGTGCTCCTCTCGCGGGCGCTGGACATCTCCGACTACGACGCCGTCGCCGAGTTCGCCGCCGCTGTGCACGAGAGCTTCGGCAGCCTGGATGTGGTGATGAACGTGGCCGGAACCTCGGTCTGGGGAACTGTCGACAGTCTGGAGATCCGGCACTGGCGCCGGATGGTCGATATCAATCTGCTCGGGCCGATCAATGTCATCGAACGTTTCGTTCCACCGATGGTGCGGTCCGGGCAGCCGGGCGCGCTGGTGAATGTCTCCTCGGCGGCGGGGTTGCTGGCCCTGCCGTGGCATGCCGCCTACAGCGCGAGCAAATACGGCCTGCGGGGTTTGTCGGAGGTGCTGCGTTTCGAGCTCGCCGAACACGGGATCACGGTGCATCTGGTGACGCCGGGCGCGGTGGCGACACCACTGGTGCGGACCTTCGACCTGGTCGGTGTGGACAAGGAGAATCCGCGAGTGCAGCGGGTGACCTCGCTGTTCACCCGGCACGCCGTACCGCCGGAGAAGGTCGCCGCGGCGATTCTGAAGGGGATCGAGCGCAACCGCTTCCTGGTGTACAGCTCGTTCGATATCCGCTTCGGTTACTGGTGGAAGCGGAAGTTCGCCTTCCCGTACGAACTGCTGATGCGGCTGGCGAACCGGCAGTTCAGCACGCTGAAACAGTCGGTGAATCGGGATCGGGCGGTAGCGAGCACACCGGATCCGGATTCTCCGGCGACGCACTGAGGGGATCGCCGGGGTCGTCGCACAGGCCCGGCTCCGGGCAGTTGAGGTGAACGTCGAGGACGCGGGCGCCGGGACCTTCGGCGCCGAGCCGGTCGTGTTCGTTGACCAGTTTGCAGCTACCCAGCGACAGGCAGCCGCAACCGATGCATCCGGTGAGATTGTCCCGTAGCCGGACCAGCTGGGTTATCCGCTCGTCCAGATCCGCTTGCCAGGCGGTGGACAGGGTTTCCCAATCCCGCCGGGTGGGCGTGCGACCTTCCGGCAAACGATCCAGCGCGTCGCGGATATCGCTCAGTGGGATTCCGACCCGCTGGGAGATGCGGATGAAGGCGACCCGCCGCAGGGTCTCCCGAGTGTAGCGGCGCTGATTTCCGCTGGTCCTGCGGCTGGAGATAAGGCCCTCGCGTTCGTAGAAGTGCAACGCGGACACTGCGACTCCGCTACGCTCGGAGAGCTGACCCGGGGTCAGCTCTTTGGTTTTCCAATCCGCTGTCGGCATCCGCCCTCCTCTGTCATCCTCAACCATACTTCAGGGTTGCTGGCGTTGTGGGCCGAATTCGAGGCAAATATGCCGCGAACTCGACGGCCCGCACGGATGCCGCCGGCTATCGCGCGCATTACTGTCAGGACATGGGATCAGATGCCGCATCCGATACCCGGCAACGGGACACCGGCCACCCGGCCCCCACCTACGGGGTGACCAGTGAAGTCGGCAACCTGCGCGCGGTACTGCTGCACCGGCCCGGCGACGAGCTGCGCCGGCTCACCCCGCGCAATAACGATCAACTGCTCTTCGACGCCATTCCCTGGGTGGAACGCGCCCAGCAGGAACACGACAACTTCGCCGCGGTCCTGCGCGACCGCGGGATAGAGGTGCTGCTACTCGGCGATCTGCTCGCCGAAACCCTCGCGGTCAGCGGCGCCGCCCGTATCCAGGGCATCTCCGCGGCCGTGCACGCACGCCGCCTCGGCCATTCGCTCGCCGCCGAACTGGCAGCCCAGCTGCGTGGAGTTCCCGCACCCGAACTCGCCCGAATCCTCATGGCGGGGATGACCTTCGACGAACTGCCCTTCGCCGCCGACGACACCTCCCTCGTCCGCCGTATGCACCACGGGGGCGATTTCGTCATCGACCCACTGCCGAATCTCCTGTTCACCCGCGACTCTTCGTTCTGGGTCGGCCCCAAGGTTGCGATCACCGCACTTGCACTGCCCGCCCGTGCGCGCGAAACCTCGCTGACCGATCTGATCTACGCATTCCACCCGAGATTCCTCGGGGTCCGGCGCGCCTACGAATCGCATACCGCGCCCATCGAAGGCGGTGATGTGCTGCTGCTGGCCCCCGGGGTCGTGGCCGTGGGCGTCGGTGAACGCACCACTCCGGCCGGTGCGGAAGCCCTGGCCCGCAGCCTGTTCGACGACGGGCTCGCGCACACCGTGCTGGTGGCGCCGATCGCCCAGAACCGCGCCACCATGCACCTCGACACCGTATGCACCATGGTCGACACGGATGCGGTCGTGATGTATCCGGGTGTGCGCGAAACCCTCACCGCGTACACGATCCTCCGCACCGATACCGACAGCTGTGTGGTCACCGGGCCCGACCCGTTCCTACCCGCCGCCGCGGCCGCGATGGGAATCGGCAAACTCCGGGTGATCGATACCGGAACGGACGGGGTCACCGCCGAACGCGAACAGTGGGACGACGGGAACAACACGCTCGCCTTGGGCCCCGGCGTGGTCGTCGCCTACGAACGTAACGAGATGACCAATGCTCGTCTCGAAGCTTCCGGTATCGAGGTGCTGCGCATCCCCGGCTCGGAGTTGGGCTCGGGCCGCGGCGGCCCACGCTGCCTATCCTGCCCACTTGCCCGGGATAGCGTATGAGAAGTGCCCGGATGCGGTAAGAACGGACGCATGTTCGAGATCACGGTGTCGCACGATTCGGGCGTCCCACCCTACGAACAACTACGTCTTGCCGTTATCGCCCGCGTCCGGGCGGGTGAACTCCTCGCGGGAACCAAAATTCCGACGGTGCGCGCGCTCGCGGCGCAACTGGGCCTGGCCCCCAATACCGTGGCCCGGGCCTACCGGGAACTGGAACAGGACGGGGTCCTGGAAACTCGCGGCCGGCGGGGTACCTTCATCGCCTCCTCCGGCGACCCCACCGTCGATGCCGCCGGCCGAGCCGCCGCCGAATACGTTGCGACGATCCGCCGGCTGGGGCTCGACGCCGCAGCCGCGCTGCACTACGTCGAAACCGCCCTGATCGCTTGATCGGGCACGTTTCTCAGCGCCAGCTGGGTAGCCAGAGGTGATCCTGCCAGTTGCCGGTGGTGATGGGCAGGGCCGTCAGGATCGGCCACAACCAGATGAAATTCGCGATCACCACCGCGAGATACAGGCATACCGCGAGCAGTCCCAGACTGCGTCGTTCGCTGGGTTCGGGCGGCAGGAAGGGGCCGGTGTCGCTGCCCGGACTTCTGGCGGCCGCTCGGCGTGCGGTACCGAGGATATCGCCGAAGACCAAGGCCAGCGCCATCACCAGGAACGGGGCCAGTGCGACCGCATAGAAGTAGTACATCTGCCGGTCCAGTGTGAGGAACCAGGGCAGCAGCGCCGCGCCGTACCCGGTGAGCACGGCGGCGTAGCGCCAGTCGCGGCGCACCACCCAGCGCCACAGGCCCCAGGCCAGCACCGGCAGCGCGACCCACCACAGCGCCGGGGTGCCGATCAGCATGACGGCTTTCACGCATTCGCTCTGCCCGCAGCCGGTGACCCCGTCGTCGGCGTAGTAGTAGAGCATCGGGCGCAAGCCCATCGGCCACGTCCACGGTTTGGATTCCCACGGGTGATGGTTGCCCGCCGAGTTGGTGAGCTCGGAGTGGAAGCCGAGGGTGCGGGAGTGGAAGTACCACAGGGAACGCAGGGCGTCCGGGAACAGGTGCGACCAGAAACCGCCCGTGCCGATACCGTCCTCGGGAGCCGACGGGTTACCGGCCATATAGCGGTAGACCGCGGTTTCTTCGCGGAACCAGGCGGCATAAGAGGCCAGGTAGACGCCCAGCGGTATCACGACCAGCGCGTACAGCGCCGGGCCGATATCTCGGATCGCGGTGCCGAACAGCGGTTTGCGCACACCGTAGGCGCGGCGCGCGGACAGATCGAACAGCACACTCATCAGGCCGAATGCCGCGATGAAATACAGGCCCGACCATTTGGTCCCGCACGCGAGCCCGAGCAGGACCCCCGCACCGAACCGCCACCAGCGCACACCCAGCCGCGGACCCCACGGTGTCTCGGCGATCCGGCCCTCGGCGTCGGCGCGGGCCAGGCGCGCCCGGACCTGGTCGCGGTCGACGATCAGGCAGCCGAAGGCGGCGGTGACGAAGAAGGTGAGGAAGATGTCGAGCATGCCGATGCGCGACGATACGAAGCTCGCCCCGTCGGCGATCAACAGGATTCCGGCGAATGCGCCGAGCAGTGTGGATCGGGTCATCCGGCGGACGATCCGGATCACCAGCAGCACCAGCAGGGTGCCGGCCACCGCCGCGGTGAACCGCCACCCCCAGCCGTTGTAGCCGAACAACGCTTCACCGAGCGCGATCATCTGTTTACCCACCGGTGGATGCACCACCAGGCCGTAACCGGGGTTGTCCTCGATACCGCCGGTCAGGATCTGCCACCCCTGCGGGGCGTAGTGCTTCTCGTCGAAAACCGGCGTGCCCGCGTCGGTGGGGTAGCTGAGCATGGTGAAGCGCGTGACGGCCGCGATCGCCGTCAAGAACAGGCTGACCACCCAGCCGCGTACGGTATCGGTCGGACCGAAATCCGGTGCGGGCCGCAGCGGTGCCGGGCTCGACCGGGTACGCGGCGGCCGCCAGGACGCGCTCGGGCGCGAGTCGGTCAGCTGATTCACGGCCTCGAGTCTATGGGTGTGCCCACCACGCGACGCCACACGCCCGAACCGGTCGCAGCCGGGTACCCGGAGAGGCGGACATATCGGTCGACGGGAGCGAATCCGCCCACCTCGCGCCGCCGAAATGCGCTGGGGTGCCGCCGGTGTCTGCGGTGTGCTGATCCTGCTCGCCCCGCGCCGCGCCGACGGCTGCGCTGCGCTCTGCCGGCCTTCGCCCAGGTCATCGCCGCCCGGGACGTTCCGGGCGGTAGCAGGCGGAACGCGTACCACGTACCTGATACGTTCCAGGTAGTTGCGGACCACCGGAACCAGGGGCCCGCGGTGGCCCCGGAGAGGCACCGGGCTGCCGCACAACCACGGAACAGGGTGTCTGGAGCGGGCTGTGCACACGAGATCGCGGCCGCGGCCACAGCAAGACCGGTTTAACCAGCGGCGGAGCCGAGTTTTACGAGGCCCTGTGGGGACCGAGGGGGCCGAAATCCGTGGCGCCGAAGGCGCCGCCGAAAGATATAGCAATCTTGCGCCGACGGAGTCGGCGCAAGAAGACAAGGAGTGTGGTGACAACGGGCGGACTGGTTCTGGCGGCGACACCGCTGGGGCAGATCGGGGATGCCTCCGCGCGGTTGCGGGAAGCGCTGGGGACCGCCGATATCGTCGCGGCGGAGGACACCAGGCGGACCCGGTCGCTGGCGGACGCGCTGGGTGTCGAGATCCGGGGCCGGGTGGTCAGTTTCTACGACCATGTGGAGTCGGCGAAGGTTCCCGCACTGCTGGAGGAGATCGCCGGCGGCCGGACCGTGCTGCTGGTCACCGATGCAGGGATGCCTTCGGTGAGCGATCCGGGGTATCGGCTGGTGGCGGCTTGTGCCGAACGCGATCTGCCGGTGACCTGTCTTCCGGGCCCCTCGGCGGTGACGACGGCGCTGGCGTTGTCCGCGTTGCCGGTCGACCGGTTCTGTTTCGACGGGTTCGCGCCGCGCAAATCGGGGCGGCGTAAGGAGTGGCTGGGCACTCTGGTCTCCGAACGGCGGGCCTGCGTGTTCTTCGAGGCCCCGCACCGTTTGGCCGAATGCCTGGCCGACGCTGTCGAGATCCTGGACGGTGACCGGCGGGCCGCGGTGTGCCGGGAACTCACCAAGACCTACGAAGAGGTGGTGCGCGGAACGCTGGCCGAGCTCGCGGAGTGGGCCGCCGGTGGTGTGCGCGGGGAGATCACTGTGGTCCTCGAGGGCGCGAGCGCGACCGTCGCCGAACCGGAGGACCTCGTTGCGCAGGTCGAGGCACGCGCCGCCGCGGGGCTGCGACTCAAGGACGCCAGCGCGGAGATCGCCGAGATCGCCGGAGTATCGCGCCGCGAACTCTACGACGCCGTCCTGGCCGCCCGCCGCGCCGCTGTCGAGTGAAGCGGCGCGGTCTCACGCCGCCCGCCGGACGGTCGGATGAATGCAGCATTCGGCCCGTGTACTCGAAGTCCGGCCGCCCCGGCCACCGTAGGGCGGAGGCGGGCGACTGCCCGGCGCCTGACACCATGATCCGGCTCCGGCTCCCCGCTGCGGCTCCAGCTCAGGCGCTGGATCAGTCGGTCGATCTGCGCTGGGCGAGCGGCCGGAGACCTGCCGCGGATTGCGCTCGACCGGGTCGAGACAGCACACGCGGCGTGCAGAACGCGCGTCTCGGCGACCGGCCCCGGACGACCGAATCTCTCGAACGTTCGGCGACGCGCTGTATCGGCCGACTGCGCCGGAGGCACCGCGCCAGTACCCGGCGGGGCACGCCCGCGCGGTGGGACTATTCGCCCACCGCGGACGTGGCACGGGCGTCGCGGGTCGAAGGTGGTCGCGGCGCGGTACCGTCCAGCAGGGTGCTGGGGCGGCCTCGGAGATCACTCGTCGGTTTCGGGCTCCACGTAGCGCGGGAAAACCGGTGCCGGTGCCGGCAGCGGAACTCCCGGGACCAGCGGTGTCGCGATATCGGCGAAATCGCGGCCCGGCTGGGCCAGTAGGTCCAGGATCTTGGCCGATGATCCCGGTATGGCCGGCTGGGCCAGGATCGCCACGATCCGGATCACCTCGAGGGTGACGTAGAGGACCGTCGCCATCCGGGCGAGGTCTTCCTCGGTCCCGGATTTGCGCAGCGTCCAGGGCGCCTGAGCGGTGAAATAGCGGTTGGTTTCGCCGAGGGTGAGCCAGATCTGTTCCAGCGCCAGGTGCATCTGCTGTAGGTCGAACTCGGCCCGGCAGCGTTCCAGCAGGCCGTTCGCGCGGTCGAGCAGGGCGCGGTCGTCGGCGGTGAACTCACCCGGAGTGGGGATTGCCGCGCCGCAGTTCTTGGCGACCATGGTCAGGCTGCGCTGCACCAGGTTGCCGAACTCGTTGGCCAGATCGGCGTTGATCCGGGAGACGATGGCGTCGTGGCTGTAGCTGCCGTCCTGGCCGTAGGAGATTTCGCGCAGCAGGAAGAAACGCACCGCATCGAGGCCGTAGGTGTCGACGAGTTCCAGCGGGTCGACCACATTGCCGACCGATTTCGACATCTTCTCGCCCTTGTTGTACAGGAACCCGTGCACGAATACGCGCTTCGGCAGGTCGATACCGGCCGACATCAGGAACGCGGGCCAGTACACGGTGTGGAAGCGGGTGATGTCCTTGCCGATGATGTGCACATCGGCCGGCCAGAACCTGCCGAACGCGGCGGAATCGGTTTCCGGGAACCCGACACCGGTGAGGTAGTTGGTGAGCGCGTCCACCCATACGTACATGACATGGTCGGGGTGGCCGGGAACCGGAATACCCCAGTCGAAGGTGGTCCGGGAGATCGACAAATCCTTGAGACCGGACTTGACGTAGCTGACGATCTCGTTGCGCCGGGTCGCCGGGGCGATGAATTCCGGATGCTCGTCGTAGAGCGCGAGCAGTTTGTCCTGGTAGGCCGAGAGCCGGAAGAAGAAATTGGATTCCTCGGTCCAGGTCACCGGGGTGTTGGTTTCGGTGGAGATGCGGCTGCCGTCGTCGAGCAGCGTCGTCTCCTCCTCGGTGTAGAACGCCTCGTCGCGCACCGAGTACCAGCCGGAGTAGTTGTCGAGGTAGATATCGCCGTTGTCGAGCATCCGCTGCCAGATCGCGATACTGGCGCGCTGATGGTCGGCGTCGGTGGTGCGGATGAACCGGTCGAAGGAGATATCGAGCGATTTGTCCATCCGCTCGAACACATCGGAGTTACGCGCGGCCAGCTCTTCCACCGCGACGTTCTCCGCGGCGGCGGTCTGCTGCATCTTCTGGCCGTGCTCATCGGTGCCGGTCAGGAAAAACACGTCGTACCCGTCGAGCCGCTTGAACCGGGCGAGCGCATCGGTGGAGATGTACTCGTAGGCATGCCCGATATGCGGCGCACCGTTCGGGTACGCGATGGCCGTGGTGATATAGAAGGCGGGGCGGTCGGCTGCGCTCATGGTGCCTTGATTCCATCATGCGGACCGGTGTGAACCCGACTCGACTGCGTGTTCATGGCATCAGAGGTTACTGGCCCCTGTTCGTGGGCGGGAATCCCATTCGGGCCCCCGGCTCCGCTGCCGGGCGCCGGCGCAGTGGCAGCGCACCGGCGGGTGTCTCGCCCGGTGGTGGCGGACTCTACTGTGAGAACCGTGCCCCTTCGTGAATCCGTGCGAAAGTCTCACTCGGCTGTGAACTCGGTCGCCCGGCAATCGGTGGCCCTCCGGTGAACGCCCGGCGCCCTGCCCCGCCGCCGCCCGAACCGCTGGCGCCGCTGGTGGATGCCCATACCCATCTCGACGCCTGCGGGGCCACCGATGCGGGTTCGGTTGCCGAGATGGTCGATCGGGCGGCCGGAGTGGGGGTCGGCCGAGTGGTGACCGTCGCCGACGATCTGGCCGCCGCCCGCTGGGCCGTGGCGGCCGCGCATTGGGACGACCGCGTGTATGCGGCGGTCGCCCTGCATCCGACGCGGGCGAACGCGCTCGACGACGCGGCGCGGGCGGAGCTGGAGAAGCTGGCGGCCGATCCGCGGGTGGTGGCGGTCGGGGAGACCGGGCTCGATTACTACTGGCCGGGCAAACTCGACGGCTGCGCCGATATCGAAACGCAGATCGAGGGTTTCCGCTGGCATATCGACCTGGCCAAACGGATCGGTAAACCGCTGATGATCCACAATCGGGAAGCCGATCACGATCTGCTGACCGTGCTGCTCGACGAAGGCGCCCCGGAGACGGTGATCTTCCATTGTTTCTCCTCGGACGCGAATATGGCGCTGTCCTGTGTGGCCGAGGGTTACATCTTGAGTTTCTCCGGGACCGCGAGTTTCAAGAACGCGCACGAACTGCGCGAGGCGGTGAAGGTGGTGCCGGACGACCAGTTGCTGGTCGAAACCGATGCGCCGTATCTGACGCCGCATCCGTATCGGGGTGCGCCCAACGAGCCGTATTGCCTGCCGTACACCGTGCGGTCGGTGGCGGAATTGCGGGCGCAGGATCCGGTGGAGCTGGCGGAGATCAGCACGGCGAACGCGCGCCGCGTGTACGGACTCACGGCCTGAAACTGCCGCCGACGGGAAAGTGAGTTACATCACAGTTTTTCCGGCGTTATTTCGTCTAGCAGGGGTTCGGCAGGTGCATGCTGTTGCCGGACCGGCGGGCCGGTTCGTTGCGGTTGTCGGGACCGCTGACCTTCGTTATCGTCCCGTGACCGTGTCACCCTTTGCGAGGATCAACTCCTCACGCTCGCCCATGCTCTACGTGGCGATCGCCGCCGTGCTGCTGATCCTGATGGTCGGCGCCGGTGCGGCCATTGCCACCCACAATTCCCACGGCGACCGGGCGCATTCGGCGCCGGCCGGTCACTCCCACTCCCACCAGCTGCCGGTGCACCAGCCCGCACTCGTCTAGCCGTACGGGCGGCGAGCGCCGCCCGGCCCGCTCTCCGGGCCGCGGTGCACCTCCGAAATTGCAGTCCCCTCCATGGGTGTCCCTTCCGGGGCCGTTCCGATCAGGCTCCGGCCTGCACCGCCGGAGATGGCGCCGAGAACCCGATTGGTAAGTTCTCCCGGTGTCGGATGCCGAGATGATGGCGCGTGGTGAGGTGGCTCTGCTGGGGCCCGCGCAGGTGCGGGAGCTGGCCGAGCGGCTCGGTGTCTGCCCGACCAAACAGCTCGGGCAGAACTTCGTGCACGACGGTAATACGGTCCGCCGGATCGTGACCGCGGCCGGTGTCGGGCGTGCGGATACGGTGCTCGAAGTGGGGCCCGGTCTGGGATCGCTGACGCTGGCCCTGCTGGATGTGGTGGATTCCGTGCTCGCCGTCGAGATCGACCCGGTGCTTGCGGAACAGTTGCCCGATACGGTGCGGGAACGGGCCGCAACACTGGCCGACCGGCTGACCGTGGTGCCCGGTGACGCACTGCGGGTCCGTGCGGGGATGCTTCCGGTCGCGCCGACCGCCCTCGTGGCGAATCTTCCCTACAACGTGGCCGTTCCGGTCCTGCTGCATCTGCTGGCCGAATTCCCCGGTATCACTACGGCATTGGTGATGGTGCAGGCCGAGGTCGCGGATCGGCTGGCCGCGCCGCCGGGGAGCCGGGTATACGGCGTGCCGAGTGTGAAGGCCGGTTTCTACGGCACCGTGTCGAAGGCGGGCGCGGTGGGCCGGCAGGTGTTCTGGCCGGTGCCGCAGGTGGAATCGGGGCTGGTGCGGGTGGATCGCTTCACTGAACCGCCCTGGCCGGTGGACGAATCGCACCGGTTGCGGGTGTTCGAGGTGATCGATCTCGCATTCGCGCAGCGCCGGAAAACGTTGCGGGCCGCGCTCGCGGGCTGGGCGGGTAGCCCGGCGGAGGCGGAACGAAGGCTGCTCGCCGCGGGAATCGCGCCGACCGCGCGCGGGGAAACCCTCGACACCGCGGCCTTCGTTCGCCTCGCCGCGCAGGCCGGCGATCAGCTCGCCAGTTCGTAGCCTGCTTCGTCCACCGCGGCCGCGATATCGGTATCGGCGATTTCGGCGGCGGCATCGACCACGACACGGCCCGAGGCGAGATCGACGTCAACGCTGGTGACGCCGTCAATTTTGCCGATTTCCGTTTTCACCGCCTGGACGCAGTGGCCGCAGGTCATACCGCTGACGGTGTAAGTGCTGGTGGTGGACATGGTGTCTCCTTAGCGCTCGGTCCTCTGTCGGAACCTCACGAATATACCCCCGGGGGGTAATAGTCGCAAGGGTGGTGTGGCCCAGGTCCCTGCCCGGTCTTCGGATGGTCCCCGCCCAACAGCACCTATTAGGCTTGGGCACCGTGCTGTCCGTTGTGCCCAGTCCCGTCACCGTGCGGGCACCCTCGAAGGTCAACCTCCATCTGGGAGTAGGTGACCTGCGCGCCGACGGCTACCACGAGCTCACCACCGTTTTCCAGGCTCTGTCCCTCGCCGACGATCTGGAGATCGCTCCCGCCAATTCGCTCACCCTGCGGGTTACCGGGGAAGGCGCCGCGGAAGTCCCCACCGACCGCACCAACCTCGTCTGGAAGGCAGCGGTCCGGCTCGCCCAGCTGGCCGGCCGGGCACCGCTGGTGGAAATCACCATCGACAAAGGTATCCCGGTAGCCGGCGGAATGGCCGGCGGCAGCGCCGACGCGGCCGCCACACTGGTGGGCCTCAACGAGCTCTGGGAACTCGGTCTGCATCGCGACGAACTCGCCGCGGTGGCGGCCGAACTGGGCAGCGATGTGCCCTTCGCCCTGCACGGCGGGACCGCGCTCGGCACCGGACGCGGGGAACGGTTGCTTCCGGTGCTCGCGCGCAACTCATTCCACTGGGTGCTCGCCCTGGCGAAGGGCGGGTTGTCCACTCCGGAGGTCTTCACCGAGCTCGACCGGCTCCGCGTTCAGGGCAATCCCCCGCGCCTCGGCGAACCCCAGGCCCTCATGCAGGCCCTCGCCTCCGGAGATCCGCACCAGCTCGCCCCGCTGCTCGGCAACGATCTCCAAGCCGCGGCGGTCTCGCTGCGCCCCGATCTGCGCCGCACACTCCGGGCAGGAGTGGAGGCCGGAGCGCTGGCCGGGCTGGTATCGGGTTCGGGCCCGACCTGCGCCTTCCTTTGTGAAACCACCGAATCCGCCGTCGCGGTCGCGGCGGAACTCTCCGGCGCCGGGGTCGCCCGCAGCGTGCGGACGGCGACCGGCCCGGTACCGGGAGCGCGGATAACCAGTCAGGATGAATCGCCTCACCCGTCCCCGGAATCCCCCGCCCCTGGCCCGCGAAGATCATGATTCGTCCGGCTGTCCCGGCGTCGAGCGCACCGACCGCCGCCCGCTTCGAATCCGGGCAGATGCCCGGTCTGCTCGAGGGCGGCACCCCGAACAGACCGTGTAGTCACTCGCTCGGACGTGCCCACCCGGAGGCGACGCCGACCGGCCCGGTGCCGGGCGCCCGGACGATGAACCCGGAAGAAGGCATCACCTGGTGCCGGGCACCTGGAGCCCCACCCCTGGGCCCGTGCCGGGGGTGATCCCTGCGGGGCTCTGGCGTCGAGCAGACACCGCGGCGGCCCATGCCTTCCGGCCGAGGCTGCTGCGCCCGCCTACAGCGAGGTGGGTCTCGCGGCGGGCTCACCGGTGAGCATCGAAACTGTTCGTTCGGACGGTCGGTGCGGGCTGAGTCGCCGTCGTGTCCGGGCACGGTGCGCTTCGACCGGCGGTGGGTCGTTACTGGACCGACCGGTTCCGCCGGCCGGGCGGTGCTCGACCCCCGGCGACGGTCGGCCGGTGCGGGGACCTCGATAGGCTGGTCGGGGTCGCGTATGGGCGTGGCCGGCAGCGGAGGCGGAAGGATTCATGGCCAACCTGATCAATCTCGAACAGGTCAGCAAGAGTTTCGGGATCAAACCACTGCTCGACGGGGTCTCGCTGGGGGTGCATGCGGGCGAGCGGATCGGGGTGGTCGGTCTCAACGGCGGCGGTAAGACCACGCTGCTCGAGGTGCTGACCGGGATCGAGGAGCCCGACGGGGGCCGGGTCAGCCGGCTCGGTGGACTGCGCATGGCCGTGGTCACCCAGCGCGGAGTGCTCCCCGAGGGGGCGACCATCGGCGAGGTCGTGCTCGCCGGTCTGGCCGACGACGCGCCGACGGGGGATATCGCCGAACACGAATGGGCCGCGGATCCGCGGATCCGTTCGGTGCTCGACGGTATCGGGATCGCCGGGCTGGGCCTGGACACCACCGTCACGAATCTGTCCGGCGGGGAACGCCGCCGGGTCGCCCTGGCCGCCGCCCTGGTGCGCGATCTGGACCTGCTGGTGCTCGACGAACCGACCAACCATCTCGACGTCGAGGGCGTGCAGTGGCTGGCCGAACATCTGCTGGCCCGGCGTAGCGCGCTGGTCGTGGTCACTCACGATCGCTGGTTCCTCGACACCGTCGCGACCCGCACCTGGGAAGTGGTGGGGGGCCGGGTGGAAACCTACGAGGGCGGATACGGCGACTGGATCTTCGCGCGCGCCGAACGTGCCCGGCAGGCCGATGCCACCGAGGCCCGGCGGCGGAATCTGGCACGTAAGGAACTGGCCTGGTTGCGGCGGGGCCCGCAGGCCCGTACTTCCAAACCGCGCTACCGGGTGGAGGCCGCGGAGGCGCTGATCGCCGACGTCCCGCCACCACGCGACAGTGTGTCGCTGGCCTCGTTCGCCAAGAAGCGGCTGGGCCGGGTGGTGGTGGAACTCGAGGACACCACGCTCACCACACCCGACGGCCGCGAACTGGTCCGGGACCTGACCTGGCGGTTGGCTCCCGGCGAGCGCGTCGGCCTGGTGGGTGTGAACGGTTCGGGTAAGACCACCCTGCTGCGGGCACTGGCGGGCAATATCGAACCGGTCGCGGGGAAACGGGTGCAGGGACAGACCGTGCGGATCGGCTGGCTGCGGCAGGAACTCGACGACCTTCCCACGGATATGCGAGTGCTCGAGGCGGTCCAGGAGATCGCCATGCGGATCACTCTCGGCGAGGGCAGCAAGGCACTGGAGCTCTCCGCCGGTCAGCTCGCGGAACGACTCGGGTTCACCCCGGCCCGGCAGCGCACTCCGGTGCGGGATCTTTCGGGTGGTGAACGCCGCCGGCTGCAGCTCACCCGCATCCTGATGTCGGAGCCGAATGTGCTGCTGCTCGACGAACCCACGAACGACCTCGATATCGACACCTTGCAGCAGTTGGAGGATCTACTCGACAACTGGGCCGGAACGCTGGTGGTGATCAGTCACGACCGCTACCTGATCGAGCGGATCTGCGATACCACCTGGGCGCTGTTCGGCGACGGCAAGCTCACCAACCTGCCCGGCGGGATCACCCAGTACCTGGCCCGGCGGGCCGAGCTCGAGGCCGGGGATACGGCCCGGCAGGCGGCCTCCGCGTCCGCGCACCGGGCCGAGGCGCCGCAGACCGATTCGGCGGCCTACCGCGCGGCCCGTAAGGAACTCTCCCGCCTGGAACGCGCCATCGACAAACTCGGCGAACGCGAGGCGAAATTGCACACCGCCCTCGCCGCCGCGGCGACGGAGCCCGAGAAACTGGTGGCCCTCGGCGCCGAGCTGAAAGAGGTGCAGGCGGAGAAGGAAACCGCCGAGGAACGCTGGATGGAGCTCGCCGACGAGGTCTGAGCGGTCGCGGCTCACCGGCCGGTCGTGCTCGGTACACCATGCCGCATCGGCTCTGATCGCCCGCGTCCCCGCGTCCCCGCGTCCCTGCGATCCTGGCGTACTCGTGTTCGGTGTCTCGGCGACCTCGCGATCCTGGCGTACTCGTGTTCGGTGTCTCGGCGAACCCGCGACCCGCGCGGGGATCGCTGTCCAGGCTGCGCCGAGCCCCCCGGCGAACCGAGGCGAATGGTGCCGCTCGGCACAGCTCGCGCGGTATCGGTTCGGGCGCGGGGCGGGGACCACGGTGGTGATCGCGCTGTGCCGGTCGGCGGAGTCGCCGAGTGTCTGCGGGGCGGGTATGTTCCGGTTTCGCCCACCACGGCGTGCGAGCCCGGGGACCACGTCGAACCCGACGAGCAGCGCATACCGGGCGGCCGCTGTCGGCGGTCGGCTGATAATGCGCCTGCGCACGCCCGGCGCCGCCCTGACCTGGTGCTGCCGTATCAAGGGGCGTCGGTGACTGGATCTTCCTCGCCGGCGATGGGCAGGCTGGTCTGTACGAATTCGGCGCCGAAGCTGGTGAGTGCGATGCCCCGGTGCTGGAGTTTGCCCCGGCCGCCGGCCTGTTTCAGCAGGTCGGCGACTGCTGTCTGGGCTTCCAGGAGCTGGTAGCGCTCCGGTGTGCCCACCGGTTCGGGCAGTGTCTCGATCAGGCCTACGCGCCGCAGGTTGTTCAGATAGCGCTGGACTCGTTCCGGATGCCGGAGCCCGGCGTGTTCACCGATCATGCTCACCCCGAGATCGTTCGTCCCGGATCGTGCTTCCCCGGATCGGCGGGCGCGCCGCGATGAACGGCCGCCGCGGACGGTCAAGGTCGGCTGTGGTCCTTCGAGGCGCAGCAGTCGCAGGATGCGGGCTTCGTCGGAGGTGAGTTCGGCCAGGATCCGGGCGAACGCCGGATGTCCCTCGTCGGGTGGGCGCGTGCTGGCGGCCAGGCGCAGCAGCGCCGCGCCCTGTTCCCGCAGCGAGCGTTCGGTCGGGGAGGAGGTGGCCGACGATTCCGTGGCGGTGACCCCGAGCGCCAGGCGCAGCGCCTCCCGGATCCGGCGGGTGGCGTCGGTGCGGATCTCGGCGGGCGGCTGCCCGGCCATACTGCCGCGTACCACGGTCTCGGTGACATCCAGTGCGGTGTGCACCCCCCACCGCGCGGTACCGGACACTACCGACGCCGCGACCCGGGCGACCCCGCTCACGGCGCGCACCGCCGCGACAGGACCGATCGGCCCCGCCGGATCGCGGCGTTCGCCGGGGCCGGGTCCGCCCGGCTCACCGGTGTCGCGGGATTCATCGTTCACAGCCATGTGGTCGCCACCCCCGTTCCGAACACCAGGATATGCGCGTATCCCGCGAACAGCCCGAGGACACCGCCGTGTACGAACAGCAGCCATTCGTCCTGTTTGATGGCCGAACGCAACATATCGACGAAATCGTTCGGTGAGAGCTCCGACATCTGCTTGGCGATATAGGCGCCGATCTGTTTGCCCTGGCGTTCGTTGAAGTCGGCGTCGGCGAACGCGAGTGGCGCGATGGCCATCGCCTCGGAGGTCAGGGTCTGGGTCAGTGTCTCGTAGTCGCGGTTGCCGAGTACCAGTTTCACCGCGCCGCGCGCCGGGCCGAGGGCACGATCGGCGGCCGGTCGCAGGGTGTCCTCCAGCATCTGCAGCGTGCGATCCGATTTGGGTCCGTTGAGCAGTTCGTCACCGATATTGGCGACCGTCATCACCTGGGTGGAGACGAGTTCGGCGTAACCGTCGGTGATTTCGTTCTGCCGTTTGATCAACAGTCCCTGCCGCCACGGGCACCACCATTTCGGCTCGGCGGGCGCGAAGATCATATTCAGGCCCACCCAGTTGACCACCCAGCCGATGATCACCCCGCCGATCGGCAGGACCGCCAAGGTCGGCCATCCGGTCGTGTGCAGGATCGCCACCAGCACCACGCCCATGGGAGCGCCGAAATAGAGACCGAAATTCTGCATGAACCGTAATTCTTTGGCGCCCAGCACCTGGAACAGCTGGTTGAGCAGCTGCGGCCGCGCCTGGAAATACCGGATCACCATTTGTTTGACGTCGAGCAGCTGATCGATGTTCGCGCCGAGTTCGTCGGTGAGTTCGCGCAGAATATCCGGTAGTTGCTGGCGGACCCGGGCGTGCACCATCTCCCGGAGCTGGGACGGCAGGTTGTACCAGAGTTGCGGATGGTCGCGGCGCAGGATGTTCTCGACGATATCGCGGATCTGGGTTTCGGCGGTGAGCGCGAGATGCTCGGCGAGCGCGTCCGGTTCCAGCTCGCGATAGAAATCGGCGACGCTGCCGAGTTTCGAAAGTCCTTTGTCCACCGCGATACTGGCCATCTTGTCGGCCCGTGACGGCACGATGCCCTGCCAGCCGAAGCGGCCGTCGTGGCTGAGCAGCGGGAGTATCTGGATCCGCTTGGGCAGATACGGGTACAGATACCGCAGGCCCGGGATCCGGACACCGTGAAAGGCGATCGGCTGGAACAGCATCAGCACGCCGGTCCAGTTGGTGATGTAACCGATGACGCCGGTGAACAGTGGAATGGTCAGTAATTCCAGGAGGATCGTCGGGTGCACCCCGAACACACTCTCCAACACGACACCCTCCTGCTCCCGGTGATCGCCGCCTCACCGGGACTTCAAATTAGCACCACAACCGGACCGTAACCGCGCTGCGGCGGCCATCCCACCGGCAGCGCGACCGGCCGCGACACATTAGTGTCTCAGACGTGAGCCGGATCCATGGTCCGGCGCGGGGCTATCACCGTCGATGGGCAATAATCGGTGGGCGGGATTCGTTCATCTGGCGATATCGGAGTAGACGTGGCAGACGACAGGACCGGACAGGAGTTCACCCGGACCGGTTCCCGGCCCGTGCAATGGAGTCCACCGGCCGGAAACGGCCCGGGGCCGGCGCCGAAGACGAATTCCGACCCGGCCGATGTCGTCCGTCGGCCGCCGTCGAGTGTCGAACGCAGCGCCGATGTCGAGCAGCGGCAGATCAGCAACGAGGCCCGGCTCATCCGCGGCGTTTTCCGTGCGGCCGGGGTCGCGGCCGGCAGTGTGGTGCGCGGTGGGCAGTGGGCGGCGAACACGTCCTTCGAGGTCACCCGGGAGATCACCCAGGCGGCCTTGGACGGGGAGTCCTCGGCCGAGATCGCGGAGCGCACCGGTAACGCGCTGCGGTCCATCGCGCGCAGCGCGCTCGGTGTCACCGAGGGTTCTGTGCGCGAAATCGTCAGCTATGTGCCGACCGGGCAGGCCTCCGGCCCGCAGACGGTGGCGGTGGGTTCGTACATGCGTTCGGCCACCGTCGCCGAACTCCGTAAACGCGGGGATGCGCTGCTGGCCCGTTCGGCCGATGTCTACTTCACCGAAGAGGTGCATCCCGCCTACGACCGGATTCTCGACGAACTCGCCCCCGACGAGGCCCGCATCCTGCGCTATATGGCCCTCAACGGCCCGCAGCCGACGGTGGACGTCCGCACCAACCGCCCACTGGGTATCGGATCCGAGCTGATCTCCGGCGGGCTGACCTCGGTACCGGAACAGGCCGGTGTGCGCTACATCGACCGGGCCCGGTCGTATCTGATCAACCTGAGCCGGCTGGGCTTGACCCATAATTCCGACGATCCCGTGGTGTTGAGCCGCTATATGGTGCTCGAGGTCCAGCCGATAGTGGAGGACGCTTTGAAAAAGGCGGGCCGGGCCCCGAAAATCGTGCGCAAAAGTCTGCGCCTGACGGAGTTCGGCGAGGATTTCTGCCGTACCTGTTTCACCATAGGCAACGGTCAGCGGCCCTGATAACCGCCCGCCACGGGCACGGACCGCCGCGCGCACCCGGCCGGAAACCCTCGCTGACCGGCCCGGACCCGACTCCCGTAATAACGCCGACGCTGGATAGCAATCCGATACAGATCTGAATAGCCTCCCAATTTGTCCATTTCAGGTGGGATGGTGGAGTTATGGACCAGGGCGAGGAGCGCAACGATCCGGGGCCGCACCCGGGTGGTTTTTCCCGGCGGCCGGGTCAGAGCAGTGAAACGATGGCCTTCTCCGGTGCCGCGCTCGCGGCGGCGCTGGGCGCCGGACTCGATATATCGCTCCCGCCGCGGCTCGAACCCGAAACGGATGTGCCGCTGACCATGGGACCCGTACGACCGAACCCGTCACGCCCGACGGCATCCGCCGCATCGGCGGATGTCCTGGAGATCCATCGCCTCAAGTTCCGCTATGTCCGGACCCTGGACAGCAAACTCTGGGAAGATTTCGCCGAGACGATGATCCCGGAAGCGACGGCCACCTACAGCGAATACCTGCAGTTCGAGTCCCGGGAAGCGTATTTGACCTTCCTGCGCAACACCCTGGGCCCGCACGTCATCACCGAGCACCGCTGCGATCATCCCGAGATCGATGTGGACGGCGACCGGGCCACCGGAATCTGGTATCTCTCCGATACGGTGTTGATTCCCGAGAACAATATGCTGTTGCGCGGCGCCGCCTTCTACACCGACGAATACGTCCGCTGCGACGACGGCCGCTGGCGCATCGCGCATACGGGCTACGAACGCACCTACGAGGTGGTGCTCTCGCTCAGCGATCTGCCCAGTCTGCGGCTGACGGCCAACCGGTGGGGGCTGACCCAGCATTCGGATGGCATCGAATCCGTAGAACGCGATCCGCGGGAGACCGTGAGGCGCGACGAGACGCCCGAGGAGTCCATCGGCGGCAGCGACCAGGAGCATCCGGGTTCCGAGCACCGGGCCGCCGGCTGAGTGATCAAATGGCGGGCCGGCACCGATCCGGACGCGCAGGCACGGCGGCCACCAGGCCCGCGAGCTCGCGCCATTCGGGCATCGGCAGCTCGGCGGGGGGCAGTCAGCACCTATGGTCGGCGCCGGCCGCGAGGTTCTCGCGTATCCGCTGCGCGATAGCGTCGACATCACCATAGGCGACGCTATCGGAGCGGTCGGATCTGCTCCCCGGCCCCCGGAGGCCGGGTGGTGGGGCCGGGCGGTTTGTGCCGGGGGCCGCGCAAGTCTCAGTCGGCGGCGGCGACCAGCGGTTCCAGGGTGAGTTCCGGCATTTCCTTCTGGATGTATTGCAGCCGCCATTTATCGCTGAACACCGCGAGGATCGCGCCGTCGCTGCGCGTGAACACCTCCACCCCGCGCTGGCGGTCCAGTTCGGGTGCCGAAGCGGCATCGGTGCGGCGGGCTATGGTGTAGGCGAGATGGTCGAGCTGGGTTTCCACCCCGAATTCGCCCTGCATCCGGGCGGTGACCACCTCGAACTGCATCGGGCCCACCGCGGCGAGCACCGGGGAGGCGTCGCCGCGGGAATCGTTGCGCAACACCTGCACCACGCCCTCGGAGTCGAGCTGGTCGATCGCCTTACGGAACTGCTTGTACTTACCGGCGCTGCGCGCCCGCAGCGCGGCGAAATGTTCCGGGGCGAACGACGGAATCGGCGGGAACTCGACTTTCTTGTCGACGAACAGGGTGTGCCCGGGCGCAAGTGCGGTCGCATTGACCAGGCCCACCACATCGCCGGGGTAGGCGGTATCGACGGTTTCGCGTTCCCGGCCGAAGATCGTCAACGCGTATTTGGTCGCGAACGGCCGGCCGGTCTGCGCGTGGGTGACCACCATGCCGCGTTCGAACTCGCCCGATACGATGCGCATGAACGCGAGCCGGTCACGGTGGGCGGTGTCCATGCCCGCCTGTACCTTGAACACGACCGCGCTGAACGGGTCCTGCGGGTTACGCGGGCTACCGCCGATATCAGCGCGCGAACCCGGCGCGGGCGCCAGTTCGACCAGTGTTTCCAGCAACTGCCGGACGCCGAAGTTCAGCATGGCCGAGGCATAGATCACCGGTGAGGTCTGCCCGGCCAGGAACATCTCCTGGTCGTGATCCTGCCCGGTGGCCGACAGCAGTTCGCTCTCCTCCGCCGCGGTGGTCCACGCCGCGCCCTCCCGGGCCTCGGCGGATTCGGGTGTCAGTGATTCCTCGGGGGCGATGGTGGCGCCGCCGGCGGTCCGGGTGAAATGGATGTATTCGGCGGCCGCGCCCTCGGGGCCGCGGCGCAGCAGGCCACGGAAATCACCCGCGATACCGACCGGCAGGAACAGCGGGGTGGGGGTGAGGCCGATCCGTTCCTCGATTTCGTCGAGCAGTTCCAGCGGGGCCCGCCCGGGACGGTCCCATTTGTTGATGACGGTGATCACCGGGATCCCCCGGTGGCGGCATACCTGGAACAGTTTCAAGGTCTGCGGTTCGAGACCTTTGGCGGCATCGATCAGCATTACCGCGGCGTCCACCGCCGTGAGCACCCGGTAGGTGTCCTCGGAGAAATCGGAGTGGCCCGGAGTGTCGACGAGATTGATCACATTGTCGATATCGGAGCCCGCGGCCCGATAGTTGAACTGCAGCGCGGTGGAGCTCACCGAGATACCGCGCGCCTTCTCCATCTCCATCCAGTCCGAGACGGTCGATTTGCGGCCCGCCTTGCCGTGGATGGCACCGGCCTCGGAGATCTTGCGGGCATGCAGCGCGAGCGCTTCGGTGAGCGTCGATTTACCTGCGTCGGGATGCGAGATCACGGCGAAGGTGCGGCGCCGCGACACCTCGCCGGCCAATCCGCGCGCGGCGGGCGCGGTGCCCTCGGTGGAGGCGGTCAACGGAGGAAACCTTTCGGCGGTGAGATCGGGAACAACCGTTCAGGCTACGTGACTGCCGTACCGGGACCGGCGCCCGGCCGTGCTCCGGCGCCGCCCCGCCTGCTGCTGTACCGGACCGCGAGGGTTCGATACCGCCCCCAGCACAAGCCGGCGAACGTGCACCCGCCGCCGGCTCGCTATCACCCTCCGGGGTTCGATTCGAAGCGCACAGCCACCGAGATCGCCGCCGCAGACGCCGCCGGTTTCGACCTGTCCGCGCCGCCGCTGATCCGGTTCACCCCGCACGTAAGCACGGCGCTGCCGAGTCCAGCGAGGCCCTGAGAGGTTTCGGCCCGCGTGGTCGTTCAGCCCTCGATGCGATGCGGCGTAGCCGCGAGTGTCGAGGGCTGAACGACCACGCCAAGGAGGGTCGAAACCCGCGCGCCGAAGGCGCGCCAGAAGATACCGAAACCCGCGCGCCGAAGGCGCGCCAATAGATACAGCCCCTCCCGATTCCGGACTTTCAGGGCCGCTGGGTTACAGTATTCGGGTTGTCTCGGCGAGGGTTCGCAAATTTGCGGCACCGTGATCGACGCGGCGCGGCTTCCGGCCGCTGGCGTTCGGTCTTCGCCTGACGAGCAGACCACCTGACCAGGGGCGCGATTTCCCTGGCAACCGCCCATAAGCCCGGTAGAGCCGTAGGAGTTATCCAGTCATGTCCGACGTCAACCTTCTCGAAGCGAAGATCCGCACCGAGTTCGGAAAGGGTGCCGCGCGCCGCACCCGCCGCGCGGGCAACGTTCCGGCGGTCCTGTACGGGCACCAGTCCGATCCGCAGCATCTTTCGCTGGATGCGCTGTCGTTCGCCGCCATTCTGCGCCAGCACGGCACCAATGCGGTGCTCAACCTGGATATCGAGGGTAAGAAGCAGCTGGCGCTGACGAAGTCGGTCGTCGTGCACCCTATCCACCGTTACATCGAACACGCCGACCTGCTGATCGTGCAGCGCGGTGAAGCGGTCACCGCCGATGTGCCGATCAACCTGACGGGTGACGCCGCCGCGGGCACCCTGGTGACCCAGGAGGCCACCACGGTTTCCGTTTCCGCCGATGCCCTGAACATCCCCGAGTCGATCGACGTCTCGATCTTCAATGCCGAGGCGGGCACCCAGATCACTGCCGGTGCGATCGAGCTGCCGAAGGGGGTCAGCCTGGTCGGCGATCCCGAGACTCTGCTGGTCAACATTGTCGAGGCCCGCACCGCCGCCGAGCCGGCCGCCGAGGGCGAGGCCGCCGAGGGCGCAACCGCCGAATAGGACGGGTCACCTTCCGCGATGGCCGATACCGCACCGGCGCTCGTCGTCGGTCTGGGCAATCCGGGTCCCGAGTACGAACGCACCCGGCACAACGTGGGCTTTCTGGTCGCCGATTCGCTCGCCGAGCGGATCGGCGACCGTTTCACCGTCCACAAGAAGTCGGGTACCGATCTGTTGCAGGCCCGGCTGGACGGCCGGCAGGTGCTGATCGCGAAACCGCGGTCGTATATGAACCTGTCCGGGCGGCCGGTGGCGGCGCTGGCCCGCTTCTTCTCCGTGCCGCCCACCGAGGTGATCGTCGTTCACGACGAACTGGATCTGCCGTTCGGCGCGGTCCGGTTGAAGCGCGGTGGCGGTGAGGGCGGACACAACGGGTTGCGCTCGATTTCCGGCGCCTTGACCACCAAGGACTACCTGCGCACCCGGATCGGGATCGGCCGCCCGCCCGGCCGCCAGGATCCGGCCGATTTCGTTCTCAAACCATTCGCGTCGGCCGAGCGGAAAGAGCTGCCGGTGGTGGTCGAGCAGGCGGCCGACGCAGTGGAGTTGCTGCTGCGGGTGGGTTTGGAAACCGCGCAGAACCAGCTGCACTGACGCCGGCATTCCGTTGCGGTCAGATGCGGGCGGCGAGGGTCAGGGCGAAACGATTGTCGGGGTCGGTCCAGGTGTGCTCCGATACGAAGCCCGCGGCGCGGAGTTCGGCGTCCAGGCCCGTGGGGCGGAATTTCGCGGAGATCTCGGTGCGTAGCTGTTCGCCGCGGGCGAAGCGCACGGTGAGGCCCAGGTCGGCGACGGTGACTTCCATATCCGCGGTGGCGGCCAACCGCATTTCGATCCATTCGTTGTCCGTGTCCCAGTGCGCGATATGGTCGAATGCTTCCGGGGCGAAATCGGCTCCCAGCCGGGTGTTCAGGACGCGCAGGACATTCCGGTTGAATTCCGCGGTGATACCGGCGGCGTCGTCGTAGGCGGGGATCAAGATCGACGGGTCCACCACCGATCCCGTCCCGAGCAGCAGTTGTTCGCCGGGTTCGAGCACATCGTGGATACCGCCGAGGAATTCGGCGCGTTCCGTGGGCACCATATTGCCGAGCGTGCCGCCGAGGAATGCGATCATCCGCCGCCCGCCGCGCGGCAGGGTTGCCAGGGTATCGGTGAAATCGCTGACCACCCCGTGTACGGCGAGCCCGGGAAACTCGAGCGCTACCTCGGCCGCGGAGGCCCGCAGCGCCGACTCCGAAACATCCTGCGGTACATAGTTTTTCAATGGTCCCTCGATGGTGAGGGCAGTGAGCAGCAGGCGGGTCTTACTGGCCGAACCCGACCCCAGTTCGACCAGCACCTCTGCCTGCGCCGTCCGGGCGATCGCCCCCGCGACGGTCTCCAGCAGTGCCCTCTCGGTGCGGGTGGGGTAGTACTCGGGCAGGGCGGTGATCTGCTCGAACAGCTCACTTCCGCGGGCATCGTAGAACCATTTGGGCGGCAGCCATTTCGGGCTGTCCGTGAGACCGCGACGGGCATCGGCGCGTAGGGCCGCCGTCAGGTCGGCGTCGGTGAGGTGGACTTCGATCGTGGGCTCGTTCACCGGGTGACTCCTGCCGGGATGCCCCGTCGTTCACGGGGAACGGACACCGTGTGCGCCGTAGGCGCAGTGTTGTTACGCATCTCGACCTCCTGTGGTGGATTCGGCGGGTTCCAGTGGCTCGACGTGCAGCCGGCCGGGTTCGGCGTGGACGACCACGCGGTCGGGTAGTGATTGCCACCGCGGATCGTCGTCGTACGGTTCGGAGGACAGGATCGCGAGATCGTCGGTGACCAGCGCGGACAGGGAGTGGTAGCAGGTGCTCGCCCACAGTGCGCGACCGTCGCCGATCAGCAGGTTCAGCCGGGCGTCGGGAGTATGGTGCAGCACCGTGGTCACCAGCAGGCGCAGTGCGGTGCCGGGGTCTTCGGCAAGACCGGCAGGAGTATCGGGGTCGAGCAGTCGGCGCAGCAGTACCCACAGGGCGGCGGAATCGGTGAGCGCTTCGGCTTCGAGCAGGTGGCTGGTCTCGTAGCGGCGCGTCATGCCCGCGCGGGTGGCGGCGACATCGAGATCGGACAGGACGGCGGTGAGCGCCGTCCGCCACTGCGGAATCACCCCGTTGTGGCTGAACGCCCAGCGATCCCACAGGAACGGCGCGCACGACGAACGCTGCACCGGCATCCCGACGGTGGCCGAACGGACACTACCGAGGACCGCGCGGGAGGTGAGTCGCGGCAGCACTTCCTCCACCGCGGGGTCGGTCCAGATCGGGTCGGGGTTGCGGTAGCGGGTCACCGCCGCCGGTTCCGGGCCCCACCAGGCGACCCCGAACCCGTCGGCATTGACGGTGCCGCCGCCGCGCATATCCCGCGGCGCCCACGACTGGGTGCGCAGCGAATGCGGCCCGCGCAACAGGAGTTCGCCCACCGACGCCGGTGGGCCCACATAGCCCAGATGACGGCACATCATGCCTCCCGCGGGTCGAGGGTGCGGGCCAATCGGAATCCGGAGAAGATCTGGCGGCGGATCGGATGATCCCAGTTGCGGAAGGTGCCGCGGCAGGCGACGGGGTCGGTGCCGAACGAACCACCTCGCAGCACCCGGTAGTCGCCGCCGAAGAAGACCTCCGAGTACTCGCGGTAGGGGAATGCCCGGAATCCGGGATACGGGTGGAATCCCGAGGAGGTCCATTCCCACACATCGCCGATGAGCTGATGTACGCCCGCCGCCGACGCACCCGCCGGATAGGCGCCGATATCGGCCGGTTCCAGATGACGCTGCCCCAGGTTGGCGATGGCCGGCCCCGGCTCGGTATCACCCCACGGGTAGGCGCGGCTGCGGCCGGTGGAGGGGTCGTAGCGGGCGGCCTTCTCCCATTCCGCTTCGGTCGGCAGGCGTTTGCCCGCCCAGGTGGCGTAGGCCTGCGCTTCGAACCAGCACACGTGCACGACCGGCTGTTGCGGCCGCAGTGGGCGGCGTACCCCGAATACGCGCCGCCACCATTGCCCCGCCGAATCCCGTTCCCAGAATCGGGGCGCCGTGAGCCCGGCCTCCTGCCGGTGCTCCCAGCCGCGTTCGGACCACAGTTCCCGCCGGTCGTATCCACCGTCGGCAACGAATTCGAGGTACTGCCCGTTGCTGATCGGGGCGGCATCGATCGCGTACGCGGGGACGTGTACGGGATGGGCCGGGCGCTCGTTGTCCAGGGCCCACGGGTCGGTGGAGGTACCCATGGTGAATTCGCCCGCCGGTATCACGACCTCCCCGCGGACCGCGGTATCGCCGGCCGGTGGCGCGGGGGCCGACAGTACCGGGGGACCGGCGCGCAGCTGATGGGTGGCCAGCATGGTTTCGTCGTGCTGCTGTTCGTGCTGGGCGATCATGCCGAACGCGAACCCGCCGTCGACCAGCTCACCGCCCCGCAAGGGGCTGCGCTCGAGCACATCCCAGACCTTTTCCCGCACAGTGCCGACATACCCGCGGGCCTCGCCGGGATTCAGCAGCGGCAGTTGCGGACGGTCGGGCCGGGCATGTTCGAATGCGTCGTACAGCTCGTCGATATCGGCACGCACCGGTTCACGGCCGCCGACATCACGGACCAGCCACAGCTCCTCCTGATTGCCGATATGGGCCAGATCCCACACCAATGGGCTCATCAACCGGGAATGCTGGGCGACGAGTTCGGCCTCGTCCATACAGTCGGTGAGCGCGGCGGTCCGCTGCCGGGCTCGCTGCAATGTCGACGCGATATGTTCGCGTAACTGTTCGGTACCGGATCGGTCGGTGTAGTGCTGGAAACTCACTTGGTCACTCCGCTCGACGGCATGGATCGGCGCCCTGCAGGGATATCCGTAGGCGCTCTGCTCGACAGCCGCAGCTGCGGCAACGGTTGGGCGGTACCGCCCCAGGAGGCCGTGG
This sequence comes from Nocardia flavorosea NBRC 108225, assembly GCF_001613385.1. Lineage (GTDB taxonomy): Bacteria > Actinomycetota > Actinomycetes > Mycobacteriales > Mycobacteriaceae > Nocardia > Nocardia flavorosea. The sequence continues at coordinate 333,342 of NZ_BDCG01000008.1, read as the reverse complement.
TGTGGGTCAGGGGAATCGGATCGCTGACCCACACACCGCGGGCGTACCCGGCCGGGGTACCGGTGCGGTGATGAAAAGCCCTGGTCGCGGGCTGGAAAGTGCCTTTCGGATCGCTGGGCCGGATCACAGTGATCGCCAGGCGGGCGCCGGGGACGAGTAGCGGCGCTGTGAACGCTGGTGGCTCGGCGACGGGCGCCCGGCCGGTCGCTGGCGCAGCGGCCCGGCGCGCTGTTCTCGGTCGCAGACCGGCTGAACCGTCGCCGACCGTGACCGATATGCGGCCCGCTCCGGCGGCGGCCGGGGCGACGGTAACCGGGCGGCGGCAATCCGCGGAGTCGCTGTCGGAATTCGACGACCGCGGCAGTGAGACCGCCTGGATCGGTGCACCGCGGTTCACGAGATTCCCGCCGGCTGTGCACCGGCCGAACAGCGGCGTAGCGCCTCGTGCAGCTCCGGGGCCGGTGCCCGGCTGTGTGCTATCGCTGCTTCCAGTAGCGCGACCGCGGCCGCACGGAGTTGCGGATCGGCGAGACCGTGGCGCGCGGCATCCAGCCAGCGGTCCGCGGTATCCGCTGCGGCGGCGGTGGCATCGGCGACGGCGGCCGGGGTGGACAGCAGGGCGTGCAGCACGGCGATCGGTACCTTCCAGCTCTCGCCGGGTTGGGCGTCGAGGTAGCGGACCTCGAAGTACCCGGCCGGGCGGACCGGCGGGAACAGGGTGGTGAGGTGGTATCGCAGATCGTCGATATCGGGCCGGCGACCGATTTCACTGTCCAGATCGCCCGAGAGCCAATCATCGAACGTGGCCTGGTCGGGCGCGCGCCAAGCCACCCCGGGCCGGGCCGGTCCTTCCTCGGAGCGGCGCACGCACAGCAGCGGCGCGTCCAGTGCCCAGCCGGCGTAGCCGGTGACGGGATCGGCCCATTCGGCGACCGGGGGACAGGCGCGGGTGGGGTCCAGATGCAACCAGGTGCGCATACGTTGCGAAGCCCAGTCGCCGGATGGAGCACCGCGCAGCACGGGGGAGCACGCGAAAGCGGCCACCAGGGCCGGACCCACGGTGTGCAGTGCGGTCCAGCGGGCGGCGAGCTCGGCGCGGTCGGCCCCGATATCCACGCTGATCTGCGCGGCGGCGGTATTGCTCATCATCAGCCGGCCGAACGGGCCGATCCGGCCGAAATAGTCCTCCATGGCCTGATAGCGCGGTTGCCGTAGCTGGCAGCGGGGTGCGCGGGCGGGGTCGGCGGCGGCGGCGACCATCCCGATCGACCGGGCGGAGAGGAGTTCGCGCAGCCGCCGGTAGTCGGCGCTGAGGCGCGCGCACAGGTCGGCAGGGTCTGCGACGGCGATGCTGGAGAGTTCGATCTGCCCGCCGGGTTCGACGGTGACCCGGCTGCCACCGGGCAGCGGTTCGGCGGGGGAATCGGGGGCGATGGAGTGGGGGGCGTGCGGGCCGAGGGCCTGCGCGAGGAGAGCGGTGGTGGGGCGGCGGCCGGTGAACGAACCTCGCGCGGTGCCGTGGCCCGTCTCGGCGCCGGATCGGTGGACGGTGAACCATTCGAGTTCGGCGCCGATGAGCAGCGGCGGGCCCAGCTTGAAGCACACGCCGCCCAGATACGCTTCGGCTGCCGCGCGGCTGCTGAGGGCCGGGTGTGGGGATGAGTCGCTGGTCGATTCCGGATGTTCGAGGGTGACCGCCATACCAACCTCCATGCGGCTTCTCGGTGGTGCGTCTCTCGCGTATTCGGTCGCCGGTACTGTCCGTGCTCGTATTCGGTTGTCGAAGCCGGCCGTGGGTTACCCGGCCGGAGCCGCCGGCGCGGCTGGTGCGTGGAATCCAGCGTAGCGACGGGTACAGACACGTTTTCGGCGCGAAATTGTCACGGTGTCGGCACTAGTGTCGGAGATATGGTCGATGAGCAGCGCGTACGCGCGGATACGCCCGGCGTCGGAAGCGGCGCGGTTTTCCTGGACAGTGCGGGATCCTCGCTTCCGCCGCGGGTGGTCACCGAAACCGTCATCGGTCATCTGCGCCGGGAGGCGGAGATCGGAGGCTATCGGGCGGCCAACGAACGGCTCGACGACCTGGCGGGGGTCAAGGCGGCAATCGCCGAACTGATCAACGCGACTCCCGGCACCATCGCCCTGAGCGACAGCGCCACCCGGGCCTGGACCGATTTCTTCTACGCCGTGCCGTTGCGGCCCGGCGACCGGATCCTCATCTCGGGCGCCGACTACGCCAGTAACGCCATTGCCGCGTTGCAACGGGCCCGCGCGACCGGCGCCCGGGTGGAACAGATCCCCGACGACGCCGAAGGCCGCATCGATGTCGAGGCTCTCGACGCGATGATGGACGAACGGGTGCGGCTGGTCTCGCTGCTGCATGTCCCCACCAACGGTGGCCTGGTGAATCCGGTGGCCGCGGCCGCGCGGATCGCGCGAGCCGGTGGCGCACTGGTCGTCCTCGACGCCTGCCAGTCCGCTGGGCAGCTGCCGCTGGATGTCGCCGAACTGGGCGTCGACGCTCTTTCCGCTACCGGCCGGAAATGGTTACGTGGCCCGCGCGGCACCGGATTCCTCTATCTGCGACCGGAATTGGCGGCCTCGCTGGAACCCGGCCGCCTCGACCTGCACAGCGCCGCATGGATCGGCTCGGACGAATTCCGGATGGCGCCCGACGCTTCCCGGTTCGAGTTCTGGGAGCACGATGTGGCGGCCCGGCTCGGGCTGGGCGCGGCCGTGCGCTACCTTCTCGATCTCGGACCCGATCAGGTCTATGCCGCGATCGCCGAGCGCGCCGATTATCTGCGGGGCGCGCTCGGCGAATTGCCGGGGGTGACGGTGCGCGATCTGGGTGTCGAGCACAGTGGCATCGTGTCGTTCACGGTCGCCGGTGTGGAGCCGGTGCAGGTCCGGGACCTGCTGCTGGACTCCGATATCACTGTGACGGTCAGTCATGCGAGTTCGACACTGCTCGATATGTCGTCGCGCGGTCTGGGTTCGGTGGTTCGTGCCTCGCCGCACTGCTTCGTCGACCGTCCGGAACTGGACCGGTTCCTCGCCGCCGTCGCCGCGTTGTAACGGATGCCGGAGAGGGCAGCGCTCAGCTGAGTGAGGGCCGGGTAGCGGCGCCCCACGTCCGCCGGCTGCGCTGATCCCTGCCGGTGAGTAGCCGGGTGTTGGTGGCGCGAGTTACGTTGTCCGATTGGGTTTTTGCTGGTGGCGCGCGGTAACGTGCCAGTTATGAGCGAGCAGCGGGGTGGCCCGCATGACGCGTTCTTCCGGGGGATCATGGCAAACCGCGACAATGCCGCCAGTGAGATCCGCGCGAAGACAGATCTAGCGGCGGTCGTCGCGCGGATCGATCCCCGAGCCGAGGAGGCGTTTGTGACCACAGCGGAAGCCATCGAGGCCCGTGGTGAGGCTCGTGGTGAGGCTCGTGGTGAGGCGCGGGGGCGTACCGAGATGCTGATCGAGCAGATGACGATCAAGTTCGGTCCGCTGTCGCCGGCCGACATCCGGCGTATCCGGTCGGCCGACGCCGGCCGGGTCCATGTGTGGGCGACGCGGGTGTTGACGGCGGACTCCGTTGAGGAGACGCTCGCCTGAGCCTTTCCTCGGGACCGGTGTCTCAGCGTTGTCGCCGATCTCGGCGGAGAAGAGAACGCAGCCGAATAGATCGTCTCGGCGGCTCAGGCGGAGCAATGGTGTCTACGATCACCGACGTCATGGCCCGTAAGGCCGGTAGTTGCCCATTGGGTAGGTGTGTCGGTGCCGCGACGATCACTGCGTCGGCGCCGGTCCGCTCCAGCGTGGCGTGGAGTGTGGTGAGGTGGTCCGGGCTGGGGTCGGCCGGGAGTTCGACCAGCCAACGCAGCCGGTAGCCGTGGGCGATGGCGGTCAACCGCAGATGTGCAGTGACGAATCCGCGGTGCCCGCACAGATCAGTACGCAGGTAGCCGATTGCTGTCGGTTGTGCGCCCAGTATCTGCGGGGAAATCCTTGTGTCGCCGCCGGTTTCGTGAACGGTCACCGGTAGACCTCGGGGGTCGCCGGGATCCACGTGTCTACGTCACCGTGGCGGTACCACCCGCAAGGGTGGACGATCATCAGTCCACATCGCTCGAGCACCACCGGTGCGCGGAAGCCGATATGTTCCACGGTCGGTGTCACAATTGCGTCGCCGCCGAGTAATTCGGATTTTCGTAATGTCCACGGCAGTACATCTACACCGGATTCCAGTACCACTCGGGCGATGGCGAATCCGTGCGCGCGGGCGAAATCGCGGCATTCGGTTTCGAGATGCTGTTGTATTGCGCCACAAAGGCTTTTGTTCAGGTATACGATTGCGACGGGCATGGCTCCGCCTTTCCTGAAGAGGCGATGGGATGCAGCCCGGCGCAGGGTCCGATGGGGAGTAGCGGCCGCGATCGGACCACCGGTTTCACAACACTCCAGGTAGTGGAACCGGTGTCACCCAATGGATTTCGGGGGATTTCCTGCGCCGGGCGCGAAATCAGTAGACCGGAACAGTGCGCTATGTGGAACCGCCTCGGTGGAGATTCTTGCCCAGATGAGCCCGGCACCCGTGCCGGGCCGCCTCCGGCATTGTGTTCCGGGCCGGAGGGTTCCACAGGGGAATTCGATAATTAGGAAAGGTAATAAGATGGCGGGTGGATCCACACTCCCGAAACGAGCACTCGGCCGCGAACTGCGCCGGCTACGAGAACGCAGCGGAACCAACCAGGCGGCCGCGGCCCGCGCGATCGAGGTGAGTCCGCAGACGATCGGTCGCCTGGAGGACGGGCATGCCTCCCGGCCCACAACGTTGCAGATCAACGGACTGTGCGATCGGTACGGAGCCTCGGACGAAGAACGCCGATTCGTGCTGGACCTGTTACAGGACTCACGGACTGCGAAGCAGAGTGGGGGCGGGTGGTGGCGGGCTTACGCCGACCAGATCCCAGCGGATTTCAACCACTATCTCGGACTGGAGGAGGTCGCCACACGGGTGACCACCTGGCAGGAGACTCTGCTTCCCGGACTGATGCAGATCCCGGAGTACCGGCGAGAGATGATCTGGACAGAAAGCCCGCAACTTGCTCCCGACGATGTCGAACGTCGCATAGCTGTATCGGAACAGCGGCTGAAGAATCTGCGTGACAGCAAATTTCGGTTGAACGCACTTCTGTCCGAGGCGGTACTGAGGCATGGGGTCGGTGGCTCGGCTGTTATGCCGCGCCAGCTGAATCACCTACTGGCATTGGGTGAAGCGGCGAACGTCAGTATTCGGGTCGTACCGTTCCGGGCGCGCAGCCTAGTGGGCCTGCTTGTGCGTTCGTTCGTGCTCCTCGAATTCGAGGTACTTCCGAACGTTCGGTTGACGGAGCCACCGGTGGTTTATGTGGAGGGCTTCACCGGCAGTCTCTATCTCGAACGGCGGGAGGAGGTCACGCAGTACAGGGCGGCCGCCGACGAGATCGAGCGTGTAGCGTTGGATGAGCAGGAAACCAGAGCGTTGATCGCGAAGGTTGCGAAGGAGTTCAAGACGTGAAGACCGACCCGAGCGATGCGCGTTGGTTCAAGAGCCGTCACAGCGGCCCCTCTCGGGATTGCGTTGAAGTCGCGGGACTCGGCTCTGGGGAGATCGGAGTCCGGGACAGCAAGAACCCGACTGGTCCTGTGCTTGTATTCCCTCGATCCGCATGGCAGAAGTTCCTGAGTTCCGCGCGTAGAGGTGCGTTCGACCATTCATGACCTGGGTAGTCCCGGCTGCTGGGCAGCGGCCGGGGCTACGGTTGTCGAAATCTACGGGAACCACGAAGCCTGGGCGCGCGTCCTATAGTGATGGCGGGGTGTCCGCCGCACCGACACAGGGGAGATCTATGCGAACCGCTGACTTCGTCCACGCCACGCTTGTCGCGGCGGCCGCAGCGGCTTTGGCCACCGGGTGCACATCGAGTACTGGGGGGAACGCCACCGGATCTACCGCGCTGACGTCCACCGAGGTCGTTGAAGTTTTCAATCCGTGCACTGCCCTGCCGGATCAGCTGTTGACCGAAATCGGATTGGATGCATCGACGGAGCGGGTGGTCACCGATGCGCCGGAGGGGGCAACCAGCTGGCGCGTCTGTGCCTGGGAGCAACCCGACGCACTGGTCCGGGTCACCGTCATGTCCACATCGCACACCCTCGACGATGCGCGCGCCAACGACAACTTGATCGACAAGGTCGAAACCACGGTTGGTCCCCGGGCCGCCCTTCAGTCCAAGGACCGGACCGAAACCCCCGGCAAGGCCTGCTACACATCTTTCGAAGCCGAGCAGGGCATGTTCGAGATCAACGCGTCATGGTTCGACGCAGACGACTGGACTCGTGATATCTGCGAGATCTCCGCTGATTACGCCGCGGCCTTCGAACCGCATCTCCCGAAGTAACACCCGGCGGACCTGGAAGACTCAGTAGATGAGTGACCAACTGGCACAGTGGCAGAACCTGAAACAACAGGCGATCGAGGGTGCGGTGAGTATCGAATACGACCTCGGATCGGACTTGCGCGGCGAATGCGAAACTCTCCTGACGGACTTGCGGCGGTATCGCGATGACGCTATGCGCCTCGGGCACTTGTCCGGCTACGGAGGGCTGCCTTCCGCGTTGGATATACAGAAGAAATTCGAGCTCAAGGCAACCGGTGGTGAGAACAACGATTCAGCGGTCGCCCGGCTCGAGGGGCTCATCGCGATCGCCGAAACTATGCGTGACACCTACGCCGCCATGATCGGAGAACTCACGGAAACCGATCAGCAGAACTCCTCCCAGACCGCCGCCGCCGGGGAAGGGCTCCGCTGATGTCGCTAGGTTTTTTGACCGATGTCAACGATGCACTGAGCGCAATTGCCAACGGTATCCCCGAAATACTGAACAACTACAGCGAGTCCACCGATAACCGGAACCGTGCCACCGATGCTGCGGGCGCGGCCGAGCGGGAGTGGAGTGGTGACCGGGCCCATATCAACGGCGAACTGGCCCGGGTCGGCCAAGGTTTCGACGGCGAGTACGCCCCGGCCACGGCAACCAAGGAGGCCTTCAAAACCTGGACCCATCAGCAGATCTGGGAGGCGCTGAACGGTGCCGCCGAGCGCTCGGCTGTCGATTCCGCCGGTATCAATGCCGGTGCCGACGGCTGGCGGCGGCTCACCGAGGATCTGTTCAGCTCACTGGAGACCTTCGGTAAGAACGTCGACGCCTCCGTCACCGAGAAATGGGGCGGCCAGTCCGCTACCGCCGCAATAGACGGTACCCGGGCATATACGGCGGAAGCCCAAAAGCTCGTGAAGACCTTCGAAATGGTCGCCAACGGTATCGACCTCATGCAGGGCTACCTTGCCCAGACCAAGATGTCGATCGTCCCGCCGGTCGAGGTGTCCGGGTTCGATGAATTCGTGGGCCATATTCCGGGCAACGGTGTCGTCAAGGCCGCCAAGCATCGCGCGAACGAAGCACAGGCGCAGGCCCAGGATCTGATGATCGAGTTCTATCAGCCCGGCGTCACGGCCGTCGACACCAAAACCCCTGTGCTGCCTGTGACGAAAAGCCCGGTCGGTGGGGATCCTGGAACGCAGCAGCCGGTCGGGCCCGCGGGAACGCAGAACCCCGCCGGTACCAACCCGAATGGCACCAACCCGGCCGGGACGAATCCGCCCGGGACGAACCCGCAGGAATCGGCTGCTCCCGGCCAGGAGACACCGGAGGGGACCAACCCCGCCGGCACCGAAACTCCGGCGTCGACCACCCCGTCGACCACCACGACTCCGGCGAACACTGTGCCGCTCGAAGATCCGGTGGGCCGGCCGAGCACCACTACGCCCGGATCACCGAGTACCACCTCCGGCGCACCGATGGTCGCCACCCCGGGTGGGCAACAGCCCCCGGGGGCCCCGGGACGCACCGTCGGCGGAACACCCGGCAACCCGAATCAGGCCGGAGGGCCTGCGGCCCGTACCGGTGGCCCGGCCGCGGCTACACGTGGAATGTCCGGGATGCCCGGCATGATGGGTGCCGGTGGGCAACGTGGTCGCGGGGCAGACGACGACGATCACAAGATCCCCGACTATCTCGTCCAGGATCGCTCCACCGAACTGCTCGGCGATCAGCCCCGGGTGCTTCCGCCGGGCGGGGTCATCGGCGGATGAACGAGTCACGGCAGTGGGCCCGATCGCAGCGCGACCATTGGACGCCTTCATGCGCAATGGACGCGGCATGAGCGAATCAAGCTGGCAGCTGGGTGGTTACGAATTCACGATTGCCCTCGAGGCGATGGGTCGCGACCGGTTGCCGTATCCGCTGGAATACCAGCCGCCCAGGATGGAGCACGAGGACGATTTCCAGCGGTTCCGGCAGAGGTGTGCACAGCGATTGCAACCGGTATTCGGCGAACCGCTCTACCAGGCGCTCACCGTGCTCCTGGAACCGGAGATCCGGGTGGAAATCTACGGAGTGCACGGCCGGCAGAACACCGCGATACGGATGCACGCCGGTGTCGTCGGCCGAACCGCCGTGCTGGCCATGCAGTTACCCGGACCGGAACCGAAATCCGGCGGTGACATCGTCCTCACCCGGCTCCGCAGCAACGAGTTGGCCCCTCGCCTGGTGGCGGGCCTGCCGCGGGCCGCTACCGGCCGCCACCAACCCATCCGGGCCCGCCGAGCCGACCTGAACGCCCCCGTCTACTCCCGTCACCCGACGCAGCTCTCACCCGTCGAGGATCTGCAGCGCTTCTTCCGCCGCCCCCGCGCCGGCACCGGCGAGATCACGATCTACCCGGGCTACACCATCGACACCCGGCCCACCGGCGACGGCTACGCCTTCCTCTGGCTCGACTACCCGGACGACGGTCGCTACCTACTCCACAACCACAGCACCGACGATTTCACCGTCACTCCGGGCCCCGCGGACGAAATCCTGCGCCAACTCCGCAGCCGCATGGAAACCGCCCACCGAGTCCGTACCCGCACCTATCGGTGAAGCACCGGGATCACCCAGACGTCGAGGGTCGTTGCGCAAGCCCGGTCACCGCACAGCGAGCGGGGTACCCGGCGCGTGGGTGAGAGACTGCCCGGCGAACCCGACGAGATCGGTCTTTTGTCCGGCACCGACCAGGACGAGCGGCCACGGCCGAGAGAAAGAGGGGGCTCGACGACCGGCGAGTGCCCGCCGTATTCCGCGGCGTTGTCCACGACGGCCGGGCGGGGTTCCAGCGTGGATCGTGGTCCGGAGACCGGGCCACCCCGTCGCGCCCGGACACCTTGTGGGCGCGGGGGCGACGGGGAGCCGGGTGTCCGGACCATGTCAGCCGATGATGTCGGAGCAGGCGAAGGTGATATCGAATTTCGCGGTCGCGGGGCCGGCCATCGGGTTGCTCATATCGGGCGCGCCGATTCCCTCGCCGGTGACGGTGTAGGTGTCGCCGTCCTTGCTGACCTGCGCGGAACCGCCCGGCTGACCGTTGCCGTAGCCGACGGCGTACGGCATCCCGTCGGATCCGCCCTGGCTTCCGGCGATCGCCACCGCCTGCACCGTGTTGTCGTCGACGATGCTGGCGCTGACACTCAACTGGCCGTACTGCTCGTTGGCGGTATCGGTGAGCGCCAGCGCCAGCGTGTTGCCCTGCTTCGCGCAGGTGGTGTCGAAATCGGCGGTGAGTTCTTTCCCGTCGACCAGGGCCTTCGAATCCCCGCCGGCTTCGCCTGCCGGGGCAGCCGCCTCCGTGGCCGGGGCCTCGGCGGCCGGGGTGGCCGTGCTGCTCGCGGCATCGTCACCGCAGGCCGAGGTCAGCGCGATGGTGGAGGCGGCGAGGACGGCGGCGCCGATACGGAAGAGCGTGGTGTTCATGGTGGATCCTGTTCTCTCGGTGTCGCGGCTCGATCGGCCGTTGAGAGAAAAGTAGGAACTCGCGTTCGCCTACCGATCCCAACTTTCGCCGCCGCGAACCGTCCTGAACTCCGATAACCTGGGCTCATGCGACGACCGCGGGCCATGGTGCTCGATGAGGTGTGGCGCGGTCTCGAGGGTGTGCAGGCGTTGAGCGGGCCCCAGGGCGGGCCGCTGCGCCGGACCGTGAAACTGATCCTCGACCCGCTCGTCATCCGGCCGGTCCAGTATCCGAGCTGCGCGGGCGCGATCCTTTCCGCCGACGGGGCGGCCCTGCTGGCGGGCCGGATCAACGCCCACGCCGAGGCACTACGGGCGACTGCCGACTGGTTCACGCTTCTCAAACGGGTCCGGCGTGAGCTGCGGATCACCGAGGGCAACGCCCAGGACCTGTACTTCCAGCGCTGTTTCGAACTCGCCGCCACCAGCGGCCGTCCCGACGCGCAGCGCGACCGGTTACGCGCCGAGGCCGTGCTGCGTGAGGTCCACGGATTCGCCGCCGGCCGGACCACGCAGGCTTTGAAGGACCATCTCACCGATCCCGCACGGGCGGCCGAACTGGAACGGCTGCTGGAAGCGGCCTGGGCGGGCAGGCCGTCGCCGCCGGTCGCGCCCGAATGCACCGGCGAACTACGGCAACTTCTGGAGCTCGCGGTCGCGACCCGGTCGGAGGCGGATACCGCACCAGGCCGGCTGCTGCTACGGCGGTTGATCGACGCGGGAATCGGGTTCCATACGGGGATCGCGTTATGGGTGGGCCCCGGTGACCGTCCGGCCGCTGTTGCGGCCGCAACCTGCGAAAACATTCGGACCGGGCCTGTAGCCGAGCCGACCGCTGCACCCGTGCAGCGCGTCGGCGTGCGTGAGTCGGGCGTGCGTGAGTCGGGCGTGCGTGAGTCGGGCGTGCGTGAGTCGGGCGTGCGTGAGTCGGGCGTGCGTGAGTCGGGCGTGCGTGAGTCGGGCGTGCGTGAGTCGGGCGTGCGTGAGTCGGGCGTGCGTGAGTCGGGCGTGCGTGAGTCGGGCGTGCGTGAGTCGGGCGTGCGTGAGTCGGGCCGGGTGGTGCGGGGGCGCCGGGCTGCGCTCCGGTCCTGTGCGCGGTACGACGCGAATCTGCTCGGTCTCACCGAAGAACCGGTTCCGCGTCGCCCTGCGCTGGGCGCCTCGGCGTCGACCGCGGCTCTGGGCCTGCCGTTCGACCGCACCGTTTACGAACGGGTTTTCACCGTCCTCCAGGTGTCGACCGAACGTGCCGACCTGCCACCGATTCCGGAATTGGTGACCACCGAGATCACCCGTAGCTGCTCCCCCTGGGCATTACTCGACGAATCGCTGCGGGTCGCCGCCGCGGCGGGCGTGGAGCTGGCGCTGGGGTTGACCCCGATCACGCCATCGGCCGGCGCGGACACTTCGGTGGGCGGCATACCGGAAACGGCTGCCCACCGCCTGGTCAACAGCAGGTGGCAGCGGGAGGCCTATGTTCTGCAGGCGCGGCGGCTGGCGATCCATCCCGTCTCCGGCGACGGTAATCCGCTCGCCGCGATCGCGGCCGAACTGCGTACCCCGTGGCGGCCGTATCTGCGCAGGTTGTGGGTTCGGTTGCACGGTCGCGATGTGCGGGAACTGCCGGTCGCCGAACCGGACGAGCTCTGGGATCTGCTCGACGGAATCGCCCGGTCGGTGGTCCTCGATCACCGCACCCGCGTCCGCAAGGTTTTGAGCATTCAGGTCTGCGGGCCCGGCTCGGCGATGGCCGAATCGAGGGCGGTCTGATGGCTGATACGGTGCGTATCCGGCGATTACGACCGGATCTGTGGCTGATCGCCCCACCCGGCGCTCCGACCGCGGCCGATCCCGGACCGAGCGTGGATACGGCGGTGCTCGAAGTCGCGGGCGGCCATCTCACCTGGAGTCTGACGGCCGGGCAGCGAGTCGCGGCGGCAGCCCTGCACGATCTCGATACCGCGCAGGAATGGCTGTGGGCGCTCTACGGCGCCGAAATCGCCCTCGCCGCCGACGCGTACACCGGGCCGGTGGATCTCCCCGTCCGCCCCGGCAACCCCGAGCTCGCGGCGGCGGTCCGTCGTCTCGCCTACGCCCACTGGGCGGCGCGCTGGTGGCCGGCCTCGACCGTCGACGATATCGCCGCGCTGGATCCGGCACTGCTGGACAGCGAAATCGCCGAGCTGACGGAGTTCTGCGAAAGCGTGGTCGACGGAGCGGACTCTCCGACGGTTACCGGTGCCGAGGAGGTTGCGGATCTCGGCGATCGAGACACCGGCCGGGACACGAGAGCACCCGAGCGCACTGCACCGTCTGCCGGCGATTACGCACTCGCCGCCGGATCGAGCCCCTCCACGCGGGGCGCAGACCTCCTCCTCGCTCGCGGTACCGCCGGCTGGGATTGGCGGTACTGTCCCGCCGGCGTGGTCGATGCCTCCGAGCGCGCCGTGTCATGGGAGGTGTTGCGGGCAGCGGGCAGAACAGTCGCCCGGGTATCCGCGGTCGCCGCCCCCGGAGTCCCCACGGATCTGCCCGTCTACCTGCGACCCCACGCCCTGCTTCGCACTCGGGACGGATTTCTCGACGTCGCCTTGGAACTGAACGGTGACGCCTGGACGGGCGAAACTGCGGAGCCGGCGGGCGCGGTGCTGGGTGTGGAGATCTATGTGCCGGGTGTGGGACGCAGCGCACCGGCGGGGACAGGTACGCCGCCGGGCCACTCCCGGGCATCCGTTCACCCACACGGTTCGGTGCCCAGGGTGTCGGCGGTCGACGACCGTCATGGTCTCGCCGATCCGGGCGCGCATGCGGACTCGCAGGTCGCCCGGAATGCGGCTGATCCCGGCGCGCCGCCGGAGCCGGTGCAGCGCCCGCGCAGTGTTGATCCGGTCGAGACGTCGCACCCCTCGTCGGCTGTCGAGCGACGGACCTCTGATGCGAGCGAGCAGCCCGATAACGTTGTTGCACAGGGAAATAAAGGAACATCCGCCGATGCCGAACGGCGGCGGACGGTGCGAGAACTGGCGCGGACCAGGCTCCGGCGGGCCGCGGCATGGTCTGATGAGGTCATCCCCGAAACTTTCGGAACCGGCGAATTCGCGGACTCCGCCGGTGACTTGCTTGCCGATATCGCACCACTTCGGGCGGAGGTAACTGCGGCGATGGAGGACCCGGATTTCTGAGATGAACCGAACCGAGAATCCACCGCCCGGTCTGGAACTCCTGTACGAGGGTGCCGCCGCGCACAACCGTGGCGATCTCACCGAGGCGCTGCGCATTTTCGAGCACGCCGCGGACACCACCACCGACGGTGTCCGGACCAGTGCGCTCGTCAACGCCGCCAGTGTGTACGACGAGCTCGGCGATCACGAGGGCGCCGCGACCCGGTACCGGGCCGTACTCGGCGAGATCCCCGGCGATGCCGTCGAAAAACGGGCTTCGGCCCTGATCAACTATTCACAGGCCCTGCAGCACCTCGGTGCGCTGGACGAGGCGCAGGATGCGCTGGAACAGGCCCGCGCACTGCTCGCCGACGCCGACGAGCTCGGTGTTCTGCGCGTATCGTGCCTACTCTCGCTGACCGCCGTCGCGAGCTACCGCGCCCGGTGGAGCCGCGCGATCGATATCGCCACCGAATCCTTGAACACCGCACTGCGGTTAGCGCCGGAGCTGGCCGGCTATTCGTTGATGAACCTGGCCGTCGCCTACTTCGAAACCGGCCGCCATGAGCTCGGCGTGGATTTCGCGCGGCAGGCGCTGACAGCGTTCACCGAGGCCGGAAACCACAACGCCCTCGCCGACACCCAGCAGAACCTCGCCCAGATATTCATGCGTCTGGACCGGCTCGACGAGGCCGAGGAACTCGTCGAGGCTGCCCAGCTGTATTTCGAGCGGACCGGGCTCGGCCACCGAATCGGAATCGGCTGGAAGATCCGCGGTTTCCTCGCCGAACGCCGCGGTGACATCGACCGTGCGCAGGAATGGTATCGGCGCAGCCTCGACCATTTCCAGGCTTCCGGTGCGCTGCTCGACGTAGCGGCGCTGCAATGCCGGCTGGCGACCATCGAATTCGCGCACGGCAGAGTCGGGGCGGGGCAACAGCTCCTGGACGGCTCGTTCGTCATCTATGCGGAGCGCGGACTCGGTTCCGAGTGCGCCAAACTCGACTACTGGCATGCGGTGCTGCTGGAGATGGTCATCGATGATTTGGCAGAGCCCGCCCCGGAACTGGTGGTTCTCGGGCGGGCACTGTCGGTGACGGCCGCGATCGCCATCGACGCCGTCCGCTACACCCTGCCGAGCGGGAGCCGGCGCGAACAATGGCACCGGGAAATAGCCGAACCCGCGATGCGTCTGGCGTTCCGTTTCGCCCACCTCTGCCAGGACGGCGCGTTGCTCGCCGACCTGATCGAAACCCGGTGCGCGGGAACCACTCTGGATATCGACCGCGCGCAACCGGCCGAACGTCCGCAGTTCCCGCTGGACACCCCGGATCCACCCGCCCTCACCGAACTGCCCGGACCCCTGCAGCTGGGTGCCGCACTGGCCCAGGTCGCCGCATCGGCGGGGCTACCCGTCGCGCCGCCGCCGCGCCTCGCGGTCGAACCCGGCGGCCGGATCGCGCTCGCCGATTACATCGAGGCCGCCGAACACCGCTACGGCGGAAAATTCCGGGAGGATCGGGTGATCCCGGCATGAAACGAGGACACGGCGTCGATTGCCGAGCGCAGCACAGCGATCGCGGTGATGTACCGCGGCCGAGATTGCGGTGGAGGAGCTGATGGGTGACCGGCCGACCGTAGTGGTCCGGATGGCGGATGCGGGTGATCTCTACATGTCCTGGCAGTGGGCCGATGGGTCCGCGCTGCCGGGTGTGACCGTGCTGCCCGGTGACGATATCGACGAGGCCGTCGGCAACCTGTCCGCGGCGCTGCCTGCCCCCGAGGTGGCCGGTGGCCTCGAGAAAGCGCTCACGAACGGGGCATTCGCCGCCCCCGACGCCGAATACGAGCTCGCCCGCGATCTGTCCCGCGCGCTACTGCCCTACGATCTGGCCGGCCAGTTGTACGAGCTGTATCAGCGTGGTGTGCGCCCGCATATCCGTTTGCAGCCCTCGCCGCGCGTCGCGCAGGTGCCGTGGGAGATCATCGCCCCGGCCCCCGACGTCCGGCTGATCGATATCGCCGATATCAGCC
Source organism: Nocardia flavorosea NBRC 108225 (assembly GCF_001613385.1). Classification (GTDB taxonomy): domain Bacteria; phylum Actinomycetota; class Actinomycetes; order Mycobacteriales; family Mycobacteriaceae; genus Nocardia; species Nocardia flavorosea. Next base: position 318,217 of record NZ_BDCG01000008.1, on the reverse strand, counting down.
TGCTGGTCCCGGCCGGGATCGTGCACGCCCCGGTGCGGGTTCCGCGGTCGTGGCCGGCCTCGCGTGACCTGCCGGTGGTCGCGGTCCTCGACCCCCGGGTGCCCGGATTCCGCGCCGATTCCGCGCTCGGTTCGGTCCTGGGCCGGATGGACCGGCCGACACCGCTCACCGCGCGCATCGCCGACCACCTCGCCGCCGGTCGGCTGCGCCCCGCCGTCGCCGAGCCGGCGGCCGTTTTCCGCCGCACCGATCTCGACCGCCACTGGCTGTCCGAAACCCTGCGCGCCGGCGCGTCCCGGTTGATCTATGTCGGGCATGTCACCGCGGCGTCCCCGGAATCGGGGCAGAGCGAGAACACCGAACTGCATCTGGCCTGCACCGCGGGCACCGTGGGTTTCGCCGAACCGCAACGCGACCATCGCCCGCTTTCCGCGAAAGACCTCCTGCTCGGCACCTACACGCTGGAGCCGGAACCGGTTGCCGGCAACGATCTCTGGCCGATTCCCGCCCGGGTCGCGCTGATCGCCTGCGAAAGTGGTGGCGATCTGCGATTCACCGAAGCGCTCGGTTTGATCGCCGCCATGGTCACCGGCGGTGCGGAACTGATCACCGCCACCCGCTGGCCCCTGCCGACCGACCTCGCCTTCCAGCGTTTCGGCGCCGCCCCCGATGCCGCCCCGCTCCAGGACACGGTCTGTGCCGTGGACTCCGCCCACGACACGGATGACCCTATCCCCACGCTCACCGCCTGGCAGCGCAAGCGGTTACATCTCTGGCGCTCGACCGCTGCTCTCGAATACTCGCCCCTGCTGTGGTCGTCCTTCGCAACCTTCACCACCTGAGGACGAGTCGAGCGAGCGGTCGATCCGGGGACCGGAGAGAGGGCCCCGCAGCCGCCCGGCGGGATCTCTGTTGCCCGCCGGGCGGCTCTACCTCCCAGGAACCGGTAGACATCTCGGCACCGACCTGCCGTTGCAGGTCGACACCGCTTGCGTCCTCAGGGCCGCACCGGGTCGCGGTGCAGTCATTCGAGGCAGTGCGAGGAATAGGCAGTCCGGTTGCGCCGGTTCAGGGCCGCAGGACATACCTTCCGCGGATACCGCCCTGCGCGACCGCCCGGTGGGCGTCGGCGACTCCGTCCAATGGAACGACGGTATGGACACGTGCCGGGAGCCGGCCGGTCACCGTATCCTTCAGCAACCCGGCCAGCCGGGTGCCGTCGGGGTGTACCGAGACCGCGCGCACGGTGATCCCGCGTTCGGCCGGTGGTTCACCGCCCGGCCGGACACCGACCAGCACACCGCCGTCGCGTACCAAAGGCAGGGCTTTCTCCTGGAAAACAGCGGTATCGGCCACCGCGTCCCAGCCCGGCACGGCCGTAGTCGTGAAATCCGCTCCGAGACCGCGGACGAACTCCTCATCCCGTGTCCGGGCCAATCCGGTGACCTGCCAGCCATGGTCCTGGGCCAGCGTGACCACATACCCGCCGACCGCACCCGCCGCCCCGGTCACCAGCAGGTTCCGCCCGCCGCCCTCGCCGAGCAGGTCCACCAGCTGAGCCGCGGTCAAGCCGTTGAGCGGAACCGTGGCCGCCGCGGTCAATTCGAGCTCGTCGGGGACCACCGCGATATCGGCCGCCGGCACGACCAGTTGTTCGGCGTAGGTGCCGAAATCGCGATCGAATCCGTCGACGGTACCCGCGACCCGGCTGCCGACCGCGATATCCACATCCGGGCCGACGGCCTCCACGATGCCCGCGAAATCGGTGCCCAGGCCCGTGTGGTCGGGCTGGGTGATGATCCCCATCTGATGGAAGACACCGGCGGTGAGGGCCAGGTCGACGGGGTTGACAGAGGTTCCGGCGATCGCCACCCGGACCTGGCCGGGGCCCGGGTCCGCGACCGGGACGTCGATGAACTCGATCGAATCGGGACCACCCGGGGTGCGGACGACTGCGGTACGGAACGTGGTGGACATTGCGCCTCCTCTGGAGTAATCGGTGTTGTTACTCCAGAATGGAGAGGTAACTCTCCAACGGGAAGTAGGCACTCAGAAGTGCGTAACTCACCCGCAAGTAGGAAGGTGAGGTCATGGCGACGATGACGGCGGCGCAGCAGCGGGCCCAGCAGAAGGCCGAGTACGACGCGTTCTTCGCGGACTGCCCCAGCCGGCAGCTGCTCGACCGGATCTCCGGCAAATGGGTGGCGCTGGTGCTCGCGGCGCTCGGTAGCGACGGCCCAAACCCGGCGGGACAGTGCGCCGGTGAACCCCGGGCCATGCGCTACTCCGAACTGTCCCGGCGGCTGGCCGGTGTCAGCCAGAAGATGCTCACCCAGACACTGCGTTCCCTGGAACGCGACGGCCTGGTCACCCGCACGGTGACCCCCACCGTTCCGGTCACGGTCACCTATGAGCTGACCGATCTGGGCCTGTCCCTGCACCAGGTGATCCGCGGTATCAAGGTCTGGGCCGAAGCCCATATGGACGCGGTCCAGGACCACCGCGCGCGGTTCGACCGCGAAACCCCCGAGCTCGCAGACGCAACTGCGTAGATACGGCGTGGACCGCACCCCACGGGCCAGGTTCGCCATACCCGATGCCGGGCATCGGGTATCGCCATTGCACCGACTCGACGATCACCTCTCATGCTGCCGGGACGCGTGCGGGTCACGACTGCACCGTGCGGCGATACGTTCGACCTCGCACAACATGTGGTCGACTCCGCGGTACCCGTTCACTGCGGCGGCTTCAACTCACGCAGGGCCTGACAGATGGTTGCGTGGACCGTCGACTCCTCGCCCGTCGATTCGGGATCCCATACCGGCTCGGGCGCACCTGCTATCGCGGGCCCGAACAGCCACCACACATTGCTCCACGGATCGATGAACCGCGCCAGCGACGATGCACCGTAAAACGGTGTCGTCTGGGTGATCACTTGTGCCCCGAGCGCCTTCGCGCGCCGCAATACCTCGTCGCAATCGGTGACATTCACCTGTAGTAGCGCCGGCGTGAACACCCAGTCCGGTTTGGAATCCGCAATCATCAGGCACGAATCCCCGATTCGCACCTCGGCGTGGATCACCAGCCCGTCGGTATCGTCGGCGTGCGCTTCCGGCGTCTCCCGCCCGCCGAAGACATCGCCGAGGAATTCGACGAACCCTCGCGCCCCGCCCGGCCCCTTGACGACCGCAAAGGCGTTGACGCTGCCGTACCCATTGCCGAGTTCGGAACCGGACATGATCAGAGGTGATGTGGTCATGCCGACAGCATCGCACCGCTTCCGGCCGATTCCTGTCCGCTATAGGTCCGAGTCCACGTCGAGTGGTGACCACTCGGCTCGGCCGGGTCGGTCAGCGGCGAGGTGGCAGTGGGATGCGGGCGAGGTCGGTGGCAATCACGATCTCCCCGGCGAATTCCCGCTGCGCTTCGGCGAGGTGGTCGTCCAGCGTGCGGTAACGCTGGGAGAAGTGGGTCAGCACCAGGGTTCGTACCCCGGCGTCGGCCGCGATGCGGGCCGCCTGGCCGGCGGTGAGATGGCCGTGTTCGGCGGCGAGGTGCGCGTCGGCGTCGCGAAAGGTCGCCTCGATGACCAGCATGTCGACATCGGCAGCGAGTTCGCGGGCGGCCGGGCAGAGACGGGTGTCCATAACGAAAGCGAAGCTCTGACCACGCCGGATCGTGCTGACATCCGCCAGCCGGACCGTGCGACCCTGCCAGCTGATCGCTCCCTCTCGCTGCAGTCGCCCGACGAGCGGACCGGACAGGCCGAGGCCGGCGAGCCGGTCGGGAAGGATGGCGTGGTAATCGGGTTCGGTGATCCGGTAGCCGAATGCCTCCACCGGATGGTCGAGCCGAGCGGCTGTGAGTCGGAAAGGCGCACCGGGAGCCGGTAGCGGGCCCGGTTCGGTGATCGGGTGCGACCGGAGTTCGACGGTGCGATGGTAGGCGGTGGCATCGCACAGGTTGTCGAAATACCGCTGACCCGAGGCCGGATAATAGGCGTCGATCGGGTGCGGGACACGGTCCAGATTGATTCGCTGCATCACCCCGGCCAGTCCGAGACTGTGGTCGCCGTGGAAGTGTGTGATCGCTATCCGGGTCAGGTCGGTCGCCGAAATCCCGGCGTGGATCATCTGCCGCTGCGTGCCCTCCCCGGGGTCGAACAGGACCGCTTCGCCACCCCACCGCAGCACATACCCGTTGTGGTTACGATGCGCTGTCGGCACCTGGCTGGCGGTGCCCAGAACCACCAGCTCCCGCTGCGACATCTACGCGCTCCGCTTCACGGTCGCCGGCCGGTTGTGGTCCTCGATTGGCATAGCTGGACCTTATCCGGCCCACAGCTCAGGCGCCGATACCTTTACGGCACACACGAGACCAGCGTGTGCCTACCGGCGGAGCTGCTGATCCGACGGGATCACTAGGCCGCCGCGGCCACAGGAGTGAGTAGGACCGAACTCGTTCGACGCGGCGTCCCGATAGTGCTCGGCAAACGCCCGGAGAGGCATCCACCTGCCCCGGGGAGCCCCGTCCAGCATGGGCTCTAACTCGCGGACTCGATGGGGACCATATCCATTCCGGAGAGCGCCAAGGCCAGGATCACTCCGATGATCAGGCATACGCCGGCCGCGATGGCTGCCCACTTTCCGAGGGATTCGCCGCGGATATGCCCGATGACACCGAGCGCGATACCGGCGATACCGAACAGCAGAGGACAGAACAGCAGTGAGACTGCGGCGCAGACGAAACCGATGATCGACAGGACCTGTGGTCCGGAGCGTTCCGGTTCCTGGGTGGCGCCATAGGGTTGGTACTGCTGCTGCGGGTAGGCGGGATAGCCGCCGGGTTGTCGACCGCCGCCCCAGCCTTGTTGCCCGGGCTGGGCGCCGCTCCACCCCTGTTGTCCGCCCCAACCGGGCTGTCCGGTTTGTTCGTGGCCCCAGCCTTGTTGACCGGTTTGCTCGTGGCCCCAGCCTTGTTGACCGGTTTGCTCGTGACCCCAACCCTCCTGCCCGTGGCGATCGGCTCCCCCTCCGGGGTGTCCGCTCCAGCTCTGCTGTCCGGTCTGGTGTCCGCTCCAGCCCTGCTGTCCGGTCTGGTCGGCGGCCCAGCCGGGTTGCTCTCCGGGCTGTTCCGGTCGACTGCCGTATGCGCCGGGCGGCGGAGTACCGCCGGGTCGGGAGTAGCCGGGCCGACCGGGTGATTGGGGCTGCCAGGCCTGCCCCGGTTCCTGCTCCTCCGGCCGCGCGGACCACGCTTGCGGCGGGACCTCGCCCATCGGCTGCCGGCCCGGCTGTTCTTCGGACGAACCCGGCTGCCACCCCTGCGTGTAGGCCGCGGTCCCCTTGTCCATTCGCGGTGCCCCGGCGCCCGGTCCACCCGGCTGCTCGGACTGTTTGGGCAACATTTGGGTCGGGTGGTCGTCCGCGGGGCTGCTCACTCCGGGCTCGGGGCTCTCCGGTCCGCTCCCGGCGCCGGCCCGGCTCGAACCGGACGGCTCGCGGTGCAGGATCTTCGGGAGGTATTCGGTGGGCGGGTCCTCGGAAGACCTCGGCATCTCCCCACCGGCCGGCCGATCCTCTCCGGCGCGGTCCGGATCGGTACCTGATCCAGGCTCGACGCCGGATTGCGACGGGGGCTGCGGGGCTCCAGCCGCGGCGGCAGGCTCGTCCGGCGGTTGCGGGGCGGCGGGCATGACGAACGGTTCGTCCGGAGTTCCGGAGGTCCGGCCGCCCGACGCTTGCTCGCCGGGACGGTGACCGCCGGTCGCGGAGTCCCTGTCCACCGGCGGCTCGCCGTGATGTTGTGCCGGCCCGCCCTCGGAATGCGGTGGCCGGTTGTGCTGTCGCGGCGTCTCGCCGGAGTCTCGCGGCGACTCGCCGTGGTTTCGCGGGTCCTGCGGTGTGCTCATCACGTCTCCTCGGTCGGATCGTCGAGGGCTCGTAGTCGGTACCGCGGCGGGGAGCGTCAGCTTTCGGGTTCGTCCTCGATATGGATGGCGGCGGCCTCGGCGGGGCGGTTGTCTTCGCCGGAACGGTCGCGGCGGTCCGATTCCTCGGCCAGCTCTTCGGTTGTGCCCAGCCGGTCGTCGTCGCTTTCCCGGTTGCGGATTCGCAGGTCGTCCGGCGGGTCTTCGATATTGCGTTCATAGGCGCGGACCTCGTCCAACTGGTCGTCGTCGCCCATATCGGGCTCTCGTGGTTCGCGATCCATACCACCCAGTATGCGCTGCTTCGGGGTTACGTCCAGAGACCGCGACCAGTCATGGCGAGCCATCCTGTAGTGCCCGGGGCGAGTCGATCCGTAGCCACGCGAGCGTGGCGCCGCCGCGAAGGACCGGGGCGGTGTGAAGGAGATATGAAGCAACTGTTCCGGGGCACGGGCGCCCGCCCGGCTCTGGATGGGGCCGCGCCCGGCCACAGCGACCGTCCTGATCCGCCGCGGCCCACGGAAACGCATCGGCCCCGGACCGATTGTCCGGGGCCGATGCGACAGCTAGCAGGATCTACCGCCGAGATGTGTTCAGGCGTTGCCGTTGAACAGCCCGGTCACCGAACCGTTCTCGAACACCTCACGGATCGTGCGGGCGAGCAGCGGCGCGATGGACAGCACCGTGAGCTGCGGGAACTTCTTGTCCTCGGTGATCGGCAGCGTATTGGTCACCACGACCTCCCTGGCGCCGCAGGAGGCCAGCCGCTCGGCCGCGGGAGCGCTCAGCACGCCGTGCGTCGCGGCGATCACCACATCACCGGCACCGGCTTCCTTCAGCACGTTCACCGCGCCGGCGATGGTGCCACCGGTGTCGATCATATCGTCGATCAGAATGCAGGTGCGGCCCTCGACCTCACCGACCACACGGTTGGACTTCACCTGGTTCGGAACCAGCGGGTCACGGGTCTTGTGGATGAACGCCAGCGGCGACCCGCCCAGCGAATCCGCCCATTTCTCCGCCACCCGGACACGGCCGGAATCGGGGGATACGACGGTGATGTTGTCCAGGCTGTAGTTGTTGCGGATGTACTCCGCGAGCTGCAGCTGGGCGTGCATATGGTCGACCGGGCCGTCGAAGAAGCCCTGGATCTGATCGGTGTGCAGATCGACCGTCACGATGCGGTCGGCGCCGGCGGTCTTGAGCAGATCGGCCACGAGCCGGGCGGAGATCGGTTCGCGGCCGCGGTGCTTCTTGTCCTGGCGGGCGTAGGGGTAGAACGGCAGGATGGCGGTGATCCGCTTGGCCGAACCGCGCTTGAGCGCGTCGATCATGATGAGCTGTTCCATCAGCCACTGGTTGAGCGGGGCCGGGAAGCTCTGCAATACGAAGGCGTCGGAACCGCGTACCGACTCTTCGAAACGGACGAAGATTTCCCCGTTCGCAAAATCACGCGCGGTCTGCGGGGTGACCTCCACGTCCAATTCCTTGGCCACCTGCTCGGCCAGTTCTGGGTGCGACCGTCCGGCGAAGAGCATCAGGTTCTTCTGGTTGTCGATCCATGACGCGGTCACTACTGGTTGCCATCCTTAAGCTCTGTTGCCCGATCCGGTAATTCATCGGCCGCGAGTGCCTTCGCCGCCGCATTTGCTGCAGCGGTACCTGGACGTTTCCGCTGCACCCAGTTTTCGATATTGCGCTGCGTCCCCCCGGACACGGCGAGCGCGCCCGGCGGGACGTCTTCCCGCAGCACAGTACCCGCTCCGGTATATGCACCGTCACCCACGGTCACCGGTGCGACGAACATCGTATCGCTGCCCGTACGCACATGGGAGCCGACGACCGTTCGGTGCTTGTCCACCCCGTCGTAGTTCACGAAAACGCTGGATGCTCCGATATTGCTGTGCTCGCCGACTGTGGCGTCCCCGATATAGGTGAGATGCGGAACCTTGGTATGCCTGCCGATATCCACATTCTTGGTCTCGACGAATGCGCCGATTTTGCCCGATTCGCCCAGAACGGTGCCCGGCCGCAGATAACTGAACGGACCGACTGTCGCATATGCGTCGACTTTCGCGCCATCGCCGTGCGTGCGGATCACCCGGGCGCCGTCGCCGATGTCCGAATTGGTGAGTGTGGTGTCCGGACCGATTTCCGCGTCCTCGCCGATCACCGTCGTACCCAGCAATTGGACTCCGGGGCGGACGACGGTATCGCGGCCGATCCGGACATCGGTATCGATCCAGGTGGTTGCCGGGTCGACGATCGTCACACCCGCGCGCATATGGCGTTCCACGATGTAGCGGTTGAGGGTGCGGGCCGCGGCGGCCAGCTGAACCCGGTCGTTGACACCGGTGACCTTGGCCGAATCGACCAGCCGGGCGCCCTGCACGGGGTAGCCCGCTTCGCGGGCGAGTTTCAGGACATCGGTCAGATACAGCTCGTGCTGCGCATTGGCGGTGGACAACCGGCCGAGCATGGTGCGCAGGACGGCGACATCGAAGGCGTACACACCGGAGTTCACCTCGGTGATGGCGGCCTGTTCGGGCGTCGCGTCGGCGTGCTCGACGATCTCGGCGACCTCACCGTCAGCATCGCGGACGATCCGCCCGTAACCGTTCGGGTCGTCCGGGACGAAGGTGAGGACGGTGACCGCGGGCCGGTCGGGATAGCTGCGATGCTCGTCGAGCAGGGCGGAGAGGGTGTGGCCGTCCAACAGCGGAACGTCGCCGGAGGTGACGATCACGTCACCGCTGAACTCGGCGGGCAGCCCGGTGAGACCCACCTGCACCGCATGCCCGGTGCCGAGCTGCTGTTCCTGGACGACCGGAACGATGGCGCGGCCGAGTTCGGACGCCACCCCGGCGGCCTCGGCGCCGACCTGTTCCCGGTCGTGCCCCACAACGGTGACCAGATGGTGCGGGTCGATGGTGTGCGCTGCGTACAGCGCGTGCGCCAGCATGCTGCGCCCGGCGAGCGGATGCAGCACCTTGGGCTTCTTCGACCGCATTCTCGTACCGGCACCTGCGGCTAGCACGATGACGGCGGTCTGCTCCTGCATGAATCTCCCTCGGGCCGACGATGGTCGTCGTGCACGCGAGCTGCTCCGTCGCCAGGACCCGAACCTGCCCAGATCGGATCGGGACCGAGCGAAGGATTCCCGGGCATACGAAGAGGCCGCCATGGGTAAGGACTACCCACTCGAGGACGGCCCCTTGTCGCGCTGCACGGGTGCTGAGCGTATCAGCCTCGCCGGGGGCCGGGGTGCCACGATCACGACGCCGAAAGGTTCGCGCGCACGCGTGCGGTCACGACAGAGAAAACCCCGGTGGCAGGCTGGAGTACTGGATGTTCGAACTGGTGATCCCGACCAGGTTTGCGGTGCCGTCGCTGTTCGGCCGGTACACCGGTCCGCCGGAATCGCCCACTCGAATCCCCGTGTATCCGTCACAGCGTGTCCCGCTGCGCTGTCCCCACCTGCACAGGGCTCCGCCGGGTGCGCCGAGGCCGGTCAGCCGCTCACCACTCGGGAGGGTGTTGTGGGTCGGGGTGCCGGGAGACAGGGGGATCATGGCCCAGTCGACGTCGGGTAGTCGGATCACGCCGAAAAGCCCGAGTGTGCAGTGCCCGGCGGTGAGTGCGACGGGCTGTCTGTCCGCGTACCCGGTCGCGGTGATCGAACACAGGCCGAGTGTCGAGCCCGGCCCCACGGCCGACAACGACGAGCCCGACCCTGCAGAGCCCGGCCCCGCGGAGCCCGACCCCGCAGAGCCCGGCTCCACAGCGGACTGTGCCGAGGCCTGTCCGGTGGTGAGGGCGGCAGTGGTGAGGGCGGCAGTGGTGAGGGCGGCGGCGATCAAGGGTAGTGCCTTCGGTGTCTTGGACATCGCATTCCTAGGCGCAAGATGGTGCAGTTGCGGCAAATCCGATAGACCCGGCCGACGACAACGGATTGCGCGGACATGAATACGAACCTCACGCCGACGGAGACCACTCGACCGGCCGACGTCGCCGACCGGCTTCTGTGGGTGCGATCCGAGCTGTGTGAAGAGATATTCGACCGAGGGACTTCCGGGCGCCGTTCCGGCGGTTCAGGCCTCGCATAGTACCAGGTAGATAAGTATTTACTGCTCCGCCGCCAGGACTCGAACCTGAACTATCTGAACCAAAATCAGAGGTGCTGCCATTACACCACGGCGGACTGTCACATCGGTGGGTTGTCTCCGACCCGCCGCTGTGCCCAGGCACGGCAACGATAATCGCATGCCACCCCGGTTCTCGTCGAACCGTGGCCGCCGGTGTCCCGCCGGCCGGGCCATCCGGACCGCTCCGTGCGTGCCGGGCGGGCGCACAGCATGCCCGCGTGACCCCGGTCGCGGCAGGTCTGAGACAGTTGATCTCGATGGTTTTGGTCGCTGGTCGGAGATCCGGCCGAATCGGCGACCCCGGTAACCAGGGAGGCGGGCACGTGTCGTCGGGAGAACCGCGAACGGTCGGGGAATCACCGGCCGGTGGGGGTGCGAAGGAGATCGCCGAGCAGGTCCCACCGGCCCGGCAGCGGATGACCGGTACCCAGCGGCGCCGGCAGTTGATCGAGATCGGGCGCGCGCTGTTCGCCGAACGGGGATACGACGCCGCCTCCATCGAGGAGATAGCGCTGCGCGCCCAGGTCTCCAAACCCGTCGTCTACGAACATTTCGGCGGTAAAGAAGGCCTGTACGCGGTGGTGGTCGACCGCGAGATGTCGATGTTGCTCGACATGATCACGTCCTCGCTCACCAACAACAGATCCCGGGTCCGTCTCGAACAGGTGGCGCTCGCGCTGCTCACCTATATAGAGCAGCGCACCGACGGCTTCCGCATCCTGGTACGCGATCAGCCCGTTTCCTCGACCGACGGCCGGTACTCGAGCCTGCTCAACGAAGCGGTCAGTCAGGTCGCGCATCTGCTGGCGGGCGATTTCGATCGTCGCGGTTTCGACACCAGCCTGGCCGGTCTGTACGCCCAGGCGCTGGTCGGGATGGTGGCCACCACCGCCACCTGGTGGCTGGACGTGCGCAGCCCGTCCAAGGAAGTGGTGGCCGCGCACCTGGTCAATCTGTGCTGGAACGGTCTCAGTCACCTCGAGGCCGATCCGCAGCTGAGCTCGGAATGGCCCGCCGCCCCGGGAGCGGGCCCGGCGAACTCGCCCGGCGGGCAGGGCAGTTCGGATAACCGTGCGTGAACTGCCCGCGAACTCCGGCGGGCCGTCGAATCGAGAACCGTACCCGGGACGGATGGTGCGGTTCACCCATCCTTTGGGTGCTGTTCGGGCGGTAAGTCGGTCTACTTCGACAATGTCGGTCTACTTCAGGATGGCTGGTTATTGGGATGACAGGCGGAGCTGATGGCTAGGCAAGCGCGCGCGGAGATAACCCGCGATTCCGTCCTGGCGGGCGCTGCCGATGTCTTTCTGCGCTTGGGCTACGCCAATGCGAGCCTCAGCGAGATCATCGCGCAGTCCAATGTGACCAAGGGCGCCTTGTATTTCCACTTCGGGTCCAAGGAAGAACTGGCCCGCGCCGTGGTCGATCAGGGCCAGGAGCGGCTCACCGCCTCCTGCAAAGGCTTCTTCGATTCCCGGGTTCCGGCCCTGGAAGCGGCGATCGGTATCACCTACGTGGTGGCGGATCTGTCGATGAACGATCCGATGGTCGGCGCGATGCTCAAACTGACCCATCAGATCGGTGACTACCGCGGCGCCAACGGCGACAATATCGCCAAAATGTGGGGCGAAACGTACCGGACGCTCACCGAGAAGGCGATCACGCAGGGCGATCTGCTCCCCGATCTCGACCCGGAAACCATCGGCCTGCTGCTCTACGGGCTCACCACCGGTATGCATATCGTCGCGGTCGGCACCGAATCGATGGACCAGATGGCGTCGCGAATGGAACGGGCCTGGTACTTCCTGATCCCGTCGATCGTGCCGGAAGACAAGGTCTCCTACTTCCGCGAGTTCGCCGCCCGCCGCCTCCGCCGCTACGTACCGTAATTTTGGCGCGCTGGCGCGCGCGGGGTTTTGGCCCCCCTTGGTCCATGCGTTCAGCACGCGATACTCGCGCCTGCGGCGCATTGTCTCGCGTGCTGAACGCATGGACGGGCCAAAACCTCTGAGGGCCTCGCTGAACTCGGCGCCGCCGCTGGTCACGTCCACCGCGGTCCGATCCCGATAACACCGGTTCGGACGCCGTTTCAGGCATCCGTATGGCCCACATCAAGCCGCGGAGCGGCTCCAAAATTACAGCCCGCCCCTTCACGGATTGTCTATCCGTAAACAGGAGCCCACAACGCGCGCCGATAAGGTTTCCTGAGACTGCGCTGATTGCATGACCCGGGGGCGGTGCTGATCGCGTGCGCCCAGCGGGGCCGATCACGCCGAGTAAGCGAAGTGGACGAGTGAAGACCCGGACATACCGGTTCCAGGCCCCGCGACGCCGGACGCAGCGCCACGTCACGACCCCTATAGACTCGGCTGGCCCGGTGGAATCGCCTTCGTTCGCGGTCAGGAGAGAAGAATGTCTGCCCCTCGTCCACCACTGGCGGGACTGGCTTCGGCGGCCGGTGCCGATGCCGCGTTGCGGACTGTTTCCGGGATGCTCGGCCGGTCGCCGGTCGAGTTGGTGGCGCCGAGCGCGGCGCGGTCCTTCGTCGCGGCCACCGTTGCCGCCGACCGGCCGGTTGTCGTGGTCACCGCGACCGGTCGCGAGGCCGACGATCTGACCCTCGAGCTCACCGAAATGCTGGGCCCCGCGGTGGCGCAGTTCCCGTCCTGGGAGACCCTGCCGCACGAGCGGCTGTCGCCGGGCGCCGATACCGTCGGGCGCCGGCTCGAGGTGTTGCGCCGGCTGGCCCATCCCGATGATCCGGTGTATCAGGAGCCGTTGCGTGTCGTGGTGACCACGGTGCGTTCGCTGATGCAGCCGATGGCGGCCGGTTTGGGCGATATCGAGCCGATCGTGCTGCGGATCGGCGCCGAGGCCGATTTCGACGAATTGGTGGCGCGCCTGGTCGAATTCGCCTACACCCGGGTGGATATGGTCGGTAAGCGCGGGGAGTTCGCGGTGCGCGGCGGCATCCTCGATCTTTTCCCGCCCACCGCCGACCATCCGGTGCGCGTGGAGTTCTGGGGCGACGAGATCACCGAGCTGCGTGCGTTCTCGGTGGCCGATCAGCGGTCGCTCGGGGAGGATTCGCTGTCCACCGTGGTGGCGTCGCCCTGCCGGGAACTGCTGCTCACTGCCGAGGTGCGGGAGCGGGCGGCGGCGGTGGCGGCGGCCAATACCGCGGATGCCGCGCTCGTGGAGATGCTGGACAAACTGGGCGAGGGCATCCCCGTCGAGGGGATGGAGGCGCTGCTGCCGGTATTGCAACCCGGTGAGCTGCGGCTGCTCACCGAACAGTTGCCCGGCGGCACCCATCTGCTGGTGTGCGATCCGGAGAAGGTCCGCACCCGCGCCGCCGATCTGATGCGCACCGGTGAGGAGTTCCTGGAGGCGTCGTGGACGGCGGCCTCGTTCGGGGCGGATGCCCCGATGGGCGCGCACGGCCTGGACCTGGCGGCATCGGCGTATCGCCCGCTCACCCAGATCCGGGACAGCGCCGAAGGCCGGGGACTGCCCTGGTGGACGTTGAGCCCGCTGGCGACCGGGGATCCGGCCGAGATCGAGCTGCCGGTACAGAGCGGGCCTACGGCCCGCGGCTCCGACGAACTGGTGGCGACCATCTTCGCGTCGCTGCGCGCCCATGTCACGACCGGTGGGCGGGCGGTGGTGGTGCTCGCCGGTCACGGCACGGCCCAGCGCACACTCGAGCGCCTCGGTGAAGCGGAGGTACCCGCCGCGCAGCTGGAGGCCGGTGCGGAACCGGCGCCCGGTGTGGTGGGTGTGCTGTGCGGTTCACTGCACGACGGCGTGATCTTCGGCGACGCCGGGCTGGTGGTGGTCGCGGAATCCGATCTCACCGGTAACCGGGTGACCGCGCCGGGTGACGGGAAGCGGCTACCCGCCAAACGCCGCAACCAGGTGGACCCGCTGGCGTTGAACGCCGGTGACATGGTCGTGCACGACCAGCACGGTATCGGCCGGTTCGTCGAAATGATCGAACGCACCGTCGGTGGCGCCCGCCGCGAATACCTGGTGATCGAGTACGCGCCGAGTAAACGCGGGCAGCCGGGGGACCGGCTGTTCGTGCCGATGGAATCGCTGGACCAGCTGTCCCGGTATGTCGGCGGGGAGCTGCCCAGCCTGTCGAAACTGGGCGGGGCGGACTGGGCGAACACCAAACGCAAGGCCCGTAAGGCGGTCCGCGAGATCGCGGGCGAACTGGTGCAGCTGTATGCCGCCCGCCAGGCCGCGCCCGGCCACGCCTTCGGTCCGGACACCCCGTGGCAGCGCGAGATGGAGGACGCGTTCGTCTTCACCGAAACCGTCGACCAGCTCACGGCCATCTCCGATGTGAAGGCGGATATGGAGAAGGCGGTGCCGATGGACCGGGTGGTCTGTGGCGACGTCGGGTACGGCAAAACCGAGATCGCGGTGCGCGCGGCGTTCAAGGCGGTGCAGGACGGTAAACAGGTGGTCGTCCTGGTGCCGACCACCCTGCTCGCCCAGCAGCATCTGCAGACCTTCACCGAGCGGCTCGCCGGGTTCCCGGTCACCGTGAAGGGCCTGTCCCGGTTCACCGATCCCGCGGAATCGCGCGAAGTGCTCACCGGGATGGCCGAGGGCGAGGTCGATATCGTGGTCGGCACCCACCGGCTGTTGCAGACCGGGGTGCGCTGGAAGAACCTCGGCCTGGTGATCGTCGACGAGGAGCAGCGCTTCGGTGTGGAACACAAGGAGCACATCAAAGCCCTGCGCACCCATGTGGACGTACTCACCATGTCGGCCACCCCGATCCCGCGCACGCTGGAGATGAGCCTGGCCGGTATCCGGGAGATGTCGACCATCCTCACCCCGCCCGAGGAACGGCATCCGGTGCTCACCTATGTCGGCGGCTACAACGACAAACAGGTCACCGCCGCGATCCGGCGCGAACTGCTGCGCGACGGCCAGGTGTTCTATGTGCACAACCGGGTGTCGTCGATCGAGAAGGCCGCCCGCCGGATCCGGGAACTGGTTCCGGAGGCCCGCGTGGTGGTGGCGCACGGGCAGATGAACGAGGACACGCTGGAACGCACCGTCCAGGGGTTCTGGCAGCGCGAGTACGACGTGCTGGTGTGCACCACGATCATCGAGACCGGCCTCGACATCTCCAACGCCAATACGCTGATCGTGGAACGCGCCGACACCCTCGGTCTTTCGCAGCTGCACCAGTTGCGGGGCCGCGTGGGTCGCAGCCGGGAACGCGGATACGCCTACTTCCTGTATCCGGCGGAGAAACCGCTCACCGAAACCGCCTACGACCGGCTCGCCACCATCGCGCAGAACTCCGACCTCGGCGCCGGAATGGCGGTCGCCATGAAAGACCTCGAGATCCGCGGCGCCGGTAACGTACTCGGCGCCGAACAGTCCGGGCATGTGGCAGGTGTCGGCTTCGACCTGTATGTGCGGCTGGTCGGGGAGGCTGTGGAGGCCTATCGGGCGGCCGCCGACGGGAAACCGATCACCACCGAGGAAACCAAAGAGGTCCGCATCGACCTGCCGGTGGACGCGCATATCCCGCCCGACTACATCGCCAGCGACCGCCTGCGCCTGGAGGCGTATCGGAAACTGGCCGCCGCTCACGACGATCCGGCACTGGCCGCGGTGGTCGAGGAACTCGTCGACCGCTACGGTCCGCTGCCGGTGGAAGTCGGCCGCCTGGTTTCGGTGGCCAAACTGCGGCTGCTCGCCCGCGAATACGGGATCGCAGAAATCGCGGTCACCGGTACGACGGTCAAGATTTCCCCGCTCTCGCTGCCCGATTCGAAACAGATGCGGCTCAAGCGGATCTACCCCAGCGCCTCCTACCGCGCCGCCAGCGGGGTGGTGCAACTTCCGCTACCGCGCGTCCAGGACAGCGTCGGCGCCGACCGGCTGCGCGATGTCGCCCTGCTGCAGTACCTCGCGGACCTGCTGCTCGCCCTCGACGGTAAAGCCGCGGGCGCAGTGGATCTCACCGTCGCCACCGAAGTGTCACCGGCCCGATGACTTCCGATTCCGAGCCGGGCCGGTCTACCCCCGCCTCCGGGGCACCCGCCGACCGGCAGCAGTCGGCGGGTGCCGAGCAGGAGATACGGCCGGGAAGGTCCGCCGCGACGCAGCCCGCTGCCGGGCGCCCGGCCGCCCGGTCGCAGCAGTCCGCCCCGGTGCAGCGGGAGCCGGAGGAGCCGGTTGTTGCGCGAGGTGCGGCGGAGCGGTCTGCCACTTCGCAGCGGCGCTCCGGGCCGGGACAGTCCGACACTGCTGCACCGGACCAGGCGGAGCCCGGTGCTGCCTCGACCCAGTCGGGGGATCCGGTTGTCGCGGATCCGCAACCAGGGACACAGTCGGCACGGCCGGCGCCGGATGTTCTCGAGGCGGAAACAGCGAGTGTGGCGGCGGGGTTGTCCGAAGCGGTCGAGGTGATGGACCGGCTGTGGCGGTTCGGCGGATGGGAGGTCACCCAGACCCACGATTCGCTGCGCCCGTATCTCCTGGAGGAGACCTACGAACTCCTCGACGCCATCCAGGAAGACGACCCCGGCACCATCCGCGAAGAACTCGGTGATCTGCTGCTCCAGGTGCTGTTCCACTCCCGGATCGCCGAAGCGGCCGGCGAATTCACCATCGACGATGTCGCCGCGGCCTTGGTCGCCAAACTGGTCAACCGCAGCCCCCACCTCGCCGACCCGGCCGCGGCCGGCTTCGACCCGCACGCCTCGGTGACCGAAAAGGTGGCGGCCCAGGAAAAGGCCTGGGAAGAGCGTAAATCCGCGGAGAAGGCACGCCGCTCCTGCCTGGACGGTATCGCGATGGCGCAACCCGCGCTGGCCTTGGCGGAGAAGGTCCGTTCCCGCAGTGCCCAGGCCGGGCTACCGGACGATCTGATCCCCGACGAGCTGCGCGTCATCCGGCTGGGCGGCCCGGAAAGCGCAGAAGAGCAGCTGCGCAAAGCCACCTTGGGGTTTGCTGCGAGCATACGCCGGGCCGAAGACTCCGCCGAAGCGGCCCGCGGCGCCCGCTTGTCCTTGAACGCCGACGACTGGCACCGGTTTTGGCCTGCCGGAAACTGATGCCGTCAGCGTTGCCGGGGTGTACTGGAACGTCCATTCCGCTGAAGCTCCGGTTCGGCGCCGGGGGTGTGGCAGGTCCGGGTGCGCGGCTGCGAAACCTGCGGGTGCGCGTCGAGCGAAACCGTGAACGGCTCGGTTTCGCCGGCTGACCGACCGTCCCCGGCCTCACCCGATGCCTCGGCTCAACCGGAGGAGAGCTGCACCGGGCGCTCGGCCACACGTAGAACGTCGAGGCCCGGTCAGCGTCTCACGCTGAAGCTCTCATCCAGCGGCAGCTAGATGTTCACACCGTAATCGCGGGCGATCCCCGCGAGACCCGACGCGTATCCTTGGCCGATTGCCCGGAACTTCCATTCACCCGCACGGCGGTACAGCTCACCGAACACCATGGCGGTTTCGGAGGAGGCATCCTCGGACAGGTCGTAGCGGGCCAGTTCCGAGCCGGTGTTCAGGTCGACGACCCGGATATAGGCGTTGCGGATCTGGCCGAAGGATTGCCCGCGCTGGTCGGCCTCGTGGATGGAGACCGGGAAGAAGATATTGGTGATCGTCTCCGGGGTATTGGCCAGGTCGACATTGATCACCTCGTCGTCGCCGTCGCCCTCACCGGTGAGGTTGTCGCCGGTGTGTTCGATGGTGCCCTCCGGGGAGCGGAGGTTGTTGTAGAAGACGAAATGCTGGTCCGAGAGGACCTTCATATTCGGGCCGGTGGCCAGGGCGCTGGCATCGAGGTCGTAATCGGCGCCCATGGTGGTGCGCACGTCCCAGCCGAGTCCGATAGCGATTTTGGTCAGGTTGGGGGCCTGTTTGGACAGCGAGACATTGCCGCCTTTGGCCAGAGTGACGCTCATGATCTCCTTCCCCGCGACGCCGCGGCGCCGGATGTTGACTGTCCCGGGCCTGCCGGATCGGTGAACCCTGCGGCCGGCCCTAGACCTGTTGTTGTTCGTTCTCCGCCCACGATTTCAGCGTCGCCACCCGGTGTTCCAGGGCATGTAGCTCGCTGTCGTCCAGAACGGTGCGCTGAATACCCTGCGCGACCGCGAAAGCCGACTGCCGGTGATCGTCGATGACGTCCACGTCGAGGCGGACCGCCACATAGTCGTCCGCGCCGGGCATCTCCTCGGCGATGACCTTGGCCGAACCGCGGGCGCACAGTGCCACGTTGTTCCCGCCGAGGATCAGCAGCGCCACCTGGGGCCGCTCGCGCAGCCGGGCCAGCGAACCGCGATCGAACTTGAGACTCAGCAGAATCCGCCGGTCACCGGCGCGGACCGGCCAGGACACCGGGATCGCATGCGGCGCCGGGTCGGTGGTGACCAGGACGGCGATCGTTTCCTGCGGCCATTCCGGCAGTGCTTCCAGTTCGGGATGGTCGGTTGCTGGGTTTTCGGCGGAGCTGACTCCGGCGGCCATATCGTCCCCTCCTGGATCGACGTGCTGCGGCGGAGGATGCGCCGCACCGCCCACCAGTCTAGAGGCCGCCGCCGACACGCGCCGGAGAAGTCCCGGCCCCGACCTGCGGCGGAACCCTGTGCACCCGGCCGGTTTACACCCACCGGGGCATAGGGCAGCCTCAGAGAACGAGGTCAGCAAGGCTCTTCGGCGATCCGGTGTGCCGGAGCGTGCGCTCGGGCGCCCCGCGCCGTGGGTTATGCCCCGTGGCCGGGCTGCTCTCGTGCTGTTGCCCGGCGGGCGCAGTGTGGTGTGGGACAACCGGAGCAGTGGCGGCGGTGTCGTCGAGCAGCGCTGACCCTCATAGCAGACGAACGACGCGAAGCCTCCGGTTCGGTTGTGATGCTCGGCGTTACCCCGCACTCAAGCTCAACCGGCGTGTATCGAGCGGTAGCGCGCGCACCCATTCGCGGCCCATTGCCGTGGGTTCGATCTCGGTGGAGGCGTCGTGGCGCGCGTGGTCGCCGACCTGGATGCCGCCGAGTGCGGTGAGTTTCTCGGCGGCGATCTCCCCGCCCCGGTTGAACGTGTTGTCGTAGACCGAATCGCCGAGTCCGAAGACGGCGAAACGGAGGCCGGTGAGGTCCGGTTGCTGTGCGTCCAGGGCGTCGAAGAAGGGTTCGGCACCGGTCGGCAGGTCGCCGTCGCCGTAGGTGGAGCACACGATGACGTGGAAGGCCTCCGAATCGAGGTCGGCGAGGTCGAATTCGGACATATCGAAAACCACGGTCTCGTATCCGGTCAGTTCCTCGGCCATTGCCTCGGCCACCTTTTCCGCCGTGCCCATTTCCGAACCGAACAGGACGACAATACGCACCCCGCCACTCCTTTCCCGTGAACTTTGGAAAGGCAATCCTAACTTACGGTTTCCCGATGGTGCGGAGCCACCAGGGCATCGTGCTCGTCGAGCAGGGCGAAGTATTTGCGCAGCATCAGCGCGGCGGTGGCGGCGAGGCCCGCGGTCAGTCCCCACCACACTCCCGCGGCGCCCAGTCCGGCGGGGAAGGCCAGAACAACTGCCGTGGGCAGGCCGACGAACCAGTAACCGACCACCGACAACCGGAACCCCGCGTTCGTCGCCTGCAGTCCCCGCAACAGCCCGGTGCCGATGTTCTGGGCCGCATCGAAGAACTGCAGGACGATACCGATCAGCAGCAGCGACCGGGCCACATCGAGAGTTGCCGAATCGTCCAGATCGAGAAACGGGCGCAGCACCAGTTGCGGAACGAAGACATAGGCCAGGCCGGTGACCACCGCGACCACCCCGGCACACCGCAGCGCGAGCCAGGCAAGGCCGCGGGCGTGTGCGGTTTCGTCGCGCGCCACACTGTGGCTGACCAGGATCGAGGCGCCGTGCGAAATACCGATGGCGACCTGGAAGACGATATAGATCACCTGGTAGACGACGTTGTGCGCGGCCAGTGCGGCCGGGCCCAGGGAACCCATGACCAAGGCGAGCACCGAGAACATCCCGGCTTCGGAACCATAGGTCAGCGCGATGGGCGTACCGAGCCGCAGTTCGGCGCGAACGGTTGCCGGGCGCACCGGCCACGGCCGAAGCGGCAGGGTACGGCCCAGCTGTGGGTCGCGGCGCACCATGGCCCAGAAAGCCACGAACATGAGCAGGAAGACCAGCGAACTCGCGACACCCACACCGGTCAGGCCCAGGGCGGGGAGCCCGGCCCAGCCGTGGATCAAACTCAGTGCCAGTACCAGGTTGACCGCAATCGAACCGAGGGTCACGAACAACAGGGCCTGTGGGCGCTGCATGCCGACCGTGTACTGGCGTAGCACCTGGAACCACAGGCACGGCAGCAGCCCGGGAGCCAAGGCGACCATCAACGGCCGGGCCTGTTCGAGCACGCCGGCATCCTGGCCGAGCCATTGCAACGACCAGCCCAGGCCGATGAGAATCGCGCCGCCCAGTAATCCGGCGGCTGTCGCGATCAGGAAACTCGACCGCACCACATCGCGGATCTCCGGATCGGGATCGGTGCCCCGTTTCCCGGCGGCGCCCACGGCCGCGGCGATCTGGTTACCGCTGCCGGTGATCAACCCGACGCACATGGTGCGGATCTGGTTGAACAGCACCAGCGCCAGCCCACCCGCCGCCACGGCCTGCACACCGAGACTGCCCATCAGGGCGATATTGGTGGTGGAAACCGCGACCTGAGCGAGCTGGGTCAGGGCGATCGGGGTGGCCAGGGCGGCGAGCCGCCGGAAATCCGGGGCGGCGAACCGCCGGGGGGCGGGGCCGGCCGGCCGGCGGCCGTCGGGACGATATCGCGAGAGTGGTGTGCTGATCACCGGGCCCGCACCATGGTGTCCGAATCCTCCGTATCGTCGTGCTCGTCGTGGGTGTGCTCGTCCGGCCGTGCGGTAGCGGAATCGACGGTGGCGGCATCGCCGAGCACGGTCGCGTCCACCGGCTGTGTACCACGGCCCGCGGGAGCATAACGGGTCAACAGCGCGTGCACCTCGCGTTCGGCGGCGGTGTCGAGCAGATCGTGCTCGGCCATCCAGTCGTCGTCGAATACCGTGTCGAGGTATTTCTCGCCGCCGTCGCACACGATGGTGACCACGGTTGAACCGGCCGGAAACTCGTCGAGCCCGGTCAGTCCCGCATATACGGAGCCGCCCGCCGAACCACCCAGCATCAGGCCGAGATGGCGGGATACCGCGCGGCAGGTGGCGAAGGCGTCCCGATCCGACACCTTGACTCCCTCGTCGAGCAGGTCGTAGTCGACGGCGGTGCCGATTGTCGCCCCGGGCGGGGTGCCGGTGCCCGACTGCCAGTAGGGTCCGCCGGGGCCGCCGAACGCGATCGAACCGACCGGTTCCACCCCGATGACGCGCGGTACACATCCCAGCTGCCGTAATCGGGTCGCCGTACCGAATAGGGAGCCGCCGGTGCCGACCGCGGAGAGCAGGATATCCACCCGGTCCACTTCGGTCAGTAATTCCTCGGCCACCGCGTAATAGCCCACCGCGTTGGCATCGTTGTTGTGCTGTTCGGTGAAATACGCATCGGGTAGCCCGGCCGCCATGGCCTCGGCGTGGTCTTCGCGGGCGGAGGTGGCCAGTGTGTCGTCCCCGTCGTCGGCGACGAAGACCAGTTCGGCACCCATTGCCCGCATGGCCCGCAATTTGTCCCTGCTCGCGTGATGGTCGACCACCGCAGTGAACCGGTAGCCGCGTTCGGCGGCCACCACCGCCAGGCCGAGCCCGGTATTTCCGGACGTGGATTCGATGATATGCCCGCCCGTGCCCAGAAATCCCCGGCGTTCCGCGTCCAGAACCATTTCCCGCGCCATCCGTATCTTGGCGGCACCCGTCGGGTTGAATTGTTCGAGTTTGAGCAGCAGGCGGCTACCGGAGGGGGTGGTCGCCAACTCGAAGAGGGGGGTGCGGCCGATCAGGTCCGTCACGCGGGTGACGAGGGGCATGGCAGAACTCCTGGGCGTCGATAGCGGTCGGTGCGAAGCGGCCTGGGCCGGCGGCCTTACCGCCAGGATGGAAAGGGCTGTCAGGGTCGATCGAGAGCCCAGCGGAACCGGCCGCCCGCCGCCTGCGAAAGCACCACCTTCGGCGGAATGGGCAATTCGTGGAAGGGCGATTCGTTGGAATCCATCTGGTATCCGGCGGTATTCGGATAGACCAGCAGATCACCGGTTTCCGCGGCACGTGGCAGCGGAATCCGCCGCCAGCTGAGCATGTCCGATTCCAGGCAGGTGGCGGCGCCGACGACCGTGGGGGTGGGCGTTCCGGCGGCGGTGGGCCAGAGCACCGGGTCGGGCAGATATTCGCTGTCGAACCATTGTTCGGACAGACTCAGGCTGGAACCGTCCACCGTCAGCACCCGATACGGCTGCCCGTGCTCGTGGCGTGTCTTGTAACCCTGGACGCGGAACACGGTGCTGCCGGCCCGGTCGAGCAATGCGCGGCCCGGTTCGACCGCCAGGGTGGTGCCGGTCTGCCGGAGCCGCCGGGCCAGGTCGTCGCGTTCCAGAATCGCGGCCAGCATGGCCGGGCCGGCTTCGGGAAAGGAATACGGGTAGTACGAATCGAAGGCTTTCCCGGAATGGAACCATCGGCGGTTGGCTTCGTCCCGGAAGGCGGCCCAGTGGTCGGCGGGTACGTAATCCACCCCGAATCCGCCGCCGACGGAAATCATGGACGCCGGATGGCCCTGTGTCCGGGCCGCCTGGATACGATCGAGTAGCTGGACCGCCAATTCGGCACGGGGCACCGGGTCGTATCCGGACAAATGGAAACTGAAGCCCTGGAGCGTGATCGACGAATATTCGGTGGCCATGGTGACCGCCCGGCCGAGTTCGTCCGCCGACATTCCGAACCGGCTGGCCGAAGCTGCCGGCAGTATCCGCAGCAGTATCCGTACCGGGACGCCCAGGTCGGCAAGCCGGTTCAGCTCACCCACGCTGTCCACGGCGATCAGGCAGCCGTGCCGGGCGGCGAGCCAATGCAATTCATCGGCCTTCTCGGGCCCGGTCACCAGTAGATCCGGCCCGCGGACGCCTTGCGCCAGTGCGGCCACGAGTTCGCCGGTACTGGATACGTCGACCCCTGCTCCCGCGGTCGCGCAGGCGCGGGCGACGCACGCCGCCTTGTTCGCCTTCTTCCCGTAGAATACCGATCCGGAAACTCCGGCAGCAGCGAAAACCCGCTGAAATCCGTGAATGTTCTCGACCACTCGGGCCGGATACATCATATGGAACGGCCCGCCGACCGCGAACGCGATATCCGCCAGCAGGTGCGGATCCGCGAGCACCTGCTCTTCCCAGAGAGCACGGTGCGCGGGTAACGGTGCAGCCACCGTGCCCGCGTGCTCACCGCGGGAACCGGCGCCGGCTCCCGCGGGGGCGTCGGCTCCGGTCAATCCCATAGCGCGACCTCCGTGCCCCGCCCCTCCGCGATGGCGCGTTCGGCCAGTGCGTGGGCCACCGCGATATCGGTGAGGACCAGGCCGCTGTTGTAGACGAAGATTCGTTCGTCGGCGCGGCGGCGGGCGACCGCACGCCGGCTCAGGATCTGCGGTAGTTCGGCATCCACCGGGCGCAGCACGCCGTCCTCGTCGGCCATATCGGTGCCGGTCAAGGCCATCTGCTCGGCGCTGGTGGCGATCACCCGGTCGGCGTCGCTCAGCGTGGACGGGGCGAGACCGTAGCCCACCAGGACCACCACCGCCCCCGGTTTCAGATGCTCGGATTCGATCGCGACCTCGGTACCCGGCCCGGCCGTGGCCAGTACGACATCCGCTGTCCGCGCCGCCGCGTAGGGGTCGTCCACCGTTTCCAGCAGCGCATGCGGCGCATACTCGGCGAGCTGGCGGTGAACCGCGTCGATGCCTTCGGGATGCGTGCCGAACAGCTTCAGTTTGCGCAGCTGCGGATTGGCGGCCAGCAGATGCGGCAGCGCGTTGCGGCCCTGGGTCCCGGTGCCGATCAGCAGCACCGAATCCGCGTCCCGGCTCAGCGTTTCCCGCACGAGCAGCGCGGATACCGCCGGGGTGCGCAGGGCACCCACGCGCGCACAGTCCATCATGGCGATGGGGGCACCCGTGGTGTCGTCGTAGAGCGTGATCGTCGTGAAGTAGCGCTTGGTGGTGCGGTCGTGGCCGGGATCGAATTTGTACGACGATTTCATCGCGACCACCCGGCGCCGGCCGTCGCGGCCCAGCATGGCGTAGGCCACCGACCAGCCGTCGGGGTTGGCGACGCTGAGTTTGCGTGGGTTGTCCGAATCTCCCGCGGCCAGGGCGATATAGGCCTCTTCCACGGCGCGTACCACCTCGGCCGGAGCCACCGGCACATCGGCCAGGTCGCTGCGGCTCAGGACGCGCAGTGGAGTTGCTCGGTCACGTGTGCCCAATGGATCCTCGATCATCTACTGCACCGTTCCGCTCTTCCCGCGCCTCCCGCACCGATACCGCCGGTCGCGGCGGCATCGGT
Source organism: Nocardia flavorosea NBRC 108225 (assembly GCF_001613385.1). Lineage (GTDB taxonomy): Bacteria > Actinomycetota > Actinomycetes > Mycobacteriales > Mycobacteriaceae > Nocardia > Nocardia flavorosea. The sequence continues at coordinate 293,628 of NZ_BDCG01000008.1, read as the reverse complement.
GCGAAGGGCGCGACGATCTGCTGACCGTATCCATTCTCCCTGGATTCGGCTGCGCGGCGCGGGCGTTCGGGTAGCCGGATGTTCACTCGTTTGAGCCAGCGATCGGTGCCGTCGTAGCGGGGAGTGAACGGCACCCGGCCGTGGACGGCGACATCGTTGTCGAGTAGGAGCAGCTCACCGCGGCGTAGCGCTGGTACTGCGCAGACTCGTTCGAGTTCGCGTTCCAGCTGCGCATAGGCCTCCCGGAACTCCGGGCCGGCGTCGCCCAGAGGGGTGTAGGCCGGGTCGAAACGCAGTGTGAGTGAACCGGGGTCGTCCTCGTGACCCGGTTCGCTCCACAGGGTCGGCACCGGGACGGCCTCGGCTCGTTCGAACGCGGATCCGTAGGAGACATCCGGCAGGATCGGCAGAGTGGGCGTGCGCAGGATGTCCTGCTGTGGGCGGGGCAGCCGGACGCGCCGTACCGACGACACCGTGGTGCCGACCGAGTCGAGGTTGCGCAGGCAGGCCAGCATGAGCATATTGGCGCGCAGGGGGTGGAACGCGTCCTCGGTATGCGGGCTGAGCAGGACCGTGCTGCTGGCGCCGGACTGTTCGAATTCGTGTCCCGCCGCGGGGATGATGTTGTTCACCAGCCGCCCGTCCTGTTGACCGGCCCAGCCGAACGGTTCTCCGGCAGCCGCCGCCAGCAGCAGCATGGCGATATCCAATTCGAACGAGCCGCGTGTCCGGCCGGGATCGGCACTCCACCGTGCCGCGGACTGCCAATCCGGTGGCGTGGGCCCGATTTCGCTGTCGGACAGTGGTAATCCGCGCACGATGCAGGCACCGGCGGCAGTGGCCGGTGGGCGGACGGCGGTGTGGACCGCCGCCGGTAGGTCACCGGCGCGGGCGCCGATCTGTGCCAGCAGGGCCGGGTCGGCCAGGAATTCGGCGGCGTCGGCCGAGGAGCGAGCCACTGTGCGGGCGATCTCAGCGGCCAGGTCGCGCAGGGCCTGTGCGGCGGTGCCGGGTAACTCACGGTGCTCGATATCGTCGATGCTGGGTGGGTGAAGCGCTTTACGTTCTGAGAGAACGCTTTTCACCAAAGTTCCCCTTCTCGGAATCGTGGATCGCGGTACCGGTGCGGACGAGTCGATGTGCGAAGTTAGTGCGTGGCCGCGGCACTGGCAAGGCTTACCTAACTATGGCGTGTGATAGCGATTGGGTATAGCACGCTCGACGTACAGGTGGGCGGGTGTATGGTCATCGGGTGTTGCGGCTGCGGTGAGACGCAGAACACGGTAAGGCTAGCCTGCCCTTGCGGCAAAATTCCGGAAGACTCGCCGATGGTGAGAAGGGCCGGGCGGCAACGTTTTCCGCCCGGTCACACCAGGCCGGGGTGGTATCAGAAACTATTTGCCAACAGTGCGTATTGGGCCGCGGTCTTCTGCCGGATCTCGGTCTCGTCGTCGCTGGACACCACACCGACATACCGCTTGTACGGGACGAAACACCGGTACCGGTACTGACGTTCCGGATCTCCGGAGCTATTGAGCTCGAGGCATTTCACGCCGGGAACCGCCTTTGGCGCCGGCATCGGATCGTAGGCCGGACCCGCCGATTCGATGAAGCCGTTCACCAGTATCGGCGCTCCGGCCGGATCCCGCACCCGCGCCACGGAACTGCCGGCGGCGTAAGCGGTGCGTTCGAACCCGGATTCATCGAGCAACCGGGCCCGCGCGGGCTGATCGTCGGCCGAATTGATCAGGTAATTGCGGCCGTAGACAGCGAACTGGTCCGGATCCGGCTCGTGACCCTCCCGGTCGGCGACCACCACCCGCGCCAGCAGATTCTCCGGATCGACCGCCAGATCGGCGATATCGGCCGTCGGCGTCGGTTCGAACCGGGCGAGCTGATCGAGCTGGGCGGTCAGAGTTCTGTCCACCCACGACACCAGATCGGCGCTGTCGGCCACCGGGCGCTGGACGAACAGCGACAACACGAACTCTTCATGGGCGAGGAACGCGCCGATACTCGCGACACCGGGCCGCCAGTGCAGCAGAGCCCGTGGGTGCTTCGCCGATTCCAGCTTCCGGTTATCCGGCGAAACGCCGATATCGGCCGCCTCCAGTTCCTCGGCCGCCGTTGCGGCGCTGTCGGTATCGGGGAACCGCAGCGCCACCACCTGGATCGCGGTGGCATCCGAAGTGGGACGGGGCTGCCCCTCCGGATCTTCCTGATCGGCACCCCCGGCCGCATAACCGACCACCATTCTGCGATTCTCCAGAATCGGCTCGGACACGTTGGCCAGGAAATCGACCGCTGTCGCCGGGTCCGGCAGCACCTTCGAGCCCCGGCCGAACCGCAGCGACGGATCGACCTGACTGCTCGTCACGACGGCCTCCGACATCCGGATGCCTTCCAGCACCACGCCGTGTTCACCGGCTCCCTGTGGATAACTGAACCGGTCGACCGGGAAAGCGCCGACATCGAGGGTACGGACATCGATCTCGCCGGGCACAGCCGTCCCGGCCACCGAACCACATCCGGACAGCCCGGCCACCAGAACCGCAATCAGCGCGGTGACGGCGCCGCGACGTGTTATCCGAACCATGGGCCGCCTCTCGTTCCGATCGAAGCTGCAGTGTCGAAGTTACCCGACGTCCCGTGATCTCGGGGAGGGCCCGTCGCGGCCGTGCCATACCCTGATGTGATGGCAGATAATCCGCGGCAGTACCCGGGCGGAGATTGATCCGTATGCAGGACCAGCAGGTCGAGGTGGTGCCCGGGCCGCATGCCGTGGCCCGGGTCGCGGGCGCGGTGGTGCTGGTCGCCCACCGCGGCGCCGGTCGCCCCACCCCGGATTCGCCCGCGGTGCGGGCGCTGGTGGCCCTGGCCGAACTGGTCTACGAGGCCGGCGCCCGGCAACCCGAGGGGCCCGGCGCCACGATCGCCCGGCACGTCACCAGATGGCTCACGGCATACACGGCGCAGGCCGGCCCCGGCGGTCCGGCCGATTTCGGGATCCTGTCCGCCGCGGGGCCGGGCCGGGTGGCGATCTTCCTGCACGGCGCCGTCACCGCAGTCGTGGCCGGCGAGACCACCGAATACTTCCACGGCCGCGACGGGGCGTTCACCGTCGACCGGACCACCTCCGTCCCCTCCCGCGCGGTGGCGCTGTTCGTCGACGATCCGCTCACGGATCCGGACGACGAGGCTGCCCGGCCGGAGCTTCCCGCCGCCCGCGGGATCGGCCGGCTGGTCGAGGGCATCGCCGAAGCAGGCGGGGCGATCGCGTGGACGCCGGCGGCCCGTCGAGTTGCCGAGCCGGTGGAACCGGGCCGGGGCAGCGGGGTGGTACTCGATAAAAGAGGCGTGCGCGGCGGCCGGGAGCAGTCCGCGGAACCCCTGGTGAGGCCGGATATTGCGGATATCCCGGCGGCGGGATCGGGAACTGCGGACATGTCGGCGAGAGGTTTCGGGGGTACGTCCGGAGATCCGGAGGTCGACGGCGTAGCGGGACCGGCAGTGGAAAACACCGTGGGTCCCACGCCGGCTCCGGCGGACCGGAGCACCTCGGGCACGACAGTGGAAAGCTCCGGGACGAAGCGGCGAGGTCCCGAGACCGAGGGCCGAGCAGGGGGTTCCGGGAACGACGTGCAAGGTCCCGGGACAAGGGATACTCCGGATGCGAGGGAAGGCTCTGCGGCTACGGCGAGTGGTCCAGGAGCTGGGGACTCCCCGGCGGGGGCGACGCGGGATGGCCCGCAAGCCGGGGGCCCCGAGGCAGGGCCGACGCACGAGGACCCGGTGGCGGAGCCCGGGGCAGCCGACCGCGATGCAGAGGACGAGACCGGCACTCCGCGCCCCGGCGAGGGCGAATCGCCGGTCGTGTGGCGCGACTCGGGTGGCCGGATCGCGTCGGTACCGAATCCGCCGGTGGACAGTGTGCAACTGTCCGAGCGAGCGACGGTCGCCTCCGCAGGCGATCGCGGACCGGTCAGCGACCGGCCGGCTCCCACCGATCCTCATCACGCACAGACCGAGATCAGCAGTCGGCAACCGCCGCGGCCGAGCGTGCCCCGGGAGGGTCTCGACGAGACCGCCGATTCACTCCCGGACCGGTCCGGCTCGCCGCACGGGCCGCCGCCCGCGCATCCCACCCCACATATGGATATCCCGGTACCGCAGCCGGGCTCGGGCGAGCGGGTACGGCAGGGCCCGCCGGGGGCCCCGCCCCTTGATGCGGAACTGCGCCGGCGCACCGAAGCCACCGCGAAAGGTGCCGCGCTGACGGTGAAGGTCAGGGGGTTCAAATGTGCGCGCGCCCACCCCACCGACCCGCGCTCGGCGTTCTGCAGTGTGTGCGGGATGCCGGTGGATCAAACCCAGCCGCTCATCGAGGTGATGCGACCTCCGCTGGGCATTCTGGTCCTGGACGACGGCTCGACCTATCTGCTGGAGACCGATTCCGTCCTCGGCCGCGATCCGGAGAAATCCGAGCCGGCCCGCCGCGGGCTCACTCCGCTGCAGGTCACCGACAACTCGGGAGGCATGTCGCGCGCACACGCGGAACTCCTGCTGGTCGAATGGGATGTGACGCTGGTGGACCGGGGATCCACGAACGGCACCCGGACCCGCGCACCCGGATTCCGGGAATGGGTGCGGGTACCGCCGCATCAGCCGCTGGTGCTGGTGCCGGGAACGGAGATCCTGATCGGTAACCGCATGCTGCGCTTCGAATCCGCCGCGCCGCCACCTTTCGGATCCTGACACGGGCTACCGGTCTCGCTACTACTCGTACCTGGCGGCGCAGGTTTCCTCTCCGCCCAGCACACCGGCGCGGAAGGCATCGACCCGGGAGAACCCGCTCGGCACCGTCTTGCCTTCCACATCACTGGCGGCGAGACCATCGGTGAGCAGGCCGGATACCGCTTCGTCCAGATCGCCCGCGGCCAGCGTGATGTCGCCCTCGGCGCGGCCGGTCTCGGCCAGTTTGCCGGTGGCCACACCGGATAGGCATGCCGCACGCAATCCGGTTTTCGCGCCCACCAGTTCCTGGTCGCGGCTGCGCTGCACCGAGAGGGTGTAGCGGGAGATGAACACGACGTAGCCGTTGTAGTCACCGGTCACCTTCACCGGCAGCGGAACATCGGAATCGTCGGTCGCCGCCCCGCGTTCGGAGAGCCCGTCGACATTGGTCGCGATCGTATTGTTCGCTGGGCAGTAGGTGACGGGCTCGGTGGACACCCCGTCACGGCAGTCGATTTCGGCGCCTTCGAAGCTGTAGGCCGGCTCGTCGGGCACCGGCAGGATCACCGAAAGCGCCTTGCTCAGTTCGACCAGGCTCTCCTCGGTGATATCGAATTCGCCGGAGGCGCCGTCGAACCTCTGTGGCAGATCGCCACGACGCTGTTCGATCTCGTCCATATCGATGCCCTTGCAGCCCTTGGCGCCGTCGGTGAAACCGACCTGCACGGCGGTGACTCGCTCGAAGGCCGAACCGTGCACGCTTTCCGGGTCGTCGGGATCGGAATCGCGGATCGCGACCGTCGCGGCGAGTACCGAATTCAAGCCGTCGGAGGTGTTGATGGTGAAGTAGTCCGATTCGCCCTCCGCGACCCAGCGCATGTAGGCGCCGGCGAAACAGTCGGCCTGCTGTTCCTTGACGATGACCGGATCGTCGCGGTCGACGATATCGGCGTTGTTCTGGATCGCGTGACCGTATTCGTGGGCGATCACCATCACCACCGCCATCTGCCCGAATGTCTCCGACATCGTCGGCAGCAGCAGCTCCCGGTCCCAGCCGATGGAGTTGTCCAGCCGGCAGTAGGCGGCATTGACCATCCGGTAGGTCGATTCGGTGCAGAATTCCACCGATTCGCGGCGGGAATCGCGGGCACTCCAGGAGATCAGCTTCGCCACCGGGTCGAATTCGCCCTCGAACTCGGTGCCGTAGTGCTTCTCCCAGTACGCCTGGACGTCGGTGACCGCGTTCAACGCCAACGTGTCGATCTCGCCGCCGTCACCGTTTTCGGCACTCAAATCGGTGGGCGGGACGTTCGCGCGCGGCCCGTTGGGGCCGCTCGTCGTGGGCAGCCCGGCCACCTGGAAAGGATTGTCGTAGATCGAGACCGCCCGGCCGTCCACGGCGCGGGTACACCCGGTGACCAGCAGCACTGCGCACAGCGCCGCCACAGCGAATGCGGCGACCCGGAGTTTCGGCATGGATCCTCCCCCATTTTTCGGCCGGTTCGGGTGCTGGCATCTCCCGCTGAGCGGGGTGATCACCCCCCAAGCGGGGGCATCTCCGATGCCCGGGTAATGGAATAGTATCCGCTGCATGTCTGCACCGGGGGTGCGCACTATCACGGTGCGCCACGATGGAACCGAACGTGTCTTCGATTCGAATCAACAGATCACTTTGGGCCGTGCGCCCGAGGTGACGCTGTTCGTCGACAGTCCGCTGGTTTCGCGGGTCCACGCGATTCTGGCCTGGCAGTCGGGAGCCTGGGTGCTCACCGACAACGGCAGTACCAACGGGGTGTTCGTCGACGCACGCCGGCTCGGTGGGCCCGTCCCGATCGACCGGCCCACGCAGGTCCGGCTCGGTGACGCGATCACCGGGCCGCTGCTGTGGCTGGTTCCGTCCGGAGTTCCGCAGCAGCAGGCGCAGCGGCCTGCGCAGCAGCAGTTTCCGTCCGGGCAGCAGCCGTACCCATCGGGTCAGCAGCAGTTCTCCGGTGGGCAGCAGCATTTCCCCGGCGGTGGGCAGCAATTTCCCGGTGGGCAGCAGCATCAACCGGCACAGCCGCCGCACCGACCGCAACCCGCTGCGCAACCGCAGGTCGCGCAGCGGGCCCCCGCCCCGCTGAATCCGCCGCTCGCGCAACACCCGCCGCATCAGCAGCCGCAGCCGTGGGCGCCGAGTCCGGGGCATCCGTCACAACCCCCGCATTCCGGTCCGCTCTCGCATTCGGCCGCGACCCCGCATTCCCCACCCGCCCCGCAGTCCGGCCCGGCCCCGCAGCAACCGGCCAACGTGAACATGACCGCCAAAGCAAGTATTGCCGCGGTACCGCCGGTGCGGCACCGCGCCAGCGAGGGCCCGATAGCCCGGGCCGACCGGATTCCGCCGGGCGGGCTGGCCATCGGACGTACTTCCGACAACCAGATCGTGGTCAACGATCCGCTGGCGTCGCGTAAGCATGCCCGGCTGGTCGCGGGCTCCGAAGGCCTGGTCATCGAGGATCTGGGTTCGGCCAACGGCACGTTCGTCAACGGCGTCCGCCAGCAGCGCACGGTGCTGCGCGAACGCGACATCATCACCATCGGCAATATCGACTTCGAGGTCTCCCAGGGCACGCTGGCGCACCGGCAGCGCCCGGTCGCCGAACAGGGATTGACCGTGCACGGGGTCGGGTTCACCGTCGAAGGCAACAAGCAGTTGCTGGTGGACGTGAACATGCAGGCCGGACGCGGCACGCTCACTGCCTTGATCGGACCGTCCGGTGCCGGCAAATCCACCCTGTCCCGGCTGATCGCGGGCAGCACCCAGCCCTCGGGCGGGCAGGTGGTCTTCGAAGGCCGTGACCTGCATGCCGAATACGAGGCGCTGCGATCGCGTATCGGCATGGTCCCCCAGGACGATGTGCTGCACCGTCAGCTCACGGTGCGGCAGGCACTCGGTTTCGCGGCCGAACTGCGGCTGCCGCCCGACTCCTCCAAGGCCGACCGGCAGCAGGTGATCGACGGCGTACTGCGCGAACTCTCGCTCACCGAGCACGCCGACACCCGGGTGGACCGGCTCTCCGGCGGGCAGCGCAAACGCGCCTCGGTGGCGCTGGAACTGCTCACCGGCCCCTCGCTGCTGATCCTGGACGAGCCCACCTCCGGTCTCGACCCGGCACTGGACCGGCAGGTCATGATGATGTTGCGCGAACTGGCCGATGCCGGGCGGGTGGTCATCGTGGTCACGCACTCCGTGGCCTGCCTGGATATGTGCGATCAAGTGGTGCTGCTGGCCCCCGGCGGGAAAACCGCCTACGCGGGTAACCCGGCGGGCGTCGAATCCGCGCTCGGCACCAGCGACTGGGCCAAGATCTTCGCCGATGTCGCCGCCAACCCCGATGCGGCCTTCGCCCACTATCGATCCCGGCAGGCGGCGCTACCGCCCCCGCCGCCACCCGCGGCGCGACAGAGCGGAGGTGGTTCGCCGCCACAGTCGGGCGCCTGGAAACAGTTCTCCACCCTGGCCCGGCGGCAGCTGCGGTTGATCCTGGCCGACCGCGGCTATATGGCGTTCCTGGTGCTGCTGCCGTTCGTGCTCGGCGGTCTGTCGCTGCTGGTGCCCGGTAGCAACGGGTTCGGCCGGCCGCCGCTGATCCAGCAGGACGACGGCACCTTCGTGCCCAACGGTGATTCGGAGCCGCAGATGCTGCTGGTGGTGCTGATCCTCGGCGCCTGCTTCATGGGGATGACCCTCACCGTGCGTGATCTGGTGGGGGAGCGCACGATCTACGTGCGCGAACGCGCGGTCGGGTTGCGGTCGGGAGCCTACCTGTGGGCCAAGGTCACGATCTTCGGTCTCGCCGCGCTGGTGCAGTCGGCGGTGCTGGTCGGTTTCGTACTGCTCGGGAAGAAGCGCCCGCAGGAGGGGGCGGTGCTGGCGATGGGCGGTGCCGAGCTGTACATCGATATCGCGGTGACGGCGGTGTCCTGTGTGGTGCTCGGGTTGCTGTTGTCGAGCCTGGCCAGGTCCAGTGAACAGGTGATGCCGCTGCTGGCGGTGGCGATCATGGGCCTTCTGGTGATGGCCGGCGGGATGATCCCGGTCACCGACCGGGTGGTGCTGGAGCAGGTCACCTGGCTGTTCCCGTCGCGGTGGGGATATGCCTCGGCGGCGTCGACGGTGAATATTCGGGAGCTGTTCATCGCGGCGCAACCGGACGGGCTCTGGGAACACACCCGCGGTGCGTGGTTCCTGGATATCGGCATGGTGGTGGCCCTCGCGGTGGTGCTCGCATTGCTCACCTGGAGCCGGTTGCGGCTCAAGAAGTCGGCGCGGTGAGATCGATGACCGGCTGCTTCCACTGTTCGCACCGCTGGTGGGTGGGGGCGGCGAGCGCGACGGCCACACACCAGGCACACTGATGCCTGTGATGGTGCGAGTTGGTGCGGTACACCTCGGGTGGGATGTGGTGTCCGTGGCCGCGGGCGGATCCGGCGTGCCCATCCGCCCTGTCCAGGTCGAGGGAAGCTACAACCCACCCGCCTATCTGCTGGCCGATGCCTCCGGCAAGCTCTATACCGCCGCGGCGGGCCGGCAGCGGCCCGACCTGGGTATGGCTATTCCGGACGTACGGGAGATCCTCGGGCATCCGCAGATCGTGATCGCGGGCGCCACGTGGCCCGCCGAGCTGGTCTTCCGGGCCCGCCTCTACAACCCGCTGGCCTCCGTCGGAACGCATCTGCGCGGTAAACCCGATGTGATCGCGCTGCCGTATCCGGACGACTGGCCGGACCCGAAGATCGACGCCTACGCGCGACTGGTCGAGCAGCTCGATGTCGAGGTGGAGCCGATTCCGGAGTCCATCGCGCTGTCCGGGTATGTGCGGGCGCTCGGCCTGGTCCGGGCACCCGATCACCGGCTGCCCGACGGCCTCGGCGCGACGGCGGTCCATTTCGACGGCCAAGTGGTCGACGGCCGCGCCAATGTGCTCGTGGTCGCAGTCCACGGCGACGAGGAACGGCCCACCGAATCGGTGTACGTCCCGATCGACCCCGAATCCACGCGCGACCCGCGGGTCGCCGACGACACCGTGATCGAGGTGATGGCCGCGGCCCGGGCAATCGGCGCGGACAATTCGACGGTCCTGCTGGCGGGCCAGGTCGTCTTCAACGAAACCCTGCGCTTCGCCTTCCGTAATCATCTCGGGCAGCGGCTGAAGAAGGCTGAACACCCCATGCACGCCCTTGTTCTCGGCGCCACGCATCTGCTGGTGAGCGAGAACGAGGACGACGACGAGGAGGGGGACTCAGCGGGCTACTCGCAGACAGCGCCGCCCGACGGTCCGAATATGCCGGTTCCGCAGTACGGAGCGCCCGGGAGACCGGAGGGGGTGGCTGGTTCGCCGATGCGGAATCCCGCCGCCGGACCGCATTCGCACCCGCCCGCCGAGGGTTCCGGTCCGCGTACTTCCCCGCCGGGTCCGACTGGGGCGTCGGGCACAGGACCGCACCTGGCCCACACCGGCCCGAACGCCTCGGGTTCCGGCCCGTCGCGGCCCGGCGGGCCCGGTTCGGCGCCTCCCGGAGCGCCCATTCCAGGAGGCGGTGGTCGCGCACCGGGTACCGATCCGTCGGCCGATCCCTATTCGGGACCGCAGCATCAGTACGGCACCTCGCCGGGGCCGGCGAGCGACGACGCCACCGTCCAGGTCGGCCGCGGTGACGTACCACCCCCCGGCTCCGGACCGGCAGGACGGTTCACCCGCGCCCCGGACCCCGAAACCGGCAGCCAGGCCGCAGTGCCGCGCCGGCCCGGCCCGGGACAGCAGGGTGGGGCGCCCGCCGGTGACACCGAGGGGGACGACGACCAGGGCAAGGGCAAGCTCTGGAACAAGATGAAGGACAACATGTTCGGTGCGCACACCGTGCTGGGTGTGGCGGCTCTCGCCGCAGCCGGGGTCGTCGGCGGGTCGGCTACCGCGCAGGCGCATATCGCGCCGACCGGCGCCATCGGTCCGGCCGGGCACACGGTCGATACCCTGATCGCGCATCGCGCCGCCGGCTGTGTGCCCATGCCGCGCGTGCTGGTGGAACCGCCCGACCGGGCCGGGGTGGTACCGCTGCAGCGTCCGCTCTACGCGCAGGCACCGGCCCCCGCCCCGGGCGAACCCGCACCCGGCCGGGAAGCTCCGGCCGGCGACGGCGTCGAATGCGGCCGATCCGGTATCGACACCCTGCGCTATCTGGTGCCCGGCCGGCCGGGCGTCACCGACCCCGGTCCTCCGTTCGACATCTGAGCCGGTAGCGGCCGATTTCGGGGGGCACTGCCCGGCTGGTATCGTGGTCCGCTGGTGTGCGGAACACCGAGGCCCGGGTCTCAACCGGCCGCCGGGAACTTCTCGTCCGCGCATTTTGGCCGGCAGCATCGACGACAGACAGGGAAGCACTGTGCCTACGTACAGCCCGAAGGCGGGTGACGTGACCCGGCAGTGGTACGTCATCGACGCCACTGACGTAGTGCTCGGCCGTCTTGCCGTTCAGGCAGCGAATCTGCTGCGTGGCAAGCACAAGCCGACCTACGCTCCGCATATGGATGGTGGCGATTTCGTCGTCATCATCAACGCCGACAAGGTTGCCATCAGCGGCAACAAGCGCGACGGTAAGCGCATCTACCACCACTCCGGGCATCCCGGCGGCCTCAAGTCCCGCACTATCGGTGAGGTGCTGGATACCCGCCCCGACCGCCTGGTGGAGAAGGCCGTGAAGGGCATGATCCCCAAGAACAAGCTCGGCAACGCCATCGCCGGCAAGCTGAAGGTGTACGCGGGCCCGAACCATCCGCACGCCGCCCAGCAGCCCGTTCCGTTCGAGATCAAGCAGGTGGCCCAGTGACCGCTCCCGAGGAATACACCGAATACGACGAAGCGGTCGTCGAAGACGCCGCCGCCGAGGTCCTGGACGAGGGTGTCGTCTACGAAGACGATGCCGAGTTCGTCGAGTTCGCGGCTCCGCTGGACCGTCCCGTCCAGACCGTCGGCCGCCGTAAGGAAGCCGTGGTCCGGGTGCGCCTGGTGCCGGGTACCGGTAACTTCGTGCTCAACGGCCGCTCGATCGAGGACTACTTCCCGAACAAGGTGCACCAGCAGCTGGTGAAGTCCCCGCTGGTCACCGTCGAGCGCCTGGAATCGTTCGATGTGTTCGCGCGCCTGCACGGCGGCGGCCCCTCCGGGCAGGCGGGTGCGCTGCGCCTGGCCATCGCCCGTGCGCTGACCGTGGCCAACGCCGATGATCGTCCCGCGCTCAAGCGCGCCGGGTTCCTCACTCGTGACCCACGTGCCACCGAGCGTAAGAAGTACGGCCTCAAGAAGGCCCGTAAGGCGCCGCAGTACTCGAAGCGCTGATATCACCGGTGCCGGCCTGTCCGCTCACGGTATGTGGGTGGGCAGGCCGGTGTCGGTTCCGAGAGCAGGCGACCAGCCGGAGTCTGGTCGCCTGCTCTCGTGCTATATCTACCGCGGTGCTCGTCGGCCGGCCGTCTCGACGGCGTTACGGCAGGAGCGTCGCGCGCTGTGGACTCACTGACAGGGGCAAGGTATGGGACGTTTGTTCGGCACCGACGGCGTACGCGGGCTGGCCAATGATTCGTTGAGCCCGGAACTCGCGCTGCGCCTCGCGGGCGCGGCGGCGCAGGTTCTGGGTACCGAGGTGCGGTCCGGTCGCCGCAAGGTCGCGGTGGTGGGCCGGGATCCGCGCGCGAGCGGGGAGATGCTGGAGGCCGCCGTCACCGCGGGGCTGACCGCCGCCGGAATGGACGTGTTACCCGTCGGTGTGCTGCCGACTCCCGCCGTCGCCTACCTGACCGCCCTGCACGGTGCGAGCCTCGGAGTGATGATCTCGGCCTCGCACAATCCCATGCCCGACAACGGGATCAAGATCTTCGCGGCGGGCGGGCACAAGCTCGACGACGGCGTCGAGGACCGTATCGAGGCCGTCGCGGGCGCCGGTGATTTCGTCCGGCCGACCGGCGCGGGTATCGGGCGGGTGCTCGCCGCGCCGGGGTCGCGGCATCCCGGATTCGATATGCCCGAATTCAGTCTCGAAGGCACCCATGAGCGTTATATCGAGCACCTCGTCGAGGTCACCGGCCGCGACCTGAACGGCCTGACAGTTGTCGTGGACTGCGCGCACGGCGCCGCGTCGGAGGTCGGTCCGGCCGCCTACCGGGAAGCCGGCGCGCAGGTCATCGCGATCAACGCCGAACCCGACGGCCTCAACATCAACGACGGTGTGGGTTCGACCCATATGGAACAGGTGCAGCGCGCGGTCCGCGAACACGGCGCCGATCTGGGTCTGGCCCACGACGGCGACGCCGACCGCTGCCTGGCCGTGGACACCGCCGGCGAACTGGTCGACGGCGACGCCATCATGGCCATCCTCGCTCTCGGTATGCACGAAGCCGGAACCCTGGCCGAGAACACTCTGGTCGCCACCGTGATGAGCAATCTGGGTCTGCATATCGCGATGCGTGACGCCGGAATCACCGTGCGCACTACCGGTGTCGGCGACCGCTATGTGCTCGAAGAACTACGCAGCGGCGGGTTCACCCTCGGCGGTGAACAATCCGGGCATGTGGTCTTTCCGCGTTTCGGTACCACCGGTGACGGTGTCCTCACAGGCCTGCAGTTGATGGCGCGGATGGCCGCGACCGGAAAACCGCTGGCGGAGTTGGCGAATGTGGTGCAGAAGGTGCCGCAGGTGCTGGTGAACGTGCCCGTCACCGATAAGGCGGCGGCTACCGAGGCCGCGGAGGTGCGTGCCGCGGTGCAGGAGGCCGAACGCGTGCTCGGGGAGTCGGGACGTGTTCTGCTGCGCCCGAGCGGTACCGAGGAACTGGTCCGGGTGATGGTGGAGGCCACCGATCCGGCGCAGGCCGAGGAAATCGCCGACGATATCGCCAAACGGGTAGCGGCCGTATAGGTCACGACGTCGTCAGCGCAGGCTCCAGAGGAAGCCGCTGAACAACACCAGGAATCCGCCGATCTCGCCCACCACGAGCGCGATCATGGTGACCCTGAGCTCCACACCGATCTCGCCGCGGAACTGGTTGGTGGTGTCGCGGCGAAATCCGTGCCACGCGTAAGTCGCGATGGCGCCGGCGAAGAACGCGAGGACGATCGCGGCGGCCACCAGGTTCACCGCGGTCGGCCACGCGCTGAGCTCGGTGAACACGGCCAGCAGTAGTCCCGCGAACGCATACATCAGGGCGGCGCGGTGCGCGATATCGACGTATACGTGCGCCGCGCCCTCCGGTGAGGTGCGGATGCCGTGATATTTCCACGTACCCAATACCAGGGCAGACAGGAAGATGAGGCCGGTCGCGACCAGGGCGAACAGAGTATCCGCGCCGAGCTGCGCCGAGAGCGTGTCCGATGCGGCGAATCGTTCGACGATGTTCTGCATACCACTCCTGACCTGCACATGAACCGATCCTGTACCCCGTCATCTTGCCTGCGTACCGGCCCGAGGCCTCGAGGCCCCCAGCGACGAGGGCCAACTGCTGGGTGTCCGTGCGGGTGGCCACCGGCGGCCTCGAGGAAGCGGGCCGCAATTGTTTCGACCGGAGGATGAACCCGAGCCGGTGTTCTGGACAGGTATTCGTGGGCTTTCTTGCGGTGGGTTCGGGCTGGGCCGGCGTCTGTCCTACGAGAAAGCGGCGTGTGCGGTCGAGCTCTCGACGCGCGCGAGCCGGACGACGGCAGGGGCGACACCGGGGGCCGCCGGTGGCGGTCGCGGTGAAAACAGCGAGGCGCCCCCAGGCCGGGCGGCTGGGCAGACCGGAGATTCGGGGTCGACCCTGAGTCCGGATACGCCGGATATCAGGGTGAGTATCGGTATCGCTACCGATGCGCGCCCACGCCACGGCGCGGACAGTGGAGTGTGTAGTCCCCGTTATCGAAAGGACCGCCATGACCGCCCCCACACGCCGCTTCACACGCTCCACCACCGACAAGTGGGTCGGCGGTGTCTGCGGCGGTATCGCCGAATACTTCGGCTGGAGCTCCGGAATCGTCCGCCTGCTCTTCGTCGTATCCTGCGTGCTCCCCGGCCCGCAGTTCCTGGTCTACCTGGTGCTGTGGTTGCTGATGCCCAAACGCTGATCGCGCGCCGGAACCCTCGGCTCACCATCAGCCGCAGGCCAAGCCCCGTTCCCGTATGGGAGCGGGGCTGTGCTGTATTCCGCATGGTTGCGCTGCCCATTCGGGCGCTGCGGCGCCGACCGTGCTGCCCTCGGGCACACGAGGGCTCGCTTTACCGACGGAGTCGCCTCGGTCCCCGACCGGTTGAGCTGTGCCAACCGGCGATGCGCTCGACCGGCCGCGCTGCGGCGGGGATCCGGGGGCTGCGTTCCGGTGCCCGAGATGGAAAGATAGGCCGAAACCCGTAGCGCCGATAGATGGAACTCAGGAGGACCCATGCCCGTATCCGGTGAGTTCCCAGGTCTCGGAATGCCGAGCTTCGACGCCACCTCATCGCTGGACAGCCTGGGTCCGGTCGAGATGGAAAGCCCCACCCAAGATCTCGACGGCGACGGCATCCTCGACACCTTCACCACCACCAACTCGGACTCGATGAGCGTCTGGACCGACTCCGACCTCGACGGCTACGCCGACCAGCTGAGCGTGGTGGAGAACGACGGCGACTACGCTGCCTGGGAGTACCACCGCAACCCGGACGGGACCGGCGAATGGCGGCAGACAGACCAGGGGACAGTGGGGGAGTAGGAACGTTTCGAACGTCCGGGGCCGGAAGGGAACCGAACCTCGGGCGGGCGCGTCGAATCAAGTAGCAGCAGAGCGCCGCAGGGCCGATCGGGGAGTTCCCGGGAGGGGCGGGCAGGACGGAGGGGAGATCCATGAGTACGGGTGAGGTCGGGGTTCAGGGCGATGGCCTGGTGAGTCTGGGAACCAAAATGCGTGACAGCGCAGGCGTCGTGAACGGGCAGGTGCAGCAGGTGGCTATGGTGGCTCCCACCGACACCGGTTTCGGATACAAGACGCAAGGCGACGCAATTCATAACGGCCTTCTGGCGGTGCAGCAATGGCTGAAGGACTGGTCCGAAGCCACGCAGTTGACTGGTGATGCGATGGGGCAGACCGTCGTCGAAGTATCGACCGTGGACAAGGAAAACTCGGACAACACTCAGCAGGCTGCGAGCTGACCATGGAGAATCGTAAATGCTCCGAACTTATCGATACGGGATCGAGAGCGCTACGGTATTTCGAAATATTGGAGGTTCGCTACCTGCGATGGGTCGGTGACGCAACGTCTCCGAACTTTCGGCCTTACGTGGATCTGCACAAACTTTTCTATCAGCATAATGGATTGAATGAAGATGCGTTCAGGCGGTCTGCCGATGCATTGAGGATCGTGATTGATCGAGTTGCCGCCGAGCGAAACCAGCAGGCGGTTTATGCACAAACGATCCCTACGGTTTGGTGGGGCGAGGCGGCAACTGCGGCCTCGAATATGATGGCGACGCAACTCGAACTTTCTGCGGCTGATCTTGATATCGTGCGCAAGGTTCACGAGGAAATGGACGCAGCTCCGCAGGCTCTCCGAAAGGCGCTTGCGATAGAGGCGGATGCGGCTGCGGGTATTTCGGTTGGCGACGATATCAAGGTCGACAATAAGACGCCCGAAGATATCGACAGTATCATCACTTTTGCTCACGGATACGGATGGAGTTCGAGTCTCGGCAGCGATACTCTGGTGGACAAGATGAATCGGATATTCCCCGAATGCGCTCAGTCGGGCCATACTCTGATGATCGTTCAGCCCGGCGGTGACGACCCTGAGCATACTTACAATGGAAAAATGAAGGCCCGTTGTATCAGTTGGCTGAATGATACCTTCAAAAGGGAGTACGAGGAAAACCTCGGCGAGTTTATTGGCGCTTGCGACCGAACGAACCAAGACCTGGCGAACGCCTACAACGAGCTGGCCAATGCATTCGCGAAATTGAACGGGACGAAGTATCCGTGCCCGAAGGTTTCGCAATCGCCACAAACTACGAACCCGGCCGGGACCACGACCGGCCAGCCGACGGGTACCGGAACGCCGACGACAACGGGGACGCCGTCGACCACAACAGCACCGTCCACGACCACGCCCTCGACGACTACGGCCAATACCGACAACCCACTGTCGACCATTGCGGCGTTGGGAACCCAACTCGCTTCCTCGGGTATCGGGACCCAGGTGACCGAGGGTCTGAACAGTTTGGTGAGTTCGGCAACGCAGCAGATCACGAGCACACTCGAGCAGCTGCGGGAGCAAGCCGAGGACGTACTCGATCCGGGGGATGACGAAGAGCCCGACAAGGATCTCGATGGTGACGGCAATCCGGATAAAGATGCCGACGGCGACGGTAAACCGGATACTGAGGACGATAAGGGTGTCGAGTTCAACGGTCAGAGCTATAAACTGGAAGTTGGATCCGATGGCCAGTTGAAACTTGTGGTGGATAGCTCGACCGGTGACCCGGTCACATACAAAATCGAAGTCGGACCGGACGGTAAGCCGGCGATCGTCAGCGAGGACTCACCTGGCGAAACAGTTCCGCCGGAGACGGAGAATCAACAGCCCACTAATCCACCTGCGGGTGTGCCAGGAGCTCCGAGCGGAAAACAACAGGAAGATGGGGAGCATCAGCCTCAGAGTTATCCGCCACCACAGCAACCGGAGGAGGAAGCGACTGAACCAGAGCTGTCGGCTCCGCCCCCCGCTCCCCCAGTCGATACCGGTGCCCAATTGGCAGAAGCAGGTCCGCTGTAGACAGGCGGGATTCCCGGTGATGGTTTTCGGTTGTAGTCGGTGAGGTAGATATGGCGAGCGAAGTTGAACGGATCGGTGAGGAATCCCGCCGGTACGCCGAACATATGGTGGCGCGGATGGCGGAGGCGAAGGCCCGGCGCGAAGCTGAGAATCGCCAGGTGGCCGAACAGTGGGCGGCCGAGATGAACCAGTTCTGGCAGGAAATGGCCGAGTATGCAGCCGGTCAGGAGGGCAACGGGCGTGATCAGCCGGTTGACGCGGGCGATCGACCTCATGAGCATCAGGCACCTCCGGCCGAGCGGCAGTCTGGAGCGGAGCCATTTCGACTGCGCGAAATCGAGACGCACCAGTCGCGGGATCAGGAGCTGCGCAGACAACAGGAGACTTTCGCTCCGCACGTCACAGGTGGCGGGTCCTTGTACCGAAGCTATGAAACCGGATCCCTGTCGCAACCGGTGCAGGGTGGCGAGCTGGACGCGCGTGAGGCAATCGCGCGCTCCGCTGCGGCGCGCCGCAGAAACAACATCGTTGCTCCGGTAGACGACGATGGTGACGACGAGGCGAAGTATTACCAGCGAGGTAGCTGGCTGGTCTGACGGCGTTCCTGGATCTCTCGAGTGGGCCGTCGGAGGCAAGGACCTGTGCGGTGGTTATGACTGTCCGCACCGAGCTCGGACAGTCGGTGTCGGTGAGCATCGCGTAGACGACTTCGAGTCGATACCGGCGTGTCAGGTGCTGGATCTTGCGACCGGGTGTATCCGGTCGGCTCCAGGCGGATTTCGATGTTCTAGGTGACCGGTGCCGACGCGTTATCGCGCTGTTCCTGCAGTAGTTGTGGGCGGTGTTTGCCGTCCTTGAGCCAGCGGTGGGAGCCCGGCTTGTGCGCTTCGGTCGCCAAGTGTTTGATACCTGCCTCGCAGGCGAATTCCTTGAGTTTCTTTCCCGCGAACCCGCTGAGGTACAGCCGCATCCCGGTTTCGTCCTTGTGGCCGAGCTGGTAGATCCCGGCTTCGCGACCGAAGCTGAGGCACATGGCGGGGAAGGCGAGGTCTATCGGGGCCGGCTGTTCGCCCGCGATGCGGTGCAGGATGGTGTCGGCGGCGTGGGCGCCAAGGCAGTAGGCGGTGTAGGCGCTCATGCGGAACGGGAGGTTCGAGGGGGCCGCCGAGTCACCTGCCGCGATGATGCGGTCGTCGTCGACGCTCGTCAGTGTTTCGTCGGTGAGCAGGCGCCCGGTGGTATCGGTGCGCAGTCCGCTGCGCTTGGCCAGGTCGGGTACGTCGAAACCTGCGGTCCAGATGGTGAGTTCACTCGCGAGTGTCCGGCCGTCGCCGAGTTCGACGGCGCCCTGCGTGACCGCCGTGACCGTCGCGTCGGAGCCTTCGATCACGGTCGCCCCCAGCCGGGCGAAGTACTTGCGGGCAGTGCGCCGGGCCTTCGGGTGCAGATAGGCGCCGAGAACACTGCCGCAGATCAAGGTGACCGCACGTCCCCGCTCGGCCAGTTCCGCGGCGGTTTCGATACCGGTCGGGCCGCCGCCGATCACCGTCACCGGCGCGGTCATGGGGATATCGAACAACGCCGACCTGAGCCGCTGCGCCGCCTCCAATGTCGCCACCGGGTACGCGAATTCGGCCGCGCCGGGGACTCGCGACACGGCGCCGGAGCTGCCCACCGCATAGATCAGGTAGTCGTAACCGATCGTTGTGCCGTCGGCCAGTGCCAGGCTCCGTTCGGCGGGATCGATTCGTGTCACGCTGTCGACGACCAGTCGGACACCCTCGGCCAGGACGTCCTGATAGTCGACGACCGCATCGTGCGTGCCTCCCACCAGTTGGTGTAACCGTAGCCGTGGGACGAAGATCTCTCGCGGATTGATCACGGTCACCGTCACGTCGTCGCGTTTGGTCAGGCGATTGGCCGCCATCACTCCGGCATATCCGCCGCCGACCACCACCACATCGATGTTGTTGCTCACGGTGTCTCCTTCGTTTCGAGGGTTCGAAAACAAGACAACGCAGCATTGGAAAACCTGACAGCCTGTGATATGGATCACCATAGGTTCGTTAGTGCTCCAGTGCCCGGGACAGCTACGCGCTCGACTCTTCGCGTAGACCGCGGTCGGTCAGAATTCGAGTTCGTCCCAGGGGATGTGAATGGTCAGCGGGCGGACGCCTTCGTGGATCTGTCCCGGCAAGCGATGTCCTACTCGCCGGACCGGCAGTGCCCGGCGTGGCGAGTCATATCGTCGCGGGCATTCCGACGCAGTGCCGACCAGAACGTTCCTGTGTACTGCTGATGCTCGAACGGCCCCCGGTCCGCCCAGACCACGCGGCCGTCCCAGAGTTCGATCTGGGCAGCGAGCTCCTCGGGAAGATTGTCGAGTTGCTCCCAGGTGAGGTATTCGGGCAGGTCTGGGTGCTCGACCTCCGTCGTGGACATCCCGTCATGTTATTCGGCATGCAGGGACGACCGGTGCGAAGTGGTGCTCCGGTCGCGGTGGTTATTTGCGCAGTGTGCGGACCAGCTTGCCTACCGTTGCCGGATCAGGCGTCGCGGCGGCTCGGCGGGTTTCCTCTTGGTCCAGAAGCGCGGCCGCCGGGTCGATGACGTGGGTGTGGCGGATCGACGTCTCCGGGTCCGAGAAGGCGGCGTAGGTCTTGTCGCCGAGGAGGGTGTGCAGGAGGTAGCCCGTGAGGAGGGCGCGGGTGGCGCGGGCCGTTTTCGGTTCGTGTTTGCCGCCGCCGAGAGCGGAAAGCAGGCGGCGGCCCTCGGCGAGGCCGGTGGGGCCGGCACCTTCGAGGGTGCGCAGGATCGCCGGACCCGACCAGGCCGCCGCAAGGGGCACCGCGTTGGAGTTGAGGGAGTCGATATCGGAGACGCCGGCCAGGATCAGAGCGGGCGTATCGATATCGGGGGCCACCGTTTCGGCCGGCGGTGTGGTGGGAGCTGGGAACAAAGGCGTGACCGCGGCCACCCGGCGCTGGGCGGCGGCGAGCACGGCGGCGCCGGCACCCATGCCGTGGCCTGCGAGGGCCAGACGTTGGGGATGGACGGTGATGGTGCCGTCACCGAGGCGGACACCGGTGCAGATATCGAGGGTGGTGAGCAGGTCGGTGGCCAGGTTCAGATGGGAGGCCAGCGGACCGCGTTCGGTATCCGGCGCGGCGGCGACAATGCCCCAGGATGCGAGGTGTTCCAGCAGCGTGGAGTAGTTACCGGCGCGGTTGAGCCAGCCGTGGCCGAAGGCCACAGCCGGTAGGTCGCGGCCGCTCTCGGGCGTGTACACCACCCCGGGCTGGCCCGCGATGGCCAGATTCCCGCGGAGCACCCGGTGCGGGCCGCGGCTGGTCAGAGTGCTCAGAAGTGATTTCACAGACGCCGACACGACGAGAAGGCTAGCCGATAAGTAGTCTGGGGAGCCATGTGCGGAATCGTGGGGTACGTCGGGTACCGGGACGCGTTGGGCGTCGTCGTCGCTGCTTTGCGCCGCATGGAGTACCGAGGTTACGACTCCGCGGGCGTGGCGATTCTCGACGGCACCGGGCATGCCGCGATCGAGCGGCGCGCCGGGCGGCTGAGCAATCTGGAAGAGGCGCTGGACGCCGCGGGGCCGGGCGTGTTCGCCGGGTCCACCGGAATGGGACATACCCGGTGGGCCACACACGGCGCGCCGACCGATCGCAACGCCCATCCGCATCAGGATGCGAGCGGCAAGGTCGCGGTTGTGCACAACGGCATCATCGAGAACTTCGTCGAACTGCGTCGCGAACTCGAGGACGCCGGGGTCGAGTTGCGCAGCGAAACCGATACCGAGGTCGCCGTGCACATGGTGTCGCGGGCCTACGCCGAAGGGGCGACCGCGGGCGATTTCGAGGCCAGCGTGCTGGCTGTGCTGCGGCGGCTCGAGGGCGCGTTCACGGTGGTCTTCACCCACGCCGACCATCCGGGCACGGTCGTGGCGGCCCGGCATTCGACCCCGCTCGTGGTGGGTGTCGGCGAGAACGAGATGTTCATCGCCTCCGATGTCACCGCGTTCATCGAGCACACCCGAGAAGCCGTCGAGCTCGGTGAAGGCCAGGCAGTGGTGATCACCGCCGACGGCTACCGCGTCACCGATTTCCACGGCTCCACCGAGGGCGTGCACTCCCGGCCGTTCACCATCGACTGGGATCTGGCCGCCGCCGAGAAGGGCGGCCACGACTACTTCATGCTCAAGGAGATCGAGGAGCAGCCCGGCGCGGTCGCCGATACGCTCATCGGTCATTTCGACCAGACCCCCGGCCTGGACGGCCGGATCGTGCTGGACGAGCAGCGCCTTTCCGACCAGGAACTCCGCGATGTGGAGAAGGTGTTCGTGGTGGCCTGCGGCAGCGCCTATCACTCCGGTCTGGTCGCGAAGTACGCCATCGAGCACTGGACCCGGCTGCCCGTCGAAGTGGAGCTGGCCAGCGAATTCCGTTACCGCGACCCGGTGCTGGACCGCTCGACCCTGGTGGTCGCGGTATCGCAGTCGGGTGAGACCGCCGATACGCTGGAAGCCGTCCGGCATGCCAAGAGCCAGAAGGCGCGGGTGCTGGCGGTCTGCAATACCAACGGCGCGCAGATTCCCCGCGAATCCGATGCGGTGCTCTACACCCGCGCCGGGCCGGAGATCGGGGTCGCCTCGACCAAGGCGTTTCTCGCCCAGGTGACGGCGAACCTGCTGGTCGGGTTGGCGTTGGCGCAGGCGCGCGGCACCAAGTATCCCGACGAGGTGGCTCGCGAGTTCGCCGAGCTGGAGGCCATGCCGAAGCTGGTGGACCGGGTGCTGGAGACGGCGCCGCAGGTGCGGGCGATCGCCCGGGAACTGGCGCGGGAGCGGACCATCCTGTTCCTCGGCCGCCATGTCGGCTACCCGGTGGCGCTCGAAGGTGCGCTCAAGCTGAAGGAACTCGCGTATATGCACGCGGAGGGTTTCGCGGCGGGTGAGCTCAAGCACGGTCCGATCGCGTTGATCGAGGACGGGCTGCCGGTGATCGTGGTGATGCCGTCGCCGAAGGGGCGCGGGGTGCTGCACGCCAAACTGCTCAGCAATATCCGCGAGATCCAGGCCCGGGGTGCGCGCACGATCGTGATCGCCGAGGAGGGGGACGATCTGGTCCGGCCGTTCGCCGACGATCTGATCGAGATCCCGTCCGCGCCGACGCTGTACCAGCCGCTGCTGTCGACGGTTCCGCTGCAGATCTTCGCCGCCGAGGTGGCGCAGGCCCGCGGCTACGACGTGGACAAACCGCGTAACCTCGCCAAATCGGTGACCGTCGAGTAGGAGCCGCTGCCTCCGCTTCCGTTGTACGCGATGATATGTGGTGCTCTGGCCGCCCCGGAGTCAGGGCCCACGGCGTCGACTGACCGGCGAGTGCCCGGCCGGGGACACCGCGACACCGGTGGGGCGTGTCTCCGATTGCCTCGACCGGCCCGTCCGTGCGTGCGCTGCTGTTCTATACGCGAGTATCGAGCGCGTCGCCGGCCTCGCACGTGGCCTGCGGATGCGCCCTGACGCGTCCGTAGCGAGTACCCACGTGATAGCCGGCGCGCGGCACCCTCGAGCTCTCGCGGCGGACCGGCTCGCTGAATTCGGCCCGTTCCGGAAAGGTCCGCTCTCAGCAGTGTTCCGGTCAGGCTTCCTCGACGGTGATCGTTCCCCGCATATCCGGGTGGATCGGGCACAGGTAGCGGTACTCGCCCGGTGAGGTGAAGGTGTAGCTCCAATTGCCGACCTCGAACAGCGGGCTGTTCAGGCCCATCGCCTTGTCGCCGATGCCCTGGACACCGTGCGGGATATCGCCGTCGAAATGCCAGGACACGGTATCGCCCGCGGTGATGGTGATCTCGGCCGGTGAGAACGCGTCCTCCTCGACGAACACGGTGACCGTCGCCTCCGCGTTTTCGGTGTTCTCCGCCGCCCCGGTGACCGACGTGTCGGAGCGGGAAGGCGCGGACTCGTCGGATCCGCAACCGGCCAGCAGGGCCGCCACGAGCGAGAGTCCGGCGACGGCGGCCGATACGGCACGGTGAGGTCGGGGCATGACGGCCAAGCGTAGTCTGCTGGCGTCGTTGGCTGTCGACTGCGGAGGTGTGTTCGGTGGGCGAACTGGCCGGTTATTACACCGCTGATGAGGTGCGTGCGGCGGAGGCCGAATTGTTCCCCCGGGTCCCTGCGGGGATGCCGATGCGGCGCGCCGCCTACGGGCTGGCCGCGGTGGTGACGGCCGAACTGCGCTCCCGCAGTGGTGGAGTCGCCGGCCGGAGGGTCGGGCTGCTGGTGGGCTCCGGGGACAACGGCGGGGATGCCTTGTGGGCGGGATCGATGCTGCGCCGGCGTGGTGTGGCGGTTACCGCGGTGCTGTTGAAACCGGAACGTGCCCATGCTGCCGGACTTGCCGCATTGCGCCGGGCCGGGGGCAGGGTATGTGCTGAACCGGATGCGGCCCTTGGAGAATTGGCCGGCGCGGATGTGGTGGTGGACGGGATCGTCGGAATTTCCGGACGTGGGTCGTTGCGTCCTGATGCGGCGAGAATCGTCGCGGAGCTGACCGTTCCGATCATCGCCGCCGATCTGCCCAGCGGTGTCGATCCGGATACCGGGGCGGCCGACGGGCCCGCGGTGCAGGCGGCGGTCACTGTGGCGTTCGGTGCCCGAAAACCGGTGCACGCGTTGGCGGCGTCGCGTTGTGGCCGGATCATACTGGTGCCCATCGGTTTACGACTGCCGGAGCCGAAGCTCGCCGCGCTGGAACCGGCGGAAGTGGGCGCGGGCTGGCCCGTGCCAGGGGCGGAGGACGACAAGTACACGCAGGGAGTTGTCGGGGTGCATGCCGGCAGCGAGACCTATCCGGGCGCGGCGGTGCTCTGTACCGGGGCGGCGGTCGCCGCGACCTCGGGAATGGTCCGTTATGTCGGAACCGGGGGCCCGGCCGTCCTCGCGCAGTACCCGGAAGTGATCGTGACCGCCGAGCCGGCCGCGACCGGCCGGGTCCAGTCCTGGGTATTCGGCCCCGGCTCCGGAATCGACCGCGGCGCCCGCGATCGCCTCGCCGAGATCCTGGCCACCGATCTACCGGTGGTAGTCGATGCCGATGGTCTCACTCTGCTGGCGCAGGAACCCGAGCTGGTCCGTCGTCGCCGGGCAGCTACCGTGCTCACCCCGCATGCCGGCGAGTTCACCAGGCTCACCGGCCGTGAACCCGGTCCGGATCGCGTCGCGGCGGTGCGAGAACTCGCCGAAGCATGGCAGGTCACGGTGCTGTTGAAAGGACGGGCGACCTTGATTGCCGAACCCGGGAGGCCGGTGCTGGTCAACGAGGCCGGTGGATCCTGGTCGGCCACGGCCGGGGCCGGCGATGTGCTGTCGGGTGTGATCGGTGCCCTGCTCGCCGCGGGCCGGGAACCGGGATGGGCCGCGGCCGCGGCGGCGCGGGCGCACGCAATCGCCGCCGATATCGCCGCGCACTCCGTGGACTCCGGCACCGCCCCGATCTCGGCAGGTCTTCTCCTACGCCATCTCAGGCAGGCCATCGCGCATTTGCGGGCTCTATCGCCCGGTCGATGAGGCGACAGCTCGTAGGATGCCGGCGGGCGGGGCGGGTTCACGACGTCGAAAGGCGGTACTGCCGCCCGGCAACCCGAGACGTTGCACGACTGCAGGAGTCCGGTCTTTTCCGGGCCGGGTGAACTCCGGTGCCACCGGATGGGCCGATGCTGGTCGGTGAGGCATATGCAGGTGGGCATCGAACTCGACCATTCGGGGAGATGGCAGTATCGGCAGATGTGAATGGGCAAGTGGAGACGATCGTCGATCTGGATGCCATCGCGCACAATGTGGGCGTTCTGCGGGCACACGCCGGCGACGCCGCGGTGATGGTGGTGGTCAAGGCCGACGGTTACAACCACGGGGCCGTCGAGGTCGCGCGGGCGGCGCTGGCCGCGGGGGCGGCCGAACTCGGGGTCACCACGATCGAGGAGGCGGTGGCGCTACGGGGCGCCGGGATCGAGGCACCGATCCTGTGCTGGCTCAATGTCTGTGACGCCGATTACGCCGCCGCCGTCGCCGCCGATATCGAGATCGGTATCTCCTCGCCGGAACAGCTGGCAGCGGTGGCCGCGGCCGCCCGGGAGCTGGGCCGCCGCGCGATCGTCACGCTGAAGGTCGATACCGGGCTCAACCGCAACGGTGTCGACCCGCTCGTCTATCCGAGAGTGCTCGCCGACCTGCGCAAACTGGTCGACGAGGACACCGTCCGGTTCCGGGCGATCTTCTCCCATCTCGCCCATGCCGACGAGCCGTACCACCCGGTGATCGATCGGCAGCGTGACCGGTTCCTGGAAGCCATCGCCACGGCCAAGGAGTACGGGCTGGAACCCGAACTAGTCCACCTGGCCAATTCCGCGGCCACCCTGACCAGGCCGGATCTGGCTTTCGACATGGTCCGCCCGGGGATCGCCGTCTACGGCCTGACGCCCGTCCCGGATATCGGCGAATTCGATCTGCGGCCCGCGATGACCTTCCAGGCCGAAGTGGCGCTGGTCAAGGAGGTGGCCGCGGGGGAGGGTGTTTCCTACGGCCACGAGTGGATCGCACCTGCCGCCACCACGGTCGCGTTGATCCCGGCCGGGTACGCCGACGGAGTGTTCCGGACGCTCGGCAACCGGATGGAGGTGTGGGTCGGTGGCCGCCGGCGGCCGAACCGGGGGCGGGTCTGTATGGACCAGCTCGTGGTCGACCTCGGTGACAACAGCGACGGGGTCGCGGAGGGCGATACCGCCATCATGTTCGGCCCCGGCACCCGCGGGGAACCGCGCGCCCAGGACTGGGCGGACCTCCTCGGCACCATCCACTACGAAGTGGTGTGTGCGCCACGCGGCCGGGTACACCGTTGTCATAGGGGAGGAGCACGGTGAAACCAAGGGCGACGTTGTTGCGGGGTGGGCTGGCCACGGCCGGTGTAGTGGGCGTCATGGCCGGTGTGCATGCGCTACGCCGGGCGGGTGCGAAAGTGCTGTGGCCGCCGGTGCGCGACGAATACCGGGACGAGAACTTCGCGCTGATCGATCTCGACCGCGCCGGCGAGGTGATCGCCGACGACGGTGTCTGCCTGGCCACCCGCGAATGGGGCACCGGCGATGCGGAGGCGACCGTGGTTTTCATCCACGGGTTCTGTAACAGCATGGAGTCCTTCCATTTCCAACGCCGGCATCTGGCGCAACGCTGGGGCTCGCGGCTGCGGCTTGTGCTGTTCGATCTGCGCGGGCACGGCCGGTCGGGTACCCCGGAAACCGACAGCTGCACGGTGAACCAGCTCGGCCGCGACCTGCTCACGGTGATCGATGCCAAGGCACCGCGTGGACCGCTGATCCTGGTCGGGCATTCTCTCGGCGGGATGGCGGTGCTGGCCGCTGCCGCGCATGCGGGTGATCTGTTCACGCAGCGCGTGCGGGCTGTGGCCCTGCTGTCCACCGCCGCCGCGGAGGTGACCTCCGCCGGGATCGGCCAGCTGCTGCGCAATCCGGCGATCGACGGGTTCCGGCTGGCCGTGCACACCGCGCCGGCGCTGGTGCAGGCCGGACGGGTCACCGCCCGGCATATCATCACGCCGATCCTGCATGCATGTTCGTTCCACGGCCCGGTGAGCCCGACCCTGTCGCGGTTTACCACCATGATGATCGACCGGACACCGGTGGAAACCGTGGTGAAGTTCCTGAAGGCCATCGAATTACACGACGAGGCCGCGGCACTGCCGGTGCTGCGCGATCTTCCGGTTCTGGTACTCGGCGGTATCCGCGATCTGGTGATCCCGTTCCGCAATTCCCGTGCGCTGGCGCGGGAATTGGCCGATTGCGAACTCGTCCGGCTGCCGGAGTGCGCGCATATGCCGCAGCTGCAGTATCCGGACGAGACGAATGCCGCCCTGGATCGGCTGCTGCTTCGCGCCGGGGTGGTCGGCAAGGACGATCTGAGCGAGGCCGCCGGTGGCTGATCACAGCGCGGGGCAGCCCACCACCCCCGAGCAGCGGTTCGAGCGCGAACTGCCGACCGTCGCCGATACCGAGGCGCTCGGCCGCGAACTCGCGAGCGGCCTGCGCGCGGGTGACCTGGTGGTACTCGACGGCCCGCTAGGGGCCGGCAAGACTGCGCTCACCCGCGGTATCGCCGCAGGTCTGGGGGTCGGTGGCCGGGTCAGTTCACCGACCTTCGTCATTGCCCGCCGCCATGCCGCGGGCCCGCGCGCGGACGGTCCGCCGGTGCCGCTGGTGCATGTCGATGCCTACCGGCTCGGCGGCAGTCCGGACGAACTCGACGCCCTCGATCTCGATACCGAGCTCGACGACGCGGTCGTCGTGGTGGAGTGGGGTAGCGGTGTAGTGGAACGGCTGACGGGCCGCCATCTACTCGTGCGGATGGCCCGCGAACCGGAATCCGAAGTGCGGACGGCTACTTGGGAGTGGGTGGCCACCGGCCCCGGCGAGTAGCCGTGCGCCACCATCGTGTGCGGTCGGTCACCCGGTATCGTGGACCAAATCATGCTTGCACTTGCTGTCGACACCGCGACGCCTGCCGTCACGGCGGGACTGGTCGAGCTGGAGCAGGCGGCGGCCGGTGCGAACAGCCCGGGCACCGCCCGCCCGCGGACCCTCGCCGTCCGGACGCTCGTCGATGCCCGCGCCCACGCCGAAGCGCTCACCCCGCAGATTCTGGAATGTATTTCCGAAGCGGGGATCGCCCGCACGGATATCGCGGCAGTGGTGGCCGGGATCGGTCCGGGACCGTTCACCGGGCTGCGTGTCGGAATGGCCACCGCCGCCGCGTTCGGTGATGCGCTGGGCATTCCGGTGCACGGTGTGTGCAGTCTGGATGCCCTCGCCGCCGACTGTGCCGATGAACTCGGCCCCGACGACGAACTGCTGGTCGTCACCGACGCCCGCCGGCGCGAGGTGTATTCCGCGCGGTATCGCGGCCACGGTATCCGCCGCATCGCCGGACCCGAGGTCGGCAAACCCGCCGACCTGGATATCGCCGGCGCCACCAAGATCGCCGGATCCGCGGCGCATACCGCAATGTTCGATCTGCCCGTGCTGCCCGCGCAGACTCCGTCGCCTGCCGGTCTGGCGCAGGTGGCGGTGCCCGCGTTGCTGTCGAGCGCGACCCCGGAGCCCCTGGTTCCGATGTATCTGCGGCGACCCGACGCGGTCGAGAAAAGCTACCGCACCCTCGACCGGATGGGAGCGTGACGATGGGGATCCGGATAGCACCCATGGCACCGGCCGATATCGCAGGCTGTGTGGAATTGGAGCAACTGCTGTTCCCGGAGGACGACCCGTGGCAGGCCGTATCGTTCCATTCGGAGCTTTCGGCCCGCTACAACCGCTACATCACCGCGCGCGACGAGTCCGGGCGGATGGTCGGCTACGCGGGGATCGCGTTGCTCGGCGATGCCGAGCATCCGGAAGCCGAGGTGCACACCATCGGGGTCGATCCGGCCTGCCATCGGGCCGGCATCGGCACCGTTCTGCTGGAAGCGCTGCTGGCCGAGGCCGGGCGCCGTGGCGGCCCGGTGTTCCTGGAGGTGCGCACCGATAACGCGCCGGCGATCGCGCTGTACGCCAAACACGGTTTCCACATCATCGGCCTGCGCAAGAACTACTACCACCCCAGTGGGGCCGACGCGTACACGATGCGCCGGCCCGCGCTGGAAGATGTTCCGGCGGGTGTGGTCCCGCGTACTCCGGACGGGGTGCTGTCGTGATCGTCATGGGGATCGAGAGTTCCTGTGACGAAACCGGCGTCGGAATCGTACGGCGCCATCCGGACGGCAGCTGTGAACTTCTCGCCGACGAGGTGGCCTCGAGCGTCGCCGAACATGCCCGCTTCGGTGGGGTGGTTCCCGAGATCGCGTCGCGTGCCCATCTCGAGGCGATCGTGCCGGCCATGCGCCGCGCCCTGTCCACCGCCGGGATCGTCGCCCCCGACGCCCTCGCGGTGACCATCGGGCCCGGGCTCGCGGGCGCCCTGCTGGTGGGTGTTGCGGCCGCCAAAGCCTATGCGGCGGCCTGGGATATTCCATTCTATGCGTTGAACCATCTCGGCGGTCACGTCGCCGTGGACACGCTCGAGCACGGCCCGATGCCGCCGTGTGTGGCGCTGCTGGTGTCCGGTGGGCATACGCATCTGCTGCACGTCGAGGATCTGTCGCGGCCACTGATCGAATTGGGCAGCACCGTGGACGACGCTGCCGGTGAAGCCTTCGACAAGGTAGCCCGCCTGCTCGGCCTCGGATACCCCGGAGGTCCCGCACTCGACGCGGCCGCAGTCACCGGCGATCCGGCGGCGATCGCCTTCCCCCGCGGAATGACCGGCCCGCGCGACGCCCGCCACGATTTCTCCTTCTCCGGCCTGAAAACCGCAGTGGCCCGGTATGTGGAGGCGCAGCACAGGCAGGGGGTCGAGGAGTTGCCGATACCCGATATCGCGGCCTCGTTCCAGGAAGCGGTCGCGGATGTGCTGACCATGAAAGCGATCCGGGCGGCCCAGGATGTGGGCGTGGACACGCTGGTGCTCGGCGGTGGCGCCACCGCGAACACCCGAATCCGCTCCATGGCCGAAGAGCGATGTGCCGCCGCGGGATTGACGCTGCGGATACCGAAACCGCGGCTGTGCACCGATAACGGGGTGATGATCGCCGCGCTGGGCGCTCATGTGATCGGTGGCGGCGCCGAACCCTCGCCTCTGTCCGTGGCCAGCGATCCGGGGCTGCCGGTATCGGTCAGCCAGGTGAGCTGAGCGGTCCATAGGTTTCGGCGTTTCGGCCTCCGGTTCGCCCCGGCCACCGTGTCCACGGCCGGCCGCGATGCCGGGTGTGCAGGAACCGGCCTGTCCCGTATCGACCGCGGACCGGGTAGGTGGTTATCGAAAGGTGTTGCCGGGGCCGTCGAGGCGGAGGGCACCGGTATGACTCGCCTGCACGTGGTGCGGGTTTGTCGCGCCTCTGCGCCCGCGGTGAACGTGCGCGGCACCGATATCGCCATCCGCTGCCGAACGGCCGTACCGTCCGGCGTGGCGCGATCCGAACACGCCGATGCGGCAGCGATGCAGTCCGGATTTACCGGCTCGACGGCGACTACCCCTGCGACCAGCGGGGATCGGTCGATATCGCGGCGCGAACGCCGTGGCACGCGGCTACCCCGCCGGGGAATGCCCAAGATCCGGTGAGTCGGCGTGGACACTGTGCGCGCGACCCCGAACTCTGGACCGCGGCTGCGTCGACGCTTCCGAACGCGACTTCCGCGGCCCGGCCGGACCGGATCGTGACGGTCGGCTCATCACGTGGCACAGTCGAAAACACGCGCTGTACGGGGAACAGAGGGTGCTACCCCGCGGATCCCGTCCCGGGACGACGGGGTGCCGGCGCGGGTGGCGGGGGCGTGGCCTGGAAGGTGGTTTCGGTGCTCTGGGTGCCTTCCTCGGAGGGCCTGTCCGAGGTGGACGGTGCATCGTCCGGGGCGGGTTGATCTTCGAGGGGCAGCGGCGGTGCGAGGACACCCGGGCCGAGCCCTTCCGGGAACGGGATGGGTGGCAGGTTCGGGTCCGGGCGCAAGGTCGGCTGCGAGGACGGCGGGGTGGTGGTGCCGGTGATCGTCGTCGGTTCGGTGGGTGAGGTCGGTTCGCCGCTGGTGGAGGGTGCCGTGCCGGTGTGGGGCTCGGTGGTCACCGGCGGTTCGTAGGTGGGCTCGTAGGTCGGTACGTAGGGTGCACCGGTATCGGCGGGTTCTTCGATCGGCTGCGGTGCCGCCTCGGTGGTGGTGGGAGCAACAGAGGTGGTCGGGGCGGCCGTGGTGGTGGGCGGTCCCTGCGCGCTGCTGGTCGTTCCGGCGGGGGAGACCTCGTCGTCGGAATTCGGTGTGCCGGTGTTCACTCCGTACCCGACGATCAGCCCGACCACCACGATGGCGCCGGCGACCGTACCGAACGCCTTGAGCAGAGTGTTCCCGGACTTGTCGGGGGTGAGTGCGCCGATCGGCGTGGTGGCGCTGGCGGTATCGGCGAGCAGCGCGGCGCCCTTGGCGATCACGGCGTCCGGATCCGGCACTGTCAGGACGGGCAGATCGAGTTCACTGCGCAGGGTTTCCAGTACCGCCGGGATATTCGCTCCGCCACCGATCACCACGACCGCTTCGGGCGAGCGGTCGGCCAGGCCGAAGGTCATCGAGGTGAACCGCGCCAGTTCGCGCAGTAGACGGGCGGCGAGGAGTTCGAAATCGGTACGGGTGAGTTTGAGTGGCCGGCCGGCGATATGGTCGATCGTGACGGCCTGGGTGACCGAGAGATGTTCTTTGGCGGTACGCGCTCGATTGATCAGCACGCTCCGGTTGGGCCGGGTGCCGCGCCGGGCGTAGTGCTGATCGACCAGATGCCGGTACAGCAGATCGTCGATCGCGCGCCCGCTGACCGTTGTGGTACGGGCGGTGTGCAGGACCGTGCCGTCGGCCGGATCGGCTACCGACACCGTGCAGCCGGAGGCGCCGAGGTCGATCACCGCGACCGTGCCGTATCGGTCCAGCAGGCCGGTATCGCGCAGGAAGGTGAGTGCCGCGGTGGTCTCCGGGACCAATTGCGGTTCGCGATGTTTGCCGGTGGCCATCCGGATGGCCTGGGCCTGTTCCTTACCGCGGTAGGCCACGGCGACGCCGGTGGGCGGGCGTTCGGCGACGACGTCGAGGCCGGAGGTCCGGGGGGCGGGAACATGCGGTCCGAAAACGGCTTCGTGCTGATGGCTCCCGGGCAGTTGGGTCGTCATCAGCTCGATCGAGGACGCGACGAGATCGCCGAGGTCGGAATGTTCCTCCGCCGAGACGACCCGGTAGTCGAACTTCCGCGCGCCATTGGCCGCGGTGGTGACCAGTGCGGAGCACACCACCTCGTTCCCGGCGGAGATGCCGAGCGACGTACGCATATTCTCTTCACCTCCTTTCGAGCGGAACCTCGTCGTTCGCGCCGGCCTGTCCGGACATGGGGCGAGGCTGTTCGCGAGACCATCGCCGTCTGCGGGAAGCGGTGGGCTCGCGAACAACCATCACCCATGGTGCCACGATCTGTTATCCGAACGTTACAGAGTCGGAGAATCATTGGGAAGCCCTGTTTCTCTGGGGTTACCCGCCGTGGTCCGCCCCAACCCGGCGACCAGCGGCCACGTTCGCCGGCGTGTTGGTGACAGCGAGATCGTTTCGCTGTGACCGGGCCCATCGGCGGGTTGGCACCGCCTGCCCTTGAGCGCTGGCACTCTCATGTATAGAGTGCTAGCTGGCACCGATTGTTGCCCGGTGCCAGGCTTGACTACTGAGCAGGCGGTCCCGGCACCCGCGACGACGGGGCTATGCGCAGGGTCAGCATCGTGACCGAATCGATGGTCCGGGACAACAGTTCCGGACGACCGTTATCCCCTGAAAGTGGAGGGCTCAACGTGGCGAGCGTGAACATCAAGCCGCTCGAGGACAAGATCCTCGTCCAGGCCAACGAGGCCGAGACGACGACCGCCTCCGGCCTGGTCATCCCTGATACGGCCAAGGAGAAGCCGCAGGAAGGCACTGTTGTCGCCGTCGGCCCCGGCCGGTGGGACGACGAAGGTGAAAAGCGCATCCCGCTGGATGTCGCAGAGGGCGACACCGTCATCTACAGCAAGTACGGCGGTACCGAGATCAAGTACCAGGGTGAGGAATACCTGATCCTGTCCGCGCGCGACGTGCTGGCTGTCGTCGGCAAGTAATCCGACTGCCGCGCATGCATTCCGCCCCGGTGTCGAACGCTGACCCGGGGCGGAGTGCGTTGTGCCACACAACTCGAAGCGCACCAGATACAGGAGCGAAGACATATGGCAAAGCAGATCCAGTTCGACGAGCAGGCTCGCCGGGCACTGGAGCGCGGTGTCGACAAGCTCGCCGACGCGGTCAAGGTCACACTCGGCCCGCGTGGCCGGCATGTGGTGCTGGCCAAATCGTTCGGCGGCCCCACCGTCACCAACGACGGTGTCACCATCGCGCGTGATATCGATCTCGAGGATCCGTTCGAGAATCTCGGCGCCCAGCTGGTCAAGAGCGTCGCCACCAAGACCAACGACGTGGCCGGTGACGGCACCACCACCGCCACCGTGCTCGCCCAGGCGATGGTGCGCGGCGGTCTGAAGAACATCGCGGCCGGTGCCAACCCGATCGCCATCGGCGCGGGCCTGGCCCAGGCCGCCGACGCGGTTTCCGAAGCATTGCTGGCCGCGGCCACCCCGGTCAGCGGCGAACAGGCCATCGCCCAGGTCGCCACCGTCTCCTCGCGGGATCCGGAGATCGGCGAGATGGTCGGCAAGGCGCTGACCACGGTCGGCAAGGACGGTGTGGTCACCGTCGAGGAATCCTCCACCCTGCAGACCGAACTGGTGGTCACCGAGGGTGTCCAGTTCGACAAGGGCTACCTGTCGCCGTACTTCATCACCGACAGCGACAGCCAGGAAGCCGTACTGGAGGATGCGCAGATCCTCCTGCACCGCGAGAAGATCAGCTCCCTGCCGGACCTGCTGCCGCTGCTGGAGAAGATCGCCGAATCCGGTAAGCCGGTCCTGATCATCGCCGAGGACGTCGAGGGCGAGGCGCTGTCCACCCTGGTGGTCAACTCCATCCGCAAGACCTTGAAGGCCGTGGCAGTCAAGGCGCCGTTCTTCGGTGATCGCCGCAAGGCGTTCCTCGACGATCTGGCCGTCGTCACCGCCGGTACCGTGGTCAACCCCGATCTGGGGATCAACCTGCGTGAGTCGGGCCTCGAGGTACTCGGTTCGGCCCGCCGCGTCGTGGTCACCAAGGACACCACCACGATCGTCGACGGCGCCGGCACCCAGGACGATATCGCCGCCCGCAGCGCGCAGCTGCGCCGCGAGATCGAGGCCACCGACTCCGATTGGGACCGGGAGAAGCTCGAAGAGCGGCTGGCCAAACTGGCCGGCGGTGTCGCGGTGATCCGGGTCGGTGCGGCCACCGAGACCGCGCTCAAGGAGCGCAAGTACCGGGTCGAGGATGCGGTCAGCGCGGCCAAGGCAGCCGTCGAGGAGGGCATTGTGCCCGGCGGCGGTACCGCGCTCGTACAGGCCGGTACCAAGCTCGACGGTCTGATCGCCGGCCTGTCCGGTGACGAGGCCGTCGGTGCCGAGGTGCTGCGCGACGCGCTGCGGTCGCCGCTGTACTGGATCGCCAGCAACGCCGGCCTCGACGGTGCCGTAGTGGTGAGCAAGGTCGGCGAGGGCAAGGAAGGCTTCAACGCCGCCACCCTGACCTACGGTGATCTGCTCACCGACGGTGTCGTGGACCCGGTCAAGGTGACCCGCTCGGCCGTCATCAACGCCGCCTCGGTGGCGCGGATGGTGCTCACCACCGAAAGTGCCGTGGTGGACAAGCCCGCCGAAGAAGAAGACGACCACGGGCACGCTCACGCCCACTGATCCGATCCCCCGGCCGGCTACCGGCCGGGGGCGGTAGGGACACAGAGAACGGGCCGTTCACACTCTGCGCGGAATGTGAACGGCCCGTTCTCGTATCGGCCGCCGCTCGCCGATGGGCGGGGCGGCCGCCATACTCTTCTTCAATCTGAGCAGTCCGTCTCTGATCCGGGATTTGACGGTCGGCAGGCCGATATCGAGCTGCCGCGCGACCTCCGCGTACGTCCGGCCGTCGTAATAGGCCAGCGAAATCGCCTCGCGCTGGTTGTCGGTGAGGCTACGCAGGCCGACCACCACGGCCTGATGGTCGAGTTTGCGTTCGACCTCCTCGATGACCTCGTCGTAGTCGTGGCCGATTACCCGGGCGCCGTAGGCAATCTCCCGCTGAGTATGTGCCTGTTCGGCGCGTACGCGGTCGACCGCACGGCGATGCGCCAGTGTCATCAGCCAGGTCACCGCCGAACCGCGGGTCGGGTCGAAACTCGCGGCGGTACGCCAGGTCTGCAGGTAGACCTCCTGCGTCGTTTCCTCGGCGAACCCCGAATCCTGTAGGACACGTAACACCAGACCGAAGACCCGCGTACGGGTCCGATCGTAGAGTTCGGCGAAAGCTTCGGCGTCCGAATGGCCACAGCGCTGCAGCAGCGCTGAGAGCTCGATACTCTCGTGTGTCATCGGTCATAACAATAACCCGACGCTATGACCGAGACCGTATGTGGCCCCGCGGAAGAGGCGGTGTCGCACCCGGTATGGCAGCCACCGCAGCGTGCCGGGCGCCGCGGAAACAGGCCCTGCCACGGCAGATGCCGACCGGAAGGGCTATACCGCCATACGGCGCCGGTTGCGGCGCGCGTGCATTTCGCGTTCGGTTTCCGACATCCCGCCCCAGATTCCGTAGGGCTCACTGACCTTCAGTGCATGTGACCGGCACTGCATGAGGACCGGGCAGGTCCGGCAGATTTCCTTGGCGCGCAGCTCGCGAGCTGCCCGGGCCCGGCCGCGCTCCCCGTCGGGATGGAAGAACACCGCCGAGTCCACACCCCGGCAGGAACCGCGCATCTGCCAGTCCCAGACATCGGCGTTCGGTCCGGGAAGGTGGGTGGGCATGGGCATGGGTTGAACTCCTCGTAGACGCGAGCTCGTCGGCATTGTCGAGCGAGTGATGGGTCAACTTCTCGGGTGGCGCCCGGCGTTCGTGTGAACGCGCGGACCGTAGGCATCCCGGGCGGTTTTTCGCCCGGCGCCGTTCGTGGCGATGAGCTACGTTAGGGGTAACGGGGAAATTCCGTCAACAGTTCGGCGCGCTTATTTGTCGAATATTTTGCGGCATGAATTTAACCCACCTGGCTGTTTACTTCCGCTAATCTTCCGGCGATACTGTGTGGTTACCCGGCGCCTGTTCCTCGATCCGTCGGCGCTGGTCGACGTTTTCGCAGGTCGTGACCATGGGCTGGACCGCAGGAACGGTCCGGACCTGAATGCGTACACGATCCACGCCCGGATCGTGGCCGGAATCGCTGATCTCGGTACGATTACAGATGGCGGCGGGGCGGCTTCTGGGTTAATTAAGCGAAACGTTGCTGAATTCGATGCGTATCTGCTCATGGATTGATGGGCGGAGTTTAACCTGATCGAAACACGGTCGATTCGATTAATGCTGAAAGATTGCTGAAACGTCCACCTCGGTTCGGTCGGGCCGAATCGCCGGCCGCCCGCCCGGCCCGGCCTGGGTACAGTGCACCCGTGTCCGTCCCGGTTCTTCCCGCCGAAACCCGCTCTCGCCGGCTCGCCGACTTCGCTTTCGGTCCGCTCCCACACCGGTCCGCTGCCGAGTTGCCGGCCGCGGGTAACAGCCTCGAAATGTGGTGGCGAGCCGTGGCGTTGGGCGGTACGGGCCATTATGCGGCCGCCCGAATCGCACTGCGCCGTCTGCGGGCGAGCACCGGCGATCCGGTGCTGCTCTCGCTCGCGGCCTCCACCGAGGGGTCGTTACGGCGTCAACTGGGCCTGCATGGGCGGGCCGCGCACGACGACGGTCACGCCGCCGCGCTGGTACTGCCGCGATTGCCCGGCGCCTCTGCTTCCGGGCAGCGGAGCCCGGAGCTCATCGATACGAACAGTCCGGGGCGCTATCGGTCGAGCCTGCTCGAGGGTGCGGGCGGTGCGGATGCGGGCGGTGCGATAGGCGTGGACGCTGGGGCCGACGAGGCCGCCGGCACGGGCGCTGCGGTCGCCGTGGGGGTCGCCGGCGACGAGGCCGGTATGGACTCTGTGCGTGCCGTGGGTGGCGCAAACGATGCAATCGCCGTCGGCGCCGCGGGCAATGTGGTCGGTGCGGGGGTTGTGCGAGACGTGGACCAAGGAGGTGGTGCAAGCCGTCCGGTCGGCGTGGAGGTCGTGGCCGCAGGGGGCGTTGCGGGCGGCACCGAACATCTGCGATCGGCCGATTCGTACGCGGCCGGTTTCCACCGCGTCCCCGACCTGGTCGACGCCGCAGCCGATGCACTGACCGGTCTCGCCGCCGATGCGCTGGGTACCGGCCGGCTCGCGCTCGCCACCAGGTTGCTGGACCGCTGCGATGCGCTACTGGATGCCGAGCTCTCTGCCGGCTCGACGGGCTCCGGGGCCGTGTGGGGGCGGGATGGTGACGCGGTAGTCGATCGGTCCCGCGCGCTCGTTCGGCTGCACTGGGTACGTGCCGAAACCGCACTGGCCGGCGGCCGGGCCGATGAGGCCCTGGCGGCGGCGGAGAGTGCGCTGGGCCGGGCCGAGCGCGGTCCCTCGATTCGCCACGCGGTGAAATCGCGACTGCTGGTCGCGGCGGCCGCCGGGGTCACCGGCGATACCGCGCGGGCCGCCGAACTCGCTGCCCTGGTCGAAGAGCAGTGCCGGGAGGCGGGCCTGCTACCGCTGCGCTGGGCGTGCGCAATGTTGCGAACCGGTCTACCGGTGTCCGGCGTGGAACCGGCCGCCGGACACGCCTCCGCGACGGCCGACGCGGAAGCGTGTCGTGCGCTCATCTCCAGGCGTGGCGGGCGATTTCGCGATAGCGGACGGTAACCCTGGTTCTACCGTCTCGACCCGCGCGGGCGGCCGTGTCCTATTGTTGATCCCGTTCCGCTGGACCGGCGGAAGCACAGGTCGTCACCGGCCGTGCCACTTTGTAACGCCAGGAAATCCGCTGACGATGACGCACACGGGCGAAGAGTTGGACCGCGCCGTCGCCGCTGCTGCGCAGGGCGACAGGTCCGCTCTAGCTCAGGTACTGAAATTGGTCCGTCCGCTGGTGATGCGATATTGCCGCGCGCGGATCGGTGCCGCGGAGCGTGGACAACTCTCCGCGGACGACGTCGCGCAGGAGGTCTGTCTAGCGGTCATGACCGCCCTACCCAGGTATCAGGACCAGGGTCGGCCGTTCATGGCCTTCGTATACGGAATCGCTTCGCACAAGGTCGCCGACGCCCATCGCAACGCCTCCCGTAACAAGGCGGAGGCGATGGCCGAAGTACCAGATGTCATATCCACCGACCACGGACCGGAGCAGCGAGCTCTCGAATCGGAAACGAGCCGGCAGATGAACACTCTGCTGGCCACGTTGCCGGAGAAACATCGGGAGATCCTGATCCTGCGACTGGTGATGGGTTTGTCAGCGGAGGAAACCGCGACCGCCGTGGGCAGTACGGCGGGAGCGATACGGGTCGCCCAGCACAGGGCGCTCGCAAAACTGAAGGCACAAGTGGCGAGGGCAGGTGAAATATATGGCTAGGGATGGCGGGCGCGGTCGGGGCGACAAGTGGGCGCGTCGCGGATCGCGGAGCACCGATCCCTACGCCGAGGGCTCCGGTGCCGGGTCCGAACCGGTCGATATCAGCGCGGTTCGTCGCGATGACGAACTGATCGACGCTATCGCCCGGGGCGGGCCCATACCCACCGAGAGCACCGAGGAGCTCCAGCTGGCGACATTGCTGGCTGATTGGCGGGCCGAGATCGTGGCTCCGCCGCTACCGGACGCGCCCGATCTCGATACCGTCGTCGCGGCGGTCAATCAGGAGATCGGTGCCCGGCAGGCGCGGATCAGTGCGCAATCCGGCGGGCGGCTCCGGCTGCTTCGCCCGATAGCCACCACGGCGGCCGCGCTGGCTCTGGTGTTCGGCGGGCTGTCGGTGTTCTCGTATCAGGCCGAACCCGGTGATGCGCTGTGGCGCGTCAAAGAGGTGGTGTTCAGCGAACAGGCACAGAGCACCGTCGTGCAGTACGCCGACGACAATCTGGCCGCCGCGCAGGAGCTGCTCGACGAAGGTAAGCCGGAACAGGCCAAGGCCCGGCTGGAGCAGGCCTCGGCCAATGCCACGCAGGTGGATGATCCGGTGAAACGCAACGAGCTCGCTGCTCGCTGGCGTGAACTGGTCGGCCTGGTCGGTCAGGTCGCACCGGATATAGCCGCACAGCTGGAGCAGAAGGCTCCCGCTCCGGACCCGGCGGCACCGGTGAAACCGGCCACACCCGGGGATACGTCCGAGCGTCCCGGTCCTACGGTGACCACCACGTCCCGGCCGGGTCAGCAGCTTCCGCTGGAGGCCCCCGCACCGGGCGGCGATCGGCCGACCGCGCCGGATGTCACCGCACCGGTCCTGCCGTCACCGGAGCGGCCGGCGCCCGATACGGATAATCCGGATACTTCGGCGCCGGATACCCAGGCGCCGGATGACACCACCCCGGATATCCCTGACCCGACCACTTCGGACGGGCCGGGGATCGATTCGGTGGATCCGACCTCTCAGCTGCCACCGTCCACGATCAGCTCACCCGGCCCGGCCGTACCGTCGGTACCGCAGGTTCCGGAGACCGGAGCGCCGTCTGTTCCGACAACGAGCGTTCCCGGCGGGCCCACCAACTGAAACGCGGCACGGAGTCCCGGTCGTCGCGTTCGCGAATATCTGTCATCATGTGACCGCTCACCCCCGGTGGGCGGTCACATCGTGTGTACGGGTATTACGAATGGTGCGTTATGAACCTGGTGCGGATATGCCAAAACGATCGGCCGTCGAATGGCGGTCGATCATGCCGGTCGCCCCGGCGGCTCCGACTCGACTGTCGAAGGACTCAGCTGTCGAAAGCGTCGAACCCGTCGCCGTGGAACGCCTCGTTCATCGAGGCATCGGCGTAGCCGCGACAGTAATCCCAGGTGACGTAGGCTTCCGGAGTCGGGTCGTAGGCGGGCTCGTGCGGCCGGACCGTGCCGTCGACCAGGAGCTGTAACAAATTGGCGCGCAGCATATCCCAGTCGTGATAGTGATCCTGCCGACAATCCTCGCAGCTCACCACCAACCCGCGGATACCGCGGTGGGCCAGTAGCGCCTCGTAGACTGCGAGATCGGCGAGATCCTCTTCGACCGCAAGGCGCTCATGAGGATCCAGCGGTTCCCCCGGCTCGATGGCATCGAGCGCGGCGGACGGGTCGGCGGGGTCTCCGGCGAACGGATCCGGCGGCAAGCCAGGTGGTAGGTGGTCACGCACATCCCCACGGTACGCAGAACAGGGCGGTCTGCGCCAGCCGTCCGCGCCGCCAGTTTTCGCCGTTGCCGCTCGATCGATCGCAGCGGCCCTCAGTTGATCCGTGGTCCAACCGGACCGATACCATGGTGTCAAGCGCTGACGAGCATTGGTTCTCCCGGCACCGCCGCCGGAATAAACGATCCGGCGCGGCACGTTTGTTCCCAGTTACAGTTTGCTATCGGGCCGCCGTATCCCGATAACTCAGCCGACGTCCAGGAGGGGTCGATCCGAATGAGTAATCCCGTACCGGGCGAGCGCACGATTGTCCGCCCTCCTACGGGTGGTGACGATCCGAACAAGATCGCCATGCTCGGCCTCACCTTCGACGATGTGCTGCTGCTGCCCGCCGCGTCGGATCTCATCCCCAGTTCGGTCGAAACATCCAGCCGGCTGACCAGAGAGGTCCGGTTGCGGACGCCGCTGGTCAGTTCCGCGATGGATACCGTCACCGAAGCCCGGATGGCGATTGCCATGGCTCGGGCCGGCGGCATGGGTGTACTGCACCGCAATCTCTCTGTTGCCGATCAGGCGAGCCAGGTGGAGACCGTCAA
This sequence comes from Nocardia flavorosea NBRC 108225, assembly GCF_001613385.1. GTDB lineage: Bacteria > Actinomycetota > Actinomycetes > Mycobacteriales > Mycobacteriaceae > Nocardia > Nocardia flavorosea. The sequence continues at coordinate 252,467 of NZ_BDCG01000008.1, read as the reverse complement.
ACGATCCGAGGCCGGGATGGTCACCGATCCGGTGACCTGCCGCCCCACCGATACGCTGGCCGAGGTCGACGCCATGTGCGCCCGGTTCCGGATCTCCGGCCTGCCGGTGGTCGACGAAACGGGTGCGCTGGTCGGCATCATCACCAATCGCGATATGCGGTTCGAGGTCGATCAGAACCGCCGCGTGGCCGATGTGATGACCCCGGCGCCGCTGATCACCGCCCAGGAGGGTGTCACCGCGGAGGCCGCGCTCGGACTGCTGCGCCGCCACAAAGTGGAAAAGCTTCCCATCGTCGACGGTGAAGGCCGGCTGCGCGGTCTGATCACTGTCAAAGACTTCGTGAAAACCGATCAGTACCCCGACGCGACCAAGGACCGCGACGGCCGGCTGCTGGTAGGGGCCGCCGTGGGCGTCGGCGACGACGCCTGGTCGCGGGCCATGACTCTCGCCGATGCCGGCGCCGACATCCTCGTCGTCGATACCGCGCACGGGCATCAGCGGCAGGTACTCAGCATGGTCAGCAAGGTCAAGGCCGAGGTCGGTGACCGGATCCAGGTCATCGGCGGCAATATCGCCACCCGGGCCGGGGCCAGGGCGCTGGTCGAGGCCGGTGCCGACGCGGTGAAGGTGGGTGTCGGACCCGGCTCCATCTGCACCACTCGCGTGGTCGCCGGTGTCGGCGCGCCGCAGATCACTGCGATCCTGGAGGCGGTCGCCGTCTGCGCGCCCGCCGGGGTGCCGGTGATCGCCGACGGTGGAATCCAGTTCTCCGGTGATATCGCCAAGGCCATCGCCGCCGGCGCGTCCACCGTGATGCTGGGCTCGGTGCTGGCCGGTACCGCGGAATCACCCGGTGAGCTGATCCTGGTGGGCGGTAAGCAGTTCAAGAGCTACCGCGGGATGGGATCGCTGGGCGCCATGCAGGGCCGTGGCCAGGTGAAATCCTTCTCCAAGGACCGCTACTTCCAGGACGATGTGCTGGCCGAGGACAAGCTCGTCCCCGAGGGCATCGAGGGCCGGGTGCCGTTCCGGGGCCCGGTGAACCAGGTGATCCACCAACTCGTCGGTGGACTCCGTGCCGCGATGGGCTACACCGGTGCACAGGACATCACCGGCTTGCAGGAAGCCCAGTTCGTCCAGATCACCGCGGCGGGTCTCAAGGAGAGCCATCCCCACGACATCACGATGACCGTCGAAGCACCGAACTACACCGGACGGTAGCCTTCGTGCGCGTTTCGGCGCGCGGGTTTCGGCCCCCTCGGCCCCTGTTTTTCGCACTCGACACCGCGGTCGCCGAGTATCGCATCAGCACGGAAAATCAGCGGCGGGCCGAAACCTTTCAGGGCCTCGCTGAACTCGGCACCACGGCCGAGCTCGTTCAGCAGTGAACCGGGTCGCTGGGGGCTCAGAACACCAACCGCCGGAGTCGCGGTAGACCGGGGGTGTGTAAGGTTTAGTCGCAATATGCGAGTTCACCAGGTGAAACGCAGAGACATCGGTGCCGAGTCCCACGAGGCCCGCAGAGGGTAACGGTCGTTTGCCCTTCGCGGGTATGCGCCGGCGGGCGCCGGTCTCGAGGGCCGACAGGTGACGCGGAGGGTCGCGACCCCTGCGCCGTCGGAAACGGCGCCTCAACACAGGAGCTATTTGTGCGCGATATGGTCGAGATCGGGATGGGTAGGACGGCTCGCCGGACCTACGAACTGGACGATGTCGATATCGTTCCCTCGCGCCGGACCCGTTCGGCCAGCCAGGTATCGCTGGCGTGGCAACTGGACGCCTACCGGTTCGATATCCCCTTCCTCACCCATCCGACCGATGCACTGGCCTCCCCGGAATTCGCCATCGAGATCGGGCGCCGCGGCGGGCTGGGCGTGATCAACGGTGAGGGATTGTGGGCCCGCCACGCGGATGTCTCCGCCAAGATCGATCAGCTGCTCGAACTGGCCGACAAGGGCAGCTATCAGCGAGCCGTCGCCTTCCTGCAGGAGTTGCACGCCGCGCCCATGCAACCCGATCTGCTGGCCGCGGCGGTCGGCCAGGTACGGGCCGGTGGGGTCACCGTCGCGGTGCGGGTGAGCCCGCAGAACGCGCGAGCGCTCACCCCGGCCCTGGTACAGGCCGGAATCGATCTGCTGGTGGTGCAGGGCACCATCATTTCGGCCGAGCATGTGAGCGACGGCGAACCGTTGAACCTCAAAACGTTCATCGCGGAACTGGACGTGCCGGTCGTCGCCGGCGGTGTCAGTGATCACCGCACCGCACTGCATCTGATGCGGACCGGTGCCGCCGGGGTGATCGTGGGCTATGGTTCGCAACCGGGTGCGACCACTACCGGCGAAGTTCTCGGTATCGGTGTACCGATGGCGACCGCGATCGCCGACGCCGCCGCGGCCCGCCGCGACTACCTCGACGAAACGGGCGGCCGGTACGTGCACGTGATCGCCGACGGCGATATCAACACCGCCGGCCAGCTCGCCAAGGCCATCGCCTGCGGTGCGGACGCGGCCATGCTGGGCGCGCCGCTCGCGATCGCCGCCGAAGCGCCCGGCCGCGGCTGGTACTGGCCTTCGGCCGCCGCCCATCCTTCGGTACCGCGCGGTTCGCTGCTTTCGCTGGACGAGCCGTGGGACCTCGCCGAAGAAATCCTCGGGCAGGCCCCGCCGGCCCCGGTGCGCCCCAGCCTGGAACAGCTGCTGACCGGGCCCTCCGACGATCCGTTCGGATCCTTGAACCTCGTCGGCGGCCTGCGCCGCTCGATGGCCAAGGCCGGATACTCCGACCTCAAGGAATTCCAGAAAGTCGGTCTCAGCGTCCGCGCCTGAGCCCGCGGGTATGGGCGTGCGAGTCGCGCAACGGCGCTCATTAGACTCATGCGGGTGACACATTCGCAGAGGCCCGTTCTTGTTGTCGACTTCGGTGCGCAGTACGCGCAGTTGATTGCCCGCCGGGTCCGGGAGGCGAGTGTCTACTCGGAGGTGGTCTCGCATACGGCCACTGTGGCGGAGATCGCCGAGAAACAGCCGCTGGCGGTGATTCTGTCCGGTGGCCCGGCCAGCGTGTACACCGAAGGCGCGCCGGCTCTCGATCCGCGCCTGTTCGACCTGGATATCCCGGTTTTCGGTATCTGCTACGGCTTCCAGGCGATGGCGCAGGCGCTGGGTGGCACCGTGACGAATACGGGTACCCGCGAATACGGCCGCACCGAACTCGATATCGACGGTGGGTTGCTGCACGAGGGGCTGCCGGAGCCGCAGCCGGTGTGGATGAGCCACGGGGATGCGGTCACCGACGCTCCGGAAGGCTTCGAGGTGACCGGGACGACGGTGGGCGCGCCGGTCGCGGCCTTCGAGAACCGGGCCCGCCGGCTGGCCGGTGTGCAGTATCACCCCGAGGTGCTGCACTCGCCGCACGGGCAGCAGGTGCTGAGCCGGTTCCTGCACGAGATGGCGGGGATCAAACCGGACTGGACGCCGGCCAATATCGCCGACGCGATGATCGAGCGGGTGCGCGAGCAGATCGGAGACGCGCATGCGATCTGCGCGCTGTCCGGCGGCGTCGACAGTGCGGTGGCGGGCGCCCTGGTGCAGCGAGCCATCGGTGACAGGCTGACCTGCGTTTTCGTCGATCACGGACTGCTGCGCGCGGGGGAGCGTGAACAGGTGCAGCGGGATTTCGTGGCCGCTACCGGCGCCCGGCTGGTCACCGTGGACGCGGTCGAGAAGTTCCTCGGCGAACTGAAGGGTGTCACCGACCCCGAGGAGAAGCGCAAGATCATCGGGCGTGAGTTCATCCGGTCCTTCGAGGACGCCGTCGGCGAGGTCGTCGGCGAGCAGATCGCGGGCCAGGATGTACCGGCGGTCGAATACCTGGTGCAGGGCACGCTGTATCCGGATGTGGTGGAATCCGGCGGCGGCAGCGGAACTGCGAATATCAAATCGCATCACAACGTGGGCGGACTGCCCGACGATCTGGAATTCGAACTGGTCGAACCGTTGCGGCTGCTGTTCAAGGACGAGGTCCGGGCGGTCGGCCGGGAGCTCGGATTGCCCGAGGAGATCGTGGCCCGGCAGCCGTTCCCGGGGCCCGGCCTGGCGATCCGGATCATCGGTGAGGTCACCGAGGACCGGTTGCGGACACTGCGGCAGGCCGACGCCGTCGCCCGCGAGGAACTCACCGCGGCCGGGCTCGACGGACAGATCTGGCAGTGCCCGGTGGTCTTGCTCGCGGATGTGCGCAGTGTCGGAGTCCAGGGCGACGGGCGTACCTACGGGCATCCGATCGTGCTGCGCCCGGTGTCGAGTGAGGACGCGATGACCGCGGACTGGACGCGGTTGCCGTATGAGGTGCTGGAACGGATCTCGACCCGGATCACCAACGAGGTGAGCGAGGTCAACCGCGTGGTGCTGGATGTGACGAGCAAACCGCCGGGCACCATCGAGTGGGAGTGAGCAGACAGGAGAACGCCCGGACCCCGCGATGCGGGTCCGGGCGTTCTGCCCGGTACGGCGCCGTTCGACGAGAACCGGCGTCGGCGGCCGGGGCTACCGGCGCTTTCTCGGTGAGATGACCAGTGCCACGCCGATCACTATGGCGGCCGCGACGACGATCCAGCCGACCGGGATCATGGAGGTGATATTCCATCGGTCCGGGCCGGCCAGGGCCCAGACACTCACCAGCAGCGCGAGCAGACCGGTGACGAACAAACCGGCGGAGAAGCCTCCGCGGTGCGCACGCCCCGCCGTTCCGGTGTCGCCCGACGCTTCCACGTGCGGTTTCGTTCCCTGATCAGCCACGACGCACCTCCGCTTCACCCATCCGGACCTGCACGTTCAGATTCAGCACCGGTGCATCCCCGCCGGGCCCGGTGAGCCCGTCCGGGCAGTTCGCCTCGCCCATCCGGACGGTGCAATCGGAGCGCACGTTCATATTCTGCGGTACGAGGACCACCGCCTCCCCCATCTGTACGGAAAGGTCGACGGTCCGATCCGCGGTCAATTCGATTCCGCGTAGGTCCAGCGTGCCGGACCCCATGGTTACCGCGTACTCCGGCCGGATATCGGCGGCCGAGGCGGGAGCCCAGGTGCGCTCACCCATGGTGGCGCCCTGGAAATCCACCGGCCCGACGGCGCCGGCCAGGAGGACGAACGCCGCCAGCGGCGCAGTGACCAGCAATAGGCCGTGGCCGCGTCGGCGGAAAGCACCGAGTATCAACCCGAGGCCGATCACCGCGAGCGCGATCGCGGCGATCCGGCCGGGTGTCATCCATTCGGCGCCCGCCGCTGCCACCGCGCCGGCACCCGCCGCGGCGAGGATGGCCAAGCCGAGCACGACCGCGGTGAAACGCGAACGGGGATGCTTCTCGGTGGTCACCGCCACCGGCTGTGCCGGGGTGGGGTCGGGCAGGTCCCAGGCGAGTGGCGCGACGCCCAGCGGATCCCAGGCAGGTGGGGTGCGATCGGTGAGGCCGGTGGATTTGCTCATTCCGATGGTGGGGCGTGGAGGAGTGGGCCGGTCCGAGCCGGTGTCTCGGGGTGGATCCGATTCGGCAGGGGTGGCCGCGACCGGGTCTGCGGTAGCGGTGGAATCGGGCGTGCCCGAACTCGGATCAGGTGCCGGTACGGCTGCGGTATCGGCTGCCGGGCCGGTCGCAGCCCCGGAGGAGGTGGCCTTGCTGAGACTCGGACCATCGGTATCCGGCGTGTCGGGGTCAGCGGTACCGGGAGCGCTCTGCGCGCGGTTCACGGCCGGATCGTCCGGGACATACTGATCCGGCAGTGTTGTATAGGGGGTATATATCCCGGTGTACTGGGACGTGTAAGGATCCGCGCCGCCCTGCGGAAATGTGGCGCCGGGATATCCGGTCGTCCCCGGACCCGCAAGCGACTCCGGAACCGCTGCCCCCGCGGGCAGCGGCGGCGGTTGCGGGGCCCGCAGATACAGCATCCACCAACCGGCCAGCATGAGCGTCAGCGAGATCACCCCCGACCCGCCGAGCCCCACACCTACCGGGCCCATGGTGCTCACCGCGATCGCCAGCGCCACGATCAGTACGATCGTCTTGGTCTGGCTCTGCGAATCCTGCCGTTTACGGGTCAGCGATTCCGCCATCGACGCGCCTTCACCCGCTTCGGGGAACATCAGCCACCCGAACAGGTAGAGCACGATCCCGGCCCCGCCGAAGAGAGTGGACACCACGAACGCCACCCGCACGAGCACCGGGTCGACCCCGTAGCGGTGCCCGACCCCGGCCGCGACCCCGGCGATCGGCCCGTGCCGGGGCAGGCGGGTCGGCCGGCTCTGCCACATCTGCTGAAGCTGATCACCGAAGCTGGTTCTCGTCATGAAACCCATGCTCCGCTTCCTGCGGGCACTCTCACATCGGGGGGAACCCTGAAGTTGTTCCCGAAATACTTCTGACCACCACCTGCCCGGCCCGTCGACCGTCGACGTATCGCCGGCGGTGTCTGCCAAAACTCCTGCCTCCCTGGCCCGGGCCCGTCTTGATCTGGAGCCACAGAGCGGTGCAGCGTTGCGGAGGAGCGGTGGAGTGAAGAACGAGACCCATAGGGACGACCCGGACCACGCCGCGCCGGAGGCGCCGCCATAGACACAGATCAGGGTGTTTCCCCATGGCCGGGTCGGTTGCGGACGTGCCAGTATCGAAGGTATGTGCCCGTTCAGACCTGCCTTCTACGCCCCGGGTGGCGACCGTCCCGTGGTCGACCCGGATACCGCGGGCGGGCGGTTGGTGCGCCGATCCGGCGGCCGGATCGTGGGCGGTGTCGCCGGCGGCGTCGCCGACCATCTCGGGGTCGACGTACTCAAAGTGCGGATGGCGTTCGTTCTGCTGTCGGCGCTGGCGGGGGCCGGGATCATCGCCTACGGGCTGTTGTGGATCTTCACGCCCGGCGGTGGCGACGACGCCCGGCCTTCCGGTACGGAGCGCCGCCAGGCGATAGGGCTGGCGCTGCTCGGGCTCGGGCTGTCGGTGGTCGTGTCGTGGGCATTCAGCGGAACAGTGGCCCGGGTGATCGCTCCCCTGCTGGTGATCGCGGTGGGCGCGGCGCTGGTGTGGCGGGAATACGATGCCGACGGCCCGCGGTCACTTATCGGAATACCGGCCAAGCCGTCGGTGGTCACCTGGTCGCGGATCATCGCCGGGGTCACCCTTGTTTTCGTAGGGCTGGGGGTGGTGGTGCTGTCGCAGGTCGACTGGGGTTCGCTCGGTTCGGCGCTGCTGGCGGTGGCAGCGACCCTGATCGGGGTCGGGCTGCTGACCGTCCCGCTCGGTTTGCGGATGATGCATTCGCTCAATGCCGAACGCGCGGCCCGGATCCGAAACGAGGAACGCGAGGAGATCGCCTCCCACCTCCACGATTCGGTGCTGCAGACGCTGGCGTTGATCCAGCGGCAGGCGGGCGATCAGCAGGAAGTGCTGCGCCTGGCGCGCAGCCAGGAACGCGAGCTGCGGCGCTGGCTGTTCGCCGACACCGGCCCCGCCGACTCCAGTCTCGCCGTCGCCCTGCGCACCATCGCCGGTGAGGTGGAGGATCAGCACGGTGTGAAGGTCACCCCGGTGACCGTCGGAGATGTCGCAATGGACGGCGAGGACAGTGGGTCCGGCCTGCCGAAGGAACATTTCACCGCCGTCCTGGGCGCCACCCGGGAAGCGCTGGTGAACGCCGCCAAACACGCCGGCGTAACCGATATCGACCTGTTCGCCGAGACCGAACCACACCAGGTCAGTGTGTTCGTTCGCGACCGCGGTAACGGTTTCGATCCCGATTCGATTCCCGAGGACCGGCACGGTCTCGCGCGATCCATTCGCGCCCGTGTGGAGCGGCGCGGGGGGACGGTGGAGATCGTTTCGGAACCGGGGCGCGGCACCGAGGTACGGATCTTCCTGCCGCGCACCGATTCCGGTTCCGAGGACGAAGGCATAGCCCGCGACCGGCCGCGGACTCCGGAGACTGCTCCTACCGAAGGCACGTCCGAACCGCCGCGGCCCGGGCGCTCCGAACCTGTGCACGCGCCCGGGCTCGCTCAGGCCACCGCCGGGCAGGCCCGCGGCGCGGGTACCCGCCGCGAGGAGGTTCGTTGACCGCCGGTATCGCTGCCCCGGTGGAGGCGTATCGGAATGGATGGGCACACCGCGAAGCCGGGATCGAGACCATCGGCGATATGGCCTACGCGTTCTTCTCTTTTCACCTCGAGGGGGAAACGGCCGTGGCGCCCGAATCGTTCGTCGTCGCCGGCCGCAACACGCTGATCGCGCGTCGAAGCGGTGACGAGTGGAAAGGGATCCACTACCACGAATCGCTGCGGGGTCCGTGTGCCGAACATTCGTGAGGTGGCACGGAACCGGGCGTGGTGTCGTACCGAGGGTTTCGGGCCGGCCGCAGCCCCGGCTCGCCGTACATGGGTAGTCTTCGGGGGAGGCCCGAGGCGGCGCCATGAATGAAGAGAGGCTGGTTGTGCGGGTTTTTCTCGTCGACGATCACGCGGTGTTCCGGTCCGGGGTGCGGGCCGAGTTGAGCCGGGAAACCGATATGGAGGTGGTCGGGGAAGCCGGGGGTGTGGCCGAGGCGGTGGCCGGTATCAATGCCGCCAAACCCGATGTGGTGCTGCTCGATGTGCATATGCCCGCCGGGGGCGGGGTCGCGGTGCTGAACGGGATCGACAGCGGTCCGGTATGTCTGGCGCTCAGTGTTTCCGATGCCGCCGAGGATGTGATCGCGGTGATCCGTGCCGGTGCCCGCGGTTATGTGACGAAGACGATTTCGGGTGCCGAACTGGCCGACGGAATCCGCCGGGTGGCCGGCGGAGACGCCGTATTCAGTCCGCGGCTGGCCGGTTTCGTCCTGGATTCGTTCACCGGGAAATCACCGGTACCCGAGCCACCCCTGGATCCCGAACTCGATTCGCTGACCCCCCGTGAGCTGGAGGTGCTGCGCCTGCTGGCCCGTGGTTATACCTATCGCGAGATCGCCGAAAAGCTGTTCATCTCGGTGAAAACCGTGGAAACCCACGCCTCGAATGTGCTCCGGAAAACCCAGCAGTCCAACCGCAACGCGCTCACCCGCTGGGCCCACCGCCGCCGAATCGACTGAGCACCCCCTGCCCCCTCATCCAACCTTCCCGGACCGTTCACTTTCCCGGGTGGTGCCCGCCCGGTTCTGGAGCGACGGAGCCGGGGGAGCGCAGGAGTGGAGAACCGGGCTCCACAGGGCCCCGCCCTCGGGACGCGGAGCGTCTCCGAAATCACAGCCCGCCCCTTCGCGGATGGGCCGCCCCGAGAGCAGAGATGACAGCGCTCCGCCGCCAGGTAATCCGCCCTTATCTCCCCGGGCGGTGCCCGCCCGGCTCTGGAGCGGGGAAAGAACCGGGTCGACAGGGGCCCGCTCGCGAGCCGCCGAGCGGATCCAAAATTACAGCCCCGCCCGTCGCGGATGGTCTACTCCGCGATCTGAGATAACAGCGCTGGGCCAGGTAATCCGTTCCGTCGCACACTTCACTCCCGGGCTGGAACAGCCCCGGTCCGGAGCGATGGAGTGAGAGAGCGAAGATACATCGCAATCAAACCCCGACCCCGGTCGCGACCGCATCGAACCCGTGCAACCCCCGCACCGAACGCGTGACCGTGAACTTCCGGTTGCGCCCCACCACCTCGGTGCGGCCCACCATGCGTTCGACCACCGTGCGGTGGTTGAGGTGATTGTTGTAGACCGTCCACAGCTCGCCTCCCGGCCGTAGCACCTTGCCGGTCCGGGCGAACATCTTGATCGCCGACCCGGTGTGCACGGCGGCACCCACATGAAACGGCGGATTGCACACCACGAGGTCGGCGCTGTTGTCGGCGGCGGCCGACATGGCGTCGTCCCGCACCACGGTGACCTGCCCGGTGACCGCGTTGGCCGCGGCGGTTGCGGTCGCCGAGGCCACGGCTGCGGCGGATTGGTCGGTGCCCACCACCGCGATTCCCGGGCGGGATCGGGCCAGCGCGACGGCCAGTATTCCGGTGCCGCAGCCGAGATCGATGGCGTCGCGGGCATCGGGTTTCATGGCGCGCAGATGTTCCAGCAGGAACCGGGTGCCGATATCGAGGCGCGGCCCGGAGAAGGCGGCCCCGTGCGCGACCACATCGATACCGAATTCGCCGATGTGCTCACGTAGCGGAAACCGTGGTTCGCCCACCGGCTTCGGTCCGCGCACCAGCAGAGTGCGGGACTTCTGGCGGCCGCGGCTGGCCCGTACTTCGGTGAAGGATTCCGCCAGTATGTCGTTCATCGCCCTGGTGAGGTACTTGTCCCGGCCGCCGGCGAACACCTGGACCTCGGGATGGGCGTAACGGGCGATGGCGTCGGCGATCTCGGCGAGCCCGGCCAGTACCCGCGGTAGTCGCAGCAGGACCACGGTGGCGCCGCGCAACAGGTTCTCGTCGAGGGAGTGCGCGGTGTAGCGGTCGCCGAGTCCGAGCGCACGGGCATTGGCGGCGAGCGCGAGCTCACCGGTCAGCAGGTCCTGGTGGACGCGGATCCGGTGCAGGTCGTGGGTGGCGGCGGCGCCCAGGGTGAGGGCGCCGTAGTTGTCGCCGATCACCACCACTCTCCCGGGCTCGGTGGTGGTGAGTGCCTCCGCGGCCACGTCGAGGACGAGGCGGTCCGCGGCGTCGACGGCGTACAGGTTGGCGGCCTCCACATCCGGATAGCGGCGCAACCGTCCCAATAGGTCCTCCACGTCTCGCACGTGACAAGTGTGCTAGATCGTTGCCGTGCGCTGCCGCGCGCCCCGGTGGATACGTTTCGCGGGGCCATGGTCGCGGAGGTCGTGCGCGGCCGGCGGCCGGTACCCGGGCCACACCGTGAGAGCAGGCGTTACCGCAGGACAGTGGCCGCTGCGGTTAGCATCGGCCATATGCGTACCGGGCGTTTACTGGTGGTGGCGGCGATACTGGCGGCTCTCGCCGGGTGTGCCGATTCGGGGTCGACACCGCCGGTTAGCTCTTCGCCGATGAGCCCGGCGGTCCCCAGTTCGGAAGTGGGCACCCCGGGTCTGCCCGCACCGCCGATACCGCTGCCCGGCGAGCCGGTGCCCGCGCCCGACGATACGGTGCCGAAGCAGGCGGAGGCCTCCCCGGACGCCATGCTCACCGTGACCGATATCCGGTTGAGTCGCCACGCGGGTTTCGACCGGGTCGAGTACTACCTGGGCGGTCCGGGAACCCCGGGGTGGAGTGTGTGGTACACGGGCCGGGCCGTACAGGACGGCAGCGGCCGGGAGCTCGGGGTGGCGGGCGATTCGGTGCTCGAGGTCCGGATCACCGGTTCGGCCTATCCGTTCGACAGCGGGGTGTCGCCCTATGCCGGACCGGACCCGGCCATCGACCCGGCGGTGCCCGGTATCGCCGGGGTGTACCGGACGACGGTGTTCGAGGGGATCACCCAGTCGTTCATCGGAGTCTCCGGTGATGAGCGGGGCTTCACCGTTTCGACGGCCACCATGCCGAACCGCCTGGTCGTCGACATCGCCACGGGCCGGTGATTCCGGGCACGGGTATCGGTTGATCGACAATGCGGGCCTGGGCAGCCGAGAATCGTCTCGACACAGTACGGTTGTCAGCACCGGTGGCTCAGATGTCCGGCGCGCCGGGGCGAGAATACGGGGTCGTGGGCATCCGAGGGGAGTTTCAGATCGATGCGACGATTCGAACGAGCCGGCCTCGCCGCTGCACTGACCGCGCTGGTCGCCGGTGGATTCCTCGCCGCCTGCTCCACCACGGTGACCGGTACCGCCGAGGTGAATCAGAGCGAGTTGCAGCTGTACACATCGGAGATCAAATCTTCCTCGGCCGCGGCGTCGTCGTCACGGGCGGCCGCCGCCGAGGCAGCCGCGACCGATGTATGTGAGTCGCTGCGCGATAACAACAATCCGGCGGTCGACGCCTTCAACGCCTATATCGATGCCAGCGACAACAAGGCGCCGGATGAGGGACCCAAGAAGGATGCCGCGGTCATTGCGTTGCGCGATACGGCCGGCAAGATCGACGAGGAACTCAGTCCCGATGTTCCCAACGACGTCTCGGCACCGATGCGCACCTACCGCGACAATCTGAAAACCCTGGCCGACCTTCTGGAGCGCAATGCTTCGGTGGACGAGATCAACGGTCAGATCGATTCGTTCAACGGGGACAAGGACGCCGCCTTCGACGCCTGCAAACCGTACTGAGCCGCGCCCGGTCAGTCGTAGAGACCTTCGACGTACCAGTGATCGTCCCGGGCGAGCAGTAGCAGGCTGTGCGGTCCAGGTAGTTCCACCTGGGCGCGGGCGGTCGCAGCCGCGCCGGGCGCCCACCAGAGCTCATCGAGCAGCCAGGGCCCGGCCCACGCGGTGAGCCGCCAGCTCGACCGGCCCCAGCGCAACCGTGCGGGCGGGCCGCTGAACAGTCCGCGCGCGGTGATCCGGACGGGAGTTCCATCGGCTGCCTCGAGCGCGATACGCGGACGGTCGCGCATGATGACGGCGGGGGCAGGTTCCGGTATCCGGCCAGGCCAGGGCGGTGCCGGATCGGTATCCGGTGCCGGTTCGTCGCCGAACGTGACCATGGTGACCCGTTCCGCGGGCCCGCGGCCGCCGCTGAGCACCCCCACCCGCACCGCGTCCCCGCCGAGCAGGCTTTGGACGCGGACCAGTGCGCGCAGGGCACGTTCGTCCCCGGACCCCGTATCGCCCCACAGTCCGAGCTGCAGGGCGGCGGCCGGTGTCACCTCCACCGGTATCAGGTGCAGCACGGTGATCGCGGCGGTGGGCCGATCGCCGGGCGGCCGGGTGAGCCAGCCGTCCAATTGCCAGCGCACGCGGTCGGCCACGCCGTCGGCGGTCAGTGGTTCGGCGCAGCGCCAGACCCGCGAGAGTTCTTCTCCGGACTCGGTTTCCGCACGGATCTCGAGCCGGGTGCAGGCCACCGAGGCCGCCGACAGGTTCGCGGTGAGCCGGGTGGCGAGTAGCCGGCCGGCGAAGGCCGCGGCGTCGACCCGGTCGATCGGTGGCTCGCACGGCAGCCGGACCGCCACCTCCGGGGGCAGGACCCTGGGTGCCGGTGGACGATCCGGTAGTGCCCGGGCGAGCCGGTGGGCCACGATCGCGTCCGCGCCGAACCGTGAGGTGACCTGTGCGGTCGACAGGGCGGCGAAATCCCCGATGCGGCGCAGCCCCAGCCGGTGCAGCAGATCCAGCAGCGTGGCGCGTTCCCGTTCCGCAGGGCCGGGTTCGGCCGCCAGTTCGGTGATCGGCAGCGGCGCCAGGAACCGGGCATCCCGGCCGGGCGGTACAAGGGTGCTGTGCCGGGCGGCGACGATCGCGGTCGGGAGTTCGTCGGCGATCCCGATCCGGGCCTCCACCCCGGCGGTCGCCGCCGCGGCGAGTAATTGCCGCACGGCCGTCTCGGCCGATCCGAAATACCGGATCACGCCGCGCGCGGGCAGCACGAGCACACCGGGGCGCAGTACCTCGACCCCGGAGGCGAGGCTGTCGACGGCCGCGGCGACCGGTTCGAACAAGCGCGCGTCACGGTCCGGATCGGGTGGTGCGATATGGAGTTCCGGGCAGCGGCTCTGTGCCTCGCGTTTACGCATACCGCGGCGCACTCCCGCCTCGCGGGCGGTGGCCGAACAGGTGATCACCCGGTTCGCATGCACAATCGCCACCGGCTGTTCCGCGGACAGCCCGGCCCCGGCCGCCGCCGCGGCCGCGGGCCAGTCGGGGCACCAGACCGCCAGCACCCGTGTCGCGGGGCGCGGGCTCATCGGCCCACCGTTCCGCGCCGGAATGTGGCTGATCTGCGAGCGTGCCCAGGAGATCCCGAAGAGTGCCGGCACACCGCGCCGCCGGTCGGGCTGTGGCGCCGCATGGATTCGATGCGGGTGCGCCGCGGGGAGTGGGTGCGGGGGCGTCGCGTGAACTCGGTGCAGGCCGCCCGGAGCGTTCGGGCGAGCTCGTCGCTGCTCGGCCGGAGTGCCCGATGGAATTCTCCGGCCCGCCGAGCAGTTCGGGGAAGTTCACCGCTGCTGTCGGGTCCGGGTGCCCGGGCGGATTCGTCGCAGGGAGACCGGGACAGCTGGGCGGGTTCGCCGGCGTCCGGGCCGGCTGTCCGAGCCGAGTGGCCACCAGACCGGGACACCGGAGCGAATATGTTGCCGATCGGTGGAGCCGGCCGAGCGGACTCGTCGCCTTCCCGGCACGAGCAGACGATACGGGGCGGGATCAGGTCAGGAAGCAACCGAGTCCTCCTGGCTGGATGTTTCCGGCCGGCCCGAGGTGTGCGCGGTGGCGATCTCGTCGAGAGCGATCCATTCCACACGACCGCCGAGCGGGCGCGCGGTGAGCCGGCCCCGGCGCGGGTTTCCGGCCCTGGCGCGGGCTTCGATATCGAGGCTTATGGAACGGATCCGCCCGCTGCCCGTACCGAGCCCGGTGTAGCCGGCCACGCGGCTTTCCAGGCTCAGGTCCGGCGTGGGCCAGTTACCACCGGTGACGAGCAAGGTGGCCCCTTTTCCGCGGGCTTTCGCGGCGAGCACCCGGGCGCGGGCGGGTGGGATCACGGCCGTGCCGAGGCCGAGTACCACCAGATCCATCCCGTCCAGCAGAACTGCCGCCACCTCCATCGGGTCCTGGCCCGCATCGGGGATCACCGCGAGCCGGTCCAGCCGGGCGCCCATTTCCGCGGCGGCGAGCAGGCCGAGCCTGGGCAGGCCGACCGCGGCCGCGTGCCCCCCCGGCCCGGTGACCGCGGCGAGCAAACCTGCCAGCAGTGTTCCGGCGCCGCTGTAGGACACCACCGATCCCTTGACGAGTCCGCGGTCGGGCAGCAGCGGAGCGAGAGCGGGTGGTACGGGAAGTATCTCGCGACCGACTGTGGAGGCCGGGGCGACCGGCGCCCGGGTACCGGCAGTGCTGCGGGGTGCGGCAGCGGATCCGCGGGCGCATCCGCTGCTCGCCCGCGCCCGGCGCAGTTCGGCCAGTTCACGCAGCCGTGCGCCGCTTGCCTTCGGTGGCCGTGCCGTCATTACTCATCACCCACTTTCCGTGCCGATGCCGGAGGGCCGGGTGGCGTCACCGAGGTGGTCGGCGCCGCCCCGGCTACTTCCTGGTTCGAACATACATTCGATAGCCTAGCGCTGGAAGGTCTGCGCCCGGAAGCCTCCCCGGACAACTACGACCCGCTGTAGTGAATGCCGTCACGTGTCACCGGCAGCCGTCTCCGAAACCGGCCAGCTACCACCGAATTCGACTAGTCTCACAGCATGATCGATCGCCCCCGTCCCATCGTCGGCCCCGATTATCTGGTGGCCGGCCGGTACCGCCTGCAGTCGAAACTGGGCGGCGGCGGTATGGGCGCGGTATGGCTGGCGCACGATCGGCTGCTGGACCGGGATGTCGCCATCAAACAGGTGCTGTCGACGGCGGGCCTGGACGAGGCGGAAGCCCGCACGATCCGCGATCGGATCGTGCACGAGGGGCGCGTCGCGGCCAAGCTCTCCCATGAGCACGCCATCGCCGTCTACGACGTGGTGCTCGAGGCCGGCGAACCCTGGCTGGTGATGGAGCATCTACCCTCGCGCAGTGTCGCTCGTGCGCTCGGGCTGGTGAATGCGCTGCCGGTGATCGAGGTCGCCCAGATCGGTGCGCAGGTCGCCGACGCGCTCGCCGCCGCGCATACGGTCGGGATCGTGCACCGCGATATCAAGCCGGGCAATATCCTTGTCGCCGACCGGGGTCCGGGGGTCGGGATGGCGAAGCTCAGCGATTTCGGTATCTCCCGCAATGTCACCGAGGCCTCCGACGAACCCGACGGCATGATCACCGGAACCCCCGCGTACCTGCCGCCGGAGGTGGCCCGCGGCGCCCAGCCCACCGCCGCCAGCGATGTGTTCTCCCTCGGCGCCACCCTCTACACCGCCATCGAAGGTCAGCCGCCGTTCGGAATGGACGACGACAGCGACGCCATCGTGGAACGTGCCGCCATGGCACAGATCAACCCGCCGACGCGTAGTGGCGCACTTACTCGCGTGCTGCTGCACATGATGGAACCGGCACCGCAGCGCCGCCCCAGCATGGCGCAGGCGCGGGAGGAGATCCTGGCCGCCGTGTTCGGCCCCGGCGCCGCCGGCAACATCCTCGGCGCCCCGGTGCGTACCGAAGACGGCACCATCCCCGCCTGGGCGGCCCGTAACTCCGCCGCCGGGCTGCGCAGCCCCCGTTCCGGCCCGCTGCCCCGCCGCGCCCGGTCACAGCCTCCGAACCCGGCCCCGGCGCCCGCTCAGCAGATCGGCCGCGGGGGTTCGGGGCAGTCGCCCAGCCCCACCGTGGCTGTCACCATCGGCCTGCTCATCGGATTGGTCATCATCATCGTGATCCTCATGATGGTGATGTGACGGAGCAGCCGTTGCCGCGGTGATAGGCAATGGCCTCGCATTATCGGATTCGCCACTGTGCGCGCAGCCGATAATCCGGGTCCGCCCCAGGTCGGGCGCGGGCGATCGGATCCATTTCGTGGGCCGGTCCGTGACCCACGGCGGGCCGGTCGGCGGTAAGGTCCGGTTTGTCTGTCTTTTCGGTGCGCCCCGGGAACTCCGCCCGAGGGGTGATCGTTGAATGGACAGTTGGATATCGAGTAACAGCTCGAGCCGACGGTCGTGCTCCGGTATGGCCAACGAACTCCGAGAAAGGGATTTGCGGTGCGCGCCACAAGCAATCCGGTATTCAAGAATCTGCCGAAGCAGGAAACCGGCTACGCGAGCTTCGGCTCGGCTGCTGCCGGCGCGGGACAGCTGGGTTACCAGTACGGCAACCAGCAGTATCCCCCGCAGTATCAGCAGCAGCCCTACCCGCCGCAGGCGCCGACCCGGTCGCTGACCATCGACGATGTGGTCACCAAAACCGGGATCACGCTGGGTGTGCTCGCGCTGTCCGCGCTGGTCACCTACATTCTGACCAGCGCCAACACCGCGCTCGCCCCGATGTTCGTCATCGGCGGCGGCATCATCGGCCTGGTCCTGGTCCTGGTCGCCACCTTCGGCCGCAAGATGGACAACCCCGCTATCGTGCTCGCCTACGCGGTCGCCGAAGGTGTGTTCGTCGGCGCCCTCTCGTTCATGTTCACCGATATCACCTTCGGTGGCGCGGGTGGCGCAGGCATGATCGGGCAGGCCGTCCTGGGCACCTTCGGTGTGTTCGCCGGTATGCTCGTCGTCTACAAGACCGGCGCCATCCGGGTCACCCCGCGCTTCACCCGCATGCTCATCGGCGCCATGATCGGCATCCTGGTACTGATCGTCGGCAACCTGATCGCGAGCTTCTTCATGGACGGCGGGTTCGGCCTGCGCGACGGTGGCCCGATCGCGATCATCTTCAGCCTGGTGGTCATCGCCATCGCCGCGTTCAGCTTCCTGCTCGACTTCGACGCCGCCGACCAGCTCATCCGCGCCCAGGCGCCGCCCAAGGCGGCTTGGGGTGTGGCGCTCGGCCTCACGGTCACCCTGGTCTGGCTCTACGTCGAGATCCTGCGCCTGCTGAGCTACTTCCAGAGCGACTAGTAAACCCGACCGCTTCGGTGCGGTCAGGGCATCACAGAAGGCGGTCCCTCGCGGGGCCGCCTTCTTTTGTGGCGTCTCGCTGTCTGTGAAATGGTCGCCCTCGAACTGCGCTACGGTCCGCAACCAGCGTCTACCTGTGCCTCGGTACCGCCCTGGAAGCCTCCAAGGACCTGGCGGCCGGTGCCGGATTCGGGGTACCGGCAGCCAGGGTGGGGAGCCGCTCGTCTTGGTCAGGAACCTGGACGGGAGCGGCTGTCCGAGTCGGTTCAGGGAAGAACCTGGGGAACGACGTCGGGATTCACCGCACCGACCAGCGCGCCGATCAGCCCACCGAGAATCGGCCCACCGGAACCGGTGGCCGATCCGACCGCCGAGCCGACCCCGGCTCCCAGCGCAGCGCCGTTCAACACTGGATCGGGGTACTGGGCGCCCGGGTTGGTAGTGACGTCCTGCGGTTCCTCCAGCGGAAGACCGGCGACCGGCGTAGCCCGCGTTTCGGCCGTCGAGCCGGCGTCAGCGGAGGCGCCTCCGGCGACGACGGTGGTGGCGATCAGCGGCAGCGCCGAGACGACGACGGTTCTGACGATTTTCTTCGAGATCATTGTTCGCCTTTCGAGCGAGTTGCGAAGCAGCCGAAGAGTATCCGTCAACACAAACAATCGCCACCGCTGGCAAGGCTCGGGCGCGGTACCGCGTGTACGGATCAAGCCTTTCAGTGGATCGGTGAAGACCGGGCGCTCACCGTGGGAATGCGAGATCGTCTCGAAGCGCAGGTGCGCGACTTGGTCGATTGGGTGATTACGACCACGACTTCGACCTCATCGGCGATATCACCGGCCGGCCGATCGCCGCGTACCGGAGGCCGCGGAAAAACAGTTGTCCACGCCTGGCGAAATGCCCAGGGTGTACGCCATGGATCTGGACTGGAACGCCGAAATACGAGGCCAGCTGGAAACGCATTGGACGAGACAACTGCGCAGCCGGCTCGATGGACTCACCGACGAGGAATACTTCTGGGAGCCGGTGCCCGGTATGTGGGCGGTTCGCCCGGCGGACGGCGGGTTCGTCTGCGACTTCGCGATACCGCCGCCCGAGCCGGCTCCCGTGACAACCATCGCGTGGCGGCTCGGGCATGTAATCGTCCTGCTGGAGGCGGGCCTGGAACGGTTCGGCCATCCGCCCGTCGATTTCGCCTCGTTCCGCTACGCCGGGACAGCGGCGGCGGCGCTGGAGCAGCTCGACACTGCTTATCATGCGTGGGTCGGCGGTGTCGCCGGTCTCGGTGTCGCCGGGCTGGCGGAACCGGCGGGACCGCCGGGCAGCATGCTCGCCGACTGGTCGACCGCGGGGATCGTGCTGCACACGCAGCGGGAGCTGCTGCACCACAGTGCGGAGATTGCGCTGCTCCGGGATCTCTATCGAGCCGGTCTCCGCTGACAATCGGCTACCGGGTTCCCTTGTGCCGCAGACCAACGGCGACAACTCTTCACTGCTGGAGCGTCGGCTCTGTTGGGTGCACAAGTAGAGCCCGGCACGAAATCAGGTTCCGTACCGGGCCCTACTCATGGATACATAGCTCGGTGCAACCGACGGGAACGCGACACCTGGGGCTTCCCGCTACGTACCGGCCGGCTCATCTCCGTGCCCCGGTCTGGACCGACGACGGAAGCGCGGCAGGGGTGGGAAGAGCGGGGTCGCTCCGGCCCCGGCCCGCGCCGCCGGAAGCGGTGCAATCAGCTCAGGCGTTCGATGATCATCGCCATACCCTGACCACCACCGACGCACATCGTCTCCAGACCGAACTGCTTATCGTGGGTCTGCAGGTTGTTGATCAGCGTGGCGGTGATGCGGGCACCGGTCATACCGAACGGGTGGCCGAGGGCGATGGCGCCGCCGGAGACGTTCAGTTTGTCCTCGTCCATGCCCAGTTCCCGGGCCGAACCCAGGACCTGCACGGCGAACGCCTCGTTGATCTCGTAGAGGTCGATATCGCCGATGGTCTTACCGGCCAGCTTCAGCGCCTTGCGCACCGCTTCGATCGGGCCGAGGCCCATGATCTCGGGCGACAGGCCCGAGACACCGGTGGAGACGATGCGGGCCAGCGGGGTCAGGCCCAGTTCCTTGGCCTTGGTATCGCTCATGACCACCAGCGCTGCGGCGCCGTCGTTGAGCGGGCAGGCGTTACCGGCGGTCACCGTGCCGTCGGGGCGGAACACCGGCTTGAGCTGCGAGATCTTCTCGTAGGAGGTGCCGGGGCGGGGGCCGTCGTCGGTGGAGACGACGGTGCCGTCGGGCAGGGTCACCGGGGTGATCTCGCGTTCGAAGAAACCTGATTTGATGGCTTCCTCGGCCCGGTTCTGCGACCGCACGCCCCAGTGGTCCTGGTCCTCACGGGAGATACCGGTGAACGAGGCGACATTCTCCGCGGTCTGGCCCATGGCGATGTAGATATCGGGCAGGTCGCCGTTCTCCCGCGGATCCTGCCATCCGGCGCCGCCCTGCGCCCGGGTGGCGGTGCGCTCCTCGGCGGTCGCGTACAACGGGTTGTGAGTATCGGGCCAGCCGTCGGCGGTGCCCTTCGGGAAACGCGATACGGTTTCCACGCCCGCGGAGATGAACGCGTGCCCCTCACCGGCCTTGATCGCGTGGAACGCCATCCGGGTGGTCTGTAGCGACGAGGAACAGTACCGGTTCACGGTGGTGCCGGGCATGTAGTCGTAACCCAGCTGGGTGGCGACGGTCTTGGCGATATTGAAGCCCGCTTCACCGGCAGGCTGCCCGCAGCCGAGCATCAGATCGTCGATATCGGCGGGTGACAGGGCGGGAACCTTGTCCAGTGCGGCGCGCACCATCTGTGCGGCGAGGTCGTCGGGCCGCATGCTCACCAGCGACCCCTTGTTGGCGCGTCCGATGGGAGAGCGAGCAACGGAAACGATGACGGCCTCTGGCATGAGGACTCCTTAGTCGAGGAGTGTGCGTGATCCGAAACTGCCCGATCACGCACACTCGCGGGGTACGATCCCTTCGAATCTACGTCGCGGGGGCCCGTGGGGAAATATCCGCCGTGGCCATATCCCGCTGACCGAGCGCGACCAGCAGTTCCGGCAGTAGATGGGCAGCGGCCAACGCGTAGCCCTCGGCCGAGGGATGGAAGCCGTCGGCCGAGAACAATTGTTCGGGCGCGGCCCGGAAATCCTTGCTCAGCAGATCGCCCATCGCCACGATGCGCCCGCCGGCCGCCCGGGTGGCGGCGGCCTGTGCCCGGGCAAGTTGCACGCTCCACCGCTGCACCACGGTGCGCAGCGGTTCCGGGATGGCGGTGACGCTGCCCAGGTCCGGGCAGGTACCGACCACCACGATGCTGCCCGCGCCGTGTAGCCGGCTCACCGCCGCGCCGAGCCGTTGCGCGGAGCGGCCGACGGAATGTTTTTTGGTGACATCGTTGGCGCCGACCAGGATCACCGCGGCGTCCGGCGGCGGCCCGGCCACGAACATCGCGTCCACCTGTCCTGCGAGCCCCTTGGAGGTGGCGCCGGATATCGCCTTGGTGCTCAACCGAATCCGCTGCCCGGTCGCCTCGGCCAGGTCGTGTGCCAGGCGGACCCCGGGGACTTCGGCGGCGGTCCGGCAGCCCAGACCGGCCGCGGTCGAGTCGCCGAAGATCATCAGGTGCAGGTCGGCGTACTTGCCGGTGCGCCAGGGTTCGTGCCCGTCCGGTGCGTAGATCCCGTCGGCTTCGGGCGGCTTGGACGTATCGCGGCCGATCATGCCCCGGGCAGCGCCTGCCTGCGTGGTGAGCAGCCGGTAGGCCGCCCATGAGGCTGTCCCTGCCCCCGAACCAAGCGCAACGGTGGCGGCCCCGGCCACTGCGGCCGTCCGCCATCCGATCCGAGTCTCACCCATGTGCAGCGATTTTACGAGGACAGCGGAACTCGTGCGAGCGTGCGCTCGGCCGGGTCGGCGGCATAGTTACCGGCAGGGCGAACTGCCCGGACGAACCGAGATCACCCGGCAATGCGATGGAATCCGGGACTTCGGAGCGACGGGGGCCGGCGCTACGCGGGTACTACGAAGCTGCCGTGGGCGGGGATGCTCGCGTGGTTGGTAGTCACCGTGACCTCGACCCGGCCCGGCTCGGTGTCCTGGAACAGGGAGTACTGGATGCTGCCGTAGATACCGGTCACCACATTGTTGACGTAGCTGCCGGTGGCGCCGGTGTCGAGATTGCGCCAGGACACCGTGGTCACCACCTCGCACAGTGGGGCGAAGGGGTGGACGCCGGAGCCCACACCGATGACCGGGTTGGCGCGGACGTTGATCACCGCCCGGCCCGGCCATTGCGGGCCGGTGTCGGCCCAGGTGCGGATGCTGGTTCCGCACAGCCCGCCGTAGGCCAGGGTGGGGACATCGGGGAACGAGTGGGTCGCGGCGCCGGCCGGTGCTGCGGCCGCGATCAGCGCTATCGCCGATCCGGCCAGAAACACGGTGGCGCGCGCGAGCTTCGGCAGCCTCATAGGTACCGGATCCTAGATGCTCGGGCGCGGCGCCGCCGGATTTGCGGGCGGTGACGCGGTAGGAGTGGCGGACCACGCCGAGGCCACCGGCAACGCCTCTGCAACGATGGGGGTATGCGCATCGCGGATCATGTCGTGGACCTCATCGGCAACACCCCGCTGGTCCGATTGAACTCGGTGGCTCCCACTGGGGCCGGGCTGGTGGCGGCCAAGATCGAGTATCTGAACCCCGGCGGTAGCTCCAAGGACCGTATCGCGGTGAAGATGATCGAGGCGGCCGAGAAATCCGGCGACCTGCAGCCCGGCGGGACCATCGTCGAACCCACCTCGGGTAACACCGGTGTCGGGCTGGCGCTGGTGGCGCAGCAGCGCGGATACCACTGTGTCTTCGTCTGCCCGGACAAGGTCAGCGAGGACAAGCGCAACGTGCTGCGGGCCTACGGCGCCGAAGTGGTGGTGTGCCCGACGGCGGTGCCGCCGGAGCACCCGGACAGCTACTACAGCGTGTCCGACCGGTTGACGCGTGAGATCGAGGGCGCCTGGAAACCGGATCAGTACTCCAACCCGAACGGCCCGGACAGCCACTACGAGACCACCGGTCCGGAGATCTGGCGCGATACCGAGGGCACGGTGACCCATTTCGTCGCCGGTGTCGGTACCGGCGGCACCATCACCGGCGCCGGGCGCTACCTCAAGGAGGTGTCGGGCGGGAAGGTGAAGGTCATCGGTGCCGACCCGGAGGGTTCGGTGTATTCCGGCGGTACCGGCCGGCCGTATCTGGTGGAGGGTGTCGGCGAGGATTTCTGGCCGTCGGCCTACGATCCGGCGATCCCGGACGAGATCATCGCGGTCTCCGACGCGGACTCGTTCGATATGACCCGTCGCCTGGCGCGTGAAGAGGGGCTGCTCGTCGGCGGTTCGTGCGGGATGGCCGTGGTGGCAGCGCTCGAGGTCGCCCGGCGTGATCCCGACGCCGTGGTGGTGGTCCTGTTGCCCGACGGCGGGCGCGGTTATATGTCGAAGATCTTCAACGACCGGTGGATGAGCTCCTACGGGTTCCTGCGTACCCCACTGGACGGGTCCACCGCCGAAACCCTGGTCGGCGATGTCCTACGCGGTAAGTCCGGGGCATTGCCCGATCTGGTGCACACCCATCCGTCGGAGACGCTGCGCGACGCCATCGAGATCCTGCGCGAGTACGGGGTATCGCAGATGCCGGTCGTCGGCGCCGAACCGCCGGTGATGGCCGGTGAGGTGGCCGGCAGCGTATCCGAGCGGGATCTGCTCTCGGCCGTGTTCTCCGGTCGCGCGCAGCTGACCGATTCGGTGGCGCAGCATATGAGCCCGTCGTTCCCGTTGATCGGGTCGGGTGAGCCGATTTCGGCGGCCACCAAGGCTCTGTCGGATACCGATGCGCTCATGGTCGTCGAGGATGGTAAACCGGTCGGTGTGATCACTCGCCACGATCTGCTGGGCTTTGTCAGCACCGGACGGACCGTGCACTAGCAATTATTCCGCAATCCTAGGTTCGAGCAGCTCTCCCGGGGTATAACCAGTCCGGTACCGATCGTGGCAAACGCTACGTTCGTTCGGAGAGCGAAGGGAAGGGCTTGTGCGAACCTCGAGTTTGGCAATCGATTTCCAGCAGGGTTTCTCTGACGCATGGAGTTCGATCGCGACTTTCGTGCCCAAGCTCGCCGGCTTCCTGGTCATCCTGCTGATCGGCTGGATCATCGCCAAAGTTGTCGCGACGATCGTCGACAAGGTGCTGGAGCGGGTTGGTTTCGATCGTCTGGTCGAGCGCGGTGGGATCGAGCGGATGCTCTCGCGCAGCAAATACGATGCTTCGGATCTGCTGGCGAAAGTGGCGTATTACGCGATCCTGCTGATCGCCTTGCAACTGGGTTTCGGTGTTTTCGGGCCGAACCCGGTGAGCGATGTGATCGACGGAATCGTCGGCTGGCTGCCGAAGCTGGCGGTCGCGATCCTGATCATCTGCATCGCGGGCGCGATCGCGCATGCGGTGAGCGATCTGGTGAGCAACGCACTGGGCGGTCTCAGCTACGGTCCGATGATCGGGCGGATCGCCTCGGTGTTCATCTGGGGTATCGGCATCATCGCCGCGCTGAACCAGATCGGGGTTGCCACCGCGGTCACCACCCCCATCCTGATCGCGGTCCTGGCGACGCTGGGCGGAATCCTGGTGGTGGGTGTCGGCGGCGGTCTGGTGCGGCCGATGCAGCAGCGCTGGGAGAACTGGCTGGGCGGGCTGGAAGAGGAGATGCCCGCAGTGCGTGGTCACGCCGAGGCGTATCAGCGTGGCCGCGAGGACGCGTCCCGGCAGCGTGCCGGTGCTCAGCAGGCTCCCCGTAACCCGGAGCAGTGGGATCAGCCGCAGCCCGCACAGGGTGGGTACCGCAGTGACCCCGGTGAGTTCGGGCAGCAGATGCCGGGGAGCGACTACCGGCAGCAGTACGGCAATCCGTACGGCGGTCAACCGCCGTACGGTGGTCAGCCGCCGTACGGTGGTCAGCCGCCGTACGGTGGTGGTGGGGAACCGCGCCACCTGCGGTAGCCGCGTCGCCACAGTAATTCCTCCGCCGTGTGCCGTTCCGGCACGCGGCGGAGGACTGTCTCGGTGAGCGACGATTGTGCTCCACACTCCGACCGGGTGTAGGTGGGTTCCCGGACCCGGTTCCGGAAAACGCGGCGTGGTCACGGGCTCACGTGTCGGCCGCCGAGACCTCGGCGAGTTCACCGGGACAGCGCGCCACGGCCGGTGTCGCGGACCTTCCGGGGCACGATGCGAGTGAAGATCAGGGGTCAGGATGCCTTCGGTGCCGCGGGGGCGACGCAATAGCTGCCGTTCAGGCAAGCGCCGGCCAGGCGCATATGCAGCCATTGCGCGGTGGCCCAGTCGGTGGGCTCGGTGAGGGGCTCGGTCAGCTCGGACAGCAGTCCGCGGATATATCCGGCCAGCAGGACGGTGGCCGGGATCTGCTCGGCCGAGTCGACGCCCAGATCGAGGATGTCGCGCACCGCGGCGGCGTGCTGGTCCAGCTCCGCGGACACTCCCGGCAGCGCCGCCGCGGCGGCGAGTGCCGGGGCCCCGTGAGTTCGGTGGATACCCTCCAGGAAACGTCGGGCGGAGATTTCGAACAAATGGGGACCCAGGGCGAACATTGCTAGATCGTAACAACACGCCGCGATTTATCGAATTGTGATATCCAGCGCAATTCCGCAGGTGGCGTGCGGTGGAAGATCAGCTGCGGCGGCGCACCGGTTCGGCTCCCGTAACCAGATCGGTCCATTCGTCGGCGAGCAGGGCCAGCCGGTACCACGCCGCGTGCACCCGATCGTCGGATACGCGTTCGCAGTGGTGCAGCAGATGGTTCGCGTGTACATGCGCCGCAGCCATCCGGTCGATCGTCGTCCCCAGTGAATCGGCGCGCAGCCGGTGGGGCCGGGCCGCGGTGGCGGCAGCACCGATCCAGCGGTCGATCAATTCGACCACCTCGGCCCGGCGGCAATCTATCCCGGCCGTCGACAGCGGATCGCCGTGCCGGCTCCGGTGCAGATGTGCCAAGGCGTTCGCCCATACGAGCAACGGTTGTCCGGCCGGTTCGTATTCGGCGGCGGTGAACGCGGCGACGAGCTCGCGCTGATCCGGTAATCGCAGGGCGGCCGGGCGTGCGCGCGAATTCCGCGCCGCTGTCGAATTCGGAGCGGCTGTGGCTGTGTTGGCCGGCCGCCGATTGCCCGGTCCGGGCGACTGCGAATCCATAACGCACCTCCGTGTACTTCACCCGGGGCGTTCCCGACCCGCCTCGGGTGCGGTATCAGCGTGCGCTGCCTGCCCGGCAAATGGGTGACACGAAGATGGCCCGAGAGTGACGGTTGGTGACAATGTGCTCATCTCGGGCGGGACATGTTGTGAGGCAGTGTATTCGCCACGAACTGCGGGTGGAGCGTACCGAAATGGCAAGTGGTGCGGGCTCGCTCGCTGCGGGCGTTCTATCGAAGGACCGGCGGTAGGAATTCGCGCCGGATCCCGGATTCCGGGCTCGCCGAGGCCATGGCTGCGCAGGGCGGCCGCAGCACCCGCCCTGCGCGGCCGAGCTGCGGCTTCCGCCCCCGGCACGCGCGCGGGACACAAGACCCGACCGGCGTGCAACAACCCGGAACCCGACGTTTATGGTGGGGTCATGAGCGAACTGGGATTCACCACCAGGGCTGTACACGCCGGTTACGATCCCGATCCGCGCACCGGCGCGGTGAATGTGCCCGTGTACGCCAGCTCCACCTTCGCCCAGGACGGAGTGGGCGGGCTACGTGAGGGGTACGAATACGCCCGCACCGGCAACCCCACCCGCACGGTGCTGGAGGCCAACCTGGCCGCCCTCGAATCGGGCCGGTACGGCCGGGCGTATGCCTCCGGTATGGCCGCCACCGACTGTGCACTGCGGGCGATGCTGCGGCCCGGCGACCATATCGTCATCCCGGACGACGCCTACGGCGGCACCTTCCGGTTGATCGACAAGGTCTTCACCGGCTGGGGGATCAGCTATACGGCTGCCGCCGTCGCCGATATCGACGCGATGCGCGCCGCCATCCGGCCGGAAACGAAGCTGATCTGGGTGGAAACGCCCACCAACCCGCTGCTCAATATCGGTGATATCCCGGCGCTGGCCGATATCGCGCACACCTCCGGCGCCGAACTGGTGGTCGACAACACGTTCGCGACCCCGTATCTGCAGCAGCCGCTGCTGCTCGGCGCCGATGTGGTGGTGCATTCGACCACCAAGTACCTCGGCGGCCATTCCGATGTGATCGGTGGCGCGCTGATCACCGACGACGCCGAACTCGACGCCGCCTTCGCCTTCCTACAGAACGGCGCGGGCGCGGTCCCCAGCCCGTTCGACGCCTTCCTCACGCTGCGCGGCACCAAAACGTTGTCGCTGCGGATGGACCGGCACTGCGACAACGCCGAAACCCTCGCCGAGTTCCTGTCCCGGAATCCCGCCATCAGCAAGGTCATCTACCCCGGTATGCCGGAACATCCCGGCCATGCCGTCGCCGATAAGCAGATGCGGCGGTTCGGCGGGATGATCTCGGTGCGGCTGGCCGGTGGACTCGAGGCGGCCCGGAAGCTGTGTTCCCGAACCGAGGTGTTCACCCTCGCCGAATCGCTCGGCGGGGTGGAATCGCTGATCGAACATCCCGCCGCCATGACCCACGCCTCCACGGAAGGCTCGGATCTGGAGGTTCCGGCCGATCTGGTACGCCTCTCGGTGGGTATCGAGGACATCAGCGATCTGCTGTCCGATCTCGAGCAGGCGCTGAGCCGATAGGGCCGCAGGGGAGAGACGAATATGAACGAGCGGCCGCATCCGGGAAGTCGGATGCGGCCGCTCGTGTCGTTGCCCGGCTTCGCGGCGTGCTACGCCGCGGCCGTCACATCAGCTGTGGTAGGGCTCGGCGCTGACCAGCGTCACCTTCATGGTGTTGCCGTTCGGCAGGGTGTATTCGCGGGTTTCGCCGACCTTCGCGTCGATCAACGCGCCACCCAGCGGGGAGCTGGGGGAGTAGGTCTCCAGGTCGCCGTCGCCCAGGCCTTCCTCTCGGGTCGCGATGAGGAAGGTCTCGGTATCGTCTTCGTCACCGTCGTAGTAGACCTTCACGACAGACCCCGGCAGCGCGACACCGGACTTGGTGGGCGCTACGCCGACCTTGGCATTGTTCAGCAGTTCCTGCAGCTGCCGGATCCGGGCTTCCTGCTGGCCCTGTTCCTCGCGCGCCGCATGGTAGCCGCCGTTCTCCTTGAGATCGCCCTCTTCACGGCGCTCGTTGATCTCGGCGGCGATGACCGGACGGTTGGCGATGAGCGCGTCGAGTTCGCTCTTGAGCCTGTCGTGCGACTCCGGGGTAAGCCAGGTCACTTGGGTCTCAGTCATCTCGATCACTCCCTAGTAGTTGTCCCCGGCAGGCCGGGATTCCTGATCACTGCCGCACGACCCACCCGCAGGCAGGCATGCTTCAGCCGACGGCTATCGCGATCTGCGGGAAGTTCGAATACCCCGACAGCCTGATGCCGGACCCTTTCGCCTACCCGGCATCGACCGCGTCGGCCGCCAATGCAGCAAACACGGCTCCGTGCCCCGGAACCGTGTGTGAAGCCATTTTAGCATGAATCACAAAGATGCAGGTCGGAGAGTTTTTACCGGTGGGTCTGCAGTGTGATAGCCGAAATCACTCGGTTTCGAGATACCCGGGCACGCTGTCGGTGCAGGTGTAGATCGCGGCAGAGGCGGGCGGTTCGCTCGTCTCGATAACGGTGCTCACCTGAACTGTCTGCTCCGCACCCGAGGGCGCGATCACGACCTCGCGGCGACCGATCTCGGTGAGGTCGCGGGACATTGCCCGGACCACGCACACCACCGGCACCGACGGGTCGGACCGGGTCAGCCGGATCCGCAGTTCCACCGAGGACTCGTCGAGAACCGAATAGCCGAGCTGTTCGGACTCGATATCCTTCGGGCCGAATTTCGTCCAGCCCACATAGGCGATACCGGTGCCGGCCAGGACGACTACGCCGGTGAGCAGCGCGCCCATCCGGCGCCATCGTCTCGGGCGCGGGGCGCGGCCGTAGCGGTCGGTGTAGTGGTCGTCGCTGCCCGCGCCGGTCTCCCCGCGGGAGGCGCCGGCGGGATCCGCCGCGTCGGTGCGCCCGGGGTCGGACGTGGGCTCGGTCATATCAGGTGCTCCCGGGGGGTAGGTCGGAACAGAATGGGTCCGGATGGAACTATAGGTAATGAAGTCCGAACACCCGCGACCGAGAGCGACGGTGAACGAGAAGTGAGTGGCCTTCGCCTCATGGCGGTGCACGCCCACCCCGACGACGAATCCAGCAAAGGCGGTGCCACCACCGCCCGCTATGCCGACGAGGGCAATGACGTCCTCGTCGTCACGCTGACCGGCGGTGAACGCGGCAGCATCCTCAACCCTGCCATGGACACCCCCGGGGTGCTGGAACGGATGAACGAGATCCGGCGCGAGGAGATGGCGGCCGCGGCCGCCGCCCTGGGCGTGCAGCAGACCTGGTTGGGTTTCATCGACTCCGGACTGCCCGAGGGCGATCCCCTGCCGCCGCTGCCCGAGGATTCTTTCGCCCTGGTGCCGCTCGAGGTGGCCACCGAGGCTTTGGTCCGGGTGGTCCGCGAATTCAAACCCCATGTGATCACCACCTACGACGAGATGGGTGGCTACCCGCACCCCGATCACATCCGCTGCCACGAGGTATCGGTGGCGGCGTACGAGGCCGCCGGTGACCCGGAGAAGTTCCCGGACGCCGGAGAACCGTGGACGCCGTTGAAGCTGTACTACGACCACGGGTTCTCGATCCGGCGGATGGAAGTCTTCGCCGAGGAGTACGCCCGGATGGGTGAACCGTTCCCGATGCAGGAGTGGCTGGACCGCTCGCGCAAGTACGCGGTCGAACGGGGCGACATCATGGCCAGGGTGACGACCCAGGTGGAATGCGGTAAATACTTCCCGCGCCGCGACGACGCCCTGCGCGCGCACGCCACCCAGATCGATCCCAACGGTGCCTTCTTCGCCATCCCGATCGAGATGCAGCAGCGGTTGTGGCCGACCGAGGAGTTCGAATTGGCCCGCACCCGGGTGCGCACCGATATCCCGGAGACCGACCTGTTCGCCGGCATCACCGATGAGTACCGCTGATGATCGTGACGCAACTCACCGTATTCGCCTCCGGGGTGCTGGCGCAGACACCGGGGACGCCGACCGGGCCGGAGTTCGGTAAGGCCTCCCCGCTCGGCCTGGCGGTGGTGCTGATCCTGCTCGCCGGGACATTCCTGCTGGTCCGTTCGATGAACAAACATCTGAAGAATCTGCCGGAAACCTTCGAACCCGAACATCCCGAACCGGATCAGGCCGCCGACGAGGGTACTGAACCCGGCGCAGCCCGCCGGACCGAGGATTCCTCGAACGGCGCCGCAAGCGATTCCGAACGGTTTTCCTAGCTACCTCGGCCCCGAGCCGGCGAGTTCACGCCGGCTCGGGGCCGGCTACCAATCGAGCAGTCCGAGCCGGTGCAGGTGCCGGAACACCATCAGTGACCCCGGCGCGACCTCGGGCATGGCCGCGTACTCGGCACCGGTGAAATACCGGAATTCCGCGATCTCCCCGGTGGGTTTCGGCTCGCCGGTGACCTCGGCGAGGAAACAGGTCATATGCAACCGGGTTCCGCTCGCGTGGCCGTACGCCTCTGCCCGGAAAACCCCCAGTTCGCTGACCTCGGCGACCCCGACACCCAGCTCCTCCCGGATCTCCCGGTGCAGCGCCTGTAGCGCTGTCTCTCCGGTGTCGATTTTCCCGCCTGCCATGTAGAAGACGGATTTTCCGACCGAACGGGTCTGGATCAGTCGACGGTCACGAATATGGGCCAGTGCGGCGGTTCTGATCACCCGACCACGGTAAAAGGTCGCGGTCGTGCCGGGTCGTGCGACGTCGGCGTCGGTAGGGCAGATGACCACATGGGCTGATCCACCGTCACAGCACGGCAATCACACTGTCGGTCGGGTAGTTGACCGCGCAATCCTTAGGCCGCGTCTTTCTTGGCGAGGAGGTCGGCATGGGTCTGCGGCATGTACCCATTGAGCACCCAGTCGACGAGCTGTTCGTCGTTGAAACGGTAGGCGGGAATACCTTCCCGCGATTCGGCGCCGAAGTCGTCGAGGTGTCGGATAAATGCGTAGACGATCAAGTCGCCCTTGCGGCCGATGGCGTTGACCGTATAGCTGGTGTCCGGCGGCCGCGTAGTAGAAGCTCTGGTCCCAGTCGCCATCGAACTCACCCCGCTGCGGATCCGTGTAGTCGAGTCCGCCGGTCTCGATCGAGTGCATCCAGCTGGTCGACACGGCTCTGGAAAATTCTCGATAGCTTCTTCATCGGAGTCCCACGGCACACCGCCCGGGGTGATGGTCGCGCCCTCCGGGGGAGTTCTTTTCCGATACTGGTGACGTATCCGGGCAGGGTCGCCGAGGCTGCGCAGGTGCAGGCCTCGCCGTCGAGACCTGCACCGATGTGGCTAGTAATCAGCCCACTGCCGCCCAGGCCGTTGACGCACATGAAGTCTTGGATGGGCCGGATGTTGTCGAGTGCTTCGCAACCTCTACCTCTGTTCGTTTATGTTGTCGAACAGCTCGCAGTACTCGGCGCGGAGGTCGATGGTGCCGTGCTAGAGGTTCGTGCGGAGCCAGGGGTGGCATGAGCGCAAGGTGCAGATCGTTTTGTGCACGGCCTGGAGCCGTCTTTTGCGGGCTATTGACGTCGATGTCGGGGCTCGGCCGGTCCGGGCAGATTACGCCTCTCCTGGCCAAGCGTGTTCTTTGTTACTCGACGCTGCGCTCGGAAGGGCACTGGCAGCTCGGGCGAAGATCGTTCGAGTCTCTTCCGGCGTGAGCTCCTTGATGACCTTCACATCGGTGGGCAGAGCCCGGAATGTTCGCTCCGAACCCAAAATTGCCTTGGCCCAGGGCGGTCCGACCACCAGGGTCCGGAATCCCTCGAAACGCGGTACGTCCCGGGGATTCCCTTCGCCCCACACGTAATACTCGTTTACGACCTTCATCGGCTCGGCCACATCGCAGGAGGCTGCCCGAAAGTCGTACATTGTGAACGATCCGATGATGTGATTGCGTGGGCACTGGTCCACTCTGCCGCGCAGGTAGTCGAAGAGCTCAGGAGGGTTGGCTGCCGTCGGTATGCCGAATCGGCCCAGCGCATCGGCCAGCAGGACATGCAGAGTGAAGTTGTCGGCAATGCCGTCGACCTCGACCCAGAAAGCACGGCCCTCCATCGGGCACAGGACCATCCACGTTTGGCCGAGCTCCACGCCGAGCAGCACATCCAGCCAGTATGCGTCGGCTTCGGCGACGGCACGGGTGGCAGCGACGAGCTCCTGATCAGCGATCGCCCGCTGGAGCGAGGTTCGATCGCGGGTCAATGCCGCCACGGTGGGGAGTACCCACTTGCGCAGAAAGTAGAGACTTGTTGCGCCCGGCCGATCATCCGCCCGCCCAGCCCGGAAGAGATCACGAGGAATGGGTCGGCCGTCTATGTGTAGCGCGGCGTCGGCCATTGCTATCTCGATATCTTCCTCGTTCTTCTCGCTGCTGTCGGTGCTGGGCGGCAGCTGCCCCAGGCACCAATCGGCGTAACGGCGAGCCGCGTGCAGCACAGGTACCAGCTTCGGCAGGAGTACATCGCCGAGCCGACGAGCGGAGGCACCGGCTTCGACGAGTGCTCCTGCGGTGATCGCCACATAGGCAACACCGTCGCCGTCGTCGACACAGGATCGGGACAGGCGATCGAGCAAGATTGTGAATGCCTCATCCATATCGCCGTCAGCGGCGTCGAGAGCGGCATACAGGGTGTCCTGGGCATCACGAACTCGGGTCAGCTCCCAATCGGCTCCATCGACGACTCGAGTCAGTTCACGCGCCGCCGTAACGATGTCGGTCATGCCGTTCTCCTGTTGCCTGCCATATCGCATGGCAGCGGGTGCTGTGCCTTGTGGTTGCCCGTCTGCTACCTTGCCGAACTTGCTTCAGCCGGCGAGCGGTCCACGGTCGACATCGGTGACGTGCAGGGGAAGATAGCCGGCGAGGTGGTCGAGGACCGCGGAACAGTTTCCGCCGAGCGCTGCTCGGTACTCCTCATCGGTGAGCCCGACGATCTGGAGGAATTGCAGATCACCGTGGGGCGTGGCGATTCGACCGAGTTCGGAGTCGATGGTGAAGGCCATGGCGCGAATCGCGCTGTCCGGGCGGTCGGTAGCCAGCGCTGCACCGGCTCTCATGGTGTGGCCGGGTTTGAACCGTTTCCCGGAGTCGAACACGTAGCGCCCGAGTTGTTGCAGAAGTGCGGCGGGCCACATCGGCGGCTGTGACACGTTCGGCCGGCGAACCAGTCGGAAGGTGAATTCGAATCCCCAGCCGGAGGTTTCGGGATCCGGTGAACTTTTCTCATACAGTTCGGACATACCGTAACTGATGTAATGCCAGTGGGGCAGTGGGCCACCATGCTGGTAGATGCTGATTCCGTCGAGCGGGTCCGGTCCGCCCAGCGCCCACGGGTGCTTCGTCCCGAGATGAAACGGCTCGGCACTTCCGTACAGTTTTCGAAGGCTGGTATCCATCGCAGCCCAGCCCGGTGCATCACTCACTCGACAACAGTAGGTGCGATCCGAGATGGAATGTCAGCAGTAGCGGCTCAAACTATTGTAAGGTCTCGTTCGCCGTCATGATCGTGGCTGGACAACGAACTCATGTCGGCCGTTCAGCATTCGTTCGGTGCGGCTTCGCCATGCAGCCGCGCGTCGATCCAGCCACTGAGTTCGGGATAACCACTCACGTATCCGAGCAGATGCTCGCCGCCCACGACGCGGAAGACGCCGGGAACACCACGGTCGCATTGTTGGCGATACATGCGCTGGGCGTCGTCGAGCGGAATCCACGGATCGTGCAAGCCGTGGTAGATGAACAGCGGTACGGTCGATGTCCGGTCTGTCAGGTCCAGCTGCTCGAATACCTTCACGGCGAACGGGGTGTCGAGTGCATTCGCGGTATTCGCCGCGACATCGATCGGAATGCCGACCACACCGAGCGGTCCGGAGGTGTCACCGCAGATATCACGCAGCGGTGAGGAGGCGACCCATTGCCCGAGATGGTTCATGTGCTGCAGGATTTCGGGACGTTCCCGCGAGACGGCCAGCGCCACTGTCAAGAGGATCCCGGACGAGATATTGCCGTTGAACTGGTGGGCGACGTTCGCATTATCGGTGACCAGGCCACCTGCCGCCGCACCCACCAGCGAATCCGCCAGGTCCGGCGCGTACTCGTCGAGCAGCATCGCCGTCGCGTAGGCGGCGATCGCGCCGCCGGAATAGCCGACGGCCACGTAGCGGCTGTCCCCGAATTCGGCCGGTTCGTGGGCGCGGACCGCGCGAATCGAATCGAGCATCACGTGCCCGGCGATATTGGGCTCGGCGTAGGCCATCAACGGACCCTCGTGGTCGGGCATGAGGACCGCGTACCCCTTGCTCAGTGCCAACCACACCGACGGGAGGAAGACCGGAAAATCGCCGTTGGGCCGATCCAGCAGGTCGTGCGACAACTGGAAGCCGGGGGTGCAGTGCGTGCCGAGTGAATTGATCGGCATCGCGTTCACCTCCACCGGGCGCGGTCCGGGGCCGGCCCATTCGGCCGCCGGCACGATCAATGTCGCGGTACCGAAAGAAGGACCACCCGTGGCGGAGGTGGAGCGGAACTTCAACAATGTTGCCCGCGCGATGGGGGTCGCCATGCGCAGGGCGGCAGTTGCCGTGATGTCACGCGTTTCGATGATCTGGCCGGGAGCCAGTTCAGCGAGGTCGGCGGGCCAGGTGTCGAAGATCGGGTCGTCGACCGCCGACGGCAGAACCCCGCGCCACAGCGCTTCGTCGGGTTCGTCACCCGTGAATTGTGGTGGAGCCGGGATCGTGTTGTCGATCCACTCCTGCATGGGTGACGGATTCGGCCCTACCGGCTCTGTCGGTGGATCCGCGTGGGCGTGCCCGCCCAGCGACGCACACCCGACAAGCACCGTAACCATGATCGCCAGCAGCGATTTCACGCGTACCTCACCCTCTGTTCACCACACTCGCACCAGTATCGGCAGCCGCGTCCGGCGGCCCGCAATCCGGGGCACGAGATCGGTGCAATCTCACAGTGAATCATCCGTGCGGCCTGTGGTTTTCGCCACGGTGCCGACCGGACCAAGATCAGTAGAATAGCTGCGCTGCTCGAAACGCACATGCGTCACAGCGTTCGGCGACGAGTCGGCATCGATCAACAAGGCTGCCCGAAAGGCCTGTTGTCGCGGACCTGTTCACCGATCGCAGAAGGATGTGCAATGAACAATCGACATGCGCGGCTCTCTCGCGGACGGTCGTTACGCATGCTGATGATCACGAGCACGATCGGTTGCCTGCTGCTGACCGGACAGCATTATGCCGCTGCCGAGCCGGCGGCACCGTCGGAGCTGCAGGAACAGATCGATGAGGTGATACCCGCACCGCCCATACCGCCGGCCGCCGCGCCGCCGCACGCCGATATGTCCCCCGAACTCGCAGC
Organism: Nocardia flavorosea NBRC 108225; assembly: GCF_001613385.1. Taxonomy (GTDB): domain Bacteria; phylum Actinomycetota; class Actinomycetes; order Mycobacteriales; family Mycobacteriaceae; genus Nocardia; species Nocardia flavorosea. The sequence goes on along the minus strand of NZ_BDCG01000008.1, from coordinate 217,162 downwards.
GCTGTGGCGCGCGGTGCAGTCCTCGCCGACCGGTGATTCGCTCTTCGATACATGGCCGGAGGGGTTGGGTGATTCGCGACCCGGCGCTATCCTCGAGCAGCGCGATGTGACCGCCACGGCAGGCGAGGTGATCGGCGCGCCCGTCGGCCGCGCACAGTTGCTGAAATACCGTTCGACCTCCGCGAACGGCGAACCCTCCTATGGCACGGCAACACTGGTGACCCCGCCCACCGCATGGACGGGCCCCGGCACCCGGCCTGTCCTGGTCGACGCCCGGCCGATCAACTCTCTGGGCAAGCGTTGTACACCCGGTTACGTGCTGGCACACGGCCTGCTCAGCGGCGGTAACGTGAGTGGAAGCAGCGCCACCGACGCGTTCCCGCCCACCGCCGCCACGGCCCTGAGCCGCGGCTACGCGGTCCTGATCCCCGATCACGAGGGACCCTGGATGGCCTATGCGGAACCCAATGTCGCCGGACAGGTCATCCTCGACGGGATCCGCGCCGTCCGGTCGCTACCGGGTGCCGAATTCGCCGACAGCCGTGTCGCCGTCGGCGGATACTCCGGCGGCGGGATCGCCTCCTACGCCACGGCCATGCTGCTCGACGACTACGCGCCTGACCTGACCGATGTCGTCGTCGGTGTGAGCACCGGCGGGCTCGTCACCGACAACCGCGATATCGCCGACCGATTCAACGGCAATTTCGCGTCCGGGGTTCTGCTGGTCGTCGTGCTCGCGATGGCCCGTGAACATCCCGAAATTCTCGGGCATCTGAACAACCTGGCGCAGTGGGCGGCGACCTCTCCCATCAAGAACGCCTGCGGGGAAGTCGCGGGCCCGATGGGCGTTGTCGGCATTCCCATCGATGTGGCCGCGAACATCGCCAACCCGCTCGACAGCGAGACCGCCGAAGAGATCTTCGCGCGCACCGACCTGAGCGACCACAAGTCCGGGGCGCCGCTGTACATCTATCACGCGGCGCACGACCTGTGGATCCCCATCGAAGGAGCTCGGGAACTCTACCGGCAGCAATGCGCGCTCGGCGTTCCCTCGGTGTTCCGCAGCGAACCCGGTGAGCATGTGACCGGCCTCGGCACCGGCTTCCCCGGTTCCTTCGCCTGGCTCGATGCCCGGCTACGCGGCGAACCGGCCCCCGACGAATGCGGGTAACGACCGGTTCTCAACGTCCGAGGACGGCCTCGACCGCTTCGACGATGGCAGTGGGTTGTTCGATCGGAATCCGGTGACCGGCGTGCTCGGCGACCGATATTTGCCCGTACGGTGATTGCCCGGCCAGGGCCCGGTGATCGGCGTCGAGGTGTGCCAGCTGTGCCGCCGGCATCCTGGGGCGTTTACCGGCGGTGACGACGCGTAGCGGGACCGCGGGAAAGTTCCCGTGCCGACGTGCTTGCGCTACTTCGTGTACGGCGTTCTGCATACCGTCCAGTGTCGTCGCCAAGTTGCGCAGTGACCGCGCATTCTTCCCGGTGAACGGTGCGCTGAGCCGCAACAGCAGCGGTGCGAGCGCGAAAGATGCCTTTCGGGCGAGGGGCGAGCCCGGTGGCTCCCGGGTCGCGGTTGGGTCCACGAAGACCAGGCCCGCAACGTTCCCTGGATGACGCAGGGCATACATTTGCGTGACGAGCCCGCCGTAGGACCACCCCACGAATACCGCGGGTAGTTCGGCATCGAGGCCGACAGCGAGCCGGTGCAGATCTTCGGCCATCTCCGTGACCGTGCGTGCCTGCGTTCCGGTCGATCCGCCGACCCCGGCGCGGTCGTAGGTGACGACGGTCGCCCGTGCGGCCAGCGCGACCTCGAGTTCCTCGCCCCAGCCCTCGACGCCTTCGCCGGCGCCGCCGCATTCCAGGATCACCGTCGGGCCGCTGCCGCGGATCCTCGCGCGCAACAGGTGATGTCCCGTATCGATCATTCTCGGTGTTGCGATTTTCGTGGGTTCCCTATCCGCCATGAAGTCAACTTAAGTTGACGACAGCGGATTGTCAATCTGAATTGACCACCGCTGGCCGGCGCCGGAGGTCGGCGGCCGTGGGCGAGTTGCCGGGCTGCGAGGAATCGCGTCGGCCGGTAGGTCATCGGCTGCGCGCGTGATCCAGGCTGCCCTGGTCTCCGGCTGCCCGGCATTCGGTGAGAGGTTCAACCCCGCGTCCGGCGGCCTCTGTCTCCGTCGCGCGCATCGTCATTCTTCGCCCTCGTGCAAGGTGTGCGGCCGGTGTGGTTGCGGACTCTGAATCGCGACCCCATGTCGTCGGCCGTGGGTTCAGTGGCGGCAGGGGGTTGGCCGCGGAACGAGGGCTGCCGTATCCCTGCTCCTGTCCAGATGGACAGGAGCAGGGAGGCGCCCTAGTGTTCCTGTCCATGCGGACAGGAACAGTGCCGGTGCCCGAGGTCGGCGCACCCCCGGAACGGCTGCACTACCTCGACTCGATCCGGATCGCCCTATCGGTGCTGGTCATCCTGCATCACGCGGCCCAGCCCTACGGTCCGGCGGACTGGTGGTATGTCGAGAGCCTGCCGAAAGCGCAGTGGATCGAGGATTGCGCCGTGCTCAATGCGCCGTTCAAGATGAGCCTCTTCTTCCTCATCGCCGCCTATGTCCTGCCGTCCGCGGTGGACCGGCGCAGACACCGCCCATTTCTCCGGACGAGGCTTACGAAACTCGGTGGACCGATCGTGATCGGCTTCTTCCTGGTGATCCCGGTGCTCATGTACGCCTACTACCTCGAGTTCCGGCCCTACGGGCATATCGGATTCGGCGACTACTACTGGAACGTCTACCTCGGAAACGGCGAGGAGCCCAGGAACTGGAGCGGGCCGATATGGCCGGACCGGCAGTTCGGGCACCTCTGGTTCATCCAGCACCTGCTGGTGTATTCGCTCGCCTACCTCGTTTGGCGGATGGCAGCCGAAGCGGTCCGGTCACGACGCAACCTCCCCCGGGTGCCGGAGTCTCGCGCGGTGCCCGAGCACGCGGGCGGGCTCGCCGTATTCGCTTTCGCGGCCGTGGTGGCCATCGGTACGGCGCTGCTGCGAATCCGCTATCCCGTCGATCAGTGGGTGCCGGTCGCCGAGATCATCCAGACGGAACCGGCGGATCTCGCTCAGCACATCCCCTTTGTGATAGCCGGAGTTCTGGCCTACCGGCGCGGTTGGCTGACAACGCTGTCCGCCCGCGTGGCCTACTCCTGGTTCGCGGCGGCCGTAGCGCTCACGGTCCTGTATCTCGTATTCCGCGACGAACTCACGGGTTATTTCGCGTGGGGCGGTACGGATATGGGCCAGTTCGCATGGTCCGGCTACGAGACCGTGCTCTGCGTGGGCTACGCACTCGGCCTGCTCGTCTTCTTCCGTGATCGGGTCCGTGGAACCAGTGATCTGCGGCGCTCCGCCGCACAGGCCACATTCGCGATCTACCTCCTGCATCTGCCGATCGTCGTCGGCCTGCAATATCTGGTGCGGGACTGGCCACTCGAGGCAACCGGGCGGTTCCTGGTCGTGGGCACGCTGGGCTGCGTCCTCAGCGTGGCCACCGCGCTCGTGCTGCGTAGGACGCCGATGGTGCGTGCCGTCCTCTGATCGCTAGTCTCGGCCTCGTGACCGGGACCGAACCCAGACCGAATCGCGGCGAGGCGCGCGCGGCGCTCCTGGCTGCAGGTCGTCGGCTCTTCGCCGAACAGGGGTATGCCGCGACCACGACCCGGCAGATCGCGGCCGAGGCGAATGTCTCGCACGCACTGTTGCGCTATCACTTCGGGTCCAAAACAGGTTTGCGCGACGCCGTGGACGCGGAACTCCTCGGCTCGTTCGGACGTGCGCTCGCCGATGCCCGGGAGGAAGGTGCCGAGCGCGGCAGTCTGGCAGAGGCCGGCCGTGCGGCAGCCCTGGTATTCGGCGCCGACAAGGAACGACGCCGCTACCTCAGGCGTGTTCTGCTCGACGGTGACCAGCGCGCGGCCGAACTGCTGAGACGGCTGGCCGACGGCGCCGAACGGGAAGTGGAACGGCTCCTCGCGCATCCCGGTGATATATCTCCCGACGATCGGCGCTGGGCCGCCTTGCAGACGCTGTTCCTGATCCTCGGCCCATTACTGCTGGAACCGGCCCTTGCACAGATATGGGGCGAGGATCTGTTCGCGCCCGCGGTACTGGCCGAACGCAGCGCCGCGAATCAGCGCCTACTCCGGCGCGGGCTGCTGGACGGCCACTGACGGGAGCGTCGTGCTCGCCGTGCCCGGTGCGGATCCACGCTATCGGGTCGTGCTTCGGCATACCCGGGGCGGCGGGAACCTGCCGGCTGCGTAGGCGCCGGGTGGGACACCCATCACGCGCCGGAACTCGGTGGTCATATGAGCTTGGTCGTAGTATCCGGCTGCCCCGGCCAGTCGCGCCAGGCCACCGTCCCGGACCAGATCGGCGACCCGGCGTACCCGTAGCAGGCGGGCGAACAGCTTGGGCGGTACACCGATCTCGGTGGTGAATACGGTGCGCAGATGTCGTTCACTGATACCGAGGCCCCGGGAAAGTACCGCCATGTTCGCGTGGCCACCGGCTTGCGCGAGCGCATGGTGGGCGTGGTCGAGCAGTTCCCGATGCCGGGCGAAGTCGCCGTCGAGTCCATCGGCCAGCGCATCGTGCAGACGCAGAGTCACGGCCGGCGGATCTGCCTGCATCGCGCCGAGCTCTCGGGCGAGTTCGGCGCCCCGTGTTCCCCACAGCTCTGTCAGCGGCACCACGCGATCCACCAGATCGGCCGCCGACCGCCCGCCCAGCAGTGGCCGGAGGCCGCCCGGGCGAATACGGGCCACCGCGCACGGCGGCACGTCCGGCTCGGTGCGATCGTAGACAGCGGCTGTTCGTGGACCGAGCACGACGATATCGGCGCGGCCCCCGGCGATCCGGCGGACCATGACAGTCGCGGCCACCTCCGGCGGGTGGATATGGATCCCACTCCCGTCGGCCCGCAGAGTCGCGACATCGATATACCGGGCGCTGCTCACATGACCACGGTAATTGTCTTTTTTGCCGCCGGCACCGCCGAAACTTCCAATACACGGAGTGGGTCGGCACAGCACAGTGGCGTCATGATTCTTGTCACCGGAGCCACGGGAACCGTCGGCCGCCCTTTGCTCGAACTGCTCAGTGCTCGTGGTGAGCCGGTCCGGGCCATGGTCCGCAACCCGGCGGTGGCGGTTGTTCCACCGCCCGTGGAGGTGGTGCGCGGCGATTTCGACGCGTCCGCTTCCCTGCCCGGCGCCTTGGCCGGGGTCTCGGCGGCCTTTCTGCTGACGGCACCATCCACACCCAACGGCGACCACGATGCCGCCTTCGTCGCCGCGGCGCGCCAGGCCGGTGTCGAGCGGATCGTGAAGTTGTCGGCCATCGGAACCGGTGCGGTAACCCCGGAAGGAGAAGTGATCGGAAGTCAGCATGCCGACGGCGAACGCGTGCTACGCGAAGGTGGCGTGGAATGGACCATATTGCGCCCCAGCGTATTCGCGTCCAATACGCTGTCGTGGGCGGACGCGATCCGGCACGGCCGGCCCGTCGCCAACCTCACCGGAGCGGGCAGACAGGGCGTGATTCATCCACGCGATATCGCGTCGGTGGCCGCGACGGCCCTGACCGCCGACGGTCATACCGGCCGGGTCTACACATTGACCGGTCCCGAGTCGTTGTCGGTACCGGAGCAGGTGACGATTCTCGGCGAGGTACTCGGCCGCCCCGTGACCTACACCGATATCGATCCCCGCACGATCCGTGCGCAACTCGCCGGTTCCGGTATGACGGACGCTGCCGTCCGAATCATGGTGAACGGACTGTCCTATGCCCGGTCGGGACGCAACGACACGGTCACCTCCGATGTGTACGCGGTCACCGGCCGGTCACCGATGACCTACCGGTCCTGGGCGGAAGAACACCGGACCTGGTTCGGGACGCAGGCCCGCGGCTCGGATGCGGTTCGCTGGTAGATCTTCGACAACCGAGTATCGGTCGCAGCCGGTGCCGATTGTGAGCTCGGGTGTGAAATCACTACGGCCGCTGTCGATTCGGTCGGTACGAATCCGAACGCCGGCTGTGGACCCGGTTCAGCCGAGCAGAATAGCAGAGTAGTGCGGCTCGATTCCGACGGCCTCCGGCGACAGCCATACCAGCTCATCCGGCAGTTCCCATCGCCGAAACAGCCGCGGCTTCGCCCCCAGCGTCTCCAGCGCCGCAGCGGGATCGAGCCCCCGAATCACGTGCACACTGTGATGCGGATCCTCGTTCGCCAGCCCGCTGATCCACAGCGGCGTTCCTTCATCATCCAAGGAATCCGGCGAAACCCCGGCAAGGCCATGCCGACCTCGTCTCTGAACCACGAGCAGAACATTTCACTCTCTCCGAATGCCGGGGCCGCCGATGCTGTCGAAGCTTCAGTGCCGCACGGTCGGTCGTAAAATATCCATCCCCGTCCCGTCGAACGGGAGAGTGGCTGGGTTGGCGGCTGGGGCGATTCGGCCGGCCGGGTGTGGCAGGCTGGGATGTATGAACCGATTAGGTGGTGCCACGTCGCCCTACCTGCGCCAGCACGCGGACAACCCCGTGCACTGGCAGGAGTGGGGAGAGGAGGCGATGGCAGAAGCAACCAGGCGGGACGTACCCATTCTTCTTTCAGTGGGATACGCATCCTGCCATTGGTAGCTTCGGCCAACCGATCACTGGTGCCATGTGATGGCGCACGAATCGTTCGAGGACGAGGCGACGGCGGCGCAGATGAACGACGAATTCGTCTGCATCAAGGTCGATCGGGAGGAACGCCCGGATATCGACGCCGTGTACATGAACGCCACCGTCGCCATGACCGGCCAGGGTGGCTGGCCGATGACCTGTTTCCTCACCCCGGCGGGCGAACCGTTCTACTGCGGGACGTACTACCCGAAGGTGCCGCGCGGCGGGATGCCGTCGTTCACGCAACTGCTCACCGCGATCACCGATACCTGGCGGAACCGGCGCGCCGATGTGGATACCGCGGCCGATCAGGTTGCCGATGCGCTGCGCGCGCAGGCCGGTGGGCTGCCCGAGAGCGAACTCCGGATAACTCCGCAGCTGCTGGACCATGCCGTGTCGGCGGTGGTCCGCGATTTCGACGAGGTCCACGGTGGTTTCGGGGGCGCCCCGAAATTCCCGCCCGCCGCGCTTCTCGAGGGTTTGCTGCGCAGTTGGGAGCGCACCGGCAATCCCGAGGTACGCGCGGTGGTGGACCGTACCGCCGAGGCGATGGCCCGCGGCGGTATCTACGACCAGTTACGCGGCGGTTTCGCCCGCTATTCGGTGGACGCCGCGTGGGTGGTCCCGCATTTCGAGAAAATGCTCTACGACAATGCGCAACTGCTGCGGTTCTACGCGCATCTGGCCCGGCGTACACCGGACGATCCCTTGCCTCACCGGATCACCGAGGAACTGGTCGGGTTCCTTCTCGACGATCTGGCCACCGCGAACGGTTTCGCCTCCGCGCTGGACGCCGATACGCAGGTGGAACCGGGTGCGCCCGGGATGGAGGGCGCCACCTATGTATGGAATCCCGCCGAACTGGTCGGCGAACTCGGCCCGATCGACGGGGCCTGGGCGGGCGAGATCTTCGGGGTCACCACGGGCGGCAACTTCGAACAGGGCAGTTCCGTGCTCACCCGTGTCCGCGACCCCGAAGACATCGAGCGATTCGAACGTATCCGCACCGCTCTGCGCGCCGCCCGCGGCCGTCGCCCGCAACCCGAGCGGGACGACAAGATGGTCACCGCCTGGAACTGTATGGCGATCACCGCGTTGTGCGAGGCCGCCCGCGCACTGGACCGGCGCGACTGGTTCGATGCCGCCGACGAGCTGTCCCGGGTGATCCTCGACATCCACGTGGCCGGCGACCGGGTGCTGCGGGCCTCGCTGGACGGAGTCGCCGGGAGTTCGGCGGGCGTACTCGAGGACTACGCCTGGCTGGCGACCGCACTGCTGGCGCTGCACCAATACTCCGGGTCGGCCGGGTGGCTGCCCGATATCCAGCGGATCCTGGATTCGGCGATCACCCATTTCGCCGACCCGGACGAACCCGGCAGCTGGTTCGATACCGCCGACGACGCGGAAACGCTTATCGCCCGCCCCCGCGACCCCATCGACGGCGCCACCCCGGCGGGGGCGTCCGTGCTCGCCGAAGCTCTGCTGACAGCGTCCGCTGTGGTGGAACCCGAGCACGCCGGCCGCTACCGCGAACTGGCCGAGCAGACGTTGACACGTGGCGCGGTGGTACTCGCCAAGGCGCCGCGTTCGGCCGGACAGTGGCTGACGGTGGCCGAGGCCGCGCTCCAGGGCCCGCTGCAGATCGCGATATCCACGACCGGCTATGTGCCGGCGGGTGATGTGGAACTGCTGGAGGTCGCCCGTGCGCACGCCCCCGGCGGTGCGATCATCGTGCGGGCGCCCGCGGATACCGTCCCGCTGCTCGCCGGCCGCCCCGCCATCGAGGGCACCGCCGCGGCGTATGTGTGCCGCGGTACGGTCTGCGATCTGCCGGTGACGACACCGGATGATCTGCGTGCCGCTCTTACCGGGGAAGCAGGTCGAACTGTGCCCGAGTAGCCGGTGACCCCGCTCCACGGCGCCGTACCGGTCTGCGCCGTGAAGGCTTGGCGGCCGCGTTCCGTACGCCCACGCGCACCGGTGCGTTCGTCATCGCCGGTGACTGCGCGGTTGTCGGCCGGGCGCCGAGGGGCGGGCCCGTACTCGCTCCGCATTAGGCCGGCGAGACCTTTCTGCGGAACCGCCGGGCGCCTCCGGTCGACGGCTCCGAATAGGTGGGGCGGCCCGCCGAGAAATCCCTGCGTACGGGGCCGTCGGGTGCGCGGTGCAATGAGTTCTGCCGGGCACGCTGGGCGCCGCCGGGCCGCTGCTTCAGCGCTCAGATCATGCCGTTAACGGTTGTTTCACTCCGGTACAGGCCGGCGCGCCTACCACCCGAGGGCTCCGATTGTGGGCATCGCCGAATTCCTGGCTGCCCGGCGGGCTGTGCTCGATGCGGCTCTCGCGGCTGGATGGGCGAGCCAGGGCCGTCACGCTTCGGGCACCTCGGCAGCCGGATTTGTGCGGATGTACGCCGGAGCGAGGGCGGTGGAGGACGAGAAGCCGCCGCGACTGCCGATTCTTACGGTGTCGGCCCGGGTTCGCGGTCGGTCCACGCGGAGGTGGGTTCGGTGATGCCGCGAAGTGCCACGGCACCGTGTTTCACCCACTTCTCCCGCTCGTCCGCCGTGGCGGCGTCGACAACGCTCTGCGATACCAGGATGCGCCGCGGCACCTCCTTGGCGCGGGTGGTGAGCCGGGCGGCCGCGTTCACCGCGTCGCCGATCACGGTGTATTCGCGCCGGGTGTCGGTGCCGAGGTCGCCGGCGAACACCCGGCCCCGGGCGACCCCGATACCGATATCCAGCTCCCCGGCCGCCGCGATCTCGTCCCGGATCCGGCGGGCCGCGCGCAGCGCAGGGGTCGCGTTGTCCGCCAGGGCGATCGGTGCGCCGAATATGCACAGCGCCGCATCGCCTTCGAACTTGTTGACCAGTCCGTCGTTCTCCTCGGTGGCTGCGACCACGGTCGCCATCAACCGGTTGAGTTTGGCGACGAATTCCTGCGGCGGCAGTCCGGTGGAAATCGCCACCGATCCGGTGACGTCCACGAACAGCGCCGTCACTTCCCGCACATCGCCGGTCAGGTCGACCCCGCCGGCCAGTGCGCGTTCGGCGACCTCTTCGCCGACATGCCGGTCGAACACATCGCGCAGTCGCAGCCGTTCCCGCAGATTCGCCGACATCTCGTTGACCGAATGTTCCAGCCGCCCGATCTCGCTGGCACTGCCCACCGCCACCCGCACGTCCAGGTCACCCCGGGTGATGCGGTCCACCGCGATTCGCAGGGCGCGGAGCGGGGTGGCGACGGCCCGGGCCAGCGCCCAGGTGGCGCCCACGCCGACCGCCAGGCTGATCGCCGCGAGATAGATACCGGTGCGGATCCGGTGGTCCTGAGTGGAGGACGGATCCGCCAGCACGACGATCAATGCGCTCAGCGGCATCGCGCCGGATACCGCCCAGGCCAGCGCGACACGGACGAAAACCGAGGAACTCCAGTGCATGGTCGCGCCGAGGACACCCGCGACGATGGGCACCACCGGTCGGATGACCCGGTCGACGACGAGGTAGGTCAGACCGGCCGATTCGAGCCCACCGATGGTGAACATGGCGAGCAGGACGACGAAATCGTTCTCCTCGGTGAGCCGGGCCAGCAGCGCCGCCGAGATCACCACTCCGGGTGTCCACATGGCGATCGCCCGCAGCGATACCGCGATGGGGAGGCGGAGGAGGCGCCGCGCCTCGTTCGGTGTGGGTTTGCGCGATTGGTCGAGCCAGCCGAAATAGGCCATCCGGTCGCGGATGGCCAAACCGATCCCCGCCAGGATCGCCAAGGCCGGGTAGACGGTGACGGCGGCCAGCCCGCCCAACTGGCCGGTATCCACGCGGCTCGGGAATCCGATGAGCCATAGCTGGGTGACGATCACGGCGAGACCGGCGAAATGTGCGGCGATGACCATCAGCGACAGACCCCCGCGGGCGCGGACGCTCCACAGCATCAGCCGGGAGATCGTGCCGGGCCGGCGCCGGACCGTACTGCCGTCGCTCATCGCCGGACTACCCGCGGCGGCCGCGGTCGGCGGAGCGGCCGGTATCGAAGGACACGAATCAGCAGCCTAATCGACACTGCCGGGCATATTCCCACTATCGGCCTGCGATCACGCGCAGGGCCGTGGCCGGTCAATCCAGCAACACCAGCCATATCGCTATGTAGTGGCACAGCGCAGCGAACACGGTGGCAGCGTGGAAGAACTCATGGTGGCCGAAGGTGGTGGGCCACGGATTCGGCCATTTGGTCGCGTAGAGCACCGCGCCGATGCTGTAGGCGAGCCCGCCGGCAACCAGCAGCAGCACCGCCGCCGGCCCGACGGACCGGTAGAGTTCCCCGCCCACCGGTACAACGGCCCAGCCGAGCAGTAGATACAGGGGTACTCCGACCCAGGGCGGGGCGTGTGGCCAGAGCATCTTCAGTGCGACCCCGGCCAGCGCCCCCGACCACACCACCGCCAGCAATATCCGGCCCGTGGAGGTGGGCAGGCCGAGCAGAGCGAACGGGGTATAGGTGCCCGCGATGAAAAGGAAGATCATCGAATGATCGGCGCGTTTCATCCGGACCCGGGCCCGCACGGTGGTCCAGGTGATCCGGTGGTAGGTGGCACTTATTCCGAACAGTGCGCAGATGGTGAGTCCGTAGACGGCGGTCGCGACGACGGCAGTAGTCGAAACGGTCGTGGCGGCGGCGACCAGCCCGATCACCGCGATGGCGGCGATTCCGGTGGCCCAGGTGTGGATCCAGCCGCGCATCCGGGGTTTGACAAGCGCGACCAGGGATTCGGCGGGGTTGGGCACCGGATCGTCGTCGGGGTTTCGTGTGTTGTCGAAGCTGTCGATGTCGTGGGAGTGCCGCAGCGTGTTGTCGGGGTCTTCCGGCGGCTCGCCGGTGCCGGATCTCGGGTCTGCCGGGTCGGACACGGAACCTCCTGGATCGGCGGGGACGGTCACGGCGTCGGTCCCGGCTGTTGTGGCGGCCCTGAGGGTTCCTCGTCGAACCGCCGGACAGCCCTTGACTTGCCGGTAACCTACGGCAGCGTAGGTTGCTTCGTTTGTCACTGTACCGGCTTCGCCGGGAACACGGGCGACTGTGGCCCACCCCACGTTCGGCGGCGAATGCGGATGAAACCCGGAAAAGGCGTACTGTAGGTCGTCGTGGAATTTCCGAGTCGGCTGCGGGGCTTTCCCTATCGCATCTACGAGGCCCGTCTGGCCAAGAAGCTTGCAGATAAACAGCATCCGCGCCACGTCGCCGTGGTGTGTGACGGCAATCGCCGCTGGGCCCGGGAGAACGGGTTCACCGATATCACCCATGGGCACCGGGTCGGTGCACTCAAGGTCGCCGAACTGGTCAGCTGGTGCCAAGCCGAGGGAATCGAGCTGGTCACCGTCTATCTGCTGTCCACCGAAAACCTGCACCGCGGTCAGGAAGAACTGGAAACCCTGTTCGAAGTCATCACCGACGTGGTCGAGGAACTCGCCGCCCCCGAGCAGAACTGGCGAGTGCGGATCGTCGGTACCCTCGACGGGCTCCCCGATCTGGTCGCCAAGCGAATGCGCACCGCGACCGAACGTACCCGCGAACGCACCGGCACCCACGTCAACGTCGCCATCGGCTACGGCGGCCGCCAGGAAATCGCCGACGCGGTCCGCCAGCTGGTCCGGCAGGAGATCGCTGCAGGGGAGACCGGTGAAGACCTGGTCCAGTCGATCACGGTCAACGCCATCGGCCAGCACCTCTACACTTCCGGCCAGCCCGACCCGGACCTGGTGATCCGCACTTCGGGCGAACAGCGGCTCTCCGGCTTCCTGCTCTGGCAGAGCGCCTACTCCGAAATCTGGTTCACCGAGGTCTATTGGCCCGAATTCCGGCGCGTCGACTTCCTGCGCGCCCTCCGCGACTACGCGGCTCGCCACCGCCGCTACGGAACCTGAAGGACGCGCTAGAGCTTTCGTAGGCGGAGGCGGTTGATGCTGTGGTCGGAATCCTTACGCAGGACCAGGGTTGCGCGGGGACGGGTGGGCAGGATGTTGTCCACCAGGTTCGGGCGGTTGGTGGAATTCCAGATATCCGTGGCGGCTGCGGTCGCCTCGGAATCGGTGAGTCTCGCGTAATGGTGGAAATGGGCCCGAGGATCGGCGAATCCGGTGGCGCGCAGGCTCAGGAATCGGCGCACATACCAGTTCTCGATATCTTCGATCCGGGCGTCCACGTAGATCGAGAAATCGAACAGATCCGAAACCATGAGGCGTGGACCGGTTTGCAGGACGTTCAGGCCCTCGACGATCAGGATGTCGGGCTGGCGGACACAATGGAATTCGCCGGGAACGATATCGTAGGAAATATGTGAATACACCGGTGCGCATACCTCTTCGGCGCCCGATTTCACCTCGGTGACGAAACGCAGCAGTTTGCGCCGGTCGTAACTTTCCGGGAAGCCCTTGCGGTGCATGATGCCACGGCGGGTGAGTTCGGCCGTGGGATAGAGGAATCCGTCGGTGGTCACGAGATCGACCCGCGGATGGTGGTCCCAGCGGGCCAGCAGTGCCTGCAGAACACGAGCGGTGGTGGATTTACCGACGGCGACACTGCCGGCGACTCCGATCACGAACGGCACCTGTTTATCGGGATGCTTTTCGCCGAGGAAGGTCGCAGTCGCGGCGAACAGCCGTTGTTTCGCGGCAACCTGCAGGTGGATGAGTCGCGCGAGCGGCAGATAGACCTCCGCGACCTCTTCGAGGTCGATTTGCTCGCCCAGGCCGCGCAGCCCGATCAATTCTTCTTCGGTGAGTACCAGCGGAGTCGATTTGCGCAGTTCGCGCCACTGCTTCCGGTCGAATTCGACATAGGGACTGGGCTCGCTCGCCTTGGCCATCTACTCAGCGCTCCACTCTGCCGGACACTCGTTGTCCCGGTGCCGTACCTGTGAGATGCCGTGCTCTCGGTGACCTCTGGTGCGGTCGGTCCGGTGCTCTGGCTGTGCCCTCATGGCTGAATTCTGCCCCTCGGGTACGAGTGGGCCGACGAGGGGGTCCATTACGAGTCGGTATAACCACAGCCCAGAGGGGTCATCCGGGCGGGGGCGCAGGTAGGCGCCGGGCCGGACCGCGCGAGACCGCGTTCGCGGCTATCGTCGGATGGATGCACGCCCACCCTGTGGTTACGGAATACCTGCGGCTCGGATTGGCATTCGACCGGCTCGAAGAGGGATTCGTCGACGCCTACACCGGCGATGCGCAGTTACGGCGCGAGATCGAGAACGGGCCCCGGCCCGAACCTCGTGAGCTGGCCCGTACCGCCACGCGGTTGCGCGCCGAATTACCGGCCGCCGGGCTGAGGCCGCAGCGCACCGCGTTCCTCGACGCGCATCTGCGGGCGCTGGAGTGTTCCGCGCGCAAGTTCGCGGGCGAGGAGATCGGCTTCGTGGACGAGGTCGGCCGGTACTTCGATGTGGATATCGCTGCCGGCGACCCGGCCGAATACCGGGAGGCGCACCAGAAGATCGACGAGGTGCTGGGCGGCGAGGGGCCGCTCGCCGAACGGATGGCCGCGCATCGCAAGGCCGACGAGATTCCACCGGACCGGCTCGAAGACTGTGTGCACGCGTTCTCCGGAGCATTGCGCGAGCTCGTCCGTGCGCGGTACCCGCTGCCCGACCACGAACATGTCACCTACGAGGTGGTCGGTGACAAGCCGTGGTCCGGTTTCAACTACTACCTGGGCAACTACCGCTCGACGGTCGCGATCAACTCCGATCTGCGCCAGCACATGGCGGTACTGCCCAAGCTGATCGCGCACGAGGCGTACCCGGGCCATCACACCGAACACTGCCGCAAGGAGGCCGGGCTGGTGGCCGCCGGACACGGCGAACAGACCATCTTCCTGGTGAACACGCCACAGTGCCTGATGGCCGAGGGTCTCGCGGACCTGGCACTGAGTTCGATCATCGGCCCCGGCTGGGGTAAGTGGGCGCAGGAGATCTACGCGGATCTGGGCCTGCGGTTCGACGGTGAACGCGCCGAACGCCTGTCCGAGGCCTCGGCGCAGCTGCTCGGTGTCCGCCAGGATGCGGCACTCATGCTGCACGATCAGGGCAAGGACGCCGACGAAGTGGCCGGCTTCCTGGAACGCTGGTCGTTGACGACCCCCGACCGCGCCCGCCAATCCCTGCGCTTCCTGTCGTCCCCACTGTGGCGTGCCTACATCAGCACGTACGTGGAGGGCTACAAACTGCTCGGCGGCTGGCTGGACCGCGCCGCCGATGCGGACGACCGCGCCGACCGGTTCCGCCGCCTCCTGGACGACCCCCTCATCCCGTCGTCCTTGCGCTGATCCGGCCGGTCGAGCCGGCTCCGGAGCCCGGCTCGCCTCCGCCAACCTTTCCCGACTGTTCACCTTTCCCGGGTGGGGTCCGCCTGGTTCGGGAGCGGGGAAGCGGAGGAGTGAAGAACCGGACCCGACAGGGCCCCACCTCTCGAGAAATTGCAGCCCGCCCCTTCGTGGGCGGTCCGCGGTAGCAAGCAGATCGACCAGCTCCCGGCACGCCGCGGAGCGCGTTCTGAATGGCAACCACCCGTTCACAGACGGTCTGACGCGAGTCCGACGTCAATCTGCGAGAGCTGGGTCGACCTGCGAGCGCGGCTGTCGACCTCGAGGCCGGTGTCAACGTGCGGGCCCAGGGGCAACAGGCCCCTGACCCCGCGCCGCCGGAGGAGTCGCCGTGAACATAGACTGGCGCCGTGACGCAGACGACCGCCTCTGTCAATACCCAGTCTCTCGGTGAGCTCGATCCGGAGCTCGCCGCCGCGATGGCGGGTGAGCTCGCCCGTGAGCGCGACACCCTGGAGATGATCGCGTCGGAGAATTTCGTGCCGCGCGCGGTGCTGCAGGCGCAGGGCAGTGTGCTCACCAACAAGTACGCCGAGGGTTACCCCGGCCGCCGCTACTACGGCGGTTGTGAGCATGTCGACGTGGTGGAGAACATGGCCCGCGAGCGTGCGAAGGCGCTGTTCGGTGCGGATTTCGCGAATGTGCAGCCGCATTCGGGTGCGCAGGCCAATGCCGCGGTGCTGATGTCGCTGATGGATCCGGGCGACCGGCTGCTCGGCCTGGACCTCGCCCACGGCGGCCATCTCACCCACGGTATGCGACTGAACTTCTCCGGCAAGCTGTACGAGGTCCACTCCTACGGGGTGTCCAAAGAAGACCATCGCGTGGATATGGACAACGTCCGGGCGATCGCCCGGGAATCGCGGCCGAAGGTCATCGTGGCCGGTTGGTCGGCGTATCCGCGGCATCAGGATTTCGCGGCGTTCCGGGAGATCGCCGACGAGGTCGGCGCCTACCTGTGGGTGGATATGGCGCATTTCGCCGGGCTGGTCGCGGCCGGGCTGCACCCGTCGCCGGTGCCCTACGCCGATGTCGTCTCCTCGACCGTGCACAAAACGCTCGGTGGCCCGCGGTCCGGTCTGATCCTGGCCAAGCAGGACTACGCCAAGAAGCTGAACAGCTCGGTGTTCCCCGGCCAGCAGGGCGGCCCGCTCATGCATGTCATAGCGGCCAAGGCCGTAGCCTTCAAGATCGCGGGCACGCCGGAGTTCGCGGAGCGGCAGCAGCGCACGATCTCGGGCGCCGAAATCCTCGCCGAACGCCTCACCGCGGCCGATGTCGCGAAGAACGGGGTCAGCGTGCTCACCGGCGGTACGGATGTGCATCTGGTCCTGGTGGACCTGCGCAACTCCGATATCGACGGCCAGCAGGGTGAGGATCTGCTCCACGAAATCGGCATCACGGTGAACCGGAACGCGGTCCCGTTCGACCCGCGCCCCCCGATGGTGACCTCCGGTCTGCGTATCGGCACCGCCGCCCTGGCGACCCGCGGTTTCGGCGATACCGAGTTCACCGAGGTCGCCGATATCATCGGCACTGCCCTCGCCGGTGGCGCCGATCTGGACGCACTGCGCGGCCGGGTGTCGAAACTGGCCCAGGACTTCCCGCTGTACCAGGACCTGGAGGACTGGAACCTCCTGGGCTGACAGCCCACGCGCCGGAACCGGCTCGGGCGCAACACGTCCGATCCGGTCGTCCGGGCCCCGTTGCCGCTTATACGCAGCCGCTCCCCGGGAACGACGTGCGGTTGCCCGAGTCGGTGACGGGTCGAACGGAACCCGTTCGCGCGGCGGGCGTGACGGCTACAGTGCCGGTGTGGGGACTACCGAATACGCACCGGGCGACGTCGTCTACTTTCCCGGCGGACCGTTCTGGGATGTCTGTGGCGTCGTGCGGGAGGTCGATCCCCATCGCGGCGAACTACGGATCGACTTCGACGAGGGGCTGGTCCACCGTGAGGGTGGTGTACTCCGGGCCCGGCGGCACAGTATGACCGTCCGGTTCGACGAGGTCGAGCTGCTCTAGCTCCCTGAGTCCGGCCCGGTCTTCGGCGCCGAGCACCGGCGCGCGGCGTGGCCCTGCTCTAGGCTCGTGAGATGGAAACCGAGTTGAACCAGGACGCGGTCACCACCGTCCGCGAATTCTTCACCGCGATGGAAATCGGCGCGATCGGCGAAGCGCTGGAACTGGTGCATCCCGATATCGTCTGGAAGAACACCTCGCTACCGGATGTGCGCGGTGCGCGCCGGGTCGGCAAACTGCTGCGCGGGCTGGACCGGGAACAGTTCGGGTTCTCCGCGCGAATGCACCATATCGCCGCCGACGGCGCGGTCGTGCTCACCGATCGCACCGATATCCTGCGCTTCGGACCCGTCCGTATCGAATTCTGGGTGATGGGCACTTTCGAACTGGTGGACGGCCGGATCATCCTCTGGCACGACCACTTCAGCTGGGAGAACTTCCTCCGCGGTACCGCGGTGGGTCTCGTCAAGGCTGTTCTCGGCCGCTGAGCACCACATCGTCCTGGCGTGCGCGGGACCGATCCATCGTCCGGCTCGTTGAATACGGCCGTTCGAGGGCGCCGTGGCGGCCCTCGAACGGCCTCGCCGGTTGGTTCGATGTGCGGCCGGCGCCGAATATCGCGGACCTGTGCGGTCCAGGGATGCGGCGCCGACCGGCTATGCGCGCATCAGGCGCTCGGCGCGTACTCCTCCAGCATCTCGGTGACCAGTGCGGCGATGGGCGACCGCTCGCTGCGGGTGAGGGTGATATGCGCGAACAAGGGGTGGCCCTTGAGCTTTTCGATCACGGCCGCGACACCGTCGTGCCGGCCCACCCGCAGGTTGTCGCGCTGCGCCACATCGTGGGTGAGTACCACGCGAGACCCGCTGCCCAACCGGCTCAGAACGGTGAGCAGCACATTACGTTCCAGCGATTGTGCTTCGTCCACGATCACGAACGAATCGTGCAGTGACCTACCGCGAATATGGGTCAGCGGAAGTACTTCGAGCATATCCCGGCTGAGCACCTCCTCCATCACCTCACGGCTGGCCAGCCCGTCGAGCGTATCGAAAACGGCCTGTGCCCACGGGCCCATTTTCTCGCTCTCGCTACCGGGGAGATAGCCGAGTTCCTGTCCGCCCACCGCGTACAACGGCCGGAACACCACGACCTTGCGCTGAGTGCGCCGCTCCAGCACCGCTTCCAGGCCCGCGGTGAGTGCCAGCGCCGATTTACCGGTACCGGCCCGGCCGCCCAGCGAGACGATCCCGACGCTTTCGTCCAGCAGCAGATCGAGCGCGACCCGCTGTTCCGCGGATCGGCCGTGCAGCCCGAAGGCCTCCCGTTCCCGCACCAGCTGTACGCGTTTGTCCGCGGTGACCCGGCCGAGTGCGCTGGAATTGTTGCCCAGCAGCCGGATCCCGGTGTGGCAGGGCAGTTCGCGGGCCTCGTCGAGGTCGACGACCGATTCGCTGTAGAGCTGGTCGACGATTTCGGACGCGGTGTCGATTTCGGCCATACCCGTCCAACCGGAGGTCACCACGTCCTGAGCGTGATATCCCTCCGCGCGCAGACCTACCGCGCTGGCCTTCACCCGCATCGGGATGTCCTTGGACACCAGCACCACCTGGTGGCCGTCCGCGGCGAGATTCAACGCGCAGGCCAGGATGCGGGAATCATTGCTTTCGGTGCGGAAACCGACCGGTAGCACCGTGGGATCGGTGTGGTTCAGTTCCACCTGCAATGTGCCGCCGTCGGTGCCGATCGGCAACGGCTCGTCCAGCCGATCGTGGGTCACCCGCAGATCGTCGAGCATGCGCAGGGCTTCCCGGGCGAACCAGCCGAGTTCGTGGTGGTGCCGTTTACCTTCGAGTTCACTGATCACGACCAGCGGTAACACCACCTGATGTTCACCGAACCGGGTCACCGCCCAGGGGTCGGACAGCAGCACGGAGGTGTCGATGACGAAGGTCTTCAAACCTTTCTCAATGAAGCGAGAATTCGCCGAGGGGGCGGATACGGAGCGATTATCAGTCACGGTAGGCTCCTAGGTCTGCGCGGCACCCACACAGACAGTCTCGCTGGGCCGGTCGGTCCGGATGGCTGCGGACGGGGTGCGTCAGCAGCCACGAGGGCCGGGTGCCGGCCCCCTCGTACTGAGTTGCTCAGTCACGGTCAGGACCTCCCGAGCGAGCCACAACGCGTGACCCGCCACATCGAAGCTACCCCGTACCAGCCCCTGTGCGCTCTAAGAAATGCGGGAGGGTTGGATGAATTCGGTGTGAACGCGGCCCGGAATCGGATTATTCGGGCAGTTCAGAGTGGATTTTCGCGAGTTCGTTCGGATGCCGCCAGGGTCTCGTCGCCGGTGGGAGCCCGAGGGCAGGGTTCGCTCCGGGTTCGCCTCGGCCGATACGTTTCGCGTCTCCGGCACATGCGGCCGCCGATGTGCCGGCCGCATATCGCGAATGGCCGGCGGCGTCTGCGCCGCAGCAACACCGGCGTGGGACCGGAGCTCGCAGGGGCGCATGGCGACCGGTCCGTTCCCGCCGTGATCCGGCTATTCGCCCAGGGACTGGAGTAGTACGGGAATGTGGCTGCTACCTGGATCTTTGACCGCGGTGATCAGGGTGACCGGCGGGTTGGTCCGCGCCAGGCCGCGTAACCGGACGAGTATCTCCCGCGCCGTCCGGCCCGCGAGTTCTTCGCGATACCGGTCCGCGAAATCGTCGCGGCGGCTCTGCGGATCTTCGTGGAACCAGCGGCGCAGCTCGGTCGAGGGCGTGAGGTCCTTGGCCCATTCGTCGATCCGGGCCGCGGATTTGGTCACCCCGCGTGGCCAGAGCCGATCGACGAGCACCCGGTAACCGTCATCCGGTTCGGGTGCCTCGTAGGCCCGTTTGACCTGGAAGCCGCTGGGGACGGGGTCGATGTCGTCGGTCATCACGCCATCGCATCACGCGCGCCGCCCGGTCCGCCGAACGCCACGCGGGACGAAGCTCCCGGCCGGAAACACGACCGGACACCACGGGCGGGATTAGAGTCGGCGTATGGGCACGAACGAGGAGTTGGAAGGCCTGTCGTCGAAGGAACTGCACGATCGGGCGGTCAAGCTCGCGGTGCGGCACGGCGATATCCGTTTCCTCTGGCAGCTGCTCACTCGCATACCCGCCGCGGAGGCCACGGCGGGGCGGGCCGGGGAGAGCGAGGCCGATATCAAATGGGTGGTCCCGATGCTCGACGATTACGTCCATGCCGGTGACGGCGATCTCGCCGAGGCGCTGCGCGGGTTCTACCTGGAGTACCTGCGCGAGCATTCCTGACCGCGGAATCGGTACCCGGACCTGCCCTCGTAGGCGTCCCGCATCGCGCGTACGTCGGTTTTCTTCACGAGTACATCGCCTTCAGCCCCCGCTCGAGCGTGGCCCGGTCACTTCCGCTGAGCAGGGGCTCCCACCGCCGGACGCTCATCGCAGCCGGTCGGTGTCCCGGACCGTCCGGACCCGGACTGTCGCCGGACCCGGACGGTCATGGGCGCGACCCAGCTAATCGGGGATATCTGCGCCCGTCCTCGGTGGTGGCGCGGACTCCAGTTGGAGGAATTCGTCGTCGGTGAGCAGCCGCGAACGGATCAGGAAGCGCACACCCTCCGGCGCCTCCAGCGAGAACCCGCTACCGCGGCCGGGCACCACGTCCACCGTCAGATGGGTGTGTTTCCAGTATTCGTACTGGTCGGCGCTCATCCAGAACGGCGTATCCGTATCGACCTCCCCGAGCAGCACGTCCTGCCCGCCGACCCGGAACTCGCCGCGCGGGTAACACATGGGCGCGCTGCCGTCGCAGCAGCCGCCGGACTGGTGGAACATCACTGGGCCGTGCCGCTCGATCAAGTCGTGCAGCAGGCGGGCCGCGGCCGCGGTGAGTTCCACCCGGTTCGGCTCCGGCATCAGAAGAATCCGAGCTTCTGCGGGGCGTAGCTCACCAGCAGGTTCTTGGTCTGCTGGTAGTGGTCCAGCATCTGGGCGTGGTTCTCCCGGCCGATACCCGACTTCTTGTAACCGCCGAACGCCGCGTGCGCCGGATAGGCGTGGTAGCAGTTCGTCCACACCCGGCCCGCCTTGATACCGCGGCCGAGGCGGTAGGCGGTGTTGGCGTCGCGGGTCCACACGCCGGCACCCAGGCCGTACAGGGTGTCGTTGGCCAGTTTCAGGGCTTCCTCGGTGGAATCGAAGGTGGTGACCGAGACGACCGGCCCGAAGATCTCCTCCTGGAAGATCCGCATATCGTTACTGCCCTTGAAAATGGTCGGCTCCACGTAGAAACCGTTCGGGTAGCCGTCGACCGTGCGCGCATTGCCGCCGGTCAACACCTCGGCGCCTTCCTTCCTGCCGATATCGATATAGGACATGATCTTCTCGAACTGATCGTTGCTGGCCTGCGCGCCGATCATGGTGGCGTCGTCGAGCGGATCGCCGCCCACGATGGCCTTCGTCCGTTCCACACACCGGGCCATGAATTCGTCGTAGATCGACGAATGGATGAGCGCACGCGACGGGCAGGTGCACACCTCACCCTGGTTCAGCGCGAACATCACGAACCCCTCGACCGCCTTGTCCAGGAAATCGTCGTCCGCGGCCATCACATCCGGCAGGAAGATATTCGGGCTCTTACCGCCGAGCTCCAGCGTCACCGGGATGATGTTCTCGCTGGCGTACTGCATGATCAACCGCCCGGTGGTGGTCTCCCCGGTGAACGCCACCTTCGCCACCCGCGGGCTCGACGCCAGCGGCTTACCGGTCTCCACCCCGAACCCGTTCACCACGTTCAGTACACCCGGTGGCAGCAGATCGGCGATCAGTTCGACAACCTTCAGGATCGACGCCGGCGTCTGCTCCGCCGGCTTCAGTACCACCGCATTCCCTGCCGCCAACGCGGGGGCCAGCTTCCAGGTGGCCATCAGAATAGGGAAATTCCACGGAATGATCTGCCCGACCACCCCGAGCGGCTCATGGAAGTGATACGCCACCGTATCGGCATCGATCTCGCTGATCCCGCCCTCCTGGGCCCGGATCGCGCCGGCGAAATAGCGGAAATGATCGACCGCCAGCGGCAGATCGGCCGCCTTGGTCTCACGGACCGGTTTCCCGTTCTCCCAGGTCTCCGCGACGGCGAGGGCCTCGAGATTCTCCTCGATCCGATCGGCGATCTTGTTCAGGATATTCGCGCGCTCGGTCGTGGAAGTCGCACCCCAGCCGTCGGCGGCGGCATGCGCGGCATCCAGCGCCAGCTCGACATCGGGCGCGGTGGAACGCGCTACCTCACAAAAGGTTTCACCGTCGACCGGCGACGGATTGTCGAAATATTTCCCTTCGACAGGCGCGGTCCATTCACCACCGATGAAATTGTCGTATCGATTCGCATAGCTGACGATGCTGCCGTCGGCACCGGGCTTGGCGTAGGTCATGAGGAACTCCTCGTTCGACTCGGACGCAGTGATACGCGCCGGGTTGATGTGGTGATGTAACTCACTATGCCGCGATTGAGGGCGCGGTGCACGGGGTTCTTGCGGAATGGGAGGTCGGGGGTTCGGGAGCGCGAGTGGTCGCCGGTGGGTAGTCGGAATACGGACTTCCCGGCGACCCGAATGCCGCCTCGTCGTCGCCCCCGCTCGTCTGCCGCGCCGTTCGTGGCTACCGACTGTGGAGTGCAGGACTCGGCTGCCTCAACGGCTCACTGAGCGGTCCCGAAGTACGGAGCATGGCCGGATTTGCCGGGTACGAGCGAGTCCAGCGGGGCAGACGAGGGAACCCTGGCGGGGCGGAGTGCGTCCAGTAGGGTGAGTGAAGTTTTACGAAGGGTGGGCTGAGCGCTATGGATGTGGGGCAGGGGACCGCGAACGGGCTGTATCAGCAGGCTGTGTCGGGGACTTTCCGGATGGAGCGAGGAGCTGCGGAGCGCTGCGCGGCTGTCTACACGCGCTTGGTGGACACCTGCCTCGATCAGCAAATAACGAACTCCAAAAGTTTGTACCGGTTATCCGGATTCGGCGGGTTCGTGTCGGCGCAGGAACTGCAGGCAGGGTTCGTCGACAAAGGAACGGCGGTGACCGATGCGCTTCTAGGTTTGAAGGAGGCTGCATTGCGGATGGCCGCAGCCTACCTCCACGCTGGCGGCGCGTTCGAGGAGGCAGATGCGATGAATAGTCGGGCACTGAATGTTGCTGGAGAGGCTGTGGAATGAACCCTCGGAACTTGTTGACTGTTATTGCCGCTGTGGGGGCGCTTGGGGGCTTGGTTGCTTGCTCGACCTCCGGTGACACAAGTGAAACGGCTTCGGCTGCGTCCGCATCGTCCGAAGTCTCGCAAACCGGCTCGACGCGGCCGACATTGACCGAGTCGCGTTTGCAGCCGCCGCCTTTGGAGAACGAATATACGACGCAGGGTCGGCCCGAAGTTGTGTTCGATCCGTGTACATGGATCAGTGACGAGGCTGTTAGCGAGGCGGGTCTTGATCCGGCCACACGGCGCCGGGGTCAGGATGTAGTAGCGGAATACACATTTTTGACCTGTGACTTCGATGGCGAGCTTCGCGACCTCTCGGTCGAATCCGGCAATGTCGCCTGGGAAGAGGATTTGCAGAGGTACAGCGGATCGAGTGAGCCGTTGACGGTAAATGGCCGGGAAGCTCTGCTGGTGCAAGACCCGGAGCAGCCGGGGGTTTGTGGCATTCATGTGCGGACCAAGGCTGGCTTTGTCATGTTCAGCGCGTCCCGAACTTTCGAAGGCGCCGAGGCCGGACTTCAGCGCTGCGACGGCGTTCTGGAGATCGTGACAGCTCTCGAACCTGAAATCGGGACGGAGAACTGAACGATGACGAATGAGAATCCCGGCCTCCTCGGACAGTTCGGCCCGTCGATGGGTATGGCGCCGGAATCCGTGGAGGACCGCATTTCGGGACAGCAGAGTCTGGCCGGTGCACAATATTTCGGTTCCCAGGTTTCGCATGGTGGGCAGGATCCTGCCTACATCACTCGGATGGAGCTTTTCGAAGGGCTTTCGCACGAGGAAATCCACGCGAAGGTCGAGGAAATGTTGCCCGGGGTCATGCATTCTGTGGCGGACATCTACCAGGAGATTGCCAACTCGCTGGGTGGTGCGCTGTTCGGTTCCCTCGTGTCCATCCAGCGTGAGCTCTCCGATGGTATGGCCGGCGAATTCGCGGATGCGGCGAACCAGGCTTCGCGGACTTTCTTCGACCAGGCGACCGATGTGCAAGAGGTCATAAACGCCGTCGGTATGCGGATTCACTCGGCCGCCTACGGTGCGGAGGTGGTGAAGAAGTCCGTACCGCCACCGCCCACCCAAGGGGCGACGCCGGGCGGTACCGCCGTGACTACCTCTGTGAACGACCCCTTCAAGGTTGCGCAGACCGTGGTCGGCGCGGCCGATCCGGCGGCGCAGGCCGCATTCGACGCATACAAGGAAGATCAGCGGCTGGCCGCCGTCGAAGTGATGAACACGGCTTACAAACCCACCTACCAGCCCGCGGGTGAGGGTGTGCCGACCTTCGTCCCTGTTCAGATCCCTGGCGACCAGCCCGGTCCGGCAGGACCGAACGGGACGACCACCAGCGGCCCGGGTGGCACCACCTCCGGACCTGGTTCGCAGGCGCCGAACGGTGAGAATCCGGGGCAGAACGAAACCGGCGAGCAGCCGCAGGAGACCCCCGGTTCGGCGGAAGAGCCCCAGACGACTACGGCGAGCAGCACCGAGAATCCCACTACGCAACAGTCGGGTACCACTACCGGCACCCCGACCGGTGATCCGCAGCGGACTACCTCCTCGACCACCACGCCCGGTTCGCCCGGCGTGCCTACCGGGACTCCCGGTTCGCCCGGGATGCCCGGCGGTGCGCCGCCGCAGAATCAGGCGCCGGGTAAAACCGTCCCGGGAGCTCCCGGCGGTGCGCCGAACGGCCCGGCCGGTGGGCCCGCTGCCGCGGCGGCCGCGGCGGGTACCAATAGGGGGATGTCGGGTATGCCCGGGATGATGGGTGGCGGCGCGGGGGCCAAGCGGGGCGAGGGCGATGAGGAGCACAAGGTGCCCGACTACCTCGTTCATGAACGCGAGGAAGAGTTGTTCGGTGCCCGGCCCCAGCTGTTGGACGGCGTGCTGGGCGGCGATGCTCCCGCCGCGCAACCGGCCGATGATCGTGGAGACCGTCGGTGAAATGGGAGTTCACGCCGGACGAGTTCATGCACGTCTGGAAGGAGACGGGTAAGGATCGCTATCCGTATCCGCTGGAGTTGCGTTCGTCGGTGCGCTGGGAGGACGAATACCAGCGGCTGGCGGCGCGGATCGAAACCGCATACCCGCGCGGCGCCGACCCTGATCTCACATCCGCGTTGCGGGCGGCGGCCGATCCCGAAGCCACACTCACACTGTCGGGTAGCCGGCGCCGCCGAATCCGCGCCTACGGCGCCTTTGCCGGCACCGCCGGGGTCACGGTGGTGCAGTTCCCGGGCACCGAAACCGATTTCGACGGAAAATTCGTGGTGCAGATCGGGACCACGGCGATTGTCCCGCGAATCTTCCTGCAGATCCTCGGTGAAGTCCCCAAGGGCACGCGCCCGCCACTGGTGGAGAGTATCGATCGGCTGCGTGACACCTACGAGATCTGGAACGGCGGAAAACCGCAGCCTGCGGACCATATGCGCCGGATGCTGAAAGCCCCCCGGGCGGGATCGGGTTTCCTGCAGGTACGCCATCGGCTCCGCGATCCCGAGCCGCCGGAACCGCGCTACCTCAGCTGGTTCGATATCGCCGACGACGGCCGCTACGTCTACCGGCACCGCTACCAGGACTTCCATATCGACCCGGTATCGCACGACGAATTGAAACGTGCACTCACGCAACTGATCGCCCCGTTCTGAACCGGATCCGTCCGGCTACCGCTGTTCCCACGGCAGCGGGCACCGGCGGACATAGCCCGCCGCCGGCTTCGATCGGTGGCGCAGAAGTGCAATCATCCACCATCTTTCACTCCTCGGGTTAGTCTTGGCCTACGCCCGGCGCAGGATCCGGCGGGGGCACATGGACAGTGCCGGACCCTTCCACACCAGATCTCCGGCTGCGGGGGATGTTCCGCGAAGGTGAGTCACGGAACATCGCGCAGGGGCGCATCTCCAGTAGATAGGAAGCACGCGCGATTGTGCGGTCTCTTCACTGGGGAAATGCCGTGGTAAAGCTGAACTTCCACCACGGCGCCTTCCATATCGAGACAATCCAGTTAGCGAGGGTAACTATCGTGGGTAGTGGGTCCATGCTTCCCCGCCGTGCATTGGGACGCCAGCTGCGCAAAATGCGCCTGCGGGAGGGGATAACGCAGGCCAGTGCCGCGCGTGCGGCCGAGGTATCGCCGCAGTCCTATGGTCGTCTGGAGGACGGCCTCAAGACCAAGATCACCGATCTTGCGATGAACGCTTTGTGCAACGCTTTCTCGAGTTCGGACGTGGAGCGGAGGACGATTCTCGATCTCGCTCAGGAGGTACGACAATCCCAGGGCGCCGATGGCGGATGGTGGCAGGCGTACGCCGAGGTGGTGCCCGAGACCTTCAATCACTTCATCGGATTGGAAGAGTCCGCAATGCATATTGCGTCCTGGGAAGTCGCGTTGTTCCCAGGGCTGTTGCAGACCCGAGAGTACCGGCGAGCTCTGATATGGGCCGAGTATCCGGATATGCCGCCGGAAAACGTCGAACTGACTCTCGACATCGTCATGCGGCGCCAAGAAATCCTCGAGAGGAGCGATTTTCACTTCGAGGCGATGATTGCCGAGCCAATTCTGCACACTCCGGTCGGCGGGCCTGCTGTATCCGCGGATCAGCTCTCACACCTGCTTGCCGTTTCACGGTTACCGAGTGTCACTATGCGCATCGTGAAGCGGGATGCCAGAGACCTTCTTGGATTGATCACTGGGTCATTCGTAGTTTTCGACCTGCCGCCGTTGCCGGTTTCGCGGATGCGTCAACCGTCGGTGGCCTACGCCGAGGGCTATTTCGGCAGGGTCTATATCGAGGGAGACGCCAAGGTTGCTTTGTATCGACGGGCCGTGGAAAGGCTGCGGCGAGTAGCGTGTTCGCCAGACGAGTCCAGGGACCTGGTGCTCGAGGCGCGCAAGGAGTGGGAACAATGATCGACCTGTCCAACGCTCGGTGGTTCAAGAGCAGCTGGAGTTCCGGTCAGCAGAATTGCGTGGAGGTTGCTTTCGTGAGCGATGAGCTGGTCGGTGTGCGAGATTCCAAGAACCCCAGCGGCCCGCCTCTGCTCTTCGGTGCGGCGGAGTGGGCCGGTTTCCTCACCGGCCTGGCGAGCGCTGGGTTCGGTGCAGCACCTGATACCGGCGTGGTGTGATAGTCGTTCGCAGGCGGACTCCGCTGTAGCACCGCCCACATATCGGCGGCGGGACGGTACCCGCGATGTCTGGCGTCCCGGGGGTGGCGAGCCCGGGACGCCTTACGAGTGGAAGGTTGTTTCAGCGATCCGATCCGCCGATGCGGGATCGCACCGGCGAGTGCGGTGGCTCCTGGTTATCACGCCCCACATTGGGTAACTCGGTCGACAATGATCGTCGCCCCATGTCCACTGGTCAGTGTGGTCATGGTACGAAGGGGTGGACCTGATTACGGTTCTGGACATGTACGCGCGAAGGGGGACACATGTCTATCGAGGTGGACGAGGACAGTCTGCGGCAGGCTGCGGCGGCGTTGGCTCTGCTGCCCAGCGATATCGACGCAGTGCCGAAACTCGATGCCGAACGAGCCGGAAATACCTTGAAGGGCTCGGCTGTCGGTGCCGCGCTGATGGGTTCCAATGCGGCCAGTACGCGGGCGAAAAACCTGCTCAACGCGCGATTCAACCAGCTGTCCGGGCTGTTGGCGATGTCGGCGAACAGCTTCACCGGAACCGATGTCGATGCAGCCGGTCGGCTCGCTGCCGCTGTTGATCTCAACTCCGGCGATCCGCATGCGGTGAAGTAGTTCGAGATGGCTACACCGACAGAGGTTCTCAGCTGGGACGTTTCGAACCTGCCCACAGTGGCGACCAATGCGACGGGCATTGCGGACGGGATTATCAAAGCCGCAGCCACCATGTACGACACGCTGCACAACGGCCTCATGTGGAAAGGTGAGGCCAAGGTCGCGGCGGAAGGCAAAGCCGACCGCGAACAGACGCAGATGCGGGCAATTGCCACCGCCTACGACGACCTTGCCGCGGCAGCCACCGGCGCCTACCAGGCGATGGAACATACCCTCACCGAAATCAAGGTGCTCTTCCGTAACTACGCGCACGCTCCCGTCATGGTCGGCGAGGACTGGAGTGTGACCGGGGTCGAGGACTGGAACTCCGAGGCCGGGATCCAACTCGCTCGCCTACCAGGTCTGGCGGAAGCTCTGATGACCGCCGACGCTCAGTGGGGGGCACGGCTCGCCGACGCCAACGCCGAACTCGAACGCATGGCTTCCGATGAAACTCTCACCGCCGTCGTGAACGCCGTCAAGCAGATCAAAACCGACGATCCCAGAGCGCTGCCGGACGAGATCGCGGAATCCCCTTGGGCCCACTGGAAACCGGACGTGCCGGCAATGACTGCCGCCGCAATCTCCGGTGCGATGACCGACGGTGTGAAGATGGGGTTGGAGGGGGCGGCAAAGACCGCCGACGACGCAGCAGTTCTGAAATGGGTGCAGGACTGGGGAAAATACGCGCCTGGAATCACCAGGCTGGGAATCATCGGTAATGCGATCGGCACAGTACCGGCAATTGTGAACGATATCGAAGGAGGGATGGCGCCCGCGGAGGCAATCGTGAGCGAATCCGCCGGTACTGCGACTGGCATGGTCACCGGAACCGTTTTGGGTTCCGTGATCGGCAGCGCCGCTACGGGAGCTCTCGCTGGATCGGCGGTACCCGGTGTCGGTACGGCTATAGGGTTCGTTTCCGGTATTGTTATCGGCGGGGCTACTGCTTACGGAACCTCCAAAGGGATTCAAAAGCTATGGTAGCGATGGATGAAGATAATGTTCGATTCCCCGACGTGGAATGGCGCGAGCACTGGCCGGTAGACCGCTCTGTAAGCGCTCTTGTAGTATCGCTGATCTTCGCGCTGCTATTTCTTGTGCTGGCGGCGCTTCTCTTCGGCATGGTCCCATTCGATGCCGGGTGGATACCGGTGATCGGTGCATGCGGCGGAGCGCTGCTGATGCTCGGCGCGGCATCCGCATTCATCGGCAAGCTGTCATGGTTGGTCCGGCGCCGTGATTCGGGCGTCCGGGGCCATGTCGACACCTCGCACGGCCCCGGAATCCGACTGGTCATCGGGCATTCCAATCAGATCATCGGTTTGTGTGCTCTGGCGGGGTGTGCGCTGTACGGGCTGTGTGCGTGGCTCGATTGGAAAACTGGCGGTAGCTATTTGTTGCCCTTGTCCAAGTCTGATCGAGCCGGTGCCACGTGGATTCTGGTGCTCGCGTCGGCGGCGGCAGTCATCGGTGTATTGCTGGCTATCGCATTCAGATGGATGATTACGGTGGAAATATATCCTGACGGAGTGGCCAGAAAAACTGCGCTGCCGTTCGGGCGGAGCCGTGAGGAATTTATTCCATGGGATGATATTCGCGCACTCAGGTCGGCATCTTTTTCTGCGTACAACTCGTCTCCTCCGATGGTAGAGGTCGAGTATTCGGGTACCGGTGTGGAACCCCGGAACAAGGTTTTTGACAGGCCGGGTGTACTGGGACTGCCGGTTCATCTGGTCCGATGTGACATCAATTCATTTTTATCGATTATGCAGTATCTGAAAGACCATAGTCGGGCGCGTTCACTCTTGGCTCATCCTGATGCTCCGCAGTGGTTTCTTCGAGTAGAGCGAAGTGGCCGGAAGGCCGGCCGAAAGGCTGGCCAGATACGCGACATAGAAGGTGATGAAGAGTGAGTGTAACGTCGAGTCGTCCAGAGGGCTATGTCAGCATCGCCGAATACCTCGCCGAAAACGAGGTGCGCTCAACGCCCGTCCATCCGGATACTGTAGCGGCACCCCGGATATCCCTCCAGGCTCCACAGGAGTGGCGCGAAATCCCTCGGGAGATCCTGCCCGGCGCGTATTGCGCCTGGGCGAAGGCTTCAGAGGGTGCTACGAACTGGTCGGACAACGTCCTCATCATGGTCGGCCGTTTGGACCGGCCGGTCGATTCCGCCACCCTGCTGCGCTGCGGATACACCGATTCGCGGCGCATGCCGGAATGGCAGGAAATTCAGTCCGATGCCAGCAGTTGTGCCGGATTCCCCGCGGTAGCGGCCTTGGGCAAGTATCGCGTCGAAGCCCATGAGTACGTTGCGTACACGCGGTATGTCTTGACAGATAAGGCGCCCGCTCAGTACCTGATCCAGGTCACTGCGACGGTCCGTGCCGACTCACCTACCGCGGTAGCCGATATCGGTATGATCATGAGTGGCCTGAGTGTGGCAGTGTCCGAGGCTCGAGAGGTACCCAGCGAAGGTGTCCAAGCGAATGCGCCGGTGAAACCTCAGGGGGGACCGAAGGCTGTCACGACGGCTGATGTCCGGGGTATCGGTATCGCGCTGGAGCCGTCGGGTTTTCTCCACAGCTTGACCATCGATGTTCATGCGTTCGCCAAGGGCCCTGATGCGCTGGCGGCGAGCATTGTCGCTGCTTACCAGCAGGCGGCGGCCGCCCTTCCAGCCACCCAAACAACCCGGCCGGATACCGCTGCCCCGAATCCGTCGGCATGGCGTGCACCGGCAGCCGGCGATGACTGGCCGCCCGACAACCGACCCGACCGCCCGGCGAATTACGCCCCGGCAGTTGAGCAGCCGTATCCGTGGCAGCAACCTCTTCATCGGTCAGCGCCGAACGGCCCCGCGCAGTCACCGCACCATCTGCGGCCTCCACCCTCATATGGTTGGCGCTGACGGCTGACGCATTTGAGCCGGAAACCGCTGTCGCTCATCACTTGTCGGTGTCACGCGCTAGCGTTCGGGTCATGCCTTCGACCCCGCATGAAGTGGTGATCGATATGTTCACGGAGCGGCCACGTCTGGTCGCTTCGTTACTATCCGGGCTCGGCTACGAGCTACCCGACTACGAGACCGTGGAACCCCACTCGGAGCGCGCCGCCGTGGTGGCGCCTACCGAGTACTACGCCGACGCCGTGCTGGCCTTCCGCCGTGGCGGTGCCGTTGTCCTGGCGGTTGTGGTGGAGATCCAGCTCCGGCCGGACTCGGATAAACCCTGGTCATGGCCGGTATACACCACATCCCTGCGGGCTCGGTTGAAATGCCCGGTTTTGCTTATGGTCGTCTGCCCGAACCGGCGTACCGCGAAATGGGCGGCCAAACCGCTGGTAATCGGCTTCGGTAACCCACCCACCACCGTGACGCCGCTGGTACTGGACCCGTCGGCGGTACCGGTGGTCACCGATCCGGAACTGGCGACCGAGCTGCCTGAGCTGGCCGTATTATCCGCGGTTGCCCACCCGCACCATCGCGACCATGCTCAGATCTGGGTGGCCCTGGCCACTGGTCTTCGAACGCTCGGGGCCGACCCCGCCCTGCGATATCATGATTTCGTTCTGACGATGCTGCCGCGTGCTGTTCGTCCTGATTGGGAGGCTTTCATGTCCACCGGTCTGCGTAACTACAACTTCACCAGCGACTTCGCCCGCAAGTACATCGCCGAGGGCGAGGCAAAGGGCGAGGCGAATTCGATCCTGACTGTCCTCGACGCCCGTGGGATCACAGTGTCGGACCAGGTTCGCGAGACCATCACCTCATGTGATGACCTCGACCAGCTGCAGAAGTGGTTGCGGAGATCGTTGGAGGTGGTCGAGGCCGAGGAACTGCTCGGCTGACAGGCCTCCTCGAAGCGTGCCGGTGATCCAGACCGCACGCGTGGCACGCCAACTTCGCGCGGGCCCGGCATAGGGTCGGGTTATGAGCGAGGAAACGCAGTATCGCATCGAGCACGACACCATGGGCGAGGTCCGGGTTCCGGTGGATGCGCTGTGGCGGGCGCAGACGCAGCGGGCGGTGGAGAATTTCCCGATCAGCGGGCGCGGGCTGGAGCGGGCGCAGATCCGGGCGCTCGGGCTGCTGAAGGGTGCCTGTGCTGTCGTCAACCGGGATCTCGGTCTGCTCGACGCGGAGAAGGCCGATGCCGTGATCGCGGCCGCCGCGGAGATCGCCGAGGGGCGCCACGACGACCAGTTCCCGATCGATGTGTTCCAGACCGGGTCGGGGACCAGTTCCAATATGAACGCCAACGAGGTGATCGCTTCGATCGCGGCGAACAACGGGGTCACGGTGCATCCGAACGATCACGTGAACATGTCGCAGTCGTCGAACGACACCTTCCCGACCGCCACCCATCTGGCGGCCACCGAAGCCGTGATCAAGGATCTGCTGCCGGCGTTGGAGCATCTGCGGCTCGCGCTGCTGGACAAATCCGATGAGTGGCGGACAGTGGTGAAATCGGGTCGTACGCATCTGATGGACGCCGTGCCGGTGACGCTGGGGCAGGAGTTCGGGGGATACACACGGCAGGTCGCGGCGGGGATGGAACGGTTGCTGGCGACGTTGCCGCGGCTGGGGGAACTGCCGATCGGCGGGACGGCGGTCGGCACCGGTTTGAACGCGCCCGCCGATTTCGGCACGAAGGTGGTGGCGGAGCTGGTGCGCACCACCGGGATCGACGCGTTGAGCGAAGCCGAGGACCATTTCGAGGCGCAGGCCGCACGGGACGGTCTGGTGGAGGTTTCCGGGGCGCTGCGCACGGTCGCGGTGAGCCTGACGAAGATCGCCAACGATATCCGCTGGATGGGATCCGGGCCGCTGACCGGGCTGGGGGAGCTGCAGTTGCCGGATCTGCAGCCGGGGAGTTCCATCATGCCCGGCAAGGTCAATCCTGTGCTGCCCGAGGCGGTTACGCAGGTGGCGGCGCAGGTTGTCGGTAACGATGCCGCGGTGGCGTTCGCCGGGGCCGGCGGGCATTTCGAACTGAATGTCTACATTCCGGTGATGGCGCGCAACGTGCTCGAATCGATTCGCCTGCTGGCGGCGGTGTCCCGGTTGTTCGCCGACCGGTGTATCCACGGGCTCACCGCGAATGCCGAACGGCTGCGCACACTGGCCGAATCCTCTCCTTCGATTGTGACGCCGCTGAATTCGGCGATCGGATACGAGGAGGCCGCGGCGGTCGCCAAACAGGCACTGCGGGAGGAGAAAACGATCCGGCAGACGGTGATCGACCGGGGGCTGGTCGGCGACAAGCTCAGCGAGGAAGAACTGGACCGGCGCCTGGATGTGCTGTCCATGACGAATGTCGACCAGGACTGAAACCGTCGGTCGGCGCTCGCGGAAGTAGAGGGTGTTCCGGGTGAAAGCAAGGCGCCGACGCCCGGAACCCGATGCTCGGGATCCTGGGGCGCGGCGCTTCTCCGAACCGGCCCTGGGTATGGCCTCGCCGGTCCGCGGCTGCTGCGCCCCGAGACTCTCCCATGGCCCTGCCCCCGGATTGCCCGGCACATCGGTCGAGCCTGCCCGTCGGGTGTTATCGGGGCGCAACGGCAGCCGTCATACCCCGCGCCGCCGGTACCCGGCCTGTCGAGCAGGCCGGGCGGTGGCGGTCAGGAGCGGAAGCGGTCGAGCTCGGCCCGTGCCGCCTCGCCGGCTTCGCCGAGATCGGTGCGACCGAAGACATTCCAGCGCTTCAGCAGCGGGGCGAAAACCAGTTCGTCCTGTTTCGCCGGATCGTAGATTCCGGCTTCGGCCAGCACCTCGTCGCTGCTGCGGCCGTCGGGCAAGGTGAGGGAAGGCACCCGGAACGCGGCGATCTGGTCGGCGACAGCGCGCACGGCCTGGTCCGGTGCCTGCTCGAAGCCTGCCGCCAGCAGATCGGCGAAAACCTCCGCTTGGGTTTCGTCGTCCTGCGCGATCCGCTCGCTGATGGCGGTGACCAGTTCGTTCTCCCCGAGCGCCGCGGTGTTGCGGTGCCGGATGGCAGAGGCCTTCTCCTCGAACGCGCAGGCGGCCAGCACATCGAGCAGGTGCATCGGTTCACGGCGGAAACCGGTGGTCATATGACCCATGCGCAGCCGTTCCAGTTCCACCGGATCGCAGGCGCGGGTGGTCATCAGGTAGTTGCGGATCAGGACGGAATGCCGGGCTTCCTCGGCGGTCCACCGGCCGACCCAGCGCCACCACGCGCCGGTCCGCAGATATTTGCCGACCTCCCGATGATAGGAGGGCAGATTATCGGCGATGAGCACGCTCACGGTGAGTGCCGTGCGTGCGGTATCGCTCAGTGTGGACTGGGTGGGGCCCCAGTCCTCGCCACCGAGGAAGGCGAAGTTGCGTCCGGCGTCCCACGGGACGTAGTCGTGCGGCTGCCATTCATCGGCGGTTTCGATATGGCGCCGTATGGTCAGTTCCACCTCCACCGCGAGGGATTCCAGCAGGTCGCGGTCGGTCAACAGATTCTGCACGCACACACGGTAGCCGGTCGCGGGAGAGATCGGGTGAGCGCCGGGTCGGGTTGGGAACAATCGGTCCCAGGTCCAGTTTCGGTGGTGATCGTGCACGGTTTCCGGAGCGCTCGAAAAGTGATCGCGGATTCTGGCCGGGGTACGGCGCGGTAGCGGTTCGGCCGGACTCCCGCGGACAGCAGAAGGGGCGCCCGCCGCGGCGAGCGCCCCTGTGCCGGAAATCAATTCTGGGTGACGGTGGTGGAGCGGTCGGAGGAGTTCCAGGTGATGGTGCCGCCCTCGAACTCGCTCATCTTGCCCTCCGGGGCATCCTGTTCGTCCGAGACCGGGAAACCCAGTTCGCCCTCGGCGCCGCCGTTGGCTTCCCACGCCTCCCGGATATCACCCCACACTATGTGGGCCCCGGTGTCCTCACTGAAGAAGATGGTGCCGCCGACGAAGTTCTGGTAGCGGCCACCGTCACCGGCGACCTGTTCCTCGCCTTCGGGCATGCCGAGAGTGCCGGCCGGCCCGCCCGCCTCGTTGTATTTCTGATAGATGCTGCCGGACACCGTGACCTCGGTGCCGTCCGGTGTCTGCACCGTGGTCTCACCGGCATCGGCATTGGGATCCTGGTCCGGAGTGGGCGAACCCTCGGCGCCGGTGGTCGGGCCCTCGGCCCCCGGTGAACCGGTCGGGGTGTTCCCCTCTCCGGTGTTTTCGCCGGGCATCACCTGCGAGGTGAGTGAACCGACAGTGTCCGAGACCGAGGTGTCGTCGTCGCCGCAGCCCGCAACCAGCAGGCCTGCGGCCGCGAGCGCAATGGTGAATCCTGCTGAACGTCGAGCGAAGTGGTGCATGTCCATCCTCTCGCGACAGGCCGGCGTGATTCGCGGCCGCGGCCGCGTGGCTCATCACTCCGGCTCGTTGAGATGGCAACGCAACGGCTACCCAGCGCGAAATCCGTGGCGCCGCCACCTTCTGTGGTCACGGGGATAGTACCTGCAATCGGCGGGCACAGGATCGTATGCCCGATATTTGCTGTGGTGGGTGCGCCGACGCGCTGATCACGCGCCGGCGGCCACTGTCACGGCAACGGGGGATTGGCGTGTTCGTCGCCGTGGAAATCGACCGAGGAATACTCGCGGAGCTTGGTGAGCCGGTGGTAGGCATCGACCATCCGGACAGTGCCCGATTTCGACCGCATGACGATCGACTGGGTGGAGGCACCGCCCCCGTAGTACCGGACGCC
This sequence comes from Nocardia flavorosea NBRC 108225, assembly GCF_001613385.1. Taxonomy (GTDB): domain Bacteria; phylum Actinomycetota; class Actinomycetes; order Mycobacteriales; family Mycobacteriaceae; genus Nocardia; species Nocardia flavorosea. The sequence goes on along the minus strand of NZ_BDCG01000008.1, from coordinate 181,261 downwards.
GCGCAGCAGGTCGCCGTCGGTGACGCCGGTGGCGCAGAAGAAGACATTGTCACCGGCCACCAGATCCTCGGTGACCAGCACGCGGTCCAGATCGAGTCCGGCGTCGATGGCCTTCTGGCGTTCGTCGTCGTCCTTCGGGGCGAGCTTGCCCTGCAGCACCCCACCCATGCAGCGCATGGCGGCGGCGGCGATGATGCCTTCGGGCGTGCCGCCGATGCCGACGAGGATATCGGTGCCGGAATCGGGACGGGCGGCGGCGATCGCCCCGGCGACGTCACCGTCGGAGATCAGCCGGATCCGGGCGCCCGCGTCGCGGACCTCCTGGATCAGATCGGCGTGCCGGGGACGATCCAGGATGCAGACGGTGATATCGGACACCGACGCGCTCTTGGCCTTGGCGACCTTGCGGATGTTCTCCGCCATCGGCGCCGAGATATCGATCACATCGGCCGCATCGGGCCCCACGGCGATCTTGTGCATATAGAACACGGCCGAGGGATCGAACATGGCGCCGCGTTCGGCGACCGCGAGTACCGAGATGGCGCCCGGCGAACCCTTCGACATCAGGGTGGTGCCGTCGATCGGGTCCACCGCGAAGTCCACTTCGGGCCCGGTGCCGTCGCCGACGTTCTCCCCGTTGTAGAGCATGGGCGCCTCGTCCTTCTCGCCCTCACCGATCACCACGACACCGCTCATCGACACCGAACTGACCAGCTGCCGCATCGCATCGACGGCCGCTCCGTCGCCGCCTTCCTTGTCACCGCGGCCGACCCAGCGGCCCGCCGCCATCGCACCGGCCTCGGTGACACGGACGAGTTCGAGCGCGAGGTTGCGGTCGGGCGCCTCGCGGCGGCTGGAAGGGGTCGCGGATGCCGTCATAGCGGGTGCCTCCTTGGCGTCGGAACTTCGGGGTAATTGTCGCATTGACCCGTTCCGCGGAAATGATCAGCTGGTACGGCTGTACCGGGGGCGGGGCGGGGCGGTGCCTCTACCACGGTGGATACTGGGAGCGTGCCGAACAAGAAGCCACGCATCATGAACGACTACCGGGATCTCGTCTGGTCGCTGATCCCGTTGGTACTGATCGCCGTGGTGTTCGCCGGGCTCACCAGCCAATGCAGTTTCGCGGCGAACGGTCCGACACAGGGCACGATCCCGAGTTTCGACGCCGCCTCGGCCCTGCGCTCCGACGCGCAGAACCTCCGGTTCCCGGTGCGGGAACCGGCGCTGCCGGAGAACTGGAAACCGAATTCGGGCAGCCGCGACACCATCCCTGCCGCCGGGGGCGGCACGGTGAGCACGATCGGCTACATCACCGGCGCCGGCACCTACATGGAACTCAACCAGAGCGACGCCACCGAAGAAGTGCTGGTGGACCATGTGGTGGGCACCCGGTACGCCACCGGTACACGGGAAACGGGCGGCCAGAAATGGGTGATGTACGACGAGCCGGACGCCGAACCCGCCTGGGTCGCCGACTTCGGGGACAGCCGGGCGCTGATCCGCGGCGCCGGCGATACCGCGGCCTTCGAGACGCTGGCCGCGGCAGTGACGGCCGCGCGGCCGCTGCCGGCCCGGTAACCGGCTATTCCCGATCGGAGTCCGCGAGCGCCTTCTCTATCCGCTGCCGGGCACCGGCCAAATGCTCCTCACAACGATTCGCCAGGGCCTCGCCGCGTTCCCAGAGGGCCAGGGCATCGTCGAGGTCCATACCGCCCTGCTCCAGCATCTTCACCACATTGACCAGTTCGTCACGGGCGCGTTCGTAGCCGAAGCCGGAGATCTCGCCCAGCTCGTCGGTGGCGCTGATATCGGACACGGTCAGGTCCTCTCGGTGTTGTGCGGTTCAGCGGTATCGGTCGCACCAGGCTCGGCGGCGCGCCGCGTCGCCGAGCGGCCCGCGCCGAGCGGGATCGTGCCCAGGCCGGCGGCCGAGATCGCGCCGTCACCGACCCGGATCCGTAGCTGACTGCCCGCGGGCGCGTCCTCGATACCGCGCACCACATGGCGTTCGGGGCCGGCCACTCGTTGCACGACAGCGTAGCCGCGGGCCAGTGTCGCGGCCGGTCCCACGGCAGTGAGCTGGCGCCGCAGATGCCCGGCGGTGGTGGATTCGGTGCGGAGCAGATCCGTGACGGTGCGGCGGGCGGCGGCGCGCAGGCGTTCGACCTCGTCGTGGCGGTGGCCGAGTTCGCGCAGCGGGTCGGCCAGGACCGGCCGCGAACGCAGCTGTGCCAGCGCCGCGGCCTCCCGCTGTACCCAGCCACGCAGTGCGGCGGCGGAGCGGGAACGCAACTCACGGACCAGCGCGGTTTCGGCGGCCGCATCGGGGACCACGCGTTTGGCGGCATCGGTCGGGGTGGCAGCGCGCAGATCGGCGACCAGGTCCGACAGCGGGGAATCGGGTTCGTGACCGATCGCGCTGACGATCGGCGTGGTCGCGGCGACGATCGCGCGGCACAGGGTCTCGTCGGAGAAGGGCAGCAGATCCTCGACACTGCCGCCGCCGCGCGCCAGCACGATCACCTCGACAGCGGGATCACGGTCGAGGTCGGCGAGCGCGTCCAGAATCTGCGAGACCGCGGACGGGCCCTGGACGGCGGTATTGCGCACCTCGAACCGCACCGCGGGCCAGCGGCCGCGGGCCACGGTCAGCACATCGTGTTCGGCCGCGCTACCGCGGCCGGTGATCACGCCGACGGTCGCGGGCAGGAACGGGAGGGGGCGTTTGATGCGCTCGTCGAACAACCCTTCCGCGGCCAGCAGTGCCTTGAGCCGTTCTATCCGGGCCAGCAGTTCACCGACACCCACCGGGCGGATCTCGGTGACCCGTAGCGACAGGGTGCCGCGACCGGTGAAGAACGACAGTTTGCCGTACACCACTACTCGGCTGCCCTCCTGCAGCGGAACCGGGGCATCGCGCAGCAGCGCCGGATCGCAGGTAACCGATATGGACATATCGGCGGCGGGATCGCGCAAGATGAGGAACGCGGTGCGGGTACCGGGCCGCAGATTGATCTGGGTCAACTGGCCCTCGACCCAGATACTGCCGAGCCGGTCGATCCACTGGGCGACCTTCATCGACACCGAACGCACCGGCCACGGCTGTTCGGCGGAATTGGCGGGGGCGGGCGGCTGCCCGGACCGGCCGGAACCGGCCCGGCCGGCCGCGGACACCGGATCGGCTCCCGTCACTGGGCTCGCACGGTGGCGATCCGATTGGTCAGCATGGTGACGAAGGCCGCGCGGTCCCGGGTGCGCTGCTCGTAGTCCAGCAGCGCGACCAGGTCGGCAACGGTCAACGTGCGCAGGCGGCCGCGCAGCTGGGCGAGGGTCATATTCGGGTAGTCGTAGCGGGCGCCGACCTCCGGAAGCCCGGGCTCGGCGGTGTCTGCCGGCTCCGGGTCGGTCGTCGCCTCGGCTTCGCCGGTATCGCCTGCCTCCGGCGTTGCGGCACTCGTGGCTTCCGGGGCAGGTGCAGTCGTTGCGGGCTCCGGGTCCGGGACAGAGGTGCCGGTTTCCGGGGCGGGCTCCGTCGCGACCCGCTTCTCCCACTCTTCGGTCTCGAAGGTGGTGGCCTCGGGCACCGCGCTGCCGTTCTGCATCGCGCGCAGCCCGGCCAGAGTCTCCTGCAACGCCAGCTCCACCTCGGCCGGATCGGAATCGAACCGGTCGAACCCGCTGTCCCGCGCCGGTGCGGCCCCACCGGGCCGGCGTACCGGCAGTTCGTCGTCCTCGTCGAAGGTGGCCCATTCCGGCCGCTCCTCCGGACGGTTGACGATCCGGTCGAAAACCGAATCACCTTTGATCGCGAGACTGGTGACGAACTGCTGGGCGTGCATACCCGCCTGCAGCAGCTGGCTCACCGCGGTTACGGGGAACTTGACCGCCGCGGAAGGCAGCCGTCGCGTCTCCTCCAGGACGTAGACGGCGGCTCCGGCGGCGACACGGGCCAGGAACGGTGGTCGAAACATGGTACTAGCCTGCCCGATATCGCATGGTCCGCAAAAGAGGGCGAGCACACTCGGCCCGGCGTGGGGCGCCACGGGCACCGGCCGAATCGGTCCGCGGCCCGCCCGGACACCGCACCGGCTGCCGGGGCGTATCTCCCGCCGCAGGTCAGCGTCGTGCGATGGCTGCCCGGCGACGCGGCGACAGCGGGGCGGGTGTGCTGCTGCGCACGGCCGCAGCAGGGGCTCGGGTGCGCACGTATCCTGTCGGCATGTCCTCGGCCATACCGTTGAATGTCGGAATCACTCGCTCGGCAGGCGCCGCCACCGTCACCGCCGAGGGGAAACGAGTGCTGCTCGCCGAACCGCGCGGCTACTGCGCGGGCGTGGACCGCGCGGTGGAAACCGTGGAGAAAGCCCTGGAGAAACACGGCGCGCCCATCTACGTCCGCAAGGAGATCGTGCACAACCGCCATGTGGTGGAAACCCTCCGCGAACAGGGCGTGATCTTCGTCGACACCACCGACGAGGTGCCCGAGGGTGAACTCGTGGTGTTCTCCGCCCACGGCGTCTCCCCGGCCGTCCATACCACCGCCGCCGAACGCAACCTGCGCACCATCGACGCGACCTGCCCCCTGGTGACCAAGGTGCATCAGGAAGCCAAACGATTCGCCCGTGACGACTACGACATCCTGCTGATCGGCCACGAAGGCCACGAGGAAGTGGAAGGCACCGCCGGCGAGGCGCCCGACCACGTACAACTGGTCGACGGTCCCGACGCGGTCGCCGGGGTGCGGGTGCGCGACGAATCCAAGGTGATCTGGCTGTCGCAGACCACGCTCAGCGTGGACGAGACCATGGAGACCGTTTCCCGGCTGCGCGAGAAGTTCCCGGCGTTGCAGGATCCGCCCAGCGACGATATCTGCTACGCCACCCAGAACCGGCAGGTCGCGGTGAAGGCGATGGCACCGGAATGCGATCTGGTGATCGTCGTCGGCTCCCGGAACTCGTCCAACTCGGTGCGCCTGGTGGAGGTGGCGCTGGGCGCCGGTGCGAAGGCGTCATATCTGGTGGACTACGCACGCGAGGTCGATCCGGCCTGGCTGGAAGGCGTGCAGACGGTCGGAATCACCTCCGGAGCCTCGGTCCCGGAGATCCTCGTGCGCGGGGTACTGGACATGCTGGCCGAACACGGCTTCGGTGAGGTGCAGCCGGTGACCACCGCCAACGAGACCCTCGTCTTCGCGCTGCCGCGAGAGTTGCGCGCCGCCCGGCGCTGACCCACCGAACCGCATCGGCCTGCCCGGTCATTCGGGCCGGGCTGATTCGCGACCATCGGCGGCTGCCCGCCGATGGTCGGCAGGGCCGGCGGTTTCGGTTACGCCCGAACCGGCATTCGGGTCGCTTACGCCGATATGCGGCCGCGCGAGAAACAGCAGTTCTATTTGTCTTGCGCCGCCCGGCACCGAGGAGCGTGTCCGGGTGCCCGGTCGAACGGCTCGGAAGTCGCCGGACCCGCGGAGCGCAAGTGTGTGACACCCGGCCGGCGCCGCGCGCGAGGGCCCTGCAACTGGTGCCGGGCGGTACGTCCGGGAACTGTATTCGGCCGGGCCCGGCCTGGCCGCGGCCACAACCGGCGGTCCCCCGATGCCGCGGCCGGCTTCGTCGCCGATCCCCACGCCCTCCGGCGACGATGCCGGATCACAGCAGGTGATCAGGTCCCGAAGTTGTCTGCGACCGAAGCGGTATCTGTGGCCCTCGGACCACGGTGAGTGTGGGCACGCGTTGTGCGATGGCTCTGCTTGGACCTGCACCGGGCCGGGGGCTGCGGCGGTTGTGGACCGCGGGGCGGGCCGGGTCGGCAGCCCGTCGCCCGCTATCGCTGCTGAACGTCAACCGTCAGCTGAGTACGGCCGCAGGGCGGGGCCGCGGGATCGACGTATCGGGGTTTACATCCGTTCCGGGCGCCGGCGTTCCGGGATGGGCTCCCGATCGCGGAACCGGGCGACCTGCGGCTGGCGCGGTGGTTCGCCTCCACCGCGCCGGGGGTGCGCTCGGGCAGGGTCTTCCGGCATCGGAGCGCCGGCGCGCGGTGGACGGTGTGGATGCACCTCCCGGCCCCGCGGCTGGGCCTCCCGGGCCCGCGGGGCGGCCGAGCGCGCCGGTTGTTCGGCCGCCGGCCTGCCCCGACCACCGCGCCGTGGGGGTTCGGGGGCGGATTCGCGGGTGTAATCCGGCTCGGGGTTCTCCGGACGCTTCGGGCGGGGTTTGGCCTTGGTCTTCGTACTTGCCTTCGACCGTGCGGCCAGCGTTTCGGCGCGTGTCGGTTTGCCCCCCCGTGCCGGCTTTCCCTCGCCGCCCACCGGACGCTTGGACTGTCCACGCCCGGGTCGTTCGGCGGTACTGCGGCGCGGCCGGTCCTCCGGGCGGCTACGCGGCTCCGAGCGGCTCGGACGCCGTTCGCGCCGTGCCCAGCTGGTGCCGCGCCGTGCCTCGACGGTCTCCCGGGCCGTTTTCTCCGACCGGTACTGCGCGATCCGGATCGCGGCCACCAGCAGCACCAGCACGGTGGCCAGCATCATCGGTGGAAAGCGGTGAACGAGCGGGATGGCCAGATTCAGCAGGATGTCCTTGATCGAGGAGGTACTGCTTCCGGTGAGCTGGCGGTAGGCGATGGGGACCGCGACGAACAGCAGTAGCGGCGGTAACACCATCGTCGTGAACAAACCGCGGAACCGCACGACCGCCACGGCCGCCAGACAGCCGACGATATAGAAGGCACTGAAGGTGCCGGTGAGGTCCGTGACATCGCCGAGGGCGTCGATGAGGAAGCCCACGAATGTGCACGCCGCCGCGATGAGCACCGCGGCATACGCCGGTACGCCCGGCACCGTCGGCAGTAACGAACGTTGCGGCGCGGGCACCCGGGAATTCACTCGTTGGGAAGCAGCCACGTAATGAACACTATCGCCCGGAAGGGTCGGCCGCGTTACGGCACGGCGGGTCCGGCGCCACGATTGTGCGGAAACCGTGCTCGGCGGGCGTATTCATGACTGTCCAGTCCCGTAGGTGGCGCCCACCACGATGGCTCATTCGAGACACCGGACCGGACTGAGACACCGTCACCGGCGCGCGCTACGGCCGGATCGGCGGGCGGAGAACGACGTCGGCGTGTTGCCGGTGTGGCGCCACCGGGAATCGGATTCGCATTGAAAGGTGTCGGTGGGTTGCCCTAAGTTCGCGGTCATGCGAATCCTGCATACGTCGGACTGGCATATCGGGCGCACCTTCCACGGCGTGGACCTGCTGGCCGACCAGGAGCGGGTCCTGGAGGCGATAGCGGGACTCGTCGCCGCGGAAGGCGTGGACACCGTTGTGCTCCCGGGCGACGTCTACGACCGGTCGATCCCCAGCGCCGACGCTATCGCGGTGTGCAACAGGGGTTTCGAGGCGATACGTGCTGCCGGGGCGCGGATCGTGGCCACCTCGGGTAACCACGATTCCCCCACCCGGCTCGGAGCCGGGGCCAGTTTCGCCGCCGCCGGTGGGTTGTATCTGCGCACCACCGTGGCCGATTCGCACCGGCCGATCCTGCTGTCCGATTCGCACGGGGAAGTCGCGTTCTACGGAATCCCCTACCTGGAGCCGGAGATATGCCGGGCCGAGCTCGGGGTGCCGCAGGCCCGTTCCCATGCCGAGGTGCTGGCCGCGGTGCTGACCCGTATCCGCGCCGATATCGCGGAGCGCCCGGGAGTCCGGGCGGTACTGCTGGCGCACGCCTTCGTGACCGGTGGGACGGCCGGTGGTTCGGAACGTTCCATCTCGGTGGGCGGGGTGGAGACGGTTCCGCTACAGCTGTTCACCGAGCTGGCGGCCGACTATGTGGCCCTGGGACACCTGCATTCCCCGCAGACACCGGCGGAAACGGTGCGCTACTCGGGCTCGCCGCTACCGTACTCGTTCGGCGAGAGCTCGCATCGGAAGAAGGTGTGGCTGGTCGATCTCGAGGCCGCCGGCCCGGCCCGGGTGCGGGGACACGAACTGCCGCAGGTGCGCGGTCTGAGCAAACTCACCGGAACCCTGGAGGAGCTACTCGGCGATTCCGCCTGGGCACCGGCCGAACAGGACTACGTCTCGGTGACCCTCACCGATTACGCCCGGCCGGTGGACGCGATGCGGAAACTACGGGAGCGGTTTCCGCATGCGGTGCATGTGGAATGGGAGCGCCCACAGGCGAGCACAGCACTGAAATACCGGGAGCGGGTGCGCGGCCGCGACGATACGGCGATCGCCCGCAGCTTTCTCGGTGATGTCCGCGGTGAGCCCAGCGAAACCGAGATGCAATGGCTGGCCCGGGCAATGGCCGCCGGGGTACGTGAACCCGAATCCGGCGGCGGCGCCACCACGGAGCCGGCGGTCGCCGGAACGGAACTCACGGCATGAGATTGCATCGGCTGGAGATGACGGCGTTCGGCCCGTTCGCCGACATCACGACGATCGATTTCGACGAACTCGGCGCGGACGGGCTGTTCCTGCTACACGGCCGTACCGGAGCGGGAAAAACCACGATCCTCGACGCCATCGCCTACGCGCTCTATGGCCGGGTTCCGGGGGCCCGCGGAGACAAACGCCTGCATTCCGATCACGCGCCCGCGCAACTCCGGCCGGAAGTGAAGCTCGAGGCGACCCTGGGCGGCCGCCGGGTCCGGATCGTCCGCAACCCGGAATTCGTGCGGCCCAAACTGCGCGGCAGCGGAACCCGGGTGGAGAACGCCAAGGCCACTCTTGCCTGGCTGGACGGCCGCGGTACGAATCTGTCGCGGATCAACGAGATCGGCGACGAGATCATCCGCCTGCTCGGTATGAGCGCCGATCAGTTCTTCCAGGTCGTCCTGCTACCGCAGGGGGATTTCGCCCGCTTCCTGCGCGCCGAGAACGAGGACCGGGAACGGCTGCTGGAGAAGTTGTTCGACACCGGCCGCTTCGGCGCGGCCGAACAGTGGCTCGCTGCACAGCGCAAGAACTCCGGTGAACAGATCGGGGCTCAGCAACGTAATGTCGAGGACCTGATCACCCGGGTCGCGGTAACCGCCGGTATCGACCGCACCGAACGAATCGACATCCTCGACGCGGTCGAATGGTCACAGGATCTGCTCACCACCGCCCGCGGCGACCTGGAGCGGGCGCAACGTGAATTGGCGCTGCGCCGGGAGGAATCGGCGGACGCCGACGAACAGGCGGAAAACGAACGACGTGCGGCCGAACGCCGCCGCCGGCTCGCGCTCGCCCGGCGGCAACTCGACGACTACGCGGCCGGTGCCCGGCAGCGCGAAGCCGACCGGTCCGAATTGGAACGAGCCCGGCGCGCCGAGCCGGTGGCCGCCGCGCTGGCCGAGGCCGAGGCGGCGGCGGAATCCGCGCGGGATCGCGATGCGGTAGCCGAAGAGGCGGCTCGGCGATTGGCGCGACTTGCCGAGGAACCCGAAAGCCTGGATGTTCCGGGTATTCACCTGGTGCGGCCGGGGGCGCATATCGATCGGTCCGCCGGGAACCGACCGGAGGAAAACACTCTGGAGACGCCCGTAGCCGACGAACTCTCCGGTGGGATGGCGCCGAGTCGCGAGGAAGACTGCGACCACTTCGCTCTTTTCGCCCTGGAACCGCAGGCCACGCCAGGTGTATCGCCGCCCGAAGCCGAAGCCGAAGCCGAAGCCGAAGCCGAAGCCGAAGCCGAAGCCGAAGCCGAAGCCGAAGCCGAAGCCGAAGCCGAAGCCGATCCGGCAGCGGGGCACCCTGCGGCAGGTGGTTTCCGTGAGGGCACCGTGGCCGGCGCTGTCACGCGGCCCGTTGCGGCGACTCCGGACGAGGATCTCGTGCTGGATACCGCGATCCGCGGGTGGAGCGCGCACCTGGGCAAACTCGAGGAAATCCGGTCTGCCGCCCGGGATGCCGCGATGCTGCGGAACGATCTCGGTGAACTGCACGAATCCGAGGCGCGGCTGCGCGAACGGGCGGCCGAACTCACCGACCGCCGGGCACAGCTACCGGAGGTTCTGGCGGCCGCCCAGGCCCGGGCGCGGGAGGCCGACGACGCGAAGGCGGCGCTTCCCGGGCTGCGGTCCGAACACCAGCGGTTGCAGCAGGCGGCCACCGCCGCGGTCGAACTCGCCGGGGCGCGAACCAGGCTCGATCGGGCGCGTGTCGATTCGGATGCGGCGCGGGCGGGTCATCTGGAGGCGCGCGAGCGGGTGCTGGACCTGCGTGCGCAGCGTCTGGCCGGGATGGCGGCGGAACTGGCCGGGCATCTGGTCGACGGGCAGGCCTGCGCCGTCTGCGGATCGGCCGACCATCCACAGCCCGCGCGCCCCGGAACCCTCTCGGTTTCCGAAGAGGACGAAGCGGCGGCCGTTGCTGCCGAACAGGCCGCCCACCTCACCTCGGAACGCGCTCAGAGCGCGATGGCGGAGGTGGAACGCGAGATCGAAGCGTTCATCGCCCGCGGCGGGGATACCGATCGCGTGGAACTCGCCGCCGCATTGGACCGGGCGACCGACCGCTGCGGTGACGCGGAAGAACTGGCTGCCACTGCCGATGAATGCGCCGCCGAGATCACGCGCCTGCGTGCGGAGGAGAATCGCCTGCACGACGCCCTCCGCGAGACCGAAACACAGCTCGGTGCGGTGGCCGAGCAGGTTCGGGCCGGACAGAACCGGCTCGCCGAAACAGAGCGCAGGCTGCGCGCAGCGGCCGGCCGCGACGAGACGATCGGCCGCCGTCGCGAACGCCTGTACGCGCTGATCGCCGCTGCCGGGGACCGGCGCGAAACCCTGGCGGCCGCGCGGGCCGCGTGGGAAAGAGTTGCAGGTGGCGTGGCGCGCCTTCGAAAGCTCGCGGCCGCAGCAGGGTTCGACTTGGGTACGGACGCGATCGAGAACGCGGACCGGCCGGGCATCGCCGCCGATGATCGTGTGGCACAGGTGCGCGCGGTAAGCCGATCAGGGCCGGCCTGCGCATCGGGCGAAGCCGGAGTTCCAGAGGCCGCCGGCGTACCGGGCGGGTCCGGTGTCGCTGGACCGGCCGAGCCGTCAGAGGGCAGCCTCGGTGCGGCGGGTGCCGGCTACGGACCGGCCGCTGCCGGAGCCTCGGCAGCATCGGTCGATGCGGGGACAGCCGATGCCATGGGGTCCGTCGGTGGATCGGACGCGACGGGTGTCGTGGAGGCTGTCGGTGAAACGGAGGGGGCCGGTAGCGCAGTTGCGGCGGGCGAACCGGATGCGGTGGGCGTCGCAGGGGCAACTGGTGGTCCAGGGGCGTCCGGTGGTCCGGGGGCGACCGGTCGTCGAGGGACGGTCGGGAAAACGGGAGCGGCCGCTGCTCCCGCGGCACTACTGGCCGCATTGCGCTGGTACGCGCCCCTGGTCGCCGCCGCGACCCGAAGCCGGGAACGGAGGGAAACCCTCCATGCCGCCCTTACCGCCGCAGAAGAGTTGCGGGCGGGCGCGCAGGCCGTGGTCGATGAGCCGGAGATCCAGGCGGCGGCTGCTACCGAGCCCCGTGACCAGGAGGGGCTCGCGGAGGCGGTGCACAAGGCCCGGCAGGCGCTGGACGAGGCGGTGGCTGTCCACGGGGCCGCCGTGCAACGGGTGACCCGGCTGGAAACGCTGTGCGGACAGTTGTGGGCCGCGGTGGATCTGATCACCCCGGCTCAGCGGGCACACCGGGAATTGGCGGAGCTGGCCGAGGTGGTCGCCGGCCGTGGCGAGAACAACCGCCGGATGTCGCTGCGGTCCTATGTGCTCGCGGCCCGGTTGGAGGAGGTCGCGGTGGCGGGGTCGGTGCGGTTGCGCCGGATGTCGGGCGGGCGCTACGAATTCGTGCACACCGACCGCGCCGGTACGCACGGCCGGCGCGGTGGCCTGGGGCTGGATATCCACGACGACTACACCGGTGCCGTCCGCCCTGCCCGCACACTCTCCGGCGGGGAGACATTCATGGCGTCGCTGTCGCTGGCGCTGGGGTTGGCCGATACCGTCGCGGCCGAGGCGGGCGGGATCATCCTGGACACCCTGTTCATCGATGAAGGTTTCGGCAGCCTGGACGCCGATACTCTGGACGCGGTGATGGGCGTGCTCGACGAGTTGCGCGACGGCGGCCGGGTCGTGGGTCTGGTGAGCCATGTCGACGAGATGCGCCAGCGCATCCCCAGCCGCCTCCACGTGATCCGCGGAGCCCATGGTTCCCGGGTGCAGACCACCATCGTCTGACCGGCTACGGGCCCAGAACCGGATTGTGCCCGCAATTCGGTGGATTGCCATCGGCCACCCGGCCGATCCTCGAGCCGGACGGTTCTCGAGAACCCCCGGCCGCGTGGCGTCGCTTCGACAGGCTGACGGCGGTGGTCGTCGACGCCGAATCCCCGGCCACCACCCGGCAGGTGGTGCTCGAAGCCGAGAGTTCCGATCCGGAGGGCGCAGGCCGTGGACCCCCGCCGTCCACGCATCTCGAACAGGCCCCATGTTCCCCGGTCGAACCATGATCTCGGAATCCGCGGTATCGAGACCGTGGCCTCGGCTACAGAATTCGTCGCTCTCTGGGAGTCGACCCGATACCGCAGACGAGCGGGCTTCCGGGTAACGCCGGAATCCGTCAGCCGGCGGACTCGTGGTCGAGCAGCCAGCGTTTGGCCGGCAGCCCCCACCGGAAGCCGCCCAGGGTGCCGTCGGTGCGCAGGATCCGGTGGCACGGTACGAACAGTGCGGCGGCATTGCGGGCGCAGGCGCCGGCGGCGGCCCGGGTGGCGGCCGGCCGGCCGGCCCGGGCGGCGAACGCTGTGTAGGAGATCGGGTTTCCGGCGGGCACCGTGCGCAGCACATCCCAGGCGTGTGCGAGGAATTCGCCCGACTGCTGCCGTACCGGCACGGTATCGATGGCGGTGAGTTCGCCGTGGTGATAGGCGGTGACGGCGGTGGTCACCGAGCCGAGTTCGGTGCGGGGGCGCACATCGTCCGGCCGCAAGGTGGGGTGGATGAGTATGCGCAGATCCTCCGGTGTCGCGGTCCAGCCGGCCGCCAGTACCGCCCCGTCCGTTGCGACGATGGTGGTGAACGGGCCGAGCGGGGTGTCGACAGTCGCGAAATCGGCTGTGCCGGTAACAGTGGGGGAGATGGTGGGGGCGGACATCAGGAGATACTCACTTTCGCGTCGGAATCGGCGGGTTTCGCGGTAGCGGTGCGGGCACGCAGCTCGGATCGCCACAATTGCATGGAAAGGTAGGAGCGCCAGGGGGACCAGCGCGTGGTGTCGGACAGATCGATCCCGTGCCGGGCAGCGCCGCGGCGGACCACGAGATCGGTGGTGAGCAGGATGTCGGGATCGGCGAGCAACCGCATGGTCACGTAATCGGCGGTCCATGGGCCGACGCCCGGAAGCGCCAGCAGATCGCGGCGTAGGTCGGCGGCCGTCCGGCCCTGGTGCAGGACCAGTTCGCCGCTCGCCAGCGCGGCCGCGGCGGCCGTGATCGACCGGATGCGCTGGGCGGGTCCGGCCAGTACTTCCGCGCCGTGCTCGGCGATTGCGGCGGAGGTGGGGAACAGACGAGGTATCGGCCCGTCGGTGGGTTCGCCGAGCGCGGCGACCAGGCGGGCGGTATGGGTGTTTGCAGCCGCCACCGAGATCTGCTGCCCGATCATCGTGCGCAACAACAACTCTGCGGGATCCGCGCAGCCGGGGACCCGGATGCCCGGGGTGAACGGCGCGGCTGCGCCGGGTAGTTGTCCCGAGTGCAGGAGTGCTTCGTCGACGGCGACCGGATCGGCGTCCAGATCCAGCAGATGTCTGATCCGCGCCACCGTGGGCGCGAGATCACGCATATCGCGCAACGCCAGTTCCGCGCGGACATGGCCGGGCAGCACGCTGAGCCGTATCCCCGCGTAGCCGTGCGGGGTGCGGAGATTGCGCAGGTAGGTGCCTTCGCCGATCGGCCCGGTCTGCCATATTTCGAGGCCGGGGGTCGTATGGGCCGACAGGAACCATTCGAGCCAGCCACGGTCGAGCGGTTCGCGGTAGGGCAGGCGCAGGGTGAGAGTCCCGCAGGCAGTAGTCCCCGCCAGGGCGTCGGCCCCTTGCCCCGCCTCGCGGTCCTGCCGTTGTGCTCCGGCGCGACCCTGCCGCGGCGAATCCGTGCGACTCCGCCGCTGGGCCTCCGTACGCATCGTGCTGGGGCTCACCGCGAACACCTCGCGCACGGTGTCGTTGAACTGGCGGATACTCGCGAAACCGGCGGCGAAGGCGATATCGGACATCGGCATATCCGTGGTCTGGATGAGCAACCGAGCCGTATGCGCCCGGTGGGCCCGGGCCAGCGCGAGCGGACCGGCGCCGAGTTCGCTGGTGAGGACCCGGGTGAGCTGGCGTTGCGAATAGCCCAGCGTCGCCGCCAGCGCCGAGACTCCGCCGCGTTCCACCACGCCGTCCCCGATGAGTCGCATGGCCCGGGCCGCGAGATCCGCGCGAGTGTTCCACAGTGGCGACCCCGGCGCGGCATCGGGCAGGCAACGCCGGCACGCCCGGTAACCGGCCTGCTGCGCGGCGGCAGCCGTCGGCAGGAAGGTCACGTTGGCGGGTTTGGGGGTGATCGCCGGGCAGGACGGGCGGCAGTAGATTCCGGTGGTGCGGACGGCGGTGTAGAACTGCCCGTCGAACCGGGAGTCGCGCGCGGTGACGGCGCGGTAGCAGCGCTCGAAATCCAGGACGGTGATGCTCACCCGATTCACGATGTCAGGTCGGGCGGGCCATGGCTAGCGGAAAACGGACATGGCGGCCGGTGAGTTTCCGAGCTGTCGCGCCGGCCCGTCAGCAGCAGCGTGCGCCCGGGTTTCGTTCGGCATCGGCATACCGTTCACGCCAGTACGTGCCCTTGTCGGCGATCGGCTCGCCCGGGTGGACACGGCGCATATGGGCGACGTATCGCTGGTAATCCTGTCCGCCGACGACGGAGTCCAGGTACCAGCCGACCGTCCGCAACGCCCGGACCACCGCGGCGGCCCCGGCACGCCACGGTGTGTGGCGTGCCGGGGCCGCCGGGGCGGAGCGGCGAATCAACTGCGGACCTCCGCGTGGGCCGAACCCGGCACCGCGACCTCACCCTTGGCGATCAGCTCGTCCCACTCCTGCTGCACCTTCTTCTCGGCGGAGGTCGGGAGGAAACCGCTGGGCGCGAAGATCTTCGACGGTTCCTCCGGCGATTCCGTGGTGGACGTGCCACCGGACTTCCAGGCCCGGTAGCACACCCACGCCCCGGCCAGCACCACGATGAGCACCAGCACCGCGAAGATGATCGACAGTGCGCCCTGAATGAACGTATTGCGGATGACCGCGTCCACATCACCGGGGGTTTTGGCCGTCAGGCAGAGTTCGCCCGCGTCGCGAGCGGCGCGGCAGATGCTGTTCTGCTTCCAGTAACCCACCTTCGGATCGGCGGAGAAGATCTTCTGCCCGGAGGCGGTCATGGTGACGATGAGGTCCCAGGCCAGCGCGATACCGGGGATCCACGCCCACTTCGTCAGCCCCTTCTTCACCAGGATCGTCAGCACCACCACCAGGGCGATCGCCGCCAGCAGCTGGTTGGCGATACCGAACAGCGGGAACAGGGCGTTGATCCCGCCCAGCGGGTCGGTGACGCCCATGAGCAGGATCGAACCCCAGGCGGCCACCACGATCGCCGAGCACAGCCAGGCGCCGACCCGCCAGGACGGGTCGGAGAACTTACGGGCCGGGCCGCGCAGATTACCGAGCGAATCCGAGAGCATGAACCGGGCCACGCGGGTGCCCGCGTCGACCGTGGTGAGGATGAACAGCGCCTCGAACATGATCGCGAAGTGATACCAGAAGGACTTCATGGCGGCGCCACCGAGGAAACCGGAGAACACTTCGGAGATGCCGATCGCGAGGGTGGGTGCACCACCGGTACGCGAGATCACCGATTCCTCGCCGACGTCCACTGCCGCCTGGTCCAGCGCGGCGCCGGTCGTGGGCGGCCCCGAGAGACCGAGGCCGTTCGTGTACGCCGCGGCGGTTTCGGCCGTTCCGCCGGTCGCGCCCGCCGGGGCGTTCATGGCGAAGTACAGGTGCTGGTCGATGATCGAGGCCGTAATGAGCGCCATCACCGCCACGAACGACTCCATCAGCATGCCGCCGTAGCCGATCATCTTGGCGTGCGATTCCTTCTCCACCAGCTTCGGCGTGGTCCCCGACGACACCAGCGCGTGGAATCCGGACAGCGCACCGCAGGCGATGGTGATGAACAGGAACGGGAACAAGCTGCCGGCGAACGCCGGCCCGGTGCCCGAGGTCGCGAAATCCGAGACGGCGGGCGCCTTCAGAACGGGCATCGTGACCAGGATGCCGATCGCGAGCAGGAAGATCGTGCCGATCTTCATGAATGTGGACAGGTAATCGCGCGGGGCCAGCAGTAGCCACACCGGCAGCACCGAGGCCACGAAACCGTAGGCGATCAGCATCCAGGAAAGAGTGACCGGCGAGAAGGTGAACCAGCCGGCCCAGGTCTCGTTCTCGTTGACCCAGCCGCCCGCGACGATCGCCAGGATCAGCAGCACGAAGCCGATCGCGGAGACCTCGCCGACCGCGCCCGGCCGCAGATACCTCAGGTAGACACCCATGAAAAGGGCGATGGGGATGGTCATCGCCACGGAGAAAACACCCCACGGGCTCTCCGCGAGCGCATTGACCACAACCAGCGCGAGTACTGCCAGCAGGATCATCATGATCGCCAGCACGCCGATGATCGCGGCGGCGCCGCCGATCACTCCGAGCTCGTCGCGCGCCATCTGGCCGAGGCTGCGGCCGCGCCGCTTCATCGACACCCACAGCACCAGGTAGTCCTGGACGGCGCCGGCGAATACGACGCCGACGATGATCCAGATCGTCCCCGGCAGATATCCCATCTGCGCCGCCAGCACCGGACCGACCAGCGGGCCCGCGCCCGCGATGGCCGCGAAATGGTGGCCGAACAGCACCCGCCGGTCCATCGGCATGAAGTCTTTGCCGTTGTCCATGATCTCGGCGGGCGTCGCGATATCGTCGCGAGGTTTGACCACCTTGTATTCGATCAGCCGGGCGTAGAACCGGTAGGCGATGATGTAGGTACAGACCGCGGCGATCACGATCCATACGGCATTGACCGACTCGCCGCGCGCGATCGCGAGGATCGTCCAGGCCACCGCACCGAGCACCCCGATGGCCGCGAAGATCGCCTTCTTCGCGGGGGTGATCGGGGAGCGGTCGACCACACCGACCGGTGGCCTATCGGGGTCGGTCTTGAGGTATTCGATTGTCCCCATCGGGCAACTCCTGTACAGCGAGCGGACATGCCAGTCACATGAAGTTAACCGATGGGTACCGGACGGTCGGACGATTGCGCCGAACGGTCGCTGTGGCGCGCCGAGCGGACGACGCCCGCTCCTGCACCGATGCCGAAGTGAGCAATTTCGGTCAACCGTGGCGGGCCCGGAGGCGCTTACGGTGGGGCAATGCGCGAAATTCCGGAAGAACTGGCCGAACTGCAGGTCCTGCTCGACACGTCGCTCGCGGGCTCCACGAACCACCTGCGCTCGATCATCGCCGCCGACCGCACCTTGACCGCGGAGCAGCTCACCGCGGTCCTCACCGGTATGCGCACGCTGGCGCTGTCCACCGTGACCGCCACAGGAGAACCGCGGATCAGCGGCGTCGACGGGCACTTCCTACACGGCCGCTGGTACTTCGGCACCGCGCGTAACGCCGCCAAAGCCCGCCATCTCACCGCGCGTCCGGGTGCCAGCGTCGCGCATCTGGACGGGGAGGACCTGGGCGTGTTCACACATGGCACCGCGGAGACCCTGAATCCGGTGAGCGGTGAGCCGGACCCCGAATGGCCGGAACTGCGTGCCTACCTCGAGGACCACTACGGCGACGAGGCCTTCGACTGGGACCACGACGTCGTCTACTTCCGGTTGCGCCCGCACTGGATGACCGTCTACGCCCCCGACTTCGCGAAGCTCACCGCCCCCGGACAGTGACCATGGTCGAACTGTCCTTCGTGGACATAGCACCAGGTGGTGCCCGGATCTAGTATGGCACCGCCGTATCCGTCGCGAGAGAAGGTGGCCATGGCAGTCGATCCCGGTAGAGCCGACCTACAACGCCTGATCAGCGAGGATCCCGGTGGTCCGGTGGTGATGCTCAACCTGCTCCGCTTCGCGCCGGACGGCGCGCAGACATACCAGGAATACGCCCGCGCCGCGGCTCCTTTCCTGAAGAAATACGGCGCCGAATTGATCTATTCGGGTCAGGGCTCCACCGCGTTGGTCGCGGAGGACGGCCAGGCATGGGACGCCGTTCTGCTCGTTCGCTACCCCAGCCGGGATACGTTCCTGCAGATGGTTCGCGACCCCGGATACCAGGAGGTGACGGCCCTGCGGACCAGCGCGCTGTCGGAGGCGGTGCTACAGGCGACCGTTCCGGGATTCGCCGGGTAGTGGAGGAGCAGAGCTGTGCGCGAGGCACCCGGCGCCGAGCAGCGTTCCGAGCGCCCGAGCGCTCGAGATGCGGGGCGCGCCCACTACCCGCGGGGTAGCAACCAGTTACAGCGCCTGGGCAGGCGAGCAGTACGGCACGTTCCGCCGCGCGTTCGTCGGTACTCCACTCGGCCTGCCAGGAGTGCCGGAGTATCCGCACGGCAGAACGGTTCGGGCGACGTGGATTCCGGGCCACTGATCCTCGGTATCAGCGCCTCGGCCACGGTCGTCGCGCTCGGCGCCGCCCGCGTGCACGGCGATCGGTTGCGCCACTCGATTCCCGGAGGCGCCGCTCCGGATATGTCGCGGACAGCGAGGCGCGGGCAGTGGCCGTTCCCGAGGTTGTCCCGGCCGGCGTGCTCACCGCAAACTTCGGCGTCTGTGCAGACGTGTGGAAACGGCGCCTTCGCCCCGAAGCTTTCGAGAGCAAGGAGTTTCAGGACCCCGGCCCCGGAGCACTCGGGCGGCGTTCGGTGGATCGCTGGGTGATCGCCACCGCGACTTCGTCCAGTGCTGTGCGGATGATGTCTCCGTAGGCGTCGTCCGGGAGAGCGTTCGTATGCTGCCGGGCCGCGGTGATCTGTTCGGTGGCCGCATCCCACGACCCCAGCCGCCGGTAGTTGTCGGCCAAGTTGAGATGCAGTGACGGATAGAAGCCCGCCACCTGCAGGCTCGCGTGGTACTGCTGGGCTCGATCGTCGCTGAGAGTGTCGGCGGCATCGAGCGCGCGGATATCCCACGCCAGGGCCTGAGCGGGATCGTCGTACAGGTCGGCCAGGTAGTGCGCGAGAGTGCAGCGATGCAGGGGGTCGCCGGCGGTGCCGATCCCGGTCCAGATCTCGAGCAGCCGGGTGCGGGCGGTTTCGGTATCACCGGCGCGGCCGAGTGTGACGGCCTCGGTGATGGCGTTCATGGTGATGTCGGGGGATCGCTGTTCGGTGGTCAATTCGGGGATCCGTTCTCTGTGTCGACAACTGTGGGGTCGGCCGGCATGGCCAGGGTGGTGAGGTCGCCGTTGTCCGCGGACCGGACGACCATCGGGTCCCGCGGGCCGCCGATATCGAGCCGCACATCGGGTCCGATGGCGGTCGCGACGGCCGGGTGCAGGATGGTGAAACCGAAGACGAGATCGCGCGGTGGCCCGGTGACCAGCGCGGACAATTCGGTCCCGGGTTCGTCTGCCGTACCGGAGAGCGCGAGCGAGCCCGGCGCGACGACGAGCCGGAGGTAGCGCGCCCGCTGCTGTTCCAGCGCACGCATCAGTTCGTGTTTCGACACCACCACGTGGGTTCGTGCCGCGGGTAGCGCAGCCAGCAAGGCGCGATGATCGGGGAAGGGTTCGGTCAGCGTCCGGCAGGTGCGTACGACCCCGTCGGCCGAACGGAACCGGATACTGTGCTCCCCGGCCTCGAGATCCACCAGGTGGGTCCGGCGGATCTCCTGCAACGCCGCGCTGAGATCACCGCCGGCCACGGTCGCCGCCCATTCGGCCGATCCGGCCTGTTCGGGGACGACCGTGCGGGTCGACAACCGATATCGATCAGTGGCGGTGAGGGTCAGCGATTCGGCGGTGGCCTCCAGCCGGACACCGGCCAATACCGGCAGGTCGGGGTCGGTGCCGGTCGCGGCGAGTATCTGCTCGACCGCCGCCGCGAGCACCGGCCCGCGTACCGTCCCCACCGGCCATCCGGCGGATTCGCCGAGGGCGGTCTTCACGATCTCCGCGGTCTGCCGCGCCTGCTGGGTGCGCTCGACCAGCCGCGCCATATGGTCGTCGATCAGCCGGGCCGCGTCGTGCGCCCCGGCCGCGAGCACCCGGGCGATACCCTCCAGCGGCATATCGATATCCCGCAACCTGCGGATGGTCACGGCACGAGCCACCTGCTCAGGGGCGTAGTAGCGGTAGCTGGTGGTCTCGTCGACCCCGGCCGGCGCGAGCAGGCCGGAGTCGTCGTAGAACCGCAGCGCGCTGGCGGTGATACCGCAGGAGCGGGCGAACGCACCGATGGTGATCAGGTCGGATTCGGGCACCCGCCCATCATCGGGCTTCGAGCAGGTTGAAGGTCAAGACACGAGCGCGACGGTCAACCCAAGGCGTCCAGTTGCTGCATCAGGGACAGATCGGCACCGTGCGGCCAGTATTCGGCGAGCCGGTCGCCCGCGACGCGGAACAGGTCCATACCGGGGTAGCGGACCCGGGTGCCGGCCGCGGCCCCGATACCGGCCACCCCGCCGAGATATCTACCGGCGAACTCCCACCGCGCCGCGATCCAGTCGCCGTCCACGATCGGCCCGGCGAGCAGCGTGACCGAGACGTCGTCGAACATGGTGAAGGTCTCCTGGACCATTGCCGCGATCGCCTTCGGACCCAGCTGATCCCGGCCGTCACCCCAGTGACCCACCGCGTCCGGGGTGAAGATCTCCTCGGCGAGTGCGGGCATCTCCTCGGGCTCCGAACTCCACAGTCCGGGCAACCACTTGCGGTAGAGGGTGCGCATTGCGTCGTTGTCCATCGGCATCTCCGTTCGTAATCATCTGGACGGGTCCGTGACCGTCACTGACCCCGGTAGGTGCCGAAACTCCAGTAGTTGCCCTCCGGGTCGGCGACGGTGAACCCGCGCGACCCGTAGTCCTCGTCCTTCAGCCCCCTGATCGTCTCCGCGCCCGCGGCGGTGGCGCGTTCGTAGAGGGCGTCCGGGTCGGTGCAGACCACGTACACGGATTCGGTGCCCGGCGTGCGCCGCTCCGGCAGGCCCTCGCCGCTGTCCGCGGTGCCGAACATGATTCCGCCGCCCTCGGACCGGCGCAGTTCGGCATGTTCGATCACCGACGGGTCGTCGTCGCGGGCATATATCGCGGTCAGTTCGAACCCGAAGGCCCGGACGAGGAAGTCCGCGGTGCCGCGGGCGTCCCGGAATGCCAGGCACGGCCAGACGGTCGGTGCGGGTGTGGTGGTGGTTTTCGCTGTTGTGGTCATGGTTTCAGCCTGGCTCGCGGGCGGGCTCCGGGGCTTGGACGGATGGAATCTCCTCGGCCAGCCACTGGGTCGGGCTGCACCCGGCCAGTCGCGCGAACTCCCGATTGAGATGCGGCTGGTCGTAGTACCCGCAGGCGGCGGCCACCTGCGCCATCGAAACGAACGACGGCGTATTCAGCAGCATCTGCTTGGCCCGCTCGAACCGTGCGATCCGCGCCGCCACCTTCGGGCTCAACCCGAACTCACCGCTGAATCGCTTGGTGAGGTACTGCCGGCTCCAGCCGATCCGTTCGGCGAGTGGTTCGACGCCCAGCGTCCC
Source organism: Nocardia flavorosea NBRC 108225 (assembly GCF_001613385.1). Taxonomy (GTDB): domain Bacteria; phylum Actinomycetota; class Actinomycetes; order Mycobacteriales; family Mycobacteriaceae; genus Nocardia; species Nocardia flavorosea. The sequence goes on along the minus strand of NZ_BDCG01000008.1, from coordinate 159,442 downwards.
GTGCGACCGCGCCACCGCACGCCACGCCCAGGACAGCTCCGGGCCGACGGTCCGTTCCGGGACGAGCAGCCGGGTGAGCACCCGATCGCAGGCCGCGAACCGCTCTGGCCAGGCGGAATGCTCCTGGAGCTCCTCCCACAGTCGCCTCCCGGGGGCACCGATCAGATCGGCGAACTCGAGCGATGTACTCCACAACTCCGCCGCGGGCAGTCCGAACAGCGCCCGGCAGCCCATCGGGGTGAGTTTCACGGCGACACCCTCCTGGGTGCCGTCGTGCGCGATCATCGCCGGAGTGTCCTGCAGACCGCCGAGCACGCAGCGGTAGTTGTCCGGGGATTGGCGGGCGTCGGTCTGGCTGATCACATCGATGGCGGGTCCGATGGCCACGATGAAGGTCATATGCCGCGACGGCAGCCCGCGATGCAGGCCCGCTTCGAACCCGGTCATCCGGTAGCCGATATATCCGTCGATGAACGCGGCCAGCGCCGGGGCCGGGTGGGCCGTCACCACCTCAGAGGTCGGCTCCATGGCTGTCACGCTACGCCGGTCTGAAACGCCGCGCCGCTGGTCCGGGCGAGGAGATGGGCTGGCGTCCTCTCGTCACCGCCATCGACACCTATGTCCGCCCCCTCACCCCGGAATCCCGGGAACGCCTCTACCAGGAGTGCTGCGACTGGTGCCGCATCTATCGCATCTCCACCCGTCCGCTGCCCAGCACCTGGCCAGATTTCGCCGAGTACTACGCCGAAGCTCTCGCCACCGAACTTCGCTACACCGAAGCCGCCGCCCGCCTCGCCGAACAATCCCTGAACCCGCCGTGGTGGGCTCTCGGCTACGTACCCGGGTTCGCCGCCCGCGCCGTCCAGCACGAACGCGTCAGAGAACTCCTCGGCGTCACAGAACAGCCGGGTGACCGCCTGAAGTTCGCCGCCTTCTCTGCGTGCCTGCGCGCCGGCGCCCGCGCCCACCGACGGCCGACCGCCGCCCCAGCTGTCCTCCCGCGTAGACTCCAGTCCTCGTGAGTCTCACCCTCGGAATCGTCGGCCTGCCCAACGTCGGAAAATCGACGCTGTTCAACGCGCTGACCCGCAACGACGTGCTCGCCGCGAACTACCCCTTCGCGACCATCGAGCCCAACGTCGGCGTGGTTCCGCTGCCCGACCCACGCCTCGACAAGCTCGCCGAGATCTTCGGCTCGGCCCGCATCGTTCCCGCCACGGTCTCGTTCGTCGATATCGCCGGCATCGTCAAGGGCGCCTCCGAGGGGGCCGGCCTCGGCAACAAATTCCTCGCCAATATCCGCGAAGCCGACGCCATCTGCCAGGTGGTCCGCGTCTTCGCCGACGACGATGTGGTGCACGTGGACGGCGAGGTGAACCCGGCCTCCGATATCGAGGTCATCGAAACCGAATTGATCCTCGCCGACCTGCAAACCCTCGAGAAGGCGGTCGTCCGTCTGGAGAAGGAAGCCAAGGTCAAGAAGGACCGCAAGCCCTATGCGGATGCGGCCAAGCAGGCGCAGGAAATCCTCAATGGCGGGCGGACCTTGTTCCACGCCGCGAAGGAGATCGACGGTGAACTCCTGCGGGAACTGTCGCTGCTCACCACCAAGCCTTTCCTGTACGTCTTCAACGCCGACGAATCGGTGCTCAGCGACGAAACCAAGGTCGCCGAACTGAAAGCATCGGTGGCTCCTGCGGATTCGGTGTTCCTGGACGCCAAGGTCGAATCCGAACTCCTCGAACTCGACGACGAATCCGCCGCCGAACTCCTGGAATCCATCGGCCAGACCGAACCCGGGTTGCATGCCCTGGCCCGCGCCGGCTTCCACACCCTCGGCCTCCAGACCTACCTCACCGCGGGCCCGAAAGAGGCCCGCGCGTGGACGATCCACCAGGGCGATACTGCGCCGAAAGCCGCCGGTGTCATCCACACGGACTTCGAGCGTGGGTTTATCAAGGCCGAAGTTGTCGCGTTCGACGACCTGGTCGAGGCCGGGTCGATGGCGGCGGCGAAGGCGGCCGGCAAGGTCCGGATGGAAGGCAAGGACTACGTCATGACCGACGGTGACGTAGTCGAGTTCCGTAGCGGAGTAGCGTCACCGTCGAAGAACAAGTAGCCCGCGGCCAAGCCGATCGCGCGCAGACTCATTGAGCCCCATCCCGTGATTCGAGCGGGGCTCAGCTGTGTCTTGACTGTCTTCGATTTCCGGCCCAGCTCGGCCTTGATGCTGAATGCGCATGGCGGGGCATTCGCGGCACGCCCCTGCCACGTTTGACCGAGCCTGAGTTTGATCGCAATGGCCAATGAACTCCAGCAACCGAGGGGGCAATCGGTGTATGATTCGAATATATGTTCGATAGGCGACATGCCGGTGTGGTATGTTTCCGCCCCGAAAAAGGGGAGTTTTGACGACTTGTCTAGCTGCGGTTCTTCCGGTTTTCGACACGATCATGAGAGGATGTTCGCCGTCGGAACCGACCTTGTAGGAGCGATGCGAGCATGACCCAGCCAGCAGCAAATGAACCGGTTCTTCGTTCTCTCACCCCAGCCATCGACGCACCACTCGCAATCGCGAATCTCGGACTAACCCTAGACATCGTGCATGCGGCATTGGACAGCGGCGAGCAAGCGGCTGCGAGCGTGACTTCGTATCATCCCCTCCTTACCGCCGGCATGAATCGGTGGACCGCGACGGTGGCCGGCCTGCGAAGCAGGACCGTCGAAGAGCTCGAATGGACGGTGGAGGATCCCAAAGGTTCGCCGCGGGTGATCCGACCGGACGGCAAGATCGAGATCATGGTGGTCGGGGGAACGGTCGGCACGGGTCAGGAGGATGGTCCGGAGCCAACAAACAAGAACGGACGAGGCAAGGCCACTCAGGAATCTGTAGACAGCAACCAGCTTGCGCTGCCGTTGGACATCTCCATCCCGATCGTCGGAACCAGCGACGATGAAATCCTCACTTGGGTGCTGCTCTACCATCGCGCCGAGGAGCCGAACGAGACACGGGCTGAACTTTCTCTTCCGCTACAGGTTGTCGGGAAACAAATCGTCGGGTGGAAGTACCGGATTATCGTTCCGCCGATCGCCCATAACCTGCCGCTTCCGCCTGACACCTTCGGCGACGGTGACCTCGACTTCCCCATTGTGAAACGTGGATAACAGTCGACCGGAACCTTCACGCGTGACCCTGGCTCGTTATCGAGCTGGGCTGACGAAGACCGCCCTCGCTGAGGCGATGGCGGTCTCGGCGCGCACAATCAACGACTACGAACGCAAAGGGCCGCCAGCATCCGCTGTCGCGGCTCTTGCGGCCGTACTCGGATGCACGCCAGAGTTTTTCGAACTGCCTCCGTCTGCGCGGTTGCAAGAAGATCAGGTCTTCTTCCGGGCGCGTCGTCGAGCGACATCCACACAGCGGCACGCCGCGATCGCCGCAGGGCAGATCGGTATCGAGCTCTACGCATGGATAGACAGGCACTTTCAACTACCCGAGGTCAATCTGCCGGAAGTTGACAACACCGATCCGGTTGAGACCGCGGCCTCGGTTCGAGCGCTTTGGGGATTGGGTGAGCGTCCTTTGCCGAACCTGATTCAATTGGCAGAGTCGAAGGGGATACGCGTTCTATCCCTCCCTCACGGCACCGATCTTGTGGACGCGTTCAGTGTCTGGAGCGACGGCAAACCCTATGTCTTCCTGTCCATGTCGAAGACACCGGAGCGGTCTCGCTTCGACCTCGCTCACGAGATCGGTCATCTCGTTCTGCATCCAGGGCTGCCTGAAGGGGGCAATGCGATCGAACGAGAGGCGGATAGGTTCGCGTCTGCTCTGCTGATGCCTCTAAGCGTGCTCCGAAGCAGTCTCCCTCGGGAACCCTCGACTGCGGCCATCCTGGAGTACAAACAGTATTTTAAGGTCTCTGCGATGGCGTTGAACTATGCTCTGCGCGACGCCGGACGACTCACCGAATGGGGTCATCGGCAGAACTGCGTGCGGCTGTCTGAGCTGGGCTATCGCTCAGGGGAGCCTGCTGGCATGCCTCAACATGAAACCTCGCGAGTGTTCAGTGCCATCTTTCGCAGCAAGGAAGGCCGCGCTCGGATCGCCGATGTCGCCGTCGAACTTGGGCTGCCGGTTTCTGAGCTTCATGCGATGACCTTCGGGTCGACACTGCACACAGTCGTAACGAGCCGTGAGGTAACTGCGGAGCCCAAGCCCTCGCCCGCAAAGCCTTCGCTGAAGCTCGTCCGCTCTCCGTAGGAGTTGGCTCGGGCCCTGGAAGCGGTGCAGAGGTTGTTCGGCTCCGGAACGTGAGTCGAGCGGTGAACAGCGCGTTTGACGTGCACGTATCTAGGCAGGGGAGCTACGCAACTCCCCCTCCACCCACCTCACCGCCAGATTTTTTCAGCAATCCATCCACGCCGGTGCAGCGGCTGGGTCGATGAGGGCTTGGACGACGGTTTCCAGACCAGGGGAAGAGGGCCGTAGGCTCCACCCGATCGGGAGACACGGTCGTGTTGGTCACCGAGCAGCGGCGTTGTCAGGGTGGGTGCTTAGGCTCGGCGGCATGACGCAGAGGACGACAGTTACGGAATTGGTCGCGTTGGACGACGAAACCCGAGAGCGCTTGGAGGCTCTAATTCTCAAAATCGAGGAGCTGGCGAACTTCTACTGCGATGCGGGCCCACCCATGCCCGGCAGCGCACTGGAGTCCGATTTCAAGGTGCTGACCACGCAGACGACCGTGGCAACCATCCCCGTGATCGGGTTGAACGCGCTCGACCACCTGCAAATGGCTGCCAGGGGTGTGCTGCGCGCACGTCAGATCTCGGCGTTCTCGACCTTCACCCTCGTTCGGTCGGCGATCACTGCTGCTGGACTCGGCGGGTGGATTCTCGCCGCCGAGACGGAGAAGGAACGGCAGTCCCGAACGCTCTGCGTGGCGTACCACGAGGCGAAGAACAACCGAACCGCCGCCCGTGAACTCGTCAACAACCACGCCGAGCGGGATGCCACGCCAGAGAACGAACACTACAACGCGCGCCGAGCCTCCGCGCTGAGCAAGATCGAACAGTTGAACGCCCAACTCGACATGATCGTGGCAGACGCCGTCCGTATCGGGGTGGGCGACAGCCCGACCGCAGAGACGATCAAGAAGCACATCAAAGAGAAGCCAACCGATACCGAGATCATCGGCGTTGCCGCTGCCCTCGTCGCACCGCACGCGTACTACGCCGACTTCGGCGCCAAGAGCGAGATCGTGCTCCGATGGCGGACTATGAGCGCCCACGCCCACGGGTTGAGCTGGGCCGCGCGCATGTCGGTGGTCGAGGCGACGACCGACGAGGGTCGTCAGTTGTCTATCTGGAACCCACAAGGTGAGGATCTGCTCCAGGGGATACAGGTCGCGTGGGATCTCCTGTACGGCATGACCGATAGGTACATCGAACTAATGGGAAGGCGTCCGGCGGCGCAGGACGACGTCAGCTGAGTTCGGACCTTGGGGTGGGGACCACGGCTAGGCTGATCGCTGGTGTCGGCGTCGGTGTCGCGATCCAACCTCAGCTGACACGGCCCGACGCTGAGCTGTGGTCCAGCGCCGGATCGGTGAACTGGTTGTGTAATGACCAGTCCCCGATAACGCGACCACCCGGTTTCAGAGCCGGTGTCGTGTGATCGGTGTTCAGTTGATGGTGCAGCCCACCGGGTGGTGGGTGTGGATGCAGGCCGCAGCGTACTCGGCCGGGGTGCGGTAGCCCAGCGCCGAATGCCGGTGCCGGTGGTTGTGCTCGTGTTCGAAGTCCCCGATCACCACCCGCGCTTCGAGCAGGCTGGTCCAGCGGTTACGGTTCAAGCATTCGACCCGCAGGCGGCGGTTGAACGATTCCACGAATCCGTTGTTCCAGAGCGTGCCGGGGGGAATGTAGGAGATACCCACCCGGTCGCCGCAAAATGATTGCAGCGCAGCGGATATCATTTCCGGGCCGTTGTCGATCCGCAGCACTTTCGGCGTCCCACGCACGGCGAAGACCCGCTCGAGCTCGGCTACCAGACTCTGGCCGGTGATTGAGCGTTCGACCAGGTGCAACAGTGATTCGCGGGTGTGCTCGTCGACCATCGACGCAATCTTCACCACCCGCCCGTCAGTGGTGGAGTCGAACTGGAAATCCAGCGCCCACACCACCGCCGGCGTGTCCGCGGCCACCGCCGGAATCGAGGAGACACCGGCCCGTTTGCGCGGGTGATGCGCCCGGACCTGCAGGCCCTCTGAGCGCCACAGCCGGTGCACCCGCTTGACGTTGATCCGATGCCCTCGTCGAACCGCAGCGCCGACCACGCCCTGCGGAACCCGTGACACGGATGTTTGGCCGCATAACGGCGCAGCCACGCCCGCATCCCGGCATCGGGATCAGCCGGTGTCTGCGCGGCCGGCAACCGACGATAGGTGGATCGTGCCAGCCCAACGACCCTGCACGCGAACCGCGCCGAGACGCCCAGGACTTCCTGGAGCATGTCGGCGGCTCGCCGCTTGGTCGCTGGGCTCAGGCTGCACATGGCATTGACGACAGTGAGCGAGCAGGTGTGAGCCGCAGAGCGGTAGAGGGGGCGCAGGTCCTTTTTCTCGGTAGCCATATGCTCACCAACGAAGCATGGACCGTTAGATGTCGACCGCAAATCCCAAATCGACATCGCACGCAGCCCGGCCGCCGCGAATCCCCCAGTTCTCCTTCGGAATATCCCGAACAGTGATCGAGACGTGGTCCCGCGGGATACCGATTGCGGCGAGACGCTCGACGATCTCGGCGTAGAGCCTTCGCTTGGCGTCGACCGAGCGGCCCTCGAAGCAATCGATGTGGACCAAGGTGAGGAAGTCCGGCTGGGCCGGCGTCGAGGCAAATTGACCGCCAGGCTGCATGCGAAGGATGGATGCGGCGGCAGGCTTGCGGGTTGTGCTGGGTCACACCGGTCCGCTCGGCGGGCCGGCTCGGCTGTGGTCCCTCGTGAACCTGGACAGTCGTCGGGTAGAGCCCAGGAACAAACAAGTGAAGGCCGGGCCGAGGCTTGTGGTGGTGAGCAGTTGGTGGGCGCGGGTACCACGTGCGATATCGTTTTGTTGAGATTATTGATATCGTAGACGGGTGGCTGAGCTGAGGAGGGATGACCGATGGCCAGGACTGTGATCGATCTGGACGACGAGATCGTCGAACAGGCGATGCGGGTATACGGGGTGACGACCAAGGCGGCGGCGGTGCGGGCGGCGATGGAGGAGGGGGTCAAGCTCCGCCTACGCCGTGAGTTGTTCGACGCGATCGATGAGGGTGAGTTCGAGGACGCGTTCGCGGAGATCCGGTCACAGACGGGGCCTCGGAAACCGGACGGCTCGCTCGAACATGGAAACGGAGCCTCGGTGGCGTGAAGGGTCGCTACCTGATCGACAAGTCCGCACTGGCTCGCCGGAAAACACCCGCGGTGCGGCAGCGACTGGATGCGCTGGACTACGCCGGGCTTCTTGCGGTGTGTGCCCCGACCGAGTACGAGGTGCTCTACTGCGCGCGCGGCAAACCCGAGGCGTTACGCCTGCGTACTCTGCTTCGCGGTTTCGACTACCTGCCCTGCAACGACGAGGAATTCGAGCGTGCGCTGGAAATCCAGGAGCTGGCACTGAACGCCGGTTTTCACCGGGCGCTGTCGCTGGCCGGCGTCCTCATCGCGGCAACGGCCGAGCGGTACCGGGCCACAGTTCTGCACTACGACGGCGACTTCGACATGATCTCCTCGGTGAGCGAGTTGCAAGCCGAGTGGGTCGTCGAACCCGGTACCGCGAACTGAACACAGGTCGGTGGGTGGCTCGGCACGCATCGCCGAGCTGACCGGCACCGGGATGCGCTCCAGGGCTGATCGACATTTCCGAGGTGTGAAGGTCCAGGATTGACGGATATTCGACGCGTAGGCTCGGGCCATGGTGGCGGTCGCCCAGATCAAATCATCGTCGCGGATCTCGAACGGAGCCGCGCCTTCTACGAACTGCTGGGATTCGAGTTCCGCAGCCGGAATCGGCGTGGTGCGGGTCCGGCCGAGGCATGGGTGTCGACGAACCCGGGCAGGACGGTGGTGTTGCATTCGACCTCGTTTGCCTCATGGTGGGACGGAACTGCACCGCAGCCGTCTCCGGGCGGTCCGCAACTGGACCTCGAACTCGAATCCGTGCGGCAGCTCGAGGACATGATCGCCGAGATCAGGGCTTGCGGAGTGACCACGGTCAAGCCGCCCACCGATATGCCCTGGGGGCAGCGGTTCGCGATCGTTCACGACCCCGACGGTCACCGCGTCGGGCTGAAAGCGCCGCTCGGCGAGCGCACCACCACTGACTCGTAGGGGAATTCGCGGTCGTTCGGTCTTCCGATGTCAGGTCGCCATCCGGGACGGTCGGTATCGCCGCGCGGCTGCGTCGTATCGAGCGTGCGCCGATCGATTTCGAATCCGCAGCGCTTCCTCGCGGTTGGGCGGGACAGTTCGGGCCAGGCCGGCCGGGGCCGGTCGTCAACAGCGTCCCGGCCGGCCGGCGGCATCACGCAAGCTGCGCGAATGTCTTCTTCACGCCGCGGTACCACCCCATCGCCTTCATCGGATGCTTCCAGCGGCCCTTCATTTCTTCATGTGCCGGCTCGTGGGCTTTGTCGCCATGACGAGCCGCCTCTCGTAGGTGCCGATCCTGTGCCTTGATGATCTCGTCGGCTGTCTCCGCGCTGAGTTCCAGGTCACACGGGCCGCCCAGTTGCCGGCAGGTCATGGTCTTCATCGCTTTTCCTTGTCGTTGTCGCTGCTGTGCAACGTGGTGTCGGATTCGTCGCCGGCGGAATGAGCTGGAGTTCGTCCGCTGCCGGCCGCTCGGCGCAGGGTTCGTTGCCGGTTATTATCGGCACTATCCGTGCCGATAAAGGATTGTTGCCTCTTGTGCGACGGTTGTCAACGGCACGGGGCGTGCCGGTAAGGTCGAGCTATGAGCGGAACGACCCCACGGCGTCGTGGCGCCGAGCGCACCAGGGAACTGCTCGACACGGCCCTCGACCTGGCGACCGAAGTCGGCTACGGGGGGTTGAGTATCGAAGCGGTTGCCCGGCGAGCCGGGGTCGGCAAGCACACCATTTATCGGCGCTGGCCGTCCATCGCGGAGCTGCTGCTCGACGCGCTCAGTGTCGTCTGGGTCGGTGACCTCGACTACCGCTCCGCGGGAAGTGTACGAGCGGATCTGCGCGAGCAGTTCCTGCGTTCGAGCCGCGCTCTCACCACCGCGCCCATCGGCCCGGTCTATCGCGCAGTGATTGCCGAAGCCCAGTCGGACCCCGCGCTCAGGGCCACCCTGCACGAACGCTTCCTGGCGACGGTCGAACAGCGGACACTCGAGCGGATCCGGCGAGCCCAGAGCAGGGGAGAGCTGGTCGCCGGCGTCGATCTGGAGTACGCCGCAGAGGTGCTGTGTGGAACGCTCTACTACCGATGGCTGCTCACTCCCCGCCCTGTCGGAGAGGAAGCTGTCGACGGACTGCTCGATATGTTCATGTCCGCGTACGGGGTCGATTCGAGTGCTGGACCGGAGACACCTGCCGCAGTGGATGATTCGGTCATCCGGCCGACCGGCGGACAACGCCGCAACCGATCCCGGACAATGGCGGACTCGACCCGATCGGGCAAAGAGCCGAACTGAAGATCGGTGTGCCGGTGTCGATCTCGTCGCCACCGCGGCGGCGATGGCGGAGGGTGATTTGCCCGGCTGTGTACGTTGCTCGACGCGGAACTCGGTCGAGTTCCGGTTCGGCGTCCGATGGTCGGCGTGGTAGCGCAGCGGTGCACCGCTGAGCTACCCGAGGCCGTTACCGGCCTCGGCCGGGTCGCCGCGCTGATCTGCGGATCGACCGGGTCCTACGCTTGGATGACCTCGACCCGCACCAGTGCGCCCGGTGCGTCGCAGCTGGCCCAGGACTGGTTCTGTCCGTACTGCACCGGCCCGTACTTCCAGTAGGTGAACGGGACGGGCCATGCGACGCAGGTGAGTTTCACCTGGTGCCAGGTGGGCAGCTCGCAATTGGCCATACCGCCCGTATTGAAGACGTTGTAGGTGTGGCAGTTGGCCTGCCACACCGGGACGTCGGCCTGGGCCATACCCGCCCCGGCGAGCACGGTGGCCGCGGTGGCGGTGGCGACGACGGCGCCGGCGGCAAGTCGCTTCGCAGCAAACATTCGGGACCTCCTGAAACGATGGTGTCTGAAACACATCGCTCAGCAAGCCGGTTTGTTACGAAACCGCTCGTGATATGCACTGTGCGGACTGGATAACCGTCGGTTGCGGGCGTGGACTGTCGAGCGGGTGAGGGCCAACGAGCATATCGATAGCTATCCGGTGATTCTTACGGCCGATACCCGCGCCGCCGGAAGTGGAATACCCTCTCTTGGCGAGCCGGTCGATTCGACCCTGCTATCGGCAGGCACCTGTGCCGGGCTGTCCGAGAACACCTGGCGGCGGTGCTCGGCTTCGCCACCCGCGCACCGCCGAGCGCGGCTTCCGGGACTCCGGCGCACCGAACGGCCGGGGCGAGCGCGGTCGAGCTGCAGGCCGACTGCGCCGGGTTTCCGGACCATGGGCGTAGTCAGCTTCGTAATCGCTTGTGGTTACCTATGTCTCATATGTTGGATTGGTGTCGCGTAGGCGGCGCGACGCGCGTAAGGCTGCGTGCAGGAGTTGCTTCGTTATCGGGTGCTGGGGGTTGTGCAACACCTGCGCGGTCGGCCCCTGTTCCACGATCGCGCCGTCGGCCATCACGAGGACGCGGTCGCAGGTGTGGGCGGCGAGGGCGAGGTCGTGGGTGATGTGCAGGATCGCGGTGCCGTGGTCGCGGGCGAGGTCGCCCATGAGCTGGGATACCTCGGCGCGGAGGGTGGCGTCGAGCATGCCGGTCGGTTCGTCGGCGAGGATCACCGCGGGCCGGGTCACGATCGCGCGGGAGAAGGCGACGCGCTGGCGTTCGCCGCCGGACAATTGGTGCGGGAACCGGCGGGCGTAGTGCGCGGGGTCGAGGCCGACCGCGTGCAGTGCCGACCGGGCGGCTTCCGTTCGGTCCGCCGTATCGCCGATGCGGTGGATGAGGAGGGGTTCGGCCACGATATCGAGGATCCGGCGATGCGGCGGCAGGGACGCGTAGGGGTCCTGCATCACGAGGTGCACGGCACGGCGGGCCGCGCGGCGGACGGAGGCGGAGGCACCGAGCAGGTCGACGCGGTCGTATCGGTCGCCACTGTTGGCCGAGATATCGAGCAGAGCGGACCCTGTCGACGGGACGACCAGCCCGGCAATCGCTTTCGCGATGGTGGATTTGCCCGCTCCGGAGCCACCGACAAGGGCTACGGTCTCGCCGGCCTGGAGTTCGAGGTGTACATCGCGGACCGTGACGGTCTTGCCGTACCGCACCGTCAGGTCGGCCACGCGGAGAACCGGGTCCTGCCGGTCCGCCGGGTGGTTGTCGGCCATTCCCGGGCACAGCAACACCCTGATGTACTACGACGCGGGTACCTTCGCGGCGGAAGTCGTCGTCAGCACCATGGACGCCTCCTACCACCACGGCTCGGGCTTCATGCCGGGCGCCACGCAGTTGATGTACCGGATGATGCACTGGCTGCGCGGTGCACACGCTGTCCCTCGCGCAGTGGCGGAAGCTCGCTGAAGCATCGCCGTTTGCGTCACACCGTGGACAGGGCGAGGTGGTGCTCGAGGATGCCGGCGAGGCGTGGCCGTTCTGGGTTCACCTCGTAGTAGTTCCGGGCCGTGTCGCATCGTCCGCGCCGGCATGTCCGGCGGGGTGCCTCCGCGCCGTCCTCGGGCTGTTCCACACCGCGTGCACGCCGCTGGGGCCCTTGCCGCGATCTGTGGCGATGATCAGTACCGCGCACCCGAGGCCGGACAAGACCAGGCTCGACCCGAACAGGGCAGGGTAACCGAGAAGTTCGCCGACAGTACCCGCCGCGAATCCCGCGACCCCCTGCACCGTGACGACCGCGCAGGCCAGCAGGGTGTAGTCGCTGCCGGCGTGGTCGCGGTCCGAGGCGTCCATCATGAGGGTGAACACCGCGACGGTCGCGGCGCCGCCGAGGATGTGCTCGGCGAGGCTCGCGGTGACGATCAGGCCGAAACCGCCGGTTCCGAATGCGGCGATCAGGTAGAGGGCCAGGCTCGCGGTCTGGGTGACACCGCCGATCAGCAGGGCGCGACGGCGGCCGTACCGGAAGCACAGCCAGCCGCCCAGCGCCGCCCCCGCGAGCGCGCCCGCCGACGACAGGGCGCCCTTCACGAGGGCTATCTGGCCGAGCGTGAGTCCGGCGTCGGACATGAACGGGCCGACCATTGCCGAGCCCATCGAATCCCCGAATTTGAAACCGCCGATGAGCAGGATGAACGTGAGCATTCCCGGTTGTCGCAGCCGTTTCCACCACCCGGTAGTCAAAGCGGCCGGACGGGGCGGTGTCTTGTGTTCAGTGCGTTCGCGGTCCCGCGGTAACCACCACACCGGGATGGTGGTCAGCAGGAGCAGGATCGCCATCGCGGCGAACAGGCTCCGCCAGCCCGCCAGCGCGAACAACCAGAGCAGCGCGCCGCCGCCGACGATCATGCCGATCCGGTAGGCGCCGACCTGGATTCCGTTCCCCAGACCCCGTTCCTGCGGACCCAGCAGTTGAACTGCGAGTCCGTCGGTGGCGACATCCTGGGTCGCGGATACGGCGTTCACCACGGCGATCCCGATGAGGAGCCAGCGCAGCGACGAGGAGAGGTCCAGGCAGGCCAGCCCGAAGGCGATCGCCGAACTGGCGAGCTGCAGCGTCAGCAGCCATTGCCGCCGGGTGCCGTAGCTGTCGACATACGGCGCCCACAGGAACTTCAGTGCCCACGGCGCGAAAAGAACACCGGTGGCACTGATCTCGATCAGTGAAAACCCGGATTCGCGGAGCACCACCGGCAGCGCTTGGGTGAAGAATCCATAAGGCAGGCCCTGCGCGAAGTAGAGGGCGGTCAGCAGAACCAGCGTCCCGGCGGAGATCGTGCCGGGTCGGGCCATGGTTCTCATGCGGTCATCCTGGCAGACCCCCGGCCCGAGGTAGGCGGCAGTGCATCACCGGCGCAAAGTGTCGAACGGCTGCTGGCTCCGGGGACCGAATGCCGCATTCATCGGTGCAGTATCTACTCACGAGTACATAGAGCCAGATGTAGGCGCTACTGTCCCAAGCCTCGATTGGGTAGGACGGCGCACGTAGCCGGTGGGGTGGATGCCCCGCCCCGGAGTAGGCATCGGTATCCGAGAAAGACGGCGCGGTGCCGGATATCCTGGCAGGCCGGTGGCGACGGAAGGTCGGGATGAGGTCGAACGACGGAGAGCGGCTGCCGGGTTCGTCGCTGGTCGGTGGTGTCGCGGCGAGTATGTGGATTGCCTTCGCGGCCCTGGCCTGCGTCACCAGCGTGCATCTGGTTGCGCAGATCGCGGCGCCGGAGGGGGTTGTGGCCGTTGATCGGACACCGGCCGAATAGGGAGGTCTCCACCGATCCCGAACTGTCCCGCCGCTTCGAATGCGAAGCCGATGTCGTTGCCCGGCAGGAACATCCGGCAATCGACGCGGTCCTCGAACGCGGAATGGCCGAACAGCGTGACGAGCGGTTCGTGAGCTGCGCCGGGTTCGCCACGGCGGCCCGGCATACGCTGGAAGGCCGGCATATCGCGGCGTCTGTTTCCCGGGCCGTGCCGACTGTGGTGAACCGGCCACCGCACATGCCGGGGATCCCGCCTGCGGCTGAACCCGTGGTTATTGCGTCGCCGACGAACGTGTCACCGTCGGCTGCCGGTCGAGGGGGCCGGCCTCATGGTCGGCGCCGGTTCGCCGGCTCGCGCTCGGCCGGGCAAGCATGAACAGGCCGCTGCCGAGAAGTACGGCGAGCGGTGCCAGTGGGAGGTAGGACACCCACATCGGTCCTTGCAACGCCAAGGTGACGGTCGTGACGACAATGCTCATCACGAAGAAAGCGGCCGCCCAGCGGTGCGGCGCCCGCACTCCGGTCGAACGAACTCGAGGACGGCGAGGCCCGGACTCTGCGGCCGGCCCGCCGACGTACGGCCGCACGTACAGGTACAGGCCGGAGAACAGGAGCAGGGCGAGTGGGGGCAGTGGGAGATAGGAGACCCAGACGGGTCCTTGCACTGCCATGACCGCGACCGTGATGACGACAGTCGCGACGAACACGATTGCCACCACCCGGTGCGTCTGCCGGGTTCGTTTGTTCCAGTTCATCTCGTCCTCCTCGGGCCTGATCGCGTCCGGCGTAGTGCCCGCGATCTCGATGAGGACGACGCTAACGACAGAGCGGTGACCAGTGCTTCTCGATTCCTGACCACTCTCGCGGGCGGAGCTAGTGGGTGCGCAGCCCCCTGATCAACAGGCCGACCATGCGGCGCGCGTGGTAGCGGGGATCGCCTTCGGCGCCGACGCAGAGGTTGCCCACGCCGCGCATCAGTTCGTAGGGCTCGATATCGGATACCACTTCGCCGGCGTCGACGGCCGCGTCGAGTAGTTCGGTGCAGACCGGAAGCAGCCGGTCGATGAAGTAGGTGTGCAGGGATTCGAAGGCGGCATTGTCGGACTGGAGTGCTTCGGCGAGACCGTGTTTGGTGACCAGGAAGTCGACGAAGAGATCGATCCAGCGGGTCAGGGCAGCGTGCGGGGTGGGACCTTCTGCCAGTAGTGCGGGGCCCGCTTCGGCGCAGGCTTCCACCTGGTGACGGTAGACCGCGACGATGAGGTCGGCGCGGGTGGGGAAGTGGCGGTAGATGGTGCCGACCCCGACGCCGGCGCGGGCGGCGATATCGCGGACGGGGACGCCGACTCCCGATTCGACGAATGCGGCGGCGGCCGCGTCGAGCAGGGTTTGCTCGTTGCGGCGGGCATCGGCCCGTTTTCGCGGGGCCGGTTCGGGGGTGTCTTTTTCGGTCACTGCGCAGCGACCTCCGTCCTTCCGGTTGGCAAACGGAACAATGTTCCGTATGTTGGTTATCGGAACATTGTTCCGCTTTCAGGATGTCAGAGTCGCACCGCCGGAGTCGAGCGGGTCGCGCTCCCGCTCTCATGGAGGACAGTTATGCAGTACCGCAGTTTGGGCCGGACCGGCGTGCAGGTGAGCACCCTCGTACTCGGTGCCATGAATTTCGGGAGTATCGGCAAAACAACCCAGGACCAGGTCACGGCGATGATCGACGTCGCGCTGGACGGCGGTATCAACCTCATCGACACCGCGGATATGTACAGCCAGGGCGAATCGGAGCGGATGGTCGGCAAAGCCGTCGCCGGGCGCCGCGACGATATCGTGCTGGCCACGAAGGCGACCATGCCGATGGGCGACGAGCGCAACCATCGAGGCAGTTCACGGCGCTGGCTGGTGACGGCCGTGGACGACAGCCTGCGCCGGTTGAACGTCGACCATATCGACCTCTACCAGATGCACCGGTGGGACCCGGACACCGGCGACGGCGAGACCTTGTCGGCGCTGACCGACCTGCAACGGGCAGGAAAGATCCGCTACTTCGGTTCCTCCACCTTCCCGGCCTACCGGATCGTCCAGGCGCAGTGGGCGGCGCGGGAGAACCGGCTGAGCCGCTACGTCACCGAACAACCCGCCTACTCGATCCTGCAGCGCGGGATCGAAGCCCACGTACTGCCCGCCGCCGAGGAGTACGGGCTCGGGGTGCTGGCCTGGAGCCCGCTGGCCTCGGGCTGGCTGTCGGGCGCCATCCGGGCGAACCGGGAAATCTCGACCAGCCGGTCGGTGATGCTTCCGGACCGTTTCGACACCACGATTCCCGCCAACCGCGCGAAACTGGATGCCGTCGAGAAACTGGCCGTTCTCGCCGACGAAGCCGGACTGTCCATGATCCAGCTGGCGCTCGGTTTCGTGACTGCGCACCCAGGCGTGACCAGTGCGATCATCGGCCCGCGGACCCCGGACCATCTGCATGCCCAGCTGGCGGCGGCGGACACCGTGCTCTCCGCCGATCTCCTCGACGCGATCGACACCATCGTCGCCCCCGGTATCGATCTCGCCCCCGGCGAGAAATTCGATACACCACCCGCATTGCTCGATCCGGCGCTGCGCCGCCGGTGAGCGCCGAGCCTCGGCCAGTGTCCGAATTCTGCCGGAAGGATTGATCACCCCATGCCGCAATCAACGCCGAGCTTCGGCATCATGACCGCACCTATGCAGGTCGGCTACCAGGACATCGTGCGCGTCTGGCAGGAAGCCGACGGTATCCCGGAAATCCGGCACGCCTGGTTGTTCGACCATCTCTTCCCGATCGCCGGCGATACGACGGGACCGATCTTCGAAGGCTGGACCCTGCTGTCCGCCCTTGCCGCGCAGACCCGCCGCCTGCGCCTCGGGCTGCTCGTCACCAGTAACCGTTTCCGGCCCCCGGCGATGCTGGCCAAGATCGCCACCACCGTCGATATCGTCTCGGGTGGCCGGCTCGATTTCGGGATCGGCGCGGGCTCACGGCCCGGCCTGCCGATGGCCCGTCGCGAATACGATGCGCACGGCCTGCCTTATCACGGTTTCGGAAGCTCGGTGGAAAGCCTCGACGAGGCCTGCACGGTGATCCGCCGGCTGTGGACCGAACCGGAGCCGTTCGATTTCCAGGGCGAACACCTCCGGCTTTCCGGCGCGTTCGGCAACCCCAAACCGGTTCAGCGGCCGTATCCGCCGATCATGATCGGCGGTCGCTCGGACGCTTTGTTGCGGGTGATCGCCGAACATGCCGACCTGTGGAACATCCCCGGCGCCGATACCGCCGATATCGCCGAGCGCACCGCGTTGCTCGACCGCTACTGCGCCGCCATCGACCGCGACCCGGATTCGATCGTCCGGTCGACTTTCCTTCCGGTCTCCTACGACCGGCCCGGCGCCGTCCGTGCGGCGATCGCCCAAGCCTTAGAGGCCGGTATCCGGCATTTCGTCCTCGGCCTCGAATCGCCGTATCCGGCCGGTGTAGCACAGTGGGTCGCCGACGAACTCATTGCGCCGTTGTCGTAATTGCCGCCCCGCGTGTGCTTTCCGGCGCGGCGGTCACGGCCTAGGGTTCTTGCGATGTCCGAGTACATCCGCTTCCAGTCTGCGGTTCCCAACCGGCACGGGCGATACCCGGGCATTTTCGCCATGGCGAACGGCCTCGCCCGCAACGGTCTGCTCAATTGTGGGGTGGATACGTCGGGCCCGCCGAAACCGCGGTCGCGGAATCCGGTGTGGCCTGGACTCGGCTCGAACCCCAGGAATTCGTGTCGAATGCGCTGACCTGGCGGGAATCGATCCGGGCGGAGGGGGTGGTGCGGGAGCCGTTCGATCTGCCGAGTGCGGTGGTGCACGAAGGCGATCTCGGCGCGGTGGCCGCGCTCGCCCTGACCGAAGACGGGCATGCAGGCCGCGCCTACAACCTGAACGGGCCGGAGGCCCTGACCACGAGCGCGCGGGTGGCTATCCTTTCCGCCGCACTGGGCCGGGAGATCGCATTCGAGCAGATCGGCGGCAAAGCGGCCATCGAAAGAATGCTGCGCGAAGGCGTTTCCCGTGCCGACGCCGAATATGTCGTCGGATGGCATGCGGATCCGCCGGCGGAGGCGCGGATTCCGGAGGGCACCGTCGAACGGCTCCTGAGGCGGCCGGCCCGGACCTTTGCCGACTGGGTAACCGAGCACCAGGATCGTTACTGAGCCGCAGCCTCCGTGGCGCGCCGCCGGCGGCCCCGGCCCGGACGGCGGTGGCGCGGTAGCGGGCAGGTCATCGCCTGTGGGCGCCCTTCACCCTTTGCGACGAGACTGGGTAACGTCGGTGCCGACTCAGTTCAGGGAGGTGGAGCGTGTTCGATCTCGCGGACCTGGCCGTTCCGATCATCGCGGCGCCGATGGCGGGCGGACCGTCCACGCCGGACCTGGTGGTGAGTGTCGGCGAAGCCGGTGGTCTCGGCTTTCTGGCGGGCGGCTACAAGACACCGGATGCGCTGGAAGAACAGATCCGGGAAGTGCGGGCACGCACGGATATGGCGTTCGGGGTGAATCTGTTCGTTCCACAGCAGCCTGCCTACGATGCGGCCGCCGTCCATGAATACCGCGACCGGTTACGGGTGGCCGCTCAGCGGTACGGGATCGAACTGCCGCCGATCCGGGAGCGGGACGACGACTGGTTCGCGGCGAAGGTCGAGCTGCTGATCGAACAGCGGGTCCCCGTGGTTTCGCTGACTTTCGGCCTGCCGCCCGTGGATGCCGTCGGGCGGCTGCGCGCAGCCGGAGCATTGGTGATCGCGACGGTCACCACGGTCGCGGAGGCGCGCGCCGCAACGGACTCGGGAGCCGGGGCGCTGTGCGTGCAAGGACCGGACGGCGGCGGGCATCGTGGAACGTTCCGGGTCGAGGACGAACCGGAGTCGACGCCGCTGCCGGCCCTGCTCGATGAGATAACCGCGTGGTGCCCGCTGCCGGTGGTGGCGGCCGGTGGGATCGGTGACGGGGCTCGGATCGCGGAACTGCTCGCCCGCGGCTCGGCGGCTGTACAACTCGGTACCGCGTTCCTCCGGAGCCCTGAATCGGGCGCGAAAACAGCGTACAAAGAGGCACTGAGCGATCCGCGGTTCACCCGCACGGTCGTGACGCGCGCGTTCTCCGGACGGGCGGCCCGCGGCCTGGCCAACGAGTTCATCGCCACCTACGGCCCGGCCGCCCCGGCGGCCTATCCCCAGGTCCATCACCTCACCAGTCCGGTTCGTGCGGCCGCGGCCGAGCGGAACGCGCCGGACGATATGGCGCTGTGGGCCGGCACCGAATACCGGTCGACGTCCGCGGACCCGGCCGCGACGATCCTGCGGCGGCTCTGGAGCGAGGCAGTTGCACACGGGGCGGGTGGCGGTGACGGCGCCGATCAGGTGAAGCGCTGACCCGAGGAATGCTCGGACCGCCCGAATCACCGGAATCGGCCGGTCACCGTGCTCTGCCCGCAATCATCTGCCGCTCGGGCGGCAGCAATCACGGCCCGCCCCGCGGATGCCCGCACCGAATCGCCGATACGCTGCGCAAACGGGAGCGAACCCCTATCGCGGTATGGACAACCACTGCTCTGACGGGCGGTCTCGGTGGCGGTCGTGATCGCCGAACTGTCGACCGATGGCGGAAATCGTCGTAGCGTCGGTGTGGTGACCATGCCAACAGACCTGCCCGCCACCGCGGGCGCGTTGCGGGCGGCCGGGTATGTGCCGCGGAGTGTGAAGGCCGAGATCCGGCAGAACCTGCTGGCGCGGCTGGGGTCGGGAGAGGACCCCTGGCCGGGGATCGTG
Source organism: Nocardia flavorosea NBRC 108225 (assembly GCF_001613385.1). Lineage (GTDB taxonomy): Bacteria > Actinomycetota > Actinomycetes > Mycobacteriales > Mycobacteriaceae > Nocardia > Nocardia flavorosea. Next base: position 140,038 of record NZ_BDCG01000008.1, on the reverse strand, counting down.
GGATTCGAGCGGACCGTGCTGCCGCAGCTGGAGCGGGCGTTGCTGGCCGGTCACGACGTGGTGCTGCTGGGGGAGCGCGGGCAGGGCAAGACCCGCCTGCTGCGGACGCTGCTCGGGTTGCTCGACGAATGGACCCCGGTGATCGAGGGCCTGGAACTGGGCGAACATCCACTCGAACCGATCAGTCCGCAGGGGCTGCGGCTGGCGGCCGAACTCGGCGACGATCTGCCGGTCACCTGGCGGCATCGATCGCAACGATATGCGGAGAAACTCGCCACCCCGGATACGTCCGTAGGTGACCTGATCGGCGATGTGGACCCGGTGAAGGTGGCGGAAGGGCGCAGCCTCGGCGATCCGGAGACCATCCATTTCGGGCTGGTGCCGCGGGCGCATCGTGGCGTCGTCGCCGTGAACGAACTGCCCGATCTGGCCGAACGGATCCAGGTCGCGCTGTTGAATGTCATGGAGGAGCGCGATATCCAGGTCCGCGGTTATACGCTGCGGTTGCCGCTGGATGTGCTGCTGGTGGCCACGGCCAACCCCGAGGACTACACGAACCGCGGCCGGATCATCACCCCGTTGAAAGACCGTTTCGGTGCGGAGATCCGGACCCACTACCCGCTGACCGTGCCCGCCGAGATGGCGCTGGTGCGGCAGGAAGCCGACCTCGTCGCCGAGCTGGGCGATCCCCTGATCGAGGTGCTGGCCCGGTTCGTGCGGCGGTTGCGCGAATCGCCGGCCATCGATCAACGTTCGGGTGTCTCGGCGCGTTTCGCGGTGGCGGCGGCCGAAACGGTGGCCGCGGCGGCATTGCGCCGGGCAGCGCTCACAGGCGAGGATCCCGCCGTCGCCCGGCCGGTCGATCTGGAATCGGTACCGGCCGTCCTGCGCGGCAAACTGGAATTCGAATCCGGCGAGGAGGGGCGGGAGCAGGAGCATCTCACCCATATGCTGCGCCGCGCGTTCGCCGAGACCGCACGGGAACGGCTCGGTGGGCTGGATCTGCTGCCGCTGGCGGAAGCCGTCGAGCAGGGACATCTGGTGACCACCGGCGAGCGGGTGCCCGGGGCGCAGGTACTTGCGGGTCTGCCGGAGCTGCCGGTGCTGCACGAGGTGGCAGCCCGGCTCGGCGTGGGCGCCGGGGAAGCGCCACAGCGGATCGCGGCGGCGGTCGAATTCGCCCTGGAGTCCTTGTATCTGGCGCGCCGGGTGGCCAAGGATTCCGATGACGAGGGCACAGCGGTGTACGGCGCGTGAACGCTGTACCGGCCGGAGAAGAGGCGGCATGACAGCGGCGGACAGCTATTCCTACGGGCCCTATCACGACGGACCGGATCCGCTCGCGCCTCCGCTCGACCTGCGTGAAGCGCTGGCCGATATCGGTCGCGAGGTGATGGAGGGTTCCTCCCCGCGGTCGGCCCTCGAGGAACTGTTGCGGCGCGGAACGACCGGACTGCCGGGTCTCGAAGAGCTGACCCGGCGGTTGTGGGAACGGCGGGCCGAGATATCCCGCAACCACCGGCTGGACGGGACGTTGCAAGAGGTCAGAGAACTCCTGGACAAGGCTCTGGAAGCCGAACGCCGGGCACTGTTCCCCGATCCCTCCGACGATGCCCGGTTCGCCGAAATGCAACTGGATGCCCTGCCGTCGAGTACCGCCGGTGCGGTCCGTGAACTCGGTGAGTACCAGTGGCGTTCGGAAACCGGACGCGAGAACTACGGGCAGATCCGCGATCTACTCGGCCGGGAATTACTGGAATCCCGTTTCCAAGGTATGAAACAGGCGCTGCAGAGCACGACTCCACAGGACGTGGAGCGGGTCCGGCAGATGATGTCGGATCTCAACGACCTGCTGGCAGCGCACGGCCGGGGCGAGGACACCGCCGCACAGTTCGCCGAGTTCATGGCCGAACACGGCGAGTTCTTCCCCGAGAACCCGCGCAACACCGAGGAATTGATCGACACCCTGGCCGCTCGCGCCGCCGCCGCGCAGCGGATGCTGAATTCGATGTCGGATCAGCAGCGGTCGGAGTTGAACGAACTGCTCGGGCAGGCGTTCGGCGATCCCGCGCTGGCGCAGCAGATTGCCGCATTGGACGCCAACCTGCGCGATCTGCGCCCGGGCGAGGACTGGGAATCGGGCCGGCGGTTCCGCGGCCAGGATCCACTGGGTATGGGGGACGCGGTCGAGGCAATGCAGGACCTCGGTGAACTCGACGAGCTCGCCGCGCAGCTCGCGCAGTCGTATCCGGGTGCGCGGCTCGAGGATATCGACCTGGAAATGCTGGAACGCCAGCTCGGCGCCGACGCCCGGGTCGACGCCGCCCGCCTGGCCGAACTGGAACGGGAACTGCGCCGCCAGGGGTTGTTCGAACGGGCACCCGACGGCTCGCTGCGATTGACGCCCAAGGCATTACGGCAGCTCGGCGAGGTGGCACTGCGGGATGTCGTCGGACAGCTGCGCAGCCGGAAGGGGGAGCGCGAAACCGCCCGTGCCGGGGCCTCCGGGGAATTGACCGGCGCGAGCCGGCCCTGGCAGTTCGGCGATACCGAACCCTGGGACGTCTCGCGGACGGTGCGCAACGCGGTGCTGCGGACGGCGTCCACCGGCAGCCCCACGGTGACCCTGGATGTCGCGGATGTGGAGATCGCCGAGACCGAACAGCGGTCCCGTGCGGCAGTCGCGTTGTGTGTGGACACCTCGTGGTCGATGGTGCAGGACGGGCGCTGGGTTCCCATGAAACGCACCGCGCTGGCGCTGCAACACCTGATCAGCACCCGGTTCCGTACCGACGCACTCGAACTGATCACCTTCGGCCGCCATGCCACCACGGTCGAGATCGGGGAACTGACCGCGCTCGAACCGGTCTGGGAACAGGGCACCAATCTGCACCACGCACTACTGCTGGCCGGCCGGCATCTGCGCCGCCACCCCGACGCCGTGCCCGTGGTGCTGGTGGTGACCGACGGTGAACCCACCGCCCACCTGGAATCCGACGGGACTTCGTTCTTCAACTGGCCGCCGGACCGGCGCACCCTGGCCACCACCATGATCCAGGTCGATTCGCTGGCGAAACTGGGCGCGTCCATTTCGGTGTTCATGCTCGGTGAACAGCCGCGGCTGGCTGCCTTCGTGGATATGGTGGCCCGGCGCAGCGGCGGCCGGGTGGTGGCACCGGACCTGGACGGTCTCGGTGCGGCCGTCGTCAGCGACTACCTGCGGGGCCGGCGCCGCTGACCCGCCGGTGTGGACGTGAGGAGGGCGGATGCGGTTGGACGAACGGCAGGCTCGGGAGCGGTTCGCCGCCGCCCGGGTCGCCCGGCTCGCCACGGTGACACCCGAGGGCAGCCCGCATATCGTTCCCATCGTTTTCGCGGTCGCCGGCGACACCATCTATACGGCCGTGGACGCGAAACCGAAATCCACCACCGCCTTGCGCCGGCTCGCGAATATCGCCGCGAACCCGCAGGTCGCGGTGCTCGCGGACTTCTACGACGAAGACTGGACGCGCCTGTGGTGGGTACGCGCCGACGCTGCCGCAGCCACGGTCATGGGAATGCAGGCGCGCATCGGTATCGACCGACTGACCGCGCGGTATCCGGTATACCGGGACCAATCGCCGCCCGGCCCGGTGCTCGCGCTCGAGGTCGCCCGCTGGTCCGGCTGGTCCGCCGGGCCGACCTGATGCTGGATCCATACTGCGGGGGTCACCATCGGTAACGCGCCGGACACTGTGCAGCGCACCGCGGACGCCGATCCGGCGCGACCCATGGATTCGCCCAGGCGACGGCCGGTTCCGATCCGCCCGGGGCCGGGCTCGGTTGCTCGGGCCCGGTGTTCCCGGCAACCGCCCGTGTTCGTGCCGAAACGGCAGGCAACGCCGGCGGGAGAGCCGGCGGATACCCGCTCAGGTCTTGCTCACTGACCGCCCATGGCGAACCGCAGCAGGGCCTGCTTATCCCCCTGCTTGATCTTGCCCTTGCGGTTCAGCACCTCCAGCTGCCAGGCATTGCCGTTGCGGAACGCGCGGGCGACAGCGTTCGCGTTGTCGGCGCCCAGTAGCGACGGCCAGATATCGGCCACCTGCTGGCTGCTGCCGCCGGAGGCGTCGTACACCTTGAAGGAGATGTTGTTCGCCTTCTCGAAGGAGGTTCCCTTCTTGAATGCGGCCGCGACGAAGATAACCGCGTCGATACCGTCGGGAACATCGGCGAAAGTGACGTGCACGGTTTCGTCGTCCCCGGCGGCCGCGCCGGTCTGCTCGTCGCCGGAATGCAGTACCGAGCCGTTGCCCAGCGGGTCCAGCGAGTCCAGGCCGGCGAAGCGCACCGGTTCACTGCCCTGCATGAGGATTGCGATGAGATCCAGGTCCACCCCTTTTTTGCGGCGTGCCCAGCCGAGCGCGCCACCGCTGGCGCCCGCGGAGGGATCCCAGCTGACACCGACACTCAGCTTGGTCATCCCCGCGAGATCCGCAGCGCCGTCTTCCTTCTTGAGCGTGATCATGGCTCAACGGTACCGGCTGCCGGAGAACACCGGGTGACCGGCGAGTTCTGTATCTATGGAGACACTCCGCGTCTCGCGGGAACTGTCGTATCGGCCGGCCGGGGGGCTCGCGGCCACGGGTGGCGGACCAGGCCTTCGACGCCTTCGTTGAATCGCTCCAGGAGGCGGACCAATTGGGCGACGTCCTCGTCGGGCCATCCCGCGAGGACGTTGTTCATACCTGATTGCTGTACCTCGAAGTCGGCCTCGAACAGCCGGAGCCCCTTCTTGCTCGGCTGGATCTTGCGGGCGACCCCGCCGTCCGGATCCGCGACCCGTTCCACGAGATCCTGGTCCAGCATCGCGGCGACCTGCCGGTTGATGGTGGAGACGTCCAGACCGAACGCTTCGGCCAGTTCGCGCAGTGACAGCGGTGCTCCGAGTTGCAGCCGGGTCATGATCAGATACGCCGATCTGTCCAGTTGGAACCCGGTTCGGCGGCGGGCCGCCGGATGGTGGCGGGACAGCAGCGTCACTTCCAGGACGAGCCGCTCCAGGAGGGCGGGGTCGTGGTGAACCGCCGCACCGGCGGGCAGAGCCGAATCGGACATTCGGCCACTATGGCGTCTGATTCGTCCGATTGCAAAATTGTGCACCATACACAGGCTATGTAACGTGCACAGATGTGACCGCCATTGCCGACGACCCGTCCAGATCCGACGAACGGGGTCGTCCGGGCGTATCGCCGACCATCCTGATCGCGACCCTGAGCACCATCGGCATCGTCGTCTCGCTCATGCAGACACTGGTCGTCCCGCTCATCCCGAGCCTGCCGGCCCTCCTGAACACCACGCCCACCAACGCATCCTGGGTGATCACGGTAACCCTGCTGGCTTCGGCGGTGTGCACGCCGATCAGCGGCCGGCTCGGCGATATGTTCGGCAAACGCCGGATCCTGCTGTTCGACCTGCTCGCGATGGTCATCGGCTCGGTGCTGTGCGCGATGTCGTCGTCACTGATCCCGTCGGTCGCCGGGCGCGCGCTCCAGGGGGTGGCGATCGGCGCCATTCCACTGGGTATCAGCATCCTGCGCGACGAATTACCGCCGGAGCGTGTCGGTTCGGCCATGGCGGTGATGAGTTCCACGCTGGGCGTGGGCGGGGCGATCGGACTACCGCTGGCCGCCGTCATCGCCGAGCACGCCGATTGGCATGTGCTGTTCTGGGCCGCGGCCGCCATGGGCACGGTCGGAGCGGGGCTGATCTTCCGGTTCGTCCCCGAATCACCGGTACGTACACCCGCCCCGTTCGACTTCGGCGGTGCCGCGGGATTGGCGACCGCGCTGCTGGCGCTGCTCATCGCGATCACTCAGGGCGCGCAATGGGGTTGGACCAGTTCCTCGATCCTCACCCTGTTCGCGATATCGATCCTGGTCTTCCTCGGCTGGGGCCGATACGAGATCAGCCGCCGGCACCCGCTGGTGGATCTGCGGGTGTCCGCGCAACCCCGTGTGCTGTTCACCAATATCGCCTCGATCGCCGTCGGATTCTCCCTCTACGGCATGTCGCTGACCTTCCCGCAGCTGTTGATGGCCCCGGCCGAAACGGGTTACGGATTCGGCTTGTCCATGGTTGCGGCCGGATTGGCGCTGGCACCCAGCGGCTGCGTGATGATGCTGCTCTCTCCGGTATCGGCGCGGATCTCGGCCCGCTTCGGCCCGAAACCGACCCTCGGAATCGGCTCGGGCGTGGTCGGTCTCGGCTATCTGTGCGCTTCGGCGATGATGAACAGTGTCTGGCAGATCATGCTGGCATCGGTCCTGGTCGCGGGCGGTGTCGGACTGGCCTACGCCGCGATGCCCGCGCTGATCATGGGTGCGGTCCCGGTCACCGAAACCGCGGCCGCGAACGGGTTGAACGCGTTGATGCGTTCGGTCGGCACGTCCACCTCGGCCGCGGTGATGAGTGCGGTGCTGGCCAATATGACCATCACCCTCGGCAGTCAGGTCCTGCCGTCCCGGGACGCATTCCACACCGCCTTCCTGATCTCCGTCGCCGCCGCCTGCGCGGCCATCGCGCTCACTGCCCTCATCCCGAAACGGGCCGACGTGGCCGATACCGCATGACGAGTACGGTGCGACCCGAAGCTACCGCGGCGTCCGGTGCGTACGCCGCGGGCCGTGTGTTCACGAACAAGGCACCGGATCCGAACCAGCAAAGGTGAACACGGATAACCGATAAGCCCTCCTGCGGAGCCGGCCGGCGCGACGCGCGACAATCGCCTGGTGTGCCCTGGTAGCCGTGCTGGCTGCCGTGCTCGGCGGTTGTGCGCTACCCGGATCCGGCGACGGCATCGTCGGCGATCGGCTCACCGAATTCCCGGCCGTCGACCGGTCCGCGCTGACATCGGCACAGGCCAGGATCGTCGACGCCGCTGCGGCGGAGTTCGCCGCGCCCCGCTCCGGACCCGGATACTCCGAAGGTGCCACCGAACCCTGGTGCGCGAACTTCGTGAGCTGGGTGTTTCGCGCCGCCGGGAGGCCGCTGGTCAACCCGAATTCCGGCTCTTGGCGGATCCCCGGTGTATACACCCTGCAGGAGTACTTCCAGAGCCAGGGCCGGTTCGTCCCGTTCCGGCCGGACTACCGGCCGGCCACCGGGGAGGTGATCCTGTACGGCCCGGACAGCCGGTTCGGACAGCACACGAACATCGTGCTCGTTTCGGAAAACGGCATCCTGACAACGATCGGCGGTAACGAAGACGACGAGGTACATATCGAACGGTGGAATCCGGCCGCCACCGCCGATATCGCGATCGTCGGATACGGCCGGTTGTAGCCGGCGGGGACAGCTCCACCGGGCCGGACCCTCGATCGCGTAGCGTGAGCTTCAGCGGTGGAGGTGAAGGTGTCGGAACGGCTCATGGAACCGGTCGAAGCAGTCGAGATGGAATGGATCGACTACGCCGAATTCGGCGAACGATTCGTCACCCACGCGGTGACCGAACACCGGATCGAGGCGGCGGTCGCCGGGATCACCGGACGCGGGCTCAGCATCGGCCCGTTCAATCTCGGCCCCGCCGGGCTCGCCGGTTTCCTGGCCGAAGGCCGGATCGGCCGCCCCGAGGTGGTGCGCCGCGGTTCGCGGGTCAGCTTCGATGTCCGGATACCGGTCTCGCTCGCCGCGAAAATCCTGCTCGGTGGCCGGCGGCTCGGGCTGGAAACGGTGGTCTCGATCGACCTCACGTTCCACGCCCGCACCGCTGACCCGCTGCTCATCGTGATCGATATCCCCGAGGTCCGGCGGTCGGACGTCCGGGTGCTGCTGCGTCTGGCCGCGGCGGATTCGGTGGCCGAATGGATGCTCGACCCGATCTCCGGGCTACTGCAGAACGAGGTAGCGAACCGAGTGAATGCGATGCTTCGTGATCCCGGTGTCATGCGCAGCCGGATCTATGATGTCGAGGCCATCGTCGACGGCCGGCGCTCCCCGTATCGCGGTCGCACCGCATTCGAGTGGATCGACTACGCCGAGTTCGGCCGCCGTTTCTTTCCGTGGATGGTCACCCGGGAACGTCTTGCCGGGTTCGTCGCGTATCTGGCCGGCCGGCCGATCGAGATCGGCCCCTTCCGTACCGGTCCCCGCGCGGCTGCCGAGGTCACGGTGCGCGGTGAGGTCGGGCAGCCGCTGCTCACCGACCTACCGGCAGTGCCCGCGGTAGACGGCGATATCGCCCTTGTACGTTTCGATCTCATGGTGCCGGTATCGCTCGACCTCACCGTCAACGTCCTCAAGGACAACCGTTACCGGGCCGACCTGGAGATCCCTCTGGTCCTCACCGCCCGCGCCGCCGACCCCCTTCTGATAGTGGTCGAGGTGGTTCCACCTGCCCGCGAAGACGTCCGCCTCGAATACGCGGCCCAGGGGATGCGCGCCGCCGCCCTGGGAGTCCTGGGCGGAATCAAGAAACAGATCATCGCGCAGGTGGTGCGAGTCGTCCGCGCCGAATTGGCCGACCCGGCCACCCGCACCCTGGACGTGGCTGCCCGAATCGACCGACTGCTGTAGCGCCGCCGCCGCGAAAGTCGATGCTCTGAGCCGGGTATGGATGCACTCGGCCGCGGAGATGCGGCGTAGGGCCGCCTCCGTGCCGAGTCGATCGGTGTGCGCCGCGACTTGCTCGCTGTCGACTTTCTCCGGGGAGTACTGGCGATCGCCGCCGGAACCGGTACACGTGCTCGGCATCGGGGCCCGTCTGCGGATTGCCGGTGCAGTCGCCGGCAGTTCGGCCGCGTTCCTGCGGGGTCGGCGACCCGATCTTTTCCGGCGGTGATGGCGACTCGGCAGCGTACTCCACGAGACCGCCCCGGCGCCCAGTACCGCCGGGTCCCGCGCGTCAGCGTGGTGGAACACACCGCACGTGTTGCAATGGTTCCCGCGTTCGAGGCTGTCGAGGCGCACTGTGGCGGGACGGCACTCGAACGGACTCTGGTGGTTTCCAGCGGGTGTGAAGGAGTCTTCGATGGTTTCTCTCTCACGACGTGCGCTGCTCGGATACACCGCCGCCGGTGTCGCGGCCGGAGCGGTGGGCTCGGTATTCGGGGCCAGCTCCGCTGCGGCCGCGCCCCGGGGGACGTTGCTCGACTATGCGGCGGGTGTCCCGTCGGCGGCGGCCATCAAGGCGGCAGGGCACGCGGGTGTTATCCGGTATGTATCGGATCGCCGCCCGGGAGCGGAGTGGATGGAAGGTAAACCGCTGCTGGCCGAGGAGGTCTCGGCGTTACGCGAAGCCGGGCTCGCGATCGTGTCCTGTTACCAGTTCGGCAAGGGACCCACCGCGGACTGGCGCGGCGGGCTGGAGGCCGGTAAACGGCATGCCGAACGTGGGCTGGAATTGCACCGCGACGCGGGCGGTCCGGAAAATCGGCCCATCTACGCATCCATCGACGACAATCCCACGTCGGTCGATTTCGCGACCATGATCCTGCCCTACCTGCACGGCTGGCAATCGGTGGTGGGTCGGGAGAACACCGGCGTCTACGCCAATGCCCCCACCATCGAACTGGCCCGGATCGCGGGGGTGGGGGCGTGGTTCTGGCAGCACGATTGGGGCACCCCGGAGGGATTCGTCCACCCGGCGGCGAATCTGCACCAGTTCGAGATCGACGATCGCACGGTGGACGGGGTGGGAGTGGATGTGAACAATATCCTCACCGCGGAATACGGCGCCTGGTGAAGGACGGTTACTTCTTCGTCGCCGGCTCGGGCCGGTTCGCCGCCACATACATGTAGACCAGCGGGACCACCGCCCCGCTCAGGAACAGCAGCAGCGTCGGCAGATCACTGCGCAGCGGGTAGTCGCCACCCGGACCCCGACTGGCGGCGATCAGGAACGCGGCCAGCCAGGCGCCGACCGGCAGGAACAGTATCGACAGCCGGGTGCTCACCGTCGCGACTGCCCACACCAGCGCCAGATTCACCGGTCCGGCCAGGATCGCGGTGATCGGTACCGGGACCGTGCCGATATAGAGGGGGAGATAGAGCACCTCGAGGACCAGTGCGATCACCGCGTCGATGACGAGCACGGCGATGATCAGCGGGCCGGGTATACCGTTCACGGCAGCGGTGGCCCAGCCGCCGATCCGCGACCGCAGGCTCCGGGCCGGGGGCGCCGAATCGTCCACGGTGGCGGTCACCGGCGCGGCCGAGTCGCCGGTGATGCACCTGCTGTCACCCGCGCCGCGCGGGCCGGACCACCCTCGAATTCCCTGTACTGCATGCGGACGAGTGTATTCGGCGCCGCGGTGCGCGGCGGCTACGCCAGTCCGGCGAACAGATCGCCTTCGCGGCCGTCGGCGGCGCGCGGCCCGATCCGGCCGCGGGCCAGTATGTAGTGCTCCTCGGGGAGAACCGGCTGGGCGACCATATTGGTGAGCGCGAACTCGCGCCCCGACGGCGCGACGGCGAGCTGAGTGGCATGGGCCCGCAGCGCGGCACGTTTACCGGTCAGCACCTCGGCCACATCGATCGTCGTTGTCACCGAAGCACTCGGTACACAAGCCAGTTCGTTCTCCGCCGCGAGCCGCCAGCCGGGTGGCAGGGCACCGGGCAGGCCGTCGACGGTGCGCCGGGCCAGTGCCCGCAGATGATCGCGCAGGATATCGGCATCGGTCACGGTCCAGTAGAGCTTGGGTGTGTCCCAGCCCTCGGCGGCCGCGGCCGTCACCGCGGCGGCGGTGACCTGGTGTGCCCGGATATGGTCGGGATGCCCGTAGCCCCCGTCGGGGTCGTAGGTCACGACCACGCGGGGCCGCAACCGCAGGATCACCTCGACCAGCGCCGCGACGGCGGCGTCACCGGACCGGACGAAGGCCCGTGGATGCTCGGCGGCCGGGGTACCGGCCATACCGGAATCGCGCCAGCGGCCGGCGCCGCCGAGGAAGCAGGGTGCTCCGGCGTCGAGTTCGGCGAGAGCCCGGGTCAATTCGCCGATGCGGTAGCCGCCGAGCTGGTCGGCGTGATCGGCGGCCAATCCGGCCCATTCGTCGCCGATGATCTCGCCCTCTTCACCGAGCGTGCAGGTGACCACGGTGACCGGGTACCCGAGCCGGCGGTAGTGCGCGATGGTGCCGCCTGTGGTGATGCTTTCGTCGTCCGGGTGGGCGTGCACCAGCAACAGCCCGCCTTCTCGGCCGGGCGTGCGCCCGGCGCCGGACCGGTCGGCGGAGGTCACGGTATCCGCCGCCACATCGCCGCGTCACCGAAGATGCCGGCCTGGATGGCTCCGCTGAGCGAGGCTCCGTCCACCGAGGGACCGGCCGCGGCGACCACGTTGTCCTGCACGATAGGCAATACGATCGATTCGCCCCACAGCCGTGGTTCGGCGTCGGCCAGTGTGCGCGGCACCTCGGCCCCGTGCAGGGCGCCGTCGATCGCCGGTTGGAATTCCGGATTGCAGACACCGGACAGGTTGCTGGGCGCCTGGCGCGCCGCTTCCACGGCGGCGGGCACCTCGGTTTCGGTTTCACCGTCCTCGCGCGCTCCGGCGGGCGCCGCGGGCGGACAACCGTAGCGGGAGGCCAATGCCGTCGCGGGGTCGCCGCCGGTCGCCTCCCAGCCGACCACGGCGTCGACGGTGTTCTCGACCAGTTCCTTCCCGTACAGCTCGTCGGCCGGCAGACTGCGCACCGAGGCGTCGATACCGGCGCTGCGCAGCTGGTCGGCGGCGGTATTGGCGACGGCGAGGGCGGTATCGTCGCCGGTCACCGCGCCGATGCGCAGGACGAGTGGTTCACCGTTGCGGGCAAGCGAACGCGGTCGCGGCGCGGGGGAGGTCGCCGAAACCGGGGGTGGTTCCGGCGCCCGGCCGAACCCGGCCTCGGCCAGCAGCCCGAAGGCCTGGTCGGCATCGAGCGGCGGCGGCTGGGTGGGGGTGTAACCGGGGTCGGAGGGGGAAAGCACCTGCGCGCGAACCGGTTCCACCCAGTTCCCGGTCTGGGCACCGACGGTGGCCAATAGGGCCGGATCGAGCAGGGCCAGTACCGCCGTGCGCACCCGGTGATCGGCGAGGACACCGTTGCGTCCGTTGAGAGTCAGCCGCAGCTGCCGGGATTGCGGCATGATCGCGGTTCGCACCGAGGGGATCGCGGCGAGCTGGGCTTGGGTGGCGACACCGCCGTGTACCAGCGCCATCTGGGTATCGCCGTTGCGCAGCGAATCGGCGAGCTGGGCGGTGGTGCCGCCGCGGCGCAGCAGGATCTGGTCGGGCCGGGCGGGTGTGCCCCAGAATCGGTCGTTGCGTTCCAGCAGGATTTCGTCGCGGCCGGCGTCGGCGGATTCGATGGTGAAATTGCCGCCCGATACCGGTATCTGCTCGACCAGTGTGCGCTGGAAACCGCCCGGCGAATCCTTCATCAGATGTGCGGGCAGCAGGTTCGTGAACAGCTGCGGCCACGCCGGATACGGCTCGTTCAGGACCACGGTGACGGTTTTCCCACCGCCCGACGAGCGGACCTCGGAGATGAGCCGGTAACCGGCAGGGTCGATCACTCCGGGCTGGGTGATCATCTGCTGCCACAGGTACCAGAAATCCTCGGCCGCGATCGGCGCGCCGTCGGACCAGTTGGCCTGGTCCTTCAACCGGTAGGTGAGGGTGAACGGCGCCTGCGAGGTGACCGTCGCCGATTCGAGCAGGGCGGTATCCGGCACCCACAGCGTCGCGCCGGGCGTGGCCGGATCCGGGGTCGGCCGGAACGGGCTCGGCAGCACCATGGCCGCGACCGCCGACGTCGCCGGGGACTGGTTCGACCGCAGATGCGGATTGAACCCGATCCCGATATCGTCGACGGCCACCACCACCGTGTTCTTGGTCGGTTGCGCCGGTTCGGTTTTCGGGCTGTCGGTACTGGCGATCGGCGGCGGTGGGTGGGCGGTGCATCCGGCCAGTACCGGAACGAGCACCGCCAACAGCACCAGCAGCCCGCGCCACACCGCGTGCCTCCCCGAAATCATCTTCGGCACTCTACCCAACGCCCGGCAGTCACGTCCGGCGGCGAAACCGGTTACAGCGCGGCCCGGTCGCGGGCCTTGCGGCGGGACAGTTCCCGGGCCCGCTCATTGGCGCCCAGCGTCACCTTGCGCACCCGTACGATCTCCGGGGTCACCTCGACGCATTCGTCGGCCGCACAGAACTCCATGGCCGCTTCCAGATCCAGCTGCAGCGGTTTGGCGAGCGTCTCCATCACATCGGCGGTGGAGGAACGCATATTGGTGAGCTTCTTCTCCTTGGTCACATTGATATCGAGGTCCTCGGCGCGCGGGTTGATCCCGACGACCATGCCCTCATACGTTTCCGCACCGGGTTCGACGAAGAACTGCCCGCGGTCGGCGAGCTGGATCATGGCGAACGGGGTCACGCTGCCGGCCCGGTCGGATACCAGCGATCCGGTGTGCCGGGCCCGGATCTCGCCCGCCCACGGCGCGTAGCCGTGGAAGACGGCATTGGCGATACCGGTGCCGCGGGTCTCGGTGAGGAAATCGGTACGGAACCCGATCAGCCCGCGCGAAGGCACGATGAACTCCATCCGCACCCAGCCCGCGGCATGGTTGTTCATCTGCACCATCTTGCCCTTACGGGCGGCCAGCAACTGGGTGATGGCGCCCAGGTATTCGTCCGGGCAGTCGATGGTGAGCTCTTCGAACGGCTCGTGCACCTTGCCGTCGACCTGCCGCGTCACCACCTGAGGTTTGCCGACGGTCAGTTCGAAACCTTCGCGCCGCATCTGCTCGACCAGGATCGCGAGGGCGAGTTCACCACGGCCCTGCACCTCCCAGGCGTCCGGGCGGCCGATATCGAGAACCCGCAGCGAGACGTTGCCGACCAGTTCCTGGTCGAGCCGCGATTTCACCATGCGAGCGGTGAGCTTGTGTCCCTGGACCCGGCCGACCAGCGGCGAGGTGTTGGTGCCGATGACCACCGAGATGGCGGGCTGGTCCACCGTGATGCGGGGCAGCGCGACGGGCTCGTCGGGATCGGCGAGGGTATCGCCGATCATGATGTCGGCGATTCCGGCGACGGCGACGATATCGCCGGCCACCGCGACCTCACCCGGCTGTCGTTCGACCCCGACGGTCTGCAGCAGTTCGGTGATCTTGACGTTCTTCACTCCGTCCGCGTGCATCCACGCGACGTTCTGCCCTTTGCGGAGTTCGCCGTTGTGGATCCGCACCAGCGCGAGCCGGCCCAGGAAGGCCGACGCGTCGAGGTTGGTGACATGGGCCTGCAGCGGCGCGGCCGGGTTGCCCTTGGGGGCGGGGATGTTCTGGAGCAGCACATCGAACAGTGCGTCCAGATTGTCCGCGTTCGGCACCTCGCCGTTCTGCGGCTGTTCCTTGGACGCCTTGCCCGCGCGGCCCGAGGCGTAGAGCACCGGCAGATCCAGGGCGAGTTCGGCGGCCTCGGCGGCATCGTCGTCGAGATCGGAGGCGAGGTCCAGCAGCAGATCGTGGCTTTCCTCGACGACCTCGGCGATGCGGGCATCGGGGCGGTCGGTTTTGTTCACCACCAGGATCACCGGCAGGCAGGCCGCGAGAGCCTTGCGCAGGACGAACCGGGTCTGCGGCAGCGGCCCCTCGGAGGCGTCCACGAGCAGCACCACGCCGTCGACCATGGACAGGCCGCGTTCGACCTCACCGCCGAAATCGGCGTGGCCGGGGGTGTCGATGACATTGATGACGGTAACGCTGCCGTCCGGATGGTGCCGGTGGACGGCGGTGTTCTTGGCGAGAATGGTGATGCCCTTCTCGCGCTCCAGATCGCCGGAATCCATCACTCGATCGACGAGTTCGGCGCGTTCGGCGAAAGCGCCGGACTGCCGCAGCATGGCATCGACGAGTGTCGTCTTGCCGTGGTCGACGTGTGCCACGATGGCGACGTTGCGAAAATCGCGTGCAGACGACACGCCGGTTCCTCCTGCTGTTGGCTGTTGCTTCTCGGTCGGACCCTGGAATAGGGAGATAAGGACTCACCGGGCATCTGGGCCGGGTACACCCTACCGGGGCCTGTGGTCGCTTGTTCGCGCCGCCCAAGGTAAGGGTATGCTAACCCGCATGGGCAAGGTCAAGGCGAAAGAGGTGTCGAGCCTCAAGCCGAAGAAGAAGTGCTGTCGAAGAAAGACGCGCTGCGTGAAATGCCCGGTCGTGATCATGCGGATGAAGCGTCTGGAAGCCACGGGCGCCACCGGCAAGGAATTGAAAAAGGGCCTGAAGAAGGCGCGCGCCGCCTGAGCCGATCCGGGACGGCCGGCGAATCGCCTGCGGCCACTGTTGTGAGAATGCGAATTCGCGGGGTACCACGGGCGTATGACCACACCACTGCTCACCGAAACCGAGATCACCGACGCGCTCGATTCGCTGCCGGAATGGTCGCGTGCCGGCGATACGATCAACCGCACCGTCGAAGCATCGTCCTTTCCGGCCGGTATCGAACTC
Organism: Nocardia flavorosea NBRC 108225; assembly: GCF_001613385.1. Taxonomy (GTDB): domain Bacteria; phylum Actinomycetota; class Actinomycetes; order Mycobacteriales; family Mycobacteriaceae; genus Nocardia; species Nocardia flavorosea. The sequence goes on along the minus strand of NZ_BDCG01000008.1, from coordinate 124,564 downwards.
GTGCGCCGCGTCGCGGAGGCCGCCGAGGCGGCGAATCACCATCCGGATATCGATATCCGCTGGCGCAAGGTGACCTTCGTGCTGTCCACGCATTCCGCGGGCGGGCTCACGGCACAGGACGTGGCGCTGGCCCGGGAGATAGATCGGCTGGCGGGGCGTTGACCCGGGAAACCGTCCGGCCCGCCCAGAGCGTCCAGGCGTAGAGCGCGAGCACACCGATCACGTCGACGGCGCCCAGCCACGACCACACTCCCCACCGCGAGATCGTCCAGATCGAATCCTGCAGGAACGACAGCACCCACGGTGCGCCGACCAGGGTGGTGAGCAACCAGTACCCGGCCAGGATCTTCGCCCCGGCCACCTCCCGGAAGGGGCCGTAGAGCAGCCAGAGGACTGTCGGTACCAGCCAGCCCCAGTGATGCGACCAGGAGATCGGCGAGATCAGCAACCCGAACAACTGCACGATCAGCGCGGTACCCAGCAGATCGTCGCGGCGCAGCGCCCGCCAGGCGAACCAGCCCAGTGCCGCCATCACCAGGACGCCGCCGATCCACCACGGCCCGGTGCCGACATCGGTACCCAGCAGCCGGCTCAGTGCCCCGCGCAGTGACTGGTTCCACACCGACCCCACCGGGCCGATCCGGTCGGCATCACCGAGCAGGGTGCCGAAGTAGCGCCGGGTCTCCTGGGGATTGATCAGGAAACTGGCCCCGACCGTCAAGCCGAAGACCACCGCCGACCAGGCCGCCGCGAGCCAGCGGCGCCGCGCCAGGAAATACAGCCCGCTGATAGCCGGCGTCAGCTTGATCCCCGCGACCACCCCGACCAGCGTCCCCGAGAGCCACCACCGCGTACTGCGGACGGCGAGCATCACCCCGAGCATAAGGAAGACGTTCACCTGCCCGTAGTCGATCGTCGTGCGTACGGGTTCGAACCACAGGCCCACCGCTGTCCACGCCACCGCGGCGGTCCGCCACCGCGGCTCGGTCACTGCCTCCGGGCCCAGCATCAACTCGAACGCGATCCGCACCACCCAGTAGAGGGCGGCGACGATCGCGAACAACCACAGCACCGCGACCGCGGTGAAGGGCAGGAAGTGCAGCGGGAAGAAGACGACGGCGGCGAACGGTGGATAGGTGAATGGGAGCGGGAAATCGGGGGTCTTCTCCGCGTAGGTGAAATCGTAGAGACGGTCGGTGAGCAGCGACGCCGAACCGTCCACGTAGACGTGGAGATCCACCAGGTTCATACCGTTGGGCGTCAGCAGCATCCACAGCAGGCGTACCGCCACGCTGATTCCCAGCGCCGCCAGGGCCAGGCGAAACGGTGTGAACCCCCGAAGGTCGGTCCGGGCGCTGGGCTGATTCAAGACATGGGCTTTCGAGTCGGTCCGGGTCGGTGGCCGGACCCGGCGCGGCGGCAGGAGTTTCCGGCGCGGAATACATTAACCCGACCGTGTGGGGGTGCTGTGCGACCGGTTGGCCGGATCTTCGGCGGGGTGTCGCCGAGCGGAAACCGGCGATGCCCGGAAACATCGGGCTACCGACGCGACACACATAGGCATTCGACTCAAATTTCACACATGTCACAATGGTTACCCGTTACTGTCTGGTATCACAGCGAAATAGGGGTCGCAATCGCTACCCCGGTGCTGTACAACGCGCGCCAGTGTCCTTAGAGTGACCCCGAAACGACGGCTTTTCAGCGTCGCCCAGATGTACCCGAGGTAAGGACGGCTAGACCAGTGCTTCGCACCCGAGGATCGCGGATCGCAATGTCCGCGCTCGCCATTGCGGCGGGCGCCTCCCTCGTGGCGCCCGCGACGGCCGTCGCGGCCCCGGCCACCGAAACATCGGTGAACAGCGTCCCGATGGTCCCCGAAGGGGTCCCGGTCGACGTTCTCGCCGCCCTGGCCCCGGTTATCGTCAATCCACCGGCGGCGCCCATCGCCCAGGATATCGCCGCGCCGGGTAGCCCCCAGGCCGCGATCCTGGCGCAGGCCCGCGCTCTGCTGGATACGGTAAATCTGCCCCCGCAGATCAAATCGACTCTGGAACGGGTCATCACCTTCCTGGACGGGAGCGGTGGCGGCGGCCCCGATATCCCGGAATCCGGGCCGGTGATCGCCCAGTTCCTCTACCCGACGATCGGTAAGGGGTGTATCGCCCCGTCCGGCGATTCCGTCGGCACTGCCCTCGCGGTCCCCGGCCCGGCGCAGCTGCCGCCGCCCGGCCCGGCCGCCGGCCAGACGGGTTTCGTGTTCACCGCACTCGGCACCGAACGTCCCACGGCCGAACAGCCGCAGCCGATGACGGTGCAGTGGCGCAATATCGATACCGGCGCGGTCGGCACCGAGGTGCTCACCGACGAAGCGAAGATCAATCCCGACGGTCCCGCGACGCTTTCGGCGATCGCGAACACGGGCACCGGGCGCGTTGTCGCCGTCATCGGCGGCGGGCTCACCACCCAGGCCACCGAAACCGAGGCGCGCACCTGCTCGTTCGCCCCGACCCTGGGCTTCTTCACCGTCGGCTAGTCGAACCCCGCGGTATTTCCGGTGCATACGTGCGCCGGAAAACAGGCCCGGTTGTGGTAAACCGGGGATATGGCGACTGTCGAGCATTCGCACAGGTCGATCCGGAGTCGGCGCGCGTCGCGGTCGATTCTTTCCATCAGGTCCGAGAGGTCGATCCTGTCCATCGGATCGGCGTATTCCATCCTGTCCATCGGCAGTGCCGGATCGGTGCTGTCGATCGGTTCGGTCGGATCCTTCGGATCGCTCATCTCCAGCGGCTCGTTCCTCAGCCTCGGTTCGGCGCTGTCCGGGCTGTCGCGCTGGTCGCTGCTGTCGTGGATGGGTAACCATTCGAGTCCGGACGAACGCCCCGGGCTGCGCGTAGTCGCGGACGAACCCGATCTCCGGGTCGCCCCGACCCGCCACTGTCAAACCTGAACGGTGTCTTGTGGCGCCGACTCCGTCGGCGCGGGTTTCGGCCCCCGAGGTCCCTGCTGTCCGCACTCACTCGCGGCTTCGCCGCATCGCATCGAGCACGGACAGCAGGGACGGGCCGAAACCTTCCAGGGCCTCGTAAGACTCGGCACCACCGCTGGTCGCGTCGGGGTCGGGGTGCCCTTGGTGGGTCAGAGGTCCGGGGTGACCTTTTCGATCAGGGGGCGGACCTGGTCCAGCGGGATATCCGGGATCGAATAGACCTTCTTGCCGGCGGCGGTCGCCGCCGAGAGCGTGGCCAGGCCGGCACGGCGCTGCCAGAAGGACTGCCGGACCGTCCAGCCGATGATGCCGGGTGCTTCCAGACAGGAACGCTCCCGGTCGAGGGAGCCGGATCGGACCACCAGCCAGGTCGGCGCGCCGGCTTCCGCGGGCAGGACCGCGTGGCCGAGCCCGCGGTAACGGTCCTCGGCGAGCAGTGCGCAGATCGGGACGAGTGCGATCGGGATCAGCCACCACCACGCCGCGACCTGCCATCCGGCGGCCGTGGGAATTGCCAACGCTGCCAGAACCAGTGGCACCGGCCAGCCTGCCCGGATATAGCGGCGGCGCCGGGCCGCCGGTCCGTGCGGGGTGAGCGGGATCCGGGCGGGCGCCCGAAGATGCGGTAGCGCCTCGGGGTCCGGGGCGGGCCGACCACGCCGGGGCCGTAGCAGATCGGCAAGGGTGCGTTCGATGGCTGCTCGGGGCGACTGCGGTAGAACTTTCTGCCTCGGGTTCTCGCCGGTCATGATCGCTTCGAGCTGAGCGGCGCCGGCCGAGCGCAACAGCAGAGGCTCGATGATCGTGGCCCCGCGTAACCGGGCCGTGTCGAGGGTGATCTGGCGCAGGGTGAACAGGCCGCGCCGGACCTGCAGGGTGCTGCCGTAATCGGTGACCCGCAGCCCGAAGTATGTGATCAGATAGTGCGCACAGGCCGCCACGCTGACCACCACCACGAGGGTGGCCAGGAGCAGTACGCCGAGGATGATCAGCGCCGCGACGCCGACGCCGCGCACCGTATCCACGGCCTCCCGGTCGACCCGGATCTCGGCGGAGCCCAAACCGAACTGGGCGGCGATACCGAGGGCGGAAGCGGCGAGAGCAAACCCGGTCAGCGACAGCGGCGCATAGCGCACCCACTCCGCCCGCCAATGCCCGATCTCCCGACCCGCTGCGGCCCCGGTTTCGGGTTCCGTCGTGGAATCGGTGTCCTCACCCACCATCGCGCCCGTGTGGCCAGCATCCGCACCGGCGGGTACGGCGGTGTCGTCCGGATCGAGTTCGGATGCGCCGGGGGCGTCGGCGGAGATATGGGGCCGCCGGGTGTGAGCGAGCAACTCGGTACGCAGCGGGCTTACTTGATCGGCGGCCAGCGCGTCGAGAGTGAACCGATCGTCGGCCCCGGCTTCCTGCCCGGTACCGATCACCACCGCGGCCAGCCCCAGGACCCGGTGCAGCGGGTCGGCCTCGATATCCACCGACCGGATCCGGGCCCGCGGCACCGACAATCGTTTCCGCTGGATCACGCCGGTGCGGAGTTCGACGTGGGTGGGGCTCATCCGATAGGTGGTGGTGAACCAGAGGGCGAGTCCGTACGGGACGACGATGACCGGGCCCAGCAGGGCCCACAGTGGATTCCCGGAACTGACCCCGAGGACCGCGCCGCCGATCACCGCCGGCAGGAACTTCATGACCGCCTGCACCGGATGCACCAGGAGCATGCGGCGGTTCAGGCGCTGCCATGGTCCTTCGCCGGTGGTGTCCCGTGTCGGCGCGCCGGTATCCGGGCGGGCTGCCGGCCGCTCGCCGGGTGCGCCGCTCATGTCGCGTCCCCACGGTGCCGGGCCGCGATCTCGGTCAACTGCGCCACCGTCTCGTCGGCGAGCGATTTGTCGAGCAACCCGATGCGGACGGCGCCCGCCGAGGAAGCCGTGGTGACGGTGATCGTCGACAGGCCGAGCAGCCGCTCCAGTAAGCCGCGTTCGGTATCCACGGTCTGCACCCGGGAAATGGGTGCGACCCGGCTCTTCAGGGACAACCAGCCCACCCGCGTGTACACCGCCTCGTCGGTCACCTCCCAGCGGTGCACCCGATAACGCCAGCGGGGCACTACGATCGTCGCCAGCACGGCAACGGGAACGACGACCACCGCCACAACCACCTGCCAGGGGCGGCGGCCGGGATCGGCAACCGCCCAGGCCACCAGTGCGGCGATGAGGACCAACCAGGTCAGGGCGATTTCCACTGTCCACAAGGTCTTCGCGCGTGGACTGGGCCGCCGAGCGGGATCGAGCAGCGGATCGGTGGACCGAGGCGGGCTGGCCGGCGACATGTATTCATGGTCGCACGCTTGTTCGGCATTTCGGCCCGGACAAGATCGAATGGTGACCGGCGGTCCCCGCGCACAGCCCCGACCTGCACGGAATAGCCCGCGATACAGCGGGGTTGTGAACGCTCGACGACCTGGGAGGAGACAGTTCCGGATGTGTACCGCATGATCGAGGGCGTGACCGAACTACCCGAACCGACCGTCCCGACCCCCGTGCCCACGCCATCCGCGATGCGACGGGCGTTGCGCCGGGCGCGCGACGGGGTCACGTTGAACGCCGACGAAGCCACCGTGCTGCTGCACGCCCGCGACGATGATCTGGCGGATCTGTGCCGCAGCGCCGCCCGGGTGCGCGATGCGGGCCTCGAGTCGGCCGGGCGACCGGCCACCATCACCTACTCGCGCAATGTCTTCATCCCGCTCACGCATTTGTGCCGGGACACCTGCCACTACTGCACGTTCGTCACCGTGCCCGGCAAGTTGCGGGCGCAGGGTCGTGGGATGTTCCTCGAACCCGACGAGGTGCTCGAGATCGCTCGGCGGGGCGCCGAACTGGGCTGTAAAGAAGCGCTGTTCACCCTGGGTGACCGCCCCGAGGCGCGCTGGCCGGAAGCCGCACAGTGGCTCGACGAACGCGGCTACGATTCCACGCTGGACTATCTGCGCGCGGTCTCCATCCTGGTGCTCGAGGAAACCGGTCTGCTGCCGCATCTGAACCCCGGGGTGATGTCCTGGGAGGAGATCTCCCGGTTGAAACCGGTCGCCCAGTCGATGGGGATGATGCTGGAGACCACCTCGACCCGGCTGTTCACCGAGAAGGGCAACTGCCATTACGGCAGCCCCGACAAGGATCCCGCGGTGCGGTTGCGCGCGATCACCGACGCCGGCCGGCTCTCGGTTCCCTACACCACCGGAATCCTGGTGGGTATCGGGGAAACCATGGCCGAGCGGGCGGATACGATCCTGGCGATCCGCAAACAGCACAAGGCTTTCGGACATATCCAGGAAGTCATCGTGCAGAACTTCCGCGCCAAGGACGATACCGCCATGCGGCACGCGCCCGACGCCGATATGTCCGAATTCCTGGCCACCATCGCGGTGACGCGGCTGCTGCTGGGCCCGGATATCGCGGTGCAGGCGCCGCCCAACCTGGTGTCCGGTGCCGAGTGCCGGGCGCTGCTCGAGGCCGGAATCGATGACTGGGGCGGCGTCTCGCCGGTCACCCCCGATCATGTCAATCCGGAACGGCCGTGGCCCAACCTCGATACGCTCGCCGAACTCACTGCGGGCGCCGGATTCGAACTGGTGGAACGCACTTCCACACACCCGAAGTACGTGCGGGCCGGCAGCCCGTGGATCGACCCGCGGATCGGCGTCCACGTCGCCGCGCTCACCGATCCGGAAACGGGGTTGGCGAAACCCGGCGCGCTGCCGACCGGCCTGCCCTGGCAGGAACCCGACGAGTCCTGGGAATCCGTGGGTCGCACGGATCTCAACACCGCCATCGACACCGCCGGGCGCAATACCGATACCCGCAGCGATATCGACAATGCGTTCGGCGACTGGGACACCATTCGCGAACAGGTCCGTGATCTCGCCGCCGCGCCGCAGCGGCTGGACGCCGATGTACTGGCCGCGCTGCGAGCCGCCGAGAAAGATCCGGCCGGCCTCACCGACGCCCAGTACCTGGCGCTGGCGACCGCGGACGGGCCCGACCTCGAGGCCGTGGCGGGTCTCGCGGATCAGTTGCGCCACGATGTCTGCGGCGACGATGTGACCTACGTGGTGAACCGGAACATCAACTTCACCAATATCTGCTACACCGGCTGCCGGTTCTGTGCGTTCGCGCAGCGTAAAGGCGATGCCGACGCGTTCACCCTCAGTACCGGCGAGGTCGCCGACCGCGCCTGGGAGGCGTACGTCGACGGCGCCACCGAGGTCTGCATGCAGGGCGGTATCGACCCCGACCTGCCGGTTACCGGTTATGCGGATCTGGTGCGGGCAGTGAAGGCCCGCGTGCCGTCGATACATGTGCATGCGTTCAGTCCGATGGAAATCGTCAACGGTGCCTCCCGCGGCGGCGAAAGTGTCCGCGACTGGCTGACGGCGCTGCGGGAAGCCGGGCTGGGCACCATCCCCGGTACGGCCGCCGAAATCCTCGACGACGAGGTCCGCTGGGTGCTCACCAAGGGCAAACTGCCGGCGTCGGCCTGGATCGACGTCGTCACCACCGCGCATCAGGTAGGGATCCGGTCGAGTTCGACGATGATGTACGGGCACGTCGACAATCCGAGCCATTGGGTGGGCCATCTGCGCGTACTGCGCGGTATCCAGGACGAGACCGGCGGTTTCACCGAATTCGTGCTGCTGCCGTTCGTGCACCAGAGCGCCCCGCTCTACCTCGCCGGCGCCTCCCGGCCGGGCCCCACCAATCGGGACAACCGTGCCGCGCATGCCCTGGCCCGGATCATGCTGCACGGCCGGATCGACAACATCCAGACCAGCTGGGTGAAACTGGGCACCACCGGAACCCAGGTGATGCTCAGTAGTGGCGCCAACGATCTCGGCGGCACCCTGATGGAGGAAACGATCTCCCGGATGGCCGGCTCCCAGCACGGGTCGGCGAAAACGGTGGCCGAACTCACAGAAATTGCCGAAGGGATCGGCCGCCCGGTCCGCGAACGCACCACTACCTACGGAATCCCTCCGAGTCGCGGCCCGGTCCCCGGACTGGAACTGGTCTGAGGGAGGCAACCAGCGCGGGAGACCCGGTCTACTGCGCTGGTCCTTCCGGCCCTTTTCCACTCTTCCGGACCGTTCACCACGCCGGGGTGGGGCCCGCCCGGCTCTGGGGCGACGGAGCGGAGGAGCGCAGGAGTGAAGAGCCAGGGGCCCATCAGGGCCCACCCTCGAGACGCGGAGCGTCGCCGAATTGCAGCCCACCCCTTCGCGGATGGTCGACCTCGTGAAGGGATCAACCGGCCCGGGCCGCGCCGGCGTAGGTGGCGCAAAATATTAGGACAGGCTCACCGGGGGTAGCGTTCGGTGTACCAGGAATACTTGTGCGCGGGCGCAGTTACCCGGAGAAGAAGGAAGACTAGGAGAGCGGGAGTGACCTACATCATCGCCGAACCGTGCGTTGACGTGTTGGACAAGGCGTGCATCGAAGAATGCCCCGTGGATTGCATCTACGAGGGTGGCCGCATGCTCTACATCCATCCCGACGAATGCGTCGACTGTGGCGCGTGTGAGCCGGTCTGCCCGGTGGAGGCGATCTTCTACGAGGACGACACCCCCGATCAGTGGAGCGGCTACGTGAACGCGAACGTCGATTTCTTCGACGAGCTGGGTTCGCCCGGTGGCGCGACCAAACTGGGCAAGGTCGATTACGATCCCCCGTTCATCAAGGAACTGCCGCCGATGGCCGAGGAATAAGAGCGTTCGGTAGATGAGCACTGAGGTAACGCATCGCCGGCGGGTGAGCGCGGCGCTGCCCGATTTCCCGTGGGACACCCTCGCCGAGGTGAAGGCGAAGGCGGCGGCGTATCCTGGCGGGCTGGTGGATCTGTCGGTCGGGACCCCGGTGGAGCCGGTGGATCCGCTGATCCGGGCGGCTTTGAGTTCGGTCGCCGAGGTGCCGGGTTATCCGACCACCCACGGCACGCCCGAACTGCGTGCGAATGCCGTGGCTGCCTTGGCCCGGCGGTTCGGTATCACGGGTGTGGCCGAGGCGGCCGTGCTGCCGGTGATCGGCACCAAAGAGTTGATCGCCGGCCTGCCGCGGCTGCTGGGGCTGGGGGCCGCGGATCTGGTGGTGATACCCGAGGTCGCGTATCCGACCTATGAGGTCGGTGGCCTGCTCGCCGGCACCCGGATTCTGCGTGCCGACGGGCTCACCCGGCTGGGCCCGGAGAAACCCGCGCTGATCTACCTCAATTCCCCGTCCAACCCGACCGGCAAAGTGCTGGGTGTGGAGCACCTGCGCAAGGTGGTGTCGTTCGCCCGGGCACGTGGCGTGATCGTCGCCTCCGACGAGTGCTATCTGGGCCTGGCCTGGGACGAACCGGCTGTGTCGATTCTCGACCCCCGGGTGTGCGATGGCGACCACACGGGCCTGCTGGCGGTGCATTCGCTGTCGAAGACATCGAATCTGGCCAGTTACCGGGCCGGTTTCGTCACCGGCGACCCGGATCTGGTGGCCGAACTGCTGGAGGTGCGTAAACACTCCGGCATGATGGTGCCGTTCCCGATCCAGGCGGCCATGTCGGCGGCGCTGGCCGATGACGAGCACGAATCCGTTCAACGGGAGCGCTATCGCGCGCGCCGCGAAACCCTGCGTTCCGCCTTGCTGGGCGCGGGTTTCCGGATCGACCATTCCGAAGCCGGCCTGTACCTGTGGTCCACTCGCGACGAACCCTGCCGCGACACCCTGGATTGGCTGGCCGGCCGCGGCATCCTCGCCGCACCCGGCGATTTCTACGGTCCGTCCGGCTCCCGGCACGTCCGTATCGCCCTCACCGCCACCGACGAACGTATCGGCGCCGCCGCCGATCGTTTGTAGGTCCGGTCCCCGGTCCCGCGGTCCGGTAGAACAGCGCAGCAGCAAAACCCGCGTCGCCGCGGGCGTTGCGAAAAAACAGGGCTAGCCTTGGGGTATGGACGCTGTCACAGTTGTCCCGACCCCCGTGAACGAACCGGTGCACACCTACGCACCGGGTAGCCCCGAGCGGGAGCGCCTGCTCGGGAAGCTGGCCGATATCTCGGGCGCCACCTTCGACATTCCGCTGGTCATCGACGGTAAGCACCGTCCCGGGATCGGCGAGCGCCGCGAGATCGTCGCACCGCATCGGCATCGGCAGGTGCTCGGGACCTATACGAATACCACTCACGACGAAGCTGCCGCCGCCATCGAGGCGGCGACCGCTGCCGCGCCTGCCTGGCGTTCCCTACCGTTCGACGAACGCGCCGCGGTGCTGCTGCGGGCCGCCGATCTGCTGTCCGGTCCGTGGCGGGAGACCGTGGCCGCGGCGACCATGCTGGGGCAGTCGAAATCGGCGGCGCAGGCCGAAATCGACGCGCCGTGCGAGTTGGTCGATTTCTGGCGTTTCAATGTGTCGTTCGCGCGCGGCATCCTGGCCCAGCAGCCGCAGTCGAGTCCGGGGGTCTGGAACCGCCTCGATTACCGGCCGCTGGAGGGTTTCGTCTACGCGATCACCCCGTTCAATTTCTCGGCCATCGCCGGGAATCTGCCCACCGCGCCGGCGCTGATGGGTAATACCGTCGTATGGAAGCCGTCGCCCACCCAGACCCTCGCCGCCTATTACACGATGACATTGCTGGAGGCCGCGGGGTTGCCGCCGGGGGTGATCAATATGGTCACCGGGGACGGGAAAGAGCTTTCGGAAGTGGCGCTCACCGATCCGCGGTTGGGTGGTATCCATTTCACCGGCTCGGCCCCCACGTTCCAGTACCTGTGGAGTCAGGTCGGTGCCAACCTCGGCCGCTATCGCGGGTATCCGCGCCTGGTCGGGGAGACCGGCGGAAAGGATTTCATCGTCGCGCACCCCTCCGCGGACCCGGCCGGCCTGTGTACGGCGCTGGTCCGGGGCGCGTACGAGTATCAGGGCCAGAAATGTTCGGCCGCGTCGCGCGCCTATCTGCCCCGTTCGCTGTGGCGGGATATGGGTGAGGATTTTCTGGGGATCGCCGATTCGCTGAGCTACGGCGATGTGGCGGACCTGTCGAATTTCGGCGGCGCTCTGATCGACCGGCGCGCCTACGACAAAAGTGTCCAGGCGATCGAACGGGCCCGTTCGGCGAATGTGCCGATCCCGGTGGGCGGCAGCTATGACGACAGCGAGGGCTGGTTCGTCCGGCCCACCGTGCTCCTTGCCGAGAATCCCCGCGACGAATCGTTCGCCACCGAATACTTCGGTCCGATCCTTTCGGTGTATGTGTACGACGACAGCGCACCCGGCGCTTGGGAAACCGTTCTTGCGGAAGTGGAGAGCGCGGCCCCGTACGCGTTGACCGGTGCCGTTTTCGCGCAGGACCGGCATGCGGTGGAGGAGGCTTCCACGCGGTTGCGATTCGCGGCCGGCAATTTCTATGTCAACGACAAACCCACCGGTGCCGTCGTGGGCCAGCAGCCGTTCGGCGGTGCCCGTGCCTCGGGAACCGATGACAAAGCCGGCTCCCCACTGAACCTGCTGCGCTGGGTGGCGCCGCGAGCCATCAAGGAAACTTTCGTCCCGCATACCGATCACCGTTATCCACATATGGAGCGGGAATGAGCAGGCGTGCTTCCGCCGCCGGTGCGGTCCGGTGCGGGCGGGAGATCCGATGAATCCGCTGCGCCCGGCGATCCTCGCGGTAGCCGGGTCGGACCGGCTGAAGAGAACGCTGACCACCAGTCCGATGACCGCGGGTCTGGTACGGCGCTTCGTGCCGGGAGAGACGCGGTCCGAATTGGTCGCCGCGGCCCGGGAACTGCTGGCGGGCGGCCGGGCGGTGAGCGTGGATTTCCTCGGTGAGTACACCACCGATCGTGCGCAGGCCGATGCCGCGGTCGCCGAGTATCTGGGGCTGATCAACGATCTCGCGGCGCTGGATACCGCCGCGGTCCCGGCCGGGGCGGCACCGCTCGAGGTCTCGGTGAAATTGTCGGCGCTCGGCCAATGGCTGGGGCCGGACGGACCGGCGATCGCCACCGAGAACCTGCGTGTGCTCTGCACCAAGGCCGCGGAGGCGGGGGTATGGGTCACGGTGGACGCCGAGGACCATACGACCACGGCGTCCACTCTCGCCGCGATCCGGCAGGTCCGTCCGGAATTCCCCTGGTTGGGTACGGTGATCCAGGCCTATCTGTACCGCAGTGTGGACGACTGCCGTGACCTCGCGGACGCGGGCGCGCGAGTGCGCTTGTGCAAGGGTGCCTACCGGGAGCCCGAGACCGTGGCCCACCAGCACCGTGCCGAGGTGGACAGCGCATATCTGCGCTGCCTGCGGGTGCTCGTTCAGGGTGCGGCCCGGCCGCTGGTGGCAACCCATGACCCCGCGCTGATCGCCGCCGCGACCGATTTCGCCGCCCGGACCGGCCGTGGTCCCGGCGAACTGGAGTACCAGATGCTGTACGGCATCCGCACCGACGAGCAAGAGCGTCTGGTCGGCCGGGGCAATTTCGTTCGCGTCTACATCCCATACGGCAACCAGTGGTACGGCTACCTGATGCGCCGCCTCGCCGAACGCCCGGCCAACCTCGGGTTCTTCCTGAGGGCCGTGGCAACGCCCGCGCGGACTTGACATCCCACCCGGCCTGCCACAAGACCGGCCCGGTCTCGGCCTGACGTAACCAACGGTGGTGCCGAGTTCGGCGAGGCCGAAACCCGCGCCGACGGAGTCGGCGCCAAAAGACACAGCTCAGACCAGCGGTTTGCCCTTGCGCATGCGGCGGCGCATATCCCACAGGTAGTAGTTCATGGGGAACTGGCGTAGGAAGCGGGGCTGGAGTTTCAGGCCGAGGCCGATGATCTTCATCGTCCGGTCGAACCAGCGCTGATTACCCTCGGTCCAGTCCATGTACATCGCCTGCCGGATCTGCGGTGGCAGGCAGCCGGCGACGACGAACCGGTGGAACTTGGCCGATACCCATCGCACCGGTAGTGGCAGCATCTTCAGATCGATGAGGTCGTTGAAGTAGGCGCGGGTGGTGTCGTCGATTTCGAGGTTGTCCAGGTTGTCTTCCCAGAACTCCCAGAACGCGGCCCGGTTCGGCGGCCACATTTCCGGGCGCACCTGCAGAGTGGTGCCGAGCCGGATGCTGTGCGCGTAGAAGGTGTCGGCGGTGGCTTCGTCCATGGGGCCTTGGACTTTTTCCAGGAGGTCGACGAAGCCGAAGTACAGGCAGGCCGCGACCCAGAGCTGGAGTTTGGGATCGAAGGCGTTGTATTTGACCGGGCTGGTGGGTTTGGTGCGGATATGGCGGTGGGAGGTGTTGACCGCGAGCCGGTAGGCGTTGCGTTCCTCTTCGGTGCCCAGCATGGCGACCGACAGGTAGGTGAGGGTGGTGCGGAGCCGTTTGAAGGGATGCACCATCACGTTGCCGCTTTTGACGTCGCTCTCCATGACGCCGTAGGCGACCGGCCGCAAACCCAGCTGCATGATCACGTTCGCGGTTCCGCCGAGGAAGGCGGTGATCCCGACGATATGGTCTTCGACGTCGAAATCGGGGGCGTAGAGCGGGCGGGGTTCGGGTTCGCTCTGTGACATGGGCTGGGGAGCGGTCATCGGTGACCTCTTTCCTATGAGAAGATTATATGATAACCATCTCATTCACTCGATGTTGCGTCAACCGCCATCGTAGTTGTGCGATCCTTACTGTGTCATTGCATCACCGAGCGCGAGAGGTGCCGAGATGGGTGCGCTGGCTCAATTGTTGCCACTGGTGCGATCGCCGCGCCGCGATCAAGATCAATCGGTCCTGGCTGCCGCACTGCAGGCGTTTCTCGATTTCGGGATCAAACGCACCAGCATGGTGGAGGTCGCCCGCCGTGGCGGGCTTTCGCTGGCCACGCTGTACCGCCGGTTCTCCAGTAAATCCGACCTGATCCAGGCTGTGGGATTGCAGCAGACCCGTGAGTTCATCGAGGGTGTCGATGCCGCGGTGCAACGGCAGATCGACCGTGATGCGGGTGCCGAAGACCAGATCGTCGAACTGTTCGTAGCCTTCCTCGACGGCCTGCGCAGCAATCGGCTGCTGGACCGCCTGCTCAATACCGAACCCGAGATCGTTCTGCCCTACCTGACCGTCAAGGGCGCCCCGGTGATCGAACTCGGTCGCGACTACCTCGCCGAGTTCGTCACCCGTCTACAGGCCGAAGGGAAATTGCCGGCCTACGATCCGCTGCCGGTGGCCGAAATGGTCGCGCGTACCGCATTGTCGCTGGCGCTGACTCCGCAGACGGTGATTCCGCTGGACGACGATATCGCCGTCCGGAAATACGCGCGAGATCATGTCGCGGTTTCGTTCCGGGTACCGGGCGCGGATTCCTGAATTCGGATCGAGCTGTTTCGACCTTCGTGCTCAGGCGGTCACCGGCACACCGCGCGACGGGGTAGGCCCGCGAAGCCGCCGTAGAGCCGGGCACTAGGTTGGGGCGCATGTCCCTCGCGCCGCGTCTGCTCCGATCGCTGGACCCACTGGCCGTCGCCGCGGGAGCCGATATCCCCGACGCCGTCACAATCGACGGAATCACCCTCTCGCGCAGTGATCTGCTCGGTGCGGCCACATCGGTGGCGGAACGGATCGCGCGCGCGGAACGGGTCGCGGTACTGGCCCGCCCCACGGCATCCACCGTGCTCGCCGTCCTCGGCTGCCTGATCGCCGGAGTCACCGTTGTCCCGGTACCGCCCGATTCCGGTACTGCCGAACTCGACCATATGCTCACCGATTCCGGGGCGCAGGCATGGCTGGGCGAGGCCCCGGAAGGGACCGCGCTACCGGTGGTCCCGGTCCGGCAGCACGCCCGGTCCTGGCATACCTACCCCGAGCCCGACCCCGCCGCAGCGGCTTTCGTGCTCTACACCTCCGGAACCACCGGCCTGCCGAAGGGGGTGGTGCTGAGCCGTCGGGCGATCGCCGCCGGCCTGGACGCGCTCGCCGAGGCCTGGTCGTGGACCGCGGCCGATGTACTGGTACACGGGCTACCGCTGTTCCATGTACACGGACTGATCCTGGGTCTGCTCGGCCCGTTACGCGTCGGTAGCCCGCTCGTACACACCGGAAAACCGACGCCCGCGAACTACGCCGCGGCCGCGGGGACCATGTATTTCGGTGTGCCCACCGTCTGGACCCGGATCGTCGAGGATCCCGATACCGCGAAACAGTTGAGTGCCGCCCGGCTGCTGATTTCCGGTAGCGCACCGTTGCCGGCACCGGTATTCGAGCGGCTCGCCGAACTCACCGGCCAGGAGCCGATCGAACGCTATGGGATGAGCGAAACGATGATCACGCTCTCCGCCCGGGCCGACGGTGAACGCCGGCCGGGCTGGGTCGGGGTGCCCGTGCAGGGGGTGCAGACAAGATTGCGCGACGAAGCGGGACAACCGGTACCGCACGACGGTTCGAGCATCGGCGGACTGCAGGTACGCGGCCCGATGTTGTTCGACGGATACTTCGGCCGCCCGGAGGCCACCGCCGACTGCTGGACGGGCGACGGCTGGTTCCGCACCGGTGATGTCGCGGCGATCGATGCGGACGGGTTCCACCGGATAGTGGGCCGCGAATCGGTGGATCTGATCAAATCCGGCGGGTACCGGATCGGTGCGGGCGAGGTCGAAACCACGCTGCTGGGCCATCCCGGTGTCGCCGAGGTCGCGGTGGTCGGCCTGCCGGACGCCGATCTCGGTCAGCGGATCGTCGCGTTCGTCGTAGTGCGCGATACCGCTCCCACCGAGCGGGAACTGATCGACCATGTGGCGGGCGAACTCTCGGCCCACAAGCGTCCGCGGGAGATCCGTTTCGTAACATGCCTGCCACGAAACGCCATGGGTAAGGTGCAGAAGAAGCAGCTCGGTTAGGTGGCCCGGCACACCCAGCGGCTACGGAATCCCCAGTGCTACAGCGAGTGCGCGATTCACTGACACGATCGAACTCGGCGACAACGTGCCGAGGTAGTCGCCGAGCTCATCTTTTCCAAGCGTCTCGATATTGTCGGTGTTGACATAACCGCCGAGCGGATCGTCGGCCCCGAGGGGAACCCAGGTTGGCAATTCCCGGGCGATCGTAGTCAATCGCACCGCGAGCACATCAGCCGTTACGCGGTTGCGCTGGTTGTTCGAGACGATCAGCCACGGCTTGGCGCCATAGCCCAGATCAGCTCGATATACCTGACCGCGAACTGGTGCCGCCGTCACGCGTTCGCCTGCTGCCGCGCGTTACGGCGCGTCCGCAGGGTCGCACGCTCCTGTTCATTCTCGTACGGATAGCTCGGTGATTCTGCCACTGCGGCCTGATAGGCCTGGAGCAGCTTCTCTTCCTGTAACCGCTCCCACGCCGTACGGATTGCTTCGACAACCGCCGCCGAACGCGACGGAGCGGACTTCTCCAACTCCTCGAGCCGCTCGAACGTCTCGTCGTCCAAGCGGACTGTCATCGCATGTGTCATACAAATATGATACCGAGAACCGAACCGGATGGCGAATACGCTATTGAGCGCTCCTAGTTGTGGGCGTGGAGAGCCTCATTGAGTTCGATACCGGTACCCGAGCGCGGAACGACCTCCACCGCGCCGGTCTGCGAATTACGGCGGAACAGCAGGTTGTTCGTGCCGCTGAGTTCCGCGGCCTTGATCACCTTGCCGTCGGGCGTGGTGACCTTGGTGCCGGCGGTGAGGTAGAGCCCGGCCTCCAGTACGCAGTCGTCGCCGAGCGGTATACCCAGGCCCGAGTTCGCGCCCAGCAGCGAGCGTTCGCCGATCGAGATGACGGTGGTTCCGCCGCCGGACAGGGTGCCCATGGTGGACGCGCCGCCGCCGATATCGGAACCGTCACCCACGACGACGCCCGCCGAGATACGGCCCTCCACCATGGAGGTGCCGAGGGTGCCGGCGTTGAAGTTCACGAAACCCTCGTGCATAACCGTCGTTCCGGCCGCCAGATGCGCACCCAGCCGCACCCGGTCCGCGTCGCCGATGCGAACACCGGCGGGGACCACGTAGTCGACCATGCGCGGGAACTTGTCGACGCTGTACACGGTGACCGGACCGCGGGCGCGCAGTTTGGCCCGCGTGGTCTCGAACCCTTCCACCGCAGCCGGCCCGTGGTTGGTCCAGACGACATTGGCGAGCAGGGCGAACTGCCCCTCCAGGCTCACCGAATGCGGGCGGACCAGGCGATGGGACAGCAGGTGCAGGCGCAGGTACACATCGTGCGCGTCGACCGGGGCGGCGGACAGATCGCCGATAGTGGTGCGGACGGCGATCACCTCGACACCGCGTGCAGGGTCGGGGCCCACCAGTTCGGCCAGTTCGGCGGGTGCCTCGGCAAGCCGCTCGGTACCGGTCTCGGTGAACTCACCCAGCTGCGGGGCGGGGAACCAGGTATCCAGAACGGTTCCGTCGGTGGTCACGTTGGCGATGCCGATAGCGGTTGCTCCCTGAGTGCTCACGACACCGCAGCCTACCCACCAGCGTCTCCGCAATGGTGCGGCACCTCTACGCTCGTATCCCGTGACACTCGACTTGCACGCCGATCCCGTCGCGCTGACCGCGGCACTTGTCGATATTCCGAGCGTATCGCGGGAGGAGGCCGCGATCACCACCGCCGTCGAAACGGCGCTGCGCACCCAGACCAGCGGTTTCGAGGTGGTGCGCCGCGGCAATGTGGTGCTCGCGCGGACCGACCGGGGCCTGCCCACCCGGGTGGTGCTGGCGGGCCATCTCGACACGGTGCCGATCGCGGACAACGTACCGGGCCGGTTCACCGTCGAGAACGGGGCCGAGGTGTTCTACGGCTGCGGTTCGGTCGATATGAAATCCGGGGACGCGGTATTCCTGCACCTGGCCGCCACCATCGCCGAACCCGCACACGACCTGACCTTGATCTTCTACGACTGCGAGGAGATCGCCGCCGAATTCAACGGCCTGAACACCATCGAACGCGAACTGCCGGAATGGCTGGACGCCGATCTGGCGATTCTGGGTGAACCCTCCGGCGGCTGGATCGAGGCCGGCTGCCAGGGCACGCTGCGGGCCCGGTTGAGCACGACCGGGGTACGGGCGCATTCGGCGCGTTCCTGGCTGGGAGACAATGCGATCCACCGGCTGGCCCCCGTTCTGACCCGGCTGTCGGAGTACCGGGCGCGCGAAATCGATATCGACGGCTGCCTCTACCGGGAAGGCCTGTCGGCCGTGCGCATCGAGGGCGGGGTCGCCGGCAATGTGGTGCCGGATGCGGGCGCGGTGGAGGTGAATTTCCGGTTCGCGCCGGACCGCACGGTCGAACAGGCCACCGAACACGTCCGGGAAATCTTCGCCGGCCTGGAACTGGAGTTCACGGTGACCGATGCGGCGCCCGGTGCGCTGCCCGGGCTCACCGCCCCCGCCGCGCAGGGACTCGCCGAGGTGGTCCGGGCGCACGGTTCGGCCGGCATCCGCGCCAAATACGGCTGGACCGATGTCTCCCGGTTCGCCGCCCGCGGTATACCGGCGGTGAACTTCGGCCCCGGCGACCCCAACCTCGCGCATAAACGCGACGAACATGTTCCGCTGGCCCAGATCACCGCCGTCACCGAGATGCTGCGCGCCTACCTGGAGGGAAACCGGTGAATCCACGACCGTTCGCGCTCTGCGTGTACTGCTCCGCGAGTACCACCGATTCCGGCAGTCTGACGCTCGCGGCCCGGGTGGGTACCGAAATAGCCCGGCGCGGCTGGCAGTTGGTCTCCGGCGGCGGGCATGTGTCGATGATGGGGGCGGTGGCCACTGCGGCCCGCGCCGGTGGCGCCAACACCATCGGTGTCATACCGAAACATCTGGTACATCGCGAAGTCGCCGATGTCGACTCCGACGAGCTGGTCGTCACCGACACCATGCGCCAGCGCAAACAGGTGATGGAAGACCGCGCCGATGCGTTCCTCACTCTGCCCGGCGGGATCGGCACACTCGAGGAGTTCTTCGAGGCCTGGACCGGCGGTCACCTCGGCCAGCACACCAAACCCATGGCGATTCTCGACCCCGGCGGGCATTACACCGGCCTGTTCACCTGGCTTGCCGGACTTCGCGACCGTGGTTTCGTACCGCAGGCAGCCCTCGATCGCATCACCGTCACCCCCGACCTGACCGAGGCCTTCGCCGCGCTGACACCGGAACCACCCCAGGACGCGGTGCTACGGGCGATCTGACGACACCCCCGGCAGACAGACGGCCGATCGATATCTCGGCCCCATCCGGGCGGAAGCATCCTGCGCCGCCGCTCGCGGCGAGTGCCTCCGGCAGTGGTGCCGGCCGACCCACGACTGTGTCAGCGAACGCCGTGGGTACCGGTTCAGAATCGCTCACGGCGGTTGCCAGTTCCGAAATTCGTGTCCGGGCTTTTGCGGCGACCGGAAGTATTCGGGGCGCGGAGATCAGCAGCAGAATCCGACCGTCTCACCCCGTGCGGAGCCGGGCGACCCCCGCGGCGGCGCCGGATTCAGCGAGGTCCTCGCAGCGAGGCCCGCGAAGGTTTCGGCCAGCGTTGTCGTTGCGTTCCCTGGGCGATGCGGCGCAGCTGCGAGCGCCGGGGAACGCAACGACAACGCCGAGGGGGGTCGAAACCCGCGCACTGTGGGCGCGCAAATAAGCTCGGATCATGTTCGATCCAGTCCGTCCGGCGCCGACATTGTGCGGCCGGGCGGTGGCGACGGACCGTGCGCTGGTCATGGCCATTGTGAACCGGACCCCGGATTCGTTCTACGACCGGGGCGCCACCTTCGGTGACAGTGCTGCGCTGGCAGCGGTGGACCGGGCCGTGGGGGAAGGCGCCGATCTCGTCGATATCGGTGGTGTGAAGGCGGGGCCCGGGGAGACGGTGGACGCCGCGGAGGAATCGCGGCGTGTGGTGCCGTTCGTCGCTGCGATCCGTGCGAAATATCCCGACCTGCTGATCAGTGTCGATACCTGGCGTTCGGAGGTTGCGCGGGCCGCGGTCGCCGAAGGTGCCGACCTGATCAACGACACCTGGGCGGGGGCCGATCCGGAACTGGTGCCGGTGGCCGCGGCGACCGGAGCCGGGATCGTCTGCAGTCATACCGGCGGCGCGGTCCCGCGCACCCGCCCGCATCGGGTTCGTTACCCCGATGTGGTGGCGGAAGTGACCGATATCGTCGTGCGGGCCGCGGAGGAGGCGGTGGCCGCGGGCGTACGCAGGGATTCTGTGCTCATCGACCCGACCCACGACTTCGGCAAGAACACCTACCACGGGCTCGCTCTGTTGCGCGCAGCGGACGTTCTTGTAAAAACCGGGTGGCCCGTCTTGATGGCGTTGAGCAACAAGGATTTCATCGGAGAGACATTAGGAGTCGGACTTTCCGAACGGCTGGAGGGCACATTGGCAGCAACGGCGTGGGCCGCAGCGGCCGGTGCCCGCGTTTTCCGGGTGCACGAGGTCGCCGCGACCCGGCATGTGGTCGACATGATTGCCGCGATCCAGGGTATCCGGCCCCCGGTACGAACTCTGCGAGGTCTCGTATGAAACTCTCACACCACGAGCCCGGCTGGGCCACCACGAATACTTGGGACACACCCGAGTGGGCGGTGGCCGATCTGGTCGCCGCCAAGGCCGGACGTACCGTTTCGGTGGTGCTGCCGGCGTTGAACGAGCAGGACACGGTCGCCGACGTGGTGGCCAGTATCCGGCCGCTGCTGGGCACTCTCGTGGACGAGCTGGTTGTCCTCGATTCGGGGTCGACGGACGCGACCGCCGAACGCGCCCGTGCGGCCGGCGCCGAAGTGGTCAGCCGGGAGCAGGCCGTACCCGAACTCGAACCCGTACCGGGCAAGGGGGAGGTGCTGTGGCGTTCGCTGGCGGTGACCAGCGGCGATCTGGTGGCCTTCGTCGACTCCGACCTGATCGACCCGGATCCGGCCTTCGTGCCCAAATTACTTGGGCCCCTGCTGACCACCCCGGACCTGCATCTGGTCAAGGCCTACTACCGCCGCCCGCTCCGCCACGGCGGTGAAGTGGACGCGCACGGCGGCGGGCGCGTCACCGAACTCGTGGCGCGGCCGCTGCTCGCCGCGCTGCGACCGGGGCTGACACCGGTTCTGCAACCGCTCGGCGGGGAATACGCGGGCACCCGGGAGCTGCTCACCGCGGTACCGTTCGCGCCCGGATACGGAGTCGAGATCGGGCTGCTGCTCGATACCTACGACCGGTGGGGTCTGCAAGCCATCGGCCAGGTCAACCTGGGGGTGCGGACCCACCGCAACCGCCCACTGGCGGATCTGGGGGTGATGAGCCGGCAGATCCTGGGCACCGTACTGGCCCGCAGCGGGGTGCCGGATTCGGGCGCGGCGCTCACCCAGTTCCCATTGGTCGGCAACGAGTTCACCGCGCACAGCACCGCCGTGGACCTGGTCGACCGGCCACCCATGAACACGATCCGCCCGGACGTCGCCGCTGCCTGAGCCGGGGCCGGAGTGCCGCCGGCTACGGCGACGGCGTTGCAGACGGTCGTGAGCTACGGCGAGCCACGCCCCGGGGATGTTGCCGGCGGGCGAACCGGTGGCTGATCGGCGACTGCCCAGCCGGCCTCGAGAGCTCTCCGCACGATGGGTGCCGAGGTCACCGGGAGGGCTCGGGATCGGAAGGCCTGGACCGCTGGTAGGCCTGAGTGGGAGGCCGGGCGCGGCGGCCGAGGTGTCGCTTCGGATGGCGCGCCTACGAAGTCCGATCGTCCGTGGACTTCTTCGTTCCCGGGTCCGGGGCGTCGGGGGCGGGCTTCGCTACGTCCTTGTCGGGTGCGGGCTCATGCTGATCTGCCTTACCTGATTGCCCGCCTGCGGTTGTGGTTTCGGCGCTGGTCTCCGTGGTGTCGCCTGTGGTGTTGTCACCAGGAGACCCGGTTTTCGGGGTCGTCGCGGATTCGGAGCCCGCCGCGGGCGCTGTCTCTTGCCCGGGCCGGACCGCACGATCGGGGGCGGTAATTTCGGGAGGCTCGCTGCCGGTGGTCGACGCGGTCTCGGGCGCTGTGCCGGATTCGGTCGGCGGCGATACTCCGGACGTGTCCTCACCGGCCGGCGTTGCAGTGGCGGCGGACGGGGGCGGGGTTTCGGCCGCGGTGCCGGACTCCGATGCGGTAGCGGCCGGTGCTGTGGTGGCCGGTTCGGTATCGCCGTCCGTGCGGTCGGGGGATTCCGCGGATTCATCCGGTTCGTCGTGTTCGTGTTCCAAGCGGGCCTGGAGTTCGGCGACCGTCACGTATTCGGTATCCGCCGAACCCGGATTACGCAACCACAGGATCACCGAGACCAGCAGCCCGGCAACGACCAGAACCACCGCCACGATGATCAACGCGTCCACCTGCGCCTCCACGAATTACCTTGCCGGAGCCGGACAACACCGGGGGACGCTGCGCACCTTTCGGCGCGTGGCTGTTCACCGTCGGCCGAACATTGCGCCAAATTCGGCAGAATGCGGGCGGTGAGCCGTGTGACCCCAGTGTCAGCGCCAGCGTAGCAATAGCTTTGACAAGCTGATATTCGTTGTCGCTATCGACTATTCCGGGCGTGTCGGGAATAGTCGTCCGGGCATGAATTCACTGCGTCCGGCGAAACCGGCGGGGCGCGGTGTTCGATGGCGCCGGAATACCGCGGTGCGCGGGCACCGCCGATACCTGGTTCAGCGGCGCTGGCGCACCGGCCGCAACCGCGAATCGACCGGGTCGTGCAGGTAGACCGGTGTCAGCAGATCCGCATCGACCGGCTCCCCGGTCCCGCGTTCGTAACGAACCCCGATCAGCACCGAGAACCGGCGATTGGCCGCCCGCTCGTGCAGGGTGGCCAACCGGGTGGCCAGCAACCGCACCGCGCCGAGCGACCCGGGCGGGTGCAGGCCGTCGACCACCAGGACCGTGCCCCGGCCGTCGGGCCGTGGCAGGCGGGCCAGGTAGGCGATATCGTGCGGGTCCGGGCTGGCCGGCCGATAGATACGGCGGGCGGCTCGATCTTCGATACCGCGCCGCCCGTCGCCGGGCCGGGCCACCGCCCGCCGCAGCCGCGGATCGCCGGCGATGAGCTGGCGCAGGCTGGGCGAGAGTTCAGGGCCGCTGAGCACGATGAGACCGTCGCGCAGGAGGTCCACCGGGCGTCCGGGCGCGAACGGTTCGATGGTCACCCCGAAACCCAGCTCTTTGAGCTGTTCGGCGAGCCGCGGCGCGGCTGCCGGGTCCGGTGCGCCCATCAGCCTGCCCGCACGGGTATCCGGGACCAGTAGTGTGAGCGGGCCGTGGCCGAAGAACAATCCCTCCGGCGCCGGGCCCTGGGTACTCACCTGATGGATCCGGGCGCGGGAAAGACCCGCGGCGGCACCTATTCTGGCGAAAGTCCACCCTTCGGCGTGCAACTCCCGGATTACCGCACGCCGAATTCGAGTGAGCTCGTTGATGGTTTGCTGAGCCGCTGCGACACCCTCCGTTGCGGCCTTGAGTCGCTCGACTTTGTCCTCGATCGCGAATATTCGCGCCACGTCATCGGCCGACATGTGCGAAGTGTAGACATCAGGCCCCTGAACGGCGTCTAGAGCAGTTGACGATCAGGTCGCGTCGGTATCGATCGGCGGACGCTCATTGTGTCCGAGTGGTTTATCCTGTTGCGTCCGCGGGTAATCTGGCATGCCGCTCGCGGCGCCGAGGACATTCTTGCTGTCCGGCAGGGAACCGTCGAGATCTTTGAAAAGGGAATCGTCGCCGTTCAGAAGATGTTTGGTCACCACCGAACGCGGAGACATCCCACGTAATTCCTGGAGATCGGCAATCGGCTTTCGCAGTTCGTCGAATTCCGGGCCGAGTTCGGAGCGCAATTGCGACGTCGCACCGGTCGCGTAATCGCGGACTTGGCGCAATGTGCGCGCAGTCCACCGCGCGGCGCCGGGTAACCGTTCCGGGCCGAGGATTACGAGGGCGGCGACGAGTAGGACGAGCATCTCGCCCCACCCGATACTGCTGAACACCCCATCAGGTTACCCGGCGCTGCTGGTGGCTGGTCAGTCGGAGGCGAGCGTCACGGGAATGTCCACCTGCCGGCCTTCCCGGATGAGCTGGACGTTCACCGACTGGCCGATCTCGTTGCTCTGCACCGCCACGACCAGTTCGTCGGGATTGGTGACCTCCCGGTCGCCCACCCGCACGATCACATCGCCCTCGACGATCCCCGCATTCGCTGCCGGGCTCCCCGGCTGTACATCGGCGACCTCCGCGCCGCTCATGACCTCGTTGGCGACGGTTTTCTGGCGGGCGCTCACGCCGATCATCGGGTGGTGGATCGAGCCGTCGCGGATGAGGGTCTGCGCGACCTCGGTCATCTGGTCGACGGGAATCGCGAAGCCGAGCCCGACCGAACCACCGCTCTCGCTGCGGATTGCGGTGTTGATGCCGATGACCCGGCCGTCCGCATCCACCAGCGCGCCACCGGAGTTACCGGGATTGATGGAGGCATCGGTCTGCACCGCGTCGATCACGGCCTTGGTATCGCTGCCCTCGCCCTCCAATTTCACGGGGCGGTGCAGGGCGCTGACGATGCCGGAAGTGACGGTCTTGCTGAGGCCGAGGGGTGAACCGACGGCCAGGACCGCGTCACCGACTCGGACGTCGCCGGATTTGCCCAACTCCGCAACAGTGAGATTTTTCACATCTACCTTGAGGACCGCGAGGTCGCTCTTCGGGTCCCGGCCGACGATATTGGCCGGTGTGCGGGTGCCGTCGGAGAACGTGATCTGAATCCGTGCCCGGCCGGACGTATCCTGTGCCGCCATCGAGACCACATGGTTGTTGGTGACGATATAGCCGTTGCCGTCGATGACGACACCGGACCCGGTGGCGCCGTTCTCGCCGACGGTCGTGCGGATAGAGACCACCGAGGGCAGGACCGCGTCGGCGACCTGCGCGATCGGTCCGTGCGGCTGCTCGCTGTCGCTCTGTTCCAGGCTGACTTTGCGTGAGGTGAGCGTGGACGCGGTTTCTGCCGTCAGCCGGCCCACGAGGCCGCCGACCAAACCTATCGCCAACGCGATCGCGGTCAGTATCAGCAGGGCGCGCGGTGCCACCCGGGAGCCGAACAGGACCTGCCGGGCCGAAAGCTTCTCTGCCTGCGGCATTTCCTGGGCGGTCGGTGCCGGGAAGGCGGGCGCGCCCAGCCGGGCCTGCGCGTCGGGATCGCGCCAAGGGTCCGCCGGACCCGCTATCGGGGGTTTTTCCGTACCGGCGTCCGGATCGCGCTGCAGCAGTTCGGTGGAGCCGGGCGGGCGGCCGAATGCTTCTGCCAGCACCGCAGCCGGCGGGCCCTTGGGCGCGGTCGTGGCAGGCTCGGTGCCACTGCGGTCGCTGCGCGGGGCGAATGATCCCGACTGTCCGGCCGGGCGGCGGAAGGCATGCGCGGTATGTGAGTCCACATGGGGCCGGTAGACCGGGCGCGGCGCCAGTACCGGCGCCCCGGGCGGGCGCAGCGTGCCGTTGTCGGCCGTCGTGCCGTTTTCGTCCGCCGAATCAGGAGTATCGGCAGGGGAATTGTGCGTCGATTCGGAACTCACGCGGCAAACTCTACTTGCGCCACCACGTCGACCACCGGAAGCTGTCGAAGGTCGCAGAAAAGGACTGACCAGTAAATCCGAATACCGCCTCGTTACGTGGATTTCCGGGAGAATTCGGCCCGGCGGCCGGTTCGGCGAGCGGAATACGCGACAGACTGTCGTGCAGGCCGGTGGGTATCGACACCTGAGTGGCCCGCTGCAGCGCGATCCGGGCCTGTTGTTGCGCCTCCACCTCGGCAGCGCATTCGGGGCACACCGAAAGATGCTGCGCTGCACGCAGGTACGGATTCATCCGCAGTTCACCATCGACATAGGCGGCGACCGCCTCGCTCGCCAGATGTTCGGTGGAGTGGAACTGTGCGGGACGACGACCGGGCGTACTGGAGTCGCCACTCATTCGCTGTCCATCCTTCCCAACCGACCTCGCTGACCGCCGGGATCCGGCATCACGGTCGCCGGACCACCCGAAGCTCGCCTCGGTGCCATGACCGAGGCTTGCCCCTGTGTTCTATGCGAGGCTCGCCTCGGCGGCGAAACGCTCCTGCACTCCATTATGCGCAAGATACTCCCGCAGTGCCTGCCGGCCGCGATGGATACGACTGCGGACGGTACCCAGCTTCACCCCGAGGGTAGCGCCGATCTCCTCATAGGAAAGACCTTCGATATCGCAGAGTACGACCGCGGCCCGGAATTCCGGGGCGAGCGAATCCAGCGCGGATTGGAGGTCGGGATCGAGCCGGGCGTCGTGGAAGACCTGCTCCGGGCCGGGGCCCTCGGCGGGCACCCGGTCGTAGTCCTCGGGCAGGGCTTCCATCCGGATGCGGCTGCGCCGGCGGACCATATCCAGGAAGAGGTTGGTGGTGATGCGGTGCAGCCAGCCTTCGAACGTGCCGGGCTGGTAGTTGGACAGGGAACGGAACACCCGGATGAACGTCTCCTGGGTGAGGTCTTCGGCGTCCTGTGCGTCACCGGAGAGGCGGTAGGCCAGCCGGTACACCCGGTCGGCATGTTCGCGGACCAGTTCGTCCCAGGTGGGCATCACCGTCCGATCGCCGGTGGCGTCGAAGGCGGCAGTGCCGGTGAGGGGGAGTTCGTCGAGTTCGCCGGTCTCCGCGGATACGGCGTCGTAGTCCTCGGCTCTGTCGTCGATAGTGGACATATCGGGCACCTCCATCAGGGCGTCCGGCGAAGCGGGGTGGTCTGTCACCAGGTCTCGGTGTGCGGCTACCTCACGATCGGACCCGGGAAACGGGGCCGGGCCGAATTCGTCCCCGGCGGGCAGTGTGTACCCGGCAGCTGCTGCGGGGGTGCCGGCCGGGGAAAGCTCGGGCAAGGTGGCGGACTCGCGCGCCGCATCGACCATGTGGATGGTGACGACCTCCTTGATCGGGACCGAGGCGTAGGCTCGGAAGAGTGGCCCGGTTCACGGGCCACCTTCACCGGTTACAACAGCTGGGTCGTACTCCGTTGTTCCCGGCCGCCGCATTCGGTCGGCTGGTCTTGCGTGGGGCCTACTCTTCCCTGTTCCCGTGTGGGACGGGTGTGGGTATCCTGAGGGACACCTGAGAATGTTGCGACCAGCTTCGCCACGTTTGGCATAGCCTCGAGTGCGTGGCATCGAACCTGGAGCGAAATCTCGCCTACGTCGAAGAATCCGTCGTGGAGGACGAGGTACTCATCAGCGCCCGCGAGCGGGCCACCGAACTCGGTGCGGCCCCGGTGCCGCCGTCGGTCGGCGCACTCCTCAGTATGTACGCGCAGTTGCTGGACGCGCGGGCGGTGGTAGAGGTCGGGACCGGTGCCGGGGTCAGTGGGCTATGGCTGCTCGACGGTATGCGCGAGGACGGCACCTTGACCACCATCGATCCCGAGCCCGAACATCAGCGGGCCGCCAAGGAATCGTTCCGTGCGGCGGAAATCCCCCTCGCGCGAACCCGCCTGATCAACGGTCGCGCGCTCGACGTGCTGCCCCGGCTCGCCGACGGTGCCTACGACCTGGTCTTCGTGGACGGCGCGCCCATCGAGCATCCGCAGTACATCGCCGAGGCCGTCCGGTTGTTGCGGCCCGGAGGTGCGGTCCTGCTGCACAATGCGCTACTCGGCGGGCGGGTCCCGGATGTGGCGCATCGGGACGCCGCCACGCAGGCGGTGCGTTCGGCGACCCGGTTCATCGCCGAGGATCCGGGATTGACCAGTGTGCTCATTCCGCTGGGCGACGGGTTGCTCTGCGCATCGAAGGGGTAAGCGTCTCCCGGGCTCGCGCCCCCGCTGCGAACACCGCAATATGGTCCGCCGGCCGGATCACAGGGGGCGGCCGGCGTACGCGGTTTCGCTCTCGCTTCCGGTTCTGCTTCGGCGCTGTTGCGCAACGCGCCGCGATACTCGCCGGCCCGCGGTGTCGGGCCTGCTCGAGCCGCAGGTCCGAGTGTTCGGATTCTCCGCCGGTGCCGTGTTCATCTCGGCCTGCGGCCGATATCCCCTGGTCGTGGTCCGCGGCACGAGACGGTGGCGGACAGGTGATCGCGGGTGGCGCAACGGGCAGTCGGTTGGGACGGGCACGGCGCCTGCGGTTCGCCGCCGTCGGCGGTTGTGTTTCGGGCTGTTGACGGCGTGGTGTGCCGACCGGACGTGCGCGTCTGCTCTCGGGGTGCCCGGCGGCTGGCTGTAGTTGCAGGTAGTGCGGTTTTCGGTGTTCTCGTGGTGGGTTCGCGGAGTTGTGCCGTGCGTGAACCGATTCTTGACGAAATTTCTACGGGCAGACCCCTTGCACCCTGATTGAACAAGTGTTTAATGTATTGAACATGCGTTCAAGCGATGATCTGACCACCCGGGCACGTATCCGGGACGCAGCCCTCGCCCTGTTCGGAGAACAGGGCTTCGGCATCGGTGTGCGGGCTATCGCGAAGGCCGCAGGAATATCGCCCGGGCTGGTCAACCACCATTTCGGGTCCAAGGACGGATTGCGTCGCGAATGCGACGACTATGTACGGGGAGTGGTCCGTGACGCGAAGATGAACTTCATGAACCAGCCATCGGCCGGGAACATGCTGCAGCAGCTGGCCGAGATCGAAGAGTTCGCCCCGTTCATGGCCTATATGATGCGCAGCTTCCAGGCCGGCGGGGATCTGGCCGGCGCGTTGTTCGAGCACATGGTCGCCGACGTCGAGCAGTACCTGGAGGCGGGGATCGCTTCCGGTGTGGTGCGCAAACCGCAGGATCTGAAGGCGATGGCGCGTTATCTGGCCACGGTCAACGGCGGCGGCCTGCTGCTGTTCCTGCAAACGCATACTCCGCCGGACGGGGCGATCGACTACCGCCGGGCGCTTCGCGATTACGCCGACCAGATGAT
This sequence comes from Nocardia flavorosea NBRC 108225, assembly GCF_001613385.1. Taxonomy (GTDB): domain Bacteria; phylum Actinomycetota; class Actinomycetes; order Mycobacteriales; family Mycobacteriaceae; genus Nocardia; species Nocardia flavorosea. The sequence goes on along the minus strand of NZ_BDCG01000008.1, from coordinate 95,611 downwards.
GCTGCCCGCCCTCGAGATCTACACCGAAGGCCTGCTGACCGATCCCTCGATGGTGGATGCACTTCGTGCGGCAGGGGCAGAGTCCGCAGCAGAACCGGCCACCGGATCGGCGGAAGACGCGGTCCGCGCTCCGCTGGGAAATCCGGGTGGCGCCGCGGACGATTCGGCTGCTGCACCGGGGGAGAAACCAGCCGATACCTTGCGGGACTAGCTGCGGCCGGAGCCCGGTGCCGTAGGCGATCCGGGCCCCGTGCGGCGGCGGGAACCGGCCGGTCGGCTGCCGATTGCGATATATCGCACAGCGGCCGAACGAGCCATGTGCACACACCTTCTCGCCTCTTTCTATTCGTATGTCTACAAGGAGATTCGATGATTTCGACAATTGAGATCCGGGATCTGCACAAACATTTCGGGCCGGTCCGCGCACTCGACGGACTGAATCTGGAGGTGTCCGAAGGCGAGATCCACGGTTTCCTCGGCCCCAACGGCGCCGGGAAATCCACGACCATCCGGATCCTGCTCGGACTGCTGGCACGTACCAGCGGCGAAGTACGGATGCTGGATCGCGACCCCTGGACGGACGCGGTATCGCTGCACCGCGAAATCGCCTACGTTCCCGGTGATGTGACCCTGTGGCCGTCGCTGAGCGGTGGCGAGACGATCGACCTCCTCGCATCGATGCGCGGCGGCCTCGATACCTCGCGGCGGGCCGAGCTGATCGAACGGTTCGAGCTCGACCCCCGTAAGAAGGCACGCACGTACTCGAAAGGCAACCGGCAGAAGGTCGCGCTCGTCTCCGCGTTCTCCTCACATGCCCGGTTGCTCCTGCTGGACGAGCCGACCTCCGGCCTGGATCCGCTGATGGAGCAGGTATTCCGCGAATGCGTCGCCGAGGCGGCCGCACGCGGTGCCACCGTACTGCTGTCCAGCCACATCCTGTCCGAGGTGGAAGCTCTGTGCGAGCGGGTCACCATCATCCGGTCCGGGCGCACGGTGGAAAGCGGCACCCTGGACTCCATGCGGCATCTGAGCCGCACCTCCATCACCGCGGAACTGACCGGAGATCCCGGCGATATCGCGGCGCTACCAGGGGTGGCGGATGTGAGCCTGGACGATCACATCCTGCGTTGCCAGGTGGATGGCGACAACCTCGCCGAACTGATCCGCATACTCGGCGATACCGGTGTGCGCAGCCTGATCAGCCGGCCGCCGACGCTCGAGGAGCTGTTCATGCGGCACTACTCGGTCAACGGCCGGGAATCCGGTGAATTGCAGGAGGTACGGAAATGACCACGGTGGTAGCCGGCGCCCGGCCGAGAATCTTCGATACGACCTCCGCGGGCACCGAATTCACCGGCACGCTCCGGTTGCTTCGGCTCTACCTGCGGCGCGACCGGATCGTCGCACCGCTGTGGATTCTGCTGTTGTCGGTGCCCTTGGGGTCGGTATATGTGGCCAGTATCGAATCGGTGTATCCGACTGCGGCCGATCGCGCCTCATTCGCGGCCACGATCCTGGCCAGCCCGGCGCAGCTGGCGATGTACGGGCCCGTCTACGACACCTCCACCGGTGCTGTCGGGATCTGGAAAGCCGGGATGTTCCACACTCTGATCGCCGTGGCCACCATCCTCACGGTGATCCGGCACACCAGGGCCGAAGAGGAATCCGGTCGCACCGAAGTGCTGGCCTCCACCTCCGTCGGCCGGTACGCGAGCCTGACGGCCGCACTACTGCTGGCACTCGGTGGTGCGCTGCTGGCCGGTCTCATCGGGGCGGCGAGCCTCACAGCGACAGGAGTCCCGGCCGCAGGCTCGCTGGCCTTCGGGCTCGCGCTCGCCGGGTCCGGCATGGTGTTCGCGGCAGTTGCCGCGGTGACCGCGCAGGTCTGTTCGGGTGCCCGGCTCGCTCGCGGGCTGGCGTTCGCGACGCTCGCGGTGACCTTCACCCTGCGTGCCGTGGGTGACGCGCAGGCCGGCGCGGGGCCGGTCAACCCGCTGACGTGGTTGTCGCCGCAGGGCTGGTCGCTGCAGGTCCGGCCGTATGCGGGCGACCGCTGGTGGGTGCTGCTGCTGCACCTGGCATTGCTGACGGTGACGGTCGCGGTGGCCTTCGCCCTGTTGCGGCGTCGCGATATCGGCGCGGGCCTGCTCACCGAACGGCTCGGGCCGGCCGCCGCAGGCCCCGCCCTGACCGGACCTTTCGGCCTGGCGGTCCGGTTGCAGCGCGGTGCGCTCCTCGGCTGGGGGATCGGGGTCGGGCTCTACGGCCTGGTGATCGGGAGTGTCGTCAACGGTATCGGCGACAGTTTCGGCAGCAACGAAACGCTGCGCGATCTGATCACCCGGATGGGGGGTACCGATTCGCTGGAGGATTCGTTCGTGAGCTACGCGTTCACCATGCTGGGGATCGCCGGCGCGGCCTACGCGATCTCGGCGGCGCTGCGGATGTTCGCCGAGGAAAACGGCCATCATGCCGAATCGGTGCTCAGTGGCGCCGTCGGCCGGATCCGCTGGGTGGCCTCGCATCTGGTGTTCGCCCTCGGCGGCCCGGTGGTGATCATGCTGACCGCCGGCCTGCTGGGCGGGCTGGCCTACGGGATCGCGGCCGGGGATATCGGCGCGACACTGCCCGCAATGCTGGCGGCCGCGCTGGTCCAGCTGCCCGCGATCTGGTTCTTCGCGGCGGTGACGGTCGCGCTGTTCGGGCTGGTGCCGCGCTGGACGCCGGTGGCGTGGGGGTTGCTGACCGCCGCGATCGCGGTCTTCCTGCTCGGTTCCATCTCCGGTGCCCCGCAATGGTTGCGGAATCTCGAGCCGTTCAGTCACGCACCGAAAGTGCCGGGCGTGGAGTACAGCGTCACTCCCACGCTTCTCGTCACGGCGTTCGCCGCGCTGCTACTGGTCGTCGGACTGACCGGGCTGCGCGGACGGGACGTGCGCTGACATTTGTGAAGGCTGCGGCCGTGTGTCCGGTTATCGCGACCGGAGGCACGGCCGCCGCTGCGCGTCCGGTACCCGGCGCGCCGAGCGCATCCGGGCGGCCGGAACCGAATACCACCCGCCCGCCGACGATCCCCGTGTGCTGCGGACCCCGGCCGGCCCGGGCCTCGGCGGGACGTCGCCGGTCGGTGCGGAGCCTGGATGCCGCGCCCGGTTTTCCGGGGCGCGTACATCGTCCCGTACACGCCGCTGTCGCCGGTGGCGGTGGCTATCGGGCGCGCGGTCGCCCAGCCCGTTGCCGCTTCGATTCCGTGTCCGGGCGGTGCGGTGCGGTGCGGGGGCCGGATCAGACCCAGGTGCCCTTGCCGACGGTGACCACACCGCCGTGGCTGATGGCGAACCTGCTGCGGTCGCGTTCCTGGTCCACTCCGATGATCTCGCCCTCGGACACCATCACGTTCTTGTCCAGGATGGCGCGCCGGACCACCGCGCCGCGCCCGATCCGCACGCCGGGCATCAGCACACTGCCCTCGACCGTGGCCCCCTCGTCCACCTGCACGTTCGCGCTGAGCACCGAATTGCGGACCGTAGCCGCCGACAGGATGCTGCCGGCCCCGACAATGGATTCCTGGGCCAATCCGCCGCGGGCGAACTTCGCGGGCGGCAGGTTCTCGGCGGCGCCGCGGATGGGCCAGTGCCGGTTGTAGAGGTTGAAAACCGGGTTCACCGACACCAGATCCATATGGGCCTCGTAGAAGGCGTCGATGGTGCCCACATCACGCCAGTAGCCGCGATCGCGGTCGGTGGCGCCCGGAACATCGTTATCGGCGAAATCGTAGACGGCGGCCTGTCCCGCGGCGACCAGGCCCGGAATTATATCGCCGCCCATATCGTGATCGGAATCGGAATTCTCCGCATCCGCCTTGATCGAATCCACCAGCACCTTGGTGGTGAACACATAGTTGCCCATGGAGGCGAAGGTCGCATTCGGGTCGTCGGGGATTCCCGGCGGATGGGCCGGTTTTTCCAGGAAGCCGGCGATACGCCCGGACTCGTCGGAATCTATACAGCCGAAAGCGCTCGCTTCGCTGCGCGGTACCCGGATACCGGCGACCGTGACTCCGGCGCCCGAATCGATATGGCTGGTGACCATCTGCTCGGGATCCATCCGATAGACGTGATCGGCGCCGAACACGACGATGTAATCGGGATCCTCGTCGTAGATGAGATTCAGCGACTGCATGATCGCATCGGCGCTACCGGTGTACCAGCGTGGCCCCAGCCGTTGCTGGGCGGGCACCGGGGTGATGTATTCACCGGCGAAACCGGACAGCCGCCAGGTCTGCGAAATATGACGGTCCAGGGAATGGGATTTGTATTGGGTGAGTACGCACAACCGGAGGAAACCGGCATTGACCAGATTGCTCAGTACGAAGTCGATGAGGCGGTAGGCCCCGCCGAACGGGACGGCCGGTTTGGCGCGGTCGGCAGTCAGGGGAAAGAGTCGCTTGCCCTCGCCACCGGCGAGCACGATTCCGAGTACGTGCGGCTGGCTCCTCACAATGCCAAACCTACCGAACCAGGTGGTCGGGGTATATCGGCCGCTCGGCGGCTACCGTGAATCCGTGAGTTTCGGTTCCAGCGGTGCGGACGCCGCGCCCGGGTCGTCGGCGGGTGATCCACTACGGGTGGCCGTGCTGACCCGGGAATATCCGCCCGAGGTATACGGCGGGGCGGGCGTGCATGTCACCGAACTGGTGGCCCGGTTGCGCCGGATGAGCACGGTGACCGTGCACTGTATGGGTGTGCCGCGGGCGGCGGCCCGGGTGCACGATTCGGATCCGGCGCTGGCGGGGGCCAATCCGGCTCTGCAGATGATGTCGGCGCAGCTGCGGATGGCCGACGCCGTGGGCGCGGTGGACCTGGTTCATTCGCACACCTGGTACGCCGGGCTGGCCGGGCATCTCGCGGCAACGCTGTACGGGATCCCGCATGTGGTCACCACGCATTCGCTGGAACCGCGCCGGCCGTGGAAGGCCGAACAGCTCGGTGGTGGATACCGGCTGTCGTCGTGGTCGGAGCGTAACGCGCTGGAGCACGCCGATGCGGTGATCGCGGTGAGCGACTGGATGCGCCGCGATGTCCTCGACGCCTACCCTGCCCTGGACCCGGCCCGTGTGCACGTGGTGCGTAACGGGATCGACGCGGATGTCTGGTACCCCGGTCCGCCCGCGCCCGGCAGCCGCCGGATCCTGGACGAACTGGGGGTCCGTGCGGACCGCCCGCTGGCGGTGTTCGTCGGCCGGATCACCCGCCAGAAAGGCGTCGGTCATCTGCTGGCCGCGGCGCGGGAGATCGACCCGGAGATCCAGCTGGTCCTGTGCGCCGGCGCCCCGGACACCCCGCAACTGGAGGCCGAGGTCGCGAGCGCCGTGGCCGGTTTGCACCGGCAGCGCGACAACCTTTTCTGGGTGCGCGAGATGCTGCCCACCGAACAGATCCGCCAGCTGCTGGCCGCGGCCACGGTGTTCGTCTGCCCGTCGGTCTACGAACCACTCGGGATCGTCAATCTCGAGGCGATGGCCTGCGCTACGGCGGTGGTCGCCTCCGACGTGGGCGGTATCCCCGAGGTGGTCGCCGACGGCGGCACCGGGCGGCTGGTGCATTTCGACGCGGGTGAAACCGCGGCCTATGAGCACGCGCTGGCCGCCGCGATCAACGAGCTCGCCGGCGACCCGGTACGCGCCGCCGAACTCGGGTCCGCCGGCCGCGACCGTGCGCGGGCGGAGTTCGACTGGTGCCGGATCGCCGAACAGACCTTGAATGTCTACCGCACGGTGGCGAAACCTTGAGCCGAGCCCGCGGTCGGTGCCATTCGACGTTCTGCGGCTACCGGTACGCGCCGGGGCCCAGCCGGATCAGGTCGAAGCACCTCCGGAGGTGATGTCATCGGCAAGCGGTGCCACCGCCCCGATGATCTCGCCCACCGTCTCCTCGTCCACTCCGGCGGCCGTGAGCGCGTCGGTCAGATGCCCGGCCACCGAGTCGAAATGTTGCCGGGTGATACCCCGGCCCTGATGTACCTGCTTCATCGGTGCACCGGTGTAGGGATCCGGGCCGCCGAGTGCCGCGGCGAAGAATTCGACCTGCTTGCCGCGCAGCCGGGACATATTCGTCCCGGTGAAGAAACCGGCGAGTTCGTCGTCGGCGAGGACCCGGGTGTAGAAATCGGCGACGACGGCTTCCAAGGCCTCGTATCCGCCGATCCGGTCGAAGATGGTGGTGGGGGTGGCTGTCTTCTTGCCGAATGTCGGTATCCGCATGCACCAAGCACATCAGGCCGGCGTTACCCGGCGGTCAGGCCGATGTCGCAACTGGATTGCCCTGTGTAGCAGCGCGATTGCCCGGTTCTCACAGTCGATTATGCGTCGCGGTGAGAACCGGTACCGGCCGCCGCAGGTATCGCGGTATAGGTGCTCACCGTGACCGATGCCGTCACCTCGAAAGGTTCCGGTAGCTGGGCGCCGGTGGCCGCCGTGTGGTGGGCGGAGGGCCCCATCGCCACGAGGTGGGCGATATCGGCGCGGGTCAGTGTCATCGAATACTCGACCGCGCGACTGTCCACCCGGGTGAACAGGCCGGCCATCCCGTCGGCGAGACGCCGCTCTTTATCGGGGTCGACGGTGACCATTCCGATCGGGCCTATCAATTCCGCCAGATGCCGGACGGTAGGGGTCACCACGAAATACCGGCCACCGGGCGCGAGGCAACGGGCGACGGCTGCCGGGTTCCGCGGTGCGAACACCGAGAGCGCCGCCGTCAGGGTGTGGTCCTGCATCGGAAGGCCACGCCAGGCATCGGCCACCAGTGCCGCGGCGCGGGAATGCGCGCGGGCGCAGCGGCGGCCGGCGGGTTTGGCGATATCCAGCGCGATACCACGGGCAGTGGGCAGCGCATCGAGGACATGCGCCAGGTAATAACCGGTGCCTGCGCCGATATCCGCGATCACCTCGGTACCGGGAGGCGGTGCGGTGGCATCCCGCACGGCCATCGCTGCTTCGGCCACCGCCGCGGCGATCGGCTCGAAGAATCCGGTGCCCTGGAAAGCGGCGCGTGCTTCGAGCATCTCGGCGGTGTCACCGGTGAGTTTGGTCGCGGCGCCGGCGAGCAGGCTGACATAACCCTGCCGGGCGATATCGAAACTGTGGCCGAGTTCGCAGCGCAGCACCCGGCCGCCGAAATCCAGACCGCGGCCGCATACGGGGCAGCTCAGTACCTCGGCGACCGCGGCCAGCGCCGATTCCTCGGCGGTATCGCTAGCCGGTGACACTCTTCAATTCGTCACCCAATGCCGCGGCTTCGTCGGGCGTGAGTTCAACGACCAGACGCCCGCCACCCTCGAGCGGAACCCGCATAACGATCCCACGACCTTCCTTGGTTGCCTCGAGGGGACCGTCCCCGGTACGGGGCTTCATGGCCGCCATCCTCTGCTCCCTCCAGATCTGCGCGGTATGCTGCGCACTTGCTCGGATCTCCGGTTGTCACCAACCGGGCGGTCCGCCGGTTGAGGCGACGGACCGCACCCGATCCATTCTTCCCTATCGCAGGAGATGGCGGATACTCGACGTCCAAATGTGACCGGTCAGCCGAGGCCGGTGTGCCGGGTATCGACCCAGCATTCGGACAGATGATCGTCCACCATTCCGGTCGCCTGCATCAGCGCGTACGCGGTGGTCGGCCCGACGAAGCGGAAACCACGCCGCTTCAATTCTTTTGCCAGTGCGGTGGATTCGGGCGTCACCGCAGGAATATCGCCTATTTCGCGGGGGCGCGGCCGGGGTGGCGGAGCGAACGACCAGAGCAGTTCGTCCAGGCCGGTATCGAGGTCGCGGGCGACTTTCGCATTCGCGATACAAGCATCGATTTTGGCGCGATTGCGCACAATCGCGGGATCGGCCAGCAGTCGCTCGCGGTCGGCATCACCGAATTCGGCGACCCGGTCGATCACGAATCCGGCGAACGCCGACCGGAACGCGGGGCGTTTGCGAAGAATAGTGATCCAGGACAACCCCGACTGGAAGGCCTCCAGGCACAGCCGCTCGAACAGGGCGTCGTCGCCGTGTAGCGGGCGGCCCCACTCCTGATCGTGGTAGTCGCGGTAGATCTGGGAATCGACCGACCACGGGCAGCGAACCAGGGTATCGGTGGCGGTCACGAGCGGTCCTGGCCTGTTGCCGCACCGGTGCTCGCGGACTGTGCTTCGGCGAGCTGGGCCTGTAGTTCATCGATCCGCGCGGCCAGCCGGGCCAGTGCCCAATCGACCTCGCCGGCCTTGTACCCGCGCACGACCTGCTGGAACCGCAGGGCCCGCACATCGGCGCCGGAGATATTCTCCACCGGCAGAATCGTCGCGGTGGTGCCCTCCGGTAGTGGCCCCAGCTCCTCCGACCGGCCGAAGAGCGCACCGGCCAGCAGGAACAACACCGTGGCCACCAAACCCACGATCGAGACGTACAGCAGCAGGGTGAGCATGGGCCGAGTCTAGGTGTGCCCGCCGACAAGGTTCGCGGGTCGCCCTGCCCGCCGAGTTTGCCCTCGATCGTGGCCGGCCGGGTGAACTCGCGGCAGGCCCAGCGCATGGCAGTGACAACGAGGCGGCTCAGCCTTCCGGCCGGGCTGCCGCGACGTCCGGGTAACTCGCCGATCGGTGCCGGAAGCCGAGTGTTTCAGAGGTGACGAGTCGTATCGATGCCGAGCGACATACCGGCCAGGCCCCGGCGGCGGACCGCGAGCTTGTCGGCGACCGCGCGCAGGGCGACAGAGGCGGGGCTGTCCGGATCGCGCAGCACGATGGGCGTACCCTCGTCGCCGGCCTCACGCACCGCCTGTTCGATCGGGATCTGGCCGAGCAGCGGCACCTCGGCGCCGACGGCGCGGGTGAGCCGGTCGGCGACCGCCTGCCCACCGCCGGAGCCGTACAGTTCCATCCGGCTGCCGTCGGGCAGATCCAGCCAGGACATGTTCTCCACCACCCCGGCGATCCGCTGCCGCGTCTGCAAGGCGATGGCGCCTGCGCGTTCGGCGACCTCGGCGGCGGCGATCTGCGGGGTGGTGACCACCAGGATCTCCGCGTTCGGGATCAGCTGAGCGATGGAGATCGCCACATCGCCGGTACCGGGCGGCAGATCCAGCAGCAGAACGTCCAGATCGCCCCAGAACACATCTGCCAGGAACTGCTGCAACGCGCGGTGCAGCATCGGGCCGCGCCACACCACGGGGGTGTTGCCCTTGGTGAACTGCGCGATCGAGATCATCTTCACGTCGTGCGCGACCGGCGGCATGATCATCCGCTCGACCTGGGTGGGCCGGGCATCGGTGCCGAGCATCCGCGGGATGGAGTGGCCGTAGATATCGGCATCCAGTACCCCGACCGACAGGCCGCGGTCGGCGAGCGCGGCGGCGAGGTTCACCGTGACGCTCGACTTACCGACCCCGCCCTTTCCGGACGCGACCGCGTACACGCGGGTGAGCGAACCGGGCTGGGCGAACGGGATCACCGGTTCGGCGGAATCGCCGCGCAGCTGCTTGCGTAGTTCGGTGCGCTGTTCGTCGCTCATCACATCGAGCTCGACCGATACCGCACCGACTCCGGGCACATCGGCGACCGCGGTACTCACCCGCTGGGTGATCTCGGTGCGCAACGGGCATCCGGCGGTGGTCAGGAAGACCTCGATATGAACATTGCTGTCCGGATCGATCCCGATGCTTTTCACCATGCCCAGTTCGGTGATCGGTTTGCGGATCTCCGGGTCGTCGACCTTTGCGAGGGCGCCCCGCACCTCCGCTTCCGTTACCACTGGCATGCTGCCGATGGTAGTGCCTTGACTTCCTCCCGGCCGTGGACGGTCGGGTTTCCTCCCGAACCTCGCGGCCCTGAGGTTCCTGCTTCACCGGGTGTGCCGTCCGCTATGCGGCCGGACTTACCGCCCCTCCACAAGCGTTTCGACTCTCCGCAAGCCCTGCGGCGAGAATATTGCGAGCAGCATTCAAGTCACGATCGTGGACAACACCACACGTGCACGTCCATTCCCGCACATGCAACGGCTTGGCGTCTCCGACCAGCCCACATACCGAACACAACCGGGTCGAGGGAAACCAGCGATCCACCCTGCCGAAGGTACGGCCGTACCGGACGGCTTTCTCCTCCAACAGCCGGGTGAACATCCCCCACCCGGCATCGTGCACCGACTTCGCCGGGCGGGTCCGTGCGAGACCCTTCACGTTCAAGTCCTCCACGAACCGCGAACGTCGCCAGACCGAGGTCGATACCGACCTCTGAGTCGACCTCGGGCAAGGCCCGATCGTCGATCATGACCACGAACGACGCGAAATACCGGCCCGCCGAATCCTTGACAACGGTGACCGACGACAACTCCCGCGACCACGCCACCTTCAACTCGCCGACCTTCGCCACGTACAGCTTCCGATTCGCCCGCAGAGTGAATCCGTTGCGGGTAAGCCGAATCGCCTGGCGATTATCCTTCCGGGACCGGAACCGCGGTTTGCCGAGTCTTTGGCCCTTCCGTTTCCCCGACAATGAGTCGAACCAGTTCCGATATGCCGCCCGCGCGTCCTGGCAGGCTTGTACCAGAACCACCGACGACACCCCGGCCGGCCACGACCGCTCCGAAGTATGTTCGGCGTCCGTGACTACCCGCCGCTGAACCTCGGTATCCGACAACTTCAGCCCGGCCGCGTGCGCATGTTCGCGGGCACGGAGATTGCCGTTGTACACCACTCGCGCACACCCGAACGCCTGCGCCGGCGCGACCCGCTGACCCGGCGTCGGGTAGACGCGGAAGTTGTACCGAAGCTGCACCCGCGCACGGTGACAACCAACACCGACACAAACCCCTCGAGCCCTGATCGCGAAGCTGTTGATGCGCTGTCTCGGCTCTGAAGAACTGGGCTCACACGCTACGTTTCACGGTCAGATCTTGGGGAGTTCCGCGGGCTGGGGTGCGATCCCGGTCTTGTACGACTGGGCCCAGGCCATGACGTTCGCGACATAGGCCATCGAGTTGTTGTAGCGCAGGATGGCCCTGGTCTGCTGGGCGGGATCGTTCATATCCAGATCGCCGGAGCACAGGTATTTACCGGCGGTCAGGGTCGCGTCGTAGTAGTTCTGCGGATCGGAGATCCCGTCGCGGTTGCCGTCGGCCGCGTAATGTGTCCAGGTTTCCGGCAGGAACTGCATCGGGCCCACCGCGCGGTCATAGCCGCCGTAGCCGTCGAGCGCACCACCGTCGGAATCGTGGATGACATTGTTGCCCGCCAGGCTGCCGTCCAGCGCCGGACCGAACACCGGGGACAGCGCGTTACCGTCGGCGTCCGCCTTGCCGTTGTACATATGGGTGGATTCGACGCGGCCGATACCGGCCAGCGTCGTCCAGGACATATTGCAGCCGGGGTTCTCGTCGGCCAGGATCTGCTCGGCCTGGAGATAGGCGTCCTGGGCGATCCCCGGGATACCCGATGCGGCCACCGGGAGGTCGTTACGGGCCCGATTGGGATCCAGCGCAACCGTTTTCACCTCGACCGGCGCCTCCGGGGACTGTTTGGCCATGGCGTGCATCACCGTGTCGTCGAACGAGGCGGGCGCCATGGCCCGACCGGGGGCGGCGCCCACGGCGGACATATGCATCTCGACCGAGGCCGCGGTGGGATCGGTGGCCATCGCCGCTGCGGCATTGGTGGCCACTACACCCGCCGGTACCAAACCGGTGAGTGCGATAACCGAACCTCGGGTAACAGTGGCAGGTTGTTGTTTACGGTGACGCCCCACGTGCTCAAAGCCCTTCATCTCAACCACAAGCCTGCGGCCCCGGCCGGACTCGTTGCCCGGCCGTGACCTTCGCCGTCGAGACTACCGCATCCGAGACCAGTTCGTTACTACCTCGTGACCATCAATTCGGCGTGAATGCGACGTCGGGTGGGGAGGGAAACGGCGGCGTCGCATACGGACCCGGCGCCGGCCACAACGGAGCCGGGCTGCGGTGGATGCTGTCCGGCCGGCGGGCGACACCGCCGGCCGGGAGTTGTCAGGCAGGCGGGGCGGGTTCGGCCGGAGACGGCGCGGGAGCGGTCTCGATGGGCGGTGGTGGCGGTACCGCGTCCGCGGGGGTGGGGGCCGCCGGGCCGGGAACCAGCGCGATCGGCAGCGGGATGACCAGCCCGCCCGGCAGGGTGATGGAGGGTGGTGCGGGCGCCGGAGCCGCCTGTACCTCCGGATTGTGCGCCGGCGGGGGTGGTGCCGCCTGGTTCTGCGGGGCCTCTTGTGGTGCAGGTGCTCCCGGTGCGGGTGCTTCGGGTGCCGCGGGAGCCGGGGCTCCGGGCGCAGCCTGGGTGCCCGGGCCCGCGGGTGCGCCCGGGGTCGCGGGATCACCGGGGGCGGCAGGTGCGCCGGGGCCGGGTGCGGGGAGCGCTTGGCCGACCTTCGGCGACCCCGGCGCGGGCGGGCAGAGCAAACCGCAGGGGATGGGCGGCAATCCGGGGATACGGATCATGGGTTCGGGCCGCGGGGTCTGCACCGCCAGTTCGGGTGGGGGCGGCGGCACCGGTGTATCCGTCTGTGCCGCCAGTAGGTCCGGCGATCCGGGCGGCAACTCGCTGGGGGCGCTGCCGGGCGGGACGAGCCCCGGGGAGGGGATAACCGGCGCAGCCCGGCCGCCGGTGCGGTAGGCCGCCGACCAGCTCAGCACCTCGGCCGCATACGACATCGAGTTGTTGTAGCGCAGGACGGCGCGCAGTTCCTGTTGCGGGTCGCGCAGATTCAGCCCGCCCGAGCAGAGATACTTGCCGGCGCCCAGGGCGGCGTCGAAGACGTTGTGCGGATCGGCGTGGCCGTCGGCGTTGCCGTCGGCGGCGTAGCGCGACCAGGTGCCGGGCAGGAACTGCATGGGACCCAGCGCGCGGACGTAGCCACCGTCGGTGGCTCGGATGATCTCGTTCCCCGGCAGCGTGCCGTCCAGTGCCGGGCCGAAGATGGGCGGGTTGGTGGTTCCCGCGGCGTCGGTGCGCCCGTTGCTCGCATGCCCCGATTCGATACGGCCGATACCGGCGAGCAGGTTCCAGGTGAGTCCGCAGCCGGGGGTCGAGGACTGCAGGGCCAGTTCGGCGTTGCGATAGGCGGCCAGCACGATCTCCGGGATGCCGAACGCGCCACTGCCGCTGGGCAGGGCGATACTCTGTAACGGAACGGTACCGGCGAAGGGTGGGATTCCGTCGGCCGGTACCGGGCTCAGGGCCCGGAGTTTCCGGGGCGTGGTGGGTTCGACCGGCAGCATTCCGAGTGTCTGGGTCAATGGGGCTTCGGTATCTTCGGCGGCGTCTCCGGCCTGATCGGCATTCGTCGCGAGTCTGGCTCCGGGAGCTTCCGGCGGGGTCGACGACATGGTGGTGTGGACGGCGGAACCACTCGCTACCAGGCCCGCCATGACCAGAGCCGACATTGCCACAGGGGTAGGTATCCGCATTCGGCTCCACCGTTCCTCTATGTCACAGGTGAGCGACCGTCTCGGACATTCCCGTACGGCGCGCTCGGGACAACGTGATCCAGGTTACCTACCGGTCAGGAGCATATTGCGGATTTCCGGTCATTCATCGGCGACAGGCGGTGAAATCGGGCCCGTAACCGCCTTGTGACCGGAGGTTTTCTTGCGTTTCGGCTTGGTTGCTTTGTCCGGGCCGCGCGTCGGCCCGACTCCCGTCGTGTACTCGATCCGCTCCAGTGCATCGCGGATCTCGTCGAGTTCGCGGCGCAGATAATCACGGGTCGCGACCTCGCCCACCGCCAGGCGCAACGCCGCGAGTTCCCGGGCCAGGAACTCGGTGTCGGCCTTGGTCTGCGCGGCTCGCAGCCGGTCCTCCTCGAGGGAGACCCGGTCGCGGTTGTCCTGCCGGTTCTGCGCCAGCAGGATCAGCGGCGCGGCATAGGCTGCCTGGGTGGAGAACGCCAGGTTCAACAGGATGAACGGGTAGGGATCCCAGCGCAGCGTGATCACGAAAACGTTCAGCACGATCCAGACGATCACCACCACCGTCTGAATCGCGAGATAACGTCCGGTGCCCAGGAATCGGGCGATCCGTTCGCTGCCGCGTGCCAGTGCTTCGGCATCCCAATCGAAGCGGAACCTGGTTCCGACGGGGGTCTCCAGTCGCTGCCGCGCACTGGAGACCGCCCGCCCGGCCGTGCTCTTGTCGGTCACGGACGCACACCTTCGTACAGTTGTTCGTCCTCACGCCAGTCGGGTGGCAGCAGATGGTCGAGGACATCGTCCACGCTTACCGCACCGAGCAGATGGTTCTGTTCGTCGACCACCGGACCGCACACCAGGTTGTAGGTGGCGAAATATCGGGTCACCGCCGCGAGCGGCAGTTCCGGCCGCAGAGTCGCCAGATCGGCGTCCAGGATTCCGCCGACCAGATGCGCCGGCGGTTCGCGTAACAACTGCTGCAGGTGGACACACCCCAGATAGCGGCCGGTCGGGGTGGCCGTCGGTGGACGCACGACGAACACCACCGACGCCAGCGCGGGTGTCAGATCGGGGTTGCGGACCCGGGCCAGCGCCTCGGCCACCGTGGTCGACGGCGAGAGGACCACCGGTTCCGGCGTCATGAGCCCGCCCGCGGTATCCGGTGAATGTTCGAGCAGCCGGCGCACCGGCTCGGATTCCTGCGGATCCATCAGAGTCAGCAGAGATTCGGCCTCGTTCTCCGGCAGGCCACCCAGCAGATCGGCGGCGTCGTCGGGGTCCATCGCCTCGAGGACATCGGCCGCGCGGGTCATCTCCAGCTGGCCGAGCAGGTCCAGCTGGTCGTCACCGGAGAGTTCCTGGACGACATCGGCGAGCCGCTCGTCGTCGAGGGCGAGCGCCACCTCCAGGCGTCGTTTGGCGGGCAGTTCCCGCAACATATGCGCGACATCGGCGGCGCGCCGGCCTTCGAACTGCTCCAGCAATGTGCTGACGTCCTGGCCCGGGCGGTCGATCTCGTACGGTGTCAGGCCCTCGACCCGGGCCCAATCAACCACATGCACCGTGCGCCGCCGCCCCAGCCGGCGATGCCCGCGCACCGCGACCCGGGCGACCCGCCAGTCCCGGGTGCGGGTCAGCGTGATTCCGAGATCGACCACGAACACATCGACCCCCGCCAGATCCGGCAGGTCGGGATCGTCGACCTGCACGGTGGAATCCACGATCTGCGCCATGGCCAGCAGCTCTCCGGGGCGCTGCGCGAAACGCCGCAGGCTGACATTACCGGTGTTCAGTGTGACCGAACCGGGTTCGATATTGGTGACCCGCAGCATCGGGACGAAGATCCTCCGCCGTGTCGGCAATTCCACCACCAGACCGTGCACACGCGGTTCCTGCCGGTCGTACCGGACGGCCACCACGACGTCGCGTACGCGGCCGATAGACTCGCCGTCCGGCCCCAGCACCGCCAGGCCGGTCAGCCTGGCGATGTACACCCTGGTAGCTGCCATGAGTGCCAGGCTAGATGTTCCGGGGCCGGACCGGGCCGACCACAGGAGTGTTGATGAAGCCGCGCCGTTCCGTCCTTGCCGTGCCGGGCAGCAACCCGAAAATGATCGCCAAGGCCAAAGGCCTGCCGGTCGACGAGGTGTTCCTGGATCTCGAGGATGCCGTCGCCCCGGGGGCGAAAGCCGCCGCCCGCGCCAATATCGTGGCCGCCCTCAACGATTCCGGCTGGGGGGAGCAGTTGCGGGTGGTCCGGGTGAACGACTGGACCACCCAGTGGACCTACGCCGATGTGATTTCCGTGGTCGACGGCGCCGGTACTGCGCTCGACGCGATCCTGCTGCCCAAGGTCACCGACGCGGGTCAGGTGCGGGCCCTGGATCTGCTGCTGAGCCAGTTGGAACGCGCCAACGGGATCCGACCCGGCCGGATCGGCATCGAACCACAGATCGAGAATGCGCTGGGGCTGCGCAATATCGACGAGATCGCCACCGCAAGCCCCCGGGTGCAGACGCTGGTCTTCGGTCCCGCGGACTTCATGGCGAGTATCAATATGCGCACCCTCGTGGTCGGCGAGCAGCCCGAGGGCTACGACACCGGCGACGCCTACCACCACATCCTGATGACCATCCTGCTCACCGCGCGCGCCCACGGCCTGCAGGCCATCGACGGTCCCTATCTGCAGATCCGCGATATCGACGGTTTCCGGCGCGCGGCCGGACGCACCGCCGCCCTGGGCTTCGACGGGAAATGGGTGCTGCACCCGAGCCAGGTCGACGCCGCCAACGAAATCTTCAGTCCCCGGCAGGCCGATTACGACCACGCCGAAATGATCCTCGACGCCTACGCCTATCACACATCTGCCGAGGGCGGCGCGCGCGGAGCCGCGATGCTGGGCGACGAAATGATCGATGAGGCCAGCGCGAAAATGGCGGTCGTCATCGCGGAAAAAGGCCGCGCCGCCGGGATGAAGAGAACAACAACGTTTACCGCCCCCGAATAGCCGGACGAGCTCGAGACGGCACAATGGAATCATGACGAATCCCCTGGGGAGCTCGAATCGCGGCAGACAGGGTCTGCCCACGCCGCCTTCGGGATGGCCGGTCGGTTCGTACCCGACCTATGCCGAAGCGCAGCGTGCCGTGGATTATCTGGCGGACAACCAGTTCCCGGTGCAGAACGTGACGATTGTCGGCGTCGATCTCATGCAGGTCGAGCGGGTGTTGTACCGGCTGAACTGGGGCAAGGTCATCGGCGGAGGTGTGGTGTCCGGCGCCTGGCTCGGCTTGTTCCTCGGTTTGCTGCTGAGCTTGTTCACCACCAACGGGATGGCGGGTCCGCTGCTGGTGGGCCTGGTCGGCGGCATTATTTTCGGGGTCATCTCCACCACGATCCCGTACGCCGCGACCCGCGGTCAGCGTGATTTCGCGTCGACCATGCAATTGGTGGCGGGCCGCTACGACGTGCTGTGCGATCCGAAAACCGCCGAACAGGCGCGGGATATGCTCGCCCGGCTGGCCATCTAGCGGATGGATGTGATCGAGCGGGTACGCGCCGCTGTGACGCGCCATTTCGAGGTGGATACGGCCGCTGTGGACACTGCGTCGGTGACGTTCCTGGGGCTCGAACCCATCGAGATCCTGCGGATCCCCGGTGACGGCGTGGTGCATTACGCGACCGTCGGCGGCTCCCGGCATCCGATGGGTGATCCGTCCGACGTCCTGGCCGACCCGGTCCGCGGGCCGCGGGCCGAACTGCTGCTCACCCTGCGGGCCGGATCGGGTGGCGGCGCCGGGGTGGCCCGGTCGCTGGGGGTGCTCGCCGCGTCACCCGCGGTGGAAGGTGTTGTCCTGCAGGCGGACGCTCTACTGGATGTGGGTGAGCCGCTGTGGCGTGATGCCCCGTTCACCGCAGTACTGCTCGGTGCCGGGGAGATACCCGACGTGGAGTTACCCGAACCTGCCGATCCCGTTCACTACTTCGCGGTGACGCCGGTGACGGCCACCGAAGCCGCATGGGTGCGCCTGCGTGGCGCGCAGGCGCTGCGCGAGGCCTGGGCCGAAGCCGGGATCGATGTGCTGGACCCGGCCCGCGGTGCGGCCTCGTTGTGATTCAGAGCCAGTTGTTGCGGTGGAACAGTGCCGGCAGGGTGCCGCAGACGGCGAAGATGAACAGGAGCACCACCGGATAACCCCAGGTGGTTTTCAGTTCCGGCATATGTTCGAAATTCATTCCGTAGATTCCGGCAATCATGGTGGGTACGGCAGCCACCGCAACCCACGCCGATATCTTGCGCATATCCGTATTCTGCTGAACGGTGATCTTGGCGAGTGCCGCGTTGATGAGTGAGCTCAGCGCATCGTCGAAATCGGTGATCCGTTCCGCGACCGCGGTGTGATGGTCGGCGACGTCACGCAGGTAGCGGCGGATCTCCGCATCCAACGGCAGGTCCGTGTTGTGGACCAGAGTGTGCAGCGGCAGGGCCAGTGGATTCACTGCCCGGCGTAGTTCCACTACTTCCCGTTTGAGCTGATAGATCGATTCGACGGTGACCGAGGAGTGAAGTTTTCTTCTTCCATGGCGTCGATATCGATTCCACCGATTGCACGACCTCGATATAGGAGTCGACCACATGGTCGGCTATCGTGTGCAGGACCGAGCCGGGGCCCAGGCGTAACCGCTCGGGATCCGCCTCCAGCCCGCGCCGCACGACCGAAAGCGGTGAATGTTCGCCGTGCCGGACGGCGATCACGAAATCGGGCGCGATGAATATCAGCAGCTCGCCGGTTTCCACGATCTCGCTGACGCTGTGCAGTTCGTGATCCCGGTGGGCGACGGTACGCATGACCATCACCAGCGTTGTGTCGTAGCGTTCCGGTTTCGGTCGCTGGTGGGCCTGTACCGCGTCCTCGACGGCCAGGGCGTGCAAGCCGAACGTTTCGGCGATCTCGGCCATCTGGGCATCATCGGGATCGTGCAGGCCGAGCCGGACGAATCCGCCGTGCTCACGCGCGGCGGCGAGTGCACTTCTTCGGGTGTGCCGTCCGGGGAGCCGCTCACCGTCCACATTGACAGCGCAATCGACGACCGCGCGGGCAGTGGGCACCCGGATATACGAGACCGAACGAGAAGACCGCGACCGTCCCGGACTGTGGAACGGCAGCGGCAGGGAGGGCACGAGGCGATGCCAGCCCGCCACCGCGACCGGCCCCGGGAGCCCGCACTGACAGACTGGACGGCGTGCGCATCGACCTGCATACCCACACCACCGCCTCCGACGGCACCGATACTCCGGCCGATCTGGTGCGGAACGCGGCTGCTGCCGGTCTGGACGTGGTCGCGATCACCGATCATGACACCACCGCCGGCTGGGCCGAGGCCGAGGCGGCGTGCCCGGCCGGTTTATCGCTGGTCCGGGGGATGGAAATGTCGTGTATCGGCCGCGGGATCGACGGCTGGCCGGTATCGGTGCATCTATTGGCCTACCTGTTCGACCCGGCCGACACGGGTTTCGCGGCCGAACGTGAACGGCTACGTGGCGAACGGGTCCAGCGCCTACGCGCCATGGCCGAGCAGATGGCCGCCGACGGGCTACCCGTGGACCCGGACGCCGTGCTCGCTTCGGCCGGCCCCGCCGCAGGACGCCCGCATCTGGCCCGCGCATTGGTGGAGGCGGGGGTCGTGCCCAGCGTGGAAGCCGCTTTCGCGCAGTTGCTGTCCGCGAACGGCCCTTACTACGTGGAGAAGGCCGATACACCGCTGCACCGGGCGGTGGAGATGATCGCCGACGCAGGTGGGGTGAGCGTGCTCGCGCACGGCCGGGCCCGTTCGCGCGGCCGGCTGCTCGACCTCGCGGAGATCCCGGATCTCGCCGCACTGGGGCTGGGTGGGCTGGAAATCGACCACCCCGACCACAATGCCCGGGATCGGACCGCGCTCCGGGAACTGGCCGGTGAATACGGCCTGCTCACGACCGGGTCCTCGGACTATCACGGTGCGAACAAAACCATCGCGCTGGGCGCGTGCACCACCGATCCGGCACAGTTCGAGAAGCTCGCCGGCCGAGCCACCGGTGTGCCGGTGCTGGCGTCATGAAAGTCCTGCGCGGGCTCAGCGGGTCCATTGCGGCGGGGTTGGTCGTCCTGGCGTGCGTCGTGGTGGGCGCGGCGATGATCGGCGCGCGCCGCGGGTTCCCGGGACCGGGGGCGGAATCGGTCGGCTGGCATATTGCAATCGCTGCGATAGCCGTTGCGGCGCAGGTTTATTCGGATCGCAACCGTGGTGCCGCGATATTCGTTGTCGCCGTGTTCGTTCTGGGCGCCGCAACACTGCTGCTGTGGACGCAGTGGTGGATCTAGCCGGACGGACAGATTTCACGGCGCGTACCGCCGGCGCCACCCGGGTTCTCACCCCGGGCTTCCCGGAGCCGGGAGTTTCCCCTTACGGGAAGGTAATGCCCGCGACTTAGGCTGAGCCGGTGGTGTTCGATACACGATCCGCGGTGCCGGTTTGGCGTTCCGCACCGGACCTGGCACAATGTTGCGGATTCCCGATCGTTGCCACCGCCGGGTCGGGGATATCGGGCGCCCACCGCCACGCGACGCACCATCGCAGCCGGAGCCGGGCGCCGGTCGAGTTCTGCCGGACCAACCCGTCCGAAATCCGCCCGGAGGGCAGCTGCCCGAAGTCAGTGCTGCCACCTTTCGTCTCGCCCCGGACTCTGCGGGCCTCCGGGTTACGGCACCACCGGGAAACATCCTGGTCGCGCCACCGATGAACGATATGACGCAGATAACACCAAATACCCGGCGGTAACCGTCCACCGGTTACGACCGCAACCAGCAGGAGTGAAAACGTGTCCTCTGTGACTGACGCACCGAACGCCACCGCCAGCAAAAATGAGGCTGCAGACCTCGCGGCGATCACTCACGAGGAGATCTTCGCCGGTCACCTCGGGGGCAAGCTCTCGGTTGAGCTCAGCTCGCCCCTGGAGACCCAGCGCGACCTATCGATCGCCTATACCCCGGGGGTGGCGCAGGTGAGTCGCGCTATCGCCGAGGACGAAAAACTGGCGAAGCGCTACACCTGGACCGACCGCCTGGTGGTCGTCGTGAGCGACGGCTCCGCGGTGCTCGGCCTCGGCGATATCGGCCCGCGTGCCTCCCTGCCGGTGATGGAGGGTAAATCGGCGCTGTTCAAGAAGTTCGCCGGGCTCGATTCCATCCCGATCGTGCTCGACACCAAGGATGTCGACGAAATCGTCGAAACTCTGGTGCGCCTGCGGCCCAGCTTCGGTGCCGTGAACCTCGAAGACATCTCCGCGCCGCGCTGCTTCGAAATCGAGAAGCGGGTCGTCGAAGCGCTCGACTGCCCCGTGATGCACGACGACCAGCACGGCACCGCCATCGTGGTGCTGGCGGCGCTGAACGGCGCCGCCAAGGTGCAGGGCCGGCCGACCTCGGACCTGAAGGTCGTCGTCTCCGGCGCCGGCGCCGCGGGTGTCGCGTGCACCAATATCCTGCTCGCCGCCGGTATCCCCGATGTGACCGTGCTCGATTCCAAGGGCATCGTCGGCCGCGACCGCACCGACCTCAACGCGGTGAAGGCCGATCTCGCCGAGCGCACCAACCCGCGCGGCCTCACCGGCTCCGCGGCGGATGCTCTCACCGGCGCCGATGTGTTCCTGGGCCTGTCCGCGGGCACCATCGCCGAAGACCTCATCTCCTCGATGGCACCGGAATCGATCGTGTTCGCCATGTCCAACCCGGACCCGGAGATCCACCCGGACGTCGCCCGCAAGTACGCCGGGATCGTCGCCACCGGCCGCAGTGATTTCCCGAACCAGATCAACAATGTGCTGGCCTTCCCCGGTGTGTTCAAGGGCGCGCTCGACGCGGGTGCCCGCCGGATCACCGAGGGAATGAAGATCGCCGCCGCCGACGCGATCCTCGGCGTGGTCGCCGACGAGCTCGCGGTCGACAAGATCGTGCCCAGCCCGCTCGACCCCCGGGTCGCCCCGGCTGTCGCCGACGCGGTCGCCGCCGCCGCCCGCGCGGAAGGCGTTGCCTGATAGATCGTTCCGCCTTACCCGGGCGGTAACCCAGCTGCAGCACCCGGTCGTCACCAATGACCGGGTGCTGTAGTTTTTGGCGCTGTAGTTTCGGCCCCTACTCCGTCGGCGCGGGGCTTCGGCCCCCTTGCCCCCGCTTCCGCATTCGACACTCGCGGCTGCGCCGAATCGCTTCGAGCACGGAAAGCAGGGACGGGCCAAAACCTCACAGGGCCTCGCTGAACTCGGCACCATCGTTGGCTGTGCGAGGGCGGGAGGCCGAGCCGAATGGTGCTGCCGCCTGGAACGGGCGCAGCGCCGAGGGGGCCGTGCCAGGTTTCGGTCGCCGCTGCAGGGCCCGTCGGCTTCCTTGCTCGGCGATGAGTTCGGTGCAGCGGCCGGCTTGCGGCACCCGCAAGCGAGTACCGGGGTAAGGGCCGGATCATGGGCGTGGACACGCGTATCGCATCGCGGACGCGGGTGGAGGCTGTGGGGTGCGGATCGTTGGAAGCGTGCGCGCCGGTAGATTCGGGGGCTGTCGAGGCGCCCGGGACCGGGTGCGGCAGGCTGGTTACGGGAAGTGGGTGTCGCGCGCGATGGTGCTGACCGCGTCGGTGCGTGTGGTGGGGCGGATGCTGGTACCGGCACTTGCGGTGCTGGCTGTTTCCTGCGGATCCGGGGAGGCCGCCGATCCGCTGGTGGTGGGGGCGCAGCAGTCGGCGCAATCCCGGGTGCTGGCCGAGATCTATGCGCAGGCGCTGGCACGGACGGGGGCGGCGGTCCGGGTCGAGCCCGGCCTCGGGGATCGCGCCGAGATGCTGACCGCATTGGCGGCGGGGAACGTCGCGGTGGCGGCCGATCACAACGGTGCGTTGCTGGCCGAGCTGAATATCGGTGCGGATGCCGAGACGGTCGAGGCCGTGACCGGGGAACTGAACGGTTCGCTGCCCCAGGACACCGTTACCGCCGATCCCGCCGACGGCGCCGATTTCGAACCACGGGTGCTGGTCACCACTGCCACTGCCGGACAACACGGAATCGGGTCGGTCGAAGATCTGGCGAATCGGTGTTCGGGGCTGACCGCGGGTATCGCGGCGGTGCCGGGCCTGCTGGACCTTCCCGCGGCCGCAACGCGGATCTCGGGATGCGAATTCGCCGCGACTCACCAGTTCACCGACCCCGCCGAACTGCGGCGCGCCCTGGTCGACGGCCGGATCCAGGTGGCCGTGCTGGGGGGTCCGGCCGAATTCCTGCCCGGTGGCACCGACGGCCTGACCGTGCTGGCCGATTCCGGGGAGGCGATCCGCGCCCAGAACCCGGTTGCTGTTCTCCGCAAGGGGGTGCTGGACGAGGTGCAGGCCGAGAAGCTGAACTATGTGGCCGGTGAACTGACCACCGGCGAACTCGCCGCACTGGTGCTGCGTGTGCGCGACGAGGGTGCCGAGCCGGCGGAGCTGGCACGAACCTGGCTGGACGCGCACAGTCTGTAGCACAGGTTACGATCGGTCCGAAATGCCCGGAATGTTGGCGCGGCCCGCGATGTCGTACCTGTAGTCCGGAGTGAGACGGCATGAACCGTTGCCGCGTGCCACTGGCCGGTGGCCGATGGCGGGCCGGGTGACGCGGCGCACCGCGACAGATCCATGGGCCGGCGCATCCCGCGCCGCCGGGACAGGAATGGAACCTATGCCCACTCAACGTAATCCGTGGCTTGCCTTGGGCGCCCTGGTCGTCGGGTTCTTCATGATCCTGCTCGATGTGACCATCGTGGCAGTCGCGAACCCGGCGATCATGGCCGATCTGCACGCCGATATCTCCAGCGTCATCTGGGTGACCAGCGCCTATCTGCTCACCTACGCGGTACCGCTGCTCATCACGGGACGGCTCGGCGACAGGTTCGGCCCCAAGAACATCTATCTGGTCGGCCTGACGGTGTTCACGCTGGCCTCGCTGTGGTGCGGGCTGTCCGGCGATATCGAAACCCTGATCGCGGCACGTGCGGTGCAGGGGCTGGGTGCCGCGCTCATGACACCGCAGACCATCGCGGTGATCACCCGGACCTTCCCGCCGGACGGCCGCGGCGCCGCGATGGGTCTGTGGGGTGCCGTCGCCGGACTGGCGACCCTGATCGGCCCGATTATGGGCGGGGTGCTGGTCGACGGTCTCGGCTGGGAATGGATCTTCATCGTCAACGTGCCGGTCGGGATCGTCGCGTTCGTGCTCGCGGTCTGGCTGGTGCCGTCCCTGCCGACCCATGAGCACAAATTCGACCTGCTGGGGGTCGCGCTGAGTGCGACCGGCATGTTCTTGCTGGTGTTCGGTATCCAGGAGGGCAACGCCAACGATTGGTCGGTCATCATCTGGTCGATGATCGGCGCCGGGCTGGCGGTGCTGGCCGTTTTCCTGGTGACCCAGGCACGTGGGTCCGGGGAACCGCTGCTCCCGCTGAGCCTTTTCCGCGATCGCAACTTCTCGATGTCGAATGTGGCCATCGCGAGTATGGGCGCGGCGACCACCGCGGTGATGGTGCCGATCTACTTCTATCTGCAGGCCGTGCACGGTATGACGCCCACCCGATCCGCACTGGTCCTCGCCCCGATGGCGATCATCTCGGGTGTGGCGGCACCGGTGGTGGGCAAGTTCTCGGGCCGGTGGCATCCCCGGCTCATCCCGACCGTGGGGTTCGGGTTGTTCGCGATAGCGGTTGCCTGGCTGGCACTGGTGATGCGGAGCCCGCACGCGAATATCACCTGGATGGTGCTCGCGGGTGCGGTCGCGGGCCTGTCCAACGCGTTCATCTGGGCGCCACTGGCCACCACCGCGACCCACAATCTGCCGATACCTCAGGCCGGGGCCGGTGCGGGGGTCTACAACACGACCCGGCAGGTGGGTTCGGTGCTCGGGAGCGCGGCCATCAGTGCCTTGATCGCGGCCCGGATGACTGCCGAGGGCCTGGGCGGTGCCCCGGCCGGTGAAGCGATGGGAACTGCCCAGGTCCCAGAAGGGGCGCGGCAGGCGTTCAGTTCGGCGCTGAGTGCCGCAACGTTCCTACCAGCCGCGCTGCTGTTGATCGGTGTCGTGGCATCCGCGCTGTTCATTCGTAATCCCGTAGTCCGCCCGGCGGATCCGGCGGACGCGCCCCCGGCGGACTCGGTGAACCGATAGCCCGACCGTGGTCTTCTTGTGTGAGCAGGGCGCGGACGGTGAATATGCTCGCCATCAGTGCGCGCCGGTGGAACCGGTGCCGGGCCGACGATCCAGCGTGTCGAGGTAGCGCCGGTGGAGGGACGCGACCTCGTTGTCCAGTGTCTCCACCGTCCACGAAGACGTATCTATCGGGTCGAGGATCGTGACGTCGATCGTTCCCGGCCGGACGACAAGCGCATTCCGCCACAACGCCCTGCCCGCGTTGTGGATCACCACCGGCACGATCGGCACTCCCGCCTGAATTGCGAGGTGGAAGGCGCCCTTTTCGAAGGTCTGCAATCGAGGGGTCGACGAGACGTCCCTCCGGTGCGACGGCGACCGAGTTGCCCGCCTGGAGTTCGCTGACCAGCGTGTTCAACGCCTGCTGGGTGCCCCCGGGGCGTGGAACGATCGATGAAGAGAGAACCGGCCATTTTCAAGAGTCGGCCGAAGACCGGATATTTCAGCGCTTTCCGGGTGACCACGGGGGTGGAGGAGTTACCCACGATATAGGGATGATCAACGCGTCGCTCTTGCTCTGGTGGTTGAAGACGAAAATCGCGGGCCTGACGGTGCGGGCGGTTTCCGGGCCGCTCACCCGGATGCGCAGGCCGACGCAGCGCAGCGCTGTCGTCGGCACCCACCGGAGTACCCGGTTGCGCAGCGTGCGACGATCGCGGCCCATCGAACACAACATAGCTGCGCCGGACGCGCCGATCACCGCGAGTAATCCGAGGAGCGTGCGGGCCAGGTGGTAGAGATTGCCGCCGCGACGCTCGAATCGAAGTCTGGCCCAGCCGTTATCGGCCGAGGCCGCGGCGAGATCGCGGTCCGGATTCACCGCGACCGGATGTCCGAGCAGTTCGAGCATGGAGCGGTCCGCGCCGCCATTGGAGTAGCCGAAACTGTTTTCGAGGTCGATATCTTTGGTGATGGCGAATTTCTCCACCAGGTCGGCCTTGTTCTGGCCCCAGACGATTTCGCCGTCGATCTCGCCGGTGAGTACGCCGTCGGAAATCACCGTTCGGTGCACAGCACATGATCTATTCCCAGATCCCGCGCGATGAGCCGCGTCTGGAACCGGGGCGCCGCAGTCGCCGGCACCACCGTATGACCCGCGCGGTGGGGCTCTGGAAAAGTCCGGACGGTCACTGGCCGGTACTCGATGCGATACAGCGATCCTGCGCCTTCGCTCTCGGAGTCGTGCGCAGCTGCGGGCATCGAGTGCCGACCACAGGGACCCGCGGCCGAATCCTGGGCGAACGGAGTCGGCGCCGATCAATACAACTCAGCTGTAGATCTTCTCGACTTCCTCGGCATACTGCTTCATCACCACGCCACGTTTCAGCGACATCTTCGGGGTGAGTTCACCGGTTTCCTGAGTCCAGTCCACGGTGAGGATATTGATCTTCTTGATCTGCTCGGCCTTGGAGACCTTCTTGTTGGTGTCGGCGACCGCGGTCTCCACCTCGGTGATCAGCATCGGGTTGTTGACCAGCTGTGCGATATCGACGTCGGCGGCGACGTTGTTGCGTTCCTTCCAGCCCGGCAGTGCTTCCGGATCGAGGGTGATCAGCGCGCCGATGAACGGTTTTCCGTCGCCGACCACCATCACCTGGCTGATCAGTGGATGGGCGCGCAGCGAATCCTCGAGGACGGCGGGGGAGACGTTCTTACCGCCGGCAGTGACGATGATTTCCTTCTTGCGGCCGGTGATGGTGACGAAACCGTCCGCGTCGATGGCACCGAGATCGCCGGTTTTGAACCAGCCGTCCTCGAACGCGTCGGCGGTGGCTTCGTCGTTGCCCCAGTAACCGTCGAACACCACGGAACCGCGCAGCAGCAGCTCGCCGTCCTCGGCGATTTTGGCGGCATGGCCCTCGATCGGGCGGCCGACCGATCCCACGCGGATATGTTCCGGGGTGTTGACCGTGATGGCGGCGGTCGTCTCGGTGAGGCCGTAGCCCTCGAAGATGGTGACGCCGATACCGCGGAAGAAATGGCCCAGCCGGGCGCCGAGGGGCCCGCCGCCGGAAACCGCCGCCTGGCAGTTACCGCCGAGCGCGGCGCGCAGTTTCCCGTAGACCAGTTTGTCGAACAGGGCGCGCTGGAGTCGCAGCCGCAGACCCGGTTTGCCCTTTTCCAAGGCTTCGCTGTAGGCGATCGCGGTGGCCGCGGCGGCATCGAAGATCGCGCCCTTGCCCTCGTCGTGCGCCTTCTGCTTGGCCGCGTTGTACACCTTCTCGAAAACGCGCGGTACCGACAGCACGAAATCGGGCCGGTGCTCGGCGAACTGCGCGACCAGTGTGCTCCAGTCGGAGGTGTGCGCGACGGTGACCTTGGCGTCGAAGGCGGCCAGCCCTACGGCGCGGGCGAAAACATGCGCCAGCGGCAGGAACATCAGCGTCTTCTTCCCGGGGGAGAGGAAGGAGGCCAGCGCGATCCGGTCGGAGCGGGATTCGGCCCACAGGTTGGCGTGGGTCAGCATGACGCCCTTGGGCCTGCCGGTGGTGCCCGAGGTGTAGATCAGCGTCGCCGGGGAGGCGGCGGTGACCTGGGCGCGGCGGTCGTGCACGGCCTGGTCGTCGAGTTCGGCGCCGCGCCCGATGAGGGTGTCCAGCGCGCCGGAGTCGATCTGCAGGGTTTCGCGCAGTTGCGGCAGTTCGCCGGGGTCGATCTCGGCGATCACGTCGCGGTGCTTGTCGTTCTCCACGATCAGCAGCGTGGTGGCCGAATCCTGCAGGATCCAGCGGGCC
This sequence comes from Nocardia flavorosea NBRC 108225, assembly GCF_001613385.1. Lineage (GTDB taxonomy): Bacteria > Actinomycetota > Actinomycetes > Mycobacteriales > Mycobacteriaceae > Nocardia > Nocardia flavorosea. Next base: position 68,142 of record NZ_BDCG01000008.1, on the reverse strand, counting down.
TGCTCGGCCGACGAGCTGTCGTAGATGGCCACGGTGCAGCCGCCGGCCGCCCAGATGGCGAAGTCGAGCAGCGCCCATTCGTAGCGGGTGGCGGCCATGATGGCGACCCGGTCGCCCAGTTCGATACCGGAGGCGATCAGCCCCTTCGCCACATCGGTGACCGATTGTGCGAACTCCTCCGCCCGCACATCGCGCCACCCGCCCCGGCCGTCGGGGATGTTGAACATGACCGCGGCGGGGGATTCCTTCGCGTGCCGGAACACGGCATCGGAATTGTTCGCGTCCTCCGGGATGGTGTAGGAAGCCGGGGCTTCGAACTCGCGCATCGTTGCCTTTCCCTGTGTGCTTACTGGTCGGTAATTTACGCCACCGGCACCGTCCGGTGGCGGGCCACCCGTGAATGCGCAGAGTTCACGTCATGGCCGGGGTTCACGAGTCCTGATCAGTTCATCCTATGTCGCTCGCCGGTTGCCCATCTACGGCGTGCCGCAGAAAGCCGGCCATTTCGCCCAGGACAGTGGCCGCCGGACCGACCAAGCCGGCCTGTAGCTGGGCGACATGCCAGAGCCCGCGGCTCTCGGTGAACTCCACCGCGACCCCGGCTGCCCGCAGCGCGGATGTGAGGTCGACACACTGCGGGTGCAACAGTTCGTCGATATCGGCCTGGACATACACCGGGGGCAGTCCGGCGAGGACGCCGTGCAGCGGGGCGTAGCCCGGATCGGTGCAGTCACCGCCGCCCAGATAGGCCGCGGCGCACGCCCGCGACCAGGGGCCGTTGACCACGAGGTCGCGCGGGCGTTCGGAGAGTTGGTTCGGATCCACCCAGGGGGCGATCAGCCCGAGCGCGGCGGGGGTATGCCCGTGCCGGGCGATGAGCCGCTGGGCCAGCGCCAGGGAGAGACCGCCGCCCGCCGAATCGCCGGCGATCGCGATCCGGTCCGGCCGATAGCCGTATTCGGTGACCAGTTCGAGGTAGGCGGCCTCGGCGTCGTCGAGCGCCGCCGGATAGGGGTGCTCGGGAGCCAGCCGGTAGTCGATCGCATAGACCGGCAGCCCGGTCGCGGCGGCCAGGCGGCCGTTGAGCGATCGATGAGTGGCCAGCGACCCGACGGTGTAACCGCCGCCGTGCAGGTAGAGCACGGCGGCGGGGTCGGTGTCCGCGGGGGTACGCGGGGCGAGCCGTTCGGCCGGGCGTCCGCCCAGCCGCAACTTCTCCACCCGCACACTCGCGGGCACCGGCTGCAGGACCGAGGCGGCGTCGATCAGCGAGCGCTGCACCCGGAACGGCAGCCGGTGGTCGAACGACAGCCGGTACAGCGGGCCCATGAACGCCCGGATCAACGGCAGTGGCAGGGCGATATCGCGCATATCGGACATTCTCCCGGTCAGGGTAGGAATCGACGTTCGACGGCGACCGCGATGCGCTGGTAACCGGAGGCGGCGGTGCGGACGAACAGATCCAGCAGTTTCGCTTCCCACCCGATCAGTACCCGGCCGCGGCCCTTGCGCACACCGTCGACAATGGCTTCCGCCGCCATCTCCGGGCTGTGGATGGCGAGGTACTTGTCGAATTTCGAGCTGGCGTCCGCGCCGTCGATATCCTCGTTGTAGGTGGCGTTGCGGGCGACCGCGGTCTTGATCCCACCGGGATGTACGCACGTGACCTGGACCGGCGCCTTGTCCACCAGCATTTCCTGGCGCAGCGCCTCGGTGAATCCGCGGACCGCGAATTTGGCCGAGTTGTAGGCCGCTTGGCCCGGGACGGCGATCAGGCCGAACAGGCTGGAAATGTTCACCACGTGCCCGTCGCCGGATTCCAGGAGGTAGGGCAGGAACGCCTTGGTTCCGTTCACCACACCCCAGAAATCGACGTCCATGATGCGTTCGATGTCTTTGAAATCGGTTTTCACGATATCGCCGTGATGTGCGATACCGGCGTTGTTGTAGATCTGGTGCACGACACCGAAATGCTGTTTCACCGCATCGGCGTACAGCAGTACCGCCTCGCGCTCGGCGACGTCGAGCCGGTCCGATTTCACCTCGGCGCCCAGCTGTTCGCAGCGGCGCACGGTTTCGGCCAGGCCTTCGGTATCGATATCGGAGAGCGCCAGCTTCGCACCGCGGCGCGCCAGGTTCACGGCCAGTGCGCGGCCGATACCGGACCCGGCGCCGGTGATGACGCAGACCTTGTTGCGGAAATAAGCCTCGTTGCTCACTGTGCAGTCACTACTTTCAGATCGGGGCGGTCGGAGGCGGCGGGCGCCGTGGTCGTATCGTAAGCATCGATATCGAAACGCTTTGTGATACGGCGGAATTCGAAGGTGAAGTCCGGCCACAACGTGGTGTTGTTACCGTGTTTGTCCAGGTACCAGCTGGCGCAGCCGCCGGTGCTCCAGACGCTCTTGGCGAGTTTGCGCTGCAGGCCTGCGTTGAAGGAATCCTGGGCGTCGCGGCGGACCTCGACGGTGCGCAGGTTCCGGTTCTCGAAGGTCGCCAGCGCATCGGCGATGTAGTTGATCTGCGATTCGATCATGTACACCATCGAGGTGTGGCCGAGCCCGACGTTCGGGCCGAGCAGGAAAAACATATTCGGGTAGTTGGCGATCGCCGATCCCTTGTAGCCCTGCTGGCCGATCTCGTCGAACACCTCGGTGAGGCTACGGCCGTCGCGACCGAAGATGGTCTGGTACGTGGGGGAATCGGTGACGTGGAAGCCGGTGGCGACCACGATCGCGTCCACCTCACGTTCCGTACCGTCCTCGGTCACGATCGAGTTCGTGCGGATCTCGGCGATCGGGTCGGTGACCACATCGACATTGTCGCGATCCAGCGCCGGGTAGTACTCGTTGGAGATCAGCATGCGTTTGCAGCCGATCCGATAGTCCGGGGTGACCTTCTTGCGCAATTCGGGATCACGGATCTCGAATTGCAATTTGGCCTTGGACAGTGCCTCGAACCCGCGCATCAGTGCCGGTACTTTCGCCAGGCCCACCACCTGGGTTTCGCGGATGGCGTAGATGGCGGCCCGGGACAGCCGCTGGGCGCCGGGAATGTGTTTGAAGGCGAGCCGCTCCGGCAGGGTGTAGGGCCGGTCCAGCCGGGGGAGCAGCCACGGCGCGGTGCGCTGGTAGACGTCGAGGTGGGATACCTTGCCGGCAATGGCCGGGACGATCTGGATGGCCGAGGCCCCGGTGCCGATGACCGCCACCCGTTTGCCGGTGAGGTCGGAATCGTGGTTCCAGCGCGCCGAGTGGAAGATCTCGCCCTCGAAGCTGTTGATGCCCTTGATATCGGGCAGATTGGGTTCGCACAGCGCGCCGACCGCGGAGACGATCGTATCGGCGGTGAAATCGCCCTTGCTGGAAGAGATCTCCCAGCGGGCGGTGTCGTTGTTCCAGCGGGCGCTGGTGACATCGCAGTCGAAGACGTGCTTATCGCGCACGTTGTACTTCTCGGCGACGGCCTGGATATAGGACTGGATCTCGCCCTGCCGGGAGAACGATCGCGACCAGTCCGGGTTCAGTGCGAAGGAGTAGGAGTACAGGTGCGACGGCACGTCGCAGGCGGCACCCGGGTAGGTGTTGTCCCGCCAGGTGCCGCCGACATCGCTGCCGCGCTCCAGCACCAGGAAATCATCCCGGCCCTGCTGGGTCAGCCGGATGGCGAGGCCGAGGCCGGCGAAACCGCTGCCGATGATGATCGTCCGCAGGTGGCGGACTGTCTGGTTGGCGACAGCTTTGTCTGTAACCTTGCGACTCATATACTCAGACTAGAGCTCTATTGAGCCGGAGTCAACAGTATTGAGCAGCGTTCAGTAGGATGGACGAAGTGAGTATCAGCCAGGGAGAAACCGCCAAGCGCGTCCGCCTGAGCCCCGACGAGCGGCGGGCACAGCTGATCACCCTCGGCGTGAAAATGCTCGGCGAACGGGCCATCGAGGATATTCCGGTCAGTGAAATCGCAGCTCAGGCGGGTATTTCCCGCGGGCTGCTGTTCCACTACTTTCCGACGAAGCAAGACTTTCAACTGGCCGTAGTGCAGCAGGCGAATGCGGAACTGCTGGTACGCGTCGTACCGGATCCCAGCCTCGGGCTCGCCGATATGCTGCGCGATTCGGTGAGCCGCTATATCGACTACGTCAGCGAAAACCGCACCTCGTATCTGGCATTGTTGCGTGGCCCCACCAGTTCCGATCCCGCCCTGGCGGAAATGGTGTCGCAAACCCGGCGAGCGATCGTCGACATCATTCTCTCCGAGGTGCCACTGTCCGATCAGGAGCGCGAAGATCCCCGCCTGCTGCTCTCGGTGCGGGGGTGGGTCGCGTTCACCGAGGAGACCACGCTGTCCTGGCTCAGCGAAGAAACCATTACGCGAGCCGACCTGATCGACCTCCTGGTGGAATCGTTGCTGGCGTTGTCGACGGCGGTGAACCCGGCCCTTGCCGCCGCCCTCCGGTCCTGAACTTGGCCGGCCGGGGCGACGCCCGCACCGCCGCTGAGAGGTCGCTACCCCAGCAAACGCACCCGCGCATGCGAGGACGCCGGACCGATCCGATGGGCGGTTGAATCGCCCAGGTGCCCAGGCGGGGAGGTCACCGGGTCGACCGGTGACCTCCCCGTTCCGATCCGTCAACCTGCAGCCGGTGTCATCGCGAGAGCCCAGAAATCCGCGTACCGGCCACCCCGGCGCAGCAGTTCGTCGTGGGTGCCGTCCTGCACGATGTGGCCGCGATCGAGAAAGACGACACGGTCGGCGCGCTGAACCATGGGCAACCGGTGCGCGACCAGCACCACCGTCCGGCCCGCCATCAGTCGTTCGATTCCCTCGTGGACCGCTGTCTCGTTCACCGGGTCCAGCGCCGAGCTCACCTCGTCGAGCAGCACGATCGGCGCGTCCTTCAGCAGAGCACGGGCGATCGAGACCCGCTGGCGTTCGCCGCCGGACAGCAGAGCGCCGCCCTCGCCGACATTTGTGTGCCGGCCGTCGGGGAGCCGGTCGATCACCTCGTCGAGCTGGGCCGCGGACGCCGCCGCCCGGACTTGCGCTTCCGTGGCATCGGGCCGGCCGAGGCGGATGTTCTCCTCGATCGTGCCGTCGAAGAGGTACACGTGCTGGAAGACGAAAGAGATCTGTGACATCAGGTATTCGGTGTCGATGGTGCGGATATCCACACCGCCCACCCGCACCGCGCCTGTATCGACATCGTAGAATCGCGCGATCAGTTGCAGCAGCGTGCTCTTACCGGCGCCGGAGGGGCCCACGATCGCAAGCCGCTGCCCCTGCGGTACCGATAGCGAGAAATCGTCGACAACCCGGCGGTCGCCGTGCGCGAAGGTCACGGATTCGAACGCCAGGTCGTGGCGTTCCGGCCGGACCGGTGCGGCCGGTTCCGGCAGTGGTGGGGTGCGCAGCAGTTCGTCGAGCCGGGCCAGCTCGGCCCGTGCCGCACGCAACTGGCCGCCGAGTTCGGCCAGCGACAGCAGCGGTTCGGTGCAGCGCGCCGCCAGTACCAGCACGGCGAGCAGTTCCGCCGCGCCGATATCGCCGCCCAGCGCGAAATACGCCCCCAGGGCCAGCAGTGCGGTGAAGGTGGTCTGCACGACCAGTGTCAGGCCCACCACGCCGGTCAGCGCGGACAGGGTGCTGCGCCGGGCCGCACGTTCCACCCCGCGCAGTGCGTCGTCGAGCATCCCGAAACGTTCGGCGGTCCGGCCACCGGCGCGCAGTACCGGCTGGGCCTGGAGATATTCGACGACCCGTCCGGCCGCCTCCTGATCGCGGGCGTGACGTTCGGCGTCACCGGCGGCCATTGCCCGGCCGGACCGAATCTGGATCAGCACCACCAGCGGCACCGCGGCCAGAGCGGCCAGGCCCAGCCGCCAATCGAAGACGAGCATGACGCCGATGACGGTCAGCGGGGTGACGGTGGCCGAGACGAGTGGTGACAGCTGATGGGCGATCACGCTCATCGCCTGCAACACTCCGCGGCCCGCGAGCACCGAGATTTCGCCGATCCGATCAGCGGTGTACCAGCCGATGGGCAACCGGGCCAGATGGTCGCCGAGGCGGTGATACACGCCGCGCAACAGCGTGGTTCCGGCCCGGAAGCCGGACAAATCGCTGAGATAGCGCAACACCGCGTATCCCGCGACCGCTACTCCGAACACGACAAGTGGTGTGCGTGCGGCATCGGGTTCCGCGCCGAACAGCGCGCGCAGGACCGGAACCAGCAGCGCGTAGGACAGTCCTTCCGCGATCGCGGTGATGGTCATCAGGACAATGGTGCGACGCACCGGCCGGGCGTAGGAATGGCCCAGTACCCGTAACAGCATGCGGATCATGTGATTTCGTGGCGCGGCACCCGGCCCGTCAAGGGCGGGCGGAGCGCGTCGAGTCCGAGCTCGCCGCTGCCGCGCCGTCCTCCTCTCGAATGTCTACGTCCAGTGGTGTGCCGGCCGGGCGGGACCGCCAGAACGCGGCGAACTCGCGGTTCGCGGCCAGCAGTTCGGCGGGTCGGCCGGATGCGGCGATCCGCCCGTCGCGCAGCAGCACGACCGTGTCGGCGCCGGCGACCGTCTCCCAGCGGTGGGCGATGACGACGGTGGTCCGGGCACCGGCCGTCGCGGCCAACGCGGTGCGGACGGCCCGCTCGGTCTGCGGGTCGGCAAAGGAGGTGGCCTCGTCGAGAACGAGCACGGGGGTATCGGCGAGCAGGGCGCGGGCGATCGAGACCCGCTGTGCCTCACCGCCGGACAATCCCGCGTCCACACCGATCACCGAGTCGTAGCCGCGCGGCAGTTCCAGGATCCGCTCGTGGATATTCGCCAGCCGCGCCGCCCGGATCACCGCCGCGCGGTCGGCCCGGGGGACCGCGAGTGCGATGTTCTCGGCGACCGAGGCGCGCAGCAGCCGCACATCCTGGAAGACGAAGGACACCGTGCGGTAGAGGTCGCGGCCGGCGATCTCGCGCAGATCCGCACCGCCCACCCGGATCGATCCGGCCGCCGGGTCGAAGAACCGGGGCAGCAACTGCACCAGCGTCGATTTTCCGCTGCCGGACGGGCCGACGATCGCGGTGACGGTGCCCGGTTCGAGTATGAGATCGATACCGCGCAACACTTCGTGCCCGCTGTCGTAACCGAATCGGACGTCGCGTAGTTCGACCCGATGCCCGCGGGGCTCTACCGGGCGGGCCGGTTGCGGGAGCGGTGGTTCGGCGAGCACGTCCCCGATGCGCTCCACCGCGCGCCGTGCCGTCTGCATATCGTCGAACCCGTGTCCCAAGGCTGCCACCGGGGCCGTCAACCCCAGTCCGAGCAGCAGGAACGGCAGGAGATCGGCCGGGGCCATACCGCCGCTCCCGATCAGCGCCGCCCCGCCGATCAACACCATCAGCAGCACGAACGGCGGCGACAGCGCCACCTGCATCGCGGCTCCGAGCGGCGCGAGACCCTGCACCATTCGCAGGAAGATATCGGCGAACTCGTCGGCGGCGGTGCGGAAACGGCGGTGCGCGCGCCCGGACTCGCCGAACGCCTTCACCACCGCGATACCCTGCACGAACTCCACCACCGAATCCCCGATGCGCCCCATGGCCGCATCGAATGCCCGCTGTTCGCGGAGCCGGGCCGGGGTCATCATGAGCGGTACCACCGCCAGTGCGAGCGCCACCGGGATCAGGGTGATCAGAGTGAGCCGCCAGTCGACGGTGAACAGGTAGATCAGCGAGACCAGCGGCACGACGAACGCGGAGACGAGTTCGCCCGGAGTATGCGCGATGAAAGGGTGTACCGCGCTCACGTCCTCGCCGACAACTTTGGCCAGTTCACCGGTCCGGCGGCGGGAGAACCAGCCGAGCGGCACCCGGCCCAGCCGCTCGGCGAGCAGGCGGCGGAGCGCCAATTGCACTCGCGTGTCGACCAGATGCCCGATTCCGGTCGCCGCGCCGGTGAACAGCAATTGCGCGAACAGTCCGAGCGCACCCGCGAGGACCACGAGCCAGATACGCCCCTCGTCGACCGGGCCGGGCGACAACAGTGTGCGCCCCAGTTCGACGATCGCCAGCAGCGGCGCGAGACCCGCGATCGCCCCGGCGATCTGCAAGACGACCACCGCGGCGAAACTCCACAGGTGAACACGCAGAACACCGGCGATTCCGGGGCGCGCCGCGGTATCGCGCGCCGTGGGCAAGGAATGCCGGGCCCGCTCGGTGAGTTCGGTGGTCGTCATCGCCGTATCCGCCTTTCCGGCGCCGGCGCGGTGGCGCGGCGCGCACCGGCCAGCCGCCGGTGGAGATGATCGAGAATGTCGGCGCGGGCCTGCCGGGCGGCCGGGACAGCGCCCGGCAGGCTCAGAAAGGCATGCGTCGCCTCGGGATACCGGGTGAGCGTCACCTCGACCCCGGCACCGCGCAGGCGGTCGGCGTACGCCGCGGATTGGTCCTCGAGCGGGTCCAGACCCGCGGCGACGATATGCGCCGGTGCGACGCCCTGCAGTCCTTCGCTGTACATCGGGGAAATCGTCCGGCGATCGAAGGATTCGGGGACCGCCAGGCGCGGAACCGCTCGGCATTCGTCCGGCGACGCGGTGGGACTGTTCGCATTCTCCGTGAACGAGGGGTATTCGAACGCGCGATCGGTCCAATCGAGCTGCGGATTGATCAGGACCTGGGCGCGCAGGCCGGGGCCGCGCTCGGCGGACCGGATCGCGGTGAGGGCGGCGAGCGTGGCACCCGCGCTGGAACCGAGCAGCGCGATCCGGTCCGGATCCGCACCCCGTACGGGGGCGAGTTCGGCCAGCCGGGGTACGGCGGCATAGGCGTCGAGCACCGGTGCGGGCACCGGATGTTCGGGTGCCAGCCGGTAGTCGAGCGAGATCACCACGGCCGGACAGTGCACGGCCAGATGGGCGAGCAGCCAATCGTCCTGATCCGGGAAACCGCTGATGAGACCGCCGCCGTGAAAGGCGATCACCAGCGGCAGTGGCGGGCCTTCCCGCTCGGGCCGGTACACCCGAATGTTCAACCGCCGCCCGGGGAGATCGAAGGGTTCGTCGGTGATCCGTGCCGCGCGGTCGGGCCGGCCGGTGAGGGGCCGCAGCAGCCTCGACCCGCGCAAGCGGTTCTGCGCCGCGCGGAATTCGACGAACTGTTCCGGGGTGACCGAAGGCCAGTCCGGGGTCGGCCGCAGCGTGGTCAGGATACGCATTCGGAGGGGGACTCTGCCTCGCATGGTTATGCCTTTCGTGCCGACCCGCGTTCGGTACCCGGCGGGTTCGATCGCGGATCACCTCGATGCACATGCCGGTCCGCAAGCGAGGGAACGGAGGTCGCGGATCCGGCAGCTGTGCCTTCATGGTCGATACTCCCGCTCGGCGGGCGTGATCCGCGTCCGGCAGTGATCGGCAGTGAATACGTGCAAGCGTGTACCGCAGTAGCTTTCGGCTACGTCGACGGTCGTAGTCGCAGGGGGCTGCGCGCCGCCGGGACACGGGCCGGGTGCGACGAGCCGACCGACGCGGAAGAGGATAGGGGCCCGGCGTGGTCAGGCCGGGTTGTCGTAGCCGGGGCCGGCCCGCTCATCCGGTCGCCCGGTTTCACCACCGCACGGTTGCCCTGGGCGGTCGCCGATAGGCCCCAGTTCGGCCGGGCCATCGGATGCAGCGGGTCCGAAGGCCGGGGGTCTGCCTTCGAGGCGCCGATGCCGCCGCGGCCGGGCGCGCCGCGGTTCGACGTTGCGGCGGTGCGGTGCCGGACCTCGTGGGTGCCCCGATTTCCGTGCGGCTGCCTCCCTGCCGGGAGTATCCGGGTGCCGGGTGTTCCGGGACATCGGACTCGAGGTGATCGCAGGCGTGCTGGAAGAGCCGGCCGACCCAGCGGCGAATCCGGTCTCGCGGGAGCTACTGCCACGGTCGCCTATGGGGCCGAATCACACAACCCGGTCCGATACGCGATCACAACCAGCTGTGCGCGGTCCCGGGCCCCCAATTTCACCATGGCGCGGCTGACATGGGTGCGGGCGGTGGCCGGGCTGAGGAACAGGGTGGCGCCGATCTCGTCGTTGCTCATCCCCTGCCCGACCAGCGCGAGAACCTCGCGTTCCCGGTCGGTGAGCACGCTCAGCCGGTCCTGCGCGGACTGCGCTGCCCGGCGCTGTGCGGTGAACTGGCCGATGAGCCGACGGGTGATTCGGGGCGCGAGCAGCGCGTCACCGGCGGCGATAACGCGGATGGCGTGCAGGAGTTCGGCGGGACCCGCGTCCTTGAGCAGGAATCCGCTCGCACCCGCCTGTAGTGCTTCGAAGACGTTGTCATCGGTGTCGTAGGTGGTGAGGATCAGCACTTTGACCTGTTCCAGCCCAGCCGTTTCGGCGATCCGGCCGGTGGCGCGTATCCCGTCCAGCGTCGGCATCCGGATATCCATGAGCACGACATCGGGCCGGGTGCTGCGGGCCATGTCGACCGCTTCCGCACCGTTGGTGGCTTCCCCGACCACCGTGATGTCATCCTCCAGATCCAGCAGGACTTTGAAACCCGAACGAACCAGCCGCTCGTCGTCGGCCAGCAGAACCTTGATCGGCGGTGTGTTCACAGGCGTGACCCCACCGGGGCGAGCGGCAAGCTGGCGGCGACCTCGAATCCGCCACCGGGGCGTGGTTGCGCGTGGAGTTCACCGCCGAGCAGCCGGCAGCGTTCGCGCATACCGGCGATGCCGCGCCCCGAACCGGTGTGGCCGGGGCCAGGTGTGCGGCGTCCATCGTCGATCACTCGGATGCGCAGGGCATCGACCCCGTGTTCCAGTGTCACCGTCACTCGGGTCGGTCCGGCGTGGCGGATCACGTTGGTGAGGGATTCCTGCACGATGCGGTACGCCGCGCTGCCCACCGCGCTCGGCAGCGCCGGCACCGGTTCGGGCTGTCGGACGGCGATATCTAGCCCGGCCTCGCGGGCCTTACCGGTGAGCTCGCGGATCCGGTCGAGACCGGGAGAGGGTTCGCGGTCGTCGCCGTCGCGGAGTACGCCGAGAATGGCGCGCATCTCCTGCAGGGCACGGGAACTGGTCTGTTCGATGGTATACAGCGCATCGCGAGCCTGTTCCGGTCGTTTGCCGAGCACATGCGCGGTGACCCCGGCCTGGACGTTGATGATGGCGATGGCATGGGCGACGGTGTCGTGTACCTCGCGGGCGATCCGCAGTCGTTCGGCGTCGACCCGGGCACGGGCCTCCTCGTCCCGCGAGCGTTCCGCCAGCTCCGCCCGCTGCTGCGCATCGGCGGCCATCACCTGCCGGGACCGCGCGGATTCGCCCAGCATGGTGGCGATCACCGCCCCGCCGATCCGGAAGAACACCCAGCCGATCGCCGATACCGGCTCCACATCGGCGCCTGCGATCAACCAGCCCACCGACAGCACCGCGATCCCCGCGCCCGCGATTCGCAGTGACCGATGGCCGTCGCCGTAGGCGGCAACGGTGTACAGAGCGATGAAAAGCCCGAGGTAGGAGGCTCGGTCGGGAAAGTCGAAGGCGAAATAGATCAGGCTGGCCACACCGGTGATCGCGAAAACCGCGACAGGCCGCTGCCGGCGCGCGACCACGGCCACACCGCTCACGACCAGGAGGACGTACCCGGCCCCCGATACCGGCGTCGACGCCGGCTCGACCGGGACCGGAACCATCGCGCCGAGCACCTGGATCACCGTGACGAACAACCCCAGCGCGATATCCGCGAACCACGCGGGCCGCCGCGTGAAACGCGCAGACAGCTCTCGTGACACCGTCCGCAGATCCATATCGTGACAGTACGTGACCCCGGCCGCCTGGGGCTCCCCTCGGGAGGCGTCACCGGCTACGGCCGGCGACGTACCCGGGCGTGCCCGAGCTACGCGCATCGACGTAGGCAGCGGCCGGTTCGACCGGCGTCGCGCCCGGTGCCGGCGGTCGTCGGCAGGGGAAGGTGCCTCGTGGCACCGCGGATACCGGAGCGCCGGACGCGTGGACTGGTTTCACCCGCCTCGGGCGCGGGGCGCGCCTGTGTACGGCAGGATCACCGGTATGTCTACGCAGAAGCAGTGCATGCTGGGCGGGGAGCTCTACCGGGACAGTGATACGGAACTGGTCGCGGAACGGCGGGCCTGTCAGAAACTGCTCGATCGCTTCAACGAGACGAAATCCGGCGACGAGATGCAGCAGCGCGTGTCGATCGGCCCACGCGCCCAACTGCTGACCGCCCTGCATCCCATGGACGACCACGAACTCCGGCGGCAGCGCTGGGAGACCGCCGCGGCGATCACCATCGGCGACAATGTGTGGCTGGGGGTGTGATCGTATGTCCCGGTGTCACGATCGGGGCGAACGCCGTTGTCGGCGCCGGCAGTGTCGTGACCAGGGATGTGCCGCCGCTGGTATTCGCTGCGGGCAATCCGTGCCGGGTCGTCCGGCAGCTCGCCCCGGCATAGCGGCGTCATCGCCTACAGCCCGTGCGTCCGATTCGATGCGCGGCGGCGTGCCGACAGGGTGGTCCCGTGCTACCCGCAGGCCGGATGGCAGGTTCGGATCGGCTGCTGCCGCGACCACGATGAGGCGGCCTGCGACTCCTCGGTCGTAGAACCCCGGCGATTGCCGGCCGGACTCCGATCCGGCAGCTCAGGCGATGCACGAGGCCCGCGAACGGCGGGCGATCAGGGCACTGTACAGATACCACCAGGTCCGGGAATCCGTGGGATCCAGGCCGGTGAGGTTGCCGATTCGCTGCATGCGGTAGTCGACGGTGTTCGGGTGCACGTGCAGCTGCCGGGCCGCGCGGGTGCGGTTGCGATCGGTGGCAAGGTAGGTCTGCAGCGTCTGCAACAGTTCGGGGTGGTCGTCGAGCGGTTCGAGTAGCCGGTCGAGTCGGGTGTGGCCTGCTCCCGGGCGGGTCAGCTGGTATTCCAGTGCCAATTCGGTGAGGCGGTGGACCCGGGGTTCGAGCCCGAGCTGTTCGACGATATCGAGCAGTTCGTGTGCGTGCCGGGTCGCGGCGGGTATCTCGCCGGCCGCCGCGGCGACAACTGTCGCGGTGATATCGACGGAGGTCGCTGCGGAAAGTTGTTGTACGAGTTCATCGATTCCGGTCTCGGTACACGCGTCGGTGGGGACGAGGATCGTTCCGCCGTCGACCGAGAGCAGGGTCAGTGCCCCATGTCCGAGCTGCGTGGCCAATGCCGATTGGAGCCGGCGCAGTTTGCGGCGGGCGACGACCTGGCGGTCCAGACGCGGATCGTTCTCGTCGGGATGCGCAGGGACGGCGAGCGCGAGCACGAAATAACGTTCGGCGATCGGTATGCCGGACTCGCCGGCGGTGGCGGTATGCCCGGCGAGCAGCGCGGAGGTCACCGTGTGCACGCTGGTGTGGTGCTCGTCGGCCACGCTCTTGAGCTCTCGGACATAGGTTTTGCTGACCGTGGACGTGATCAGGCCCAGCAATTCGATCGAGGCGGTGATCGCGGTGGTGATATCGATTCCCGACGTCCGGCCGCCCCGCGGTATCAGCAGCTCCAGACCGGCTTTCAAGCCTTCGTGAGCGGCATGCAGCACGGTCTCGATCGGGACTTCATCGCGTGCCCACCCGGCGGCCGCGGCCTCGAGCCGGTCGAGGCGCCGGGCGGGGGGCTCGCCGCTCAGCCGCTGAATCATCCAGCCCAGGCAGATCCGCGTCACCGCGGTCAGCTCGGCGCGTACTGTATTGCCCGGCGTGACCGTGCACAGCGTCCCGGACCGCGCGAGGTGTGTCACCACCTCGTGTGCGATCCGATGCACATCGGGTGTTGGTGGGACAGTGAGTCGTTTGTCCGCAGCATGTTCGGGACGAACGGCGCTTTCGATAATCACCCGGGACCTCCTCGTCACCGCACGATCGAGATTCCCGGCGCGACGGCCGGGACCGAACCTGCTCCGCGGCGTAACGGGTATCGCGGTGCGTTGGTTCAGAGCACACGGTAATCTGAGTTCGGACTCACCTTCTACTCCGCTTTCAGCGACGTGCGGTAACAGTAATAATAATGCTCTGACCTGGGGAAACGATCGACCGGGAACATGTACTTCGGACAAATATGGGGCGAATTCGCACCAGGGCTCACTTTTTGATCCAGGGCGCGGTCAGGGACGCGGTCGCCGCTCGATCTCGGATTCCATCCATCGGCCGATCATCCGCGCAGTCATATTGATGGCCTCCGCACGCTGACCGTCGTCCACATCGAGGGCGGACGCCCGCAGCACGGCCGCGAAGCCGGTATTGATGAGGACGAAGCTCATCACATCGTATTCGCGATCGTCCCCCGGTCCCAGCATCTGGATCAGCATCACTTTGATGAGGATGCGCAGCCGGGGTTCGAACTCCGGTATTCCGCTGCTGTAGAACTGCACACCCGCCACCAGGGCGCGCACCAGCGGTGCATTGGCGACCAATACATCGGTGGTGATCTCCAGGACTCGGGCCATCATTTTTTCGGGCACGTCCACCGACGCGCCGGCCAGGTGGTGGGTGATCTGCTGTTCGACGGTTTCGAGCAGACGTTCGAGCAGCTCGTCGACCATGACGGCACGGTCGGTGAAGTAGCGGTAGACGGTCCCGACGCTGACACCGGCCGCAGTGGCGATCCGGTTCGTCGAGGTGTCGGCGATACCGCGCTCCCCGAAGAGCCGGGCGGCGGTGTCGAGAATATGCTCCCGGGTGGCCCGTGCGCGTTCCTGGGTCGGACGCTTACGCTGACCTGGCTTCGCGGGCACCGGCTTCCTCCTGTTCCCACAACGAAACGAGCGTTGCCGAGCTTAATGCGGGGAGGGTGTGCCGTATCGCGGAACAGAAGGGGCCGGGCCCACCGGGCGGTGTATGCCGGACACCACCCGGTGGGCTTCGTGCCGCCGTTCTCCGGACGAGGGCGCGGGATCAGCGGTCGGCTGTGGCCCCGGTCCGCGGCGGTCGTATGCGCTCCGGGCCGGCCGCTGGAATCGGCTCCGGCGGCCCGAAGCAGACAGTCCGGGGGCGGGTCACAACTTCCCGCCGCCGCCTATCAGCCACGGATTGAACGTGCACTGCAACGCGGGGAACTGCACCGGATCCAACGCCTGCAACGTAATCGAGAGCGCCCGCGGTGAATACAGCATCGTCAGATGGTCCGACAGATCCTGTTCACAACCGTCCTGCAACGTGACGTTGCGGACCGGCGCATCCGGCCCGGGCCGCAGGAAGGTCGAATCGAACGGTGTGGTGATCTCGTCGTACCGGGTACCGATCACCGTGTAGTCCACGCCCGGGACCGTATCCCCATTCGCATTCAACTGATTCACGAAATCCGAGCCGACCGTCTGCTGGATCCCGGCGTGGCCTACGAGCAACTCCACGAACCCCAGCACGTCGATACCGAAATTGTTGATCGCCCGGCCCAGCGCGCCGATACCCACCAGCGTGGTTCCGTGATGAGTCGCGCCCAGCGTGATCAGCTTCGCGACCTTGTCGGCCCCGCCCTCGAACTTCGTATACCAGTTCGCCATCGAGCCACCCTGGGAATGCCCGATCAGATCGACCTCCGACGCCCCCGTCGCCGCCAGCACCCGATCCACGAACACTGCCAGCTGCTTCGCCGAATCCTGGATGTAGCCGGTGCCCATGACCCCCGGCAGGACCGCACCGACACCGCCGCCCTGGATCAGGTTCGATCGACCGTAATTGAAGGTGAAGGTGCAGAAACCCGCGTCTTTGATCGGCTGGCCCATGAACGCGAAACCGTTGTACGCATTCATCCACGTACCGTGCACGAGCACCACCGGTCGCGGATGCTCCGCCGTCGGTGTGCAATTCCAATCATTGGCGCCGGGTGGGGCCACATCGGGGTTCAGCAACCCGTGCCCGAACGCCGCCAGAAACGACGACTGCGCCGGCCCGTGCCCTACCGTATCGGAGGCATAGCCCCCCGACAGCCCCGAGCTGCTGCCCGAACCGCCGTAACAATCACCGGAACCGTTACCCGAACCGGCGCCGCTGCCTGAATTGCACGCTGAACCACTCGCGCTACCGGAATCGGCCACCGGCTCCGCTGTACGGCCGGCCGCGATGTATTCCGCGAGGTCTTGCTCCGTCGGGGCCGCCGCCGGTTGCGCCTGCGCGCCCGCACCGGTCAAACCGAGCACAAGGGCGGCGGCTGCCCCTAGAACGGCCGACCGCAACTTGGCGGAAGTTGGTCTTTTCATCGGGAGCCTTCCTGCAAACATCACTGTTCGAACTGCCGGCCGCCGTGTCTGTTCACGTCGGTCGAGCTGCGCTGACAGTAGGTGCGCCACACCGCTTTACGGCTGTGCGCAAACGGAAAGCTGGACAGCTCACGAATATCCGATACGGGATTTGGCAAGTTCCACGCTCGTCGCGGAAACGGGTGAATCGGACACCGCCCGGAATATCGGCGGTCGCGCGCCCGCGCCTCGCGGCGAGACCGCGCCGGCGGTAATGTGACCGCCATTACAGTTGTGTGGTCCACGGAGGTGCGGATGGCAACGGGACGAGTTCCCCGTGGGCGGTTTGTCCGAGGAAGCGCCCTGGGCCGGCTGGCCGCGGGGCAGGCCATCCGGGACGCCGGAACCAAGGTCGCGATGCTGGGCAAACCCGAACAGGCCCGGCGTGCCCTCGCCGAAAGGTCGACCCTGCAGGCGGCGCAGCAGCTGGTCACGGTTCTGGGCGGTATGAAGGGCGCGGCCATGAAACTGGGACAGATGCTGTCGGTCCTCGATATCGACCTCGTACCGGAAACACACCGCGAGATGTTCCGGCACAAACTCGCCGAATTGCGCGATAGCGCACCGCAGTTTCCCTTTTCGGCGATGCGCACCGTGATCGAGGACGATCTCGGGCGCCTCTCCGGCGTATTCGCCGATATCGACGAGACTCCGATCGCCGCCGCATCGATCGGGCAGGTGTATCGGGCGCAGCTGCGCGACGGGCACACCGTGGCGGTCAAGGTCAAGTATCCCGGTGTCGACGAAGCCGTGCACGCCGATATGCGCAATCTGAGAATGTTCAGCAAACTCTGGAAATCTATGCTGCCCAGCGCGGCCGATGCGGGCGTACTCGACGAGATCGCCCGGAATATCGGCGGTGAACTCGACTATCCACGCGAAGTGCGTAATCAGCGACGGGTAGCGCAGCGCTATCGCGGGCATCCGTTCATCACCGTTCCCGACTGCGTCGAGCGATATTGCGGCCCCAACGTTCTCGTCACGGATTTCGTGGACGGGCAGCCTTTCGCCGCGCTGCGTGCGCTACCCGACGACGACCGCTCCCATATCGGGGAACTGATCTACCGCTTCTACATCAACTCCCTGTTCACCGACTACGAATTCTGTGGGGACCCGCACCCCGGCAACATGATGCTCGGTGCGGACGGGCGGCTGGCTTTCGTGGACTTCGGGCTCTACCACCGGATGGATCCCGTGCATGCCGATTTCGAACGCGAATGTCTGCGCGCCGCCGGGCAACTTCGCGGCCAGGACCTCTACGACGCCTGGGTGGGGCGGGGGATCATCGATCCCCAGGCCGGGGTCACGGTGGACGAATGCCTGAACTATGTCTGGGCGGCGGCAGGGTGGCATCTGCTCGACGAAGAGGTCACCATCACTCCCGAACTCGCCACCGGAGCGGTCGTACTGGCCATGGACCCCAGAGCCACCGAGTTCCGCGGTATGCATCAGCAGTCCCTGCCACCCGAACATGTGTTCTCCCGCCGCGCGGATCTGTTCACCTTCGCGGTGCTCGGCCAGTTGGTCACCACGAACAACTGGCATCTGATCGCGCGGGAATGGCTGGACGGCGAGGCCCCCACCACCGAGATCGGACGAGCTGTCGCCCAGTGGCAGGCCGGCCGCGCCACCCGGTGAGCCGAGGCCTGCCCGGTCAGCGGAGTGCGGTGCGGCCGCTTCGACCGGGGTCCGCGGGCTGCTCGCGTTCTACGCGTCGACACCGGCGTACCGGCTCGACTCGACATCGAGGGCGTGATCTCCAGCCGGACTCGAGGCACTGTCCGAGTCCGGTGACATCATGACCATGTTCGGCCGGATTTCGGCCCCGGTGGTCGACGCGATGGCGGACAGGCGCGACAGGCGCTGGACCGACGCGTCTTCCGGGCAGTTGCGCCCTTGACATGCCATAAGGGGTTTCGAGTGCTGCCGGATGATTACTGGTCCGAACGGTCGGCCCTCCGTGGTGACGGGGCGGCTCAGAACTCTTCGCCATCGGTAGACCTGCAACCCGGAAATGCGCGACGCCGGGCGCGACCCTTCACGAAGGGGGCGCGCCCGGCGTCGGATGAGTCGACGATCAGCTGGTGGGCTCGAACGCCTCGTCGATGATCTCGGCCTGCTCCACCGCGTGCACCTTGCTCGAACCCGAGGACGGGGCCGACATGGCGCGGCGCGAGATACGGCGCAGGCGGCCCAGCCGCTGCGGCAGCAGTTCCGGCAGGTTCAGGCCGTAGAACGGCCACGCACCCTGGTTCGCCGGTTCCTCCTGCACCCACGCGATATCGGTGGCGTTCGAGTAGCGCTCCAGAGCTTCGTTCAACCGGAACTTCGGCATCGGGTAGAGCTGCTCGACGCGGACGATGGCGACATCGTCACGCTTACGCTTGGCCTTCGCGGCGGCCAGCTCGTAGTAGAGCTTGCCGCTGGTCAGCAGGATCCGTTTGACCGCACCGCGATCGCCGACACCCTGTTCGTAAGTGGGCTCGTCGAACACCGAGCGGAACTTGGACTCGGTGAAATCCTTCAGATCGCTGACCACGGCCTTGTTGCGCAGCATCGACTTCGGGGTGAAGACGATCAGCGGGCGGCGGATACCGTCCAGCGAATGCCGGCGCAGCAGGTGGAAGTAGTTCGCCGGGGTGGACGGCATCGCGACCGTCATCGAACCCTCCGCGCACAGCTGCAGGAAACGTTCGATCCGGCCGGAGGTGTGGTCGGGGCCCTGGCCTTCGTGTCCGTGCGGCAGCAGCAGCACGACCTCCGACAGCTGACCCCATTTCGCCTCACCGGAGGAGATGAACTCGTCGATGATGGACTGGGCGCCGTTGACGAAATCGCCGAACTGCGCCTCCCACAGCACCAGCGCCTCCGGGTTGCCCAGCGAATAGCCGTATTCGAAGCCGACGGCGGCGAATTCGCTCAGCGCCGAATCGTGCACGGCGAACCAGCCCGGGTTGGCGCTGTTGATGTTGTGCAACGGGGTGTACTCGGCGGCGGTCTTGCGGTCGATGATCACCGAATGCCGCTGCGTGAACGTGCCGCGCCGGGAGTCCTGTCCGGTCAACCGGACAGCACGACCCTCGTCGATGAGCGTGCCGAAGGCGAGCAACTCGGCGAACGCCCAGTCGACCTTGCCCTCGTAGGCCATTTCGCGGCGCTTCTCCAGCACCGGCTGCACGCGCGGATGCACGCTGAAACCGTCGGGCACGTTCAGGAACGCGTCACCGATGCGCTGCAGCACCGATTTGTCGACGGCGGTGAGCACGGTCGACGGAACCTGCTGGGCGTCCTCCACCGATTCACTCGGCTCCGGCGGATACTTCTCCAGCTCACGAACCTCGTTGAAGACCCGCTCCAACTGTCCCTGGTAATCGCGCAGCGCGTCCTCGGCCTCCTTCATCGAGATATCACCGCGGCCGATCAGGCTTTCGGTGTAGCTCTTGCGGACACTGCGCTTGGTGTCGATGACGTCGTACATGTACGGCTGGGTCATCGACGGGTCGTCGCCCTCGTTGTGGCCGCGGCGGCGGTAGCAGATGAGGTCGATGACGACGTCCTTGCGGAACTTCTGCCGGAAATCGACCGCCAGGCGGGCCACCCAGTCGCAGGCTTCCGGATCGTCGCCGTTGACATGGAAGATGGGGGCGCCGATGAACTTGGCGATATCGGTGGAGTATTCGGTGGAGCGGCTGTTCTCCGGCGCGGTGGTGAAGCCGATCTGGTTGTTCACCACGATATGGATCGTGCCGCCCACGCGGTAACCGCGCAGACCCGACAGGTTCAGGGTTTCGGCGACCACACCCTGACCGGCGAACGCGGCGTCGCCGTGCAGCATCAGCGGGACGACCGAGAAACCTTCTTCGCCGTCGCCCTTGTCCAGCAGATCCTGCTTGGCGCGCACCAGACCCTCGAGTACCGGGTCGACCGCTTCCAGATGTGACGGGTTCGCGGTCAGCGAGACCTCGATCTCGTTGTCGCCGAACATCTGCAGGTAGGTGCCGCGGGCACCGAGGTGATACTTCACATCGCCCGAACCGTGCGTGGCGGCCGGGTTCATATTGCCCTCGAACTCGGTGAAGATCTTCGAGTAGGGCTTGCCGACGATATTGGCCAGCACATTGAGCCGGCCACGGTGCGGCATACCGATCACGACCTCGTCGAGCGAATGCTCGGCGCACTGGTCGATCACGGCGTCCATCATCGGGATGACGGATTCGGCGCCTTCGAGGGAGAACCGCTTCTGGCCGACGTACTTGGTCTGCAGGAAGGTTTCGAACGCCTCGGCCGCGTTGAGCCGGTTCAGGATGTACTTCTGCTGGGCGACCGTCGGCTTCACATGCTTCTGCTCGACCCGGTCCTGGATCCAGCTCAGCTGTTCGGGTTCCAGGATGTGGGTGTATTCCACACCCACGTGCCGGCAGTAGGCCTCGCGCAGTACCGACAGCACATCGCGCAGCTTCATCCGTTCCTGGCCGTGGAAACCACCGACGTTGAACTCGCGGTCCAGGTCCCACAGGGTCAGGCCGTGCTGGATGACGTCCAGGTCCGGGTGGCTCTGGAACTTCTCCTTGACCAGGCGTAGGGGATCGGTATCGGCCATGAGGTGCCCGCGGTTGCGGTAGGCCGCGATCAGCTCCAAGACGCGGGTGCTCTTGTCGACCCCTCGCTCCTGGATATCCTTACGCCAGCGGATCGGTTCGTACGGCACGCCCAGGCCGTGGAAGATCTCGTCGTAGAACTCGTCGGCGATGAGCAGCTTGTGGATGGTGCGCAGGAAATCACCGGATTCCGCGCCCTGGATGATGCGGTGATCGTAGGTCGAGGTGAGCGTCATCAGCTTGCCGATGCCGACCTCGGCGATCCGTTCGTCGCTCATGCCCTGGAACTCGGCCGGGTACTCCATGGCGCCCGCGCCGATGATCGCGCCCTGCCCCTGCATGAGCCGCGGTACGGAATGCACGGTGCCGATGGTGCCCGGATTGGTCAGCGAGATGGTGACACCGCTGAAATCCTCGGCGGTCAGTTTGCCGTCGCGGGCGCGGCGGACGATGTCCTCGTAGGCGGTGTGGAACTGCGCGAAGTTCATCTCTTCGCAGCCCTTGATGGCCGCGACGACAAGGGACCGGCTGCCGTCCTTACCCGGTAGGTCGATGGCCAGGCCCAGGTTGGTGTGGGCGGGGGTGACCGCGTTGGGCTTCCCCTCGATCTCGGCGAAATGCCGGTTCATGTTCGGGAAGGCCTTCACGGCCTGCACGATCGCGTAACCGAGCAGATGGGTGAACGAAATCTTCCCGCCGCGGGTGCGGGCGAGGTGGTTGTTGATGACGATCCGGTTGTCGATCATCAATTTGGCCGGTACGGCCCGCACGCTCGTGGCGGTCGGGATGGCCAGCGACGCCGACATGTTCTTCGCGACCGCCGCGGCGGCACCGCGCAGCACCTTCTTCTCCTCGGTGGCCGACGGTTTCGGCGCGCCCGAGGTGGGGGCGGCGTTGGAGGTCGGCGCCGGAGTGGTCTTCGGCGCGCGCTGCTGCTGCGCGGTCGCGGAGTTCTTCGCCGCGGTGGCAGCGGGCGTGGCCGGCTTGGCGGCGGCAGCCGGTGCGGGAGCGGCGGCGCGGGTCTGGACGGAGGCCGCCTCCGCCGGGACGGGGGCAGAATTCACCGTGCGGGCCGCCGGTGCCGGGGCGGACTGGGTGGTGCTGCCGGTATCACCGGAGGTCTCGGGGGTGTAGTCGGCGAGGAACTCGTGCCAGCTGGCGTCGACCGAGGATGGATCCTGTTTGAACTTCTGATACATCTCGTCGACCAGCCACTGGTTCTGACCGAACTGGGATTTTGAGCTGCTCACAGCAGGTGTTCGCCTCATTTCGTTCTTCGCGCTGCGACGTTTGTGACGTGCCCGGCACCGGGGATCGGTGGATGGGTACCGATACGCCCTCTGACGAGGATAGGCCCCCGTGCCCATCGGCAACGTCACCGACCACCGGTCTACCCCGACCTCATAGTTGACGACTCATGTCCTATCGAGAATATTCCTTCCCTGTTACCCGCGGCTGTCCACAGGCGGGCATACTCCCCGCCGGCCGCCAGCAGCTCGGTGTGTGTCCCGAGTTCCACGATCCGGCCGTGCGCGACAACGGCGATGCGGTCGGTGCGGGCGGCGGTCGCCAAACGGTGCGCGACGACGACCGTTGTCCGGTTGCGCGCCAGCGAACCGGTCGCTGCCAGCACCTTCTCTTCCGTATCGGGGTCGAGGGTGGCGGTGGCTTCGTCGAGGAGCAGCACATCGGGGTCGACGAGCTGGGCTCGCGCCAGGGCGATGAGCTGGCGCTGACCGGCCGACAGGCCGCGCCCGCGTTCCCCGACGGCCCGGCGCATTCCGCCGGGCAGGCCGGCGATCATCTCCGCGGCGCCCACCGCCCGGGCGGCCGCGGCGATCTCGGTTTCGGTCGCGGAGGGTTTCCCGAAGGCGATGTTGCTCGCGATATCGCCGGTGAACAGGTGAGCTTCCTGCGGGACCATGCCCAGCCGGGAGCGGTACCGGTCCAGCCGGTAGTCGCGGATGTCCACCCCGTCGGCCCGGACCGCGCCGGAATCGGTTTCGGCGAGATCGTAGAGCCGGGCCAGCAGTTTGACGATGGTGGATTTCCCCGCGCCGGTGGCGCCGACCAGTGCCAGTGACCGGCCCGGCGCCACGGCCAGCGATACGTCGTCGAGCGCGGGGCGGTCGGTGCCCGGGTAGCGGAACCGGACGGTGTCGAGCTCCAGCTCCCCGCGCAGGCCGGTAATGAGCGGGTCGGCGCCGGGCGGGTCGGCCCGGATCGACGACGGTGTACGCAACAGTTCGCCGATCCGCCGGAGGCCGACTCGTGCCTGCTGATAACCGTCGAAGACCTGCGACAACTGCTGTATCGGGCCGAACAGCAGTTCCAGGTACAGCACGAAAGCGATGAGGGTGCCGGCGCTGGTCTGGCCGGCAGCGACCGCATGCGCTCCGGTGAGCACCACCAGCGCCAGCGCCAGGTCGGTCCACGACGCCATGAACGCGAAGTACAGTGCGATGGCCCGTTGCGCCCGCATCCGGCTGCGACGGTACCCGGAGGAGTATTCGGCGAACCGGTGCGCCGAACGCCGTTCGTGCCGGTAGGCCTGGACGGCGCGCAGGCCGGCGATGTTCTCCTGGAAGTCGGCGTTCACTGTCGACACCCGTTCCCGGGAGATGCTGTAGGCGACCGAGGAGACCCGGCGGAAGATGACCGTGGCGATGATCAGTGGCGGGAGTACGCCCAGCAGCACCACGAGGGCGAGCTGCGTATCGATCACCAGGAGGGCAACGGCGATCCCGGCCAGCGAGAGCGCGCTCACCAGCGCCGTCGAGACACCGGTTTGCAAGAAGGTGGAGAGTGCGTCGACGTCGGTGGTCATCCGCGTCATGATCCGGCCGGACAGTTCCCGCTCGTAGTAGTCCAGCCCGAGCCGCTGCAGATGGGCATAACTGCGGATCCGTAATCCGTAGAGCACTCGCTCGCCGGTGCGGGAGGTGAGCAGGGTGGTCGCCGCGGCCACCACCCAGCCGGCCAGGACCAGTCCCGTACCCACCACGGCGGTGAGGGCGAGCGCGCCCGGGTCGGATCCGGCGACACCGGTATCGATGGCATGCCGCACCAGCGGCGGGAAACCGATTCCGATGAGGGCGTCGAGAGCGAGGAGCAGCACCGAGGCCAGGACCAGGAGGCGTACCGGCCGCAGCAGGCGCGCCAGCCGGAAACCGGGATCGGGCCGGCGCAGCCGGTCGGGATCCAGCCGGGGCTGTTCGTCGGCCGCGGGCAGGCGGGCGATCTCCCGGCGCAGCTCGGGTGTTTCGCTGAGATTCGCCGCGGCGGCCATCCGGTCCCTGGATGGCGTGACCGGCAGGCGCTCGGAGACGACGGCGGGGCCACTCACCACGGCTGTTGCCGGTTCCGGCAGGCGGATCACCCGGTCGGCGTGGGCCAGCGTGGATTCGCGATGCGCGAGGATGATCGTGGTGCGCGTCCCCTGATCGGGCAGGGCGCCGAAAATGGCCGCCTCGGTCACCGCGTCCACCGCGGAGGTGGCGTCGTCGAGGACGAGAATCCGCGGTCGGGCCAGCAGGGCCCGGGCCAGCGCGATCCGTTGCCGCTGACCGCCGGAGAGGGTGAGCCCGCGTTCCCCGACCACCGTGTCGTAGCCGTCGGGCAGCGCTTCGATGAACTCGTCGGCGGCGGCCTGCCGGGCGGCCTCCCGGATCTCGGCGCCGGTGGCGTCCGGCCGGCCCAGTGCGATATTGGCGGCGACGCTGGAGCTGAACAGGAACGGGTCGTCGAAAACCACACCGACGGCCGCGCGTAGCTGCACCGCGGCGACGTCGGCGATATCGACGGGCTCGACGGCGCCCGTGCCGAGCAGCCGGATCCGGCCGGAATCGGGGGCGTAGAACCTGGGTAGCAACAGTGACAGGGTGGTCTTTCCGGATCCGGCCGGACCGATGACCGCGACGGTTTCGCCGGGGCGTACCTGCAGGTCGAGATCACGCAGAATCGGTTCCCCGGGATCGAAACCGAAGGTCACCGATTCGAGTTCGATTCCCAGCGGGCCGTCGGGAACCGGCACCGGCTGGGGTGGGTCGGCCACCGCCGGACCGGCGTCGATCACCTGGTACACACGTTCGGCCGCGGCGCGGGTGAGCTGGGCCAGGATGATCACCGACGCCATCGTGCGTGCGGTGGTGGTCATCGTCGTGACATAGGCGCTGAAGGCGAGGAAGGTGCCGAGGCCGATGCTGCCCTGCAGGGCGAGCCAGCCGCCGAGGGCGATCACCACCACCAGCCCTGCCTGGGGTATCGCGGCCAACGTGGGGGAGAAGCGGGCGTTGATACCGGCGGCGCGCATCCGTTCGGCGAACAACCGGCGCCCGTGGCCCTCGAGAACGTCGACCATACGGGCTTCCTGGCCGAACCCCTTGACCACCCGGACCCCGGTGACGGTTTCCTCCACGTGCTGGGCCAGCTCCGCCGCCCGCTGCTGGGCCGACCAGGTGGCGGCGTGCAGCCGGGGCCGCATCCGGTAGACCACGGCGATCACCAGGGGCACCATCAGCAACGCGGCCGCTGCCAGCGGCGGGGACAGCCACAGCATCACCACGGCCGCGAGCAGGAACTGCAGCAGCGACATCCCCGACAGGGGCGCCATGGCCAGCAGCGATTGCACCAGTTGGAGGTCGGTGATGGAGCGCGACACCACCTGACCGGTGCGCAGGGCGTCCTGGCCCGCACCGTCGAGCCGTTGCAGTGAGCCCAGCAGTTGCAATCGCAGACCGTGCTGGACGTCGAGGGAGAGTTTCCCGGCGAGCATCCGTCGTCCGAACGAAGCGGCGAACCGCCCGGCGGCGAGCAGTGCCAGCAGCCCGGCGACGATACCGATGACCCGGGTGGCGCCGGTGGTCGCCGAATCGACGGCCCATTTCGTGAGCAGCGGGGCCACGATCTCGGCCGCCGCGCCGGCTACCAGCGCCAATGCGATACCCGTCAGGGTGCCGCGATATTGCCGGCATTCCGACCACAGCCTGCGAATCCACCCGGCTCGTGCACTGTTCCTACCGGCTCGTTTCGCCGCCGGTTCGTTCACACCTCGTCGGCCGGGCGGGCGCGCATTCTCTACGTGGTCATCTTTCGCTGCGGGATTCGGGATCGCTGCCGGATGCGAGATCGAGTCACTCATACCGTGTCCATCGGCACGCCGTGCTTCGCCGTCGTGCAATCGCCGCCGGGCTCGATCCGCTCATCCGCCCCTCCCGTGTACCCCCGATTTCACCTGCCATCGACCATAACGACGCCTACCGACAGGGTCTTGTTCCCGAGAGCGGGTCCGGGCGGGTCAGAGCTCCGTGCGACGTAGCGACCACCAGCTCCAGCCGCCGATTCCCACGGTCCACAGCAGCAGCACGACGATCGCCGCGGGCGCCGGGGCCAGGAGGTCGGCATCGGCGAAGGATCCGGAGAACAGGGTGCTCAGCGTGGCGGATCCGGGCAGCAGGGTGACGACCCCCGGGATGCCGATACCTGCGGTGACCACCCACAGCAGGGGTTCGACGAGCAGTAACCACCCGAGGACGGTGCCGACCGCGAGCAGCGGCGCCCGCACCAGCAGCCCGATCCCGGTGCCGATCAGCGCCCAGCAGACGGCAGCGACCAGGCCGCCGCCGAGGACGGCGAACAGCGAGCCGGTGAACTCGAAGTCGTCCCGCCCGAACAGCAGCAGGCAGAGTACGGCGACGATCTCGACCGCTAGCGCCGCGGCGAGTGCCGCGAGCCCGGTGACCAGGAATTTCGCGGCGGCCAGCTTATCGCGGTCCACGGTGAACAGAGCGGTGATCACGAGAGTGTCGTGCTGATGCTCCCCGGCCGCACCCGCGGCGCCGAACGCCGCGGATCCCAGCACGACGGCGAACAGCGCCAGATAGAGCCCGATGGTCGCGGCGCCCGTCACCGGCTGGCCCTCCGGGTCCTGCGGGCCGGCCAGGATGGCACTCATGGCGGGCGCCGCGATCGCCACCGCCATCACCAGCCCGGCGAGGACCCGGGTGTAGCGCAGCGTGACGGCCTTGCGGTATTCGGACAGTACGGGCGGAATCAGTTCCGCGGGTACGACGTCGATCATCGGGAAACCCCGTACGGCAGTGAGGTGGACGGCGGCATACCGGGACCGGCCGGCCGCGCGGCGGCGTGGGTCAGTGAGGCGAGAACGCGGTCGGGGTGGATCCGGTCGGCCACGATCGCATCCAGCCGGACCTCGGCGGCCCGGGCGGCCTCGACGATATCGTCCTCGGTCGCGCCGGCGACGGCGAGTTGATCGTCCGGCCGGATCACCGCGTCGGTGAAGCCGCGGGCGGCCAAGGCCGTGGCGATTGCGATCGACGACGAGGA
The DNA here is from genome assembly GCF_001613385.1 of Nocardia flavorosea NBRC 108225. Classification (GTDB taxonomy): domain Bacteria; phylum Actinomycetota; class Actinomycetes; order Mycobacteriales; family Mycobacteriaceae; genus Nocardia; species Nocardia flavorosea. The sequence goes on along the minus strand of NZ_BDCG01000008.1, from coordinate 40,935 downwards.
CGCGACCACCAGGCGATCCGGGTTGCGCCGCCGCAACCGCGCCGGGCTGCCCTGGTAGGCGACCGTTGCGTTGGCGCCGAGGACCACCAGATGATCGGCGATCGGCAACGCCGTGACCAAGCTCTGCGCGGTGAACAACACGGTTCCGCCGCGGCGGGTGTGCTGCCGGAGGAATCCTTGCAACCAGGAGATCTCGGTGAGCTGCATACCGGCGGTGGGATCGTCGAGGATCAGCAACGGGGGGTCGCCGAGCAGCGCGGTCGCCAGGGCGGCGCGGGCTTCTTCCCCGGGCGTCAGCTCGTCCGGGACGGTCCCGGCGCGCTCGGTGAGGCCGGTGATCTCCAGAACCACCGGCACCCGGCGATCGGCGTGCCCGCCGGCGGCCGCGTACACCCGCAGATGATCACGGACGGTGCGCCGGGGATGCAGCCCGCGGGGCGCGAGGACGGCGCCCACCGCCGAACTGCCGCGTCCACCGCTCAGTGTTACCGACCCCGTGGTGGGTGGCAGCAGTCCCAGCAGGGCGGCAACGATCGTCGATTTGCCGGAGCCCGGAGGACCGACCAGCCCGGCGCAGGTACCCGGGGCGATATCGAAGGACACATCCTGCGCGCCGATCTCGAAGCCCGGGAAGCGTTTGGTCAGGCCCCGGACCGCGATCGCGGGCCTCATCGGGGGTCGGCCGGCGGGTGCCGGGGGTCGGTCGGGAGCGGTGCCGGTGCCTCCTGCGGCGGCTGCCGCCGGGGGTCCTCCGGTGGGGCGAGGGGCGATTGCGCCGCCGGCGGTAATGGCTGTGCCACAGGCTTGTCCGACTGCTCGGTACCGGGCGTGAGTTCGGCGTCGAGCACCATCTCGTCGGCGAAATAGTGCGGCGCCGGACCGAATGCCTTGCGGGCGTTGTTGATGGTGGCCTTGCCGAGCGCCCGGTTACCGACACCGCCGATCACGGCGCCGATCCCGGCGGGTACCACCTTGCCGGCCATCAGCGCGGCGCGTTTGGTGAGGAACCGCACGATGAACCGTTTGAGCAGCGAATCGTTCATACCGGACAGGCCGGGAACCTTGTCCGCGAATACGGTGCCCCAGTTCTTGGCCGAGGAGCCGACACTTTTCTGCACGATCTCCATACCGCTGTCACCCAGGACCACGGCCAGCACCATGGCACGGCGCTGCGGGGCGTCCTCCGGCCGGACTCCGTGTACGGCGGCTACCGCGAGCGTGAACAGTGCCGAGGCCTCCATGAAGAAGGTGGTCTCGGCGCTCACCGCGGCGAGCGCGGCGATCGTGCCGACCCCGGGAACCGCGGCCGAGGCACCGACCGCGCTACCGCTGCCCGTGACCGCCAGCAGATACTGGCGTTCCAGGCGTTCGACGAGCTGGGCGGGCGTTTCGTCCGGATGGGCCCGCCGCAATCGCGCAACGTACTTGGCGACGGCGGGTGCTTGTAGCCGGGAACCGTGGTCGAGCGCCTCGATCACGGCTTTTTCCACTGCCCCGTTACGCACGGCGTCATCCTCCTTTGCGAGCCCTATGCACTGTATGGCACCGGGCCGAGCTTCGTCCGTTCCGACAACGGATTACCCGGGTTCCGGGTTCCGATGCGCGGGTAGCGGTGCGTCCGATCGGCTCCCCGGAACACCGGGTGCCGACCGGGCGGTCACCTCCCGGGCCCGCTGTTCCGGTGCACTGGCTTCTGCATACGCCGTCGACCGGGTCGGCCGATGAAATCGCCATGGCGAATGGGGTAAGGACAGGTGTGCTGTTCGGCCCGTCCCCGGAATTCGGCGCCACCACCGAACGCGTCCGGTCGACGGTGGTCTGCCGAGAGATGACGGTGGTCTGCCGAGAGATATTGCCGAGCCGAGGTGCCGGGCGGGTGCAACCGGTGTCCTTTTGTGCACTGTCGGGCTCTGCGGTGCCGGCGCTCCGTCGCTACGGCGGACTGCCGAACTCGTGCATGCGGCAACAGCGGCGTGCGTGCCCGGTCGGATCTACCGGGCGCCGTCTTCCGGGGGGACCTTCTCGCCGGGAACGGGTGGCTCGGGTGGGGTGCCGTTGCCGAAGGGGCGTCCGCCGAGGGCTTCGCGGCCGTGCGGGGACAGCCAACTGGACAGCTCCGGCCCCTTGGGCACGACCTGCGTCGGGTTGATATCGGTATGGACCTTGTAATAGTGGTCCTTGATCTGCGTGAAGTCGATCGTGTCGCCGAATCCGGGCGTCTGGAACAGGTCCCGGGCATAGGCCCACAGGACCGGCATCTCGGTGAGTTTGCTCCGGTTGCATTTGAAGTGGCCGTGATAGACGGGGTCGAAGCGGACCAGCGTGGTGAACAGCCGGATATCGGCTTCGGTGATCGTGTCGCCCACCAGATACCGCTGCCCGGCCAGGCGCTCGCTCAGCCAGTCCAGTGCCGTGAACAGGCGGTCGTAGGCGGCGTCGTATGCGTCCTGGGCGCCGGCGAACCCACAGCGGTACACCCCGTTGTTCACCTCGCGGAAGACCCGGGCATTCACCTCGTCGATCTCGGCACGCAACGGTTCGGGGTACAGCTGTGGTGCCCCGGCGCGATGGTGAGCGGTCCATTCCAACGAGAAATCGAGAGTCATCTGCGCGTAGTCGTTGGTGACGACCTGTCCGGTGGGGACATCCACGACCGCCGGCACGGTGATCCCGCGCGGATAGCCCGGGAACCGGGCCAGGTAGGCGTCGCGCAGCCGGGGAATCCGCAGGACGGGGTCGAGCCCTTCGGGGTCCAGGTCGAAGGTCCAGCTCAGTTTGTCGTGGGTGGGGCCGCACAGGCCCAGTGAGATCGCGGATTCCAGGCCGAGCAGGCGGCGCACGATCAGGGTCCGGTTCGCCCATGGGCAGGCCCGGGCGGCGACGAGCCGGTAGCGGCCCGGTTCCACCGGGTACCCGTCGCGACCGTCGGCGGTGATCCTGGTGGTGATGTAGTTGGTATCGCGCTTGAACTCACCCGGCTCGACGTAGCTGCCCTGTTCCGTTTCGGTCATGTTCCCAGTCTGGCAGGACCGCGCCATAAGCTGGCGAGATGAGCACCGAACCCACTCGTCTGCAGCGATCGGTCACTACGGGCGGCGCCGAGGTCGCGACGCTGACGTTGGCTGCGCCGCCGCTCAACCTCTTCGACCAGGCCATGTTCGATGCGCTGGCAGCCGATATCGCCGAGCTCACCGCGCGGCCGCCCCGGGCTCTGCTGATCCGCGCCGACGGGAAGGTGGTCTCCGGCGGTGTGGACGTGCACAGTTTCGACGGGCTGACCGCCGACCAGGGCGCGCAACTGTGGCAGGACCTGTTCGACCGGATCAGTCATCCGATCGAGGCACTGCCCTGCCCGGTGGTGTTCGCGGCGCATGCGCTCACGCTCACCGCCGCATTCGAGATCGCGCTGGCATGTGATCTGATCCTGGCCGCACCGAAAGCGAAGTTCGGCCTGGTGGAGATCGTGGTCGGGCTGACCCCGTCGATGGGTGGCCCGCAACGGCTGGCCGAACGCGCGGGGTCGGGACGGGCGCGTGAACTGGTGATGACCGGCGATCTGTACGACGCGGCCACTATGCGGGAGTGGGGTGTGGTCAACCAGATCCACGACGATGTGGAGTCCGCCGCGGTGGCGCTCACCCATCGGCTGGCCGAAGGGCCGACACGTGCGCACGCGGCCACCAAACGGATCGTGGAGGCGTGGCGTTCGGGCGGGGTCGGGCACGCGGATTCGGTGACACCCGGGGTCTCCGGTGAGTTGTTCGATACCGAGGATCTGCCGCGCGCGGTACGCAGCTTCCTCGAGGCCGGCCCGGGTAAGGCCACCTACAGCGGTCGGTGAGTTGCGGGACCGTTGCCGGAAAACGACTCCCGGATCTCGATTCGATCGGATTCGCCGACTCCGTACCCATTTTTGTGATCTCGGTCATATAGTCACAGGTGCCCGACTGTTCGACTGTGCGGAGGTTCGATGCAAGCCGGTACCATCACGACCATCGGGCCTGCTGCCGGTCCACCACTCCGCACCGCTGCCGGGCCATCGGCCGCGGCCGAATCGGCGACGGCTGCGGCCACCGAGGCCGAGTACGGTGACCGGGCGGCGGATTCGGCACCTCGGAATCTCGAAGGACCGTGCCGCCGGGCCGATTCCCCCGCGATCTCGCTGGTGGAGTTCCCGCTCGCCGATACGGCCTCGGCGGCGCTGCTCTCCCGTGGTGCGGACGGCATCCTGCGATACGGCAATCTGAGTCCGGCCCTGACCGAACTGCTCGATCTGCAGGTCCACGCGTTCGCCGATCGGGAGGCCGTGGTGGAGGTCGGCGGCGGCCGGCTCACCTACCGGGAACTCTGGCATTCGGCTTCACGGGTGGCCGGCGGTTTGCAGGAGCACGGGATCGGTTACGGCGACCGCGTCGCGGTGCATATGCCGCCGGGGGTGCGCTGGGTGCAGGCCTTCCTGGGCGCGCTGCTCAGCGGTGCAGTGCCGGTACTGGTGCATCACGGCATGCCGGACGGGGCGGCCGAAAAGGTCATCGCCGACAGCGATGCCGATTTCGTCCTGGGCTCGGCGCAGCGTGGCTGCGGTGCCACCCGCAGTGACGGGCCGCGGTCCGCCGACCTACCCGACGGCGCGGCATTCATCGACGACGGGGCGGCGCTCAACGATCTCGCGCTGCTCTGCTACACCGACGGGGCCGACGTGAACGAGCTGCCGACCGGTGTCGAACTGACCAACGAGAATCTGCTCTCGGCGATCAGGTCGATGGTGGCGGCGCTCGACCTGCCCACCGACGGGATGCGCAATCTGGTACTTCAGCCACTGGCGCACGCCGGTGGCTGTGTCGACCAGTTGCTGCCGACCTTCGCGGTGGGCGGCACGGTGGTGCTGGCGCAGGGGGGTGCCGGAGTCGCCAGGGCCATTGCCGGCGAAGGTGTCGATACGGTGGCCGCGAATACCCGCATTCTCGCCGGGCTGCTCCCCGAACTCGCGGTGGGCCGGGCCGGTGGGCTACCGACCGATCGGGTGGTCCGGATCAGCAGATCCGATCAGTGCCTCCCGGTGCCCGGTGGCGCCGCCGCCGATACCGCCGGCCAGGACTTTCTGGCGGAGTTGTGCCAGGTATTTCCGTCGGCCCGGCAGTGGTCGGTATGGGGTGCCACCGAGACCAGCGGTATCGGTCTCGCGCTCGGCCCCACCGCAGGGCCCGTCGGGGACGTGGACGATACGGTGCTGGGCTTTCCGTTCGGCGGCACCGAGCTGGCGCTGTGCGGGCCGCGGGCCGCATCCGGCCATGGTGAGCTGCTGTGCCGCGGGCCGAATGTGTCCCGGCGGTATTGGAAGGATCCGCAACGCACCGCCGACCGGTTCACCGGCACCTGGTTCCATACGGGTGATCAGGTGAGCATCGGCCGGGACGGGCTGGTTCGGCGCAGCGCCTGAGTTCGGCGTCAGACCACCAGCCGGTCGCGCAGCCGGTCCCGCAGGTCCGCGGTGATCCCCACCGCCCGCAGGTAGGAGTCGAAATCCCCGTGCAGTTCCGTGCCGGCCTCCAGGCCGGCGCGCAGATATTCCTCGCGTACCTCGAGCACCGCCTGCGGCAGGTCGGTCCCGAACTCGTCCTTCAGCGCGGAGCGCAGCTCGGCGACGGCGTGGTTGCTCAGCAGGTAATCGGTGAGAATCTCGCTTTCCGGAACCCCCACCGCCCGCAGCATGGTGGCCACCGACCATCCGGTGCGATCTTTACCGGCCGCGCAGTGCACCAGAACGCCGCCACGGTCGGCAACGATCGCCTCGGCGAGGGCCAAGAGCGCGGCATGTGCCTCCGGACTGGCCGGAAAACCCCGGTACACGTCCATCATGTAGGCCAGCGCGGCGCCGGGGGCGTCCTCCCGGCCGGCGGCCGCTTCGTGCGGTGGGGCGGTCGCGGTCTCGGCGTGGAACGGGGTGATCCGGAGCTGGATATCCGGCGGGAGGTGATCGGCGCCCGCGCGCTCGATCTCCCGGTATCCGCGCAGATCGTGGACCGCACCGACACCCAGTTCACGCAGGGTCGTATGGCCGGGGTCGCCGAGGCGGCTGAGCTGGGCAGACCGTAGTAGGACGCCGGGGCGGATGGTCCCGCCGCCGTGAACGGGCAGGCCGCCGAGGTCTCGGAAATTGAAGGTGCCGCTGATCCGTAGATGGCCGGCGAGGGGAGAGCTGGTCACCGAATCAGGCTAACCGGCCGGACGGGAATGGGAGAGGTGTGTGATGTGGCACAGCGACCGGGCTTCCTGGTGGCCTCGTCGTAGACTGGCCGATGGCCTGTGCCCGGATGGCGGCAGGCCCGCTCCGGTGCCGAGAGCCCCAGGTCCCGGTTGTGAAAAGCCGCGGTTGCGGAGGGGTCACAAAACAGGCTTCGGGTACGGGTTTCCCCGTGTAGCTGTTCTCAAACCCCGAAAACGTTTCTAATATTGAGTTGACGGATTGGTTGGGCGGTACTTCCCGACCTTGCGCCTGCCGATCCGACCGGCCTCTCCGGTGCCGGGTTTCGGTGCCGAAGTGTGCTATGTGTTTTGCGAGGGAGCTTGCGTTGGGCGTACGTGGAGAAATAGCGGAGGGTCGTATGCGATCGGCCGTGCGTGAAGCGGTCGAAAACGCCGACGCGGTGCTGGATATCACCGGCTTACGGGCGCTGCGAGTGTTGCTGCATGCGGGTTTCAGCGCCTATTGGCCGCTGGTGAAGTCCCGGCCGGTCCAGCAGATCCATGCTTACGAGAAGACCGTGCAGACGCTGTGCCGGCACTGGGATTCGCGTGCGGATTACGTCCCTGACCCGGTGGTATCGGAGCGGCAGCGGACGCAGCAGCAGCATGTCGCGGAATGGCTCGAACTGTGTGCCGAGCGGTCCGGCACCCGTTGGATCGAGCCGGTCGATTCGGTGGCCGGGTACGTGATCACCGTGGTGCAGGGCTCGGTGCTGCGCTGGCTGGCCGATTGTGACGACGAGGCAATTCTGGTGGCGTTCGACGATCTGGTGTCGAATCTGCTCACCCGCGCTGTCGACGCCTGATCGTGAAAAGCTGGACGTATGACCAGTCCGGTGGTTGAGTGGGCCAGGTGAGCACGACCTCGCCGATCGCCCATCTGCACGCGGCCACGGCCGACCTCGATCCGCCCCTTGCTGCGGTCGACCTGACCGTATTACGTGCGAATGCCGCCGATCTGGTGCGCCGTGCGGGCGGCAGGCCGCTGCGCGTCGCCAGCAAATCGGTCCGCTGCCGGGCTGTGCTCGCGGAGGTACTGGGCCCGGAGCTGACTGCCGCGGGCGGTTTCGCCGGGATCATGTCGTACTCGCTCGCCGAGGCGCTCTGGCTGGTCCGGTGCGGTGCCCGCGACGTGCTGCTCGGCTATCCCACCGCCGATCGCGCGGCGCTCGCCGAGCTCGCCGGTGACAAGACCGCGCTCGAGGCGATCACTCTGATGGTCGACGACACCACTCAGCTCGACCTGATCCGGACCGCGATGAGCAACGACCGCGTGGCACCGCGTATCTGCCTGGATGTCGACGCCTCGCTGCGGATCGGTCCGCTGCACCTCGGGGTGCGCCGATCGCCGGTGCGCACCCCCGACCAGGCCGCGGCCCTCGCCACGCAGGCCGGTGCGGCCGGGTTCCGGGTGGTCGGGGTGATGACCTACGAGGCGCAGATCGCCGGGCTGCCGGATTCCTCGCTCGCCGTGCGACTGGTGAAGAAGGCCTCCGCTCGCGAGATCGAACGCCGCCGGGCCGCCGTGCTGGCGGCCGTGGTCTCGGTGACCGGTGAGCTGGAGATCGTCAACAGTGGCGGCACCGGTTCCGTCGAGCTCAGTGCGGAGGCTGCGGGGGTCACCGAGATCACTGCCGGCTCAGGGCTTTACGTGCCGACACTGTTCGACAACTATCGTTCGTTCCGGCCGCGGCCCGCACTGTATTTCGCGCTGCCGGTACTGCGCCGGCCGGCATCCGATATCGCCACGGTTTTCGCCGGCGGGTATATAGCCTCCGGCCCGCCCGGGGCGAGCCGTGTGCCTGAACCGGTGTGGCCCAAGGGTTTGCGGATGTCGGGTGCCGAGGGGGCGGGAGAGGTGCAGACACCGCTGGCGGGATCGGCGGCACCGGAAATCGGGGACCGGGTGTGGTTCCGTCATGCCAAGGCCGGTGAGCTGTGTGAACGGTTCGATCGGTTGTATCTGATCGACGGCGACGGGGCCAGGACCGAGGTGCCGACCTACCGCGGGGAAGGTAAATGCTTCGGGTGATTCCGGAAGAAATTCGATCGATCGAGAATATCGGTGATCCGGAGTTTCCCGACGATATTCGGCCGGTCCGGCGAATATGTTCCGCCGTGCTCACAACCGGACGAAATCGGCGAGTGCAGATAATTCGCGGAGGGTTTCCGGAAGGAATTCCGTCAGTAGCGGGGAACGGACGATAATCGCGCGGCGCCGGGCGCGGCACAACGCATCGTGCACCAGGGCGGCCGATAGCAGTGCGCCGACCGGGCCGGGGGCATCCTCGGGAGTGGACGTCGCCGGTGACACCAGCACCACCGCCGCCTCCCGGCCGCGGAACAGCTCGGGGGTTCCGACCAGTACCTCTTCGATCCGGGCCCGGGACAACAGGCTTCGGATCAGGCTCACCTGTGCCCGGTGCGGCGAGACCACGACGATATCGTGCGGCTGCAACTGCCGGTTACCGGTGCCGTCGTTCCAGGTGTAGCCCAGCAGGTCACGGATCTGCTGGACGACCTCCCGGGCCTCGATATCGGAGGACGTGGTGTTGCCGTGATGCTCCACGAGGACGGTGGCGATACCGGGTTCGAGGGTCGCTCCGGGATCCGCGGGCACCGGTACGGCACGTAGCCGGTTGTCGAAGAACAGGTGCGAGACCGGATCGCTCACCTGCGGATGCATTCGGTGGGTCCGGCCCAGGAAGTAGCCGTGCGTCGGTGGCAGTGTTCGCCGGCCGCCCGTCAGCCACGTCAGGGCCGGGGTGTCCACCGGCTCCGGATGCGGACCGGGGCCCGGCCGGTGGCGTTCGGCGGGGTCGCCGGTGAGCAGCAGATTGCGGGCGCTCACCGAAACCGCGGCGATCGCCGCCAAGGGGAAGCTGTTCGCGTCGGCGACGACGAGCAGATCCAACGTATCCCGGGGTACTCGGTGCGGATCGGTGAAATCGTCCGGTGCGCCCCCCAATACGCAACCGCGGATCGCATTCGACAGGAACCGGGAGTAGCGGGCGGAGTCCAGCACCAGCCATTCGGGTGCTACGGCCGCAGCATCGCTTTTCGCGACCAGTTCAGGGAGTACCCCGGCTCCTACGATGGCGTCCAGCAGATTCTCCACCGGGACGGCGGTGGGCGCGACGATCCCGATCCGCCAGTTGTCGCGGGTGACCAGTGTGGCGATCGCCTCGGCCAGGATGTCGGTGCGTCCCGTCCCGGTGGGGGCTTGTACGGCCAGATACGAGCGGTCCAATGCGCGCAGCGTCGCAGTGATCGCGGTCGCGTAGTCGCCGGGCACCGCGGACGGATCCGTCTCCGCCGATGCGCTACCGCCTGGCGTCTCGTCCGTGCCGGATTCCGGGAGTTCGCCGCCGGAGTGGGTGGAATGGGGCTGCCCGGCTATCCGCGTGGTCGCGGTGGCTCCACCCGGCGGCGCGAGCCGTCCCGGTTCGGCAGCCGAGGCAGAACCGGGTTGCCCGACCGGAAAATCTGAACCGAGGGGAACGGACTCGGTGATATGTGTTGTCGGTGCGCCGGTGCCGACAACAGGGGCTTCGCCGTCCGGCCCGGAACCGGATGCCGCCGCGCGATTCACGGGCGGGCGGGTCTTGATCGGTTGCCTCGACGGCGAATCGGTTTCGGGCGCGGGTGCGGCGGGTGAACCGGCCTCCGTCGCGAATGTTGTAGGCGCTCCGCGATCGTGGGACGAACCGGCGCCGGCCGGAGAAGGCTCGCGCGATCCGGCGCCGGTTGTGGGCGCAGGTGAGCCGGCGGCAGGTGCGGAGGCCGGGGGTGAGCCGGCGCCGCGTGTCTGCGCCGAGAGCGAGGCCGGTTGCCTGCCGAGCGGCCGGGAACCTGATGTACTCGTGTTCGTCTCGGCACCGGGGCGCGTGATCACCGCGGGCGGATCCGGCTCGACCGGGGCGGGCTCCGCCCACGACCCGGGTGCGTCGTGGGCGGTGCGTAACCGGGGTGCCCGGCGAGCCAGGAGATCGAATACGGGGGAGTCCGGTAACCCGGGCAGGGTTACGAGCAGTTGCTCGCCGATTTCCTCGAGTGCCTCCGAATCGGCAGCGTGCGCACCGGGGAGCGCCGGTGCGAGTGCGATCGGCAGTTCGTCGTGTGCTGCGGTGCCGGGCAGGAGGGTTTCTTCGAGGCGAACGGTATCGGTCAGATCGGGTTCCATCGCACAGCCCAGGACCGTGGCCGGACCGGCGGTGCGGATGGCCCGGGGTGCGCGGCCTTGCGGCTCGTAGACGACGTAGACCCGAGTGCCGGGCGCCGGCCCCGGGCCGGCGAGCCGGCCGCGCAGGCGCAGGAAACGGCGCACCGTATCGCCCGGGCCGATATGCCATTTCGTATCCACCGTGCACGAATCGGCCACCATCACCCCGTCGTCCGGACCCCACTCGGACAGGGGATGGGTGAGCCGGTCGATATGGGCCCACCAGGACCTCTGTTGTTCGCGGCGGTGATAGCCGAGCAAGGCCGCCGTCAGTGCCGCGACCCGGTGCGGATCGGCGCCGGGAGTGCCGGGCGTCCGGTCGGCGGCGGTCTCGGTGCGGCCCGCATATTCGGCGAGTGCCGCCTCGGTGGACGACGGGCATACGGCCGGGGTGTCGCGCAGCAGCCGGTCCAGGTCGCCCGTGTGGGCACCGGGCAGCCGGAGAGCGGTGGCGCCCGCCTCTGTGCGTAACCGGTCGGCCAGCCACAGCACGGTGCGGCCGTCAGGATCTCCGGGACGACCGAGCGTGGTCGCGACCCGGCGCAGGGTATAGGAGGGGGTGCCGAGGACGAAGGCGCCGCGCACTATCGGATACAGGTCCACCAGAACGCCTGCCCGCAGCAGTGCGTCCACGGTTTCCTCCCCGGCGCCGAGACGGCCGGCGGTGTGCAGCAACAGCGAGCGGGCGGCGGCCGTGTAATGGAAGATATGCAGGCCGGGGTCGGTCGGCAACGGTTCGGTGAGCGCGGCCAGCAGATCGGAGAATGCGCGGCGGGCGCCGTCACGCAGAGCCGTACGGCGTTGCGGGGAAAGCTCGTCCGCGGGTGGTTCGACCGGTAGTTCGCAGGAGAACCGGATGGATTCCCGGGAGGCCACCGTTACCCGTAGGCGATCCGGAGCCACCGGGTGGGCGTGCAGGGCGAGATCGCCCGGTGTGGCCGGCGGCAGCATATCCAGGGCCGCCGGATCGGCCGGCAGCAGTTCACCGCGACCGGAATGTTCCTGCCGCAGCTGAACGACGGCCTGGGCACGCAGCCGCGCGAGGGTGGCTGCGGGTACCTCGGGCGGGGCCGCGAGCCGGGTGGTGAGCCTGTCGATGGTCGTGATACCGGCCGCGCGCAACGCCGTCCGGGTGGCCGGATCCATCCCGGCGACCAGCAGCAGATCGCGGGCCTCGGCGCGGGCGGCGGTGCATACCGCGCAGCGGCCGCAGGCCCGGAAGCGGGGATCACCCCATTGCACCGGCAGGAGTTCGGTCGAATGTTCGTCCAGGATCCGGTGCATGCGGCGGCGGCACGCCAGGTATACCGGTGCCACATCGGCGACCTCGGCGGTATGCACGTCACCGCCGGCGTGGATGTGCAGCTGCGGATCGACCGGTACCGACAGCGATTCCAGGGACTCCGCGGCCGCGGCGAGCCGCAGCGCGGTGGGCACCGGCCGAGCCCGGGTGGTGCCGTGCAACCGTAGCCCGCGCGGGGTCTGCGTGGCCACGTCCACGTGGGTGAAGAAGTCTCCGTCGAAGAACACCGCACCCAGCACCGCCGGTGCGCCGGCGCGGACCGCGGCGACGGTGGCACTGTGTGCGGCGGCGAGGGCGCCCAGCGGATCGGCCGGGTCGGCGGGCGGGGGAAGTTCGACCACATCGCCACCGTGGCGGTGCCGCACGGCGGTCCGCAGCGCGGCGAATTGCGCGTAACCGGAAGCGGTTTCCGGCGGTACCCCGCATTCGCCGTAACCACCTGCCCCGGCCGGTGGTGCGCTGGCGGTTCCGGGAGCCGTGCCCAGTTCGGCGTCGAGTCCGCGCAGCAGCGCGAACTCACAGCGCGCCCCACGCTCCAGATCTGTGGCGCCGCACACCACCCGATCACCGACAACGAACACCCACGGCCCTCCTGCGCCCCAGCGATTCACCCGGCGAGCGGGTACGCGCACACCGGACGCGGCCCACTGTAATCACCGGCTCCGGCCTGGTGGGAGGGACCGTGGAATCTACGAACGCGGTTTACGCCGCTCGTGCCGTTTCGGCCCGTCGCGCCGCGGCCCGCGGCCGATCGAGCGATGTCCGGGCGGCCCCTGGTCGAGCTGCAATTGGATCAGCACACCGCTGATCCGGGTGCTCCGCAAGGCATCCAGGGTTTCCGGCGGCAACTGGGCCGGCAGTTCCACGAGGCTGTGATCGGGCCGGATGCTGATATGCCCGAAATCGCTGCGCCGCAGGCCACCCTCGTTGGCGATCGCGCCCACGATCGCGCCCGGCACCACTCGGTGCCGCTTACCGACGGCGATGCGGTAGGTGGCGAGTTCGGCACCGGTTCCGCGATGCCGGCTCGGACCGCGGCGATCGTCGAAACCGCCGTCGTCGAAGTTGCGGGGCGGTCGTTCCCGGCGCGGCCGCTCCACCGGCTCCGGCTCGGGTTCGAGGAAGAAACTCTCGCCGTCTTGCGCGGCGACCGCCAGGGCCGCGGCGATATCGGCCAGCGGGGTGTTGTGCTCCTGCTCGTAGTCCTCGATGAGTTTGCGGAACAGCGACAGATTGTCCGAGCTCAGGTTCTCGGTGATGGCATCGCCGAATTTCGCGACCCGCTGCGCGTTCACATCGTCGACACTGGGCAGCTGCATCTCGGTGAGTGGATGCCGGGTCGCGCGTTCGATGGATTTCAGCAGATGCCGTTCCCGGGGGGCGACGAACAGCAGGGCCTCGCCGCTGCGGCCCGCACGTCCGGTACGGCCGATCCGGTGCACGTAGGACTCGGTGTCGTGCGGGATGTCGTAGTTCACCACATGCGAGATGCGGTCCACATCGAGACCCCGGGCCGCGACGTCGGTGGCGACCAGGATATCGAGGGTTCCCGCCTTCAACTGCCCGATAGTGCGTTCACGCTGCGCCTGGGCGATATCGCCGTTGATCGCCGCGGCCGAGAATCCGCGGGCACGCAGCTTCTCGGCCAGTTCCTCGGTGGCCTGTTTGGTGCGCACGAAGATGATCATGGCCTCGAAGGCCTCGACCTCGAGGATCCGGGTGAGGGCGTCGAGTTTGCGCTGATGCGAAACCAGCACCCAGCGCTGGGTGATATTGGTGGCGGTGCTGGTCTTGGACTTGACCGTGATCTCGACCGGCTCACGCAGATACTGCTTGGAAATTTTGCGGATCGCGGCCGGCATCGTGGCGGAGAACAGTGCCACCTGCTTCTGCGCGGGGGTATCGGCGAGGATGCGTTCCACATCCTCCTGGAACCCCATCTTCAGCATCTCGTCGGCCTCGTCGAGCACCAGGTAGCGCAGCTGGGACAGGTCCAGCGTGCCTTTATCGAGATGATCGATCACCCGGCCGGGAGTACCGACCACGACCTGCGCGCCGCGGCGCAGACCCGACAACTGCACGCCGTAGCTCTGCCCGCCGTAGATCGGCAGCACATGTGTGTTCGGCATGTGCGTGGCGTAGCGGCCGAACGCTTCGGCGACCTGGATCGCGAGCTCCCGGGTCGGGGCGAGGACCAGGGCAGCCGGCTGTTTGCCGGTCGGCCGGTCCTGCAGCAAACCCATCAGAATCGGGATGGCGAACGCCGCCGTCTTACCGGTGCCGGTCTGTGCGAGACCCACCACATCCGCCCCCTCGAGCAGCGGGGGGATGGTCGCGGCCTGGATGGGGGAGGGGGATTCGTAGCCGACATCGGCAATGGCCGAGAGGATTCGGTCATCGATCCCGAGATCGGCGAATGACGGTCCGGCGGATTCGGCGTTCTCGGCTTGTGCGTCGCCAGGGTCTCCGTCGAGGCTGCCGTCGCCCTGATTGGTGCTCATTGACCAGGAGTTTACTGGTACGGCCTGGTCGTCCGGGCCACCGGGCCATACGGTGTCAGCATGGATGCCGACCCCGCCGATCAGCCGCGCGCGGACGCGCAGGCTCTGGCTGTGGTGCAGTTCGCACCCCATACCGATATCGACGCCAACCTGGCGGCCCTCACCGAGCGAGTGCGCGCCGCCGCCGACCAGGGCGCCCGCATCGTGGTCGCCCCCGAGTATTCGATGTTCGCCCTGGGCCGCCTCGACGAACGGGTACATGCCGCGGCCCAGCCGATCGACGGCCCGTTCGTCACCGCCCTTGCGCGCCTCGCGGCCGACACCGGAGTACATCTGGTGGCCGGGGTCGTCGAGACCACCACGCCGGACGACGGCCGGATCCACAACACTCTGGTGGTGCTGGGACCCGACGGTGCGCTCGTCACGCACTACCGCAAGGTGCACCTCTACGACGCATTCGGTCAGCGCGAATCGGATATCGTCCGCCCGGGCCCGCTCACCGAGCCCCCCGTGTTCACCGCCGCCGGGCTCACCTTCGGCCTGCAGACCTGTTTCGACCTGCGCTTCCCGGAGGGATTCCGGCGGCTGGCCGCCGCGGGCGCGCAGGTCCTGCTGTTGCCCGCTCAGTGGATTCCGGGCCCGGGAAAGGTCGATCAGTGGGCCACCCTGTTGCGGGCCCGGGCCATCGAGAACACCGTCTACCTGGCCGCGGCCGACCACTGTGGGCCACGTGGCGCGGGCCACTCGATGATCGTCGACCCGGCAGGGCGGATCGTGAGCGAATTGGCCGACGAACCCGGCATCGCGCTCGCCCCGCTGGAGCCGGAATTGCTGGACAAGGTGCGCCGGACCAACCCGAGCCTGTCCCTGCGTAGATTCACCGTCTCGGCCCCGTAGCCGAACCGCGGGCCGGTCCGGCGGGCCGCTGCCTGGCAGTACCGGCGGGGCAATGGGCGAACGGTGTCGGTGGAGATCTACGACGGTGGCACCGGAAGCGAGTAGCGTCGACGGTGATGCTCTACGCCGATCGGGTAGTTGCCGGACGCGCGCTGGGAAACGAACTCAGGCACCTGCGTGCGGGGGATTCGCTGGCGCCGGGTCCGCTGGTACTGGGGTTGCCGCGTGGAGGTGTGCCGGTGGCGGCGGCGGTTCGGGATGTGATCGGCGGGGACCTCGATATTCTGCTCGTCCGCAAACTGGGTGTGCCGTGGCAGCCCGAGCTGGCGGCGGGGGCGATCGGGGAACAGGGCGTGCGGGTGTTCAACTCCGATGTGGTCCGGCAGACCGGCCTCGACAGCGCGCGGCTTGATGCGATCGAAGCGGAGGAACGCGACGAACTGGAGCGACGCAGCCGGCTGTGGCGGGGGGACCGTCCGCCGATCCCGTTGCGCGACCGCACGGTGGTGATCGTCGACGACGGTATCGCCACCGGAGCGTCGGTCGTCGTGGCCTGCCGGGTGGCGCGCGCCCAAGACCCGCGACACCTTGTCGTGGCGGTTCCGGTCGCGGCGCCGGAGGCGCTGCCGCGGATCCGTGCGGAAGCCGACGAGGTGGTGTGTCCGCACGCACCGTCGGCGCTCGCCGGGGTGGGTGGCGCGTACCGGGATTTCCATCAGCTCGCCGATTCCGAGGTCAGTGAGTTGCTCCGGTGAGCGAACCGAGTTGTTCGGGGGCTGTAGAGCTGCCCGGGTGATGTACTGATTTACCGGATCAACCGGTGAGCCTTCGTGGTCCGGATGGGCCGGATCCAGGTCGCCCCGGAGGCCCGGACGGCACACTGGATTCGCCGGGCACGACTGTGGTGGTCTCCACTTCCCTCGGTGCGGTCGATGTCTTGTTCCGCCGGGATACGAGCCGCTCAGGGGGAGTGAGTTGCTCCGGCCGGACCTCGGGACGGCAGGTCCGGCCGGAGCGGGTGATCACAGCTCCGGCTGTGCGTACTCACCCACGCGGTCGCTCAGGATCCGCAGATGTTCCAGGCTGCTGCCGAGTGTGCGCTCGATGGCGGTCAGCCGGGCCACATAGTGACTCACCGGGTATTCGGAGGTGACCCCGATACCGCCGTGCATCTGGATCGCCTCCTGCCCGACATGCCGCGCCGAGCGGCCGACCTGCAACCGGGCCCGCGATGCGATCACCGGGTCCGCGGAATCGACCAGGGCCGCGGTGAGGTAGTAACTCATGCTGCGGGCCAGCTCCAGCGAGACGTACATATTCGCGGCGCGCTGGGTGAGTGTCTGGAACTTCGACAGCGTCACCCCGAACTGCTTCCGGGTCTTCAAGTAGTCGGTGGTCAACCGCAGCGATTCCTCCATCGCCCCGATCGACTCGGCACACAACCCGGCCTGGGCTGCGACGTGCACCGATTCCAGGGTGGCGGTGGCATCGCCGGTACCCAGCAGTTCCGCGGGCGCAGCGGCGAATTCCACCTGGGCGCCCCGAAGACTGTCGACCGTCTTGTACGGGGTCCGGGTGACTCCGTCGGCGTCCGCGGCGACCAGGAACAGGCCGAGGCCGCCGCCGGGCAGTGTTGCGCTGACCACCAGTTCGTCGGCGCAGTCGCCGTGCGGTACCGGGTTCTTCACACCGGTCAGCGTGTAGGCGTCGCCGGCGGCGGTAGCGGTCGTCTCCACGGCGTGATCGGGCCAGCGGGTGCCCGGTTCACCGTGTGCGAAAGCGAGCAGTTTCGACCCGGCCGCGACCTCGGGCAGGATCCGCTGCCGCTGATCGGCGCTACCGGCCGCACTGATCAATCCGCCCGGTACCAGCACCGCGTCCAGGAGCGGTTCCGGTGCGAGCCGGCGCCCGAACTCCTCGAGCACCAGCATGGTCTCCACCGGGCCGGCGTCCATGCCGCCGTCTTTCTCGGCGAAGCTCAGTCCCAGAACACCCAGCTCGGCGAGCTGCCCCCAGACCTCGCGGCTCCAGCCCAGGTCGGTTTCGGTGACAGCCAGCCGCGATTCCGGGTTGTAGTGGCGATTGAGCAGGTCACGAACGGTATCGCGGAGCATGACCTGTTCGTCGGTGAGATCGAAATCCATAACCTGACCTCACAATCCGAGGATCGAGGAGGCGATGATGGTGCGCTGCACCTCGCTGGAACCTCCGTAGATGGTTGTCTTGCGGTAGTTGAGGTAGCCCGGGCCGCTGCGCTGCGCCCATTCGGGCGAGGCGATATCTCCGGCGCCGACCGGCAGGGCATCCGGGCCGGCGATATCGAGCAGGAGTTCGGTGGCTGCCTGTTGCAGTTCGGAACCGCGCAGCTTCAGTACCGAGGAGGCCGGATTCGGTTTGCCCTCGGTCGAATTCGAGACCACACGCAGCTGGGTGAGTTCCAGGGCGAGTAGTTCGTTCTCCAGTTCGGCGATGCGCGCCGCGAACAGCGGGTCGTCGAGCAGGGTGCCCGAACCGGATTTGGTGGCCGCGGCGTATTCCTTGGCCACCCCGATCTTCACCTTGGTGCGGCCGACGGCGGTGATACCGGTGCGTTCGTTGCCGAGCAGGAATTTGGCGTAGGTCCAGCCCATGTTCTCCTCGCCGACCAGCTGATCGGCGGGGATCCGCACGTTCTCGAAGAAGACCTCGTTCACCTCGTAGCCGCCGTCGATGAGTTTGATCGGGCGGACGGTGACGCCGGGGGATTTCACATCGAAGAGCAGCATGGAGATCCCGGCCTGCTTCTTCGGGGCGTTGGGGTCGGTGCGGACCAGGCAGAAGATCCAGTCGGCCCACTGTCCCAGGGTGGTCCAGATCTTCTGGCCGTTGACGATATAGGAGTCACCGTCGCGGACGGCGGTGGTGCGCAACGAGGCCAGGTCGGAGCCGGCGTCGGGTTCGGAGAAGCCCTGGCACCACCAGATGTCGAGGTTGGCGGTGGCCGGCAGGAAGCGCTTCTTCAGTTCTTCGGAGCCGAACTGAGCGATGACCGGGCCGATCATGGTCGCGTTGAAGGTCAGCGGGTCGGGCACGCTGGCCAGTTGCAGCTCGTCCTGCCAGATATGGCGCTGCATAGGGGTCCAGTCCTTGCCGCCCCATTCCACCGGCCAGTTCGGCACGGCCAGGCCGTGCTCGTTGAGGATCCGGTGGGCCGTCACGACGTCCTCGCGGGACAGCTCGTGACCGTACTTCACGCGTTCCCGGATCTCGGCGGGGATCGCGGTGGTGTAGATCTTCCGCAGCTCGTCGCGGAAGGCGACCTCGTCGGGAGACAGAGTTAATTTCATACACATCTCCAAATATGTCTCGATTGTCCCGCATCGAATTTACACCCCTGCTCAATCCTGCCGCGTCGAGTGCATCACATACACCCGTCGCTTGCCGCCGATAACGCGGGCCGAGAGCGGAGTGTGACCCGGCGGTGTTCCACCGGTGCTGGTAACTTGCAGCGGTGGGCGGGGGATTGCCGGTGGATCCGGCCTGCCATCGCCGCGAGCGGATATAGGGAGTTCAGCAGTGCACAACAGAATCGTCGCCCGAACCGCGGCCGCAGCGGCCGTCCTCGGTATCGGTGCCGCGCTCACCTTCACCACCCCGGCGGCCGCCGCTCCCGAGCCCGAACCGACACCCGGCGAAACCGCGCTGACCGCGCTCACCGAACAGACCGCTGCCGACCCGGCCGCCCGCCCCGGCGTGGACGCGCTGCGCAGTTACCACGACATCGTGGCCGCCAGCGAGATCAGCAATATCAGCGCCTACGCCCCCTTCGTCTACGCCGCCCCGACCTTCGGCTGCGGCAGCAACGGCGTGATCACCACAACCTTCGCGGCCGCCACCGCCAACGGCCCCAGTCTCAACCTGAGCGGTACCCCCGGCACGCTGACCTTCCACGCCACCCCGCGGCACTCCGGCATCGCGCAGGCCTCGGGCCTGGTGGTCGCCTGGATCAATATCAACAACGGCCGCAGCGGGCTGGATACGCTCAGCGATGTCACCGAGTTCGGTACCGCCTCGTTGTCGCGGACCGTCGACAGCGGGCCCGGGACCGTCCTCGCCTCCATGTGGGGAACCGTGAACTACCCGGGTGCGCTCTGCGTGATGACGCCCACGGTCGGCTTGTTCTCCGTGCCGGACCTGCCGCCCGCCCCGGCCGTTCCCGCGCCGGATGCGGCCGCACCGCAGGCCCCGGCGGCCCCCGCACAGTCCGGCGCCCCGGCGCCGGACGCTCAGCCCGCTCCGGCGTAACCGACTTGCCGGACCGGCGTCACCCGCGGTGACAGCTCGGATGTCCGGACCCGGCCTCTGCCGCAATTTGTCGGGGGCGCGGTGCACAACACACGCCACACCGGCGACTCGTTCGACGATGTCCGGATACCGCTGCGTGGGCGCACCACCGTACGGTCGATTCGCCGCGCCGGTCATCCCTCCGGCGTCCGGCGGTGAGGAAGGTGATGGTGCGAGCGATGTCTTCCGGTTCTGCCCGGGCGAGCGGCAGACGGCCGTCTCCCGTCGACACGGCGACACGGCGACACGTCGACACGTCGACACGGCGACACGGCGACAGTAGCCGATCGTCGCCGCTCGCGGGCTATGTCGACCGGGGATACGACGTCGCGGTAGTTGGGCCCTTGCCGGCGGGAAATCGGCATCCCGGACCGTAGTTGCGGCGGCGCCGTCGGACGGTGAGTTCGTCGACCGGTGCGCGGGTCGGCCCACGGGCACCGACGGCTCCCGCGTGCATGCGATCTGGCCGGCCCGTGTGTGCACGCGATTTGGCCGGTGTATCCGGACACTGTCACGCCGCGTCGGCGCCACCTTCGATCGAAGGCTCGAGAGAGGCGGTGCCGGTCGCGCGGGCTGTTCCGGCTGTGAACTCGGGGCCCTCCCTGCGCAGCCGCGCCCTCGTGGCCCATGAGATCCTGCCGGGCTCCGCCCGCGCATCGGTACTTGCCAGAATTCGATCATGGGGTTTTTCGAGGGCGCGCGTGGCCGGTTGCACTATCGGGAACGGCCGGTCGACGGGGCTGTTGCCGCGCTGGCACTGTTACCCGGCTCGGGGCAGCACAGCGGGCATTATCACGAGTTCGCGCGTCGGCTGAACATCGGCGGAATCGCGATGTGGACGCTGGATACCGCCGGGCAGGGGCTCAGCGAAGGCGATCCCGAACGCCCTTTGGACATGGCCGATCTGGTGGATGACGCGGTGCGCTTCACCGAGGTCGTGCGCGACCTCGTCCCGGATTTGCCACTGGCGCTCATGGGACATTCGCTGGGGGCGATCACGGCGCTGGCCGCGCTCGGCGCCGCCCGGCCGCAGGCCCCGGCTCCCGGGCACAACGCGGCACCGAAAGCCGCGGAATACTCCGCCGATCCGCTGTTGGACGCCCGCGAGCTGGCCGGACTGGTGTTGTGCGGTACCCCGCAGCGGGCGTTCGGCGGTACACCTGCGCAGATCGCGCGGCTGCCGCGGGTGCTGGCGGTGCACGGGGTCGACGACCGGCGGGCGCCGATCGAGGCGGTGCGGGACTGGGCGCGGCGACATGATTCGGTGCAGCTGCGCGAGTACCCGGATGCGGGGCACGATCTGCTGCACGAGCGCGTGCGCGGCCGGGTCGCGGCGGATATCGTGCAATGGACGCAGGAGATCGTCGCGGGGCCGGAGCGGCGATGACGAGAGCCGCTGGGCGCCGGCGGCAGAGGAAGGGGGTCCGGTGATGCAGCCGAATACGATTGCCGCGCTCGGCTCGGCCGTCGACGACGGAGAGCTGTGGATCGATGGAGTTCTGGTCGCCGAGGGCGCGCCGGAGCGGTGTGCACTGCGCTACGAGCAGCTGGCCGATCAGGTGGACGCGCAGATCGAAACACTCGGCGGCGCGGTTTCGCTGCCGGGGTTCGGTGGATTCGATTCCGGTGCGGCGCTGCGCGGTGGTTTCGAAGGTAAGGCCGGCGATGCGATTGCGGCGCTGCGCAATTACGCGAATGCGGCGCGGCAGATGGCGCAAACCTTCCGGAGCGCTGCGGTGGCCTACCAGCACGCCGATTCCGAGGTCGCGGCCGCGCTCGGCGCCACGCCGGTCGAGGTTACGGGGGTGTCCGGTGCGTGAGCTACCGCGGACAGGGCTCCGGGGTGCCCACAATCGCGTGGACCCGGATTACGCACCTACGGTCGAGGTTTTCGACAATCTCACCCACGAGCAAATCCACGCCGGCGTATCGCTGCTGGATCCGTCCGCTCTGCAGACCGGCGGCCAACTGTGGCAGGGTGCGGCGTCCGGCCTGAACGACGCTGTAACACAGGCACATACCGAAATCCGCGGCACCATATCCGATGGCTGGCGGGGCGCCGCCGCGGGTCTCGCAGGCGCGGCGGTCCGGGATTTCGAGGCGGCGGGCCGGCAGCTCGCCGACGTGCTGACCACGGTGGGACAACGGCTGGGGCAGGCGGGTGATGCCGCGGAAACGCTCCGTACCGGTATCGGCGAACCGTCCGGAGTCCGGCCGGACCTGCCGGCGGCCCTCCTGGATCCCCATGCGGCGACGGGCAATATCGCCGGCCAGCAGGCAGCCGAGAACGCACGCGCGGACGCCGTGCGGGTGATGGAAAGCGTCTACCTCGGCGCCTTCATCCCGACCGGCTCTCAGGTCCCCGCCTTTCCCGATCTGCCCGATCCGGGGCCGGGGGAGCCGGACACACCGGCCTCGGCCACCGCGCCCGCCGCAACAGCAACCGGCGTGAGTTCGCCGGCGGGGAAGGTTGTTTCGTACGCACCGGATACTGCCTCGGCGCCGACGGCCACATCGGCTCCCCAGGAAGCATCCGCAAGCGATCCGGCTTCCGCCGGCACGAATGCACCTCCCGCTGCCGCCGCCCTTCCGGTAGCCGCAGCAGCGCCCGCCCCGGCGGATCAACCCCAGGCCACCACCACCGCCGGAACACAGCTACCTGGACCCGCGCCCACCGCCCCGGCCGTATCCGGCGGGAGTGCGCCGGCGGCGCCGGCAAGCACACCGAGTGCGCCGGTATTCGCCGTGCCGGTCCGTCCGGCCGGGGCCGGAACCGGGTCCGGCAGCGAACGCGATCATGAAGAACAGCAACGTAATTCGAGTGGGGATGCGATCACCGGGATGGGTGCGGGCGCGATCGGCGGCATGATGGGCGGTGCGATGGCGGCCGATAGTGTGCGCTCGAGTTCCCCGGTGGCGCCCGCGCGCACCGAACGGCCCGGCGACGAGGACGACGACCTGCATTTCGGCGACGAGGAGCTCACCTTCCTGGAAGAAGCCGAACCCGGCGGGCAGCTGATCGGCACCCTCGAACCCACCACCCCGCCGGTTCTGGGCGAGTGGACCGAAGCGGAGTGAATTGGATCCTCACCCCGGACCAGTTGGCGCTGGCCTGGGAACAGACGGTGGGTGATCGCCTTCCCTACCCCCTGGCGGTGCGGTTGTCCGCCCGGGATTCCGCCGAGCGGGCGGCCCAGCTGCCCGCGCTACAGCATTGGTGCGAGACCGGTCTCGATGCCGATTTGGAAGCAGCCCTGCGGGTTCTGTCCGCTCCGGAGGTGAGTGTGTCGGTCTTCGGGCAGGACGGCGCGGGGGCGCCCATCACCCGTGTGCTCGGTGCATCGGCGGGACATATCGGGGTCGTGGCGACGCAGCGACCGGGCGGCGGTCCGGATCGAGGTGGCGATATCCGGATCGCGGCCGGGGCCGCCACCTCCCTGCCCGTGCGTGTCGTTGCCGCGCTACCGGCCGCCCCGGTCGGTCGCGGGGCGCGGTTGCGTGCGCCGCGGGCGGAGGTCGTCCGTGACGGCCGGGACCGGGTCACCGTGCCGGTCGCGGGCCCCACTGTGGCGACCCGGATCCGGCAGCGGCTCAAACAGCCGCGCGACGGTATCGGCCAGCTCGTGGTCTCCGTGCACCGGCCGGCCAGGACGGACCCGTTCGGTGTGCTGTGCTGGGTCGATATCGCCGGGGACGGCCGCTATGCGATCCATACCGGCACGATGGTCGATATCGCCGCTGTCGATGCCGAGCGTTTCACGAATTCGCTGCGGCCCATGGTGATCGGTGCGCAACGGGCGATCGCCTACGCCGAGCTCTGACGGCGCCGGGTTCGCGGCTTCGAACGGAGGCTGTCAGCCACCGAACCGAGGAGGGATGGCCGGTGCGATCGTGATCGTCGGGACGAGTGCGCCGGATTCCGGCGCACCGGTCTCGGTGGTGTCGGCCGGTAGCCCGAAGGGCATGGATTGCTGGGATTCCGGTGCCACCGGAGTCGAGGTGGTACGTGCGGCTTCGGTGCCCGGAACGGTCTCGCTGCCCACGGGCTCGGTGGTCGCCGGCGACTCGGGGGTGACCGGTGTTTCGGAGTCGCCGGGTTCCTCGATCGTCGTGGTGGGGCCCGGGACGACAGAGGTCGGCGGGGCGGCCTCTGTGCCGGTCGGAGCCGGTAGTGGAATCGGTGATTCACTGTGGGCCGGCTCGATTTCCGTGGCGGGTGACGAGGTCGCGGCCGAATCCTGTTCCGGGATGGGCAACTCACCGGGTGTGGCGGACAGCGTGGCGCGCCTGGTGGTCTCGTCGCTGTCGGTTGTCTCGCCGGGCCCGGTCGACGCGGCGGCCGATGAGGTGACCGAAATCTGGTATTCCGGCGGCAGCGTGCGCCGTGGCGGCGGTTCGGGTGCCATCCGCCAGGTGGGGGACGGCGGGATCAGTACCTGGGCGACCGTGGTGGCCGTCGGGTCCGCGTAGCGTGCCTGTTCGACCGCCTGAGATCCCGAGTGGATCGGTGGCGGTGGTACGTAGGTGTCTTCCTGACCGACCCCGCAGGCGCCGATGAACACCAGCCCGAGGGATACCGCACCGGCGGCGGCCAGGGGGCCGGCGACCTTCGTTTTGCTGTCCATCGGTGACGCTCCTGTGATAAGTCAGTGGCCTCACCTTAATCGAGGGTGTCCGGTGTAACTACCCCCCGCCCTGCCGATTCCGCTGGTTACCGTGTGTAAGGTCCGCTCACGGCGGGTATATCAGGTATCGAATTGATATCGTCCGCGTGTCGTGTGCTTGTGTTGCGTAACAATCGGCGGGTTGTGGCCTTAGCGTATGTTGCGGAAGTGACGCATGGGACACCGGAGTCCGCGGTGCCGATGCACCGCAGTGGTAGGCGCTACATGATTTCCGGATCGGCGCCATCGAGGAGTAGATGATGGGAGACCAGACCACCACCGATCTGCCCGGCGCGGCAGAGGTGCCCGAGACGCGGAAGGCGGACGCGGAGCCGGTGGTGACCGGTTCGTCCGGTTCCGGGGCAACGGTGAGCAGAGTTCTCGGCTGGCTGGTTTTCGCCGGAGGGCTCGGGGCGGCGGTCTACGGAATCGCCACTTTGCATGTCGTGATCAGTGTTATCGGTCTCATCCTCGCCTGTACCGCGGGGTTGACACTGCTCAAGTTGCGGGCGGACGGGCCGGGCCCCGAACCCGAGGTGCGGGTCGCCGGCTGATCGGTCCACGCCGGTGGCCGGTTCCGCCGATCGCTCGTCGAACGGCCGGTGGAGCCCGCATCCGCGATCCTTTCGCGCACTCGTGTGCGTGGTGTGCGCACTGAGTGGGACAGGTGTCCGGTCAATCTTCTGGACACATGGGCGTCGAATTTCCGGTCGACATCTGCTGCGTCCGAGCCCTCGAGCCGGGTAATCGGACGTTTGCCCGGCTGGGCCACCGTGGGTATTTTGGGCTCCGGTCGGGACGGATCAGGAGGAAAGTAGCAGATGATCGAAACCGGGTCCGCGGCCCTGAATCTGGCGAATCTCGTCACGAACATTGCCGCCAATGTGACCTATATCCTGCAGGCCTGGGGAGTTCTCTGAGGGTTTGCCGGTAATGCGGCGGGGCGTCCGGTGGGCGTCCCGCCGTACTGTGCCCGGTGCCCCGCGACCTCCGGTAGGTGCCCATTCGGATACCCCGGACCCGCGCGGTGGGACGGTGCGGCGGATAACGTATGCGGCATCGTGCATCACCGCATGACCGCCCCGAGAGGAGACACAGTGCCCCAGCAGGTTCGAGGTGTTATCGCCCGCAGTCCCGGTGCCCCGGTCGAACTGGTCCCGATTGTCCTGCCCGACCCCGGGCCGCGCGATGTGGTGGTGAAAGTCCAGGCCTGCGGCGTATGCCATACCGACTTGACCTATCGCGAAGGCGGGATCAACGACGAATTCCCGTTCCTGCTCGGCCACGAGGCCGCCGGTGTGGTGGAGACCGTGGGCTCGGCGGTAACCCATGTCGAGCCGGGCGATTTCGTGATCCTGAACTGGCGTGCGGTCTGCGGACAGTGCCGGGCCTGTAAACGCGGGCGGCCCTGGTACTGCTTCGACACCTTCAACGCCAGTGTGCCGATGACGCTCGAGGACGGTACCGAACTCACCCCCGCACTCGGTATCGGTGCGTTCGCGGACAAGACGCTGGTACACGAGGGCCAGTGCACCAAGGTGGATCCGGAGACCGATCCCGCGGTCGCCGGGTTGCTGGGTTGTGGTGTGATGGCCGGGCTCGGTGCCGCCGTGAACACCGGCAACGTCGGCCGGGGTGACTCTGTCGCGGTATTGGGCTGCGGTGGCGTCGGTGATGCCGCGATCGCCGGCGCGCGGCTGGCGGGCGCCGCAACCATCATCGCCGTGGACACCGACGCCCGGAAGTTCGACTGGGCCCGGGAACTCGGCGCCACGCATACCGTCGACGCCTCCGCCACGGATGCGGTCGAGGCGATCCAGGAGCTGACCGATGGTTTCGGGGCCGATGTCGTGATCGATGCCGTCGGCCGGCCCGAAACCTGGAAGCAGGCCTTCTACGCCCGGGACCTGGCCGGCACCGTAGTGCTGGTCGGCGTCCCGACTCCCGATATGAAGCTCGAGATGCCGCTGATCGATTTCTTCAGCCGCGGTGGATCGCTGAAATCGTCCTGGTACGGCGACTGCCTGCCCGAACGCGATTTCCCCATGCTGATCGACCTGTATCGACAGGGCCGGCTCCCGCTGGAGAAGTTCGTCACCGAGCGGATCGGCCTGGACGCCGTCGACCAGGCCTTCACCACCATGCACGGCGGTGCCGTGCTGCGTTCGGTGGTGGTCCTGTGACGGCCCGGGTCGAGCGGATCGTCACCGAAGGCCAATTCTGCCTGGACGGCGGATGCTGGGATGTGGCGAACAATATCTGGCTGGTCGGTGGCGACACCGAGGTGGTGATCATCGATGCGGCGCACGACGCCCAGCCGATCCTCGACGCGGTGGCCGGTCGCCGGGTCACCGCCATCATCTGCACCCACGCCCACAACGATCACGTGACGGTAGCGCCCACCCTGTCGGCAGCCACCGGCGCCCCGATCCATCTGCACCCCGCCGACGATGTGCTGTGGCAGCAGACGCATCCCGGTGTCGAATACCGCGGGCTGGCGGACGGCGAGGTCTTCGAGATCGCCGGTGCGCAACTGCGGGTACTGAACACACCGGGGCATTCCCCGGGCTCGTGCTGCCTGTACCTGCCGGACAACGGCGTGGTTTTCAGCGGGGACACGTTGTTCGAGGGGGGTCCGGGGGCGACCGGGCGGTCGTATTCGGACTACCCGACCATCCTCTCGTCCATCAACGACGTTCTGTTCGCACTACCGGACGAAACGGTCGTGCACACCGGGCACGGGCCGGACACCACACTCGGCGCCGAGCGCGCCAACGTACCGGCGGCTCCGTAGTCGTCATGTGCAGGTTGCAGCGGTTCCTGTCGGCCGTCGGCAGGAACCCGGGCCGCCTGCATCCGGGCGCGCGGCGCAGCGCGTCAGGCGCGGGGTTCGAGGACGAAGACCGGGATCTTGCGTTCTGTCCAGGACTGGTAGCTGGCGAAATCCGCGTACAACTCGAGCAGTTGCGGCCACAGCCGGTCGCGTTCGCTGTCATCGGCGAGGCGGGCGCGGACCGGGATCCGCTCCTTGCCGATCTGGATCGCGGTATCCGGCTGTGCGACCAGGTTGTAGTACCACTGCGGATTCTTCGGCAGGCCGCCCTGTGAGGCGACGATGACGGTATTCGCGCCGTCGCGCAGGTACAGCAGCGGAATCGTGAACTGCTTACCGGATTTGCGGCCGATATGGTCGAGCAGCAGCGTGGGCACCGGTTTACGGAACCCCGCCCCCACGCGCCAGGTCCCGCCGATGCGGCCGCCGGTGCGTTTGTAGGTCCAGGTGTTGACCTTGGACATGTACTTGATGAAGGTGGGTACCAGGGACGAATCGAGTTGCTTGGGGCGGTCCATCAGTTTCTACCGAAGCTTTCTTTCGCTGCTCAGCGCAGGATCAACAGGGCCGATTTCTCGATGAGGTCGGCAATATCGGCGTAGGACGCGTAACCCATACCGGCCCGCACGAGCGCGCCTGCGTAGACGAGCTCGAGGGAGACCACGATTTCCGGATCGGCGCCGGGGCCGAGGGCACGTTCGATCCGGGCGCGGATCTCCAGGCCGATCCGGGCCCGCAGATGCGCCACATCGGGGTCGCGGCCCAGCAGTGCGCTGGTGACCGCACCTGCGACCTCCTGATCGTCGGCGACGAGAAGGGCGATGGAACGCAGTTCGGCCACCACCCGCACGGTGGGGTCGGGATCGTCGCTGACCGGGGAATCCGCTGCCACCAGCCGCCGCCAGAAGATTTCGGCGACGAGGTGTTCCTTCGACGAGAAATAGGTGTACGCGGTGGCGGTACCCACACCGGCCGCGGCGGCGACCATACGAATGGTCATCCCCGCGAAACCTTCGCGCGTGAGCACCTCCACCGCTGCCTTCGTCAGTTTGTCGACCGTATCGGCCTGTTTCGCGGACAGGCGGCGACGGGTCGCTTCGACGACGAGAGGTTCACCTTCGGACATGTGTCTGAATGTACCGTTTCACGCTTTCGCGACCGCAATCCCGGCCCGGCGGCCATAGAAGCTGCCGTCGCCCAGCGACGTTCCGCTGGCATAGCCGCCCGCGCAGACACCCGAAGTGCAACGCCCCGCCGCGAACAGTCCGGCGATCGGCCGGCCGTCGACATGCAGGACCCGCGAATCCAG
The DNA here is from genome assembly GCF_001613385.1 of Nocardia flavorosea NBRC 108225. Classification (GTDB taxonomy): domain Bacteria; phylum Actinomycetota; class Actinomycetes; order Mycobacteriales; family Mycobacteriaceae; genus Nocardia; species Nocardia flavorosea. The sequence goes on along the minus strand of NZ_BDCG01000008.1, from coordinate 12,637 downwards.
GTCGGTGCGCAATCCGCCCAGCGTGAACCCCGCCGTGAAACCGCGCATATCGAACGCCGCGAACGGGCCTTCGAGAGGTTTGGTCCACTCCGGTTTCTTGCCGAGCAGGGGGTCCTGGCCGTTCGCTGCGTATGTGTTGTAGAGCTCGACGGTGCTCTGCAGGGCGAGCTCGGGCAGACCCATATCGGATTCGAGTTCGGCGATGGTTTCCGCCGCCCAGGTGGGCGGCTGCCGGAAGAACGGCGTGGAGGTCTCGGTGGTCAGTGATTCCTCGTAAGCGGCCTCGCCGATGATCAGGTACGCCTGGTTCTCCTGGTGGAACAGCGTCATCTGCCCGATCCGGCCGGGATAGGTGTCCTCCGGGACGTACCGCTGCCCACGGCCGTTGACCAGGATGCCGCGCGCCATCATCTGCGGGTCACCGAAGAACGCGACCTCGGTGGCGTCCATATGCGCCAGATCGGCGCCGAGAGCCTGGGCCAGCCGGATGGCAATTCCGTCGTGTTCTTCGATGGCGGCGCCCGGGCGGCCGATGAGCCGCGGGGCGAAACCTTCGATCATCTGCTCGTGGTAGGCGAAACTGCCTGTGGCCAGTACGACTCCGCGTTCGGCCCGGATGGTCAGCTCCTTGCCGTACTGCTTGGCCACCACGCCGACCACCCGGTCGCCGTCCACGATCAGCCGCTGGATCCGGGTGTCGTATTCGGCGGTGACGCCGAGCTTTTCGGCGGCTTCGGCGAGCGGTTTCATCAGCATGTAGCCGCCACCCTTCGAACCGGTCCGCTTGTTCGACATCTGCGGAACGTGGCCGCGGGGTGCCGGATCGGCGACGGTGTTGAACGGTGCAGCGTTTTCGCCACCGGTGTACATGAGGCCTTCGTCGTGCGGGGGTTCCCAGCCGGGCTCGCCCCAGAATTCCTCTTTGAAGGGCACGCCGTTGGCGACCAGCCATTCGTAGTGTTCGACACTGCCGCGGCAGTAGTCGGCGATCTTTTCCCGGTCGACCCCCGGACCCAGCGCGGCGACCATGAATTTCTCCATGTTCTCCGGACTGTCCTCGAAACCCAGCGCGCGTTGCAGCGGTGTACCGCCACCGAGATAGATGAACCCGCCGGCCAGCGCCGCCGCCCCGCCCCAGCCGCTGGTGCGTTCCAGGATGAGAACCTGCGCCCCGGCCCGCGCGGCCTCGATCGAGGCGCAGACGCCGGCGATCCCGTAGCCGGCGACCACCACATCGGTGGTGCGGTCCCATTCGGTGACCTCGGCCGCGGACAGCGGTCGGAGGGTGGTGGCGTCGGCCATTATTCGGATTCCTTACTGTCGTTCTGCGCCGGGGAGCCGCTATTGCGCTGGTCGGCAGCGGCGACCTCCTGCCCGGCGATGCTGCCACGGGACGCCGCGGCGGTGGCCGGCCTGTCCCGCTGAGCGGAGCCGGCGGAGTCCCATGCGGCCGAGATCGCGCCCTGCCCGACGCCGAGCCCGTCGCCGAAACGCGACAGCGCGAGGGTCGCCAACGGGAGTTCGGTGCCCATCCGGCCGCCCAGTTCGAGCGCCAGGGACAGGTCTTTTTCGCCGAGTTCACGGACATGGGTGAGGATGGGCAGCCAGAAATCGCCCTCCTCGAGGGGCGCGGTGGTATCGCGCAGCATGATCGAACCGGCCCCGCCGGTCACCGCATCCGAGTGACGGACCACCTTGCCGAGCGCGGCGATATCGAGGCCCGCGGCCTCGGCCAGCCGCTGCGCCTCGGTGGCGGCGGTGAACGAGATGAAATGCAGCAGGTTGCGGGCCAATTTCATCCGGGTGCCCGCCCCGACTTCACCGGCGTGCACCACCAGATCGGCGAAGCAGCCGAAGGGTTCCCGTACCGCGGCCACGGCGTTGTCGCTGCCGCCGACCATCACCGCGAGTCGTCCGCTGTTCGCGCCCGCGGCGCCACCGCTGATCGGGGCGTCGACCAGTTCGACGCCGCGTTCGGCGCACAGCCGGGCGAATTCCACGGCCGATTCGTCGCCGATAGTGGAGTGCACCGCCACCACGGTTCCCGGCGCGGCAGTGCTCAGCACGCCTTTCTCGCCGGTCAGCACGGTGCGGACCTGTTGGTCGTTCACCACCGCGACACAAACGACACCGCATTTCGCGGCGAGTTCGGCCGGGCTGCCGGCGGCCTCGGCGCCCGCGTCGGTGAACGGTTGCACGGCCTCGGGCCGGGTATCGCAGACGGTGAGCCCACCGGACCAGTGCAGCAGCTTCTTCGCCATCGGCGCGCCCATATCGCCCAGGCCGATGAAACCGACCCGGGTGCCGCCGCCCCCGTCGCCGCTCATCAGCGGATCACCTGACCGCCGTCGACGCAGAAGATCTGCCCGGTGACCCATTTCGCGTCGTCGGACAGCAGGTACAGCAGGGCACCCGCCATATCCTCCGGGGTGCCCATCCGCTTGAGCGGCAAGCGGCTGACCATATCCTTGACGATGCTTTCGGGTGTGGTGGTCTTCGTGGCTTCGGTATCCGTGGGGCCGGGGGCAATGGCGTTGATCCGGATATTCGAGCCGCCGAGTTCGGTGGCCAGCTGCTGGGTGAGCCCGTTGATACCGACCTTGGCCAGACCGTAGAAACCGCTGTATACGTAGGCGGCCGTCGATGATTGGTTCACGATCGAGCCGCCCCCGTTGGCTGCCATGTTCTCCCATACCGCGCGGGTCATCACCAGCGCGCCGTCCAGGTTCACCGACATGAACTTCTGGTAGTAGTCCCACGGCACGGTGAGCAGTAGATCCAGTTTCATTCCGCCGTAGATGGCGGCGTTGTTGACCAGATGGTCGATCTTGCCGTATTTCTCGACGGTGAAATCGGCCAGCGTCTTGGCGGATTCCGGGTCGGAGACGTCGACCGGATGGAACGATGCGGTGCCGCCGTCGGCCACGATCTTCTCGGCGACCGCCGTCCCGCCCTCGGCGTTCAGATCCGCGACGACGACGGATGCGCCCTCGGCGGCCAGTGCCTGCGCGTAGACCTCGCCGATACCGCGGGCGGCGCCGGTGACGATGGCGGTGCGACCGGTGAAACGAGCCATGGGATCGAGCTCCTCGCTGCTGTGGAAAGCCTGGTGGGGAAGAAGTTACGGATTACGGCGGCCATCGTGCTGTCGCTGTGCCGCGGTTACTGTGCCTGTCGGTGGACCGGAGCTACTGTGCGGTCGCGACGAGCTTGGTCTCGAGGTACTCCTCGAATCCGGCGGCCCCCATCTCGCGTCCGATACCGGACTGTTTGTAGCCGCCGAACGGGGCGTCGGCGCTGTACCACATACCGCCGTTGACACCGAGGGTTCCGGTGCGCACCCCGTCGGTGACCCGCCGGATCCGCTCGGGATCCTTGCCCCAGACGGCGCCGGACAGGCCGTATGGGGAATCGTTGGCGATCCGGACGGCGTCGTCGTCGCCGTCGTAGGGCAGCACTACGAGGACGGGACCGAAGATCTCCTCCTGGGCGGCCTTCGCGCTGTTGTCGAGGTCGGCGATCACGGTGGGTTCGACGAAGAATCCGCGCTCGTGTTCGGCCGGGCGCCCGCCGCCGGTGACGATGCGGCCGCCGTCGGCGCGCGCGCTGTCGATATACCCGAGCACCCGGGAACGCTGCCGGTCGGAGATCACCGGGCCGCAGACGGTGCCGGGGGAGGTGGGTTCGCCGGGGCGGATTCCGCTCATGGTGGCTGCCACGGCCTCCACCGCCTCGTCGTACCGGGCGCGCGGCACCAGCAGCCGGGTGGTGAGGGCGCAGCCTTGGCCGGCGTGGACGCACAGCGAGAAACCGGCGTAGCTCACGGCGGTGGCCAGATCGGCGTCGTCGAGCACGATGAAGGCCGATTTACCGCCCAGCTCGAGGAAGGTTTTCTTGAGATTCGCCGCGGCCGAGGCCATAACAGCGCGTCCGGTGCCGGTGGAGCCGGTGAAACTGATCAGATCGACCCGGGGGTCGCCGGACAGCTGGGCGCCCAGGCCGTGATCGGAGGAGGTGACGATATTGACCACACCGGGCGGGATATCGGTTTCCTCGGTGATGATCGAACCGAGTGCCGCCGCGCACCACGGAGTGTCGGGGGCCGGTTTCAGGACGATGGTGTTGCCCGCCGCCAGGGCCGGGCCCAGTTTCGCGAAGTTGATCTGATGCGGGAAGTTCCACGGCGTAATCGCTCCGACCACGCCGACCGCTTCGCGCCGGATCACCCGGTGGGTGCTGATTCCCATCGGTGCCGAGACGCCGAGTTCGGTTTCCCATTCGTAGTTCGCGGCCAGCTGGGTGGCGAAGCTCAGATCCTCGATAGGGCCGTCCAGTTGCGGGCCGCTGGTGAACATCAGCGGCGCGCCCACCTCGGCGATCGTGATCTCACGCAGTTCTTCCGCATGTGCTTTCAGCGCTGCCTGCAGCTGTTCCAGGCAGCGCACCCGGAAGGAGTGGTCGCGGGACCAGTCGGTCTCGTCGAAGGCGGTGCGGGCGGCGGCGATGGCGGCGTTCATATCGGCCGCGTCTGCGTCGGCCGCGGTGCCGATGACCTCTTCGGTCGCCGGGTTCACATTGTCGAACACGCCGTTGCCGCCGGCGACGAGGCTACCGCCGATCAGCAGTCGGGAGCTGTCGCCGGGCAGAAGACTGTTCATTAAAGACCCCAATACTGTCTGGACAGGTGTATGGAATATAGTCCGGACTCTTCTGGTAGTGCAAGAACCGGTTCTATCCGCGACCGCCTTCCATTGATCGTGCGCGATCCTGTCCGATCCTGTGGGTATGGAGCGGAAGGCGGCGTCGACCGCCGCGTATCGACCTGTTTCACCGTCCGATTCTCGTGCGATCATTGTCGCGGCGGCGTGCCGCTGGTACCGTCCAGACACATGTCCAGCTATGTGTCTCCCCCTGCCGGGTGCACGGCCCCGTCCGGCGAGAACTCGTTATCGAAACAGAGGTGGATCCGATGACGGCAGCATCGTTGGAGCCGGTGACATTCGACCCGTACGACTACGTCTTCCACGAAGACCCGTACCCGACCTACGCCCGGCTGCGCGCGGAGGCACCGCTCTACTACAACGCGGAACTCGATTTCTACGCGCTGTCTCGGCATGCCGATGTGACGAACGGTTTCCGCAACGCCACGCAACTGTCCAACGCCAACGGCGTCTCCCTCGACCCGGCCGCCTGGGGCCCCGACGCCCACCGCACCATGTCGTTCCTGGCGATGGATGATCCCCGGCATATGCGGATGCGGCGCCTGGTGTTCAAGGGCTTCACGCCGAAACGGGTCGCCGATATGGAAGCCCGTATCCACGAGCTCACCCTCGAATACCTGGTGCCGGCCCTCGAACGTGGCGAATTCGACTGGATCGAGGAAGTCGCCGGCAAACTGCCGATGGACGTCATCTCCGAGATGATGGGCGTACCGGCCGCCGACCGCGCCGAAATCCGCCGGATGGCCGATATGGTCATGCACCGCGAGGACGGCGTCACCGATGTTCCGGATTCGGCGATCGAGGCCTCGCTGAACCTGGTCGTCTACTACGCGAACATGGTTGCCGAACGTCGCGAGAATCCCACCGACGATCTCACCTCCGCACTGCTGGACGCCGAGATCGACGGCGATTCGCTCACCGACGACGAAATCATCGGCTTCATGTTCCTGATGGTCGTCGCCGGTAACGAGACCACCACCAAACTGCTCGGTAACGCCCTGTACTGGGCCTCTCACAACCCGGAGCAGTACGCCAAGGTCGCCGACGATACGGAACGCGTCTCGGACTGGGTCGAGGAAACCCTGCGCTACGACACGTCCAGCCAGATGGTCGCGCGGACCGCTACCGAGGATCTCGAGTACCACGGCAAGGTGATCCCGGCCGGGGCCAAAGTTCTGCTGCTGATCGGTTCGGCCAACCGGGACGCGGACGTGTTCGACGACGGCGACAGCTTCGATCTCGACCGCGCCGAAAAGGGCAACCTCGCCAGCTTCGGCGCCGGTGTGCATTTCTGCCTCGGCGCCCATCTGGCGCGGCTGGAGGCCACCGTCGCCCTGCGTGAATTCGTTTCGCGCGTCAAGTCCTACCAGGTGCGCGAGGACGGTATCGAACGCGTGCACTCGAGCAATGTGCGGGGCTTCGCCAAGCTCCCGATCACCGTGGAGGTGCGGTAATGCCCCGGTTCGAACCCCATCCCGAGAAGCGGCCGGCCATCGTCGCCGGTGCCTCGTCCGGTATCGGCGCGGCCACCGCGGTGGAACTGGCAGCGCAGGGGCATCCGGTGGCGCTCGGCGCGCGCCGGGTGGAAATCCTCGAAGACCTGGCCGGCAAGATCCGCGCCGACGGCGGGACTGCGTTCGCGCACCGCCTCGATGTCACCGACCAGTCCTCCGTGGACGATTTCGTGGCCGCGGCCGAGGAAGCAATCGGCCCCACCGAGATCTTGGTTTCCGGGGCCGGTGATATCGAGTTCGGCCTCATCCAGGACATGGCCCCAGCGGATTTCGCGCATCAGGTGCAGATCCATCTGATCGGTGCGCACCGGATGGCGCATGCGGTGCTGCCCGGTATGATCGAACGCCGCCGCGGCGATGTCGTGCTGATCAGTTCCGACTGCGCGCCGCATCCGCGGCCGTGGAACGGGGCGTACAGCGCGGCCAAGGCCGGGGTCGAGGCCATGGTGGCGCAGCTGCGGATGGAACTCGAGGGCACCGGTATCCGTGCCTCGCTGGTGCGGCCGGGGCCGACGGTGACCGGTATGGGAATGAACGCAAAACCGGAGGTCGTGGGCCCGCTACTGGAGTCCTGGCAGTCGTGGGGGCTGGCCCGGCATCCGTACATGCTGCGCGCGAGCGATCTGGCGCGCGCGGTCTCGGCCGTCGTGGGCACCCCACGCGGCGCGCATCTGGTGCTGGTCGAGGTGCAACCGGAGGCGCCGCTGCGGCCGCTGCCGGAAGAAGGAAAGGAATCCTGATGACAACCGCACTGCCTCCGGGTTTCGATTTCACCGACCCCGGCCTCTGGGAACAACGCAGTCCGGTCGAGGAATTCGCGATGTTGCGGCGTACCGCCCCGGTGTGGTGGAACTCCCAGACCGACGAAGCCTCGGGTGGTTTCAACGACGGCGGATACTGGGTGGTCAGCACCCTCGAGGACGTCAAGGAACTGTCCCGTAACCCGGAGCTGTACTCGTCGCAGCAGAAGGGGTCCATCGTCCGGTTGCCCGGCGATATCACCCCGGATCAGATGGCGTTGACCGGCGCGCTGCTGGTGAACATGGATCCGCCCAAACATTCCAAGGTGCGCCGGATCGTCGCCAAGGGCTTCACTCCCCGTGCGGTGGAGGGTCTGCGCGATGCGCTCACCGAGCGGGCGCACAAGATCGTGCACGAGGCGAAGAAGACCGGCGGCGGTGATTTCGTCACTCAGGTCGCCTGTGAACTGCCCCTGCAGGCGATCGCCGAACTGCTCGGGGTGCCGCAGGAAGACCGGCGCAAGGTTTTCGACTGGTCCAACCAGATGCTCAACTACGACGATCCCGAATACGGCGACCCCACCGTCGCGTCCGCGGAGATCCTGGGCTACGCCTGGAATATGGCCGAGCAGCGGCGGGGCTGTCCGGCCGACGATATCGTCACCCAGTTGGTCAACGCCGATGTCGACGGTGAGGGGCTGGCCTCCGACGAGTTCGGATTCTTCGTCATCCTGCTCGCCGTCGCCGGTAACGAGACCACCCGCAATGCCATCACACACGGTATGAAGGCGTTCGTGGACAATCCGGAACAGTGGCAGCTGTACCGGGAGCAGCGCCCGCGCACCGCGCCGGACGAGATCGTGCGCTGGGCCACCCCGGTGACCGCGTTCCAGCGCACCGCCACCGAAGATCATGTGCTGGGCGGGCAGGAGATCGAGAAGGGGCAACGCCTCGGATTGTTCTACAGCTCCGCCAATTTCGACGAAGCCGGCTTCGAGAGTCCCTTCTCCTTCGATATCCTGCGCGACCCCAATCCGCACGTCGGATTCGGCGGGACCGGTACCCACTACTGCGTCGGCGCCAACCTCGCCCGGCTGGAAATCGACCTGATGTTCAACGCGATCGCCGACGCCATGCCCGACCTGAAATCGGTATCCGATCCGGTACGGTTGCGTTCGGGGTGGATCAACGGGATCAAGAGTTGGCAGGTGCGCTACGAATGAACGTCCGAGATATTCCGGTGAATACGCTGTCCGGTTCGGCGACCACGCTCGGCGAGCTGGTGGGTGACCGGGCGGTACTGCTGGTCAATGTCGCGTCGAAATGCGGCCTGACCCCGCAGTACAGCGGTCTGGTCGAATTGCAGAAAACTTACGGCGACCGTGGTTTCAGCGTTGTCGGCTTCCCGTGTAACCAGTTCATGGGCCAGGAGCCGGGCACCGCCGAGGAGATCGAACAGTTCTGCTCGACCACCTACGGGGTCGATTTCCCGCTGCTCGAGAAGGCCGATGTGAACGGTGACGGCCGGCATCCGCTGTACCGCGAGATCGTCGAGACCCCTGACGCCGAGGGTGCCGCCGGCGATGTGCAGTGGAACTTCGAAAAGTTCCTGATCAGCCGTGACGGGACTGTGGCGGGCCGATTCCGGCCGACCACCGCACCGGATGCGGACACGCTGATCGCGGCGATCGAGAAAACGCTGTAACCGATGCCGTAACGGCTTATGATCGAGGCCCGCTCACCCAGTGGTGAGCGGGCCTTTTTCACTTTCTAACTGCGAAGATGTCGGATCGCGGCGGATTCCGGACGCAATCGGTGAAAACCGTACCGGCCGGGTTGAATCACCCATAACATGGACAACTGTCTGGACATAAATCCGGTTCAGTTCGGCACAACGGGGTGCCGAACATCGCAAGGCAGGTGAGTGGTGGTACCCGTACACACCCAGTCCGATCGGCACACGACGACACGGCGCAAGATCTGGAACGCCGTGCAGTACAAGCTCGCGGCGCTGGCCATGATGCTGGTGCTGGTCCTTATCGTGGTGGTCTCGCTGACGATGTTCCTCGGGGGATTCACTCCGGAAAAACACGTGGCCGTGGTGGTCCCGCGCAGCGGTCTCGTCATGGACCCCGACGCCAAGGTGAAATTCCGCGGCGCGGAAGTGGGCCGGGTGGGCACAGTCGACAACGAGAACGGGGAGGTTCGCCTCGAACTCGATATGAACCCCGATCTCATGGGCCTGGTCCCGGCCAATGCACTCGTGGATATCCGCTCCACCACCGTGTTCGGCGCCAAATACGTGAACTTCGTCGAACCCGCCGAGCCCGCGGGCCGGCTTCGCCCGGGGCAGGTGCTGCGCGGTGAATCGGTGACGGTGGAATTCAACACCCTGTTCGAACGGCTCACCGAAGTGCTGGAGATGGTCGAACCGGCAAAACTCAACGCCACCCTCACCGCGCTCGGTACCGCCCTGCAGGGCCGGGGCGAGCGACTCGGTGACCTCCTGGTGAACGCCGACCGGCTGCTCCGTGAGCTCAATCCGAGCCTGCCCGCGCTCCGGCACGACTTCCAGGCCGGCGCCCACGTGACCAACCTCTACGCGGATACCGCCCCCGACCTGCTCCGCACCGTCGACAACGCCACCACCCTCAGCAACACCCTCACCGAGAACGAACAGAACTTCGACACCCTGCTACTGGAAACGATCGGCCTGGCCGACACCACGGGCGCGGTTCTGGCCGAGAACGAACAGAATCTGGGCACCGCACTGGAGCTGCTCCGGCCTACGACCGAACTACTGAACTACTACAGTCCCGCGCTGGACTGCACGATTCGCGGGCTGGCCACGGCCATGCCGCTGGCCGAGGACCTGGTCGGCGGCCGGGTTCCCGGCGCGTCCTTCAACGCCGGCTTCATGTACGGTGCCGAGGCCTACAAGTATCCCGAAGACCTGCCCAAGGTGAACGCGACCGGCGGACCACGCTGCGCCGGTGTGCTGGACCGGGTACCGGGCAGCCACGCCGACTATGTGGTCACCGATACCGCGGAGGTGCATCCGTTCATCCCGTCCACCCGGATCTACCAGAACCACCCGACGGTGTTCCAGGTGCTCTTCGGGGGTCTGCCCGGCGTGCGGTGACCGGACGAATCCACCGGTAAGGTCCCAGCGTCCGTGGTACGGAAGTATTCGGAGGTCAGGACTGCTCATCCGGTCGGCCGGGGCCGGGGCGGACACACATCACGCCACCACACGGCTTCTCGGTGAGCCCCGCGGGGTTGGGATGTACGGTCGGCCGGCGATGCGCCGGAGCCCGGAGTTCGTCGCGCCGGCGGCCCCGTGGACCGCGGGCGGTGCGATGCCGCCTCACCAGGCGCCTCCGGCCCGGTGGCCCGGCCGTCCGGGCGCAGTCGCCGCCCGGCGACAGGTAGCGGGGCTGAGGGAGGAGCCGGAACGGGCCACCGGATCGAACGGTGTCTCGACGGGCCTATCGGTCGGTGGCCGGTAATGCATAAGACACAGTGTCGCTCATCGGGCGCCCGGCAGGTGCGACCGGGCATGCCCGGAAGGACGCAGATCACGCCGTGCCGACCCCGTCGTCGGCGCCGAGTCCGGCTGGGCGCCGCGGGGCCGGACCCGCCACTGGGCGGGGTCGATCGACACGGTGTTGCGCACCGCCCGCCGGCTCCCTGCCTGCTCGGCCATCGATACCTGCGCAGTGGAACACGGACCGAGGACCCGAGAGGCGCCGGTGGTCGGCAACCGCGTGGAGGGAGATTCTGCTACAAAACGTGGGCCGGGCACGCCGCCTTCCGGGCGGTGGTGAAGCCCACGCGGAGGGCCTCCGCGGGAAACCGTGAGTGGTGCGTCCGGCCGCATAAGCGGAATGCACGCCCCGGTGAAGCGGGAACCACCGAGAGCGCCCGGGCGGGGTACTGGCGGGCAGGACGTCAACCGATGTGTTCGCGGAGGTAGGCGAGATCTTCGGCCATACCTTCGGCGGGGGTTTCCAGTACCACGGGTGCGTCGGCGGTGCGGCACACCTCCGCGAGCAGTTCCGGATCGATGGTGCCGGAGGCGAAATTGGCATGCCGGTCGGCGCCGGAATCGAAGGCGTCGCGCGAGGAGTTCAGATGCACCAGATCGATCCGGCCGGTGATCGCACGGATCCGTTCCACCACGCCCACCAGGTCTTCACCGCCCGCCCAGGCGTGGCAGGTGTCCAGGCAGAATCCGGCGCCGTACTCACCGACCGCGTCCCACAGGCGGGCAATCGTATCGAAATGCCGGGCCATGGCATGGTTTCCGCCGGCCGTGTTCTCGATCAGGATCGGCACCGCGAAACCGCCCTTGTCCTGTTGGCGTTCGAAGAGTTTGCGCCAGTTGACGAACCCGGCCTCCATCTCCTCGTCGGACCGCACATGACCCCCGTGTACGACGAGGCCGAATGCGCCGATATCGGCGGCGGCCCGAGCCTGTAGGGCCACCGCATTGCGGGACGGCATCCGCAGCCGGTTGTTGGTGCTGGCCACATTGATCTGATACGAGGAGTGCACCACCACATCGATCGGGCTGGCGAGGATCTGTTCGGTGGCGGGATGGGGTACGGGTTTGTCCCAGCTCTGCGGATCGACCACGAACAGTTGTACGACATCGGCGCCGAGTTGCTCGCCGTACCCGATCGGGTCGCTGTCCATCCGGACGTGTGCTCCAATGCGCATACCGTCAGACTATCGGCCGGTACCGACACCGGGCCTCGCCTTGCGCCGGGGCGGTGCGGGAAGATACACCGGTAGAATCGTGCACGACCCGACGAGGGGGAATTCGGCGATGCTCCAGCCTGGTGAGGATTTCTCGGGCTATCTCATCCGACGGCGCCTGGGTGTCGGCGGAATGGGCATGGTCTTCCTCGCCAGACATCCACGGCTGCCCCGGCTGGTGGCCCTCAAACTGCTCAACCCGGACCTGTACTCCGACAGGGAGATCCGGCTGCGGTTCGAGCGCGAATCCGAACTCGCCGGCCGGCTCGAGCATCCCAATATCGTCACCGTCTACGACCGCGGTGCCGAGGGTAAACAGCTGTGGATCTCCATGCAGTATGTGCCCGGATCCGATGCCTCGCTGGTGGACCTCCAGGTCCTGGATCCCCGCCGGGCGGTCCAGATCATCGGCGATACCGGCGTCGCCCTGGACTTCGCGCACGCGAACGGGGTGCTGCACCGGGATGTCAAACCGGGCAATATCCTGCTCGCGAAACCGCCCATCGGGCAGCCGGAGCGCGTGCTGCTCACCGATTTCGGTATCGCCGGGGTCCGGGACGCCGAAACCACCCTCGCCGCGGCCGATACCATCACCGCGACCCTGACCTACGCGGCGCCCGAACAGCTCACGGGTGCGAAACTGGATCATCGCGGTGACCAGTACTCGCTGGCCTGCACACTGTTCTGGTTGCTCACCGGATCCGGTCCATACCGGGGCACCAACCCGGCCGAACTCATCCAGGCACATCTCACCGCGCCGGTCCCGCGGCTGAGCCGGATCCGGCCCGGGCTGCCGCCGGCGCTGGACGAGGTCTTGGCCCGCGCGCTCGCCAAGAATCCGGCCGAACGATTCCTGAGCTGTACCGAGTTCGCGGCCGCCGCTCGGTCGGCGCTGCGCCCG
>NZ_BDCG01000007.1 GCF_001613385.1 Nocardia flavorosea NBRC 108225 | reverse complement strand
GGCGCCCGCCGGGGCCCGGGGTGCGTTTACGTCCCGGACCGCGGCACGGACCCGGCGGTCCCGGCTACGGTTCGGGAGAGTTCGGGCAACCGGGCGGGCGGGGTGCGCCGCCGTACCGATCCACCGAATATCGCCAGACCGGTGTGGTTCCGCCGCGGCACGCCTCCAGCGAATACCGGCATCCGGGTCCGGCGGCGCCGCCGTACGGGTCCAGCGAATTCCGCCACCCCCGTGGCGGCGGCCCGCGGTCCGGCGGCGCGGGGAACCGCCCGCCGCCGAACGCGGGAGAACCCCCGCCTGCACCGAACGAATTCCGGCCACCCGGCCCCGGAACCCGCGGTCCCGGCGACCTCCCACGGCCGGTCGACCGGCCCCGCGCGGAACCCGCCGACCCCGCGGTCATCGATCTGCCCGGCTTCCGCCGGCGCCCGGGCGCGGACCCGCCCGATCTCGGCGGTCCGCCACCACGCCCCGGCGCTGCACCTTGACCGGGTAGCCGGCACAGTTCACGATCCGGCGGCGCCTGCAGGAACGACAAGCCGGTTACCCCGTCGGGGTGGAGCCCGGAACGGGTCCGGCCACGGCCGAGGCGGCGGTGTGCGCGTGCGGGGGCCGAGCGGGCGAAGCCGATACCCGCGCCGGGCGTCCCGGGTACTGGTTTTGCCCGGAGGCGAGAGCCGTCGGCGCAGCATCGACTCCTGCTATGGTTTCGATGATTTCGCGTGACCGAACCGCTGCGGTCCGGTCACGTTTTTCGTCTACGCAACTGCTGCCGGTGGGTCCCGGCAGCGTGGCGGGAATTGGAGTGGACATGCTGGCCAACGGCGATGTTTTCGCCGGCTATGTCATCGACCGGCAACTCGGCCGGGGTGGGATGGGCTCGGTCTACCTGGCGAAACATCCGCGACTGCCGCGGATGACGGCGCTGAAACTACTGAATCGGGAGATGTTCTTCGATAAGGAGGTGCGCGCCAGATTCGAACGGGAGGCCGATCTGGTCGCCCGCCTGGACCATCCCAATATCGTGACGGTATACGACCGCGGGCTCGAGGACGAGCAACTGTGGATCTCCATGCAGTACATCGACGGTATCGATGCCGCGTCGGTCGATCCGAAGAATCTGCCGCCGGAACGGGCCGTGCAGATCATCGCCGAAACCGCTTCCGCGCTGGACTACGCCCACGGCATGGGTGTGATGCATCGCGACGTCAAACCGGCCAACATCCTGCTGGCGCGGTCCACCGGCGGCCGCGGCGAACGGGTCTACCTCACCGATTTCGGTATCGCGCGGCTACGCGACGATACCGGGCACCTCACCCAGACCGGTACGTTCACCGCCACGCTGGCATATGCCTCGCCCGAACAGCTCACCGGCGCCGATCTGGACCATCGCTCGGATCAGTATTCGCTGGCGTGTTCGCTGTATTGGCTGCTCACCGGCAACGGACCGTTCACCTCGACCAACCCGGCCGGGGTCATCCAGGGGCATCTGCAATCGCCGCCGCCGTCGCTGAGCGCGGCCCGGCCCGAACTGCCCCCGGCGCTCGATATGGTGCTGGCCAAGGCGATGGCCAAACGCCCCGACGATCGCTTCGCGTCGTGCAGCGAGTTCGCCGAGGCCGCGAAACAAGCACTGACCTCCCCGAGTTCACCCGCAATGCCGCCGCCCACCACGGTGAACCCGAACTACCAGCCACCGAACGCCCCGTACAGCAGCGGCGCGAATCCGTATCCGAGCACCGCGGCGCCGCAGCCGTATGCCAGCGGCACCCAAGCTCAGCCGTATGCCAGTGGTGTCCAGCAGCCACCGCCGTACATCAGCGGCGCCCAGCAGGGACAGCAGCCCCAGTACGCCGCCGGTTTCCAGCAGCAGCCGGTCGATATGGGACGGCCCGGCGGAGATATGCACCAGCAGCCCTACGGGAGCGGGCCGGGATATCCGAACCCCGCCCAGCCGTACGGTGGCGGCTCGGGTGCCTACACCCAGCCCACCAGCTACCCACAGCCGATGGGGCAGATGCCGCAGGGCGGGCCGCCACCGGCCAGATCGAATACCGGGCTCATCGTCGCCATCTGTGTCGGCCTCGTGGTGCTGATCGGTGTGGTGATCGGTGTCGTGGCCCTCGCCTCCAGCGGCGACGACGGCGGCAACCAGGCCGGGCCCACCACCAGCACCCAGACCACCGTCGCCCCGGTTCCGGCCAACGCGGATTCGATCAGCAAAGAGTTCCCCCGGATGGTCCCCGCGACCAAAGACGAGGAAATCGGCTACGACGGCGCGAAATGCTGGGAAACCGACGACGGCTACACCCCCACCCCGGACGACGGCGAACCGGATTTCGGGAAATGGGCCTGGCAGTGGCGTTGCTACGGCGGCGGTAACAACGAAGACCCGTTCTACCGGATCTACGTCTACGACTCCGCCGCCGAGGTGGATTCGGTCGTCAAGGGCCTGCCCGCCACGGCGGAGAAAACCAGCGAAACCAACGGCAGCCGCACCTACACCAACTACACCTGGGACAGCGACGGCCCCAAGATGATCACGGTATTCACCAACCATCCGGAACGGGCACAGTATCTGATGTACACCGACGGCATCGTCGGCACCATCCCCGAGATGGTGACCTGGTGGAAGTCCGCGCCACTGAACTGAGCCGTATCTATTGCGCCGTCTCCGGCGGCGCGGGTGGTTGTCCAGGGTTTTGCTGAACTCGGCGGTGCCGTGGGGACAAATGTGGGGCTGTTCGAAAGAGTGATGTAGATGCCTCACGGCCGGGTCGGTCGAAGGCGTCGGGTGGATGCACCCGCTACCAGAGAACGACGGCGCGGGGCCCGGGGTCAGGGGTATCCCGGATGGCGCGGCAGCGCGCGGCCCGACAGACTGGACCCATGACTGCTCATGCTGTCGATACGGATGCGGCCGGCTCCGCGTCCGCCGTCGCCGCCGGTGCCCTCGAACTGACGAAGGTCTACGGGTCCGGGGAGACCCGGGTCACGGCCCTCGATGCGGTATCGGTCGATTTCGCCCGCGGGGAATTCACCGCCATCATGGGGCCGTCCGGTTCGGGTAAATCCACTCTCATGCACTGTCTGGCCGGGTTGGACTCGGCGAGTGCGGGGCAGGTGCGGATCGGCGACACCGAACTCACCGATCTCTCCGACAAGGAGATGACGGCCTTGCGGCGGGACCGGATCGGATTCGTCTTCCAGGCATTCAACCTGGTCCCCACGCTGACCGCACTGGAGAACATCACCCTGCCGCTCGATATCGCCGGTCGCCCGCCCGAGGCGGAATGGCTGGCGACCGTACTGAAGCGGCTGGGCCTGGAGGACCGGCTCGGCCACCGGCCCAGCGAACTGTCCGGTGGGCAGCAGCAGCGGGTCGCGTGTGCGCGGGCGCTGGCAGGCAAACCGGAAATCATCTTCGGTGACGAGCCGACCGGCAACCTCGATTCGCGGTCCTCCGGTGAGGTGCTGTCGATTCTGCGGGCGGCGGTGGACGAATTCGGCCAGACCGTTGTCATCGTCACCCACGAACCCGCCGCCGCCGCGTACGCCGACCGGGTGATCTTCCTGGCCGACGGTCGTATCGTCGACGAGATGCGCGATCCGACAGCCGACACCGTGCTGGACCGCATGAAGGCGCTGGAGGCCCGGTGAATCGCCCACCCGCTGCCATTCGCCGGACCGACCGGGGTGCAGGGTCTCCCCGCACGACACAGGAGACCCGATAGTGGCCGCACACCCGATGCGCACGGTCGCCCTGCGCAATCTCGCCGCACACAAGGTCCGGCTGGCGCTCACGCTGCTGTCCGTGGTGCTCGGAACCGCGTTCATCGCGGGCTCTTTTGTCTTCACCGATACTCTGCAGCGCACCTTCGACGGGATTTTCGCAGGCGAAGCCGCCGGGGTGGACGTCCGGTTGAGTCCCGAGGAACGGCAGTCTCCCGGTATCCCGCAGGACGTGGTCGACGATGTGGCCGCCATGGACGGCGTCCGGACCGTGGCGCCCGGTATCGAAGGTTCGGTGGTGCTCCTCGACCCGGCCGGAAAGAAGGCCGTGCAGACCGGCGGGGCGCCGAGCTTCGGTCTGGCCTATCTGCCGCCCGAGCGATCGGTCGCCCAACCGGACCCGTTCGTCGCGGGCGTACCGCCGGCCGAACCGGGGCAGGTCGCGCTCAACACCGGCGCCGCCGAAAGCGCAGGTATCGCGGTGGGGGATCGCACCAAGGTGCTGGTGCCCTCCCACCCCGGTCCGATCGATGTCACCGTCACCGGGCTCTACGCCCCGGCCACCGATACCGGCGGTTTCATCGGAGTGCAGTTCACCGAGGCCCAGGCCAGGGAACTGTTCACCGACGGTACGCACGTCGCCTACCTCGATATCGCGGCCGAGGGAGTTCCCGGCGATACCCTGCGCGACCGGTTGTCCATGCTCTACCCGGACTACAAGGCACAGAACGGCGACCAGGTCCGCGCGGAGATGAAGGCCGAAATCTCCGAGGCACTGAACTTCCTGAACTACTTCCTGCTCGCGTTCGGCGCCATCGCGCTGATCGTCGGCACCTTCATCATCTACAACACCTTTTCCATGCTGGTGGCGCAGCGACTACGGGAACTGGCACTGTTGCGCGCCGTGGGCGCCGGCCGCGGGCAGGTCGGCCGCTCGGTGGTCGCCGAAGCGTTGATCGTCGGTGTCATCGGCAGCCTGCTCGGGTTGTTCGCGGGTATCGCACTCGCCTACGGATTGGCGGCGGTGCTGAACGCCTTCGACCTCGGCCTGCCGACCGGAACCATGGCGGTACTGCCGCGCACCGTACTGGTGGCTTTCGCGGTCGGGTTGCTGGTGACCGTGGTGAGCGCGTACGCGCCGGCCCGGCGAGCGTCCCGGATTCCGCCGGTGCAGGCGATGCGCGAAGAGTTCGCCTCCGCCGGCGATTCGCTGCGGGGGCGCACGATCGCGGGCGCGGTCCTCGCGGTCGCGGGAGTAGTGCTGGTGGTGCTCGGTGCGCGGAACACCGGCGGCGGCGCCGCGGCGGTCGTCGGGGTCGGCGCACTGGGGCTGATCCTCGCCGTACTGTTCGCCGCCCCGGCATTGTCGCGACCCGTACTGGCCGGCCTCGGCTGGTTGATCCGGCCGTTCGGTCCGATCGGGCAGATGGCGCGCAACAATGCGATCCGCAATCCGCGGCGCACCGCGGCGACCGCCTTCGCGCTGACCCTCGGGCTGATGCTGGTCACAGCGATCGGGATGCTGGGCGAATCGGCGAAGGTCAGCATCTCCCGGCTCGTCGATCAAGGCGTGGAGGCCGATTATGTCCTCGCCGGGCCACCGATGATGGGCGTACCGGCGGGCGCGAGCGACGCGGTCCGGGAGAAGGTGCCCGCGGCCGCCGACGTCGTCGGACTACGCGGGGTAGCGCTGAGGATCGGCGACGACGACGAATTCGGCACCTCGCCGGACGGCCCGCTCGAACAGGTCGTGAATATCGACATACTCAGCGGTACAGCGTCACTGGGTGAATCGGAAATTCTGCTCAGCGAGGACGAGGCGATCGAACACGGCACCGGCGCCGGCGAACAGTTGGTGATCAACACGCTGGGGGGTGCCGAAATCCCGCTGACCGTGTCCGGTGTGTATGCGGATTCGCAGGTACTGGGGCCGCTGATCGTACCGTCCGCGGTCTACGAAAAAGCGATGCCGGTATCCATGCGGACCGAGGCCGCGGTGCTGATCAGGGCGGCGCCCGACGCCGATCTGGCCGCGATGCGAACCGATCTGGAACGGGCCACCGAGGAATTCGTGATCGTCCAGGTGCAGGATCGCGAGCAATTCAAGGGCGAGAACGCGAAGCAGATCAACAATATGCTGGCGATTCTGTACGGCCTGCTCGCCCTGGCGGTGGTGATCGCGGTACTCGGGATCGTCAACACGCTCGCGCTGTCGGTGGTGGAGCGACGACGCGAAATCGGTATGTTGCGCGCGGTCGGTACCCAGCGTTCGCAGGTCCGGCGCACCATCTATCTGGAATCCATGCTCATCGCGGTCTTCGGCGCACTCGTCGGTGCGGTGCTCGGACTGGGACTCGGCGTCGGATTCCTGCGCACCCTGCGCGATCTCGGCCTGGACCAGATCGCGGTTCCGTGGGATCAGCTGGTGTACATGCTGATCGGTTCCGCGGTGGTGGGTGTGCTGGCAGCGCTCTGGCCCGCCGTGCGTGCCGCCCGCACCCCACCATTGGCCGCTATCGCCGATATCTGAGCTGTATCTATGGCGCCGCCTCCGGCGGCGCGGGGTCGGGGCCCTTCGGGTCTCGTTCTCCACTCCGCGGTGGGGCCGGGGAGCCTGGCGGTTGCGGTGCAGCCGACCGGGCCGTCGGGTTACATTCCGTCGGTGCCCCAGTGGCGGAGATCGCCCCGGTTGAGGGCTTCGGCCAGCAGATCCGGGAAACGGTCCGGAGTGCAGGCGAACGCGGGAACGCCGAGCGCGGCCAGTGCGGCGGCGTTCTCGCGATCGTAGGACGGGGCGCCGTCGTCGGAGAGCGCCAGCAGCACCACCACCTGCACTCCGGCTTCCTTCATCGCGTTGATCCGGCGCAGCATCTCCTCGCGGACGCCGCCCTCGTAGAGATCCGAGATCAGGAAGAACAAGCTATCGGTGGGCCGGGTGATGAGTGACTCGCAATAGGCGATGGCGCGATTGATATACGTGCCGCCGCCGAGCTGGGTACCGAACAGCACATCGACCGGATCGCTGAGCTTATCGGTGAGATCGACGACCTCGGTATCGAAAACCACCAGCGAGGTGCGTAGCGCGCGCATGGAAGCCAGGACCGCGCCGAACACCGAGGAATACACGACGCTGGAAGCCATCGACCCGGATTGATCGATGGCCAGGATCACGTCACGGTGCACCGCCTGCGACCGCCGGCCGTACCCGACCAGGTGTTCGGCGATGATGGTGCGCTGCTCGGGCAGATAGTTCGCGAGGTTCTTGCGGATGGTGCGGTCGAAGTCGATATCGCGGGGTTTGGGCCGGGTGGTACGGGTGGCCCGGTTGAGTGCCCCGCTCACCGCGGCGACGGTGCGGGCGGCGATCCGCTCCTCGATTTCCTCGACCACCTTCCCGACCACCATCCGGGCAGTCGATTTGGTGGTCTCCGGAATCACCCGGTTCAGGCTGAGCAGTGTCCCGACCAGATGAACGTCGGGTTCGACCGCCTCCATGAGTTCGGGTTCGAGCAGCAACTGGGTGAGGCCGAGCCGGTCCACGGCATCCCGCTGCATCACCTCGACCACGGTCGACGGGAAGTATGTACGGATATCGCCGAGCCAGCGGGCGACCCGTGGCGCCGATCGACCGAGGCCACCGGACCGGTCACCGCTCGACCGGCCGCCCCCGCGATTCGTGTCGTACACAGCCCCCAGCGCCTTGTCGACGGCCGCATCGCCGGCCCCGGTGAGCTCGCCGAGCGCGGGCTCGGCCGCGCCGCCGAGAACGAGGCGCCACCGGCGTAGTCGCTCCTCGTCCGCGACCGGGTGTGCTGCGGTGCCTGTCATGCCGGTACCCCCAAAATGTCTGCGACAGCGCGTAATACGATCCTGCCGCGTTCGTCGTCGATCTCGGCGCGGGCGGCGGGTGCCCGCGAGCCGCTATCGCGCACGGCCGACCCGATGGCCCGGCGTTCCCCGGACTCGAAGGCGCCGAAGGTACGGCGCAGCAGCGGCACCACTTCCATGAACTGATCGCCGGTGAGGCCGGCGAGCCAGTCGTCGATCAGACACAGCAGGGCCCGGTCGTGGACCAGCACCAGTCCCCGGCCGCCGACGAAACCGTCCACCCACGCGGCCTTCGCGGCCGCGGTATTGCCGACCGACAGTGCGGCGGCGAGCCTGCGGGAGGCCTCCTCCGGTTCGAACCGGCCGGCATCACAGAGCAGCCGGACCACCCGGCCGGTAAGCATCCCGTGGATATCCGGACGGTCGGCCAGCCGCGCCAGCGCCACCAGCCAGCGTTCGGTGGATTCCGGGTCGTCGCGGGTGTGTATCGCGGTGTTCAACCCATCGAGCTGTGCGCGCAGGGCGGCGGCTGTATCGTCACCGAGCCCCGTGACTGCTGCCGGGAGACCGGCGCAGATCCGCACGAGCATGCTGTCGGCGACCTGGGCCAGGGCCGAGGTATCGGTGCCGCGCACATCGCCGTAGCGCAGGGTGCGCAGCACACCCGGTAGCGCGGCGAGCAAATGGGTGATGTCGTGATCGATCGCGGCCGCGGAACCGAGCCGGCGGATCAGGCCGTCGAGGGCACCCGGTAGCTCGGCCAGCAGCGCGAATTCCAGGGCATCGGTCAGTTCGGCCACACCGCTGCCGTCGCGGCCCGCCGTATCGAGGATCTTCGCCTCGGCGGCTGCCTGCACAGTGGTACCCCAGCGGGACGCCTCGATCACCCGGACCGCGAATTCCGGCTCCCAGCGCAGTTCCCAGGCCTCCCGGAATGTTCCGGTGGATCCGGCGGCACCGGTCGCGGGAACACCCCAGTGCAGGCCGAGCAGCCGCAGCCGATGCAGCAGCCGCGATTTGGCGATATCGCGATCCTTGCGCAGATCCAGGTCCAAGGATCGTGACAGTGCCTCCTGTTTCAGCCGCAGCGAGCGCGCCTGGGCGCGTAGATCGGCCTCCAACGGCACGGTGGGCGTGTCGGCCGGCACAGCACCGAGCGCTTCACCCACCACGAGTTCCGCACCGACCAGCCGCAACACCGTATCGTCGCCCTCGCACAGCACCGCCCGGGTCGCCTCGGTGACCTCGGACAGTCCCGCCAACGGTCGTGAGCGCAGCACAGCAAGGGTTTCCGCCAGCCGGACGGCCTCGATGATATGGGCGCTGGACACCGGCAGGTCATGACCGCGCAGCAGCCGCGCGACCTTGGTGAGCCAGGAGGCGATCGGATGCTCGGTGACGGTGAACAGATGGTGGTACCAGCCGGGGGAGGTGATGCCCGCGCCGTAGCCGGAGGCCGCAGCGAGACGGGAATGCGTCCACGGCACCCAGGTCAGCTTCGCTTTGACCTTCGGAAGCCCCTTCAGCAGGCGCTGATCGGCGTTTGCCGGGCCGAGCGGATCGCACAGTGCGGGCGCATGCCACGCGCCGCAGACGACAGCGATCCGCCGGCCACCGTCCTTGCGGGCCTGCCGCAGCATCTGCCGCATATGCGCCTCGCGGACAAGTGTGTGCCGATCGAGCACCAGCGGGTCGGGGCCGGCGTCGACTCCGCTGCCGTCTTCGGCGGCATCGCCGGTGACCCGCGGTAGCACGTCGACGGGATCGTTGGGCGCATCGACCGGACGGAGTGTTTCGTCTGCCTCGGAAACGCGAGATTCGCCGGTGGCACCCGAATACCCGCCTGCACCGGGAACGGTGCGTCCGTCTGCTGCTCCGACGGGATCATGCGCATCGATTGCGCCGTTCGGATGGTGTAGCGCTCGTGCTCCGGTGGTGGCCGACTCGTCAGCCGCTTTGCCCGGCTCGGGCGCGGAGATATCGGAAGGCGGCACGGTGAGCGCGGTTTCGCGCAGGGCCGCCATGGCCTCGGTGATTGCGGGGAAAGTCCCGGCCTCGGTGCTCGATTCGACCACGGCGTCCCACCAGCGTTCCGCGTCGTCATAGCCGCCCGCTGCGGCGAGTTCGGCGAGGGCATCCCGGCCCCCGCCGCGGTTGTCGACCGCCAGCGCGGTCGCCGCGGGCAGGTCGCAGAACCGTACCGGTATGCCGTTTCCGACGGCGTAACGCAGCGCCTGCCATTCCGGGGAAAACACCGCGTACGGCCAGAACGCGGCGCGCGCCGGTTCGTCGGCAACGTAACCCAGCAGCGCGACCGGCGGTTCCATCGTATCGGCGGCTATATTCGGGACCAGCGGGTCCGCATCCGCAGGTCCCTCGATCAGGACCATATCCGGCCGGAACTCCTCGAGCGCCGAACGCAGCGAGCGAGCCGAACCGGGCCCGTGGTGCCGTATCCCGTAGACCCGGGTCTCGCCGGCCTCGTTCACGCTTGCTACCGCCTCCGGGCCTGACTCGTTCATGCTGTGTTGATTGCGGATGAGCGAGGTCCCTGCGTGGTTACGCTCCGCTACCACCTCCGGGCCTGACTCGTTCATCCGGTGATCTCCCGGCAGGCGCGATAGAAATCGGACCATTCGTCGCGTTCGCGGACCACGGCCTCGAGGTACTCCGTCCACACCACCGAATCGGCGACCGGATCCTTGATCACCGAACCGATCACAGCGCCCGCAATATCCGCGGCCCGCAGGACTCCGTCACCGAAATGCGCCGACAGCGCCATCCCGTTGGTGATCACCGAGATGGCTTCGGCAGTGGACAGCGTTCCCGATGGTGATTTGAGTTTGGTCCGGCCGTCGGTCGTGATACCGGCGCGCAACTCCCGGAAGATCCGCACCACCCGGCGCACTTCCTCGGCGGCGGCCGGTACCTCGGGCAACTCCAGTGCCGAGCCCAGTTGTGCGACCCGGCGGGTGACGATATCGATCTCCTCGCCCTCGCTGCCGGGCAGCGGCAGAACCACGGTATTGAACCGGCGGCGCAGGGCAGAGGACAGTTCGTTCACGCC
Source organism: Nocardia flavorosea NBRC 108225 (assembly GCF_001613385.1). GTDB lineage: Bacteria > Actinomycetota > Actinomycetes > Mycobacteriales > Mycobacteriaceae > Nocardia > Nocardia flavorosea. The sequence goes on along the minus strand of NZ_BDCG01000007.1, from coordinate 40,885 downwards.
ACGGTCGCGATCGTTGGCGGTGGCAATGATATTGAAACCCTTGGCTGCCTGGACTTCTGTCCCGAGCTCCGGGATCGGCAGGGTCTTCTCGGACAGGATGGTGATCAGCGCATCCTGCACATCCGAAGGGATCCGGGTGAGTTCCTCGAGCCGTGCGATGGCTCCCGTGCGCATGGCGTCGAGGATCGGTGACGCCACCAGGGCGCCGTCACTGGGCCCCTCGGCAAGCAGCCGGGCGTAGTTCCAGCCGTACCGGACGGCCTCCTCCGCGGTGCCCGAGGTGCCCTGGACCAGGAGGGTGGACGACCCGCTGACGGCCGCCGAGAGATGCTCGGAAACCCAGGTCTTCGCGGTACCGGGAACGCCGAGGAGCAGTAGCGCGCGATCGGTGGCGAGAGTGGCGACCGCGACCTCCATGAGCCGGCGCGGGCCGACGTATTTGGGGGTGATCACCGTTCCGTCGTCCAGGGTGCCGCCGAGCAGGTAGGTCACCACTGCCCACGGCGAGAGTTTCCACGACGGTGGGCGGGGCCGGTCGTCCGTGGCGGCGAGTGCGGTCAGTTCGCCGGCGAATGCCTGTTCCGCGTGCGGGCGCAGCAGCGGTGCGGGCGGGGCGGTTTCGGTGGTGGTCAATTCAGCTCCTCGAGCATTACGGATCGTTGGCGGAGTTCGTGGGCGAGCAGATCGAGGGCCATCGCCCAATCCCGGTCGGTGCAGCGGCTCGCCACCGCGCCGGCCGCCTGTTCGCAATCGGGTGGCATATGGCGGGCAGCGGTGTGCAGCAGTGAACGGTGTGCGGTCGGATGAGTTCCCGGCGCCCCCGGGCGGCGTTGCGCGGTCCGGGCCCGCTCGGCGAGGAGATGTAATAGGTGCCGGGCCACTTCCGGTGGCCACGGCCGGGCCACGGCCGGTAACAGCGATTCGATTTCCGACAGCCACGACGCATCCAGCCGGGTCAGGTGGCGCGCCTGGTCGGCGGCCGGGATCAGGGCGAACAACTCCCGGCGCCGCAGGATCGCCGCATTCGACGGCGTGCCCGCGGCGAACAGGGCAGCGGCCCATTCGGGATCACGCTGGGTGAGTGCCGCGTCCATCCAGCCGTCGAACAGCGGCTGGCGGAAGCGGTCGTCTATGCGGGTCGTCACTGCCCGGTTCGGGGGGCCCAGGGTGGTCGTCCACTGGATGAGCGGGAGGTTGGCCACGAGTCTGCGCAGCCGGGCGGCACTCGGATCGGGTTGTCCGTTCCAGCGGTAACCGAATTCCACGGTGCTATCGGTGAAACCGTCGCGGACGGTGTCGGGGTCCAGACTATCCGGGATGTCCACGATCAGCTCGGCGGCCTGTTCCGGCCCAGCGGCCGCGTATTTCAGCCAGGCCCCGGCCCGTGCGGACATCCGGCCGGCGAAGGCCGACTCGGGGAGCCGGGCCAGCAGCCCGGCGGCCGTGCGGCGGACGTCGCCGCGGCGATCGCGCAGGGCCCGTTCGAGCAGCGCCTCGTCCTCGGGGCCCAGCCCATCGGACAGAACGGCCAGCAGTTCGGCCTTCGGCGCCCCTGATTCCCGTGGCCAGGCCGCCTCCAGGGTTTCGCGTGCGGTGGCGGGGTCGCGGTGGCGCAGCGCGGCCAGCCAGCGGATCCGTTCCGGTGGCAGGCCCAACCGCCAGGTTTCGGCGCTCGGTTCCGGATCTGCGCTGTCGCGCCGGACGAGGCTGTGCCAGCGCGGAATCGATTCCGCCAGCCAGCGGCCCCGGGCACCGGCGAGCCGTAGAGCAGCCTCCCGCAGACCGCTGTCGCGCGCGGCGAAATCGAGCAGTGCCCCGGCCAGCCGATCCGGTGCGCGGTAGTCGTGGGGTGCGGCGGCGGCGAACCATTCCGGGAGGAATTCCGGCCGGGAGTCGATCAGCAGCGCCACCCGGTCGGCCGCGGCGGCGGGCAGTAGCGGCCGCGGATCCTCGGCGGCGGGCTCCGCGGGCAACTCGGCGTGCACGGGTACGTATCCGCCCCGCGACCAGGATATTTCCAAGGCCGTGGCATCCAGCAGGCGGCGGGCCGCGTCCGTGTCCGGCAACGCCGCGGCGGTCGCGGCGACCGGGCCGGGAAGCGCCGGGAGCGCCGCGGCGCCCCGGGCGGTGCCGAGCAAGGCGATCGAGGCCACCTCCGGACCGGCGGTGAGAGCGGTATACGCGGTATCGGCAACGGGACCGGGATCGTGGAATTCCCCATCGGCGAGTACCGATACGGCTTCCAGCGCTCGCCCGGTCCAGAGACCGAAGACGGTGACCGGCCGCCCTCCGGACACAGCCAGGAGCCGCCACGGTTCGACAGGCTCCACCAGGGGGATCGCGGTGCCGTCGGGTTCGGCGAGCAGCCAATCGCCGGCCTGCCCTACCGGGACGACCGTGCGCAGAAGCACCGGCCAGGACTCCAGCCACGGATCGGCCGCGGCGGCCGAAGCGAATTCACCCAGCGCGTCGGCGATCGTGCCGGATCCGGATATGGCCGCGATGGCACCGGCGTCCGGTGTGGGCGCGGTGGCACCGGGGCCGGCCAGGGCACGCAGCGGCGCGGCCGCCGGATAGAAGTGCAGGCCGGATTCCGTTACCAGGCCGATCGGAGGGACCTCGGTGGCGAACGCCGGCGATCCGTGCGAATGGTCGATCAGGACGGCCCGACGGCGGGTGTTCACCCCGTACAACCAGCTGCGGCGGGTGTAGAGCCCGTCTTCCTCGCCGGTGCGTATGCCCAGCGTAACCCACCGGTCGCGCACCTCGGGTTCGGCGAGGACGGTATCCGCCGCCGTCGGATAACCGATATGGGTGCGGACGGTCGCCGCCGACGATGCCGCCGACGTATCCAGTTTCGCGTGGGCCGCCAGCAGCAGACGCAGCCAGGCGAACCGGCCCAGTATCACTTCGGGCCAGTTCGACCGTCCCACCACCGCGGCCGGCAAACGGCGCAGCGCGGCGGCGATACCGGGAGCCTGTGCGTCGATCATGCGTGCGGCCATGGCTTCGAACGCGGCGGGGGAGCGATCCGTCTGGGCCAGCCCGGTGCGGATCTGGTCGGTCAGCCAGGTTTCGAGTTCGGCCAAGCCCGCCGTGACCCGATCGTGCCGCTGCTGAGCCGCGGCTGCGCTCGGGACGCGACTCCTCTTCGGGGCGGCCGCCGTCACTGCGCGGCGGCCGATCCACTCGGCGGCGAAATCGGCCGTTTCGGCGGTTTCGCCCACTGTTCCGGCGGACCACAGCAGGAGTAACGACAACGCGTGTTTGCAGGGGAATTTCCGGCTCGGGCACGAGCACCGGAACGCCGGCCCGGACAGATCGACGATCGTCTGGTAGGGAGTCCGGCCACTGCCCTTGCACAATCCCCACAGTGCGGTTTTGCACCATCCTGTGCCCGACCATTTCTGGCCGAGTTTGCGCGCGGCGGTGAGTGAACTCGTATCCGGCGCGAGTGCTGTCACCTGGTTCTCCGACCACTGCGGTGTCATCCGGTGAGTCCATATCGTTCGATCATCGTGCCCCCGTTTTCTCGGTCCGAAGAGTTGTATCGCACCGCACCGACACAAAGGTGTCTCTGCCACAGGAATATGGAAGAGGTTGTCGCCGAGAGGTATTCGGGCCCTGCTCCGCTTGCGCAATGTCGAGGCCTCTGGCATCCTGTTCTGTTCGGCAAGACCGAGCCACCCCTAGGCGGGTGACACCAACGAGCTGCCCGACGGGGTTGGCGAGGGGTGGCCATCGGTCGGAGTCGGATCGGCCGATGACCAGATCCCATCCCCGCGGGCAGGTTCGTCTCCGTCCCCGGCATATCCGATCGGGAAACCGTCACAGCCGCACCGTCCCGGACGCCCGCGATCCCGTCCCCCTGTGCGATCGGTCCGCTATCCGGTAGCGTTCGGCACAGCTTTCGATCGTTCGATCACACCCGGGGCCGGGGAGCGCGTGTGGTCTCGAGGGGGTGGAGAAGTCGTGGAATCTGTGTGTGAGCAATCCGAGCGAATCCCGATCCGGCCGGGGGAGCTGGTCTTCCGGCAGCTCGAAGCGGAACCCGGCCTGCCCGTCGAGGTCGCCGCGATCGTCCGGACCGCTCTCGCCGCCGCGGCGGCGGACGGTGACCCGCCGGGCCCGGCCGATGGCAGCGCCTTCGATTTCAGCGGTATGTTCCTGCGCCACATCCGTGTCGAAGGGTTCCGCGGTATCGGACCCGAAACCGTGCTGGAATTACCGCCCGGACCCGGGCTCACCCTGGTCACCGGCCGTAACGGTAGCGGTAAGTCCAGTTTCGCCGAGGCCGCCGAATTGGCGCTCACCGGAGCGAATCGACGATGGGACGGCCGTTCCGCGGCATGGCGGGAAGGATGGCGCAACCTGCATCACCCCGGTCCGGTCCGGATCGAATTGGAGCTGCGGACCGACGGACCCGCGACGGCGCTGACCGTCTCCCGGGTGTGGCCCGACGGTGAACCGCTCACCGGAGGAGAGTGGGTCCAGTGCCGGGCCGGCGCACCCGGTACCGCCTTTCCCGCCGGCCGGTGGGCGCCGCCCATGGAGTTGTACCGGCCGTTTTTGTCCTACAGCGAACTCGGCGCCCTGGTCGACGGGAAACCCAGTGAGTTGTTCGATGCCCTGCACCGGTTACTGGGCCTGGACGAGCTCATCGCCGCGCACGAGCACATCAGGTCCGTACGTCTGGAAATGGAGAGCGCGTCCCGGACTGCCCGCCGGGAACGGCAACTACTGCTCGCCGAACTACCCCGCATCGCGGACCGGCGGGCCGCACGCGCCGAACAGATCCTGCGCCGGCCCGAACCCGACTTCGCCGCACTGGAAATCCTGCTGGCCGAAACCACCGGCGGACCGGAACCGGCCGCCCTGCGCGCAATCCTGGCCGTCGAACTGGCCCCGCAGGCTCGGATCGAGCAGCTGCTCGCCCGGCTCCGCACCGCCCGGACCGCCGTCGCTGCGGCGACCTCACCGGCATCGGCAGCCGATCTGCGCATTCTCGATCTGTTGCGGATTGCGTACTCCCATGTGGCCGAGCAGAGCGCCGGTGCGGACCCGGCACACCGGAGATCGGGCGAGGACGCCTGCGGTTCCGGTGCCGCGGCGGCAACAGTGCGGTCCGAGGGCCGGGGAGGCAAGCTTATCGGCGGACTATCCGACCCCGAGACCATCTCCGGCAGTGGGAGTTCGGGCAGCGGGTGCCCCTGCCCGGTGTGCGGCCGGGGAAGCCTGGACGTGCGGTGGCTGACCGAAACCGCTGCCGCCGTCGACGAACTCTCCGAGCGAACTGCCGGTTTGGTCCGCGCACGCACCGAATTGAGCGAAGTGCTGGCCGAATTACGCGCCGTGATCGGCGATGTGCCCGCTGAACTCACCACTGCGGAACCGGCTTACCTCGATACTGCCGCCCTGGCCGAAACCTGGGCACAGTGGCGCCGGCTGACCGAATTCGGAGACCCGGATCCGGACGCGCTCGGTGTCGTCCACGAGCGGTTGTCCGCTGAACTCGGTTTCCTGCGGCAGCGTGCCGTGAAGGAACTGGACCGCCTCGAGCAGGCGTGGACGCCGTTGGTCCCGCGACTGCGCAGGTGGCTCGACCTCGCCCGCACGGTGCACGCCCGGGCGGCGGAACTACAGACCGCCCGGGCCGCCGAGGTGTGGTTGAAATCGGCCACCGCCCGGGTGCGCGACGAGCGGCTCGCCCCGCTGGCCGGTACCGCCCGGTGGGTCTGGCAGAGCCTGCGGCAGCAGAGCAATGTCGAACTCGGTGGCATCCGGTTGCAGGGCAACGCGAACTCCGCGCGCCGGGTCCAACTCGATGTCACCGTGGACGAGGTGGACGGTGCCGCCCTCGGAGTGATGAGTCAGGGGGAACTGCATGCCCTCGGCCTGGCTCTTTTCCTGCCCCGGGCCACCCTGGCCGACAGTCCTTTCCGCTTCGTCGTGATCGACGATCCGGTGCAGGCGATGGATCCGGCGAAGGTGGACGGTCTGGCCCGCGTTCTCGCGACCGTGGCGTGGGATCGGCAAGTGGTGGTATTCACCCACGACGACCGGCTCGCCGAGGCGGTGCGCCGGATGCAGATCGACGCCCGGATCCTGGAAGTACAGCGCCGGGAACGGTCGGTGGTGGAGATCCGGCTGTCCAGCGATCCGGTGCACCGCTACCTCGACGACGCCCGTGCCCTGCTGCGTACTCCGCAGCTGCCGCGGGCCATATCCGACGAGCTGGTCGCCAGCTGCTGCCGCTCGGCCCTGGAGGCGGCCGGTCTGGCGCGCGCGAAACGGATCCTGCTCGCCGAGGGGATGGATCATCGTGAGGTGCAGCGGCGCATCGATACCGCCCAGTCCACCCGGGCCATGGTCACGCTCGCGGTCCTGGGGCCCGGCCGCCGGATCGAGGACCTGAACATACGGCTGGCCAAAGAAGGCCGATGGGCGGTCGAAGTCGTCCGCGACGCCACTGCCGGCGCGCATATCCCGATCGCGCGCGACCTGTCCGAGCTGATCGCCGATACCGAACGGTTCGTGGACTGGCTGGCCCGATGACCCCGGGCGAAACCGACGATCCCGGGACCGGCCGGACAGCCGCCGGACCGACACCCCCGGCAGGGCGGGCGTTGCCCCCTGCGGACGAAGGGGTGTCCCGGGCGGACTCGGCGAGCCGGGCGATATTCCGGTCGGGTCACGCAATGCCTACCGCGGCCGAGGGGGCGCTCGGTTCCGATGGTGGCCGGGTGGCGCCGGCGAGCGGATCGGGATCGGCAGGGCGTGTATCGCGGCGCCGGGTCCGGAAGCGAGTTCGTCGCGGAGAGACCACGCAGCCCCGGCGACCGGGCCGGTCATCGGGCCGCCCCGTCGAAGCCCGGTTCCCGCGGCCCACGGTGGCCGAGCGGCTGGTCGTGGTCGACCGGTTGCTCGACGGTTCGGTGCCCGCCGCCGGTGCGGTGTGGTCGCGGGCGACGGCATGGATTCTGCGTATCGCGCTCGAACAATCGGTGGACGAGTTGTGGGCGCGCACCGAACCCGACCTCGCGCGCTGCCCGATGCGCGCGCAGTTGCTGGCCCTGCGGGTCATCGCCGGACCGTCTGTCGCGGCGCGGACTGCCGCGCTGTGGACCGCCCTGTCCCATGCCGCCCATCACCACGACACCGAACTGGCGCCGGGTGTCTCCGAACTGCGCCGGTGGCGGGAAGACACCGCGCGTATCGCCGGTGAACTGGCCGCGGTCCGCCGCTGACTTCCGTAGCCTCGGCCCGGCGGCCGCGGCTTTTGCGGACCGCGCAGAATCGTCAGCCGTGGACGATTCGAAACCGTGCCCCTGTCGCCGCGGCGAGGTGTTCGCCGAATGCTGCGGTCCGTTGCTGGCCGGCCGCCCGGCCCCGACCGCCGAAGCGCTCATGCGTTCCCGGTTCACGGCCTTCGCGCTCGGGGATACCGGCTATCTGCGCCGATCCTGGCATCCCGATACCCGGCCCGACCGGCTGGACCTCGACCCCGACCGGCGCTGGCAGTTCCTGGAGATTCACGCGGTAACCGGCGGCGGCCCGTTCGAGCAAACCGGAACGGTGGAATTCACCGCGCACTACCGTGACCCCGGCGGTCGCGGCCGTCTGCACGAGACCAGCCGGTTCACTCGCGTCGACGGAGCCTGGTGCTATCTCGACGGCGAAATCGGGGAGTGAACCGCGACCGACGATTGCCGTGTCCGCCACCGGTAGTGTGCACGCCATGCCGCGTATCGCCATCGAATACTGCACCCAGTGCCGCTGGCTGCTCCGGGCGAGCTGGATGGCGCAGGAACTTCTGACCACTTTCGGCACCGATATCGGTGAGGTGGCATTGATCCCCGGCGAGGGCGGGGTTTTCCGGATCACCGTGGACGGCGACCAGGTGTGGGAGCGCAAAACCGACGGCGGCTTTCCCGATATCGCGGTACTGAAGCAGCGCGTCCGTGACCGCATCGATCCGGCCCGCGACCTGGGGCATATCGACCGTGGGCACGCCGCTACTCCGGAGACGCCCGGCAGCTGAACCCGGGGTGGCGGCCGTCGACCGCCGGTTGTCCGCGAGTATCAGGTGTCGGCGACCAGGCCGGAGGTGGGGCGCTGTGACCACTGTCGCCGGGAGCGCGTCGCAGAGCCCGGGGCCGGGTAAACACATCGAAACAGACCGGCGCGTCGCGGGTACCACGTCCGGCAGCGGGCCGTGGCGCCCCTCGCGCCGCGGCGTTGCGCTGCCGCTGGTGGATCACCAGCGGCTGCCGGGCTTCGTGAACCAGTCCCGAGCTGGGTTGCTGCGCCTGATTCCGGATCAGGCGCAGCAACCCCCACCACAGCATCCGCCGCCGCCGGTGGGCGCGGGTGCCGATACCGCAGGCGCCGCGGCCCGCCCGGTCGTCGCGAAGGTCGTGAGCAGTTTCACGGTGTCGTCGTGGCCACCCGGGCAGCGGGCCGGATCCGACGCCTGCGACATCGGACGATTGACCTCGAACGTGTTGCCGCAGCTGCGGCACCGGAATTCGTAACTCGGCATGCCGGAATTCTAGAGATGTCGCGCACCGGTTTTTCCGGCGCAACGCGATAATTCTGGAACCGAGTTGTAACCAGTTCGGTCGTACCCTCGAATGCACAGGTAGAGGAGGTCTGTGATGAATGTCCAGTGCTTCGAGGTAACGCCTGGGGTGGACGGGTCCGCCCCGGTGGCCCGGACCGAGTTCGGTGCGGTCCGGGGATCCCGGGAGGGGGCGGTATCGGTGTGGCGGGGGATCCCCTACGCCGCCGCGCCCGCCGGTCCGCGCCGGTTCCGGCCGCCGCGGCCGCCGCAACGCTGGGACGGGATCCGCGATTGCGTCGCCTTCGGCCAGGTCGCCCCGCAGGATATGGACAACACCGTCCCGATGGACCGTTCACTGTCGATGGGCGAGGACTGCCTGTGGCTGAACGTCTGGACCCCCGCCGCGACCGCCGAGGAACCGCGGCCGGTGCTGGTGTGGTTGCATGGCGGCGCCTACTGCCTGGGGTCGGCCGCACAGGCCGTCTACGACGGCGGCAATCTGGCCGCGGCCGGTGATGCCGTGGTCGTTACGGTGAATTACCGGATCGGGGCCTTCGGATTCCTGGATCTGTCCTCGCTGCACGATGAATTCGTCCCCAATCTGGGGTTGCTCGACCAACTCGCTGCCCTGGAATGGGTCCGCGACAATATTGCCGGTTTCGGTGGCGACCCCGGCAACGTGACCCTCTTCGGAGAATCCTCCGGTGCCGGCTGTGTCACCGCGTTGCTCACTGCGCCCCGGGCCGCGGGCCTGTTCCAGCGTGCCATTGCGCAGAGCCCGCCCGCGACCGCCGTCTACGGCCGGGAACGCGCGGCCGGGGTGGCGGAGCGTTTTCTGGAACTGGCGGAACTGCCGAGGTCACGCGCGGCCGAACTGCTGACCTGTCCGATCGAACGGATCGTGCGGGCGGCCGCGGTGCTGATCGACGAGGTGCCGCTGCAGGCCCCCGGTACGCTCGCCGCCGCGCCGGTGGTGGACGAGGATCTGCTGCCCGGTTACCCCACCGACCGGTTTCGCGACGGCCGCTCACACCGGGTACCGCTCATCATCGGTACCAACAAAGACGAGGCGTCGCTGTTCCGGCTGTTCCGTTCGCCGATCATGCCGGTCACGCCGGAGGCGGTGAACACGATGCTCGAGCAGGTTCAGACCGGCCATCCCGACCTGTCCGCGGAACGTATCGCGGAGATCACCCGGGTGTACCCCGACCTGGCGAAGCCGCGTGGTGCCCTGGCCATGTCCACCGATGCCGCGTTCCGGATGCCCGCGCTATGGGTGGCCGACGGTCATGCCCAGCATTCCCGTACCTGGATGTACCGCTTCGACCATGCGACCCCGATGCTGCGCGCCGCGCGCGTCGGCGCCGGGCACGCCACGGAGCTGCCGTACATCTTCGGCAACTTCGGCACCTTCGACCACGATCCGACCTTCTGGCTGGGCGGCCGCCGGCAGGCCGCCGAGGTCTCGGGCCGGATGATGCGCCGCTGGCTGGCCTTCGCGGCCCACGGTGTCCCCGCCGCGTTGGACGGTTCCAAGCACTGGCCGCCCTACCATCCCGAATCGCGGGAAACCCTGCTCATCGACACCGTCGATCGCGTGGTCCCGGATCCGGAAGGTGAGTTGCTCACCGCCTGGGGCGAACGCGCCGTGGGTTTCGCCTGAGCTGTGTTCGATGTGCGGCGCCCCCGGCGCCGCGGGTTCCGGCCTCCTCGGTCCCTGCTGTCCGCACTCGATACTCGCCGCTGCGCCGCATCGTATCGAGCACGGAAAGCAGCGACGGGACGAAACCTTTCAGGGCCTCGCAAGACGCGGCGCCGCCGATGGTCGCGTTCGGACCGGGATGTGTCCGCACCGCGATCGCCCCGGCAACCGCCGGCCGCTACACGTCCGTCGAATACCGAATACCGCCGTCGGGAATCTCCACACCCGGCCACACCCGGGCCCCGCGCAGCAGTTCGCAGCGCGCACCGATACTGGCACCGTCGCCGATGACCCCGTCCCGGATCAGGGCGCGTGGCCCGATGCGGGCACCGAATCCGATGATCGAGCGTTCCACCGTGGCGCCCGCTTCCACTTTGGCGCCGTCGAACAGAATCGCGCCGTCCAGGCGGGCACCGGCACCGACTTCGGCGCCACGCCCGACCACGGTACCGCCGATCAGCAATGCTCCGGGCGCCACTCCCGCGCCCTCGTGGACGAGCGATTCACCGCGTTGCCCGGGCAGGATCGGCGACGGGGCGATACCGCGCACAAGATCGGCCGAACCCCGGACGAAATCTTCCGGCGTCCCCATATCCCGCCAGTACGAGGTGTCGACGTGGCCCTGCACCCGGGCGCCCTCGGTGAGCAGCGCCGGGAAAACCTCCCGCTCGACCGATACCGGGCGGCCCGCCGGGATCTTCTCGATGTACTCGCGCCGGAACACGTAGCAACCGGCGTTGATCTGGTCGGTCGGCGGATCCTGGGTTTTCTCCAGGAACGCGGTGACCCGCCCGTCCGCATCGGTGGGGACGCAGCCGAAAGCCCGGGGGTCGCTCACCCGCACCAGGTGCAGGGTGACATCGGCCCGGGTGGTTTCGTGGGTTTCCAGGATGGCCCGCAGATCGGTGCCGCCCAGCACATCACCGTTGAACACCATGATGTTGTCGGCGGTGAGCCGGGGCAGCACGTTGCGGATACCGCCGCCGGTGCCCAGCGGTTCGGTTTCGGTGACGTACTCGATCTCCAGTCCGAGGTCGGCCCCGTCACCGAAATGCTCCTCGAAGACCTCCGCCTTGTAGGAGGTGCCGAGCACCACATGGGTGAGTCCGGCCGCGGCGATACGGGACAGCAGATGGGTCAGGAACGGCACCCCCGCGGTCGGCAGCATCGGTTTCGGCGCCGACAGAGTGAGCGGACGCAACCGCGTACCCTTCCCGCCGACCAGGATGACCGCGTCTGCTTGTGATGCCATGGAGCTCCCTTGTCCCATCCGTTCCGTGCGACCCGGGCCGCTGGCCGGTCCGGTCAGCCGGCGAGTTCCTGCTGCCGGGTACGCAGTGCGGATCGAACCGCAATGCGGCAGCGAATCGCAAGTCCGGCGCGTAATGCCCAGCGCAGCGGGGCCTGCCACCAGTGCGGATGCCGGTCGGCCTGGAACCGGTAGGCGCTGGCGTGGTGGGCAGGCAGCATCTTCTCGGGGTTGCGGCCGGCGGCGTGCCCTTTGGCGTGGGTGACCTCGGCGTCCGGGACGAAAACGTTGTGCCAGCCGGCCTTGCCCATCCGGTCGCCGAAGTCGACGTCCTCCATGTACATGAAGTAGCGGGAGTCGAATCCCTCGATGGAGTCGAACGCCTCTCGGCGCACCAGCAGGCACGATCCGGACAGCCAGCCCACGGCGCGTTCGGAGATCTCCTCGTTTTCCTGCCGGTAGCGGCGGGTCCACGGGTTGGTTTTCCAGATCGCGCCCAGGATCGCGTGACCGGCGCCGTCGAGCAGGCCCGGAACCGATCGGGCGGAGGGGTAGATGCTGCCGTCCGGCTCCAGGACCCGCGGGCCGATGGCGCCCGCACGGGGCCAGCGCCGGGCGGCTTCGAGCATGAGGTCGATGGAATCGTTGCCCCAGCGGATATCGGGGTTGGCGATCAGCACGAATTCGAGGTCGGGATCGAGTTCGGCGACGGCCCGGTTGATGGCGCCGCCGTATCCGATGTTCCCGCCGGTCGATAGGAACCGCACATGGGCGTTGGCCTCGGCGACCAGTTCCGGGACACCGTCGGTCGAGCCGTTGTCGGCCAGGATCACCTGCGGTTTCTCCGCGGTCGCCGTGCTCAGGGTGCTGATGAAATGCTCGAGATGTTCGCCCGGTGAATACGTGACCGTGACCACGGCCAGTCGTGGCCGGTCATGCGGTTGACCCGGGGTATCGGAAGCGCTCACAGCGCCCCACCCTAACGGGCGGTCCTGGTCAATGCCTCGGTGAGCGCGGATTCCCAGGGGCGCAATGGTGTCAGGCCTGCGCCTCGCCATGCGGTGCCGGACAATACGGAGAAGGCAGGCCGGGGGGCGGGCCGGGGGAATTCGGCGGATGTGCACGGCCGCACGCGATCGGGGTCGGCGCCGATACCGGCGAACACGGCGCGCGCCACCTCGAACCAGCTCGCCCGGCCCGAATTCGTGGCATGCAGCACAGTGGGCGCTTCGGGGCGGCCGGCGAGTTCGAGCAGGCCGGCGGCGAGATCGGCGGCGTAGGTGGGGGAGCCGACCTGGTCGGTCACCACGTTCACCGTGTCCCGTTCTTGTTCCAGTCGCCGCATGGTGGCGACGAAATCGCTGCCGGCGCCGCGGTACACCCAGGCCGTGCGGACGATATGGGAATCCGGGCAGTTTTCGCGGACGGCGCGTTCCCCAGCGAGTTTGGAGCGACCGTAGACGGTGGCCGGTCCGGTCGGGTCGCCGGGCTCGTACGGTGTGATCGCCGTGCCGGGGAACACATAATCGGTGGAGAGATGGATGAGCCGCGCGCCGGCTCCGGTGCAGGCCGACGCCAGCACGGCGGGGCCGGTCGCGTTGCCGGCGAAGGCCGCGTCGGGATCCGATTCGGCCCCGTCCACCGCGGTGTACGCGGCACAATTGACGACGATATCGCCCGGGCGCAGTACCGATTCCACGGCCGCCGGATCGGTGATGTCGAGCCGGGACCGGGTGTAGGCACGGGCGGTGGGCGCCAGCCGGAGCAGTTCCCGGCCGACCTGGCCGCCGGCCCCGGTGACCACGAGCCGGTCGCTGAGTTCGGTTCCGGGCGGCACGACATCGTTCACCGGCCCAGTCTGGCACGCCGTCGAAGGGCCGAATCGATGTCACCCGGGCTGCCGTTGGTTAGCCTGCGTGGAGCGGAAGGTGTTTCGACGGCGTACGCGAAGTGGATCGGGGTCCTCGACCGGTCCGAACGGGGAGAGGAAGTTCAAAGGTGGCGCAGCGTGGGGAGCCGACGTTGTGGAGTCCGGCGCGGGTATTCGTCGCATCGGTTGCTCTGATTGTGCTGGTGGGTACCGGCTTCGCCTGGCGGGGCGTGGATACGCTGGTGTCGAATATCGAACGCATCAGTGATCTGGGCCTCGGCGGGCAGCGTGACGGCGCCGTGGACATCCTGCTGGTGGGCGTGGATTCGCGTACCGACGCGAAAGGTGATCCGCTCACCGAGGCCGAACGCGCGATGCTGCACGCGGGTGACGAGATCGGCACGAATACCGACACCATCGTGCTGGTGCGGGTGCCCAACGACGGTAGCTCGGCCACCGCGATCTCGATTCCCCGTGATGCCTATGTCGATATTCCGGGACTGGGCAAGGGCAAGATCAACTCGGCGTACGGGATCACCAAGCAGACGGCACAGGACGATATGCTCGCCGACGGCGCCACCCCGGAAGTCGCCGAAGAGAAATCTACGCAGCGCGGCCGGCAGGCCCTGATCAGCTCGGTGGCCGGGCTCACCGGTATCACCGTCGACCACTACGCCGAGGTCAGTCTGCTCGGCTTCGTGCTGCTCACCGATGCGGTGGGTGGTGTGGACGTGTGCCTGCGCCGACCGGTGGACGAACCTATGTCCGGTGCGTATTTTCCGGCCGGCCGCCAGAAACTGGACGGCCCGCAAGCCCTCAGCTTCGTCCGGCAGCGGCACGATCTCGAACGCGGCGACCTGGACCGGATCGTGCGCCAGCAGGTGTTCATGGCTCAACTCGTCCACCAGGTGATCAGCACCGACACCTTGAGCAACCCCACTCGGTTGCGCGAGCTCAGCGATGCAGTGGGCCGCACCGTCGTGCTCGACGAGGGCTGGGATCTGCTGGCGTTCCTGAACCAGCTCCAGGATCTGTCCGCCGGCGAGGTGACCTTCGAGACCATTCCCGTCGCCGATCTCAACGGCACCACCTCGACCGGTGAGTCGGTGGTGCGGGTGGAACCCGACGATGTCCAGGACTATGTCGCGGGGCTGGTCGGCGAGGAAGCCGGCAGCACCGACCCGGGCACCACCACGGCCCCGGCTCCGGCCGCGGATCCGGGAACAGTGCAGGTGGATGTCTTCAACGCGACCTCGGTTTCCGGACTGGCCGGTTCGGTATCGCAGGAACTCACCGCACTCGGTTATCTGCCCGGCGAGGTGGGTAACTATTCGGACGGGACAGCTTGGCAGAGCCAGGTGCTCGCCGCCTCCGAAACCGATCGTGGAGCAGCGGCAGTGGCCGCGGCGCTCGGTGGTATCCCGGTCGTCGCGGACCCCGCGCTGGCACCGGGGACGGTGAGCGTGGTGCTGGCAAGCGACTACGCTGGCCCCGGATCCGGCAGCGAGGACGTGATCGATTTCGGCGATACGTCGACATCGGCGACCCCGGTGCCCCCCGCACCGCCCATTGCGGCGGCCGAGGACGGACCCACCTGTGTGAATTGACCGCCGGTGTGAATCGGACGCCGAAGAATTTGGACGCAGAAAGCAGACGATGCGTGACGTAGAGCAGGCCACGACCCTCCCCGAAGCGGTACTCGAGCCGATTCTGGAACGCGAACCGGCCGCGCCCCGGATCACCTGGTACGACGATGCGACCGGCGCGCGTATCGAACTGTCCGCGGTCACCCTGGCCAACTGGGCGGCCAAAACCGCCAATCTGATCCGTGACGAGTTCGGCCTCACCCCCGGTGCCCGGGTGGCGGTACTCCTACCCGCGCACTGGCAGACCGCGGCCGTCCTGCTCGGCTGCTGGTGGGCCGGGACCGAGGTGGTGCTGCAACCGGACCCGGACGCGGAACTGGTTTTCGCCGCCGCCGGCCGCCTCGCCGAAACCGAGGACGCGCCAGAGGTCGCGGCGCTGTCGCTCGACCCGATGGGCGCCCCGGTGCAGGATCTGCCGCTCGGGGTCACCGACTACGCGACCGCGGTCCGCGTCCACGGCGACCAGTTCCACCCCGGTGGGACCGGCGCCGCGCTGGATGGTATGCCGGTTTCGGAGGTACTCACCGTGGCACGGAAATCCGCGGCCCGGCAAGGGCTCTCGGGAACCGACCGGGTGCTGTCGAGCGGCAGCTGGGATACCGCCGAGGAACTGGTCGACCGGTACCTCGCGGTGCTCGTCGCAGGCGCGTCGCTGGTCCAGGTGGCCAATCCGGATCCGGCGCAGCGGGATCGCCGCATCGAGACCGAACGGGTCACCCGGGTCCTCTGAGCGCCCGGAGTCCTACCACGGTAGGTTCTCCGAATCCGACGCCGGCAGGTACCGCCGCGACTGTGTTCTGCGTAACGTCGGGAAGGATGCGACGGAGCAGCGACGGAGGGGTTCGGATGAAACCGCAGTACCTGTACCGGTGGGTCAACCATCACGGACTGGTCCGGGCGGCCAAGAAGGTCAAACTCCGGCAAGGTGATCCCTTCGCCCGGCTCAACGGCGGCCCGGAAGGTATCACGAACCCGTACGCGCTGATCGAGGAGATGCGCGGCACCGGCGGATTGCATCGGGTCACCTCGGCGTGGATCACCTTCGACCATGACCTGTGCCGGGAGATACTGCGGGACAATCGTTTCGGTACAGGAATGCCCGAGCTGACCCCGCTTCCGGACCGTGCGCGCGCATGGCTGCAGCGCCGGCCGGTTCCGCCCAATCCCGTCGATCCGCCGTCCATGTTGATGATCGACCAGCCCGAACACACCCGGATGCGCAAACCTGTCGCCGCCGCCTTCACCCCGCGCGCTGTCGCCCGGTTGGGCGACCGGATCGCGAGCGTGACCGACGAGCTGCTGGCCGCCCTGCCCGATGACGGGCCCACCGATCTGGTGACCCGGTTCGCCTCCCAGGTGCCTATCGCGATCATCTCCGAAATGCTCGGATTCCCCGATTCGGATCGTGCGATGTTCCTGCAGTGGGGCGACGATATAAGCCCGCTGCTCGATCTCGGGATCTCCTGGCAGACGCACAGCAAAGCGATGCAGGCCTCCGAACGGGTGCACGCGTATCTGCTCGACCATATCGAGCGGCTCCGCGCCGACCCCGGCGACGATATCCTCAGCAGCCTGGTCACCGCCGGCGAGCTGACCGATCACGAATTGTGCGCCTCGGCCACCCTGCTCATGGGCGCGGGTTTCGAGACCACCGTCAATCTCATCGGCAAAGGTATCGTCTGGCTGCTCGAGCATCCGGATCAGCTGGACCGGCTCCGCGCCGAACCGGAACTCTGGCCCAACGCGGTCGAAGAGGTTCTGCGGATCGACGCCCCCGTACAGACCACCGCCCGTGTCGCGCGTACCGACCTCGAAATCGCCGGCCGCCGGTTGCGCCCGGGATCGACGGTGGTGCTGTCCCTGGCCGGCGCCAACCGCGACCCCGCCGTCTTCCCCGATCCCGCCCGATTCGACATCACCCGGGAGAATGCCAAGAACCATCTCGGCTTCAGCAGCGGAATCCACGTCTGCCTCGGCGCCGGATTGGCCCGGATGGAAGCCACCCACGCCCTGCGCGCCCTCACCGAGACCTTCCCCGACCTGCGACTCACCGATCCGCCCACCCGCCGGCCCCTGTACACCCTGCACGGCTACTCCCACCTGCCCGCACACACCGGTGCACGAGCCCGTACCCGGGTGTGAACGGGGCGGGCCACAGGCGATAACCGTGGCCGAATCTCACCGGCGGAGAGTCGATCGACGTGTTCGCCCGGTTGCGGGCGCGACGAACAGAGTCCATCGCGGAGAGTTGATCGAACGGTTCGCCCCGGACCGGACGAAGCAGGCCCGCACCTATTCCAAGGCAACCAGCAGAAGGTCGCCCTGATTGCGGCCCCGGCCTCGTACGCATGCGTCGGCGAACCACCGGGCAGCCCGGCGGGGCCGACCACTGCGCCCCTGAGCTCCGCACCCGCACGGAGGTCGCCGCCTCGGCCGGCGGTACCACGCAGGTGGAGATATCCACCACCACACCGCCGGTCGCTGCCGCAGTCGACCGGACGATCGGGTCGGCTGTTCGCAAGCGCCGGTCGCGCACCGAAGACGGATTCGACGAGACATCAGATGGGCGCCCACGCCGGCGTGCCGATGAACATAGACTCGGATCATGGCTGATGTCGTCGTGGTGGGGGCCGGACCCAACGGGCTTGCGGCGGCGGTGATCCTGGCCGGTGCCGGGCTCGACGTCGAAGTGTACGAGGCGGGGGAGACAGTCGGCGGTGGTTGCCGGACCGCCGAGGTCACCCTGCCCGGCTTCCGGCACGATATCTGCGCCGGCGCGCACCCCATGGCGTATGCCTCCCCGTTCTTCCGGGCCTTCGACCTCGCCGCGCACGGCGTGGAACTGCTCACTCCGGCCGCCTCGTATGCGCATCCGCTCGATTCCGGGATCGCCGGGGTGGCATGGCGGGATCTGGACCGCACCGTGGACGAGCTGGGGCGTGACGGAAAGGCCTGGCAGGGCCTGTTCGGGCCGTTGGTCGAGGACTGGCCGGCCGTGGTGGATACCGCGATGTCGAATATGCGGCGGGTGCCGCTGTCACGGGGGGCGGTCCGGTTCGGTCTGCGCATGTTCGAACAGGGGTCGCCGTTCTGGAACGCCCGATTTTCCGGGGAGGTTGCCCCGGCACTGTTCACCGGGGTCGCCGCGCATGCGGTCCGGCCGCCGCGGGCACTACCGGCCGTCGGCGCCGGGCTGCTCCTGGCGACCCTCGCGCATGTCGGTGGCTGGCCTGTACCGCGCGGCGGCAGCCAGGCGATCGTGGACGCGCTCGCTGCGGAGCTACGCCGCCGCGGTGGCCGGGTGGTCACCGGCCATCGGGTGGATTCGCTGGCGGAGTTCGGTTCGGCCCGGGCAGTCCTGTGCGATACCTCGCCGGCCGAACTCGTGCGTATCGGCGGCGACCGGCTGCCCACCGGGTACCGCCGCCGGTTGGGTAACGTGCGCTACGGCCCGGGGTCCTGCAAGGTCGATTTCGCCCTGTCCGGCCCGGTGCCGTGGCAGGCGCCGGAATGCGCCGAAGCGGGCACACTGCACCTGGTGGGCAGCCGGGCCGAGGCCATGGCCGCCGAACATGCGGTCGCCGCCGGTATGCATACCGATCGGCCGTACACGCTGATCATCCAGCCCGGTGTCGTGGACGCCGGCCGCGCCCCGGCGGGGCAGCACACCCTGTATGCCTACGCGCACGTTCCGAACGGATCGGATCGCGATATCAGCGAGCAGATCACCGGTCAGATCGAGCGGTTCGCTCCCGGTTTCCGGGACCTGATCCTGGCGAAACATGTCTACACGGCCGCCGAACTTCCGGTGTACAACGCCAACTACGTGGGCGGTGATATCGGCGCCGGGGCGATGACCCTCATGCAGACGGTGTTCCGCCCGGTACCCCGCTGGAATCCGCACACCACCGGCCTGCCCGGCGTCTACCTGTGCTCGTCGGCCACCCCGCCGGGCGGCGGAGTGCACGGAATGGCCGGTACACACGCCGCCGCGCATGCGTTGCGCACCGTTTTCGGTATCCGCGCCGACCCGCTGGAGCTGGCCGGCGCGAACGCGGAAACCATGCCGGGCAGTTAGGCCTTACCGGCGGGCTGCCGGTACAGATCGGGCTCCAGGTAGATGATCCGCGCTGTCGGCACTGCCGCCCGGATCCGGCTCTCGGCCTCGTCGATACCCGCCGCGATCTGCGCGATATCCAGTCCGGGCACCACTGCCACCTTGGCCGCCACCAGCATCTCTTCCGGACCGATGTACTGCGTCTTCATATGGATGAGCCGATCGATCGTCGTACCGTCGGCGATGCTGTCGCGGATCGCGCGATCCTCGGCCGCGGTCGCACCCTCGCCGATCAACAGGCTGTGCATCTCGATGATCAGAATGATCGCGATGATTCCGAGCAGCGCGCCGATGCACAGGGTTCCGATGCCGTCCCACACCGGATCACCCGTCAGCATCGTCAGTCCGACACCGCCCAGCGCCAGCACCAGGCCGACCAGCGCACCGGTATCTTCCAGCAGTACCACCGGCAGTTCCGGGCTGCGCGAATTACGGATGAACTGCCACCAGCTCGCCCGGCCCTTGAGCGGTCGGGATTCCCGGACCGCGGTCGTGAAACTGTAGATCTCCAGCCCGATGGCGATCACCAGGATCACCACGGCCACTATGGGCGAGCTGAGCTCTTCGGGATGCTGGATCTTGTGCATGCCCTCGTACAGGGCGTACACCGAGCCCAAGGTGAACAAGACCAGGGCCACCACGAACGAATAGAAATAGCGGCTGCGCCCGTACCCGAACGGATGCAGCTCGTCGGCCTCCTGCTGCGCCCGGTTCTGCCCGAACAGCAGCAGCCCCTGGTTGGCGGTATCGGCTACCGAGTGCACCCCCTCGGCCAGCATCGACGCCGACCCGGTGATCCCCGCACCCACGAACTTCGCGGCCGCGATACCGGCGTTCGCCGTCAGCGCGGCAAGAATCGCCTTCTTACTTCCACCAGCCGACATCTGCCACCCTCTGTGTCGATTGCACCGCCCCCCGGCGGCGCGGAGCTCAGGCCCCACGGTCTCATCCGAGTAGGGCTACAGCATTGTAAAGGCTGCGTTTTGGTCGCGTTGCTCTGCGCGGCGCAACTCCGGCCGGGCACCCAGCGCTGGGCCGGCCATCATGTCCGGCGCGACCAACGGGGGCCTCCGAGCCGACGTAGGCACCCGGAGTTCGGTTGCGCGGAGCCGAATGTGCCGAGGCCGGAGGTATATCGACGTTCCTGTCCGCCCACACCGAAGGTGAACGCCGGCGCTGAAAACTGTGGCGATGGGGTTCGGCGACGAATCCGGGCTTACCCCACGCAGGCGCAGAACAGGGTGGCCGGCCCGTCGGCGGCTCTGGCGCGGATATCGGTATCGGTGGCCGAGATCCACGCGGCGGTACCGCGATCGAGCCGGACCTCGGAGCTACCGTCGAGCAGATGGGCCGAACCGGCGGTGCACAAGACGATGCCGGGGCCGGCGTCGGTGAGCGGTACCAGCGCCGAACCCGCGGTGATATCGAAGCGGCGCAACGCGAATTCCGGGGCGGGGGTGCGATAACGCACCGAACCGTCACCGGCTGGTTCCGGTAGTACCAGGGGCAGGTCGATGGGTTCGAAATCCAGGACTTTGAGCAGCTCCGGCACGTCGACGTGTTTCGGGGTGAGCCCGCCGCGCAGCACATTGTCCGAGTTGGCCATGATCTCGACCGCGACGCCGTGCAGATAGGCGTGCAGGTTGCCGGCGGCGAGGAACAAGCCCTGACCGGGTTGCAGGGTGATCCGGTTCAGCAACAGCGAAGCCAGCACACCGGCATCGCCCGGATAGCTTTCGGCGAGTTCGAGGGTCGTCCGGGCGACCGGCGCGAATTCGCGCTCCGCGTTGGTCAGATAGCGCACGCAGCCGTCCAGGACGGCCGGCAGAAGCATGTCCAGCACCGTGTTCGGCAGCGTTATCCAGCTGGTGAACAGGGTGCGCAACCCGTCGGAATCGGGTTGCGCGGCGAGCAGATCGGCGTATTGCCCGAGTTCGGGAACGCCCAGGGCGCGGAACAGTTCCACCGTGCGCAGCGGATCCCGGAAACCGGCCAAGGCCTCGAAACGTTCCAGCGCGACGACGAGTTCGGGCTTGTGGCTGTCGTCGCGGTAGTTGCGCATGGGCGAATCCAGTGGCACACCGTTGCGGTTCTCCCGGGCGAAACCGGCCGCCGCCTGCTGCGCGCTCGGATGCGCTTGCAACGACAGCGGTTCCTCGGCGGCCAGTATTTTCAGCAGGAACGGCAACCGGCCGTCGAAGCGGGTAGCGGCGGCGCCGAGTTCCCGGCCGGGTTCGGCCGAGACCACTTCGAGCAGCGAGCGTTTACCGCGTTCGGTACGGACATAGGCGGGGTCGGCGGGGTGGGCGCCGAACCACAGTTCGGCTTCCGGATGCGCGGAAGGGACAGGGCGGCCGCAGAGTTCGGCGAGCGCGGTGCGTGAACCCCAGGCGTACGAGCGCAACGCACCTACGAGTTCGTGCACTAGTACGGTCCCCCGTCGTACCTGTCCGGATCGGCGCCCGCGACCGCCCGGCCGCCGATGAGTCGCAGGTAGGCGGCCGTCATCTCCCAGCGCAGCGCCAGTACCGCGAGGCGTTCCAGCTCCGTGCCGGCATGAGTGGGCGGTTCCGGGGACGGTTCGCCCGATTCGGCGCGGGACGGATCCGCCGGGACCGTCTCGATATCGGCTGTGACCAGGTCGGCGTCGATGGTTCCGCCGCCGGCACCTCCGAACAGCGCGAGTTTGCGTCGCGCGGCCGGACTGTCGTTATCGGTGCTGCACAGGAAGATCCGTTTCTTCTCGACCGGCGGCGGACCGTCGAGCTGCTCGTCGTGGAACAGCGGATCGTAATCCGGCGCGGCGGCCGTTGCCGTATCCACCAGCTGAGGGAGCGCGGCCACGGCAACGGACAGATCCACGGCGGTGGCGGTGCGGCCCCCGGACTGCAGCAGGACCTCCGCGGCATGGACCGCGAGTTCGGTGGTGGCGGGACTGTCACCGGCCAGGATCAGGCCGCGCTGCTGGGTGCGGGCGGCAAGGTTCTTGGCGGGATTGTGGAATACCTCGTG
Source organism: Nocardia flavorosea NBRC 108225 (assembly GCF_001613385.1). Lineage (GTDB taxonomy): Bacteria > Actinomycetota > Actinomycetes > Mycobacteriales > Mycobacteriaceae > Nocardia > Nocardia flavorosea. The sequence continues at coordinate 18,726 of NZ_BDCG01000007.1, read as the reverse complement.
CTGGGGCCCGTCGCGCAGCGCCTCGGTATCGAGTACATCGGCGAGATCGGTGAGGTCGGGCAGGTCACCGGAGGATCGGGCGGGGGCGATGGCCCGCAGCACCGCGATACCGGTCGCCAGGTAGCGCAGTAGCCGGTTGGCGTCGAGCACAGGTACCCGCGGCTCCAGTACGGCCGCACGTCCGGCCGCTGCGGCCCGCAGCGGCCCTTCGTTCGGTGCCGCCACGACCACCTCGGCGCCCCGGCGCACTGCCCGGTCCACGGCGTCGATCAGCCGTGGATCCCCGGCATCGTCACCGCTGACCAGTACGACATCCAGGGGGCCGGCCCAGGAAGGCACGGTGCTCACCGGAACCAGCGGCAATCCGGCACGGTCACCGAGCGCCGCCACCAGCAGCCCCGCCGCCCGCCCGGCCCGGCCGGCGCCGGAAACCAGCAGCAGACTGCGTGGCTGCAGACCGGCCAGCCCCGCGAGAGCATTCTCGGCCACGGCCGCTGCGGTGGCCCGTACCTGGGCGCCACCGGATGCGGCCGAACGGAGGGCGCCGCCGGTATCGGCGGCCTCGAGCATTGCGGCATCGTCCAGATCGAGTACCGGGGTATCAGCGATCATCGGGCGTGGCACCTCCCCTCATCGCGCTGTTTTCGGTCTCGGCCGCCGCCACCGCCCGGGTCGTGGATACCGGGCCTGGAACGGGCGAATCCACGGTGTGTATTTCCACTATTCCAGTCAGGCGCGGACGATGCGCAGAATCTCGGTCACGAGTGCGTCTACTTCCTCCGGACAGCGCGCTTCGACGTTGAGCCGCAGTAGCGGTTCGGTATTGGAGGCTCGCAGGTTGAACCAGGCATTCTCGGGGAGTTGGACCGTCACGCCGTCGAGGCGGTCCACCGCCACCGCCCGGCCGGCGAAAGCGTCGAGCACCGCGCCGGTGCGTTCGGCGGCGTCGGTGACGGTCGAATTGATCTCTCCCGAGGCGGCGTACCCGGTGTAGGAGGCCATCAGTTCCGAAGCGGGCCGCTTGTCCTCACCGAGGGCGGCCAGCACATGCAATGCGGCCAGCATGCCGGAATCGGCGCCCCAGAAATCGCGGAAGTAGTAGTGCGCGGAGTGCTCTCCGCCGAAAACCGCACCTGTACTCGCCATGAGCTGTTTGATGAACGAATGCCCGACGCGCGAGCGCACCGGGGAGCCGCCCAGCTCGGTCACCAGTTCCGGGACCGACCGTGAGGTGATCAGATTGTGGATGATCGTGGCACCGGGCTCCTTGGCGAGTTCGCGCTCGGCGACCAGCGCGGTGATCGCGGACGGCGAGACCGGATCACCCTGCTCGTCGACGACGAAACAACGGTCGGCGTCACCGTCGAACGCCAGCCCGATATCGGCCCCCGATTCCCGGACCAGTTTCTGCAGATCCACCAGGTTCGCCGGATCCAGCGGATTGGCCTCGTGGTTGGGGAACGACCCGTCCAGTTCGAAGTACAGCGGCACGATCGTCACCTGCGGCAGGGCGCCGAGAACGGCAGGAACGGTATGCCCGCCCATCCCGTTACCGGCGTCCACCGCGACGGTCAGCGGCCGGATACCGTCCAGCTCCACCAGTTCGCGCAGGAACACCGCGTAATCGCCGAGCAAATCGGTTTCCGTGGTGGTGCCCGTCGCGCCGTCGTAGCCCGGAACACCGGTGACGAGTTCCTCGGCGATGGTGGCGAGACCGGTGTCCTGACCCACCGGCAGCGCCCGCGCCCGGCACAATTTGATGCCGTTGTAGCGGGCCGGGTTGTGGCTGGCGGTGAACATGGCGCCCGGGCAGTCGAGAGTGCCCGAGGCGAAATACAGCTGGTCGGTGGATGCCAGGCCGATCCGCACCACGTCCAGCCCCTGAGCCAGCACGCCTGCGGCGAACGCATCCACCAGCTCCGGAGACGAGGCGCGCATATCGTGACCGATCACGATGCGTCGCGCGTCTTCGGCCCGCATGAGCCGAGCGAACGCGGAGCCGGTATCCCGGACGAAATCGGCATCGAGTTGTTCCCCGACGACGCCGCGGATGTCGTAGGCCTTGATCACCGCGTTCACGGACTCGGCAGGGCGGGCGACTGTCATGGGGACCACCCTAGTAGGTGCCACTTCGGCGCCGTATTCATGGCAGTGCCTCCGGTCCCACCCGTCTCGATCCCGGGACAATCCCCGGCCGGCGGCCACCTGGCCGGCTCGAACTGAGCAGCCGTACCGCGATCCGCTCTCGAAGCGGGGCCGCACGACTCGGCGCCGGCCGCGTCGGCGTTTGCAGGTCCTGCCTGTCGTGCACGCTGGGGCGCTCGGTCCGTTGCTGCGGCTTCCAGCGGATGTCTTCCGAGGTTGCAGAACCTTGTGCCGTCGAACCGCACAGCCGAACCGGTAGTCGGGTGCGGCAGGAGTCAGGCGCGCCGGATATCAGCCGGGAGGGTCGGGGAGGACCCGCAGATGTCCACGGCGTCCCGTGCGGGTAGGGCGCGGGGGAGGCGTGTGCTCGCGATAGCCGCGCTGCTCCGGTTCGGGCGGGCGGCGGCGTAGGCCCGCTTCGCGGACGGCCTCGGCCAGTGCCGTGAGGTCGTCGTCATCGGGGCTCGTGGCGAAACCGCCCTCGTGCCGGACCATATCCCAGCCCTTGGGGGCGGTGATCCGGGAGGCGTGTGTTCCGCAGAGGTCCCAGGAATGGGGTTCGGCCACCGTCGCCAGCGGACCCACCACGGCGGTGGAGTCCGAGTAAACATAGGTCAGCGTCGCGACGGCCGGATTCTTGCAGCCGGGTCGGCAGCAACGACGCATGGAGATCACGTGGATGAGAGTAACCCGCAACACGGACACAGGTGGGGCAGACACGCTGTGATTTCGGCGTCGCCTCCGGTGCCGGGGGATTCGCGGCGCTGCCGGCCCTGGTGCCGGGAGCCGGTCGGCGCCGATCATCTCCGGCGGCACCATCTGCGCGGCGCCGTCGGCGAAACAGGGGAGGAACTGTTCAGCAGTTCGGCGTATTACTCGCGGTGGCCGGCCGGGCGCCCGCCTCACTGGTGTAAGCCGTCCGCAACCAAGTGCCGCTGGGTGAGCTGTTTGTGAAGGGAGGGGGTGCGCTTTTGGAGCGTGCTGCGGCACGGTGGGGGTGTGGGTTGGAGTGCTTGCTGTTGGGTGGGCCTTTGGTCGACGGGCGGGGAGTGCTGTGGAGTGCGCCGCGGCGCGGGGCGGGTGTGATTCGGAGTGCACCGCGGCGCAGGGGGGTGCCGTGCTGTCGGGGTCGACCGTCGGTGAAGGGGCGGGCCGTAATTTCGGAGGCGCTCCGCGCCTCGAAGGTGGGGCCCTTATACGCCCGGGTCTTCACTCCTGCGCTTCGTTCCCCGGCTCCGTCGCTCCAGAACCGGCCGGGCCCCACCCATGGTCCGGGGGTGGCCAGATAACTGGGGGCAATTGCGGCGCAGCCCGGCCGGGCGAGATTGTCCTGTGATCGCGATGCCCGTTGTTCACGCCGGGATCTCGGTTCGCTGCTGCCGCGTCCAGTGGGTGTCTTCGAGGTGCAGAACTTTGTCGCGCGGCAGATCGGCTCCGGCTATTCCGGTTCGGGGTCGATGACGTCCGGGTCGACGCCGAGGTAGGTCGCGATCTGCTGGACCAGTACTTCGCGCAGCAGGTCCACCAGATCCTCCGGATCGCCCGCGCGTAATTCGAGTGGTTTGCGGAACAGCACGACGCGTGCGCGGATGGGGGTGCCGTGCCGGTCGACTCCGGCCGGGATGAGCCGCGACAGCGGGACCGGGCCGTCGGCGACCACCTCGTCCGGCCAGGTGACGGAGTCCGGGTGCAGCGGGCGGATTTTCGGGACATCGTCGACGGCGATATCCAGTTTGGTGAGGCGGTCGTGCCAGCGGGTGTCCAGTGGCGCGAACGCCTCGAGGACCAGCCGGTCGAATTTCTGGCCGCGGGTGCGCCAGGCCGGGACCGTGGGAGGAAGCATGGGTCCGCGCACGCCGCGACCGCGGCGGCTCACCGACCGGGCGGTCGGGGGTCTGCGATTGCGGGATCGTGCCATGACTCGAACGTTAGTCACCGATCGCCGACCGCGACGGCCCGCCCCGGCTACCTGCTCCGGGGCGCACCGACGCGAGCGGTGTCGTCAGCCGATACCGCGCTTGAGGCGCCGGCGCTCCCGCTCCGACAGGCCGCCCCAGATACCGAACCGTTCATCGTGTGCGAGCGCGTATTCCAGGCATTCGTCGCGGACCTCGCATCCCATGCAGATGCGTTTGGCCTCGCGTGTGGAGCCGCCCTTCTCCGGGAAGAACGCTTCCGGATCGGTTTCCGCGCACAATGCGCGTTCCTGCCACTGTTCCTCGATGGAGTCGAACATCTCGTCGAAACCGGTCACGATAAGGCTGAGCCGGGGTGTCGATTCTCGCTCACTCCGATCGCGATCGGTCCAGCCGTTGTCAGCAGCGACGCCTCGTGCTGCGCCTGCTGTGGAATCGGTTCGCGATACACCCACCGGAATGCCGGCCGGGGCCAGTTCTTCGGCCATCGCTCCGCCTCCTCACTGTGTGTTAGCGCAGAATGATTTCTTTCCGTCGATCCACACGCATATCGACGGCCTAACTCCGCGATGTTGTCTCGCGGACTTCCCCGAGCTCGTCATTCCAATTCGAACACCTGTTCGAGTTTCCGTTCGCGCCTTGAACTTCCAGCGCCGTCCGGAATGACATGTCTGTGATTAGACACGCCGCCGGGTGCGATGGTCAAGCCACCGTCACTATTCCGTTACTATCCCGCGCGGCATTCCGAGTCGATCTTGTGACCCGAATAGCAAATGACCGGCAAATATAGCGGGAGACGCACTATTTCCCGCGCCGCATAGGGTGTACAGATGTGACTTCACAACAAGCGGACATCGGGCCCGCCAATGGTCCCCGTATCGTCGTCCTGGTCGGCGGAGTCGGTGGCGCGCGGTTCCTGCAGGGCGTGCGGGAGCTGCTGCCCGAAGCGAAGGTTTCGGCCATCGTCAATGTGGGCGATGACGTCTGGATGCACGGGTTGAGAATCTGCCCCGACCTCGATACCTGCATGTATACCCTCGGTGGTGGAATAGATACCGAGCGCGGCTGGGGCCGGCCGGGGGAAACCTGGCACGCGAAGGAAGAGTTGGCGAAATACCATGCTCAGCCGGACTGGTTCGGGCTGGGGGATCGGGATATCGCCACACATCTGGTTCGCACGGAAATGTTACGTGCCGGCTATCCGCTCTCCGCGGTTACCGAGGCGCTGTGCAATCGATGGCAGCCGGGCGTCGAACTCATCCCGGCAACCGACGATCGCTGTGAAACGCATGTTGTTATCAGCGACCCGGAGAGCCCCAGCGAACGTCGCGCGATCCATTTCCAGGAGTGGTGGGTTCGGTACCGGGCCGACGTCCGAACTCATGGATTCGCCACAATCGGGGCCGATGAAGCCAAGCCGGCACCGAATGTGATCGAACTCATAGCCGATGCTGATATCGTATTACTGGCCCCCTCGAACCCCGTTGTGAGCGTGGGCTCCATCCTCTCGGTGCCCGGAATTCGGGGCGCATTGCGCACCACCGCGGCCCCGGTGATCGGTGTATCGCCGGTGATCGATGGGAAGCCGCTACGCGGTATGGCCGACGAATGCCTGTCGGTGATCGGTGTGGAGACCTCCGCGGAGGCGGTCGGCCGGCACTACGGATCACGTTCGGCCACCGGCATTCTCGACGGCTGGCTGGTCCACACCACCGATACCGCCGACGTTCCCGGGGTGCAGGTGCGCAGCGTGCCGCTGTTGATGACCGATCCGCAGGCCACCGCCGAAATGGTGCGTGCGGCCCTCGATCTGGCAGGAGTGAAACCGTGACCGGCGCCGAGTCGTTCGCCGAGGTAATTGCCGATCACGCCGCCGCGGAATTGCGTATTCTGCCGATTGCCGGATTACCGGAATTCCGGCCCGGTGACGACCTCGCCGAACATATCGCCGCCTGTGCTCCGTGGCTCGCCGACGGCGATGTTCTGGTGGTCACCAGCAAGATCGTCGCCAAGGCGGAGGGACGGATCGTCACCGCGCCAACCGATCCGGAGGAGCGCGATGCGGTACGGCGGCGGCTGGTGGAGCAGGAATCGGTGCGGCTCGTGGCCCGCCGCGGCCGCACCCTGATCACCGAGAACCGGCTCGGCATCGTCCAGGCCGCCTCCGGGGTGGACGGGTCCAATGTCGAACGCGGCGAACTCGTCCTGCTTCCCGCCGACCCCGACGGCAGCGCGAAAGGGTTGCGTTCGGCGCTGGCGACCCGGCTCGGGGTGAACGTGGCGGTGGTGGTCACCGATACGATGGGGCGCGCATGGCGTAACGGCCAGACCGATGTCGCGATCGGCTCGGCGGGACTGCGTGTACTGCACGACTATTCGGGCGCGGTGGACGGCCAGGGCAACGAACTGCAGGTCACCCAGGTCGCAATTGCCGACGAACTCGCCGCGGCCGCCGATCTGGTGAAGGGCAAACTGGGCGCGGTGCCGGTGGCGGTGGTCCGTGGACTCACACTCACCGACGACGGTTCGACCGCGGCCGACCTCGTTCGTGCGGGAACCGACGATCTGTTCTGGCTCGGTACGGCCGAGGCCCTGCAACGCGGCCGGGAAGAGGCGGTGCTGCTGCGGCGCTCGGTGCGCAGTTTCACCGCCGACCCGGTGGACCCGGAGAAGATCCGGTCGGCGACCGCCGTCGCGTTGACCGCCCCCGCGCCGCATCACACCCGACCCGTGCGGTTCGTCTGGCTACGCGACCCGGCCCGGCGTGCGCGGCTGCTCACAGCCATGGCGGAGAAGTGGCGGGCCGATCTCCTGGCCGACGGCCTGGATGCCGAACGGGTGGAGCGCCGGGTGAACCGGGGGCGCATACTCTTCGACGCCCCGGAGGTGATCATCCCGTTCTGCGTGCCCGACGGTGCCCATGACTATCCCGACGATCGCCGTCGCGCCGCGGAACGGACCATGTTCACCGTCGCGGTGGGCGCCGCGGTGCAAGGGTTGCTGGTTGCGCTGGCCGCCGAGGGGCTGGGGAGTTGCTGGATCGGTTCGACCATCTTCGCGCCGGAGGTCACCCGCGAGGTCCTGGACCTGGATGACGACTGGAACCCGCTGGGTGCCATAGCCGTCGGTCACCCCATCGAGGAGCTCGCCCCCCGTGACCCGCGGGATCCGGCAGCGGGGCTGGTGGAGCGGTGAGCGCCGAATCGCTGCACACCTCGGCCGTCGAACTGCTGACCGCCTGGAAACCGGCCGGTGGTACCGAGGCCTCGCTGCGCGAAGCGATACTGGCATTTCTCGGGTCGGCGCCGCGTGGATGCCTGCGTGAACACGTACCCGGTCATATCACCGCGTCGGCCGTGGTTTTCTCGTACGACGGCCGGGAGGTCCTGCTGACCCTGCATCCGCGGGTCGGGCGCTGGATCCAGCTCGGCGGGCATTGTGAGGAGAGCGATCAGACGGTGGCGGGGGCCGCGCTGCGCGAGGCCACCGAGGAATCCGGTATCGACGGGTTGCGTATCGAACCGGAACTCTATGCGGCCCAAGCGCATCCGATCACCTGTTCCCTCGGGATCCCGACGCGGCATCTGGATCTGCTGTTCCGGATCACCGCCCCGGCCGGTGCGGTACCGGTGCGCAGTGCGGAATCCACCGATCTGCGGTGGTGGCCGGTGGACGCCCTGCCACCGGACGCCGACGTCGTGCTCTTACCCTGATTCCGGCGATCTACCCGGGCCCGGTAGGGCGGGAGCCGGCCGAACGAACTTGAAACTTTGACTCGAACAGGTCGTTCGTGCCAGTGTCGCTGCCATGCCGAGCACCGGATCCCGGAATTTCATCCAGGGGTCTGCGCGTGAGTTGCTGCGCACAGCCATCCTGGACGCGATGCGTGACCTTCTCGGGCAACGGGACTGGTCCAAGATCACGCTGACCGAGGTGGCGGCCGGCGCCGGGGTCAGCCGGCAGACCCTCTACAACGAATTCGGTTCGCGTCAGGGTCTGGCCGAGGCCTATGCCATCCGCTTGGCCGACGATCTCGTCGATCATGTGGAGACGGCGCTCGCCGCCAATATCGGTGACGCCGACGCCTCGATCCGCGACGGCATCGCCGGCTATTTCCGCGACGCCGCCCAGGATCCACTGGTGCAATCGCTGGTGGTCGGCGAGGTCAAACTCGATCTGCTGCGCCTCATCACCCTCGACGCCGGCCCGCTGATCGAGCACGCCACCGAGCGGCTCATCGGCGTTATGCAGCGCAGCTGGGTGGCCTTCACCCGGGGCCAGGCCGAGACCTTCGCCCACGCCCTGGTCCGGCTGGCGATCAGCTGTATCCCTACCCCGCCCGGGCCGCAACACGACGTACCGGCCGAACTCGGCCGCATCTTCGGCCCCTATGTCGCCGCGGTGCTCGCCGGGCGGGCAGCGGAAATCCCCGCGCGGTGAACCGGGCCGCGAGATTTTCGGAGAAGGCGCCGCGACCTGCGGTTTCGCCGGCTTTCGGCCGGGGTCGTGGCCGCCCGGCTCGCGGGCGTGGCGTCAGGGTACGGTTCCGGCGTGTAACGGTCACCACGTTTGGGTCGAACAATGACGCAATGGAGACACCGGGTCTGCGAATATGTAGGCCGCTGCAAGTTCGGTTTTCAATAGCGGGGCAAACGTGCAATTGGTTGGCAAGTCGGCCGGGTCGGCCGATCCCAAACGCCATCTGTGGATCCTCGGTCTGATCGCTCCGGCCACCGCGCTGTTGCCCTCCCAGCTGGTGCTGCACACCGGGCTCGAGGTGTTCTGGTGGACCGGGCCGATCATCGTCCTGGTGCTGATCCCGGTCCTCGACCTACTGGTCGGCGACGACGGTTCCAACCCCCGCGACGAAGACTACGAAACCCTCTCCAACGATCGCTACTACCGCTGGTGCACTTATCTCTTCCTGCCCATCCAACTCGTAGGTTTGGCCCTCGCCGGGTACCTGTGGTCCGGTAGCGAACTGGATATCGTCGACAAGCTCGGTCTGGCCGTCACCCTCGGCCTGGTCTCCGGAATCGGTATCAATGCCGCCCACGAGCTCGGACACCGGGTCGAACGCCTGGAACGCTGGCTGGCCAAGATCGCGCTGGCGCAATCCGGGTACGGTCACTTCTTCGTCGAACACAATCGCGGCCACCACGCTCGGGTCGCGACCCCCGAGGATCCCGCCAGCGCTCGATTCGGCGAGAGCCTGTGGGAATTCCTGCCGCGTAGTGTGGCCGGAGGGTTCCGCTCCGCGCTACGGCTGGAGCGAGACCGGTTGCGCCGAACGGGGTCCGGCTGGTGGAGCCCGAACAACCACATCTTGCAGACGTGGGCGATGACCTCGGTGCTCTTCGGTGCACTGATGCTGGTATTCGGCTGGCATATCCTGCCGTATCTGCTGCTGCAGGCTGTGATCGGCGCCGGTCTGCTGGAAACCGTCAACTACATCGAGCACTACGGGTTGCTTCGAGAGCGCCGCCCCAACGGGCGCTATCGGCGCTGCACCGCGCGAGACAGCTGGAACAGCGATCGGCTCGTCACCAATATCTTCCTGTTCCACCTCCAGCGACACAGCGATCACCACGCCAACCCCGGCCGCCGCTACCAGACCTTGCGCAGTACCGACGAGGCACCGCAGCTGCCCGCGGGGTACGCGACCATGGTCGTCCTCGCGGGGATCCCGCCGCTGTGGCGCCGGGTGATGGACAAACGGGTGCTCGCGCACTACGACGGCGACCTCACCCGGATCAATCTCGCACCCCGCAAACGGCGCGCCGCGGCCGCCGTATCGTCCGGTCCCGGCATGGTCACCGGCTGAGTTCCACAGGCGCCCCGGGTGCCGTGTGCCCGGTACCGGCGGCAACCGATACAGCCGGACCGCGGCGGCACGGAACCGGCTAGCCTTGCGATCGAGACCGTGTTTATCGGGCCTGAGCGAGGGTCCTGCGTGGTGACGTTCCGCTGCCGCCTGCGGGCCCGACTCGCTCATGCCGTAACCGAGAGAAGGCTGATCCACGCTGATGACGACCTCCGAATTGCCTCGCACATCGCTGAGCACCGATAGCCGCAACGGCGTCGAATACAAGGTCGCGGATCTGTCGCTGGCCGAATTCGGCCGCAAGGAGATCCGGCTGGCCGAACACGAGATGCCCGGGCTGATGGCCCTGCGCCGCGAATACGCCGATGTCGCGCCGCTGAAAGGCGCCCGCATCTCCGGCTCGTTGCATATGACCGTGCAGACCGCCGTGCTGATCGAAACCCTTACCGCACTCGGCGCCGAGGTCCGGTGGGCCTCCTGCAACATCTTCTCCACCCAGGATCATGCGGCGGCGGCCGTGGTGGTCGGCCCGCACGGCACCGTCGAGGAGCCGCAGGGCACCCCGGTCTTCGCCTGGAAGGGCGAAACGCTGGAGGAGTACTGGTGGGCGGCCGAACAGATGCTCACCTGGCCGGGCGAACCGGCCAATATGATCCTCGACGACGGCGGCGACGCCACTATGCTGGTGCTGCGCGGGGCGCAGTTCGAGAAGGCGGGTGTGGTGCCGCCGGCCGACGAGGAGCATTCCGCGGAATACACGGTCTTCCTGAACCTGCTGCGCGAGCGGTTCGGGACCGATAAGGGCAAGTGGTCCGCCATTGCCGAAAGTGTCAAGGGCGTCACCGAGGAAACCACCACCGGTGTGCTGCGCCTGTACCAGTTCGCCGCCGCCGGTGAACTGTCGTTCCCGGCGATCAACGTCAACGATTCGGTCACCAAGTCCAAGTTCGACAACAAGTACGGCACCCGGCATTCGCTGATCGACGGCATCAACCGCGGCACCGACGTCCTCATCGGCGGTAAGAAGGTGCTGATCTGCGGCTACGGCGACGTCGGCAAGGGATGCGCGGAATCGCTGGCCGGGCAGGGGGCCCGGGTGCAGGTCACCGAGATCGACCCGATCAACGCCCTGCAGGGGCTGATGGACGGTTTCGACGTGGTGACCGTGGAACAGGCCATCGGTGACGCCGATATCGTGATCACCTCGACCGGTAACAAGGACATCATCACCCTCGACCATATGCGGGCGATGAAGGACCAGGCCATTCTCGGTAATATCGGCCATTTCGACAACGAAATCGATATGGCGGGCCTGGAGCGCTCCGGTGCCACCAAGTTGAATATCAAACCTCAGGTCGACCTGTGGACGTTCGGTGATTCCGGTAAGTCCATCATCGTGCTGTCCGAGGGACGGCTGCTCAACCTGGGCAACGCCACGGGCCACCCGTCGTTCGTGATGAGCAACAGCTTCTCCAACCAGGTCATCGCGCAGATCGAACTGTGGACCAAACCGGAGGAGTACGACAACGAGGTCTACCGCCTGCCGAAGGTGCTCGACGAGAAGGTCGCCCGCATCCACGTCGAAGCACTGGGCGGCACGCTGACCAAGCTCACCAAGGACCAGGCCGAATACATCAATGTCGATGTCGAAGGCCCGTACAAGCCGGAGCACTACCGCTACTGATCCGGCACCTTTCTCGGTCTCCGGCTGTGCCCGCCTGCCTCGGCAGGCGGGCACAGCCGTCCGAGTAGGCTGCTCAGCATGGGTGTGCTGGTCTCGGTGGAGGGGCTCGACGGTGCGGGGAAGCGGACGCTGATCACCGATCTGGTGGCCGCGCTGGAACAGCGCGGGCTGCGCGTGCAAACCTTGGCTTTCCCGCTGTACGGCCGCTCCGTCCACGCCGATCTCGCCGCCGAAGCATTACGCGGCGCGCACGGTGATCTGGCCGCCTCGGTGAACGCCATGGCCGCCCTGTTCGCGCTGGACCGCGCCGGAGCCGCCGACGAACTGGCGAAACTGCTGGCCGACAACGATTTGGTCGTGCTGGACCGCTACGTGGCCTCCAACGCCGCCTACAACGCCGCCCGGCTCGGCCAAACCGCAGACGGGGAAATCGTGCGGTGGGTGGGGGAATTGGAATTCGGCCGTTTCGCCCTGCCCGTGCCGCAGGTACAGGTGCTGCTGGACGTACCGGTCGAAGTCGCGGCCGAACGCGCCCGCCGGCGCGGCGAACTCGACGCGGCGCGAGAGCTGGATGCCTACGAACGCGACGGTGGATTACAGGAGCGCACCGCCGCGGTGTACCGTGATCTCGCTCGGCGCGATTGGTACGGAACCTGGTGGGTTTTCCGGCCCGGCGAACAAGGTCCCGGTCCGCGCTCCGGCGAAATGAATGTATTGGCCGCGCGGCTCGCCGCATTGGTCGCGAATTAGTGTTGGATATCCGGCGGGAACGCGCCATGTATGGCGTGGCGACCCGTTACGAGCCCGGGAGATGACAACATAGTAACTATGAAGCCGAAGATTCTGGTCGTCGACGACGATATGGCCCTCGCGGAGATGCTCACCATCGTCCTGCGGGGCGAGGGTTTCGACCCGCACGTGGTCGGCGACGGCACCCAGGCGCTGTCGGCGGTCCGGGAGATCCGGCCCGACCTGGTCCTGCTGGACCTGATGCTGCCGGGGATGAACGGTATCGACGTCTGCCGGGTGCTGCGCGCCGACTCGGGTGTGCCGATCGTGATGCTCACCGCCAAGACCGATACCGTCGACGTGGTGCTCGGCCTGGAGTCCGGCGCCGACGACTACATCGTCAAACCCTTCAAGCCGAAGGAACTGGTGGCGCGGGTGCGCGCGCGGTTGCGCCGTACCGAGGAAGAGCCGGCCGAGCTGCTCAATATCGCCGATATCGTGATCGATGTGCCGGCGCACAAGGTCACCCGCGAGGGTGCGCAGATCTCGCTGACGCCCCTGGAATTCGATCTGCTGGTCGCGCTCGCGCGTAAACCGCGGCAGGTCTTCACCCGCGAGGTCCTGCTGGAACAGGTATGGGGTTACCGGCACGCCGCCGATACCCGCCTGGTGAACGTCCACGTTCAGCGACTACGCGCCAAGGTCGAGAAGGATCCGGAGAATCCGGAGATCGTGCTGACCGTTCGTGGTGTGGGATACAAGGCCGGTCCGCCGTGATCGGTTACCGTCGGCTCCGGGCCCGGAGGCGGTAACTTGCGCGACCACGAAGGATCCCGCACAGATCGCGATTCGGGCGGGAGTGGGCGTCGGGACCAGCTGCGGCAGGCACTGGCTCCGGTGAACGAATGGTTTCAGCACACGGGTAGATCCCTGGGGTTGCTCTGGCGGCGTTCGCTGCAGCTGCGGGTCATCGTTTCGACGCTGACGCTGTCGTTGATCGTCATCACCGTTCTCGGTGTGGTGCTCACCAGCCAGATCACCGACCGGCTGCTGGATGCCAAGATCAGCGCCGGTGTCGAGGAGATGGACCGGGTCCGCAATACGGTGGAGGGCCAGCTCGCCGGGGTGCACGATGTGACCACCCAGGAGCAGCGGCTGGGCGATGCCCGGGAGTCGCTGTCCAACCGTCGTGAATCGAGCCGGTCCGGCGGTGCCGCGGGCAGTTTCGATTCGGCACTGAGCGTGATCGGCGGTACGCCGCAGCAGGTGATCGCAGTCGGGCCCATCAAGGAGGTACCCGATTCGCTGCGCCGTTTCGTGCAGCGCAACCAGGTCAGCTACCAGTTCGCCAATGTCTCCGATCCGGACGGTTACCGCGGCCGGGCCCTGATCCTCGGCAGTCCCAGCGCCGAAGTGCCCACGCTGGAGATCTACCTGATCTTCCCGCTGGCCAACGAGGAACGCAGCCTGGCGCTGATGCGCGGAACCATGATGGTCGGTGGTGCGGTGCTGCTCATCCTGCTGGCCGCGATCACCGCACTGGTGACCCGCCAGGTCGTGCTGCCCATCCGGTCCGCCGCGCGGATTGCCGGACGGTTCGCCGACGGCAGGCTGAAGGAACGCATGCTGGTACGCGGCGACGACGATATCGCCCGGCTCGCCAAGGCCTTCAACGAAATGGCCGAGAGCCTGTCCAACCAGATCAACCAGCTCGAAGAATTCGGCAATCTGCAGCGCCGCTTCACCTCCGATGTGAGCCACGAACTACGGACACCACTGACCACGGTGCGTATGGCCGCCGATCTCATCCACGGCAGCAGTGACGATCTGGATCCCGCGCTGGCGCGCAGCGCCGAACTGCTGGTGACCGAACTGGACCGGTTCGAAGGACTGCTCAACGATCTGCTCGAGATCTCACGCCACGACGCCGGTGTCGCCGAACTCCAGGTGGAATCGCTCGATGTGCGGATGTGTGTGCGGGCCGCGATCTCCACGGTGCGGCATCTGGCCCGCGACGCCGGGGTCGAGGTGGTGATCGACCTCCCCGAGGAACCCGTGGTCGCCGAGGTCGACCCGCGCCGGGTGGAGCGGGTGCTGCGCAATCTGCTGGCCAATGCCATCGACCACAGCGAAGGCAAACCGGTGCTGATCCGGATGCGTGGGGATATCGAGGCCAATGCGCTGGCGGTGGTGGTCCGGGATCAGGGTGTCGGGTTGCGGCCGGGGGAGGAGAAGCTGGTCTTCAGCAGGTTCTGGCGTTCCGATCCGTCGCGTATGCGCCGCTCCGGTGGCACCGGCCTCGGCTTGTCGATCAGCGTGGAAGACGCCAATCTGCACGACGGAAAACTGGAGGCCTGGGGACGTCCCAATATCGGTGCCAGTTTCCGGCTGACGCTGCCACTCGTGCGCGGTCAGAAAATGGGCAAGAGCCCGCTTCCGCTGGAACCGGGTATGCGTAAGGCACCGCGCCGCCCGCAGGCCGAAGGCGACCAGAACGGATCCGAGCGAGCGGAACTGGGCCCCCCGGTGACAGAGACGGAGCCGTGGGCTCCCCGGCCTGTGGGCGGGCCGGAAGCAGGCCGGGCTGCTGCCGAGGGCGTTCCCGCCACCGATGCCGCCGGGCCGAGCGGCGGCAGTCACGATGTGGAGGGGCGAGGCTCCGAAGCTTCCGGTGCGGCTGATGCCGCTGGACGTGGTGCCGGGCCGGGTGGAGACGGTCCCGCCGCAGACAGGCCGGGCGCCGAGGCTCCCGGCACCGCCCGATCCGATGCGGACAGGCCTGGTGGGGCCGACGGCCCCAGCGCGACCGAAGCCGGCGGCGACCGCGCCGCGCACGGTCCGGGCGCCGTGCCCCCCGGTGCGGCTGAAGTCAGTGGCAACAGTCCGGGTGGCGCCGGATCCGGCGGAGACGGTCCCGCTGCGGATAGGCCGGGTGCCGGGGCCTCCGGTGCGGACGGGCCGGACGAGGGCAGCGGCCCTGGTGCGGCCGGGGCCGGCGGCGACGCTGCTACGAAGGATCCGGGCGTCGTGGATCGCGGCGCGGCTGAAGTCGCTGGAGACACACCATGTGCCGCCGGGCCTGCCGTCGTCGGTCCCGCCGTGGAGGGCTCGCGTGCCGAGGCCTCCGGTGCGGCTGAAGCCGTTGAGGGCGGTGCAGGTGCGGCAGCTCCCGGTGGGGACGGTCCGGCGAGCGGGACCGGTGCCGAGGTGCCGGGGGCGGGTGGTCCGGGTACGGCGGGAGCCGGGGCGGACACCCCGGGCGAGGACGGACCCGAGGCGGCGGAGATCGACCGCCCTCGTGGACCCGATTCGCCCGCAACAGATTCCGCCGAATCCGCGCCCCCGACCGTGTTCACCGACAGCGGAGACCAGAAATCATGACCGTGCGACCCCGACGCTCACGCTGGTTCCGGCTGCTGACCGCAGTCGTCGCCGTGGCGGGGATGGTGGTCGTCGCCGGTTGCGCGAATCTGCCGGACTCCTCACAGCCGCAGGCACTCGGAACCATCAATCAGGAGCCGACGGTGGAGGGTCCGCCGCCGCCGATGCAGGGTCGCGACCCGGATCTGCTGTTACGCGATTTCCTGCAGGCCACCGCGGATCCCGCCGACGGGCATCTCGCGGCCCGGCAGTACATGACACCGGCCGCGTCCACCCAGTGGAACGACGAGGAATCCCATGTCGTCGTCGAGCGCGCGGATACGCTGCGGGAATCCCGTTCCGAGAACGTGGCGACGTATGTGCTGCGGGCCCGGAAGGTGGGTGAGCTCGCCGAGGACGGTTCCTACCATGTGGCCGACGGGATCATCGAGCACAAGATCGAGATGACCCGGGTCGACGGCCAATGGCGGATCGACGACCTGCCCGACGGCGTGGTCATGGAGTACTCCGCCTTCACTCAGTCCTACCGGCGGCAAGCCCTGTATTTCGTCACCGCCGACGGCCGGCATGTGGCGCCGGATCTGCGCTGGATTTCGGTGCGGCCGGACGATCTGACCCGGCGGCTGGTCGATATGCTCATTGCCGGCCCCCAGCCGTATATCGCCCCGGTAGTGCGTAATTATCTGAGTCCGCCCGCGGCTGTGCGTGGCACGATCACCAAGGCCAATGGTGATCCTGTGGGTGTCGGAGTCGGTCTCGGCGGGGTCCGGATCGATTTTTCCGGTATCGGCGAATTGCCCCAGCGTGACCGTGAGCTCCTCGCTGCGCAGGTGGTGCTGACCCTGTCCGCCGCGGATGTTCTCGGTCCCTACATTCTGCTGGCCGACGGCCGTCCCTTGGACGAGCGGTTCGCCGAAGGGGGGTGGTCGGTCACCGATCTGGGACCGGTGGCCGATTCCGTTCGGCCGGAGACGCCGGTGGGCCTGCATGCGCTGCGCGACGGAACACTGGTGGAGGTCGAATCGGACGGCGGTCCGCGGCCCGCTCCCGGATACTTCGGCACCGTGCAGAATCTGCAGTCGGTGGGGCTGTCGCCGGACGGTAAGCGTGTCGCGGCGGTGGCCGATGCGGGTCGGGAACCGCCGGAACCACAGCGCACCCTGATGATGGGCAGTTACGGCGGTGATGCGTTCCCGGTGGAGGAGGGCGGCACCATCACGCGCCCGTCCTGGACCGCGGACGGCAGCGCGGCCTGGGCGGTTGTCGACGGTAATCGGGTGATTCGGGCCGTCACCAACCGGGAAACCGGTACGGTGCTGCCGCAGGGCGTCGACACCACCGAGTTGTTCGCCGGTGGTTCCGGAACGCCGGTTCAGGGGCCGATCACCGAACTGCGGATTTCGCGTAACGGGGTGAGTGCGGCGCTGATCGCCGACGGCAATGTGTACCTGGCCATGGTCGTGGTTCGTCCGGACGGCACCTACGCGCTCACCGAACCGCGGCGTATCGCCATCGAGCTCCCCACCACCGCCACCGCTCTGGACTGGTACAGCGACGATACGATCATTATCGCCGGTAGCGGCACGGTGGATCCGGTACGCACGGTCAAGATCGACGGTTCCGGTATGTCCTCGCTCGGGGGCCGGAACCTGACCCCGCCCGTCCGGCAGGTCACCGCCTCCATCGAGCGCCAGTATGTGGCGGATTCGCGGGCGGTTCTCGAACTGACCCGTACCCCGGAGGGCGGGGATCCGTACTGGCGTGAGGTCCCCGAGCTCGGCGCGGACGCGGTGCCCATCCTCCCCGGCTGATATCGGGCCCGGCGTCGGTGCGGCCGGTCTGTCGGTGCCCGGCGGCACACTCGCCGCTATGCGGACACTCCTCGATCTGGTTCTGCCGGCCGAATGTGGTGCTTGCCGTCGACCCGGAACGCCGTGGTGCGGCGAATGCGCCCGCAGTGTGGCGGGCCCGCCGACGCGTATCCACCCCCTCCGGGATCCAGGAGTGCCGTGCTGGGCGCTGAGCCGGTACCGCGGGCCCGCGCGGCAGGCGGTACTGGCGGTGAAGGAACGGGGCCGGCGCGATCTGGCGGGGCCGCTCGGGGTGGCGCTGGCCGCCGGGCTCGCCGAGTTGCGGGCTCCCGGCCGGCCGCTGATACTTGTACCCTCGCCGAGCCGGCGGGCTTCGGCCCGGCGCCGCGGCGGTGATCCGGTGCTGCGGTGCGCCCGGTCGGCGGCGCGGTCGCTGGATGGTTGCCAGGTGTTGCCGTGTCTGCGAGTCTGGTGGGGAGTCCGCGATTCGGCCGGCCTGTCGGCGCGCGACCGCGATCGCAATCTACGCGGTCGGGTGCGCGCGGTGCCGTTACCTGCCGATGCGGCGAAGGCGCAGGTCGTCTTGGTCGACGATGTGCTGACAACTGGAGCCACGGCGCAGGCGTGCGCCCGGGCTCTGGCGGCCGCCGGCACATACCTCGATGACATCTTGGTGACCTGCGCGGCGTGAGTACCCCGAAATTTGCGTGAACAGTGGCGAACCTCGGATCCGCGTACTAGCGTCGCGTTCACACACCGGAGTTCCGGGAGTTTGGAGGTGGGCCTGCGATTCGAATGCCGGCCGACTGATGGGACGCGGCCGGCAACGTTCATCCCGCCGCGCGCATCGGAAGTGTGCGGCCAGATCCGGGAGGTACGCGTGACGACATCTTCACGACCTTCAGTTCAGGACACAGCCCAGCCGCAGCTGGAAGACCAGCTCGACCGCCCACGAGAGGCCCGCGCCGATATCGTGGTGAAGGGTCGCAACGTCGAGGTCCCCGACCATTACCGAATCTATGTGTCGGACAAGCTGTCCCGGCTGGAACGCTTCGATCCATCGATCTTCCTGTTCGACGTGGAACTCTTCCACGAGCGCAATCGTCGTCAACGCAAGAGCTGCCAGCGGGTGGAGATCACCGCGCGGGGTAAGGGCCCGATCGTGCGGGCAGAGGCCTGTGCGGACAGTTTCTACGCCGCCTTCGAGGCGGTTACGGCCAAGCTCGAGAGCCGGCT
>NZ_BDCG01000006.1 GCF_001613385.1 Nocardia flavorosea NBRC 108225 | reverse complement strand
GCGTCATTGCCCTCGCCCCGCCTCGTAACTCTCGTGGTGCACGGCATCGGTCAGTTCTCGTCTGCCTCGCCAGCCGAAACGTTCGAGGTCCGGGATGCGCTGGAATTCGTTCACCGGACCGATACAGAGCCAGGCCACCGGCCGGATACCGGCAGGCAGATCGATGAGTTCGGCGAGGAACGGCGCATCGTAGAAGGACACCCAGCCGACGCCGATCTGCTCGGCGGTCGCGGCCAGCCACAAATTCTGGATTGCGAGAATCGTCGAGTAGACGCCGGTCTCGGGGACGGAGGCGCGGCCGAGAATATGCGGTCCACCGCGGGCGTCGTCGTGGACGACGACGATCCCGGTACCGCTCTCCTCGATTCCCTCGATCTTGATCGGGTCGAATGTCGCGGCGCGTTCGGCCGGCAGCGATCGGGCGAATTCGAGCCGCTTCTCCGCGACATGGGCCGCGAACTTCCGCAGGGTGGCCCGGTTGCGGACGAGCACGAAATCCCACGGCTGGGAGTTCCCGACGCTCGGTGCGCAATGCGCCGCCTCGAGGATCCGCCACAGCACGGTATCGTCGACCGGTTCGCCGGTGAACTCGGCGCGGACATCACGCCGCGTCCGGATCGCCTCGTACAGACTCATCTCCACAGCACCCACCACGCCAGTATCGCCGGTGTGCAGGGTCCACCGGGCACGTTCGTGCTCTTCGCGTCTTACCCGGAGGTACGAAGCGCGTAGACCCCGAACGTCACAGCCCTCGGTATGCCGGCGACGACATCGGCACAATCCGCAACAATCCGCACTCGCTCCCGGGGCGATGTACTTCAGCGGCCTCAGCACTCCGCTGGGGGCAGCCGGCCTACGCGTGATCGGGCGGGCCCATGCGGCGGCGGTCGGGCGTTACCGGTGATGCGCGGGCGGTCAGCAGTGCCGGCGCCGCGGGCGGCGATCAGCAGTACCGGTGGCTCCCGTCGCGGAGTCGGTCCGCGGCACCCCGGATTTGCTTCGGACATGACAGCAGCACATGGCCCGCACATCATGTGCGGGCCATTGCCAGATGGGCCATGCCTCGGACGTCGGTGCGCCTACGACGCGGCGGCCACCGGCGCGGAGGTCCGGCGAGTGAGCCGACGGCGCCCCTCGGCGATCGCGGTACGCAAACCGCGTCGCTTCCCGGTCACCGGGTCGATCGTTCCGACGGCGCGGCCGTTGAACCGCCGTTCCGACGCCGTTTCCGGGGCATCGTCGGCGGTGTGGCGCAGGTACTTGTTCGGCAGCGACAGCTTCGCAATGGTTCGCCACGCCTTGAAGTACTGGACGGGCAGGGAACCGGTTGTATACGGGAGGTCGTATTTATCGCACAGTTCTCGTACCCGGACCGCGATCTCGGCGTACCGGTTGCTCGGCAGATCCGGGAAGAGGTGGTGTTCGATCTGATGGCTCAGATTGCCGGTCATGAAATGCATGAGCTTGCCGCCGGAGATGTTGGCGCTGCCCAGCATCTGCCGCAGATACCACTGCGCGTGGGTTTCGTTGTCGATATCGGCCTTGGTGAACTTCTCGGCGCCGTCGGGGAAATGACCGCAGAAGATCACGGCATTGGACCAGATATTGCGGATCACGTTCGCCGCCAGGTTCGCGGTGAGCGTGTGGAAGAAGGAGGGCCCCGTCAGCAGCGGGAAGACGACGTAATCCTTCAGCGCCTGCTTTTTGACCTTGGCCAGCACCTCGTCGACCTTCCGGTCGAATTCGGCCCGCTCCGGCGTTCCGGGCTGTACCTTCCCGGCCGCGATCTTGCCGAGTTCCAGGTGCTGGATCGCGACACCGTATTCGAACAGTGACTGCAGGACCAGGTTGTACACCGGGTTACCGATATTGAACGGTTTCCACCGCTGATCGCGCGTGACCCGCAGCAGGCCGTAGCCGATATCGTCGTCCATCCCCAGAACATTCGTGTACTTGTGGTGCAAGTAGTTGTGGGTGTGCTTCCAGTGCTTGGACGGACCGGCGTTATCCCATTCCCAGTGGGTGGAGTGGATCTCCGGGTCGTTCATCCAGTCCCACTGCCCGTGCATCACATTATGGCCGATCTCCATGTTCTCGATGATCTTGGAGGTGCCCAGCAGGGCTACGCCGGCCAGCCAGGCCGGGGGCAGGAAACTGGCGAAAAGTACAGTACGGCCGCTGATTTCGAGTGCGCGCTGCAAGCGGATGACATTGCGGATATAGCGGGCGTCGCGCTCACCGCGGGTGGATTCGATGTCTCGGCGAATCGCGTCGAACTCTGCTCCGAGCGCTTCCACATCCGCCTCGGTGAGGTGCGCGTATTCCTTGACATCCGATATAGCCATGCGGGCTACCCTACCGTAAGTTACGACACCGTAGGTTTGGGGATATCGGTAGAAAATGTGGCGTGCGCCCTATTGCAGGTCCCAATACGCGGATGCTATGCCGAGGGGGTCCGATGGTGTGGATCACCGTGGCGGCCCTAGCGAATCATCGATGGATTCCGGCTGGACTTTACACCCGAATCCGTGCGGCCGCGCGGCGGAATATCCGGCCCCCGGTGGAAAGCTATCCGGCGGGTTGGGCGGTATTCGCCTTGCGCAGCACATACCGGGCCCGCCGCAGCAGATCCCGCTCGTGCCGGGCCTTCGCCCGCATCGAACGCTGAGCGGTGCGCAGAACTTCTTTTTCGTGCTCGGCCTTGGCCCGCAGGGCGGCCTTCGCCTCCGACAGCGCCGATTTCAGACCACGCCGTTTACCGGTGGCCGGGTCGATACTCCACGGCCGGTGCTCGGCGCCGGAGTGCGCGGTCAGGCCGGCGAACTTGCGCTCCGACGAGGTTTCCGGCGCATCGTCGGCCGTACGGCGCAGGAATCGGTCCGGCAGGGCGAGTTTGTGGATGGTCCGGAAGGCCAGCAGATACTGCTTACCCAGCGATCCGGTGGTATACGGCAGATCGTATTTCTCGCACAGCTCGCGTACCGCCACCGCGACCTGTGGATATCGGTTGCTCGGCAGATCCGGGAAGAGATGGTGTTCGATCTGGTAGCTGAGGTTACCGCTCATGAATCCCATCACCGGCCCGGCGGAGAAATTGGCGCTGCCCAGCATCTGCCGTAGATACCATTCGCCGCGTGTCTCGCCTTCGAGTTGCTCTTCGGTGAACTTCTCCGCACCGTCCGGGAAATGGCCGCAGAAGATGACGGCGTAGGCCCACAGATTGCGGATCAGGTTCGCGGTGGCGTTGGCCTTCAGCGTGGCGGTGAACGCGGGGCCGGTGAGCGCCGGATAGATGAGAAAGTCCTTGGCGACCTGCCGGGCGATCTTGCCGCCGAACTGTTTGTTCGGTTCGGAATCGAGCTGGAAGCGCGGCACCCCGGACAGTTGTTTCTCGATCTTCCAGTCGTGCAGCGCGATCCCCCATTCGAAGGCCGCCGCCAGGACGATATTGGCGATCGGCTGGATCAGGTGGATCGGCCGCCACTGCTCGTCGCGGGTCATCCGCAGGATGCCGAAACCGAGGTCTTCGTCGCGACCCAGCACATTGGTGTAGGTGTGGTGTGAATAGTTGTGCGCGCGGCGCCACTGTGCCGACGGCCCGGTCATATCCCACTCCCAATTCGTGGAGTGGATTTCGGGATCGTTCATCCAATCCCACTGACCGTGGCTGATGTTGTGCGCCAGCTCCATATTCTCGATGATCTTGGCGACGGACAACATCGCCGTCCCGGCCAGCCAGGCCCAGCGGTTGCGGCTGCCGAACAGTACGGCCCGGGCCGAGAACTCCAGACCGCGCTGGGCAGCGATGGTGCGCCGGATATAGCGGGCATCGCGTTCACCCAGCGACTGTTCGACCGACCGCCGGATACCGTCGAGTTCCTGACCCAGCATCTCGACATCCGCGGCCGTGAGGTGGGCAAAGGCTCTGATGTCGGTGATGGCCACCGGCGTCCCTTCTGTAAGCGCGGTATGCGTAGCCGAGCGCGGCACGGTCGAAACGATTATGTGATCGCGTGATCTTCCCGGGTCCCCGGGAAGCGCCCCTGCGGTACACCCCGAGCGTACCTGTGTGCGGTGAACGCCGGGGGTGTCCGGTTCGGTCAGACGTCGAGGGTGCAGTCCCCGGCCGCCGCCGAAATACACGTCTGCACCTTTTCGCCTTCGAAGCGTTCGGTGCCGTTGCGCAGATCGCGAGCATGCCCCGAGGTCAAGGTGACCACGCAGGTCTGGCAGATCCCCATCCGGCAGCCGAAGGGCAACCGGACCCCCGCGGATTCACCGGCCTCCAGCAGTGTGGTGGCGCCGTCGACGGTTGCCGTGCGACCGGATTTACCGAAGGTGACCGTGCCGCCCTCGGTGGTTGCGGATCGTTCCACCTCGAACCGCTCCACATGCAGCGCGCCGTCGAGTCCGGCCCCACGCCAGTGCTTCTCGATATCGTCGAGCATTCCCAGGGGGCCGCAGGCCCATGCCTGCCGTTCACGCCAGTCCGGATACAGCTCGTCGAGCGCGGCGGGCGCGAATTTGCCCTTGTCCGCAGTGAGATGGATATGCGAGACGAATCCCGGATGCCGCCGGTGCAGGTCGGCGAGCTCATCCGCGAACATGACCTCGTCGGCGGATCGGGCCGAATGGATATGCACCACGTCTGTCACCGAGTCACGGCGATCCAGGGCACGCAGCATGGACATGACCGGTGTGATGCCGGAGCCCGCGGTGAGGAAGAGCACCTTGGGGGGTGGCGGTGACGGCAGCACGAACGCACCCTGCGGGGCCGCCAGCCGGACGACGGTACCGGGGGTGACGCCGTTGACCAGGTGGCTGGAGAGGAACCCCTCCGGCATCGCCTTCACCGCGATGGCGATGACCTTCTTGCCGTAGCGCGGATCGTTCCAGTCGGGCGGGCTGGTGAGCGAATAGGACCGCCAGTGCCAGCGACCGTCGACCAGGATGCCGATACCGATGTACTGGCCGGGCTCGTACCGGAAATCGAAACCCCAGCCCGGTTTGATCACCAGTGTCGCCGAATCGGCGGTTTCCTTGCGAACGTCGACCACGCGACCGCGTAGTTCCCGGGCCGACCACAGCGGATTGGCCAGATGCAGATAGTCGTCGGGCAGCAGCGGGGTGGTTGCCCGGGCCACCGCCCCGCGGAGGACGTTGAGCCGTCCGCCGCGTTCGGCGACCTCGGCCGCCGGAGCTTCCAGCCACTCCCGGACATTCTCGAGAAACATCGGTGCCGTGTCGTCCTTCTGTCGTCGTGGCCACCCGCGGCGACCGCCTGCCCACAGGTTACGGCATCGTAGGTTGTCCGGGGTTCGTGCGCCGTCACAACCATCGGGCGTTCCCGCCGGGCCGCGGTTCGCCGGCGGTGGGCCGGCCGATCGTTACAGCAGCTCGAGCAGGAAGGGTAGTTCCTGGGTGGCGTACCAGGCCAGCTGGTGGTCCTCCGCGTCACCCAAGACGAATTCCGCGTCCTCGTCGCCGAGATCCGCGGCGTCGATGATGTCCACCGCCTTGGCCACGGCGGATTCGGCCTCGGCCAGATCCATATGGACCGAGCCGACCCGCTTGAACTCGATCGGGCCGTCCAGCTTCACGACGGCATCGTCGAGATCGGGTCGCAGGGTCGCGCCCGTGACGTCGACCGCGATCACCGCGCGGCGGTACATCGGCGCGGTCGAACTGTGCACTTCGTCGGCCAGCAGCCGCAGCGACGCCCGCGCCGCCTCCGCCATGGCCGCCTCCGCGAGTTCCTCGTCGTCGCCGGATGCGTAGGCCTCGCGTAGGGCGGGGGTGAGGGCGAAGGCGGTCCCGCCCACCGCGTGCAGTTCGCGTTTGTCCACGAGGTCCTGCAGCATCGACACCGTGGCCGGTACGTACACGCGCATGGTCTTGCGGTCAGAGGCAGGCACCGAGTAACTCCTCCATCGATTCGGGTACCGACGCGGCCAGTACACCGATATCGGCCATTGCTTCGCGGTCGGCGTTGAGTCCGTAGCAGACCCGTCCGTCATAGGACGTGATCCCGATACTCGTCGCCTGGTTGCGCAGCAACGGTGACACCGGGTACATCTCCAGCATCCGCGCACCGCCGACGAACATGGGCGTCTGCGGGCCCGGCGCGTTGGTGATCACCACATTGAACGTATGGTCTGCGAACGTACTCGCCGCCCGCACACTCATCGCGTGCAGGCTGGCAGGAGCGAAGCCGGCGAGGTGTACCAGGGTGCGGGCCCGCACCGCATGACGCGGCCGGCCCTCCGCCGAGGTGGCGTGTGCGATATGCGACAGCCGCATCACCGGGCTCGGTTCACCCACGGGCAGCGAGATCAGCAGCGGAGTGATCGCGCTGGGCAGACTGCGGCCGGTGCGGGGTTCACCGCCGTAGCCCGACATCGGCACCACCGCGCGCAGCACGGTCGATTCGGTCATTCCCTTGTTCCGGGACAGCAGCCAGTTGCGCAGCGCACCGGTCATCACGGCGAGTACCACATCGTTGATGGTGCAGCCGGCCTGCTGATGGATCCGCTTGTAGTCGGCCAGGTCGGTCACCGCGGTGGCGAACCGGCGTTGCCGGCAGGTACGGGCGTTCAACGGGCTGTCCGGGGTGCCGCTGGTCGCCGATCGCACCGCCGACACCACCGAGTCCAGCGTCCGCCCCGCTGTACCGATCACGCCCGCCGCGTTCGCCCCCGCTTCACGTAGGACCTCGACGGCCGAGGTCGGCTGCGCCGCGAGGTGCCCCAGCGCGCCCAGCAGCAGATCGGTATCGCTCGGTTCGCGGCCGGGCTGCCACTGATCGTCGGCTATCTCGCGCGGGGATTCGGCGGTATCGGCGACGACATGCCCGATCTCCAGGGCCGCGACGCCGTCCACCAAGGCGGCATGGGATTTCGTATAGATCGCGCAACGCCCGCCGGACAGGCCCTCGATCAGGTACATCTCCCATAGCGGCCGGGCCGGATCGAGCGGCCGTGAGCCCAGCCGGGCCGCCAGTTCGTGCAGCTGCTCGTCGCTGCCCGGTGCGGGCAGTGCCGAACGGCGGATGTGATAGGTGATATCGAACCGGCTGTCCTCGACCCAGACCGGGCGGCCCAGGGACAGTGGGACCTGCCGGACCTTGCGCCGGTACCGGGGAGCCAGGGGCAGGCGTGCTTCGACCAGATCGACCAGAGCCGGATAGTCGAGCGGCCGATCGTCACCGGTGGTGTTGTCCAGGACGATCAGTGAGCCGATGTGTACCGGGTGCGTGGTCGATTCCAGCCGGAAGAACTCGGCGTCCTGCGGTGTCAGCCTGGCTATCACGCTGGTGTCTGCCCTTCGGAGTCCGGAATCCGCACTCCATTGTGACCAGTCCGCAGTCGTTCCCGCACCATTGTGTGGATTTTCCGATACTCGTTTCGCGGGCTTGCGCGGTGGTTCGCAGTGGTATAACGGTCGTGACCGTTGTCGGCGTAAATGTGACGAAGGCGTGGTGGCCGGGTCCGCGGCGACGCCTACCATGGGTGCCGCATTACCATGAAGCAAGCTGCGGCTACGCACGCCGGTAAGGACGGTTACAACCGCCGGGCGAAGTGCAGCCGTGAACATCGGAGCCGAAACCGACCCAGAGGACTGACGAGACTCGTGCCTGCGCTGACACTGACGAGGTTGCTACGTTTTGGTGAGGGTCGCATGGTCAAGCGTCTCTCCCATCTCGCCGACGAGGTGATCCGGCTCGAGGACGATTACTCCTCGCTCACCGACGCCGAGCTACAGGCCAAAACCGGCGAGTTCCGGGAACGCTACGCCGGCGGCGAAACCCTCGACGACCTGCTGCTGGAGGCATTCGCGGTGGCCCGCGAAGCCTCGTGGCGGGTACTGCAGCAGAAGCATTACAAGGTGCAGATGATGGGCGGCGCCGCCCTGCATCTGGGCAATATCGCGGAAATGAAGACCGGTGAGGGTAAAACCCTCACCTCGGTGCTGCCCGCGTATCTGAACGCGATCAGTGGTGACGGCGTGCATATCGTCACCACCAACGACTACCTGGCCAAACGAGACTCCGAATGGATGGGCCGGGTTCACCGTTTCCTCGGACTCGAGGTGGGCGCGATCCTGGCCGGGATGACACCGGCGCAGCGGCGCGACGCCTACAACGCCGACATCACCTACGGCACCAACAACGAATTCGGCTTCGACTATCTGCGCGACAATATGACCCATTCGCTGGACGATCTCGTTCAGCGCGGCCACAATTTCGCCGTGGTCGACGAGGTCGACTCGATTCTGATCGACGAGGCCCGCACCCCGCTGATCATCTCGGGCCCGGCCGACGCCTCCAGTAAGTGGTATGGGGAATTCGCCCGAATTGCGCCGTTGCTGAAAAAGGATCTGCATTACGAGGTCGATATCAAGAAACGCACCATCGGCGTGCACGAGGCCGGGGTGGAGTTCGTCGAGGACCAGCTCGGTATCGACAATCTCTACGAGGCGGCGAACTCGCCGCTGGTGAGTTACCTGAACAACGCCATCAAGGCCAAGGAACTCTACACCCGCGACAAGGACTACATCGTCCGTGACGGTGAGGTGATCATCGTCGACGAGTTCACCGGACGTATCCTGGTCGGCCGCCGCTACAACGAGGGTATGCACCAGGCGATCGAGGCCAAGGAAGAGGTCGAGATCCAGCCGGAGAACCAGACCCTGGCCACGATCACGCTGCAGAACTACTTCCGCCTGTACGACAAGCTGTCGGGTATGACCGGTACCGCCGAAACCGAGGCGGCCGAGCTGCACCAGATCTACGACCTCGGGGTCATCCCGATCCCGACCAACCGGCCCATGGTGCGCGTCGACCAGGCCGATCTCATCTACAAGACCGAAGAGGCGAAGTTCAATGCCGTGGTCGACGATGTGGTCGAACGGTACGAGAACGGGCAACCGGTGCTCATCGGTACCACCAGCGTGGACCGCTCCGAATACCTGTCCAAGCAACTCACCAAGCGCGGCGTACCGCACAACGTTCTCAATGCGAAGTTCCACGAGAAGGAAGCGCAGATCATCGCCGAGGCCGGCCGCCCCGGCCAGGTGACGGTCGCGACGAATATGGCCGGTCGCGGTACCGACGTCGTGCTCGGTGGTAACCCGGACATCATCACCGACACCATGCTGCGCCAGCAGGGGCTGGATCCGGTGAACACGCCCGAGGAGTACCAGGCCAACTGGTTCCATGCCCTGGAGAAGGTCAAAAAGCAGGTTGCCGAGGACGCGGCGGCGGTGAAGGAGGCCGGCGGCCTGTACGTGCTGGGCACCGAACGCCATGATTCGCGGCGTATCGACAACCAGTTGCGCGGCCGGTCCGGCCGTCAGGGCGATCCGGGCGAGTCGCGCTTCTACCTGTCGCTCGGTGACGAGTTGATGCGGCGGTTCAACGGCGCGGCACTCGAATCGATCATGACCCGGCTCAACCTGCCCGACGATGTGCCGATCGAGGCGAAGATGGTCTCCAAGGCCATCAAGAGCGCGCAGACCCAGGTCGAGCAGCAGAACTTCGAGATCCGCAAGAACGTGCTCAAGTACGACGAAGTGATGAACCAGCAGCGCACCGTCATCTACAGCGAGCGCAACCGTATCCTGCGCGGTGAGGATATGGAGGGGCAGGTCCAGAGCATGATCACCGACGTGATCACCGCGTATGTCAACGGCGCCACCGCCGAGGGCTATGTGGAGGACTGGGACCTCGACAAGCTGTGGGGTGCGTTGAAAACCCTGTACCCGGTGAGCTTGAAGCATCAGGACCTCACCGGCGAGACCGAGGTCGGCGAGGCCGGAGAGCTCACCCGCGAGGAATTGCTCGACATCCTGCTCGACGACGCACACGATGCCTACACGCAGCGTGAGGACGAGATCGACGGGCTGGCCGGTGCGGGCAGTATGCGCACACTGGAACGCCAGGTGCTGCTGTCGGTGCTGGACCGCAAATGGCGTGAACATCTCTACGAGATGGACTATCTGAAGGAAGGTATCGGCCTGCGCGCCATGGCGCAGCGCGATCCGCTGGTCGAATACCAGCGTGAAGGCTTCGATATGTTCGCGAACATGCTGGAAGGGTTGAAGGAGGACGCCGTCGGCATCCTGTTCAACGTCCAGGTCGAGGTTGCGCAGCCGCAGCCCGAGGGGGTGCAGGTCGACGGCGGTCTGCGGTCGCCGGTAGGCGGGTTGTCCGGTGCCCAGGCGCCGCCGGAAAGCCAGTACCCGACCGAAAAGCTCCCGATCATCAACGGTGCCCCGCCCGCGCTGCGGGCCCGCGGTATCGATCAGTCGGGGCCGCGCGGGCTGAGCTATTCGGGTCCGGCCGAAGGCGGCGCCACGGCGGTGCACAGCGACGCCGAGGAATACGGTTCCGAGTCCGAGGACCGGACGCAGGGGACGCGTCGCCAGCGTCGCGAGGCGGCGCGCGCGCAGACCAAACAGGGCAAGGGCCCGAAGTCACGCCGCAAGCACTGAGTTCGGCAACGGCGGCGCCCCTACCACAGTGGTGGGGGCGCCGCCGTTTTCTGCGTGGCCTGCTGCGGTGGCGCCGCAACGAAATCCGTTCAGTTACCGGCGGAATGCCGTGGGCAGTAGAAACCGACAGCTGCCTGTAGGAAGAGATAGGGATATTCCACGAACGGCCGGGACTCCTCGGCGAGGTAGGTGCGGTTCGCCGCGGTGTTACCGGCTTTGTCGAGGTATTCGCATTGTGCGCGAGCCAGGGCGATGGCCGCATCCTGTAGTGGGCGCGGCTCGTCGTCGAAGGCACTGGCCCGGAGGAATTCTCGATCGGTGAAGGGTAGCTGGGCGACCGAGTCGTCTTTGCCGGCCGGGTTGTGCAGTCCGGTGGTGCCCGAAGTGCCGGGCCGGGTGGCGCCGGAATGGGGATGCGCCCAGGCGGCCGTGGTGCCGCCGAACAGGAGTGCGGACACTGCCGCGCTGATGATCAATGTCTTGAACATCGTTCCTTCTGTGCTCGTTGACATGCAGGGTAGGGAAACAGCTGTCGTACACAGATTTCCGGACGGCTCATCCGGAGATCACACCGATATCCCGCGATTCGCCCGCGGTGGAACTGAATCGATGCGCGGGCATAGTAACCGGAATCGATGCGGGCTGTGCGCTCTTCGGAAAAGAACCGCCGAGACGGCCCGCACATGGTGTCGTCTATTGTTTCCCGGTGAATCGGGTGCGGCTGATCATTCGCGCCCGGCGGCCGCCGGCAGAATCACTCCTCGTGTTCCAGGTTCCGGTCCAGGCGCAACAGCACCTCGGCGATCTGCTCGTGCGCCCATTCGATCATGCGCTTGGTGCCCATCCCGGTCGCGACCTCTACCTCCTGATTCATGGGAATCGCATAGCGCCCGTCATCGGGCAGGTCCCGCCAGCGCAATCCCATATCGACCCGGCCGCGCGGCCCGAACATGGAGCGACCCTGGAAGACCTGGATTGTCCCGGTGGCGGTCGCGGGGGTCGCGAGGAAGGCCGCACTGCGATAGGCCTCGTCGTCCTCGGGTTCGTCGTCGTCGGCGATCATCGGGACGTACGGCCGGGCGTCCGGCAGTGCCCCCGAATCGATCAGCGTGATCTGTGGCATCCGGCCCGCCTTCGCCTCCGGCAACAGAGTCAGGACCGATTCGGCGAGGTCGTGCGGGTCGCACGCGTAAATGTCGAAACCGCCACTGTGCCATACGGTTTCGCCGGGGCGCTGGGACACGACGAATCCGCGTGCCCGCTGCCGGACAGCATGCATACGGATCCAGCTCGCGGGTTCCTCGATGGCCTGTTCGTCCCAGACCGTCGCCAGGAGGGTGACGTCCGGGCGCGATATGGCGTCCGCCATCGCGTAGAGATCGGAATCGTCGCGATCGCGCAGCGCGCGCAGCGTTTCGGCCTTCTCCTTGCGGTAGTCCGCGGCCAGCGGGGTTCGGCTGGTGAACGTGAACGGGTCCGGTAACCCGCCCTGCCGGAATTCCTCGCACAGCACGACGAATTCCAGATCGGTCAATTCCCAGGTGCGGATCATTGTTCGATCACCGGCCGCACCTTGGACGGCGTCTCGTCGAAGACCTCGTCGACGTTCTCACGGGAGGTGAGGAACTCGCCCGGGGTGTGGTTGCCGGACTGCCCTGTCGTTGTGGCTGCGCCGGCACCCGCAGCCGGCGACCCCATCACGGGCATCCCCGGCGTTCCGCCCGGCGTCGAGGTGCCGTGTGCCGCCGAGTAACCGGCGAGTTCCAGTCGCGGGGTGGGCAGCGACGCCCGAGGGAACGCGGTGCCGCTGGGCTGGGATCCCGGGTACGGAGCGAGAGGCGACGACGAATCACCGACCGGCAGGCCGGCTCCCCCCGGACTGCCACCCATCGCCGGCACTGCCGCCTCCGGATCCAGCATTCCGGTCAGATGCCCTTGCAGCTGGGCGGGATCGAGCATTCGGGCCAGCTGGTCCATTCCGGGCATGGTGTCGGCACCGTTCAGGGTGAACGCCTGAATGCCTTGGGTCAGCATATTCACCAAGCGGTCCAGGACGTTCTGGCTCTGCGCGGAGGTGACTCCGGACGGTATCGCGCCGGGTTCACCGGCGAGCAGCGCGGAGAGCTGGTCCGACTCTGTCGGCCTCGGCTCGCCGGTGGTCAGCGGCTCTACGCTTTCGACTCCGGAATTCTCTGCCGTGCCCCCGAACAGTGTGGAGTCCACTCCATACGGTGAGTCCGCCGAGTACAGCTGCTCCAGCGAGGTGTCCTGCAATTCCTGCGGCATCTCGTCCACGGGGATCCCGGTGATCTTCGACAATGCGTCGGCGAGGGTCGGTGCCTTGCCGTCCTGGCCGGTGATCGGCATGTTCTTCAGGGCATCGGGCAGATGCGATTTGGGGATACCGGTGAGTTTGCTGAGGATATCGGCTGCCGTCGGGTTCTTCGGCATGATGGTGCCGGTGACCGGAGTCGGGACCGGGGTGCCCTCGGTGTCTCCGGCGGGCTGATCCGCTGGGGGGTCCTGTCGCGTATCCCCGCCTGGCTGGTTGCCGGAGCCGTACTCGGCTTCGTCGTAGCTGGGCACCTCGGGTACTTCCTGGCCGCCGCCCTGGTCCTGGCCGCCGCCCTGCCCCCCGCCTTGGCCTCGGCCGCTGCCTTCGCCTTGGCCTTGGCTGCCTTGCCCCTGGCTGCTGCCTTCGCCTCGGCCTTGTCCCCCGCCTTCGCCTCGGCTGCCGCCCTGGCCCTGGCCCTGGCCCTGGCCTTCGCCTTGGCCTTGGCCCTGGCCTTCGCCTTGGCCGCCGCCCTGTTGGGAGCCTTCCTCGAAGCCTTTCTCGTACCCGTCGTCGTAGCCCTCGTCGTACGCTTCCTCGGGGGTCCGCTCGCCGCCGTTCTCCCCGCCTCCGTTGTTGTTTCCGCCGCCGCCGTTGTTCTCGTTGTTGTTATTATTACTGTCGCCGTTGTTGTCGGGCGGCGGCTTGGGCTCGGCGATCGGTCCTTCGATCACCGGCATCTCCCGGAGGGAATTCTTCATACCCTCCGCGTAGTGCTTCTCCCACTCCTCGCGATACCGCTGCAGGACTGCCTGTTTGATCGAAGCGCTGGTGAATTCGAAGTCCTGCTGTGGCATCGACATCTGGGTGCGTCGCAGCCACTCCGCGCTGTAGTGCAGGTTCTCGCTCATCGAGAACATCGATTTCCAGAGCGGGGCGCTCGCATCGGTATAGTTCTTGGTCGCTGTCCGGGCCTTGTTCGCGGCATCGCCGCGCCACTTGTTCTGGATGCTCTCGATGGATTCCTCGAACTTCTGCAGTTCTGTTCTCGTATTCGCGGCCAGCCGCCACCAGCCCTGCGAGTATCCCGCCAGTCCGAATATTCCCCACCCGGTCTTGTCCGCGAGCCCCCGGAATTCCCGCATACCGAGCGACGCGCTGTTCTCCAGCCCGACGGCATCCGGCGAGATCGACTCCTGCCGGCCGACATAGTCGTGCAGTTCATCCGGTACGTCGTAGGCATCGGTGTAGCGGAAGTCGTCCTCGGTCCCCACGTTGCCCGCGTCGCGCTTTTCCCCGTCGGGTAGATCGAGATCGCCGAATCTGGAGTGGGTCAGCGCCACCTCCGCCGATGATTCGGCCGGCACCTTGTAGTCGTTCAGCTTGTCGAGCGCATCCGAGTTCTCTTCCTCGACCCGCTTGTAGTACAGCCCGGCCTGGATGAATGCATTGGCCATCTCGGTACCGATATTGATGTGGTCCTGTAGGACGACCTTCAGCCGCTCGGCCCGCTGGATGTAGATCTCGGCGAGCTCCCTACTCGAGCCCAGCACACCGCCGGTGAAGTCGATCACGCTGTCCATGCCGTAATCGCTGATCGCAGCCTTCATGGCCATCATCTGTTCGATCATCCGGCCGGCGGCGTCCGCCCCGGTCACCGCGGCGGCCGGATCGAAATACAGCATATTCTGGGACGCGTCATGTTTCAGACCGGCCCAGGTGCCCGGCTCTTGAACCATCGGATCCGCCTTCCCTTCGCCGCCCGGACCGGCATGCCGATCGCTACCGAACGCGCTGGTACACGTCTGCAGGATTACAGCGCACGACATTGAATTCGCTATGTCGCACAGGGAAATTCGCCACGATATCCCCGCTGCTTCCTTGTTCCCGCGCCGGAGCGGGGTGGCCGCCGCCCCTGGAGGGGCTGCCGAGTTGGACTCGTGCTGACGCAAACGGTTCAGCGTTCCTATCCGCCGCCGCACTATGACAGGCAGCCGAATCCCTGCCTGAGGAATGAGCCATGCCAGAACGCCTGAAACCACGAGTGCACCGACGGCTACGCGGCTCGGCGGTAACCGCACTGGCCGCCGCCGTGCTGTTGCTGCTGTGCGCCTGCGGTGCCGCTGGCGAGGTGGCCAGGACCGCCGACGGAAGAACGATCCTGCGATATCAGGGCTGGTCGGGAAAGGTGGGCTTTCACGAACTCGCCGCGGACCTCGGCTACTACGAGAACGTGCAGCTGGAGTGGGTCGGGGACACCACCAGCGGCCCGCAGGACATCCAGTCCGTCGCCACCGGACAGATAGAATTCGGGTCCGCGTTCAACGGCGCGGTCGTGAAACTCGATACCGCCGGCGCGCCGATCACCTCGCTCCTCAGCTCCTACGGCGCGGATGCCGCCGAATACACCGGGTACTACGTGCTCGAGGAGAGCCCGATCCGGTCGGCGCGCGACCTCATCGGCAAGAAGGTCGGGATGAATACGCTCGGTGCTCATCACGAATTCCTCACCCGGGAATGGCTTGCGCAGCAAGGGTTGACGCCGGAAGAGATCGACAGCGTGCAGCTGACCGTGGTGCCTCCCGTGAACACCGAACAGGCACTACGCGAGGGACAGATCGATGTCGCGACACTGAACACCGTCTACCGCGAGACCGCGCTGGAACGCGGCGGCCTGCGCGCGCTGTTCACCGACCGCGACCTGTTCGGCGCCTTCAGCTACGGAACCTATGTCATGCGTGACGATTTCATCGCCGCAAATCCCGACGTGGTCCGCGATTTCGTCCAGGGTACGGCGCGCGCGGTCCGCTGGACGCAGACGCGGCCGCAGCAGGAGGTGATCGCGCGCTTCGCCGATATCATCGCCGCCCGAGGCCGCGCGGAAAACGCGGAGTCCGTGAAGTTCTGGCGTAGCTCCGGTATCCCGGTGCCGGGCGCGGTGATCGCGGAACGAGAACTGCAGGTCTGGATCGACTGGCTGGTGCGTAACGGCGAGCTCGGCGACGGCGCTCCGGCCGCCCGCGACCTCTACACCAACGAGTACAACCCATACGCGAACGGCACCTACCCCGCCGACGGCGGACCCGACGGACAAGTATCGGCCGGTGAGAAATGACGACGAGCACCCCCAAACTGCGCCTGAACCAAGTGAGCAAGAGCTTCCCCCTCCGGGGCCGCAAGTCCGAGCTGACCGCGGTCGAGGACATCACCTTGGACCTGGCCGCCGGTGAGTTCCTGGTCCTCGTCGGTCCGAGTGGTTGCGGGAAATCCACGCTGCTCGATCTGCTCGGTGGGCTGAGCGCGCCGACGTCGGGTCAGATCCTGCTCGACGGAACCCCGATCACCGCGCCAGGTCTCGATCGCGGAATCGTCTTTCAGCAGTACGCGTTGCTGCCGTGGCGGTCGGCACGCCGCAATATCGAATTCGGTCTGGAAGCCAAGGGCGTCCCGCGTGCCGAACGCCGGGAGCGCGCCGAACACTATCTCGAGCTGGTCGGGCTGGCCGGGTTTGCCGAGCGGTATCCGCACGAACTGTCCGGCGGGATGAAGCAGCGGGTCGCGATCGCCCGCAGCCTGGCCTACGACCCCGAGGTGCTGTTGATGGACGAACCCTTCGCCGCGCTCGACGCACAGACCCGCGAATCGTTGCAGGACGAACTGCTGCGCATCTGGGAACGCACGGGTAAAACGATCCTGTTCATCACCCACGGCATCGACGAGGCGATCTATCTGGGGCAGCGGGTCGCCGTGCTCACGTCCCGGCCCGGCCGGGTGAAGTCGGTGGTCGATATCGATATCGACCGCACGGCAGCCGATATCCGTTCCGGCGCCGAATTCCGGGCGCTGCGCCACCGGATCTGGTCTCTGCTCCACGACGAGGTCGAACGCGCCCGCTCGCTCGAACTCGGCGCTATCTCGACCACGGAAGAGGTTCAGCATGTCTAGCGCATTGGCCACCGGCACTCTCGACAGCGCGCCACCCACCGAATCCGGACGTGCCGAGAACCGGCCCGAGGCAGCCACGCGGCCCGGTGTACCGCGATGGGGGCGGCGCGCCGCGGCCGTGGTGTGGCGTGTGGTGAAACCTTCGGTGGCGATCCTGACCTTTCTCGCGGTGTGGGAGATCGCACCCCGCACCGGACTCGTCGACAAGGTGTTCCTGCCGCCGTTCACCGAGGTCGCCCAGGCGTTTTTCGAGCTGATCGCGAACGGTCAGCTGGGGGAGCACATATCGACGAGCCTGACCCGTGCACTCACCGGTTTCGTGATCGCGGTCGCGGTCGCGGTGCCGCTGGGGGTCGCAATCGCCTGGTACCGGCCGGTGGCCGATTTCCTCAACCCGGTCCTGGAATTGTTCCGTAATACCGCGGCACTCGCGCTGCTGCCGGTATTCGTCCTCGTCCTCGGTATCGGTGAAACCTCCAAGGTGGCGCTGGTGATCTACGCCTGCGCTTTCCCGGTTCTGCTGAACACCATCTCCGGGGTGCGCACGGTGGAACCACTGCTGGTGAAATCGGCCCGTTCGCTGGGGTTCTCCCAATTGGCGATCGTGTACAAGGTGGTGCTGCCCGCCGCCGTCCCGACTATTTTCACCGGCTTGCGGATGGCCGCGGCGTCCTCGATCCTGGTGTTGATCGCGGCGGAGATGGTCGGTGCGAAAGCCGGGCTGGGCTACCTGATCACCGCGGCGCAGCTGAACTTCCAGATCCCCGATATGTATGCCGGGATCCTCGCCATCGCGCTGGTCGGGCTCGTCGTCAACGCGGTACTCGTATTCACCGAGCGCCGCCTGTCGGGGTGGCGGGTAGCGCTCTGAGAGAACCCGATCTCCACGCGAGTTCACCCGTTTCCTTTGTCGGTTGTTGTGCGGCCGCCGGCGGAAGCCGGCGATCTCCGAGTGAGTGCCGCGTGGACGATGTCGACGAGTTCTTCCTCGTTCAGGCCGATATGCCGGGCAGCTGCGGCGAGCTGCCCGGCGAGGTCCACTACCGTGGCCCGGCCCGCGGAGGTTCCGGCGCGGACGGTGGCTCCCCGCCCGCGCCGAAGCTCGATCAAGCCTTCGTCCCGTAGTTGCTGATATCCGGCCAAGACGGTGTGAATGCTCACGCTGAGCGAGGCTGCCAATTCCCGGGCGCCGGGCAATCGCTCGCCCGCGGGTACTCCGCCGTCCGCTATCGCTCGTCGTACACAGGCGGCGATCTGATCGGCCAGCGGTTCGTGGCGGGTCGGATCGACTCGGATCAGCACCGCTCAAGCCGCCCGGTCGACGATGCCCGCCAGCACTCCCGCCCCGGTCTCGGCATCGTCCACGGATACCGCGAACCGCCGGCCCGAGCGGCGGGTCACCACGATGCCGGGTCCGCCGCGCAGCAGAACGGCCGTAGCCCCGGGAATCATCCGTATCCCGTAACCGCCGTACCGAACCGGTGAGAGATCCTCGGCGGTGACCTCGGTGATCTCCTCCGGGGACACGTGCCACCGCGGCCACCCGAACAGGCCGGTTCCCACGGTCAGCCCGCGCTGATCGACGACGACGCGTACGAGCGCAAGGTGTGCCAGGAGCAGACCTGTCACACCGAGGAGTACCCCGACCCATGGCGTAGCGACAAAGCCCGTCGCTACGCCCAGCGCCAGGGTCACGACCCCCGCCAGCACCATCCACGGCGCGGAGACCCGCCGTGACCAGCTGACCCGTTCGGTGGGGCCCAGGGGGAGGGGCCGGATCCGGGACGGTGCGTCCACCGAGAGGGGTGCTCGTGGGGCGGCGAGCCATCCCACGGCGGCAAGCAGCAGACCGATGGCTGCCGCGGCCAGGAAGCCCAGAACAGGCATGCCGACCTGCCGGGCGTCCGCGGCATCGAGGTTTGCGACGGTGCCGGCGAACATGAGCACCCCCACGAAACCGCCCACCCCCCACGCGGTGGCAACCATGACCCGGATCGGATCGTGTGCCGAATCGTGTGTCCGGACCAGTTTTCCGCCGCGGGCGCTGACGACCAGGATCAGTGCGAGCAGCACCCCGAGACCGAGGCCCAGTCCCGCGGAGGTGAACATGGTCGCGACCCGGCCGGTGAATCCGTCGGCGCCCTGAGCCCCGAAATGCGTCGCGATGGGGTCTGGGAGCCGGTCCGCCGCGGCATGCAGCAGCACGATGTTGGGTAGGGCGAACTGTAGCGGCGGCAATCCGGCGAGAAGGCCGAGGCGGATTGTGCTGGGAGTCGTCATCGGCGTGCACCTCCTTGTTATGTTTGAAGCATAACAAACCACTTACTTCGGGGTGCCGGGAGGTTCTTGTCGGTCTCGGCGCGCAGACTCACCTCATGGCATACGACGAAGACCTGGCGGAGCGGATCCGGGATGTGGTGGGTAGCGCGCGCGATACCTCCGAACGCAAGATGTTCGGTGGCCTCGCATTCCTGTTCGGCGGACATATGGGGGTCGTGGTGCTGGGCGGCGGCGGATTGATGATCCGGATGGCGCCCGAGGCGGCGGCCGCGCTGGTCGACGATATCTCGGTCGCGCCGATGGTGATGCAGGGCCGGGAACTGGACGGATGGTTGCGGGTGAGTGCCGCGGCTGTCGCGGACGAGCCCACGCTCGGGGAATGGATCGATCGAGGCGCCGGTTTCGCCCGGTCGCTACCGCCCAAAAAACCGAAGTCCGCAACGAAACCTGCAAAGTAGAAACGCCGATCGGTCCTCCGCGCCGATTATCGCGGCAGGGTGGTCACCAGGATTCGTTCGAATTCAACGCGACCAGCAGCCGGCGGATCGCGGCCACCCGGCGCGTCTTGTCCGGGAGTTCGTCGAGAGCGCATTCCGGATCGGCGGGCGGCCCGAGATGGGTGCACCCACGTGGACAGCCCTCGATCGCGGCGGCGAGATCGGTGAACGCGGCGAGCACATCGTCGGGAGTGATATGGGCGAGACCGAACGAGCGCACGCCCGGGGTATCGATCACCCAGCCGCCGTCCGGCAGCGCCAGCGCGACCGACTGGGTGGATGTGTGCTTGCCCTTGCCGACGCCGGAAACTTCCCCGACCGCGCGTGCCGCATCCGGAACCAACCGGTTCACCAGCGTGGATTTCCCGACACCCGAATGCCCGAGGAAGCAGGTCAGGCGACCGGTGAGCAACTCCAGGGTGGCATCGAGGGGGTCGTCGACCCCGGCGTAGACGATGGTCAGGTCGAGATCGGCGAAATCGCCGGCGAACTGCGAGTCCGCGGCCAGATCATGTTTGGTCAGGCACAGCACCGGGGTCAGGCCGCCGGCGAAAGCGGCGGCCATCGCACGTTCCACGAAACCGGTTCGCGGCGGCGGATCGGCCAGCGCCACCACGATGAACAACTGTTCGGCATTACCGACCACCACCCGTTCGAACGGATCGGTATCATCGGCCGTCCGGCGTAATACGGTGCGCCGCTCGGCGACCCGCACAATCCGCGCGAGGGTATCCGGCCGGCCGGAGAGATCGCCGACCACATCCACTTCATCGCCCACCACAATCGGTGTCCGGCCCAGTTCCCGCGCGCGCATCGCCACAAGTGGCCGCGCCGGATCACCGTCGAGTACACACCCCCAGCGCCCCCGGTCCACCGACACCACCATCGCGGGCTGCGCGTCGCGATGCTGCGGCCGGGTTTTGGTGCGCGGCCGCGAACTGCGCCCCGGACGCACCCGCACATCGGATTCGTCGTAGGAGGCGCTACTGCGACCGCGGCGGCTCAGTGGGCCGCTCCCGGTGCGGCCGATTCCGGGTCGAGCATGGACTCCCACAGGCTGACGAAATCGGGCAGGGTTTTTGCGGTCGTGCCGATATCCTCGATTTCCACGCCGGGTACGGCGAGGCCGAGAATGGCCCCGGCCGTGGCCATGCGGTGATCGGCGTAGGAATGCCAGCGGCCGCCACGTAGCGGGGCCGGGGCGATTGCCAGCCCGTCCTCGGTTTCGGTGACCTGTCCACCGAGCCGGTTGATTTCGGTGGACAGGGCGGCGAGCCGATCGGTTTCGTGGCCGCGCAGATGCGCGATACCGCGCAGCCGCGATTCCGAATCCGCGAGTGCGGCCAGCGCGGCGACGGTGGGCGTCAGCTCGCCCACATCGTGTAGGTCGATATCGATACCGGCGAGCCGGTCGGGGCCGGTCACGGTGAGGGCGCCGTCGGCGAAACCGGCTTCGGCGCCCATCCGCACCAGGATCTCCCGGATCACATCGCCGGCCTGGGTGGTCAGGCGCGGCCAGTGCGGGATGCTCACCTGCCCGCCGGTGACCGCCGCGGCCGCCAGGAACGGGGTGGCGTTGGACAGATCGGGTTCGACCTTCCAATCGACCGCGCGGATTTCGCCCGGCGCGACCGTCCAGACCTGTTCGGCGCGGCTGTCGGCCGGCGCCTCGACCGTCACATCGGCGCGGCGCAGCATTTCCACCGTCATCTCGATATGCGGCATGGACGGCAGGGCGCCACCGGAATGCCGGACCACTACGCCCTCGTCGAACCGGGCAGCCGAGAGCAGCAGACCGGAGACGAACTGCGAGGAGCCGGAGGCGTCGATGGTGACGGTGCCGCCGCGCAGCGCGCCGTTACCGCCCACGGTGAACGGCAGGGCATCGCCCTCGATCGTCGCGCCGAGCCCGCGCAGGGCATCGAGAATGGTGCGCAGCGGCCGGACGCGGGCGGCGATATCGCCATCGAAGGAACTGTCCCCGGTTGCCAGCGTGGCCACCGGGGGCACGAAACGCATCACCGTACCCGCCAGCCCGCAATCGACCCGGCCGCCGCGGAGCGGTCCGGGAGTGACGGCGAGGGTATCGGCATCACCGATGATCTGGGTGCCGAGCGCGCGTAGGGCATCGATCATCAGTCCGGTATCGCGGCTGCGTAGGGCCCCGGTGATGGTGGACGGACCGTCGGCGAGCGCGGCCAGGACCAGCGCTCTGTTCGTGATCGATTTGGAGCCGGGCAGGGTGACGGTCGCCTGCACGGGGGCGTCGACATGGGGCGCTGGCCAGAAACTCACTGCACCATCTTGTCGCATCGGGCCGGCCTGCGTGCCGGTGGTGCTCCCGAGTGTGTCGCCGAGCACCACCGGCCGCCTGTTCATCTGTGCCGGATTCTCACTTGTTGCGGCCGTGCAACAGCGGCACCATCTTGCGCAGCATCTTCATATTCGCCTGGGTGCGGCTGTAACTCATCAGCGCCATACCCGGAATCGCGAAGCGCTGGACTGCGATCGAATGCGGGCGGACGAATTCGCGCAGGCCCGGTTCGCCGTGGATGCGGCCGATACCGGAATCGGCGCTGCCGCCGAAGGGCAGGCCGGGGATGGCGGCAAAACCGAGCACCGAGTTCACCGAGGTCGCGCCGACTTTCAGGCGGCGGGCGATCTCGAGGCCGTTGTTCTTCGAGTACACGGCCGAGGCCAGACCGAAGGTGGTGTTGTTGGCCAGTTCGATGGCCTGGTCGATGTTGTCGACCGTGGTGACGGTGACGGTCGGCCCGAAGGTTTCCTCCTTGACCGCGGCGGAATTCTCGTCCACATCGACCAGTACGACCGGTTCGATGAACGGCCCCTTCACCGACTCGGGGCCACCCAGCAGGGCCTTGCCGCCGCTGGCCAGCGCCGCCTCGATATGCCGCTTGACGATATCGATCTGGCTCGGCATCGTCATCGGGCCGTAGGCGGCGCCGTCTTCGGAACCGGGCTTGACGTCCTTCAGGATGCGGGTCAGCTCGGTGAGGAACTGGTCCTTCACCGATTTGTCCACGTAGACGCGTTCCACGCCCGCGCAGGTCTGGCCGCTGTTGGAGGTGGCGCCCCAGGCCACGGCGTCGGCGGCGGCCTTCACGTCGGCGTCCGCGGCGACGATCACCGGGTCTTTACCGCCGCATTCCAGCAGTACCGGGGTGAGATTCTCGGCGGCCGAGGCCATGATCTTGCGGCCGGTGGCGGCCGAACCGGTGAACGCGACCTTGTCCACGCCCGATTTCACCAGCGCGGCACCGGTGGCCCCGAAACCGTTGATCGCGACGAACACGCCCTCGGGCAGTTCCGGGTTGGCCTCGGAAAATGCCTCGGCCACGAAATTGCCGATGCCCGTGGAGAATTCGGACGGCTTGAACACCACGGTATTACCCGCGGCGAGGGCGTAGGCGATGGACCCGTTCGGGGTGTACACCGGGTAGTTCCACGGGCCGATCACACCGACGACGCCCAGTGGCCGGTATTCGATACGGGCGGCGAAATTGGCCATCATCGGGCCCGAGGGGACTTTCTGCGGCGACAGCTTCTTCTTGGCGTGCTTGGCCGCCCAGGAGATGTGCTCGAGCGCCAGCATGAGCTCCAGGAAGGCGTCGTCGACCGGTTTGCCGTTTTCGGCATGGATGAGGGCGCAGAACTCATCGGATTTGGCGACCAGCCGGCTGGACCAGCGCAGAAGTGCTTTCTTGCGGCCGTCGAATCCGAGATCTGCCCAGACGCCGGTGGCGGCGCGTGCCTTGGCGACGGCTTCGGCGACCGCCGCGTCGTCCGCGATCGGATACGTGGCCAGCGTCGCGCCGGTGGCCGGATCGACCGAGGTGAGTACTGATTCTTTCTCGGCGGCTTTTTCTGTGGTTGTCACAGGGTCTCCTCTGCGGGAAGTAGGGCGGTAGCTGCGCGCGCGGACGGTGCAGCCTGTGACCGCCACGTCCCCGTTGAGAGAATGCTAAGACATAACTCTCAACACGTCACCCAGTACCAGGCCCATTGTCGTCCTCCGGGTCGCAATTGTCTCGAACTGTCGGTATTCGGTGCGACCATCGGAGTATGTGCGGACGTTATGCGACGACCACGAATCCCGGGCGCCTCGCCGCGGAGTTGGATGCCATCGACGAAACCGGGCCCGCCCCGTCGGAGATCCACGCGGGCGGCGCCGGTGGTGGGGGCGCGGCCGAATCCGATGCCGGCTCCGAACGGCGCCAGTGGGCGAACTACAACGTCGCCCCCACCACCCAGATCCTCACCGTGGTAGACCGGCACGAGCACGACGGCCACGGCGACGACGTCCACCGCCGGATCCGCCGAATGCGCTGGGGTCTGATCCCACACTGGACCAAAGCCGCCGAACCCGGCGTCCCCGTCAAAGGAAAGCCACTGTTCAACGCCCGGGCCGATAAAGCGGCGAGCCTGCCGTCGTTCCGGGACGCGGTGAAATACCGCCGCTGCCTGGTCCCCATGGACGGCTGGTACGAATGGCTGGTCGAACCCGATCCGGCCGGGCCGGGTCGCGGTAAGAAGCCGAAGGTGATCAAACACCCGTACTTCATGTCGCGGGCCGACGGTGCGCGGCTCTACATGGCGGGCCTGTGGTCGGTCTGGCGGGACCGCTCCCTCGACGACCCGCGGCCACTGCTGTCGTGCACCATCCTCACCACCGATGCGATCGGAGACCTCACCCGGATCCACGACCGCATGCCGCTACCCATGCCGCAGGAACACTGGGCAGCCTGGCTGGATCCCGACCACCCCGCCCCCGCCGAACTCCTCGAATCCCCCCGCGAGGAACTGGTCGCCCAGATCACGGCGCGCCCGGTGCCGCCCCTGGTGAACAGTGTGAAGAACAACGGCCCGGAACTACTGGCCCCGCCCGACGGCACCGCCGAACAGCCGACTCTGCTGTGAAAACCGGGTGTTTCCGGGGCGGGGCGCCCCGCCCCGGAAACACCCGCCCCGTCAGCTACCGAGTGGGCAGCTGACAGCCGGTGTCGCGATACTCAGACCGCATTTGAGCAGGTCGGCGCTCAGATCGATGGTTTCGGAGAGAATTCCGCCGCCCGCCTTTTCCGCACGTTCGGCCGGCCCGTTCTCCGATGCACCATCGTCGGTGGAACCCTTCTCACCGCCGAGCGGATACTCGCCCGGTGCCGCATACGCGGCCGGTGCCGCGAGCGAGGTCGTGAGCAGGGCAGGGGCAACGGTCAGTGCCGCGGCCGCGGAGACGGCGACGAACACGGTGCGCAGGGGTTTGCGCGGGGACATATCGCATCACATCCTCGGGGTCGGTCCAACTCCTCGCCCACAAGTAACGCATACAAGGGTGCGCTACCAGCGGATTCCCGCGCGGTGCGCGGGCGAGTTGCCCGGATCCGAAGTGTGCGCGCCCGCAGTCGGGAGTCCGCGCGGCGCAGCGGGCGGCGACAAGGCCGTGGCGCCGCGCCTTCCCGAGGCGGGCGGATCAGTGCCCCGGTACCCCGGCCAGTTCGCGATCCTCCGTCGTGGGGCGGGCAGCGAACGGGCATTGCCAATCGGCGGGTTTGGGGCGGCCGGAATAGCGGCGCGCTTCGGAGAGCTGTT
The DNA here is from genome assembly GCF_001613385.1 of Nocardia flavorosea NBRC 108225. Lineage (GTDB taxonomy): Bacteria > Actinomycetota > Actinomycetes > Mycobacteriales > Mycobacteriaceae > Nocardia > Nocardia flavorosea. The sequence goes on along the minus strand of NZ_BDCG01000006.1, from coordinate 124,216 downwards.
CGTACTCCAGCAGGTTGGGGTTGATATCGCCCTGCAGCGTGATGTCCTGTTTTCGGATCTTCTCCGCCAGGCGGTCCCACATACCGGCCGCTTTGATCAGCCCGAATTGTTCGTGGGAGTTGAATGCCAGCATCGGAAACGGTGGCCGGCGACCCAGCCGCCGATGCGTCTCGTGCAGCCCGATAACGAAGAACGCGTGGCCCGCCACGCTGTATCCGAACTCGCCGGACTGCGGATCGGACGAATATCCGGGCGCCCACGCATACCTGTCCGCTTCCGCCTCGTGCAGCAGCTGCAGGTGCTCCCACAGCAGCTCCTCGAAACGTAACTCGTCCACCCCGCGAGGCTGCTCGAAGGTGGCGATGAAGCTGGTGAATTTCCGCGGGTTCCAGTCCGCGTCGCCGACGTATTCGGCAAGATCGAGTGCCATCAACCGAGCCGAATCCTCGCCACCCATCACGTCGTAGTGGCGGTGAGTGATACCGCCTCGGCGCCAGGCGGAGCGGCCCGCCAGACAGGCGAACCGGTCTCCCAGGAGGAACTTCTCCAGTTCAGCTCGCGCGTCCGTCGTCAATCCCGGTGTTCCTTTCAGCCACGTATCTTCGTTCGAAGGACAGGTCGGCGATCCACCTGGTGAACCCACCCGCCTCGACCGCACTGCGCTGCCGATCCTGTCAGTCGATCGGCACTGTGCGCGAATCGGGGGAATCTCGCGGATCGGCACCCGGTGGTGGGGGCCCTGCTACGGAGCAGCAAACAGTCCAGCGGGCATGTCGCGGATCACAGCAGCGGCGACTTCGGCCCGGCCCGGCGGCCGGAGGAGCGCCTGTGCCGGCCTGCCCGGCCGACCGGCCGCGGCCACGCTGCCCCGGTCTCGAGCGTTCAGGCAGTGATCGGTGCGGTGGCCGCGCCGGCCAACCGGATCAGATCCGCGGGCGCGACTTCGATCTCCACTCCGCGCTTACCCGCGCTACAGAACACGGTCTCCCAGTTCAGCGCCGAGGTATCGACCACGGTCGGGTGGCGCCGGCGCTGCCCCAGCGGTGAAATCCCGCCGAGCACGTACCCGGTGGCGCGTTCGGCCTTCGCCCGGTCTGCCATCGTCGCCTTCGCGGCCCCGAGCGCGGCGGCGGCCGCCTTCAACGACAAGGTCTGCGGGACCGGGAGCACCGCCACCGCGAGCGATCCGGTGGACAGTTCCAGAACCAGCGTTTTGAAGACCTGCCCGGCCGCTGTCCCGAGTCGCGCGTGCAGCACGTCGACTGCTTCGGTGCCATAGGAATCGTTGCGCGGATCGTGGTCGTAACTGTGCACGGTATGTCCGGCCCCGTCCGCGAGCAACGCGCGGATCGCCGGTGTGGCGCCTGCTGCCATGGCCAGCACTTTAACCCGGGAACACTTCGCGACCGGTGCGGGTTGTACGCGGCAGATACAGCGCATCGGGGGGCCTACCCCGGCCACCGGTGCCCAACCCGTTAGAGCGAAGGAGCGACGGTGCCCGTTCTTGTCGAACAACGCCCGATGACTGCGGATCCGGCCCCGGCGCGCACGCGGTTCTTCTCGGACTTCACACTCCCGGTAGATTTGGCTGGTGAACCTATCGAAGGGACACGTGTGACGAGCGAGGACGACGTGGCGACCGGAACCGGCGCCGACGAGCGGCCTGCCGAACAGCCGGAAACCGGCGCCGAACTGGACCGGCGGTTCGAGCGGGACGCGCTACCCATGCTGGACCAGCTCTACGGCGCCGCGCTGCGGATGACGCGTAACCCCGCCGATGCCGAGGACTTGGTCCAGGAGACCTATGTCAAGGCCTATGCCGGTTTCAAATCCTTCAAAGAAGGCACCAACCTGCGGGCCTGGCTGTACCGGATCCTCACCAACACCTACATCAACTCCTACCGGAAGAAACAGCGCCAGCCCGCGCAGTATCCGACCGACGAAATCACCGATTGGCAGCTCGCGGCCACCGCGGAGCACAGTTCGACCGGTCTGCGCTCGGCGGAGGTCGAGGCCCTCGACGCGCTCCCGGACGACGACATCAAGGCCGCCCTCATCCAGCTACCGGAGGAATTCCGGATGGCGGTGTACTACGCCGATGTCGAAGGTTTCCCGTACAAGGAAATCGCCGACATCATGGGCACACCTATCGGTACGGTGATGTCCCGGCTGCACCGCGGCCGGAAACAGCTGAAGGGTCTACTCGGCGATGTTGCGCGCGAACGCGGGTTCAACCGCGCCGCCGAGTCCACCGAGGTGCGCCAGGAGGTCAAGCAGTGAGCACCGAGCACGATCCCGATATGGAGCTCGACTGCACGGCGGTACTGGCCGATGTCTGGTTGATGCTCGACGGTGAGTGCGACGACCGCACCCGCGAACGGCTGCAGCACCATATGGACCACTGTGCGCCGTGCATCGAGGCCTACGGCATAGAAGAGAAGATCAAGAGCCTGCTCAGTCGCAAATGCGGTGGTGACAAGGCCCCGGATTCGCTGCGGGAACGCTTGATGGTGGAGATCCGCAGCCGCTCGGTGACGATCACCACCGAGGAGACTCCCGCCGAATAGCCGTTGCCCGGCCGGGTACGCGCGGCGGAGCCGGCGCGGGGCCGGATACGCCCGCCGGGAAAAGGCCGTGACCGGCTCGTACGCCGGTCGATACCGGCCCCGAGGCGGGCCGAGGCGCCGCCGACGACGAGAAAACCCGCACTCCTCGGGAGTGCGGGTTTTTCTGCGTTCCGTACCTGTGCCGGCGGCTCAGGAGTTGGGACGTTTGCCGTGATTGGCGGCGTTGCCCTTACGGCTGCGCTTCTTGCGGCCACGCTTACCCATGGGTAGCTCCCTCCTGGGGACAATTCCCGCGACTGCGGGGAGTAGATACTGATCCCGGCCATTGTTTCACGTGTGATTGGCTGTACCGACGGCGGTACATCGGGTACGTGACCCCGATACCGGAACGAAGCTGACGAACGAGGTGTCATGGCCGAAGAAGTGCGGGCAGAAATGGTGTCCACGGTGCTCACCGTCGAGGTCACGGTAGGCGACCGGGTCGCCACGGACCAGACGCTGGTGCTGCTGGAATCCATGAAGATGGAGATTCCGGTGCTCGCCGAGGTCGGCGGTTCGATTGCGTCCGTCGCCGTCGAGCCCGGCCAGGTCCTCCAGGCGGGTGATCTCATCGCCGTGATCGACTGATCTCTGCGGCCGCCGCCGCTCGGTGCCTACGGAACGGCATGCGGGGCCGCCGCCGGCGTTCGCAGTGTGTCCGGGACAGCCCCTGTCGACGGCACCTGGTGCAGGGATTACGCGTCGCGGTAGTGCTCGGCGACCGCGACGAAGGCTTCTTTCGGTTCCCAGGGCATATCCGGGTAGGTCTCGCCGTACCCGTCCGGCAGGACCTTGACTATGCCGAGGCCGGCGAGGTCGAGGTCGTCGCGCGCGTCGCCGGTCGTGCGGTGGGGATAGTTGTACAGCGCGAAGAGGAATACGAAGGTGCTGTCGACACCTTCGGAATCGAAGATATCCAAGAGTTCACGCAGGTAGGTCGCCTGGCCGGCCTCGTCTCGGATGTAGTCGCCCGTCAAGCGGACGGGTTCGCCGTATTCGTCGTATTCGACGATTTCCATACTCCGCGGCGCCACATCGCCGGCACCATGCCAGGTGGCTGTGCCGAATCCGGTGACGGCCACCGGTTTTCCCTGCGCGACGAGGCTGCGGACACCCGCCCGGAACTGGTCGGCGACGTCGGCGGAGCGGATGAGTTCGATGGCGACGAAGTCGAACGGGGACCAATCGATGCGTTCGAACGGTATACAGGCGTACGTGATCTTGCCGAGGAAGTGTTCGCGGATCTTCGGTAGCGCGCTACCGAAGAAATCGTCGAGCCGGGCGCTCACCTCGGCAAACCGCTCGGCTCGCTGCCCGGGATCACGTAACAGCAGGTCCAGCCGTTGCTGCACAGTGTCGCCGGCGACGAAACCGCGGTTCATGATGCTCAGTTCCACCCCGGCGACGAATACCACTTCGGCACCTGCCCGGCGCAGCCGCTCGGCACGCTGTGCGCAGTCGGTGAGCAGCGTCAGTATCTCGCCGGGGTGCAGTTCCAGTGGATAGGGCGAGAACCAGACCTCGAGCCCCAGTCCGGCGGCGCAGCGGGCCGCGATTTCGAGGCGGTCGGGGTCGCCGCCGATGATCTGGACGGCATTGCAGTGCAGATCATCGCGGATGATGGCGAGTTCACGCGAGACCACTGCCGGGTCGAAGTCCGGCCGCGAGATTCCGCCGCCCCGGATGAATCCGGTGTCGTATGTCATTCCTCTGCCGCGCATTCGCACGCTCCGTTCGTCGCTCCGGCCGCCGGAGGAACCGTAGGCGATAAACTTGCGTGCACGCAAGTTGGCGTGCACGCAAGTTTTATGCCACGCTGCTTACGTGACAACGGGGCATGACGGGCTGCGCGAACGGAAGAAACAGGCCACACGTGAGGCGTTGCGCGGGGCGGCACTACGGCTGGCGCTCGAACACGGGTCCGGCAACGTCCGTGTGGAGGACATCGCCGCTGCGGCAGGCGTTTCACCGCGGACCTACAACAACTACTTCTCCAGTCGCGAACAGGCGATCGTCGCCGCCGTCACCGCCGAGCGGGAGACCTCGGTGGCCGCAGCCGTGGCGGCGCAACCGGCCGGAGTGCGCCTTGCCGAGGCCGTCATCGAATCGATCGTCGACCGATACACCGACGCGGGGGAACCCACGCGCGACGGCGTGCTTCTGATCACCACTCACCCGGGGTTGCGGGAGACCTTCCTCGCCGGCACCTCCGTGATCGAGCACCCGCTCGCAGAGGTGATCGCGGCTCGACTCGGTGCGAGCGGTGGACCGACGGCTCGTGTCTTGGCGGCAAGTGTGGCTGCCGCCCTCCGCGTCGGCCTTGAACGATGGCTACAACCCCCCGCGGTTCCGTCGGCAGGGACGGGTCTGGTCACCCCGGCCGGACCACTTGCCGACGTTCTCCGCACCGCCCTGGCTCCCCTGGAACCGGCCTTCGACGCGGCCGAACGATCCCATCCCGTCTCCGAATCGGCCCCCGCTGCCGCGAACAGCCGGCCATAGGACTTCGAGCTCGCGTGCCGGGCTGTCGCGGCTTCTGCTCACCCGCGCCACCGCAGACGGGGGAGCGGCTCGCGGTTGCTCGCGCGGCGCGGTCCGGCTGCGCCGCCGCGACCATGACCGTCCAGTTCCTCGTCACTGCCGGGGTGCCGACCCCGGAGAAACGGCTGCGCCCGGTGGTCCGGGGCGCTCCGGACCACCGCGGCGCGCGCAGTGGAGCAAGCGGGTGCCGCGTCCGGACCACCGGGGCGACCGGCTCTTCCGATCGATTGATGGTCCCCCTCCCACCGCACGAGCTGTCGGCTGGATCGTCGTGCATCGCGCGGGCGAAGGCACCGATGGCGACGGTGCGTAGACCCGGATGTCCGCCGCACGACCTCATGGTCCGCGACTATTCCGCCCCGCTGGACCCGGCGGCATGCGGCCGTGCCGGAGTGGATCGACGGGGGCCGCAGCGCCGTACGCGGCGGGCACGCCAGAATAGGCTCATGTCGACACTGAGTGATCTGCTGGCCGAACACACCGATCTCCCCGGGGTGGCGGTGGATCATCTGCAGCGTGTCGTCGGGGACTGGCAGTTGCTCGCCGACCTCTCGTTCGCCGATCTGCTGCTGTGGGTCGGGGCAGGGCCGGTCCAGGATGGTGCCGATATCGTGTGCGTCGCGCAGTGCCGGCCCACCACCGCGCCGACCGTCCACCTGGCGGACCTGGTCGGATCGGTAGCCCGCCGGGCGGATCATTCGCAGGTTTTCGATGCGCTGATCAGTGGCGAGATCGTGCGTACGGATACCGAGGGGGAGGCGACGGGGGTATATCACCCGTACCCGGTGCGGGCGATCCGCGAGGCGATCCCGGTGCGTTGCGGGGACGATGTGATCGCGGTACTGAGCCGCGATACCGACCGGCAGCGTTCCCGGGTGCGCAGCGGCCTGGAGATCGCCTACGTCGCGTGTGCCGATGACCTCTGCCAGATGATGGCAGACGGGACCTTCCCGACCACCGAGGACCGTGCCGCCACGCATTCCAGCCCGCGGGCCGGGGACGGGTTCATCCGCCTCGATACCGATGGCATCGTCACCTACGCCAGCCCGAACGCCCTGTCGGCGTACCACCGCATGGGTTTACAGGCCGATCTGGCGGGGCAGGATCTGGCTACCACCACCCGATCGCTGATCACGGACCCCTTCGACGCGCAGGAGGTGGTGGGCGATATCCAGGCCGCGCTTGCCGGGCGCACCGGCCGCCGGATGGAGGTCGAGGCGCGCGGGGCGACCGTACTGTTGCGCACACTGGTGCTGCGTCCGCACGGGGAGCTGGCCGGAGCCGCGGTGCTGGTGCGGGATGTCACCGAGGTCAAACGGCGTGACCGCGCGCTGCTCAGCAAGGACGCCACCATCCGGGAAATCCATCATCGGGTGAAGAACAACCTGCAGACTGTGGCGGCGTTGCTGCGGTTGCAGGCGCGGCGTACCGAGAACGAGGAGGCCCGGGTGGCGCTCACCGAATCGGTGCGACGGGTCACCTCCATCGCCTCGGTGCACGAGATGCTGTCCATGTCGGTGGACGAGGAGGTCGATCTGGACGAGGTCGTGGACCGGTTGCTGCCGATCATGGCCGATGTCGCGACCGTACACACCGCCCGGATCACCGTGCGTCGGGCGGGTTCGCTGGGAGTTTTCTCGGCCGAACGCGCCACACCGCTGGTGATGGTGCTGACCGAACTCGTGCAGAACGCCATCGAACATGCCTTCGATGGCGGCCAGAACGGGACGGTGACCATTCGCGCGGAACGTTCGGCCCGCTGGCTGGACGTGATCATCAGTGATGACGGACGCGGGCTGCCGGCCGATTTCAGCCTGGAATCGTCGGACAGTCTGGGACTACAGATCGTGCGTACGCTGGTCACCGCCGAACTGGGAGGATCCATCGGATTACACCCCGGTGCCGATGTCGGGACGGATGCGGTGCTGCGGGTGCCGCTGGGGCGCCGGGCGGCACGCTGATACCCGACGGAAACTCGCCGGTTTCAATTATGCATACGTCCGATTGCCCGTGGCTGGAAACACCGTTTATTTCTCGGGCGACTTTCCGGCAAATTATGGATTAAACAGGTCGGCGGCTCTTCATAAACTACAGCCCGGCACCAGATTCACTGGTGCCGGGCAATCCGCGACTCCCCGGGCCGGGCTGGAAATGGTCCGGTAGTCGCGTCCCCGCGTTCTCAGACAGCCGTACGAGTGCGGGTGCGCGCATTGCGACGCTTGAGCGCGCGCCGCTCGTCTTCGCTCATACCGCCCCATACACCGGCGTCCTGCCCGGAACCCAGAGCCCAGGACAGGCATTCGGCGGTAACGGGGCAGCGGGCGCAGACCAGCTTGGCATCGGCAATCTGCGCGAGCGCAGGACCACTGTTGCCCACCGGGAAAAACAGCTCAGGGTCCTCATCGCGACAGATGGCCTTATGGCGCCAGTCCATTCCTTCTGCTCCTTTGTAGGGCGCCACAGGGCGCCGATCGGTTGCTGGATCGTTCACTTGTGCGAACTGAATGTTTCCGCACGGTTGCTTGTGAATGCTTTCACGAACACCGTAGATGTCAATAGGTATCCGACGCACCGTGGGGAAGCTCACGCACTGAAGGTCTCACGAGGAGACCTGCCGCAGTCCTTTTTACTCGCCTACGCCGGTTTCCGCAGCACAAACGGGATTTATTTCCCGGATGCGCCACGTCATACCGGTCGTGGAGCGACCACATCGAGGACATCCGGCACAGCGGTGAAATCCACCACGTCGCGCCTGCCGATGAAGTCGCCGTCGATTTGCAGGCCGATCGGCTCGGCACTCGATATGCGCACCGACGGGACGTCGTCGTCGCGAAATAGCTTCCGCGACTTCGGCTCGGAGTGTGGCGACAACAGTTGTGTCGCCAGCCGAAGTGTAGGCAGTAATGCCATGGTTCGCACGGCGAACACACCGAGACCCGATTCGAACCTGGTGCCGGGATTGGTACATACCGGTGTCGCATTCAGATAGGTCCACGGACTGGTGTTGGTGACGAATGCGTAATGCACACCCGAAACGGGCTCGCGCCCCGGAACGTGCACGGTAACTTCCGGTTGCGCCCGTTTCGTGCGGAAGAACTGCGCCACGGTGGTGCGCACATAGCGCGCCGGTGTCGCCGATCGTCCTTTGGCGCGAGCCGAATCGATGGCGGCACACACCTCCGCGTCCAGACCGACCCCGGCGCTGAAACAGAACCACCGATCATCGGTGACACCCAGCCCGATACGGCGATCCCCGTCGCCGGCTTTGAGAAGGTCGATCAATTGATTGGTCGCTGCTACCGGATCCGGTTTGATATCCAGTGCGCGCGCGAACACATTGGCCGAGCCACCGGGAATGATGCCGAGCCGGGGCCGCCACGCCTGGCCGTCGTCGACCTGCGGCAGCGGTACGAAACCGTTGATCGTCTCGTTGACCGTCCCGTCGCCGCCGTGCACAACGATGAGATCCATCTCGTTCGTCGCCGCCCACTGCGCCAATTCCGCCGCATGGCCACGATGCTGGGTATGCGCGACGGTCAGCTGCGTTCGACTTTCCAAGGCGTGCGCGAGCAGGTCACGGGTCGCCGCCGTGGTAGAGGTCGCATTGGGGTTGACGATCAACAACGTCCGCATGGGTCAATTCTGGCCCGCCCGCGGCAGACGGGTCCAAATGCCTCGGACCCGGCGCCGAACATGCGCCCGCGGGCATCCGCAAAACACAACTTAAGCTGGCGGGGTGGTCGAGCGAAAAGACGTTGGTGTGCCCGGGACCGTGCGTGGCGCCGGTGGGCTGGTGACACTGGAAGGCGCCGTCGCGGTGACCGTGGCCGTGGTGCTCGTGGTGCGGGCGCTGCTGGGCCACGAAGAGGACGCGATCAGCGGTTACGGCACGGCCATGTGGTTCGGGATCCTCGGCGGCGCGGTGCTCGCCTCCGGTATCGGCCTACTGCTCGGGCAGCGCTGGGGGCGGGCCATCGCGGTGATAACCCAGCTGTTGCTGCTGCCGGTGGTGTGGTCGTTGCTGTTCGGCTCGGGGCAGCCGCTGTACGGGACCCTGCTCGGCGTAGTGGCACTGGGCGCGCTGGGCCTGCTGTTCGCTCCACCCACCTCGCGGTGGGCCGCCCAGGAGTACGGGGCCACGGACGACGAATGAGCGCCGCGGCCGGATCGTGCCCACGCGGCCGTTACCGGTGCGAGCCGGTAGTCGCGGCCAGCGCGGTCAAGGCGGGACCGCTGAGCCGGTAGCCCACCCAGTCGTCCTGGACCTGGGCACCCAAGGATTCGTAGAAGCCGATCGACGGCGTGTTCCAGGTCAGTACCGACCAGCTGACCCGGCTGTAGCCGTGCGAATACGCCTCGTGTGCGAGAGCGGCCAGCAAGGCCCGGCCCAGCCCGGTACCGCGCGCCTCCGGAGTGACATAGAGGTCCTCGAGATAGATCCCGTGGACGCCGTCCCAGGTGGAGAAGTTCAGGAACCAGATGGCGCAACCCGCGACCGTGCCGTCCACGAGTGCCACATGGGCGAAGACGGCCGGATGCGGGCCGAACAATGCGGTGTGCAGCTGCTCGGGCGTGAGCGTGCACTCGTACCGCGCCTTCTCGTATTCGGCCAGGCCGTAGACCAGGTCGACGAGTGCGGGTACATCGCCGGGTTCGGCGCGGCGGATCACCGGATCGGCAGCGTGGGACACGTAGTCTCCTTCGGTGTTGTCAGGGGTGAGGCGCGTCGGTTATCCGTCCCTGAGCGCTCGGCTGCCCGACCTCGACCGGCATCCCCGGCTCGGTCGTCGTAGCCGCGGCGAGGCCGGGGATCCTGGTCTCCAGGGGCAGGGTGCGACAGGTATCGCGGCGGTACGGTGGGCTCGGGCAGGCCGGGAGCCGGCGGTGGCGATCGGACACGGTGATCGCCGACGTCTCTTCCGGTGACCGTCTCATACGGTGCCCGATCGCAGATTGTGCGCCCACAGAGTTGGTTCGTCGCGCTCGTAGCCCAGGACACTGACCGCGGCGGTCGCCAGCGCGAACCGGCGGCCCTCCCGGACCGGGAAACCGAGCCAGCGGGCGATCAGGGCGCGGGAGAAATGCCCATGCCCCACCAGGATCACATCGCGCTCGCCGAGTGCAGCGGTCGCGGCGTTCAGTACGCGATCGGCGCGGGCGCTCACCACGCCCGCGGATTCACCACCGGGTACCGCGCCGGTCCAGATGGTCCAGCCGGGGTCGCCGGTACGGATCTGTGGGGTGGTGCGGCCTTCGTAGTCGCCGTAATCCCATTCGGCGAGGTCCGGCTCGGTCCGGGCGCCGGTCAGGCCCGCCAATTCGGCAGTCCGCTGCGCGCGGGCGCGCGGGCTCACCAGAACCATCGGATCCCGGAGACCCAGACCGGCCACGACCGGACCGGCCGCCGCGGCCTGCTGTTCACCGGCCTGGGTGAGCGGTAGGTCGGTGCGGCCGGTGTGGCGATGCTGTACCGACCAGCTGGTCTCGCCGTGCCGTAACAGGACCACACGGGCGTTCTCGGAGCCGGGCATACGCACCATGATGCCCGGCGCGCGGAATGTGTCCCGACCGGCCGAGGTCGTGGTGCCCTCTTGCTATCCGAGTCGGCGGCAGAGCCGGCCTCCGCATGCCTCGGTCCCGGGCCTACGGCGGCACGTGTACAAGGGCCTCGGTCAGCGCGAGCCGGCCAGGGTCAGAACCACCAGCGGGATGGGGCGCTCGGTGGTGGCCTGGAAATCGGCGAGCATCGGATTGTTCGCCAGCACCCAGGCGGCGAACTCGTCGTAGACCGCGCCGGTGAGGACCCGGGCCGTGGCGTGATGCACGTGATCGCCCAGTTCCACGATCACCGCCGGATCCGCCCGCACATTGTGATACCAGGACGGATACCCGTCGTCCACGAGCGAACTGATGTAGAGGGTCTCGCCTCGATACAGCGCAGCGAGCGGAACAACATGCCGCTTACCGGTCTTCGCGCCCGTTGTGGTGAGCAGCAGCAGCGTCGCATCGGCGTAGGCGCCGCCGACGCGCCCACCGTTCGCCCGGAATTCGCGGATCACGTCGGTATTCCAGACCGCCGGAGCGTCTTCGGTGCACCGGTTCCACGGTGCGCCGGGATCGTCGTAGCGGGCGGTCTCGGCCCCGGGGGCCGCATCGGTGGGGCGGGCTGCTTCTGTCATATCCGCCAGTGTGCCCGCGGGTACCGACAAAAACGTTTCACCGCAGTGGTTTTGCCGGTCGGTTCGCCTCTGCGTCGCCGGTCTCGGGGGCCTCCGGATCGGCCAGTGCGACGAGTGCTCCGTCGCGATGTTCCAGAATCGTGTTGCCCAGCACTCCGAGTGAGATCGGGCCGCCGCGATAGTCCGGCCGGTTCACCGGGATACGGGCGATCTCGGTGCCGTCGGCGGGATCGAGGGCCGCGATCGCGCCCGGTACCGGAATCAGCAGCCGGTCGGCCATCAGCACGGGGGCGCCGAGCGCGTCGGCCGCGGTCCACAGCGGATCGAAAGTACTGGCCTGCAGTGCGATCACACTGTTGCCGGTGAAAACGAGAAAGGCGGAACCCGCCCGGACCGTGGTGGTGGTTTCGTCGAGTGGTGCCGAGAGTTCCTGCACCACCAGTGGATTGCCCTTGGCATCGAATATCGTCAGGCGGGGTGCGGCCGGCTCGGGGCCGCCGGCTCCGGGCTGATAGACCGCTATCCGGTTGTCGGAGACCGCGATAACGCGCGCGTCGGGCGAATCGGCGCCGGGACCTTCCAGGATCCGCGAACCGTACTCTTCCGGCACATTGTCGTCCTTGGGCGCGGGCGCCAGCACGGTGAGCCGGCCGGCCGGATCCCCCGGGCAGCGTTCCAGTACCACCAGTCGCGACGAACTCGAGGCCGCCGATTGCAACTCGCAGTCGTGCCGTGGCTGGGTCTTCCAGTTCTCCTTGGCGTCCACGTAGCCGTATTCCAGGGTGCGGACGAGATCGGAGCGCCACACCTCCAGCCTCCGTGGCCCGTGCGCCACCACGTACGTACCGTCGACCGAAAGCCCGACCCGATCGTCCATATAGCTGCTGCGGGCGGTGCGGCGGCGGCCGTCGGTGCCGGAGAGCATGGTGGTCTCACTACAGCCGCGTTCACTGCGGTACACCGCGATCACCATGCCGAACTGTGCTTCGACGCCGCACAGCGGTAGATCGCGGGTGTAGCGCCACACCTGGTCACCGGTCCGCCGATCGTGGCCGGTCACCGTACCGCCGTCCGCGGTGACGGCCACTCCCTCGGACGTCAGTGCGCGGTCGGACGCGGTATCGGGCGCGCGCCACAGCTCGTGCAGTTCTTCGGGAAGTTCGCGGGCCGCCGAAGGGGTGCGGGCGGGCTTGCCGGCGACCACCGATTCGGTTCCGGCGACATCGCTGCTCACCCACGCCACGAGCCCCGCGATCACCACGACGACGGCGATCGCGGCAGCGGTGATGACATCGGCGCGCGTTCGCCGCTCAGGTGCGAGCACGTACGCGAGCCTAACGGATGCGGGCCGAGCGCCCGGACGGTGCTCGCGGCACCGCCCGGGCGGCGCCACGTACGAAATGACCCGGGCCGGCGGTCCGGTAACCGCCGGCCCGAGTCCTGGTCCTGTCGAGCGTCACTCCGGCGCCGAGGCACCGTTCGACATGCCGGGCGGCGCGTCCGCGGATGCCGTGCCGGCGGGCTCCGCCGCCGCCCCGGAATCGTCGCCGGCGCTCTTGTCGGCCGGTTTACGGCGCCGCCGGCGCCGTGCGGGTTTCTCGGTATCGGCGTTGGTACCGGTTTCCCCGGGCTGCTCGGCAGCCTCGCCGCCGTTCGCCTCCGCCGGTTCGGTGCCCTGGTTCGCGTCGTCCGTGGCACCCTCGCCGGTGGCGGAACGCCGCCGGCGCCGCTTGCGGCGCGCCGGACTCGCTTCCCGGTCGGCGTCGGTTTCCGCGCCGGCCGGGCCGCCGCTCGCCTCGGAAGTGGTCTCGGCATCCGTCGAATCGACTGCGCCCGTACCATTTTCGAGAGGCTTACCGCCGCGTGTGCGCCTCCGGTTGCGTTTACGCGGGGCGCGCTCCGGGCGTTCGACCACCACGGCGTCCGGATCGCGTTCCGGTTTCCGCGCGCCGACCGTGCCGGTCACACCCTCCGGGATCCCCAGATCGGAGAACAGATGCGGCGACCGCGAATATGTTTCCACCGGTTCCGGGATTCCCAGTCCGAGCGCGGCATCGATCGCCGCCCAGCGGGTGAGCTCGTCCCAGTCGATCAGGGTGACCGCCACACCGGTGCGACCGGCCCGGCCGGTGCGGCCGATGCGGTGCACATAGGTTTTCTCGTCCTCGGGACACTGATAGTTGACGACGTGGGTGACATCGTCGATATCGATACCGCGCGCGGCGACATCGGTCGCGACCAGCACGTCGATCGTGCCCTTACGGAATTTCGACAGCGCTTTTTCGCGCGCGATCTGCCCCAGATCGCCGTGCACCGCGCCGACCGCGAAACCGCGTTCGCCCAGCTCGTCGGCGACCTTCTGCGCCGTCCGCTTGGTCCGGGTGAAGATCATCGTGGCGCCGCGGCTCTCGGCCTGCAGAATCCGGGCGATCAATTCACCTTTGTCCAGCGCATGGGCCCGGTACACGAATTGTGCCGTGCGATCGTGGACCGCCGAATCGTGTGGTTCCTCGGCCCGGATATGTGTCGGCCGGGTGAGGAAAGTACGGGCCAATGTGATGATCGGACCCGGCATGGTCGCCGAGAACAGCATGGTCTGCCGTTTATCGGGCACCATGCCGAGAATACGTTCGATATCGGGCAGGAAGCCCAGATCGAGCATTTCGTCGGCTTCGTCCAGCACTAGGACGCCCACTTTTCCGAGAATCAGGTGCTGCTGATCCGCGAGGTCCAGCAATCGGCCGGGAGTTCCGACGACGACGTCCACGCCCTCGCGCAGAGCCGCGATCTGGGAATCGTAGGGGCGGCCGCCGTAAATGGAGGCCACCCGCAGCGGTCCGCGCTCGCTGCTGACGTATTTCGCCGCGTTCTCCAGGTCCTTGGTCACCTGCAGGCACAGTTCGCGCGTCGGCACGATGACCAGTGCGCGTGGGGTGCCGTCCAGCGGGGTGGTCCCGGATTCCACGGTGCTGATCCGATGCAGCAGCGGAACCCCGAATCCGAAGGTCTTACCCATCCCCGTGCGGGCCTGCCCGATGAGATCTTCGCCGGCCAGTGCCAGCGGCAGGGTGAGTTCCTGGATTGCGAAAGTACGTTCGATACCCATCTCGCCCAGGGCGCGGACGATTTCGTCCCGCACTCCCAATTCGGCAAAAGACGGTGCGGTATGTCCGGCGTCCAGCTCGGCTGTCAGCAGCGTTTCCGCCAGACCCGGTTCCGGTTCTACAGTGATCTTGCTCAGGTTCGTGCCTTCCCTCGTTATCGCGCTACACGCGCACGAGGCGTGGGGCGGACCGGTCGGCCCACGACAACCACGGATCCGCCCTGCGATATTCACCCGGGCCGCCGCCGGATGTCGGCAGGTGCCCGGATGACGGACAGCGAAGCTCGGACATCGGCGCAGCGCATCGGTGACGCGGATCTGGTGCGCGCACATTTTCCGTGGACTCCGTAGAATTCCTCGCTACCGCTCCGCCCACCCGCGGTGCGCGACTTTCGGCGCTGCCGATTCCAACGGATCGACCGAAATTCTTCGGATGTCCGTTCGCGATTGTAGCTGTGTTTATCGGCGCCGCCTCCGGCGGCGCGCCTTTTGGCCCCTGAGGTCCCGGCGTTCAGCACTCGACACTCGCGGCCGCGCCGCATCGCATCGAGCGCTGAACGCACGGCCGGGCCAAAACCTTTGAGGGCCTCGCTGAACTCGGCACTGCCGTCCGGCGCGTTTTCAGGCCATCGGGTGCTCGGTACGGCGTGATTCGCGACACATGTGCGCTCGGCCGGCTCTGACGTGTGTGGCCTGGACTGCGGAGGTTCCGCCGGCGGGCCGCGGGCGCCCTCGAAGCGCACCTCTCTGCAACCGTTGCCGGTTGGTTCGCTCGGGGTGATCAGTGGCTACCTTGCCTGGGGCAGGTGTCGGCCGAGCCCACACGAGATGAGCCCAGTGTCCCGTGCCGTTCCCGTGTTCTGCGCCTACCGTTAGACCCGCTCGGGATCTTGCCGTCGCCGGCAACTTTCACCAGCGGGTCTCCGTCGGTCTCGAACCACGCCGAGGGGGGCCGACCCCCGGCGCGCCGGCGGCGCGCCAAAATAACACAGTGAGTATCGCTGATCGAGGTATTGCCCTGGCGGATCGTGCCGTGCGCGCGGTCGATCCCGAGGGTGAGGTGACCCGGGCCGTCGAGCGGGCCGCGCGTAATGCGTGGGCGCTGACGTTCGGTGACGGCGTAGAGGGGCGACGGCCTACGCCGGCGACGGTGCTGTGGGACGAACCGCATCGGCAGTTGCGGCGGTTCGAGCCGGCGCCGGTGGCCGGCCGGGGCCGGGCGCGGCCGGCGGTTCTGCTGGTGCCGCCGTTGGCCGCGCCTGCCAGTTGTTTCGATCTGCGGCCGGGGCAGAGTGTGGCCGAGTTCCTGCTCGAGACCGGCCGGGCGCCCTATGTGATCGACTACGGCGAGATCTCCTACGCCGACCGGCGGATGGGTTTCGAGGACTGGGTGCACGACATCATTCCGGAGGCGATCCGGCGCACGGTCGCCGATCGGGACGGCGCCGGCGAGGATCCGCGGGTGGATCTCGTCGGCTGGTCACTGGGCGGCACGATGGCCCTGCTGGCTGCCGCTGCCGATACCGGGTTGCCGATCCGGTCGATCACCGCGATCGGGTCGCCACTGGACTACAACGCGATGCCGGGTACCCCGCAGCTGGCCGCGCTGGCCCGGCGTACCGGGACCGGTGCCGCGGTGGGGGCGGCATTGGGCGCAATGGGTGGTGTTCCGGCGCCGCTGACCCGGCTCGCCTACCGCATCACCGCATGGGACCGGGAGGTCAAGCGGCCCTGGTTCGTGGCCGGGAATCTGGCTCGTACCGAATCGCTGGCCCGGATGGAGGCCGTCGATCGCTTCATGGCCGATATGCCCGGCTATCCGGGCCGGATGTATCAGCAGTTGTGGAACCGGCTCGTGCTGCGTAACGAAATCGGCCGCGGGGTGGTGAATTTCGGTACCGGGCCGATCCACCTGGCCGATATCACCGCGCCGGTACTGCTGGTGGGCGGGCCTTCGGACGTGATCACTCCGGCGCGTGCGGTGGAACGTGGATTACGCACCCTCAGCGGCGCCGAAGCCGTGCGCTACGAGACGGCACCCGGCGGGCATCTGGCGATCCTGACCGGCGCCACCGCCCGTGACACCACCTGGACCTACCTGGACAAGTTCCTCACAACACCGGCGTGACCGCGATCGCCCGGCGCCGGCAGGTACTACGCTGGAGTTCCATGGGAGCACAGTCACCCGCCGCGCTGGGTGTTACGCCGAGCGAGCCGATCGCCTCACCCGTCCCCGCCGAGCATCCCGGCGTCACCGACCTGTTCGCGGTCCTGGCCTACGGTGAGATCTCCGCCTTCTACCGGCTCACCGAGGAGGCGGCGCTATCGCCGAGCCTGCCCGGCAAGGTCGCGGTGGCGCGCATGGCGGCGGCCGAACTCGCGCATTTCGAACGTCTCGAGGCCGCGCTCACCGCACGCGGTGCCGAGGTGTACGCGGCCATGGCGCCGTTCACCCGGGCCCTGGACGACTACCACCGCTCCACCGACCCGTCGACCTGGCTGGAATCGATGGTGAAGTTTCACGTCGGCGACGGTATCGCCGCGGACTTCTACCGGGAGATCGCCGGTGCGCTGAGCCCCGATGTGGCCGCTGTGGTGCGCGATGTGCTGGCCGATACCGGGCATTCGGAATTCGTGATCGACGAGGTCCGCCGGGCAGTGGCGGCCAGCCGTTCGGAACGCGACCGGCTCACCCTGTGGGGCCGTCGCCTGCTCGGTGAGGCGATCACCCAGGCCCAGTACGTGATGGCCCAGCGCGACGAGTTGACCGAACTCGTCCTCGCGGCCACGGGCGATCTCAACGGCATCGCCACCCTCTTCGATCGCATGCAGACCGCCCACTCCGAACGTATGGCAGTCCTCGGTCTTTAGTCCGGCCCGGTACGGCCGCTGAGAAGCGGCGTGCTCGCTGCTCCGGATGCGCAGATCCCGGTAGGAGCCGGAATCTGCGGACCGGGACGCCGATCGAGCCTGTTCGCTGAGGGCGCACCCGGGTATCTGCCACGGTGCGACAGGGCTCAACTAACCTTGCGGGGACAGCACAGAACTCTAAGGTTCGGAGGTTGGCCGTGGAGGTCAAGATCGGTATTTCGGATAGCCCGCGCGAGCTCGTCATCCCCAGCGCACAGACCCCGGACGAGGTCGAGGCGCTGGTATCCGAAGCGCTGGGCGCCTCGGGCGGGGTCCTCACGCTGGCCGACGAGAAGGGCCGGAAGTACCTGATCCAGGCCGGCAAGATCGCCTACGTGGAGATCGGCGCGGCCACCGGCGGCCGGGTGGGTTTCGCCGCCGTCTGAGGTCGGCGCCCCGTAACATTGCCGAAGCCCCCGCCCGATCCGGGCGGGGGCTTCGGCATGTTTCAGACCAGCGGGTGCAGCGGGACGTGTTTGAGACCGCCCCAGGCCAGCGCGACCGTGGTGTCGACGGCCTCGTCCTTCGGGATCGGCCGATCGGCTTCCAGCCAGTACCGGGCGGTGAACTGGCTGGCTCCCACCAGACCCACGGCGAGGATGCGCGCTCGGTAGGGATCCAGGCCCGAATCGTGGGCCACCAGGTCGTACACCGCGTCGACACACGCTTCGGTGGCCTGCTCCACCCGGCGCTGCACCTGCGGCTCGTTGGTGAGGTCGGATTCGAAGACGAGGCGGAAACCCTGCATCTCGTTGTCGACGAAATCGAAATAGGCGGCGACGGCCGCCCGGACCCGCTGTTTGTTGTCGGTGGTGGAGCGCAGCGCCTGGCGCACGCTCGATACCAGCATGTCGACGTAGTTCTGCAGGACCGCCAGGTACAGCTCGAGTTTGCTGGTGAAGTGCTGGTAGAGCACCGGCTTGCTGACTCCCGCGCACTGGGAGATCTCGTCCATTCCGGCGGCATGGTAGCCGCGGAGTACGAAGACCTCGCTGGCTGCGGCCAGGAGCTGCTGGCGTCGTTCGTCACGTGGAAGCCGGGTGCCACGTTTGGGGGCGGTGCCGGAAGAGGAGCGCGACGTCATCCGGTCCACGAGGTCGGTCATATTCGGATCTCCCAGTCGATTCCCCGGCAAAGGGGTGTGTACCGGGTCTTTTGAGCACCATACTCGCTCACAGTGCTGTTGCCGACCCGGGTGGGCGAACCCGGTACCCCGGCCACCGCAGTTGCCGCCGGTCCGGACCGCCTGTGAGAGTGTGGACGCTGTGACCGACCGACCGGACAGCTCTTCCGGCGGCGGGCGCAGCGCGCACCGCCCCCACGATCCAGACCTCGCCGCCAACGACGCGACGACGACCGGGGCCGGGTCCGCGGTCGAGCGGGTGGACGAATCCCGGCAGCCGCTGGTCGCACGCTGGGATCCCACCGCGACCCCGCCGCCTGCCGATTCCGGGCCGGCCGGTGGGAAACGGGCCTGGTTGCGCCGTTTCGCCGCACGCTACGGCTGGCGTGCGTACGCACTCCCGGCGTTGGTGGCCCTCACCGCTTTCGTAGCGGTCGACGCCATCCGGTCCGGGCCGGGGATCATTGCCGAACCGGCCGATCCGGCGCCGGGTGTACTCGGAACACCGCCGGCCAGTGCGGGGATCATCGGTGCCCCACCGGGCGACGGGCATTTTCCCGAGGATCTGCCCGTCGGAGCCCTGCCGGCCGGTGGACCGTTCACCGAGGACGGTAAGGGCACCTGGCGAGTTGTGCCGGGGACATCCGAACGGGCCGGGGCGGGGGAGCAGTACACCTTCAGCTACACCGTAGAAATCGAGAACGGTATCGATACCCGGGCGTTCGGCGGCGACGATTCGGTGGCCCGGATGGTCGAATCGACTCTGGGCAACCCGAAGAGCTGGGTGCACGATCGCAAGTTCGCCTTCCGGCGGATCGACCGCGGCGACCCGGATTTCCGTATTTCGCTCACCGCCCGCAACACCACCCGCGAGGCTTGCGGCTTCGAGATCCCGATCGACTCGTCCTGCTACAACTCCGACCAGGGGCGGGTGGTGCTGTCGGAGGCCCGCTGGGTCCGGGGCGCACCGGCGTTCGACGGGGATATCGGTTCCTACCGGCAGTACCTGGTCAACCACGAGGTGGGGCATGCCATCGGGTACCACGCGCATCAGCCGTGTGAAAGCGAAGGCGGGCTGGCGCCGGTGATGATGCAGCAGACCTTCGGTACGGCGAACGACGAGATCGCCGCGCTCGACCCGTCCGGGGTTGTGCCGATGGACGGGAAGACCTGCCGTTTCAACCCGTGGCCTTATCCACGCGGCTGATCGGGAAGAATGCTCGGTGGGCCCGCGTTGTAACCGGAACCCGGCTATTCGATACGAGGAGTTCGCAGACGTGTCATCACCGAAGTCCCTGCCCCCACTTGTGGAGCCTGCGGCGGAACTGACCAGGGACGAGGTCGCCCGGTACAGCCGCCACCTGATCATTCCCGATCTGGGGATGGACGGGCAGAAGCGGCTGAAGAACGCGAAGGTGCTCGTGATCGGCGCGGGCGGCCTGGGTTCACCGGCGCTGCTGTATCTGGCCGCCGCCGGGGTGGGCACCATGGGCATCGTCGAGTTCGACGAGGTGGATGCCTCGAACCTGCAACGGCAGGTGATCCACGGGGAATCCGATATCGGCCGGCCCAAGGCCGACAGCGCCCGCGATTCGATTCTGGAGATCAACTCCAATATCGACGTGCGGCTGCACAAGCTCCGGCTGGAGCCGGAGAACGCGGTGGAACTGTTCTCCGAATACGACTTGATCCTCGACGGCACCGATAACTTCGCCACCCGGTATCTCGTCAACGACGCCGCCGTACTGGCCGGCAAGCCCTATGTCTGGGGTTCGATCTACCGGTTCGAGGGCCAGGTTTCGGTGTTCTGGGAGGACGCACCCGACGGCCGCGGGATCAATTATCGCGACCTCTACCCGGAGGCCCCGCCGCCCGGGATGGTGCCGTCCTGCGCCGAGGGCGGTGTACTCGGGGTGCTGTGCGCATCCATCGGTTCGATCATGGTGACCGAGGCGATCAAACTCATCACCGGTATCGGCGAACCGCTGCTGGGCCGGCTCATGGTGTACGACGCCCTCGATATGAGCTACCGGACGATCAAACTGCGCCGCGATCCCGCGCGTGAGCCGATCACCGAACTGATCGACTACGACGCGTTCTGCGGTGTGGTGTCGGAAGAGGGCCAGGCCGCGGCGGCCGGTTCGACCGTAACCGCGCGTGAGCTCAAGGATATGCTCGCCGCCGGTGAAGTGGAGCTGATCGATGTCCGCGAACCCGTGGAGTGGGACATCGTGCATATCGAGGGTGCGACGCTGATCCCGAAGGACCGCATTCTTTCCGGTGAGGCGCTGTCGGAATTGCCGCAGAACCGAAAGATCGTGCTGCACTGCAAGACCGGGATCCGGTCGGCCGAGGCGCTCGCCGCGCTCAAACGCGCCGGTTTCGCCGACGCGACCCACCTCCAGGGCGGCGTGATCGCCTGGGCGCATCAGGTGGATCCCTCGCTGCCGGTGTACTGATAGCCGTAAGCCGATGTGCCGGGCGGCGGATTCCGGGATCGCCGCCCGGAAGACGGGGTTGCCGCCGGGCGGTGCACGGAGCCTGACGAGTACCCCTCGACCGCCGGATTGCGTGTCGTCCGGCTCGCCTCCAGCCCCGGGCCCGGTGAAGAGTCGGTATCCGCCGCTCCGGCTGCGCGCCGCACCGCAGGCACGCCCGGATCGTCCGCGTCCGGACCGGAGCGGGCCGGTGGTGAGTATCCGTGGCGCGCTACGGGTTTGCAATCCCTGGACGGAGATTGCGGCGCAGTCACGCTATCCGCGTTTACGGTGTGATGGTGTGCGAGGGACTCCGGTGCGCGGGGGAGGCGGTGCGGTGAGCCGGTCGGTGATGATCTTCGCGACCGCGCGGTCGCGACCACGGGTTCCGGGGTTGTGACCGGCGTGTCGCGGCACGGCTACGGCTCGGTGTGGCGCACTCGACGTGCTGGGCGCCGGGAGTACGGTACGGCGCGTGACCACCACAGTCGAACCCCCCGAACATGTGCGGGCCACATTCGGTCTGCGTGAATTGGACCCGGTCGCTCTCGGCGATTGGGAGGGTGGCTGGCGCCTCGGTGATGTGGTGCTCAGCCCGGTCGCCGATCACGCCCGGGCCGCGTGGTCGGCCAAGACCCGGGAAAGCCTGCGGGTAGACGGGTTGCGGCTGGCCCGCCCGGTGCGGGCCACCGACGGGCGATACGTCGTATCGGGGTGGCGCTGCGATACCTATATGCCCGGGTCTCCGGAGCCGCGGCACGACGAGGTGGTCTCGGTATCGTTACGGCTGCACAAGGCGACCGCCACCCTGGACCGACCCCGATTTCTGTCCCAGCCGCCGGTGACGCCGTGGCTGGATGTGGATGTTTTCGTGGCCGCGGATCGGGCGGCTTGGGAGACGGTGCCGTTGCGTACCCTGCGTGCCGCGGGTGCGGTGATCGAGAATTCGCCGGACGGCCGGCACAGCCTGGACCTGATCGGCCAGTTGTCGACGCTGCGCAAACCCGTTCGCACTCCGGCCCAGCTCGTGCACGGCGACCTGTTCGGCACCGTACTGTTCGCCGGCGCGCAGACTCCCGCGCTCACCGATATCACCCCGTACTGGCGGCCGGCCGCGTGGGCGGCGGGCGTGATCGTGGTGGATGCGCTGTCGTGGGGCGGCGCCGACGAGGGGTTGCTCGAACGATGGGCCGATCTGCCCGAATGGCCGCAGATGTTGTTACGCGCGGTGATGTTCCGGCTGGCGGTGCATGTCCTGCATCCGCGGTCGACACCGGAGGCGTTACCCGGGCTGGTGCGTACCGCCGATATGGTCCGGTTCCTGCTGTGACCGAGGCGGTCGCGCCGGAACGTCCTCAGCGCTCGGGATAATCGGCCAGCAAGGTATCCAGGAAGCAGCGGGTGGTCTTGGCCGCGCGTTCTCCGTCGCCGTCGGTGATGGCCTGCACCAGTTCGCTGTGTTCGTCGTTGTACCAGCCGTCGATCCGGTCGGTACGGGAGCGGGTGGAGGATTCGATCCGGCCGAGCAGGGAATCGTAGAACTCCAGATACACCGCATTGTGGCTGGCGGCCACGATCGCCCGGTGCAGTTGTACATCGGCGGCGATGGCGGCGGAACGATCGGTCGGCCAGAGTCGGTTGCGTTCCTCGAGCAGGCGCTGCATTTTGGCGATATCGGCTTCGTCGCGGCGGTGGGCGGCCAGGGCGGCGGCGGTGGCTTCCAGGCCGTGGCGAAGTTCCAGGACATCGCGTTCGGCGGCCTCGGCGAAATACTTTTCGAGGGTGCTGCCGACTTCGGAGGTCGCGATGACATAGGTACCCGAACCCTGCCGCCGTTCCAGCATGCCGGCGTGGACCAGCGCCTGGACGGCCTCGCGTAGCGTATTGCGGCCGGTTCCGGTCAGCTCGGCGAGTTCGGGTTCGGTGGGTATCCGCGTCCCGACCGGCCAGCGTCCCGAGCGGATATCCTCTTTGAGTTGCTCGGTAACCTGGGCGATGAGACTGGTGCGGCGAACGCTTTGCACGCTGACAGCGTACCGCCCGTCACAACCGCCTTGTCCTGGTCATATGGTCATCCTATGATTTCTCGGTGACTGCAGCGTTGCCCGAGACCTCCCGTCCGGCCGACCCGCCCACCGCGGACCGGCGACGCTCACTCATCGAAGGCCGCCTGCTGGTACTGGCGGCCATCGTCATGTCGGCCCTCACCCTTCGGGTCGCGGTCACCGCCTTCACTCCTCTCGCCGAAGAAATCGGCGAACATATCGGCTATTCGACGGCCGTCGTCGGCGTCTTCGGGATGATCCCGACCCTGATGTTCTCGGTGACCGGGCTGCTGACCCCGCTGCTGGTACGGCGAATCGGGCTCGAATGGACCGTGCTGGCGGCCATGGCCGCCGCCGGGATCGGCATGCTCGCCCGCGTACTGGTCTCCGAAACGGTGGGACTGCTGCTGTTCTCCGCGCTGGCGCTCGGCGGTATGGGGATCGGCAATATCGTGGTCCCGCCGCTGGTGAAACGCTACTTCCCCGATCGCCTGGCCACGGTGAGCGCGCTCTACATCACCATGGTGCAGATCGGTACCGTTATTCCCGCCCTGGTGGCGGTGCCACTCGCCGAAACCCACGGCTGGCGGGTCTCGCTGGGGGTGTGGGCGCTGCTCGGGTTCGCCGCGGCCTTGCCGTGGATCGGTGTCCTGTGGAATCGGCGCGGCCGTGCCGCGGCGGATACGACGGGACTACCCGGCGCGACAGGCCGGGCCCCGAAGGTATGGCGCTCGCCATTGGCCTGGGGTATGTCGGCCATGTTCGGTATGACGTCGCTGACCACCTACTCCGTATTCACCTGGTTGCCCACCATCCTGTCCGATGCCGGTGCGGATGCGGCGTTCGGCGGCTCGATGGTCGCCTTGTTCGCACTCATGGGCCTGATCGCGGCATTGACCGCGCCGACGGTGGCGGCCCGCATGACCAATCCCTTCCCGGTCGCGGTCGGCTGCGCGGTCTGTTTCCTGGTGGCGTTCGCCGGCCTGCTCATCGCGCCGATGAGTGCGCCGGTGCTGTGGGTGGTCATCCTCGGCCTCGGCCCCAGTACCTTCCCGATGGCGCTCACCCTGATCAACTTGCGGACGCGCACCCCGGCGGGGTCGGCGGCGCTGTCCGGGTTCACCCAGGGCGTCGGTTATGCGCTGGCCTGTATCGGACCTTTGGTGTTCGGGATGTTGCACACCGTGACCGGCGGCTGGGAAGCGCCGTTCGTGCTGCTCGGGGTCTCGGTGGTGGTGCTCCTGATCGGTGCCTGGCAGGCCTGTAAACCGCGGCTGCTGGAGGATGGGCCCGCGGGCGGTTGATCATCTCGCCCTGAAGCCGGTGCGCGGTGGTGGGTGAGCGCGCGACCGAGTGAGCTTCCCGGGATTGCACCCGGAGCGTGACGCAGGTCATCCTGTGCTCAGTCCTCACCGCTTTCCCGGCGCGAAGTGGGCCGTTCGTGACGCCCGGAAATCCTTCTGTGACAGCGTGTTAACAAGCGCCGGTTTCTCACGCCCACCGCGCTGACCAGGTGAGAAACCGTTGATTCGGTGGACATTTTGGGCAGCATTACGGCAATACACGTTTCCTAACGTGGGGTCGAACCACGTTGGGAGGCCCCTTGAACACGCAGACAGAAAGCCGCCGCGGCGCCGTGCAGGCGTTGTTCCAGCGGCCGAAGCTGGAGCGCTGGGACGCGGAGGACACCGCGGCCTGGGAGGCCGGCGGTAGGAAGATCGCGACGCGCAACCTGATCTGGTCGGTCGTCGCCGAGCACATCGGATTCTCCATCTGGTCCATCTGGTCGGTCATGGTGCTGTTCATGCCGGCTGAAACCTACGGTATCGACGCCGCCGGTAAGTTCTTCCTGGTCGCGGTGCCGACCCTGATCGGCGCGATCCTGCGAATCCCGTATACGGTCGCGACGGCCCGATTCGGCGGCCGCAACTGGACGGTGTTCAGCGCCGTGGCACTGCTGATCCCGACCCTGCTCACGCTGTACTTCGTGAACCAGCCGGGAACGTCCTATACGACGTTCCTGATCGTGGCGGCGTTCGCCGGGCTGGGCGGCGGCAACTTCGCCTCGTCGATGACCAATATCAACGCCTTCTACCCGCAGCGCCTCAAGGGCTGGGCCCTGGGCATGAATGCGGGCGGCGGCAATATCGGTGTTCCGGTGATCCAGTTGCTCGGGCTGCTGATCATCGCGACCCTCGGCAACGAATACGCCTCGGTGATCTGCGCGGCTTACCTGGTGCTGATCGTGCTGGCCGGGCTCGGCGCGGCGTTGTTCATGGACAATCTGCCCAATCAGAAAGCCGATCTGTCCTTTATGCTCACCGCGCTGAAAGTGCCGCAGTCCTGGGCGGTTTCGTTCCTCTATATCGGGACCTTCGGCTCGTTCATCGGTTACAGCTTCGCCTTCGGGCAGGTCCTGCAGATCAGTTTCGTCGCCGGTGGGGAAACCGCGGCGCAGGCCACCCTGCATGCCGCGCAGATCGCCTTCATCGGGCCGCTGCTCGGCTCGCTGGCGCGGCCCTACGGTGGCAAGCTGGCCGACCGGCTCGGCGGTAGCAAGGTCACCGTGGTCACCTTCGTGGCGATGATGGTCGCCGCCGTGGTGGTGGCCGTGGCCTCGACGATCGCGGACGGTTCGGCGAACGGTTTCTCCGGCCCGGTGCTCGCGGTGCTGGTCGGCGGTTTCGTGGCGCTGTTCATACTGTCCGGCCTGGGCAACGGCTCGGTCACCAAGATCATCCCGTCGGTGTTCGAGGCCAAATCGCGCAGTCTCGACGGGAGTCCCGCCGAACGCGCCGCCTGGGCGCAGAACACCTCCGGTGCGCTGATCGGTTTCGTCGGCGCCATCGGCGCGCTCGGCGGTGTGGGGATCAACCTGGTACTGCGTTCCTCCTACGCCTCGACACAGTCGGCGACCACCGCCTTCTGGGTGTTCATGGCGTTCTATATCGCCTGCGCCGTGGTCACCTGGGCGGTGTTCCTGCGCCGCCCCGCCGCTCCGGCGTCCGGCCGGGAGGTCGTCGCCGGGGCCGAGGCCCTGGTCCGCCGGGCCGAATCCGGCGCCCCGTCCCAGCCCACCGAAACCCGGTCCGCCCGGTCGTCGGCCTGATCCCGGATTCCCACGGAGGACACCATGAATGCACAGCGCAAGACAGTCGTCGTCGCCGGTCACGGCATGGTCGGGCACCGCTTCGTCGAGGCGCTCCGCTCCCGGGACTCCGCCGGGCAGTGGCAGGTCGTCGTACTCGGCGAGGAACAGCTGCCCGCCTACGATCGGGTGGGGTTGTCCTCCTACGTCGGCAGCTGGGATCCGGCCGCGCTGGCGCTGCCGGGTAACGAGTACGCCGGCGACGAACTGGTGGACCTGCGCCTCGGAGAGCGCGCCGAGGCCATCGACAGGGCGGCGCAGAAGGTGACCACCGGCGCCGGTGCGGTACTCGACTACGACGCGCTCGTGCTGGCCACCGGTTCGTATCCGTTCGTGCCCCCCGTGCCGGGGCACGAACATCCGGAATGCTTCGTCTACCGCACCCTCGCCGATCTCGACGGCATCAAGGCGACGGCCGAGGCGGCGGGCCCGGGGGCGCACGGTGTGGTCGTCGGCGGCGGTCTGCTCGGCCTGGAGGCCGCCAACGCGTTGCGGATGCTCGGCCTGACCCCGCATGTGATCGAGTACAACGACCGGTTGATGCCCGCGCAGGTCGACGAGGGCGGTGGCGCGATCCTGGAGAAACTGGTTTCCGACCTGGGATTACAGGTGCATACCGGGGTCGGCACTCAGTGCATCGAACGGGACGAGACGGCTGCCCCCGCCGGGCGGTTGCGGATCGGTCTCTCCGACGACAGCTCGATCGATGCCGCCCTGGTGGTGTTCTCCGCAGGTATCCGGCCCCGGGACCAGATCGCCCGCGACGCCGGCCTCGAGGTGGGCCCGCGCGGCGGGATCATCACGGACCTGGGCCTGGCCACCTCTGATCCGAACATCTACGCCATCGGTGAATGCGCGGCGGTCGAAGGTGTCTGCTACGGCCTGGTCGCGCCGGGGTACACGACCGCCGAGATCGTGGCCGACCGGTTGCTCGGCGGGGCCGGTGAGTTCCCCGGCGCCGATATGTCCACCAAGCTGAAATTGCTGGGTGTGGATGTGGCCAGCTTCGGCGACGCCCACGGTAAGACCGAAGGCGCGCTGTCGGTGGTGCTGCACGACGCGGCGCGCGGCACCTACGCGAAACTGGTGATCTCCGACGATGCGCAGACCCTGCTCGGCGGCATCCTGGTGGGCGACGCCACCCAGTATGCAGCCCTGCGTCCGCTGGTCGGGCGGCCGCTACCGGCCGAACCGGCCGCACTGATCTCTCCGGCCGGCGCGGAACTCGGCGCCGATGCGCTGCCCGACGAAGCCCAGATCTGCTCCTGCAACGATGTGAGCAAGGGCGCGATCTGCGGTGCCATCGCCGACGGTGCCTGCGATATCCCTGCTGTCAAATCTTGCACCAAGGCCGGCACCTCCTGCGGCGGCTGTGTGCCGATGATCAAGAAGGTGCTGGAACAATCCGGCGTCGAAATGTCGAAGGCGCTGTGCGAGCACTTCGAACAGTCGCGTGCCGAACTGTTCCGGATCGTGCAGGCCACCGGTATCCGTACCTTCTCCGATCTGATCGCCCGGCACGGCAGGGGTATCGGCTGCGATATCTGCAAACCGACGGTCGCCTCGATCCTGGCCTCCACCTCCAACGAGCACATCCTGGAGGGTGAACAGGCCGCGCTCCAGGACACCAACGACCATTTCCTGGCCAATATGCAGAAGAACGGCACCTATTCGGTGGTGCCGCGGATGCCGGGCGGGGAGGTGACACCCGAGCAGTTGATCGTGATCGGTGCGGTCGCCAAGGAGTTCGGTCTCTACACCAAGATCACCGGTGGTCAGCGGATCGATCTCTTCGGCGCCCGCGTCGAACAGTTGCCGCTCATCTGGAAACGGCTCGTGGACGCCGGAATGGAATCCGGCCATGCCTACGGTAAATCGCTGCGCACCGTCAAGAGTTGCGTCGGGTCCACCTGGTGCCGGTACGGCCAGCAGGATTCGGTCGGGATGGCCGTCCTGCTGGAGAAGCGTTACCGCGGTTTGCGGTCACCGCACAAGCTGAAGCTGGCCGTTTCCGGCTGTGCCCGGGAATGCGCCGAGGCCCGCGGTAAAGACGTCGGTG
Source organism: Nocardia flavorosea NBRC 108225 (assembly GCF_001613385.1). Classification (GTDB taxonomy): domain Bacteria; phylum Actinomycetota; class Actinomycetes; order Mycobacteriales; family Mycobacteriaceae; genus Nocardia; species Nocardia flavorosea. The sequence goes on along the minus strand of NZ_BDCG01000006.1, from coordinate 96,025 downwards.
TGATCGCTACGGAGAACGGCTGGAACCTCTACGTCGGCGGTAACGGCGGTCTCACCCCGAAGCATGCAGTGCTGCTGGCCGGCGATCTGGACGACGAGACTCTGATCTCCTATATCGACCGCTACCTGATGTTCTACATCCGCACCGCGGACAGGTTGCAGCGCACCGCGCCGTGGCAGGAGGATCTGGGTATCGACTATGTGCGTGCAGTGGTCTGCGCGGACAGTCTCGGTATCGCGGCCGATCTGGAAGCGGCGATGGAATCGCATGTGGCCGGTTATCGCGACGAATGGGCCGCGGTGCTCGAGGACGAACAGAAGCTTTCCCGGTTCGTCTCCTTCGTCAACGCCCCGGCCGAAGCGGATCCGACGATCTCGTTCGACGACAGCGGTGAACGCAAGGTCCCGGTACTGCTCGGCCTGCCCGCGATGCCCGGAGGCGGCAGTGGAATGTAACCACGGAGGGCATTGTGGGTAGGCCGAAGCGGACACAGCCTGCCCGCGATGCCCGGAGGCGGCAGTGGAATGTAACCACGGAGGCCGCAGTGAAATGTCACCGCGGAACCAGCCGCTACGGGTGGGAAATGACGGCTTAACCGAGTGGAAACAGTGCGCCGGTACCAATGGTTGAGGCGTATGGAGGAGAACACCATGACCGTGATCGATACCCCTGGCGTTGCCCCGGCCACCACAGGGTGGACGCTGGCCTGCCGGCTCGACTATCTGATTCCCGGCCGCGGCGTCGCGGTGCTGCTGCCGAGTGGGGCCCAGGCGGCGCTGTTCCTGCTGCCCGAGGGCACGCTGTACGCGGTCGGCAATATCGACCCCTTCGGCCGTGCGGCGGTGATGTCGCGCGGGATCGTCGGTGACCGCGGTGGCGAACCGGTCGTCGCGTCGCCGCTGTTGAAGCAGGCATTCTCGCTGCTCGACGGGCATTGCCTGGACGATGCGACCGAATCGCTGCCGGTGTACGCCGTGCGCGTGGACGGCGGCCTCGTCTCGATTTCCGACGAACCCCTCGTCATGGCCGCGGACGGCGTACCCGCATGACGGTTCCGGATGCGTCCCCCTCGCTGGCCGGGTTCACCATCGGTATCACCGCGGCCCGGCGCGCCGAGGAATTCGCCACCCTGCTCACCCGCCGGGGCGCGACTGTCGTATCCGCGCCGGCCATCCGGATCATTCCGCTGGCCGACGACACCGAACTCGAACGGGTGACCCGCGAACTCGTCGCCGACCCACCGCAGATCGCCGTCGCCACCACCGGGATCGGTTTCCGCGGCTGGATGGAGGCGGCCGAGGGGTGGGGGCTGGCCGAACGGTTGCGCATCACATTCGGCGGCACCCGGATGCTGGCCCGCGGGCCCAAAGCCAAGGGGGCGATCCGGGCGGCCGAACTCCGGGAGGAATGGTCGCCTGCGTCCGAATCGTCGGCGGAGGTGCTGGACCATCTGCTCGCGGAAGGGGTCGAGGGGGTGCGGATCGCGGTGCAGTTGCACGGCGCGACCACCGAATGGGAACCGATCCCCGATTTCTGTGAGGTGCTGCGCTGCGCCGGCGCGGATGTGGTGCCGGTGCCGGTGTACCGGTGGGAGCCGCCCGCCGATCGCGGTCCGATGGACAACCTCATCGAGGCCGTGATGACGTCGGCCATCGACTGTGTGACCTTCACCAGTGCGCCCGCCGTGGCGTCGATGTTGATGCGTGCCAAGGAAACCGGTGTGCTCGAGGGCCTCCTGCATGCTCTGCGCATCCGGGTGCCGGCGGCCTGCGTGGGGCCCATCACCGCGGCGCCGTTGGAGGAACTGGGTGTCCCGGTGACGATGCCCGCCCGCGCGCGGCTGGGCGCCCTGGCCCGCCATGTGGCCGAGGAGCTACCACGCCGCGCCGGCCGGATCAACGCCGCCGGGCACACCATCAGCGTGCGCGGGTCATGCGTGGTGGTGGACGGCACGGTGAAACAGCTCGCTCCCGCACCGATGGCATTGATGCGTTCGCTGGCCCGGTATCCCGGGCGGGTGGTGTCGCGTGAGGATCTGCTGGCCGCCCTGCCCGGCGGGGGCGACGACACCCACGCGGTGGAGACGGCCATCGCCCGTCTGCGGGCGGGGCTGGGGGCACCGAAGGCGATCCAGACCGTGGTCAAACGCGGTTACCGGCTGGCCATGGACCCGGCCGAATGCACCGATAACAATGCCGCCGCCGCGCTGCCCGCGGTGCGTAACACCCGCTATGTGCGCACGGTGGTTCCCGGATGAGCGCGCCGGAAGCACTCAGGCCGGAACCGCCCGCGCTGGTCTTGGTGGCCCACGGGACCCGCAGCGGTAAGGGGGTGGAGATGATCGCCGCGCTGGCCGAGGCAGTGGGTCGCGAACTCGGGCACCGGCCGGTACCGGCCGGAACCCCCTGCGCGCACAACGCGGCTGCTGGGCCGGGTACCGGCACCGGGCAGCCCGCGCGGGCTCGCCGCACAGCGATGCTTCCTGCTGCGCACTCAACCGCGGTGTGCGGTTGCGCCGTCGATCCCCTCGCAGAATTCGGCGTGGTCTCCGGTCGGTCCACGACGAGCACGCCGGTGCGCACCGCATTCGTCGATGTCCTCGGTCCCTCACCGTCGGAAGTGCTGCACGATCTCGTCGCACAGTCTCCGGATGCCGTGAATCCGGCACCGGCCGTGGTGGTTCCGGCCTTCCTGGCTTCGGGCTATCACGTCTACAAGGATGTGCCGCGGGAAGTGAGCGACAGTGCCCATCCCGCCGTGACGGTGACCCCCGCGATGGGTCCGGATCCCGCCCTGGCGCGGATCATGGCCGTGCGGTTGCGCGCGGCCGGCTGGTGCCCGGGTGATGCCGTGGTGTTCGCGGCCGCGGGCTCTTCCGATCCGCGAGCTCGCGCGGACGTGAACCGTGCTGCCGCCATGCTCACCGCACAACTCGCCACACCGGTGCGCACGGCGTATGTCGCCACGGGCGCACCGCGCGTTCCGGAAGTCGTGGCAGAGTTGCGCGAGGAGGGCCAGGACCGTGTGTTCGTCGCCTCCTACTTGCTGGCACACGGACTGTTCCACGAGCGCCTGCACCAGGCCGGCGCGACCGGAGTGGCCGACCCGATCGGCGTGCATCCCGCCGTGGTCCGGTTGATCGCCGACCGCTACCGCGCTGCGCTACGCGAACGGTCCGGCCGGCCCACCCTGCCGCCGACCGGAACCGCTATCCCGCGATCGTGACAACCGGGATCGACGGATACCGGGCCGCCAGTTTTCGGTCGAGCGTTGCCAACTCCGCACCGCTGGTCTGGGCGAACGCGGCGAGATAATCGTCGGTCCACAGCTTGTGGCTCGTCTCATCGCGCGCAGACAGTGCCCGGAATACAGCCTCGAGGTCCGCCGGTTCATCGGCCCAGGCCACTCGCTCATCGGCCAGTAGTTGATCGATCACCCGCCATGCTGCGCTGCGGGTGAGGACATCACCCTGCATGACCGAAGGATTCGAAAGCAATCGTAGTAGCGAGGTTCGGGTAACCCGGCACATCACAAGGTCGCCCGGGTGTCTGTCGAACCACTTCGCGGCTGCGGAATGGTGCATATGGCGGCCCCATACCGCAGCCAGCCACACGCCCACGTCGACGAGCGCTGTCATGCGTACTCGGCAGCGTCGTCGTTTCCAAGTGCCTCATCGAGGTCCGCGTTGCTCAGGTCCACCTTGTGCGGGGCATCCGCCGCGCCGACCAATGGGAACCGGACACGCCCGGACTTCGGCGGATGGACACCTGCGCCTACCTCATGTGCCTGGGCCTTTGTGAAAAGGTCCTCGAGACTGAGACCGCGCTCGGTGGCGGCGGCGATCTTGGCGGCGCGCATGAGTTCCGGAGGTAGGTCGATTGTTGTGCGCATAAAAACGTATTAGCGCATTCTGGTTCGGTTGAGGGATTGCGCTGGAGATGGGAGCCGGTGCATTACCTTGCTGGGCAGGCGTAGTGTTCGCCGCAGGTGATTCCGCAGGTAGTCGTAGCGGCCGGGCCGGTACGGAGCGGCGCGTGGATCGGCGTCGCGCGTTGTTCTCATTTCCGGGCCGGCCGGGCAACGCAGGAGGCGCGGTCCAGGTGAGGTACCAGGGAACGGGATCGGATCATCCGCTGTCGGCCGCTCAACTGCGGTGGTGGGTGGCGCAACAGCTGTATCCCGGGATCCCGAACACCGTGGCCATGTACCTGGATCTGCGGGGGCCGGTCGAGGTGGAGCTGATGCGCGAATGCGGGCGGCGCGCGGCCCGGGAGCTCGAATCGCCCGGAATCCGGGTGCGGGAAGTGGACGGCCGGCCGCGGCAGCTGCTCGCGGATACCGATCTCCCGTTCTTCGTCTGCGATCTCGCCGATCACACCGATCCGATCATCGCGGCGCTCGATCGGATGGCGGACGACCACTTCGCTCCGCTCGATCCGCGCACCGACGATCTCACCGTCGCGACGCTGTACCGGGTGGCCGCGGACCGGCATCTGCTGTATCTGCGCAGCCATCACCTGGTTCTCGACGGCGCCGGTGCCGTCGCACTGTTACGGCGCACCGGTGAGCTGTACCGGGCTGCGGTCACCGATACCGAGGCGGGCGAGCCCGGCGCGCTGGACACCGCCGGACTGCTCGCCGCCGAGGAGACCTATCGGAAGTCGGCGCGGGCGGCGGCCGATAAGGAGTACTGGCTCTCCGCGCTGTCGGGTCTGTCCGAGCCGGTGGGGCTGGCCGGCCATCCCGCGGGGCCACGGCCACGGCCGCACCGGGCTTCGGCGGGGCTCGGACCGGCGACCGCGGATGCGGTCGCCGCCGCCCGCGAACAGTACGGTGCCTCCTTCGGCGAACTGCTCATCGCCGCCTTCGCCTGCTATTTCGCCCAGCTCACCGGGAACGACGACCCCGTGATCACACTCCCGGTACCGGCTTGGACGACGGCGGTACTGCGCCGGTCGGCCGGGTCGGTATCGAATGTCGTGCCGCTGCGGCTCACCGGCCTCACGCGGGGCACCGTCGGGGTCGCGGTCGCCGCGGTACGGACGAAGATCGTTGCGGCGCTGCGGCATCAGCGGTATCCGTACGAGGAGATCCAGCACGACCGCGGCCGCGGCCGGGTGGAGCGCGGCGGATTCGGGCCGGTGGTCAACGTGCTCGGTTTCGTGGAACCGCTGCGGTTGGGTCCGCTCACCGGGCAGGCGCAGCTGCTGTCGCTGGGACCGGTGGAGGATCTGCTGGTCAACGGGTATCAGCTGGGTCCGGACGAGTCCAGCATCAGTATCGATTTCCAGGGCAATCCCGCCCGGTATTCGGCCGCGGCGCTCTCCTGGTATCACCACGGATTCCTCTTCTATCTGCACCATTTCCTCACCGCAGCACCAGACGATCCGGTCGCATGCCTCGGCGAACGCGAAAAGGCCCCGGATGTACCGGGCTTCGTTCCGCGACAAGCAGCGGATCCGCGGGACTCCCCGGCACCCATCGCGGCGGTGCGACTGCTGCCCGAGCTCCTGCGTATGGGAATGCGCCCGGATGCGGTGGCCGTGAGCGAAGGCACCCGATCACTGACGTATCGCCGGCTGGACGAACTCTCCCGCGGCTGGGCACAGGAACTGATCGACCGTGGTGCAGGCCCCGGGACGCCGGTCGCGGTGGTCATCCCGCGTTCGATCGAATCGGTGCTCGCGCTCTGGGCGGTGGCCACCGCGGGCGCTTGTTTCGTACCGATCGACCCCGCCGACCCGCCGGATCGGATCTCGTCGGTGCTTGCGGCCGCGGGAATCGGCTTCGGTCTCACAGTGGCGGCGGTACGGCCGGGCTTGTCCGCAGCGGATGCGACCCGTGCGGCGACCGCGGGGCCGGGCAGCGGCGAGCCGGTGCGCTGGCTGGAGCTGGACGGCCCGGCCGCAACGGCAGTGCAGCCGCGGCAACCGTCAGGCGATTCGATAGATGCCGGTACCGCGGAGCGACCGGCGGCCGGGTCGCGGCGGGATACCGTCGCTCCCGGTGTCGAACCGGGCGAGCCGGATACGGGGCCCGCGCCGGATGGACAACGTGTGGTGAACCGTGACGATACCTGGACGGAGGGGGCCCTACATCGAGCCGGGAACGACAACAACGCCGTCGAGGTGGGTTCCGTGCACTCCGGGCGGAAGCCGGAGGGCTCGGCCGACGGCCGGAAAACGGGAACGGCGCACGGAGGAAGGGGCATATCGGCGAGAACCGGCGCCGTGCCCGCCGGGTCGCGGAACGGGGCTGGTGCGGGTACGCGGAACGGTTTGGTCGGATCCGTGCAGGTAGGTGAGCGTACCCGCGCGCAGCGAGTAGCTGCCCGAGTCGGCGACGGCGACGGACCGTGGAGGTATTCGGCGGCGATCGGCGGGGATCGGAAACCCTGGGCGGGGCTGTGCCCGGACCACCCCGCCTATCTGATCCATACCTCGGGGACCACCGGAACTCCGAAGGGGGTGCTCGTCGGTCACCGTGGGTTGGGACCGCTCACCGACTATCTTGTCGAGCGCTATCGGGTCGATGCCGAGTCCGTTGTCCTGCACGCGCATTCGCCTGTATTCGACGCGCATCTGCTGGAGCTGCTCGCGGCGTTCGCGGTCGGTGCGCGGCTGGTGGTCGCCCCCGCGGGGCCGGTGGCGGGGACCCGGCTCACCGAATTGATCCGTACCGCGGAGATCACGCATCTGCTGAGCACTCCCGTGGTGCTGAACAGCTTGGACCCGGCCCGGCTGCCGAGTCTGCGGGTGGTGGTGACCGGTGGCGAGTCCCCCGGCAGCGAACTCGTCCGGCGCTGGGCTCCGCGGGTGCGGTTGTACAACGGCTACGGTCCTACCGAGACGACCGTGATGACGATGCAGAGCGAGCCACTGTCCCCGGCCGGCCCGGTGCTGATCGGGCCGGCACTGCCGGATGTGCGAGCGGTGCAACTGACTCCCCGGCTGCGGCCGGTACCGGTGGGCGGGCGGAGCGAACTGTATCTGGGCGGGCCGGGTGTCGCGCTGGGGTATCTGCACGATCCCGCGACCACGGCCGTCCGGTTCGTGGCCGATCCGGCGGGCACCGGGCAACGCCTGTATCGGACCGGGGACCTGGTGCGCGCCGATCCCGGCGGCTTCGAATACCTCGGCCGGGCCGATCGTCAGCTCGGCCTGCACGGCCGCCGGATCGAGCCCGGCGAGATCGAATCGGCGCTCACCGCGGGACCGGAAATCGCGCAGGCGGTGGTTACGGTGACGGGCGAATCCGGACCGGCCGCCTGCCTGGCCGCCTATGTGGTGGTGGCCGCGGGCCATGGATTCGATCCGGTCGCCACGCTGAGCCGGATCCGCACCGTACTGCCTTCCGCGCTGGTGCCGGCGGTGTTACTGGAGATCGATCGGATTCCGTTGACCCCCAATGGGAAAACCGACCGGGACCGGCTGCCGGAACCGGTGCTGTCTCGCGCCTATCGCGCCCCGGAAACGGATGTGCAGCGGTTGGTCGCGCGGCAGGTGGGCGGTGTGGTCGGCCGTCCGGATATCGGACTGGACGACGATTTCTTCGCGCTGGGTGGTAATTCGCTACTGGGCGTGGCTCTTTCGGCCGAGCTGGCCGAGGTGACGGGCGTTCCGGTGACCGTACGCTGGCTGTATACCGCGCCGACGGTGGCGGAGCTGGCCGACCGTATCGCGGATTACCGGCACTCCGGCACTCCGGCGGACAGCGATGAGGAGGGCAGCGACCACGCGAGTGGTGAACCAGCGGATTCGGTGTCACCGGCCCGGAGGTTCGCGGCGACGGGCGGTAACGGCACCGGCGGGGCGGAGGGCTTGCAGATAATTCTGCCCCTGCGCCGCAACGGCTCCCGGCCGCCGCTGTTCTGTTTCCATTCCGCGGTACCGCTGGCGTGGTGTTACGCGGGACTGTCACACCGGATCGCCGCCCGCCCGGTCTACGGAGTCCAGTCGCCGGTCCTGACTTCCCCGGACTCGGAGGTCGCCACGGCCGATACTCTCGCCGGCCGCTATCTGCGCGAGATCCTGCGGGTGCAACCGGATGGCCCCTACCATCTGCTGGGCTGGTCGCTCGGTGGCCAGCTCGCCCATGCCGTGGCGGTCCGGTTACGCGATCTCGGCCATGAGGTCGCGATGCTGGCGATGCTCGACAGTGTCGTCTTTCCGCCGGACGCCCCACCACCACCGCGGCCGCGGATGCGCGATCTGCTCACCCACCTGCTCGGCGACGAACCCGACGCGCACGCAGCGGCGCAAGCTCCGGAACTGACGGCCGCCGAAGCCGCCGCGGAACTGGCGGCCGCGGGGGCGACCCTGGGCGCGGGGCTGACCGCCGGCCAGCTCGACCGCCTGCATCGGGCCTACATCGCGGGGGTCGAGATATCGGCCCGCTACCGTCCCGGCGTCTTCGACGGTGACCTGCTGTACTTCTCGGCGACCCGCGGCATGACCGAAATGCTCGATGTGCAGATGTGGCGGCCGTTCGTCACCGGTGAACTGCTCGAGTACCCGGTCGATACCGAGCACGGCCGGCTGATGAATCCCGAATCCGTCGCGGTGATCGCACCTGTCCTGGACCGATATCCGGCCGAACTCACCGCGCGGGCGGACAGCCGATGAACAGGCCGGCGAACTCCGAGGGCCCGGTACCCGCGACCGCCCACGCATATCGCGGGCCGCGGACCGGCCGGACCTGGCGCGATGTCTACCACGACGCCGAACGCTGGGCCGCACAACATCCCGATGCCGCGGTACTCACGCGCTGGATCGCCGAGTATCTCCGGCAGCCACATCCCGACCTGGGCCGAGACGGCCCGGTATGCCCGTTCATCCGCCAGACCACGAACCACCATGCCCTGTGGGCCGCCGTGATCCGCGGGGGCGACGAGCTGACCGTCGAGAACATCTCGGCGGCCGTTCTGGATGCCCACGGCCTGTACAAAAGCCTCCGCGCCGGGGAGTCCGGCGACCGCCGCCTGACCACGGTGACGATCTTCCCCGGACTCACCCGCACCGACCGGATCGACACCGCGCACTGCCGCCACAAGACCGAGGTGGTCTGCGACGGCCTGATGCTCGGCCAGTTCTACCCGGGATGCCGGGTACCCGGGCTGTGGAACGCCGCCTTCCATCCGTTGGACGCACCGCTGCCGATGCTGGTGATCCGCCCCATGATGACCACCGACTACCCGTTCCTGGTCGCGCGCATCGACTGGCTGTACGCGTATTTGGGCAAGGTCGCACCGCAGTTGCCCCGGGCCCTGCGCTGGTCGATCGCCGAACGGATGCGGGTGCCGGAAGCAGACGCCGACGCGATCACCGCGCTACGGGTGCACGCCCGCGACGAACACGCCAGGTGATAACCCCGGGCCGGGTATCGCGTCGTGGTAGAAACCACGGCATGTACCGGCTGCCGCGTTGCCTGGTGTCCCTGTTCACGCTGTCTTTCGCGCTGGTGGCGACGGGAATCGCGGCGGGCCCGGCCGCCGCCGAGGGGCCCGCCCGGATCGTGGATGTACGTCCGCTCGGTGGCCGGCAGTTCGAGGTGGTGGTGCATTCCGGCGCGATGGATAAACCGGTCACGCTGTGGCTTTCGCATCCGGGATCCGGCGCACCTGCGCTGTACCTGCTCAACGCCGTCGACGGTGGCGAGGACGGCGGCCCGTGGATGCGGCGCACCGATGTGGCCGAGTTCTTCGCCGATCGTCCGGTCAACGTGATCGTGCCCATGGGGGGCCGGGCCAGCTACTACACCGACTGGATCGCCGACGACCCGGTACTGGGCCGCAACAAATGGGAAACCTTCCTCACCCGCGAACTGCCGCCGCTGCTCGACGCCCGCTTCGGGATGACCGGCCGCAATGCGGTGGCGGGGCTGTCGATGTCGGCGACCTCGGCGTTGAATCTGGCCATCCACGCGCCCGGCCTCTACCAGGCGGTCGGCGCGTACAGCGGCTGCCCGCGCACCAGCGACCCGGCGGCACGGGCCATCGTGTACTCGCAGCTGGCGCTGTTCGGGGCGAACGCCACCAATATGTGGGGCGATCCGGGCCATCCCGCGTGGCTCGAACACGACCCGATGCTGCATCTGGACCGGCTGCGGGGCACAGCGCTCTACCTCTCCTCCGGTAACGGCGCGCCGGGCCCGCACGAGGTACTGAATTCCCGCGGTATCGACGGCGACCCACTACGGCTGGCCGACCGGGTGCTGGTCGGCGGCACGATGGAATCCATCGTCAGCAACTGCACCGGCCCGCTGGCGGCAGCGCTGGCCGCCCGGCAGATCCCGGCGACCGTGCACTTCCATCCGGGCACGCATGCCTGGGCCTACTGGCAGGACGATCTGCACCGGTCCTGGCCGGTTTTCGCGGGCGCGCTGGGCGTCTGAACCGGATCAGACCCGGTACCAGACGAACGGATTGTCGCGGGTGGGGCCGTACTTGTCGATCTGATCGAAAAGCCATTCGGCGGGCTCGACCACCGCGCTGTGGCCAGCATCCCGGTCGAAGGCCACCAGGAGGCCGACGAAGGCGGCGTGCCCGTCGGAGGTCTGCCGGTAGACCACCGCACCGGAATCGCCGCCTTCCGCGCCCAGAGTGTTGGTCGTGTAGAGGTAGCGTTGCGTGATTTCGGTGATCGTTCCGCAGCTCCAGCCGGTGGTCGCGCCGAGCTTGCAGACCTGCTGGTTCCTTCGCGGCTTCATATCCACCGAAGACAGGCCGAAGCTGCCCATACTGGCCGCGACCCCGATACCGTCGTACAGCCGGATCAGCGCGAAGCCGAAGGTGAGGCCCTCGTCCGGCCGGTGGAATTCGTACCAGCCGATCGGATTGCCGTCCTTGTCGGTGACAACTCCGTCGCGGTAGCAGTGTCCCGCGGTGACCGCGTACCGTGCCGTGCCGATCGTGCCCGTGAGCCCCACCGTGCAGCGGCTGATCTCGACCTTTCCGCCCACGATCACGCTACGCCTGACTTCCATACCGGGATACACGGTCACCGCCGGGGCGGCGGCCGCCGGGGCCGCGGCGGCCCGGCCGGGAACGGAGACCGTACCGGCGACTGCCGCCGTACCGACGGCCAGCATTATCGCCGCGACAGCGGCCAGGAGGCGAGTGGTTCTCCGCCTCCGCGACACCGGCACAGGCCTGACCATGGTGCACCTCGAAGCTGATCGGGCGACCGCCGGCGGCAGTCGGATCGGGCAGCAATCGTAGGCGCACCGCGCCCGGATACGAAGCCGGCGGCTTCCCGCTGTGTAGAAGTGTCCTCACCCCAGGGCCGCCTGATCCGGTCTCATGTGACCGCCACGATATGTAAACAAATGTAAACCACTGGAGAAGCGGCCATTTCCGAAAATTCACCGGCTGGGCCGGTGGGTGTCGCCGAAACGTCCGATCCAACGCATCACGGCCCGTTTTCCCTGGTGGTATTTCCCGGCCGTCGTATCACCCGGACCCGTGCAGTGACCACCACATTGCGCCGCCCTCACAGCTCACGGACCTGCGTTTTTCGTTGTGAGAAAGCCGTTTGGCCAGGTCCGGCGGCATCCCTACAGTCGAGGCGTCAGCCCGATTTCACCGCGTGCAGAAAAGGGGGCGTCGTGGTTGCTTCACGTACTCCGGGTTCACCTATCGCTTCGAATATCGCGGCCGGGGAACCGGGCGCGGGGGACGCGCTCCTGCGGCTGGGCAAATATTTCCAGCGCGGTGAGATCTCGGCCGATCACCGCACCGTGCACAAGGCCGGCGGGCGCAGCGCCGATGAGTTCTATCGTGACCGCTGGTCGCACGACAAGGTGGTGCGCTCCACCCACGGAGTGAACTGCACCGGCTCGTGTTCCTGGAAGATCTACGTGAAAGACGGTGTGATCACCTGGGAATCGCAGCAGACCGACTATCCGTCGGTGGGGTCGGACAAACCGGAGTACGAACCCCGCGGCTGCCCGCGCGGTGCGTCGTTTTCCTGGTACACCTATTCCCCGGCGCGGGTCCGGTACCCGTACGTGCGTTCCACGCTGCTGGAGATGTACCGGGAAGCCAAACAGCGGTTGAAGGATCCGGTACTCGCGTGGGGCGATATCGTCGCCGATCCCGAGCGGTCCCGGCAGTACAAGGCCGCGCGGGGTAAGGGCGGATTCGTCCGCGCCGAATGGTGGGAAGCCGCCGAGATCGCGGCCGCCGCGCATGTGCACACCATCAAGGAGTTCGGCCCGGACCGGGTCGCGGGATTCTCGCCGATCCCGGCGATGTCCATGGTCAGCCATGCGGTCGGCGCCCGGTTCATTTCCCTGCTGGGCGGGTCGATGCTGTCGTTCTACGACTGGTACGCCGATCTGCCCGTCGCCTCGCCGCAGGTGTTCGGCGATCAGACCGATGTGCCGGAATCCGCGGACTGGTTCGACGCCGGATACCTCATCATGTGGGGCTCGAACGTTCCGGTGACCCGCACCCCGGACGCCCACTACATGACCGAAGCCCGCTACCGCGGTCAGAAGGTTGTGGTGGTGTCACCGGATTACGCCGACAACACCAAATTCGCCGACGAATGGGTCGCCGCCCGGCCGGGGACCGATGCCGCGCTGGCCATGGCGATGGGTCATGTGGTGCTGCGGGAGTTCTTCGTCGACCGCAGTACGCCGCGCTTCCTGGACTATGTCCGCAAGTACACCGATCTGCCGTTCCTGATCACCGTGGACGAGGGCGCGGACGGGGTCGCGGTACCGGGCAAATTCCTCACCGCCGCCGATCTCGGCAACACCGACGAGGGCGCCGAGTTCCGGACCGTGGTGCTGGACTCGGACGGGACTGCGGTGGTGCCGAACGGATCGCTGGGGGACAGGTTCGGTGAGAACGGGACCGGTCGATGGAATCTGGACCTCGAGGGTGTCGAACCGCTCCTGACGCTGTACGGCCGCACCGACGATGCTGCGGCCGTACAGTTCCCCCGGTTCGACAGCGATGTGCCCGGCGTCCTGACCCGCGGCGTTCCGACGAAAGTTGTTGCCGGTAAACGGGTCACGACAGTGTTCGATCTGCTGCTCGCCCAGTACGGCGTGGGCCGTCCGGGCCTCCCCGGGACCTGGCCCACCGGCTACGACGACGCCACCGAGCCGTACACCCCGGCCTGGCAGGAGGCCATCACCGGCGTCCCGGCCGTGCAGGCTCGGCGGATCGCCCGCGAATTCGCCGATAACGCCGACCGTTCCGGCGGCCGGTCGATGATCCTGATGGGTGCCGGCACCAACCACTGGTTCCATTCCGATCAGATCTACCGGTCCTTCTTCACCCTGACCCTGCTCACCGGCTGCCAGGGCGTCAACGGTGGTGGGTGGGCGCATTACGTGGGCCAGGAGAAATGTCGCCCGGTGACCGGCTGGTCCACGCTGGCCTTCGGCCTGGACTGGCAGCGTCCGCCGCGGCAGATGCAGGGCACGGTGTTCTGGTATCTGACCAACGATCAGTGGCGCTACGACCCGTTCACTGCCGAAACCTTCGCCTCACCCCTCGGCAAAGGAACGTTCGCCGGGCGCACAGCCGCCGACAATATTGCCCTGGCCACCCGTCTGGGCTGGATGCCCTCCTCTCCGACCTTCGATCGCAATCCCCTCGACCTCGCCGACGAAGCCGAGGCCGCGGGCCGCACCGCGGCCGACCACGTGGTCGACGGCCTGAAGTCCGGCGACCTGCGTTTCGCCTGCGAAGACCCGGACGCCCCGGAGAACTTCCCGCGAGTACTCACGGTCTGGCGGGCCAATCTGCTGGGTTCTTCCGGTAAAGGCAACGAATACTTCCACCGGCACCTGCTCGGCGCGGATTCGAATCTGCAGACCACCGACACTGCCGGGGTCCGCCCCGAGGAGCTGGTCTGGCGGGACGAGGCCGCCACCGGCAAACTCGATCTGCTGCTCTCGCTCGACTTCCGGATGACCAGCACCACGCTGTTCTCCGATATCGTGCTCCCGGCAGCCACCTGGTACGAGAAACACGATCTGTCCTCGACGGATATGCATCCGTTCGTGCACGCCTTCACCCCGGCCATCGCCCCGCCGTGGGAGGCGAAAACCGATTTCGAGGCGTTCCACCGGATCGCCCGCGGCTTCTCCTGGCTCGCCGAGAAACATCTCGGGGTGCGCAAAGATATCGTCGCGGTGCCGTTGCAGCACGATTCGCCGGATGCCATGGCACAGGCCGGGGGCAAGGTACTCGACTGGAAGGCCGGGGAATGCGAGCCGATCCCCGGGAAGACCATGCCGAAAATCGTGGTGGTCGAACGCGACTATTCGAAGATCGCCGAGAAGATGGCCGCGCTCGGGCCGCTGATCGATACCCTCGGCGTCACCACGAAGGGGATCACCACACACCCCGGCGCCGAGGTCGAATACCTCGCCGGGATGAACGGCACGGTGGTGTCCGGGGTGGCGCAAGGCCGGCCGTCGCTGGCCAAGGACAGCCAGGCCGCCGAGGCGATCCTGGCATTGTCCGGTACCACCAACGGCCGGCTCGCGGTGGAAGGCTTCCGGGCGCTCGAACGGCGCACCGGTACCGAACTGGCCGATCTGGCCGCCGAACACGAGGGTAAACGGATCACCTTCGCCGATACCCAGGCACGTCCGGTACCGGTGATCACCTCACCGGAATGGTCGGGTTCGGAAACCGGCGGCCGCCGGTATTCGCCGTTCACCATCAACACCGAACGGCTCAAACCGTGGCACACGCTCACCGGACGCCAGCATTTCTACCTCGACCACGACTGGATGATCGAACTCGGCGAACAGTTACCCACCTTCCGGCCGCCGCTGGATATGACGGCGCTGTTCGCCGAACCCGGGGTCGGCGAGGTGAGCGAACGCGGTATCACCGTGCGTTATCTGACCCCGCACTCCAAATGGTCGATCCACTCCGCCTACCAGGACAACCTGCATATGCTCACGCTGTCGCGCGGCGGGCAGACGATCTGGATGTCGGATAAGGACGCGGCGAAAATTGGTGTCGCCGACAACGACTGGATCGAGGCGATCAACCGCAACGGTGTGGTGGTGGCCCGCGCCATCGTCTCGCACCGGATGCCCGAGGGCACCGTGTTCATGTACCACGCGCAGGACCGTGCGGTGGACGTCCCGCGGATCGAGGGAGTCGCGGAACCGGGCGAAAACTTCAAGGGCAAAGGTAAACGCGGCGGTATCCACAACGCGCTCACCCGGATCATGATCAAACCCACGCATCTCATCGGTGGTTATGCCCAACAGTCGTTCGCACTGAACTACCACGGCCCGACCGGTAACCAGCGCGACGAGGTCACTACGATCCGCCGCCGCAGCCAGGAAGTCAGGTACTGATATGGCGCAGCCGGCTCATCCACACAGGCGACACCTGATTTGGTGCGGTCCGGGTAACTCACCGGGTACGTCCGGAATCGGTGCACCTACTCGACCGCAGGCACGCGTGCACGGCTGTCGACGGCTCTCCGCCGTGCGCAAAATATTCGGAGAGGCGGAACCGCAGCTATGCGTGTGATGGCGCACATGGCCATGGTCATGAATCTGGACAAATGCATCGGCTGCCACACCTGTTCGGTCACCTGCAAACAGGCATGGACCAACCGCGGTGGTACCGAATACGTCTGGTTCAACAATGTGGAAACCCGGCCCGGCCAGGGATACCCACGGCAATATCAGGACCAGGAGAAGTGGAAGGGCGGCTGGACTCTCGACAAACGGGGCAGGTTGACGCTGAAATCGGGGTCGCGATTCAAACGGCTGCTGAATATTTTCGCCAATCCCGATCTGCCGACCATCGAGGACTATTACGAGCCCTGGAGCTACGAATACGACAACCTGCTGTCCTCACCGGCGATCGACACCACACCGGTGGCCAGGCCGAAATCATTGATCACCGGCGAGGATACGAAGGTCACCTGGGGTGCGAACTGGGACGACGATCTCGGCTCCGGACCGGAACAGGTCGGTAGGGATCCGATGCTGTCCCGCGTCTCCGAGAAGGTCAAGCTCGAATTCGAAGAGACCTTCATGTTCTACCTGCCGCGCATCTGCGAACACTGCCTGAACCCGTCGTGCGCGGCATCGTGTCCGTCCGGCGCGATCTACAAACGCTCCGAGGACGGCATCGTCCTGGTAGACCAGGACAAATGCCGCGGCTGGCGGCAATGCATGACCGCCTGCCCGTACAAGAAGATCTACTTCAACCACAAAACCGGCAAAGCCGAGAAATGCACATTCTGCTATCCCCGAGTGGAGGTCGGTATTCCGACCGTATGCTCGGAAACCTGCGTCGGCCGGCTGCGCTATATCGGCGTTATGCTCTACGACGCCGACGCGGTGCTCGAGGCGGCGTCGGTCACCGAAGACGAGGATCTGTATCCGAGCCAACTCGGAGTCTTCCTGAACCCGCACGATCCGCGCGTCGTCGCCGAAGCCGAACGGGCCGGTATCTCGCCGGAATGGATTCAGGCCGCGCAGGATTCACCGGTCTACAAACTCATCGTCGACTATCAGATCGCGCTACCCCTGCATCCGGAATACCGCACCATGCCGATGGTCTGGTACGTCCCGCCGCTCTCCCCGGTGGTCGATGTGCTGACCGATACCGGGCACGACGGCGAGGACCACGCCAACCTGTTCGGCGCCATCGATGCTCTTCGCATTCCCGTGGAATACCTGGCCGAACTGTTCACCGCCGGCGACGTCGGCCCGGTCCGCGCGGCATTGCAGCGGCTCGCCGGGATGCGCGCGTTCATGCGGTCGGTCAACCTCGGACAGGAGCCCGACCCGGCCATCGCGCCTTCGGTCCGGCTGCAACCGGAAGAGATCGAAGCCATGTACCGGCTGCTCGCCATCGCGAAATACGAGCACCGCTACGTGATCCCGACCGGCGCGGGCGCACAGGCACACGAATTGGACTCCCTCGCGACGGGATGCAGTCTCGACAACGATGGAGGTCCGGGTATGACCGCCTTCGACCAGATGGTGGAGAAATTCCAGCTCACCGACTCGAATGACGCGGCACCGGAGGAGAAGACGGGCCGGATCAACCTGCTCAATTGGGACGGGAAGAGTACCGAAGGTCTGGTACCGGTCGGTGCGAACGCGGCGGAGTCGAACGGGCATGGGCAGGACGCTCCCCGATCGAACGGGCATGGAGGCGGCGGGCGAGCCGGCCGTCCCGGAGACGGGAAGGCCAATGGCAACGGAACCCCTTCGGGCGCCGGTACGCCCGGCAACGGTTCCGCGATGAACGGGAACGGTGACAGCGGGCCGCAACCGGAACCCTCGGAGGTCGGCCGATGACCTACCCGCCGATCGCCGAGCGGAGTGTGTGATGGCGCTGCTGAAACTCCGCCGCCGGCCCGAGCCCACGGTCGCGATGAGTGAACGGGACCGCCGGGTCGTCTGGCGAACCGCCGCCCTGCTGCTCGACTATCCCACCACCGCGACGCTCACGATGCTCGATCAGGTGAGTGCAGCCGTTGCGGAACTTCCGGACCCGGTCCGCACGCACCCGTCGGAATTCCTCGACCACCTGCGCACCACACCGCAACTCGACCTGGCCGCGCACTACGTCGAAACCTTCGATATGCGCCGCCGCGCCAGCTTGCACCTCACCTTCTACGCCTACGGTGACACCCGCAAACGCGGTATGGCGCTGCTGCGGTTCAAACACGCCTACCGGCACGCCGGGGTCGAACTCGACGACACCGAGCTCCCCGATCACCTGCCGGTGCTGCTCGAATTCGCCGCCACCGTGGACCCCGTCGGCGGGGAACGTCTCCTCGGCGAACACGTCCCGGTGATAGAGCTGCTGCGACTGTCGCTGTCCGATGCCGGTTCGCCCTATGCCGGGGTACTGGCCGCCGTACTGGCGACTCTCGCCCCACCGACCACCGCGGACCGTCGCAAGATCGCCGAACTCGCGGCGCAGGGCCCGCCCGAGGAAGAGGTCGGACTGGACCCCTTCGCCATGGACCCGACGATGCCGGGCCGAGCGGAAGGCCGCCGGTGAGGCGATATCTCCGCCTGTGCGGACCGCTCGAATTCGCTCCGAGGAGGACCCGGTGACCACTTTCCTGTGGATGACCCTGCCGTACGTGGCGTTCACGTCGTTCGTGCTCGGCCATATCTGGCGCTACCGCAACGACCAGTTCGGCTGGACCACCCGCTCCTCGCAGATCTACGAATCCCGCCTGTTGCGGATGGGCAGCCCACTGTTCCATTTCGGAATGCTCGGGGTGTTCTTCGGACATGTGCTCGGTGTCCTGATCCCCGAATCCTGGACCGCGGCGGTCGGTATCAGCGAACACGCCTATCACCTGGTGTCGGTGAGCGCGGGCTCGGTGGCCGGTCTCATGGTGATCGCCGGTATCGGCATCCTGCTCTACCGCCGCTGCACCGTCCCCGCCGTCCGCAAAGCAACCACCACCAACGACAAGTTCATGTATTTCCTGCTGGCCGGCGCCCTGATCACCGGCATGCTGAACACCATGGGCAGCAACCTGTTGTGGGGCACCTACAACTACCGCGAAACGGTCTCCCCATGGTTCCGCAGCCTTTTCACCCTGAGCCCCCAGCCGGAACTGATGGTCGGCACCCCCTGGACGTTCCAAGCCCACGGCCTGTTCGTCCTGGCACTGGTCGCCGTCTGGCCCTACACCCGCCTCGTCCACATGTTCTCCGCCCCCGTCGGGTACCTGGTCCGCCCCTACGTGGTCTACCGCAGCAAGGAAGTAGCCGGCCCCGACAAACGCCGCTACGCCCGCGCCTGGGAAGCCCCGGTCACCCCGGAACGCTGGCACTGACCCCGGTCAGTCCTGCTCAGCGGCCGTGAGTAGGCGGGACACGCGAAGGAGGACGTCGAACTGGGCCTCGTTGTAGAGCTCCTTCAGGGCCAGCGCGAGAGCTTGGACTGCGCGCTGGGGGCCGACCGGTGAATCGTGCACTGTGCTGAGGTTCGGGTAGGTGGTGTGGAGTTTCCGGGCATACGGCGCGACTTGTTCGGCGACTCTCTCCCGGGTCTGTTCGTCGGCGTCGGCAGGGAGGTTGTCGAAATCGGTCATGGCGGGATCGGTGGCGTCGCCGGTGGTGAGAAATTCGCGTAGCGAATCCAGGGCGGTCGGACCGAGGACTCGGTTCGCGATGACGGTGTAGGCGCGATCGGCCTCGGTGAATTCTGTGCTGACCGGCGTAAGGTCGGGTGGGAGATCGGTGTGGGAGCCCTGGCGGAGAATGAGGGCCAGTTCCATGCGGATGCGTTGCAGGCGCTCGATGGTCGCGGCCAGTTCGGCATCCAGCGTGTGTAGCGATTCCCGCGGATATTCGTTCTCACCCATATCGGCGATCCGGGACAGGGGTATGCCGAGATCGGCCAGGCGTTTGATGCGCAGTACGCGTAGCAGGTGCGCGACGCCGTAGCGCTTGTAACCGTTGCTGCCGCGTTCGGGTTGTTCGAGGAGGCCGACATCGTGATAGTGCCGTACCGTCCGCACACTGGTGCCGGCGAGTTCGGCGAGTTCACGAGTACTCCAGGACATGATCGGCTCCTCGGATCGGAATGCCGGCGCGTGCTCGCCGACCGGGACTACAGGGTGAACCCTGCCGTAACGGCATAGTCAAGGGTGTGCAGGGTTCGTGGTTCAGGACCTGGTCGGCGTGTGCTGTTCATCGGCCGCTACGACAACAACGAACCCCTGATAGAGACGATTGCCGACGTGTCCGACCCGGCCGAGATGGTCGTGTCTCACGCGATGATGCTGCGTCCGGAACAAGGGCAAATGCCGGCCTCGAGTCGTATATCGACCCATTGGACCTTGCGCCGCAACGGGAGGAACCGAAGTGGTGAGCCGCAAGAAATTGACCGACGAAGACTACGAAGACATGGCTCGCGACTACTCGGAGTACCCGGTAGCCGCCGAGGAGGTCGTGGGCGAGATCGAATACCGGGATCCGGTCGTGCTCGATCGCGGGCGACCGGCCGGCGATGCCGGCAAGGGGGGAAACACGCCGGTGACCTTTATCCGGTTTCCCACCGAGATACGGGAACGTGTCGAGGCCGACGGGGTAAAAGCTGCCGAAATCATACGCCGTGCCGTGGTCGCGTACCCGAACGCGTCGTAGTGGTCGCCCTGTGTGCCCCATCGGCGTAACCGTTCCTGCTATCGGGGGACCGGGACGAACTCGACCGGGGCCCCGTCGTGGGCATCGGCTGGGACGATCACCACACCGTCGCGGTCCACCAGGCCGCCGAGGTGGGCGGTTCGCACGGTGGGGTCGCCGATCCAGCCGCCGGAGTCGTTCGCACTGCGGGCGGGGACGATCCGGGTTACGGGGCCGGAGATCTCGGTGGCGTTGTGCAGGGGGCCGATCAGGGGCGGGGGCGGGTGGGCGCCGGTGCGGCCTGTGACGATCGCGGGGGTCAGGGCGATTAGGGTGGCGACTGCGGCGAACGGGTTGCCGGGGAGTCCGAGAACCGTTGTGGCCGAGGGGAGTTCGGCTGCCACAGTGGAACCGCCGGGGCGCAGCGCGAGGCGGGGGACCAGGATTCGGGCTCGAGCGCGGTCGAGGGCGCCCCGCAGTTGGTCGGCGGCGCCGCCGCCGGTCGCGCCGACAACGACGAGGAGATCGCAGTCGGTGGCGGTGGCCAATACCTGGTCGAAACCGTGGGAGGTGTCGCGGAGGTGTACCTGGTCGAGGGTGCGTACGCCCTGTGCGGCGAGTAGTACGGGCAGGATGGGGCCGATGGAATCCCGGGTCTGACCGGCTTGTAGCGGACCGGTACTGCGGATCTCGTCGCCGGTCATGACGATGCGGGCGCGCACGGGTCCGCGGACGGCAGCGGTGGTGACCTCGACCGCGGCGGCCGCGGAAACCAGCGCGGCGGTGACGGCGCAACCGGCCGGTGCGATGACATCACCGGGTGTGCGGTCCTCGCCGCGCCGGCGGATATCGGAACGCTGCGGAGTATCGGGGAGACGGTGCAGCCGGCCGTCGTACCGGGCGAATTCATCGCGCAGGACACGGGTGGTGCCCTCGGGAACCTGGGCGCCGGTGGCGATCCGGACTGCTTCACCGGGGTGTAAACCGTCCGGCCGTTGCCCGCCGGCGAAACCGATATCGGCGCGAAGCTCCCACGGGCCGTCACCACGGACCGCGTAGCCGTCCATCGCCGAGACATCGAATCGTGGCAGGGCGCCGAGCGCGGTGATCGGGGTGGCGAGCGCCCCGCCCCGGGCAGCGGTGAGCTCACAATGACGTCCGGGAAGCCGGGACAAGCTCTCGCGCAGGGCTTCACGTGCCCGATCCAGTGGTAGCGCCGCGTCGGCGGCGGGTTCCCGGATTCCAGCGTGATGCGGGGGGTGGGTGCCGGCGACAGGTTGTGCGGTGGTCACGGGAACCGTTGTGCCGGTATCGCTCGTCGCCGAGTCATCGGAGGTGGCCGGCCCGGAATTGCCGACAGCGAACGCGGCAGGAAGGTCGCCTACCTCGGAACTGCCGCTGTGCCCGGGTGTGCCGCGACCGCTGCCGGCTATCTCGGTGCTGCCCGTGCCGAACGTCGCGTCACCGCTGGTGCCCGGTGCCGAACCGTCGGTGGTGCTGTAGGGATCGTCGTGGCCGACGCGGTGCGCCGAATCCCGACGCGTTGCGAGCGCGGCACGGGCGGCATCGATATCGCCCGGGGTATCGCAATCGTCGACCCCGGCCAGCATCACCATCTTCGTATGCGCGGGCACCAGTGCCTTCATCGGCTGATTGACCACGGTGCCGAGTTCGCGCAGCCGGTCAGCCAGGGCCTCGTACCGCCACACACCGATCAGGTATTGCGGCCGCCCGTTGCTGTCGGCCGCGAACACCGCGTCGAAATCCGCCCGCTGCCCCAGCAATTCACCGATCACCGTGGAGGTCAGGAACGGCATATCCGCGGCGAGGACGACCACATGGGCGGTGACCTCGGCACCGAGTGCGGCCACACCGGCCGCAATGGCCGCCACCGGACCGGACCCGGGCTCGGATTCGCGGGTTTGCAGGATCGACGCGGCGAGTTCCGGTCGCGGTGGCCCGACGACCACCGTGCGACCCGATCCCGCGGCGGCCAGCGCCGTTTCCAGCATGGACCGTCCGCCCACCACGAGCCCCGGTTTGTCGACGCCACCCATACGACTGGCCCGGCCCCCGGCGAGCACGATCACGTCCGGGGCGGGCGCGGAATTCGGCATACCGTTCATGCTATGCGCCCGTCTGGGGCGACCTCCCGAGTCCGTGACCACTTCACGGACTCAGCCGAACCGATGCCGTGCCGCGCGGAGGTCGACCCTGCCGTCGGAGATGGGTACCCCTTCGGCCGCGAGCAGTCGCAGCTGACGTTCGGCCAGATGAGCGGCGGGTTTCCCGGAGGCGCCGAGCACCCGGTGCCAGGGCAGGTCGCCGGAGTCGGTGCGCATGATCCAGCCCACCGTGCGCGGCGTCGACAATCCCACCGCTACGGCGATATCACCGTAGGTGGCGACCCGGCCCGGCGGTATCGAGGCGACCAATTCCCGGACGTGTTCGACCTGCGCGTCACTGGTGACCATCGCGGTCCTCCAGTGCCGCGCGGATCAACGCCGCGGTCTGCTCCGGCAGGATCTGCGAGACCATATGCTCGCAGTCCCACTCCTCGATCGTGAGATTCGCGCCCAGCCGCTCGGCGAGCACCGCCTGCACCGGCTCGGGGAGGAAAGGCGGGTCCACTTTCGTGGCGCGTACCAGGACTGTCGGCATACCGGGTGGCGGTAGCGCGGGTTCGCGGGCCAGCTGACTCCAGTACGCGATCAGCGCCGGCAGGCTCACCCGCCACCCGACCCGCCCGTCGCGTGCCGGGACGAGATGGTCGTCGAGTTCGGCCTGCAGCAGATCCGGGTCGGCCGCGCCCCAGCCGGTGGCGAGTTTGTCCCTCCGGGCCTCTTCGGCGTCGGTGTAATCCGGGGAGTCGAGGGTGGCGAGGGCGATCGCGTGCAGCCAGGCGGGGTCGAGCGCGACCGCCGGATCGAGCAGCACCAGACCACGGACCAGGTCGGGCCGTAGTTCGGCAAGCCGCAGCGCGCACGCGCCCCCGAAGGAATGCGCGACCACCGGCACCGGTCCATCGGCTTCCGTGGTGAGCAGCGCCACCAGGTCCGCCACGATCGTCTCGAGATCCCAGGGCGGCAGCGCGGTGGAATGCCCGTGTCCACGCAGGTCGGGTGCGATGACTCGGATATCGGGCAGCAACCGGTTGGCCAGGTCGGCCCAGCGCCTGCCGTGGCCGGTGAGACCGTGCAGGGCCAGCAGCGGCGGGCCGGTGACCGGGCCGAATCGGTGAACATGCAGTGTGGACACGGTGACATTCTTATCGCCGTACGGCCGACTCACAGCGCCCGCGGGTGCGACGGGGTATCGGCGGTGTCGGCCCCGTCTGTTGCAATAGCGGTCGTGGTGCGTTCGGATAGGCCGGTGCGGCTGGTGCGCCGGAGAACATCGGCTCCCCGGGCTCGGACCTGGGGCGCCGGTATTCGCGCGCTCTTCGCCCCCGCCCTGGCAACTTCTGCGCAATCCGGTTCCGGCCGGTTGTGGCGTGTGCTCGGCGGGCCCGGCACAGGGAAATCGGCACTGCTGGTCGATGTAGCGGCCGCGCGGATCGCCGGCGGTGCCGATCCGGAATCGGTGCTGCTGCTCACCCACTCGAAACAGGCCGCGGCGGCCGCACGCGACGCTCTCACGGAGCGGTTGGCGCACTGGGATACCTGCGCCCCCGTGTTCGACAACGGTCCCGGCGGATACGGCGCCGCCGACGTTGCGCTGTTCCCGCTCTCCGACCCGGCGCCCGACGACGGGCTCTTCCCGGGCGACAGCTTGCCGACTGCCGCCGGGACCGATCAAACCCCCACCTCGACGGCGGCCGGCGATTCGGCCACTGCCGCCGGGGCCGGGAGCCCGTCCACACCCGAAAGGGCCGGTTCCCCCGCCTCCGCCGGACCCGATCACCCGCTCGCTACCGCCGTGCCCGATCACATGTCCGCCAAGGCGAACGACCCCTCCCTATCTCTATCGGGTGCCACTTCCGGACTGCCGATCTCCGGAGCGACCCGCGAACCACTCGCCCGCACGATCCACTCCTACGCTTTCGGGATTCTGCGCCGCCAGGCCGCGCGGCACGGGAACCCGCCGCCGCGGCTGCTCACCGGCGCCGAACAGGACGCCGTCCTGCGTGAAATGCTGCGCGGCGACCTCATCGATATCGCGGCCGGTGCCCGTGACCTGTGGCCGCGGCGACTGCAACCCGCCCTGAGCCTGGACGGCTTCGCCGACGAACTCCGCGACCTCATGCTGCGCGCTACCGAACGCGGACTCGGCCCGGAGGATCTGATGGAGCTGGGCCGGCAGCAGGACCGGCCGGATTGGGTGGCGGCGGGCCGGTTCGCGCTGCGCTACGAACAGGCGATGCTGTTGCGCTGGTCGGTCGGGGTGGCCGCGCCGGAGGCCTCGGCACCGGCGTTGAACGCGGCGGAATTGGTAGGCGCCGCGCTCGATGCGCTGGCCGGTGACGCCGACCTGCTCGCCGCCGAACGGGCCCGGTTGCGCTGCCTGCTGGTCGACGACGCGCAGCACCTGGACCCGCAGGCCGCGCTGCTGGTGCGGATCCTCGCCGAGGGGGCCGGAACCACCGTGATCGCCGGCGACCCCGACCAGGCCGTCTACACCTTCCGCGGCGCCGACGCCCGATCCCTCACCGACCTCGAGGTTCCGGCAGCCCGGCGGATCGTCCTGCACACCAACCACCGTTCGGGTCCGGCCATCCACACCGCGACCGCGCGTATCGCTTCGCGCCTGCCGGGCAGTGTCGCGCATCGCACGACTTTCGCCGATCTGGGTCCCGCGGAACGCGGTGCATCGGAAGCGGGGGATACCGCACCCGCCGCGCAGGTCAGGGTCCGGGTGCTCGGCAGTCCGGCCAAGGAGGCCTCGCTCATCGCGGACCAGTTGCGCCGCGCCCACCTCACCGACGGGGTCCCGTGGTCGCAGATGGCGGTGATCGTGCGATCGGTCCCGCTGCTGCTGCCACCCTTGCGCCGGGCGCTACTGGCCGCCGGAGTCCCGGTTCGGCAGCCGGCGATCGATATCCCGCTGGCCCGCCGCCGCGGGGCCGCCTGGATGCTGCTTTCGCTGCGCGCCGTGCTCGCGGGGGAAGCCGCCCGCCGGGGCACGGGATCCACGGCATCGTTGTTCGGCCCGGACGACGCACTCGATCTGCTGGGCGGCCCGCTCGGCGGCGCCGACCAGATCGCCATGCGCCGCCTGCGCCGCGGAATCCGGCGGACCACTCTCGAACTCACCCGGTCGACGCCGGCCAGCGCAGATGCTGCGGGCGAACCGCGCGAGCCGGGGGATGCTGCGGGCCAAACGTCCGAACCCGGAGATGCGCTTCCCGAACCGGTAACCGGCCTGTCCGAACCCGAATACGCCCCGATCGAACCGGAATACGAGCCGCCGATTCCCGACCCGGATTCACCACAGGCGCACCGCCCCGAGGACTTCCCGGACCCCGAATTCTTCCGTGACGCGGACCGTCTCGCCGACGACACCGTCCGCTACGCCGAGGACGAAGACTGGTTCGGCCTCGACGGGGACCTCCCCTACGACGATCCGTGGGACGGGCTTGCACCGGAGCGCCCGGACGAAGACGACGAGTTCGGTCCTTCGCCGGATTTTCCCGGCGAAGGCACCGCACCCACGGTGGCGAGCCATCTGGTGGCGGCGGGCGGGGAGCACGACGAGTTCGGACCGCAGCCGGCTCCTGCCGATACAGACGACGGGTCCGGGCGACCACGGGCGCACTCGGGCGGCGGCGACGGATTCGGATCGCCGCCGGAGGGCCGGGACAGCCACAACAGCTCCGGCTCTTTGTCGCCTGCATACGACCTGCAGCGGGCTCCGGTGGACCGGGCCGGGGGCCCGGCCGAGCCCGGCGAGCCCGGGCCGGACCATGTCGGCGCGCCCGGGGACGATCTCGCCGGATCCCTCGGCCCGGATCATCTGTGGCCGACCGGCTCTCCTCCGGCTGCGCAGCGTGCTGTGGGCCATCGAGACTCCACCCGGAGCGACGGTGCGGTCGCCGGACGGTCCGGGACCGTCCAAGCGCATCGGTCGCCCGGCACGGCCCCGGATCCGGCAGGGCAGTTCGTGAACGCGGAAACCGGCGTGCCGCCCGTGCAGGAAATCCGGTCGCCGGATGGGGCCGGCAGCGGGGCCGGTCTCCAGGATGCCGAAGATGTGTCGGCCGGGTACCGCACGGGCGTGGCGGGCCGTCGTGCGGCACCAGGGGGTCGCGACGGTGGTGGTACCACCGGTTCGCCTCGGGGCACTCGCCCGTCCGCCGGTGGCCGAGACGGAGACGGCAATGTCTCCACCGGTTCGTCTTCGGGCTCCGGCCGGACGGCCGTCGACGATACCGGTACCGCCGACGGCATCGGACCGATTTCCGATCGGCCCTCGGTGGATATTCTGCGTGACCTGCTCCTGGGGGCGGGGGACGAGCGGATCCTCGCGGGTCTCACCGAGGTCGAGCTCGCACCGCTGAACCGGGCGTTGCGCGCGCTCGACCGGGCCCGCCGGGTCCGCCGCGACGGCGGCAGCGTCGAGGATGTGCTGTGGGCGCTGTGGACCGGATCGCGACTGGAGAAGCGCTGGCTGGCGCAGTCGGAGCGCGGCGGGGCGGCGGGAATGCAGGCCGATCGCGATCTCGACGCGGCGGTCGCGCTGTTCGATGCGGCGGCCGCCTATACCGACCGGCTACCGGGCGCGACCATCGAGGGTTTCGTGGAATACCTGACCGAGCAGCAGATCGCGCAGGAGCGCGCGGCGCGGTCGCGGCAGGACGAGGCCGTCGATCTGCTGAGTGCGCATGCCGCGGCCGGGCGGGAATGGGAGGTCGTCGCGGTTGCCGGGGTACAGGAGGGGATCTGGCCGGATCCGCGCCCCCGCGGCACCCTGTTGCATACCGAGGACCTGGTGGATCACGTCGCCGGTATCACCGAGCGGGTGAGCCGGTCCGCGCCGATTCTGGCCGAGGAACGCCGGCTGCTGTTCCTCGCGTGCAGCCGGGCCCGGCGTTCCCTGCTGGTGACGGCCGTGGAATCGGTGACCGGTGAACGCGATCTGGTGCCGTCCCGGTTCCTGGCCGAACTGGTCGGCGGCGAGTCCGACGGTGAGCCCGGCGCTCTCCCGATCGCGGAGCCGGGCCGGGTGCTGGCGTTGCATGCCCTGGTGGCCGAACTGCGGGCGGTTGTCTGCGATCCGGACGCCGGTGCCGAGCGGCGCCGCCGCGCCGCCGCGCAGCTGGCCCGGCTGGCGCTGGCCGGGATACCCGGTACCGCGTCCGGCGACTGGTACGGCATCCCCGGTCTCAGCACCACCGAGACGCTGTGGGAGGACGACGGGCCGGTCGCGCTGTCCCCGTCGACGGTCGAACTGCTGCGCACCTGCCCGCTGCGCTGGGCGCTGGAACGGCACGGCGGGTCGGACGGGGAGAATCCGCACGCTGTGAAGGGAACCCTGGTGCACACCCTGGTGCAGGCGCTCGCGGGGCGGGTGCCGCTCGACCGGGTACGTGCCGAACTGGCCCGGAGCTGGACGAGTATCGATCCCGAAACCAGCTGGCACTCCCGGCAGGAACTGCGCCGCACCGAGGCCATGCTGGACGCGTTCGTGGCCTGGGTGCGCAGTACCCGGGCCGAACTGACGCAGGCCGGTGTCGAGGTTCCGGTCGATTGCGAACTGCCCGGTCGCGGCGGGGAGGCACCCGCGGTCCGGATCCGCGGCCGGATCGACCGCCTCGAACGCGACGACCGGGGCCGGTTCGTGATCGTGGACGTGAAAACCGGGAAGAACCCGGTGAGCGAGGCAGATGCCGCGCAGCACGCCCAGCTGGCGACCTACCAGGTCGCCGCGGCCGCGGGCGCGCTCGACGACACCACGGCCGACCCCGAACCCGGCGGTGCGCGGCTGGTGTATGTCGGGCTGCCGGCTTCCAGCGGGGTCGCGAAGGAACGGGTCCAACCGGCATTCGACGCCGAAGCCCTCGACGCCTGGCGGGACACGATCCACACGGCCGCGGCGACCACCGCGGGACCCGGTTTCCTGGCGATCCGCAACGACGGCTGCCGCCACTGCGCCGTGAAGAACAGCTGCCCGGTGCAGGACGCCGGACGTCAGGTGACCGACGAGTGAGCGCCCGGGTCACACCGGGGCAGCTGGCCGACGCGCTCGGTCTACCTCCGCCGACCGCGGAACAGGCCGCGGTGATCGCCGCGCCACCGGGTCCGGCGCTGGTGGTGGCGGGTGCGGGCGCGGGGAAAACCGAGACCATGGCGGCGCGGGTCGTCTGGATGGTGGCCAACCGCCTCGTCACCCCGGAGGAAGTACTGGGCCTGACCTTCACCCGGAAGGCCGCCCAGCAGCTCACCGCCCGGATCCGGACCCGGCTGGCCCGGCTGGCCGGTTCCCGCCTTCTGCGCGACCTGGACCCCACCGGTGAGCTGCGCACCACTCTGACCGCCGCGGAACCGGAGATCAGTACCTATCACTCCTACGCCGGCCGGTTGCTTCGCGAACACGGGTTGCTGCTGCCGGTGGAACCGTCGGCGGCGCTGCTCACCGAAACCCAGCTGTGGCAGATCGCGCATCAGGTGGTGCGCGGCTGGGACGGCGATCTGGAGACCGATCGCGCACCGTTGACCGTCACCGAGGCAGTTCTCGCACTGTCCGGTCAGCTCGCCGAACATCTCGTCGAACCCGAACAGCTGTCCGAGGCACATACCGAGCTGGAGAAACTGGTCCACACCCTGCCGCCCGGGCCCCGCCAGCGCGGCGGACCGAACAAGGAGCTGCTGGCGATTCTGCGGGCGCAGCGGGAGCGGGTCGCGTTGTTGCCGCTGGTCCGGCAACTCCGCGAAACCCTCCATCGCCGCGGTGCACTCGACTTCGGGGCCCAGATGTCGCTGGCGGCGCGTCTCGCAGCCGAACATCGCGAGGTCGCCGATGCCGAGCGCGCGCGGTTCCGGCTGGTGCTGCTCGACGAATACCAGGACACCGGTCACGCGCAGCGCATCCTGCTCTCGGCTCTGTTCGGTGCCGGGTATGCGGCCGAACGCAGTGGCCCCCGGCGCAGCGAACCGCAGCCTCCGGCGGTGACCGCGGTCGGCGATCCCATGCAGTCGATCTACGGGTGGCGTGGTGCCTCGGCGGCCAACCTGCCCAGGTTCACCACCGATTTCCCGCGCGGACCGGGCGATCCGGCGCCGGTGCTGCCGCTGCTCACCAGCTGGCGAAACCCGCCGGAGGCGCTGAATCTGGCGAATACGGTCGTCGAGCCGCTGCGTGCCGCGGCCCGTGCGAGTGGCGGGGTCACGGTGGATCCGCTGCGGGCCAAACCCGAGGCCGTCCGCGGCGATCTCGCTCTCGCGTTGTGCGCCACCGTGACCGGCGAACGCCGCTGGATCGCCGAGCGGATCGCCGCCGAATGGGCGCGCGCCCGCGATGCGCAACGGCCACCGCCCACCTCCGCGGTGCTGATCCGCCGTAATGCCGATGCCGCCGAGCTCGCCGAACAGTTACGCGCTCACGGGCTGCCGGTGGAGATCGTCGGTCTCGGCGGACTGCTGGCGACCCCGGAGGTCGCCGATATCGTCGCGACCCTGCGCCTAATCGCCGACCCGGCGGCCGGTAGCGCGGCGGTGCGGATCCTCACCGGCGCCCGCTGGCGGCTGGGCGTGGCCGATCTGGCCGCACTGGCCCGGCGGGCGCGGGAACTGTCGATCGGCCACGACCCCGGCGGCGAAATCACCGATGCGGCGACACTGGCCGCCGCGTTGCGCGAGGTCGCGCCGGAACCTGCCGAACGTGCCGGGCTGGCCGACGCGATTGCCGACCCCGGCCCGCCGCAACGCTATTCGGCCGCCGGGTATCGGCGGATCACCACGCTGGGCGCGGAACTGGCAACGCTGCGCGAACGAGCCGGGCAGCCGCTGACCGAACTGGTCGCCGATGTGGAGCGCACCATCGGGGTCGGTGTGGAGGCGCAGGCGCGGCGTGCCCTGACCGGTTCCGGTGCCGGACGCGAACATCTGGATGCTTTCGCCGAAGTCGTGGCCGGTTATGCCGCGGATACCGGGGCGAGCCTCGGCGGGTTGCTGGCATTTCTCGCGGCCGCGGAATCGGTGGAGAACGGCCTGGAACCCGGAGAGGTGGAGGTCGCCCCGGACCGCGTTCAGGTGCTCACCGTGCACGCGGCCAAAGGCTTGGAATGGGAGGTGGTCGCGGTGCCCCATGTGTGCAAGGAGGTGTTCCCGTCCACCCGCGGGGTGAACACCTGGCTGGGTGCGCTGGCCGAGCTGCCCACCTCGCTGCGTGGTGACCGCGCCACTGCCGATTCGCCGGACGGCGTGCCGGTGCTCGATCTCGCCGACTGCGCCGACCGTGCCGACCTGCAGCGTTGCCTGACCGCGCACAAGAAGGCGCTACAGCACCGCCGGTTGGACGAGGACCGCCGGCTCTTCTATGTCGCGCTGACCAGAACCGAACGTGTACTGCTGGTCTCCGCCCACCACTGGCCCGAATCCGGCGACAAACCGAAAGGTCCGTCGGAGTTCCTGCTCGAAGTGAAGGCCGCCGCCGAGTCGCCGGACAGCGGTATGGATATCGCGCATTGGGCGCCGGAACCCGAAGAGGGCGAGACGAACCCGCTGGCCGCGACCCCGGATACCGCGCCCTGGCCCAGCGATCCGCTGGGTGCCCGGCGCACCGATATCGAGGACGGTGCCGCCCTGGTGAACGCCGCACTGGCCGATCTCGCCGCCGGAGCACCCGAACCGGAACCGGACGACGATCCGGACGGCTGGTCCGCCGATGTCGATGCGCTGCTCGCCGAATTCCGGTCGACGGAGGCCGCGGTCACCGATGTGGAACTGCCCAGCCAGCTCCCGGCGACCGCGCTGGTCGAAATGCGCGCCGACCCGGGTAAACTCGCCGCCCGGCTGCGCCGTCCACTGCCGTACCCGCCGAATCCGCTGGCACGCCGCGGCACTGCCTTCCACGCCTGGGTCCAGCGCTGGTTCGCCACCGACCAGCTCCCCGGCCTCGACGATCTGCCCGGCTCCGCGGACGCCGGTGCGGCGGCCGATGTGGAACTGGCCAGGATGCAGGAGGCTTTTCTTTCCTCGCGCTGGTCGGCGCGCCGACCGGTGGAGATCGAGGTGCCGTTCGAAACCACCATCGCCGGGATCGTGATCCGTGGCCGGATGGACGCCGTTTTCGCCGAGCCGGGAGACGGCTGGATCGTCGTCGACTGGAAAACCGGCGCCGAACCCGGTCCCGCCGACGAACCCGCGGTCGCCATGCAGCTGGCCGTCTACCGCCTCGCCTGGGCGCGCCTGTTGGCCGCGCGTACCGGAGAAACCGAAGAGCAGGTGCTGAAGCGGGTGGGCGCCGCCTTCCACTATGTACACACCGGCCGGACCGTCTCCCCTGAGCGGTTGCCCGGACCCGCGGAACTCACCGAACTGCTCACGAATACACCGGGGGCGGAACGCGTCGGCTTTCCGGACGAGAAATCCCGGCAGTAACGGTCGGGGCGTCCGGTGGCGTGCCGGGGGGTACGCGCCTATCCCGGTGAGCACATCGAGGCACCGGGCCGGCCGAGTGCCGGGGACGCGGGCTGTGACCATGAGCCTCACCCTGCCCCGGACGGTCCGCGTGGCGGAGTCTGCCCGGTCCGTGCCCCGTCGCGCGCGTCCGTTCAGGGACGCGGTGCCCGGCGACCCACCGCCAACGCCTGGGTGATCAACGGCACCTGTAAGGGCAGCCGGAGCAGGGAGATCGCCTGGAGTGCCAACGGCGCCTTCGGGTTGCCCAACGAATCGGCCGTGAACTGGATGTTGGCGGGGAACACCGCGAGGAACAGCAACGCCGCCAGCCGGCCACCGAGCCGCCGGGTCTTCGGGATCAACAATGCGGTCCCGACACCGATTTCGGCCACACCGGACCAGTAGGTATAGGAGCGTGCTTTCCCGGGCAGCCGCTTCGGGACGATGGAATCGAACGGTGTGGGTGCCACGAAATGCATGACCCCGGCACCCAGCAGGATCGCGGCCAGGCGCAGGGCGGGGGTGCGGCCGGGATCGCGAATGGTATCCGGAGGTGTGTCGTCTGCCATGGTATCCACCGTAATCGGCGGATACCGGCGAAGACGGCCCGTGGACCACAGGGCGCGCAACGGGCCGGACCGTCTGCGAGGGGTAGGCTCCCGAGCTGTGTCGGAGGGACTGAGGGTGTCGAATTCCCGGGGTATCGGATGGTAGCCCCGGTCCGGGCCCGGTTCGCTCAGCTGGGTGGCCGGGGCCGGCTCGGCGGCGAGCGTCCGGATTTCGCGTTGGTCGGGGTGCTGCGTATCCCGGAGGTGCAGAACAGCCCGTGGATTTCGCTGACCCGCCGGGTGCTGTTCGCGATCGGCCTGCTGTGCACCGCCGCGATCGTCGTCTATCTCGGCCGCGACGGTTACGACGACAGCGCCGACGGTTCGGTGAGTTTGCTCGATGCGTTCTACTACGCGACCGTGTCGCTGTCGACCACCGGTTACGGCGATATCTCGCCGGTGACCGACGCGGCCCGGCTGGTGAACATCTTCGTCATCACACCACTTCGGGTGCTGTTCCTCATCGTCCTGGTCGGCACCACCCTGGCGGTGCTCACCGAACGTTCCCGCCAGGCCTTGAAGATCCAGCGTTGGAGGCGCACCGTGCGTAATCACACCGTCGTCGTCGGGTACGGCACCAAAGGCCGCACCGCTATCGACGCCATGCTCGGGGACGGGGTGCAGCCCTCAGAAATCGTTGTCGTCGACACCGACGCCGTGGCCCTCGAAGCCGCCGCCACCGCGGGCCTGGTCACCGTGCACGGGACGGCCACGCAATCCGATGTGCTGCGGTTGGCGGGGGTCCAGAACGCGGCCTCGGTCATCGTGGCCGCCAACCGCGACGACACCGCGGTGCTGGTCACCCTGAGCGCGCGCGAGCTCACCAAGAAAGCGAAGATCGTCGCCTCGATCCGGGAATCGGAGAACACCCATCTACTGCGCCAATCCGGTGCCGACTCGGTGGTGGTGTCCTCGGAGACCACCGGCCGGCTGCTCGGTATCGCGACCACCACACCCAGCGTCGTGGAGATGATGGAGGATCTGCTCACCCCGGAACACGGTTTCGCGGTCGCCGAACGCGAGGTCGAGCCGGGTGAGGTCGGCGGATCGCCACGCCACCTCAGCGATATCGTGCTCGGTGTGGTGCGCGGCGGCGAGCTGGTCCGGGTGGGTGACGCGGCCGTCGACGCCCTGGAATCCGGGGACAAACTGCTCTATATCCGTCGCTCTCGCTGACCCGGATACCCCGCGGTTCGCGCCGCGATAGTCTCGGGACGTGGCGGTATTCGAGCTCAACCAGATCCCTTTGTTGTCCCGTTCGGCGCTCGACCGCGCCGACCATCTGCGCGGCGACGCACATGCGCTGAAGGAAGGCTGGGCCACCGCCCGGCTGTTACGGATCGGGCGGCGCGGTGCGGTGCGTTACGAATCCGGGGCTCTGGTCTGGGAAGCCGCTACCGAACTGTCGGACGAGCCGAGCCCGGAGGCGGTGTTCATCGGTGTCCGTGACGGTGTGCATCTGTGGGCTGTCCGTGATCGCGAACTCGCCGGCGAACTACGGGACCTGCGTCAGCTCGCCGACAGCCGGATCGACGATTTCACCGCCGGAGTGCTGTCGGCCGCACTCGCCCTGATCAACTGGCATGCCGGGGCAGCGTTCCACGGTGCCGACGGCAGTCCGATGATCCCCGCCAAGGCCGGGTGGTCACGGGTGACCGAGGACGGCCGGGAGGATTTCCCGCGCACCGATCCGGCTGTGATCTGCTTGATCCACGACGGCGGCGACCGTGTCCTGCTGGCTCGTCAGCACAACTGGCCGGCGACGATGTTCTCCCTGCTGGCCGGGTTCGTCGAAGCCGGGGAATCGCTCGAACGCTGCGTCGAGCGGGAGATGCTCGAGGAGGTCGGGCTTGCCGTCCGCGATATCCGCTATCTCGGGAGTCAGCCGTGGCCGTTCCCGCGGTCGCTGATGCTCGGCTTCTGCGCGCTCGCCGATCCGGAGCAGCCGCTGGTGTTCACCGACGGTGAGATCGCCGAGGCCCGCTGGTTCACCCGCGACGAGGTGCGCGCGGCACTGGCGGCCGGCGGCTGGCCCGCCCGGCCGGGCGCGGGAATCGACCCCGATCCGGAGGTGGGGCCGAAGCTGCTGCTGCCGGGCGCGGTATCCATCGCCCGCACCATCGTGGAATCGTGGGTGGCCGCCGACGGGGCAGGTGCGTCCGCGAAATGAGCGGTCACCGGACCGCCCCGGGCGGCGCCACGCGCTCGCGCGTGAACCGTCACCGGGCGGGCCGGATGTTCACCGAGCGCGAAGCCGCCCCGCCGTGGCGGACCGGCCGGTTCGTCGCGCCTACTATGGAGAACATGCAGCTTCACGAAGCGCCGGCCGGTTCGCTCGGTGCGCGCGCGCTCCCCGGACACCACCCGGACGTCGTACCGGCGGGTGGGGCGTAATGAGCGATTTCGGATTCGGATTCTCCCAGGGCGGCGATGACGACGACCGTGGCCGCGGCGACAAGCCGGGCGGCGGTAACGATCCGTTCGGCCTCGGCGGCGGCGCGGCCGGTTTCGATCCGGCGGCCCTGGGGCAGATGCTCACCTCGCTGGGGCAGATGCTCAGCGGTATGGGGCAGGGCGTGGCCGGTGGCGGCTCCGGCCCGGTGAACTACGACGTGGCAAAGCAGCTGGCCCGCCAGCAGCTCGGTAAGACCGTGGAGCCGGTGTCGAGCGGTACGGCCGCGGCCGTCGCCGATGCCGCCCATCTTGCCGAGCTGTGGCTCGACGACGCGACGACCTTCCCCGCCGGCGCAACCACCACGGTGGCCTGGACCGCCAACGACTGGATCGAGAAAACACTGCCGACCTGGCAGCGGCTCTGCGATCCGGTGGCGCAGCAGATCTCCGGTATGTGGACCGCCGGTCTGCCCGAAGAAGCGCGCGAAATGGCCGGACCCATGATGGGCATGCTCGGCCAGATGGGTGGGCTCGCCTTCGGTTCGCAGCTCGGGCAGGCTTTGGGCCAGCTCGCCAAGGAAGTTCTGACCGGGACCGATATCGGCCTGCCGCTGGGCCCGGCAGGTACGGCGGCGCTGCTGCCCACGGCGATCTCGGAGTTCAGCGAGGGGCTCGAACAGCCGGAGAGCGAGATCATGGTGTTCCTCGCCGCCCGCGAGGTTGCCCATCAGCGCCTGTTCGTGCACGTCCCATGGCTGCGCCAGCAGCTACTCGGCGCCGTCGAGGACTATGCGCGCGGGATCACCATGGATTTCTCCGCACTCGAAGAGGCGGCCCGCGATCTCGACCCCTCGGCGCTGACCGATCCGAGCAAGCTCGAGGAGATCCTGTCCCAGGGGAGTTTCGAACCGCAGACGACCCCCGAGCAGAAGCAGGCCCTGGACCGGCTGGAGACCTTGCTCGCACTGATCGAGGGCTGGGTGCAGGTCGTGGTCGGCGCGGCGGTCGGCGAACGTCTGCCCGGCGCGGGCGCACTGGCCGAGACACTGCGGCGCCGCCGGGCCACCGGCGGCCCGGCCGAACAAACCTTCGCCACCCTTGTCGGCCTCGAGCTGCGGCCCCGCAAACTGCGCGAGGCCGCCACGCTGTGGCAACGCTTGACCGACGACGCCGGGCTCGCGGCCCGTGACGGTGTCTGGGCCCATCCCGATCTGCTGCCCGACGCCGCAGATCTCGACGCACCTGCCGGGTTCATCGATTCGGTGATCGGCGGCGGTGCCGGCGCGTTCGACGATCCCCTGGCCCAGTTGGCCGCCACCGAGGCTGCGGAGCGGGAACAGGCCGGTAAGGGCGGTAAGGGCGAGAAACAGGATCCGCCCGCCGAACAAGGCGGAGAGGAATCCGGCCCGGAGAACCCCGAACAGGGCAGCAGCAAGGACTGATCCGCGCACCGGGCGGCGCGGGGGTCGAGCACAGTGAAGTATCGCGGAGTGTCCGGGCCCTCGAGGTAATCGATGCGGGGCCCACCCCACCGGCAAGTCGTCGATGCGGCGCCGCCCCCGGCATCCGGAGGGCTCGATTTCGCGCCGATTTCCGGCGCGCCTTCGAGCAGCGTCGCGAACCGCGCGTCAGCTGGGAAAACCACAGTTATCCACAGGCCTCGGGCCTGTGGATAACTACCTTTCGGGACCCGTTGCGGCACAAGGGCCGTCGCATACTTCGAGCATGACGACGCTTCGGCCGCGCGGGCCGCTCCTGCATCCCCGGGTACCGATCCTGGTGCGCTCGACCGGCCAGGTCCAGCTGGGCTGGGATCCCGAGACAGCCGTACTGTGTGAGGCTCCCGGCCTGGAGACTCAGCAGGTACTGGGATTCCTCCGTCTCCTCGACGGCCTGAACAGCCGGCCGGCGATCGTCTGGCAGGCGCGGTCGCTCGGTCTCGAGCCTCGGCACGCGACGGCGTTGTTCGAGGTGATCGACGCGGCCGGCCTGGTCGTACATCCCTTTTGTCCCGCAGGTTGTGTCCGAACCATCCGCGTCCACGGGACGGGCCCGCTCGCCGACGCG
Organism: Nocardia flavorosea NBRC 108225; assembly: GCF_001613385.1. Classification (GTDB taxonomy): domain Bacteria; phylum Actinomycetota; class Actinomycetes; order Mycobacteriales; family Mycobacteriaceae; genus Nocardia; species Nocardia flavorosea. The sequence continues at coordinate 59,292 of NZ_BDCG01000006.1, read as the reverse complement.
ATCACCTCCGGCCTGAGCGCGCTCGGTATCCGGCCGTCCCGCTCCCGCGACCGGAGCGGCCGGCTGCCCGGCCCGGTCGCCGGAGTGGATCTGGTGGTACTGGCCGATGCGCTGATTCCCGATCCGTGCCTGGTCCGGGAGCTGTCCCGGGCCCGGATCGCGCACCTGGTGGTCCGGCTGCGCGACGGTAAGGGGCTCGTCGGCCCGTTGGTTCTGCCCGGGCTCACGAGCTGCCTGCGCTGCGCCGATCTCGCCCGGGTCGATCGCGATGCCGAATGGCCCCGGCTGGCCGCTCAGTTGCTCGGCCGGACGGGGCATGCGAGTCCTGCCGGTATCGCCGCCGTGGCCGCCCTGGCGCTCGGCGAACTCGAGACGATTCTGGCCTGTGACCCGGCTTCGCCGCCGGAGACGCTGAACCGCACCGTGGAGTTCGACCTCGGCACCCGGCAGCTGCGCCGTCGTCCGTGGATTCCGCATGAGCGGTGCGGTTGCCTGGTATCGCAAAACAGCGGTGCACTGTGATGACACTCACACTTGTGGTGGCTGTGGTAATTCTCTTCGGTTTTCCGTGGCAGATCCGCCGGTCCGTCGGCCATGATGGGGGAGTGTCTGAGATCGTGCGCCGGCCTGTGTCCCGCAATGCGAAGTTAGCCAAGATTCCGCTCGGTGTCGCGGGTCGTGCCGCGGTCGGTTTCGGCCGCAAGCTCGCGGGTGGCGATCGCAAGGAGATCAACACCGAGATGAACCAGAAGGCGGCCGAACAGCTGTTCGCCGTGCTCGGTGAGCTCAAGGGTGGCGCCATGAAATTCGGTCAGGCGCTGAGTGTGATGGAGGCCGCGGTTCCCGAAGAATTCGGCGAACACTATCGCGAGGCCCTCACCAAACTGCAGGCCGCGGCCCCGCCGATGCCCGTGGCGACAGTGCACCGTGTCCTCGATCAGCAGCTCGGCACCGACTGGCGGAAACGTTTCGAATCGTTCGACGACACCCCGGCCGCCTCGGCCAGTATCGGCCAGGTGCACAAGGCGGTGTGGTCGGACGGCCGCCGGGTCGCGGTGAAGGTCCAGTACCCGGGCGCGGACGAGGCGCTGCGCGCGGATCTGCGGACACTGAACCGGATGACGGGCCTCTTCGCGAAGGTGATCCCCGGCGCCGATGTGAAACCGCTGCTCGCCGAGATCAACGAGCGCACCGAGGAAGAGCTGGACTACCGTAACGAGGCCGCGAATCAGCGGGCGTTCAGCAAGGCCTACGAGGGGCATCCGGAATTCGTGGTGCCGAAGGTGGTCGCGAGCGCGCCGAAGGTCATCGTCAGCGAATGGCTCGACGGTACTTCGGTTTCCGCCATGATCGCCGCGGGCCAAGCCGATCCCGAGGGCACTCGCGTGCTGCGTAACCGGGTCGCCGGACTGATGGGCCGCTTCCACTTCTCCTCGCCCGAAATCGTCGGGCTCCTGCACGCGGACCCGCATCCGGGCAATTTCATGATCACCCCCGAGGGCAAACTCGCGGTGATCGACTACGGCGCTTGTGCCCCCCTTCCAGGCGGTTTCCCCGAGCTCCTGGGACGGATACTCGCCCTGGCAGTGGCCGAGGAGTACGGCCGGCTCACCGAACTACTGCACGCCAACGGGTGGGTGCTACCTGGTAGAACTCTCACCGAACAGGAGATCGAGGAGTATCTGCGCCCGTTCACCGATCCGATTCGGTCCGAATCGTTCCATTTCACCCGCCGCTGGATGCAGCGGGTGGCGGGTAAGGCCACCGACTATTCCTCGCCGGAGATGAAAACCGCGCGGGCCATGATGCTGCCCGGCGAATACGTGATGATCTTCCGGGTGCTGGGCGGTTCGATCGGTATCTGTGCCCAGCTCGATGCCGAGGTGCCCTTCATGCAACTGGCCTCCCGCTGGCTGCCCGGATTCCGCGAGGAACGCGACAGCGCCTGAAAATCCTTGGAGGCCAACGGTTACCCGCCTCCGGGAATTTGCCCAGAACGCGAACGAGCCGCTCATCGGCGAAGCGATGAGCGGCTCGTTTCCGGTGTCGGCTCGAATCCGCGGGCGGGTGTCCGCCGTCGCGGTCAGACACAGCCGGCGACCTTACGCGGCCGGCCCCGTGGGCGTTTGCGGGCGATGACGACCCCCTGATCGAAGATCTCCCCGCCCCAGACGCCCCACGGCTCCCGCCGATCGATCGCGGCGCTCAGGCAGCCCTTACGGATCGGGCAGGACGCGCACAGCGCCTTGGCCTGCTCCAACTGGCCCGGGCTCTCTGCGAACCACAGATCCGGATCACCCGCCCGGCAGGGCAGGGTGGTCAGCGGCTGAGTTTCGGGATCGGTTGCCACGGTGCGACACGCCACATCAGTAGCGGCCTGCGGCCAACTCTGGGTGGTGGTGACCACGTCGTTCTCCTTCAGCTTGTTGTGCAGCGGTTCGGTGTTTCTGCTGCGAAACCGCTGCCTTGTGGGCTGAAGGCCAGAAAAATGGCCACGGTTTCGCATATGCGACCCGTGGCCAGGAGGTTCGGGGTGTTACCCCGGACCTGGTCGGCGGTGGGGCCGCCTGTTCACGGTCGCGTGGTGTCCTTTGCGGAGGCTTTCCGCTCCCTTATCGGCCACCGCGGGTGCTGCGGCGGGATCGATAGCGAGCGAGCCGGCGGCTGCGAATGCAGCTGCCGGGTGCCAGATCGCGACGGACTGGTCCTGCTGTTCGACGAAGTTCGGCTCATGTGAATAGCGCATACGCGGCTGCGCACCGTAACGATCGATGCAGGACAGGCCGGTCCCCTGCAGAGCGAGGACCCCCCGGGAAGCAGCCGACAACCGCGTATTCGGGATCGCGGTGGTGATTCCGCAATTCGTGATGCCGTTCATCTGTCTGCCTCCCTCCCGTACTCGTGATCCGAAAATTCCAATGATGCGCGTGGATGTACCCTCCCGAGCGCGATTCCCACCTTAAGGCAATCGCGCCGGGCTCGACAACCTATTTTCTACCTGCGGTTTTGCGCACGACTGCGCTACGGCTGCGAAAGGGAACGCCGCCGGGACCGGATGATCGCCAGAACCTCCGCGCCGTACCGGCGCAGCTTCGCCGCACCGACCCCGAGCGCCGCCAGCCCCGCCTCGTCGTCGGGAAGCTGTTCGGCAATCGCGGTGAGCGTATTCACCCCGAGAATCCCGCGCGGGTCGATCGCGAGTTCCGCCGCCTTCTCCCGGCGCCAATCCTGTAGTGCCCCCAGTAGTTCCAGATCCGGTTGACCCGCACACCCTTTGCAGCGGCGCAGCAGCACGGTCTCCGAATCGAGCAGTGCGCGCCCACAGACCCGGCAGACCGGCCGGGCGGCTTCCGCGCCCGGCCGCGCGGGCGCGGCGATGCGGGACGCCGGCGATTCCTCCGGGATCAGGCCGGTGAGGAACCGGGAGCGCCGACGGTTGCGGCGATCCCCGTCACCCCGCGACAACGCCCAGGACAAGCGTAGATGGCTCCGCGCCCGGGTGACCCCGACGTAGAGCAGCCGGCGTTCTTCCTCGAGCGCAGCCGGGTCGGCGACCGAGCCGTCGCCGTTGAGGACATAGCTGATCGGCAGTGTGCCGTCGGTCAGCCCCACCAGGAATACCGCGTCCCATTCCAGCCCCTTGGCCGCGTGCAGCGAGGCCAAGGTCACCCCCTGCACCGTCGGCGGGTGGCGTGCCTCGGCGCGCGCGGCGAGTTCGCGTAACAGACCGGCCGGATCGAGTTCGGGCTGCTGTTCGGTGAGTTCCTCGGTGAGGCGCACCAGCGCGACCAGCGACTCCCAGCGTTGCCGGGCCTGCGCCCCGGCCGGCGGCGCGGCGGTGAGCCCGATCGGGGCCAGCGCCGCCCGGACCAGGGTGACAAGTTTCTCACCGGTGCGCGATGCGGCGGGCAGATCGTCGCGGGCCGCGGTTTTGCGTAGTTCCTCGACCGCTTGGCGGACCTCGGGACGCTGGAAGAAACCCTCGCCGCCGCGAACCTGGTAGGCGATGCCCTGTTCGGTCAGCGCCTGTTCGTAGGCCTCGGACTGGGCGTTGATCCGGTACAGCACGGCGATCTCCGCGGCCGGGGTACCGCCGGCCAGTAGATCGGTGATCCGGTGTGCTACCGCGACAGCTTCTTCGCGCAGGTCGGCGTATTCGGCGAATGCGGGCTCCGGCCCGTCGTCGCGCTGGCCGATCAACTGCAGCCGGGTTCCGGCTATCCGGCCCTTCGCCATCCCGATCACCCGGTTGGCCAGATCGACTACCTGCGGTGTGGAGCGGTAGTCACGCTCCAGCCGGACCACCGTCGCGTCCGGATAGCGGCGCGAGAAGTCCAGGAGATACGCGGGGCTGGCGCCGGTGAAGGAATAGATGGTCTGGTTGGCGTCACCGACCACGGTGAGGTCGTCCCGGTCGCCCAGCCAGGCATCCAGAACGCGTTGTTGGAGCGGAGTGACGTCCTGGTATTCGTCGACGACGAAGCAGCGGTAGCGTTCCCGGAACACGTCGGCGACCGCCGGATAGTCCTCGAGCGCGGCGGCGGTGTGCAGCAGCAGATCGTCGAAATCGAGCAGCATGCCGTCCGGGGTGGTCTTCAGCGTTTCGTAGGCCGCGTAGACCTCGCCGATACGTGCCGCCGGGAAGGGGATATCGCGCTGCCGGGCGGCGGCCGCAGCCGCGTAGTCCTCGGGTGCGACCAGCGCGGATTTCGCCCATTCGATTTCGCTCAGCAGATCCCTCACGCTGTCGGTGCCCGACGCGACTCCCACCCGGTTCGCGGCCTGGGCGACCACCGGGAACTTGCGGTCCAGCAGGCGCCACGGGACCTCACCCACGACCTGCGGCCAGAAGTACCGCAGCTGCCGGAGTGCTGCCGCGTGGAACGTCCGAGCCTGGACCGTATTCGCCGCCGCGCCCAGACCCAGGCCGCGCAACCGGCCACGGAGTTCGCCCGCGGCGCGCGCGGTGAAGGTGACCGCCAGCACTTGGTCGGCGCGGATCTGTCCGGCCGCCACGAGGTGCGCGATGCGATAGATGATCGTGCGCGTCTTACCCGTCCCGGCTCCGGCGAGTACACAGACCGGCCCCCGCGGTGCACGGACAGCGGCGGCCTGCTCCGGATCCAGTGCGGAAAGATCGACTGCGGCCACGCGTCCATTGTGCACAGGCGGCTCGGCGGTCCCCGACCCGCACGCCCGGGCTCACCCCGATCCGGCTCGCCCGCGGGTGCGAGCAGTACCCACGGTGTCAGCGTCACGAGCAGGGGACGGACGAGAGGGAGCCGAGGGGCGTGAGCACCCGCGGACAGCGCACGCCGCCTGCCTCAGCGCCGCCCGCAGCCCCCTCGGTCCGGCTCGCCCCGACCGGCTCGGCCCGGCAACGTGAGCCGCGGTCGGCGCCGTGCAACCGCTCGGCTCCACGCAACGTAACGCTACGACGCACGTTGCGTGGAGCCGGCTGTTCTCGTATCAGGCAGTATCGGCCGGACCTTTGTCGGTCGGTGATCTCGGGACGAGTACCGGCCGGCCGGCGTGTAGCCCGTCGAGTTCGTTCGGCGGGTGAGCGCCCAGCCAGGGGGCGCCCTCCTCATCCGCCGAAGCCGACAGCGTGATTCTCGGACCGCTGTCGGGCAGTACCCGGCCCCGGCGATGTGCTCGCCGGGCGCTTCGACGCTGTGATGATTCGAGGCAGCCGGGCTCTTGCGACCCGGTGCGGGAAATCACCGGCTCCGAGCTGGAACACCGCCACCGGTGGCGGCGTTGCTCTCTGCGTGAGTGATTCGACACCCGATCTGACCATGTACTCCACCACCTGGTGCGGCTACTGCCGCCGGCTGAAGACGCAGCTGAAAGAGGCCGGGATCACCTATGTGGAGGTCGACATAGAGCAGGATCCCGACTCGGCGGAGTTCGTGGGCAGCGTGAACAACGGTAACCATGTGGTTCCGACCGTGAAGTTCGCCGACGGCTCCACGGCTACGAACCCGTCGCTGGCCGATGTGAAACAGGCACTGGCCCGGCAGGCGTGACCGACCGGGTGCCGCTCACCTGAGACAGGGAGGCGGGAGCGGTCGGCTCGCGCGTGCCTGCGAGGGCAGGGCGGGTTCGGATCGCTAGTGTTGACCGGGTGAATCGTCGGATCATCACGCTCCTCGTCGCCCTGGTCCCCGTCCTGTTGCTCGGTGTGATCGGCAGCGTCTACACCGTGCCGTTCGTCGCCCTCGGACCCGGTCCCACCCATGACACGCTGGGGAAATTCCAGGGCCGCGAGGTTGTGGGGGTGACCGGCGCCGAGGTGGACCGGACCTCCGGTCAGCTGAACATGACCACGATCGCCATGCGTGACGGCCTGACCCTGTTCGAGGCGCTCGGGTTCTGGGTCAGTGGCCGGCACGGCATCGTGCCGCGGGCAGAGGTGTACCCGCCGGGGTTGTCTCGCGAGGAAGTGGACAAATCCAATGAACAGGAGTTCACGAACTCGGAGAGCAATGCCGAGGTCGCGGCGATGCGCCAGTTGAACCTGCCCACCGCGGTGCTGGTGCACGAGGTGGCCGAGGAGGGCCCGTCCCGGGACGTGTTGCGTCCGGGTGACCAGATCGTCAGCGTGAACGGCACCCCCATATCCACCCCGCAGGATGTCGTCACCGCGGTGTCGAACAGCGCTCCGGGCACGGTGCTGTCGCTGGTCATCCGCCGCGACGGCGCCGAGCAGACGGTGAACGTCACCCTCGGTGCGCGCCCCGACGACGAAACCAAGGGGTACCTGGGCCTCACACCGACCGAGGCTGCGGCGCCGCCGATGCAGGTCGATTTCTACCTGCCCGATATCGGCGGGCCGTCCGCCGGACTGATGTTCAGCTTGGCGCTGGTCGAGAAGTTGAGCCCGGGTGATCTGGACGGCGGTGCGTTCATCGCCGGCACCGGCACCATCGACGGGGACGGCAATGTCGGTCCGATCGGTGGAATCCAGTACAAGATGATGGCTGCCAGTGAAGCGGGCGCCGAAACCTTCCTGGTGCCGTCGGACAACTGCAGCGAGGCGATTCAGCGGGTGCCGGACGGGCTGCGGCTGGTCCGGGTGGAAACGCTGGCGGGTGCGGTACAGGCGCTGGAAGATCTCTCGGCAGGCGAGCAGGCCCCGAGCTGCGGCTGATCCCGGGGCCTCGCGACGGTCAGTCGCCGGAGTCCTCCAGCGTATGGCGCAGTGCCTCGACCAGATTCGGCGCGAGGTCCGGATAGGTCCGCAGATCCAGGTCGCCGTCGTCCTCGGATTCGTCCTCGGGGCGTAATTGCAGCAGGCACAGGCTGTTTCCGGTCCGCAGCGCGGCGGCGAACAGGCGAGCGTCGCGGCGTCCCGGATGCGCGTGGGCGGCGGCCCGGCCGGCCGCATCGGCGGCGTCGGCATCGGCCAGTAGCGGAGTGAGCGCGTCGTCGAGATCCTCCTCGGCGTCCGGTGGGAGGACGACGATTTCCTGTACCAGGACACACCCGGCGACCGCGGGCGGCCAACTCGTGGTGGCCAGGAATTCGTCCAGTGGCATCGTTCCGGCGGTCACCTCGTCGGGCAGCGGGTCCTGCGCCACCGGAGTCAGCTCGTTCGCGGTGTCGATCTGATCGATGAGGGTGGGCTCGGCGACCACCAGATCCGCTGTCCGCACCAACGCGAACATCTGTGGTGCGGCGCCCCAGCCCTCGGCGTCCACGAATTCGGCGACCTCGTGGACGGAACGGGCAAGGACTATTTCGGCATGCAGGTCGTCGCTCACCGGACCATCCTCGCATCCTGCGCGGCGACACCGGCCGAACCCTGCGCTCGCGCAGATGTCCGTTTTCCGTAAAGTGGGCGTCGAAGGTCCGTACGGACCCGACCGCAACAATTCGGACTGCGGTGCAGCGGCCGGTGGGCTACCGGTTCGCCCGCCGCCGGACCCTGGAGAGTGGCATCGTGGGCATGCGCCCCCAAGCCGGTTTACCCTCGCTGTCCCGGCGCAGCCGTCTGCTGCTGGTGGCCGCGGTGGTGCTGGCCGCACTGCTGTTGGTAGGGCCACGGCTCGTCGACACCTACACGAACTGGTTGTGGTTCGGGGAGGTCGATTTCCGTGGCGTTTATCTGACCGTTCTATTGACCAGGGTCGCGATCTTCCTGGCGGTCGCGGTCGTCGTCGGCGCGATCGTCTGGCTGGCGTTGCTGCTGGCCTACCGATCCCGTCCGGTTTTCGTACCGGCCTCCGGGCCCGGTGATCCGATCGCGCGCTACCGCACCACCGTGCTGAGCAGGCTGAAGCTGTTCGGTCTCGGTATCCCGGCACTGCTCGGTGTTCTCTCGGGGCTGGTGGCGCAGTCGAACTGGGTCACCGTCCAATTGTTCCTGCACGGCGGATCGTTCGGCCAAACCGATCCACAGTTCGGTTTGGACGTCGGTTTCTACGCCTTCGATCTGCCGTTCTACCGCATGGTGCTGAACTGGCTGTTCGTTGCCCTGGTGATCGCCTTCTTCGCGAATCTGGTGACGCACTACATTTTCGGTGGTCTGCGTCTGACCGGTCGTGAGGGCGTGCTCACCACGCCGGCGCGGGTCCAGCTCGCGGCGCTGGCCGGAACCTTCGTGTTGCTCAAGGCCGTCGCGTACTGGTTCGACCGGTATGAGCTGTTGATGAGCAGCCGTAAGGAACCCACTTTCAACGGCGGTTCGTTCACCGATATCAACGCGGTGTTGCCGGCCAAGCTGATCCTGTTGTCGATCGCGGTCATCTGCGCGATCGCGTTCTTCGCCGGGATCGTGCTGCGTGATCTACGGGTGCCGGCGATGGCGGCGGCACTGCTGGTGCTCTCGTCGGTACTGGTCGGTGCGGTGTGGCCGCTGATGGTCGAGCAGTTTTCGGTGCGCCCGAACGCGGCGGAGAAGGAAAGCGAGTACATCGAACGCAATATCGCCGCCACCCGGGACGCGTACGGCATCACCGACGACAAGATCGAATATGTGCCCTACAAGGGGGAGAGCAGTAAGAACCCGGCGGATGTGCCGGTCGACCATGCCACCATCGCCAACGCCCGGCTGCTCGACCCGAACATCCTGTCGCCGACGTTCACCCAGCTGCGCCAGCTCAAGAACTTCTACGGATTTCCCGAAGCACTGGATATCGACCGGTACGAGCTCAACGGTCAGGTCCAGGACTACATTGTGGCCGCCCGTGAACTGTCACCGGCCAGCTTGAGCGGGAACCAGACCGACTGGATCAACAAGCACACCGTCTATACCCACGGCAACGGTTTCGTCGCGGCGCCCGCGAACCGGGTGAACCGTCCGCAGTCCGAGGACGTCAACACCGCCAGCAACAGCAGCGACTCCGGTTATCCGATCTTCATGGTGAGTGATCTGTTCACCCCGAAGGATCAGCAGCAGATCCCGGTCGATCAGCCTCGCATCTACTACGGCGAGCTCATCTCGCAGTCCGATCCCGACTACGCCATAGTCGGCGCGGAAGAGGGGCAGGCTCCCCGCGAGTACGACTCCGATCAGGCGCGCTTCACCTATGACGGTGCGGGCGGTGTGCCGATCGGCAACTGGTTCAACCGGCTGGCCTTCGCCGCCAAGTACGCCGAACGCAATATTCTGTTCTCCTCGGCGATCAGCAGCGATTCCAAGATCCTCTACAACCGTTCACCCCGGGAACGGGTACAGAAGGTCGCGCCGTGGCTCACCCCGGACGGCAACGCCTATCCCGCGGTCGTGGACGGCCGGATCAAGTGGATCGTGGACGCCTACACCACACTGGACAGCTACCCCTACGCGCAGACCACCTCGTTGGAGGGCGCACTCGAGGACAGTATCGACCAGCGCACCGGCCGGTTGCTGCCCCGTAAGGAGGTCAGCTACATCCGCAATTCGGTGAAGGCGACCGTCGACGCCTACGACGGCACCGTCGAGCTGTACGAGACCGACCCCTCCGACCCGGTCCTGCAGGCCTGGCGCGGGGTGTTCCCCGACGCGGTGAATCCGGAGAGCGAGGTCAGCCCCGAGCTGCGGGCGCATTTCCGCTATCCGGAGGACCTGTTCAAGGTCCAGCGCGAGATGCTCACCAAGTACCACGTGGACGATCCGCGCGAGTTCTTCACCAACAATGCGTTCTGGTCGGTGCCTGCCGATCCGACGGTGGAGGGTGTATCGGCGAGCCAGCCGCCCTACTACGTGCTGCTGGGCGATCCGGAGACCGGTAAGCCGACGTTCAACCTGACCAGTGCGATGGTCGGCTACAACCGGCAGTTCCTGTCGTCCTATATCTCTGTGCGCTCCGATCCGGAGGGCTACGGCAAGTTCAGAATCCTGCAGTTGCCGACCGATACCCAGACACAGGGTCCGCAGCAGACGCAGAACACGATGACGACAGCTCCGCAGGTCTCGCAGGAGAAGACCCTGCTGTCCAACTCGAACAAGATCAGATATGGCAATCTGCTCACGTTGCCGGTCGCCGATGGCGGGATCCTGTACGTCGAGCCGTTCTACAACGAGCGCAATACCGGCCAGAACACGGCGACCTTCCCGCAGCTCCTGCGCGTACTGGTCAGCTATCGCGACCAGGCAGGCAGTGTGAAGGTCGGTTACGGATCGACGCTCGCCGACGCGCTCGACCAGGTGCTGCCGGGTGCCGGTGCGCTGGCGACGCCGTCGGGTGGCGATCCGGCCATCCGGCCGGACCCCGGCGACGCGCCGCCTACGACGGAAACGGAGCCGCAACCCGAGGACCAGGGGGCGGGTACCACCGAGGGGGCCGCGCCGCCACCGGCGGCCTCGGGCTCGGCGGCCCAGAGTGCCGCTGCGGCCGAGCTGAACCGCAAGATCGAAGCGGTACGCACCGCGATGCGTACCGGGAACTTCGCGGACTTCGGCCGGGCGTTGGACGAGCTGGACGCCGCGGTCAAGGCATATCAGGACGCCGGTAGATAACAACCGAGCCGATCCGCGGGCCCGCAGATAACGCAAGAGGCGCTGCCATCCTTCGGGATGGCAGCGCCTCTTCGTTCACGCGGTGACCGGCGCTCGATCAGGCGCCGTGCGGTGTCACAGGTACGAACCGCACACCGGCCAGGCGCCGGGGCCCTGAGTGGCGAGCACGTTCTCGGCGACGCGGATCTGCTCCTCACGGCTGGCGTTGTGCGCCGAGCCGCTGCCACCGTTGGCCTCCCAGGTGCTCTGGGAGAACTGCAGGCCGCCGTAGTAGCCGTTACCGGTGTTGATGGACCAGTCGCCGCCGCTCTCGCACTGGGCGACAGCGTCCCAGTTGCCCGAGTAGGCCGAAGCGGTGGCGGTGGAAAGACCGAACGGTACGGCAACGAGTGCCCCGGCGATAGCGGTCATACCGAGGGCGCGGGTGCTGAACTTTCGGGTCTTGGTCATATGCGAATCCCTCCCTGTGCCCACCGGCAGCGCGTTGGAAGCTGCGTGCCCCTGTCCCCAGGTGTTGTGTCGGGGTTTGTTCCGAACCGTGGGACAGGGTTGCCGGTGTTCTCCGGTTCGGCCGGCCCGTCCCGGTCTGGTCGGGGCCTGAGAACGACCGTAACGAAGAAATCTCCGCAGATCACGTATCGATAACTACCAATATGTGTATTGGCGAGATCCGGGAATATATGGAAAACTGCTGGTCATAATCCGAATTTCCGCTACCCGGTCGGTCGTGTGATAACACGGAAATGTGACGGGGATCACTTCAAAACCGTAATCCGTGTCACGCATGTTGCGTTCGAGATCCTTGGCAATCGATCCGCTAACGCTCGTTGTGGCCGATTGGCACGGAACGGCAACGGTGCGACCGATACCTTTCGTGCTCATATGTGTTTCGGGGTGTCGATCGGTTCGCGGACCAGGCCCGAAAATGTGGTTGACCTGGCGATTTGTCATATCCGAGAAGTCGTGTGTAATGTTGTGTTCACCCAACGCGGGGTGGAGCAGCTCGGTAGCTCGCTGGGCTCATAACCCAGAGGTCGCAGGTTCAAATCCTGTCCCCGCTACTACCAGAAGGCCCCGGAGAGAATTTCTCTCCGGGGCCTTCTCTTGTGTTCAGGGCGTATCGCCCGGATGTCCTGGTCTTACCCGGTGCTGCCACGCCGGTTGTGTAGGGCGATTCTCGGTCGGTGCGGCAGAGGGCCGTCCGGCGACGGCCGGATTGCGGTGAGCGGCGGCGCGTGCCGGGTGTGGGGCCGGCCGTGTTCCCGGCTGCTTCGGTGGGCGTGGCTGTCTTTGCTGTTGTCCGGTAGTTCGGTTCGATGGTGACGCTTCGCAGTGATGCGATATGGCAAATGGTCAGCTAATCGAATGGGCGGGAAGGTCCATCTGAGGTCATGGGGGTGCGCAGATTTCGAATTGATGGTTCGAGAACTCCTCGAAATAAAGCGTTTTCAGGACACACGATAAACCGTTCGCGTGAATTGCATTCGTGTAATTCATCGTGTCGGTTCCGGGTAGGTCACGTAGCGGCAACAGGGGAGCGGAGAGCGGGTGGCGAACATCGCGCGGGCGCAACACGTTCGAGGCCTCGGCGGAAACGGGCGGTGGACAAGGTCCTCCGGGCGCGCTGTGTGGGTGCGTACTACCCGCCGCAGGCGTTGCCGGATCGAGACCCGAACTGGTTTGCTGGTACGTGCTGTCGCCAACCGGAGGATTGACCTGCCATGCCGTCGAATTTCACGCTCAGAGCCGTAAATACGGCGCACCGCGCACTGCTGCGCGTCAGCTTCGGCCGGATGGGGACCGAGTACTTCGGGATGCCGGCTCTCGAGTTGACCACCCTCGGCCGTAAATCCGGTCGTCCTCGTTCCGTCATGCTGACCGCGCCGATCGTGGACGGCACCGACTACGTCATCGTCGCGTCCCGTGCCGGTGACCCGACAAATCCCGCGTGGTATCACAATCTCCGGGACAATCCCGCGGTCGAGGTGGCGTTCCGCAACGGGCCTCGTAAGCCGATGACCGCTCGCGTTCTGCCTTCGGAGGAGCGGGCGCCGCTGTGGGCCCGGATCGTCGCCGACTACCCGGTGTACGGCGACTACCAGAAACGGACCACCCGTGAGATCCCCCTGGTGCGGCTCACCCCTCGGATGAACGAATAGCCGGCGTGCCCCGGGCGCCGGTGGCTCCGGCGCGGCCGACAGCGCCCCGCCGACCGGGCCTGGGGGTCACGATGCCGCGGCGTGAAGCCGTGGGCGGACGCAACCCTGTGCCGTCGTCCGCCCACCCGGCGGATCAGGCATTGTGAGTGAGTGAAGGCGGGAAGGGTTCGGGTTCGCCGGCCGGGCCCGGCGCGCCCGGGTCGGCCATGATGTCACGCCACCAGGCCTCCAGCCTGCTGGGCTCGGGCCAGATCACGGGGGTGTGATCGGTGCTCGTTTCCACGTCGTTCTCCTCGGGGCCGGTGTTGTCGGGCATCCTTGCCTCCTGTACGCGTGGTGCGCCGGCGGGTCGCCACGTGTGGGTACGCAGCTTCGATTTCGCCGCCCCCGAAACCGGTTCGCCGGAAACTCCCGCGACCGAGCAACGTTGTGACAGCAGATCGCCGGACCCGCCCGGTACCAATGTGCCGCAATTCTAGCCTTTTTCGATGGGGCCGCGCTCCAATTTGTACCGCGCCGATTTTCGGGATTCGAAGTGTGGCCGAGGTTCTCGATCGGCCGGTAATGTGGATAAGTCTGTGCGGGAAGGGGTTACGGGATATCCGCAGGTGATGGACATGATCATGATCGACAAAACGACCGGTTCGTAGAAATATGGCGGGAGCATTACGTCGGCCGGGTGGGAAATATCGCATTAATGTATGTGTAAATGTTCTTTCATTTGCGGGTGCAGGATGCGGGTGCAGGTGAAATCGCCGTGAAGAACCGGCCTGTACGCGTCCGCCCGCGCCCACCGGCGCTGGGTACACTCCCAGGCATGTCGGTGGCTTCAGCGCGGTCGCGGATCCCGGGGGCAGTCAGTGGGTACGAGGCGCGCTGGCAGCAGCACAACACCGAACGGCAGCGCTCGATTCTGCAGGCCGCGGTGGAACTGCTCGAGGAGAAGCCGGCCGGCGCGGACATCCCGGTGCTCCAGATCGCCAGGCGGGCCGGGGTCGCCAAATCGGTCGTGTACCGGCAGTTCAGCGGGCGCGAAGATCTGGACCGGCGGATCCGGTCGTATCTGATCGACGACCTGGGTGCTGTTCTGGACGCGCAACTGGACGTGTCCACCGGTTCGGTGCGCGAGATCATCACCCGGACCGTGCGGGCGGTGGCCGACTGGATGGGTGACCATCCCAACCTCACGGCGTTCGCGCGTTCCGGGCCGCCGGCGGGCGGACCGGACAACGTGGATGCGATCAGCAGCTTGAAAACACGTATCTCGGCGCGTTCGAGTGAACTCATCGAGGCGATCGGCACGATCGTGGGCGTCGACTCGGCGGCCTTGGGGCCGGTGCCGTTCGCCGTGGTGACGATGGTCGAAGGGGTACTTGCCGCATGGGTCGCCGATCCGCGACCCGCACGGACCCGCGTCGAAGTGGTGGCCGATCTGGCCGACTACGCGTGGTTCGTCCTCGACGGCGCTGCTCGCGCGGTCGGTGTGGTGGTGGACCCGGACCGGGAACTGGCCGAGGTGATCGCCGGGCTCAGCGTGACCTCTTGAGTATCCGGCCCGGACCGGCAGAGTGCCGGTCCGGGGCCGAGGTGTCGGATCAGGCGACCGCGGGCCGGATCCGGCGTTCCGGTTCGCTGCGGTAGCGCGAACGGTCGCCGTCGATGCCCAGTGCCCGCCACAGCCGGGTGGTGACCGGGTTCATCAGCCCCAGCTCGTCGGCGAGGGTGCGCATATCGCCGAAGTAGCCGGACAGGATCCCGCGGGAGTGGGGGCTGCGCCAGAAGGCCTCTTTGATCACCGGGCGCGGTATATCGAATCGGCGGGCGAACTCGGGCGGTGGCGCCATGATCTCGCCGGCCAGCCAGCGCAGCGCCAGCGGGAAGGAGATTCCGCACAGTGCGGTCGAGACCGGGCTGAGTTTCTCGATATGCGCGCGCAGGAATTCACCCGCGAACGAAATATGGCGAGCTTCCTCGGCGATATGGATCTCCATCGTCCGCACCACCAGCGGCGGCAGAATCGCGCCGTTGCGGATCATCGCCTTCTGGTAGTGGTCGATCGGTTCCTCACCGCCCAGGATGCCGAGGAAGAGAATGACATGGGCGTAACCGCCCGCCACTCCGATGAACGGGGACAGGGCCCGGAAGATCGGCCGCATGCCGGGGACATCGTCGCCGATCCGGTTCACCAGCTCCTGGAACATCTGGATGTGATTGCATTCTTCGGTCATCTCGTGCAGGCAGTACCGGAACTCCGGTGACCCGTTGGGCAGTTTCGCGATGTACTGCATCATGCCGCGGATCAGCACGGTTTCGAAGGCCGCGCCCACCTTGATGGCGTTGGCGATACGCCAGCGCCCCATCTCGATCTGCTTCTCGACCGGCTGCTGCCGATACCAGTCGGTGGCGCCGAGCGGATCGTAGTCGGGGGAAAGGATCCAGCGTGGATCGTCGCGATCGAGGGCCAGTTCGGGCGCGTCCCAATCGATATCGAGATAAGGGTCGAAGCGGCGGCGCACCGAGCCTTCCGACAGCGTTTCCAGCATCTCGCGGTACCGGGCATCCAGCTTCGGGGCCCGGGGCAGAGTCGACGGCGTCATCGGTGCCTCCTCGTGCGTTATGGCGTACATCTCTCTACCGAAATTTACCGGGACTTGGAGTCTCAGTAAATAGCCGAGGGGGTAGTCGCAACAGAACTGTGCCCTGAGCTGGGCGGGTGATGAGAGCCTGCTTCGGGTCGGTCGTCGCATCGCTGCCGGACGACGAGAATCGGTGACCGTGATCGTCGGAGCATCCGGGCGATCCGGTGGACGTGCTGCCCTGCGTCAGGCGATCGGGTGCGTGTGGACGCGCAGGGTTTCCAGGCGTGGGGCGGCCGGATGGAAGTCGAAGATCAAGAGGACCGGGCCGTCCGGAGTTTCCCCGCTGACGGTCACCGAGCGACCTGCCGCAAGGGTTTTCCCGCAGCGCAGGCCACGGGCTCGGGCGACCAGTTCCGCAGGGGGTATGGACTCACCCGACCACAGCAGCACCGTCTCGCGACCACCCGTCGTTTCGGTGACCGTCGCCGCATCTCCCGCGGCCGCGGCTGCGCACAGCCGGTGCACGATCTCCTTGCCGGTCCGGCCGATACCGGTACAGGCCCGGGCCATACCCATGAGCCCGGGCACGCCCTGATTGCGTAGCAGCAGGCCGCCGAGGCGGGTGCCCGCCCGCAGGCCTGCGATCCCGGTTCCCATGAGCTGTCCGATCATCGGCAGTAGTTCCCAATAGGCTGCAAGATGGGAGATGCGCAGGTCGCCGTCCTCCGCGGCGATCTCGTAGCGCAGATGCATCGGAACCCGGACCCGGGCGCCGGTCGACATGGTGATCGTGATGGTGAGATCGCGTACGACGGTCGCGGGACCAGTGAAATCGTGGGCCACGTCGAAAACGATGTCGTTGGGGGCGATGAAGGTGTCGTAGAAGCGGGTAATCGCCTCGTGCCCCCGGTGCGGAGCGGAACCGACGGGATCGTTGACCACCGCGTCGCGGGTGAACAGGCCCACCCAGGCGGCCCGGTCGTGTACGGCCACGGCGCGCGGCGAGGCCAGTACGGCGTCCCGTAGCTCGGTGGCGGTCGGGTCGATCGGCACGATGCCTCCTTCGGTGTCCGGATCGCGGCCATAGTAGAACACGTTCTATCGGGGTCGGAAGGTCTTGCCATGCCTGCGTGTGAACGTGTCGGTGCGGTGCGGCATCATCTGTGCACGCAGCTATTCGACGAAACAGTGAGATTGCCGGAGTGCCCATGCCCTCGCGAACACCATCGAGCGCGAAACCGAAACCTCTGTCCGACAACGACCTCGAACAGATCTCCACGGAGATCGAAGCGGGCCGCCCGCCGATGGTGTGGTTCACCGCCGCGGCGGTGGGGGTCACCGAAGGGCGTTCGGGCAAGGTCGTCTCGCTCGGCGACCCGGCCGACGGTGATTTCCTGCAGGTCCGCCCCACCGGGTCGAAGGATGTACTGTCCTTCGGGCCCACCGAGGTGACACTCACCAAACCACCGCGTGACCGGCCGGCGCCTGCGGCGTCGAAAGCCGCCGCAGAACCGAAGACCACGCCCGAGCCGAAAACCGCCCCCGAGCCGAAGGAAGCGCCCGTGCCCACCGCTGCGTCCCAGACCTCCTCCGAGAAGCGGGCCACCGAATCCGCCTCCGCCACCGCGAACAAATCCGCGGCCGAAGCGAAACCGGCTGCCGCCTCGCGCACCCCGGCTCCGGCCAAGGCGGCCAAAGCGCCCGCCGCGCGTAAGGCCAAGACGCCGGAGGTCGTGGTCACCATCAACGGCACCGCGGACGGTGAGTGGACCGTCGATGTGACCAGCGGTAAAAAACGCACCGCGCGCGCCGTGCCCGTCCCCGGCCCGGCTGTCGCCCAGGCGGCGAAACTGCTGACCCCCGAGGTAGCCGAGGTGGTCGAAGGCCTGCTCGAAACGGTGCGTGGTGCACAGGAAGCCAAAGTCCAGCAACTGCAGGCCGAACTGGAGCAGGCCCGCAAACTGCTCGAGGAACTGACTGACTGAGCTTGCTCGCGCACGGACTTCGGGCCTGCGACGCGGTTCCCCCGACGGTTCCGGATCCGGTTGTCAGACCGCCGTCTCCCGCTGCCAGCTGTGCTGGATCGGCTCGGCCGGCGTATGCCGCATGGCGTCGTGGAACATGTAGCCGAAACCTCGGCGCTTCGCCAGATACATGGCCGCATCCGCATCGCGGATGAGGTCGTAGACCGTGGCGTCGATGGTGCGCGGACCGCCGCAGGCCAACCCGATACTGGCGGTGAGCGGCACCTCGCCGATACTGAGCCGGAACGGCTTCATGAAGGTGCCCAGCAGGCGTTCGGCCATTTTGGTCGCTTCGTCGCGATCCAGCGGCGCCAGTACGACGAATTCGTCGCCGCCGTACCGGGCCACCACATCGTCGCGGCGTACGGCGGTGCGAATCCGGTTCGCGGCCTCGGCGATCAATTCGTCGCCGACTGTATGCCCGTAACTGTCGTTGATCGCCTTGAACTCGTCCAGATCGACGAACAGCAGGCACAGCGAACGCTCGGCCCAGTCCCGATGTTCGCGGTGCAGAACGCGCAGCAGCGCCGAACGGTTCAGCAGTCCGGTGAGTGGATCGTGATCGGCCTGATACTTCGCCTGGCGTTCGCTACGAGCACTGCGCCCGATGGCACGTTCGCTGCGGATCAGCAACCCGATCAGCAACAGTGCCAGCACCACCGACACGATGACCTGATCGAGCGGGCTGAGCGGGGCCCGGGCCACCGGCACGAGCGAGGAAACCACCAGGGCCACCGCGATAACGCTGGCCCGCTGCCGGGAATGGTGCAGCCGGATCGGCCGCGGTGCGTTCAACGTTGTCATCGTCGGGTGCAGCGCCGCCGCGCCCACTGCCACGTAGGTCCCCAGCAGCGGAAGCAGCAGCACGTCCGGACTCACCGTCAGCGCGCCGGCCGCCGATAAGCGGTAGCCGATATCGGTGAGCAAGGCGCCCGCCACGCCGAGATGCAACAGTCGTAGCGAGGTTTCCGACCGGCTCGAGGTGGCCAGGGAATGCGCGAGCAGGGTGAGCAGCAGCGCATCGAATACGGGGAAAACTACTGTGGTCAGCGTATTCATGGCCGCCTGGCCGGAGTCCAGGACGGGGGTGATGAGGAAGATCCACGATGCCAGCAGGGCTCCGAGCCCGATCAATGCCGAGTCCAGGAGCACATCGGGATGTGCGCGGGCCCGGCGCGGCCGCAGCCACAGCACCCCTGCCAGCGAGGTTCCGATATATCCGGTGAGCGTGCAGATCTCGTCGAGAGGGGTGGACGCCGCCGGGGACATTTCCCGGACAACGGTACCGACGGCGAACGGGACGGCCGCGGCCGCGAGCAGATACCAGGGCAGGACCGAAACCGAGTGATGCCGGCGTACCCCGATCACGATCGCCGTCACTGTGCCCAGCGCGGCCGATACCGCCACCAGCAAGGACAGCACGCGCGAGTCGACAACCAGGTGAACCGTGACCGCGGCAGCCGCGATCGCAGAAACTACTGCCCAGCAACGTAACCCGTGGAAACCGTACCGTCCTGCACGCTGTGGATCGCTGATGATCATCAGCCCCCCTTGTTGTCGCTCCATTCCCGGTGAAATCGAGCCGCGTCTCAGGTCGGAAATCCTTGTCTGTCGTGCTCTACCTACCCAGCGAGCGGCGGCTGACGAAACCGAGTCTTCCTGTACGAGGGGATGTCCGAGCCGGGCGCTGTGCGACCGACACCAAAACTGGACTATTGGTCCGATGATGACATGCAGTGCCGAATTTGTCGCTGTCTTGGCGCAACAACGTCGTAACGGGTGTTCCGAGTATCGGCGGTGTACCGACCGGCCGCCTGCCGTAGCTCGTACGGTGGTCCGGTGACTGAAAGCGAGGAGAGGACCGGCACACGCCGCGCCTGGTCGGCGCCCGGCCGGGTCAACCTGATCGGTGAGCACACCGATTACAACGACGGGTTCGTCCTGCCGATCGCGATACCGCTGACGGTCACCTGCCGCGGCGTCCAGCACACGGACCGGCCGGTACAGGTGCGATCCCGGCAGCGCCCGGGTGAACCGGTGCGCCTACCGGCCACGGACTTGGCCGCCGCCCGTGACCGGGTACCCGGATGGGCGCGGTATCCCCTCGGGGTGCTGGCCGAGTTCGGGCGGCGCGGGCATCGGGTCGAAGGACTGGACCTCGAATTCGACGGCGAAGTACCGGCCGGCGCCGGACTGTCCTCCTCGGCAGCCTTGTGCTGTGCCACCGCTGTGGCCGTACGGGATCTCTGCGCGCCGGAGACCGGCGAACGGGAACTGATCGATATCGCCCGCGCCGCCGAGAACGACTACGTGGGCGCACCGACCGGAATTCTCGACCATGCTGCCTCGATCCTGTGCACCGCCGGGCATGCGCTGTTCCTGGACGTGCGTGCCTTCCAGAGCTCGGAAACCGGGGGGCTCGAACAGCTCCCGTTCGACCTGGCGGCGACCGGTCTGCGACTGCTGGTGATCGATACCGGTCAGGCCCACGAGCACGCCGGCGGCGGATACGCCGCCCGCCGGGGCGAATGCGCCGAAGCGGCAGCGGCGCTCGGCGTGGGCTCGCTGCGCGATATCGGCGGTATCGACCAGCTCACCGGCCTCACCGACCCCGTGCTGTACCGCCGCGCACACCATGTGGTGAGTGAGAACGAGCGGGTGCGCCGCGTCGCCGCACTGCTCCGCGAAGGGGTGGACCCCCGGGCCATCGGCCCTCTGCTGAGCGAGGGCCATGCCTCGCTGCGCGACGATTTCGCCGTTTCCACCGAGGTGCTGGATGCGGCCGTCGACACGGCGCAGCAGGCCGGGGCACACGGGTCTCGCATGGTGGGCGGTGGATTCGGCGGCAGCATCATCGCCCTGGTCGATACCGCCGACGCCGAGCGGATCGGCGAGGTGGTACGGCAGCGCTTGGCCGAAATCGGCTACAACCGTTCACGAACCTTCGAAGCCATCGCCGGTCCGGGCGCCGGGCCACTCGGGTGACTCCGGACAGCGGCGCCCGGCCGGCCGGGCGATCCGGAACGGTGGCCTCACGGAGGTCTGGCGCCGGTAGACCGGTAGTACGTGCTGACGGTGTACACGCCGTCGCAGGCGGTATGCGCACGGCGGCCGATTTCGGGGACAAGGCACCGTGGTCGTGGTCGTCGGCGGCACGTCGGCATCGCTGGATTGCCGGACACTGCCACGACATTCGTACCTGTCCGCCGGGCAGACTGTGGGCGCCACCGGCTTCGACGGCCATGGCCGCGACGGTTTTGTGCTCGAACACATCTGGGTGAAGAACCCCAGGCTCCCGCAGGTGACCACGCGTAGCACCCCAGGGAGGAGCTGAGTGGGACAACCCGCCGAAGGTGAAGAAATCGAGCGGATCGGGAACGGTGCGACAAGGCCCGCCGAATCGGGTTGCAGCGGCCGGGGCCTTCGAAACCGCCGGTCCGGGCGCGGGGTTCACCAGGCCGGCCCGGTAGCCGGGCGGAAGTCGCCTGCAGCCGTGATCTGCGGTCGGATGGCATATGGTCGACCTGCGTGCTGTGACCCAGCCGTATCGGTATCGCCGGGTCGGTGGGTGGAGGCACGCCGGAGCCGGACTATGCCGGCCCCGGCGTGCGCGTCGGGTTTCTCAGGCGGCCGCCCGCAGTCTCCGTACCCGGCCGACGATGATGTCGACCACCAGGAAACCCAGCAGGCTCAGGCCGAAAACCGGCGCGAACCAGCCGATCAGCGCCGCTACGGCAAGCACCGGGACAGCGAGCCGCAGGGAGCGGCGAAGCGCACCACGCTGTGGGGGTTTACCTGCGGCGCGCCAGGTGCCGGCGGTGGCGGGGCGGCGCTGCCACCACATGCGGTAACCGCGCACGATCACGGTGATCAGGCCGATCATCGCCGCCAACAGCAGTAGCTGGTTGAGCAGGCCGAACATCAGGCCCATATGGAGCTGGATACCCCAATTGGCCAGTTTGGCCATGAGAGTCCACTCGGAATAGGGGAGCCGGTCGGTGATCGCTCCGGTGGCACCGTCGACCGCGACCGCGTCCACCGTGAGGGTGCCCGACCGGCGCAGTTCCTTCACGGCGAAGGCGCCGGCGTCGTCGCCGGGGATGCTGATCTCGGCAGCGCGGGTTACTCCGGCCGTGCGGGCGGCGGCCAGTACGGTGTCCAGTTGCTCGATCCGCTCGGTGGGGACGGTATGTGTCATCGTGGGCCCGCCGTGATGGCCGGCGTGTCCGGAGTGGTCCGCAGACGGTGTATTCGGTAGCGCGGTGTCGACCGTGGGGGTGGTCCAGCTGAGGTTCTCCCGCAACTGCTCGATGTTGGCGCCCGCATAGGTCGACCAGGTGAGTCCTGTTGCCGACAACAGAAGCAGGATCGGCAGGATCCATATGCCGACCGCCCCGTGCCAGTTGAGCCGCCGTCCGCGCGTATTCGATGTCAGATCGGGGGCGAACAGCCAGGCCGTGGAGTTGCGGCGGCGGCGCGCCCGCACACGCCGTACCCACAGCACCAGCCCGGCCAGGGCGATCAGCCACAGCCACGAGGCTGCCAGCTCGGAGTACAGCCGGCCCGGTTCACCCAGATGCAGGTGGCGGTGTGCCTGCGATATCCAGGCCCGGACCGGCAGCGCGCCCGAGCTGCCGTAGACCACGGATTCGCCCACCGGCTGCGCGGTGACGGGGTCGACGAAGACCGCACGGCGGTCGGATTCCCCGAGACCGGGATCGCTGAACAGGACCCGGGTCGTTTCGCCCGGTTCCGGTGCCGGGGCGACCGCGACCAGGGTGAGATCCGGGCGTATCGCGACTCCCGCGGCTACCTGCTCCGACAGCGGCCGTTGCGGACCCTCGGAACCCACGTACAGCACGTCTCGGCCGGTAAAGGATTCGATGGTCGGGGAGATCGCGTAGAGGGCTCCGGTCACCGCCGCTATCAGGACGAACGGCCCCACGAAGAGGCCGGCGTAGAAATGCAGCCGGAGTGCGAGCGCGCGGAATGCGCCTCGGCCCGGCCTGTTCGTATCGGTCGCGGGAGCGGCATTATCGCGCGCCGCGGCGACCTCGGTGGTACTCAAGGTTGCTACCTGCCTGTGCTGGTTCGGGCGCATCACCGGGCCGTGCCGGGTGTGCGCACAGACCCCGGCGGCCGGCTACGGGCTCGACCGGGATGAGGACATCCGGCGCGGACGACGGCGAACCGTGCGGCAGGCACGGCGCGGCCCGCAGGCCGGAACGAGTGATCAGACCAGGACGGTTGCGGGTGGGGCGCGGGTACCCCCGGTACCCGTCACGAGGATGCGTGGAATCAGGCGGTCGCGATGCGTCGTTCGCAGCGGAGCCGGCCCGGCGATCGCGGGGACTCGCGGAAAGCGCGGGATGATCCGGGCAAGCGCTGCCGTACCGGTCCGGTAGGCGGCCTCGGCGCCCCGGACGAGCAGCGCGGCGGCCCACGCGGCCAGTACATGTGCCGCGATCATCGCGGGTGTCAGTTGCAGGTCACCGTGGTGCAGGTGCCCGCTGCCCCAGCCGAGGCAGAAATGGCCCAGCAGTTGGCCGGCCGTCAGTGCGGTGGTGAGCCCGGCTGCCCCGGTGCGTAACCCGGACACCAGCGCGCCCAACGCCGCGGCCGTGGCACCGAGCAGCATGATCGCCGTACTGTCGGGGACAGTGGTGGGGGCGGCCCAGCCGTGAGCGGCTACCGCCACGCTGCCCGAGATCAGTCCGGCCACCGCACCACGGACGCGGGCGGCACCGCGACGGTCCACCGGATGGGTGGCACCGAACCTGATCTGCACCGGGCGATGATAGCTGTGTTTTCGGCCCGCCGGCGCGTGTGGGGTTCGGTCGTCTCGACGGGCCGAACCGTTGCCGGGCCTCGTTGAACCGCGTGCCGCCGTTGTCACATCGGTTCAGTGGGTGGCGAGGCCCGGACTCCCGGCTGGAGCCGGTGCTGCTGTTCGTCGGTGGGGCCGACGGTCCAGGTCCTGGTCGGCGGCGGCGCTGGTGTCGACCGCCCGGGCTCGTAGCCGTGTGGTCGGCGGGTCACTGGTTCGATTCCAGCTCCGTCAGAGGTTTGCGGAGCAGTTTGCCGGTGGCGTTGCGGGGGAGTTCGTCGAGGAAGATCACTTCGCGAGGAACCTTGTAACGGGCGAGATTGGCCTTGACGTAGTCCTTGATCTCCTGCGGGTCGCGTGCCGAATCGGGGCCGGGGACCACGACCGCCCGTAGGCGTTTGCCGAACTCGCGATCGTCCACGCCGACCACCGCGGCCTCCAGGACATCGGGGCGGTTCGCGATGAGATGCTCGACTTCCTGGGGGAAGACGTTCTCGCCGCCGGAGACGATCATATCGTCGTCGCGGCCGTCGATGAACAGCAGACCGTTACGGTCCAGATGCCCGACATCGCCGGACGACATCATCCCGTCGACCTGCTCCTTGGTCCGGCCGTCGGTATAGGCCTTGAACGCGTGTGGGTTGTCGATGAAGATCGTGCCGGTCACGCCCGGTTCGGTGATCCGTTTGCGATTCTCGTCGTACAGCGCGATCCGCACTCCGACCGGTGGCCGGCCCGCCGTGGTCGGCTCGGCCCGCAGTTCCTCCGGTGTGGCCACGGTGATCACCGCGCATTCGGTGGAGCCGTACAGGTTGTACAGCACATCGCCGAAGTATTCGCCGGTGCGCACCACCACATCCGGCGGGATCGCCGAACCGGCCGCGAAGATGACCCGCAGCGAGGACACGTCGTAGCGGTCCAGGATTTCGCGTGGCTGATCGAGGAGGCGCTGCAGCATGGTCGGTACCACGACGAGTGAATCCGCCCGGTAGCGCTCGATATTGGCGAGGGTGAGCTCGGGGTCGAAACGCCGCTGCTGGAAGATCACCCGGTTGCCGAGACCCAGGCCGAGGCTGAACTGAGACAGTCCGGTGCCGTGGAAGATCGGCGCCGCCATCACCATGGTGCCGTTGCTGGGCAGCGGAACCCGGTCGATGAACTGGGCGGAGATGAAGGGGCTGACCTTGTCGCGCGGGGCGCCTTTCGGGGTTCCGGTGGTACCGCTGGTCAGGATAACCGTGCCGCCGGGTTTACCGGGTGCGGTGAGCGGTGCGGTGGATTGTCCGGCGGATACCGATTGGACCGTGGGGATCGCCGGATCGGCGTGGTCGGATTCGTCGACCCAGGTCAGGATGCGCGGGATCGACTCCGGGATCGCGCTCAGGAGCTCGAAGAATTCGCTGTCGTGCAGGACGGCTTTGACCCGCTCGCGTTCGGCCACATCGGCAAACTGCGGTGTGGCGAAGCCGGTGTTCATCAGTACCGCACGCAGACCCAGTTTGCCGCAGGTCAGCATGCTCAGCACCATGCCGCGGTGGTCGCGGGCCAGGATCGCCACCACATCACCGGCGCGCAGGCCGTGTTCGACGAGTCCGCGCGCGAAGGCGTTCGACTGTTCGTCCAGCTCGCGGAAGGTGAGCTCGCCTTTTTCGTCGGCGATTGCGGGGGAGTCGGGACGGTCCTGCACGGCATGCATCACGACAGCCGCGAACGGACCGTATCTGCCCGCATTGACCATCGACTTGACGGCATGGTCGAGCCGCAGCGGATCGAACAGGCCGCGTTTACGCATCACGTTCACGGCCAGCGCGATATCGCCGGCTTTGCGAACGGGGCCGGGCAGCGACAATTGCATCGGCGACAACCTTCCGCGGCACAACCGCCGGACCGGCGGCCTACCTGTTCGAGCTCCAGTGCTGTGCCAACCCTAGCAATCCGGCCGCCCGATGCGACGGCATTGTCTCGGACAGTAAAGAAACCGGGACATCGCTGTGGAATGTCCCGGTTTCGTCGTCTCGGAAGCGGTATCAGACCTCGTATTCCACCAGGACCCGGCGCAGCAGTTTCCCGGTGGGATTGCGCGGCAGATCTTCGAGGAACACGACCTCGCGCGGCACCTTGTACCGGGCCAGGTTCTCCTTCACGTGGGCCTTGATCTCGTCCTCGGTCGGCGTATGGCCGGGTTCGGGCACGACGAACGCGCGCAACCGCTTACCGAACTCCACATCGTCCACTCCGACCACGGCGGCATCGAAGATGTCCTCGCGTTCCAGCAGCAGGTTCTCCACCTCTTGCGGGAAGACGTTCTCGCCGCCGGAGACGATCATGTCGTCGTCGCGGCCGTCGACCATCAGCAGGCCGTCCTCGGTGAAATGACCGACATCCCCGCTGGACATGTAGCCGTCGATGATCTGCTTGTGCCGGCCGTCGGTATACCCCTCGAACGGTGCACCGCTGCGGACGAAGATCCGGGCGGTGACATCCTTGGCGTCGACGCGCTTGTCGTTGTCGTCGTACAACCGCACATCACAGGTCAGCGGGGGACGGCCGACGGTGCCGGGGGCTTTGGCGAGCTCGTGCGGCTGGGCAACGGTCGCGATGGCGACCTCGGTGGATCCGTAGAGATTGTGGACCACCGGTCCGAAGACCTCGGCCGCGCGGATGCTGAGTTCCGGTGAGAGGGCCGAGCCTGCCAGCACGATGCCCTTCAGCGAGGACGTATCGTACTTCGCCCGGATCTCCTCGGGCAGTTCCACCATCCGGTGCAGCATGGTCGGTACCGCGACGAGCATATCGGCCTTGTGATCGGACACCATCTTCAATGTCGCTTCGGCGTCGAAACGGCGCCGCATGACTATTTTGTTGGTCAGGCCGGTGGCTACGAGCCAGGTACCGAGGCCCGTGCTGTGGAAGATCGGTGACACGATCACCATCGTGGCGCGTTTGCGGAACGGCATCCGGTCCAGGAACTGCGCGGTGGCCAGCGGGGAAGCCTTCTCGCGCGGCGCGCCCTTCGGCAATCCGGTGGTACCGCTGGTCAGAATGATGAAACCACCCGGCTTACTCGGTACGGGCAGTTCGTCGAGGCCGTTCTCGGCAATCAGATCGTCGAGGCTCTTCGCGCCTTCGGGGAGTTCGGTGCCCTCGTCCACCCAGGTCAGGAAACGCGGCATATCGGCCGGCAGAGCGTCGAGCAGGCCGAGGAATTCACTGTCGTGCAGGACCGCCGCGACCTTCTCGCGTTCGCACACCTCGGCGAACTGCGGTTTGGCGAAGCCGGTGTTCATCAGGGCGATCTTCACCCCCAGCTTACCGGCGGCGGCCATCGACAGGATGAGGCCGCGATGGTCGCGGGCCAGGATGCCGATCACGGTGCCCTCGGTGAGGCCGGCCTTGCGCAGGCCGTTCGCGATCTTCGTGGACTGCTCGTCGAGTTCGCGGTAGCTCAGCTCACCGCGCTCGTCGACCAGGCCCTGCGCATCCGGGGCGATCCGGGCCGAATGCATGATCAGCGTCGCCTGCGGGATATAGGTCTTGGAATCCTTGAGCGTCCGCAGAGTTTCCCCCGGATTCTTCAGATCGATGAATCCACTGGACTGCAGCAGCCCATATGCCTTGACAGTCTCCAGCGTATGCGCCAGGTTCACCCTCGAACACCTCCACAGATCCTCGCGTCGGCACTCGACCTAGCGATTCCGAACGGCATATCGGGGCTCACGGTAGCAGTGAAAGTGCGTACGCTCACAACGTACGCACCGGACAAAAACGACACCGCCGCCGTAGCCCGAACATCCCATGAAATGGGCACGTGCCGGATATCCGGCACGTGCCCGAGCTGTGCTTATCTGCCGGAGGCTCAGTTGTAGATCGAGCCCAGCGACGGGAAGGTGATCTCCCCGCGCGCGTACTGGAAGCCATCCGGGTGTTCCGCGCTCACCGGGACCGGCCACCGATGCCACAGGCTGCCGTAGACGGCGGCCACGATCATGCCGGGCCCCGGATCGATCACCCGGGTGCGGATGGTGGTGTCGGCGATGATGTCGATGTGCTCGGTCAGTGGTTCCATCCCGCTGCGGCCGTTCGACAGGTTCAGCCAGACCACCTCCAGCCGGGCCCCGGCCTGATTCGGGGCGATGGTGCCGGGGCCGCCGAAGAAAGCGAACCGGAAACCGTCGACATTCAGCGCCACACCCGACCCGTACATGCCCGGTCCGCCCCCGCGGCCGATATTCGACTCGGCCGGAATCTGGAACGGCTGGGCCGGTAGCGCCGCCTCGCGCGCGGCATCGGTGACCCGCGGATCGCCGATGAGCATATCGACGGCACGTTCGGCGCCGGGGTTGCCCGCGGCGGCCGTCCGTAGCTGCTGGGTCGCCGACACCCAATCGACCTGGGCCGGCTCGGCGGTGGCATGTCCGGTGAAGAGCATGGTGGCCGCGGCCGTAGCGGCGAGTGAGGTGACGAGCCGACGGGCGAAGCCCTTTGTGCGCATAACCAGTCTCCTTGCAGATACGTTATCCGGGGCACTGCACCCGGGGGTGGGGTCAGCAGGGTGGAGAGGGGCAACACGTACCGGCGGATCCGGGCGTCGAGCGGAGGCGAACCCGCCGGGTCGAACAAATCGCGAAAATGGTCGTCACCAACATGTCACCCGGTCGGCACGCTGTCCAGAACGCCGCGCGGGCGTGGGGAGCGCAATCTCGGTCCGGCCGCGCCCGAGTAAGGCGAGGGCCGGCCTCCCCGGCGCCGCCGAACGATGTGATGAGCAGCCGAACGAAGTAACCGTCGAACCTCGCGGAACCGGTGCCGGACGGAGGCATGCCGAACCGGCCCGGACCGCTACGGCGTTCCGGACCGGTTCCGCTCGGTGATCTGCCTACTTCAGTTCGGCGCTGGTCTTGTTCAGGACCCGGCGGGCGACGATGAGCTGCTGGATCTGCTGGGTGCCCTCGAAGATGTCGAGAATCTTGGAGTCGCGACCCCACTTCTCCAGCAGCAGGCGCTGCGAATACCCCACGGCGCCGGCCAGTTCGACCGACTTCAGGGTCACATCGGTGCCCGTACGACCTGCCTTCGCCTTCGACATCGAGGCCTGGAGCGAGTTGGGCTGTTTGTTGTCGGCCATCCAGGCCGCCCGCATCGCCAGGAGGTAGGCGGATTCGTAGTCCGCCTCCATCCGCAGGAATTCGGCCGCCGCGGCGTGCTGGTTGTTGGGCGGGGTGTCGTAGGAGATCTCGATACCCGCGTCGGTGAGAATGGTGCGCAGTTCCTCGAGCGCGGCCCGGGTGACGCCGATGGCCATCGCCGCGACCATGGGGCGGGTGTTGTCGAAGGTCTGCATGACCCCCGCGAAACCCTTCTCCACGTTCACTTCCGGGCTGCCGAGGATATTGTCCTTCGGGATCCGGCAGTCCTGGAGCAGCAGTACCGCGGTATCGGAGGCCTTGATGCCGAGCTTGTGCTCGAGCCGGGCCACCGACAGGCCGGGGGCGTCACGCGGGACCACGAACGATTTGATGGCGGCGCGGCCGAGGCTGCGATCCACCGACGCCCACACCACGATATGGGTGGAGCGCTCACCGGCGGTCACGAAGATCTTCTCGCCGTTGAGCACCCATTCGTCGCCGTCGAGGACGGCGGTGGTGGTGACGGCGGCCGAATCGGAGCCGAAGCTGGGCTCGGTGATGGCCATGGAAGCCCACACCTTGCCGAACCGTTCCAGCTGCTCGTCGGTGGCGACCGCGGCGATCGCGGCATTGCCCAGCCCCTGATAGGGGATCGACAGCATCAGCCCGACATCGCCCCACGAGGTTTCCAGCGCGTTGAGCAGCGCCGACATATTGCCGCCGTTGGCGTTGACGGGCATGGTGGCGGGACTTTCGTCCTCATCGGACCGGCCACCCGCCGCGCCGCTGATCTTCTGGGTGCCCGAATCGCTGAGCCCGTCGACCATGGCGGCCATCGTGTCGAGCTCCACCGGGTACTCGTGTTCGGCGAGGTCGTATTTGCGCGAGATCGGCCGGAAGATCTGCGCGGCCACCTGATGGGCCTGATTCGCGCTGGCCCGCAGCTTTTTGGGAAGTTCGAGATTGATCATCAAAAATCTCCTGGATGAAGGATCGGGGGTCCTTGCGGCTCACCGCTTGCCGAATGCCGGTCGGCGTGCGCTCTGCGCCCTCCTGGAGCTTCACCTTTGTGGTTCGGGGTCCGTCTCGTTCTGGAGCGACGGAGCGGTGCAGCGTTGCGGAGGAGCGGCGGAATGAAGAACGAGACCCACGGGGCCCCGAACCCCGCGCCGCCGTTGGCGGCGCCGATTACACGAGCACGATTCCCTCGGCGATACCGATACCGCGCAGATCGCGGTACCAGCGCTCGACCGGGTGTTCCTTGGTGAAACCGTGCCCGCCGAGCAGCTGCACACCGTCGAGACCGAACCGCATTCCCTTGTCGGTCGCGAGCTTCTTGGCCAGCGCGGCCTCGCGGGCGAAGGTGAGGCCCTGTTCGGCACGGGCCGCGCCGCGCAGGGTCACCAGACGCAGGCCGTCGAGTTCGATGGCGATATCGGCGACCATGAAGGCCACTGCCTGCCGGTGGCTGATCGGTTCGCCGAATGCCTCGCGCTCGTTGACGTACGGGATCACATAGTCGAGTACGGCCTGGCCGGTTCCGGCGGCCAGGGAGGCCCAGCCCAGACGGGCCAGCTGGACTGCGTCGCGGTAGTCGGCGGCGTGCTGTTTGGCATCGCCCTCACCGAGGATCGCGTCGGTCCCGACGGCAACATTGTCCAGGACGAGCCGGCCCAGACCGGCCGCGCGCAGACCCATGCTGGGATCGGCCTCCACCGACAGGCCCTGGGCGTCGGATTCCACGATGAACAGTGCCGGGCGGCCGTCGAGTTCCGCGCCGACCACGAAGAGCTCGGCGTCGGCGGCGGCCGGGACCAGGCTCTTCACACCGTTGAGCCGGTAACCACTGGGCGACCGCACGGCCGTGGTCTGCAGGGTGAACGGATCGAACAGGGCGCGCGGTTCGCTGATGACGACCGACGCCTGCGGCACGTTCTCGCCGGTGAACGCGGGGAGATAGGTCTGCTGCTGGGCGTCGGTGCCCCATTGGGACAGTGTGACGGCGACGCCACTGGGTGCCAATAGTGGCAGGGCCAGGCCCATATCCCCGTGTGCGAGCGCCTCGGCCACCATCGAGTTGGTGACGGCACCGCGTTCGGTGGCCGCGCCCTCCAGCTCTTCGGGCACGTTGATCAGGGTGATACCGAGTTCTGCGGCGCGGCCCAGCAGATCTTTCGGGGCGGCGGCGGCCTCGTCGGCGTCGTGCGCGGCCGGGCGCAGGATCTCGGCCGCGAACTCCCGGACCGTCTCGACGATCATCTGCTGTTCGTCGGTGGGGGTGAGATCGAAGTAGTCCTTGGTCTTCGACTCGTTGTCCGGGAGACGCTTGGGCGCGCCGCCACCGGCGACCTTGTTGAAGGCGCGGGTCGCGGCACCCAGGGTCCGGAAGCCGGTTCGGGTGCTTTCGTAGGTGACCCGGTCGATCGGTTTGCGGAGATTGTATTTCTCGGCGAGTTCCGAGCCGGTGATCGTCGACATGACCCGCATGGCGGCGCCCATCCAATCCCGTTTGGGTTGGTGCAGGCCCACCCCGTTCTCCTGGCGGACGCCGTTGTCCGGACGCCGCTTGGTAGCGCTGTCTCGAATGCTCATCATCACCTGTTTTCTCGCGCGGGGTGAGGGTCTGGCCCCAGCTATCTTACTGCGGAGTAAGGCTATCTTACTGAAGAGTAAGAACGGCGTCGAGTGCCAGTTCTGTCCTGGTGAGCGGACATCTCTCGGGGATTACCCACACGGCAGAGCGGTACCGCCCGTCCAGCAGCGGACGGGCGGTACCGGAACGGTGTGCGCGGGAAGCCGGAGGGTGCGTGCTCCGGCTGCCTTGGACATGTTTTCGTGACCGGGTCGTAGCGCTCGTAGCGCTGTGACCGGCCTGTACGGCCGGGCGCGCTACTCGCGCACGTACCAGCGCAGGGTGGCGTAGGCGGTGAGCCCCGCGAACACCACGCCGACCGGGACAACCATCAGCGCGGTGGTGAAAATATCGTCGAAGGTGATCGCCGGGAAAACGTTGCTCGCGAACAGATCGCCCAGGGCGCGGTCGATCACCAGTGGGCGGGCCGCGAACAGGCCCGCTGTCGCGAGCAGGCCGCCCGCCAGCGCGGCCACCACGGCCTCGAGCAGGAACGGCAACTGGGTGTACCAGCGGGTGGCGCCGACCAGGCGCATGATGTGCACCTCGGTCCGCCGGGTGAACGCCGCGATCTGCACCATGTTCGCGATCAGCAACAGCGCCGCCACCGCCTGCAGTACAGCCATCCCGAACGCCGCATTGCGCAATCCGTCGAACAGGCTCACCAGCCGGTCCACGATGTCCTTGTCGTTGCGCACCATGCCCACCCCGGGGCTTTCGGAGAACTGCTCGTAGATCGTGGGATAGAGCGAGGCATCGCTCATCTTGACCCGCAACGAGGCCGGTAACGGCGTCTCGCTCACGTACTCGGCGAGTTCCGGCTGGTCCTTGAAGGTTTTCTCCGTGGCCTCCCGGACCGCGGCGTCGCGGTTGAGGTACTGCACCGTCTCCACGCCGTCGACGGTTTTCAGATCGGCCATCAAGGTCTGGCAGAGATCCTGCGCGCAGTCCGGATCGTTCGCGGAGATGTCCTCGGTCAGATACAGCCGCACTTCGAGCCGGTCCAGGAAGTACTGCTCGGTCTTGTCGGCGATCCGGATCGCCAGGATGCCGCCACCGAGCATGGTCAGGGAGACTGCCGTCGTCAGGATCATCGCAATCGTCATGGTGAGGTTACGGCGCAGGCCCTCGGAGACCTCGCCGAACAGGAAGCCCGCGCGCATTACCGGGCCACCTCGTAACCGCCGGTCGCCTGATCGCGAACCAGCCGGCCCTCATAGAGCTCCACCACCCGGCGCTGCATACCGTCCACGATCAACGGGTCGTGGGTGGCCATGAGCACGGTGGTGCCCATCCGGTTGATGTGCTCGAGCAGCAGCATGATCTCGTAACTCGTCTCGGGGTCGAGGTTGCCGGTGGGTTCGTCGGCCAGCATCACCAGCGGGCGGTTCACGAAGGCTCGGGCGATCGCGACCCGCTGTTGTTCGCCGCCGGACAGTTCGCTGGGCAGCCGGTCGGCTTTCCCGCTCAGCCCGACCAACTCCAATACCTCCGGCACGGTCCGGTCGATGAACTGGCGGCGTTTACCGATCACCTCCAGCGCGAACGCCACATTCTGGGTGACCGTCCGCTGTTGCAGCAGCCGGAAATCCTGGAACACGCAGCCCACCCGCTGCCGCAGCCGGGGTACCCGCCGGCCGGGCAGCCGATCCACCCGGAAATCCGCGACATGGATCTCGCCCCCGGTCGGGATCTCCTCCTTGATGAGCATCCGCATGAAGGTCGATTTGCCGGAGCCGGAGGGACCGATGAGGAAGACGAACTCACCCTTGTCGATATGGACGGTGACGTTCTCCAGTGCGGCTCGCGTCGCGGTCGGATACGACTTGCTGACGTCGCGCAGGGTGATCACGAGGAGTCAGTGTAACCATTCGATAACGAACGCGTCGGCGGGCGGTATCGGTGGCCCTATTCCTCCCGGACGGCCACCGCCGGTGACCCCTGTCCGAAGCCGATGGGCGAGGCGGGGGCCACGGTGGGCGCAGGCGCCGGTGGCTGCCGGGCGATCTCGTCCGGTTTGACGAACAGGTACAGCACGAAGATCGCGATCCAGCTCCCGGCCAGCACCAGCGTCGATCTACGCGCGCGCATTCAAACCCTCCCGGCGCATCGCCGCGGCCACCCGCACCCGCAACTCGCGGCTGACTTCGAACTGTTTGCCCGGCAGTGTCCGAGCCACCATCCGGATGTTCATCTGGTCCACGGTCAGGTCCTCCACGCCCATCACCGTCGGCTCGTCCAGCAGCAGCGGTTCGAGGCGGGGGTCGCGGTAGGCCTGCCCGCCCACCTCGTGCAGTACCTCGTTGATCCGCAGGATATCGGCGCTCGCCGCGACGGGTACATCGATTGCCGCCCGCGCCCAATCCTTGGACAAATTCGTCACTTTCACGATCTGGCCGTTCGGTACGGTGATCACCTCACCGTCCGGGTTACGCAGTTTGGTGACCCGCAGGGTCACATCCTCCACCGTGCCCTCGGCCGGATCCGCGACGCCGGTCACCGCGATCCGCACCACATCACCGAAACCGTATTGGCGTTCGGTGATGAGGAAGAACCCGGCCAGAATGTCCTGCACGATGCGCTGCGCGCCGAAACCGAGTGCGGCGCCGAGGACCGCGGCGGGCGCGACCAGCCCCGACATGGAGAACCCCAGCCGTTGCAGCACCTCCATGGCGACCAGCACATAGGCGACGGTCAGGACGACCCAGGTCAGCACCTGCGCGAGGGCATGCCGGTGTTTGGCCGCTTCGGACCGCACCAGGGCGTCGCCGCCACGGAAACCGGAATCGATGCGCTGGGTCACGCGGTCGCGCACGTAGCTGGCGAAGCGGGCGAACAGCATGGCTCCGAGGATCAGCAGGACGATCTCGAGCCCGGACGAACGCAGCCAACCTGTCACATCGGACGATAATGCCAGGGACAGGGCAAGGGTGTCGGTCCCTTCCGCACGCATCAGACCACCCGTTCCCGCATCTGCTCCGGATCCATTGCGCTTCCCCGGAATCGGGGGAGGGCTAGCTCTCCTGCAGAACTGTACTCATCCGCCAGCGGATGCCGGATTCGATGAAACCGTCGATATCGCCGTCGAGCACCGCGGAGGGGTTGTTCACCTCGTAGTTGGTGCGCAGATCCTTGACCATCTGATACGGGTGCAGCACATAGGACCGCATCTGGTTGCCCCAGGACGCACCCTCGTTGGTCTTGAGCGCATCCATCTGCGCGCGTTCTTCCTGCCGTTTCCGTTCCAGCAGTTTGGCCTGCAGCACCCGCATGGCCGAAACCTTGTTCTGCAGCTGGGATTTCTCGTTCTGGCAGGTGACCACGATGCCGGTCGGGATATGGGTGATCCGCACAGCCGAGTCGGTGGTGTTGACGCTCTGCCCGCCCGGGCCCGAGGACCGGTACACATCGACCCGGATATCGGTTTCCGGGACGTCGATATGGTCGGTGGTCTCGACCACCGGCAGCACCTCGACCTCGGCGAACGAGGTCTGGCGGCGTCCCTGGTTGTCGAACGGACTGATCCGCACCAGCCGGTGGGTGCCCATCTCCACCGAGAGGGTGCCGTAGGCATACGGGGTCTTCACCACGAACGTGGCGCTCTTGATACCGGCTTCTTCGGCGTAGGAGGTGTCGTACACCTCGACCGAATACTTGTGCCGGTCGGCCCAGCGGATGTACATGCGCATCAGCATCTCGGCCCAGTCGGCGGCGTCCACACCGCCGGCACCCGAACGGATATTGACCAGCGCATCACGTTTGTCGTACTCGCCGGACAACAGTGTGCGCACCTCGAGGGCCTCGACATCGGTGTGCAGCGCGGCGCGCTCGGCATCGGCATCGGCCAGCGCGCTCGTGCGCGCCTCGCCCTCTTCCTCCTCGGCCAGCTCGTAGAGCACCGGCAGGTCCTCCAGACGCTGCCGTAACTCCGCCACCCGGCGCAGCTCACCCTGCGCGTGGGAGAGCTCACTGGTCACCCGCTGCGCATGATCCTGGTCGTTCCACAACTCGGGATCGGCCGCCTGATGCTCCAGTTCGTCGATACGACGGCGCAGCTCCTCGATATCGAGGACCGATTCGACGGTCTTCAGGGTCGCGTCGAGTTCGGCGAGGTCGGCGGTAACGTCAGGATGCACGATGTTCAAGGCTACTAGCAGCGTCGAGCGCGGGGAAACCGCACAGGCGCGGAGGCCCTCGGCCGCTTTCTCGCATGCCGGGGGGGGAAGCGCCCATCGCCCGGGGGGGTCGCGGGCTCCGCCGGGGTGACGGGCGAGCGCGAAGCCGGCCCCGCCCGGCGACGAGTCCTGTGCCGACGAGCATGTCGCCGGCTCGGTTCGATCATCAGCGATATCGCCGCGGGCGATCTGGGTAGTCGGACCGAACCGTCGGCCTGACAGCTATCCGGCCTCGTTGAAGGCCGCGATCGACTGTCATTTCACCCAGTGGCAGCGCAAACCGGTCGCTTTCGTCGGATACAGCGGCGCCACCGGCGGGCTCACCGCAATCGAACATCTGCGGCAGGTGTTCAGCGAACTGGATGCGCACACTGTCCGCGAATATGTGCCGTTCCCGCGCTATTACCGGCTGTTCGGTGACGACGGGCAGTTGCTGTTGCTCGCACCCGCCGAACCCGAAGCGGCGGTACGGCACATGCCGGACCAGGTGCACTGGTGGGCGGAGGCGCTGGTCGCGGCGCCGGCGGTCGCGGTGTGAGACGCGCGCTAGGGTTTCGGTGTGGCTGCTCACTCCTCTGACCTCGAACTCGCGTTACGCCTGGCCGACGAGGCGGACACGATCACCCGCGAACGGTTCGGCGCGCTGGACCTGAAGGTCGACGCCAAGCCCGACCTCACCCCCGTCTCCGATGCCGATCTGGCGGTGGAGGAGGCGATCCGCCGGATGCTGCGGCACGGCCGCCCGGACGATTCGGTGCTGGGCGAGGAGTTCGGTGGTAGCGCCGAGTTCTCCGGCCGGCAATGGGTGATCGATCCGATCGACGGCACGAAGAATTTCGTCCGGGGGGTTCCGGTATGGGCCACGCTGATCGCGTTGCTCGAGGACGGGGTGCCGGTGGTGGGTGTGGTGAGCGCGCCCGCGCTGGCGCGGCGCTGGTGGGCTGCCGTGGGTCAGGGCGCGTGGTCGACTTTTCATCCCGGGGCGCCCCGGCCGATCACCGTTTCGGCCGTCGCCGAACTGGATTCGGCCAGCCTCGCGTTCTCCAGCCTGTCGGGTTGGCGTGACCGTGGCCTGCGGGAGAAGTTCATCGACCTGTCCGACGAGGTGTGGCGGGTACGTGGCTACGGTGATTTCCTCAGCTACTGCCTGGTCGCGGAGGGGGCGGTGGATATCGCCACCGAACCGGAGGTGTCGCTGTGGGATCTGGCCGCGCTGGACATCCTGGTCCGGGAGGCCGGCGGCACCTTCACCGCTCTCGACGGCCGGCCCGGCCCGCACGGTGGTGACGCGGTCGCGACCAACGGACGCCTGCATCAGCCGATACTCGACCGTTTCGCCCGGTAGCCAGTAGGCCGGGCGACGAGTCGTAGAGCCGACGCGGTGCCCGTCCGATCCACTCCCCAGGCGTCCGGCCGTCTGGTTGGTATACCGCCTGTTTGCCGGCAACCGCCTCGACGCCGCGCGGGCGGCTCCTCGATCTGGAGCCTCCTCGCGAAACCACAGCGGATCGGGCGGCCGGCCCCGCGCCAGCCGGGCGCAGCCCCCCGGCGGGAAGCGCGGTCGTGAATCGCCCGGTGGGATGAGCCCCAGCCCCACTTATCGCGGCGGGGCCGGGACCATCGCCTCAGCCCATGGTTTTCGCACCGTCGATGGCTTCGCGAATGATATCGGCGTGACCGGCGTGCTGCGCGGTCTCGGCGATGATGTGCAGCAGTACCTGGCGAGCCGACCAGGAATCCTCCTGGAACCATGGCGCCTTGGGCAGCGGCCATGCGCGGTCGAGGTCGGCGGTGGCGATCATCGCGTCGGTCCTGGCCGCTACTTCGGCATAGGCGTCGAGGACCCCGGCGAGTGTCTCACCCGGCAACAATCGGAATTCGGCATCGCGCTCGGCGAAATCCTCGGCGGTCAAATCGTCGAAGTCCTTCATGGTCCCGGTGCCCTGCACGATGAAGTCCACCCAGCCCCGTTCGACACCGGTGACGTGTTTGATCAGGCCGCCGAGGCACAGTTCGCTGTCCGTCGGGCTGCTCGCCGCCTGCTCGTCGGTCAGGTCGCGGGTGGTGAATCGCAGGAAATGGCGTGCCTTGCTCAGAACGGCCAGTATATCGGCGCGTTCGCCGGTCAGCGGGGTGGTCGTGTCGAGGGCTGCAGTCTCGGCCATGGTCTGCACCTTTCAGAGGGGCTGCTGAGGGGTTCTTTCCGTGTTCGATACCCACGTTATTTCCCATTGCGGCCACTTTTTGACCGCAATTCCGGGCCTAGTCGAAATTCCCGGAATTTTCTGGTGACCGTCAGGTGGCGACGGTTGTCCCCATGTGGACAACTCGGCCGGTCCGGCCGGTCCGGCCGTCATTCGCGCGGTCCGGGAATCGAGGTCGCTCGTAGGATGGCCGCGTGGATACCGCCGAAGACACCGCTGTGGCAGCTCCCGCCCCCTCCGACGACGCCGCCCATGAGGTATTACGCCGGGTCTTCGGGTACGACAGCTTTCGTGGTGAACAGCACGCCATCGTCGAGCAGGTGATCGGTGGCGGTGATGCGCTGGTACTCATGCCCACCGGCGGGGGCAAATCACTGTGCTATCAGATTCCCGCGCTGGTCCGTGATGGCGTGGGGGTGGTGATATCGCCGCTCATCGCACTCATGCAGGACCAGGTGGATGCGCTGAGCGCACTCGGCGTGCGGGCCGGGTTCCTCAATTCCACGCAGTTCCCGGACGAGCGCCGGGCGGTCGAGGCGCAGTTCGCGGCAGGCGAACTCGACTTGCTGTACCTGGCGCCGGAACGGTTGCGGATGGAATCCACGGTGGCGCTGCTGGGGTCCGGCCGTATCGCGCTGTTCGCGATCGACGAGGCGCATTGTGTTTCGCAGTGGGGTCACGATTTCCGGCCCGACTACCTGGCGTTGTCGGTACTGCACGAGCGCTGGCCGGATATCCCCCGGATCGCGTTGACCGCCACCGCCACCGAGAAAACCCGCGACGAGATCATCACCCGGCTCGATCTCGGCGGAGCGCGCCGGTTCGTCGCCAGTTTCGACCGGCCGAATATCCAGTACCGGATCGAGCCGAAGAACCGGCCCGATCGCCAATTGCTCGATTTCCTGCGCACAGAGCATCCCGGCGATGCCGGAATCGTCTACTGCCTGTCGCGGAACTCGGTGGAGAAGACCGCGGCATTTCTCACCGAGAACGGTATCCGCGCCCTGCCCTATCACGCGGGCCTCGACCATCGCACCCGCGCCGAGAACCAGGCCCGGTTCCTGCGCGAGGACGGGCTCGTCATTGTCGCGACCATTGCGTTCGGAATGGGTATCGATAAGCCGGACGTCCGATTCGTCGCCCATCTCGACTTGCCCAAATCCGTGGAAGGCTACTACCAGGAGACCGGCCGCGCCGGCCGCGACGGACTGCCGTCGACGGCCTGGATGGTGTACGGGCTGCAGGATGTGGTGCAGCAGCGCCGGTTGATCGATTCCTCGGACGGCGACGCGGCGCACCGCAGGCAGTTGCAGCTGCACCTCGATGCGATGCTGGCCCTGTGCGAGACGATCGATTGCCGGCGTGCGCGGTTGCTCGCGTATTTCGGTCAGCCCGCACAGTCGTGCGGGAACTGCGATACCTGTCTGAGCCCGCCCGAATCGTGGGACGGAACCGTTGCCGCGCAGAAGCTGCTGTCGGCGGTTCTGCGCCTGAAACGTGAACGCGGCCAGAGCTTCGGCGCGGGCCACCTCATCGATATCCTGCTCGGCAAGAAGAATCAGAAGGTCCAGCAGTACGACCACCACGAGCTGAGCGTGTTCGGTGTCGGCGCTGATCTGCGCGATACCGAATGGCGCGGGGTCGTGCGTCAGCTCCTGGCTCAGGGGTTGCTCGCGGTGCACGGCGACTACGGAGTCCTCACCCTCACCGAGGCCAGTGACGGTGTGCTCTTCGACGGCCGTACGGTGCGCTTCCGCCGGGAACCCGAACGCCCGACTCCCTCGCGCGCGGCGCGCAACGCCAAGTCTGCGAAATCGGCGCCGGTCGGCCTCTCCGATGCCGATTCGGCCCTGTTCGACAGGCTCCGTCAGTGGCGTGCCGATACCGCCAAGGAACAGGGAGTCCCGGCCTACGTGGTGTTCCACGATGCGACCTTGCGCGAAATCGCGGCCCGGAAACCGGGGGATCTGCCGGCGCTGGGAGAGGTGAGCGGGGTCGGGGAGGGCAAACTCGCCCGCTACGGCGAACAGGTGCTGGAGGTGGTCGCCGCGGAGTGACCGGGCGGCGAGAAGTATTGCCTGCGAGGAGCTTTCATTCGATGACTTCTCCCCGTCAGTGACGATAGGGGGCTGAACAGACAGCCTAACCTGGCACTATGCCTAGCAAGCGCACTCCGTGGTCAGGCTCACGCCGCGGAGTCGACTTGCCTGCCGACCGGTTCGGTCTCTTGGATCCGCGAATAATCGGCGTGGCGCGAGGTACCGCCGACGACCGGACGAAGGGGCCCGGGGCCGTCGGGTCCGTTGCCGGGCCCGGCTCACCCGGTTCGAAGCCGGCCGCCGAAGCCGGTCTCGACGAACAACCATCGGGTACCGGGCGTGCGGCATCGGCCGGGGCCGGGGAGCCGGATCAGGCGGGCTATCCGAACCGAGGCGACGGCCTGCATCCGGCGTACTGGGGTGGTCACGCCCTGCTGGGGCTCGTGCTCGGGGTTGCGGTTCTGCTTGCTGTCGGTGGCTTCTACCTCGGTCGTGTCACCGACCCCCACGCGGCCGGGGAGCCGGCGATTACTACTTTCGTCGCGGCGTCTCCGCAGGTGGGTGCCACCGGGTCGGCTCCTGTCGCCGAGTCCGCCCGGCCGGAGCCGGCCAGGCCCGCATCGCCGGAGGTCGGGGCGGGGTTCGTCTTCGGCAAAGTCCAGGCCAATGACAACGGGGTTCTCACCGTGAGCAGTGAGATCACCAGCGCGGAGGTCGTCGTATATTCCGACGATTCGACCAAGCTCTATGTGCTGATCGCGAGCGATCCGGCCGGGATCGATATCGGCGCGCCTGTGTGGGTATGGGGCCGCAAACACGCGGACGGATCGCTCACCGCCCGCACCATCGCGGGTATCTCCATGCACGGAAATACCAATTAGACCGTAACCAGCGGTCAGAAACCGGCCGCAATTCGACGACAATCGAGGTATGGCGAATACGAGCACGCGGACCCTGCGCCTGCTGTCGCTGCTGCAAACCCACAAGTACTGGCCTGGTACCGAGTTGGCCGAGCGTCTCGGTGTCTCGCCGCGAACCTTGCGGCGTGATGTCGATCGGCTGCGTGACCTCGGCTATCCGGTCGAGGCGCAGCGTGGCGTCGACGGCGGCTATCAGCTGGCCGCGGGTGCGGCGCTGCCTCCGTTGATGGTCGACGACGACGAGGCGGTCGCGCTGGTCGTCGGACTGCAGGTCGCGATGCAGGGCATGGTCGAGGGAGTCGCCGAATCCTCGGTGCGGGCGCTGGCCAAGGTGGTGCAGGTGATGCCGCCGCGGCTGCGCCGCCGGGTCGAGGCGATCCGGTCGATGACTGTTCCGGCCGATTGGGGTGGCCGGTCCGATCCGGGGCCGGATCCGGCCGCGCTCACCACCGTCGCGCTGGCCTGCCGCGACAGCGAGCGCCTGCGCTTCACCTACACCGCGGCCGACAGCCGGCACAGCGAGCGCCATGTCGAGCCACACCGGCTGGTCGCCCTGGGGCGCCGCTGGTATCTGGTGGCCTTCGATCTGACCCGGCACGATTGGCGCAGCTTCCGGATCGACCGGCTCACCGGACCCGTCGGTGACGGTTCCCGTTTCCGTCCACGCGAGCTGCCCACCGCCGATGCCGCGGAGTTCGTCCGGGCCGGGGTCGACCGGATTTCCCGGCCCTACTGCATCGAAGTCCTGGTCGAGGCTCCGGCCGGCGCGGTCCGGGAACGGATCGGGCGCTGGGCTACGGTCGAGGCCGTCGAGCCCGGCCGGTGCCGGGTATCGATGACCACCGATTCGCTGGACTGGCCCACCATGGCGCTGGGGTCACTCGAGGCAGAGTTCCGGGTGCTCGAACCGCCGGAGCTGATCGCGCAGATCCGCGACTGGAGTGAGCGCTTCGGCCGCGCGCTGCACGATCCGGCCGACCGTTCGGACGTAATTTCCTGAGCCTCGGCAGTCTCCGCGTCACCGCTCCCTGTCCGGCCGGCAACTACGTCGCCGGGATCGCCGGCCGCGCGCGGAGCCACAGTACGGGTCCTGTAGCCGGGCCTTCTGGCTGCCGAGCCCGTGCTCGAAACAGGCGACACCAGACCCGGCAGTTGGGCGAGGTGATGACCTGCCCGATCGCCGGGCCGCGATCTCGGCGCGCCGCTCGGTGCCTGGTCGGCCGAGCCTTCGTACCGGGGGGTCGGCCCGAGACCTGCACCACGCTGGCGTGCCCGGTTACGCCGATCGGTGCCGGCCGAGCGCACTCAACGGGTTCCGTTCTTCGGCGGTCCGTCCGCCACAGGAAGTTGCCGAACCTGCCCGAGCGTTTCCCCGGCGGTGACCGAGTCTGCCGTGGCGAACTCGCCTTTCTCCACGGCATCCACCAGCTCGGTGGTCGCGGTCGCGAGAAGGGAGGGATGCGAGAACGGCATCCAATGCCCGGCTGGGACATCGCGGCGCCACAGTCGCGAAACCCACCGCGCCGAATCGTCGTATCCGGCGGGCCGGACCGCGATATCGCGGCCGGCGACGATCAGCTGGACCGGTACGTCTGTGGTCCGCTCGCGCGGCTTCATCAGATGCGCGACGATATTGGCCCGATAGATGAGCAGGCCGTTGACCATATCCTGTTTCAAGGTGGGCCCGAAGGTGATCGTCGACGGCGCGGTGTTGTTCATGAGCTGGATGAACCGCCGCCAGCGCTGTTCGGTGGCGAGCGCACCGAACGCCAGCCGCGGCAGACCCGGAGTCATGAAGAACCCGGTGTAGGCCGACGACAGGAGCTGTGTGAACGGCTGCCAGAGATTTCGTGCGCTCGGCCGGCGCAGCCGGGCCCGTACCCAGGCGGCCAGATGATCGAGATTCGGGCCGGATACCGAGGTGAACGAGGCGATCCGGGCGCTCGCTCCCGGCTCGCAGACCGCCTCCCATACCTGCACCGAACCCCAATCGTGGGCGAGGACGTGTACCGGCCGGTCCGGGCTCACGGCCTCCGCGACCGCGAAGAAATCGGCGGACAGTTCGGCGAGCCGGAAATCGGCGACCCGTGCGGTGCGGGTGGAGGCGCCGTGCCCGCGCGTATCGTAGGCGACCACGTGGAAGCGCCGGGCAAGCAGCGGAATCACGCCGTTCCACAGGTGGTGGGTATCGGGCCAGCCGTGGACCAGGACGACGGTTTCGGCGTCCGGATCGCCGTATTCGTAGACGGCGAGGTCGAATCCACGGTGGTGCACCGTTCGTTCGGTAGCCGGGTAGTCGGATATCGATACCGTCACGCTGGTCTCCTGAGGCTGTGGGCGGGTGGTCGGATCAGAGGTCGAGGACGAGACGTCCGCCTGCACAGCGTGATACACACACCAGCAGGTCGCCGTGGTCGCGCTCGGCGGAGGTCAGGACGTGGTCGCGGTGGTCGGGAACGCCTGCCGATACCCGGACCTTGCAGGTCCGGCAGAAGCCCTGCCGGCACGAATACGGCTGGTCGGGTCGGCGTTCGAGCAGAATGTCGAGTGCGGATCGGTCCGCCGGCACATCGATCACCTCGCCACCGGCGCCCAACTGGATCTGGAACGGCATACCGTTCACGACCGGCGGCGCCGAGAAACGTTCGGAATGCAGTTCTATCGCAGGCATTGCCCGCACCGTGCCGGCAATGGAGGTGACCATGGGTGCGGGTCCGCAGCAGTACACGGCGGTTCCGGCGCCGGCTTTGCCGAGAAGTTCCGCGGCCGTGGGCAGCCCGTGCCGGTCGTCGGTGCGGACCGTCACGTGATCGCCGAATCGGCGCACCTCGTCCAGGAACGGCAGGGTGTCCAGGGCTCGCCCGGTGTAGATCATCGACCAGTCGATTCCGAGGGTTTCGGCCAGCCGCATCATCGGCAGGATCGGCGTGATCCCGATACCTCCGGCCACGAACCGCACCCGCCGCGCGGGTGACCCGTAACCGGGCGCGGCGAACGGAAACGCATTGCGTGGTCCCCGCACCATCAGCGCCGAGCCGACGGGCAGCGCGTCGTGCACTTCGTTCGAACCCGCACCGCCCGGGATACGGCGCACCGCGATCCGGTAATGGTGGGTGTCGGCGGGGTCGCCGCAGAGCGAATACTGCCGTAGGCGTCCGGACGGCAGCTCGATATCGAGATGCGCTCCGGGGCGCCACCGCGGGAGGGCACGCCGGTCGGGTGCGGTCAGGCGGAGGCTCACCACGTCCTCGTCGGAGGCTTCCACTCGGCGCCCGGTCACCACCACCGGGATTCGGCGGTCGTCGATACGCGGTGTCAGATCGCGACGGTTGGTCAGTGCCGTCCAGTTCAGCCGGGCGTTCACGACGGCATCGAGAACGCGCAGGGTCCGGTCGGGCCGGCGCCGCCCGTAGAGGTCGGCGGGCAGCGGCAGGACGGGCCTGGTCACGAAGCTGCCCGGGCTGCCGGAGATTGCGCCAGGTACGCGACGGCCTGGGCGGTCGAGCCGACCGATTCCGGACTGTATCCGGGTTCGAAGGTGGACAGCGCACTCACCAGCAGGGCCGGGATGCCGGGGAGGGAACCCCGCCACATCGACCGCAGAATCCGCGGCAGCAGCCGGGGATATCCGAGGTCGGGCAGCGCAGGGTCGCGGTGCACCAGGTATTTGGTCCCGCGCACCAGAAGCACCAGGAACGACGGGAAGACCAGCATCATCACCGCGCCCCGCCGCAGGTAACCGACGCCGAAGTATTCGGCGACATCGTGGGCGACATTACGGTGCTCGACCTCTTCTGCGCCGTGCCAGCGATACAGGTCGAGCATGCGCGGATCGGCGTCGAACTTTTCCAGGTCGCTGTTGAGCACCCAATCGCCCAGGAAGGCGAAGAAATGTTCCAGCGCGGCGATCACCGCGAGCCGATCCACCAGCTGCTGGCGTCCCGCCCGGGTGGCGGTGGACCGCCGGGGACCGATGGTCTTGCGGAATACGTACTCGGCCTGTTCCAGATAAGGCTGGGGATCGATCCCGTTGGCCGTGAGCAGCAGTTCGTGCGAT
This sequence comes from Nocardia flavorosea NBRC 108225, assembly GCF_001613385.1. GTDB lineage: Bacteria > Actinomycetota > Actinomycetes > Mycobacteriales > Mycobacteriaceae > Nocardia > Nocardia flavorosea. The sequence continues at coordinate 14,605 of NZ_BDCG01000006.1, read as the reverse complement.
CCGGCGTGGGTTTCCGCATGCATCGACTCCTGGCCGATGAAGCCGAGCATATCCGCACGCAGCTTCTCGTCGCGGACGAAGGGCAGGGCCTCGCCGAAGGCCGTCAGGAAGCTGCGTTCGCCTTCGGGTAACAGCAGGTTGAGAGCGTTGAGGACATGCGAGGCGATCGGATCGGATTTCATCCAGTGCAGTGGAATACCGGTCCATTCGAAATGCACGTTGCGGGCGGTGAGCGCGACCTCTCCCGGGTCGGTCAGCCGTTCGGAGGCGTGGTTACGGAACAGCCTCATCGATCCTCCTCGATCGTCACCGGCGCCGGTACCCGGTCACAAGGATGTGTGGATGCCGGTACTTGTGACGATACACATTAGTAGGACGGCGAGTAACAGACAATGCTGTGAAGGCTCCGCGCCAGGATCGGTCCGGCGGCTCCCGTGGCGCCACCGGGCTCGGCAAGCCGGGAAGCGGTCGTCGAGATCGGCCGTCGGATACGACCAACGCTCCAGGCACGGTGAGCGGCGGTCTGCACCGCCTGCGCCCGCTACCGCCTGCCGCGTGAGTGCACATACTTCGCCGGGGCCGCAGGCGCCGGAGAATCGGAACGGTCGACTCATGCACAGTGAGCGGCTTTCCCCGGGCCGGCGAACTCAGTTGCCTGCAACCGCCCCGAGCCACTCCACGAGGGGTCGCAGCGATTCCCACGACTTGCGGATCTCTGTGGCGGCCCGCGGTGTCTCCAGCCAGTCCGGGGTCCCGAACTCGCGGCTCATCACCAGCGATTTATGGCGCAGCAGGTCGATGCGGGGGTGATCGATGGGGTAGCCCTTCGGGCGGGTCTTCAGCTTGTCGCCGCCGAGGGTGTAGCCGGCTGTTACGAGGTGGTCGACGATCGATTCGAGCTCGGCGCCGCGAATATCGTCGTCGAGGGTGGTGCGCAGGCGGGAGAGCTGTTCCGGTGCGGCGGCGTACAGGCCTCCGGCCACGAACAGTCCGGGTGCGCCGATCTGGACATACCAGCCGACCCCCGGCGCAGTGGGCACGACCGCGCCCTGGTGCGTCTTGTACGGTGATTTGTCTTTGGCGAACCGCACATCGCGGTAGGGGCGGAAGATCTTGGCGGGGCCGAAGTCCGGTTCGAGGTCGGTGATCAGCGCCGTCATCGGGCGCTTCACGAATTCCTCGTATATGTGCTTGTTGGCGGTCCAGAATATCCTCGAGTTATCGGCCTCGAGATCCTCGTAGAAGTCCGGCCCCGCGATCGGGAACCCCGCGAACTCGCTCATGGCATCGAACCTATCGCCCGCCGCGCGAGCGAACGACAGGGAGCCGACCGGTCAATCCCGGAGTTCGTCCTGAATCTCCATGGCCGCCGCCTCCGCGGGACGGCGGTCCTCGGCGCGCAATTCCTCGCGATGCCGGCGGCGGGTCCACTCCTGGTCGAGTTCGCGGGCAATACCCAAACGGCCGGTGTCGTCGTTCTCGTGATAGCGGATGACCAGATCGTTCGGGGGATCGGCGATATATCGCTCGTATTCGCGGACCTCGTCGGCCTGATCGTCGTCGCCCAGGTCGTAGTCCAGCTCTTCGCGGTCCTCGTCGCCGATATCGAGTACCTCGTCCATCAACCGGTAGCCGGAGCTCGCTCCGTCGTGCTCTGGCCCGGGATCGCGCATATCGGGCATGGCGCCCACCTCTTTCGCGGACCGGCTCACCAATGGCAACCACTGTGAGCTGTGGTTCCTACGCTACCGCCGACTGCGGGCGGGTGGAACCCGCCGCCCTCGCCGATCGCACCGCCGTGGTTGCGGGCGGGATGAGACGAAGGCCCTGCCGGTGCGGACCGGGTATCCGTCGTATCAGTACTCGCCACGGGCCAGCAAACCCAGTTCGCGCCGAAGGGTCATGCGGACTTGCTCCGGCGGGAACTCGGTGGGGTACATCGCCGCCTGCAATGTCAGGCCGTCCATGAAGAGGTGGAGGCGCTCGGCCTGCTGTTCCAGGAGTCCGGTATCCAGTCGCTGCCCGATATCGCCGGGAGGCGCTACTCCCCGACAGTACGCCAGGGCGAGGCGGCAGAGGTGGCGTTCGCCGACCCCGCTGATCCTGCGTAGCTCGTCGAACGAGGCATCGAAGCGTGAACGCACCAGGCACGCCAGCCATACGTCCACCTCCACGCTTCGGGGTTCGTCCAGCGGCAGGAATTCCTCGAGGATCAGCCGGGCTCGTTCCACATCCGGCAGGTCCGCGCGAAGATGTTCGGCGACGCGGGCCCGGACGCTGCCGGCCATCGCTTCCGCCGCGAAGCGCAGGAGGCCCTGCTGACTGTCGAAGTAGTGCCGCAGTCCGCCGACCGACACTCCGGCTTCCTCGGCCACCCGCCGGACCGTAGCGCCTTCGATCCCTTCCCTGCCGATGACTGCCCATACCGCGCGGGCAAGTTCCGCACGCCGCTGAGCGTGATCGACGACCTTGGGCATACCTCTTGATAGCACAACTGTACGGTCCTGTTACCGTACAGTTGTGCTGAAAAAATCACGTGAAACGAACAGTCTTGGGACGGTCGTTCTCGTGGTGGGCGTTGCGCTCGTCGCCGCGTCGGCGTTATGGCTGCTGTGGACCGGCGATACGGGGGTCAGATACTCCGCTGACCACGGCGAAACCGTGCCGATGTGGGCTCGGTGGATCCCCGCCCTCGCGGGGATCGCACTCGTCCGGCTCGTACCGGCGAAGGCTCCCACGAGCGCGCCGAGCGCAACGAGCGGACGCGCGCTTCGTATTCAAGCCGGAACGCTCATGGTGCTCGCCCTCGTGTTCGCCGTCTCCTTGCGGTCGGCAGGAGGCGGAGAACCGGCACATACACTGTTCAAACTGTCGATGCTGCTCGGCGTTCCGGTGGCGATGTTCTGGGTTATGCGCCCTGGCCGGCCGATTCCGGTAGCGCGCGACGGGACAACCCCGTGGCAGCGGGTTGCCCCCGCGATACCCGTCGGAACGTGGCTGCTTCTCAGCTATTGCGGACCCCTCGCTATTCCCCCGGGCGATGATGCCCCCATCGACTCGCTCGGCATGTTGCTCGCCACCATCGCCGTCGGGTTCCTGCTCAACGCCCTTCTCGAAGAGGTGTTCTACCGGCGATGGCTCCAGTCGAGGTGGGAAGTTCTCCTCGGACGCCTGCCCGCGATCGTGCTCACATCGGCGCTGTGGGCCTCTTGGCACATCGGCATCCAGGGCACGGGGGCTTTGCATGTCGATCTCGCCCATGTCTTCGTCAATCAGGGCGTCCTCGGATTGTTCCTGGGTTATCTGTGGAGCAAGTACCGGGCAATGTGGCCCATCCTCGTCGTCCATGGCGCGGTCAACGCTCTTCCCCTGCTGCTCCCGGCGTGAACGACAAGACGCTGAGCATGCCCAGATGTGCCCACACGGACTGAGCAGGTATCGCGATCTGCATGAAAAAGGCCCCCCACCTGCATTGCAAGTGAGGGGCCCCGCTGTGGAGCTGCCGGGAATCGAACCCGGGTCCTCCGCCGCTTCTCCAGGGCTTCTCCGTGTGCAGTTCGCTGGGCCTCTACTCGGATCTCCCGGTCTCGCGAACAAGCCGGGATGACGATCCCAGTCGCTGTTGGATGTCCCGCGTTACTCCGCGACCGAGTCGCGCGGTGAGCCCTCTAGCTGATGCCGGCACCGAAGCCGAGGGCGAACCTCGGGCCGACAGAGACGCTATCGCTTAGGCAGCGAGAGCGTACTCGCGCTGATGAGAATCGGCGCTTAATTGGTTGCAACGACGCTTACGGTGGTCTCTTGCCTGCACCGACACGCTTCCCCTGAATCTACGTACGCAGTCGAAACCGTTCAGCCCCGTACGTCCCGGCACCTTGCCGGGCCAGTCATATTAACACCTCGGGCACCGTCGTTCATTCCCGTTTTCCCGGTGCCGTCCGCGCCGGTCAGCGCATCCCTTTGATACGCCGGCCGAGTTCGCGGGTGACCTCGCGCTCGGCGGTGCGCCGGGCCAGGTCCTGCCGCTTGTCGTAGTCCTGCTTACCTTTGGCGAGGGCCAGTTCGACCTTCACCTTGCCGTCGGAGAAGTACATCGACAGCGGGACCAGTGTCTGGTTGCCCTCGCGGGATTTGCCGACGAGGCGTTCGATCTCCCGCTTGTGCAGCAGCAGCTTCCGGACCCGGCGCGGCGAATGGTTGGTCCAGGTTCCGTGACTGAACTCCGGGATGTGCAGGCCACGCAGCCAGACTTCCCCGTTGTCGACGGTCGCGAAGGCGTCCACCAGTGAGGCCTTACCCTCACGCAGACTCTTGACCTCGGTACCGACCAACGCGATCCCGGCCTCGTAGGTGTCCAGGATCGTGTAGTTGTGCCGTGCCCGGCGGTTGGTCGCGATGACCTTGCGCCCCTTCTCCTTCATGACGACAACCTTAAAGCGCCGCGGCAACCGGATTATTCCCGGCCGCTGCTCAGCCCGGTTGCAGGAGCAGGTAGAGGATCAGAACGGCGGAGAACGCGGTGACGAGTAGCACGGTGGAAAGCCGCGGCAGATGCGTGCCACGTGCACGGGAGCGGCGGTTCAGCCAGCTGTGGTCCACCACCGGATCCGTGCTGCGGCTCCGGTGCGGCGCATCGACCGGTTCGGCCGGCGGGCCGGCGCCACCGCTGCTGCCCTCGACGCTTTCCTCGGACCCGTCCCCGGATGCCATGCTCGCAGGCTAGTCCTGCGGACAGGTATTCGAGAACGGGGCGCGCGGTCAGCGAGGGGTTCTCAGGATGCGCAGAGTGATGCCCAGGCCGACGAGGATGCTGGCCGTGGCGATCAGTGCCATGGAAAACGACTGGGTGATGGCGGCAATTCCGGTACTGAAAATGAGGCAGGTGGCGAGCGCCAGCAATGCGGTGCCCCATTCCATACCGGCGATCCGGGTTGGTCGGTTACGCAGTGCTGTCATATTTTTCGAGTACCCCGCCGCCTCGGTTATCAAACCGTTATTGCTGTAGTTCCGGACGGGGATGTGCCGGATCTGCGGATCTGCCGTACGGGGTGCGCGGTGGCGAGCCATGGCGGAACCTCCGTCTCGGTCGAGTGTGGCAACTGTGTTCACCGTAACGGACAAATCTCCGCTTGGATACCGGGTGGCAAATCTCGAGACAGCCATCACACACTGTGGGAAACGGTGGGGAGGTGCTGTGCCCGGACTGTGATCTTTCGGGAAAAATGCCTGATCAAAAGGAGTGGGTTTGTGTGACACGCCCGAACCGTACTCCAGGAATGTTTCCTTGGGGATCGTGCGAATCGGACCCCGACTATCGTTTGCTGAAAGATAGCCAGCTTGCGTCGAGGGGTGCGCTGTGAAGTATGTGGGGCTGGGCATGCCTAAGCTGGCGATATGCGGATTCAGTACCGGCGCCCACCCTGGTCGAGCGCCCATTCCCGCGGAGCGACGCCGGCCCGGGGGGTACTCCGGTGACCCGGTGGCATCAGCGCGCGGGCCGTATCGCCGTACTGACAGGTGCGGGAATTTCCACCGACAGCGGAATCCCTGATTTTCGCGGGCCGCGGGGAGTGTGGACCGAAGATCCGGTGGCGGAACTGTTGTCCACCTACGACAACTACGTCTCCGACCCAGCCCTGCGCGAACGCTCCTGGCAGTCCCGCCGCGACAACCCGGCCTGGGGTGCGGAACCGAACCCGGCACATCTCGCGCTCGTGGAGTTGGAGCGGGCCGGGCGTGCGCTCACGATCGTCACCCAGAACGTCGACCGCTTACACCAGCGCGCCGGTTCGAACTCCCAGCGGGTGATCGAGATCCACGGCAACATGTTCGATGTGGTGTGCGTGGACTGCGCATACTCCGCGACCATGGCAGAGACTCTCGAACGGGTCGGCGCCGGGGAGCCCGATCCGCCGTGCCCGGAATGTGGCGGCATCCTCAAGGCGGCCGTGATCATGTTCGGCCAGGCGCTGGACCAGCGCACCTTGCTGAAGGCCTCGCTGGCGGCCGAGACAGCGGATATCTTTCTCGCTGTCGGCACATCGCTGCAGGTGGAGCCCGCGGCCTCGCTGTGTGGCCGGGCGGTGGCGGCGGGCGCCTCGTTGGTCATCGTGAATGCCGAACCCACGCCGTACGATTCGATGGCCACCGAGGTCGTGCGTGAACCCATCGGCGAGGCGCTGCCCCGGCTGGTGGACCTGATCCTGGGGCAGTGAGGCATCCGGCCGGGCAACGACTGTCCGGTGCATCGGAATCGGTCTACACGGGGCCGAGGACTCCGTCGAGGTAGTCGTTGGCGAAGCGGCCTTCCGGATCGTAGTGCCGGCGTACCGCGGCGAATCGATCCCAGTCCGGGTAACGTGCCCGGAGCGTCTCCGCGCTCTGGTAGTGGCGTTTTCCCCAGTGGGGCCGGCCCTGGTAACGGTCGAAAACCGTTTCGCAGGCGCGGAAGAACGTTTCGTGTTCCATACCTTCGTACTGGTGCACCGCGATATAGCAGGTCGCCCGGCCGCCGGCCGGGGAGAGGAAGGCGTCGTCGCCCGCGACCCACCGCACCTCGATGGGCATCGGCGAGTCGAAACGGCGGGCGGTTTCCTTGATCTCACGGATCGCCTCGACCGAATGTTCGCGCGGGATCGCGTATTCCATCTCGGTGAACCGGAACAGCCGCGGGCTGGTGAACACCCGGTAGGAGCGGTCCACCTGACGCCGGTAACTGAAGGCGTAGGCGGCGGCGCGCTGCAGTGGCGGGATGACGGCCGGCCGCCGGCGGGCCAGTCGGCACAGTGCGTCACTGACGTGATTGGATACGGCGATATCGGCGAACCAGTCGACCGCTTTGTGTCGTGGTGCGGGCGGCAGATCGACCCGATTATTGCGTTTGGTCATCGCGAGCGGGCTGTGGGCGAACATATAGAACTCGAAATGCTCGTTGCCGTCTACGTAGGAGTCCAGATCGTCCAGGATCTCCGCCACCGGCACCGGCCGCTCGACGCCCTCGAGTACGAAGGAGGGCACGAGTTGCAGGGTGAAGGCGGTGATCACGCCGAGCGCGCCCACGCTCACCCGCGCCGCCCGCCACGCCTCGGCGCCGGAGTGTTCGGTCAGTTCTACAGTTCTGCCGTCGGCGGTCATCAACTCCACCCCGTGTAGTTGCGCGGAGAGGTTGGGTAGGCGGGCGCCGGTGCCGTGGGTGCCGGTGGCAGTGGCGCCGGCGATGGTCTGGGCGTCGATATCCCCTAGGTTCGGGAAGGCGAGGCCGTACTGGTCGAGCCGGTCGTTGAGGGCGGCGAGGGTCATCCCCGCCTGGACCTTCGCCAGGCCGGTCTCGCGGTCGACCTCCAGTACCCGGTTCATGCGGGAGAGGTCCAGGAGTAGGCCGTCGGTGAGGCAGGCGCCGGTGAAGGAATGGCCCGATCCCGCGACGCGGACCCGGTGCCCGTCCGCTGCGGCCCGGCCCAATTCATCGGCCAGTTCGGCGTGATCGCGCGGCGCGGCCAGCCGGGCCGGTACGCATTGCTGATCGCCGGCCCAGTTCACCCATAACTTGGTCACATGTCCAACATTAAGGGATGGTGTCGCCGGTTGCCGGGCAAACCTCGTGACACAGAGCAATCGACACGGAGAAATCGGGTTGCGCTCAGCGGCGCCGGGCCACGCACGGCTTGGCCGCCTTGGCCCGCTCCACCTGCGCAAGACTGAGCGCATTCACCGCCAACGGCTGCGCCGGCGTGTCCTGGGCACGAATGCCGTTGAGAGTGATCGCCATATAGCGGCGCCAGATATCGGCATCGACCGGGCGGGCGAACTCGGCGAGCGAATCGACCATGTAGATCAACGCGAACAGATCGGTGTCCTCGATCCCCGGCTGCAGCACACCGGCGTTCCGGGCCCGTTCCATCACGGCCGCCACGGCAGGGCCGAGCTGTTCGCGTGGACGGCCGAGGTGTCCGGGGTCGTCATGCATTTCGAGCATCACTTCGCTGAAACCGCGGTTGGCCGCCATATGCCGGCACGCGTAGTCGAAGAGCCGGACGACACCCTCCCATGGATCCGCAACGGCGAGTGCATCCTGTGCTGCCTGCACGAATTCCCGGACATGTACGGCGAAGACCTCGGAAATCAGTTCCCGCTTGTTGGCGAACCGGCGGTACACGGTGCCCACACCGACCCCCGCGCGGTCGGCCACATCGTCGAGCGTGATCTCCAGTCCGCGGTCGGCGAACAGCTCCCGGGCCGCATCGATGATCCGCTGCTGATTGCGCGCCGCATCCACCCGGAGACGGCGCGTCCGGGGCGCAGTGGTGGCGAGGTTCACATCCGGAATGGTAGCAAGCTACGAATTAACGCAGACCATTTCGATCCGGCCCGATATAAACCCCGCCCCGCCTGCGGATACCGTTGCGATGCGCGATCCGTGCGCACGCCGCCGTGGAACGCAGGAGGTCCCGGAGCATGAGCGAACCAGTGCAGACCGCACCGATGGATGCCGCCGTCCTGGCGGCCGTCGCCTGCGGCGGTGGGCTCGGCGCCGGCCTGCGCTACTGGCTCACCCTGCGGATCCCGGTCCGGCCCGGAGGTTTTCCGTGGGCCACCTTCCTCGCCAACACCCTCGGCTGCCTGGCCATCGGCATCCTGATGGTGATCATCACCGAGGTGTTCGCCCCGCCGCGGCTGCTGCGCCCGTTCCTCGGAGTCGGGGTACTCGGTGGATTCACCACCTTTTCCAGTTACAGCGCCGAGGTTCGTACACTGCTCGAATCGGGTGCCCCGGGTGTAGCGCTCGGATACCTCGGGGGAACCGTGGTGACCTGCCTGGTCGCGGTCCTCGCGGGAATGACGGTCACCCGGTGGATTACGGGAAGACGCGGCGGGACAAGGCAGTACGGCACGAGCTGAACGTAAGACGGGACGAGCGAGAGGGGTCGGGTGATGGCGGTAGCGGTGAGTGCGGAGTGCCGGCAGCGAACGGATACCGGCCGGTGACCGCGGTATGGGTGGTGCTGGGCGGAATGCTGGGCGCGCCCGCGCGTTATCTGCTCGATCGCGTCGTCACCGCGTATACCGATTCCCGGCTTCCGCTCGGCACGCTGGCGGTTAATATTGTGGGCTCGGCGCTGCTGGGTGTGTTGATCGGGTCGGGTGCGAGTGACGCGGTGGTGGCGGCCGCGGGAATCGGATTCTGCGGTGCATTCACGACCTTCAGCACGTTCGGCTACGAGACGGTCGCGCTCGCCACCGGTGGTGCTGCCGGGCAGGCGTTCGGCAATATCGTGCTCAACACCGGGATCTGTCTCGGCGCGGTCTCTCTCGGCGCCACCGCCGCGGGACCGTTCGGATGATCACGATGACCAGCCGGGTACGGCCGACCACGAAGGGAGCTCCGAACATGGCGCACGACCGAGCCGGGCGACCGGCCCGCCCCGGCGATCTGGTGGACGTGCCGGGGTTGGTGACCGCGTATTACAGTCGCGTTCCCGACCCCGCCGAACCCAGCCAGCGGGTCGTTTTCGGAACCTCCGGGCACCGCGGCTCGAGCCTGGACGCCACGTTCAACGAGGCGCATATCCTGGCCATCACCCAGGCCGTCGTCGAATACCGGGCCACCCGCGGAATCAAGGGGCCGGTGTATCTGGCCCGCGACACCCACGCGCTGTCCGAACCGGCGTGGACCACCGTGCTCGAAGTTCTCGCGGGCAACGAGGTCGGCGCCGTGGTGGATTCCCGCGGTCGTTACACCCCGACGCCCGCACTCAGCCATGCGGTGGTCCGCCACAACCGCGACAGTTCCCGACCGCAGGCCGACGGTATCGTAGTGACCCCGTCGCACAACCCACCACGTGACGGCGGTATCAAATACAACCCACCCCACGGCGGCCCGGCCGATACCGGCGCCACCGATGCGATCGCCGAGCGCGCCAACGAACTGCTGCGCGGCGGCCTGGCCGGGGTGAAACGGGCCGCACTGACGCAGGCAATGGCCGCCGCGGGCCGCTACGACTTCCTCGACCATTACGTCGCGGATCTGCCCGCGGTACTCAACCTCGACGCCATCCGCGGCGCAGGGATCCGGCTCGGCGCCGACCCGATGGGCGGTGCCAGCGTGGACTACTGGGAAGAAATCGGGCAGCGCTACGATCTCGAGCTCGAGGTGGTGAACCCGACGGTCGACCCCACCTGGCGTTTCATGACACTCGACGGCGACGGCCAGATCCGGATGGATCCCTCGTCCCCGCATGCGATGGCGTCGCTGGTCTCGATCCGCGACGACTACGACATCTCCACCGGTAATGATGCCGACGCCGACCGGCACGGCATCGTCACCCCCGACGGCGGCCTGATGAACCCGAATCACTTCCTCGCCGTCGCGATCGACTATCTGGTGGCGAACCGGCACCGCTGGGATGCGCTCACCAAGATCGGCAAAACGGCGGTGACCTCGGCGATGATCGACCGAGTCGTCCGCGTGCTGGGACGTGACGTCTACGAGGTGCCGGTCGGGTTCAAATGGTTCGTCCCCGGACTGTTCAGCGGCAGTCTCGCCTTCGGCGGTGAGGAGAGCGCCGGCGCCTCCTTCCTGCGCATGGACGGCTCCGTGTGGACCACGGAGAAGGACGGCATCCTGCTCGCGCTGCTGGCCGCCGAGATCGCCGCCGTCACCGGGCAGAGCCCCTCGGCCCGCTACCTCGAACTGGAACGCAACCACGGCAGCCCCGCCTACGCCCGCATCGACGCCCCCGCCGACGCGGAGCAGAAGAAACTGCTGTCCGCCCTCGACCCCGGACAGGTGACCGCCACCGAGATCGCGGGCGAACCGATCACCGAGGTCGCCACCCGGGCCCGCGGTAACGGCGCGGCGCTCGGCGGTTTGAAGGTGAGCACGGAAAACGCCTGGTTCGCGGCCCGCCCGTCGGGCACGGAGAGCAAATACAAGATCTACGCGGAGTCGTTCCACGGACCCGACCATTTGGGGCAGGTCCAGGAAGCGGCCCGGGAGCTGGTCGGACGGGTGCTGGCAGCCGGCTGACGGATACGCGGCGGCCGGCGACAGCCCGCCGATTCGCCGTGCCGTCCGGAAGATCCGGCCGGGAGGCCCGGCCGGATCCACCCGCTCATGCGGCGTCGAGCGCCACGGTGATCTTGCGGGCCGTATCGGCCGGGACGGGGCTCGGCCCACCCTTCTGCGGCCGGCCCGCTGTTTCGACAGCGACGAGGACGGTGCTGCGGAAATTGTCCGCCTCTGCGGCGTCGTGCTTCTACAGCAGGGAATTGTGACGGCCACCTCGGTGTTGGTTGCCTGGGTGAGTGATGAGGCCGTAGCGAACGATCGATCCGGATCCCAGAGCGTGAATGGGCCGGTTGGGGCGAACGCTGTGGGCCGGTCCTCCCTGCTGGGGCGCTTTCGCCGACCGGGCCGCCGGGTCCGCAAGACAGATAGGCCGCCGCTGCCCAGCGAAATCTGGGTGCTCATCGCCGCCGCTTTCTGTGTGGCGGTCGGGTTCGGCCTGGTCTCGCCGGTGTTGCCGCAGTTCGCGCTGAGCTTCGGGGTCGGGGTGGCGGCCGCGTCCGCGATCGTCAGCGCGTTCGCGGCGATGCGGCTGCTGTTCGCGCCCGTGAGTGGGCGCCTGGTGCAGATGCTGGGGGAGCGGCGGATCTATCTGGTCGGGCTGCTCATCGTCGCGCTTTCGACCGGCGCGAGTGCCTTCGCTCAGACCTATTGGCAGCTGATGGTGCTGCGTTCCCTGGGTGGGATCGGTTCGACCATGTTCACCGTCTCCTCGATGGCGCTGGTGATCCGGCTGTCCCCGCCCACCGAACGCGGCCGGGTCACCGGGCTGTGGTCGACGTGTTTCCTGATCGGCGGACTGTCCGGTCCGCTGATCGGTGGGGCGCTGGCCGGGTTCGGCCTGCGCGCACCGTTCCTCATCTATGCGGCGGCGCTGCTCGTCGCTGTGGCGGTCGTGTACTTCAATCTGCGGGACTCGCGGATCACCGAATCCGAATCCGCTGCCGACGCCGCCACCGTGAGTTTCATGCAGGGCCTGGCGCGACCCGAATACCGCGCGGCATTGTGGTCCAACTTCGCCAACGGCGCGGCGGTGTTCGGCGTCCGGATGGCGCTCGTCCCCCTGTTGGTCGTGGAAGTCCACGGCCAGCCATCAGGTATGGCCGGGGTGGCCCTGACTGTTTTCGCCGCCGGTAACGCGACCGTCCTGTTCTACTCCGGCCGGCTCTCCGACACCTACGGCCGCCGCCCCCTGCTGATCTCCGGCGCCCTGGTCTGCGCGGTCGGTACCACTGGTCTCGGCCTGTCCCCGAATCTCGCGTGGCTGCTGGTCACCTCGTTCGTCGCAGGTATCGGATCCGGTCTGTTCACCCCCGCCCAGCAGGCCGCCGTCGGCGATATCATCGGCTCCCGCGCACGCGGCGGCACCATGCTCGCCGGGTTCCAGATGTCCCAGGACCTGGGCACCGTCCTCGGGCCCATCGTGGTCGGCGCCATCGCCCAGCAGCTGGGCTACGGCGCCGGGCTCGCAGCCACCGGTTCCCTGCTGGCCGTGGCCGCTATTGCCTGGTTCGTCGTTCCGGAACCGATGAGGCGTGCCAGCATCGAACCCGAGCCGGAGTCGCCGGGGATGGTCGAGCCTCCGGAACAGACGATGGCCGCTCCTGGGAACACACACAATGCTGCCGACGCCGAGGCCGGAGGCGGAGACCGCACCGGAACATCGGCCGGAGAGAACGCCGCGAACTCGAAGCGCTGACCCCGGCCACGCCGATCGCGGTGGCGCGTTGCCGGGCGTCCGGGAACCGGGTCCGCGTGACCGATTCGCCCGGATACGGCAGAGTGGTCGCGTGAGCAAACCGCCGCCCGATTACACCCCCCGGTCGATGTCCAACGGCACCACCTACGCCCTGGGCGGGGTGGCCCTGGCACTGATCGCGCTGATCGTCTTCTTCGCCTTCCGCTGGGGGACCGACGAGGCCGAAGTGCGCAACGAAGGCTATGGACCGGTCCGCAACCCCTCGGTCACGGCGACGGTGCAGACCGACGGCGGCGTGCGCCTCGGCCTACCCGAGGCCCCGAAAACCCTCGAAATCTACGAAGACCCCATGTGCCCCGGCTGCGGCAGCCTCGAACGTCTCTACGGCCAGGAAATCGCCCAGAAAATCGACGAGGGCAAACTCGCCGTCCGCTACCGCTTCGTGAATTTCCTCGACTCCAAGTCCGAGAGCGGCGATTACTCCACCCGCGCTTCCGCAGCCCTGCAATGCGTCGCGGAGACCGGCTCCGGGGTCACCTACTCGAAGTTCCACGATGCCCTCCTCAACACCCGGCAACCCGACGAAGGCTCCGGCCTGACCGACGACGAACTCGCCACCATCGCCACCGAGTCCGGCGCGCCTCGGGCCGCCCACGACTGCATCACCACCGGCGCCCGCACCGACCAGGCGCGACAGCAGGCCACCGCGGCCCTCGAAGACCTGAAAACCGCCCTCGACGGCGACGCGGCAACCCCCAGCGTGTTCGACGTCGCCACCAAGCTCGACACCCAGAACCACGAATGGGTCCAGCAGGTCGCCCCCTGACCGCGCCGTTCACCCGGACTCCAGCCGATTTGGTGCCCGACGTGGAGGTGGTGTAACTTCGTTCAGGCAGCCGGGGAACCGGCGGCAACCATCCGGGGCTATGGCGCAGCTGGTAGCGCACCACACTGGCAGTGTGGGGGTCAGGGGTTCGAGTCCCCTTAGCTCCACAAAAATTGCAGGTCATGCCCAGTCTCAGACTGGGCATGACCTGCTATCTTGTTCTGGCCCCCCGTTTACCCCCCGCTTTGTATCCTAGATCCGGTTCGTCGGAAGCGACGCGGCTGCGTGTGCAGCTGTGTCCCCCGATACCAGACCGGCGGATTCGATAGCAGTCGTCTCGATCCAGCCATCCCGAACAATCCAGCGGTCGACGGTTCCCGTGCTGTCGGTGTCTACCTATTGTGGCGCGACCACGGATACGCCGTCGGCGTGGTCGGCGGAAGGGCCGCCCACCTGGTAGATGGCGCCGGTAAGCAATAGGCCGCTGCCGAGGGGCGGCGGGACACGGCGGATCGCCGGATGCCGGAATTCCGGTCGAAATACGAGCATCCATGGCACGTGTCCACACCCGCGAACCAGCTCGACCCTGTTGCCACGATCGAGCTCGCCCTGGCGGTCTGTGATCCTATGTCCACCCGTCCGTGCCGGATGGCCACAGTGTGCGGTTCGGAAGGCGACAGGGCAACCGGCCATCGAGTGTGGTCGTTGTCGCTTTCCGTTCGCGTGTTCCTGCTACCGGCTTCCACCGCCGATGCGCGAGAGCAGGGCGGGGATCCGGGATGCCGCGAAGATCGATTTGAACTGCCAGCTGTCGTCGCGAGGGAGGATACCGCCGCGCTGCAGGCCGTCGAAGGCGTCGTAGAGGGTTTCGCCTTCTTCCATGAGGCGGTCGGCGTTGAAGTGGTAACGGTCGACGGCCGGGCATTGGATGAAGCGACCGTTGCCGTAGAGCACAGGGGCGGATTCGTCGTAAGGGTACAGGCGCAGCGGGCCGGACCAGTGCCCGCTGCCCATG
>NZ_BDCG01000005.1 GCF_001613385.1 Nocardia flavorosea NBRC 108225 | reverse complement strand
AGCCGTACGTTCCTCGGGACGCGACGTGGACTTCGCGGATCAAACCGGTCAGCCATTCCCGCCGCAACTGGGTCGGCGTGGTCGGGCGCCGTTTGGCCTTGTAGTAGTTCTGTCGGGCGACTCCCAGGATGCGGCAGCATCGGTCGACCGGCGCCCCGGCGGCGACGAGGCTGTCGATCACCGGGTAGAGCCGCCTTTTGGGCCGGGGACGTCCTCCCCGAGGAATTTCGCGGCGTGGCGGACGATCGACAGCTCGCTCTCGAGTTCCCGTATCCGGCGGCGAGCCGCACGTAGCTCGGCCGACTCCGCCGACGGTTTACCGGGACGCAGTCCGTGGTCGATGTCGTCCTGGCGCAGCCATTTCGACAGTGTGACCGGATGGATGCCGAGCTCGACCGCGGTCTGCTTGGCGGGTTTGCCTGCCCGGACCAGAGCGATGGCTCGGGTCCGGAATCCGGTGGGATAGGCGCGTGGCACGTGGGTCAGCCTCTCGGTAAGGCTGTCAGTTAGCAACCCGAGTTGGAACCCATTCGGTGGGGCAGGTCACTGAATCCGGCCCGCTCATCGGGTACCAGACCTGCCACACGCCGCAAGAGTCGCCGCGCAAGTCACCGTTTCGTATGGACGTGGCCTGTCGCTAGCAGTTCTGTGCCGAACCTCGAAAGACACGTCTGCCCGCCGCACACCGCATCCACGGTCTTCCATCGAAGCCCCGCTCACCGGCACATCCGACTCCAGCATCACCGAGCCTGCGAAAGCGACCCCGATCCGCTGAACACCGCATCGCCCCTCAGTCCAGGGCGAATTCTGCTTCGACTACCAGTCGACCAACGCAGATTCCCAGGCCACAGGCGTTCCCATCTTCGACGTGCCCCGCCGAGGGCACCAGAAACATGGGCAACCCACTCACCGCCTCGCCGCGTCGGATTGCAGCGAGCGCGGCGCGGAGTTGTCGTTCCCGCTGCGGAATCATCGGCTGACCTCGCTCGTGTCGGCGACAGGCGGGGGGAGATCAGATCCTCGGCCTCGATGTGCTCCGGGCGCGTCAGTTCCTGGATGAAGGATAAGCTCCGTAGTCATGAGATGTAGGGTCGAACGCCGTGACCGGCCTGCCGCGTTACTGGATGCCGGGTCCGCCGCGCATGTGGCGGCACACCGGAGGCCCTTACTACGCAGAGGCAGCTGCTCATCCTCAGCGAATTCCGTCCGGCCCGCGTACGGTCCACCGCACTCACCGTCGCCATGCGACGGTCAGCCGTCTTACGCCGGCTCCAGCTGTCGCGCAACCTCGGCCCGACCGGCCACTACGCAGTCAGCCCGAGAGCGCGGGTGAACAGGTCTACCGAAGGTCGCTGCTCGCCGAAAACGTGTCGTTCTCAGAGAGAGTAGGTATGGCTGAGTACAGAATCGACGATCTGGTGCGGCTATCGGGTGTTTCGTCCCGCAATATCCGTGCATATCAGGAACGCGGCCTTCTCCAGAAACCAGCGCGGTCCGGTCGTGTCGCGATTTACGATGAGCGACATCTCTGGACATTGGAGGTCATTACATTTCTCCTCCAAAAGGGATACACCGTTGCACACATAGCCGACTTCATCGACGGTTTCGACAGGAATCTCGGTTTGGCCGATATTCTCGGTCTGCGAAATCTCGCCGAGAAGACCGGGATGGAGCAGGTGTTCATGGCCCCTTGGAACACCGGTCGCCGACACTCCGAGAAGGCACGGGAGCCGAATACTCCTCTACAGATAGACCACTCCGGTCAACTGGCCCGCAAACTCCTCCGCTACGGTATCGCCCGCCAGGAGGGTGACGACCTGGTCCTCGTCGATGACGATATCGCCCAGCGCGTTGCCGCCGCGAAGGACCAGACTTTTTATCTGCGCCTTCTCATCGGCGTGACGGAAGCAACGCAGGACGCTGTACAGAACCTTGCCGACCTCACGGTCGACGAACTACGCGACCGACTCGTCGAACAGTACGGCGAAGGCTGGATCGCCCCGCAGGAGCAACGCGCCGAGCTGGCGGCGATCATCACCGATGTCCGGGAAATCGGGGCCGGTATCGTCGGATCTCGCTTGAACGAGGCGCTGGAAAGCAGCGTACTGCGAGTCGTCGGCCAGTATCTCGAAGGCGTGATGACCCGGCACAATCTGACGTCGGCCGAACTTGCCCGTGCACTCGGCGCGGAAGAATCGGAGCGGGAGTAGGCGTTCCGGCGAGGTGCGCCTGTCAATCGGCGTCGCCGGCGCCCATGACCTTGCCGGCGAAGGACATGCCCCGGGTGAGCAGGGCCGGCGCCAGTCGCTTCGCCCGCCACGCAACCTTGGCGTCGAATTGGGGCATGACATAGAGCGTCCCCTTGTCGTTGGCTTCCAGCGCCTTACGGGCAACGATTTCCGGATCCATACCGCGTTCGACCATTTTCGCGGCGAACTCGGCCGGACCCTGTGCGATTCGGCCGTTACGAGCGACGTTCGTGGCCACGAAGGTCGGGCACACCACCGTCACCGAAACTCCGGAACCCACCATTTCGGCCGCCAGCACTTCCGAGAGAGAAATCACTCCCGCCTTGCTCACGCAGTACGGTCCCATAACAGGAGCGGAATTGAATCCGGCAGCAGACGCGATGTTGATGATTCCGGCGCGGCGTTGCTGTCTCAATATCGGCGCGAAAACCTCACACCCGTGAATGACGCCGAACAGATTGATGCCCAGCACCCAATTCCAGTCCGCTGGACCGATACTGCCGACCGGCCGGCCACCGGCACCCACGCCTGCGTTGTTGACCAGCAGGTTGGGCGGTTGACCGAACAACTTCGTAGCCGTAACGGCGAGTTCGGCCACCTGAGATTGCTGAGCGACATCACATGTCACTGCGAAGGCGCTGCCTCCGGCGCTGCGGATGAGAGCGGCGGTGTGTTCGGCATCGTCGGCTGAAATATCCGAACACACGACCGAACCGCCGCGGGCGGCGAGCTCGAGTGCGAAGGCACGGCCGATACCGCTTCCCGCTCCCGTGACGACCGCCCGCGCCGCCCTCGACACCGGCGAAACAGAAAAGAACATGGTGACAGTTACCTCTGAGCTTTCGACGAGCCACGGTCGAGAACATGGCAGATGAAGTGGGCGGCCTGACGCAGGGCCGATACCGACTCGGGCAGGCCGGGAGAGCCCTGGAAAACGTGTCCTTGGCCCGGCCATATCTGCAGGTGGCAGGGCACACCGCTCGACCTGATGAGGTCGTGCAGATGGACTGCGTCGGCCTGGAGCATCTCGTTCCCGCCTGCCTGGATCAGTGTCGGCGGGAAGTCGGAAATGCCGTCGAATGTCAGCGTCAGCCGGCCGTCCGTCCGATCGGCGGTGCCGACATACAGGTCGATGAGGCGCCGGCAATCCGCGGCGGTGATCAACGGATCGCGCAGCGACCGCTCCTGCCACACGGCCGAGGCCAATGTCAGGTCGATCAACGGTGAAAAGACCACCATGGCGGCAGGGCGGGGTTTCCCGGCGCGGGCCAACTGCAGCGCGAGATCGACACATAAGTGCGCACCTGCGGAATCCCCTGCCAGAACGATACTTTCCGGGTCATAACCTTGCTCGATCAGATAGCCATAGGCAGCAACCACGTCGTCCGAGGCCGCCGGGAAGGGATGCTCGGGCGCCAGCCGATAGTCCACGCTGAACACCGGGATACCCGTTCTGTCCGACAGCCTCGAGACCAGGCCGCGGTGACTGCCGGCCGACAGGATGACGAAGGCACTGCCGTGCACGTACAGCACCACGGGCCCGCGCTTCGGCACACCCGGCGCGGTCACCCACTCACCCCGCATATGCCCCTGCCGAATCTGCTCGACCCGAGTACCCGGAACAGTCCGGTCGAATTTGGCGGGAGCTGCGGTAATTGCACGGAGCAGGGCGATACCCGCCGTGTTCAGCGGCAGGCGGCGCATCAACGGGCGAATGGTGCACCGCGTAAGCCACTGACCTCGGAGAGCCGCGCGGGACGGGGCCGGTAGGTATGAATCGTCGATGATCACCGCAGCGGTGTGACGATCGCGCGTCATGGATCTACCTCTTTCGGCACACAGGTGGTCAGCTCCTCGACGCCGGGCGCCGCGCGGCCTCCGGTGCCGGGGATTGCCGATTCCCGCTCGGAGATATCGCGGTGGCGAGATCACCGGTGGCGAGGTAACCGTGGAGATCGACCTCTTCGAGAATTCTCCGGTAGGTTGTCGCGAACCCGGGAAACATGGTCGCGTTGAACCCGTCGTCGGTCAGGTACCAGCTGCGGCAGCCACCGGAATTCCACGTCGACTTCGCAAGTCGACCTTGCAGCCAGGTGTTGTACTTCTCCTGAGCGGTTCTGCTCACTTCCAGTGACTTCAGGTTGCGTTTTTCCATGATGGAGATGAGTTCCACGGCGTACTCGATCTGCGCTTCCATGTAGATCAGCGCCGAGGTGTGACCAGGCCCGGCATTGGGACCGAAGGTGAAGTAGAGGTTCGGGTAGCCGGCCACATTGATACTCTTGTATGCGAATGCGCCACGGGCCCATTCTTCATTCAGGGATCTGCCTTGCCGGCCGATGATCTCCATGGGTGGCGCGGTTTTGGTGACCTCGTATCCGGTCGCGCAGATTATGACGTCGGCATGATGCTCGATGCCTTCGCATGTCATGATTCCGGATCTGCCGATTCTGGCGATCGGCCAGGTCACGAGCTCGCAGTTATCGGCCTGCAGGGCAGCGAAGTAGTCGTCCGACAAGAGCATTCGCTTGCAGCCCGGACGGAAGTCCGGAGTCAGCTGCCGGCGCAGCCACGGGTCCTCGACCTCCGAACGCAGATAACGTTTTCCCGCAGCGGCCACCAGCGACGTCAGCGCGGTATTCCACACCAGAGCCAGAGCGCTGAGTTCGGCGACCCGGAACAACGCGGATCGGGCGAGTCGCTGAGTCACGGGCAGCCTTTCGAAGAGTGCCCGAGCCATGGCCGGTGTCGCCGTGTCACGTCGCGGCAGCACCCATCCGGCGGTGCGCTGGTAGACCACTACTTTTCGCGCCCGCCGGACCAAGTGCGGGATCAGCTGCACAGCAGTCGATCCGGTCCCGATCACGGCGACGGTCTTGTCCGAAAGATCATGGTCGTCCTCCCACCGCGCGGAGTGGAGGATGGTTCCGCCGAACTCCTCGATGCCCGGGATGCTGGGCAAAGATGCGTTCGCCAGCGGCCCGTAGGAGGCGATGACATTTCTGGCCCGGAACTCACCGGTGTCGGTCGTGACGGTCCAGACGCCTTCATCCTCGTCGTAGCGCAAGGCGACGACATTGTGACCGAACCTCACGAATCGGAGGATGTCTCGTTCACGCACGACTCTCTGGATATATTCCAGGATCTCCGCGCCATCGGCGTAGATCTTGCTCCAGTTGTGCGGAGCGAACGAATAGGAATACAGAATGGAGGGAACGTCGCAGGCCACGCCGGGGTATACGTTGTCTCGCCAGGTGCCGCCGACCTCCTGACCGCGTTCCAGGACTACGAAATCATCGATGCCGCGTTCGGACAAGCGGATTGCGGCGCCGATTCCGGAGAAACCCGCACCTATCACCACCGCGGTCAGAATGTGGGAGGTTTTCTCTCGTTCCTCATGTGCTACAGGTACTGACATAATCGATCTCCTGAAGGTAATTCAGACCGCGGTCTCATACGTCAGTTCACTGGACCAGGAGGGCCGTTCCGGCCACTTCTGGACAGGGATCCGTTTGGCGTAGGCGATCATCGCGCCTTCCACCCTGGACCACACCGGGTGGCGTTCCATCACGAGTTTCGAATATCCCCGGACAATTCGGTAGTAATGATTCTTCTCGAGCCTCGGGTCGCGTTCACCCGCCTTGCGGTAGCGATCCATCGCAGCCGAAAGGCGTGATCCGTCCATACCCATTGCATACAACTCTTCTCGCATACTGCCGATGATCGGAAGCGTTGCGATCACATGCCGCAGGGAGACGACGCGCATACTGTATGCCAGTTTGAAGAGCACCAGCAGTGTTCGCCGTATCCGCGCCCCGGACAGCATTCCCATCACGTGGAATCCCACGGCGAGATGGCGTGATTCATCGCGGTTGATCTTGTTCAGGACGACCTTCAACAAGGGGTCCTGCACCTCATCGGTCAGGAACTTCAGCAGGGCCCCGTCGAGCGCCACCTCCAGCATCGGGATCACCGTTGCCTGATATTCGAACGGGGCTGTGTCCGCAATCTTGTCCATGGTGTCCAGGGAATGGCAGATCATCACCCCCGGAAGGGGGATCTCCCCCTCCTCCAGCAGACCCCATCGCTTCATGAGGGCGAGTTCGGCATTGGCATGCTTCTGTTCCTCGGCATGAAAGTAGCGGTAGATCTCCTTCAATTCCTCGGTGGGCGCGTGCAGAGCCAATCCGGCAAAGGCGCGGGCGCCGACATGCTCGATCCACATCAGATCGGCCATGAACGCCTTCAGATTCGCGCGTTGATCATCGCGGATCAGCTCCGCCCCGGGCGCATCCCAATCGATGTCACTGAGCATCCACTGGCGGTCCTTGATCGTTCTCAGCGTTTCCGTGAGGTCCAGCGTGGTCACTTCTCACTCCATTCGATCGTTGCGAATGCCGCGCCACCGTGAGACGGATTCGTCCGCCCGGACATGTACGGCCGACCATTGTCGAGACAGTGTCATTGATTACTGTGCCAGTTGTCAATGGTAATGTTTGCCGTTGACAACCCTCGGATTCCGAACCCCTCCGACTGGGGCGAGGCCCGGCAGCCACCCCGGGCATCACTGCGACACAACAACTCCCATTGGTCAGTCTCCGGCCGTGGACACCTGCGGTTCTTCGAGCCTCGAGCGGGCGATACCGGCCGCGCTTTCGCCCAACGCCAGCCACAGCGAGGCGATATCCTCGACGAGCCGGCCCCGGTCGACGGCAGCGGTACCGTCCACCCAGGACAGGATGGCCTGTGCCGTGCCACCGATAACGAAGGCCGGCGCGGTCGACGCGAGCGAATCGGCTTCCAATTCGACACCGTGCACGCTGCGGGCATGGCCGACGAGAATGGCAGTGAGCCCCTTCATCGCATCATTGCGCCGCATATGCGCGGCGGGGGTGTCGGCCACGCCGCCGAGTAGTACCAGCGCCTTGCGCGGGTCGGCCCCGAAAACACCGACCACCGCATCGACCGCGGCGCGCGCCTGATCAGCCAGGGTGAGCTCGACCGACCCCAGATAGGCCGCGACAGCGGCGTGACCGACCTCCACCGCGACATCATCGATCACCGCACTCGCCACGGCGTCGAGATCGGTGAAGCTCTCATAGAAGTACCGCTTGTTGAGTTGCGCCTCGGCGCAGAGCCCGGCGACAGTCGCCGACCGCCATCGATTTGCGGCCATCGCCGTCAGAGCGGCATCGATCAGCCGGGAGCGTCGGCGCCGGGCACGTTCCGCCGCGGACTCTCCTCCGTAACTACGTACACCGGCTGAAGACACGCGCGCCATTCTCGCACCTTCCGCTGCGTCCGCTCACCGTTGACAGCCCTGGGCAATTCTGGCACAGTTCCGTACCAGTTGAAAAAGGTACCAACCTGTACCAGATTCTGGAGGCGGAATGACCGCAAATCTGAAAGGCGTCGCCGAGCCCGGCACCGCCGCACCTCCCCCGAACGCCCCGGCGATACTGGCCGAGCTCCGCACACTCGCCGAGCACAGCCCGGTCCGTGCCCGTACCGAAATGTGGTCCTATCTGCGAACACTGGGCAGCCGAGACGACCGCGCCGCATTGTCACAGCTGTTCGGCGCCGGCACCGAGCCACGCAACCTGGACGGCAAGCTAGAGGGACAGATCGTCGGAAAGCTGTTCGGCATCCCCGAAGCCAGGCTCGCCAATCCACTCATGAAAATCGACCCGACGTGGCGGGGCAAAACCTTCGACCTCGCCGCCGGAACCGGCCTGAACCGGCTCTCCCCCATCGCCATGGTGGCGATGCCCGTCATCACCTTCGGCTACCTCGGACTCCGGATGGTCGACGGAGAAGCGGAAGGATTCCATTTCGACCATGCGGTCGACCGCGGCCTCATCGAACCACGAGTGACTGTGCGCGCCCTGGATTACGGCGTGCCGCAGTACAAGAACCCGAGCATCCGCACCTTCCCGATCCGCCGGACCCGCGACGAGATCGTCGAACTGACGCCCGGCGTCTACCTCGGCCGCGCCCTCCTTTTCGAGAAGGCCGACGAGATCCGGCTCATCGCCTACTTCGCACTTCGGCATCCGGTGGGGAGTCCGCTGTGATCGAACTCGACGGAGCGCGGGTCTGCGTAACCGGCGGCGCCCGCGGTATCGGGCGTGCCACAGCCGCGGAGCTGGCCGAACGCGGAGCCACGGTCTGGATCGGCGATCGCGACCTCGCCGCCGCACAGGAGACCGCCGAAGCACTCGGCGTCCACGCCCACCACCTCGACGTCACCGACGAAGCCAGTTTCCGGGACTTCCTCGGGGCGGCGTCCGCGGACGGACCCATCGATATGCTGGTCAACAACGCGGGCATCCAGCTCATGGGCCGCTTCGTCGACCAGGACCTCGGCGCCCTGCAGCGCGAGCTGGCGATCAACCTGGGCGCGGTGCTCACCGGAACCCGTCTGGCGCTGCCCGCCATGCTCCTGCGCCGACGCGGGCACATCGTGAACGTGTCGTCGATGGCGGGCAAGATCACCACGCCCGGGATCGCCACATATTCCGCGTCGAAGTTCGGAGTCGTGGCCTTCTCCCGCGCGCTGCGCGCCGAACTCGCCGGAACCGGCGTCACCGTGACCACGATCATGCCCGCCGCAACCCGAACCGATCTGACCTCCGGGGTCCTGCTACGTCTGCAGCCCACCCTGGAACCCGAAACCGTCGCCGCCGCAATCGCCGACAGCGCCGCCCACGGCCGCGGCGAGGTCACCGTACCGCGTTACCTGGCCCCGATAGGGCTGCTCGAAGAACTGATCCCCGCGCCGCTCATGTGGCAGCTCAAACGATTCGTCGGCGGCGCCGACTACGGTGCCTACGACCCTGCCCAGCGGCAGGCCTACCTCGACAGAACCGGGCCATCCTGAATTCCGGAAAGCCCCGGCGGAGCGAATCGCGCACCGAGCCGATGCGAAAAGCCGGCAGCGGAATCATCTCCGCGAGATCGTCGATCCGCCGATCCCGGCAGACCCCTCGACGGTCTGGCCCACACTCGACCCGTCACCCGCCATCGCCAACGTCGTCGCCACCGCCCGACGCTACGCGGAACACAACAGATGGCTACGCAACCCCAACAGGTAATGCGTCCAACAGGTAATACGTGGAGCTGCGAACCACAGCCTCGATCTCCCCATATCACTGCGCGCCGGCGAGGACCTCCTGCAGCAGCGCGACCGTACCGGCCCAGGACACCGCCGCGGCGACAGGGTCGTAGCCGGTGCCGGGCACCTTCCCGGCACCGGGATCGGTGAAAGCATGCTGGGCGGCGCTGAACACCGTGACCGAGCAGGGCGCCCCCGCCGCCGCCATCTCGCGGCGCAGCGTCTCGATATCCTCCGGCGGTGCGTACGGGTCCCGGCCACCCGCATAGACGGTCACATAAGAGGTGACCGCATCGCGTTCGGCGGGTTGCGCGGTGGTCAGCAATCCGTGGAAGCTCACCACTGCACGCACGTCGGCGCCGGCGCGTGCCAGTTCCAGTACGCATTGCCCGCCGAAGCAGTAGCCGATGGCAACGGTCCTGGTGGCGTCTACCTCGGGTAGCTCCCGCAATGTCCGGAACCAGGCCATGGTCCGGGCACGTATCCGCCCGGGCGCAGCCTGGAGCGCCGCGAAGTCGCCACCGGATTCCCGGGGCTCGGCGAAATAGCGTCCGCCACCGTACATATCCACGGCCAGCGCGGCGTAACCGAGGCGGGCCAGCAACTCCGCGCGCTCGCGTATCCACGCGCCCAAGCCGACGGCGGTGGGCGCGACGAGTACCGCCGGGTGTGGTCCGGGGCCGGGCGGCAGCACCAGTACACCGGCCAGATCCGCGCCCTCGTGCTGCAAGGTCACCGTCCGCGAAGTCGTCATATTTTCCGAGTCCTAGTCCCGTGGAGAATCGCCGGCACGATTGGGGCGGGGTCAGCGCGGCCGGAGGTCACGCCTGGCCGCCCACGCGACGACGCCTACGCGCCGCCGGTGGCGGGTTTGCGGGGCCCGAGGTGCCGCCGAGAGCACGAATCTACCTATATTAGAATCTGATTCTCATTCTCGTGCACGAACACACGAGTTCGCCACAGGTGATTTTCAGACCAGGATCTTGCGCCCAGCCGGCCACCAGCCAGGATTGCGGCGTGCGGGGTCGGCCCGCGGGTGCTCCGTCCGACGGCTGCCGCGAGTGCTTGCCAGCGCCTACCAGGCGAGGCCGGTCAACACATCAGAACGCTCGCCCTCGGGCATGTCCGGAACATGGTCCATGTCCGCGAACTGGTGGGCCATATGATACACAAGGCGCGCCGCGACCTCACCACCGGCGAACTGGACCGGTTGGCGCAACGGGTAGGCGTAATGGTGTAGCGGTTACGTCCCCTTTCGAAGCGCCCCGCCGAGGCGCCGTCCGGACGGCACGAACATCCGAGAAGGGCCTGCTGTCGGGTGCGGCGCAGCGTTTGCCCGGCCATTATCCGGCGGACCAGCCCGCGTCGACGGGGACGATGGCGCCGTTGACGAACGAGGCGGCGTCGGAGGCGAGGAAGACCGCGACGGCGGCCATCTGGTCCGGCTGGGCGAGACGCTGCTGGTTGAGTTCGAGGATGGGGCGCAGCCGGGCAACGCCTTGCGGGTCGAAGTCCGGGGCGATACCGGTCATGGTGGGTCCGGGCAGGATCGCGTTGCAGCGGATGCCGTCGCCGGCGTGGGCCCAGGCGATACTGCGGGTGAGGCCGATGACGCCGTGCTTGGAGGAGGTGTAGGCGATTCCGGCGGCGCCGCCGCGGATACCGGCCTCGGAGGCGGTGTTGACGATGGCGCCGCTGCCGCGGCCGAGCATATGGGGCAGCACGGCTTTGGTGAGCAGGAACGTGCCCGTGAGGTTGATATCGATGACCCGTTTCCACTGATCGACGGTGGTGTCGGCGGGTAACGCCATGCGGTCCATGATCCCGGCATTGTTGCACAACACGTCGATACGGCCGTATGCGTCGATGGTGCGGGTGACCAGCTGTTCCACAGCGTCCGGATCACTGATATCGACGCGGGCGGCGAGCGCGCCGGTGCCGAGTTCGGCGACGGTTTTCGCGGCACTGTCCTCGTCGATATCGACCACCACCACTCGGTTACCGGCCCGGGCGAAGCCATGGGCCATCGCCCGGCCGATACCCGATCCGGCGCCGGTGATCACGGTGACGCGTGAGTCGATGTTCTGGTCGGTCATCGAGAGTCCTTTCGTCGGTCCCCCGGGATGAGTAGGGCGGCGTCACGAGGCCGGGTTCGCCGGGTCGTTTCCGGTCGGGGCGCCCGGCGCTCGCGGTACCGGATCGGTCAGCAGCAGTGCCGCGAGCTTGCCGAGGAGTTCGGCGGCTTCCTCGGCTTTGCCCGGGTCCCCGAGCGCGGCGGCCAGCGTCTCGTCGATGGGCCGCCGGCGCCGTTCGACACCGCGGGTGAGCGGTACATCCGGGTAGACGAGCGTGCGACGGCGATCGGCGGGGTCGGTGTCGGTGCGAAGCAGGCCGCGTTCGACGAGACCGGCCACCAACGCGGAGACGTGACTCTGCACGAATCCCGTGCGTTCGCAGAGCTGGCGGATCGAACACCCCGGGTTCTCCACGACCTCGCCGAGAACCGCGGTCTCCCCCGAGGAGGGAATCCGATCACCCGGATAAGTGCCCGCCACGCGTGCCAGCTCGATCAGCCGCCGACCGAGTCTGTTCAGCTGCCTTCCATCCATGTCTTACATCCTAAACAATACATCGTTTACGATACATCTGGTACAGATGTATCTGTGAGATCGCGAACAACGACACAGCACGGGACCGCGCTCATTCGGCGGTGGGGCGCGGGTTCGGGCGGATTGGCAGCGCTGGTGGCCGTGGTGCTGACGGCCGGCTGCTCGGCGCAACCGGCCGAGCCGGAACCGATACGGAAACCGATCAGCGACAGTGGCGGTGTCCTGACAGTCGACCCGTCGGCCCGGTTGCAGCAGGAGGTCACTCTCGCGCAGCTACCGGCACCACCGACCGCCCCCTCGACAGAAGCCGGCGCCTGCACCACCGAGGTCAATCCCCGGGGAACCGGGTGCGTGGACCCGGGATGGGGCGGGCTCGGGTCCATCGGAACCTACTGGCCCGACAGCGATCACATGCTCGTCGGCGTGAATTTCACCGGTGCACCCGCGACGGGTCCGGGTGCGGCGTACACCGGCCCGCAGGTGCTGCTGGTGAAGACCGACGGGACCACATTCACCAACGGAGACGGGTACAAATGCCTGACCTGCGGGCACCCGGCGCCGACGCCCCCGGCGGGCCCGCACTCCGATTTCGGCAATTCGGTAGCGCTGACCTACCCCATCAACGGTTTCCGTGACGGTAGCCGCGCATTGGCCGGAACCAACATCATCGACTGCGGCGAATATCGATTCGCCGACGACCAGTGCACCCCGGATCGATTGCAGATCTTCCCGCTGGAATGGGACGCCGGCATCGGCCGCGCCGGTATTCTCCGCGAACCCCGCCTGAACCCGGACGACAAGCACATCGGGTTCAGCTATATGGTCGCCCACGACGACAGGTACGAGCAGATCCCGTTCATGGGCGAACTCGTCTTCGATGCCGCGGGCGAGCGCTACACCGTCGAAAATGTGCGGGCGCTGCACAACCCGGATCCGCGATACCAGCCCTATGTGATCGACGGGAACGAACTGCGCTTCAACCCGGCCGGGATGATCGGCGAGTTCCGCGGATGGACCCACGACGGCACCGCGGCCCTGGGTATCCAGCATCATCAGTCCGGCAGTATCGACGCGTGGGCGACCGACAACGCCACCGGACGGTCCCGGGTACTGACCCCGTTCGCCGGATACACCGACCCCATGGCCGCGTCCCCTGACGGCAAGTACTTGCTGGCGGAACAAGTGATCGGTTCCGGGCGGGTCGATTTCCTCGCCGGGATTCCCGGTATCCCGCCGATCGTCGAACAGTTGCCCACCACCGGCCATGTTTCCGGGATCCGCAACAACGGCAAACGCCGTTTCTTCGCCCCGTACCTCGTCGACCTCGAATCCGGAAAGAGCCTGCAGGTCAACGCCGGTGGCGACCCGAACTGGAACGCCGCCGCCGACCCCGCCTGGCTGCCGGACAGCACCGGGGTGGTGTGGGCGGAGAATCTGGTCACCGCGCCCGCCTGCGGCCGCGCGAACCCGCTCCCGTGTCCCGAGTCCGGTGAACCCGGCGGACGACGCAGCCGGCTCATGATCGCCCATTTCGACAACGCGAACCCCACCGCTGCGCAACCGGTCGCACCGGCGCCCGCAGCGACGTGGGGCGTGGAGTACCACCCCGGCGACCCGCTGCCGCCGCGCCCGCATCTGCCCGCCGGCACCTACACCATGCGCGGCGCCGACCAAGGCAGCGCCGAAGTAGTGATCACCGAAAACCCCGACAAGACCATGATCACCGGCATCAGCGTCACGTACACCGATTACAGCGACCGCGACGGCATCGTCGTCGACGGCACCGAAAGTGTGCACCGAAAAGGTGACATCGGCTTCGAACCCCTCACCTGGCACAGCGATCTCACCATTTCCGGCACCTACACCGGCACCCGGCGCACCAGCGAGCCCGGCGGATTCACCCTGCTTCCCGCGACCATCCGCAATGATTTCGAAGCCACCGGCACCATGACCACCACCCTCGACGGGCACACCTACACCCAGCCCGCCAACGGCATGTGACGGCGGCCGATCGCACGCCGTCATCGCGAATGCGGGCCACTTGCTTCAGGAAGACGCACCGGAAACGGTCGCGGCTGCCGTGAACCACTTCATCCGCACCACCCGCTCAGCGTCGCCCGGCCGATAGATCCGTCTCCGGATTCGACGGCGCGTATGGCTGCGCGCGCCGCAGATCCGGTCGATCGTCCGGCTGCCACCGGGCTCGGCCTCAGCTCACCGCCGCCAGCGCCCTCCACGGCTTTCTGGAACGCGATCGAGGCCGCGGAGCGGCGCGTTCGATTCGCCGGTTCGCCTCGGAGGTACTGATCCGCAGCAGATCACTCAACAGTTCCGCTGTGTCCCGGTAGCCGGTGTCGGCGGCGAGACCTCGGCGCTCGGCCTCGGCGACCGCGGCGACCATGGCCGCACCCAGGCGCCGCCGGTGGCGCTCGGTTTCGACCAGAGTGCGCAGCAAATCGACATCGGCCAGGTCCGACCATCGCCGCGTCGGCGCATGCGGTGCCCGTGCAGTCGAATGTTGTGTGTTCACCCCGCCGACCCTACCCCACGCATAGAACATATGTTCGATAACATGGTGTGCCAGCTTGCCGTCGGCAAGGTAAGCGGGGATCGAGCCGACCCGGTCCAGCAACTGCTGAGCATCGGCGGGCACCGGGGTGCGACCGTGGTCCCCGACGGGCGGGACCGGCGCCCATTCCCGAGTACAGGTTCGGGCACCATGCCGCATCGCCGATGAGCACGACCCGTCCTTTGCTCCACCGAGGCATCTTCACTTGGTGCACCGAGTCGAACAGGAAATCCGGTGTCTGTTCCAGAGCGTCCAGGACATGCCGCACCGCAGGGTCGTCCATACCCGAGAAGACTGTGCGCAGCCGCTCGATCCCGGACCCGCGGCGCCGGCCTTCGGTATCCCCGGTGCGGTAGGTCAGCAAGGCGGTCGGGGGCCGGTCGGCGAATCCGAACACCCACACCGCACGGCCCGCGCGGGCACTGATGATGCTGTCCGACCCGGCGAAGGACGGCACCTGCTCCCGGAGCTGGAACGCACACATCATCGCGTTCCAGTCCGTCATGTAGTTCTCGTGCGGGCCGAAGACCAGGCGGCGCACGCCCGACCGCAGTCCGTCGGCGCCGACGACGAGGTCGAAGTTCGCACGGTAGCGAGCGCCGGCGGCCTCGAGTAGCACCCGCACCTGATCGCCGGTGTCGTCGATCTCGACGGGTTTCGTCGCGAACCGTACCTCGATGGGCTCGGCCGTCGCGTCGCCACGAATGCCTTGCCAGAGAGCGGCTTCGATATCGCCGCGGACCACCGCTACGGGGCTGCCCGGCTGATGTAGGAATCCCAGCCCCGGCTCGCGGCCCCCACGCCGGTTCAGCGACCACGCCTCCCGCCGTCGGGTGGATTACGGGTGTGCAGATGGCCGTCGATACCGAGGTCGGCGGCGACTTGCATGCCCGCCGCCGACAGACCGACGAAGTAGCCGCCTTTCCGGCGCTGCGGAGCCCGTTCGACGATCACCGGCTGCCAGCCGGCCTGCCGCAACCCGATGGCCGCGGCCATACCGGCGATCCCGAGCCCGACGACCAGTGCGCGGTTACACATGATGCCGTTCCCCTGCCGCTCCGATCTGCCCGGTCAGTCCGGGACGACCACGGCCCGGCTACGACCCTGATGCGCCCAGGCTTCGCCGATGCGGCCGAGCGGGTACGCGGTGTACGGCGCGTCGAAGGTACCGTCGGCGAACCGGGCGAGAACGGCGGGAAACTCGGCGATCATCTGTTCCTTCGAGACCGAGCCCAGACCACTGCCGCTGATCCGGATCCGGCGACTGCGCAGTAGTGCCGCGGGCAGCGACGCCTCGGTTCCGGCGAGCGAACCGATCTGCACGTAGTCGACCGGCACGCTGTTGCCGGCCGGGCCGGAACTTCCCAATACCGCGAATGCAGCCTCGGCCACGGTGCCCCACACATAGTCGAGGACGAGGGTGGGCTGCGCGTCGGCGACGGCCGCACCGAGGGTGGCCGGCCAGGAAGCGGGTGCGTCCGGTGCGAACGCAACGGTCACTACTCCCGGGCCGCGCAGCCGCTCCAGCGCTGCGTGGTTGCGCCCGGCCGCGACAACCTGTTTCGCGCCGAGGGCCAGCGCGGCCCGCACCGCCAGGCCGCCGGACGCGCCGGTCGCGCCGAGCACGAGCACGGTGCCGAGCTCT
This sequence comes from Nocardia flavorosea NBRC 108225, assembly GCF_001613385.1. Taxonomy (GTDB): domain Bacteria; phylum Actinomycetota; class Actinomycetes; order Mycobacteriales; family Mycobacteriaceae; genus Nocardia; species Nocardia flavorosea. The sequence goes on along the minus strand of NZ_BDCG01000005.1, from coordinate 160,625 downwards.
CCCTCCTCCTCGCGGCGGCCGACCAGCGGCATCCAGCCGGAGAGGGCGGGGTTCATACCGGCGGCGACGGCGAGCGGATCGGCCCCGGCGGGAAGCTCCGCCTCGAACGGCGTGACCATCCATTCCGCCATGGTCCCCCACGGCGCCCGGGCGAACCCCGTGTAGACCAGCCGCCCGTCCTCGGTCCGGGCCACGGCATCGATGCCCGGTACGAGGGGATGCGCCCGGCCGCCGCCGTAGTGGCGGCCGGAGGCCTGCCCGCGGACTACGTGGTGCAAACCGGCGCCGACCAGCCTCAGCGGCGCTCGTCCGGGGTGCTGTTCCGGATCCGGGAAGTCCGCGCAGACGGGTGTCGCGTCGGGGGCGTTGACGACTGCAGCACGCATGCGATGTCTCCTTAACAAAGTTAATCTCTGATGCCGACAACGGTGCCTTAACTTTGTTAAGGTGTCAACCGTGGCAAAAGGAATCACGCGGGAGCAGATCGTGACGGCGGCACTCGAACTGCTCGACGAGCAGGGCATGGACGCCCTCACCGTCCGCGCGCTCGCCTCCCGGCTCGACGTGAAAGCCCCCGCCCTGTACTGGCACGTCCGCAACAAACAGGAACTTCTCGACGAGATGGCCACATTCGTCATGCGACGCGTCACCGACGCCCTCGCGGCGATCCCGCGCGCCGGCGACTGGCGTGACGACATAGCCGCCTACGCCTGCGTCCTGAGGTCGGAGTATCTGAGGCACCGGGATGGGGCGCGCATCTTCAGCGGCACACGGTTCGCCGACCCCGAAGTGGTGAGGGCGAAACAATCGTGGCTCGAACGCTTGACCACGGCCGGGTTCTCACTGCCCGAGGCGGACGACACCCTCGATCTGGTCACCGCCTTCGTGGTCGGCTTCGTCATCGAAGAGCAGGAGCGCAGCCCGGCCGACGGAACCGGCAGCGCTCGATACTCGCTCGCCGGGCGGGATGCGTGGCTCGGCGACGGCGCCGAACTGGTCAAGGCCGCCGGGCATCTCCGCGACGACGGCGACCCGAGGTTCGAACGGCAGCTCGGCGTTCTCCTCGACGGGCTCGCGACCCGGCTGCACTGACTGCCGGCCGGCCGGACCGCCACAACAGGCGGCCACCAGGGGTCCAGTCCCCGAAGGGGCACCCGCCTCGAGACGGGGCGGCCGATCCCGTGATCGATATCAGTAATCTCGGGCGGCCCCTGCTGCTCACGCTGCTCGTCATCGTGCTCGCCACGGGAGCGACGCAGAGCATGGACCAGCTCCTCGCCCTGATCGCCCCGGTCTCGCACGAGCAGCAGCTCGGCTACGGGCTCGACGCCCAGGACCTGCTGGGGCTGCTGTTCGGGATGCCCGCCGCCGGGGTTGTCGTCGACGGAGTGCTCTCGGGCCGGCTCGCGACCCGGATCCGGACCGGCGGCCACACTTGGCCGTCGCCACGACGGTCGGCGCTACCGGCGCCGCGGGGATGCTCACCGGGGCGTCCTGGCTGCCCGCGTACACCTACATCGCGATCGCGACCGCCACATTGGCGATCGCCGTCGGCTCGTCCCGTCGGCGACCGTCCGAGCTCACCGCCCCCGATGGCCGGCCACGCCCGTGAGGGCGATCGCGGGCCGGACCCGGTGACACAGCGTCGTCATGTTTCGTCTCGTCGATCGATGCCGAGGGTGGCGATGAGGTCTTCGTGGAGTTGGAACCAGACACGATGGCAGGAGTCTCTGTCGGTCTTGTCGATCCAGCCGGACAGTCCGTCTCCGGCGTTCCGCAGTGCCTCGCCGTAACGGGCCGCGTACCCGTCGAATCGCGCGAGGACGCGCGACAGGCGCTCCTCCAGCGGAGCGAGTGCGGCGCCGACCGCCGCGAGCTCGTCGAGGATGCGCTGATCCCGGGCACTGTCGGTGCGATCGTTCGGGGCGAACCTGCCGGCCTCTGCCGGCGCGATCTGCCAGTCGGTGACGGCGCGGAGGAGCCGGGCGTTGAGCGGGAGGAAGTCACGGTGAACGGCCGGGATCACGCCCTCGGGGTCGGCGCTGCTGCGTTCGGCGGCGAGGTGTCGTTCGTTCTCGGCCTTGCCGGCTTCGGTGAGCGACCAGCCGTCTACATCGAAGAACGCTGAATGCTGCACCCAGCCGTTGCGGTCGGCTGCCCGCAGCAGCCGTAGCGTCTCCTCGTGACTCGTATCGAACCGTGCTGCGATCGCGGCACTGCCGGCGAAACCGAGGAGGCGTACCGCGTGCAGTATGAGCAGCTCCGGCGCCGAAATGCGGCTCATCTCTCCTTGTCCTGCCTCGTGGTGAGACGGTTCACGTGCTGTTGACACGCCTGCGGGGAGCGGAAGCCCATCGCGTCGGCGATCTGCGCCCACGTCAGCCCCCCGTTCCGCGCGGCGAATATCAGCCCGGCCTCCACGCCCTCGACCTCTGCCCGTGCCGCCGGGAGCAGCGCCAGCGCGCTCATGATGTCCGCCGGAGCGAGGTGCGCGGAACGGTAGAGCGCGTACTGCGTCAGGTCGACCGCGGTCGGCGGAACCGGGGCGGGCCGCCACGGGCGCGGCTCCAGCCGATCCGCGCCCAGGTTCAGGAGCCGATCCCGGGCGTCGCGCTCGCGCTGCGCCCGCGCGTGGTCGTCCCTCCCGGAGAGGGCGACATCGTGCTTACGTTCCATATCGGCCATCCTGCTAGCATCAACATAATGTTGTCAACATATCGTTGATGGATGGTGTGATGCTGATCCCCCTCTTCTGTGCGACTCGCTCGCACTGCGGCAGCAAGGCCGGGACGCTCGGCGTGCTGCTGCACCACGGGCTTCCGGTCCCCGACGGATTCGTCGTGCCGTCTACTGGTGAGGCCGCGGCCGGGCCGGCGCTCCATTCCGCGGTCGCTCGCGAGCTCGACCTACTGGGCAATCCGGTCCTAGCGGTGCGCTCCTCTGCCGCCACGGAGGACACCGCGGACGCGTCGGCGGCCGGCCAGTACGAGAGTGTCATCGGCGTACAAGGAGTGGACGCTGTCTGCGCGGCGATAACCGCGTGCCGGGCGTCCGCCCACGCCGCAAGAGTCGGCGACTACCGGCGACGGACAAACGGCCATACTGCGGATGCCGCGCACGGAATGGCCGTGCTGGTGCAGCGCGTAGTCGAGGCCGACGTGTCAGGTGTGCTGTTCACACCCACGCAGCCGGGGGACCCGATCCGGGTCGAGGCATCCTGGGGCCTCGGGCTCGCTGTGGTGGACGGGATCGTCACCCCGGACACCTATGAAGTGGCACCGGACGGAAAAGCTACGTGCACGACCGGTAGCAAACAGATCCGCATCGACCTGCACACCGAAACCGCCGGCGTCACCACGAGCGCTGTCGCAGACGAGCGGCAGACCGCGCGGACGCTCGATGACCGCATGGCCACGGTGCTGGCGGGCCTGGGAAACCGGATCGCCGGATTTCTCGGCGGCCCGCAAGACATCGAATGGGCGGTTGCAGACGGCAAAGTATGGATTCTGCAAGCGCGCCCCATCACCGCCGTCCCGCCCGCGTTCGCCGCACCGGCGCCGGACATTCACACCGAGACACTTTCCGGGACACCCGGTTCCCACGGCACAGTGACCGCGACAGCGCGGGTAGTGCACGGCCCGGCGGATTTCGTGGCCGTCCGGCCCGGGGAGGTCGTGGTCTGCCCCTACACCGATCCGGCCTGGACACCGCTGTTCACCATCGCCACCGGTGTCGTCACGGAAACCGGCGGCGCGCTCTCGCACGCCGCGATCGTCGCCCGCGAGTACGGCATACCCGCAGTTCTCGGCGTCGCGAACGCAACGAAACGCATCGAGACCGGCGACCCGATCACCCTCGACGGCACCGCCGGATCCGTCACCATCCTCCCGTCCTGATCCGTATCGGAGCGGTGATCTCCCAGCGGTTCTTCCCGGTTCAGGACCATATTCACCGTTACGCTCGGGCAATCCATGGTTTGACGTACCTGGTCTGCTACGACCGGAAGCCGGTAGCACCGACTGTGCAGCGCCGGGAAATACCGGGCAACCCACGCCGGGCAGGGACGAGGTGGAGGAGGCCACGATGTTCGAGGCGGATGTGCTCGACGTCGCACAACACGCATTCACCGGCGATCTTCCCACCGAACCCCGAGTCGGCGAACTCATCGACGAAGCCCACCGGCGCTATGCCGGCCTGCACGACGGCCGGGTCGCCGACTACATCCCGATCCTGGCCGAAGCCGACCCGAACTGGTTCGGCCTGACGCTGGCCGGGACGAACGACCGTACCCACTCGGCCGGTGACACCGGGCTCGCGTTCTCGATCCGGTCGATTTCGAAGGCCTTCGTATTCGCACTGGTCTACGAGGCATACGGGCACCAGGCCGTACACGAACGCGTCGGCGTGAACAACACGAGGCTGCCGTTCAATTCGGTGATGGCGGTCGAACTCAATGGCGGCAGCCCGATGAATCCGATGGTCAACGCGGGCGCGATAGCGACGACGGCACTGATGCCCGGCGCGACACCGGCGGCCGGCCGGGCGAAATCCCCGCACCCCACTGACGCCGCGACAGGGCGTCGCCCGGGGAACCGGGACGACCATCGATATTCGCGACGTCAGCGGGAGTAATCCCGGAAGGTCATCACGCCGCCCACCAGGAAAACCATCACCGCCAGGATGTAGACGGTGACGCGGAACCACGTCGGCCCGTAGTAGCTGACCGCCATCGCCGCACCCAGCGCCGCGAGAATCAGTACCACCCCGTAGAACGGTGTGCGCTGCTCCCTGTCAACCATTCCTTCAGTGTCCGCCGGTGGCGTCCCGCTAGCAATGAGCATCACGCAGATCGTGACCTGACTGCTGTTCCATGCTGGAGGCCGTCCCTGAACGGATCGTGCGTGTTTGCCGATCAGCCGCGGTTGTGCGGCCAGTACACCGCCCAGACCAACACGAGCACCGGCAGGCCGAGCACCACCAGCCAACCCAGGCCGATCACCGGCCGGCGTTGCACATGCCGAAGGAACAGCCGAGAAGATCGCCGCAGATGTTCGCACAGTGGGCGAGATCGAAACGTATGGAATGCTTCACTTGCAAGCTTCCCTGGTCACCGCAACTCTCGGCGGAGATCCGGTACCGCTCTGAACGAAGCCGCCGAACAAGCGGGAAGGCTGGCGAATGCCGAGCCGGGCACGTCGATACTTCGAAATCCCACATTCGGTCCGGCGAACGTCCAGTTGTGGCGAATGTCGGCAGCCATGGAACGACGCGAACCCGATGAGGTGCTCGCGCCGGCTCCGTCGCTGACCCCAGAAGACCTACCCGCACAGGGCCGCCGCGCACAGTACTTCGTGGAAATCGGCCGGGCCTACGCGCAGCAACGCAACTACCGCGATACACCGCATGCGCTGTTACGTGCCGAACACTCGGCGCCGCAACATGTCCGGAACATGGTCCACGTCCGCGAACTGGTGGGCCACATGATGCGCAAAGCCCGCCGCGACCTCACCACCGGGGAACTGGGCAGGTTGGCCCAACGGGTAGGCGTAGTGGCATAAGGCTCCACGAATTCACTGCTGGTCACAGACGTCCGTGCCGAACCTCCGCAGCCCGGTTTCGCATCCCTGTGTGAGCGGTGCACAGCGAATCCGCTGAGTGTTGATGGGCGTCCCGCGCCACCGTCGGCGGACCGTGTTGCCGAGCCGTTCGGCATGCGGCCCGCTTGCCGCGCAGGCGACAGCTCGTATGGCAACCGGGCGGGGCATTCACCCGCGTGAACAGGCAGCGGACGTGGTCGACAGCATCTGCGCCGACTGGGCCGTCCCCGCTGCCTCGTCGGCCGAGGAGCCCGGGGCGATCGGCAATTGCACCGATTCGGCGGGCGGAGCGGTTACCTCGGTTGCGAGCGGCAGCGGCAGCCCGGTGCCGACACTGTCGTTTTCCCCCAACTCGGGCGGCCCGGGCCGGGCAAGCCGCTTCGGCTATCGCATGACCCCCGTGTGCCCGGTGGAGTAACGGCACCACATGCTGCGGTTCCACACCACCGGCCGAGAAGGTGTCTATCACCTGGAAGGTCGCGGGGTCGATCACCGAGACATCATGGGATCGACTGTTCGGGACATACACCAGTTCGCGATGCTCGGCCACCGCCGGACTCAGCTCCCGGTTGTCCGCGTAGATATCGTCGAACCGCAGCGGCGGGGGCATTCCCGGTAGCAGATTCGCCATATGTGGCGGTGGCGGCGGTGCCGCGCTCGCGGAAGTTTCCGAGGCCCGGCCGGATTCGTCCCACGATACCGCCGCCCCCGAAGAGCAGCCCGTCATCGCAACGAGGACGGCAGCTGCCGCGGTGAGCCGGACCGAATGGTCACGCCGCAGGGTGGTTACTGACACCGATGTCCTTTCGTCCTGCCGAGTGTTCACCAGGTCGAAGGAGATGCCTCGAGTCAGAGTCTCTTCCGGGCACATCGGTGGCAACACTCGAGCGCAATATGAGACAACAGTTCGTGCACGATTTCCGCATCCGGAAGCGTAGTGGAGAAATGGGACTGCTGTTCGAGACACGGGTATCGGATTCGCCGTGGGTGGAGTCGGTGTGGACCTGCCGGAGCGAGCAGGTCGCGGAGATGACATCGGTGGCAACCGAGACCTGGGGTCTGGTGTTCTGGGAACAGGAGGGGCGCCGCCATGCGGCGATCACCGGACCGGAGAGCCGCACGGGTACCGCACCGGTGCCGGAAGGCGCGCAGTTCGTCGGTATCCAATTCGCGGTGGGGACATCACTGCGTAGGACGGCGACATCGGCCTTGGTGGACGGCGGGATCCCTCTGCCCGATGTGACGGGCCGGACCTTCTGGCTCGACGGCGTCCACCGGGAAACCCCGCGGGCCGACGATGCCGAGGCGCTCGTCGACCGGCTGGTCCGCGAGGAAGTCGTGATCCGCGATCCCTTGGTCGCGGCGACACTGGCGGGTGCGCCACCGGCGGTCGCCGAGCGGACTCTGGAACGACGGTTCCGCGCGGCGACCGGGCTCACTCAGGGCGCCGTCCGGCAGATCGGACGTGCCCGCACCGCCGCGCTGCTGCTGACCTCGGGCGAAACGCCCGGCGATGTCGTCGACAAACTCGGGTACTACGACGAACCCCATCTCGCTCGCGCTCTACGCCGGTACGTCGGCCGGACCGCTCAGGAGTTGCGCGCCCGGACAGGTGGCGCGCTCGCCCTCGATCCCGGTCAGTGTGCGACCTCGTAGACGAGTTTGGTCACTCCGTTGGCGTAGGTCGCCGAATCCCGCAACCGCAGCGGCTGTTTATCGCGGTCCGACCGGGCGAACAGGCTCTTCCCCGCCCCCAGCAGGACCGGGAATACCAGCAGGTTGTACCGGTCGATCAGGTCGGCGTCGGCGAGACGGCGGGCCAGTTCGGCACTGCCGTGGATGTAGATCGCGCCGCCGTCGGCCTGTTTCAACTTCGCGACATCGTCGGCCGATCGCAGGATCGTGGTCGGACCCCACCCCTCGATCAGGGAGTCCTCGCTCAGTCCGGCGGAGACGACGTACTTGGGCAGATCCTTGTAGGCGGCATGATCGTCCGAATCTCGCCAGACCGGGGCGAACGCCTCGTAGCTTCGACGGCCGAACAGCAGCGCGGTCGTATCGGCCAGTTCCTCGGCTTTGAGGGAATACGCTTCGGGTACGAACTCGGTATCCATCACCCAGCCGCCGCTGCGGTGCCCCTCGGCCGTACCACCGGGCGAGTCCACGACGCCGTCCAGCGACATGAAACCCGTATAGACCAGTTCGCGTGTCATCAATTCCTCCAGGACATGGGCAGCGGGTTCGGGCTGAATCAGCCTAGGAACAACCGCTGCCGATGTCTTGGACGAAACCGACACCGTCTACCGGGCGACGACGCCGCCGTGTTCACCCGGGGATGAGCCGGCGGCCCGATCGGGGCGACCCACAGTTGCCGGCCGAACGCTTCGCGGAGGCGGCGGCTCCACTGCCGGGCTGCGGTGTGGCGGCGGGCCGGTTGGCGGGGCGAGGCCGGACGCGGCGGGCGGTAGGCCGGTCGCGGCGCACAGGGCCGTCGGTCCGACGGGGCAGTTCGGCACGGGCCAGGAGGCGTTTACCGACTCCGAGGTCGTCGTGATCGGGCCCGGCCGCACCGAGCAGTACGGGCTGGTACGGCAGGGCGATATCGAGCCGGTGTTCGAGGACCGTCACACTCTCGCGAACCGCGAGGCCGGCGTCCGCCGGTAGCTCGGCAGTGCCGGGGCGGGAAACTTCTGCCGGTACCACGGCAGCGCCGGCGCCCGCCCGTATCGAATTCCGCATGCTGAGGGCGAGCACTGCGGCGAGCACCGCGACCAGGCCACAGACGAGTGCCTGGTTCGTCAGCGCCGCGGTGGCCGCCGGTGCCGTATCGGCCCCGGATTCGCTACCGCCCCCGAAGAATTTGCCCAGGAAATCGCCGAGCGCGGTTTTCAGTTCGTCGTGGTGTTCGGTCATCGCGCGCAGCTCCGGCGCTTTGTCGTTGATATGCAGCAGCGCCGCCGGGACGAGTACGGCATTGGCCGCGCCGGCACCGACCATCATCGGCAGTCCGATTCCGAACATCCGGTAGGACCACGCAGCGACCACGGTGATCACCGCGGCTGCGGCAGCCAGGATGCCCCACAGTCCACTGATGGAAACAACGCTCTCGGTGAGGCGTTCACCGACGTTGCGGAGCGCGGGAACGGAGCCGTCGAGCCGGCCGAAAGCGTCCGCCTGCACGTCGCCGTATGGCCCCGAAGCGGTGAGCCAGGGCTGGAACAGCAGGACCAGAGTGAGCAGGCCGAGCGCAGAAATAGCCCAGAATTTCCAATCGGATGGAAATTGCGAACCCGGTCGTTCCATATTTCCGATCCTGGGTTGTGGTGAGTTTTCCGACGTATTTCTGGTCTCGACCCTGTGGTCCACCGTTTCGCCTTACCGCGCGAATGTCAGGGGTGCGGAACCGTATCCGGCCACATCCCCGATGAGCCCTTGCCGCCCATCGACTTTCAACAGTTTAGAACACCACACCCGCAGGTCAAGGGCCATTCGGGCGATAAAGAGAGCTGTGCCACAATACCTTTCGGTAACATAGCGTCACGCCGAGTCGACCATATGCCGGAACATTCTTGTGAAATAGCTTGAAATACGCGATGTTCGGGCGAAATCGCACACCGGGAGGCACCACCACCCTCGCGCGCCCGTTGTGACCGGTTCCACGAACGACAGTCTCTTCGTATTCTGTGAGCCGGCGCACCGCAGCCGGAAATCACCCGGCCGGCCACGGCGAGGCGATAGGTCCAGGGCGGAACTCGCAATCGACCTCGCGCATGCCCGCACCGGACGACGTCTTCGTTGTCAACCAAAGGGTTGACTAAACCTCATCTACCGTCCTAGGTTGTTAATCAACCAGGAAGTTGAGGACGGTCGTATGGACGAATCCGGGGAACGGCTCAACCGCGTGTTCGCGGCACTGGCGGATCCGACCCGGCGCGCACTGGTCGCCCGGCTGGCGGCGGCGGATGCAACGGTGAGCGAACTCGCCGAGCCCTACGAGATGAGCCTGCAGGCCATCTCCAAACATGTGAAAGTCCTCGAGGACGCCGGGCTGGTGACCCGTAGCAGAGACGCCCAGCGGCGGCCGGTGCACCTGGACGCCGAGATATTCGACCTGATGACCACATGGATCGAGCGCTATCGACGCACCGCGGAACAGCGCTACCAGCGCCTGGACGCGGTGCTGGCCCAGCTGGCCGACGACGAACAGCCGCAGGTATTCCCGCCGAAGGAGGCATCATGACCACAACCGGGTACGACACCAGGATCGTCGCGGACGAGAACGTTCCCACGATCGAAATCATCCGCGAGTTCGATGCAGAGCCCGCCCAAGTGTTCCGGGCACATATCGACCCTGCCCTCTACGCGCGGTGGGTCGGCCCGCATTCGCTGAGCACGAAGATCACCCGCTGGGACGCCCGTACGGGCGGCGCGTGGGCATTCGCCAACGAAAGCGACGGCGTGGAGATCGCCGCCTTCTACGGCAGTTTCCACGAGGTACGGCCGTCCGAACGAATCGTATGGACATTCACCTACACCGGCGAACCGGACGGCGTCGCGCTGGAGACGCTGACCTTCGAGCAGGTCGGCGAGCGACGCACCCGGTTGCGGACGTTGAGCGTAGTCGCCGATTTCGCCACCAGGGACGGCATGCTGGCCAGCGGTATGGACACCGGTGTGCGCGAGGGCTACGAAAAACTCGACCAATTGCTGGCACCGGAGTCCGGAACACCCGCGGTGGCGGGCCCTGCGACCCGGCATTTCGAGGACGCGGCCCGGTTCACCGCACTCGTCGAATCCGCCTCCGCCGGGGACTGGACACGTCCCAGCCCGGTCGCGGAGTGGACGGCGCTCGATATCGTGCGACATCTGATCGAATGGTCGCGCGGGTTCCTCGGCGGCGCCGGAATCGAGCTGCCAACCCTGGATATCGCAGGCGACCCGGTGGCGGCATGGAAACGGCACGTCGCCGATATCCAGGATATTCTCGACAATCCCGCCGGACGGGTACACAGCAACCCGCACACCGGGGAACAGCCGGTGGACCAGGCGATCGACACCTCCTACACAGCCGACGTCTGGATGCACACCTGGGATCTGGCCAAGGCGCTGGGCCGCGAACCCGATCTGGGCGAGCAGCGCTGCCGCATCGCGCTGGAGGGTATGGCACCGATGGATCGAATGTTGCGCGAGAGCGGGCAGTACGGACCGGCCGTACCGGTCGGCGAGAACGCCTCGGCACAGGACGAACTGATGGCTTTCATCGGGCGGGATCCGGCCTGGCAGCCGCCCGTCACCACATCCTGAACTGGAAGGCGCCGACGCGACCCCTTTACCCCACACAGCCCCTGGTCCCCGCGGCAGTGGCGGTACGCTCCCGGACATGGCAGCCGAATCGAGCCGGCCGGCCGATGAGGACTCGCTTCCACCGGCGATATGGGTGGGTGCCGCGCTCGTCGTCGCCACGCTCGGCGCCCTGACCCGCCCCTTCGAATGGGCAGCAACAGGTGTGGTCGTGATCGCTGCCGGCGTGGTACTCGTATACGCCGTCCGCCGACCGTCCGAGCCGATTTCGCCGGGGCCCCGCCTGCGCAACGGCCTGTTGCTGTGGACGCTTCTGCTGCTGGCGGTTTCGGGCTGGGAACTGTTCGCATTGTCACGGCAGGAGTCGTGGACCGTACCGGATCAGTCCCATCCCACCCTGTCCACACTGCTGGATCCGGCGCTCGAACAGGGCCCGGGACGTTGGGCCGGCTGGCTGATATGGCTGGCCGCCGGATGGCGGCTGCTGCGATGACCGACCGGGCTCTCGTTCTTCTCGGGTTCGCGGCACTCGCTGTGGCGTGTGTGCTGGCCGAGCTCACGGCACGCCGCACACAGCGCTGCACCGCCTTCGGGGAAACCCTCCGCTCGTTGTTGCGGTCCCGCGTGCTGCGAATTCTCACCATCCTGGTGTGGGCCTGGCTGGGCTGGCATTTCCTGGCCCGGTAAGCGAGCGCCGGATCCACGCGAATAGGCGCTGACCAGGCTCGATCAGGTCAGTGCCCAGTGGTAGCGTTTCTCGTATGGAGCTCGGTGCCCGACCGGCGGGCCGAGCCGGTACGGGTGAACCGATATCGCCGGATCCGGCGCCGCCATGACGGTCACGGTCCTGCTCGGTGGTGATGTCATGCTCGGCCGTGGCGTGGATCAGCTCTTGCCGCACCCGGGGCATCCGGGATTACACGAACCGTGTGTCCGGGACGCCCGGCGCTATGTCGAGCTGGCCGAGCAGGCCAATGGACCGATCCCCCGGCCCTACGGGTTCACCGGCCCCTGGGGGGCGGCGGACCGCCTCCTCGCGGAACTCGCGCCCGATGTGCGGCTGGTCAACCTGGAAACCGCCATCACCACCGACGGTAGTTTCGCGGCCGGCAAAGAGGTCCACTACCGCATGCACCCCGGCAATCTCGCGGCGCTCACCGCATTCCGGCCCGACGCCTGCGCATTGAGCAACAACCATTCCCTCGATTTCGGTATCCGCGGACTGGCCGACACCCGCGCGGCGCTGACCCGCGCCGGTATTCGCGCCGTCGGGGCGGGCGTAAACCTCGCTGCCGCGCAGCGACCGGTGGCGGTACCGGCTCCGGGAGGCCACCGAGTACTGATCGCGTCGGTATCGACCCTGTCCAGCGGCGTTCCCGCAGACTGGGCCGCGGGCCGCGACAGCCCGGGAATCTGGCTGATCGACCGCCCCTCCGTCCGGCACGCCGACGAGGTCGCGGCCCGCCTCGCACCGCTCACCCGCAACGGTGACCGCACCATCGTGTCGGTGCACTGGGGGCCCAACTGGGGCTATGGCACCGGCCTCGGCGAGCAGGAGTTCGCCCACCGGCTGATCGACGCGGGCATCGATATCGTGCACGGCCACTCCGCACACCATCCCCGCGCGATCGAAATCTATCGAGGCAAACCCATCCTGTACGGCTGCGGCGATATCGTCGACGACTACGAGGGGATCGGCGGTCACGAGTCCTACCGGCCGGAACTCCGGCTGCTCTATCTCATCGGCCTCGATCCCGGTGGTCCCGCCGAAGTGCGCATGCTGCCGCTACGCATCCGCCGTATGCGGCTCGAACGGGCCGGGCCCGCCGATACCCGATGGCTGAGAACCACGCTCGGCGAGATCAGCGCCCGGTTCGGCACACGAATCGGCACCGGACCCGACGGCTTACTGACGGCATCCCCGTAGAACGGCCCCTGCACCGCACCGGCACGCAGGGCGGTCGCGAGTTCTTCGGCCGGCTGCCGCCGGGGCAGGCAGGGGGCGGCCGGCGAACCGGTCCGCCGTCGTTGCGATCTCCGTCCAGGCATCTCACCTCCCGGTTCGTCTCGGCCGGTGTCACCGTCCGGACCGGGCGCGCGGTGCGAACACGCTCAACCCGCGTTGTGAATTGTGCTCGGCAGATCGTTCGGGTCGGTCAGAGACGGGTCCGGCTGCCGCCCGGTGGACGCCCATTCGGCGATGGTCTGCCGCACGGCCGGTTCTTGCAGCCCGGAGGGATCCATGTAATAAGCGGCCCGCCGCATAGCCTGAGCGACAGCGGGATCGGTGGTGGCAGCGGCCACGGCGAACGCTTCGCCCGCGGCGGCTTTCGGATCCGGCGGGGTGTAGTTCACGAATTCGGCGCCGGGGAAGAAGGAATCGGTGTCGGCGGCCATGGCGAACGCGTAGTCGGTCCAGGGCGCCAGTTCGGCCGTGAATTTCTCCGCGACCCCGGTGATCGAGCCGTCCGCGGAGGCGAGGACCTGCGCGAGCAGGGCGGCACCGATGGCAGCGATCGTCATCCCCTGGCCGTAGACCGGGTTGAATGCCGCTACCGCGTCACCGATGACGACGAATCCCTCGGGCCGCCGATCCAGCCGCTCCCACAGTCTGCGCTGATTACCCGGCATCCGGTAGGTGCCGGGTTCGACGATCAATTCGGCGGCGCGCACGGCCCGGCCGAGGAGCGGGCTCGGGGCCTCGTCGAGGTAGTCGAGCAGTTCCGTATGCCCGGCCGGCGGGTAGTTCTTCGACATCCCCATGGCCGCCACGACATGCTGACCGTTACCGCAGGGCAGAATGGCTCCGCCTTTGAGATGCCGGGGATTCGGAGTGGCGGCGATTCCGCGGAATCCATCCGGTAGCGCCCCCTCGGGGAAGCGGACCACCATCGTGGCGTAACCGGGGTACGACCGTACATGCTGTTCGGCCGGGGGTGTGTACCCCAGTTCGCCCAACCAGTTCGGCGCCTTGGATCCGCGGCCCGTCGCGTCGATCACGAGATCGGCATCCAGTTTCTCGCCGTCGACCCCGGTCACCGTCACTCCGGTGACGGCGGTACCGTCCGCACCGGCCAGCAGCCCGGTGGCGATACCGCGCACCGCGCGCACATTGGGCAGCGCCAGCACCCGCCGCCGCAGCACCCATTCGAAGGTCGGCCGGAGGAAACCGATGACCTCCATACCACCCGCGACCCGGGCCGCCCAGCCCAGCGGATACAGGACCGCGACATCGCGGTCGATCTCGTAGCGTTCACAGCCCTGTTCGAGAAGCTCGTCGCCGAACCCGGGGAGCAGCTCTTCGATCCGCGTCAACCCGGCCGGCATCAGCTGATGCACTTGGCTGCCCTGTGGCACACCGCGGCGCGTCGCGGTGTCATCGGAGAGCTGATCCCGTTCGACGATCGTGACGGTGTCGAAGCTCTTGCTCGAGGCGGCGGCCGAAAGCAAGCCGGCGACACTCGCGCCGAGTACCACGGCATGGGAAAGGGACATCCGAAGCCTCCGAAACAGATTCGAGATCACGCACACGGCCACTGGTCCGCCGGGACGACCCCGGGGACCTGCCGAGATCATGTTCGGGACCGTACCCGATCCACGCGGACGACGGTATGGAGTCGTGTACTTTCCCTACATAACCTTATTGGAGCGCAATGACATTGAGCGATCCGCGAGCGGGTATTCACGATCGCCGCCGATGCCGCTTCGCTGAGCAGCCGATACGGCGAAACAGCCTGGTTCGTCCGGTGATATTCGGTGTACCGCCGCCGAACCGCCGAGCGCCGCCGGGCCGCATCGCCGCGCACTAGTGTGTCGAGGAGAATGTCCGGCGAGCAGGGAGCGACGATTTGAGCACCTATCCGGGCGGGTGGCCGCCGCCGCAGAACCCGGGGCCGAACCGCCGGCTTCTCGTCGTGCTGCTTCCCCTTGTCGCTGTGCTGCTGGTCGGCGCCGCGGTCGGCGCCGGATTGCTGGCCCGCAACGCGATGGCGGAGACGATCCCCGGTACCGCGGCGGCGGTCGGTAGCGGCTCCGGCCCCGCGAACGTCCTGGCCGACGGCGCGGTCCGGATCGGCGAACCGGACGCCGAGGTGACCGTGCGGGTCGTCATGGATCTGCAGTGCCCGTTCTGCAAAGCCTTCGAGGACGCCAACGGCAAGGTGCTGGAGGACGCCGTGCGCGACGGCACCGCGGCGGTCGAGTACAGCGTCATCTCCTTCCTGGACCGCGCCAGCACTACCGAGTACTCGTCGCGAGCGGGTAACGCGTCGTTCTGTGTCGCGAACTCGGGGCTGGACAGTTACCAGGCCTGGCTGGCGGAAATGTTCGCCGAACAGCCGGCGGAAGGCGGCGCCGGCCTGCCCGACAGCGAGCTGATCGCTATCGCCGAATCCACCGGCTACCCGGATGGCGCGGTGGCGGAGTGCATCACCGACCGCCGGTACGACACCTATCTGCGCACCAAGACAGACGAGGTACTCGCCTCCGGCGTCAACGGCACCCCCACCGTCTACGTCGACGACGAGGAGGTCACCGACTCCGAGGCTCTCCTGGGCCAGGACGGCCTCGCCCCGGTCATAGCCGCCGCCCGCTGAGCGAATCGTCGTACAATAAGTTGTACGACTTCGAGAGGGTGTCGCAATAACCAAAGCGCTACCCATATCCACCGTTGGCCAGACCTCTTCGGGCTGGTACAGCAGGTCAACGACGACCACGACACCGTGACAGTCGTATCCAAGAGCGGCGAGAACGCCGCACTCATGGCCGAAAGCGATTACAACTCGCTGATGGAAACGCTGTATGTCCTGCGTACCCATGGCGGTATGCGATTGCTCCAATCCGCCGAGGATGCACGCGCCGGCCGCACGGAAGCCCATCCGCTCCTCGACCCGGACGACGAGTGATGCCCGGCGAACGGAAACTCACCTTCACAACTCGAGGCTGGAAGTCGTACACGAGCCGGCTCGCTACGGACCGGTCCGTGCTCCGAGGGGCGAACAAAATGATCGACGCCGCCCTGCGCGATCCGTTCGCGGGGATCGGCAAACCCGAACCACTACGGCATCGGCTCGCCGGGCACCGGTCGCGAAGGATCACCCAGGAGCACCGGCTGGTCTACTTCGTCACCGATACAGAAATCGTTGTGGTGCAGGTGGGCTCACATTACGAATGCTGAAACCCGAGGCGACCGGCAAGGCGGACGACCCGGTACGTGCAGCGAGACGGAAGCCGCCACGGGGCTGACGCGTCGGCGGCAGGATGCCCGATAGACCATGCACTGAGCCCCGGGAGTCACTCCCAGGGCTCAGCCGGCCGGCTTCACCGACGCGGCAGGAACAACGCGGGTATCACCGCGAGCGCCATCAGGACCGGCGCGATCAGGTAGACACCCCGGAACGCCTCCGCCAGGGCAGGTGCCAGTGCCGCGTACGCGGCGGGATCGAGCCCATGCAGCGCCTGCAGACCACCGGCGATCGGCAGCAGGGTGGAGAGCACCACCGCCACCACCGCGGTACCGATGGCCATGGCCGTGGTGTTGATCAGGTTCACGGTTGTGCTGCCGCCCGCCTGCTGTTCGGGTGTCAGAGCGCGGGTCGCGGTCGTGATGGCGGGCATCATCGTGCCGCCACCCCCGGCGCCCATCAGGAGCATGGCCGCGCAGAGGCCCCAGTAGGACGAATCGGTATCCAGTTGGGCACGGAAGAGCAGGAACCCCGCTATCCCGACCGCGATCGAGAGGGGGAGGTAGCGGCCCGGCGGGAACCGGTCGATGAGCCGGCCCGCGACCTGCATCGTGATTCCGGAGGCCAGCGCGAACGGGATACCGAGAGCTCCCGCCACCAGCGCCGATTCACCGCGCACCACCTGGAAATACAGGGGTTGCAGCAGCATCGCGCCGAAATAGCCCGCCGCGAACAAGCCGAGCAGCGTCGCGGCGGCGCCGACTTCCCGGCGGCGCAGGATCCGCAGGTCCAGCAGCGGCTCCGGGGCGGTGAACCCGCGGTGCACGAAGACCGCCACCAGGGCCCCGCCGGCTACCAACGGCACCACGACCTGAACGAACGGGAAACCGCCGTATTCGCCCGCGGTGGTGATCCCGTAGATCAGCAGGGCAAGGCCGGGCGACATCAGCGCGACCCCGATCGTATCGATCCGCCGCCGCGGTTGCGGCTCGTCGGCCGGGAAGACCCGCGGGGCGAGGAACAGCACCGCCGCGGCGACCGGGACGTTCACGTAGAACATCCAGCGCCAGGACATCTCGTCGATGAGATAGCCGCCGAGTACCGGGCCCGCGAGCGGCCCCACCAGGATGGCCAGTCCCATCGTGCTCATCGCGCGACCCAACCGCTCCGGACTCGCCGCGCGTAACAGCACGGTCATTCCCACCGGCATGAGCAGCCCACCGCCGAGGCCCTGCAGCACCCGGAAGGCGATCAGGGATTCGATGTTCCAGGCCATGCCGGCCAGCAGCGAACCGACCGCGAATATCGTGACGGCCACCAGGTACAGGTTTTTCGCCCCGAATCGACCCATCGCCCACGCGGCCACGGGGACCACTGCGGCGACTGCGAGCGCATATCCGGTCGACACCCATTGGATAGTCGCCAGCGGCGCGGTGAATTCGGCGGAGAGCCGGTTGATCGCCACGTTGACGATGGTCTGGTCGAGGGTGGCCATGATCGAGCCGGCCACCAGGACCAAGGCAACCGTCATCGGGTTACGGGCCGCCGGTTCCGGCCGGGCCGGGGCCGCCGACACACTGTCTCGCATCACGACCCTCACTGTCCGTAGGGCCGGGCGGCACGGGCCGCGCGTAGCGCCTGGCCCCACCAGACCAGCTGATCCAACAGGGTTTTCGCGGCCGTCTCGGCTTCCTCGGTGGCGATCGGGTCGGCCTGGGCGGCGCCGTCACGCCACGGATTGTGGAAGCTGACGGTATCGCGCACGGTGACCGCATGGAGTTCGGCGAAGACGCCGCGCAGATGTTCTACGGCCCGCAGGCCACCCGAGATCCCGCCGTAGCTGACGAACCCTACGGGTTTCGCCTGCCATTCCCGGCCGTGCGCGTCGATGAGGTTCTTCAGCGCTGCGGGGTAGCTGTGGTTGTACTCGGGTGTGACGATGACGAAAGCGTCCGCGTCGGCGAGCGCGGCCCGGGTTTCGGCGGCTCGGGGGGTGGGGGCGCCGAAGATATGTGGCAGGTCCAGTTCGCCCACGTCGACGATGCGGACGGTGAGGTCCGGTCGCGCGGTCGCCTGTGTGTGGAACCAGCCGGCCACGGTCGGCGCGAAACGTCCCTGCCTGCTGCTGCCGATCACGAGGGTCAGCCGCAGCGGTGCTGCGAGGGTGGTGGTCGATATCGTCGTCATCGGTTTCTCCCCTACTGCGTTCGGCGGCTCCGTCGGCCACCCGCAGACCACCTTGCTTCCTCAACTAATGTTGAGGTCAAGTTCCCGGGCCGAAATCTCCGGTGAACCACGGCCGGACACCCGTATCAGCGCAGATGTCAGCCCGCCGTCAGGCCGATATCAGCCCACGCGGCGACTGTGTGTTCCCTGAGTAGTTCAGCAATCGCGGTCTCGGGGCTGCGGAAGGCGTACGGGGACAAAACCGTCCTCGGCGGTATCGACCTGAATATCGGTGCCGGCACGATTTTCTCCCTGCTCGGCCCCGACGGCGCGGGCAAGGCACACCCGGCGGGGAGCCGGCGACCGACTTCACGCCCCCGAAGGGGCGCCAGGAAGTGTCCTGCGTCAGCTTCTCCGCACTCACCGGTCGGGTGCCGAGATGCCCCAGCGGTCACGACACCAGTGCGAGTCGGCCTTCGGCAATCGCGACTCAGCTCTCAGCCGTTCCGGGCACCGATGCTCGCACCGGCCGCAGCTCTTTTGCGCGCTGCCAGGTCTAAGGCTGAGCACGGTGCGCTGCGAGGCCGACCACGGCCGTGACGATCTCCTCCTGGAAACGGGGGCATTCGGTGAAGTCCTCGTGCCGGCAGGTCAGCACGTGGGTGATCAGCTGTTTCGACGTCTGGATGCGCTCGATCTGCTCGTCGAGAGCGCTCAGTTGGGACTGCAGGATCCGGCGGCGGCCGCGGCCGTCGCAGGCGTCGAGCAGGTCGCGGATCTGCGCCAGGCTCAGACCGATCTCCTTGCTGCGCAGGATCATCGCAACCCGGGCCAAATGTGCCCGGGTATAGCGCCGCCTGCCGCCGGCCCGGGTGGCGGGAGTGAGCAGGCCGACGGATTCCCAATGCCGCAGTACATGCGGCGCGAGGTCGAAATAACCGGCGATCTCACCGATCGAGTATGTCGCGTCGTGCACGCCGCTGGTCGGGCTTGACTTCATGTTCACATTAACTTGCACAGTGGGCTGTGTCGTCAAGATATCGCCACCGAGGAGTGACAGATGGAAATCCGGACACCGGCCGAAGTGTGGAACGAGCGCTATACCGAACCGTTCGCCTCCTACGGCACCGAACCCAACGACTATCTGCACGAAGTCGCGGAGCGGATCCCCGCCGGGCCCGTGCTGTGCTTGGCCGAAGGCGAGGGACGTAACGCCGTCTACCTGGCGGCCCGCGGCCATTCGGTCACCGCGGTGGACCTGTCCGAGGTGGGCTTGGCGAATGCGCGAAAACTGGCTGCCCGGCACGGGGTCACCGTCGATACCGTCGTCGCCGACCTCACCACCTACGACTTCGGCGATAGTCACTGGTCCGGAATCATCTCCATCTGGGCGCATATGCCGTCGGCGGCCCGCCCTGCGCTGCACGCGGCCTGCGCGCGAGCCCTCCGGCCGGGCGGTGTCTTCGTCCTCGAGGCTTATACCCCGCGCCACCTGCATCGACCCGGTGTCGGCGGGCCACCGGTAGTGGACGCACTGCCGACCCCCGCCGAACTGCGTCGCGATCTCGCCGGCCTACAACTGGAACACTGCCGGGAGGTGGATCGCGAGATCACCGAGGGGAAATACCATCATGGTCCGAGCACCACGGTCCAGGTGCTGGCATTCAAACCGCCGGCCGGCGCGGCAGGGCAGGATTCGCGCGACGACCGGCGGTATTGATCGATCGGCGCCCCTTCTCGGGGCGCGGGACTCAGCCCATCCAGCCCTGGGAGAGCATCACGTGCGCGGCCAGGTCTTCGATCGTCATCATTTCCGGATGGCTGTAGTACACCAGCTCGAAGCGGCGCCACCGCCACTGCACCGGGTCCATTCGCCCCTCGTGGCTGGTATCGCACAAGGCTTCCAGCCGGTCCAGGTCGAAGGGCTCCTTACCGCGGGCATGTGCGTCCGCTTTGACCGCGGCCAGCCGTTCCGGCCCGGACAGATCCGGGCGCCGCCATATTGCACCCGCGAACCGACGGGCGCCCTCGACATCCATTCCGTTCCCCTGCCTGCCCGCGGATTCATCCGAACCCGCTGCTGTCGAGGATAGAGCCGTCCGGTCCCGGACCGGCGTTCAGGAGGCAGGGCGATCGGACAAGGCAGGTAGGCATTTTCGCCCGGTGACCAAATCGCGGGCGAGGGCCTCGTAGGCGATGTATTCACGGACGAGCCGCCGGCGGTTCGGCCCTTCGGGCCCGTCGAGCACGAAGCGGTCGAAACTGATCGTATACAGATGTGCCATCCGGCCGAATACCGCGCCGAGCCCCTCGCGGTGTGGCATCGAGTCGGGGCGCGGCGGTCCGAGAATGCGGCGGGCCTCGAGATCTATCGACAGCATATGGCGCTGTACTTCATCGCAGGCACAGGCGAAAGGGTCGGTATCGGAGCCGGTTTCCACTGCCGCCGGCGGCTCCCCGGGGTGGCCCCAGGGCAGCACGATATCGTCCCAGACCGGTCGCGTCGCGGCCATCCTGCGATGCGCCACCACGAGGCCCGCCAGTGATTCGAGCATGGCGCAGCCGAATTCTGCGGCGGCGGACCGATCGAATTCGGCCGCACCGGTGAATACCGCCGAGATGATCCGGCTGCTCGGGAACGGCCCCAATTCATCGGCGTCGCTCACCCCTGTCCCCTTTCGTCCCCCGGCGATGCCACTGAAACGTCGGGCCCCCGGGCATGCTCCGCGGCCGGCTTCCCACTCCCCGGCTCCCCTGGCAGATTGCGGACTACAGACTAGCGAGTTCTGGGCGATCGATAGGGCTGTTCGACAGTTACCGACAATCGAATTACCGCTTGGGACAATGCTTTCCACAAACAACTGATTGCTCGTGGACCACCGTGGCCACGCCCCGGAATATCAGCCGGAATCCGTGCCGCCGGGGACGAACCGCACGATCCAGCGCCCCTCCCACGTCTCCCCCGGCTCCACGCAACGTAAGCCGTCACCGGAATTGAGCGCGTCCGGTGCCGCGGTCATGGGCTCCAGCGCGACCGCGAGCCCGGGCCCCGCCGGTCGCGGAAAATCTTTCGCCGTGAACACCTGGAGATAGCGCCAGTCGTCGTCGAGGACAAGCTCGACCCGCGCCCCGTCCGGCGCGGTGAGCCGGGCGGCGACCCCCGGAACCACTCCACCGAACGGGGTGTCCAGCGTCAGATCCGCCAGCGCGGCCCCGAGCCGCAGATCGTATGGCGTGCCTTCGACAGAATGCTCCGCGACGGGATTCATCCGCGCGTCGACCTCGTAATAGGTGGTCGCGGCGACCGCGAGTTCCAGTCGCTCCACCGCCACCGCGCCGACCCGGAAATACGGATGCGCACCCACCGCATACGGCGCCGGCCGGTCGGAATGATTGACGACCCCGTGAGTCACCGCCAGCCCGTCGGCGCGTAATTCGTAGCGCACCCAGGTATCCAGCAGAAAAGGCCAGCCGTGCTGAGGCGGTATCAGCGCGCCGAGGGTCACCGAATCCGGCGCCTGCGCCCGCACTTCGTAATCGGTGTTGCGCAGCAGGCCGTGGATGGCGTTCGACCGCGAGACCTCGGTGATATCGAGTTGCTGCGGCCGGCCGTCGAGCATCCAGACCGCATCGCGTACGCGATTGGGCCACGGCGCCAGCACGATGCCGGCGGCCATCGGCGGGGCGGTACCGGCGGGAAGTGGTTCGGTCACCGCGATACCGCCGACGGTGAGGCTGCGCAACACGGCGGCCACCGTCCCGATTTCGGCGCGCACCCCCGCCGCTGACAACACGATCGAACGGCCGGTCGCGGAGGGGCGTGATGCGGTCACGACATCAGCCTAGATTCCCGGGGCCCCGGGTGGGCGCCGGCGTGGCCGCGCAACGGCAGCCGATACCCCGATTATCCCGGGTATCCGGTGGGTCCTGTGCGGCAGCGCAAAACAGCCCCGCCACGCTGGGCGATACGGTCTCCGCAACGACCGCCGGCGAATCAGTGCTACTGCGCCGCGGCTACAGGCCGTTGACGATCACCGCATTGCAATCGGCCGCCGCCTGCCGCAGCGGAATCGCGGCCTGGTATTCCTCGGATTCGTACCAGGCACGGGCAGCTTCCGGGGATTCGAACTCCAGTACCACGGTCTGGGTGGCGGGCCATTCCCCTTCGAGGACCTGCGCTTTCGTATCCACCGCGAGGACTTTCACGCCATTGGCCATCGCCTTTGCGGCGGCTTTGCCGTATTCGGCCATCCCCGCCGGATCCTTGATCGACTCGGTCACGATGACATAGCCCTTGGCCATCCCGGAACTCCTCACTCACACACGAGCCGGATACTTCCGGCTCCCCGACGACCATACTCACAACGTGATTTCCGAATGAGGGAATCTCATATGGTGAAACCGGCCGCCGCGCTCTCGACGGCGGGCGTCGCGATCCGGACAGCTTGCCGGATGTTCAGGACTTGCCGTTACGCCGGAGCAGATGCGGACGCAGCCGGTTGAAACCCCGGACCCGGACGCTGCGCAGATGCCGGATGCTGAACTCCGCCTCCCCTTCCAGCTCCGCGGCCGCGCCGTCGTCGACCAGGATCGTGCCCGGGCGGGCGACACCGGTGAGCCGGGCCGCCATATTCACCACCGACCCGTACAGGTCCCCGAAACGTTGCAGCACCGGCCCGTAGGCGATCGCCACCCGCAGTTCCGGAGTGGTACCGACAGTCATGGTGGATTCCTGGATCTCCAGCGCGATCCGGGCCGCGATCAGCGGGGATTCGGCCGCATACATGACCTCGTCCCCGACGTTCTTGATCACCCAGCCCCCGTTTTCGGTGATCGCAGCGGTGGTGGTGGATTCGAACGCCTCCAGCAGCGTGGACAACTCGTCGGGATGCAGATGCCGGGTGAGCCGGGTGTAGCCGACCATATCGGCGAACCCGACGGCCAGTGTCCGGGTGGAGTCCTGGGTCGGCCCGGTCTCCTGCAGATGGCGGATGAGCGCCGCATCCAGATGGCGCCGCCAGGCATAGGACAGCAGGCTTTCCATGAGCTCCACCGTTTCCGCGGTGGCATTGCGGGTGATCTCGTCGGGGTCGGCTCCCGGCCCGGCCGCCGCGACCCGCCGGTCGATCTCCTCGAGTACCAGGTCGACCTGCCATTCGGCCAGCCGCGCCATGGCCTGTCCGATGGTGCGGGCGGTCGCGGCCTGCTGCCGGGTACCGGCAGCGGACAGCACCTCGACCTCCCGGAACCGATGGATGGCCGCGATATCGGAATCGGTGTAATCGGGCGCGCTGTCGTCCTCGCTGGCCGGAAACCCCAGCGATACCCACAATCGGCGCGCCAGCTCGGGTGTCACCCCCGCCTTCTCCGCCACCTCTATGCGGTTGTACCGCCGGCTGCCGGCCAGCAGGCTCGTCTCCGCCGCCGACCGAACCAGTTCGGACCTCTCCTGCGACCCCATGCGCGCCACATTACGACCCACCGCCCGCTCCGCGGGCAAACCGGGCAGATCGACCGGTGATCTGCGTCATGCCACCTGTGGGCACCGGCCGGAATGCGTAGCCGCAAGCGCCCACGGCCCGTCGGATGGGCGCAAAGAGCCGCGGCCGCGGCGAAACCACGCCATCCACCGCGCCGCCTCGCCGGAGAATCCGGCAGCGACAGCGGTACCCGAGCCGACTGCCACAAGTCCGGCGTCGTACCCGTCGGGCGGCGATTCGGGAGGGTACCGGCACCACGGCAGCGGATGAGGTGTCGTGTCGTCGAGTGAGGAGTGCGGCGGCGACCGTGACGAACGCACGAACCACAGCCAACGGGCCCGGCCCCGGTCACGCCCGCCCCGTTGGCGCCGGATGGTCACAACGCCGCACGATCGGAGCGCGGTCGATGGCGCTCCCCTTGGGGAACGATGCCTCCCGGGCGCTGGGGCCCGGCCGAACTCACCGGCCGGAGATTCAGGACGGCCTCGGCACCCGGGCCGCAGGTGCGTATCGCGGCGCCGAACGAAGAGGGCGGTGGCGACCGACACAAGTACGCCGACCACTCCCGTCGGACGTCGGCGGCACACCCACAGCGGTGATGGCGGGCGACGATGACGCCGAGTAACTGCAGCGCCGGGTTATCGGACGGTGGTCGGTGAGATTCCGGGGGCGAGACCGTCCCGCACGATTCCGGCGGCGAGACCGTCCCGGGCGACGGCGGACCCGACCGATTGCGGCGCGGGATGGGTGCCGGGTGGATGCTACGGCTGCGATGTCGCGGATCGCGGTGAGGTGTACTCCGGGACCGGCGCGGGCGATCGGGACGGCGGGAGGGTGGGCTGCGAGCCCGGTTCCGCGGGCGCAGGGGGCGGGGAGTTGCGTACCGCCGGCGGCGGGGGTTGTGTGCTCTCGGCGCCCGGAACTCCGGCGGTCCGGGGTGTTTCCACCGACGGGGCAGCCGGTCGCGGCCCGCCGGGTTCGGTCTGCCCCGCGGTCGGTGCCGGAAGTACCGGGGCGGTGGGAGCGGCAGGGGAAACCGGCGCTCCTGCCGACTCCGGCGCACGTTCCGGGCGCGCGGTCGGCGCCGCCTGCCCGGGCGGAGCGGTGGACGTGCTCGGCGTCGAGGGGCCGGCAGGTTCCACCGCAGGTTGCGGAACAGCGGGCGGGCGGCCCGAAGTATCCGGCAGCGGGCGGTCGGTGGGGAGGTTGACGAAGCTGGGAGCGGCCGGGTCCAGCGCGAGATGCTGCGGTTTGAGTTCGGTGTCGTTGAGCATCGGCCGGAAGGCCAGCGCCTTGGGGGCGTTGGCGGCGAATACGTCGAGGCGCAGGCGGTGGCCGGGTTCGAGCACTGCCTGGGTGGGGATCACCCCGATATCGAGCGCGACCCGCTCGCCCGGCGGGACCGGCTGCACACTGTCGAGAGTGATCGGATTGAACGGGGCGGTGAGGTCGCCGTTGGGCGAGCGGGTGCTGCGGGCTTCGTCGATCGCGCGCAGGGAGGCGGTGAGCTGGCCGGTGCTCAGCACGGTAGAGGTACCGTCAGGCGAGACATCGTTCACCGTAACGCTCCAGTAGCCGTCGGCAGCGTCGTGCACCGTATTGAGATGCACGTTGATCGGGCCGGAAATCACGGTCCGTTCGGTGACTTCGGCGCTGGTGAAGGTGAGGGCACCACGTTCGGCAATCCGGGAATCCTTGGCGCACGCATCGAATACCGCACCGATCCCGGCCGACCCCTGCGCCATATCCCGCGAACAGAATGTGGCCAGGCCCGGCGCCACGGTGAGCTGGGCCTTGTCTCCCGGCCGGCCGATCAGCGATCCGTCGTGCACGCTTTCGGCGCTGGTGCCGCTGGGTGCGCCCGACAGATACACCCGCCGGTGCGCCATTCCGGGTTGCGGGAATTGTTCGAGGAAAACCCAGCCGCCCCCCTGTTCCCAGACGATCACGGGCCCGTAGTCGGCGATCCCGTTGTCGATATCCTTCAGCCAGTGGTCGAACCAGGCCCGCTGCAGGACATCGAGCCGCGGTGGTGCGCCGGGCCGCCCGGTGCCGGCTCCGGGATTGGCGTGATAGGTATCGCCGACGACGAGTTGTTTGTGGCCGGGCGGGAGCTGGATGTCGTTGTAGAGGGTGGTGGCACTGTTGGCGAAAATATCGTGCCAGCCGCCGTAGACGAAGGTCGGGACGGTGATCTTCGACGGATCGCCCATGATGCCCTGCCGGAAGGGGCTGTTCTCGTCCAGCGCCGCGGCCAGCGTGGGAGGCATCTTGTTCAGCGACGGTGTGAGCAGTGCCTGAGCGAGCAGGTCGTAGTTGGTGGCGGGATCGGCCAGCCGGTCGGCGAGCCACTGCCAGTCGAAGGTGCCGTTGAGCATCGACTGCACATCCGGCATGAGTTTGGCCTGATTCACCTGGTTGAGCCACAGTGGCAGAAAGGTCACACCGACACCACCGCCCGGCGCCACGACATCGCGCATGAGATCACTGCCGGGTTCCACCGGGAAGATGGCCTGCAACGGTGCCGGGGCGTTCTCGGCGGCGCGCAATTGGTTGATGCCGGAGTAGGAGCCGCCACTCATCGCGACCCGCCCGTTCGACCACGGTTGCTGCGCCGACCATTCGATCACCTCGCGGGTGTCGAGTTGTTCGCGCGCACCGAGGGTGTCCCACAGACCCTGCGACTGCCCGGTACCGCGTACATCCACCGAGACCACGGTGTATCCGGCGCGTACGAGTTTGCTGTCGAGTCCGAGCACCGTGGCGACGGTGCCGCCGTCGAGGGCGTGCAGCAGATCCTCGAAACCGCTGATCGGAGTACCGGACAGGTTGATCCGGTTCACCAGGTCCATGGTGAACCGCTGCGCCTCGGGGTTGTTCATCGCCGAATCGATGAGCGCGGACATCATTTTCGAGTACGGCGTCATCGTGACGATGGTGGGCAGCGGTTCCGTCTCCACCCGGTCGCCCGCGTGGGCGGGCCGGTACACATCGGCCTTCAGCACGACACCGTCGCTCATGGTGATGTGCACATCTTTGTCGATATGCACCTCGGGGTAGGGCTGCGGGCCGTCGTGGGTGCCGGTCCACTGCTGCGCGAGTTCGGCCGGAGATGCGGCCGGCGCGGTGTCGCGGCTGACCGGATGCCGGGCGGCCTGCACTATCACCAGGACTACGGCGAGGGCGACAACGGTGATCGCCGCTGCGGCCGCGAACCCGTGGATCCGGTACAGCCGCATGAACAACCCTCCACCTCATGGTTCCGGTTTCCGCGCACAGATGCCGCCGACGATAGCAATCAGCTCTCGCCGCAGCGTGTACCGACGCGCGGAGTCCGGATCCGGGTGGTGGTGGCGATATTCCGGCGCAGGCCGCCGCGGCCTCAGTTCGCGCGACGCAACCGGAGGACGAGATCCTTGATCTGATGGCCGGCCGCGGGACGATTACGGTCGCGTCGCTCGTCCACCTGCACCGTCCACCGGTCGTCGAGCAGGCCGAGGATATCGGCGGGCAGGTAGTAGGCGTAGGGGTCGAACCGGGGCCCATGCCCTTCCTGCTCGTGCGAATGTTCGTCCGGTTCGGGGAATTCGGTCGGGTCGTGAGCTACGAACAGCAGCGTGCCACCCGGTGCGACCGAGTCCAGCAGACCGCGCACGGTGGCGTGATCGGGTTCGTGTGCGATCGGGAAGTAGTGCGCCGACACCAGATCGAACGAGCGGGCCGGCAGCGGCGTGACGGTGATATCGGCCTGCCGCCACGAGATCTCCGGATGCCCGGCGGATGCGCGTTCGATCGCCACCTTCGAAATGTCCACCGCGGTGACCTGCCACCCACGCCCGGCCAGCCAGTAGGCGTCGGCTCCTTCACCGCAACCGAGGTCGAGAGCCTGACCGGGTGTCATCCCGGTCACCTCCGTGACCAGAGCGTCATTCGGCAGGCCGCTGAATCTCTGCTCGCTCTCGCCGTACATATCGTCCCAGAACTGCTGGTCCATCCGTATCTCCTGATCTGCTCGGGGCTTGTTCTCCAGCATCCGGAGGTAGCGACATCTTGACAAATAAATTTGCCATAACTGCAATAGAGGCATGGATCCGGAGTTCGGCGATGTCATCGACGCAATCGGCCCACGGCTGCGTGAGCTGCGGCGACGTAACGGCACCACCCTGGCTGCGCTGTCCGAACTCACCGGCATACCGGTGAGCACGCTGTCCCGCCTGGAATCGGGCCAGCGTAAACCCAGCCTCGAACTGCTGCTACCGCTGGCCAAGGCGCATCGCGTCCCGCTGGACGAACTGGTCGCCGCGCCGGAAACCGGCGACCCCCGGGTCAACATCCGCCCGATCACCCGGCACGGCCAGACCCTGATCCCACTCACCCGTAAACCCGGCGGCCTGCAGGCCTACAAGCAGATCCTGTCCGGCCGGTCCTGGGCCGAACCCGATCTGCACACCCATGAGGGATATCACTGGCTCTATGTACTCAACGGCAAGATGCGCCTGATCCTCGGCGACCGGGATATGGTGCTCACCCCCGGTGAGGTCGCCGAATTCGACACCCATCTCCCCCATTGGTTCGGCAATGCCGACGAACATCCCGTCGAATATCTGAGCCTCTTCGGACCGCAGGGCGAACGTTTCCACATCAAGGCGCGGTACCGCCCGTCGTAATTCCGATACGCCTCATACGCTGGACCGATACAAACCGTTACCGTTCCGTTAGCCAACTTGTCCGTGTCGTTTCCGAAGCCTGCGCGACGGACGGCGAAACATGACTCCCCGGGTTTGCAGGACCGACATATAGCTGTGGTGTATTTCCAACGCTGTTCGAGTAGTCGGTGAATTCCTAGCCGCGTAATCGGCGGTGAAAGTCTTTGCGATCCACCGGCTCTCGACCTGAGCACGGAGGACCGCAATTATGGAGTCAGTACCGCTAGTCCGAAAACGTATGGCCGTCATGGCCGTTCTCGCCGCGGCGGCGGCAGGTTCCGTTCTCTGCACCGCCGCACCCGCCGAAGCCCGGCCGGTCACAGTGCCCGGTCTAGGTGTTTTCGAAGTTCCCGACCATATTCCGCTACCGTCCGGGGTCCCCGGTATCACCACCCCGGAACCGGCGCCACAATTCACTCCCGCCCCGGGCGATCTCGCAATCCAGGCGGCGCGCAGCAAACTCGGCGCACCGTATGTCTCCGGCGGCACCGGACCCAACACCTTCGACTGCTCCGGACTGGTGAAATGGGCGTACCAGCAGGCGGGCGTGGATGTCCCCCGCACCAGCTGGTCCCAACTCTCCGCCGGCACACCGGTCCCGCTCGACCAGCTACGTGTCGGTGATGTGATCTCCTACAGCGGCGGCGGGCATTCCGCCCTCTACGCGGGTGACGGGCAGGTCATCCACGCCGCGACCACCACCGTAGAGATCTCGCCCATGTCGTATTCGCCCGTGGTCGGAGCACGCCGCTACTGACCCGCGGCCGCGTCGTGGCCCCCTTCGCCGGCCGCAAGCCCGAACCACAGCCGGGCCCGCGACGCACCGATGGACCGCCACCTCCCGGCCGTACGGCCGGGAGGTGGCGGTCCGTCCGGTATCAGAGCCGTTCGACGATGGTGGCGTTCGCCAGTCCACCCGCTTCGCACATGGTCTGCAGCCCGTAGCGGCCACCGGTCTGCTCGAGGTGATTGACCATGGTGGCCAGGATCCGCACCCCCGAGGCACCCAGCGGATGCCCCAGCGCGATCGCCCCACCGCGCGGGTTCAGCTTCTCCGGATCCGCGTGCAGTTCGTGCTGCCACACCAGCGGCACCGGGGCGAAAGCCTCGTTCACCTCGTAGGCGTCGATATCGTCGATCGTCAGACCGGCCCGGTCCAGCACCTTCTTCGACGCCGGGACGGGTGCGGTCAGCATGAGCAGCGGATCGTCGCCGAGCACCGCGAACGAATGGAAACGGGCCCGGGGGGTCAGGCCCAGCTTCGCCGCCATCTGCTCGCTCATGATCAACGCCGCCGAGGCGCCGTCGGTGAGCGGCGAGGAGTTACCGGGAGTGATCGACCAGGTGATCTCCGGGAACCGCTGCGTGTACTGCTCGTCGGCGAACGCCGGCTTCAGCCCCGCCAGCTTCTCCGGGGTGGATCCGGCCCGGATGGTTTCGTCCGCGGCGAGTTCCCCGGCGGCCACCAGCTCCCGGTCGAATCCGCCCGCCGCCGCGGTCTCGGCCGCCAGCCGATGCGAACGCGCCGCGAAGTCGTCGAGGGTCGACCGGTCCAGCTTCCACCGCGCGGCCAGGATCTCGGCCGCGATCCCCTGCTGCACCAGCCCCTCCGGATACCGGTGCGCGATCGGCCCGCGGTTCGCGTCCTGTCCCTGCGCGTTGGAGAACATAGGCACCCGGCTCATCGACTCCACGCCACAAGCGATAGCGATGTCATAGGCCCCCGACATCACGCCTTGCGCCGCGAAATGCGCCGCCTGCTGACTGGACCCGCACTGCCGGTCCACGGTCGTCGCCGGCACCGACTCGGGGAACCCCGCCGCCAGCACGGCAGTCCGCGAAATATTGAACGCCTGCTCACCACTCTGGGTGACACACCCGCCCACCACATCGTCGACCAGCGCCGGATCCAGATCGTTGCGCTGGATCAGCTTCTCGAGCACCCCGGCCAGCAGGGTCGCCGGATGAACCCCCGACAACCCCCCGCCCATCTTGCCTTTCCCGGACGGCGTGCGAACCACATCGACGATGACCGCGGACTGCATGGATCCCTCCTGACCTGCTCGGCACGACCACAGAGTTAGTGACCGTTCGCGATTAAGTTAACACTGATTCGCATCCGTTGGCCAGAATCGGGCGCTCCGTACCCACCCGTCCGCCGGCCCACGCCGCCACTGCCCCGCCGGCTTTTGCGTGGAATAGCGATGTCGCTGCAACATCCGATGCAGAGCATTGAACAGGCCATTGCTGAAACCGAAATCCCCGACATCGTGAAGCGTTCGGATGTATGTCAACATCTGCTCATCGGCGAGCGTCTCCGCCCGGTCCTCTTCGGAGACATCCACGTCACGCTCACCCGCCATCAAGCCTTCGACATCAATGGTGGGCAACCTCGACCCCTTCGATGGAATTCGACGTCGGCCCCTGGACTTCCTACTGAATCCGCTCCCAGCCGCGCCGCTCACGCCGGGACCCCAGCTCCACGTCGCGACTCCGGTAGACGATATAAGGCCTGGTCAGATAGCCGACAGGCATGGAAAACACGTGCACGAGGCGGGTGAACGGCCAGAAGCCGAACAGGATCCAGGCGGCTATCACGTGGAGCTGGAAGCCGAGGGGGGCGGCGAGGATCAGGTCGGTATCGGGGCGGAAGGAGAGGATGGAGCGGAACCAGGGGGAGACGGTGTGGCGGTAATCGTGGGGCCGGCCGATGGCATTGCTGATCACGGTGGTGCCGAAACCGAGGACGAGGGTGCCGATGAGCAGAACGTACATGATCTTGTCGTTGCGGGTGGTCGCGGAGAACACCGGCCCCGTGGTGCGGCGGCGGTAGATGAGGATGGCGGCGCCGATCAGGGTGGCGGCGCCGGCGAGGACGCCGAGGCCGACGGACAGTGCGTGGTAGACGGGTTCGCTGATACCGACGGCTTCGGTCCAGCCCTCGGGGATGAGCAGGCCGACGATATGGCCGAGGATCACCAGCAGGATTCCGAAATGGAACAGCGGGCTGCCCAGGCGCAGCAGACGGTTCTCGTAGAGCTGCGACGAACGGGTGGTCCAGCCGAACTTGTCGTAGCGGTAACGCCAGTAGTGGCCGACGAGGAAGATGGCGATGGAGGCGTAGGGCAGGGCCACCCACAGGAGAATGTCGACTGTGGTGAGCTGTTCGGCCGCCGCGTGGAAGGTTGTATTCATCGACGCACCTCCG
Organism: Nocardia flavorosea NBRC 108225; assembly: GCF_001613385.1. GTDB lineage: Bacteria > Actinomycetota > Actinomycetes > Mycobacteriales > Mycobacteriaceae > Nocardia > Nocardia flavorosea. The sequence continues at coordinate 128,984 of NZ_BDCG01000005.1, read as the reverse complement.
TGAATTCGGCGTCGCCACCGGCGGCGTGGGGTCTGGGATACCTATCCGGGTCAGCGAGGAACACGGCTTCGGCGCTCTCGCGGCATGGCTGGGTCGGGAAGGTATTGAGGTGGAGTGAAGGGGGCCAGACCGACGGATTCCTCCGGGGGTCCTTCGGCGATGAGGCGGGCGATGGCGTCCTCTTCGCGGCCGGCCAGGGCCGGGAGGGTCGCGAGTACCGAATCGAGCACATCGGCCCAGGGCGAACCGGTTTCGTGGAGTCCGCGGCACATCAGTTCCAGGCCCGCGCGATGCTCGGTGAGCAACCGCACACCGGTTTCGGCGTGCCCGGAGGCCGCGAATTCCAGAACCACGCAGAGATGGTCGGGTAGCTCTTCCTCGCTCAACCGGAGCCCTGCCGCCTGGTAGGCCTGTTTGAAACGCAGCAGCGCCACCCCGCGTTTACGGGTATCGCCGTAGGCGAAGTAGGTGAGGTAGGGGCTGAAGCGTTTGCGGTGGTCGAAGGTGGCGACATAGTCGGCGGCCAGTTCGAACAGGGAACTGCGTTGCACGTGGGCGAGAAACCGGGCCAGCGGATCGCCGACCGGTGGCGGCAGGGTCGCGGCGACCGCGCCGAGCAGGTGCAGGTTGCGGTGCAGCGTTTCGTCCGGATACCCGACCAGCAGCGATTGCGCCTGCCATGCGGCGGACCGGCGGGCCGGGTCGATCTTCACGGTTTTCATCAGGGCCGCTCCGATCCGGACGGGGTGTCGTCGGTGGGCGGGAAGAGGCCGTCGGGGGCTTTACCGTCCCAGTTGAGCAGGTTGACCCGGCCCTGCCCGCGCACCGCGGTAGGCGCGTCGGCGGTCTGCCGGTTGCGCAGCATATGAAAGTTCTCGACGGCGATCGGTGCCGGTCCACCGGAGCTCTCCCCGAACGGACCCGACGCGGTCATGCCCGGGCCGCCTTCGTAATCGAGGCTGCATTCGGTGGCGAGTTCTTCCAGACCGTGTGCCTGTTCGGCGTGTGCGGGCGGAATAACGTAGCGCTCGTCGTATTTGGCGAGCGCGAGCAGGCGGAACATATCGTAGACCTGCTCGCCGGTCATCCCGACCGCCTCGGCTATCCGCTCCCGGGGCTCGCGGCCGAAATTGATATCGCGCATATAGCTGCGCATGGCGGCGAGCCGGCGCAGGACATCGGTGACCGGGGCCGGATCGCCGGCGGTGAACAATTGGGCGAGATAGTCGACCGGGATGCGCAGCGCCTCGATGGCGGCGAAGAGGTTGTCGTAATCCTCCGCGTCGTGACCGGTGTCGCGGACGATATCGACCACCGGTGACAGTGGCGGGATATACCAGACCATCGGCATGGTGCGGTATTCCGGATGCAGCGGCAGCGCGACCTGGTAGGTGTTGATGAGCGCGTATATCGGTGATCTGTCCGCGGCTTCCACCCAGTCGTAGGGTATTCCGGCGCGTTCGGCTTCCCGCCGGACCTCCGGATCGGCCGGGTCCAGGAACACATCGCGCTGCGCCTGGTAGAGCCCCTGTTCGTCGGGAGTGGCGGCGGCTTCCAGCACCTTATCCGCGTCGTAGAGCACCAGGCCGATATAGCGCAACCGGCCCACGCAGGTTTCCGCGCAGACGGTGGGCAGCCCCACCTCGACCCGCGGAAAGCAGAAGGTACATTTCTCGGCTTTTCCGGTGCGGTGATTGAAATACACCTTCTTGTACGGGCAGCCGGAAACACACATACGCCAGCCGCGACAGCGGTCCTGATCGACCAGGACGATCCCGTCCTCGCTGCGTTTGTAGATGGCGCCGGAGGGGCACGATGCCGCGCACGACGGGTTGAGGCAGTGTTCGCAGATCCGGGGCAGGTAGAACATGAAGGTCTGTTCGAATTCGAACCGGACCTTTTCGGCGAGTTTGCCCAGCAGCGGATCGCGGTCGCCGTATTCGGTGGCGCCACCGAGGTCGTCGTCCCAGTTCGCCGACCATTCGATTTTCGTATTCTTACCGGTGATCAGCGATTTCGGCCGGGCCACCGGAGTGTGCCGCTGGGCGGGTGCGGTGGTGAGGTTCTCGTAGTCGTAGGTCCAGGGTTCGTAGTAGTCGCCGAGTTCGGGCAGGATCGGGTTGCTGAAGATGGTGAACAATTTCCGCCATCGGCCGCCGCCTTTGAGTTTCAGGTTCCCGCGACGGTTCAGCTCCCAGCCCCCGCGCCATTTCTCCTGATCCTCGTAGGTGCGTGGGTAGCCCTGTCCGGGCCGGGTTTCCACATTGTTGAACCAGACGTATTCGACACCGGATCGGTTGGTCCACGCCTGCTTACAGGTCACCGAACAGGTATGGCAGCCGATACATTTGTCGAGATTCATCACCATCGCCATCTGCGCCATGACCCGCATCAGTAACTCACCTCCTGACCGCGACGACGGATCACCGTCACCTCGTCGCGTTGATTTCCGGTGGGACCGAGATAGTTGAACGCGAAGCTGAGCTGGGCGTAGCCGCCGATGAGGTGGCTGGGTTTGATCAGCAGGCGGGTGAGCGAATTGTGGATACCGCCGCGCTGCCCGGAGGTTTCGCTGATCGGGACGTCGATCAGCCGGTCCTGCGCGTGATACATGTACACCGTGCCGGCCGGCATCCGATGCGAGACCACGGCGCGCGCCACCACCACACCGTTACGGTTGACCGCCTCGACCCATTCGTTGTCCGCGACCTCGATCTTCGCCGCGTCCTGCGGTGACATCCAGATCGTCGGACCGCCCCGGGACAGGCTCAGCATGAACAGGTTGTCCTGGTATTCGGAGTGGATGGACCATTTGCTGTGCGGGGTGAGGTAGCGGACGGTGACGCCGAGTTCGCCCACCGAGCCGATACCCGGTTCACCGAACAGCGCCGCCATATTCAGCGGCGGACGGTAAACGGGCAGCCCCTCGCCCAGTTCGGCCATCCAGTCGTGGTCGAGGTAGAAATGCTGGCGGCCGGTGAGCGTATGCCACGGTTTGCGGCGTTCGACATTGATGGTGAACGGGGAGTACCGCCGGCCACCCGACTCCGATCCCGACCATTCCGGTGACGTGATCACCGGGACCGGCGCGGCCTGGGTATCGGCGAAGGTGATGCGTTTGCCCTCGTGTTCTGCGGCCAGATCGGCCAGCGGCACGCCGGTGCGCTGCTCCAGCGAGCGGAAACCTTCGGTGGCGAGGCGGCCGTTGGTGGTGCCCGACAGCGCCAGGATCGCCTCGGCGGCCTGGATTCCGCGCTGTAGTGACGGTCTGCCGTCGGCGGGGCCGCCGCGGATCATGCCGTTCTTGTGCCGTAGATAGTCGACCTCGGGGGCGAGGTCGAAGGTGACGCCCTTGGTGGTGGCGCCGAGTTTTTCCGCGAGTGGCCCCAGGGCCCGCATCTTGGCGCCCACAGCGCCGTAATCACGTTCGACCACGACGAGTTTCGGCATGGTGACGCCGGGGACCGGTTCGGTTTCGCCGTACTTCCAATCCGCGACCCGGCCGTGCGGTGTGGCGAGTTCGTCCGGGGTGTCGTGCAGCAGCGGTACCGCGACCACATCCTTACGCACCCCCAGCCGCGGCCCCGCGAGCTCGCTGAACTTCTCGGCGATCGCCTGGAAGGCGTCCCAGTCGCTGCGGGTCTGCCAGGGCGCTGCGATGGCCGGGTTGAACGAATGCACGAACGGGTGCATATCGGTGGTGTTGAGGTCGTGCTTCTCGTACCAGGTGGCGGCGGGCAACACGATATCGGAGAACAGGGTCGTACTGGTCATCCGGAAATCCAGGGTGAGCAGCAGATCGAGTTTGCCGCGCGGGGCCTCGGGCCGCCACACCACATCGCGGGGCCGAGCACCGGCCGGGGTGGGCGAGGCGCGCAGCGACGATTCGGTGCCGAGCAGATGTTCCAGGAAGTATTCGTTGCCCTTGGCCGACGAGCCGAGCAGATTCGCCCGCCACACGCTGAGTACACGCGGGAAGTTCTCCGGCGCGTCCGGATCCTCGCAGGCGAACCGCATCCGGCCGGCCCGCAGTTCGGAGACCACGTACCCGGCCAGTGATCCGCCGTCGGCCGCGGCCGCGTCGACCAGGTCCAGCGGATTGCGGTCGAAGGTCGGATAGGACGGCATCCAGCCGAGCCGCGCCGCCTGCGCGATCACATCGGCGGTGGTCATATCGGCCAGGCGACCGCCGCCGTGCGCGGCCGAGAGGGTGTCGGCGCCGAACCAGTCGTAGCGGAATTGATCGGAATGCAGGTACCAGTAGGCGGTCTGGATCATCTGCCGCGGCGGACGCGACCAGTCCAGCGCCGACGCCAGCTGGGTCCACCCGGTCACCGGCCGGCATTTCTCCTGACCCACATAGTGCGCCCATCCGCCGCCGTTGACGCCCTGGCAGCCGGTGATCGTGGTCAGGGTGAGGAACGCCCGGTAGATGGTGTCGGAATGGAACCAGTGATTGGTGCCGGCGCCCATCACGATCATCGAACGGCCGTGGCTCTCCTCGGCGTTGGCGGCGAATTCGCGCGCGATCCGCAGCACCGCGGCCGCTGGAACCCCGGTGATCGATTCCTGCCAGGCCGGGGTGTAGGGCTGGGCGGGGTCGTCGTAGTCGACCGGCCACAGCCCCGGCAGACCTGCACGGTGCACCCCGTACTGTGCCAGCAGCAGATCGAAAACCGTGGTGACCAGGTGCCCGTTCACCCGGCGTACCGGGACGCCACGCTGTACGGTCGCGCCTTCACCGCCGGTGGTGTCGAAACGCGGCATCAATACGGTGACCGCATTGTCACCCAGCAGGGTGAGCTGCGGCCGGACCCCTTCGAGGTCGAGATTCCAGCGGCCGGCCCCGCTTTCACCGAAGCGATACCCCAGCGAACCGTTCGGCACCACCGGCCTGCCCTCGGTGTCGAGCACCACGGTCTTGAATGCCGGGTTCTCGGTTCCGAGGTATTCGTCCAGATCGGCGGCGGTCAGGAACTTTCCCGGTAGGTAGCCGCTGTCACTCTCCTCCAACCGCACCAGGAACGGCAGGTCGGTGAACTGCCGGATATAACTGGCGAAGTAGGGCACCTCCCGTTCGACGAAGAATTCCCGCAGCACCACATGCCCCATCGCCATCGCGAGGGCGCCGTCGGTGCCGGGGTGCGGGGCCAGCCATTCATCGGCGAATTTCACGTTGTCTGCGTAATCCGGGGATACCGCCACAACCTTCTGCCCCCGGTACCGAGCCTCGGCCATCCAGTGCGCGTCCGGGGTGCGGGTCACCGGCAGATTGGATCCCCACATGATCAGATAGCCGGCATCCCACCAGTCCCCCGACTCCGGCACATCGGTCTGGTCGCCGAACATCTGCGGTGACGCGACCGGCAGATCGGCGTACCAGTCGTAGAACGACAGCATCGCCCCGCCGATCAGCGATACGAACCGTGCCCCCGAGGCATGCGACACCATCGACATGGCCGGGATCGGTGAGAAACCCGCGATCCGGTCCGGGCCGTACCGCTCGATGGTGTGGATATGCGCGGCGGCGATCATCTCGGTCGCCTCGTCCCAGGTCGCCCGGACCAGGCCGCCCTTACCGCGCGCGGCCTTGTAGCGCCGGGCCGATTCCGGATCCTCCACGATGGAAGCCCAGGCGCGTACCGGGTCACCGATGGCATTCTTCGCCGCCCGGTACATCTCCAGCAGCACGCCGCGGATATACGGATACCGCACCCGGGTCGGCGAATAGGTGTACCAGGAGAACGCGGCACCACGCGGGCAACCGCGCGGTTCGTATTCCGGTTTGTCGGGGCCCACCGACGGATAGTCGGTCTGCTGCGTTTCCCAGGTGATGATCCCGTCCTTGACGTAGATCTTCCACGAACACGACCCCGTGCAGTTCACACCGTGTGTGGACCGCACCACTTTGTCGTGACTCCAGCGGTCCCGGTAGAACTCGTCCGCCTGCCGCCCACCGGTTTCGAACATCGACCGCCGGTCCGGCGAGACCTCGGCGCGGGTGAAGAACCGCCGGGTGCCCACGAGCGCGTCGGTGAGCTCCCCGTCGAGCCGTGTCCCGCCGGAGCCGCGTCGCCCACCGGTCATACGACCTCCTCGCAAGAGTGCACCTGTGATTCACGCAGACCGATACGGGGGTGACGCATCGCGAGACCTCCCGGGAGCGGGGTACATCGGTGGAGGTGTCGCATCATCGGTACTCCTTCTGCATCGTCGATCGGGACGCCTCAGCTCCGTTGCCGGGCAACTTCACGCCGCACGACTGTGAGGGTGAAGACGAGCGCGGCCAGCGCGACCGCGGCCAGCGCGAGCAACCCCGGGCCGTAATCGGCGGTCGATTCGTAGATGGCTCCCATCACCAGCGGCGGTACGAAACCGCCCAGACCGCCGGCGGCGCCCACGAACCCGGTGATGGACCCGACCTTTCCGGGCGGCGCGATCTGCGCGACCAGTCCGAAGGTTGCCCCACTACCCGCCCCGAGGGCCGCGGCCAGCACGAGGAAAGCGATGGTGCCGACCGGTATCAGGTCCGGGGTGGCGGCCTGTACAGCCGCGGCGGCGACCACGAAACCGAGGGTGGTGGCGAGTACCACCGGTCCGTTGAACCGGTCGACCAGCCAGCCGCCGACCGGCCGCATGATCACCGCGAGCAGCACGAACCCGGCCATTCTGTTGGCCGCGTCCGCCTGGGAAAGGTCATAGGCGGTGCGCAGATAGGACGGCAGGTACACCGAGAACGCGACGAACCCGCCGAAGGCGACGGCGTACAACGCCGAGGCCTCCCAGGTAGCGGGCAAGCGCATGGTCTGCTTCAGCCGAGTGGTCATCGACTCGCTGGGTGCGGTCCGGCCGGGAGCGTCGCGCAGCAGGAACCATGCGACGATCGCGTAGACGGCCAGCGCGGCGGCGCACAGCAGGAACGGGGTGGCGGTATCGCCCATATCGACCAGTTGCACGGTGGTGAGCGCGCTGATGGCGGTACCGCCCATCCCCATCCCGTACACCCCGATCGCCAGTCCCTGCTTCTCCGGCGGGAACCAGCGGCTCACGAACGGCACCCCGACCGCGAACACCGTGCCGCCGACTCCGAGGAAGAATCCACCGATCAGCAACGCCGCCAGCGCCGAATGGCCGACCAGCCCCAGGAACAGCACCGGCACCACGGTGATCAGCGAAACCACCGGGAACATCAGCCGTCCGCCGTAGCGATCGGCCAGCGCCCCGACGGGGATCCGGCCCAGCGATCCCACGATCACCGGAACCGCCACCACCAGCGACTCCTGGAACGAACTGAGTCCCAGTTCCTCCCGTAGACGCGGTGCCAGCGGGCTGAGCAGGGCCCACGCCCAGAAGTTGAGCGCGAACCCCACGGTCGCCAGGACCAGCATCAGGGTGCGTCCGCCGGACACGGTGTGATCGCCGGCGACGGCGCGGACGGCGTTCAGCGGAGTCGAAGAGGCCACCATTGCTCCCGGGAAGGGTCGGTCCGGCAAGCTCTTTGCGCCCAGTCCACAACCGCTCGACGGGCGATTTCGGTCCAACGCGACCGGGGACCACGATCCCGTCCCGGGCCGCCGTGTTGCGCTATCGGTGACTCATGGCCGTACGGTCGATCCGCCCGATGGATACGGCCCGGCTCGCGTCGCGCGGCCGGACACCGGGCGGAACCGAGCCCCGGCGACAACCGGGTGGCTCCATCGGCCGCCTCCACTCGACCTGGGCGAAGGCGGCGGCACGCCATATTCTGCCTGCAACATTGCGAAGTTGTCGGCCCATCCAGGATTCCGGGAGTTTCGTGCGGACGGCTGATCGCGGTCCCTGCCGACCCCGGCTCGGGCCCCGGCTCTACGCTCGACCGGTGGATATCGACTGGCCCGAGCTGCGGGCGCGCTGCCTGCTCACCGAGGACGAGGCGATTCTGGCGTTGAACAAACCCGCCGGGATCTCGGTCACCGGGGAGCGGCACGACACCGATATCGTCGCCGCCGCCGAGGCCACGGGCGAGAAGTTGTATCCGGTGCACCGGATAGACAAGGTCACTTCCGGTCTGGTGCTGCTGGCCCGGCAGCTTCCCGCGCACGGACAGCTGACCCGCCAGTTCAACAAGCAGACGGCCGAGAAGACCTATCTGGCCGTGGTCGCCGCCGGACCGGAACCGCTGCCCGACCGCGGGGTCGTCGAACTGCCGCTCAGCGTCGGCCGGAAGAACCGGGTCCGGGTGGCCGCGCCTCGCGAGACGATCCAGCGCACCGGGGACCGCTGGTCCGTCGCCGACGCCGACCTGCTGAACACGAAGAACTACCCTTCTCGCACCGAGTTCGCCGTCGTGGCCCGGCACAACGAGCACACCGTCGTGGCCCTGCACCCGATCACCGGCCGCCGTCATCAACTCCGCGTACACCTGGCCTGGATCGGCTACCCCATCACCGGCGACCCCCTGTTCGACCGCACCGGCACCCATCCCCGCACCCACCTGCACTCCTGGCGCCTGCGCCTCGGCGCGGACTGGCGTCCCGACGGCCGGCTCGACCTGGAAGCACCGCCCGACCAGGATTTCTGGACCCCGCTCCCCCACCCACCTGTCACCTTGCCCGTTTGATCACGGACAACTTCGATCGGCCACCATATTCATCCCCGCGCTCAGCCGGTCCGTACCAACCGGCGGTGGGCCGACACCGATTCCGCGCCACACGGCGCACCGTGTCCACCGCGACTGTAATGGACGTCACTGGTCGTCGGCCCGTACACCGGCCGTGCTACGAGCACGCACGCTGGTCGGTCGGCCATATGTCCGCCGAGGACGACGACCGGCTTGCCGCGCTCACTCGCCGCGGGTGCTCTCGAGCGGGGACAGCACCCGGTACACGCGAGATCGTGCGCACTGTGTCGACACCACCCGATTCAGGGCGGGTAGGGCTCCTGGGCACACAGCGGCTGTCGGACGGCGGCCGCGTCCCGGGACAATACACACCGGGACAGGTAGTGGCGTGCCTCATATCCCTGCCGTTGCCGCCGGCCGACTGTCCTAAGCTGGGTGGCGTGACATCGGCTCACGGAACCACCGTGGTGCCGAGTTCAGCGAGGCCCTGGGGGGACGCCAGAGGGGCCGGACCTCGCGCGCCGGAGGCGCGCCAATAGACACAGGAGCACCGATGATCCTGGTGGCTCAGGTCAGCGATACACATTTCGATCTCGGTACCCGTAATACCGAGCGCGCGCAACGGGTGATGGCCTATCTGGCGGATCTGCGGCGGCGGCCGGATGTGATCGTGGTGACCGGCGATATCACCGATTCCGGGAAACCCGAGCAGTATGCCGAGGCCCGGATGTCGCTACAGGCCGATCTGCCGGTGCTCGCGATTCCCGGGAACCACGACGAACGGGCGGCGTTCCGGGAGGTACTGCTGTCCGGTACGCCCTCGGACGATCCAGTGAATCAGGTGCACCGGATCGGCGCGCTGACCTTGATCATGCTGGACTCCAGTGTCCCCGGACAGTCGGGCGGCCGGCTGTCCGACGAGACCTACGACTGGCTGGACGACACCCTCGCCGCAACCTCGCCCGACTCGGCAGTGCTGCTGGCCCTGCACCATCCGCCGGTTTTCCTGCACAGTCCGATCGTGGACACGATCGCGTTGGACGATCCGCAGCGGCTGGCCGCGGTGATCACCGGTGATCGGCGCATCATCGGGACCATGGCCGGGCACGCGCATACCGCCGGGGTGAGCACTTTCGCAGGCAAACCACTGCTCATCGGCCCGAGCACGGCCTCGGTGCTGGGCGGCGAATGGGAACTCGCACCACCCGAGCGGGTGATGGACTACGGGCCGGATCCGTCGGTCGCCCTGCACGTGATCGACGACGACCACCGGCTGATCACCCATTTCCGCAGCGTCCCGATGGGTGGGTGGATCGCGAGCCCGTACTGATCGTTCAGTACCGTCCGGCGCGGGACCGCCGGTAAGCGGCGGGGGTCGCGCCGGTCCAGCGTTTGAAGGCGTAGATGAAAGTGGAGGCCTCGGCGTAGCCGAGCCGGATCGCCACATCGCTCACCGACAGCGGGGTGGTGGTGAGCATTTCCTCGGCCAGCGCTTGGCGTACCTCGTCCAGCAGCGCGCGGTAACTGGTACCCGCGGCATCGAGGTGCCGGCGCAGGGTGCGGGTGCTCAGGTTCAGGTCGGCGGCGACGGCGTCGATACCGGGCGGTGCGGTGAAACCGTCCAGCCCGCCCCGGGGCACCAGCCGGGCCCGGACCTCGGCGGCGATCCCGGTGCGGGCGCGGCGCCGATGGACCAGGTCGCGGCATTGCGCCAGGCAGATGGCCAGGGTGTGTTCGTTGGCCTGCGGGAGCGGCTGATCCAGAATCGCGGGATCGAGGGCGACCAGGTTTTCCGGGCGTCCGAACCGCGGCGGGGCCACGGTGACCGCGGCGATCCGGTCGGCGTAAGCGGGTTCGGGGAAGCGGAATTCGGCCCGGATCAGTTCCAGGTGCCGGCCCAGCAGATCGCTCATCACCTGATGCATGGCGGTCACATCGCGTTCCACCAGGAACTGCCGGAGATCGGCCGGAACGGAATCGTCGAGGATCCGGCCGACGAATTCGCCGTCCTCCCACTGCGTCACCGGCAGGCAGAAGGCGAAGCTCAGTTCCATATAGCGCAGGGCGAAATCGATCGCCTCGGCCAGGGTGGGACTGCTGACGCAGGCGAAACCGAAGATACCGAAGGTGGTGATGCGGTAGCGGCGGCCCACTTCGATCCCCATACCGGGACGGTCGAGCTGACGCACCAGATTCCGGACCACCGCGAGTTCGGTATGGGCGTCGATCTGGGCGTCGGGGTCGCGCAGGCGGGCCTCGGTGAGATCGGTGCCGCGCAGCAGGGCCGCGGGCGCAACCCCGTGTTCGGCCCCGTATCCGACCATCAGCGCGACACTGGCGACACCACGCGGGAAATCCCAGTCCCGGACCGACGGACGCTGCACCATACCGTCATTATGGCCGAATATCTCTATCGGCCGGACGGCGGCTACCAGGACAGTTCCGTACAGCGACGCGCGGTGTCGGTGGTCTCGATCTGCAGGGTGGCGTGCTCGATATGGAAACGCTCGGCGAGCAGGTGCTGGGCGGCGCGCAGGATTTCGTCGCGCATATCCGGACCGGACGTGGTGATATGCGCCGAGGCGACCTCCATTCCGGAGGTCAGGGTCCACACGTGCAGATCGTGGACATCGCAGACCCCGGGTACCGCGGCGAGTTCGGCCGCCACGGCCTCGACGTCGAGTTCTTCCGGGCTGTGCTGGAACAGGATCCGCAGCGAGCGGCGCGCCAGCAGATAGGTCCGGGGCAGCACCCACACACCGATCGCCACACCGACGACCATATCGGCGTAGTACCAGCCGGTGGTGAGGGTTATCGCCGCCGAGATCAGCACCCCGAACGACCCGACCATATCGGCGAGGACCTCGAGGTAGGCGCCGCGCACGTTGAGGCTTTCCGCCGCGCCGCGCCGCAGCAACAAGAAGGACACGATATTGGCGGCGAGACCGGCCACGCCCGCCAGGAGCACCGGCACCCCCGGGACCTCCGGCGGTTCGCCGAAGCGGCGCACCGCCTCCACCAGGACATAACCGGCCACTCCGAACAGCAGGACGGCATTGGCCAGCGCGGCGATCACCTCGGCGCGGTAGTAGCCGAAGGTGCGGGTGTAACTGGGCCGGGTGTTGCGGGCCAGCAGGATGGCCGAGAGCGCCATCGCGATACCGACGACATCGGTGAGCATATGCGCCGCGTCGGAGAGCAGTGCCAGCGAACCGGTGGCCAGCGCGACCGCCGATTCGACGAGCATGAATGCGGCGCCGATGGCCAGCGCCAGCGCCAGGCGTCCGACATATTTCCCGGAGGCACTTTCGGGTGATATCCGATGCGTATGATCATGTCCCACGCAGACAACATATGCGTTGATGCGCATGCTTGCAATACCGTCGATTCGCGCCGGGCCGAGCGGCTGGCAGACTTGACGTCGTGAGTGATCAGCCCGCTACCGCCCGGCCCGGCGCATCCGACCGGCCGGCCCGCGACCCCCGAGCCGCGGCATTACGGCCGATCGAGCTCGCCACCGGCGCGGTACTGGGCGGCGCGACCGTCGGACTCGTCACGGTCGGCTCGGTGATCCCGTTCGCCGCGGCACTCCAACTCGTCGCTGCCGTCCCCATGGGTCTGCTGGCACACCGGTATCGGTTTCGTGCCCTGTTCACCGCCTCCGTCTCGGCGGCCCTGGTCACCTTCGTCGCGGCCGGACTCACCGCCGCCATGGCCATGGTCGCCACCGCGACCATCGGCGGTATCGTCGGCACGGTCAAACGCCGCCGCGGCGGCCTCATTGCGGTCACCGGACTATCGGTCGTCGCAGGTCTCGCCTGGGGCGCATTCTCGATTGGTTTCCTGCTCGTCTTCTCCGCCACCCGTGACCTGCTGTTCGACAACATCCGCAATACCGCCACCGGCCTGGCCGACCTCACTTCCCGGCAAGCCCAGCTGGCACCACTGGGTCGCGGTGTACTCGACGTGGCCGAGGTCGTCCTGCAGTGGTGGTGGATCTACATCGGCGCCACCGTCGCCATCGGCACTGTGGTCACCGCACTCGTTTCCTGGTTCGTGCTCGGCTCCGTGCTGGACCGGCTCACCTGGCTCCCCGGCGCCGACCGGCTGGACGCACCCGCCGACGATCGCCCCATCGCGCCGCTACCGGTCACGCTGCGCGGGGCCGGCTACCGCTATGCGGGCGCGGACGACCATGCGCTGGCGGGGATCGACCTGCGCGTGGCAGTCGGCGAATTCGTGGCCGTGGTCGGGCACAACGGCTCCGGGAAATCCACCCTCACCCGGCTGCTGGCCGGTCTGCCACCCAGCAGCGGCACGGTGGACCGGCCCGGATCGGCGGGCCTGGGCCATCTCGGGGGCACCGCCCTGGTGCTTCAGCGACCGGAAAGCCAGACCCTCGGGGTGCTGGTCGCCGACGATGTCGTCTGGGGACTGGCCACCGAACTGGCGGCCGAGGTCCGGATCGACGATCTGCTGCGCGAGGTCGGGCTCGACGGAATGGGCGCAAGAGAAACCGCGACCCTGTCCGGTGGCCAGCAGCAGCGACTCGCCGTGGCAGCCGCGCTCGCCCGGCGGCCGGCGCTGCTCATCGCCGACGAAGCCACCTCCATGATCGACCCGGACGGCCGCCGCGAACTGGTGGCACTGCTGACCGAACTGCCGAAACGACATCCCATGGCAGTGGTGCTGGTGACCCACCACGAAGCCGACGCGGCCGCCGCCGACCGCGTGATCCATCTCGCGGACGGCCGGATGGTCGACCGCCTGCCCGCCTGGCCGAAACCGGCCCGCGCGCACCGCCGCCACCCCATGGGCGCTCCGATTCTGGAGCTGCACGGCGTCCGGCACACCTACAACCGCGGCACACCGTGGGAAGCGCAGGCCCTGCACGGGATCGACCTGACGGTCTCCCGCGGGGAAGCGCTGCTGGTGGTCGGCGGGAACGGATCCGGAAAATCGACCCTGGCCTGGATCATGGCCGGACTCATTGCCCCCAGCGCCGGCCGTTGCGAACTGGCGGGGAAACCCGTCAGCAAACAGATCGGCCGGGTAGAACTGGCCTTCCAGCATTCCCGCCTGCAACTGCAACGCCATACCGTCGGCGAAGAGATCGCCGACTGGGGCGGAGACGGCACCGGATCGGGAACGGTCGGCAAGGCCCTCGACGCCGTCGGCCTGGACCGCTCGCTGACCACCCGCTCCATCGAAGAGCTCAGCGGCGGTCAGGCGAAACGGGTGGTGCTGGCCGCCATCGTCGCCAGTCATCCACAGGTGGTGGTGCTGGACGAACCGCTGGCCGGCCTGGACCCCGAGGGCCGCGCCGATATCGTCGACCTGCTGGCCCGGCTCCGCGACTCGGGGCTCACCCTGATCGTCATCTCACACGATGTCGAGGATGTCGCGGCCATCTGCGACCGCACCGTCCACCTGCAGGCCGGACGTATCCCGGAAACCGAAGCCGCACACATCCCGGCCCCGGAACCGGACGCCGATACCGCGCCCATCCCACCGGTCCACTCACCCGGACAAGTGCGCCACCCCGCCCCGGGCGCGGCATGGCGGATACCCGGCGACGCCCGAGGAGGTGCCCGATGAGCACGGTACTGCTGCGCCAGGTCCCGGTCGCCAGCCCGATCCACCGGCTCTGGGCCGGCACCAAGATGATCGGTGTCTTCCTGATCAGCCTGCTGCTGATGTTCCTGCCCAGCTGGCCGATCCTCGGCGTCACGATCGTCTTCCTTATCGCGGTCGGAGCCCTCGCTCGCCTCCCCCTCGGCGTCGTCCCCCGGCTACCGTGGGTGTTCTGGCTGCTGATTGCGCTCGGCGCGGTGATCAGCGCACCGGTCGGCGGGGTTGCGCTGCTGCGCTACGCGCAGGTAGTGGTCTTCGGGCTCATCCTGCTGTCGGCATCCATGCTGATCGCCTGGACCACCCCGATGAGCGAAATCGCCCCCGCTCTGGCGACCCTCGGCCGCCCACTGCGCAAACTCCGGGTCCCGGTCGACGAACTCGCCGTCGTGGTGGCACTCACTCTGCGCGGACTACCGCTGCTGCTCGAAGAGATCCGGGTCCTGCGCGCCGCACGCCGGCTACGCCCCAAACCGGATCTACTGCACCGCACCACCGACCCGCTGATCGATATCCTCACCGCTGCCATGGCTGTGTCGACCCGCCGCGCCGGCGAACTCGGCGAAGCCATCACCGCCCGCGGCGGGACGGGCCGGCTCACCGCCCGCCCGGCCGGTCCCGGCCGCAACGATGCGGTCGCCCTGGCCGTGGTCGTGGTCGTATGCGCCGGAGCTCTCACGCTCGACCTGCTGACCTGAGCCGACCCGGAACCTGGCTCACGGGGCACGGCTCACGACGTAGACGCCCGGATCTACCGGTACGGCCCTCTCGGCAGACGCACCGATGCGTCCCGTACGCCGTGGTAGTTCAGCTGTTCCGGGCCGGCAGCAGGCCGCGCCGATGCCCGATAGACAACAGCAGCACGGTCGCCGCCGAGCAGACCAGTACCGAGACAACGCTCGCTTCCGGACCGAAACTTCCCCCGGACAGCCAATCCGGCCCTGCCGTCACCGCGGTAACCAGAGATTCGCGCGCCTCGCTCCCAGAAGTGACGGTGCCGAAAATCCCGACCGTAGCGGCGTTCCAGCCGAAGTGCAGGCCGATCGCCAGCCACAGCGAGCCCGTGGCAAGGTAAGCAGCACCGAGCAGCAGGCCCGCCTCGACGGCAATCGCGATCGCGCCCCAGACCGAAGCATCGGGATTGATCAGATGCACGAGGCCGAAGAGCACGGCAGAAACGACAAGCGCGACCACGGTCCCCCAACGCCCCCAGAGGAGCCGGAAGACGATACCGCGGAAGAAGACTTCCTCCGCGACCGCGATGGCGCACATGGTGCCGGCGACCGCGAAAGCACCGAATACCGACCCCCACCCGCTGATTCGGTACACGCCGGCGAGGGCAAGGAAACCGATCGCCACCGCCGCAAGGCCGATTCCGGCCACTGTGCCGACCACGAGGTGGAGCCCGCCGCCGCGACGAGGGAACTCGACAACACGACGCCGCTCGATACGGCGTCCCGCCCATATATAAAGCCAGATCACCACGCACGCCAGCACAGGACCGACGAGGACAGCAGCCATCGGGTGACGAACCGATGAGGCAATGGAATTCGAGACGAGCATCACGACGGCGAACCCGACGACCATGATGGCCACCCGGCCGATACCCGGGCCGTTCGGAACGCCCGCAGCAACCCGCGCCCGGGACTCCCCCCGGGCGGAGCTCACCACCTATTTCTGCTGATCACGTACGGCCTTTCGGGCGGCCTCCTGCGCCTTGTCCACCTGCGACGCGTATTTTCCGCCGGTCTTCTTGTCCACCGCGTCGCCGACCTTCTCGATCAGCGGGTCGACCTTGCTGGAGTTCTTGCGTGCCAGACTCAGCGCTTTGTCGGCCAGCCCTTTGAAATCCATGGTGTGCTCCTCATTCCCACTCGCTACAGAGGTAACGATACCCAGGGGGGTCACGGCGAGCGGGGGAACTGCGGCAGCGACGGCTGTCACACCTCGCCGAGCCAGGCCGGATGCCAGAAACGTCCACCGTCGGTCCAATCCATGTAGCGAACAGTGCCTTTGATCTTCGGTGTCACCCAGATCGCGTCCCGGAGTTCGTCGGCCGACATCTCGTTGGTGAACGGCGGCGTCTTACGTTCCGACCGGCGCAGCCGTGCGGCCAGCTCGGCCATTTCCGCCTCGTCGAACCCGGTCCCGACCCGGCCCGCGTACACCAGGCCGTCCTCGGCGGGTATCCCGACCAGCAGCGAGGCGAACGGTCGCGCCTTACTGCGCCGCATACCCCCGATCACTACCTCCTGGGTGCGCCAGTTCCGGTGCTTCACCCATGAATGCCCGCGGGTCCCGGGCAGATACACCGCATCCAGCCGTTTGGCGATCACGCCCTCGGCGCCTTCTTCGTCGCTGCGGCGCAGAGCCTCGGTGCCGTCGCCCTCATAGCGCGGCGGCACCCGGAGTTCCGTGGTCGTCGCGGCCAGCGCCTCGAGCACCTGCCGCCGATCGCGGTAGCGTTTGCGCAGCAGCGAGGTGCCGTCGAGGAACAGCAGATCGAACGCCAGGAATTCGGCGCGCCGCGGATTCGCCTTCAACAGCGCGATATTCACCGCGCCGTCGGGCCCGCGGACGATGAGCTCACCGTCGAGTATCACCTGATGGCCGGCCAGCTCCTCGGCCAGTACCGACAACTGGGGATAGCGTGCGGTGACGTCGTTACCGGCCCGGCTGCGCAGCCGCAGTTCACCGGCATCGATTTCGACGAGCAGCCGGTAACCGTCCCATTTACGTTCGAATGCCCATTCCGACTCCGGCAGCCCGGCGACTTCGCCACTGGTGGCCAGCATGGGGGTGAGTCCACGCGGCAGTTCCGCGGTCGCGGGCTGGTCCTTCATGAGATGCATCAGCCATTGATCGCCCTCGGTCCGGATCATGGCGTACCGGCCGTTGAGCCGCTCGCCCCGGAAAACCACGATCACCTCGTCATCGCGCCATTTCTCGGCGCGGTAGGTGCCGGTATCCCAGACCGACATCTCCCCTGCTCCGTACTCACCCGCCGGGATCGTGCCGTGGAAGTCCAGGTATTCCAGTGGGTGGTCCTCGGTGTGCACGGCAAGCCGATTCTGCCGGGTACTTTCCGGTGGCCCCTTGGGGACCGCCCACGACACCAGCACTCCGTCGCGTTCCAATCGCACATCCCAGTGCAACCGCCGGGCGTGGTGTTCGTGGACGACATAGCGGTCGCCGGGGCCGGGCCTGGGCGAATGCGGCGGTACCGGCTCCGGTGTGCGCGCCGGGTCGCGCATCGAGCGGTACTTCGTCAGCGCATCGTTCAGAGGTGTATCGAGGCCGGCCAGCAGATCCCCCTCGGACCGATAACGCTCCAGAACTTCGTCGAACCGCAGTTGCCGCAGTTGACGGGCGTCCTCGAGCTCCGCCCAGTGCCGCGGTGCGGCGGCGTTCGGCTGCTCACGCCCGCGCAGCGAATACGGTGCGATGGTCGTCTTGGACGGGTTGTTCTGACTCCAGTCCAGGAACACCTTCCCGGCCCGCACACTCTTCGCCATGGTGGCGGTGACCAGATCGGGAAGAAGTTTCTCCAGATTCGTGGCGACCTGTTTGGCGACCGTGGATGCCCCGCCGGGGCTCAGTGCCCGGTCCAGCGGGACGTATAGGTGGATACCCTTGCTACCGCTGGTCAGCGGAAACGCGAGCATCCCGATTTCGGCGACCATATCCCGCACCCCGAGCGCCACCCGCGCGCATTCGGGCAACCCGGCACCGGGTCCGGGATCGAGGTCGAACACCAGCCGCGTCGCGGGCCCGCGCGCATCGCCGTCGAAGCGCCACTGCGGGACGTGGACCTCCAGGGCGGCCTGCTGCCCCAGCCAGACCAGGCCGGCCTGCGACGAGATCACCGGATAGTGCGCGGTGCGATCGGAATGTTCCTGGGCACGACGCGGTAGCCACGACGGGGTACCCGCGCCGAGGTTCTTCTCGAAGAACGACGATTCGGCCACACCGTTCGGCCACCGTTTCCGGGTGATCGGCCGGCCCGCGATATGCGGCAGCATCGCCGGGGCGATCTCGGCGTAATACTCGATGACCTCGCCCTTGGTGGTGCCGGTCGCCGGATAGAGCACCTTGTCCAGGTTGCTCAGCCGGACCTCGATATCCGGCTGCCCCGGTTCACCGCCGAACGCCCGGTGCACGCCCGGGTCACCAGCGTGCGCGGGCGGCCCGGTACGGCACCCGGCAGCGGATCACGGGCGCGGGCCGGGCCCCGGCTCGCCGGGCTGTCCCGGACCCCCCGGCTGGTCGGGCGGAACCACCTTGCGAGCGGCTTCCTTCCCCTTCTGGATCTTGTCCGAGTATTTGCCCTTGGTCCTCTGGTCGAGGAAATCCCCGGCCTTGTCGACCGCCTGGTTGATCTTGTCGGAGTTCTTGGCCGCCGCTTCCTGGCCCTTGCCGGCCAGATTCTTCAGGTTGTCCATCAAGCTCATTGCCGAATTCCTTCCTGTCGCCGAGCGGTTGTGTTCACTCCATATCCTCCCACCAGGAACGCCCGGGCGGGAGATCACGGATATCGAGCCGTTGCCCGGGGACCGGTACCACGATGTCGGTTCCGGCCGCGGCCGCGGCCGCCACCAGCCGGCGAACCGGTTCGTCCCAGGGGTGCGGAGCCAGATTGAAGGTCGCCCAGTGGATCGGCAGCAGCACGCCGTGGCCCGGATCGCCGCCGGACAGGTCGGCGTGGGCGCGCACCGCTTCCTCGGGATTCATATGGATATCGGCCCAGCTGTGGTTGTAGGCACCGATGGGCAGCAAGGTCAGGTCGAAGGGGCCGCACTGCGCCCCCGTTTCGGCGAACGCCTTGGTGAACCCGGTATCGCCGCCGAAGTACACCCGGTGCGCCGGACCGGCCAGCGCCCAGCCCGCCCACAGGGTGGTGTTGCGGACCAGGCCGCGGCCGGAGAAATGGCGGGCCTCGGCGCAGGTGATCGTCAGCTCGCCACCCGACCCGTACCGGGCGGGCAGCGAATGCGAGTGCCCCCAATCCAATTCGACGATCCGCGATTCCGGCACGCCCCAGTGCCGCAGATGCGCGCCGACCCCCAGCGGGACCACGAAAACCGCGCGCTGGGTGTACAGCAGGGTGGTGATGGTATCGGCGTCGAGATGGTCGTAGTGGTCGTGCGAGATGACCACCGCGTCCACCGGCGGCAGCTCGGTCAGCTCGACCGGCACCGGATGGATCCGGCTCGGCCCCACCAGCCGTGAGGGTGAAACCCGCTCACTCCACACCGGATCGGTGAGTACCCGGAAGCCGTCGATCTCGATCAGCGCGCTGGCATGCCCGTACCAGGTGGCGGCCAGATCGGCGGCCGCCGCCGGACGCTGTGGTTCGGCCAGCGGCACGGCCCCTTTCGGCCGCCCCGCCCGCATGGCGGACACCATCGCCAGCAGCCCGGCGGGATTGTCGGGCACAACGATCGGCGATGCCGGCTCGGTGTTGTGGAACTGACGGTTGCGGTAGCTGCGCGCCCCTGTAGCGGTGGGCGCGATCGCCGACACCGAGGCACCCAGCGCCGCCGGTAGCCCGTCCAGCGCGCGCAGTACCCAGCCCAGTGCGGTCATCCCGGCCAGCCCCGCCACCGCCGCGGGCAGAATACGGGGTCGCATCACCGGCCCACGAATTTCGGGGAACGCTTCTCCTTGCGAGCCTGCCGGCCCTCCTCGGCGTCCTCGCTGTTCCATGCTGCCTCCAAGGCGGACTGCTGTTCCTTGGGTGACGGCCCCCGGGTGCCGTCGTCGTTGAGTTCCAGCTTCAGATGCCGAAGCGATAGCGGCGCCAGTTCGGCGACCGATTTCGCCCACGTCTGTGCGTCCGCCAAGGTGCCGAGACGGTTGGCGAAGCCAAAGGTGTAGGCGTCGGCGGCCGAGATGGGTTCGGCACCGAGCAGGACGGTACGGGCCGGTCCGCCACCGACCAGCGAGACCAGCCGCCGGGTGGTCCAGCGATCCACGGAGATACCGAGTTTCGCCGCGGGGATCGCCAGATACGAATCCGGCGCCATCACCCGCAGGTCCGCCGCCATGGCCAGCTGCACACCGGCACCGAGCGCGGGCCCGTTGAGGGCAGCGATCACCGGCACCGGCAGCGACTCGACCTCGTGCAGCATCTCCAGCAAGGTGTCGAGGAATTCGGTGGAGTACACACCGTCGAGATCCGCGCCCGCACTGAAGACCGGCCCCCGGCCGGTGATCACGATGACGCGGGCGTTGTGAGCCGCCTGCAGGAGCGCCTCGCGCAGTTGTACGACCAGATCCAGGTTCAGCGCGTTACGACGCTCTTCACGCTGCAGTTCGATGGTGACGACGTCGCCGTCGCGGCTGACCCCGAGCATGTGTGTCCTTCCCCGCTCAACGAATACCGATCCAACAGCCAAAAACGAAGCGTTACCGACCACTCTGCCACAGCAACGGGCGAGCCCACCCGGCACGACGCGGGGAGGCGCTCGCCGGGGACGGTGTGGTGGCGGGGCGCGAAACGTACGGGCTCAGGTTTCCAGGCCGACCGCGAAGGTCGCCGGATCTGCCCCGGTCCGGGTGCCGCTGTCCAATCCGGTGATGGCGTTCATCTGCTCGGCGGAGAGTTCGAAGCCGAAAACATCGAAGTTCTGCTCGATCCGGGCGGGCGTCACCGATTTCGGGATGACGATATTGCCGAGCTGCAGATGCCAGCGGATGATCACCTGCGCCGGTGAGCGGTCCACCTCTCCGGCGATCCGGGTGATCACCGGGTCACTGAGCATGGTGCCCTGGCCGAGCGGGCTCCACGCTTCGGTGGCGATGGCGTGTTCGGCGTGGTATTCGCGCAGTTCGCGCTGAACGAGCCGGGGATGCAATTCGATCTGGTTCACCGACGGCGTCTCCCCCGTTTCGGCAACAACCCTTTCCAGATCGGTCACGCGGAAATTCGAGACACCGATGGAACGCACCCGGCCGTCGGCCTTCAGGCGCTGGAAGGCACGGAAGGTGTCCACGAATTTGTCCGCGGCGGGAACGGGCCAGTGGATCAGATAGAGGTCCAGGTACTCCAGGCCCAGCCGGTCGAGGCTGGTCGTGCAGGCGCGCAGGGTCGAGTCGTAACCCTGCTCGGAGTTCCAGAGCTTGGTCGTGACGAAGACCTCGTCGCGGGGTAGGCCGAAGTGCCGGATGGCGCGGCCGGTGCCTTCTTCGTTCTCGTAGGCGGCCGCGGTGTCGATACTGCGATACCCGGCGCGCAGCGCGGCGGTGACGGTATCGAAGACCTGGCCCGGCGGTACTTGGAAGACCCCGAAACCGAGCTGCGGAATCAGGCTCCCATCGTTGAGCACGATGGGCGGGACAACACCGATCTCACGTCTAGTGGTCACCGCCTCGACGGTAGGAGCGGTTCGGCGGCAGGTCAACGAATCCGGGCCTCGTGTCCGCATCACCTTGACAGATCGTTGTGTTTTTACAACACTCTGTTGCGTGAGCCCAGTAAGACGCGGGGAAACCCTCCCGATCTACAACCGCATCGCAGTACTGCGCGCGGAACA
This sequence comes from Nocardia flavorosea NBRC 108225, assembly GCF_001613385.1. GTDB lineage: Bacteria > Actinomycetota > Actinomycetes > Mycobacteriales > Mycobacteriaceae > Nocardia > Nocardia flavorosea. The sequence continues at coordinate 107,219 of NZ_BDCG01000005.1, read as the reverse complement.
CCGGATGTCGCGGGCCGCGCTGGCGGAGGCGGTGAACGTCAACCCACAGACCATCGGCGCACTCGAACGCGGCAACCACTACCCCAGCCTGGACCTGGCCCTGCGGATCTGCGAGGTGTTCGGGCTGCCGGTCGAGGCGGTGTTCTCCCGCACCGAATTCACCCCGCTGTCGGCCGAGCTCTATCCGCGCGAGAAAGGAAAGCTGCCATGACCGCAGCCGCCGAACCGTCCACCCTGCTCGATCGCTACCAGGCCTACCGCGTCCGGCGGTGGCTCGCCCGGGAGAAACAGCTCGCCGGAATGCTGCCCGGCTGGCGTACCCGCGGCCGCCGGCGGGCGCTGGTGATCACCGTCGCCGTGGCGCTCAGTGCGTTGTTCGCCGCCGGAGTAATGTGCGCGTTCGGCCTCGAATGGGCCGCACTCGCCGGCGGCCTGAGCGCCCTGATCTTCCTGCCGTCCTGGACCATGGTGCGGATCGTGTCGCACGCACAGGACAACGCACCCGCCGAAACCCTCGACGAACTCGAGATGGCCCAGCGCGAAACCGCCCGCTCGATCGGCCTCACCATTACGCAATCACTCTGCATCGTCCCGGTGATGTACCTCATCTACAGCGGCGCGCTGTTCCCGGAGGCCGATGCCTTCCGCACCGCCTACGCCGGCGGGGTCATGCTCCTGGCGACGCTGCTGGCCGGCGGCTGCGCACCGGCAATGATCCTCGCCTGGTCCAATCCCGAGCCGGAGCCGGAGGGTTGAGCGAAGGCGGTCAGCGGTTCGTCCACCCGGTACGCGACAGGCGGCACCTCCGCCGGGCGGACGAAGCCACTTTGGGGAAACGGCGGCGTGGCCCCCCTCGTGGCGAAGGCGCGGCACACTACCGATCCGCAAGCCCCAGGCGGCGGTAACGGAGATGCCGGATCTCCCGCAACCGCTCCACCGGCTCCGCCGATAGCGCAGCCAGTTCCTCGCCGAGGGCGGTGACCATGCGGCGCGCGAACTCGTCCGGCTCCGCTGCGGCGTCGGGATTTTCGGGCACTATCCGGTCCACGATCCCGTCGGCCAGCAGATCGGCCGATCGGATCCGCTGCTGCGCAGCCAATTCCGCGGCATGCCCGGTATCGCGGTGAACGATAGCGCTCGCACCTTCGGGCGGCAGCGGTGCCAGCCAGCCGTGTGTCGCGGCCAGCACCCGGTCCGCCGGTAGCAGCGCCAATGCGCCGCCGCCGGTCCCCTGGCCGAGCAGCACCGAAACAGTGGGTGTATCCAGAGTGACCAGATCGGCTATGCAGCGGGCGATTTCGGGCGCCAGCCCCCGTTCCTCCGCCTCCTTGGACAACGCCGCACCGATCGTATCGATCACCAGCACCAGCGGAAGCCGCAGTTCTGCGGCCAGCTGCATACTGCGCCGCGCCGACCGCAACGCGGCCGGGCCCATGGTGTGCTCCGGATCCTGGTGTGCGCGATCGTGTCCGAACACAACGCACGGACGGCCCTGGAAGCGGGCCAGCGCGAGGACCACCGTCCGATCCGTTTCGCCCTGGCCGGTTCCACTGAGCGGCACCCGCTCCCGGCTCCGGCGCAGAAGTTCGCGCAGTCCCGGCCGGTCGGATCGCCGGGAAATTCGCACCGACTCCCACGCTTCGACCGGTTCCATGGCGCGGCTCGACCGGTGACCACCGCCGGGCCGCACGGTCCTGCTGCCCAGCACTCCGGCGTCCTCGGGCCCCACAGCACCGCTCGTGACCTCCGGCGTCTCGGTCTCCCGAGCGGCCTGAGTCTCTCTCCCTCGAGTCGGGGAAACCGCGGTACTCGCGGCCGACGAGGTATCGCCCACCGAATCCGGCCGTCCGGCGGCCCGGCTCCGATCCGGCGATGCGGCGGCCGGTATCGGCTCGGCACCGGGATAACGCTGCCCTGCTGTGGATTTCGGCTCATCCGGAATCCCACTGAACACGCTCAGTGCCCGATGGGCGATCCGCCGGAAGACCGATACCTCGACGACCCCGTCGATGACCCCGCTCCGGTACAGGTTCTCCGCGGTTTGCACACCGGGCGGGAACGGCTGCCCGTACAGCGCCTCGTACACGCGCGGGCCGAGGAAGCCGATGAGTGCGCCGGGTTCGGCGAAGGTGATATGCCCGAGCGAACCCCAGGATGCGAAAACCCCGCCCATGGTCGGATTCCGCAGGTAAACGACGTAGGGGTGCCCGGCCGATTTATGCGCGGCGACCGCACCGGCGATCTTCACCATCTGCACGAAGGCAACCGTGCCCTCCTGCATCCTGGTGCCGCCCGAAGTCGGTGACACGACCAGCGGGAGCCCCTCCGCTGTCGCACGCTCGACCGCGCCGACGATCCGCTCGGCGGCGGCGACTCCCACCGAGCCCGCCAGAAACGCGAACTCACAGGCGATGACCGCGATCCGCCGTCCGCGCAACCGCCCTTCGCCGGTGCGCACCGATTCGTCGGTACCCGCCGCGGTGGCCGCCTCAGCCAGCACCGACCGATAGGCGCCGGTCTGCGCCACCGCTATCGGCGGCGCATCCCAGCTCACGAATGTCCCCGGATCCAGCAGCGCGTCGAGTAACTCGCGCGAGCCGATCCGGCGCTTGGCCGGCGTCATCCGAGCCGTCCCGGGCCGTCCGGCACCTCGACTGTTCCCAGCAGCACGCCGACCAGTATGACCAGCACCGGATCAGTAGCCGCGGGTGACCTTCTGCAGGGCGTACTCGGTGAGCCGGACCAGCGCCTCTTTGGCCGGTTCCCGGCGCCGGGCGTCGATCGGCATGATCGGCACATCGGCGGGAACCGCCAGCGCCTGCCGAATATCCTCGATCGGGTACTGCGGGGCATCGTCGAACTGGTTGAGCGCGACGAGGAACGGCAGGTTGCGTGCCTCGAAGTAGTCGACCGCCGCGAAGCTGTCCTCCAGTCGCCGGGTATCGATCAACACCACCGCGCCGATCGCGCCACGGATCAGGTCGTCCCACATGAACCAGAAGCGGTACTGGCCCGGAGTACCGAACAGGTACAGCACCAGATCGTCGGCCAGGCTGATACGGCCGAAGTCCATGGCCACCGTGGTGGTGGATTTGCTCTCGATACCCGCGAGACTGTCGATCCCGGCACTGGCATTGGTCACCAGAGCCTCGGTTCTCAACGGGACGATTTCCGAAACTGCCCCCACCAGCGTCGTTTTGCCCACGCCGAACCCGCCCGCGACCACGATCTTCGCCGAGGTCGGCTTGCTGACACGGGTATCGACCTGCGCCGTCGAATCATATACGCCGGAGTCCACTGAGAACCCTTTCGATCAGCTCGCGACGTTCATCGTCGCTGGAATCGTCTTTCAAAGTCGCCGAAACGCGGACATGCCCGGCTTCGATCAGGTCCGCTACCAAAACACGCGCCACCCCGATCGGTATACCCAGTCGCGCCGCTAGTTCGGCGACCGACGGCGACTCCCTGCACAACTCGACTATCGAGTTCTCGATATTGCTCAGTTCGTACTGGCGTTCGAGCGGAATGGGATGGGACGCGACGAGAGCCTCGAGCGCCAGCTCCACCTTCGGCCGGGTACGACCGGCGGTCAGCGAGTACGGGCGCACGAGACTGGGCTCGGAGCCTCCCACGCGGTGATCCTCTATGTCCATCCCACCATCAGGAACCCATTGTGACGCGCGGAGTGGCCTGAACAGTCTGGCCCACGCGTTCGACCAACAAAGCCATTTCGTATCCGACCTGTCCGATATCGCAGGACGTATTGGTCAGGACAGCGAGGTATGACCCGTCGCCTACCGCCATCAACAGCAGGTAGCCGTGTTCCATTTCGACGACGGACTGCAGGACCGTCCCGCCCTCGAAGAGATTGGACACACCCACCGAGAGACTGGCCAGACCGGCCGTAACAGCGGAGAGCTGTTCGGCCCGATCGACCGGTAGCTGGGCACTCGCCGCCATCAGCAGGCCGTCGGCCGAGACCAGAACGGCATGGGCTACGCCAGGAACCTCGCCTGCGAAGTTCGAAACCAGCCAATCCAACTGACGGTTCGTACCACCTAGTTCGGGGTTCATCGGTCTCCTTTGTCTCCGGTTAGGTTCATTGCTCGCATTGCACGGCCATCCCGAACACCTTGCTGGTGCCGACTCAAACTAGACCGGATCGTTTCGGGATTGCGACTCGGCGTCCGCTCCTGGGCGCCGTTGACGGCGCCGGGCACCAGCCGGCCGCCCGGATTACGTTGTGGAAGACCGGCCGCGGTACGGGTTTCGGGTTCGGCCTCGCTGGCCCGCCGAGCAGCCGTCCAGCCCTCGTCGCCCGGTGATTCGAAGGAGGCGACGGCCTGGGAACGGTCGGCGTTCGGATCCGACAGCCAGGCCGACATCATCTCCGCGAAAATGGGCGTACCGCCCATTACGCTGTCGGTTTCCTCGGCCGGCTGCAAGCGGGTCTGGAAGAACGAAGCGGTCTTCGCCGGATTGGACTTGTAACTGTGCCGCCCGGGTTCGCGGGCGGGCGCCGAGTCGTCGGCGGGTTCCGGTTCCCGGGGCAGCGCGACACCCGGAGGGTTGTCGAACCGCTCGGCGGTGTATCCACCCGGTTGCCGTCGCGGCAGCCCACCCGATTCATCGGGGCGGGGCATCGCGGTGTTCTCCCGTTGCGGCAGGCCGTTTTCGGACCCGGCGGGCCGGGGTCGTCCGTTACCGGCCGGGCTGCGCTGCGGCAGACCACTGCCGCCGGCACCTCGCTGCGGTAATCCGTTGCCCGGGGATTCGTGCCGGGGCAGCGGACCGCCGGCGGGGCCCCGCTGGGCGGGAAGTTCACCGGAAGGTTCCCGCGACGGCCGGCCGTCGGCCGTACCGCGCTGCGCCGGCAGTTCACCGGACGTATCGCGGGACGGGAGACCGTTACGTGTGGGTTCCCGCCGGGTGGGCAGAGCACCGGACGCGGTACCGGCCTGCTGCGGCGGTTCCTGGTCGCGTCCGGCTTGATCGCCCGCCGGACGGCGCTGGGGCAGACCTGGACCACCGGGTTCGCGGGCACCGTTCGTACCGGGTTCGCGTTGCGGCAGCCCGGTGGGCGCCTGCGGGGCCGGGCGCCGCACCGGTCCGGCGGGGCGCTGCGGGGCCGCCGGATCCGACGCGGTCTCGGCGGGGCGCCCGGAATCGGGACGCGCGGGCGGTGTCTGGGGATTTCCGGGGGCACCGTTCGCGCCGGGACGACGCTGCGGCAGACCTCCGGAACCGGAGGGCGATGCGTCACCGCCGGTCGGCTGCCGCTGCGGCACACCGCCGGGTCCGGATTGCGGTGCGTCACCGGCCGGCTTTCGCTGGGGCAACCCCCCGGGCCCGGATTGCGGTGCGTCACCGGTCGGCTGCCGCTGCGGCAGGCCACTCGGGCCGGGCCGCGGTGCGTCACCCCCACCCGGCTGACGCTGCGGCAGACCACCCGCGCCCGGCTGCGGCGACCCACCGGTGCCCGCCTGACGCTGCGGCAAACCGCTGGGGCCGCTCTCCGCGGGGCGCGCGCCGCCCGCGGGCGAATCACCCGGGGTACGCGGCGGCAGAGTCGGGGTCGCGCCGCCACCGCCGGGGCCGAGATTGCGTTTGGGAAGGTTGGCGGCGGCGAGTTTGCCGCGTTGCGCGGTACTGCCCGCACTGGCCTGACGCAGGCTCGTGGTGCCCTGTTCGCCGTCACGCAGACCGCCCGCCATCGCGGAACCGGGCTGCCGCTGCGGCAGGCCACCCGGACCGGCCGGCGCCGGGCCGCCCGGACGCTCCCCCGGCTTGGAACGTTCGACCTCCGGCAGCGGACCGCTCATCCCGGGATCGACGGTGACCATCATGTTGCCGTCGGCGGTACGACTGATACCGCGGGTCTGCATGGGCTGGCCACCGGCATTGCGCAGTGCCGCGGCAGCGGCCTCGTCGGCCGATTCCTCGGGCCGGGGCTTCTTACCGCCGTCGCTGGGCACCAGCGGCTGCGGGCCCGAACCGGTCGCCAGCGGCAGGATCTGGGTTTCGCCGGCCACGATCAGGCTCATAGGCACATGCACGGTGACCGTGACGCCGGGATCGCGGGCGGTATCGAAGGTCGGCCGCAACCGCACGTTGAGACCGTGCCGTTCCGCGAGCCGGCCGACGACGAACAGGCCCATATGGCGGGCGGTGTCCGGGCCGGGTTCGGCGGTGTTCTCCAACCGGCGGTTGATCTCGGCCATCTCACTCGGCGGCATACCGATACCGCGGTCGGCGACCTCGATCAGCAGACCCTGGTCGTGTGCCTGCGCGAAGGTGAACTTCACATCGGTTTCCGGCGGCGAGGCCCGCAGCGCGTTGTCCAGCAGCTCCGCGAACAGATGCGCCATATCGGAGGCGGCCGGTTCGATCAGGGCACCGCGCGGAGTGGCACCCAGCTTGACGCGTTCGTAGTCCTCGACCTCGGAGATCGCGGCGCGCAGCACATCGGCGATCTCGACGGGCGCCGATTTCGCGCGGCGCTGTTTGGTACCGGCCAGAATCAGCAGGTTGTCGCCGTTACGGCGCATACGGGCGGCGAGATGGTCCAGCCGGAAGAGGTTCTCCAGCAGTCGCGGATCCTTCTCGTCGTATTCCATCGCCTCGATGAGGCTGAGCTGATGGTCGACAAGCGATTTACTGCGCCGCGCCAGGGTTTCGAACATATCGTTGACCTGCGAACGCATCTGCGCCTGGTCGCTGGCCAGGCGCAGCGCCTGACCGTGGATATCGTCGATCGCGCGGGCCAGCTGGCCGATCTCCTCCTCGGACCGGATGGGCATCGGTTCGAGTGGGACCTCTTCCGGTGCGGCACCGGTCCGCAACTGGGCGACCTCGTCGGGCAGATCACTTTCGGCGACGCGCAGCGCGGCCAGCCGCAGCCGGTGCAGCGGCACGATCATCGAGCGGGCCACGAATACGGCGAGCAGCAGGGCCGCGAGGATGGTCAGCAGCACCACGATGGAGTAGATGACCGCGTCGGACAGGGCCCGGTCGGCCATCCGCTGCACACCGTTGTCGATCTCGGTGGTGGCCTCGCCGATGAGTTTGTCGGTGGTCGAGGTGCTCGCCAGCAGCGATTCGCGGGCTTCGCCCAGCGGTATCCGGCCCGCTTGCGCCTCCGGCGTATCCAGCATCGCCTGCCGGGTTATGACGCCCTCGCGCAGGGCCACGATATCGGGGTCTTCGGCGTTGTAGCGCTGGCTCAGAATGTTCAGCAGCGTGAGTTCGGTATCGGTCGCGGCCCGGTATGCCTGCTCACCGGTTTCCTGATCGCGCAGTAGCTCGGCGGCGGCGGTGATCTCGCCGACCATGGCGGAACGCAGATTGAGCGCGTCGACGAGGCGGAGTTTGTCCGGGTCGATCGACGGGTCGCCGACCTCGCCGATGATCTCTTCCACGGTGCGGACACCGGCGTTACGGGCTCGGTCCAGCTCCGCGACCGCCTCGTCCGGTGAACCCGACGGCGCCAGGCCGCCGGCGCGAACCTGCACCGCCTGATCGATCATCTCCGACAGCGCCTGGTGGGCGCCCGGTAGGTCGTCGAGGTCGACCAGCGCATCCTTGGCCGCGGTGATGGTCTGGTCCAGGGTTGTCAGGTTTTCCTCGGTGACCATGGACCGGTTGGGGGCGATCGCGATGGCCTGCGAACCCGCGACGGTCGACGTGGCCGAGCTGAGATCGAGGACCGCCGGAACGAGACTGACGTTCTCGGCCGACGAGCCCAGCCGATTCGCCTCGCTCCATTGCGCCGATATCCTCGACACACCGAGTCCGACCGCGACCGCCAACGGCACAGCCAGGACGGCCGTAACCTTCCAGCGAAGGTCCCAGTTACTCAGCGCCCAGCGCTTCGTGCCGGACCTAGCGGCGTCACGCATTCCCACTCACTTTCCAACCTGGCCCCAGCCATGCACCACAGGGGAACTCCACACTCGCATAGTGGCTCGACGGGTGGAGCTGCCCGTGGGTCGCGGCTGGCCGAGAAATTGCGTCTACGACGGACCGAATTCGTGTCATCAGATTCTAACGGATCAATAACTTCTTGGTGTACTAGGCCCGGGTTGGCGCACACTGACCAGCCGATTACAGGCATAAGCCATGGTCGCGACACCCGACAGGGGGTCGCGTGAAGTCTGCCACAATCGTGCTGATCTATCGAGGCGAGGATTGCTGCGAGGCTAGGGAGCACGGGTGAACGCGAGGAACGAGTATCGACCGGTCTATCAGACCAGTTTGGTCGATCCGGCCGAGTTCTGGTCCCGGGCTGCGGCGGATATCGACTGGGATACCCCACCGGAACAGGCACTCGACACTGCCCGCCCGATTTCGCGCTGGTTTCCCGGAGCCCGCCTCAATACTTGCTACAACGCGCTCGACCGGCATGTGATCAGCGGCGGCGGGGAGCAATCCGCATTGATCTACGAATCGGCGATGACGGGCGAAAGCCGGGTCTACACCTATTCCGAACTCCTCGACCGGGTAACCCGATTCGCCGGCGCCATGCGTGACCTCGGGGTCCAGGCCGGTGACCGCGTCGTCATCTATCTGCCGATGATCCCCGAAGCCGTGGTTGCGATGCTGGCCTGTGCCCGGATCGGGGCTGTGCACTCGGTGGTTTTCGGCGGGTTCGCCGCGCCCGAACTGGCAGCACGCATCGATGACGCGGAACCGGTGTTGATCGTGACCGCTTCGGGCGGGCTCGAACCCAACCGCACCATCGATTACCCCCCTATCGTGGCCCGGGCACTGGAACTCGCGGAGACCGCGGCCCCCGGAACCGTCCTGGTGAAACGGCGAGCCGGCTTTCCCGAGCACGATTTCGGTGCGCTTTCCGGCGGTACGGCGCGCTGGCTCGACTGGGATGCCACGGTGCGCGATGCCGCCCCCGTGGACCCGGTATCGGTAGCGGCGACCGATCCCTTGTACGTGCTGTACACCTCGGGTACGACCGGTAAGCCGAAGGGTGTGGTGCGCGACAACGGCGGGCATGCCGTCGCTCTGACCTGGTCCATTCGCAATATCTACGCTGTCGGGCCGGGTCAGGTGATGTGGGCCGCCTCCGATGTGGGCTGGGTGGTCGGCCATTCCTATATCGTCTATGCCCCGCTGCTGGCCGGGGCCACCACGCTGCTGTTCGAGGGCAAACCCGTGGGCACCCCGGATGCCGGCGCATTCTGGAAGGTGGTCGCGCGGCACCGGGTGCACACCCTGTTCACCGCGCCCACCGCGCTACGGGCCATCCGCCGCGCCGATCCCACCGCCGAAACCGCCCACGAGCACGATCTTTCATCCCTGCGTGCGTTGTTCTGCGCGGGCGAACGGCTCGATCCCGCCACCTTCACCTGGGCCGACGAAACATTGCTCGCCGGCCGCGACGACTGCCCGGTGGTGGACCACTGGTGGCAGACCGAAACGGGCTGGCCTATCTGCGCCAACCCACTGGGCATACAGCGGCTGCCGATCAAACCGGGTTCCGCCTCGGTGCCGGTGCCCGGCTACCGGCTGCGGGTGCTGGACTCCTCGGGTAATCCGGTCGCGGCGAACACCGAGGGCAATATCGTTATCGGCCTACCGCTACCGCCCGGCGCCCTGACCGGCTTATGGCACGACGAGGAGCGGTTCGAACGCTCCTACCTGGCGGCGTATCCGGGTCATTTCCTGACCGGTGACTCGGGCTATTTCGACGAGGACGGTTACCTTTTCGTCCTCGGCCGCAGCGATGATGTGATCAATATGGCGGGTCACCGGCTTTCCGCGGGCAGTATCGAAGCCGCCGTCGCGGGCCACGAAGCCGTGGCCGAATGCGCGGTGATCGGGCTTCCGGATGAACTCAAGGGGCAGCGGCCGATCGCTTATGTAGTACTGAAATCCGATGCCCGGATAGATATCGAAACGCTGCGCGACGAACTGAGTGAGCGGGTGCGGACCCAAATCGGCGCCGTCGCCGGACTGTACGACGCCGTCGTCGTTCCCGCCCTGCCGAAAACCCGATCCGGAAAAATCCTGCGCAAAACCATCCGCCAGATGACGGCGGGCGAGAATTACGAAATACCTTCCACCATCGAGGATCCCGCGGTGCTCGACGAACTGTCCCGGATCATCCAGCCGCCACAAAGCACAAAGTCCTCTTAAGAAAACCTCAGAGTCGGGCCAACACTGCCCCATACGGTCTGAGGGGTCCACGAGCCACGGCTCGACTCGACACGTAGGAGGCAGTAGTCCCCATGGCACACACCACGAACCGGCGGTTCGGCAAGTTCGGTCTCACTACCCTCACTCTGGGAGCGGCCGCCGCGGCCACCGCCTTCCTGAGCCCCGCCGTCGCCTCGGCAGGCCCCATGGAGATGGCAGAACCCCTACTGACCAGCGACTGCTCATTCGCCCAGGTCGATGCCGCACTCCACGACCAGGCCCCGGAACTCGCGGCCATGCTGGACGCCAACCCGGATGCGAAGGCTCAGCTGCAGGCGAAGTTCGATCAGCCGGTCGAACAGCGCCGGGCCGAGTTGCAGCAGTACATCGAGCAGAACCCACAGGCCGCCCAGCAGGCCCAGGACGACCCGCGTGCCCAGCAGATGCAGGCGACGCTGCAGGGCGTGGCCGACACCTGCCACAGTTACTGAGCTGTGTTTACCGGCGCCGCCGCTGGGCACGTCGGGTCCGCGGCGGGCCGGACCTGCAGGTCGCTTCGATGGGCCCCTCGTCCGGTGTGAACACCTGGACACGGCGGGCGGGGCGCCCCGGATACGTCAATACACTGGGCGGTGTGGAGCGGACCAACAAACCCGCGGTTCTGGTTGTCGACGACGATGAGGATGTCCTCGCGTCGGTGGAGCGCGGTTTACGCCTGTCCGGGTTCCAGGTGAGTATCGCCCGGGACGGGGCGGCGGCGCTGCGGGCGGTGGCCGACAACGGGCCCGACGCGATCGTGCTGGATATGAATATGCCGGTGCTCGACGGCGCGGGGGTGGTGACGGCCTTACGCGCGATGGGCAACGAGGTGCCGATCTGTGTGCTCAGCGCGCGCAGTTCGGTGGGCGACCGGATCGCGGGGCTGGAATCGGGGGCCGACGACTACCTGATCAAACCGTTCGTCCTCGCCGAACTTGTGGCCCGGATCAAAGCGCTGCTGCGCCGCCGTACCGATACCACACCGGCCGGGCCCTCCGACACCATCGTCGTCGGGCCGCTACATGTCGATACGGCCGGATACCGGGCGGTCCTGGACGGCCAGGAGATCGACCTGACCAAACGCGAGTTCGAACTGTTGTCCACACTGGCCCGCAACGCGGGGGTGGTCCTGAGCCGAGAGCGGCTGCTGGAACTGGTGTGGGGCTACGATTTCGCCGCCGATACGAATGTGGTGGACGTTTTCGTCGGCTACCTGCGCCGCAAACTGGAGGTCGACGGCACCCCGCGGCTCCTGCACACGATCCGCGGCGTCGGGTTCGTCCTGCGGGACGCCAAGTGAGCGAAGGCGTCACCAGCCGGCGCCGCAGATCGTATTCCCTGCGCACCCGGGTCGCGGGGGCGGCCGCCGCGGGATCGATACTCATCGTCGCGCTGGTCAGTGCCATCGCCGTACCGGCGATCGAACGCAACAACTTGCAACAGACCGATCAACAGCTGCGTATCGCGTCCCGGCTGGTGGTGATCGACCCGGTGATCGCGGTGGGGATCGTGAACCTGGTGGGGCCGGATCGTGATATGGCGTTGACCGTCCGTGACGACGGTCAGGTGGTGGCCTCCAGCGTCACCCGGTTACCGGAGCTGGATCCCGGATCGCGCACGGTCACGGTGGACGACACCCCGTACCGGGTGCTGACCACCACCGAGAACCAGCCCATGGGCCGGACGGTGTCGCTGGGTATCCCCGCCACGGACGCCGCGCAGGCGACGGCCGACCAGCAACGGTGGCTGCTGTTCGCGGGGCTGGCAGCTATCGCCGCGTCGGCGGCACTGGGCTGGTTGTTCGGCGGCCGGGCGGTCCGGCCCATCGTCGTACTCACCCGCCAGGTCGGCGCCCGGACCGGCTACCGCGACGCCACTCCGGAACCGGTGGACAGTTCCGGGGTGCTGGAGGCCGAGCAGTTGGCGGACGCGGTGAACACCATGCTGCGCCGGGTCGACCAGGCCCAGAGCGAAACGGCGGCCGCCCTGGAGACCGCGCGGGATTTCGCCGCGGTCTCGGCGCACGAACTGCGCACCCCACTCACTGCCATGCGCACCGACCTGGAGGTGCTGGCCACGCTGGACCTCAGCGAGGACCAGCGCACCGAGATCCTCGCCGACCTGCAGCGCAGCCAGGAAAGGGTGGAAACCACCCTGGCCGCACTGGAACGACTTGCCTCCGGCGACCTGACCTCCGAACGCGACCATATCGACACCGATATCGCCGAGCTCTGCGATCTGGCCGCCCACGACGCGATGCGTCACTACCCCGGCCTCGCCGTCCGCGTCGATACCGATGCCGAACTGATCACCCGTGGCCTGCCCGCGGGCCTGCGGCTGGCGGTGGACAACGCCCTGAAGAACTCGGTGAAACACGGCGAGGCCACCACGGCCGTCCTATCGGCCCACCGCCACGACGACGGCACCATCGTCATTTCCGTCGACGACAACGGCCGCGGGATCCCCACCGGCGAACGGGAATCGGTTTTCGCCCGCTTCGCCCGCGGTACCGGCGCGCACAAGGGCGGATCGGGGCTCGGTCTGGCACTGGTCGCCCAGCAGGCCCAGTTACACGGCGGCCGGGCCTACTTCGACGACGGCACACTCGGCGGAGTCCGCCTGGTACTCGTCCTTCCGGACGACCGGCGCGACGGCGTGCCCGAGTAGACCCCCATCGGGCGCCCAGCGACAGAGAAATCGAACGGGTCCGCTTCCGAACCGGTGGTGGGTAGTCTCCGCGCCGCAATCCGCAGAACGAGCCGGGGCCACCGGGTACAACTCGTATAGACGAATGGCCGGCCGCCTACGTCTACGAGCGATCCGGCCGCACGGTGAGCGCGCGGCGCCCGAACCGGTGGTTGCGCCGAGATCGACAAGGCACCCGAGGTCTCACCCATCCGGCTCACACTGCCCGAAGTGCATGGGAGACTGCCGCGAGTCGCGAGCGGCAAGGTGGCCGCCCGCGTGCGGGTGCGCCGGAAACACAGTCCCTCAACGCATCGGCGCGCACCTCCTGGGGAGGTGCGCGCCGAGCAGAACTCAGGTTCGGCCGTGTCTACTTCGCGTCGAGCAGATCGATCACGAAGACCAGGGTCTTACCGGAGAGCGGATGACCACCGCCCGCGGGGCCGTAGGCCAGCTCCGGCGGGATGGTGAGCTGACGGCGGCCGCCGACCTTCATCCCGGGGATGCCGTCCTGCCAGCCCTGGATCAGGCCGCGCAACGGAAAGCTGAGCGATTCGCCGCGATTCCACGAGGAATCGAACTCCTCGCCGGTATCGAATTCCACGCCGACGTAGTGCACTTCTACGGTGCCACCGGGCACCGCTTCCGGACCGTCACCGACGGTGATGTCCTTGATGACCAGCTCGGTGGGCGGCGGACCCGCCTGGAATTCGATTTCCGGTTTGCTCATGCCTTGAATCCCCTTCGATTCAATCGGTTCAGCGGTTGGTGATCTCGGAATAGTCCCGTGCACCGTAACCGGTGTAGATCTGCCGCGGGCGGCCGATCTTGATGGCTTCGCTGTGCATTTCCCGCCAGTGCGCGATCCAGCCCGGCAGCCGGCCCATGGCGAACAGCACGGTGAACATACGGGTCGGGAAGCCCATGGCCTTGTAGATCACGCCGGTGTAGAAGTCGACGTTCGGGTAGAGCTTGCGCTCGACGAAGTAGTCGTCGGTGAGCGCGGCCTCTTCCAGAGCCTGGGCGATATCGAACAGCGGATCGCTGCCGAGTTTGCTGAGGATGGTGTCGGCGTGCTTCTTGGCGATCGCGGCGCGCGGATCATAGTTGCGGTAGACCCGATGCCCGAAGCCCATCAGCTTCACACCGTCTTCCTTGTTCTTGACCTTACGGATGAATTCCTTGACGTCGCCGCCGGCCGCCAGGATACCGTCCAGCATTTCCAGTACCGCCTGGTTGGCGCCGCCGTGCAGCGGGCCCCACAGCGCGTTGATACCGCCGGATACCGAGGTGAACAGGTTCGCGTCGGAGGAACCGACCAGCCGGACCGTGGAGGTGGAGCAGTTCTGCTCGTGGTCGGCGTGCAGGATCAGCAGCATATCCAGGGCGTTGGCGATCTCCGGATCGACCCGGTAGGGCTCGGCCGGGAAGCCGAAGGTCATCCGGAGGAAGTTCTCCACCAGCGACAGCGAATTGTCGGGGTAGAGGAACGGCTGGCCCACCGACTTCTTGTACGAGTACGCGGCGATGGTCGGCAGTTTGGCCAGCAGCCGGATGGTCGACAGCTCGACCTGTTCGGGGTCGCGGGGGTCCAGCGAATCCTGGTAATAGGCGGACAGCGCGTTGACTGCCGAGGAGAGCACCGGCATGGGGTGTGCATTACGGGGGAAGCCGTCGAAGAAGCGCTTCAGGTCCTCGTGCAGCAGCGTGTGCCGGCGGATCTTGTCGGTGAAATCCTCCAGCTGATCCTGGGTGGGAAGTTCGCCGTAGATGAGCAGGTAACTGACCTCGATGAAGGTCGAGTTATCGGCCAACTGTTCGATCGGATACCCGCGGTAACGCAGAATTCCCTGTTCACCGTCGATATAGGTGATCGCCGATTTGGTCGACGCGGTATTGACGAACCCGGGGTCATAGGTCGTATATCCCGTGCTGGCCAGCAGCTTGCCGAGATCGATACCGTCGTTTCCTTCGGCGGCCTCGGCGATCGTCATGGGGTACTCGCCACCCGGATAGGTCAGAACCGGTTTGGCGTCATTGATGTGATTCTCCGGCACGGAAGGTTCCCTCTCAGGCTATGACCGTCGGCATCGCATGCGGTCGGCACGCGGTGCGTTATCGGTAGACGCTAGTCCTTGCTCCGACGGGACCGGCGGTGAGGGTACCCGCGTGGCAATCTCACAATACGATCCGCGCGGACGTGCGTTTCGGCCTGCCGGATACCGGCCGGCATCGCTGTGACCGGCCGCATTGCGAACCTGCGCCGATGCGGGGCGACCCCGGCGTAACGATCTGCGCCGCGGCGGGCGAACCGCCGCCATGCCGGGTAGCAATACCGTACCCACGGCACGAAAAACAAAACCGTGCGGAATATCACCGAAAGGCCTGCACACAGGATGTCACCGGCGGTGACGGCGGACGATCCCCCTCACGGCTGCAGACGCTGCACCGACATCCCGGTTGGGCCGACCCGGACGAGTATCCGGTTGTGCAGCCGACCCCGGCGTCCCTGCCAGAACTCCGCCTCGTCGGGCCGTAGGAGATAACCGCCCCAACGCGGAGGCACGGGAATCTCGGCGGCGGTAGCGAAGCGGGCGGTGGCCCGAACCAATCGACGATCGAGCTCCTCCCGCGAAGCGATCGGTTGCGACTGCTCCGATGCCCACGCACCCAGCTGCGATTCCCGGGGGCGCGAGCGCCAATACTCCTCGGTGGTTCCGGCCGGCACTCGCTCCACCCGGCCGCGGAGATGGACTTGGCGGGCGAGTTGCGGCCACAGGAACGTCGCCGATGCGTACGGCACCGCCGACAGTTGCGCACCTTTGGCCGAATCGTAATTCGTATAGAAGACGACGCCGTCGGGGGAAAGCCCTTTACACAGGACGGTGCGGGTCACCGGCCGGGCGACAGGCCCCGCCGAATCGAGCGTGCCGAGCACCATGGCGTTGGGTTCGGCAATACCGGCCGCGGTGGCCTGATCGATCCACTGCCGCAGCAGCGGCTCCCAGCCACCGGCCACCGAATTCTCGTCGAGCTCGGTATCGCGCACACCGAGCAGCGGCCCCTGTTCCGGCGAACGCGGATGGGCAGCACCGTATTCGGCACGCATCGCGGCGAGGGCGGCGCCGGACTCCTCCACATCGGACATGGGCCAGACGTTACTCCTGAGTAGCAAAGCGCTAGAGTTCTGTTGAAAGGAGAGTCGCGTATGACCACCAATTCCGGCATTTCGGGGGCCGGCCAGGTCCCGGACGATTTCGTCAGCGGCCTCGAGGGGGTGGTCGCGTTCACCACCGATATCGCCGAACCCGACAAAGACGGCGGCGCCCTGCGCTACCGCGGCGTGGACATCGAAGATCTGGTCACCAACCGGGTCACTTTCGGCGATGTCTGGGCATTGCTGGTGGACGGCGAATTCGGGCACGGCCTCCCGCCGGCCGAACCGTTCCCGCTGCCGGTGCACACCGGCGATGTCCGGGTCGATGTGCAGGCCGGTCTGGCCATGCTCGCCCCCATCTGGGGTTATCAGCCGCTGCTGGATATCGATGAAGCGACCGCGCGGGAGAACCTCGCCCGCGCCTCGGTCATGGCGCTGTCCTACGTCGCGCAGTCCGCGCGCGGTATCTACCAGCCTGCAGTACCGCAGCACCGGATCGACGAGTGCACCACGGTCACCGAACGGTTCATGACGCGCTGGAAGGGCGACCCGGACCCGCGGCACACCGAGGCCATCGACGCCTACTGGGTATCGGCCGCCGAACACGGGATGAACGCCTCCACGTTCACCGCCCGCGTCATCGCATCCACCGGTGCCGATGTAGCGGCATCGCTGTCCGGCGCCATCGGCGCGATGTCCGGCCCGCTGCACGGCGGTGCACCGGCTCGTGTGCTGCCGATGATCGAGGAGGTCGAACGCAGCGGCGACGCGCGTGCGATGGTCAAAGGCATTCTCGACCGCAAAGAAAAACTCATGGGCTTCGGCCACCGGGTCTACCGCGCCGAAGATCCGCGGGCCCGGGTGCTGCGCGATACCGCCCGGCGCCTGGCCGCCCCGCGCTACGAAGTGGCGGCCGCCCTCGAACAGGCCGCACTGGCCGAACTCCGCGAACGGCGTCCCGATCGCGCCATCGAAACCAATGTCGAATTCTGGGCGGCGGTCATCCTCGACTTCGCCGAGGTCCCCGCCCACATGATGCCGGCGATGTTCACCTGCGGCCGGACCGCGGGCTGGTGCGCCCACATCATGGAACAGAAGAAACTCGGCAAGCTGGTCCGCCCGGCCGCCATCTACACAGGCCCCGCCCCGCGGTCACCACAGGAGGTCGCAGGCTGGGACAGCGTCGCAGCCGTATAGGTCGCGACACGTCCGGCGGCGCGGGCTGTCCCGTTCGATACCTGGGTTCTGGCCGCGATACCCGCGGGCAGAACCCAGGGACGTGCCGAATCGTCCGAGCGCGTCGCAGGACTCGGCGCCGCTTGTCACGCGAGTTCGGTGCAGGCCGAGACGTCGCGCCGACCTCCATGGCCGGGAATGTCAGCGCCACGGATTCCGGTGACTGGCCCAGGCGTTCGCTTACCGAATTCGCGCTCGGCCGGCGCTCGCGCCCGTCGTTATCCACCACGCTGCCGCCCAGCGACGATAAACAAGACGATCAGGCACCGCGGCCGGCGAGTGAGGTACCCGCGCCGAGCAGCTCCCGCAGGACCGCGCGCAACAGCGGCATTTGCCCGCGATCCCCGACTGCGAACTCCGGGTGCAGAAATCTCCGAATTGGGTGCCCACGCCGGTCAGTGCACCGCCTCCCCTCACCCGCGGCCAAGCAGGCACGCGGGCAAGCAGGCAAGCAGGCAAGCAGGCAAGCGGGCAAGCGGGCAAGCGGGCGCGCAGGCGCGAGCAGATGCGGAGGCGAGCAGATGCGGAGGTGGGGAGGTGCGCCGACGGGCGAGCGGGTGCGCAGGCGAGAAGGTGAGCAGCCTCGCCACCACACGCGCGAGCGGGCGCGGCTCCTTCCGTCAGACGCAGTCCGGGTCCGCTTCCCAATCGATCGCGACCGAATCGCCGCTGTCGACTGTGAAGAACGCGACCCGGAGTTTCGCGCCCAGGTCCAGCAGTTCTATCGCGGCCAGGGGCACCGGCTGGACCACCCGCACATGCCAGGGGTCGGGTTCGTCCCAGGCACGTAATTCCAGGTCCAGGCGCATCACCGGATCGTCGCAGCCGCAGTAGTCGACTTCGACGGGGTTCACCGCCAATACGGTCGCGGTGGCCCGGCGGCCGTCCGCCAGAATTTTCGCCAGCGCGGCCCGGCCCGGATCGGCCTCCCCGGGTGGATACAGCACCATGCGGTCGCGGTCGTCCGGGTCCACCCGGCAGCACACCAGATCGCCGGGGCGCATCCGGTCCAGTTCCGTGCCGGAGACGCGCTGCCGGACCTGCGCCTCGTAGGGTGGCCGCCCGGGCAGTCGGACGCGGACCCGGAAGGTATAGCCGGGTTCACGCTTGCGGGTACCCGCCGCCAGTACCGTGGCCGATCCGGCCGTGCCGTAGGTCAGCAACTCCCGGCGATCGGCGCCGCTGGGCGCCTCACCACGGCGGCGGAAACGCCGCGGCAGCAGCCGGCGCAGCCACCCGCCCGGCGCCGGTGGACCCGGTTCATCGCCGTGACCACCGCCACGGCCGTCATCGGATCGATCTCCGGCAGCGCCCCTCGACGACCGCATGCTCATACCCACTCACGTTAGCCGGAGTGTGGTACGCGGCACAGCAACGGCGCGGTTACGCTGTTGGCCATGACCAGTGCGTTCCCGACCATCCCCGATGAGCTCAAGCCCACCGACGGTCGTTTCGGTTGCGGCCCGTCCAAGGTCCGCCCGGAGCAGCTGCAGTCCCTGGTGGAGGTGGGTGCCTCGGTGTTCGGCACCAGCCACCGGCAGAAACCGGTCAAGGATGTGGTCGCCCGCGTGCGCTCCGGGCTACGTGACCTGTTCTCCCTCCCCGAGGGTTACGAGGTCGTCCTCGGCAACGGTGGCACCACGGCGTTCTGGGATGCCGCCGCGTTCGGTCTGGTCCGCGAGCGCTCGCTGCATCTGACCTACGGCGAATTCAGCTCGAAGTTCGCCAGTGTCACCAAGAAGAATCCGTTCGTCGGCGATCCGATCGTCGTATCGGCCGATCCGGGTAGCGCGCCGGAACCGGTCGCCGACCCGGCCGCCGATCTGATCGCCTGGGCACATAACGAAACCTCCACCGGTGTCTCGGTTCCGGTACTGCGGCCCGCGGGGTCGGACAACGCACTCGTCGCCATCGACGCCACCTCCGGCGCGGGCGGACTGCCGGTGAATATCACCGATGCCGATATCTACTATTTCGCGCCGCAGAAATGCTTCGCCGCCGACGGCGGTCTGTGGATCGCGCTGATGAGCCCCGCCGCACTGGCACGGGTACAGGAGATCAAGGATTCCGGGCGCTGGACCCCCGATTTCCTGTCGCTGCCGATCGCGATCGAGAACAGCCTCAAAGACCAGACCTACAACACCCCGGCGCTGGCCACCCTGCTCATGTTCGCCGATCAGATCGACTGGCTGAACCGCAACGGCGGCCTGGACTGGGCAGTGAAGCGGACGCTGGATTCTTCCTCCCGGCTGTACGCCTGGGCCGAGGCCAGCGAATACGCCACCCCCTTCGTCGGCGATCCGGCACACCGCTCCCAGGTGGTCGGCACCATCGACTTCGCCGATTCGGTGGACGCCGCCGCGGTCGCCAAGACGCTGCGTGCCAATGGAATCGTCGATACCGAGCCGTACCGGAAACTGGGTCGCAATCAGCTGCGCATCGGCATGTTCCCGGCCATCGATCCGGAGGACGTGGCTCAGCTCACCCGCTGCGTCGACTGGGTGGTCGAGAAACTCGGCTGAGCCGGATCACCTGCGAATTCGGGCCCGTCGCGCGTGTTGCGCGGCGGGCCCGCTGCCTCGGCATCCGGTTCATCCGGAATCGACTTGATACACAAGGGAATAGAGCAGATTAGCCGTAGATGACGGCCACAGGGTACATTTCGGTGCCGCGTGTCTTGCCACACGAATCCCAGAAGTGCACTACTGTTCCAGAACGTGGGCGGTATCGCGAGCGACGCGATAAGGAGGTAACGGTGCGTGAACTTCGAGTGATCGGGGTGACGCCCGACTCCGCCCATATCGTGTGCGTCGACACGGAAAGTGGCCAGAAATTCCGGCTTCCCGCCGACGACAAACTCCGTGCCGCGGCCCGCGGCGACCTTGCCCGATTCGGCCAGATAGAGATCGAAATGGAAGCAACTATGCGTCCTCGCGATATCCAGGCTCGAATCCGCGCCGGCGCCTCCGTGGACCAGGTGACCCAGGAATCCGGGATGCCGTTGAGCCGGGTGGAACGTTTCGCCTATCCAGTGCTGCTGGAACGCGCACGGGCCGCCGAACTCGCCCAGAAGGCCCACCCGATCCGGCCCGACGGTCCCGCGGTGGAAATCCTGATCGATGTGGTCACCGCGGCGTTCACCGCCCGCGGTCATACCCTCGACAATGCCGAATGGGATGCCTGGAAAGACGAGAAGGGCTTCTGGGTTGCGCAATTGCAATGGCAGAACGGCCGTTCGGAGATCGCCGCGCATTGGCGTTACCAGCCGGACGCGCACGGCGGCACGGTATCCCCGCTCGACGATCCCGCCACCGATCTGATCGATCCGGATTTCGGCCGGGCGCTGCGCGGACTGGCCTCTATTCTGCCGGTCGAAGCCGAAGCACCGGCCGCCCCGGAACCGGTTGTCGCCGAACCCCGCCGGGAGCCGGCGCGTCCGGCCGCGGTGGACAACTTCTACGAGCAGCGCGCCGTGGCCGCGGGCGGTAGCGCGACGCTGCCCGCTCCGGCCCCGTTGTCGCCCGGGACCGGCCGGCCCACCGGCACGGCCGCCCTGCCCGCGGGTACCGGCGCGGCGAGCGCCGCTCCCCCGCCGGCTCCCGCCGAACCGTATCGGCCGCCGGCAGCGGAGGTGCACCGTCCGCCCGCGGCCCAGGCACCGGTGGCCGCCGCGCCCGTCGACCCTCCCGGTGCCGCCGACTCCGAGCCCGCATCTCCGTATTCCGTAACGGAACCGGAAACGCCGGCGCCCGAACCGGCCGGGCCGGCGCCCGTCGAACCCGAGGCTGCTCCGGCAACCAGCGGATCCGCCCCGGCAACCGGAGATTCCGCCGCGACCACCAGCGATTCGGCCCCGGCGGCCGGTGACCCAGCCGCGACAGCCCCCGGCCCCCCGGCTGTCGCAGACCCCCCGGTCGAAGCCATCCCGCCGGTCGACGCCGCGGAGTCGCCGGCCGAACCCGCCGCGGAGCCGACCACCGGAGACGCTACGACAGGTGCTTCCGAGGCCCCTGCCGCGGAAGCCGGGGAAAACCGGAGCACCGATATCGCCGACCCCGAACCCGCCGAGGCGAAACAAGCCCCCGAGTCCGAGCCGGCCGCCAAACCCGCTGCCAAGAAGGCTCCGGCCAAGGCCACGAAATCCACCTCGCGCAGCAAACGCGGTAAGGCGCCCATGCCGTCGTGGGAGGACGTACTGCTCGGGGTCCGCAGCTCGGGTCACTGAACGGCCGCGCACCGGCGTGTTTCCCGCGACAACAGCCCGATCCACCCGGTCGGGCGAGTAAGTTCCGCTGTACGGCGACACGGTCGATGCCGGGCTGTCCCGATAACGACCGAGGTGCACGCCGAGCAGTTCACGACCCGGTTCGTGCGCTTTCGGAGGTGGGTGGATGCTGTCCAAGATTTCCTCGGTCTGGTACGTCGATACGCCCGACCCGGTCGTGGTCCTGGGTGCCGACCCGGATCCCGACCCGGCTGCGGCCTACGCACTGGCCCGGCAGTTGCATCCCGATCTCGAGGTCGAACCGACCTCATCGGCGACCCTCCGGGACGCCACCGGACCGCGACCCGACGAACTGTTCATCGGCTGCTACCCGGGGCTGAACCTGCTGTGCAGTCCTTATGCCTCCCGGATACATCCGACCGAGATCCCGGATCTGCTCGTACGGCCGCTGGCCGAGGAGCATACGTATCTGGTGTCGTTCGATCTCGAATACGGCTGGGGCTCGTTCGCGCACTGGGAACGCGGCGAATTGCGCCGGGCATTCAGTTCCACTCGTCTCAACATCCTGCAAGACCAGGGTCTGCCGCATATCTGGGAGCGGCCGCACTGGGCCGGTGAACATCCGATCCGCTGGCGGCTGGGCGAACTCCCGGATCCATTGGTGCTGCCGTTCGATCCGCCCGGTTTCGCGGATACGGCGAACTACGAATGGCTCGGATTCCGCTACTTCCCGACGACCGCGGCAGCACCGGAGCAGCCGAGCCCGCAGGATTCCGAGGCGAACCGGCCCACGGTGACCCCCGGCGATATCCGGGTCTGCGGTTTCCGGCTCCACCCCAAAGACGAGGGCACGCACCACGATCCCCGGCCGCCGCGCAACCGTGCCGACCATGAACGCAAGGGTCTGCTGTCCTGGCTGCGCGGCCACGATGCCGCGGTACCCGCCGAGAAGTAACCGCCGCGTTCCGCCGGGAAAGTAACCTCCGCGTTCCGCTCAGAGACCGGCGAGCAACCCGATCCAGCCGAGCAGTACACCGGCACCGGCACCGGCCAGGACCCAGCGGGTCACCGGACGACGCCGCCAGCGCCAGGCGGTGGGCGCGATCCCGACCGCCGCGACCACGTTCACCGCCAGCGAGAACAGCGGGTGCACCTGGGTCAAGGCCGCACCGAAGGCGAACACTCCGACCGCCGTGATCGCCGCGACCAGCGCGGCGACCGTGATCCCCGCCGCCCACGGGGTCGGTTCGCCCGGCGGGCCGGAGTAGCCGCCGTAGCCGGGACGGCCGACGGGGGTCACGAGGCGCGTACCCGCTCGTAGAAGGCCATCGCCGCCGCGGTGGCCACGTTCAGCGAATCGGTACCCGCCGACATCGGGATCCGGGCCCGGATATCCGCCGCTGCCATCGCCTCCTCGGTGAGACCGGGACCTTCGGCGCCGAGCAGCAGCGCCACCCGCGGGCCGGTGAATGCGGCGGCAAGGGGCACGGCCGTGGGATCGGGGCTCAACGCGATCACCTGGAAGCCCCGGCGGCGCAGCACGCCCACACCGTCGGGCCAGTCCGGTATCGGCGCGAAGGGCACCCGCAGTGCATGTCCCATGGATACTCGCACCGACCGGCGGTACAGCGGATCGGCGCAGCCGGGCCCGAACAGTACCGCGTCCACGCCCAGCCCCGCCGCATTGCGGAACATCGCGCCGAGATTCTCGTGATCGTTCACTCCCTCGAGTACGGCGACCGTCGTGGCGCCGGTGAGGAGATCGGTGAAATCGCGGGCCGGCGGCCGGTGGGCCACCGCGAGTACACCTCGGTTCAGGTGGAATCCCACTACCTGCGCCATCACCTCGGCCGGGGCACGATAGAACGGGATATCGAAATCCGCGAGATCGGTGGCGAGTTCCCGGCACCGCTTGTCCACGCCGAGCAAGGCATGCGGCCGGAACGGCGATTCCAGCATGCGCCGGACCACCACGGTCCCCTCCGCGATGACCAGTCCCCGCCCGCCTGGACGGTCGGGTCTGCGGTCCGCTGCCTTCAGATCCCGGAAATCGTCGACGCGCGGATCGGTAGCACTGTCCACATCGAGAACCACGGCCACGCGCCTATCCTGCCAAGCCGCGCCACACGGTCCGCGCTGTGGGTGCGGATATCGCGCCACTCGGGCATGCTTGACGTATGAAGCCGATCCAGTTGCTGCTCAATATTCTCTGGCTGATCCTGTGCGGTTTCTGGATGGCGCTGGGATATTTCGTCGCGGCCCTGATCTGTTTCGTCCTCATCATCACGATCCCGTTCGGGATCGCGGCGATGCGCAACGCCCTCTACATGCTGTGGCCGTTCGGCCGCACCACCGTCGAGAAGCCGGGAGCGGGCGCGGGCGCGCTGCTCGGCAACATCATCTGGTTCGTGGTCGCCGGCTGGTGGCTGGCACTGGGTCATCTCGGCACCAGCATTGCACTCGCCATCACCATCGTCGGAATTCCGTTCGCCTGGGCGAACCTCAAACTCATCCCGTTGGCCTTGTTCCCGCTCGGCCGCGAAATAGTCGACAGCGACCAGCCGTTCGGGGCGGGCTACGGCGCCGCCCGCTGACTATTCGGAGTCGGCGACGATCTGATTGAGGATCGATACGGCCTGTTCGAGTACCGCGAGCTGATCGGGGTTCAGGTCCGCGAGCTGGTCACTCATCCAGGCTTCGCGGGCGCTGCGCTCATCGGCGAGGAGAGCATGCCCGGCATGGGACAGCGAAACGATGATCTGCCGGCCGTCGGTCGGATGCGGGTCGCGGTCCACCAGGCCCAGATCGGTGAGCGAGGCGATCACCCGCGTCATCGACGGGGGCTGGACGCGCTCCTTCGCGGCCAGTGAACCGGGCGTCATGGCACCCTCGCCTGCGAGAGTGGCCAGAACCGAGAGCTGGGTCAGCGATATCTGCGATTCCGCACGCCGTCCCCGTAGATGCCGCGTCAAACGCACCACCGCCAGCGAGAGGTCGCTGGCCAGCGCCCGCACATCCGAGTCCGTATTCACAAAGTGAACCTTACGTGACACGCTGCGAATCGGCGCGCGTACTGCGGTTACGCTGATCGGATGAACGCCCGGCTCCCGCAGTTCCCGTCGTGGCTGACCGACCCCCGCCCGGTGCTCGCGCTGGGCTCCGCATTGTTCGCGATCGCCACTGTCGTCGTCTGGCTCGGCGGCGACCGCTGGGCGACAGCGCGGCCGGTATGCTTGATGGGTCTGGCCGTCGGTCTGCTCGGCTATACGATCTTCGTCATACAGCGCCGGGGCGCCCGCCGCGGCGACAAGGGCGCGCAGACGGGATTGTGATCACCGACCCCGCATAATCCGAGGCAGCAGGGCCGACGGGCTGTCGGTGTGCCGGGGCCCGGACGGGTCTCGCAGAGCGCGACCGAGAATTGACTGTTCGCACCCGGACCGCCAAACTCGCTCGTGTGTCCTCCCGATTGAGCGTCGAAGAACGACGGGCCCACCTTATCGAGGCCGCGATCGGCCTTGCCGAGAAAAAGGGGGTCGCGGGCGTCACCACCCGTGATGTCGCCCAGGCGGCGGGCGTATCGCTAGGTGTGGTGCATTACTGCTTCGAGAACAAAGACGCGCTGATGACCGAGTTGGTCAAGGCGCTGTCGATGGAACTGCGCGATTCGGTGGACGCCAACGAATCCGTCTGGCGGCAGGCCGGTAGCGGCACCACCGCGCTGCGCGATCTGCTGCGCGCCGGGCTGGAACTCATGTGGCTCAATATCGAGGCCACCCCCGAACGTCAGCTGCTCACCTACGAGACCACCACCTACGCCCTACGGGAGGGCGAGCAGACGCCCGCCAAACTGGCGATCGCCCGGGAACAATACGACTTCAACGATTCCACGGTCGCCGATATTCTCGACCATGCCCGCGATGCCACCGGCAGCACCTGGAAGGTTCCGGTGCGTCAGCTGTCGCGGTTCACACTGAGTGTGATCGACGGAATCGTGTTGCGCTGGCTGGTCGACGACGACAGCGAAAGCGTGCGCACCCAGCTCGATCTCCTGGCCGCCGCACTGGCCGAACACGCCGAATAGCAGCACCGGGCCCCATTCTCAGTGCGCCGGACCCGGGCGCAGCACATGCACCGTATCGCCGTCCTGCCACCACGGCACCCGCACCGTCCGCGTCACCGCACCCGAAAGCCGGACCCGTAGGTCGTCGTGCATCCGGAGCGTGCCCGGCTGCGGCCCGAGCGTGAACATCCGGCGCAGCACCACGCCGAGCGGTTCGCGATCCCAGCCGGTTTCGTGGCCCTCGTCGAGCACTTCGGCATGTACCTCTTCCGAGACCGGAGGCAGATCGAGCAGTACCGACAGGTCCGCCGCCGTCTCGGGGTCGGCAACCACCAGCCGGTCCGGGGGGACCGCCAGACCGAACCACGGCTTGTCGAGCACGAGCGCGTCCCCGGCGTCGATCACCGCGCCCGAGAGCGCACGTACCCGGTCGGGCGGGTCCAGGGCGGTGATATCGAGCCGGTGTACCGCCGCGCCGAGCCGGGAGTGCACCCGGGCGACCACTTCCGGAGCCGGTGTCTTCGCCGGGTCCGCCAACGCTTCGAGCAGCGTTGCGGCAAGCGTGAGGTCCAGGGCGGCGAGGGCGGCCAGGCAACCGCCGAGCGCGTCGAGATCCGGGCCGGACAGCCCGGTGATCGGCAGTTCCGGTAGCAGTCCCGCTAGTTCGGTATCGGCCGGATGCCGGTAGCCGCCGAGCGCGACCCCGTCGATCCGCGCGTACCTGCGCAACCACCACGCGGTGTAGCCGTCGGTGTCACCGAGCAGCGGCCGGGTCCGCTCGCCGGACAGCAACCGCCACAGTGCCTCCGGCCAGGCGGCATCGTCCACCAGGTCCAGATCCCGGATCGCGATCAGCTCGGGCGGATCCTCGGAAAGCCCGGCCCACCAGGTCTCCTCGTCGTCGAGATGATGGTCGGGACCGGTGGGGTCGGTTTCGGTGACGATCCCGAAATCCCAGCCGACACCGATCGCCCGTAAGGCCTCGGCGCCGTATTCCTCGGCGGCCTCGGTGGTTACGACCCCGAACGGCGAATCCGGTACCAGCAATTCGATCAGCGGGGCGTCGGGCAGCAGTAGCTCGTCGGCCGGGCGGGTACCGCCCGCGCTGTCCGGTAGTTCGAGCATCCCCAGCCAGGGCGGTAAGGCCGCCCTATCGGCCACCACGGCCGCCAGCCGCAAAACGGATTCGACCGTATCCGGGTCGCCGGGATGATCGGTCAGCTCCGCCTGTAGCGCGGGATCCGACAGCAGATCCGCGGGGGTCGCCCGCCGGGCACCGAGCCGGGCCAGCAGCGGGTGCGCTGCCGCGGGATGCACCAGGCGTGCCCAATGCACGGGTACCGGCTCCGCGAGCGCGGCCAGTTCATCGTCCAACAGCACTGTGCGCGGGCCGGTGACCGTTCGGCCGTCGGCCAGCGGTACCGCGAGGGCACCGAGTTCCTCGACCGCCAACTGGTCGGTGACGAAGGGTTCGAGCGCGGTGTACAGGGCCGACCACCACGACGGCGGCCGATCCAGTCCCGCGGACAGTTCCGCGACCCGCGCCGATCCGATCCGGTGCACTCCCACCGTCGCCAAGACATCGGCATACCGCGGGCCGGACAGGTCGGGAATCAGCAGTGGATCGAGCACATCACCGAGCAGTTCGGCCAGTTCGGCGGTGAGATCGGGGAAAACGCTGGTGCGGCTGGGTGCCGCGACCCGTTCATCGGGTCGGTCCGGAACGCCGGGATCGGCCGCGAAAACCGGAAGCCAGGGATTGTCGCGCAACTCCTCGAGAATCGACTCCCGCAGCAGCCCGTCCACCTCGCTGCGGGCGAATCCCGGGGCCGGGATCAGCAGCGGACGCGAGGCCGGCGGCAACGCACGGGCGAAATCGGCGTACCCGGCGGCCAGTTCACGCAACCGGGCACCGGGCAGCACCCGGCGGCGGTCGGGTTGCATGGGGATATCGGCGATCAGCAGCGCCGGTAACGTCAGTTCCTCGTCCGAACGGGTGGGGGCGCGCAGCACATCGGGTCGCGCGGCGACGGGCCGGCCGTCGCGGACCGGTACCAGCCAGCGCGCCCGCGCCGTCCGATACTCCCACCAGACCTCTTCCGTTCCGGCCACGTCGATCCGGATTTCCCGCAGACCTGTCTCGCCCATAGCCCGGGCCACGGCTCGAACCGCGAAGTCCTCGATCCGGATCTCGCTCAGCGCGGGCAGCTCCAACAGCAGATCCACTGCCTCGGCGCGCATGGCTTCCAGCAGCGCCACCGGATCGACATCCGGTCGCAGCCGCAGCACGATTTCGCTGTCCGCACCGGCACCCGGTGTCGCGGCGTGCGGCCAGGCCAGCCGCAGCACCGGTGGCGTGAAACCGCCCTCCGTCTCCGGAACGGCGATACCCGCGGCTGTGAGCTCGGCCCGGGTCTCCTCCCGGGAGAACCGCAGCGATCCGCTCGTCGACCGGAACTCGATCTCCTCGCTCACCGTGAGCACCGCGGTGAAACCGACCCCGAACCGCCCGACTTCCCCGGTACCCCCGGTTTTCCCGGAGGAACGCAGCGCGGTCAGGGCGTGCACACCCGCCAGGTCGAGCGGGGCGCCGGTATTCGAGAGGGACAGCGTCCGATCAGTGCACCGCACCACGATCCGCCCCGGCACCCCCGCCGCGGCCGCGGCATCTGCGGCGTTCTGCGCCAGTTCGGTGAGCAGCCGGTCGCGGTAACCGGCACGCACCAGGTCGGCTTCGGTCGCCGCGTCCTCCCGCAACCGGGTCGGCGAATCCCGCCAGGCCGCCAGTACGCCGGCGCGCAGCCGCGCGGTGCCGAAGGGGTCGGCGGAGTCGTGCCCCGTGGCAGAAGCCGATCCGCTCATATCGCCCACCGCACCGGTCTCACTCACCGCCACAGCGTACGTCGCCGCGAACCACCGGCCGAACCCACGCCTCAGCCGTTCCGGCCCGGCGCCGGCACGCCCCGCACCCGGCCGACTTGCCCGCCATTACCCCTGTCCCCCAGCACTATTCACCGGTACACGCCGCACGTCCACCCCGGCCGGCCCTGCGGCATCGGTTGCGCCATCGTCAGCGCCAGGAAATCACCCTGCCGAATAAGGGCTCGGAGCCGGCCCCGCGCCGGAGCTCACGTCTCGTATCCCGGTATTCCGCGGGCCGCACCCACAGCGCTTTCCGATATCTACTCAGCGGCTCCCGCGTCCGGGGCAGTCGACGGATCCGTGTCCTCGTTCTCCGGTTCCGGTGCAACGGCGGTGGACGCCGGAGCCGTACCGGCATCGTGCGCCGAACTGCTCGACTGCTCGGGTACGGCGCCGGTCACGTCCCCCGGTCCACCTACCGACTCGGGATCCCGGTGTTCGGTGGTGGAAACCGGCTCGTCTTCCACGGTCGCGTCCGAGGCCGCGGATTGCACGGACGCGGCGGCAGGTGCCGCCCCGGCCTCCGCGGGTTTCGTCGATTCGGCCGGGTAGACCTCGACCGCGGCATCGTCGTAGGCCTCGTACAGCGGCGACCCGGCTCCGGCCGGCAGCGGCGTTTCCGAATGGGCTCCACAGCCGTAACCCATATGCACGACATGGCCGTCGGCACCCATGGCATTGGCGCAGACACCGAAGGCGGCGCGCAGCGCACCGGCCAGCGGTACATAGAAACCGCAGCTCTCACAGGAGGCGGGCGCTGATTTCGCCATATCGCTGTCCGGGCCGTACTCCTCGTACCACCGCTGCGCGGCGTCCACGCGGCCCTCCAGGCTGAGGACCTGTTTGCGCCCCAGCCCGACCTGGTAGGCCATCTCGTCGATCTCCGGATCGCCGGTCGCGGTGTAGCCGGGCACCAGGCGCGGGTCGTCCGCCGGTGGTGCGAGCAGATCCCCGGGGGCCAGATCGCCCGGGCGGACCCGCTGCTCCCACGGCACGAACTCCGGCGCGATCAACGCGTCGGGGCCGGGCAGCAGCGCTGATTCGCTCACCGTGACCCGGTCGGTATCCGGGGCGGAGGCGACCACCACGGCCCATTGCCAGCCGTGGTAGCCGGGGAGAGTTGCCTCGAAGCAGTGCGTGGCGGCACATTCGTCCTCGGCGCGGACGCCGACATGCGCGCCGACCCCGGAGGGTTCCAGCTCCAGGAGCGCACGACGAGCCAGGTCGACGGCCCCCGCCAGAATCGACCGTACGTCGGTGTCCGATACAGATACTGCGCTCACGGTCTACATTTTGCCGTATGAAGCACACTCGGCGTACCTGGGTCGTCACCGCGCTGGTCTGCCTGCTCGTACCGGGCGCCTGCGCAAACGCCGATGATGCCGCTGAGCGCCGCGCTGTCGAAGTACTCACCACTCATCCACACGACCCCGGCGCGTTCACCCAGGGCCTCGAAATCGATGGTGAGGTCCTGTACGAGGGCACCGGTATGGTCGGACAGTCCGATGTGCGCAGTGTCGATCGGAGCAGCGGTGCGGAACTGGCCCGCGTCGAACTGCCACCGCCCTTCTTCGGGGAGGGCATAACCCTCGCCGGTGACACTCTGTGGCAGCTCACCTGGCAGGAGGGCGTTGCCTTCGCCCGCGACCCGCGCACGCTGGCCGAAAAACGGCGGGTCTCGTACCAGGGTGAGGGCTGGGGGCTGTGCCACCAGGACGGACGGCTGGTGATGAGCGACGGATCCGCGACCCTCACCTTCCGCGATCCGGTCACCTTCGCGGTCACGGGTTCGGTCGCGTTGACCAGCCATACCGATACCCGCCTGAACGAACTGGAATGCGCCGAGGACGGTTCGGTCTATGCCAACGCCTGGCCGACCGAGCAGATCCTGCGGATCGATCCGGACGCCGGGCGTGTCCTGTCGGTGATCGATGCCTCCGGACTGCTGCCGGCGGATCGGCGCGCGGGCACCGACGTTCTCAACGGTATCGCGCAGATACCGGGCACCGATCGTTTCCTGATCACCGGAAAGTACTGGCCGACGGCCTTCGAGGTCCGGTTCGTACCGGCCTGATACCGCCCGGCGCGGAAGCGATACAGCGCACTTTCGGCCCGCCCTGAACAGGGCGGGGTTTCGCCGCGGTCGCGGTGGGCCAGAATTGAGGAGTGCCCACTTCCCGCGAGCCCTCCGGTTCCGATCGCGGTCAGTGGCCCGCCGGCGAGTCTCCGCCACCCCAGCGGCATCCAGGTTTCGACCGCTACCCCCCGCCGAACGTGCCACACCGCAATCGCGAACCCGACCCCGGCAACCCCCGGCCCGCCCCGCCGCCGACCCGGCCGCTTCCGCTCGACGACCCCGGCCCCGCGCGTGATCACGGCGGATCGGTGCCGCGCGCGGCCACGCCGGCGTCCGGCGAACCTCCGGCGCCGGGGCGAGTGAGCCGTTTCGCCCGGGTCTTCGGTGCGCTGGGGTCGCGGAGTTCCACGCAGCGCTCCGGCGGGCAAGGGGCCGCCGGGGCCGGTGAAGGCAGCCGGCCCGTATCCAGGCGGGAGAGCGCCGCACCACAACGGGACGGCCGCCGGGATTCCGCCGAACCGCGCCGGTCCCCACCTGCCGCGGCATCCGGCGCCGGTTCCGGCGCACGCGCGGGCCGGCCCGGCGCAGATTCAGACGCTCCGGAGTGGCGGTCGGGCCGGCTCAACGACGCCCAGGGTGCGTGGGCCGCGAATTCCGCGGACCGCGCCGGCCATCGGCATGGAACCGGATCCGAGCCGCGAGCCGGCCAGAACGAGCACTTCGTCGCCGGCTCCACTTCGCGCACACCGGCCGGCTCCGGAACCGGGCGCACACCCGGCCCACTCGATGCCACCGGGCGTGACCGCTGGACACCGCGTGACGCTGAACCCTGGAGTGGGCACAGCCCACTCGATGCCGGCCGGGGTGGCCGCCGGACGGGAGACGCCGGCCCCGCTGGTCCGTCTGATTCTGGATACCGCCCGGGAGACGAGCGCCCGGGCGGACCACACCGGCCCGGCGGCGAGCCCGGCCGCCGCTTCGGTGCCGACGAGTCGACAAGCCGCTTCGATGCGACAGTGCAGCCCGGTGCCGACGCTGTCCCCCCGCCCCCGATGGACCGGGGCAAGTACCGGGCCGAGAAGGGGCGGTCCGCCGGAAACACTCCCGACGGTGATCGCTTGTCTCGGGACGCGGCCGATCCTGCGGCCGACTCGCGGTACGGGCGCGGGCGGCAGTTCCCGGACGAACCCCGGTCCGGCCGCCCTGGAACCGGCGAACCCACGAAGTCGTACCGCATCGGAGACTTCGATGCCGAGGACGACTCCGACGGCCGGCGGCTCCCCCGCAAACTCACCGTCACCCGGGTGGCGGCGATGCGCGGCCGCGAACTCACCGGTAAAGGTATCGCCACCTTCCGGCGTGCCGCGGAAGCCGACGGGGCCGACAAATCGGGGCTCACCGCGCTCACCTACGCCACCATGGCGAATTTCGCGCTCGACGCGGCGATCGCGGTCGCGTTGGCCAATACCTTGTTCTTCGCCAGCGCGACCGCGGAGAGCAAATCGAAGGTCGCGCTGTATCTGCTGATCACCATCGCGCCGTTCGCACTCATCGCGCCCCTCATCGGGCCCGCGCTGGACCGATTGCAGACCGGGCGCCGCTTGGCCCTGGCGGCGTCGTTCGCGGCTCGCGCCGTCGTAGCGGTGGTGTTGATCTTCAGTTTCGACAGCTGGGTGCTCTACCCCTTGGCCCTGTGCATGATGGTGCTCAGCAAATCGTTCGCCGTGTTGAAGAGCGCGGTGACGCCACGGGTGCTACCACCGGATATAGACCTGGTCCGCACCAATTCCCGGCTGACCGTATTCGGTTTGGTCGGCGGCACGTTGGGAGCCGGCGGGATAGCCGGGGCCGTCGCCGCGCTCACCGGTTCGACCGGCGCCTTGATCCTGGCCACCGGTATCGCGGTGGGCGGTGCCTATCTGAGCTGGAAGATTCCGCGCTGGGTGGAGATCACCGAGGGCGAGGTCCCCGCCACCCTGAGCTATCACGGCGACGACCCCCAGACCGAAGTGCTGGAATCCGGCCGCGAATCCGCGGTGCCGCCCCGTAAACGCCGGCAGCCGCTGGGTCGCGCGGTGGTCACCGGGTTGTGGGGCAACGGCAGTATCCGGGTGCTCACCGGGTTCCTGACCTTCTATATCGCCTTCGTCGCCAAGGCCACCGAACACCGGCCGGTGCAGCAGGCGGCAATGCTCGGCTTGGTCGGGGCGGCGGCTGCGGTCGGCAATTTCGCCGGTAACGCCACCGGCGCCCGATTGCGGCTGGGCCGGCCTTCACTGATCGTGGTGAATTGCACGCTGGCCTGCACGGCCGTCGCGTCGGTCGCGCTGATCCTGGACAACTTGCTCGGGGCGGCGCTGGCCGCACTGATCGCGGCGGGTGCCAGTGCGCTGGCCAAGGTTTCGCTCGACGCCTCGATCCAGGACGATCTGCCGCCGGAATCGATCGCGTCCGGGTTCGGCCGCTCGGAAACCGTGCTGCAGCTGAGCTGGGTCGTCGGTGGCGCGGGCGGCGTCCTGCTGCCCACCGATTATTGGAAGGGTTTCGCGGTGGTCAGTGCCGTCCTCGCCGCGGGCCTCGTCCAGACTGTGCTGAGTTCGCGCGGG
Organism: Nocardia flavorosea NBRC 108225; assembly: GCF_001613385.1. Lineage (GTDB taxonomy): Bacteria > Actinomycetota > Actinomycetes > Mycobacteriales > Mycobacteriaceae > Nocardia > Nocardia flavorosea. Next base: position 74,057 of record NZ_BDCG01000005.1, on the reverse strand, counting down.
CACAGCCTGCTGCCCGGTTTCGGCGGCCGCCGCCCGCTGCACGCCGAACAGGAAATACCGCACCACGACCACCCACGAGGAGAAACCGCCCGGTGAGTACGAACAGATTCCGCACGACTCTCGCGCTGGCCCTGGCCGGAATCCTGGTGTTGGTGGCCGGGACCGCCGGTGTGGTCTGGCTGCTGGCGCGCGATGCCGAGCCGCACAAACCGGAGCTCACCGCGTACGCGCACGGTGAAGCCGTCACCGTGCCGCCGTTCTACTTCTGCACGGTGCGGATGGAGAACTGCGAACAGGGCGACACCGTATTCCTGGAGGTTCCGGCGGGTAACCCGCTGCAGATCTCGCTGCCGTCGGAAATCGTGGGCACACCGTGGGAATTGCTACCGCTGTATGCGAACGAGAACGGCGAGGTGGTCGAGAAGCCCAGCAGCTACCGCGACCACCCGGACGGAACCCGGGCGCTGACCGTCGACTCGGACCCCGAACCGGGGCTGGAGCTGATCGGTGTGGAGTTGCAGGTGATGATCATCGCGATCGATGAAACCGGCCGGGAATTCTCGATTCCGCACGCGATCTGGTCGATCAAAACCGCCTGATACGCGTACGGGCCGGTCCGGGAGTCCGGACCGGCCCGCCACCGGTTACTTCTCGGATCAGCGATCGAGTTCCCGCGCGACCGCGCGCACCACCTCGGAGATCCGCTGCGCCGTCTTACGGTCGGGGTAGCGTCCCTTGCGCAGATCCGGCTGCACCTTCGCTTCCAGCAGCGTGATCATGTCCTCGACCATGCCGTGCAGTTCATCCGGGCTGTGTTTGCGGGCCACGGGCTCCCTGCGGGCGTTGCGTTCCTGGTTCTGCCGGACCGACGGCGGCGCTTCGACCAGTTTCAGGCTCAGCGCCTGTGGGCCGCGGCGCCCGGCCGCCATCCCGAACTCCACCCGCTGTCCGGGTTTCAGCGTTTCCACACCCTGGGGCAGCGCAGACGAGCGGACGTAGACGTCCTCACCCTCGTCCTGGGAAAGGAAGCCGAAGCCCTTTTCCACGTCGTACCACTTCACCTTGCCGGTCGGCACTGCGCTCACCCGTTCGTCGTTCGGCACCCGGCCCGCGGGCCCGGCGCACATGTCTGCTGAAACCCGCCGGTGGGCGGGTCCTGGCCTTCTCTCGAAAGCTCTGCCTGCACTCGAAAAACGCGCCCCGCAAGCATGCAGGACGCGAGATCGCCCCCGAGTCTACCCCGGTGGGCAGGACGCCAGCACATCAGTTTTACCGTCGACAGGTGACCAACCCCGCTGATCCCCGGCCGTCCACCCCACCGCCCGGGCGTGCCCCCGGCAACTGGCTCCTGCGGTTGGCGCTGGGCCTGTTCACCCTCGGACTGCTCGCGATCGTGGCGATCTTCCTCACGCCGATCTTCACCGAAGGCAGGCCCGGATTGTGGTTGTACCTGGGCGCCATGGTCCTGACCCCGCTGGGCTTCCTGCTCGCGCTGACATTCGCGCTGTTGTCCGGTCGGCGAGCCAAGTGACTTCCATGCGGTACCCGGGCGGATCGCCCCCCGAAACCGTTATGTGATGATAATCACATAACGGAATAATAACGCCTATTGCGGGGAGTTGACACCCCGCGGCGCGAGCCCACTAGCTGCACAGAGTCTCCGAGAGCCAGTTGTGACCACTCCGCAACCCTGCCGCACACGCCGGTTACCAAAAAGTGATTTTTCGCCGGATCCGTCGTACCGTCTATCCCAGCCGGGCACTCCGGCCCACCGGCCCGCCGCACCGAACCTCGCCCCGCGGGTACCGGACCCCAAGGAAACGACAGGGGCGAGGGCGGGACGGGCACCCTCTCAGCCTGGACCCGAGCGAATCCCTCGCAGGTGCGTACGAGAGGAAGACGAACCCGAATGAGTGGACGCCATCGCAAGCCCACCAATACCGGTCGCACTGTCGCCAAGGTTGCCGTCACCGGCGCCATGATGAGCGGTGCGGGTGCAGCCCTCGCCGGTAACGCCAGCGCGGCACCCGACTCCGACTGGGATCGACTCGCGCAGTGCGAAGCCGGTGGAAACTGGGGCATCAACACCGGCAACGGCTATCACGGCGGACTGCAGTTCTCGCAGAGCACCTGGCAGGCACACGGCGGCGGAGAGTACGCACCGACCGCCAACCAGGCCAGCCGCGAACAGCAGATCGCCGTGGCAGAAAAGGTCCTCGCCTCACAGGGCTGGGGCGCCTGGCCCTCCTGCTCCTCCTCGCTGGGCCTGAGCAGCGGCTCGACCCCGCGCGAAGTGCCCTCCGATACCCCGGCCGTGCAGACCCAGAACCAGAGCACACCGGCCGCCCCCGCTGCCCCGCAGCAGGCCCAGGCCCCGGCCCAGACGCAGACCCAGGAGGTCTACACCGCGGTCGATCGCGCCCTCGCCACTGTCCAGGCGCAGGGTGTTCAGGTCCCCCAGCCCGCGCTGGACCTGTTCGAAGCGGTCAAGGCCGGCACCCCCCAGCTCGATCCCGCACTGCTGGGCTTCTACGAGTCCAACAAGGGCCTGCTGCCGAACTGAGCGGCACAACCCCCTGCTACGAAAGAACCCCGTATCCGAAGTTTCGGATACGGGGTTCTTTCGTTCCGCCCGCTCAGCGGTTGATCACCGTATGCGGGTGCACGTACGGCAGCTGCTCGGCAGCCACCGGGAATTCGGTGTCCTCGCCGAACGGCGAGAGGTTACCGGCACGCGTCGCCGACAGTTCGGTCACGGCGTGCTCACCGTCGGCCACTTCGGGCCAGCCGTTGTCGACGTAGGGTTTCTTCGATTTGTTCACCACGCACTCATTCTGGCATGTCTGCCCCGCAGCCTCGCACGACAACCGCCGTCGACGGGCCGGGTATCGCGCGCTTTGCCCCTGTTCCGGCACACAGGTCGCCGCCGACAGCACGGATAGGCCTAATCTGGACCGGATGACCGGCCCAGACTCGTATACCGCCTGGCTCGGCGGCCGTTCCGATGCCCAACTGGTGGCGCTGCTCGAACGGCGACCCGATCTCGCGGTACCGCTGCCCGCTTCGATGGCGGTGCTCGCCACCCGCGCCGAACAGCGCGCCTCGGTGCTGCGGGCCGCCGACGATCTGGACACAGCGGCCTTCGGGATAGTGGAGGCGCTGGCCGTACACACCTCGGCCGGTAACGAGCCACCGACACGTACGGAGTTGAAACGCGCGCTGCGCGGCCGCGCGAAGGCCGCGACAGTGGACGCGGCGCTCACCGAACTGGCCGACCGGGCCTTGCTCTGGTTCTCCGGCGACCGGGTCCGGCTCGTACCCGCCGTCGCCGAGGCTCTGCCGTGGCCGCTGGGTAGCGGAACCGATACCGATACCCCGGACGAGCAGGAAATCGCCGCAACGCTCGCCGGCCTGCCGCCCGCCGAACGGGCTCTGCTGGACAAACTGGCCGAAACCGGCCCGCGGGGACGCACCCGCGATGCGGCACCCGACGCCCCGGCCGACCGCCCGGTTCCCCGGCTGCTGGAGCGCCGCCTGCTACGGCGGATCGACGACGAGACAGTGGAGCTGCCGCCCGCGGTCGGCCAGTTGCTGCGAGGCGAACCGGTCACCGATCCGCGCCGCCTCACCCCACCTGAACCGGTGGTCACCGTGCATGCCCTCACCGAAGTGGACGGTGTGGGCGCCGGTGAGGTCGGCGAACTCCTGCGGCATTGCGCCGCGATTGTGGAAGTGCTGGGTCAGGCACCCGCCCCCGCGCTGCGCGCCGGTGGCCTCGGGGTGCGGGAAATACGCCGGATCGCCCGTGCCGCCGGTATCGAGGAATCACGCGCAGGGTTGCTGGTGGAATTGCTGGCGGCGGCGAAATTGATCGAGAAGGGTTTTCCCGATCCGCCGCCGGAGGCCGATGCCGACGAATTCTGGGCACCCACACCCGCCGCCGATTCGTGGCTGGAGGCCCCGCCTGCCCGCCGCTGGGTACCGCTGGCCCACAGCTGGCTGGAACTGGACCGCTACCCCTGGATGATCGGCCTGCGCGATGCGGCCGATAAACCGCTGGCGGCGCTCGCACACGAACTACGGGTGCCCTACGCGGTCCGGGAACGCCGGACCGTTCTCGAAGCCCTCGCCGAACAACCCCCGGGTACAGCGATGGCCCCCGCAGATATCGGCCGGCTGCTGGCCTGGCGCGCACCCCGGCGGCGACGACTCTACAAAGGGCAGGTCGTGGACAACACCCTGCGCGAAGCGGCCGCGCTCGGCCTCGTCGGCCGCGGCGCGCTCACCGCCGCGGGACGTGCTCTGCTCATCGAGCCGCTATCGGCCGCCGAAGCCGCACTCGAGGCGGCGCTGCCCGACCCCGTCGATCATGTGCTGGTCCAGGCGGACCTCACGGTGGTGGCACCCGGGCCGCTCACCGCCGAACTACAGCAACGCATCGCCCTGGTTGCCGATGTGGAATCGGCGGGCGCCGCAACGGTCTACCGATTGTCCGAAACCTCACTGCGCCGGGCACTCGATGCGGGACTCACCGCCGCGGAACTGCACCACCTGTTCGAGCGGCATTCCCGCACACCTGTGCCGCAGACACTGACCTACCTCATCGACGATGTGGCACGCCGCCACGGGCGGTTACGCGCCGGGATGGCGCAATCGTTCGTCCGCAGTGAAGATCCCGCGCTGCTGGCCCAGGTACTCGCTTCCCCGGTGGCGGATACGCTGGCGCTACGCGGGATCGCACCGACGGTCGCGATCTCCCAGGCACCATTGGGCGAACTGTTCGAGGAACTCCGCTCGGCCGGGTTCGCGCCCGCCGGCGAGGATTCCTCCGGCGCGATAGTCGATCTGCGGCAACGCGGGGCCCGGATCAATGTGCGTCCCCTGGCGCGGCAGCCGTACCGCCCCGCGCCCCCCACCACGGAACAATTGGAACTCCTGGTCACCGAACTGCGGGCCGGTGAGCGCGCCGCAGGTGCGACATCCGGGAAAACAGTGCGCAGCGACGGCAGTCGCACCAGCACGGCCGCTGCCCTGGCCCTGTTACAACTCGCCGCGCGGGTGCATCGGCAGGTGCATATCGGCTACGTCGACGCGAAAGGCACCGCGATCCAACGGGTGGTCGAACCGGTGCGGGTCGGCAACGGGCAGCTCGAAGCGCTGGACGCGGTCACCGGCGCTGTCCGGCAATTCACGCTGCACCGGATCTCGTCGGTCGCACTGCTCGAATAGCCGTGGCTGCTCAGCCACGCAGACCACCCGGATACAGGAACTGGTCCGGCGGTGGGGTGGTGCCGTGCAGCCAGGCATCGAAGAAACCGGTCAGGTCGACCGGCGATTTCGACTGCATGAAAGCACGGAATTCCGGCATCGAACCGTGCCCGTAGGCATGGGCGCTCACGAATTCCCGTAGAGCCCCGAAGAACACCGCATCGCCCAGCTGTTTACGCAGGGCGTGCAGGAACAACGGGCCACGGTAGTACACCGAGGTAAACATCTTCTCCGGCCCCGGGTCCTGCAGCGGCACCGCCCAGAACTTGGGCTTGTCCATCACCTTTCGGATCGTTTCCCGATATTCGGCGTCCACATCGACGCCCTCCATCCGCTCCGGCCACAGATAGTCGGCGGTATAGCTGGCGAGGCATTCGTTCAGGCAGATATCGGACCAGCTGTACACCGAGACAGAATCACCCCACCACTGATGGGCCACCTCGTGCACCACCGTGTTCAGGTCGGCCCAGTCGGCGTAGACGGGCCGGGTCTGCGTTTCCAGCGAGAACGGTAGCGGGGCGGACAGATAGATACCGCCCGCGTTGTCGAACGGATAAGGACCGTAGAGACTTTCGGTGAAATCGAGCACTTCCGGCAGCCGCTGCTCGTGTGCGCGCAGTTGCTCGGCGCCGGGCGCGAAGGCACTCAGCAGTGGCGTACCGTTCGCGCGCCGCTGCTCCAGATATTCGAATCGGTCGATGGCGACGGTCGTGAGATAGCCGATCACCGGATGCCGCTGTTCCCAACTCACCGTGCGGAATCCATCACGCACCTCGTCGCGCACCCGGGCACCACCGGACATCACCTCCCATTCCGCCGGGACGGTGGCGTGCAGGGTGAAGGTGGCCTTGTCACGAGGGGAATCGTTGAGCGGGTACCAGGTAGCAGCCGAATGGGGTTGTCCCGCCGCAAAAGCGCCACCGGTCGGGGCGTAGGTCCAGCCTTCACCGGCGGTATCGGCGGCGACACCCGCGTACTCGACGGTGACGGTGAAGGGCAGTCCCGGCAGCAGCGGCAGCGCCGGGGTGACGACCAGCTCGTGCGGGTCCTGCCGGACGAAACCGGCGGGCATATTGTTCACCCGGACCGCGCTTACCGGTGGCCCGTCGAAGTCGAGGTTGAATGCGGTGAGCGGCTGGGTGGCATGTGCATCGATACGCGTGGATCCCGTGAGCTGGTGGCCGACCGGATCATACCCCAGTGTGACCTCGTAGTGCCCGACATCGTACCCGCCGTTGCCATCCTGCGGAAAGTACGGATCGCCCAGTCCGTCCGCACCGGCCAGGTTCGCGGATTGGGCATGCCCTACCGCGGGTGTCGGAGACAGACTCGACAGCACGACCACCCCGGCGATCAGCCAGCGGGTGAGTTTCATGCGGTTCCACCTTCCGTGGTTCGGCGTGATCACAGCGACATCCCCGTTCGACGACGTTAGTCGCAGATCCCACCCGATAGACGCATGCGGCCCGGCGCGCTGCCGGTTTCGCCGAATACGGCGCGTACGAGCGTAACCCGCGGCGGATCAGGCGCCGAGCCCCTCCGGTAACTGCCCCGGGTCGAGCAGGAGGCGTTTGGTGGAACTGTGCTGTACCCGATCGGCCAGCGTGAGATTATCGGCGAGCAGCCGCCATTCGATCTCGTCGATTGCCGCGCCGGCCCGCTCGATCACGGCGCCGTCCGGGGTTCCCCAGGCGATCGGCATGGTGTCGACCGGTAGCCAGCGTTCGCCGATCGTGCGTGCGGCCCGGTCGCCGTGGACCGCGATCGCCGGTACTCGCTCGCCCGGCGCGAACCGGTGCCCGGGTAGCCGGCGCACCTTCTTGGTGACCAGCGCGTACCGGGATTCGCCGGTATCACGACGTGCCACATTGACCAGCGCGAGCAATACCGCCCCGCGGGAGTGGAAACCGGAGACGACGGCCGGGATCAACTCACCGTCGGCGTAGAGCCGGGCGATACCGGTGCGGCGCGGCGCCCATAGTGCGACCCACAGCGCTGTCGCGGCGCCCAGCGCGCAGGCCAGTGCCAGGGGATAGGACCAGGCGTGACCCAACCGCACCAGGTACGCGGTGGCGGTCGCGCAGACCAGTGCCGCGATCAGCGCCGCCAGGCGCAGCCGGCGGCGTCTCGCGAACACTTCGTTGACCGCCTGCACATGCCGGCGATCCACTGTGAAGTCGAAGTGCCGCACTTCGCCACTCCTTACGCAGTCGGTCGAATCCGCGGGACCTTACTGGTCGTTCGGCCCGAACGCAGGCCCCAGCAGATCATCGGCATCGGTTATCCGATAGGCATATCCCTGTTCGGCGAGGAAACGTTGCCGGTGCGCGGCATAGTCCGCGTCCAGCGTGTCGCGTGCCACGACGGAGTAGAAATGCGCCTGACCGCCGTCCTGTTTGGGCCGCAGCAACCGGCCCAGCCGCTGGGCTTCCTCCTGGCGGGAGCCGAATGTCCCCGAAACCTGCACGGCCACCGAGGCTTCCGGGAGATCGATGGAGAAGTTCGCCACCTTGCTCACCACGAGAACCGGAATCTCCCCGAGGCGGAACGCCTCGAACAACGCCTCGCGTTCCTTGTTCTTCGTGGACCCTTGGATCACCGGGGCGTCCAGGGCGGCACCCAGTTCGTCGAGCTGATCCAGATAGGCACCGATCACCAGTGTGGGGGCGTCACGATGCCGATCGAGGACGGATTTCACCACCGCGATCTTGGTGTGCGCGGTGGAGCACAATTTGTAGCGCTCCTCCGGTTCGGCAGTGGCGTAGGACATCCGCTCGGCATCGGTCAAGGTGACTCGCACCTCGATACATTCGGCCGGCGCAATCCAGCCCTGGGCCTCGATATCCTTCCACGGCGCGTCATAGCGTTTCGGCCCGATCAGCGAGAACACGTCGCCTTCGCGGCCGTCCTCGCGGACCAGTGTCGCGGTGAGGCCGAGCCGGCGCCGCGACTGCAGATCGGCCGTCATCCGGAACACCGGGGCGGGCAGCAGATGAACCTCGTCGTAGATCACCAGACCCCAATCACGGCTGTCGAAGAGTTCGAGATGCTTGTACTCGCCCTTCGATTTACGGGTGATCACTTGGTAGGTGGCGATGGTGACCGGCCGGATCTCCTTGCGTTCGCCCGAGTACTCGCCGATCTCCTCATCGGTGAGCGAGGTCCGCGCCAGCAGTTCGCGCCGCCACTGCCGGCCCGCGACGGTATTGGTGACCAGGATCAGGGTGGTGGCCTTGGCCCGGGCCATGGCGGCCGCGCCGACCATGGTCTTCCCGGCACCGCAGGGCAGCACCACCACGCCGGACCCACCGGCCCAGAAAGAATCGGCGGCCATCTCCTGGTAGTCGCGTAAGTGCCAGCCGTCGCCGTGATAGTCGAGATCGATGGCATGGGCCTCACCGTCGACGTAGCCGGCCAGGTCCTCCGCCGGCCACCCGATCTTGAGCAACTGCTGTTTGATATGCCCGCGTTCGGAGGGATGCACGACCACCGTGTCGTCGTCGAGACGGTCGCCGAGCATCGGGGCGATCTTCTTGTGCCGGAGCACCTCGGCCAGCACCGCCGAATCCAGGCTCACCAGAGTGAGCCCGTGCGCGGGATGTTTGACCAGCTGCAACCGCCCGTAACGGGCCATCGTATCGACGATATCGACCAGCAGCGGCTGCGGAACCGGGTACCGGGAGTGGCTGACCAGTGCATCCACCACCTGCTCCGCGTCATGCCCCGCGGCGCGCGCGTTCCACAGGGCCAGCGGGGTGATGCGATAGGTGTGCACATGCTCGGGCGCGCGCTCCAGTTCGGCGAACGGGGCAATCGCCTGCCGCGCCACACCCGCGAGCTCGTGATCGACCTCCAGCAGCACCGTTTTGTCGCTTTGTACGATCAGTGGCCCATCCGCCACGGGGCCCTCCTCACCTCGACTTCTGCCCATTGTCCCCGAAGCCACCGACAACGCCGGGTGAGGAAGCCGACAGCGCGCCGGGGCCGGGCACGACCGGCAATCCCACCGGCTCCGCGCCCGCCCGGCAAACACCCCCGTAACCGCCGGTCGAGCCCGTACACCCGCGACCGGGCGAGAGGCGTGCATTGTCACCGTATCGTCGCGCCGGTCCGTGTCCGGGTGTCCAGCGCCGAATCAGCCGCGGCGTCGAAGCCGTGATCGGCCGCGTGGCCGGACTCGGAGCCTCGGCGGCGCGGCGCATCCGGACCTCCGATCGGGAGCAGATGCGACCCCGCCCGGCCAGTAGGCACCGACTGGACCGAGACAAGGCCACATATCGTCGCAAGTATCACTGCATGATCGAAATCTCGGCGGTGGCCGGTGTCGCGGTGGCGGCACTCGGGTTGGTGCTCACACCCGGCCCGAACATGATGTACCTGGTCTCGCGCACGATATCGCAGGGGCGCGCCGCCGGCCTGATCTCTCTGGCCGGAGTGGCCGCAGGGTTCGCGGTGTACCTCACTGCTGCCGCCACCGGGATCACGGCGGTATTCGTGCTGGTCCCCGAGCTGTATACGGCGCTGAAGATCGCCGGCGCCGGTTATCTGCTGTGGCTGGCGTGGCAGACGCTGCGGCCGGGCGGTACGTCGGTGTTCGCGCCCGCCGACCTCCCTCGCGACCGGCCGGGCCGCCTGTTCACCATGGGCCTGGTGACCAATCTGCTCAATCCGAAGATCGCGGTGATGTACCTGGCGTTGATCCCGCAGTTCGTCGCACCGGCGGCCGGTCCGGTGTGGTTGCAGAGCCTGTGCCTGGGTGGGGTGCAGATCGCGGTGGCGCTGGCGGTGAACGCGCTCATCGTGTGCACGGCCGCTACGGTGAGCCGTTTCCTGACAGGCCGGCGGCTGTGGTTGCGGGTGCAGCGACTGTTGATGGGCACGGTACTGGGCGGTATGGCAGCACTGCTGCTCACCGACCGGACCCGGCCGGTACCCGCCTGAACCGAACCTCGCCGGGTCGTATGCGCCGTTCCGGCGGCAGCATCCGACCTCGGTGATCGCCGGCGCGGGAGTTCGGGCAACGGCTCATCGCCTCGGCGAGCGGACGATCAGCGCACCCGGACCCCCGTGAGTTTCGCCGGGTTGGCGATATCGTAGGTGCCCTGGACGCGACCGTCCACAACGGTGAAACCCATTACCCGCGCCGGGAAACCGGGGTGGGTGCCGTCGCCCGGGTGAGCCCGGACTAGCGCGCCCAGCTGGCCGTTGACCCGGACGAATTCCACCCCGGTCGCCAGGAAGTCCTCGCCTGCCCTGTCCAGGCCGTAGCGGCGGATGAGACCGAAGAACAGGCGGGCCACCCTGTCCGGGCCGACGATCACATTGCGCGCGGTCGGCGTGGTACCGCCGGAATCGCCGATCATCACCGTGTCCGGATGCAGAACGGCCGCCACGGCCTGCGCATCGCCGGTATTCAGCGCGACCAGCAGCTTCTGCACCGCGGCCTCGTGCTCCCCGTCTGCGGCAGGTTGCGGTGTCTGTTCCCGGACCGCCTTCCGTGCGCGCGCCGCCAACTGCCGCGCCGCCTCGGCGGTGATATCCAGGATCGAGGCAATCTCGCCGTAGGGCACCCCCAGCCCTTCGTGCAGTACGAACGCGACCCGCTGCGGCGGCGTGAGCTGATCGAGCACCACAAGTGCCGCCAGCCGGAATTCCTGCCGCAGCACCACCGTTGCCAGTGGATCGGCGGCGCCTGCCCCGGCCACCGGTGTCACCACCGGTTCCGGCAGCCACTGCCCCACGTAGCTTTCCCGCCGGACCGCGGCGCTGCGCAGGCGGTCCAGGCAGAGCCGGGAAACCACCGTGGTCAGCCAGGCCCGCAGATCCTCGATCTGGGATTGCGAGGCCCCGGCCAGGCGTAGCCAGCTCTCCTGCACCGCGTCCTCGGCATCCGATACGCTGCCGGTCATCCGGTAGGCCACCGCCAGCAGATGCCCGCGATGTGATTCGAACTGGTCGGCGAGAAGCGCGGCTACCACCGCTCGAATTCTACGGAGAGCCGGACATCGCGTACGCGCCGCACCCGGAAAACCGGATGCCGCGCGGACTGCCACGATGCGAAAATCGGCCGGTGGAGGAACAGACGCTGACCGACGGCACGGTGTGGCTCGACCGGCCGATCGCCGACGATATCGACGCCGTCGCCGAGGCCTGTCAGGATCCGGCGATCGCCGAATGGGTGACGATCCCGTGGCCCTACGGCCGTGCCGATGCCGAGGATTTCATCGGTACAACGGTCGCGGACGGATGGGCGGCGCACAGCCCGATCTGGGCCGTCCGAACCGCCGAGCGGGGCCGTTTGGTCGGCACCGTGAGTCTGGGCACCCGCCCGCGCGACGAAACCGCCGCAGAAATCGGGTTCTGGCTCCATCCGGAATACCGCAGGAAAGGGATCATTTCCCGGGCGGTCGCACTCACCTGCGACTTCGGCTTCGATCCGGCGGGTATGGGACTGATCCGTATCCACTGGCGGGCCTTCGTCGGCAACCATGCCTCGGCCGCGGTCGCACGCAAACACGGGTTCCGGTACGAAGGACTGGCCCGGCTGGGCAGCGATCATCGCGGTACCCGCCGCGACCACTGGGTGGCCGCCCGCTTGAACACCGATCCGCCCGGCCCGGCCGGCGGATGGCCCGTCGAGGTCTGAACTCCCACTCCGAACGCATCGGAAACATCGAGGTTGCCGCCGAGCGGGGCCACCTCGCAGGATCGGGCGATTATCTGGACGCGACGCGGAAACCGCGAACACCTCGGGGATCTGCCGGCGTGACCTGACCACTCACCGACCGCGGTACCCGACCGGCCCCCCGCGACCCACCGCGCCCACGGACCAGGTGCCGGCCCGCGGCGGCGCGGCAGAGTGGCCGGCTACTCAGCCTGCCCGGCGCTCGCGGACCGCTTCGGCCAGCCGGTCCAGCTGGGCGGCGGTGGTGTCCCAGTCCATGCAGGCGTCGGTGATCGACTGACCATAGGTGAGGTCGCCGGCCCGGCCGAGCGTCAGATCCTGGCGGCCTTCGACGAGGAAGCTCTCCAGCATCACACCGACCACACTTCGTTCACCCGCGGCCATCCGCTCGGCGATATCGGCGACCACGATCGGCTGGCGTTTGTGGTCCTTGTTGCTGTTGCCGTGGCTCGCGTCGACCACGATCCGCTGCGCCAGCCCGGACTTCTCCAGCCGAGCGCACGCGTCGGCGACCGAGGCGGCGTCGTAGTTGGTGCCGTTGGAGCCGCCGCGCAGGATCACATGGCAATCCTCGTTTCCGGCGGTCTGGATGAGCGCGGACCGGCCGTCCAGATCGGTACCGGGGAAGACGTGGCTGGCCGCGGCCGCCCGCACCCCGTCCACCGCGACCTGCACGTCACCGTCGGTGCCGTTCTTGATACCGACCGGCATGGACAGCGCGCTGCTCAGCTGCCGGTGTACCTGGCTGGCTGCGGTGCGCGCGCCGATGGCGCCGTAGGTCACCAGGTCGGAGATGTACTGCGGGGTGATGGGGTCGAGGAACTCGCAGGCCACCGGTAAGCCCATGGCGGTGATATCGAGCAGTAACTGGCGGCCGATCCCCAACCCGGTGTTGACGTCGAAGCTGCCGTTGAGGTGGGGATCGTTGATCAGTCCCTTCCAGCCGAGGGTTGTCCGCGGCTTCTCGAAGTACACCCGCATGACCAGGTGCAGCCGGTCGGACAGGGTTTCCTGCACGGCAGCGAGCCGGCGGGCGTAGTCCAGGGCGGCCGCGGGGTCATGTACCGAGCACGGCCCGACGATCACCATGAGGCGGTCGTCCGCGCCGTTCAGCACGTCGACGGTGCCGCGGCGGCCGGCGCGCACCGTGGCGGCGTGTGCATCGGTGATGGCGTGGACGCGGCGCACTTCCGCGGGGGAACGCAGCGGGCTCACACTGAGGGTTCGCTGATCGTCCAGATCGCTGTGGTCGGCATCGATATCGACTGCGATGGTCATCGTGGGTGGTGTCCTTCTCGTTCAGGCCGACCCACGGAAAAGAAATCCCCGTCGAGCCGGTCGTCATCCGGCTCGGGGTGTATTGGTCAGCGCGCGTGGTTGCCGCAGACCGACCCGCCCCGGGCCGGCTTGCTAAACCAGAAATACACGCGCTGCACGATGTGCGAGGCTACCAGGCGGTGAACCGCGGAGGTCGGCCCGGGGCAGAATCGGGTGAGAGAAAGTGACACTCAACACAATTCCGCCCCGGAGTGCCTCAGAACTGCCCGGGCTCGTAACTACCGGCCGGAGTGTGAGCAATGGCGTTGATCCGGTTCCAGGCGTTGATCGTGGCGATGGCAGCGATCAGCCCGCCGATCTGCTCGTCGTCGTAGTGTTTGCGCACCCGCTGCCAGGTGTCCTCACCGATCCCGCCGCCGTCGGCCAGCCGGGTAGCCGCCTCGGTGAGTTCCAATGCGGCCCGTTCGGGTTCAGTGAACACCGTGGCTTCCCGCCAGGCGGCGACCAAGTTGATCCGGACCTGGGATTCACCGGCGTGGGCGGCGTCCTTCGTGTGCATATCCACGCAGAACGAGCAGCCGTTGATCTGGCTCGCCCGGATCTTCACCAGCTCGTAGACCGCTTTGGGCAGACCGGAATCGTCCACCACCTTCCCGGCCGTGACCAGGCGCTTGCTGAAGCCGGCGGTGACTTTGTTGGCGAAGAGATCGATCCGGGGTTCCATGTCGAGTTCCTTTCGTGGTGCGGTCTCGTGGTGTCGACGATGCACGCACTCCAGGTGTGACATTCCGCGTTGATTTTCTTTTCCGCCAGGCGGCGGGCGTCTCAGCCGGTGAAGTCGAACTTCACCCCGGTGAGCCGTTCCGAGAGATCCCAGAGAGAACGGGCGGTGAGCTCGTCCTTCGCCCGCTGGGAACAGCCGGAGGGCCCCGGGTATCCACGCGTTCCCCCGAGCCCGGTCGGTCCGTAGTAGCCACCGGGTTCCACCGGCGCGGTGGCGGCGAAAAGTTCCGGTAGTGCGCCCATTTCGGCGCTCTGAGCGGCGAGTTTGTTCCCGAGGGTCATGACCTTGTCCAGAATGGATTCGGTATGCGATTGCAGGCCGGTGGCCGCGTAACCCGGATGCGCCGCGACGGCCAGTTTCGCCGAACCGGCCGCGGTGAGCCTGCGCTGGAGTTCGAAGGTGAACAGCAGATTCGCCAGCTTGGACTGACCGTAGGCGGTCCAGCGCTTGTAGGGGCGGCGCTCCCAGTTGAGGTCGTCGATATCGATGGCGCCGATGGTGTGGGCCCCACTGGAGACGGTGACGATCCGTTCGCTGATCTTGCCGAGCAGCAGGCCGGTCAGCGCGAAATGGCCGAGATGGTTGGTGCCGATCTGCATTTCGAATCCGTCGGCGGTGCGACGCAACGGTACTGCCATCACCCCGGCATTGTTGATCAGGACATCCGCACCGTCGACCCCCGCCGCGAACTCGCGAATCGACGAGAGATCAGCCAGGTCCAGTCGCCGGACCCGCGCGCGATCCCCGATCTCGGCTGCGACGGCCTGCCCCTTGTCCACGTTCCGGCAGGCCAGGATCACTTCCGCCCCGGCGCCGGCCAGAGCACGCGCGGCGACCGCCCCCAAGCCGCTGTTCGCGCCGGTCACGATCACGGTCCGGTCCTGCTGATCGGGGATATCCCCGACGCCCCAACCACTCATGGGGCGAGTCTAATCCGCCCGGCCGCCGGATACCCGGCGTGCGGCGCAGGGATATGCCGGACCGCCGGTATCCGTGGCGAGCACCGCGTGGCGCGCCCGAAAGTGACCCACCCCCTTCCCAAATTAGATAGGGTTGCCTAACCTATTGAGGGACCAGAACGCGCCGCACACAACTTCGAATCCCAGTCCTCCACGAGGCCTGTCGCAACCACCTGTCCGATACCCACGGCGAGCAACGCAATGCGGAGTAGAGCCTGCGACAGCTCCGGCAAACCGCCCCGTACGGCGCGCGAACCGTCCATAGTGGTCGCATGGAGTAATTTCGAATTCCACTGCCACCGGCGACCGGCTCCCCGGCGAACGAGCCGCGCACCGACCGCCCCGGACAGCACAGCCGCGAGCCCCTCCGATCGGACGCAGAGGATCCCACACCATGATCGAGAACCTCGGCGGCGCACCGTCGCCGGCCGACGATCCACCGGAATCGGTGGTAGCGCTGGTGGATTCGGCTTCGGGTACCGAACGCGAGCTGATCGGCCGGTGGATCGCCGAGGGCGGCCTGGCCGCCGAACTCGGCGTCCGCGCCCCCGTCACCCAGCTCGATCTGGATGCCGCTGCCGTGGCCGGCCGGCTCACCGGCCGCACCGACGATCCCCTGGTGGTGCCCGTGCGGGTGCTGTGGCTGCCGCCCGAACGCGACGGCGTCCGGCGGGTGACCTTCGGCGATCTCGCCCTGCTCACCAACCCGCGCCGCCCCAACCGGCTCGCGCAACGCCGACTGGTCGGCCGGGCCCCGGACCGGCATCTGATACTCACCGGCGCTGGCGCCCGGCTCACGCAGTTACGCGCGAACCATCCGGAAGCGGCAGCATTGCACCGGACCGGCAGTGCCGAACCCTTCGCGCGTGCGGTCGTCCGGGCCGCGGTGGTCGCGCTGGAACGCGCGGAACGCACCGTGATCGGCGACCGCTACAAGGTGCCGCGGCTGGTGGCCGAGGAGATCATGGACTCGCCGGAGTTCCTGCGTCGGCTGGAACGCATCGCCGACGAAACCGGCGCCGACCCTCAGGACGTGGCGAGGCGCGCCGAAAAAGCTCTGAACGAACTGGTCGCCGCACAGAGCCGCACCGTTTCGGACCTGTTCACCCAGGCCATGCGCCCGGTGCACGCATCGACCTGGAAGGTCGACTGCGACGAGTCCGGTCTGGCCGCGCTACGCGATCTCAACCGGCGGTATCCGCTGGTGTTCCTGCCGTCGCACCGGTCGTATGTGGATGCGTTCGTACTGGGCGATGTACTGGCACGCAATGATTTCCCGCCCAATCACGTCGTCGGCGGGGCGAATCTGCGGTTCTGGCCGATGGGCCCGATCGCGCGACGCACCGGCACGATATTCATCCGGCGCAGTTTTGCCGGCGATACCGTCTACCAGGCGGTGGTCGAAGAATACTTCGGATATCTGCTGGCCCGCCGCTTCAACCTGGAGTGGTATTTCGAGGGCGGGCGTACCCGCACCGGCAAACTGCGGCCGCCACGCTACGGCCTGATGAACTATCTGGCCGCGGCGATCCGCCGCGATCGGGTCGCCGACGCGTTGCTGGTACCGGTTTCGATCACCTACGAGCGGCTCAACGAGCTCGGCGCCATCGCCGACGAACAGGTGGGCGGCCGGAAGAAGCCCGAAGGTATCGCCTGGCTCGCCCGCTATGTACGCAACCAGCAGCATTCGGCCGGCCATGTGTACGTCCGCTTCGGCGACCCGATCTCGGCGCGCGACCGACTGGCCACACACGGCGATCCGCTCACCGCACCCCCGGTTACGATCCCGCTGCACCGTACCGATACCGGCGAGCGCCCGGCCCGCGCCGAACCCGATACTCTCGGCGAACATCTCGGCGAACGAGAACGCTCCGCGGTGCAACGGCTCGCCTTCGACGTGGCTGTCGGAATCAACGCGGTCACCCCCATCACCGCCAACGCACTGGTCACCCTGGCGCTGCTGGGCGTGCACGATCGCGCACTGACACTGGCCGAGGTCTGCGAAGTCCTCAATCCGGTCATGGACTACATCGCCGATCGCGATCTCCCCCGCGGTGAGGTCGCGAAATTACGCGACGAGCACAGCCTGGTCGCCGTGCTGGAGCAGCTGTCGCTCGCCAAGGTGGTCACGATCTATCGCGGCGGGGTCCAGCCGGTGTACGCGATCGAACCCGGCGCTCATCTCGAGGCCGCGTTCTACCGCAACAGCGCGGTCCATTGGTTCGTCGATCGGGCAATCCTGGAACTGGCGATTCTGGCCGCGGTCGAGGCGGCCCCCGACGCGCCGGCGGCAGGAGCCGTCGGACCGGACGCCGATGCCCTGGATATCGGCTGGGCGGAGGCGTATCGGCTGCGGGATCTGCTCAAGTTCGAATTCTTCTTTCCGGACCGGATGGAATTCGCCGAGCGGATCACCGCGGAAATGCTGCTGGTGGACCCCGCCTGGCGGACCCGTCCACGCAATACGCTGGGCAGTGAAATCCTCGCGGCGCTCACCGGTAGCGGTTTCATGATGGCCCACCGTGTACTGCGTTCCTTCTTCGATGCGCAATTGGTGGTGGCCGAGCGGCTGGCCGATCGGGAACCGACCGTCGAAATCGACCACAAGGAGTTGATCGCCGAATGCGTATCGGTCGGTAAACAGATGCTGCTGCAGAAACGCCTGCACAGCACGGAATCGGTATCCACCGAGCTTTTCGGGAGTGCACTGAAATTGGCCGCGAATCACGGACTGGTCGAAGCCGCCGACCCGGATTCGGAGAAATCCGTGACGGCGCTGGCCGAAGCGCGGCGCGATTTCGCCGACCGGCTGCGCACGATCGGGATCCGCATATCGCAGGCCGCCGCGCTCGACCCGTCCAACCGCACCGAAGGGCGGACGCGATGAGCAGGCCCGCCACCACGGAGACCGGTGGCTCGGGTGCGCTCGACGCGATGGTCACGGCGATCCGTTCGGGTCCGCACGGCGCGGGTATCAGCGCGGTTTTCGACCTGTCGGCGGTCGCGGATCTGCGCACCATGCCGGGCCGCCGGTTCCGTGCCCCCGATTCCGCGACGGCCGGGCTCCTGTTCGAGCAGTTACGCCACAGCGGCGACAGTTCGGGGCCCGAGCTGCTCGAACAGCTCGCCGGGCACGCCGCCGGAAAAACACCCGGCGAATTGGCCGCGCAGGGTGAGCGGGTGTTCAAACGCGGCTGGTACGACCGGGTGTATCCGGAGGCCTGGCGGCTGGTACGGGAACATGTCGCCGCCGGACACACCGTGGTACTGACCGGCACGGTCACCGAGTACCAGCTACATCCCGTGGCTGCGGCGCTGGAAATCGGCCATATCCTCGGTGCCCGGCTCACGGTGACCGGCGACCGGTTCACCGGAGGGTTCGACGGTCCGCTGCCCTACGGCCCGGGCAAAGCTGCGATGGTCGCCGATTTCGCCGGCGCCCACGGTATCGACCTACGGCGTTCCTATGTCTACGCCGGTAGCGCCACCGATCTCCCGCTGTTGTCGAGTGCGGGAACCCCGGCCCCGATCGCACCGGATACCACCCTCGCGGCCACCGCGGCCGACCAGGACTGGATCAGGCCGGTCGTCGCCGCCCGGACCGCCCCCACCACCGGCGACCGGCTGCGCACCGTCCTCGGCTTCGCCGCGCTGCTCGGCGGCGCGTTGTTCGGAGTGCTGAGCAAGGCATATACCCGCGACCGCCGCACCATGGCCGACGCATTGATGCGCTACGGCACCGGCTGGCCGTTACGGCTGTGCGGGATCAGGCTGCGGGTCACCGGCGCCGAATACGCCCGGAATCCGCGGCCGGCGGTGTTCCTGTTCAACCACCAGAGCCAGTTCGATGTCCTCATCGTTCCGGCGGTCCTCGGTGCGGGGGTGACCGGGGTCGGGAAGAAAGAACTCATCCGGCATCCGGTTTTCGGTCCACTCATGCGGTTCGTGGGGGTGACCTTCATCGACCGTTCGAACACCGATCGCGCGAAGGCCTCGCTGGCACCGGTGGTGCACACGCTGCGCGATGGGCTGTCGATAGCGATCGCTCCGGAAGGAACCCGCTCTTATACGCCGCAACCGGGCAAGTTCAAGAAAGGAGCGTTTCATATTGCCGCGCAGGCGGGTGTACCCGTCATACCGGTGGTGATCCGCAATGCCGCCGATATCGGCCGGCGCGATTCCATGATCGCTCGCCCCGGCATCGTCGATATCGCGATTCTGCCGCCGATCGACAGCAGCGACTGGGATCCCGGGGATCTGGGCCGGGAGGTCGCTGCGGTCCGGCAGCGCTACCTCGATACCCTCCGGGACTGGCCTGCCACCGCCGGCTAGAGCGACCGGCCCAGCAGCAGCTTCCAGGGCATGAGCGCGGATTCCAGCTGTACCGACAGGCTCATCTTGGATGCGCCCAGCGTCCGCTCCTCGAAGCGGATCGGAACCTCGGCGATTCCGGCGCCCTGCTTCTTGGTCCGGTAGTTCATCTCCACCTGGAACGAATAGCCGTTGCTGCGGATGGTTTCGATATCGATCGCCCGCAGCGTATCGGCGTGCCAGGCCTTGAAACCGGCGGTGGCGTCTTTGATGCCGAGCCGCAGGATGGCGTTGACGTAGAAGTTCGCCCAGGCCGAGAGAGCTTTGCGGTACCACTTCCATTCCGCGGCGGTCGAGCCGCCGGGCACATAGCGCGACCCCAGTACCACGCCGATCCCGGGCCGGCTCAGCTGTTCCAGCATGGCCGGGATCACCTCGGCGGGATGGGAAAGGTCCGCGTCCATCTGGATCACCACATCGGCGCCTTCGTCGAGCGCCTGGGTGATCCCTGCGATATAGGCGCGCCCGAGGCCGTCTTTCTCGGTGCGGTGCAGCACCGAGACGACGTTCGGCAGGTCCACGGCCAGTTTGTCGGCCACCTCGCCGGTACCGTCCGGGGAGTTGTCGTCGACTACCAGTACGTGCAGGTCGGGCACGGGTAGCGCAGTCAGCCGTTCCACCGCAACCGGCAGATTGTCCCGCTCGTTGTAGGTCGGCACAACAACGGTAACCCTCAAGGGTCGCCCTCCCTGGTCTCGCTCGGCGGCCGAACCATGAGCCGCGGGCGTCGCTACGTATTACCCGTGAACGGTAGCCCAACCGCGGACACACAGCTGCAGCGCACCGGTCATACCGGCCGCTTCCCGGGCCGGACCGGCCGATCGTGACCCGGCAGCGTCACCGCCCGTCGCGCCACTCCCGGTCCGCCGCGTCCTGTGCGGCGTTGCGCTGCCGCACTATATCCAGCGCCCGCTCGGCGGTGGCGCGGTCCGGATACGGACCCATCCGGTCGCGGAACCAGCACTGACGTCCGCGCTCGGCCCGCTGATGCTTCAAACAGTAGTACCACCGTTCGGCCATGACCCCAGCATCCCATCCCTCCGGGGCCAGGACGAACAAAACCCTCGGACCATTGCGGTCAGGGGGTGAATTGTGGCCAGGGCCGGGATCGAACCGGCGACCTTTCGCTTTTCAGGCGAACGCTCGTACCAACTGAGCTACCTGGCCGCAGGCACCCGGAACGAATGCCATCCGATGGATGGCGGATTGCTCCGCACATCCATGGGCGACCCTGACGGGACTCGAACCCGCGACCTCCGCCGTGACAGGGCGGCGCGCTAACCAACTGCGCCACAGGGCCTTGCTCTGTGCAACCTACTCTCGTAAGTCGTACCCCCTACGGGATTCGAACCCGCGCTACCGCCTTGAAAGGGCGGCGTCCTAGGCCGCTAGACGAAGGGGGCTCGTCCCGGATCTCTCCGGACCGGCTTTTCAACGGCTGTCCGTTGGGAGCTCGCATAGCTTATGTCAGGGTGCGTGCAATTCCCAAATCGGCTGGTCACACCGGGGAAGTGAGCTCCTCCAGCTGCGCGTGCGCCCGCCAGCCGTTCGCCTGGAACTCCGCGGCCCATTCCGGCGTGCAACTCGCCTGCACCACGACCTCCAGCACCTCCCGGAACCGGGTACGCAGATCCGGGCCGCCGCGGTGGACATCGACGATATACCGCTGACCTATCAGCGCACCGGCGAGTGTGCGTGTGAAACGGTCGAGATCGATATCCGGCCGTAGCTGTCCCTGATCGACGGCTCCTACGGCCAGTTTTCGGATGGTCGAGCAGAGCATCCGGCAACCACCGCCGTCCTGCTGCCCGAAACCCGGATCGACGACCAGACGGAATTCGGCCTGCACGATGATGTCGTGTTCGAGGCGCAGCGCTACCTCGTCGAAGATCCCGTGCAAAATATCGAGCGGTCCCAGTTCCGCACGAATGAGCCAGCGATCGATGGTGCGGCCGTAGCGTTCTACGGCCGATTCGAGTACCGCCCGCGCCAGATCCTCTTTCGAGTCGAAATGGAAGTACATGGCGCCCTTGGTTGCTCGCGATCCTTCCAAAATACGGTTGAGCGAAGCCGCGGCATAGCCGCTCTTCCCGAACTCAACGGCGGCGGACCGGATAATTGCCGCCCTTGTCCGACGGGCCCGCTCTTGCTGCCGTGCCATGCTCGAAACGCCTCCGAAGCCTTGTGCATCCGCCGGAATTTCCACCTGCGGAATGCCCGCGACCGATCAGCTGCTTTCGACGAGCGGGCCGACGTCGCGAACGTATCCTGTTGTATCCGACCTTCGGTCGGTTTTATGACCTGTATAGAACTTTCGGTACGGAACCCAGCCCGAAGAAGAAACACACCGGCTGGTATAATTTGAACGCCCGGGTGCGCCGCAGGGGGTGCGCATCCGGGCAACTCCGTTGCGCTCTTCCTCGTCCCCGATCCGCCTCCCACAGCGTCGACCCAAGTGACACCCCGAATTCGCTGAATCGTCACGGTACTCGGAATCGGGTACCGACACGCGGTAAACCGATAGAGCCGTCTACGATTTCGCGAACGGGATTTTGCGAACGCAACATGGTCCGCCAGGTCGCGAACGGAGGAACGAATCGAACCGGGCAACGCCGAATGTTCTCCCGCCGAGGCAGGTTTCGGACCGGAGTTCAGCCGGCCGCTCCCATCCCTCGGTACATACCGCCTCGCCCAGGGGCGATCACGGACCGCCGACACTCCGGAAAACTCGGCCCCGGACCCCACTTTTGCGAGAATTCTGCCTTTACCGATCCAAAGGCATTGGTATCCAACATATTTGGATCGTATCGTGCTACCCGTTGTATCAACAATGCCAGAGGTACCGTGTTTCGATACCCAGTGGTATGGTTTCGGGTCGCCGAGCAATCCCGAACCGGCCGGACAACCGCGCTACCTCGCCCGACACCACACCCGCAGATGACGCCAACCGGTGCCGGAACACCTCGGGCGGCCACACCGAGTGACACAAAGCACCAGCTTATCCACCCGATTACGTCCTCGCACCGTCTTCCCAGTACACTATCGCCCGCGCCCCTATAGCTCAGTTGGTAGAGCTACGGACTTTTAATCCGCAGGTCCCAGGTTCGAGCCCTGGTGGGGGCACAGCTCGGGCTCCCGATGGTCATCGATGGTCGCCGGGAGCCCGTTCCCGTTCCCGGAAGCCCGCCGCGGCGCTGTGACTTCCCCCAGGTTCCACCCCAGGGCACTGTGACCGAAATCGGCCACCGCCCGCCGCGACCCGCGATGTGCCGTTTCCCACGCCCGCTAACGCAAATGAGAAGGCCATCGATATGCCCATAACCGAGCTTCGGGTCATACACTCGCTGTGACGACCGATGGCGGACGCCGTACATCACCGTGCACTCTGTGTCCGCTGGATGCGTTTCGCATCACACCTACGGTGCCGTAAGGTATGGCCGCATCGGCAACGGTCTACATCAGGTGACCCGCACCAACGCGCAACATATGAAGGGCTTGATCACATGGCAAGGGATCTGACTCAACTCGAGCTGCTCTCCGAGTTGGAGCCGGTTGCCGAGCAGAACGTCAACCGGCACCTCTCCTTGGCTAAAGAGTGGCATCCGCACGACTACGTCCCGTGGGACGAGGGGCGAAACTTCGCCGCGCTCGGCGGTGTGGACTGGGACCCCGAACAATCCAAGCTCAGCGAGGTCGCGAAGGCGGCCATGATCACCAACCTCCTCACCGAGGACAACCTGCCTTCCTACCACCGGGAAATCGCCGAGAATTTCTCTCAGGACGGCGCATGGGGGACCTGGGTCGGGCGCTGGACCGCCGAGGAGAACCGACACGGCATCGCTATGCGCGACTACCTTGTGGTCACCCGCGGCGTAGATCCGGTGGCGCTGGAGCAGGCCCGGATGGTCCATATGACCAACGGCTTCGCCTCCCCTGCCGAGGCCGACGCCGGATTCCTGCACTCGGTCGCCTACGTGACCTTCCAGGAACTGGCCACCCGTGTCTCCCACCGCAACACCGGCAAGGTCTGCGACGACGCCATTGCCGACCGGATGCTGCAGCGCATCGCGGCCGACGAGAACCTGCACATGATCTTCTACCGCAATATGTGCGGAGCGGCCCTGGACCTCTGCCCGGACCAGGCACTCGACGCGATCACCCTGATTCTGGAGAACTTCCAGATGCCGGGCGCGGGGATGCCCAATTTCCGGCGTAACGGCGTCCTGATGGCCAAGCACGGAATCTACGATCTGCGCCAGCACCTCGAAGAGGTGGTTCAGCCGGTCCTCAAGAAGTGGAATATCTTCGGCCGTACCGATTTCACCGCCCGCGGTGAGGAAACCCGGGAGCGGCTGGGCCTTTTCCTGGACAAACTGTCCAAGGACGTCGACAAATTCGAAGAACAGCGCGACCGGATGCTCGCCCGCGAGGCCGCCAAGCGGGAAAAGGCTCTCGCCTCGACCGGCAGCTGAGATCACTCACCCATATCCCCCCATATCGCAAGACAACGACGTAACCGCCGGGAGCATCCCGGCGGTTACGTCGTTGCGACCCGGCCGGGCCGATCAGTTCGCGGTGCCGCCCAATTCATGGGCCGCTCAGTTCATGGGTAGAGCACCATCCACTCCACCGACGTCGGTGATCTGCCAACCGGCGTTTTCGTCCAGGGTCACGGTGTAGGTGACCGTTGTCCGGGTGCCGTCCGGGTTCTGTGCATTGGTCGAGGTCACATTGACGAAAACGTTCACCTTGAAGGTCCCTTCCTGATCGGACATGACCTTCGCGGTGATGGGGCTCGCCGTGGACGTCCATTGCAGCGGAACCAGGATCTGCTCCAGTTTCGGCGCCGTTTCGTCGAACTTCCCGGCCAGCTGCGGGGTGGTGTTCTTCTTCAACGCGGTGATCCAGGCGTCGAGATCCTGGAAATTCACCGTGGCTGCGCCCACCGCGTATTCGGTGGCCAGTTGTTCGGCACGGCGGTTGTCGGCGGCACGTTCGTCACGTTCGGCCAGATCGGCGCGCGCGGTGAAATACAGCACGGCGAACACGATCGCCACCACCGCGAGCACGGCGATCAATGCGCCACGGACCAGGCTGGATACCTGGATCGACACGGTGCCCGGCCGTTCGGCACCGCGCCGGCCGCCCGGCTTGTTTCCCGGGGGATCAGCGGTCGGGGCCGGGCCGGCGCTCGGTTTGCTACCGGGGTCTTCGGTCTGGTCGGCCATGGTTCTGTCGTCCTCTTTCGTTCGCCCCCGGTCGAGCCGGCCCGGGCTGTGCGGGAAAACTTTCGGTTATCGGTGGCCGCCACCGGGAACTGTTCGTTCCCGCAGGTCGCAGCCGCGGTATTCGGCGACCTCGTCACGGGCGATGCAGGGTTCGGCGGAATCGCCTCCGGCGGCCGGCAGATAAGGCCGTACCGCGGATCCGTCGTGGCCGCGGACCCGGGTCGGGCCGTGAACACCGGGCGATTCACTTTCCATGAGGCTAGCGGTGGCCATGATGCAATCGACCGGCAGGGGCGCGCGCCGGTGAGACACCCGATAGTGACGCCGGACCCCGCAGCAGGGAAAATAGATCCTCATGCAGGCAGAGTTGGAACAGGAGACAGGTTTGCGGATCGGCCCCTACCCGGTCGACCCGCCGGTGGTACTCGCCCCGATGGCGGGAATCACGAACCTGGCATTCCGGAAACTCTGCCGGGAGTTCGGCAGCCCGACGGCAATCTATGTCTGCGAGATGATCACTGCCCGGGCCGTGGTGGAACGTAACGAGAAAACACTGCACATGATGTCGTTCGACCAGGGCGAATCACCGCGGTCCATGCAGTTGTACGGGGTGGATCCGGCCACCCTCGGCGAGGCTGTGCGCATCATCGTCGGCGAGGGCTGGGCCGACCATATCGATATGAACCTCGGCTGCCCGGTGCCGAAGGTGACCCGGCTCGGCGGCGGTGCCGCCCTGCCGTACAAGCGGAACCTGTTCGCCTCGATCGTTCGCGAGATGGTCCGGGCCGCCGAACCGGCCGGTGTTCCGGTGACCATGAAATTCCGGATAGGCATCGACGACGACCACCACACCCATCTCGATACCGGGCGGATCGCCGAGGCCGAAGGCGCCGCTGCGGTCGCGCTGCATGCCCGCACCGCCGCCCAGCGCTACTCCGGCACCGCGGACTGGTCTGCCATCGCACGACTCAAGGAAGCGGTCACCACCATCCCGGTGCTCGGGAACGGGGATATCTTCAGTGCCGGTGACGCCGTCGCGATGATGGCGCAGACCGGTTGCGACGGGGTGGTGGTCGGCCGCGGCTGCCTGGGCCGGCCCTGGCTGTTCGGCGAACTGAGTGCCGCCCTGCGCGGCGAACCCGCTCCCACCCCGCCGAACCTCGGCGAGGTCGGCAAGATCCTGGCTCGGCACGCCGGATTGCTCGCAGAGCACCACGGCGAAGACAAAGGCATGCGCGACCTGCGCAAACATATGGCCTGGTACTTCATGGGCTTTCCACTCGGGGCCGAGTTGCGCCGCGGTTTCGCCACGGTCTCCTCCCTCGCCGAACTCGACGGTCTGATCGCACAGCTCGATCCCACGGCCCCCTTCCCCGAGGACGCCGAAGGTCCGCGTGGCCGGCAGGGCTCGCCGGGTAAGGTCGCGCTACCGCACGGCTGGCTCGACGATCCGGACGACAGAACCGTGCCGACCGCGGCCGACGTGATGCACAGCGGGGGCTGACCCGGCTCGACACGCCGTAGCGCGGGTAGCCGAAACCGCCGCGCGTCGCGTGAAAACATAGCCTCAGGCAACTTTCCAGCGTTACCCGCACCGCCCGCCCGCTCGAGATGTCCGAGTGGCTCTCAGTGGCGAAATCGTTATCATTGCGGAATCCCGCCACAGCCTTTCGAGCACGGCTGCGGCGGCAGCGAGTTGCGAAAGAGCGAGGTTCATTGGTGGGTGACGATCGGAACGGGCGTTCACCACGGTCCGGAGGTCGCGCACCGTGGGAGCGCTATCCCACGGCCGAGCCCCCCGAAATGGACGACGCACGAGGGGCTCGGCGGCAACGGCAACCCGAGCCGCCGGCAGACCAGGCACCACTGACGGTGCAGGACCTGGTCGATCGGGTAGACAGCGAACGTACGGCCCGGCGCCGCCCGGGCGAAACGGGCCGGCACGCCTCGCCGGGTCCGCCGCAACCACCGCCGGACCGGCCGGCGGGTCCACCGGCGCGCCAGGGTGCCGAACCCCGCCCGAGGCCGGAGGCGTCCGGGCCCACCGGTCCGCCGACCGGCCGAACCGCACGGCCCCCGGCCGTACCCGCCGGCCGGCCTCCGGGGCCTCCGCCGGGGAAAGCGCCCGGCCCGCCGCAGCGCCCCGCACCGCCGGGCGGCCCCGGGCCGCGCCGTCCCGATCGAGCACAACCTCCGGCGACGCGCTCCCAGCCACCGGTCCCCCCCGCCCAGCGCGCCGACAGCGACCCCGTCGCAGGCTCCGCCCGCCCGCCCGTCCCGCGCGGTGCGAGAGATCCGGCCGGCACGGTTCGTCCACCGGGGCGGCCCATGGACCCAGGCCCCCGGCCGGCCGGTGACCCGCCCGCTCGCGGCCCTGCCCGGCCGCCCACGGAGGGCCGGGCAGCCGTACCTGCGCCGCCGCCCGAACAGGCCCGGGATGCTCCCCGCAACCGGCCGCCGAACGCCCGGCGTCCCGCGCCGGCCGCGGAGCCCGAACCCACGACCACGCTGTCCCAGCAGCCGGACCCGGAGCTCGGTGCTTCGCGAACCGATGCCGGTGCCGCCCCGAAACGCTCCCGGCAATCACGCAGCACACTCGGCCGGCGCAGAAAAGCCACCGCGGCCGCGGTCGACGAGAATGCCACCGATGTATTGCCTCCCCTCGACGAGAAGGGCGGAACGCGTACCGGCGGACGTACCGATACCGGCGGCTGGCCCACCTCCGGAACGGCCCAGCCCGAATCGGTCGGCAAGCCGAAGTCACGGTCGGCGCCACAGTCGCGGCGCGAGAAGCGGCTACGCCTGGCGGCCCGTGCGGGCGTCGCGTTCCTCTCCGTGCTGGCATTGCTGATCACCGGTGGCGGGTGGAGCTATCTGCGCGCCACCGGCAACAGCTTCACCCAGGTCTCGGCTCTGGCCGAGAACGAAGACGATGTGATCGATGCGCAGGCTCAGCTCGGTGACGAGAACTATCTGATCGTCGGCACCGATACCCGCGCCGGGCAAAACGCCGAAGTCGGCGCAGGCACTGTGGAAGATGCCGAGGGCGCGCGCGCCGACACCACGATGCTGGTACATATCCCGAAGAACCGGCAGCGGGTAGTGATCGTGTCCTTCCCCCGCGACCTGGATGTCACTCGGCCCGAATGCAAAGGCTGGGACAACGAGAAACCCGGCTACACCGATGAGGTGTTCCCCTCGGCCATGGGCGACAAGCTCAATGCCGTGTACGCGCTCGGCGGTCCCCGCTGCCTGCTGTCCACTATCCAGCGTTTGACGGGTAGCACGATCAATCACTTCATCGGTATCGATTTCGCCGGTTTCGAACAGATGGTGGACAAGGTCGGCGGCGTCGAGGTGTGTGCGAGCAAACCGCTCGAGGACGGCATGCTCGGCACGATCATCCCGGTGGCGGGGCGCCACAAGATCGATGGGAAGACCGCCCTCAACTATGTGCGGGCCCGGCACGTCTACGGCGAAGAGCGCAGCGACTACGACCGGATCAACCGGCAGCAGAAGTTCCTCGCTTCACTACTGCGCGGCGCGCTGTCGAGCAGAATGTTGTTGGATCCCGGCAGGTTGAACGGATTCGTCCAGGCCTTCTCCCAGGCGACCTTTGTCGACCAGGTCGAACCCAACGATCTGCTGATGCTGGGCAAATCGCTGCAGGATCTGGAATCCGGGGCAGTGACGTTCCTGACCGTGCCTACCGCGGGTACCACGTCCTACGGCAACGAGATCCCCCGCACCTCCGATATCCAGGCGATCTTCCAGGCAATCCGCGACGATCAGCCGCTGCCCGGTGAGAAGACCGCACCGGCACCGCCGCCGACCTCCGAAGCTCCGGTGCCGCCGTCGCTCACGGCAGTGGATCCCAGCACGCTGTCGCTGCTGGTATCCAACGGCTCGGGAATCGAGGGGCTGGCGAGCTCCACCGCGAGCGAGATGGCCAACGTCGGTTTCAACATCTACAACTACGGCAACTACACGGAAGGAAACGCGACCGAGACGAAGGTCCGCTACTCCCCCGGTCACGAGGCCGAGGCCGCCACGGTGGCGAGCGCGATCCCCGGTGCGACCATGCAGCTCGACGAGTCTCTCGGCAGCATTGTCGAACTCGTTCTGGGCGAGAACTACCAGCAGATCGTGAACGAGCCGGCCCTGGTCGGTAGCGCCATCACCGATGTGCCGGCCGCCGGCACCGAACCGGTGGAACTGCCCAGCGACCTCGAGCATGTGAACGCCGGCGACGATCCCTGCGCCGCCTAGTGGCCTCCGAAACAACCCTGCTGCGGGTTTGTTCATCCTCTGTTGGTGACGTGGACAGTGGAGCGAACTAGTCTTCGGATCATGCGTGTCATCTACAACGAGCGAATGGCCGATCTCGCCCACCTACTGGGCGAGATGGCCGGGCTTGCCGGTTCGGCCATGGATCGCGCCACGCAGGCTCTGCTCCAGGCCGACCTGCCGCTGGCCGAACAGGTCATCAGCGAGGGTGATCGGATCGCCGAGATGATCGCCGACGCGGAGGAGAAGTCCTTCGCGTTGCTGGCCACACAGGCCCCGGTCGCCGGCGATCTCCGGCAGGTCGTCAGTGCGATCCAGATCGTCAACGATGTCAACCGGATGGGTACGCTCGCCCTGCATGTGGCCAAGGTGGCCCGCCGCCGGCATCCCAACCACGCCCTGCCCGAGGCGGTGAACGGATATTTCGCCGAAATGGGCCGGATCGCGGTCAGCATGGGCCAGGGCGCGAAGGAAGTGCTGGAATCCCGCGACCCCGAACGCGCCGCGCAGCTCAACCAGGACGACGAGGCGATGGACGATCTGCATCGCCACCTGTTCACCCTGCTGATGGACCGGGAATGGAAGTACGGGGTGGCGCCCGCTGTCGATGTCACCCTGCTCGGCCGCTACTACGAGCGGTTCGCCGATCACGCGGTGGAGATCGGTCGCCGGGTCATCTTCCTGGTAACGGGCGAACTGCCCCCGGATGCCGACGCCGAGAGCTGACCCACTTCCGCCCACCAACGTGAGCTGTGACCCGATGAAGTTCATCGGGTCACAGCTTTTCTTGCGGATTCGGTAACGGTAGGAGAATTCCGGACGGTACGATGCCGACAGAGAAGCCCGCGGAAATCGTTCCCGCGGGCTTTTCGTCGTCGGCGGCTCAGCCGAAACGGCCGGAGATGTAGTCTTCGGTGGCCTTTTCCCCGGGATTGGAAAAGATCTTCTCCGTATCGTCGATCTCGACCAGCCGGCCCGGTTTGCCCTGGGCCTCGAGGTTGAAGAATCCGGTCTTATCGCTCACCCGCGCCGCCTGTTGCATGTTGTGGGTGACGATGACGATCGTGTATTCCTTCTTCAGCTCGGTGATCAGGTCTTCGATCGCCAGCGTGGAGATCGGGTCCAGTGCCGAACAGGGTTCGTCCATCAGCAGCACATCCGGGGAGACCGCGATCGCGCGGGCAATGCACAGACGCTGCTGCTGGCCGCCGGACAAACCGCCGCCCGGCTTGTCGAGCCGGTCCTTGACCTCGTTCCACAGGTTCGCGCCGCGCAGCGAGCGTTCCGCGACCTCGTCCAGTTCGGACTTGTTGCGCATGCCCTGGAGTTTCAGGCCGGCCACCACATTGTCGCGAATGGACATGGTGGGGAACGGGTTCGGGCGCTGGAACACCATACCGATGGTGCGGCGCACGCCCACCGGGTCCACCTGGGAGCCGTAGATGTCCTCACCGTCGAGCATGACCGCACCCGAGACGCTGGCGTTCGGGGTCACCTCGTGCATCCGGTTCAGCGACCGCAGCACGGTGGATTTACCGCATCCGGAGGGGCCGATGAAAGCGGTCACGCTGCGCGGCAAGACGTTCAGCGAGACATCTGCGACGGCATGGAATTTGCCGTAGTAGATGTTCAGGTCTTTGATATCGATGCGCTTGGCCATCTATTTTTCCGTTTCCGCCTTATCGGTTCCGCATCAGGAACTTGTTGACACCCGCGGCCGCCAGGTAGAGCAGTGCGATCAGTAGGATGAGCGTGAGCGCCGCACCCCATACGCGCTGGCGACCCGCGTCTTCCGCGTTCGCCAGTTCCTGATAGATCAGCAGCGGCAGCGAGGCCATATTGCCGTCGAAGATATTCATATTGATCGACTTGCTGTAGCCGACCAGCACCAGCACCGGCGCGGTCTCACCCATCACGCGGGCCAGCGCGAGCAGGATGCCGGATATCATGCCCGGCAGGGCGGTCGGGATGACGACCTTGACGATCGTCTTCCATTTCGGGATACCGAGCGCATAGGAGGCTTCGCGCAGTTCGTCCGGGACGAGTTTGAGCATTTCCTCGGTGTTGCGCACCACCACCGGCAGCATCAGCAACACCAGGGCCAGGGCGACCGCGAAGGAGCTCTGCGGGAAGCCCAGGGTCGCGATCCACAGGGCGAAGACGAACAGCGCGGCGACGATCGAGGGGATACCGGCCAGGATATCGACCATGAAGGTGGTCACCTTGGCGAAGCGGCCGGTGCCGTATTCGATCAGGTAGATCGCAGCCATGATGCCCAACGGCACCGCGATCACTGCCGCCACCGCCGATTGGACGATAGTGCCGTAGATCGCGTGGTAGACACCGCCACCGGGCTGATCGGGCAGAATGCCCTTCTGCGAGTTCTGCCACCAGTCCAGCGAAAGGATTGCCTCGACACCGTTGGCGATCACCATGCCCAGCACCCATACCAGCGGGATGAGTGCGATGACGAAGCAGAGGGTGAACAGCCCGGTGGCGATATTGTTCTTGATCTTCCGCGCGGTGCTCACATCGCGGAAAGTCGGTGCCTTGATCGGCTGATCGAATTTGGTCATGGTGGCCATCAGCCGTTCACCTTTCCGCCGGCCACGAACCGGGCCAGCGCGTTGACCACGAACGTCAGCACGAAGAGCACGAAGCCCGCCGCGATATAGGCGCCGGTCGGTAGCGGCGCACTGAACTCGGCAGCGGCCGATGCGATCTTGGATGCGAAGGTGAAGCCGCCGTCGAACAGCGACCAGCCGCCCGCATCCGCCGATGTTTTCAGGATGAGGAGCACGGCGATCGTCTCGCCGAGCGCCCGGCCCAGACCGAGCATGGAGCCGGCGATGACACCGCTGCGCCCGTAGGGGAGCACGGTCATCCGCACGACTTCCCATTTGGTGGCGCCGAGCGCCTGTGCCGCCTCGATATGCGCGGCGGGGGTGAGCGCGAACACTTCCCGGGCGACCGAAGTGATGATCGGCAGGATCATCACGGCCAGGACGATTCCGGCGGTGAAGATCGTGCCGCCACCGGCGATGGACACATTGCCATCGGCGAACAGGAAGAACCAGCCCAGGTTGTCGTTGAGGAAATGCTGGACCGGTTTCAGGTAGGGCGCCAGTACCAGCAGACCCCACAGGCCGTACACGATCGAAGGCACGGCGGCCAGCAGATCGGTCAGCATCGAGAACGGGCGGGCCAGCTGTTTCGGTGCGTAGCGGGTGAGGAACAGCGCGATACCGACCCCGATCGGCACCGCGATGATGAGCGCGAACGCGGAGCTCAACACCGTCACCATGAACAGGTCACGGATACCGAAGCGGAGATTGTCCGCGTCACCGGTGTTGAACTCCGTGCTGGTGAAGAAGTTCACCTGGTCAGCCCCGAGCGAAGGCACCGCGCGGATGAGCAGGAACAACGCGATCAACGCGATCGAGCCCACGATGATCGCCGCGGCGGCTACGGCCAGCGATTTGAAAACCAGTTCGGGCCGTCGGCCGTGCCCGCCGCCCAGCGGGCGTAGCGGCGGTTTGTTCGGTTCGCTCGACATGGATGCGGTGTCTCCGGCCTTACGCAGGCTCGCCCCGGTGGACGAGCCCGCGGAGGCTACCTCTGGGTTGACTGTCATATTCGCACTATCAGGAGATGGCGTTGATCGCCGTGGTCAGCTTGGTTTTGAACTGCTCCGGGATCGGTACATAGCCGTTGTCCTCCAGGCCTTCCTGACCATTGGTGACGGCCGAGGTCAGGAACCCCTTGATCGCGGCGGCGACCTCACCATCGGCGTACTCGGAGCAGACGATCTCGTAGGTCGGCAGGATGATCGGGTACGAACCGGCCTCGGTGGGCTTGTAGAACGACGAGGTGTCGAGCACCAGATCGTTGCCCTCACCCTTGATCTTCACGCCGTCGATCGCCTTGCCCGCGGTTTCCGAGGTCAGCTCTACGGGCTCCGGGCCGGCCGAGGTGATGACCCGCACCTGGGACAGGTTCTGCGCCTTGGCGAAGGACCACTCGTTGTAGGAGATCGAGTTCGGAGTCGACTTCACCGCAGCCGAGGTGCCCTCGTTGCCCTTGGCACCTTCACCGACGCCGCCGTTGAAGACCTTGCCCGCTTCCTTGCCCCAGGCGCCTTCGGAGGCCGCATCGAGGTAGAGCTGGAAATTGTCGGTGGTGCCGGACTCGTCCGACCGGTAGATGACCTTGATCGGCTCGGCGGGCAGCTGCGCGTCCGGGTTGAGCGCCTTGATCTCCGGCGCGTCCCAGGTCTTGACGGTGCCGTTGAAGACCTTGGCCATGGTGGGGCCGTCGAGCGCCAGATCGGTGACACCGGCGACGTTGTAGGTGATGGCGATCGGACCGAACACCGTCGGCAGGTTCCAGGCCGGTGATGCGCAGCGCTCGGCGGCCTTCGCCACCTCGCCCTTGGATTCGCTCAGCGGCGAGTCGGAGCCGGCGAAATCGGTCTGCCCCCCGAGGAATTCCTTCACGCCCGCGCCCGAGCCGCTCGAGGTGTAATTGAGGGTCTGGCCGTCGCAGTTGGTTTCGTAGGCGGCGGTGAAACGCTCGACGGCGTTCTTCTGCGCCGAGGAACCGCTGGCCTTGAGTGCTTCCGTGCCACCGCACTGGACGTCGGCGTTGGCTTCGACACCGGTCGCGCCCGTGTTGTCGTCGCTGCCACAGGCAGCCAACGGCAGGATCGCGGCGGCGAGTACGCCGACGATGGCGCTGCTGCGCTTGTACTTCACTCCAGTCCTCCGGATACATCCTGCTCGCCCGGTCCCTCACCGGCCCGGACGGGCCTCATGGGCGTGACCG
This sequence comes from Nocardia flavorosea NBRC 108225, assembly GCF_001613385.1. Lineage (GTDB taxonomy): Bacteria > Actinomycetota > Actinomycetes > Mycobacteriales > Mycobacteriaceae > Nocardia > Nocardia flavorosea. The sequence continues at coordinate 40,373 of NZ_BDCG01000005.1, read as the reverse complement.
TTCGCGAGGAACTTGCACACCAGGCGGCCCACGACCGCCCAGAATCAACCTAGGTCCCGTCGGTAGACAGCCGGACCAGGGCGAGTGAACGGAAAGTGAACACCGGCGCGGTGATGGCGCCCGATATGTGTGATATTTGCCGCGCTGTTACTCGGCACACGCCCGGATGCCGCCGAACGGTCGCTTTTCAGCCGTTCCCGTCCGGTGCCGAGTAGGCGATATCGATATGCGCCGTGCCGAAACCGAGACGGCGGTAGGTCCGGACGGCGGCGGTGTTGTCGGCCTCGGTGTACAGCAGCACTTCGCCCAGCCCCGCATCCCGCAAATGGTGCAGGCCGATCAGCGTGAGCAACCGGCCGAGCCCGCGCCCCTGCGCGGCGGGATCGATACCCACCACATAGACTTCACCGGCCGGCGGACTCTCGTCGTGATGCACCTTGGTCCAGTGGAAACCGAGCAACCGGCCGGGATCGTCGGCGGCGAAGGCCAGGAACAGACCCGACGGGTCGAACCAGGATTCTGCGCGCCGTTGCGCCAGCTCGGACGCGGACCATCCGCCCTGCTCGGGGTGCCAATCGAAGGCAGCGTTGTTGACCCGCAGCAGTTCGGCGTCATCGGCCGGTCCGGCGTAGTGACGCACCACGATATCGGCCGGGATCTCCACCTCCGGTAACTGTGGAGTTGCCAGCGGGCGGCGCATCTGCCACAGCTCGCGCGCCGCGACCAGACCCAGCCGAGCCGCGACCGCCTCCGCCGCGGGTAGTTTCCCGTGCGCCCACACCCGGGCCCCACTACCGCCGGCCGCGAGCACGGCGGCCACCATGTCCCGGCCGATCCCCCGGCCGCGGTACGCGGGTGCCACGGCGGCCTCCGCCATGGCGGGATGTTCGTCGTGCATCGGGGTGAGGCCCGCGTAACCGGCCACCACACCGTCACTCGAGGCGAGTAGATGCCGGACCGGCGAACCACCTCGCAGCGCGAGCAGCCCCTGTTCCGATACCGGTGCGACACCGTCGGCCGCCGTGGCGGCGGCCAGCAGGGCATTCACCTCATCACCGTTGCCGAGCGCACCGTCGACCCAGCGCAATTCGATATCGGGCACCGATTCCCCACTCATTGGACCGTACCGTTCACCGGGGCCACCGAATCCGCGTCCGCACCCTCGCGATCGCCACTACCGGCACGAGATTCGGCATCGCCCTTGTTCTGCGACCGAGCGGGCCGCACAGCCTTGTAACCCACATTGCGGACCGTACCGATCAGCGATTCGTATTCGCTGCCCAGCTTCGCCCGCAACCGCCGCACATGCACATCGACCGTGCGCGTGCCGCCGAAGAAGTCGTACCCCCACACCTCCTGCAACAGCTGCGCCCGGGTGAAGACCCGCCCGGCATGCTGCGCGAGGTACTTCAACAGCTCGAATTCCTTGTACGTGAGGTCGAGCGGGCGGCCACGCAAACGTGCGGTGTAGGTGCCCTCGTCGATCACCAGCTCCCCCAGGGTGATCTTGCCGGCGTTTTCCGGGCTCGCCGCCCCACCGGTGCGGCCGACCAGCAAGCGCAACCGGGCATCCAGCTCGGCCGGACCGGTACCGGGCAGCAGAATATCGTCGAGCCCCCAATCGGCATTCACCGCGACCAGACCGCCCTCGGTGAGCACGGCCACCACCGGAACGGACGATCCCGTACTGCCGAGCAGCCGGCACAAACCGCGCGCGGCAGCCAGATCGGTCCGCGCATCCACCAGCGCGATATCGGCGGTACCCGCCTCGAGCAACGAGGCCACCTCGGTAGGCGCGGGCCGCACATTATGTGCGAGCAGCGATAGCGAAGGCAGAACCGAATCAGGGTCCGGATCGGCAGTCAGCAGGAGCAGCTCCACGGCACTCCTCCCATCTCGTAGCTACGCGAAAGCCAGCTTCGTCGCCGTCGCCACGTTGCTTATCCACAAGTGATGGCTGCAAGATTAGCGCGCTGCAACGCTGTGCCGCCTCCGGCGGCGCGGGTTCGGGTCCCCCGAGGTCTCGAATTCTGCCTCCTCCGCTCCTCCGCTTCGCTCCCCTCGCTCCGTCGGTCCAGATCCGGGCCGGGACCCGAACCGCAGAGATGAACCGCAGGCAGCGGGCGTTTTCGGGGCATCGCCGTTTCGATTCCGGAAGACGTACCGCGGGCAGCCGACCCGCGGAGCGTCCATTAGGGTGCATGACATGCGGAAGCTGATCATCGGACTGCTGTGCCTGGCCGGCCTGGCAGTGGTCGCCGATTTCGGCGCGGCCGCATATTCGGAATACCGGGTGTCCCGGTCGCTGCGGGTCGGCGCCGAACTCAGTGCCGACCCGGAAGTCACCTTCCACGGCTTCCCGTTCCTGCGCCAGGCGCTCGGCGGCCGTTACGACAATATCGAGGTCAATGCCGACAGTGTGCGCGCCGATATCCCCGGCGAAATCGCGCTCGAAGCCACCCTGCTGGGGATGCGGTTGCCGTTCGGCGACCTCGTCGACGGCCGGGTACGCAGCCTCCCGGTGGATCAGGTGGACGTCCGGATGCGGGTCGCCCCCACCGAGCTCGGCCGGCTGTTCGGCATACCCGATCTCGAAGTGCATTCGCGGCCCGCGGACAAATCCGACGGAACCGGGGGCTCGGGCGGCTCGGGAATGACCACGGCCGGCGCACTGGTGCTGACCGGGACGCTACCGAAGGCTCCCAGCGGCCAGCAGGGCGCGAGTTTCACCGGCGAACGGGTCAGTGTGGCGGCGGATCTGCTGCTCGACGGCGACCAGGTGCGGATAGTGGCCACCGGCCTGTACTCCGACGAACTCTCCCCCGTCCCGTCGGAGCCGGTGGTCGACGAGGCAGATATCCCGGCGGTGCTGGCGATGTTCACCCGTACCATCGATACCAAGGAACTCCCTTTCGGGATCCGGCCCACCGAGGTGACCGCGCTGGGCGGCCATATCGTGGTGGAAGGCCGGGGTGAAGATGTGACGATCGACCTGAACAGATTGCGGCGACCATGATCGAGATCACCATTCTGGTGGTAATGCTGCTGGCAGGGCTGGCGGTGGGGTTCTACCTGCGTCACCGCGAAGGCACGGTACGGAACGCTCCGGCCACCCTCGATCGCGATACCGCCGCCCGCGACGAACTGCTGGTCGCCGCCGGGGTCACCGGGCCCGGGCCCGCCGTACTGCATTTCTCGGCCGATTGGTGCGGGCCGTGCGCCGCGGTACGCCGGGTCGTCGCCGACGCCACCGCAGACCTGGCCGATTCCCCGCAGCCGCCACGGGATATCGAAGTCGATATCGACGCGGATCCGGCGCTGGCGCGGGCGTTGAACGTACTTTCGCTGCCCACCACCTTTGTCTTCGACGCCGAGGGGCGGGAACGGTTCCGTATCTCCGGGGTGCCCAAGACGAGTGATCTGCGCAGTGCACTGAGTCCGCTGACGGCTGCGCTGTGATTTCCCGCTCCGTCGCTCCAGAACAGGGCGGGCCCCACCCGGGCTGAACCCTCCAGGGGAGGCGTGGGGATCGGCGGCGGGGGTGATCCGGGGATGGTGAGCGAACGGTCAGCCGGCTGGAACGGCGAAGCGAGGATCGCTCGGTGGCGGCTCGGGAGCGAGCCCGGGCTGCCGATGGTTGCTGCAAGGGGGCCTGACCAGGCGGTTACCCCCTACCCATTGGTTCCTCGACAGGATTGGGTAGACTGCGCGTTGTGCAAAACCACCGCGAGCTGATGCTCACCCGTCGCCGCACAGTCGATCTGTGCCGCCTCGGTGGTTGTTGCTGCCTGTGCCGCTGAGCGGTCGGCTCTTTTCCTGACGCCGACCACGGTTCGTCCGCGCGAGTGATTTCATCCCCCGGCGAACCGGCCGAATACCGCCGAACAGTTCGAGCGCAGGAGTTTCGTTCATGTCCCCTATCACCACCTCGGCAAGCGGCCCGGGAACAGCCGCCGGGCAGGTCGATATCCGTGGTCCCCGCTTCGTCGCCTGGATCACCACCGGCGTCCTGGTCGTGGTGTTGCTGCTGGCCGCCGTCGCCACACCGGCCGCGACGGTGCTGATCGCCATCCAGACCGTTGTTTTCGCGCTGGGCGCTGCCCTGGGACCGCGCCGGCATCCGTACGGTCTGCTCTACGCTCGTCTCATCGCGCCACGCTCGGGACCGGCCACCGAGACCGAGCCGGCCGCGCCGTTGCGGTTCGCCCAGCTCCTCGGTTTCGCCTTCGCCGCCGTGAGCCTGCTGGGTTTCCTGCTCGGCGTCTCCGCGGTCGGCGCACTCTTCGCCGGGTTCGCCCTGTTCGCGTCATTCCTGAATGCCGCATTCGGTATCTGCCTCGGCTGCAAGATCTACCCGCTGGTCACCCGGCTGGTCACCCATTCCCTGTCCGAATCTCCCGCACCGAACTGAATCGCTGTTCACCACTGAAAGGAAACAAATGGCTCGCTCCGATGTCCTGGTCTCCGTCGACTGGGCCGAAGAGAATCTCAAGACCCCCGGCGTCGTCTTCGTCGAGGTCGACGAGGACACCTCCGCCTACGAGGGCGGGCACATCGAGGGCGCCGTGCGGCTCGATTGGAAGACCGACCTGCAGGATCAGGTTCGTCGTGACTTCGTGAACCAGGAGCAGTTCTCCGCGCTGCTCTCGGAACGCGGAATCGCCAACGACGACGAGGTCGTGCTCTACGGCGGCAACAACAACTGGTTCGCCGCATACGCGTACTGGTACTTCAAGCTGTACGGGCACAACAACGTCAAACTGCTCGACGGCGGCCGCAAGAAGTGGGAGCTCGACGGGCGTCCGCTCTCCCGTGACGCGGTGTCCCGTCCGGCCACCCAGTACAAGGCCGCCGCACCGGACAACTCGATCCGCGCGTTCCGCGACGAGGTCATCGCCGCCATCGGCACCAAGAACCTGGTCGACGTGCGCTCCCCCGACGAGTTCACCGGCAAGATCCTGGCGCCTGCGCACCTGCCGCAGGAGCAGAGCCAGCGGCCCGGCCATATCCCGAGCGCGATCAACGTGCCGTGGAGCAAGGCCGCGAACGAAGACGGCACCTTCAAATCGGACGACGACCTCGCCGAGCTCTACAAGGCGGCCGGGCTGGACGGCAACAAGGAAACCATCGCCTACTGCCGGATCGGCGAGCGTTCCTCGCACACCTGGTTCGTGCTGCAGGAGCTGCTCGGACACCAGAACGTCAAGAACTACGACGGCAGCTGGACCGAATACGGTTCGCTGGTCGGCGCACCGATCGAGTTGGGAGAGTAACCACCATGTGCGCAGCACCCACCCAAGGTCAGGCCATTCCGGCCGGCGTCGATGTGGAGAAGGAAACGGTTATCACCGGCCGTGTCCTCGGCACCGACGGCGAGCCCGTAGCGGGCGCCTTCGTCCGCCTGCTCGACGGCAACGGTGATTTCACCGCCGAGGTCGTCGCCTCCGGAACCGGCGATTTCCGCTTCTTCGCGGCCCCCGGCGCCTGGACCCTGCGGGCGTTGTCGTCCGCGGGTAACGGCACCTCCGAGCTGAAACCCGAAGGCCCCGGCATCCACAACGTGGACGTCACCGTCTCGAAGTAGCAGCTGAACGGAACGGCCCAGGACCGGCTCGTACGAGTCGGTCCTGGGCCGTTTCGCACTCTGCGGCCGATGCGGATGCTGGTTGGGTAGCCCGTTGCGGGTCCCCCGGAGTCAGCAGTCCTGCAAGGCGATCACGGCTCCTCCCGCACCGGCCCCGCCTGAGTACAACGAGCCCTCGTAAGCACGCAGCCGACACCGAACCACACTGGACAAGCAGCGCACCCCATTGCGGCGCTTCACCGCCTCTGCCGCGACCTATCGAAGACCGCGGCAGGGAGTAGGTCCCGGGCAAAGCAGCAGCCGATTCGGTCGATACCGAACCTCGGGCGAGCAACAGCGATGCCGAAGTTCAGCGAAACCCGCACCGACTCGCCGGTTCACACCGGACCCGGCGTAACCAGCGGCGCAGCCGAGGCTTACGAGGCACTGAGAGGTTTTGGCCCGTCCCTGCTGTCCGTGGTCGATGCGATGCGGCGAAGCCGCGAGTGCCGAGTGCGGACAGCAGGGACCAAGGGGGCCGAACCCGCGGCGCCGCAGGCTCCGCATAAACTGACGCTGTGGTCCTCTTCTTCGAGATTCTGCTGATCGCCGTATCGGTCCTCATCGGATGGTTCGGCCTGTACGTCTTCTACCGGCTGTTCACCGAATCATGAGTGGTCTCGCGAGCGAGGGTTCCGATCCGGCCGAGCGAGCGAGCGATACCAGCAACGGCGGCCCGGCGGCCGAGCCGTCCGTCCCCGACGGTAACGGGCGGCCGGCCGGCGATCGGGCGCCGTTGAGCGGCGACCGGGCGGTGGCCGATGCGGCCGAGCGCGCCAAGGAGACCGCCGGACGCAATATCCCGGTCCTTCCCGATCTTCCGCTGCCCGACGATACGGCCAATCTGCGACTCGGCCCGGATCTGCATCCGGCCATGCTGGCGCTGTTGCCGATGGTCGGTGTGTGGCGGGGTGAGGGTGAGGGCAACAATCCCGAGCGCGGCGACTACCGCTTCGGGCAGCAGATCGTGATCTCCCATGACGGTGGGGATTATCTGAGCTGGGATTCGCGGTCCTGGTTCCTCGAATCCGACGGCAGCTACGGTGGCCCGGACCTGCGGGAGAGCGGGTTCTGGCGGGTCGGCATCGAGGGCAACGACGAGGTACTGGAGCTGCTGCTCACGCACAGCACGGGCATTGTCGAGCTCTTCTACGGCACCGCGCTCACCCAGTCGTCCTGGGAACTCGCCACCGATGTGGTGATCCGCAGCCAGACCGGCGCGGTGGTGGGGGGTGCCAAGCGGCTGTACGGGATCGTCGAGGGCGGCGATCTGGCGTATGTGGAGGAGCGGGTGGTGGCCGACGGGCCGCTGGAGCCGCGGCTCTCGGCACGCCTGCAGCGCTATATCGGCTGATCTCCCCGGGCTCGGGCGCCTCGCCGTCCGGGCCGATGAGTTCACAGGCTGCTCGATGAATGGGCAGCAGAATTTCGCCGGCGCGGTCGTCGGGCACACCGGCAGCTCGTCCCGTGCGCGAGGCCTTGCCGTATCGCTCCCGTCGTGGTCCGGATATGGAACGACCCCCGAGCCATATCGGTGCGATCCTCCCGGCGGATACCGGTGCGATCAGCAGTCCGATCCCGATCGGACGGATCGGGGACTCGGGGGCCGGGTGGCTGCCTGGAATTCGCTCAGCGCACAGGGGTGAACGGAATCCGTGCACAGCCGGCTACAGCGCTCAGCTGACAGCCACCTCACGCGTCCTTTGAATTTCCATTCGTCGGATCACCTCCTTCCTTGTGTACTCACGAACCTAGCCGCGGGTGGCCGGGGTCGGCAACGGAATTTCGTCGACGGCGTAATGCATCGCGGCGCCGTCCGGAAAAGCCGCCCGGACCTGGCCGGATTCGTCCACGGTGAGTACCAGTCCGGCGTGGTGCCCGGCCGGGAGCTGATGTGTGACTACCACCACATCGCGATCCGGTGCGACCAGACCACTGTCGGTATCGAGCAGATCGCGCAGCAGCCGGGCCCCCGCGGCGGCGTCCAGATGTTCGGTGGGCTCGTCGAGGAGCAGGACACGGGCGGGCGAGACCAGTGCGCGGGCGAGCAGGATCCGCCGGCGCTGTCCGCCCGATACGGCAGCGGCCCCACCGACGAGATCGGTGTGCACACCGTCCGGCAGACCGTCCAGCCACTTCCCCAGCCCGACGGTGCGCAACGCCCGTTCTGCCGTTTCGGCATCCAGGTCACCGCGGGCCACCCGCAGGTTCTCCAGGACGCTCGTGCCGAACAGGTGCGCATCCTCGGCAAAGAAACGCACCTCGTCGTCGAGATGGTCGAAAAGTCCGGCCCAGGCCATCAGCAAGGTCGTTTTCCCCGCCCCGCTGGGTCCGACCACCGCGATCCTTGCGGCCTGCGGGCGTTGCGGTATCTGCCATTGCCCGTCGCCGACCCAGCCGATAACCACACCGTCGGCGCGGCTGTCGGCGTACGGGAAGGGGTGCGGGTTGCCGCCCGAACCGAATCGTTTACGGGTATCGGCGGGGGCAGCAGCCTCCGCAGGCTGCGGTTCGACCGGCTCGGTGCGGTGGTCCGGCGAGACTGCGCGCAGCCGGTGCAGCGCCGCCCGCGCCACAGTGAGGGACTGAGCCGCGGCCGGTAGCGCGCCGGTCGCCTCGAAGGACGAGAATGGCAGCAGGACGAGCACAGCCATCGCCATAGGTGTCATGGCCCCGGGAGTACCGCCGTCCGGTCCGTAGAGGGAGATCCCGATCAGGAGGGCCGCGAGCACACTGATCCCGGTTGCCAGCGGGGTCGCGGCGGCCGCCCATGCGGTACGGGCGGCGGCGCTGTCCTCGGCCGCGAGAACTCGATCGTCGGCCGCGGCGGCGGTCGCGAGGGCGGTATCCAGTTTCCCCGCGACCCGTAGCTCGGCGGCGTGGTCCAGAACCGTGAGCGCGTGGGCGGTGAATTCCGCTCGGTCGGCCCGCGCGGCCCGTTCGGCGCCGGACGCGGCCCGCGCCGACAGCCACGGCGCGACGACACCGGCGAAGACCAGCGCGGCAGCCAGGACGGCCGCGGCCGCCGGTGAGATGAAGGCCAGCAGCGCAACTGCGGCCACCGACAACACCAGTGCCACCGCGATGGGGACAAAGGTGCGAACCACGACGGCACCGAGATCGTCGATATCGGTGCCCACCCGGACCAGCACATCACCGCGACGCAGCCGGCCGGGCACACCCGGTGCGATGGGCAGAGGCCGGCCGGAGGCACCCGCCGTGGCCGCGGTTTCGGCCGTACCGGGAAATCCGGTTTCCGAACGGCGGGTCAACCACAGCGGTGCCCGTGCGAGCGCCCGGTACACCGAGGTACGGGCCGCGGTCATCGAGCGCAGCGCAACATCGTGGGTGGCGAGCCGCTCGAGATAGCGGCACAGTCCCCGCGAGATCCCGAGTGCCCGGACCGCGACCACGGCGACGGTGAGATCCAGTACCGGTGGCATCTGCCAGGCGCGGGCGATCAACCAGGCGGCGAGCGCGGCCAAACCGAGACCGCTGCCCAGGGCCAGAACACCCCAGGCGACCGCGACCGCCAACCGCCATCGGGGTATTTCCAGCAGATCCCACATCTGACGGGTGTCGCGCAGCACAAACCGTATCCGGGCCCAGCGGCGTCGCGGCCCGCGAGCCGCCCGCGAGAAGGAATGCGGCCGCTGGGAGTTCGAGGGCCGGCTGTTCATCGGGCCACCCGCTGAGCGGTCGACGGGACCGTGACGATTTCGTCCGCGGCGGACAACAGTGCGGGGCGGTGTGCAACCACCACGACGGTGGCACCGGTACGCGCGAGTGTCGTCAATGCGCCTGCCACCGCGGACTCGCTGTCGGGATCCAGATGAGCGGTCGGTTCGTCCAGCAGCACGATGGGACGCCCGGCGGCGAGGACCCGGGTGAGGGCAAGGCGCTGACGTTGCCCCAGGGAGAGCCCGACGCCGCCGGATCCGACGACGGTATCCCACCCGGCGGGTAGCGATTCGAGCACAGTATCGAAACCGGTTGTAGCGCAGGCGGCATCGAGTTCGCTGAGCACCCGGGTCGCGCCTCGCCGTGGCGAGCCGGACACGGTAGCACCGAGCAGTTCGAGGTTCTCCCGCAACGTGCCCGGCACCAGGACCGGCCGCTGCGGCAGCCACGCCAGCCGCTGCCACCACTGTTCCGCGGGCAGCTGCCGGATATCCACTCCACCGGCGAACACCGCGCCGCGGGTGGGCTCGATCAGGCCCAGGATCGCCTGTAGGACGGTGGATTTACCGCTGCCGTTCGGTCCGGTGAGCGCGGTGACGGCACCGGGGTGCAATTGTGCCCACAAGCCGTCGGGCGCGGCGCCGTCCCGCGATTCGACAGTCAGGTCCCGTAATTCGATCACTCCACGCCCGCCACCCGTGGCACGTCCCGGCGCGCCCGCACCTGCCGTCGACTTTTCCGAGATGGCCGCGTGGACCGCTGCCGATGCCTGCCGGGGCCCCGGTCCACCGCCATTCGCCGCCGCACCGTCTCCGGCTTCTCTCCGGTCGGCAACGCCCCACGAGCTTTCGGCCCCGGCGCGTCCGCCGGCGCCGGCCGGCGCACACTCGCCACCAGCGGCCGGCCCGCGTTCCCGTCCGCCGCCTGTACCGGCACCAGCGCGCTCCGGCGAATCGACCGCCGCCGGCTCCTCCCGGTCGCGAACCGGATCCGAGCGGTCCCCGTCCTGCGCACCCGCCGGGTCGAGGATCGCGAAAGCTTTGTCGGCGGCCGCCATTCCGTCCTGGGCAGCATGGAACCGTTCGCCCACGGTGCGCAGCGGCAGATAGACCTCGGGTGCGAGAACCAGCGCAACCACGCCGGCATACAGGCTCATATCGCCGTGCACCAACCGCATTCCGATCGCTACGGCGACCAGAGCTACCGACAGGGTCGCCAGCAGCTCGAGCACCATCGAGGAGAGGAACGCGATCCGCAGCGCGCTCATGGTGCGCCGGTGCAACGATTCGCCCAGTTCCCGGACCTGACGGCTCATCGTGCGACCGGGGGTTTCGGTGGCCGTGCCGGTTTCCCGGCCGAGGGCACGCAAGGTGGGCATCCCGGCGAACAGGTCGAGGAGCTGATCGGACAGCCGGGTGGTGGCGTCCAGGGTGGCGCGGGCCCGGCCCTCGGTGAGCAGGCCGATGAGCACCATGAAGATCGGGATCAGCGGCAGGGTGATGATCACGATGACGGCCGAGGTGAGATCGTGCGCGGCGATCACCACCAGCACCACCGGCGGTACCACGACAGCCAGCAGCAGAGCGGGCACGTACCCGGCGAGGTAGGGGCGCAGGCCGCCGAGCCCGCTGCTCACCACCACGGCGAGTTCGGTGCGTCGCGTTTCCAGTTCGCGAGGCGGTAGGCCCGCGCCCGCGGCGAGGACCGACTGTTCCAGCTCGGCGACGACCCGGGCGCCGGCCCGGTGCGCGATCCGCGCCTGCCACCAGGCGGCCAGCACCCGGACCGCGATCGCCGACGCCAACAGCGCCAGTTCGGTGTGCCAGGCGCCCACGGACCGCTGCCCCGGGTCGGTGATGACACCGGCCAGCACCCGCCCCAGCAGGACCGCGGCGGCCACGATGGCGACCGTGGTCAGCAGCGACAGACCGACGCTGAGCACCAGATAGTTCCGGGCCGAGCGTGCGTACCGCCACAGGCGTGGGTCCACGGGCGGGCGGGCCATCAGGGGTCACTCCTCGTTTGCGACACGTGGGGAAAGTCCGATTCCGGCTGGGATGTGCTCGACACTAATGCGTTTGCGGAACACCCAGTACGTCCAGGCCTGGTAACCGAGGACCACCGGGGTGACGGCCAATGCCGCCCAGCTCATGACCTTCAACGTGTACGGGGTGGACGAGGCGTTGTCGACCGTGAGGTTGTACGCGGGGTCGATGGTGGAGGGCAGGACATCCGGGAACAGGGCGCCGAACAGCAGCGCGGTGGCGGCGAGGACGGTGAGCGCCGTACCGGTGAACGCCCAGCCGTCGCGGCCGGCGAACAGGGCCGCGGCTCCTCCGAGCAGCCCGAATACCGCGGCCGCCAGCAGGATCCAGGTCCAGTCCGCCCCGTACGCGAGCTGGGTCCAGAGACCGAAACCGCCGACCACGGCGGCCGCGGGCACCAGCAGCAGCCGGGCGGTGCGCACTGCGTCGGCGCGCACGTCACCTGCGGTTTTGAGCGCCAGGAAGACCGCGCCGTGCAGGGCGAACAGCAGACCGGTGGTGAGGGCGCCCAGGAGAGCGTACGGGCTGAACAGGCCCGCGATCGCACCGGTGAACTGTTTATCGGCATCGAGCGGTACGCCGCGCACGATATTGGCGAAAACCCAGCCCCACGCCAACGCAGGTACCCAGGAGCCGATACCGATACCGAGGTCGCACCGGGCCCGCCAGCGTGGATCGTCGATCTTGCCGCGGTATTCGATCGCGCAGATCCGCAGGATCAACGCCACCAGCAACAGCAGCAGCGGAAAGTAGAAACCGGAGAACATGCTCGCGTACCACTCCGGGAACGCCGCGAACAACGCACCGCCGGCGGTGATCAGCCAGACCTCGTTGCCGTCCCAGACCGGCCCGATGGTGTTGAGTACCACGCGCCGCCGGGTATCGGAGCCTTTACCGAGTATCGGCATCAGCATCCCGACCCCGAAATCGAAACCCTCCAGCACGAAGTACCCGGTGAAGAGCACCCCGATCAGTACGAACCAGAATTCCTGCAGTTCCATCCCCGGCTCCTAGTAGGCGAACGAAAGCTGCTCGGCGGCAGGTTTATCCGAATCGGGCGCATCCTCGGGCGGCCGTTCCGGCCCTTCCCGCACGTAGCGGCGCATCAGGTAGAACCACACGACAGCGAGCAGCCCGTAGACGACGGTGAAGGTGATCAGCGAGATCCACACCGTCGCGGTCGCGTGATCGGAGACCCCGTCCTGGACCATGAGTCGCAGATCCTGGTCACCGGTCGGGTTGGGCACCACAACCCAGGGTTGCCGGCCCATCTCGGTGAACACCCACCCGGCCGCATTGGCCAGGAAGGGGGTCGGGATGGCGAGCAGACTCAACCACGAGTACCAGCGCTGATCGGGTACGCGGCCGCGGCGGGTCATCCAGAAGCCGGCGAACACCAGCAGAGCCGATCCGGCGGCGAGGCCGATCATGGCGCGGAACGACCAGTAGGTGACGAACAAGTTGGGCCGGTAGTCGCCGGGCCCGAATTTCTCGTTGTAGGCCTGCTGCAGGTCGACCACGCCCTCGAGTTCCACGCCGGTGAACTGGCCTTCGGCCAGCCAGGGCAGCACGAAGGGTACATCGAGCACATGGGTGACGCTGTCGCAGTTGTTGTGGGTGCCGACGGTGAGGATCGAGAAATCCGGGTCGAGGGCGGTATGGCACAGCGATTCCGCCGACGCCATCTTCATGGGCTGCTGCTCGAACATGAGTTTGCCCTGGACGTCGCCGGTGTAGACCAGGGCGGCCCCGGCGACCACCGCGATCAGCAGGGAGACCCGCGCCACCGGACGCCACATGGTGCGTGCCTCGGCCAGTTTGCCCGCGTCACCGCTGCGCGCGTTGCGCACCATCCACCAGCCGGCGATCCCGGCCACGAAGGTGGCGGCGGTGAGGAACGAGCCCGCTACCACGTGCGGGAACGCGGCCAGGGCAGTGTTGTTGGTGAGCAGTTCGACGATGCTGGTCAGCTCGGCGCGGCCCGTTTCCGGGTTGTATCTGGCGCCGACCGGGTGCTGCATGAACGAGTTGGCGGCGATGATGAAGTACGCGGAGGCGTTGACGCCGATCGCCACCATCCAGATGGTGGCCAGATGTACGAGTTTCGGTAACCGGGACCAGCCGAATATCCACAGCCCGATGAAGGTGGATTCCATGAAGAAGGCCACCAGCCCTTCGAGGGCCAGGGGCGCCCCGAATACGTCCCCGACGAAACGGGAGTATTCGCTCCAGTTCATTCCGAACTGGAATTCCTGCACGATCCCGGTGGCGACCCCGAGAGCGAAGTTGATCAGGAACAGTTTCCCGAAGAATTTTGTCAGCCGGTACCAGTGATCTTTACCGGTGATGACCCAGGCGGTCTGCATCCCGGCGACCAGTGGCGCCAGGCCGATCGTCAGGGGAACGAACAAGAAGTGGTAGACGGTCGTGATGCCGAACTGCCATCGCGAGACATCCAGGGCATCCACACGAGCCTCCTGTTACTACGACGTGTCGTAGTACAAGATTACGCGCCGTTTCGGGCGGATCAATGTGTCCGCCGACACCGAATAACCGACGATTCCGCCACAACTCATAACAGCCCGGTGACCCGGGCCGCACAACTCACCAGTCCGCGATCGTCCCGGCTCGTTCGATCCCCCGGTCCACCATCTCGACGATCTCGGTCGCCGAATCCGTCGCCGACAGCCGTACCCCGTCCAGCGAGTTGACCCGCGCCGCCAGCGTCACACTGCTGAGCATCCAGATACTGTCGCAGTCGAACAGGTCGGCACTGAACAGCGGCTCGTAACGGCAGTCGTAACCGTTGCGTTCCGCTTCCGCGTACAGCGCCCGCTGAGTTATCCCCGGCAGCACCCCGTGCTTGGCCGGCGGAGTGATGAGCTGCTTGTCCCGCACGATCATCACGGTCGAACGCGGCCCTTCGAGCACCCGGTGCTCCGTACTCGTGAAGATGACATCGTCGGCACCCATCCGGGCGGCGAACCGCAGCGCAGCCATATTGGTCGCGTAGGAAAGGGTTTTCGCGCCGAGCAACTGCCAGGGGGCGGCCTGTGCGAGATCGACCGAGATACCGCGGGTCAGTGTCACCACCGCGACACCCTCGTTTCTGGCCGCCGCCACCCGTTCCGGTACCCCCGTGACCATGACGTAGGTCGTCGGGACCGGAACGGCCTCGGACAGTTCCCCCGAGCGCACAGCCGATTTGGGGCCGCCCGATTCGCTTTCCCGGCCGCGGGTCAGCACCAGCCGCATAACCCCCTCGGCCTCGGCTCCCCATTCCTTTGCCGCGGTCTCCATCGCTTCCCGCCAGCGCGCGAGGTCGGGCTCGGGTAGATCGAGTGCCTGCGCGGAACGACGCAACCTGGCCAGATGGAAATCGAGCGCGCAAACCGTGCCACCGCGGACCAGCGCCGTCTCGAAAATTCCGTCACCGCGCAACGTGCCGAGATCATCGGCATACAACAACGGCTGGTCCGCGTCGCGGACTTCACCGTCGAGTGTTACAAGTACTCGATCCACCATGCGCATGAGCGTAGGCCAACACCGGGCCGCGTGAGGGTCGCAAACATCGACAGTACTGGCAATACCGGCCGTCCGATGTCTCGAGCACGCCACTTCTGCGCATGGCGATCCGGCGTTTCGGCCGGGATTTCGGCGCTCGTTAAAGTCTGATCATGGCTCGACGGACGGAGATCGACCCGGCCGAGGTGCGCTCGGCGGTGATCGCGGTGCGCGCATGGCTGCTCGACGAAAACTCCCCGGCCCCGGCGCGCACGGAACTGGCCGCCGCGGTCCGCGGTACCGCCCGCACGCTGGCCGCCGCAGCACCGGGGCATTCGGTGGAGGTCCGGGTGCCGCCGTTCGTCGCGGTCCAATGCGTGGAAGGTCCGCGGCATACCCGCGGCACCCCGCCCAATATCGTGGAGACCGATCCGCGGACCTGGTTGTTGCTGGCGACCGGACTCCTGGATTTCCCGGCCGCAGTGGCCGCGGGCCGGGTCGACGCCTCCGGCAGCCGCGCCCCGGAAATCGCCCGCCGGCTGCCGCTGGTACCGGTGCACCCGGATCGGGACCCGCCCGAAACCCCTGGTTGACACCCCGACCGTGCGCGCCGGCGGGTTTTGCTCCTAGAGTGGAGCCGTGTCCGTGGTCGCCGCACCCAGCCCTGTCCTCGCTGTACCGGGAGCCGTAGCCGCTGTGCCCGGTTCCCCGGACGCCCCGGTCCCCTGGCATTACGGCGACCCACTCGGCGAACAGCGCGCCGCGAACGAACGGCTCGCGCTCGTGGACCGGTCGCACCGCTTCGTCTTCTCCATCACCGGCGCCGAGCGGCTGACCTGGCTGCATACCGTCACCAGCCAGCACATCGCCGAACTGGCCGACGGACGCAGCGCGGAGAACCTCGACCTCGACCTCAACGGCCGGGTGCAGCATCATTTCGTCCTCACCGAGCTCGCCGGCACGGTGTGGATCGATACCGAGGCCGACCGCGGCCCGGCCCTGCTGGACTTCCTCACCAAAATGGTCTTCTGGGCCGATGCCAAACCGCAGGCGGAGCCGGACTACGCGGTTCTGAGCCTGCTCGGCCCCCTTGCGCACACCGCGACGGCCGCCCTGGGGGTGGACCGGCTACCCGAAACCTACGAGGCGCTACCGCTGCCGGGGGGCGGTTTCCTGCGCCGGATGCCCTGGCCCACGGCGGATTCCTTCGATCTCGTGGTCCCCCGTGACCAGCTGATGACGTACTGGACCGAACTCACCGCCGCCGGTGCGCAACCGGCCGGTTCCTGGGCCTACGAGGCCCTCCGTGTCGCCGCGGCGCGCCCCAGGATCGGTGTGGACACCGACGACCGCACCATCCCGCACGAGGTGAACTGGATCGGCGCGCCCGACGAGTACGGCGCCGTGCATCTCGAGAAAGGCTGCTACCGCGGCCAGGAGACCGTGGCCCGCGTCCACAATCTCGGTAAACCACCGCGGCGGCTGGTCCTGCTGCATCTCGACGGCTCCGCCGTCGAACGCCCCGCCCCCGGCGACCCGATCACCGCGGGCGGCCGGACGGTCGGTGTGCTCGGCACCGTGATCGACCACTACGAACTGGGCCCCGTCGCGCTCGCACTGATCAAACGGAACATCCCGGTCGATACCCAGCTCACCGTGGGCGATACCGCCGCGGCCGTCGACCCCGATTCGGTGGTCGCCGACGACAGCCCTCAGCCCGGCCGCCAGGCCATCGAACGGCTCCGTGGGCGCTGACCCGCCGCATATCGAGCACGACGATCCGAGAGGAGCGCGGATGCGGGTTGGGCACACCGGCCGGGTACTGGCCGTCTGCGTCGTCCACGCCGAGCTGACGGTGCCGGGCCGAGTCGGGCGCAGCGCAATCGATAAACGCCCCGTCACCGGGCGGGTCCGGGCGCAGCGCCTCGGCCTCGCCGGCGACCACGTCTGCAATACGAGAGACCACGACGGCGTACACCAGGCCGTCTACGGGTACGCCGACGAAGACGCGGCCAACTGGTCCGCCGAACTCGGCCGGGAACTACCCGTCGGCTGGTTCGGGGAGAACCTGCGGATCGCCGGACTCCCGCTCAGCGATGCCGTCATCGGCGCGCGCTGCACCGTCGGCGAGGCGGTGCTCGAGGTCAGCGGACCGCGCGTCCCCTGCGCCACCTTCGGCCATTGCCGCGCCCAGATCGCCCGCCACGCGAGGCGCCGCCGCGCCGCCGGACCCGGTCCCGGGCAGTCCCGTCGCGCTCGCGACGGCCGCCCCGGAAAAAGCTTTGGCCGCACTCCGTCTTCCGGCCGGAGAAACCGAGGCAACCGTATGAACGGACGGGGCCTGTCGACGGCAGTGCGGGTGTCCCCGGAACGCGGTGGCCACTCACTTTCGGAGGACAACGCATGAGCGTCGATCTGGTGGAGGTAGTGCGCTCCGGTTTTCGCGAATGCGTGCACCGCGGTTCGGTGGTGATCATCGGCCCGGACGGTGAACCGACGTTCGAAGCCGGTTCCGTACACGTGCCGATCTACCCGCGTTCCACCAACAAACCGTTGCAGGCGCTCACCCTGCTGAAACTCGGCTTCGACCCGATCGACGAGGACGAGCTCGCCATCGCCGGCGCCTCGCATACCGGCGAGCCGGAACATATCCGGCTGGTCGAACGTCTCCTGGAGCGCTACGGTTTCGCCGAGGACGACCTGGCCTGCCCGCCCGACCTGCCGATGGACGAGAAGGCCCGCGCCGGGATGATCCACCGTGGTGACGGCCCCGCGAAACGTTTTATGAACTGCTCCGGAAAACATGCCGCCATGCTGGCGACCTGTGTCCTGAACGGGTGGCCGACCGCCGGCTACACCGAACCCGGCCATCCGCTGCAACAGGCGGTCGTGGCCGAGGTGATCGCGATGACCGGCGAACCGGAAACGGATCTCGGGATCGACGGGTGCGGCCTGCCCATCGTCCCGGTCGCGCTGGTCAACCTCGCACGCGCGTTCACGACGCTGGCCACCTCGGCTCCGGGTACCCCGGAACGCCGGATCGCCGAGGTCCTACGCGACCGGCCATGGGTGATCTCGGGCACCAACGGACCCGATCTGCTGGCCATGCGCGCGGTGCCCGGACTGCTCTGCAAGATCGGTGCCGACGGTGTGCACGCGGGTGCGTTACCGGATGGCAGCGCCTTCGCGTACAAGATCGACGACGGCGCCGACCGGGCAAGAATCCCGCTGACCATGGCAATTCTGCAGCGCATGGGGGTCGCGTGGTCGGCGGAATTGGCCGAGCTCGCCGCGCCCCCGGTATTCGGGGGAGGCAGCCGCGTGGGTGTGATACGCGCCATACCCGAGGTGATTCCGACTAGCGACTGAGCAGCGAAACATCGGCAAACCGGTCGGTTGATACACCCGATAGCGGACTCATGGAGGCGCAACCGCCGGACACGCGCTAAAGTGTCTGTCAGGAAGATATTAATTCGAACGGGGCCGCCACCAATCCCCAGGCCGCCCCGCTGTGACGCGAGGGGGTCAGCCATGGGCCGTGGCCGGGCTAAGGCAAAGCAGACCAAGGTCGCTCGCGAGCTGAAGTACAGCTCGCCGACGACTGATTTGGCGAGCCTTCAGCGCGAGCTTTCCGGTAGTGACAACGCCCGCCGTGGCGGAGTCCTGTCGGATGAGCACGACGCGGACGACTCCTTGTCCAAATGGGACGAGGACGACAACTACGACGACTGGCGCCGCTGATCAGGTAAAACGTTCGGGGGGAGGCCGATAGGCCTCCCCTTTGGCCGTTGACGCCGGTTCGCGCCGTTCCCCGCCGGGTTTTCCGGGCGGTGGATGACGTGAACCGGCGAGTCGGTCCGAACGGTACCTATCGGCAGCGCCGAATCGGAACAATGTGTGAGCAGGTGGGCCGCGCCGACGGGCCGCCAGTTCATTCTCTCCATAGTGGGAGCGACCGCTGTCCCGCGAAGGGTCGCTTAGTCCCGCAAACCGATGGGCGCACTGTCCGATTGCAGCGCCCCGTAGGGTTCAGGTTTCGGCCGAGCGGCGCTGCTGATTCGGCTTCGTGTCCGGCGGTCCCTGGGCAATCCGGTCCATCGAGCGCCCTGCTCGACCCTGATCCTGCCGGACTCCGAAGCGGCGATCTCGGATCATCAAGAATCCGCCACTGATTCGGAGTAGACCGGGCTGCGCCCGGCCGCACGCTCGTTCGGCCGGGCAATCACACCCGCCGCGGCCGGCCGCGTACCGGTGCCGGTCTCGATCACCGCGGGCCGGACCACCAGTCGCCGAGCCCGGAGCCGACCGCGCGCTACTCCCGAGGCCGGCCGATCGGCCCCACCAACCGCGGCCGACCGCAGGAGCGGGTGCAAGCGGGCTCGCTTGCTCGCCCCCGGCTACAGGCCCGGTTCAGAAACGGGGATGGTCGCCCACGAGAACCGTACGCGGTGCATCGGCGTCCTTGGCCTTCTTCACCGTGCCCAGTGTCCAGCATTCGATATGGCGGGCGGTGAGTACGGCCAGCGCCCGATCGACATCCTCGGGAGCCACCACGGCCACCATTCCGACGCCCATATTGAACGTCTTCTCCATCTCGGCGCGATCCACCCGGCCCCGTTGCGCGATCATCTTGAACACCGGTGCCGGGCTCCACGACCCACGATCCAGTTCGGCCACCAGCCCGGCCGGTAGCACCCGCGCCAAGTTGGCCGCCAGACCACCGCCGGTGATATGTGCGAAGGTGCGGACATCGGTCTCGGCGATCAGCGCCAGGCAGTCCTTGGCATAGATCCGGGTCGGTTCCAGCAGTTCTTCACCGAGGGTGCGGCCGAACTCCTCCACATGCCCGCTCAACGCCATCCGGTCGATCTCCAGCATCACCTTGCGGGCCAGGCTGTAGCCGTTGGAATGCAGACCGGACGATCCCATGGCGATCACCACATCACCGGGGCGTACCCGGTCCGGGCCGAGTAGCTCATCGGCTTCCACCACACCGACGCCGGTGGCCGACAGATCGTAATCCTGAGCACCCATCATCCCGGGGTGTTCGGCGGTTTCCCCGCCCAGCAATGCGCATCCGGCGCGCACACACCCCTCGGCGATACCGGAGACCAGTTCGGCGACGCGTTCCGGCACCACCTTGCCGACGGCGATGTAATCCTGCAGGAACAGCGGCTCGGCGCCGCATACCACCAGGTCGTCGACGACCATCGCCACCAGGTCCAGGCCCACGGTGTCGTGTTTGTCCATGGCCTGCGCGACCGCGATCTTGGTGCCGACACCGTCGGTGGACGACGCGAGAAGGGGCTCCCGATAATTCTTCTTCAGCGCGAACAGCCCGGCGAAACCACCCAGTCCGCCCTGCACCTCGGGGCGGGTGGCCTTACGCGCCAGCGGGGCGAACAACTCGACGGCCCGGTCACCGGCCTCGATGTCCACGCCTGCTTCGGCATAGGAGGCACCGGCACCGGTAGCGTTCTGCTCAGTCATTGTCGGGGGAAGCTCCAAACCGAATCCGCGGATAATTTGCCTGGTCTGAGTCTATGGCGCGGCTCCGGCGCGCGGGGTGCTACCCCTATGTTTGCTTTCGGGCCGAACTCCGCGCCGCCCGCGGCGGCACCCGTGTCACGGCCGGCTGAGGGCGCTGGCGTTGGCGTTTTCGGTGAGCAGGCTCGGCGAGCGGCCGCCGAATTCCAGGAGGTTCTTGCCGATGGAGGCTTCGGTGGGCAACGGGATCGGGTAGTGGCCGTCGAAACATGCGGCACACAGCCGGGAGCTGGGCTGTTCGGTGGCGGCGATCATACCGTCGAGCGAGATGTAACCCAGGGTGTCGGCGCCGATGGACCGGCGTACGCCCTCGACCATCTCGTGCAGTGCCGCCGGGTCGGCGGCCGTACCGGTGGGGCCGTCCGGGTCGGTACCGGCGTTGTTGGCGACGAGTTCCGCACGGGAAGCGAAGTCGATTCCGTAGAAGCACGGCCACTTCACCGGCGGCGAAGCGATCCGGACATGGATTTCGAGCGCGCCCGCTTCGCGCAGCATCCGGATCAGCGCGCGCTGGGTATTGCCGCGGACGATGGAATCGTCGACCACGATCAGCCGCTTACCCCGGATCACCTCACGCAAGGGGTTGAGTTTCAGCCGGATTCCGAGCTGCCGGATGGTCTGGCTGGGCTGGATGAAGGTGCGGCCGACATAGGCGTTCTTCATCAGGCCCTGCCCGTAGGGCACACCGGAGCCCTGGGCGTAGCCCACCGCGGCCGGTGTACCGGACTCGGGGACGGGTATCACCAGGTCGGCATCGACGGGATGCTCACCAGCGAGGCGGCGACCGATCTCGACCCGCGTCGCGTGGACGGAACGGCCGGCGATAGCGCTGTCCGGGCGGGCCAGATAAACGTATTCGAATACGCACCCCTTGGGTTCGGGGTTGGCGAAACGCAGCGACCGCACGCCATCGGCGTCGATGGCCAGCAGTTCCCCGGGCTCGATCTCGCGGACGAAGGAGGCTCCGACGATATCGAGGGCGGCGGTTTCGCTGGCGACCACCCAGCCGCGGTCGAGCCGGCCGAGCACCAGCGGGCGCACTCCGTGCGGGTCGCGGGCGGCATAGAGGGTGTGCTCGTCCATGAAGGTCAGGCAGAACGCGCCGCGCACGGTGGGCAGCAACTCCATGGCGGCCTGTTCGATACTCGAATCGGCGGCGGCATGGGCCAGCAGGGCGGTCATCACATCGGAATCGGAGGTGGCCGAGACCGCACCGGGGCGGCCGGGGCCGCCGACCAGGCCGAGTTCACGGGCTCGCTCGGCCAATTCGGCGGTGTTGACGAGATTGCCGTTGTGGCCGAGCGCGAGCCCGGAACCGACGGCGGTGGTCCGGAAGATCGGTTGCGCGTTCTCCCAGGTGGTGGCACCGGTGGTCGAGTACCGGCAGTGGCCGATGGCCACATGTCCGGGCATGGCGGCGAGGGTTTGCTCGTCGAAGACCTGGCTCACCAGCCCGAGATCCTTGAAAACCAGAACCTGCGAACCGTCGGAGACCGCGATACCCGCCGCCTCCTGACCGCGGTGTTGCAACGCGTACAGGCCGTAGTAGGTGAGTTTGGCCACGTCCTCCCCCGGAGCCCAGACTCCGAAGACTCCGCATTCCTCACGAGGCGGGTTCTCCGTCTCGTCGGTTGCGGTGGGGTTGCTGAGGGCCGATCGATCGGCGAGGGTCACCGTGCGCTCCCTGGTCGGGCGGGTGTGGGGGCAACCGACATTCTACGGGTGCACGTACCGGAAGCGGCACCGGATCAGCACCCCGGCAGCAAGCGCGGTCGACCGGTCGAACCGCGCTGTCAGCAACTCCGCCTCGCGCATGGGCAACCAGGCGCCGATAACCGGACCCACCCAGTTAACCTGCCTTTCACCTGCACAAACGGTGCGGTACGGCCGGGTGATCCGGAACGGTTCCCTCGCCGGGGCGAGCTACCCGAGGGATATATCAGGGTGATCACCCATAAGCCTCGTGGACGGCCGGGCGCAACGTGGGCGATATCACCCGGTGTAGCACTCCCGGCGCAACCCGGTCACGAATCAGCGGACGCGGCCGAGCAAGCGGCCACCGGGCGGCAGATAACTGCCCAATTCGGCACCGAGGTCCTCGGCCGCGGTCGTCAGCTCCGCCGCGCCGAGCCGCGCCGTGATCACGCTGGGCTCGCCTGCCGTCACGCGCCGGTTCCACGGCGGGGAGAATTCGAGGTCGAGGCCGATCCGCAATTCCACCGCATCGGCCATGGATACGGCGGTGAAGCTCAGATTGGGTTCGGTGAACTCGAGGCGTGCGGGCCCGGGTAGCGGGTCGCCGCCGGGTTCGGCTGCGACGGCAATACGACGTAGCCATTCGGCCAGTTCGACCGCATCGTCGAGCGTCAGTGCCTGCCAGCGGAAGGCCCAGTTCCCCTCGGGGCAGTTCGCGGTGCCGGCGATTATCAGCCAGCTGTACCTGATTCGCGGATCGATATGGTCCGGAAACTGATATCCGGCAACAGTGAGCTCCACACCGTATCCGTCGCTGTCGATCAACCTCACCGGCGAAGTGTGTCACTTTCGCGACGTCCGCGCCCACCGGAAACCGGCGAAACCGGCGCCGCGCGAACGGAGCCGAGCCGGGCGAACAGGGCCCCGCCCGCATTCACTGTCCAATGCAGCAAGGCGGGCGCGGTGGCACTGCCCGTCCACCGTCGCAGCGTGCCGAACACGAACCCGGCGGCACCGGTGACAACCACCGTGCCGAGCACGCTGTCCCCTGCGGCGCGGGCCGGGTGGATATGCCACAACCCGAAAGCCGCGCTGCCGAGGGCTGTTCCGGCACGGACACCGAATTGTTCGTCCAGCAACGGCTCCAGGGTGGCACGGAAGATCAGTTCCTCGGTGTAGACGGTGCCGAGCGGGATATGCACCGCGATCCACTCCACCGTGCCCACATCCGCCGCGCGGTCCCCCGGCCCCGAGAGCGAGCGACGCACGGCAGGTACCGCGAACGCTGCCGCATACCCGGCCGCGACCAGCGCGGCACAGCCGATCCCGACGCCGGCTCCGCGGGCGGAGAACCAATTCGGGCGGCCGCGCAACGTGATTGCGTATCCGGTCGCCGCAAGGGCACCGGCGGCGGTGCGGCCGCGGCGGTCCAGTGCGAGCCGCGGCAACAGCCAGTTGTTCCACACCAGCGGCGCGGCCACCGCGGCGACGACCCGGATGATCATTTCACCTCCCGCTCATAGGCCTCGTATGCCTCGATCTCGAGCCTGACGCGTTCGGCCAGTTCGGGGTTCCAGCCCGGCGGGTGGGTGATCGCGGACCAAGCGTCCATGACGAGGCTCCCGTACCGGTGCCCATGCCCGTCCCGGACGCCCTGTGCGTTCGTGAGATCCGCGGAGACCTGCCAGAACGTGACCAGCGGCGCCCAGCGCATCCGCGGGGAGACATCCACACCGCGCGGTTCGGACAGCCAGTCCGGACGGCTGAAGAGGAGATCCGTCGACCACCAGACGATCGGATCGGAGGCGTGTTGCAGATAGGCGATTCGCGGGGCCCGCCATTCCGGGCCCGGGCGGCCGAGATCGGCGGCATCGGTGGCGAACCGGATCACCAGTCCGTCGGCGTACACCGGCCGTGTCTCCGGCGAGCCCGGGTCGCGGCGGCTGACGAATTGCTGCCACAGCCGGTTGGAGTTGGGCGGGCCGACCCAGAGCGCACCGTCGACTTTCGCGCGCAGATCGGCCAGTCCGTCGAACGCGGCCTCCGAACCTTGCGAACCGAGACTTTCCCCGTACACCAGCAGTTTCGGGCGGTCTTCGGGCGCGCGGGCGCGGGTCCTTTCGTACACCGCATCGAACAATTCGCGGCCCGCGGCGGCAGCCTTGCCGCGGTCGGCCAGGAAGGACAGTGCGCTGGGCAGATACGAATACTGACTGGCCACGATGGCGGTATCGCCGCCGTACATGTACTCGATCGCGTTGGCCGCCATGGAATTGACCCAGCCCGTACCGGTGGTGGTGACCACGACCAGCACCTCGCGATCGAAGGCACCGGTTCGTTCCAGTTCCGCGACGGCGAGTTCGGCCTGGGTCCGCTCGGTATCGGCGACGGATTCGAGTCCGATATAGGCGCGGATCGGTTCGCGGGCCGGCCGGCCGGTGACCCAGGAGATCCGCTCCGCGCTCGGGCCGTGCGATACGAACCAGCGGCCCTCGAAGCCGAGGGTGTCCCACGCCGCCAGTGAATCCGGGCTGCCGGACCGTTCCGGCAGCCGCGGTGGGATCGCGTAGTCGGAGGTGGTGTCGTTACGGACGCTGAACGCGGAATTGGCGACGGCGAAGAAGGCACGGGTGGCCACACCGTTGAACAGGGTCACCACCAGCAGAACCAGCACCAGCGCGCCGGCCGCGGGCGCCAGTTCCCGCGGTATCCGCACCCAGCGGTTCAACTGCCGGGCGAAGAACAGGATGAGTTCGCGCACGGTGCGATACCCGGCGACGACGAGGATGCCGATGGCCAGGCTCAACCCGCCGGTCCGTAGATACGCCGGGGTCGTGGTGCCTTCCATCCCCATCAATGCCGCAATTTCCCGCTGCCAGTGCGCCGATTGGACGAGCATGTAGGCCGCCCCCAGCGCGGCACTCAGCAATACCGCGGATTTCAGCGCGTACCGAGTCCAGCGGGGCGGGGCGGGAATCCGGGTGAGCCGGGGCCGGATCCACAACCGGAAAAGCCATTCGAGCAGGCACCCCACGCCGTAGCCGATGGCCGCGTTGATCCCGCTGATCAGGCCCTGGAACATCCAGTCGCGCGGCAGCAGCGACGGCGTCATCGAGAGCGCGAAGAACACCGTCGCGACCACCAGACCCACATAGTTCAGGTCGACGATCCGCTCGGTGCGCTCGATCATCGCGATACAGCGCGACCGCAATCGGGTCACTGTGTTCGCGGTCTCCAGCACTTATCCAGTATGGCGGGCGTAACCGGTACCGGCAGGTGGCCCGGGTCACCTCCGGCGTGGCACGCCCGCCCCGGAATCAGGCGTGGCCGCCGAAAAGGGCCGGTAGCGTGCCCTCGTAGGCGGCGCGGAGTTCGGTCATCGGTACGGAGAACTGGCCCTGGACCTCGATCGAATCCGAGCCCTGGTCCACCACACCGATCCGCACCCACGGCAGTTCGCGGGCGGTGCACATCCGGGTGAACCGGGTCTCCTCCGACCGCGGCACCGCGACCAGTACCCGGCCCGCCGATTCGGAGAACAGCGCGACGAACGGGTCGGCATCCTCCGGCAGCAGGATGCGGCAGCCGGTCTCGCCGGCCAGCGCGGCTTCGACCACGGCCTGGGCCAGACCGCCCTCGGACAGATCGTGGGCGGCGCTGATCATGCCGTCGCGGGACCCGGCGGTGAGCACCTCCGCCAGCAGCTTCTCCCGGGCGAGATCCACCTGCGGCGGCAATCCGCCCAGGTGATCGTGTGCGACCTGCGCCCAGACCGAGCCACCGAATTCGTCCCGCGTATCGCCCAGCAGGATCAGGGTCTCCCCCGGCTCCAGGCCGAGGCCGGTCGGAATACGCCGGTGCACATCGTCGATCACACCGAGCACACCCACCACGGGGGTCGGCAGGATGGCGTTCTCTCCGGTCTGGTTGTAGAAGCTGACATTGCCACCGGTCACCGGGATGCCGAGTTCGGCGCAGCCGTCGGCGAGTCCGCGTACGGCCTGCTGGAACTGCCACATCACGCCGGGATCCTCCGGCGACCCGAAGTTCAGGCAGTTGGTGACGGCCTTCGGGGTGGCGCCGGTGGTGGCGACATTGCGGTACGCCTCGGCCAGCGCCAGCCGCGCGCCGGTGTAGGGGTCGAGCTTGGTGTAGTGGCCGTTGGCGTCGGTGGCCAGCGCGATACCGCGCCCGGTTCCCTCGTCCACCCGGATCACGCCGGCGTCGGCGTATTCGGCGAGGACTGTGTTACCCCGGACGTAGCGGTCGTACTGTTCGGTGATCCAGCGGCGGCTGCAGAGCTGCGGGCTCGACACCATCTTCAGCAGGGTGTCGCGCAGTTCCTCGGCGGTTTTCGGCCGGGGCAGGTTGTCGGGGGTGTCGGCGTTGAGGGCGTCCTGGGTGCCGGGGCGCTGGACGGGGCGCTCGTACACCGGACCTTCGTGCGCCACAGTGCGTGGCGGAACATCCAGCACGGTTTCCCCGTACCAGCTGATTTCGAGCCGCTCACCGTCGGTGACCTCACCGATTACGGTGGCGAGCACATCCCATTTGGCGCAGACCGCGAGGAACGCATCGACGTTCTCCGGCGTGACGACCGCGCACATCCGTTCCTGCGATTCGCTGGACAGGATTTCGGCCGGGGTCATATCGGCGGCCCGCAGCGGCACCCGGTCGAGCTCGATCCGCATTCCGCCGTCACCGGCGGCGGCAAGCTCGGAGGTCGCGCAGGCCAGTCCGGCACCGCCGAGGTCCTGGATCCCCACGACCAGTCCGGCGTGGTACAGCTCGAGACAGCATTCGATGAGGACTTTTTCGGTGAACGGGTCACCCACCTGCACGCTCGGCAGCTTCTTGCGACCGGTACCGGATTCATCGCCGGAGAAGGTGTCCGAGGCGAGCACCGAGACGCCGCCGATACCGTCGAGGCCGGTACGCGCACCGAACAGGATGATCTTGTTACCGGCGCCGGACGCGAACGCCAGATGCAGATCTTCCACCCGCATGGCACCCGCGCACAGCGCGTTCACCAGCGGATTGCCCTGGTAGGAGGCATCGAACACGGTCTCGCCACCGATATTCGGCAGTCCGAGCGAGTTGCCGTACCCGCCGATACCGCGCACCACACCGTCGACGACCCGGCGGGTGTCCGCGGCATCCGCGGCGCCGAACCGCAGCTGGTCCATGACCGCGATCGGCCGCGCACCCATCGCCATGATGTCGCGGACGATTCCGCCGACCCCCGTGGCCGCGCCCTGGTACGGCTCGACATACGAGGGATGGTTGTGACTCTCCACCTTGAAGGTGACCGCCCAGCCGTCACCGATATCGACCACACCCGCGTTCTCACCGATACCCGCAAGCATCGAGGCGCGCATCTCGTCGGTGGTGGTCTCCCCGAAATAGCGCAGGTGCACCTTCGAGGATTTGTAGGAGCAGTGCTCGCTCCACATCACCGAATACATGGCCAGCTCGGCATCGGTGGGCCGGCGACCCAGAATTTCCCGGATCCGGGCGTATTCGTCGTCCTTGAGGCCGAGCTCGGCGTACGGCTGCGGCGTATCCGGATGTGCGGCGGCGATGGCGACCGTATCGACCTGCTCAGTCACGGGATTACCAGGATCCTTTCGTAGGTTGGCGCGCCGGCGCGCGCGGGCTCCGGTCCGGGTCGCGTATCCGGGCATTCCACGGCTGCTTTTTCGCGTCGACGCCGCGGGATATCGGGAACACGGGTGGGGCCGGAACACAGGGCCTCGACGGCGGGGCCCCGACAGGTTTGATCCAGCACGAATCTTACGTTCACCTGCGCCGCGCACATTCCCGGCCCCATTGCCGCCGACGCCCCGGTCATCGAGCCGGGGCCGAGCGCTGCCCGGTCACCGCCCGAACTACCGGGCGCGGCCGCGGACCACCGCCGAACCGACGGGGTAAATCCCCGGCCCGCCCTACCGGTAGCACGAAGGCGGTGCACGGCGCAGCGCCCCGAGCGGAGCGATTGTTTCCGGCGTCGTCCGGATCAGTTCTCGGGTGCGAGGAAGGCGGCCAGTGCCGCGGCGTACGCGGTGATATCGGCGACGCCCATCATTTCCCGCGCCGAGTGCATCGCCAGCTGCGGTGCGCCGATATCCACGGTCGGCATACCGGTGCGGGCAGCGGTCATCGGGCCGATGGTGGATCCGCACGGCAGATCGGCCCGATGCACATACCGCTGCATCGGGACGCCCGCCTGCGCGCACGCCAGCGCGAACGCGCCTGCACCGACCGCATCGGTCGCGTAGCGCAGATTCTGGTTGACCTTGAGCACCGGTCCGCCGTTGATCGCGATCCCGTGCGCGGGCTCGTGCCGCTCCGGATAGTTCGGGTGGGTGGCATGAGCCATATCACCGGACGCGCACACAGACCCCGCCATCGCGGCCAGGAAATCGGCGCGACCGCCGCCCCGCGCCAGCACGATCCGTTCCAGCACCGTGGACAGCAGTTCGGACTGGGCACCGCGGTCGGATTGGCTGCCGACCTCCTCGTGATCGAATACCGCGAGCACCGGAACCGCGGCGCCCGGGTTGTCCACCGCCGTACGGAACGCCTGCAGACCGGCGTAGCAGGTGCCCTGGTTGTCCAACCGCGGCGCGCTGATCAGATCCTGGCCCGCGCCGATCACCCGGCTCGCCGCAAGATCGTGGGTCATCAGTTCCCATCCGAGCACGGCCGCGGGATCCACCCCGGCGGCTTCGGCCACATAGTCCAGGAAGGACGCGGGTTCGCCGCCCACGCCCCAGATCGCGTTCAGATGACGCTGCGGGTCGAGCGTCACCCCGCGCCGATCCTCGGAGAGGTGGATGGCCAGCTGCGGGACACGCAGGATCGGCTCGTCGATCCGCACGAGCCGCTCGGCGAGCCTGTTGCCCTCCCGCACACTGAGCCGCCCGGAAATTCCCAGTTCCCGATCCAGCCACGAATTCAGCCAGGCCCCGCCGTACGGTTCCAGCCGCACCAGCTGCCATCCGGCCACCGACAGATCAGGGTGCTGTTTGACTCGCAGGTTGGGGCTGTCGGTATGCGCCCCGACAACCCGGAAGGGGCCGGTCCGCGCCGGATCGGCCCAGGCGACGAGCGAACCACCCCGTACGACGTAATACCTGCCACCTGCGGTGGGCCAGGGCTGCGTCTCGTCGAGACGAACGAAACCGTTCCTGTCCAGATCTTCGGCGATGGTCCGGCAAACGTGGAACGGCGAAGGAGAAGCATCGATGAAGGCGCACAGCCCGGCGGCCGAAGCCGCGGTAGCAGAACTCGGCATAAGAGTGACCTTATGCGTGCCACATGAAGATCTGTCAGACCACCACCAGCCGCACCGCCGGGTCGAGCGCGGTCAAGTCGTCCGGGTCGGAGGTGACGACGCGGTCGGCGCAGGGCCCTGGCGGCCACGATCACGTGAGCGTCCACCATGTCGGCGGTACCGGACGCGGCAAGCACCACGCCGATGGCGACGGCGGCCGCCTCGTCGAGCGCAATGATGCTCACCGTATCTGTTTTCAACAATCGTCGAATCGGATGCTGCCGGGGATCATTGCGCCACGATTGCGCCAGCACCGTTGCCGGTACGACGATTCGGGTTCTCCGGCGGGCGGCTTCCGCGAGCAGCCCGACAGCGCGAGGCTTGCCTTTCCCGAGTCCGATCAGCGCACCGGTATCGAGAACGATCACGCCGCGCCGCCGAGGGGATCGGAGTGCTCGGCATCGATCTCATCGAACACGCCGGCAGCCCATTCGCGATCGGCGCCGGTTACCCCGGCCTCGACGGCGAGTTCGGCGAAGATTTCGGCGGCGGCAGCCCAGTCGGGTTCGCGGCGGGCCAGATCAGCGAACCACGCCGACACCGAGGAGGCATCGCCGGAGTCGACGGCGCGAGCAGCCTTTTCTGCGATCTCGTCCGGGATGCTGATCGTGATCTTTTTCACGAAAGCAGCTTACCGGCCCGGTATTACCGAGTCATACCGTTAGGTGCGTCCGAGACCCTGACCACGCTATTCGCGACACCGAACACCGATTCCCCACCGGGCACCGATTCAGGAAGCAACCAAGACATCCAAGGCAGACAGGAACAACCCCAGCCCGTCGTCACTCGGACCGGTGAGCGCCTCGGTGGCGTGTTCGGGGTGCGGCATGAGCCCCACGACCCGCTTGTTCGCCGAGGCGATTCCCGCGATCGAGCGCTGCGAGCCGTTGGGGTTGTCGCCTTCGTAGCGGAACACCACCCGGCCCTCGCCCTCGAGTTCGTCGAGCACCGGCTGCGACGCCTGGTAGCGGCCCTCGCCCGATTTCAGCGGGACCAGGATCTGCGCGCCGGGTTCGTAGCGGGAGGTCCAGGCGGTATCGGTGGCCTCGACCCGCAGCCATTGGTCGCGGCAGATGAAATGCAGGCCCTCGTTGCGGGTGAGCGCACCGGGCAGCAGCCCGGCCTCGCACAGCACCTGGAAACCGTTGCAGATACCGAGTACCGGCATACCTTTGCCGGCCGCCTCGATCACGGTGCCCATCACGGGGGCGAACCGGGCGATGGCACCGCAGCGCAGATAGTCGCCGTAGGAGAAACCGCCGGGGACCACGACCGCGTCCACGCCTTTGAGGTCGGCATCGGCGTGCCAGAGGTTCACCGCTTCGGCGCCGGCCAGCCGCACGGCGCGGGCGGCGTCCACATCGTCGAGGGTGCCCGGGAAGGTGATGACCCCGATACGGGCGGTCACGAGACGCGCACCACCTTCCAGTCCTCGATCACGGTGTTGGCCAGCAGCGATTCGGCGATCGCCGCGATCTGGTCGTCGCTCATATCGTCGCCGACCTCGAGTTCGAACCGTTTGCCCTGCCGGACATCGGTGACGCCTTCGAATCCCAGGCGCGGTAGCGCGCCGGCTATGGCCTGCCCCTGCGGATCCAGGATCTCGGCCTTCGGCATCACCTCGACCACGACACGTGCCACGGGTTGCTCCTCACGAAAAGGGGTGAGCTGCGCCCGGCGCTGCAACGGGCCGGAACGCTGATGGGGTTACCTGAGCAGCCTAATTGCCGCGACTACCGGCGCTCGCGGCGGGTGAGGTGAACCCGTCCTGCAGTACTAGCCTGGGAGCATGCATGTAGCCCATTTCGGTCACTCCTGCGTACTCGTCGAACTGCACGGTAAGAAGGTTCTCTTCGATCCCGGCGCGTTCTCGCACGGTTTCGAAGGTCTCACCGGATTGGACGCCATCGCCGTCACCCATCAGCACGCAGACCATATCGACCCGAAGCGGATCGAGGCGCTGATCGCCGCCAACCCCGGCGCCCGCCTGCTGTCGGACCCGCAGACCGCCGAGTTACACGAGGGTCCGTGGGAGGCGGTGCACGCGGGCAATGTGATCGAGCTCGGCGAGTTGCGGATCACCGGCGGCGGCGGCCGGCACGCGGTGATCCATCCCGAGCTCCCGGTCGTCGACAACACCGTGTTCCAACTCGGCAACACCGGCAACCCGACCCGGTTCGTCCATCCGGGTGATTCGCTGTGGGTGCCCTACACCCCGGTGGATGTACTGGCGGTCCCCGCCGCGGCGCCGTGGATGAAGATCAGCGAAGCGGTCGACTATCTGCGTTCGGTCGCGCCGCGGGTGGCGTTCCCCATCCACTACGGGATCATCGCCGAGCAGGCCTGGGGGGTCTACTTCAGCCGGCTCGACGAAATGCGCAAGAGCGACACGGAGTTCACACCGCTCCGCCCGGAAGACACCACCGCCTTCTGAGCCGGCAATACCCGGCCGAAACCGCCGCCCCCGTTATCGCCGATCAGGGGGCGGCGGAGTCTCAGGCCGCGCGCACCGCGGCAACGACTTCCCAGCGGTACACATCGCCGCGCGCCCCGTGA
The DNA here is from genome assembly GCF_001613385.1 of Nocardia flavorosea NBRC 108225. Classification (GTDB taxonomy): domain Bacteria; phylum Actinomycetota; class Actinomycetes; order Mycobacteriales; family Mycobacteriaceae; genus Nocardia; species Nocardia flavorosea. The sequence goes on along the minus strand of NZ_BDCG01000005.1, from coordinate 8,386 downwards.
TACAGCGCGAGATCGACCGCATCCAGCATCGCCTGCCGCGGACCCGGCCGCCCCAGCTGCGCGGCCGACACCGCCAGCCGCAACACCCCGCCGCGCCGGGCGGTCCGGGCAGCGCCGAGCACCAGCGCCCGGCACCACCACGGTTCGGCCCGGAAACCTTCACCGATGCCGTAGACCCGCGCCTTCTGCACGGTATTGCGTTGTAGATCGTGAATACCGTTCAGCCCCAGCGACACCCGGAAACCGAGCTCGGGCAGCGCCGCGACGGCACCGGCGGATGCATCCCAGCGCGGGGCCGCGAACAGCCGGGTCCGCAGCCCGACCTGCTCCATCACCCGATCGGCCGCCGTGAGCCGCAGCAGCGCCTCGTGTTTGGGCAGGGTCGCGAATTCGGCACGGCGCCGTTTCGTGGCAGCCTGGTCGTACCCGTGCAGCACGATGGCGTCCCCGCGTTCCCGGCGGCCACGCAACCACTCCTGCGAGGTGGGGTCGTCGGTCAGCCGGTACTTCCCCTTCAGGCGGGGCGCCACCAGCAGCGACAACCGCACACCGCGCTGATCCATCTCCTCGGCGAACCCGATCGCCGCGTCCCGGGTGGTTTCCCGGACTCCGGACACCGATACGAGCAGCTCAGCGTTCATGTACCAACGGTGGCAGCCGGAGGTGACCGCCGTATGCCATGCCGATGACCTATACATGCAGGTCCGGTGACCAGACCGTGCAGCGGGTGTGACTGCCGGGCGAACATCCGGCCACGGTCCGGTCGCCACCCCCCCGCGGGCGCCCGCGGCCGCGCACCCGGCGAGCGTGGGACGGAACGACGCACGCCGGTGCCGTGACGTGCGCGGACGGGAACCGCGCGGCGCCTGCCGTCCGGTCGCTCGGTAGGCCGGTGGCTCTACCCGTCCGGTCGCCCGGCAGCCGGAAGGGTAGAGCTATCACCGTGGCGATCAGCGCTGCCGACTACCGGTCGCCGGCACCGACAGTGTCGAGGACCCAGGCGTACTCGAACGCGACCTCGCGCCATTTCTCGTACCGCCCGCTGACCCCGCCGTGCCCCGCGCTCATCTCGGTTTTCAGCAGCAGCGGCGCGTCCCCGGTCCTGGTGGCGCGGAGTTTCGCAACCCATTTCGCCGGTTCCACGTACAGCACCCGGGTGTCGTTGATGCTGGTGATGGCAAGGATTGCCGGATAGTCCTGCGCCACCACGTTCTCGTAGGGCGAATACGATTTCATGTAGTCGTAGACGTCCTTGTCCGCCAACGGGTTTCCCCATTCGTCCCATTCGATCACGGTCAGCGGGAGCGAGGGGTCGAGTATGGAGGTCAGCGGGTCGACGAAAGGCACATTGGCCAGCACCCCGGCGAAGAGTTCCGGTGCCATATTCGCCACCGCACCCACCAGCAGGCCACCGGCGCTGCCGCCGTCGGCGATCATCCGGTCCGCCGACGTGGTTGCGTTCTCCACGAGATGCCGTGCGCAGTCGACGAAGTCGGTGAAGGTGTTCTTCTTGGTGAGGGTTTTGCCGTTCTCGTACCACAGTCTCCCCATCTCACCGCCCCCGCGCACATGGGCGATGGCGAAGACCATCCCGCGGTCCAGCAGCGACAACCGTGATACCGAGAACCCGGGGTCCATACTGGCCTCGTAGGAGCCGTACCCGTAGAGCAGCAGCGGTTTCGGGCCGGTGCCCAGATCGGTATCGCGGCGGGCGACGATCGAGATCGGGATCCGGGTGCCGTCCGCGGCCTCGGCCCAATCACGGTGTTGTACATAGTCTCCGGCGTCATAGCCACCGAGCACGGGCTGCTCCTTGCGCAGCAGCAGTTCCCCGGTGTCCACCACATAGTCGAAAACCTGGGTCGGGGTGATGAACGAGGTCAACCCGACCCGCAGGGTGGGCTGATCCCATTCCGGGCAGGATCCGAGCCCGGCACTGTAGAGCTCGAGGTCGAATTCGATCTCGCGCAGCTCGCCGTAACCGTCCGGGCCGAGCGGCCACACCGCTACCCGCGGTAGCGCCTCCCGGCGGTAGCTGAGCACCAGCTGCCCGGCGAACGCGTCGATATCCTCGAGCCGCACATCATCGCGGTGCCCGATCAGCGTGCGCAGCTGCGCGGGATCGTCGGCCGGGGCCTCGGCAAGTACGAAGTTCTCCGCCTTCACTCCGTCCACGACGTCGTTGTGCAGGATCAGGAACCGGTCCTGTCCCGCCACCACAGCGTGTTCGGCGGCGTACTCCACGCCCTCACGGCGGGGCATCAGCACCCGGAACTCACCGGTCGGGTTATCCGATTCCAGTACCCAGCCCTCGGTGGTGATCTTGGACCCCACCCAGATCATCAGGTACTTCTCGGACCTGGTGCCGCCGATACTCACCCAGTACCGCTCGTCCGGCTCGTGGAAGACCTTGACATCGGTTTCGGTGGCGGACCCGAGCCGGTGCCGCCAGACGGTATCGGGGCGCCATGATTCGTCGACCGTCTGATAGAAGACGTGGCTGCCGTCCAGCGACCAGGTGGCGCCGGGCGCAGTCCGCGCGATCTCGTCGCCGAGCAGTTCACCGGTGCGCAGATCCTTGAACCGCAGCGTGTAGCGCTCGTCGCCGGCGGTATCGACCGAGAAGGCCAGCAGGTTCCCGTCGTGGCTGATCGAGAACGCGCCGAGGGCGAAGAAATCGTGGCCTTCGGCCAGCTCGTTGCTGTCCAGCAGCACCTGCTCGCCGGGGATCTGGGTATCGGCCTCCAGCTTCGGCGGGGTCCAGGCGTCGATACCGGCCGCGGCGGCGTCGATCGGGCAGCGGCACTGCACGCCGTACTGCTTACCCTCGAAGCTGCGCGAGTAGTACCAGTACTCGCCCAGCCTGGTGGGCACCGAGAGATCGGTTTCCCGCGTGCGAGATTTGATCTCGTCGAAGATCTTCTCGCGCAGCGGAGCCAGATGCGCGGTCTGCGCCTCGGTGTAGGCGTTCTCGGCCTCCAGATAGGCGATGACCTCCGGGTTGTCCTTGTCCCGCAGCCACTCGTATTCGTCGATGAAACGATCGCCGTGATGCACTCGCTCCTGCGGCACCGTTTTCGCCGTCGGCGCCGTCACCGCCTCGGTCATCGGACCACCAGTCTCAGCCATGGCCACCACCGTAGCGGCCCGGCCCTACGCCCCGATCGCGCGGCCGACGACCGGCCAGGACGCCTTGAGGTGGTCGTTCCAGTACGACCAGGAATGGGTGCCGACCGGGCTGTAGTCGACCCGGATCGGCACGCCGGCCGCGCGCGCACGCCGTTCGAAGGCGATCACACAGGTGTCGACCGCGAACTCGATCGGACCGCCGAGCACGATGTTCTCCGGCAGCTGGGGTTTCAATTCCAGTTCGTGCGGGCCCGGCAGGCCGGTCCCGGTGGACAGGTACAGGGTTTTACCGCGCAATCGGTCCAGCATGAGGGCCGGATCGTGGGCCGCCCATGCCGGGCCGCCGGCCGGACCCCACATATTGTCGGGATTGCCGCCACGGGTCATGATCGAGAACTGCACCGCGCCGGTGGCCATCCCCGTATCCGGACAGGCGCTGTACCCGGCGACCGCGGTGTACAGCGCAGGATGCCGGGCGGCGAGGATGTAGGCCGCATGCCCGCCCATCGACAGCCCGCCGATCGCGTTCACCCCGTTACCGGCGAAGTTGGCGTCGATGATCGACGGCAGCTCCTGGGTGAGGAAGGTTTCCCACTTGTAGTGGCCCAGGGCCGGGTCGGGACGCTGCCAGTCGGTGAAATAGCTGGCCTTACCGCCGACCGGGAGCACCACGTTCACGTCCTTCCCCAGGAAGAACGGTTCGGCGTCGGTGGCGTTGGTCCAGGTACTCTGCCCGACCCCCGGATCCAGCCCGTCCAGCAGGTAGTAACTGGGCCGCGAACCACCGCCGGCCGGATGCAGCACCTGCACCTGCACGATCTCGTTCATCGCGGGCGAGGCGATGAACACCGCGGACCGGGTGGGGCTCAGCGCGTCGATTCCGACGACCTCGGCCGCAGCCGCCGGAGCCGGCCGGAGAACCGGGAGGCCACCAACCGATCCGACCACCGCCAGCATGAGCACAGCTAACCTGAACAACCGCACGTCCACACCTCCGTATCCCCACCCAGAACTCGGCGTAGGCCAACGCACACCATCATGCCCCGGCGATATCGTCGACATTCAGCATTCGAACAGCAAACGTACCAAGAGTTATTGATACACGACCTTACGTGTCCTCGGACGCCCAGCCCCGCGAAACCGCTCCGGCAGTGGGAATCACCCGCCCCGCCCCGGTAGGCGCCCGACCGGACCCGGTCGACAGCAGACATCCGCCCTCGGGACCGCCGGCCCCCCCGCCGCCCACATCGACGGAACTGCGGACAAAACCGGAACGCGGGCATCGAGCCGCATACCGGTGGCGTTTGGCGTTGCGCATCGACTCCCGAGGAGGCACAAGAACCGAATGCCGGCGTAGCCCCCTGACCAGCGCGCCGAAGTGGTTTTCGACGGCACGCCCCTATCGCGCTCCCCGTTCCAGCGCACCCCGGACGGAACCGGCGAGGTAGTCCAGATCGGCCCGCGGTGGCGTCCGCGGACGCGCCCGCAGCCCGAACCCGTCTCCGGGGGTCCGCGGAATGACATGCAGATGGACGTGGAAAACCTCCTGGCCCGCGGTGACGCCGTCGGCCAGGAAGAAGTTCACGCCGTCACATGCCACTTCGCTCGCCCGCAGCGCCGCCGCCAGCCGCTGCCCCACCTTGAACAACTTGCCGCCGATTTCCGGATCCAGCTCACCGAGATCCCGGGCCGGGATCTTCGGAACAACCAGCAGATGCCCCGGGGTCAGCGGCCGGATATCCATGAACGCGAGCACATCGTCGTCCTCGTACACCCGGCTGGCCGGGGCGCGTCCGGCGATGATGTCGGCGAAAATCGAATACGGATCCATAGCGCCACTATGTGCACTGACCCGCGCGCACGAGAACCGGGCCCGGCGGTTCGCGATCTGACATCGCACTCGCCTCGCCCACCGATGCGGGCCGGAAGCCCGGCAACGGCCGGAATCCCGTCGGTGGGCAGGCGCGAGACCTCCTCGCGCGGGTGCACCCGAATCACCGGACGGCCACGGCCTCGCCGGTTCGGTCTCGCGGCCTCAGGGCCCTTTCGAGCACATCCGGACATCGCTGCCGCCGGTCCATCGGACTATCCTGCACGCCTCACGCGCGTGCGGTGGCAGGCCGCTCAGAGGATGGGTGCGGGCGTGTAGCGGGCGGCCTCGGGATAGGCGTCGGCCAACTTCCCGACCTGGGCGACCACCTCGGCGACCTGGGCATCCGCCGCGCCGATGAACGCCGACTTGTCCGCCAGCGCCGCGTCCAGGGCGGCGCGATCCAGCGGGAGACGGTCGTCGGCCGCGAGACGGTCCAGCAGATCGGGTTCGCGCCCCTGCTCGCGCATTGCCAGCGCCACCGCGACCGCGTGTTCTTTGATCACCTCATGGGCCGCTTCCCGCCCGACCCCGGCGCGGACGGCGGCCATCAGGATGCGCGTGGTGGCCAGGAACGGCAGGTAGCGATCCAGTTCGCGGGCGACCACCGCCGGGTAGGCGCCGAATTCGGCGAGCACCGTCAGGAAGGTTTCGGTCATACCGTCGAGGGCGAAGAACGCGTCCGGCAGCGCGACCCGGCGCACCACCGAGCAGAACACGTCACCTTCGTTCCACTGCGCGCCCGCGAGCTCGGCCGCCATCGACCCGTACCCGCGCAGCACCACCTGCAACCCGTTGACCCGTTCACAGGAACGGGTGTTCATCTTGTGCGGCATGGCCGAACTGCCGACCTGCCCGGGCTGGAAGCCTTCGGTGACCAGTTCGTGTCCGGCCATCAGCCGGATGGTGTGCGCCAGCGAGGACTGTGCCGCGCCGATCTGCACCAGCGCGGACAGCACATCGTGGTCCAGCGAACGCGGATAGATCTGGCCCACGCTGGTGAACACACTGGTGAAGCCGAGATGCCGGGCCACCTGCTGTTCCAGGGCGGCCAGTTTCGCGGCGTCACCGCCGAGCAGATCAAGCATGTCCTGCGCGGTACCCATCGGGCCCTTGATCCCGCGCAGCGGATAGCGTTCGATCAGTTCGCGCAGCCGGGTGAGGCCGATGAGCAGTTCGTCGGCGGCCGAGGCGAAACGTTTGCCGAGGGTGGTGGCCTGCGCCGCGACATTGTGCGAGCGGCCCGCCATCACCAGCGCCTGGTATTCGGCGGCGCGTTCGGCGAGCCGGGCGGCCACCGCGACCCCGTGCGCGTGGATATGTTCCAGCGACAGCCGGATCTGCAATTGTTCGACGTTCTCGGTGAGATCGCGGCTCGTCATCCCCTTGTGCACATGTTCATGGCCGGCGAGGGCGTTGAATTCCTCGATCCGGGCCTTCACATCGTGGCGGGTCACCCGCTCGCGTTCGGCGATCGACGCCAGGTCGACCTGCTCGACGACGCGCTCATAGTCCGCGACCACTCCGGGCGGTACCTCGACACCCAGCTCGGACTGGGCGCGCAACACCTCCAGCCACAGCCGCCGCTCGAGCACGATCTTGTGCTCGGGAGACCACAGATGCACCAGCTGCGGGCCGGCGTAGCGGGTGGCGAGGACGTTGGGAATCAGGTCGGAGGTCACGTCCGGTCAGTCTAATGACCGGTACCGGTCCATCGGCTGGTGCGTCGCCGGAGCGACGATATCGATGACCTCCAGCAGTGCTCCGCGGGCCAGCCGCCGGGGTTGCGGATCGGGTTCGCTCAGGGCGGCGACCGCCGCGCCGTCGACCACCGCGACCAGCCTGCGAAGTTGTTCGGGCCGCACGATCCGGTCGGATCGGCGCAGCACATCGGCAAGCAGCTCGTCGAGCTGCCCGCGTAGTCGGAGCTGGACCTCGCGTAGCTCGGGATGGCGCGCGGAGGCGACGGTGCGCTCGTAGCGGGCGATCAACCGGCCCCGCGCGCCGTCGTCCACACCGTCGGAGCCGATCAACAGGTCGAGTACCAGATCGACGGTCGCTTCCGCACCGCGGCGGCGGTGGGTCACTTCGCCGACACGCCGCCGCATCGCCTCGAGTTCGGCGTTACCGCTGAACTCGACGGCGCGCGCGATCAGATCCTCGAGCGATTCGAAGTAGTACGTCGTCGAAGCCAGCGGGAGTTCGGCGCGGGTCGCGACCGATCGGTGCCGTACCGCATCGAAACCGCCTTCGAGCAGCAATTCGGCGGCAGCAGCCACCAGCGCCTGGCGACGCCGTTCACCTTTCGGAGTCGTCGCGGTTATCACCGTGCCATCGTGCCAGTCTTGGCTTCTACCCTCGCCCGAAAGCGGAGGATTCCCAGGTTCACACCCAGGGTTTCCTGTTTCATCGACAGTTGCCTCCCCACATCAGCTGCGGGGTGGTCTCACACCATCTCCGCAGGCCAAGACCGCCAGCCCAGCGGCCCGAATATTCTTCGCAGCATTGACGTCCCGATCGTGAGATGCACCGCATGGGCACATCCAGTTCCGGACTTGCAACGGCATCGAATCGTTGATCCGGCCACATACCGAACAGGTCTTGCTGGACGGATAGAACCGGTCCACCGCAACCACATTGCGCCCGTACCAATCCGCCTTGTACTCCAGCATCATCCGGAATTGTGCCCACGAAGCATCCGAGATCGCCCGCGCCATGCTTCGATTGCGGACCATGTTCCGCACACTCAAATCCTCGATGGCGATCACTTGGTTCTCGCGCACCAACCGAGTCGAGAGTTTGTGCAGATGATCGAGGCGACGATCCGCGATCCGAGCATGTATCCGCGCAAGACGCGCACGTGCCTTTGCCCGGTTCCTCGAGCCTTTTTCCTTCTTCGACAGCGCCCGCTGCGCCCGCGCCAAACGAACGCGATCCTCGCGCTCGTGCCGGGGGGTGCTGATCTTCTCCCCGGAAGAGAACGCATAGAGGCTGGTGAGCCCAGCGTCCACGCCTAGTACAGCCTTCGTGGGAGCATGCTTCACGACCGTGTCCTCGACAAGAACGGCTATGTGATAGCGGCCCGCCGCGTCCAGCGATACGGTTACCTGCGACGGTACTGCCCCGGCCGGCAGCGGACGGGACCATCGAATGTTCAGCGGCTGCGACTGTTTGGCGAGTTTGATCTGCCCGCTGCGATAGGTGAAGCAGTTGGCGAAGTAGGTGGCCGAATCCTTCGACTTGCTCTTCTTCTTGAACTGCGGGTAGCCGGTCTGTTTGCGCCAGAACTTGTCGAACGCCGCTTGCAGATTCCGCAGTGCCGCCTGCAATGGTCCTTTGGAGGGTTCGGCGAGCCATGTGGTGCCGAGCTCGCGTTTCCAGGCTGTG
>NZ_BDCG01000004.1 GCF_001613385.1 Nocardia flavorosea NBRC 108225 | reverse complement strand
CGGCATACGAGATTCGGCGTTGTTCTTGGAACCACGCTCGCGACCGTTCCGCCAAGGCTCGGTTGTATACGTAACGGACACAGCCGAACGTGCGAGCGAGCTGATCTTTCTGCTCCTCGGTGGGATAGAAGCGATACCGGTACGACCGCTTCACCACCTGCACGCTCACACGTGACACAGTAGCGCACTTTCGTGTCACACTTGCCGTGCGGCGGGCCGGCGCTGAACAACCGGGCATGCGCACTAAGTCTCTCGGCCATCAGTACATCCGTGCGAAATGAGGGAAAGGGGAACAACCATCGATGTTTCTACAGCATCCTCGCAGCGATGGTGTCGTACTGTGCAAAGTTGTTGCCGGGCAGAGAGATTGTGTCAAGCCCGCTGTTGCAGATATCCCGCCAAGCGGGTGAGCGCCGTTTCGATATCGGCGGTGGCGCCGGCGAAGGAAAGACGGATCGTCCGGTTCCCGTTCACGGTGTCGAAATCCAGGCCGGGCGCCAGAGCCACCCCGGTATGCGCCAATACGTCCGCGCACCATGCCATCGAATCCTCGGTGAGGTGCCCGATATCGGCGTAGGCGTAGAACGCGCCGTCGGCGGGGGCGAGATCGGTGATGCCCAGCGCGGCCAGCCCGTCCAGCAGGATCCGGCGGTTGGCGGCATACCGTCGCACATGGCCGTCCAGTTCGGTCCGGGACTCGGTGCCGAAGGCGTGCACCGCCGCATACTGCGAGATCGCGGGCGGGCAGACGGTCATATTCGACGCCAGCCGCTGCAACGCCGGCCGGATCGCCGCGGGGGCCAGCATCCAGCCCAGCCGCCAGCCGGTCATCGAGAAGTATTTCGATACCGATCCGATCACCACCGCTGACCGGGAGGTCTCCCAGGCCGACGCGGTGCGTTCTCCGCCATAGGTGATGCCGTGATAGATCTCGTCGGAGATCAGCAGCGTGCCGTGCGTATCGCACCAGTGGGCCACCGCGGCGAGTTCGGCGGGCTCGATCATGGTGCCCGTCGGGTTGGCCGGGCTGGCCACGATCAGTCCACGCGGCGGTTCGGGCAGGCTGTCCAGCATCGCGACAGTGGGCTGGAACCGTGTTTCGGCGCGGCAGTCCAGTTCCACCACCCGGCAGCCCAGCGCCGCCAGCGTGTTGCGGTAGGCCGGATAACCCGGCCGCGCCACCACCACCGTGTCGCCGGGGTCGAAGGCCGCCAGGAAGATCAGCGTGAAGGCGCCCGACGACCCGGTGGTGACCACGACATCGTCCGGATCGACCGGGTAACCGTAGGTGCGCCGATGATGATCCGCGATGGCCTCACGTAACGGCAGAATCCCGAAAGTCTCGGTGTAACCGAACAATTCGGCTTCTATCGCCGCCTTCGTAGCACGCAACACCGGCGCCGGAGCCGGGGTCGAGGGCTGGCCCGCGGCCAGGCTCAGCACATCACCGTGCGTTCGGGCGCGTTCGGCGGCGGCTTTCCAGACATCCATCACGTAAAAAGGTGGAATGGTCGAGCGCCGAGATTCAGTGGACACCCGACCGACGGTAGAACACCGCTTCGGACGCTTCGACGGCTATGGTCTGCTCTGATGCTCGACAAGGCCAGCCGGCCGGCCGCCGGCCCGCCATCCGCCGAGCCCGGATCGACCGCTTCCGGTAGCGGCCCCGGGCTCCTCCGGCGTAGCTGGAGGCGGGCGATCCGCCCGATATCGACGGCCGCCCGCCACGCCCCGGGCTCCACCGGCTCCGGCTCCACCGGCCGCGACGGTGCCGACGCCGGAAACTCCGAGATGCCTACCGCCGGGAATCCCACAGCATCCGGCACCGGACCGCCGAAGTATTCCCCCGGGTCCACAGACCACGGGCCGGCCGCCCTGCTCTCGGCACACACCGGCTCGACAACCGCCACTTCCGCCGCAGCCGAGCCCGGGATCGTGCCGGTCACGCTGGAGTCGGCAGCCGTCCCCACCGTGGTGCCGGCCCGGCCCGCACCGGCCGGGCCGCCCACCCGAACATACCCGGCCGAGTCGCCCATCGAGACTCGAACAACCGGGGCGCCCGCCCGGCCCCGGCCGAGCGGGCCGCACACCGGAACCCCTCCGGCCGGAATCTGCGCCGAGTATCCAGAGGAAGGGGCGCCGGCGAGCTCGGCCGAGCCGGAGGCCGCGGCAGGTACCGCAACATCGCCGGCTGGACCGGGTATCGGGTTCGACGCGCCGGTCCCCGCCAATCGGGATGACGGCCATCCACCGGTAGCCCCCGGCCGGCGGACGCCCCTTCGGCACGCGGTGGTACTCGGCGGTGGTCGGCTCATCGCGCCCGACTGGCGCAAACGCGCAGCGCAGGCTCGGGAAGCCCGCCCGGCGTTCCGGCAGCGGTCGGCCGCCGCGTACCGATGGACCCGTCGGCAACTCACCGCGCTGCGCTATCGCGTGCCGACCCGCGCCGAGATCGCCGAACTTCTCGACAGGCGGCCGTCGGCGCAGGAAATCGCCGACTCCGCGCGGCGGCACCGTTTCCTCCTCGGCGGTCTGGGACTCACCCTGCTCCTGGCCGCCGGGGATGCGGGCGCGGGACTACTGGTGTCCGAGCAGCCCCCCGCGCCCGGTATCGCGCACCGTGTGGCGGTCGCCCATCCCCTGCAACTGTCCACACCGGTGCCCTCGATACGCCGCTATCTCGATGCCATCGACAACGGTGAACGGCTCCGTGAACAGGCCGTGGTGGCCGCCGCCGCCCGCGCGACCCTGCAGCGCGCGAAAGCGGAGGCGGCCGCCGCGGCGGCGGGTCAGGAACAACCGTGGATCAACAGCGCGCCCGGCGCTCCCGAAGGTGCGCTACCACCCGGCGCCGTCCTGCCCGGGCCCGGCGGATTCGTCCTCCCGGCTCCCGGCACGTTCACCTCCGGATTCGGCAGCCGCTGGGGCACCTTCCATCGGGGTATCGATATCGCCGGGCCGATCGGCACGCCGATCTACGCCGTCGCCGACGGTACGGTCATCGACGCGGGCCCCGCCCAGGGGTTCGGCCTGTGGGTGCGGATCCGGCACAACGACGGCACCATTTCCGTTTACGGCCATATGTACGATTTCTTCGTTTCGGTCGGCGAGCGGGTGCCCGCCGGAATGCAGATCGCCCGAATGGGCAATCGCGGCGACTCCAGCGGTCCACATCTGCACTTCGAGATCATCATGGACGGCCGGCATGTGGATCCGCAGCGCTGGCTGGCACTACACGGCCTTTCGTACGGCTGACTTTCCCACCGGGCAAATACTCGGTACTCGGCGAGGTGCACCGCCCGACGTGCTCCGCAGTGTGATCGATACCTCAAAATCACCAGGTACAGCCATTTCTCTCAGGATAATAGAACCGACCGTTATCGGTTGATTCACCTTTTGTTAACCTTCCGCAATCATTCTGTGATTCGCCGGAAAACAGAGCGCAAGCCCGCCTATCACGGCAACGATATTCATCCGAATATCCACCGCCCCGCAATCGCCGCCCCATCGGCGCACGGGATACCGCGCTACCGGCCGCGGACAACTGAATCCTCAGATTCCACAACGCAATCACAAAAGGAAACAGCGCAACAACGGCGCCGGCGATATCGCGGCGGCGTGGATCCCGCGCTGCCGGAGTTCGTTATGTATCTACGAAAACTGTTGCCCCTGGCCGTTGTCGCCGCCGCCCTCGCGGTCCCCGTGCAGGCCGCCGCCGAAGCTCCGGTTGCCGGCGTACCCGCGGAGCTGCAAGGCCCCGCGCAACAACTGCAACAGCAGGCCCAGCACTGGCAACAGCAGTTGCCGCAACCGCAGCGGGATCAGCTACAACAGTTCGTCCAGCCCCTACCGCAACCGCTACCGCAGTTGCTCCCGTCGAGCTTCCCCGACAATCTCGACGGCTGGATCCGCAATGCACTGCACATCCTCGGCCGGCGCGGCATCCCGGCGAGCTACGAGGGGATCCACCGCACCGCCATGCGGGAGTCCGGCGGCAACCCGCACGCAATCAATCTCTGGGATTCCAATGCCGCGGCCGGTATCCCGTCGAAGGGGCTGATGCAGGTCATCGATCCCACCTTCGCCGCCTACCACGTGGAAGGCACCTCGTGGGATATCTACGATCCGGTCGCGAATATCGCCGCTGCCTGCAACTATGCCGCGGCCAGGTACGGCTCGATCGACAACGTCTTCGGGGCATACTGACCGCAACCGGTTCCGGGCGCGACGCCACAGCCTCCGGGCGGTCGGCGTCGCGAACCTCGGAAATTCAGCGTCCCGCGTCCGGTAGCTCGGCCTCCCGACTCGCGAACACGCACAGGTCGTCCTGCCCCGCCGGCCACACGGCACCACCCTGCCTCGAGTGTTCAGCCTTGCGCCAGGAAACACCGTCGCGGCCGGCGGTAGCTCTTCGCCGAGTGCTCGGCGAACGTATGCCCCGAGAGTCAGAGCTCGATACGGCCCTCGACCGCGGCCAGCCCGATATCCGAACGGTAGTGGCTGCCGGGCAGTTTGATCCCCGCCAAGCGGTCGTAGGCGGCAACGCGCGCGGCCGTCAGGTCCACACCGGTACCGACGATGCTCAGCACCCGGCCGCCCGCCGAGACCAGTGCACCGTCCGCACGCTGCGACGTTCCCGCGTGCAGGACGATCGCCGCAGCATCGGTCGACGCATCGTTCGCCCCGGTGATCACATCACCGGTACGCGGCCGCGCAGGATAATTCTCGGCGGCCAGCACGACCGTGATCGCCGCCCCACTATGCCAGCGCGGTTTCGGCGCTTCGGCCAGAGTTCCGGTCGCGGTGGCGAACAGCAGCTCACCCAGCGGGCTGTCCAGCAGAGCCAGCACCGCCTGTGTCTCCGGATCCCCGAATCGGCAGTTGAATTCGACCACCGCCGGGCCCGCCGCCCCCATCGCCAGGCCGGCGTACAGCAGACCGCTGAAAGGGCAGCCGCGCCGGGCCATTTCGGCGGCGACCGGGGCCACCACCTCATCGACGATCTGCGTGACCATCCCGTCGGGCAGCCACGGCAGCGGCGTATACGCGCCCATCCCGCCGGTATTGGGCCCGGTATCGCCGTCACCCACCCGCTTGTGGTCCTGCGCCGGCAGCAGCGGCACCACCGTCTCCCCGTCCACCAGGCAGAACAGCGATACCTCCGGACCGTCGAGGAAAGATTCCAGCAGCACCGGATGCCCTTGTTCGAGCAGTTCGGCGGCATGATCACGGGCGGCCAGGCGGTCCTGGGTGACCACGACCCCCTTGCCGGCGGCCAGGCCGTCGTCCTTCACCACCCAGGTCGGGCCGAAACGGTCCAGCGCGGCATCCAGTTCGGCGGGAGTGTCCACGACCTCGCTGTGCGCGGTGCGTACACCGGCCGCGGCCATCACATCCTTGGCGAACGCCTTCGAACCCTCGATCCGGGCGGCCGCGGCCGACGGACCGAAACAGGCGATACCGGCCGCCCGCACAGCATCGGCCACACCCAGGACCAGCGGTACCTCGGGACCGATCACCACCAGATCCGCGGCCACCTCCCGCGCCAGCGCGGCAACGGCCTCCGCGGATCCGGCGTCTACCGGGCGCACCTGTGCGTGCTGGGCGATACCGGCGTTGCCCGGTGCCGCGATGAGCGCACTCACCGCCGGGTCACGGCGCAGCGCAAGGACGAGGGCGTGTTCACGGGCTCCGGAACCGATGACGAGTACTCGCACCCGGACAGCTTAGAGCCTGCCGGGAAACGGGCCGCGCGGTGCCGGACGCTCATCGCCGCGCGCACGAGGGTCGCGGATGCCACGGCCGGAAAGTGGCCGGGCAGCCGGTCTCCGGCCTGCCGGGTCGTCCGGTTTATGCCGCGCGGCAGCGCCGTCACCAGCGCGTTCCCGCCGCTCGGCGCCCGCCCGGGCCTACCATGTGGATGATGGTGGTGAAACACCCGAAGCGGGCGGGCAATTCGCGCACCGGCCCGCCGGGGTGAAACGCGCGACGAGAGGACGGTCGTCATGGGTCTGATGGACGGGATCATGGGCAATGCCGGGCAGATGGAACCGGCGCAGGCACAACAGGAATTCCAGCGGCTACTGGGCAACGGCGAACAGATCTATTCGGCCTACATCCTGATTCGCGACGCCATGCTGTTCACCAATCGCCGCCTCATCCTCGTCGACAAGCAGGGATTGTCCGGCCGGAAGGTGAGCTATCACAGTATCCCGTACCGCGCGATCACCCATTTCTCGGTGGAAACCGCCGGCACCTTCGACCTGGACGCCGAACTGCTGGTGTGGATCTCCGGTTCCGACACACCCCTGCAGAAGAGGTTCAACCGCCAGGTCGATATCTACGAGGTCCAGGGCATCCTGTCCCACTTCGTCGGCGTGTAGCACACCCGGCGGTGACGGCCCGGCCCCGGCGCGCCATAAGCTCACCGTATGGCTTCTGTTTTCAGTGCGATCATCGCCGGGGATCTGCCGGGCCGGTTCGTCTGGGAGGACGACGAATTCGTCGGATTCCTCACCATCGCGCCGGTGACCCAGGGGCACACCCTGGTGGTCCCCCGCAAGGAAATCGATCAGTGGCAGGATATCGACCCCGAGGTCTTCGCCCGACTCAACGGCGTGGCACAGAAAGTCGGGCAGGCCGTGCGGGCGGCGTTCGACGCGCCCCGGGCGGGTCTGCTGATTGCCGGGTTGGAGGTCCCCCACCTGCACGTACACGTCTTCCCGGCCTTCACCATGGGTAACTTCGATATCTCCGGGGCGGACCCGGATCCCGCCCCGGAATCGCTTGACGACGCACAGACCAGGATCAAGCAGGCTCTGCGCGACCTGGGCTACGGAACCCACGTCCCCCGCTGATCAGCGAACAGCGTGATTCCAGCCGGCGACCGCTGCACAGCCGTATCCCCGGGATCGAGGAGATCGCCCCCTGGACTCGACGCGCCCACCTGCAGCGGACTAGGCCGTGTCCCGGCGGGTACACCGGTGCGCGCGCCGCGAATTTCCGGGAGCCGGCAGTCAATCAACGCGTTGCCCGCCGTCGGCCGCGCGCGGCAGCCGCACGGTGAACGTGGTGCCACGGCCCAGCTCGCTGTCCACCGCGACGGCGCCACCGTGCGCCGCGACCAGCGCCTGCACGATCGACAACCCCAGTCCGGCTCCGCCGCTGGCCCGGCTCCGGGAATCGTCCGCACGATAGAACCGCTCGAAAACCCGATCGGCCTGTGCGCGCGACATCCCCGGGCCGGTGTCGGCGACCTCCAGCAGCACCTCGTCCTCGCCGGGCGTGAGCCGCACCGTCACCGACGCGTCGGACGGCGTGTGTACGAGGGCGTTGTTCAGCAGATTCGCCAGGACCTGCCGCAGGCGGGCCGCATCCCCCGGCACCTCGGTGGTCCCGGTGCCCGGTAGCACCTCCAACTCGATCGATCGCCCCGTATCGCTCTGCATCGCCGCCACCGCGCGCGCACTGTGTACCGCATCGCCGGCCAGCGACAACACGTCCACCGGCGAATACTCCACCGGTCGTTCGGCATCCACCCGGGCCAGCATCAACAAATCCGCGACCAGCAGACCCATCCGCTTCGATTCCCGTTCGATGCGGTCCAGCAGCATATCGGTATCGCGCGTGGCACCCTGCCGGTACAACTCCGCGAAACCCTTGATCGTGGTCAGCGGGGTACGCAGCTCATGGCTGGCATCGGCCACGAACCGGCGCATCTTGTCCTCCGAACGCCGGGCCGCCTCCTCCGAGGCCTCGGTCGCGGCGAACCCCCGCTGGATCTGCGCGAGCATGGTGTTCAGCGACCGCGCCAGCCGGTCCACCTCGGTATTCGCCGGGCGCACCGGCACCCGGCGGTGCAGATCCCCGGCGGCGATATCGGCGGCGATCTCCTCCACCTGTTCCAGCCGGCGCAGACCGCGCCGGATCACAAAATATGCGGCCACCGCCAGCAGCACCAGCACCAGCGCGCCGATCACCACCTGTAGCACCACCAGCCGCTCGACGATCGCCTCGGTGTCGTCCAGCCGCAGCGCGACCAAACCGGTGCCGTATTCGTTCTCGGTGAAGCGAACCCGCCACTCACCGGAACCGTCCCCGGTCGATCCGGTAGTGAACGTCCCCGGCCGCAGATCCTCGGGCAGATCCGGTCCACCGTTACGGTCGTCCTGCAGGAACAACCGGCCGCCGGTGTCCTGCACGCGGGTGTAGAACTTTACCGGCGGCCGCTCCTTACCGGGCTCCCCGGGGAGCAAAACAGGTGGCCGCCCTCCCGGCCGGGCCCAGCTGTGTGCCGCCTCCTCGAGCTGCTGATCCACCCGGTCGATCAATGTGCTCCGCAGCGCGGACGTCACCGCCGCCCCCGAGGCCAGCAACCCCACCGCGGCGAGCGCCACCAGCGCCAGCACCAGTGTCACCCGCAGCGGTAGAGCGGCTAGCCGTGCCACCGGCCCCTTCGGCGGTGGAACCGTCGCAAACTCGGCACTCACGACCGGCCCGCGCGCGATTCGCGCATCACGTAGCCGACCCCGCGCAAGGTGTGGATCAGCCGCTGCGGGCCGGTATCGACCTTTTTCCGCAGATAGGAGACATAGGTTTCCACGACCCCGACCTCGCCGCCGAAGTCGTAGCGCCACACGTGATCCAGAATTCGCGGTTTACTCAGCACCGTTCCCGCGTTCACCATGAAATACCGCAGCAGCGTGAACTCCGTCGGCGACAGCGCGACCGGCTCACCGGCCTTGAAAACCTCGTGGGTGTCGTCGTCGAGCTCGATATCGGCGAACCGGATCCGCGTCCGTTCCCGCTCGGGGGTGGCCCCACGCGCACGCCGCAGGATCACCCGCAACCGGGCCACCACCTCTTCCAGGCTGAACGGTTTGGTGACGTAGTCATCCGCGCCCAAGGTCAGCCCGGTGACCTTGTCCTGCACATCGTCGCGGGCGGTGAGGAACAAGACCGGCGCATCGACCCCGTCGGCCCGCAACCGCCGCAGCAGCCCGAACCCGTCCATCCCCGGCATCATCACATCGACGATCAGCGCATCCGGCCGGAAGCTGCGCGCCACATCCAGTGCCTGTGCACCGTCGGACGCGGAAGACACCGCGAACCCTTGGAACCGCAAACTCACGGTCAGCAGCTCGACGATCATGGCCTCGTCGTCGACCACCAGTACCCGCGCCTCGAGCGCTGTATCCGGCGCACCACTCATGACCCCATCCTGAACCAGCGCCCTGGTTCCAGCCTGCGACTTCGCTGTGAACACGCTGTGCGCTCCGGGTCCATCGGTACACGGGCGCCGCCGTGGGCGTAGAAATGCGTCCGCCGCGCATAAGGCCACAAGGGCGACCGGCCGTGCGAACGCGAGAACTCGAGCCCGCTCGGACTCGATGCCACCACTGTTTGCCTCGAGCGCGAGACCGGGCCGGGCCACGGCGTGCCGCACCGATCCAGCCACGAGGCGGGTCCTATTCGGAGTAGTCGCCCCCGTCGCCCGAGTCTGCGACCAGGGCTTTTCCGGCTACCTGCCCCTTGGCGAGGGCATCGAGGAAGGCGCGGGCCCAGCGGTCGACATCGTGGGCGAGGACCTGGCGGCGCAAGGCGCGCATCCGGCGGCGGCGGGTTTCGCGGTCGTCGGTCAGGGCGGAGACGATGGCGTCCTTCACGCTGTCCAGGTCGTGCGGATTGCACAGATAGGACTGGCGTAGCTCGGCGGCTGCGCCGGTGAACTCGCTCAGGACAAGGGTGCCGTTGAGGCCGCTGTGGCAGGCCACGTACTCCTTGGCGACCAGGTTCATACCGTCACGCAGCGGGGTCACCAGCATGACGTCGGCGGCGACGAAGAAGGCGATGAGTTCCTCGCGGGCGATCGGCCGATGCAGATAATGAACCACCGGATAGCCGACCCGGGCGAACTCCCCGTTGATGCGCCCGACCTGGCGTTCGATATCGCCACGCATCTGGATATAGCTCTCGACCCGTTCACGGCTCGGTGTGGCGAGCTGCACCACCACTGTGTCGGCCGGGTCGATTCGACCCTCGTCGAGCAGTTCTTCCAGCGCGTTGAGCCGGATATCGATGCCTTTGGTGTAGTCGAGCCGGTCGACACCGAGCAGGACATGCTTGGGGCTGCCGAGTTCTGCACGGATCTGTGCGGCGCGCTCTCGTACCGAACGTCGCCGCGAATGCTCGTCCAACCCGGCGGAGTCGATGGAGATCGGGAACGCGCCCACTCGCACCGTCCGGAACCCGACCTGCACCACACCCATCTTCGACCGCACCCCGACCGTGCCGCGCGAGGTGGGCTGACCGGCCAGCCTGCGGGCCAGATACAGGAAATTCTGGGCACCGCCGGGCAGATGGAACCCGATCAGATCCGCCCCCAGCAGACCTTCCACGATCTCGGTGCGCCACGGCATCTGCATGAACAGTTCGACCGGCGGGAACGGAATATGCAGGAAGAAACCGATGGTGAGATCAGGCCGCAGCATCCGCAGCATCTTCGGCACCAGTTGCAACTGGTAATCCTGCACCCAGACCGTGGCCCCCTCGGCCGCGACCTTGGCCGTCTCCTCGGCGAAACGCCGGTTCACCTGTACGTAGGCCGACCACCAGGCCCGGTTGTACACCGGGCGGACGATCACATCGTGGTAGAGCGGCCACAGCGTCGCATTGGAGAAACCCTCGTAATAGTCGGCGACCTCCTGCGCCGACAGCGGCACCGGATACAACTCCAGCCCGTCTTCGACAATCGGGTCGACCTCGACATCGGGCACGCCTGCCCATCCCACCCAGGCGCCGCGATTGCTGCGCAGCACCGGCTCCAGCGCGGTCACCAGGCCGCCGGGACTCCGTTTCCAGCGGGTGCTCCCGTCCGGCAGTTTCTCCAGATCCACCGGAAGCCGGTTGGCCACGACGACGAAGCCGGAACCGGCCCCGCGTTCCCGCAGGGGTTCGGCGTCCACCGCCTCGGGCTGGGCCTCCACCAGGTCGATCGGACCCGTGACCGGCCCGGAGCCGTTACCGGTTCCGGACGGGCCCGCGGATACGCCGGTTTCATCCTGGGAGGTGGAATCTCTGGACGGCTGATCTGTCATCTGGTCCACTCACGCATCCTTACGCGCGGCGCTGTACGCCCCGTATATACGGCATGATCGGGAGCCCTGCGTGGCAACGCGCCGCTACCGCCTTCAGGCCTGACCCGCTCATGCCATGTAGTTGTGTGGATCCGCTGACGTCGCCGTTGGCGCCGGCGGCCCACATGACCGTCAGCGCCCGGAGGCGATAGCTTGCGTGACCAGGCGCTCGGCCATGCGGATAAGGCTCAGCTTATTCGGTTCGGGCGCCCGGGCCGATCCCCAACATCGACAGGAGCATCCGGCATTCGTCGGCATCGGCGGCATAGGCGGCCACGACCCGCTGCGCCTGACGAGCGGTCTCGTCGGCGAGGGGTTCCAGTTCGTCGTCGGCGATACCGTTGGCGCTGCTTTTCGCGGCCATCTCAATCCTCCCGGCAGGTGCGCTGGTATGTGAAATGTCAATGGTATCTGTCCCACGAAGCGGTCGCTGCGGCCGCGGTAACACTACGTCCCCCGGAGGGCTATACCGTGGGCAGCGGAAACGATCAGGAAGGGGCCGTCAGCATGCCGTTGGCCACGGTGAACGGAATATCGCTCAACTATCAGATCAAAGGAGACCGTTCCAAGGGCACCGATGTGAAAGGCGGCGGCCCGCTGGTCGTGCTGATCATGGGGACGGGCAGTCCGGGCCGTGTCTGGGAGTTGCATCAGGTACCGGCCCTGGTCGCCGCCGGCTATCGGGTCTGCACGTTCGACAACCGGGGAATCGCGCCCTCCTACGAGGCCGCCGGCGGTATGACCATCGAGGAGATGGTCGCCGATACGGCAGGGCTGATCGAGTTCCTGGACGAGGGCCCGGCGTTGGTGGCCGGTACGTCGATGGGCGCCCGGGTGGCGCAGGAACTCGCCCTCGCCCGGCCCGAGCTGGTGCGTAAGGCCGTGTTCCTGGCCGGGCACGGCCGGCTGGACCGGTTCCAGAAGACCCTCTCGCTGGGTGAACACGAACTCGACGAGAGCGGGGTGAAACTGCCGCCGAAGTACGAGGCCGCCCTCACCGCGGTGATGAACCTTTCCCCCGCGACGATGGCCGACACCAACGCGGCCCGCGACTGGCTGGACCTGTTCGAGTTCACCGGCGGTCCGGTGACCCCCGGGATCCGCGCCCAGCGCAAGATGGATCACGAATTCGACCGGGTGCACGCCTACCGGGCCATTCGGGTGCCGTGCCTGGCGGTGGGTTTCGCCGATGACCGGATGATCCCGCCGTACCTGTCGCGGGAGGTCGCCGAGGCCATTCCGGGCGGTCGCTACCAGGAAGTTCCGGATGCCGGCCATTACGGCTACCTGGAGCGACCCGATACAGTGAACAAGATCCTCCTGGAGTTCTTCGCGTCCTAGGGGGAACCCGAAGTTAACGCCGGCCTTGCTAGGGTCGACACATCGTTGGGTTCGCGAAACGGCAGCCGGAGGTTCCCCCTCCCTGCCGTGCCGGACCCGGACAGATCCGTACACATACGCGCGAGCACCCCTGTGAGGTGAAATGAGCACCAACCCGTTCGACGACGAGGACGGCCGCTTCTTCGTTTTGGTCAACGACGAAGAACAGCATTCCCTGTGGCCGGCCTTTGCCGAGGTCCCGGCCGGCTGGCGCGTGGTCTTCGGCGAGGACAGCCGCGCCGCCTGCGTGGAGTACGTGGAGCAGAACTGGACCGATATGCGGCCCAAGAGCCTGCGCGACGCCATGGCGGCCGACGAAGCGGCCCGCAAGTAGTTACCCTCTCCGCACAGCCCGGCCGGTACCGACGCCGTTCCGGTGCGGCTCCTTCGTTCGGGTGCCGCGCCGGACGGCTTCGAGTTCGACGGCCGGGCTGCGTAGTGTTCCGGCCCGATCCGAGTTCGCCTTCGCCGTGGTGTCCATCCGGACACCTCCCGTCCGTTGTCACGTGAATCGGGTTCGCGAACTCGACGGCAGCCCCGTATGATCGGCTGCCGAGCGACTCGTAGCCGGGCCGCTCCGCCGCCTTGGCGCAACTGGCAGCGCAACGTACTTGTAATGCGTAGGTTGAGGGTTCGAGTCCCTCAGGCGGCTCGTAATTTCGCTCCGGCTCACCGATGTGTCGGTGGGCCGGAGTAGTTTTCGCGGTATGAGGCGATGCCGGGGGTGTTCAGAGCTGCTCATGAAGCGCAGCCAGAAGCTGTACTGCACAACGAGTTGCCAGCAAGCAACGCAGCGCGAGGCGAAGACCCGGCATCGGCTCACGACCGGCGAGGCGGATGTGGGTAGCTACCAGGGCCACTACATTCGCGACTACCTGGCCCGAGCCCAAGGTAACCGCTGCGCGATCTGCGATATCGGCGACGAATGGCACGGCTTGCTACTCGTATTCGTCCTCGACCACATCAACGGCCACGCGACCGATAATCGACGCGAGAACTTGCGACGGGTCTGTCCGAACTGCGATTCGCAGCTCCCGACTTATAAGAGCCGGAACCGGGGCAACGGTCGGCACCTGCGGCGGGCGCGTTATGCGCACGGCCAGTCGTACTAGCCGACCGGACGGGTTGAGCACCTCCAACGAACCCACTTACTCATCGAAACGAGTCAATAGCGGAGAACTCGAACGGCGGCTCTACCCGTCAGCGGGTCAGATCGGAGTGACCGCGGAGACGAGCCACTGGTCGTCGGATTTGTCCAGGGCGACCCGGACGCGGCTGCCGGTGGTGGTGCCCTGGGGGGCTTCCTTACTGGTGGTGACCTGGTT
Organism: Nocardia flavorosea NBRC 108225; assembly: GCF_001613385.1. GTDB lineage: Bacteria > Actinomycetota > Actinomycetes > Mycobacteriales > Mycobacteriaceae > Nocardia > Nocardia flavorosea. Next base: position 530,197 of record NZ_BDCG01000004.1, on the reverse strand, counting down.
CAGGAACAGCAGGACCTCGGCATGCGCGCGATCGGCGGAAACCACGCCGCCGGCCTGGGTGGTGGCCTTGACGGTCAGTTCCTTTTCCTTGGCGCCCGGTACGATCGCCTTCTCGATGAGCTGGATGAAATCGGCGCGGAAATCGGGGGCCAGGCTTTCGGCAGCCTTGGGCAGTTCCTTTTCCACCGTCTGGTGCTCATAGCTGAAGATGGCCGAGACCGTGCGGCTCGCGGCAGCGACGGCGTCGGTGCGCGACTGCTCCGATTGGCGGTAGTCCCAATACCGGTAGCCGCCGATACCGGCCACCACCGCGGCGGCGACGATCACAACCGCGGTGAGGCCGATCAGGATTTTGTTGCGCAGTTTCATGCCGGTCCTCTCGGCGGGGCGCGTGTCCTCGGTCATGCTGTGCTCCGCTGCCGGGCCTGCCTCGCTCATGCCACGAACTCCACGTCCGAGGCGGTCAGGGCGCCATCGTCGGCACGCTGCACGGTCACCCGGAAGCGGTAGTACCGCTGCTGTTCGCCTTCGGCGCCCGCATTGGTGAGGGTTTGTTTGGCGGCGACCAGGATCACCGCGGAGTTCTCGTCGTCGCGTTCCACGGCGGCCTCGACGACCTCACCCGTGGACTGCACCTTCGCCTGTTTGACGATTTCGGTGAACGGGTCGATCCGGCCGTCGAACTCGGTTTTGAACTCTCCGGAGGCCATGGTGAGGATGCGGTCGATGTCCTCCTTGGCCGTATCGGCGCGGATGGTGGTCAGATTGAGGACCGTCTGGCGTGCGGTGGCCACATATTCGGCCCGGCGTTCGTCGCGCTGCTCGGTGGATTGGACGGCGATCATCGAGACCACCGCGGCACCGACCAGGCCGATCACCAGCACCGCGGCCGCGGTGAGCGCGACGATCCGCTTCCACGAGCGGGAGCCGCCCTTCACGGCAGGTTCGGCGCCACCGGATTCGGTCGCCGCGGATTTCTCCATCGAGACGACGGTCGCGCCGGTTTCCTTGTCGGCGGTGTCCGATGTCCCGGCGGATTCCGCTGCGGTTTCGACCGGTGCCACGGTTCCCGCGGCGGACTTGTCGATCCGCACGGTTTCGTCGGTTGCTCCCGATTCGGCGACGGGCGCCGATTCGGTGGTGGTATCGATCCGTTCGGTGACATCCTCCGACTTCGCCGCAATGACACCCTCCGACTTCGCCGAAGCCACATCCTCCGACTTCGCCGCAGTGACACCCTCGGGCTTCGCCGCAGAGGCGTCCACAGACTTCTCCGCGGCGGTCCCCGCAGACTTGCCCGCGGCGGCGCTCACGGCCTCGCCGATGGCCTTGTCCGCAGTGGACCCGGCCGCCGCCGAATCCACGGTGAGCTTTTCGGTCGCGTCCTCGACCGGTGGACCCGCCGTCCGGCTGGCCCGCCTACGGGTACGGCGGGGGTCCTTGGTCTCGCTCATTTCTGCTGCTCCTCGAACATTGCCTGCCAATCCGCGGGTACGGCGCCCGATCCGCCGGGTGCGATATCGCCCTGACGGTAGCTGCGACCGTCGGTGCCGGTATAGACCCCGGTGGCCGGATCGTACGAGAGAGCGGCGGCGGGGGTGCTTGCGCCCGAGAAACTAGCAGGTGCCGGGGGTACTCCCGCAACCCCGGGCCCAGTGTCGGGCGCGGCGGCGGGTGCGACACCGGGTGCGGGCGCGGCGGCCGGGGCCACCGGCTGCGGCGGCCCGAACGGCGGGTTCGTGCCCTCGGGAACGAATCCGGTGCGGCACAGTTCCGGGGTCGGTGCGCGGCGGCCCGGGAATTCCATACACGGCGTGTTGCGGATACCGCGCACCGCGCTGATGTCGTTCTGCGGGGTCTTGCAGTACAGGCCCTCGGGCGTCGGAATCGTATCGAGCTGGTCGGGGCCGCGGCGCTGATCGGGCGGCAGGAACCCGGTGGTACAGGCCGGCGGATCGTTGAGCACCGTCATGAAGTCGACGAGCGCCCCGTACTCCATGGGGCCGCGTACGGCGGTGAGCAGCGCGGCGATCAGCGGCGGATACACGACCAGGATCTGTTCCAGGCCGGCGTGGTAGGTGACACCGACCTGCCCCACGCTCACCAGATTGTTCATCAGCAGCGGCAGGGTGGGCCGCAGTTCGTCGAACTGCTGGGTGACCCGTTCCATCGCCGCGGGACCGTTGGCGAGAATACTGCGCAGTGCCGGGTCGTGGGCGCGCAACTGATCGGTGACGACCGCCAGGTCGCGGGTCCACGATCGGATCGCGGCATCGGAGTCGACCTGGGTGTCGAGCAGTGGGCCGATCTGTTCGATCAGCTGTTTGGTCGGCTCGACGTTGTCGTTCGCCTCCTGCACCAGCAGGGCCGCGGAGTCGAGGAACCGTTGCAGATCCGGTCCTGCGCCGTTGAACGCCCGGAACGCTTCGTCGATGACCTGGCGCAGCCGGGTGTCGGCGACGCTGGCCAGCAGCCGGTCGGCCTGGTCCAGCAGAGCGCCCACATCCTGGGGCAGTTCGGTGCGGTCCACGGGGATCACGCTGCCGTCGTACAGGTTGGCGTCCCCGGGCTGCTCCGGCGGGACCAGGTCGACGTACTGCTCGCCGATCGCCGAAACACTGCGTACCAGCGCTTTGGAATCGGCCGGGATCTTGTAGTCGCTGTCGACCGACAGCCGGGCTTCCACGCCCTCGCTGGTGAGCCGGACCTCCCGGACCACGCCGACGTTCGTCCCGCGATAGGAGACGTTGGCGTTCTGGTAGAGCCCACCGGTGGCGGCGAGTTGCAGGGTGACCTCGATACGCCCGATGCCGAGCATGGCGGGTACGCCCACATAGGTGCCGCCCATGACGGCCAGGCCGACCACCGTGAGGATGGAGAAGATGATCAGCTGGATACGGACGAAACGGCTGAGCGTCACGGGCCCTCGCCCCCTTGCGGCTGCCCGGGCAGCGGCACCGTCAGCCCGGGAATGGCGGGCAGGCCGGGGATCGGCGGCAGCCCGGGAATGGTCGGTTGCGGCTGGTCGCCGGGCGCCGGCGCGCCGGGGGGCGGCGCCAGTGGTGTGGCCAGCGGGTTGCCCTGTTCGCCGGCGGGTCCGGCCACCTGGCCGAGTGCGACCTCCACACCGCCGAACATGCCGCCGAGCCCGGTACCGGTGAGGAAGTTCGAGTCCAGCCGTTTGGCGGTCATGTCCACCGTCATGAACAGGTTCAGGTAGTCGCCCTTGATCGCGTTGTCGAGGTTCGTCAACGGGAACGGGAACGAGGCGAGGATTTTCAGCGATTCGGTGAGGTCGCCGCCCGTATCGGCCAGCGTCTGCAGGACCGGAGCGAGGTTGGCCAAATTCGCCTTCAGATCGTCGCCGCTGTCGGCGATCAACCGGTTCACCACATCGCTGAGTTCACCGAGCTTGGTGATGGTTGTGGTGATGTTCTGCCGGCGATCGGCCAGCACGGTCAGTGCGGGATGGATTTCCTCGATCGCCGCTTCCACCACATCGGTCTGCTCGACGAACTGGCCGGAGAGCCGGTCAAGTCCGCTGATCGCGGAGATGATGTCGTCGCGCTGGGCGTTCAGGTTGCCGATCAGATCGTTCATCTGCGGGAGCAGATCCCGGATCTCCTCCTCGTTGCCGACCAGGGCCGAGTTGAGTTCGCGGGTGATGTTCTCCAGCTGCGAGATACCGCCGCCGTTGAGCACCACCGACAGTGAGGACAGCACCTGTTCGGTGGTCGGGAAGACACCGGCACGCTCCAGCGGGATCACGTCACCGTCGGCCAGCTGTCCCTCAGGGGCGGTATCGGCCGGCGGCGCGAGTTCCACATGGTTGCTGCCGAGCAGACTGGTCTGGCCGATCTTGGCGGTGGCGTTGGCGGGCAGCACCACATCGGGGTTCAGCGAGACCGTCACCAGCGCGTGCCAGTCCTCGACTTCGATATCGGTGACCGCCCCGACCGATACGTCATCGACGCGCACCGGCGAGTTGCGGGTCAGCGTGGTGACGTTCGGCATCTGGATCTGCACCGTGTAGGCACCTTCGCCGGTACCTTCCGTGCCCGGCATCGGCAACGAGTTGAGCCCGTCGTACTGACAGCCCGTGAGGGGGAGCGCCAGCGCGAGCCCGACGGCGAGCGCGGCCGCCCGGCGCCGGAAACCCGGCGCGGGCAACGTCGGCCGGATGTCCGGTACCCGCAGTGCGAGTCGGCGCATCATCGTCCTCCTCCGGGCAGGCCGGGAATTTCGGGGAGCTGAATACCCGGAATCGCCAGCCCCGCGACACCGGCTGGAACCGTGACGGGTGCGGGCGCGGGCGCCGCCGGGGGGCCGACCTTCTGCGGATCGACCCGGCCGGGCAGGTCCGGGGTGGTGTAGTCCAACTGGTCCGGGAACGCGGTGACACCGGTCGCGGGGTTGGTCATGATGGGTACGTAGTTCATCGCCAGCGAATTGATCACCGGAGCGAGGTATTCGGCGCACAGGTCGGCACTGGTATCGGATTCGTGCTGTTCCAGAGCTCGTACCGAACCGCACAGGAAGCTCACCGGATCGGCGAAGTTGTTCAGCGAGATGGCGCCGGTCAGGGTGCCCTGGGCGGGTTTGTAGATCTGGTAGAAGTTCACCAGCGCGTTCGGCCCGGAGTGCAGTGCCTGTTCCAGTTCCGGTCGTTTGTCGACCAGGATCTGGGTCACGTCGGCCAGCCGCTGAACGCCTTCGGTGAGTTCGGTTCCGCTGCCGTCCAGGAAGCGTTTCACGTCGGCCAGCGCCAGATCGAGATTGTCCAGGCCGGCGCCGAGATCCTCGGAGACCCCGGCGAGAACCGACGATACGGAGGCCAGCCGGCCACCGAACTGCACGATCTGCTCGTTGCTCTTGGAGAGCACGTCCACGAACTTCTGCAGATTGCGGATGGTGCCGAACAGGTCGGTGCGTCCGTCGGACAGTGTGGTCAGGGTGGCCGACAGTTCCCGCAGGGTGCTGCGGAATGCTTCGCCGTTACCGTCGAGGTTTTCCGCGGCGGTGTCCACGAAGCGGCCGAAGGAGCCCTGGGGGTCGTCGCCGACCGGGCCGAGCGCGGTGGAGAGTTTGTGGAGTTCGGTTTTGATGTCGTCCCATTCCACCGGAACGGCGGTCCGTTCGATGGGGATTTCCGCGCCGTCGCCCAGGGTGTCCCCACCGGTGTAGGCGGGGGCGATCTGGATGAAGCGCGCGGAGACCAGCGACGGCGCGATGATCACGGCCCGCGCGTCGGCGGGCAGGTCGACGCTGCCGTCGACCGTCATGGTCACCTTCGCCTGTTCTTTGCCGGGTTCGATGGAATCGATCTTGCCGATGGGCACGCCCAGCACTCGCACATCGTCACCGGGGTAGATTCCGGCGGTGGAAGTGAAGTACGCGGTGATCTCGTTCTTGGTGAGCTGGTTGTACGCCAGGTAACCGCCGGTGGCGACCAGCGCGATCACCAGTACCCCGGCGACGATTCCCACCCATTTCTTCGGCAGTGCGCGAAGTGTGTCCTTGACCGTACTCATCGCGGCGGCTCCTGTGCGGACGGGCCGATCGAGGGACCGGGTTCGAGCAGATATGCGCGTAGCGATTCGGGCAGATGCTGCGGCCAGACCAGCGCGTCCACCAGCGGATGCAAGGTTTCACTGCTGGCGTTGACGACGTAGGCGTTGAAGTACGGGCCGCTGCCGACCTGTTCACCCAGCGCCGCGGCGAACGGGCCGAGACCGTCGAGCGCCTCGACGATGTTGTCCCGGTTGCGCTCCAGAAGGTCGAGTACCGAGTTGAGCTTGTCCAGTGCCGGTTTCAACTGGGCCTCGTTGTCGTGGACGAGTCCGGACAGCTGCTGGGCGAGCGAGTTGACGTAGGTGATCATCTGGCTGATCGCGGTGCGCCGCCGGTCCAGTTCGCCGAGCAGCTGATTCCCGTCGACCAGTAGCGCGTTGATCGCGTCGGCGCGGTCGGCCAGGATCTTGGTCACGTTCTGCGCGCGGGAGAGCAGATCCGACAGCGCCTGGTCGCGGGCGTTGATGGTGCGTGACAGCGCTGTGACACCGTCCAGCGCCGAACGCAGCGGTGCCGGCGTATCGGCGAAGGCCGCCGACAATTCGTCCAGCGTCTGGTTCACCTTCTGCAGGTCCAGGTCCTGCACGGTCCGGCCGAGGTCGCCGAGCGCCTCGTTCAGCGAGTACGGCGAGGTGGTGCGTTCGATCGGAATGGTTTCGGTGACTGTCAGGGTCCCGTCGCCGTCCGGGTTCACCGCCAGCGATTTGCGGCCGAGGACGGTATTGGTCTTGATCGCGGCGGAGGTCTTGTCGCCCAGTCCGATCGAGTCGTCGACGCTGAACCGGACCAGTACCCGGTCGCCGTCGAGGCTCACTTCCTCGACGCGACCGGATTTCACCCCGGCGACCTCCACATCGTCACCGGTCACCAGCCCGCCGGCATCGGCGAAATGCGCGGTGTACACGGCGCCGCCGCGGATGAACGGCAGCCGTTCGAACTGCAGCGCCGACAGTGCCACCGCGACCGCCAGCACCAGTCCGACGACACCGATGGTCACCGCACGTGATTGCTCCTTCATTCGCTCGCACACCTTCCGGTCGTCTGCTCACCGGGCAGCTCGAGTAGCAGGGGCTTGCCGTCCGGGCCGTCGACCAGGAAGTTGGTCGCGCAGACGTAGATGTTCAGGAACGAGCCGTAGGCGCCGATACGGTTCAGCATCTTGTAGGCCCCCGGCAATTCGCCGAGGACGTACTGCACGGTGTCCGAACCATTGTCGAGGTTGGTGGCCAGCCGGCCGGTCTGGGCGATGGTCGCGGCCAGATCGGGGCGGGCCTGCACCAGCAGGTCGTTCGTCGCGCGCGTGGCATCGGCGATCCGCGGCAGTGCGGCGCCGATGGGGTCGCGGTCTTCGGCGAGACCGCTGACCAGGCGGCGCAGTTCGTAGATCGTGGTGGCGAACTGGTCGCCGCGGTCGTCGAGGGTTTTCAGCACCGAGTTCAGGTTGTTGATCACGCTGCCGATGAGCGCGTCCCGGTCGGCGAGGGTTTTGGTGAACGAGCCGCTGCTGTTGAGGAGCTCGACGAGGGTGCCCCCCTGGCCCTGGAAGATCTGCAGCAGCGCGTTGGTCAGGTCGTTGACCTGCGCCGGATCCAGCCCGCGCAACAGTGGTTTGAAACCACCCAGCAGCATGTCGAGGTCGAGGGCGGGTGCGGTCTTGTCCAGGCCGATGGTGCCGCCCTCGTGCAGGGTGGTCGCCTCCCCCGGACCCTCCAACAGTTCCAGGTAGCGGTCGCCGACCAGGTTCTCGTAGCGGATGGTGGCCTTGGTGCTGGTGAGCAGCTGGTACTTGGTGTCGACGTCGAATTCGACGTGCGCGTGGTATTCGTCGTCGACCTTCACCGACGAGACCGAGCCGACCGGTACCCCGGCGATCCGCACCTTGTCCCCGGGCAGCATGCCCGAGGCGCTGGTGAAGACAGCGTGGTAGCCGTTCTGGCTGGCGAAACGCACCTGGGAGAAGACGATCGCCAAACCGGCGAAGACCAGTGTCATCACCAAGGTGAAGATGGTGAGTTTGACTGTGGTTGCGGTGTTCTTCATGGCTGGTCCACCCCCGGGAGTCCGCCGAACAGGACCTGGAAAACCTTGGGAGCGTTGAGGTTCAGCTTGGTGGAGGGAATGTAGGGATGCCCTTCGGAGGTATCGGTGACGACATAGTCGGCATGGCTGCCGGGCACGCGGTCGGTTGTCCCGGCGCATCGCGGGCCGCCGGTGGCGTTCACCTTCGGCAGGTCGTTGGGATAGCTGTAGGGCGGCGTGCCGTACATGAAACCGGTGTTCAGGGCCACGCCCTCCTGGTTACCGCCGAAGACTGCCTCACCGATCGGCATTGCCTTGGCCGCACCGCCGATGAGGCAGGCCAGCGCGGGCTTGTACTCGTTGAGCAGTTCCGTGGTCGGGCGCAGCAGGTCGAGGGCGGTCCCCAGCTGTGCCTCGTTCTCGTGCAGGACCGCGCCGGTGGTGTCGGCGAGGCCGGTGAGGTTGGCCAGCAGCGCGTCGACATCCGATTCGGCTTCGGCGATGGTGCGGGTGCTCACCGTGACATTGTCGACGGTCCGCAGCAGATCGCCGGAGACATCCGCGTACAAGTTGCCCACGGCCGCGGTGGCCTGCAGGTCGCGCTGCAGGGTCGGCATCATGGGGTTGATCTCGTGGAGCAGCGAATTGCTGTTCACCAGCAGCTGGCCGAGGGATTCACCGCGACCCTGCAATGCGGTCCCGAGCGCGGTGAGTGTGGCGCTCATCTTCTCCGGTTCGACCTGGGCCAGTACATCGCTGAGGTGCTGGAAAATCGTGTTGAACTCGACGGTGACCTTATCGGTCGCCAGCCGGGCGCCCGGTTGCAGCGATTGCTCCTGCGGGTTCTGCGGGATCACGAAATTGATGTACTTGGCCCCGAATACCGTGGTCGACCGGATATCGACCGTGGCGTTGGCGGGAACCAGACTCAGCTTGTCCGGGTCCAGGGCCAGGCGCAGATCGGTTCCGTCGTCGGTGGTTTCCAGCGCGGCGACCCGGCCGATCTGAACACCGCGCACCTTCACCTTGGCGTCCGGGTCCAGCACCAGACCGCTTCGGGGTGCCGCCACCGTCACGGTGACACTGGGCGTGAATCCGCCGAAGAACATCGTCAAGGAGACGAACACAGCCGCCACCAAAACCAGCACCATCGCGCCGCCGGCCAGTTTGAACCCGAACTTCTTCTGGAAAGCGGCCCACCCGTTCACCGGGCGCAGCGGCGCCGCGGGCTCGCCGGGATCCTGGACGCCGCTCGTAGCGCCGGGATCACGTCCGAGTTGATTGCTGTCCGATCGCATCATTTCAGTCATGGCGCCTATCCGGAAAGGTTGAAGTTGCCGGAGGTGCCGTAGAGGGCCAGGGAGATCAGCAGGGTCACCGAGACGACCGCGATCAGCGAGGTACGGACCGCGTTACCCACGGCGATACCGACCCCGACCGGGCCGCCCGATGCTGTGAAGCCGTAATACGTATGGATCATCATCACCGCCAACGCCATGACAATGGCCTGAACGAACGACCACAGGATGTCGCTCGGGATGAGGAAGGTGGAGAAGTAGTGGTCGTACACGCCCGCCGACTGCCCGTAGATGACGACGGTGGCGAACCGGCTGGCCATGAAGGAGGCGATCACGGCCAGCGAGTACAGCGGCACGATCGCGATCATCCCGGCGAGCACCCGTGTCCCGACCAGGTACGGCATCGGCCGGATAGCCATGGATTCGAGCGCGTCGATCTCCTCGGCCACCCGCATCGCGCCCAGTTGTGCAGTGGATCCCGCACCGATGGTCGCGGCGAGGCCGATTCCGGAGATGACCGGTGCCGCGATACGGACGTTGAGGAATGCGGCGAAGAAGCCGGTCAGCGCCTCGACACCGATATTGCCGAGGGAGCTGTAGCCCTGGACGGCGATGGTGGCGCCGGAGAACAAGGTCAGGAAGCCGACGATCACCACGGTGCCGCCGATGACCGCCAGGGCACCGGTTCCCATGCTGATCTCGGCGATGAGGCGGACGGTTTCGGTGCGGTAGTGCACCAGCGCCCGCGGCATGGAACCGACCGCGCGTCCGTAGAACACGGCCTGTTTTCCGAGATCGTCGAACGAATTCGAGAATCTGCGGACGCGCCGCACCGCCCTGGGGAAGCGGGATTGGATGATCACCGAGGCCGACATCGCGTCACCGCACCGAGAACTTGAGGCCGACCGCCGTGACGACGACGTTCACCACGAACAGCGCCATGAAGGCGAAAACCACTGTCTGGTTCACCGCATCACCGACACTTTTGGGACCACCTTTGACATTCAAACCCAGGTAGCAGGCAACCAATCCGGCGATCAGGCCGAAAAGTCCGGCCTTTACCTCGGAAATGATCAGCTCGGGAAGATTGGTCAGCAGCGTGATGCCGTTGACGAATGCGCCCGGATTCACGTCCTGCAGAAATACCGAGAAAAGGAAGCCGCCGACGATACCGATGGTGCAGACCAGGCTGTTCAGCATCAGTGCCACGAACATCGAGGCCAGCACCCGGGGTACCACCAGCCGGTGGATCGGATCGATACCGAGCACCTTCATGGCGTCGATTTCTTCGCGGATGGTGCGGGCGCCGAGATCCGCGCAGATGGCGGTGGCGCCGGCACCGGCGACGATGAGCACCGTAACGATCGGCCCGACCTGGGTCACCGCGCCGAACGCCGCGCCGGCACCGCTGAGATCGGCGGCGCCGATTTCGCGCAGCAGAATATTCAGGACGAATACGACGAGCACGGTGAACGGTATGGCGACCAGAACGGTCGGCAAGATCGATACCCGCGCCACGAACCACGATTGGTCGATGAATTCGCGCAGCTGAAAAGGTCGCCGCAAACTCGCTCGGGCCACCGCCGCGGTGAGTTCGAAGAATCCGCCGACGGCCCGCAATGGGACGGCAAGGACGTCGTTCACTGTGGATCCTCCTTGCCTGACTGGTCCCGCTGGCGGCCGATGGGGTCACACCCCGGGACACGCCCCGCTAAGTAGAACACGTTCATTTCCTATTTGGGGCCATTTTGAGGCTTGTGAACTGTTGACTTGTAACAATCTCAGACAGCGAGACTGGAACCTGTTTCATACGCCTTGGGCATCATTGTGTGAGGCCGGGCACAGTACGAACCCTTTGTTTACCAACTACTGGACGTTTGTACAACTCTCACCGGCCGGGCCGCACGAACAAATCGCGCAACCCGCCTCGGCAGAATCGGGTCAACCCAGTTCATGCAGCGCCGTTGCAGAGAAGGTACGGCCTTCGTCGCGCCCGGCGAAGTAACCGGTCAGCGTGGTGGCCAGATCGTCATCAGACCATTGCGCACCCGCCGCGTCGAAGCGCTGTTCGACCTCCGGCGCCGCCATCAACGCGACCATCGGTCCGTAGACAACGAAGACTTGTCCGTTCACCCGTTCGGCGGCCGGGGAGGCGAGGTATGCCACCAGGCGCGCCACATGTTCGGGCGACAGCGGATCCACCTCGTCCTCGGGCGCGGCACTGAAGACCTGTTCGGTCATAGCGGTACGCGCCCGCGGGCAGATCGCGTTCGCGCGCACACCTACTCGCTCCAGCGCCCGGGAAGCCGACAATGTCAGAGCCGTGATCCCGGCCTTGGCCGCCGCGTAGTTGGCCTGCCCCGCGGGCCCCAGGAGTCCCGCCTCGGAAGAGGTGTTGACAATCCGGCCGTACACCGGGGCGCCGGCTTCCTTCGACCGCGCCCGCCAGTAGGCGCCCGCATTGCGGGTCAGCAGGAAATGCCCGCGCAGATGCACCGACAGGACCGCGTCCCAGTCCTCGTCGGACAGATTGAACAGCATCTTGTCGCGGGTGATGCCCGCATTGTTGACCACGATGTCCAGGCCGCCGAAGGATTCGGTGGCGGTGGTGATCAACGCGTCGGCGGTGGACCGCTCGGCGACACTGCCCGCGACGAACTCCGCTTTGGCACCGAGGGCCCGGATCTGCTCCAGCGTCTCGGTTACGGCGTCGGACTCGGCGAGGTCGTTGACCACCACCGAGGCCCCGGCTCCGGCCAGAGCGAGCGCTTCGGCCTTACCCAGGCCCGCACCCGCTCCGGTCACGATCGCAACTCGCCCGGCAAGGCTGGTATCTGTATCGCTCACCGGGCCGACTCTAGAACGTGTTCTTATTCACGGCAAGAGCAGATTCACAGCAAACGCAAAGCCGCTTTCGGACATTGCGCAACCGCATCCGCGACCGCGGACTCCTGGTCGGGGGCCACCTCACCCTCGGCGACGTGCAGCATGTCCTCGTCGTCGAGTTCAAACACGTCGGGAGCGATTCCCGCGCAGATTCCGTTTGCTTCGCACTGATCGAAGTCAACGCTGACCTTCATCGAAACTCCTTTTCCCGCCCAATGGCGCAAGCCTAACAAGCAAGGTTCGCGCGGGCAGGCTACATGGGCTGATTACCTTTCAATACTGGAACATGTTTCAGTGCATATGCAATGATCGGAGCCAGGTATCGGAGATCCTTCCGCGCTCCGCGAGGGTGAGCGCGGCACGATCCCACGTCCAAGCCCATCTCCAACCCGCAGAACGAAGGCTCGAGGTACCGCCATGCGCATCGCGTATACCCCGGAACACGACCAGCTACGCGCCGAGTTGCGCGCCTACTTCGCGCGCCTGATCACCCCGGAACGGCGGGCCGCGCTCAGCGCCCAGACCGGCGAATACGGGCAGGGCAATGTGTACCGGGAGGTCGTCGCCGAAATGGGCCGCGACGGCTGGCTCGCGCTGGGCTGGCCCGAGGAGTACGGCGGCCAGAACCGGCCCATGCTGGACCAGTTGATCTTCACCGACGAGGCCGCCATCGCCGGCGCCCCGGTACCGTTCCTGACCATCAACTCGGTCGCGCCGACGATCATGCACTACGGCAGCGAGGAACAGAAGAAATTCTTCCTTCCCAAGATCGCCGCCGGTGACCTGCACTTCGCCATCGGCTACTCCGAACCCGGCGCCGGCACCGACCTCGCCTCGCTGCGCACCACCGCCGTCCGCGACGGCGACGACTACGTGATCAACGGCCAGAAGATGTGGACCAGCCTCATCGCCTACGCCGACTACGTCTGGCTGGCCGTCCGCACCGACCCCGCCGCCAAAAAGCACAAGGGCATCAGCATGCTGATCGTGCCCACCACCGCCGAAGGTTTCTCCTACACCCCGGTGCACACCATGGCCGGCCCCGATACCAGCGCCACCTACTACCAGGATGTGCGCGTCCCGGTGACCTCCCTGGTGGGTCCGGAGAACGGTGGCTGGCCGCTGGTCACCAACCAGCTCAACCACGAACGGGTCGCCCTGACCTCCGCCGCCGCCCTGCAGCTGGCCGTGGCGCAGACGACCGCGTGGGCGAAGGAGACGAAGGCAGCGGACGGATCGCGGGTGTTCGACCGCGAATGGGTCCAGCTGAACCTGGCCCGCGTCCACGCCAAGGTCGAATACCTCAAGCTCATGAACTGGGAGATCGCCAGCCGCGCCGACGCGGGCGGCGACGCCGCCCCCCGGCCGTGGGACGCCTCGGCGTGCAAGGTGTACGGCACCGAACTGTCCACGGAGGCCTACCGGCTGCTCATGGAGGTGCTCGGCCCGCAAGCGTCGCTGCGCCAGGACTCCCCCGGTTCGGTACTGCGCGGCCGATTGGAGCGGATGCACCGCTCGGCGCTGATTCTCACCTTCGGCGGCGGCACCAACGAGGTCCAGCGCGACATCATCGCCATGACCGCGCTGAAGCAGCCCGCCTCCGCCCGCTGATCTCGCCCGATTCCAGAAGTAGGAAGTTCACCATGGATTTCACTCCCACCGAAGCCCAGCTGGACCTGGCCCGGCTCACCGGCGAGGTCTGCGAGAAACTGGTCACCGCCGACCGGCTGCGCGAACTGGACGGCGGCACCGCCAAGTTCGACGAACCGCTGTGGAAATCGCTCGCCGAGACCGGGGTGCTGGCGGCCGCGCTGCCCGAGGAAGTCGGCGGTAGCGGTTTCGGCACGCTGGAACAGACCGCGATCCTGCGCGAACTCGGCAAGTCCGTGGCGGCGGTCCCCTACCTGTGGTCGGTCGTTCTCGGCGCGGGCGCGCTGGCCCGGTTCGGTTCCGCGCCGCAGCGTGAACTCGCTGCCGCGGCTGCTGCCGGCACGTCGATTCTGACCGTTGCCGTGGCCGAGGAGCACAACTGGGATCCGGCTCGGCCGACCACCACTGCCGCCGAATCCGGCGGCAGCTGGCAGGTGACCGGTGTGAAGACCACCGTCCCCGTCGCCGACCGTGCCGCGCGGATTCTGGTGCCCGCCTCGGTAGCAGGGCAGCCCGCCGTCTTCCTGGTCGATCCGGCCCATGAATCCGTCACGGTCACCGCGCAACAGGTCACCGACCGCAGTGCGGAATCGCTGGTCGAATTCACCGGCTCCCCCGCCGAACTACTCGGCACCGTCGCCGACGGCGCACAGATCCTGGCCTGGCTGCTCGACCGCGCCTGGCTCGGCCTGGCCGCCCAGCAGCTGGGTACCCTCGAACGCTCCCTGGAACTGGTCGCCGGGTACGCCCGCGAACGCGAACAGTTCGGCCGCGCCGTCGGCAGCTTCCAGGCCGTGGCCCAGCGCCTGTCCGACAGCTACATCAGCGTCCAGGGCCTGCGCCTCACCACCACCCAGGCGGCCTGGCAGCTCAGCGAAGACCTCGACGCCACCGGTGCGATCCACACCGCGAAGTTCTGGGCGGCCGAAGCCGGTCACCAGGTGGCGCACACGCTGGTCCATGTACACGGCGGGGTCGGGATCGATCGCGACCACATCGCGCACAACTACTTCACCGCCGCCAAACACAACGAATTCGCCCTCGGCGGAGCAATTAACCACCTGCTCCCCTTGGCCCGGTTCGTTCCCGAATCGGCCTAGCGACTGCACGCTGGTCGGCGGTGGTGGCCGTCGACCTGGTGGCGCGCTGGTTGTTTCAGGAGTTTCGCCCGCTGAAGACATCGACCTCGGCCACCAGTCCAGTGAGGAAGTCGGCCGGGCTCATGGTGCGGGCCCGCGACCTTTCGTGCTCGGTGACCGGCACGACATTGATGATCTGCACACCCACCTCGTCGATCACGATGTAGTCCAGCATTTCCTTCTCGTATGGACCGGCCAGGAATACCGCCCCGCAACCAGCGAAGCCGGGAAACTCGGCATCCACGCCGAGCGTCTGCCCCCAGTCCAGCTGGTTTCCGGTGATCCACGGATGTGCGGCAATATTGGCCAGGTGTTTCGCGATCGCCGCTTCCTCGGGCTTGCTCATAGCACCCCGTCGCGCGAGGCGGAGTTCCGCACGATGAGCCCGACCTCCGGTATCCCCGACCGGCATCTGTTCGACGGACAATCCCACGGTCACGAACGAGGTCATTTCACCATCCGGACCGGGCCGGTAGACCAACACGTCGAGTCGTTCGATCGGTCCCGGTCCGTTGGGGAAGGTGTATCCATCGTCCTCGGCGCCGAAGGTTTCGTGAAAGGCTTGGTAGACACCGCGTAGCAAGGGTGAAGCAGGCATTTCCGTCCATTCGGGTATCAGCCCGGCCCCACGGGCACAGCCAGGCAGCAACCGTCAGGGGCCGGGCTTGGTGGCCGATCCGGAGCTCGGCACCAAGGTCAGTTCGGAATATGGGGTGCTGCACCGTTGCTGCCAGCGGCACTCCCCGTAGTCAGCCGCATCAGGAGGTCCAGAAAGACCGCCGTGGACGAGCCGGTGGATGAACCAGTGCCCGGATCACCACAGCCGGCGCACGCGGCAGCCGTGCCCGCTCCGACGCCGACAGAAGCGAGGGCAATGGCCAGGGTTGTGGCACCGATAATTCCGAACTTCTTCATGATGTGGAAACCTCCGCGACTCTTCCAGCATCGGCGTCGGGGGACAGCCGACTGCAGCAGTATCCCCAACCCGACACTTCCAGCCTTCCCACAACTGGAAAGCGCAGGTCACGGTGTGTGTTGATCCCATCTTGGACAACGGCTAACGGCCCGGGAAGAAGGCGCTTCTATGTTCCCAGCTCAGCGTAGGCCCCCTCCTTACGCCGCGGCGGAGGCCTCGTATGTGTGGTCGACCCGAGCATGAGATAATCTCGGCCGGCGAGTTCCTCGGCGAGACCGGCGAGCGATGCTCTCGGCATGCTGAAGCCGGGCGAAAGCCCGACCGTCGGTAACAGGTGCCCCTATCGCAGCGCATCACGAAGGCGTGCGTTTGTATCTTGCTGAGCGAGTCCGGCGCGAAGCCCTCCAAGCCGAGCGAGGCGAGGATGAGCGCCGACTCCTCGGGCGTGGCATAAGGGTCCGGCCGGGGGCGGCAGCGCCACACCGAGCCCTGCCCCCGACGTGATGGGTGCGGTGGCCGCCGCCCCCAGCGCGACCGCGAGAATCGCTACGAAGGCGAGGAAACGAGTGACATCCACGGACTCACTTTCGCTCGTAACGATCACGTCCCGCCGAGTTTCGCAGACGGTCACCCTGTTCTGCATGAGGTGATTCCCCGGATCCTGCCGCTGCAAGCAGCTCCTCAGTGAGCTGGGAAAGGCGTTCGGCTGCAGCCGGGTCGAGGGTGGGCAGCGACAGATCGAGAGCGCGGCCCCGGTCGATTGCACGGAGGGGCACCGCGGAGGGTGTATCGACGAAATGGTGAATCGGGTGGACCGCGGTGGTCACGGGCCGGGCGACGAGCGCGGCGAGCGTCCTGATGGCGGCCCTGACAACGGGATTCAGCGGTGAGAGATCACCGCTGCGGGTGAATCCGGGGTGATAGAGGACGTAGGCGATCTTTCCGCCGAATTGTCCGGCGAACGAAACCCCCAGCAGATCGTTCGCCCGGCCGGCCTGCAATTGGGCGCGGACCACGCTGTAACCGTGCACCAGATGCGGATCGTCCCAGTTCACCGCTCCTTTCCGGACCCCGACTCCGGCGATGTTCACGATCACCGGCTGGGCACTGCGCTCGAGCAGCGGAACCAACCCGTACGAGAGCAGATACCGGCTGAGGTAGTACAGCGCGAAGGTGCGCTCGAAACCCTCCTCGGTCTGGATGCGCTTCGGTGAGGTCCGGTTCGCGAACAGCAGCAGCGCATCGACTGCCGCGTACTCCGAATCTATGTCGGCGACGGCTTTTCGCGTCTCCGCTACCGAACTAAGATCGGCCCGCAGAAATCGCGCACGGGCCGAGTCGGGCCCGGCGGCAGCCAGCAACGCATCCCCCTTGGCCTGGTTGCTGCCGATCGCCACGACCCGATCGCCCCGGGCAAGCCGCTCCAGCGCGAACGCGCGCCCCATACCATCGGTACCACCACTGATAACAACGGTTCTCGTCATCGCACCTCCGTCGGTCCACCTGTCGATCCCCATCCTCGACAACGGTTACCGACCCCGGAAGAAGGCACTTCTATGTTCCCCACCCCAGCGCAGGCCCCCTCCTTCGCCGCGGCGGAACTCCCCGCGACCGTCCCCAGCGCCGACTACCAAACCTGCCCGGTCACCGATATCGTCCGAATCCTCGGCGACAAATGGACCTTGCTGGTGATCGCCCTACTCGCGCGCCGCCCCTACCACTACAACGAACTACACCGCTCGATCGAAGACATCAGCCGCCGCATGCTGACCCGAACCCTGCGCTCCCTGGAGGCCGACGGCCTGGTCGACCGGACGGCCTACCCCACCGTCCCACCAACGGTCCGATACAGCCTCACGCTCCTGGGCGAAACGCTCCTCGATCCCCTCTCGGCTATTGCCGGCTGGGCAGTGGATCATGCAGGCGATATCGCCGCAGCCAGACTGGCCCACACCGGAACGACAGCGCGGTGATACTGAACCTGGTCGATCGAATGCGTGGCACCGCCGACAGTAAAGCCGTCGAACGGGCAACGACCAAGACGAACTGGGCCAGGTCAGGGCGGGAAAATGTTTCGTACAAGTATGCCCGATAAATGTACACTTGCCCGCATGACTGCACTTCCTGAGTTCGACGCCTGGGAACTACCCGTCAGCGAAGCGCGTGACAAGCTGGCCGAGGTAGTCGCGGCCGCCGAGGCGGGCAAGGTCGTCCATCTGACCAGGCATGGCCGTCGCGTCGCGGCAGTTGTCCCGGAGGTGATGGCGGAAACCGCCGATAGCCAGGTCCGCGACTTGTCGAAACGGTTCGCGTCCAAGCACCGCGCACTGCTCGACAGGCTCGCGGAATGACCGCAGCGCAGATCTACTACCTGACCGCCGCAGATCTCCGTGCGATCGCAGGCGATGTCGCGGGCGGATACATCGTACGCGATCCGGGGCTTCTCGAATCCGCGACAGCCCGGCCGCAGGCAACAGTTTTCGGTGCTGACGCGTACCCGTCGCTGTGGGACAAGGCCGCGGCCCTACTGCATTCCATCGCCAAGAACCATCCGCTGATCGATGGGAACAAACGGCTGGCGATCACGGCCGGTGCGATTTTCCTCGCCCGCAACGGCGTGGATATCGACGGCTTGAACGACGACCTGGCGTACGACCTGACGATCGCGGTCGCCACTGGCGAACTGGACGAGGTCACCGATATCGCCGAACAACTCCGGAAAGCAATCGGATCTTCGCCTTCCGGATAACACGCGTATCCGTCACCAGCGCACCGTGCGAGGGCTGCCGCAACCATGCAGCAGCCCTCGTAGGTTCAGTCGCCGATTACGAAGAGCTACCCGCCTGGGAATGCTCATCGGCGTCGCGCTCCTCGGTATACGCCTTGGCCCACTTGTAGTCGGGCTTACCGGCCGGGGAGCGTTTGATCTCGTCGACGAACCACAGGCTGCGGGGCATCTTGTAGGAGGAGATCTCCTGGGTCAGCACCGGGCGCAGCTCCTCGAGGGTGGGTCGCTTACCGCCGCGGCACTGCACCACGGCCGCCACCCGCTGGCCCCAGCGTTCGTCGGGAACACCGACCACCAGGGCGTCGAAGATCTCGGGATGGCATTTCAGCGCGCCCTCGACCTCTTCGGGGTAGATCTTCTCGCCGCCGCTGTTGATGCTCACCGAACCGCGGCCCAGCATCGTGACGGTGCCGTCTTCCTCGACCCTCGCGTAATCGCCGGGAATCGAGTACCGGACGCCGTTGAACTCCTTGAACGTCGCCGCGGTTTTCACCGGGTCGTTGTAGTAGCCGACGGGGATATGCCCCTTGCGAGCCAGCAGGCCGACCTGCCCGGAGCCGGGTGCCACCGGGTTGCCGTCGTCGTCGATCACCGCGGTGGAGGCGTCGATCTTCACCCGCGGCCCACCAGTATGGGTGGCGCCCTTGGCGGCGATGGAGATACCGCCGAACCCGGTTTCCGAGGAGCCGATCGAATCGGTGATGACCGTATTCGGGAGCAGCTCGATGTAGCGGTCCTTGAGCGACGGTGAGAACAGTGCCGCGCTGCTCGCCATGGCCCACAGGCTGGTGTGCTGGTAAGGCTCGCCCGTTTCCGGATGGCCGGCCTCGAGCGCGTCCAGCATCGGCCGGGCCATGGCATCGCCGGTGATGAAGATCATGTTGATGGCGTGTGCATCGACGGCCTGCCAGACGGTGTGCGCGTCGAATTCCGGGATCATGATGGTCTTGCCGCCGTCGAACAGACCGTGGAAGACGGCGGTCTGCGAACCACCGTGGATCAGCGGCGGGATCGGGTACCGCACCATCTGGCCGCCGGCCGCGCCATTCTTGGCCTGCTGCCATTCGTCCTGCACGTATTCGCCGGTCATGAAGTTGATACCGCCGCCGAGCACGCGCCACCAGTCTTCGTGGCGCCACATGACGCCCTTGGGCATCCCGGTGGTGCCGCCGGTGTAGAGCATGAAGATGTCATCGTTGGAGCGGTCGCCGAAATCGCGTTCGCCGGACGATTCCGCCAGGGCCGCTTCGTAATCCACCGACCCCTCGGCGGTGGCGGCATCGGTGCCGTCGTCGACCACGAGCACGGTCTTCAACTGCTGCACCTTCGACCGGACATTGGTCACCTTGCCGGTGTAGCGGCGCTCGTGGATCAGCGCCACCATGTCCGAATTTTCGAAGATGTATTGCAACTCGTTCTCGACGTAGCGGAAGTTGACGTTGACCATCACTGCCCGCGCTTTGAAGACCGCCAGCATCGACTCGACGGCTTCGATGGTGTTGCGCGAGTAGATGCCGACCTTGTCGCCCGGCTGCACTCCGTGTTCCAGCAGGTAGTGCGCCAGTCTGTTGGCGCGGTCCTCCAGCTGGGCAAAGGTCGCCGAGCGGTGGTCGTCAGCCAGCGCAACCCGGTCGGGCATGAGGTCGATGGTGTGTTCGACGAGGTCGGCTATGTTGTAGCTCACAAGGTCAAAAATAGAACGTGTTACTGTTTCCTGCAAGGGTCCGAGTAACAGGAGAAACAACGATGCCTCAATGCCTCGTCGAGAAGCGCGGCCACGTCCTCATCGTCACCATGAACCGCCCCGAGGCCCGTAACGCACTCTCGGGCGAAATGATGGCGATCATGCGCGACGCCTGGGATCAGGTGGACAACGATCCGGAGATCCGGGTCGCGATCCTGACCGGTGCCGGCGGCGCCTTCTGCGCGGGCGCCGACCTCAAGGGTATGACCCAGCAGCATCCCGGGGACTCGTTTGCCGGAGGTGGCTGGGATCTGTCCAAGATCGAGGCACTGCTCAAGGGCCGCCGCCTCACGAAACCGCTCATCGCGGCTGTCGAGGGGGCTGCCATCGCCGGCGGTACCGAGATCCTGCAGGGCACCGATATCCGGGTCGCCGCCGAGAGCGCCAAGTTCGGTGTCTCCGAGGCGCGCTGGGGCCTGTTCCCGCTGGGCGGCTCCGCGGTCCGGCTGGTTCGCCAGGTCCCCTACACCGTGGCCGCGGATATCCTGCTGACCGGCCGGCATCTCACGGCTGCCGAAGCCAAGGAGATCGGTCTCGTCGGCCATGTGGTCCCGGACGGCCAGGCGCTGGACAAGGCCCTCGAACTGGCCGACCTGATCGCCGCCAACGGCCCGCTCGCGGTCCAGGCGATCCTGCAGACCATTCGCGATACCGAGTGCATGCCCGAGGAAGAGGCGTTCCAGATCGACGCCAAGCTCGGCATGGCGGTCTTCCAGTCCGCGGACGCCAAGGAGGGCCCGAAGGCCTTCAAGGAGAAGCGCAAGCCCACCTTCAGCGGGAAGTGAGCTTCGGGGGCGCGCATAGCCGACGCCCCGTCCGGCTCACGGCGGCGGCCGCGTAAGCGCGGACCGGGAACCCCGGTGCCGTGCCGACGTGACGGGACCGCGCAACCTCCAGGCCCCACAGCCTGCGGTACTCCGCGCAGACCGGCGGCGCTCCACAGGACCTCGCCCGGATACGTGGACAACCGGACTCGAGGTGCCGTGGTCGTACGGGCCCGAGCGGCAAGTCGCCGATTGTGGCCCTTGCTACTTCTGGAGCCGGAACCACTGTCGCCGGCAGAGCCGAGACAGCAGAATGTCCCGGTCGACACCTGTCGACCGGGACATTCGTATCGGTACGCGCTGTTATTCGGCGCCGGGGTAGTTCATGAAGAACGGCTCCCACTGGTGCCCATCCGGATCCAGGAAGGTGCGGCCGTGCATCCCGACCTGCGCTTCCTGCGCCTGCTTATCGGTGTTGACCTCTTCGGTACCGCCGGCGGCCACGGCCGCATCGGTGAGCCTGTCCACCTCGTCGGCGCTGCCGAGCGAAAGCGCATAAGCCGCTCCGGTGGCGGCTTTGGTATCCGCGATCGGACGCTTGCTGAATACCCCGAAGTGCTCGTGGGTGAGCAGCATCAGGCAGATATTGTCGTCGACCACGATGCAGGCGGCGTTCTCGTCGGTGAAATCGTCGTTCACCTTCCAGCCCAGCGATTCGTAGAAATTCTTGGAACGTGCCAGATCGGTAACGGGCAGGTTCACGAAAATCATTTTGCTGCTCACGGTTTCGGTCCTCTCGAAGCGGTGGTGTGGTCTCTGGCCGGCTTATGGGTAGAGACGGCGACCGCACCGGAAACTCATCGGCGGCGCCGGAAGCTTTCCGCGGCGGCCCGGGCCGCAACCCCGTCGAGCTTCGAAATCTGGGGCACCTTCCTGTCCACCCCCGGAGGACTGCGTGCACCCGCGTCGCACGGAGGCGCGAGGGCAAAACATGGCCACCGATCTCGGCGAGCGCCCGAATGGTCCGCGCGTCCGACGGGCCGCAGCGTGCCGGCGCGTTCGCCGATTCAGACGCCCCCTTCGTCCACAGGGGTGGACAACGATCGCCCGCGGAGTATCCGGCACATGGTTCGCGTCGGCGGACCATATGAGGACCGGACGACCGGGCGCATTGCCCCCCGGAAGGGCAGGACCGGCAGTGCCCCGGCACAAACCTGCCGCGCCGGGACATCGCCGGCCCCGCGCCTCGAAGGATGTCGCACATGTGGCGGTTGTGCCTACCGGGACTGCAGTGGCGCACCTGTGAACAGGCTTTTTCATCCTCTGTTCACGTGTCGGTGCGCTGTGCCACAGTGGCACCATGAGCGAGCAGACCGGCACGATCGACGCCGACGTACTGAGATCCTTCGAATCACATCGGCGTGAGCTCTGCGCCTACGCCTACCGCATGCTGGGTTCGTCCTTCGAGGCCGAGGACGCCGTCCAGGATGCCTTCACCCGCGCCTGGAAGTCCTACGACTCGTTCGAGGGCCGATCCAGTCTGCGCTCCTGGCTCTACAAGATCACCACCAATATCTGCCTGGATATGCTCGACGGGCCGCAGCGCCGGGCCCGTCCGATGGATCTGTCCAGTCCCGGCACCCCCGATCATCCGCTCGGCCCGCCCAAACCGGATTACGTCTGGGTCGAACCCATCCCGAACTCGCTCGCCTTCGGGTCCGATCCGGCCGAACACGTCAGTGCCAAGGACAGTCTGCGCCTGGCCTTCGTCGCGGCCTGCCAGCATCTGCCCGCCACCCAGCGCGCCATCCTGATCATGCGCGAGGTCCTGCGTTTCTCGGCCAACGAAACCGCCGAGGCACTCACCATGAGCACCGCCTCGGTGAACAGTGCCTTGCAGCGGGCTCGGGCCACCATGAGCAAGGTCAAGCCGGCCGATACCGACAGCTACGACGAAACCGATACCGATCAGCAAAAACTGATCAACGATTTCGTCACCGCCTTCGAGTCCTACGATATGGACGCGCTCACCGCCCTGCTGAAAACCGATGTGGCGCTGTCCATGCCGCCCTTCGATCTTTGGGTCTCCGGTCCGGAGAACGTTGCCGCTTTCATGCTCGGCACGGGCGCGGC
Organism: Nocardia flavorosea NBRC 108225; assembly: GCF_001613385.1. Classification (GTDB taxonomy): domain Bacteria; phylum Actinomycetota; class Actinomycetes; order Mycobacteriales; family Mycobacteriaceae; genus Nocardia; species Nocardia flavorosea. The sequence continues at coordinate 507,289 of NZ_BDCG01000004.1, read as the reverse complement.
CTGCCGCAATTCCCGGCTGGTGCCGCTGGGCGGCGCCAACGGCCATCCGGCCTTCGGCCATTACAAGCCGAGCGGCGAACCCGGCCGCTGGGTGCCGTGGTCGGTGACGGTCCTGGAAATGCAGGACGGCGTGATCGCGGGCCTGAATTTCTTCCTCGATACCGAACGGCTGTTCCCGCTGTTCGATCTGCCGCCGGAATGGACGGAGGAACCGGCGAGCTGACCGGCCTGAAGATGCTCTGGGTCGCCGTTATCGACCGCCGACCTCAGCATGATGACGCCACAGTGAAATCACTGCTAGCATTGAGTTCATGGCAACGATAACCATCCGCGACCTAGACAGCGACGTCAAGGAACGTCTGCGCCGACGCGCCGCAGCGCATGGACGAAGCATGGAAGCCGAAGCCCGGGATATTCTCGCCGCGGCAGTGCGCCCGAAGCGGCTATTGCATGAGCTCTACGAGCGCAGCCGGCCCTACGCCGCCGAGCTGCACATACCGGAGCAGCCCGAGGCCGGGTCGGCTCAGCTGTGATCATCGCCGATACGAACGTGGTATCCGAGCTGTTCAAACCCGCTCCCGCTAGCCAGGTACTGACCTGGCTGGGGGAATCAGTCGATGTCACGATCAGTGCAGTGACCATCGGCGAGATCTGGGCGGGGATCGAGAATCTGCCAGAGGGATCTCGTAAGGCAGGTCTGGCCACATTGGCGACGGAACTGTTCGACGAATTCGGCGACGACGTCGAACCCTACGATTTCCGTGCGGCACGTATCTACGGCCGAATTGTCACCGAACGTCGCCGCCGCGGCCGGCCGATCGGCTATGCGGATGCCCAGATTGCCGCGATCTGCCTAGCCAACGACTGCCCAGTGGCAACGCGGAACGTCAAAGACTTCACCGACTTGGGTCTCGCCATCATCAACCCATGGGAAGCAGCCGCAGCGCACTGAATAACGCTGTCGTGCGTTCCTGGGGCCCGGGCTGTGGCGGATCGAGGCACCTGGCGGGTAGCCGGAACGCCCCACATCGAGTGCCAGCGCTACCCCACGCGGAGCTCCTTCAATTCCGCGGCGAATTCCGGATGGGCGGCCGACACGATCAGCGTGGTCCGGCCTTCGTTCAGCCGGGCATGCAGTATCGGCCGCGCGTAGCTGAACGCGCCCCGGGCAGCCACGAGTAGCGAAAAGAAGGTCGTCGCGAGGGCCGAAAACAGCTCGACGAACAGAATGCTGTTGTCGTAGATGGCGAGCGAGCGAAACCAGTCCGGCGCGGCGATCGACAGGAGCGACGAGACGGGTATGAGCATCGCGACTCCGACGAGCACCCGGCCCATCCAGCGTAAGAACCGCATGCGACGCCGGCACAACCGGCAGCAGGGCCATTCCGTAGTAACCATCGCATCGGCTGCCGGGGCCCGGAAGGCGCTCATCACCGAGCCATGGCCGGGGCCGTCGACTATGTCGTGCGTGAGGGTCAGCTGCGGAGATTCCGGAGCGGGCTCGCCGAATTTCGCCTCGATCCGGAGCCGTACCACCACCTCGCCTCCATGCTGGCTACATAGATCCGGTAGCGCCTCGGCTACCACGAAGACCGATGGCCTTCTGGTGGCGATACCGCCCTGTGCCCGCGGCCCCGGATCGGGACGAATCGCGATGGCCACCGGCCCCCGGTGGTCCGCGCTCATGTCACTCCAACCAGCCGCGGCGGCGGCGTTCCTGGAAGTACAGGTCGTCCTCATCCGGTTCGTCGGGGGTGACGACGATATCGCGCCACGATTTCTTCGGATCGCGTGCCGGTTGGGTGTTGCGAGAAGGGGAGGCTTCCGGGGCATTGGCCGCCGAATCGCCAGACGGACGATCAGCTACATCTATCGGCGGAGTCGGCTGTGTTTCAGGGACCGTGGACTCCATGCTCAGCCGATCGAGATCGGCCTGGCCCTGCTCGGCAAGTCGCTCACGCTCGGCGGCGGGTGTTTCGGCAGCCCAGCGGATCGCCGCCGGGGCCACATTATCGAGAATGTGGTTGAAAGCCGGGTTGTTCATCAGTTCGCGCGCACTCGACCGGCCACTGGCGATATCGCTGATCTGATTCTTCAGGTCCGGATCCGAAGAATGCTGGGCCAGTATCCGCAGGGCGCGGGTCGCCTGCTGGGAGAGTGCCTTGTCGCCGTGCGCGACGTCCAATATCGGCTGCTCTGGGGTATTCATGTTGCTATCGCTCCGGGGTGGTCATAGCCCTCGGCTGCCGTAATTCCAGGGATCTCCGGAAATTCGACGACGGCATTCATACCTGCCTCCACTGCCCCGAGAACCCCTTCGGAGGCGGCGAACCACATGCCGAACTGGCCGTGCAGAGCGATCCCATGTTTGATTACGCCGAGCGCGCGGACTGCCGCCGCCGCCTGCATGGCTGCCCCTGCCGGAGCTCCCGCGACAGTCGACGTCAAGGATGCGGCGGCAGCCTGGAAAACAAAGTAGAGAAACGCATCGTCGAACATCTTCTGCACGATCGCCGAGACGGTCTGTGCCATCAGGTACGACTCTCCTGCGAACGAGTCGATCCTGTAGGACATATCTTGTATGGCCTCGATTTGGCCGTTCAGCCCGTCGACGAGCTCCTGGAAGTATTCTCGCGATCCATCGGCCGCGTTTCCCTTCCAAGAGGTCTCGAACTCCTTGACGGCATCTTCGATCGCGGCACCGAAATCGGCATTGTATTTCGCCATGTTGCCGATAGCGATTCCGGCCTGATCGACGGCTGCCCAATCACCCGCAACATAGTTGGTTATCGTGCCGATCGGATCGAATCCGGTGAGTGTTTTGCACACCCCGTTCAGCCAGTAGGCGGGAGACACCAGGTTCGCATTCGTCGCTAGTTCCACCAAATCCGGGATCGGGTCCTCGGGTTCAGGTGTGGTCAACGCTTCGACGGGCCTGGCATTCATCGATCCCCCTTGTCGTAGGCACTGTCCAGCGCTGCGGCCGTGGCGTTGTCCGTCGTGCGATACATCCGAGCCGACGCGACGAGTTCGGCGGCGGATTCACCGGTCACTCGCCCCAGCTGACTGTAGTTCGATTGCAGTTTGGTCATCAGCTCCTGGATAACACCGGTGAGACCTTGGAGGATCAGCCCCTCCTTGGATTCCGGAAGCTCGAGCCACTGCGCCAGATAGGACTTGGTGTGGCCGTTGTCGTCTGCGAGAATCTGCAACTTGCCCGCGGCCGCGTCCAGATGGCTCGGCTCCACTTCGAATGGCTCCGCCACTCGCTGCCCCCTTCCCATAGTGCCGAACCAGTGAACCATGAGGCGTCCGAACCGGACAACCTCGCGACACTATTGGGGTTTGCCGAGAAGCCCGCCGCCGGAAGTCGGTCACCGCTCGATGCAACCGAAACGGAACTGCTCGGCCACGCTTCCTCGAGCCGAACCCGAAGTCGGCACCCCGCATTCGGTTTCACCGCCCAGTAGTGGACTATGGTCGGTCGAACCGGCCGGAACGGGTATTCGATGTGAAGGCTTCCCAGGCCGCAGGGGTGAAGGACAAAGCCGGGCTGCCGCGGTCCTTGGAATCGCGCACACCCACCACGTCTCCTTCGATGAACGCCACCTCGACGCACTCCCGGCTTCCACCGCTGTAGCTGCTCTTGAACCAGCAGGTTTCGGAACGATCGACGCTCATCCTGCGAACTCCCTCACTGATCGAATCTCAGGGGGCGGGCTACGACCGGTCGAACCGGCCGGAACGGGTACTCGCTGTAAAAGCATCCCAGGCCGCCGGGTCGAAGGCCAGGGCCGGACCCTGGCGGTCTTTCGAATCGCGCACACCCACCGAATCGCCCTCGATGAACGCCACCTCGACGCAATCCCGGCTGCCGCCGCTGTAGCTGCTCTTGAACCAGCGAGTTTCGGATCGATCAGCGCTCACCTTGCGAACTCCCTTGCCTTCTCGCGAAGCAGTTGCCTGCTGTCCTGCGCGGTCAATGCTACCCGCCGCAGGTTGGCGTGTGCCTCGCGAAACTGTTGAACCACGTCCGGCTCCTCGAAATACATATCCCCGATGAAACCTTCGGCATAGACCACGGGTGGCTCTACGGGACCGGCACTCACGGGGTTCACGAAGTCCAGGATTGTGAACGGCCCGGTCAGATCACCCAGCGGCACACCCGCGCCGAACGGTAGAACGCGGATGTCGATATTCGGCCGAGTTCCTATGTCCGCCAGGTGCCGAAGCTGTGCTTCCATAATGCGTCGGTTTCCGATCACCCTATGCAGCACCGACTCATCCAAGATGACGTCGATCGGCAGAGGATCATTCTTCTTCGTCAGCATGATCTGGCGGCGCCACCGCAACTCGACCCGCCGGGCGATCTCGCTGTCTGGTTCCGACGGGTGAACGATTCGAGTCAGCGTCCGCGCATAGTCCGGGATCTGCAACATCCCATGAACAAGTTCTTGGAAGGAAGTCAACTTTCGCGCCCCCGCCTCCAATCCCATGTACACGTCGAAATCAAGCGGGATCAGGTCGCCGTATTGATGCCACCAGCTCTTGGTGTTGCCCTGCTGGGCCAGACCTTTCAGCGCGTTGCTGGTCGTGTCGTCGGCACCGCATACCCGGCAGATTGCGTCGATATCCCAGAGCCGGATGCGTTCGGCCGTCCCCGTTTCCAGCCGCTGCACGGTCGTCGCCCCGCGCTCGATACGTCGCGCCAGTTCCGCGATCGTCAGCCCGGCGCCCTGCCGTAGCTCCCGCAGGTATCGCCCGACTTGGCGACGCGGGAGAGTCGAGCCGATATCTGCCATGACAACCTGCTTTCCCCGGATCACGCCCTCGAATTCGGTCTGAAGAAACTCATCGGACTGTGCGCCCGCGGCGCCGTCGTCAGCCGATACCCGGCACCATACCTGCGGAAATACCACTGCCCCACCAAGAATCGTGCCGAATCTGCACGACACTCCTGGTGGGGAGTAAACGCCGAGTCGATATCCATAATTCGCGCCCGCCTTCCCTGGATACGACCACCCGGATCTACGGATGACTGCCGAGCGACCATCGGATCACGTCCTGGGCCTGCGAATCGATTCGATCGGATCATCCGCACCGGCGCTGAATCCGCGAGTCCGTCCGCTCTACTGAGCCGGTCAGAAGAGCACAGCCCAAGCGAATCGACCGACGATCGGAGCCACCGATGCCGCGGATCCACACCGAACAAATCCAGACCGGGGAAACCGCGCTACCGCAGCGCAGGACACCGAGCCGCGCGGCGGCAAGGGCGGCGGCGCGGCTGTGGCGGACGGCCGAATGCGCCGACCTCGACGTTCTCGAACGAGTTGCCCGCGGCCTGCGCGAACTCGACACCGGCAGCGGACCCGTGATCCGCACCCAATACGAAATCGACGGGGTCATCGCCCGCTACCGCGCGGCCCACCCCGAGGCGCGATATGGCCGTTGACACCTGCGATCTGCACGCCGACCCCTGGATCCCGCTGACCGCGCTCGATATCTCGCGCCACGACGACAGCGAGCTCATCATCCGATGCCCCGAATCACTGCACTGCCTGCGCGGTGCACTGGTGACCGGTGGGCAGATCGCACCACATTTCCGGAATGTCGCCGGTCTGTGCCCATGGATCGGGGTCGGGGTACAACCCACCGCACCCCCGTGTGGGTGCACGCCGTTCATCACCACCCGGCAACTCCGTATCGTGACGCGTCCCGGCGCGACACCGTGGGGGCCGATCGCCTCGATCGCCTGCCCCGGCGGATGCCGGGAATTCGCACCGATCCAGGCCGGCCGGATCGGTCCACACGGATACCACCCCTGCCCATGGACCGGTATCCGGCTGGTCGACCAGGGGCTGCATCCACCACTGCTGTGCGCCCAGGACTATCGGTGAACCTCATGCGAGTACGAACCTCCGGCGAACGCACCAGGCACGTGCCCGCCCCCGACCGGCGGTCAGTAAGCCGCGTCGTCCGCCATCTCGCGCAGTGTTCGCTGAGCCTGTTCGATCCATCCGGTGAACACGGCGGTGAAGCCCTGCGCGGTCGCGGGCCGGAGCTCGAGATGGGTGCGGTTGCGTTGTTCCAGGTAGCGGCCGTCGCCGGTGATATCGAACCATTGCAGGGCGCGGTGCCGGTTGTGGGCGGCATGGAAGTTGCCGAGTCGCAGGATCGCGTGTCCGCCGCCGTCGGCGGGGCGACAGGCGAGCTGCGAGAATTGCCGGCGCGGGTTTCGCGGGTCGGTGTCGGGGACGTACCCGGTGTCCGCGGCGGGTTTCACATCCGCGAGATCGAAGGTGACGGGCTTGTCGCGGCCGGGCTCACACGGCGGAAGGGCGGCGGTGAGCGTGGCGGGAAGCTGGTCGGCGCGCACCAACTGGGCCCGGATATCGCTATCGGTCCCGTGCACGGCCGTCTGACTCAGCACGGCGGCGTGTGCGTGGGTGCGGGCGCCCACGAGACGCAGGTCCTTGCGGGTACGGCCGTCGCCGCCACGGTGTTTCACCGAGCCGAAAAGGATCTCGATACGCATATCGCAATGCGCGAGGGTGTGCACGAGCAGGGCGACTCGCTCCCGCTCCTCGGCGTCCTGACCGGCGCGTACGGCGGCGCGGTGTGCCTCGAATCCGTCGAGGGAAGGGAATCGGCTGCGGTAGCGCAGGGGTGCGGGCATGCGGTCGTTGCCTTCGCTGAACCAGTGCGCGGCGAAGGTATCCGGTTCCCAGGTCCAGGCCATCGGGGTGAAATCCGTTTCGGTAGGGGCGTTACCGGATCGGCGATCGCGAGATCGCCGATCCGGGCTGTGCGGAGTCGGATGAGCGGTACCCGGCGGGTGCGGGAATCGGGTATTGCGGTCGCACGTTCGGTGTACCGCCTGGATGGCGGTACCGGGCGGGCCGGCCGATCAGGAACCGGGAGGTCGTTCGGCGGGCTGCGCGGCGGGAGTATCCGCACCCAGCACACCACCGGGAATCGTCCGCGGCTCCTCGCCGAGGAGTTCCTGGGTGTTCTCCTCGTTGATCAAGTAATCGGGGGTCTGCCGGTCACGGTCGTCTTCTCCCGATCCGCCGCGGCCCGCGCCCGGCGCGCCCATCATCGGCATCCCACCACGAGCGGCCGGCGAACCGGGCGGGGCGCCGGTAGCGGCAGCCGGCATCGCGCCGGGAATACCACTGGGCGTACCCGGCACCGTCCGGCCCGGCATGGGCGCTACCGGGGCACCGGACGGACTGCCAGGGGAACCGGGTGTGCCGGAGGGCATCCCGGGGGATCCGGGTGGCGTACTGGTCGTGGTCGACGCGGGGGTCACCGCGGGGCTCCCGGTGGTGCTCGGCACGGTGGGTTCCGGTGTGGTGCCGGCGGTATCGGTCGACGCGGGCTCGCCGGCCGTCGTCTCCTCACCGGCCGGTTGCTGTTCGCCGGGCTGCTGTTCACCCGAGGGTTCCTCCCCCGGCGTCTGCGGGTCGGCCGGATCGCCCGAGGGGGAAGTCCCTGGGCCACCGGGGCCGGTACCACCCGGGACTCCGGGATCACCTACCCCGGGCGGCCCCACTGCCACCGGATCCTTCGGCTGCGGCAGGACCGGGATCTGGGCGTCCGCTGCGGCCATGCCGGCACCGTAGTTGTTGGTGACGTGCACACGAGCATTTTGTTCGGCCTCCGACACCCCACCGTCACCGTCGAACCAGTCTCCAGGAGACAGGATGGTCTGTGGATCGTCCACGACCGCCGGCATGCCGTTCTTCGTATTCAATACCGCGTTCGCCGCATCGTCGACCCGGTTCGCCAAACCCTGCAACGCCAGCGACAGGTTCGTGGCGTCGGTCGCGTAATCATTGACCGCCCGCCGGGAATCCTCCCCCGCCGGGCCCTCCCACGCCGATTGACTCGAACGCCGGATCCGAGCCGCGAACGTGGTGATGTCGTCTGCCCAACCGTCCGCGATCTTGGCGTAGTCGTCGCTGGCGGCGGAGGCTTCCGTGGGGCTCATATTCTCGAAGACTTGGCTGATCGCGGTATGCGAATGCGCCGCGAGATTGTCTCGCGCGCCCTGCTTATCGATCTGCGGCTGCTCATAGCCGATATCACTCACCGCTGCCCCTGAAATCCCTGCGGCGCTGACGCCATGATCTCGTTGTAGCGTGAGGCGAACTCGCTGTCGGTGTCCAGATAGCGCTGCGCGATCACCCGATGCAACTCCTGAATACCGTCGATGATCTGGTAGTGACGCTCCAGAATGGCGTGCACACTGTTGCCGGATTCATCGCCCATGGCTTTGTCCCGGAAACGCTTGACCAGGACCTTGCCCGACAGCGGCCAGGTCTCCGGGGTCTCGCCCAAACCCCACACCTCACGGTCCGCGATCCCCTCCGCGATCCCCTGGTAAACACGGATCCTGTCCTTCATCGCCGCGCAGTCGCGATCCATGTAGACGAACTCTTCCGCGTTCACCCGCACATCCGTGCTGAACGACATCGACAACTGGCCCTCGTTCGCCGCATCGATCTGACTCTGAAAGGGACGCTTACCCTCGTCCGCCACGGCCCACCCCTGCCCTGATACTCGAATACATCATAACTACTCCCCCTATGCGTCCGCCGGGACCAGCGGAAGCACCTTCTCCACCAACCGCATCCCGATATCACACGGATCCTGGTCTCCGGTCAGCCGACCCGACGGCGGATTATTGACCCGGAATTCGAGGCTTCCACCCGCCAACTCCGCATTCAACCCACACGCATCCGGCCCGTTGGACTGAGTGATAACGACCGTCCGGCCATCCACCACAGCCTCCCGTGTACCAGGCACTCCCCTCTCCCGCACCATGTCGATCGTCAGATTCGTCGCACTGATGGTGGCGCTGTAACCGTCGGACACCACCCAGATGCAACCGTTCCACGCGATATCACCACGCCGCATCTCATCCTTGTCCGGTTCGCTACCCGCAGCGTGCAGCCCTTCCGTATCCAAAACCGATTGGGGGATGTCTACGCACGGGTCGAACTTGTCCGGCACCTCCGGCGCCACAGACTTCCCCGCCACCGAAGTACCCGAAGGCTCCGCACTACCCTCGGTCGATGTCCCACACCCCGCCGCCACCAAGACGACACTCGCCCCGGCCACCACGCAATACGCCGACCTACGCCAGATGCCCAATTCGCTCCCCTGCGCCGATCCTGGAACATCTCCCGCAAGACCGGACCGGCTCCTCCGCCCCCGCGAGCTCACCCTGGAACGTATCGGAGGTTTGTCCACCGCCGCAACCGGAACCGGGGCCTGGGGTCACCACGGCACCGGCACGGGTGCCCGTACCGCGGGCCCGAACAGATTCGAGCCGACCGGGGGGTGTCCCTATGGTGTTCGTCAAGCTGCTGAGGCTGCCGGCGCCCGGTAGGGCTGTTTGCTGTGGAGCATGGCGTAGAGGACGTCGCAGCGTCGTCGGGCCAGGCAGATGAGGGCTGCGTTGTGTTTCTTGCCTTCGGCGCGTTTGCGGTCGTAGTAGGCGCGGCTGGCCGGGTCGTGCAGTGCGGCGAACGCGGACAGGAACAACGCTCGTTTGAGTTTGTGGTTTCCGGAGCGGGCGGGGTGTTCTCCGCGGATGGAGCTGCCGGAGCGGTGGGTGATCGGGGCGATGCCGGCGTAGGAAGCGAGGTGTGCCGCGGAGGCGAAGGCGGTGGCGTCGCCGACTTCGAGCAGGATGCGGGTGCCGGTCCTGACTCCGATGCCGGGCATCGAGGTCAGGACCTCGGCAAGAGGGTGATCGGCGAACATCTCCTCGATATCGGCGGCGATCTGCTTGCGTTGCAGCAGAACCGCTTTCAACGAATCCGCCAGCTTCGGCAGCACTGTTTCCGCGGCTTTCATGCCCGGAACGGTGACGGTTTGCGTGGGCAGCGCGGCCAGGATCTCCTCGACCAGCCGGGCGCCCATGCGAGGAGCGTGTTTGGTGGCGATGGCGGTGAGTTTGCGCCGGCCGGCGGCCCGGATCCCCTCTGGACCACCGCAACGCGACAGGATCTCCAGCACCGCCGGGTGCGCGATGCGGGGGCCGAGGACGCGTTCGAGGGCGGGATGGACGCTGGTGAGCAGGCCGCGGATGCGGTTGCTGGTGCGGGTGGCTTCGCCGGCCAGGTCGTCGTCGAACCCGGCCAGAACACCGAGTTCGGTGAGCGTTTCATCACCGATGTCGACCCGGCGCAGCGTGTGCGGCATCGTGCGGGCGGCGTCAGCGATGATGTGGGCGTCGCGGGCGTCTGTCTTGGCCTGACCTGGGTAGAGGTCGGCGATGCGGCGCATCGACAACCCGGGCAGGTAGGCGACGTCGTGGCCGCAGGCTCGTGCGACGGTGACCGGCAGGGCGCCGATCGTGTTGGGTTGATCGACCACGATCAACAGTCGGCCGTGGGTAGCGAGTTTGTCGAACACCGCCCGCAACCGGGACTCGTCGTTCGGCAGTGCTTTATCGAACAACCGTTTCCCGGCCGGATCGAGCCCGACCGCGTGATGTTCGCCTTTTCCCACGTCAACGCCGCAGAACACGGCATAAGGTTGTGTCACCTTGCTCGGTCCTCAACTGCTTCGAAACGCCTTCCGGACGGTCGCCGATCCAGCGTCAACGCCCGGCACCCACGTTACGAAGAGACCTACCAGCGGCCCTGTCCCCATCAGCGGTCCGTCGACGCCACCAGGACCCGGCGACACCACCCCCCGGATCATTCGAAAGGCAGGGGCAAGAAGTCATACCGGGCCTGGCGACCGTGGGCCCGGTTCCCGGGCCCACGAAAAAGGTAACGGGCGGCGCGAACCGGCACGGCGGGACCGCCGTGCTGTATCCGTCCCGGCCCCTACCGATCTGGTCCAGCACCGGCCGGACTCACATTTGATCGTCGTCCCCCTGGACCAGCACGCCCCAGTCCGTCCAGATGACCACAGAATGACCGTCTGAGCGACCACCACACTGCCGTCCAAATGACCACAAGCTAGCCGTCCAGATGACCACGAAGATAGCGTCCAGATGACCATCAGCCATGCCATAATCGCAGCATGAGCGGGATTCGACTGCTTCCCAGACATGCCGATGAACTGATTTCCGAGGCACTGGCAGACACCCGAGTGGTGCTTGTGAACGGTGCACGCCAATCGGGCAAGAGCACGCTCACTCGCCTGGCCGGGCGGTGACTGGCGGCCGAATACCGTCGTCCGCCTGTTGGACGATCCAGCCACTCTGCGGGCCGCCCAGGGCGATCCGGCCGGATTCGTCGATCGCGACAGCGGGCTGAAAATCATCGTGGCCGTTCGCGCAGGGCGAGATCGATGGGCAACCGGACGGATTCGTCGATGCGGCGTTCCGCCACGGCCCCGATATCGACCACTCGTCCACGCACAAACGCTGGGACTATCTCGAACGGGCAGTGATCGGCAGATTCGCGGAAGCAGTGCAGCGCACCGCCCGCCACCGCTCGGCATTCTTCGATTCGTACCTGCAGACCCTCATAGAGGGCGATGTGCTCCAACTCGCCACCATCGAACGCCATGGTGAAATGTTGAAACTGCTGACGCTGCTCGCAGGCCGGCTGGGCAGTCTACTCATCCCGGGAACGCTGGCGGGGCTGCCGGCCGGTCCGGAGGCGTGCCGACCAACCACACGTAGCCCGCCGGCCGGATCCAGGACTTCAAATCCTTTCGACACGTACGGGATGGCGTGCCAAGAGCTGGTTCATATCGTCGACGTCAGAGGTGAACACGGTGGTTTCGGCGCCCCGGGCCGATTCGCGCTGGGCAACGGCTGCCAGAACAGCGTCGATCGCGTACTTGTGGCCGTGTAATCCGGCTTCCTGCAGCATATTGCGCGCGGCGGAGATCACGTGGTCGTCGGTGTGCACAATGCGAATCCGGGACAGGGCCCCGCTCCATAATGCCTGCCGGGAAGTGTCGCGCGGGTTCCATGCCTCCACGGTGGTGAGGGCCGAGGTAATGATCGGGGTATCGAGTTGGGGAGCGGTCTTGATCAGCGCGGCCATCTCGCGATCACCATGGACTGCCTTGGCCAGGGCTTCCGAGTCGAACACGAAGACGCGCCTTCTCGGGCGGTGCGCTGCCATGCGCCGTGTCCGGCTCACGCGGCGCTGCCCGGACGGGAACGGCGCCCGTCATGCCATTCGTCCAGAGCTGCGATCCGGTCGAGTGCGGCCTGTTGCTCCTCTTCCGAGAGCTCGCCGTGTTCGTCTTCCAGATGTTCGGCGAGCTCATGCAAACGGTCCATAGCGTCCTGATGAGCGGCAGCAGCGGCGATATAGCCGGACACTCCCCGCGCGTCGACCCGGCCCTTGATCGATTCGACGAGGTCTTCCGGCACAGTGACGGTAATCTTCCGGGATGCCATACTTGAAGTATGGCACATATGTTGCGGCATCGCACTGCTTCGACGCCCGGCCATCTGGTGCGCTCTCACGCCGCAACATCAGGGGCGGGGTCCGACGCGATCTTCATGCGGAGTCCGGCCCGAGACGCCATCTGAAGAGGCCGGATTCGGCGTGGCGGTTTCGCTACACGCTACCCGCCGGAGGCACGAACACGGCGGGTAGCGGTACGGAGGATTTCTGAAACAAGTTCACCCGGCGTCGAGCAGTGGCGCCAAACGCTTCAGTTGGTCTACGTCGGGCACCGAGACCAACAGCATGGTCACACCGGAGGCCTCCCACACACCGATCTGCTCACGGACCTGAGCCTCGTTGCCGATGATCGCCGTCTCCAGCACCAGTTCGTCGGGGACCGCCGCGGCCGCCTCGGCCTTCTTGCCCGCCTGGAACAGGGTGCCGATCTCGTCGACCTCCTTCTCGTACCCCATCCGGCGGTACACCTGGGCATGGAAGTTGAGTTCCGGCGCACCCATCCCGCCGATGTAGAGCGAGGTGATCCAGCGCATCCGTTCGATCTCGGCGGCGACGTCGTCGGTGATGATCACCTGGGCGGTGGCGGCGATCTCGAAATCCTTCCGCGAACGCCGGGCACCCGGGCGCGCGAAGCCCTCGTCGAGCCATTCGTTGTACACATTCGCCATCCGCGGCGTGTAGTAGATCGCCAGCCAGCCGTCGGCGATCTCCGCGGTCAGCGCCACGTTCTTGGGACCTTCGGCGCCCAGCCAGATCGGCAGATCCGCACGTAGCGGGTGGGTTATCGGCTTCAACGGCTTTCCGAGGCCGGTGGTGCCGGGGCCGGTGTAGGGCAGCGAATAGTTCGGCCCGTCGTTGGTCACCGGCCCTTCTCGGGCCAGCACCTTGCGCACGATATCGACGTATTCGCGGGTGCGCTGCAACGGTTTGGCAAACGGCTGTCCGTACCAGCCCTCCACCACCTGCGGACCGGAGACGCCGAGCCCGAGAATGGCCCGGCCGCCGCTGAGATGGTCGAGGGTCAGCGCGTGCATGGCCGTGGCCGTGGGGGTACGCGCGGACAGCTGCACCACCGAGGTGCCCAGCCGTACTCGCTCGGTGGCCGAGCCCCACCAGGCCAGCGGGGTGAAGGCGTCCGAACCCCAGGATTCGGCGGCGAACACCGCGTCGAACCCGGCTTCCTCGGCGGCCACCACGACCTCCGCGGCGTGTTGCGGCGGCGCGGCGCCCCAGTATCCGAGCTGCAATCCGAACTTCACAACCGACCCCTTTCCGGCCTACTGCTTGCCAGCAGAATAAGAACCTGTTCTACTCGATATCGTGACTCATGGGAATACTGCACCCACGGTAATTACGCAGGAACGCCCGCCAGGACTGAAACCGAGCGATGTGCTCAGTGCGCCCTTGCGGATGGAGTTCGACTACACGCGTTCTGTGGGACCCATCATCGGCAAGTTCCTCACCGGCCTGCGCGAACGGCGCATCTTCGGTATCCGGGGCTCGGACGGCCGGGTGCTCGTACCACCGGCCGAGTTCGACCCGGTGACCGCCGATCCGCTGTCGGAGTTCGTGGAGGTCGCCACCACCGGCACTGTCAAGTCCTGGTCCTGGGTCCGCGATGTGCTGCCCGGCCAGCCCTTCGACCGGCCGTTCGCCTACGCGCTGATCCAGCTCGACGGCGCCGATACCGCACTGTTGCACGCGGTGGATGTGCAGAGCCCGGAGCAGATCAGCAGCGGTATGCGGGTCACCGCCCGCTGGGCCGACGAGCTCACCGGGTCCATCCACGACATCGTCTGTTTCGAACCCGGTGATGCCCCGACGGCGGAACCGGCGCCGGCCTCGGATGCCGAACCCGTCACGATAATCACCACCCCGATCGGGATGGACTACAAGCACACCGCCTCCCCGGAGGAGACCGCGTTCCTGCGCGGCTTGATGGAGGGCAAGCTGGTCGGCGGCCGCGCCGACGCGAACAGCAAGGTGTACTTCCCGCCGCGTGGTGTCGACCCGGTCGACGGACGGTCCACCGCGGACATGGTCGAACTCGCCGAGACGGGCACCGTCACCACCTTCTGCATCGTGAACGTGCCGTTCATGGGCCAGCGGCTCAAACCGCCCTATGTGGCCGCGTACGTGCTGCTCGACGGCGCCGATATCCCCTTCCTGCATCTCGTTCTCGGTATCGAGGCGAGCGAGGTGCGGATGGGTCTGCGGGTCAAGGTGGTCTGGAAGCCGCGTGAGGAGTGGGGCCACACCATGGCCAATATCGACCACTTCGAGCCGACCGGCGAGCCGGATGCCGACTACGACACCTACAAGCATCACCTGTGAGAGGGCTCCCCGCGTGACCATCACCGAGCGTTCCATCGATAACGCCACCGAGATCGCCGTCGTCGGCTTCGCGCACGCACCGCATGTGCCGGAGACCTACGGCACCACCAACGGCGTGGAAATGCTGGTGCCCTGCTTCCAGCAGCTCTACGACCAGTTGGGCATCACCAAGTCCGATATCGGCTTCTGGTGCTCCGGATCGTCGGATTACCTGGCCGGCCGGTCCTTCTCGTTCATCTCCGCGATCGACTCGATCGGCGCCGTCCCGCCGATCAACGAATCGCATGTGGAGATGGACGCTGCCTGGGCCCTGTACGAGGCGTGGGTGAAAATCCGCTCCGGACAGGTCCAGACGGCTCTCGTCTACGGCTTCGGAAAATCCTCCGCGAGCACCCTGCGCAAGGTCCTCACCACTCAGCTCGACCCCTACCTGGTCGCGCCGCTGTGGCCGGATTCGCTGTCCGTCGCCGGGTTGCAGGCCCGGGCCGGACTCGACGCCGGACGCTGGACCGAACGCGATATGGCGGCCGTCTCGGCCGCACACACCGTCGACGGAAAATCGATCGACGATCTGCTCGCCGCGCCCTACGTCGCCGACCCGCTGCGCGAACACGACTGTGCGCCCATCACCGACGGTGCCGCCGCGATCGTGCTCGCCGCCGGCGACCGCGCCCGCGAACTGTGCGAACGTCCCGCGTGGATCACCGGAATGTCGCATCGGATCGATTCCAGCGTGCTGGGCGCCCGCGATCTGACCGTCTCCCCCTCGACGGCCGCCGCCGGGCAGGCAGTGACGAACGGTGATACCAGCGGTATCGACGTCGCCGAACTGCATGCACCGTTCAGCCACCAGCAGCTCATCCTCGCCGAGGCGCTGGGACTGAAACCGGAGACCAAGGTCAACCCGACCGGCGGCGCGCTGGCCGCCAACCCCATGTTCGCCACCGGGCTGGAACGTATCGGCTACGCCGCGCTGCCCATCATGGCGGGCACCGCCGAGCGCACGCTGGCCCACGCCACCAGCGGCCCGGCCCTGCAACAGAACCTTGTGACAGTCCTGGATTCGGAGGCCCGCCGATGAGTTTCCCCGCCGCGGTGCTGGGCACCGGACAGACCCATCACGTCGCCAAGCGCGGCGATGTCTCGATGGCCGGGATGTGCCGGGAGGCGATCGACCGGGCACTGGCCGACTCCGGCCTGACCATGGCCGATATCGACGCCATCGTGATCGGCAAGGCCCCGGACATGTTCGAGGGCATGATGATGCCCGAGCTGTACCTGGCGGATGCGCTGGGTGCGCCCGGGAAACCGCTGCTGCGCGTGCACACCGCCGGCTCGGTCGGCGGCTCCACCGCCTGCGTGGCCGCCAACATGGTCCAGGGTGGCGTGCACGAGAAGGTGCTCGCCATCGCCTGGGAGAAGCAGTCGGAATCGAATGCCATGTGGGCGCTGTCGATTCCGGTGCCGTTCACCATGCCGGTGGGCGCGGGTGCGGGCGGCTACTTCGCGCCCCATGTGCGGTCCTATATCCGCCGGTCGAACGCGCCGCTGCATGTGGGCGCGATGGTTGCCGCGAAGGATCGCCGCAACGGGGCCAAGAACCCGCACGCCCATCTCAAACAGGGCGACAAGACGGTCGAAGAGGTCCTCGCCTCGCAGGTGCTGTGGGATCCCATCCGGTTCGACGAGACCTGCCCCTCCTCCGACGGCGCCTGCGCGGTGGTCATCGGCGGCGAGGAATCGGCCGCCGCGGTGGAGGCGTCCGGCAAGAAGGTCGGCTGGATCCACGCTACCGCCATGCGCACCGAACCGCTGGCCTACGCCGGCCGCGATCAGGTGAACCCGCAGGCCGGGCAGGATGCGGCCAAGGCGCTCTGGGCGCAGGCCGGGATCACCGATCCGCTGGCCGAGATCGACGCGGCCGAAATCTATGTGCCGTTCTCCTGGTTCGAGCCGATGTGGCTGGAGAACCTCGGTTTCGCCGCCCCCGGCGACGGCTGGAAACTCACCGATAAAGGCGAAACCGAAATCGGCGGCACGCTGCCGGTGAACCCGTCGGGCGGGGTACTCTCGTCCAACCCGATCGGCGCCTCCGGCATGATCCGCTTCGCCGAAGCCGCCAAACAGGTGATGGGCCGGGCCGGTGACTACCAGGTCGAGAACGCCCGCAAGGCGCTCGGCCACGCCTACGGTGGTGGCTCGCAGTACTTCTCGATGTGGGTCGTCGGGTCGGAACGCCCATGACACTGAAGTTCAGCCTCGGGGTCGCGCTCAGCCCGCTGGAACAGCTACCCGAACTGGCGAAAACGGCGGAGGAGGTCGGGTTCAGCTCGATCGCCCTGCCGGATTCGCTGTTCTATATGAAATCCCAGGCGGCGAAGTATCCCTACACCCCGGACGGCGCCCGGTTCTGGGGCCCGGACACCCCGTGGGTGGATCCGCTGATCGCCGCGACCGCTATGGCCGCGGTGACCACCCGGCTCCGCTTCTACACCAACGTGCTGAAACTGGGTTCCCGGAATCCGCTGCTGCTGGCTCGCCAGGTCGGGTCGGTGGCGAACCTGTCCGGTAACCGGTTCGGCTTCGGTGTGGGGATAGGCTGGGCACCGGAGGAATTCGAATGGTGCGGGGTGCCGTATGCGCGCCGCGGCGCGCGGGTCGACGAGATGATCGAGGTCATCAAGAAGGTCCTCGCGGGTGGCATGGTCGAGTACCACGGTGAGTTCTTCGATTTCGACGAACTGCAGATGAGTCCGGCGCCGAGCGAACCGGTTCCGTTCTATATCGGCGGTCATACCGAAGTGGCGCTGCGCCGTGCGGCCCGGGTGGGCGACGGCTGGACCTCGGCGATGATGAAATTCGAGGATCTGCAGACCACCATCGCCCGGCTCGGCGAACTGCGGGCCGAACACAACCGTGCCGATGTACCGTTCGAAATCCAGGCGGTCTGCGTGGACAAGTTCGGCCGCGACGGCTACCAGGAGCAGTACGACGCCGGAGTCACCGACGCGATCGTGATCCCCTGGCTGGCCGCCGGTATCGGATTCGACGGGGATATCGAGGCGAAGAAGGACGCGCTGCGCAAATTCGCCGACGAGAACATCCAGAACCCGATCACCTGAGCGTTGCCGCCACCGCTGGGGTGGCGGCAGCACAGGCTCGCCGAGAGGAAAACCCATGAGCAGCGACGAACATCCCGCACGGACGGCCGGACTGGCCTCACAGGCCGCTGTACGCGCCCGGGACAAGGACGCCTGGCTCGCGCTGTTCGCGCCGGACGGGATCGTGGAGGACCCGATCGGCCCCTCCGGTTTCGACCCCGAGGGCAAGGGACACCGTGGCCCGGAGGCGATTTCGGCGTTCTGGGACAAGGCGATCGCCGGCACCGATTCGATCGAGTTCCTGTTCGGTGATTCCTTCGCCTGTGGCGCGGAGGTCGCGTTCACCGGCACGATCCGCAGCACCATCGGCGGACACCGCATCGACGCCGAAGGTGTTTTCACTTACAAGGTGGACGACGCCGGGAAGATCCTGGCGCTGCGCGCGTTCTGGGAAGTAGATCGCGCGATGGCCACGGCCACCCCGATCGGCTGATCGGCTTCCGGGTTGCCCCCTCACAGCCCGCCTGCCGATCAGCTTCTCCACCGAAGCGGCCCCGCACACTTTCTCGGGCGTGCGGGGCCGCTTCGCGTTCGCCCGAGGTTCCCGCCCGATTGCAGTGCCCCGGACGCCGCCGGACGACTGAATCCGCAGCCGCTCACTACTTATCGTCGTACGGCTTCGGACGGTCGGTCAGGTCGATCCCGAGTGCATCGATGGCGTCTTCGCCGGTGCCGCCCGGCGGCGCCGGAGCGTCGGTGGAACGTAGGCGATATCGACCGGTCCGGTGTCGGTTCCCGGCGGGACGATCTCGTCGATATGGTCGAGCAGGCCGTCGTCGAGGAGCGTACCGGCTCCCGCAAGCAGGTCATCGAGCTGTTCGGGCGTGCGCGGACCGATGATCGCCGAAGTAACCGCCGGGTGGGCGGTCACGAACCCCAGGGCGAGGTGGGGCAGCGACAGCCCGGCCTGTTCTGCGATCCGGGCGACTGCTTCGACGGCGTCGAGCTTGCGTTCGTCGGTCATATGCCGCGGTGCCCAGTGCAGTCGCCCGGCCGACGCCGTTTCCGTGCTGCCCTTGCGGAGACGCCCGGCGAGCAGGCCCATCGCGAGGGGGCTCCACACCAGGACACCCAGCCCGTAGCGCTCGCAGACCGGCAGAATCTCGCGTTCGATCCCGCGGTTGAGAATCGAGTAGTGCGGTTGTTCGGAGCGGAAGCGTGCCAGGCCTCGCCGTTCGGCCACCCACTGAGCTTCGATGATCTCCGACGCGGGCAGGTTGGAATGGCCGAT
The DNA here is from genome assembly GCF_001613385.1 of Nocardia flavorosea NBRC 108225. Classification (GTDB taxonomy): domain Bacteria; phylum Actinomycetota; class Actinomycetes; order Mycobacteriales; family Mycobacteriaceae; genus Nocardia; species Nocardia flavorosea. Next base: position 488,168 of record NZ_BDCG01000004.1, on the reverse strand, counting down.
CGCCCGTATCTTGCCCGCGCGCAGCAGGTCGGTCAGGGCGCTGAGAGTTTCCTCGATATCGGTGCCGGGTTCAGGGTGGTGAGCTTGGTAGAGGTCGATGTGGTCGACGCCCAGGCGGCGTAGCGACCCCTCGACCGCGGATACGATCCACCGGCGGGAGTTGCCGCGCCGGTTGGGGTCCGACCCCATGGGCCCGTTGAACTTCGTGGCCAGCACGACATCGTCGCGGCGGCCGCGCAGGGCCTTGCCGAGGATCGTCTCGGAGATACCGTCACCGCCGTAGACGTCGGCGGTATCGATGAAGTTGATGCCGCCGTCGAGGGCGCGATGGACGATGCGCACGCAGTCGTCGGCATCGGGGTTGCCGTATGGTCCGAACATCATCGTGCCCAGGGCATAAGCGCTGACCTGGATGCCGGTCCGGCCGAGCGGGCGGATTTGCATGGTTCTCCTGCGACGGTAGCGGAGTGCGGCCGCGACCGGCCGCACTCCTTGCGGCGATGATCAGGACCGGGTGGATTCGGCCGCGACGTCGACGATCCAGGTGACGCCGAAGCGGTCGGCGAGCATTCCGAAGGCGGGCGCCCACTGCGCGGGACCGAACTCCTCGATCACGGTCGCGCCCTCGGCGAGCCCCTCCCACAAGGGCGTGACCTCGTCGATGCTCTCGCCACGGACCGAGAGGAAGAACGGCTCCTCGGTGATAGTGGTGCCGTTCTCACGACGGGTGGTGGGTGCGCCCGGATCGGCCGGCGCGTGCGGGCCGGGCACGTCGTAGGCCATGACCTGGAAGCCGTTATCGGCCACGACCTGGCCGAACACGATGTGGCCGGCGCCGGGGAGCTCGGCGGGCATTCCGAAGTCGGCATAGGTGGCGACGGTGAGCTGCCCGCCGAACACCGACTGATAGAACTCCAGGGCTGCCCGGGCCTGGCCGTGAAAGTTCAGGTGGGCGACAGCTTTGAGCGACATGGTGTTCCGGTCCTTCGCGAGTAGTTCCTGGTGCCGGAGGCTTCCGGCGACAAGAACGACGATGCCGGTAGTACCGGTCAGGGAACGTCCGCTTCTTATGGCATGGTCGAAACCATGCCGACAGCCTCTTCGACGACGACCTCCGGCCGGCTGCTGTCGCTGCTGTCCCTGCTGCAGGCCCGCCGGGATTGGCCGGGCGGTCTGCTCGCCCAGCGGCTACGCGTCAGCGAGCGGACCGTGCGCCGCGATATCGACAGGCTGCGCGAGCTGGGTTACCCCGTCCAAGCGGTGAAGGGCCCCGACGGCGGCTACCGGCTCGAAGCGGGTACGCAGATGCCGCCACTGCTGTTCGACGAGGAGCAGGCGGTCGCGCTGGCCGTGGCGCTGCGGATCGCCGCCGGGACGGGCACGGGTATCGAAGAGGCAGCCGCGCGGGCCCTGGCCACGGTGCGGCAGGTGCTGCCGGCGCGATTGCGCCAGCGTGTCGATGCCCTGCGGATCAGCGCGGCCGGACGCGGCACCGATCCTCAGATCGATACCGGGCTCCTGCTCACGCTGAGCGCCGCCATCCGAGCGGGCGAGGAGCTGCGGTTCGACTACCGTTCACCGGGACAACCCGAGGCCGCCGAGCCGCGCGCACCCCGCCGGGTGCAACCCCACCATTTGGTGGTGCGAGCCGGACGCTGGCACGTCGTCGGCTGGGACCCCGACCGCGGCGATTGGCGGACCTTCCGCGCCGACCGGATGACACCTCGAGTCCCGAACGGCCCACGATTCGCGCGCCGGGAAGTACCGGGCGGCGATGTCGCCACGTTTCTTTCGGCGCGGTTCAAGGGTTCTGAAGCCACGGATAGCTGGCCCTGCCGCGGCGAAGTGATCCTCGACCTGCCCATAGCGAAAGTTGCCCCGTTCGCCGGCGACGGAGTCGTCGAGCAACTCGGCACCGCCCGGACCAGGCTCACGGCGGGGTCCTGGTCCTGGGCCGCCCTCGCGGCAACGTTGGCCCGTTTCGACACCGAGATCGAGGTGATCGGCCCGCCGGAGCTGCGTGCGGCGTTCGCGGAGCTCTCCCGCCGGGCCGGACGCGCCGCGGGAGCCGGTTAGGTCGACCGGGATCGACGCGAGCGAAGTAACGCTGGCAGGTCCGCCGATCCAGAGTGCAGGAGCCTGCAGTCGCCGACCCTTGATAGAGCTTCGGTCCCGCTCCCCTCGGGAGTGCGGGACCGGCTCGTGGTTGCTCCGGGCTCGCCCATAGCGCGGTGGACCGTCACGTGGTTCGACCCAATCCAGTTCGCCGGTACTGCCCGAACGTCACCGGGCACGGAACGCGGCGCGCGGCAGGGCCGCAACTACGTCCCGAAGATCGGCATGGTCACCAATTCGTGGCCCGTTCGTGAACTGCTGAACGCCCGGCGCCCTCTGAAAGTTTCGGCCCCGCACCCGGAGGATGCGGGGCCGAACTGTGGGCCGCGCCGCCGCCACAACGGCGCGGCGCACACTCGATTCCGGTTACGGGCCGGCCCCGGACACCAGCGGTACCCGGGGCCGGAGGCTTATACCGCGGCGCTCAGCTCGCGGTCTGCCCCGTCACCGGGCAGGTCTTGTAGTCGACCTGGAACTCCTTGACACCGTTCAGCCAGCCGGAACGCAGCCGCCGCGGGTCACCCAGTTTGGAGATATCGGGCATATGGTCGGCGATCGCGTTGAAGATCAGGTCGATCTCGAGCTTGGCCAGGTTGGCGCCGATGCAGTAGTGGGCCCCGGTACCGCCGAAGGCCACATGCGGATTGTCCTCACGCATGATGTCGAACTTCATCGGGTTCTCGAAGACGTCTTCGTCGAAGTTCGCCGACCGGTACACCATCAGTACCCGCTGGCCCTTCTTGATCTGCACGCCGCCGAGTTCGGTGTCGGAGAGCGCAGTGCGCTGGAAGGTGGTGATCGGGCTGGCCCAGCGGATGATCTCGTCGGCCGCGGTCTTGGGGCGTTCCTTCTTGTAGAGCTCCCACTGGTCCGGGTTCTCCAGGAAGGCGATCATGCCGTGGGTGATGGCGTTGCGGGTGGTTTCGTTGCCGGCGACCGCCAGCAGCATCACGAAGAATCCGAATTCCTCGGATTTGAGGGCTTCACCGTCGATATCGGCCTCGACCAGGGTGGTGACGATATCGTTGGCCGGGCACGCCTTGCGGGCCTCGGCCATCGCATAGGCGTAGCCGAGCAGTTCGGTGGAGGCCTGCACCGGGTCCACATCGATTTCCGGATCGTCGTAGCCGGTCATCTCGTTGGACCAGGTGAATACCTTCATCCGGTCTTCCTGCGGTACGCCGATCAGTTCGGCGATCGCCTGCAGGGGCAGTTCGCAGGCGATCTGGGTGACGAAATCGCCCGACCCGGCCTCGGCCGCGGCCTTGACGATGGCCTCGGTCCGCTTCGACAGCTCGTCCCGGAGCGAGTTGATCGCGCGCGGCGTGAACCCACGCGAGATGATCTTGCGCATCCGGGTGTGCTCGGGCGGGTCCATGTTCAGCAGGATGAAACGCTGCAGTTCGATCTGCTCACGCTCGATATCGTCGTTGAACCGCGGCAGCGCTGTGTTCTCGAAGGTCGAGAAGACATCACTGCGCCGCGAGATCTCCTTGATATCGGCATGTTTGGTGACGACCCAGAAGCCGTCGTCGTGGAAACCACCGACCTCGGGCGATTTCTCCTGCCACCAGATCGGCGCGCTACGGCGGAGTTCGGCGAACTCCTCGATCGGCACCCGCTGCATGTACATGTCAGGGTCCGTGACGTCGAACCCCTCCGGCAGGTTCGGTCGGCCCATGCGCGTATCCACCACCAGATGTCTCCTTCGACAAACTGAAACACGTTCTACAATCATTGAAGCACAGGCATAAGAACGAGGAAAGAAACCGGACTGAACTCACCTCCGCCCGTGTGCGGAACACGTTACAGTTTTCTGTCCGAAACGAAAGGTTCAAGATGGGCACACCCGTTATCGTCGAGGCAGCTCGCACCCCCATCGGTAAGCGCAACGGCTGGCTTTCCGGGCTCCACGCGGCCGAGATCCTCGGTCTCGCCCAGCGCGGACTGCTCGATCGCGCCCACCTCGATCCCGCCAAGGTCGAGCAGATCATCGGTGGCTGCGTCACCCAGGCCGGCGCCCAGTCCAACAACATCACGCGAACCGCCTGGCTCGCCGCCGGACTGCCGTGGCAGATCGGCGCCACGACCATCGACGCCCAGTGCGGTTCGGCTCAGCAGGCCAACCATCTGATCGCCGGGCTGATCGCCACCGACGCCATCGATATCGGGGTCGCGTGCGGCGTCGAGGCGATGAGCCAGGTACCACTGGGCGCCAATGTCGGCGACCAGGCGGGCCCGCGCCGGCCGGCTTCCTGGGATATCGATATGCCCAACCAGTTCGAGGCCGCCGAGCGGATCGCCAAGCGGCGCGGCATCACTCGCGACGACGTCGACGCACTCGGTGTCCGGTCGCAGCGACTGGCCGCCCAGGCCTGGTCCGAGGGCCGCTTCGACCGCGAAGTGCTGACGATCACCGCCCCGGTGGTCGACAAAGAGGGCAACCCCACCGGCGAGAAGCAGGAGGTGAGCCGCGACCAGGGGCTGCGGGAGACCAGCGCGGAGAGCCTGGCCAAGCTGAAGCCGGTACTGGAGGGCGGTATCCATACCGCCGGCACCTCCTCGCAGATCTCCGACGGTGCCGCGGCGGTGCTGCTCATGGACGAGAAGGCCGCCGAGCGGGAGGGCCTGCGGCCGCGCGCCCGGGTGGTAACCCAGTGCCTCGTGGGCTCGGAGCCGGAGTTCCATCTCGACGGACCGGTGCAGGCCTGCAGCCGGCTACTCGAACGATCCGGGATGACCATCGACGATATTGATCTGTTCGAGATCAATGAGGCTTTCGCCTCTGTCGCGCTGTCGTGGGCTCAGGTCCACAAGCCGGATTTCGACCGGGTAAATGTGAACGGCGGCGCGATCGCGCTGGGCCACCCGGTCGGCTCGACGGGGTCGCGGCTGATCACCACCGCCCTGCACGAACTCGAGCGGTCCGATCGCAGCACCGCAATGGTTCTCATGTGCGCCGGTGGCGCACTTGCGACGGGAACGATCATCGAACGACTGTGACGCTACGCCGAATTCACCGGCGATGATCCGGCGGATCCGGGGTGTTAGTGCCCCTTCACAGGCACGAGCCCCGGATCTCCGTAATTTCCACACGTAGGTTGAACGTTCATCTCACCGTTGAGCAGACGTGTCGCACGCCACACAAATCGCTATACAGTGCCTCAGAAGGGGCATCAGCAATCCGAAGGCTACTCGCCATCCACCCGGGAACACCCCCCGGAGGGGCGGCTACCTGGCAGTATTACCGGCCCACAAGTTCCGTGCGGGGTAACCCGCAAACGCGATACCACGGTCCACTTCACCGGATACAACCTAGAAGCTTCAAGGAAATCCTGAATCAGGCGTAGGTTTTCAGTTACTGAGCCGCTAATATCAATGATAGGTATCCGAGATAACGACTGTTGGTACAGTGAAGGGAATTGGGCGGCTCACAATGGCTGATTTCGCGGCGCGGCTGAACAAGCTGTTCGAAACCGTGCATCCCCCGGGGCGTAAGCCGCACACCAATGCAGAGGTAGCGGCCGCACTGACGGCATCCGGTCATCCGATCTCCAAACCGTATCTGTCGCAGTTACGGTCGGGCCAGCGGACGAATCCGTCCGATGAGACGGTCGCCGCCCTGGCGAAGTTCTTCAAGGTCAAGCCCGACTACTTCTTCAACGACATCTACGCCGCGAAGATCGACCACGACCTCGAACTCCTGGCGCAGCTACAGGGTTACGGGCTGCGTCGGCTGTCCAGCCGGGCCTTCGACCTCTCCGAGGAGTCGCAGAACCTGCTGACGTCCATGGCGGAGAAACTGCGTGCCAGCGAGGGTTTGCCCGAAGTTCCTCCGGACGGAACGGAATAGGACCGGAAACAGGCACGGTGCGAGCCTCATCGGGATCGCACCGTGCTCGTTCATGTCAGGGGGTAACCGTCATACGGGCGGCAGAGCAGAGAAGAATTTCTACGGCAGCAGTATCGTCGAACCTCGAGATCTGCGGTGCCCGATAATCACAGTACCGACCACTCGGCATCATTCGCGAGCCGCCCCAAGTGTTATCACAGTGACGTAACGGACGTACCGCATACCTCGGGCAACTAGCGCGAAGCAGGCTCCCGTTGCGCGGCCTGTTCCGGCAGCGCGTCGAAGGCCTGGGCAATCGCCTGCACCCAACCGCGCGGGCTGATCCCCTCCGGCGGCGCGATCCACCGGGCATCCACCACCGCCGGTCCCAGCGGGTGCTTGGCCCACTCGGCAACCCGTTCGGCCCGCCGGCCGATCGCCGGCGGGGGGTCACCGGCAGCAGCGATCTCCACGCCACCGCCCGACTGCAGGTACAGCGCGTCCATGATCTGCGCCACCCGATCCGAGGCCTTGAGCTGGGTAGATGTCCCGGTTTCCTCCTGGACCACCTCCGGGAACCGCTTCACCATCACCTTGTGCAGGCTCTGCACACGGCGCAGCAACAACCGCGCCCGCAACCACATTTCGACCACGATCCACACCGCACCGAACGCAATCAGCAGCGCGGCAACCTGCCACAGCGGCCACGCCCACGTCGGCTTGCCCGGTTCGGCGCCGGGGGCATCGGCGAGCCCGCGCTGGATCTGCCCGGCGGCCAGCCCGATCACCAGCGCGGTTCCGGCGATGTATATCGCGATACCGCGGCCCAGCGCCGTCCAACTGAGATTGCGCAGCCCGGTCACCACAATGAAAATCCCCGCGGCCGCGACGACGGCCCAGCCGGGAGTGAACGACCACAGCAGCGCGGCGACAATCGCCAGAACCCCGAGACCGTATATCCCCCAGGCGATCTGGCGCAGATTCCGGCGCGAAACCACCGGCCAGGCCGCGGAGGCGACCACCGAGGTCGCGGTGGCGAACAGCAGCCAGGCACCGACGACCACGCCCTCGGACAGCAACCCACCAGGCAGACCACCGGGCAGTAGATTGTCGATCGACAGCCCCACATCGGGGATCGCCGCGGTACAGGCCAGAGCTACGGCAGCGACGGCGACCACGATCGCCACCCGGGCGGTGGTCGCCGGTTTGACGAGAACACGCCCCACCCGAGCGCCGGCGGCGACCCAAACCAGGAGGGCGGTCAACCAGAACGTCATCCCAGAGCCTCATCGAATCGAAGGACCGAGACGCCCGCGCCCCGGCTGTTGAAAACGCGCAAACGTGTCATCAGCATGGCGGCGAACGTTTCGGCCTCCCATTCGGCCTGGTCGTTCTCGCCGTCCTCGAGGGCAGTCTGATGTGCACGCTGACTCAGCATGTAGGCGATCAGATCGTCACTCACCTCGAGCGTCACCTCGGTGGCCGGGGCACCCTCGTGGTCGAAAACGATATGACCCAGCTCGTGCGCGAGCGTATGGTCGCGACTCGGCAGCGCGCTGGCCAGCACGATGATGTCCTTGGCCGGGTAATACCGTCGCTGCCCGCAGACACCGGGGCCGAGATCGGCATCGGCGATCTCGATCGGCCGGCCGCGCTCGGCGGCCACCGCGTCCACCACCTGATCCAAGGTGGTGGCGTCGGCGTCGGCGGCGATCGCGCACACCGCATCCACGGCGGCCGCGACGCGGCGGTAGGCACGAGCACTCTGTGTTTTGCTCTGCGTCATCGCGATCACGCACCCGTTCCGAAGAATTCGGACCGCGCGGCATCGATACGCGCCTGGGCCTGCGCGGCGCTCTGATAGCTCATCACGGCCGAACCGCCACCGGCAATGGCCAAGGCGACGAGCCCACCGATCACCGACAGCAGTTCCGGCTTCGGCAACAGGCCTTCGGCGCTGGTCGGGCGCACAGTGTGGTTCGGCGGTGCGGCGGCCACTGGTGGCGCGCTCGGGGCGGGAGCCGGAGCACCGGGTGCGGCGGGGGCCGGAGCCGCGGGAGCGGCAAGACCCGCCCCGACCGCGACATCCACCGCACTGGGTGCGCCGGGGGCCGCACCGGCGCCGCCGGGCGCGGGCAATGCCAGCGGCGGCCCGACCGGAGCCGGCGGTACCGGCGGCAACGGCAACAGGAGAAGGAGCAGCGGGGCGGCCGACCCCACACCGGCCGACCCCAGGGCGGCCGAACCGGTAGCAGCGGAACCGGCGGCCGCCGAACCCGTGGCCGCGGAACCCACTGCGGCCGAACCGAGCCCGGCCGAACCGGTACCGAGCACCCCGACACCGGCCGAACCGAGCGCCGCCGAACCTGTACCCAGCACGCCGATCCCGGCGGAACCCACTGCGGCCGAGCCCGTTCCGAGCGCGGCGGAACCGGTACCGAGGCCGGCCGAACCGGTGGCCCCCAGACCGGCGCCGGCAGAACCCACTGCGGCGGAACCGGTGCCGAGCGCAGCCGAACCCGTTCCCGCGGCCGCGGAGCCGGTCACCGCCAAGGGCGCAAGCGCCGCCGACCCGACCGCTGCCGAACCGGTGCCGAGAATCGTGCCGAGCGCGGTGCCCAGACCGATCGGGCCCACGGGTTCGGCAACCTCGCCGGGCGCGGGTGCGGCAGAAGCCGCGGAGTCAGCTGTCGGACCGGTCGCTGTGGAGCTACCGCGGCCCGGGATATCCAAAGTTTGCCATTGCGCGACCTCGCCGGATTCCGAACCACTGCTCCCGGTGGCGCCCGGCGGCCCGCTCGGCTCCTGGGCGGAGGGCACACCGGCCGGCGCGGGCGGCGCATCGGCGGGTGCGGGTGCGCCCGCACTGCCGGTACCGACGCCGGCGCCCGGGCGGTCGCCCTGGGCCGGCGCGGCTGCCCCGGGCCCCTCGTTCGGCCGATCGGGAATTCCGAGGGGTGCACTGGGGCCTGATTCCGGACCGGCGTGGCCGGGCGGCGTCGCCCCGTTGCCACCACTTCCGGTCGGCCCCTGCTCCACCTTGGGCGAGCGGCCCGGTTCGGCGGCTGCGTATCCCGGCCCCCCGAGTAGCGCCAGGCAACCCACTGCCCCCGCTACTGCGAGTAATCGCTTGCTGCGACCAACGGCCATGCGCCAGCCATCCCCTCGATCGATATTGCGGATCCCCCGGTGATGACGCCTTCCGGGCAGAACGAACAGATGGTTGCCCATGGTAAACCAGGGCTCTGACCGGCGCATAACAAAGTCGCGAGACAGCAGACGCCTCATGCTCCGGCGCAGGTGGAGGGACAGGCCACAGCGTCGATAACACGATCGAGCATGGGATTACTCACACTTACCGCTCGGCCGATCAGGTAACTGAGCCGCCCGCACAGCGGCAGTCCCCGACCGGCAGCCGGCCCGCAGCCCGCAGCGAGCGGCCCGCGCCGCGACGATCGTCTCGTCGGAGCGTCGGAGCGTCGGAGCGTCGGAGCGTCGGAGCGTCGGAGCGTCGGAGCGTCGGAGCACGATCGCCACCGCCGTCCCTTGCCCGCAGCCGCGGCCGATTCGCCGGATTCGGTCCAGATCTGGCCGGCCGACCAGAAATCGGCGGCGGCGCTGCGCTGGAGGCGCCACCGGCCGGAGAACGCGGTCGACCACTCCGTACCAGCGGGTGCCGACGGCCGCTGACCCGAATCCGTCCCGGTCTAGTTCGGGTGTGGGGAGGACGGCGGGGTCGAAACCACGGCCGACGACCACCCCGTAGTACGAGCGGGACTGCGCGCGCTGTACTCGAAACCGAACCAGGCCTGCACGTCGTCGCCGAAGTCGCTACCGCGGAGGACGTCGTCGACTACGCCGCCGCAGGTCGCCGGCAGCGAGCACTCCCCAGCTCCCCACGCCGGCTCCGGTAAAGCATGTCCGTCTGCGGCCGGCGTCATCCGAAGTAGGCATCGCACCCGGAACAGTGTCCCCGGTGCCCGGCCAACTTATCCGTGCCCGGACCTCCCGCTGCAGCGTGCGGCCCAGAGACATCCCGAGTCCGCGGGCAGTGAAGGCATGTTCGCGAATCGTGCATCGGCCTCAGCGGTGTTCGCAGGCCGCGGTCCGAGCACGGTCTCTGCACCCCGGTCCCGGCAAGCGCGGCGGCACTGTTCCCTCAACGGCACAGAAAGATGTGCTCAACCGGACCGGGAAATGGCGCACTATCGGAGAAGGGGCCTATCGGGACTCGCGCCGGGGCGACCGGCAGGCCCGCCGGAGGGGCGGCACGCCGTGTTCTGTCGCCGGCCCGGTCATGGCGCGGAGCACCCCGGCGGGGCGCAGACTCGACCATGCGGCCCGCCGGGTGCTCGGAGAAGGCCGGCTACGCTCCGTAGACCGGCTCCGGCGCGGCGCCCTTCGAGATCAACTCCGCCACCACGGGGCCGAGCTCGGCCGGATCCCAGCGCATCCCGCGGTCCACCGGGACGCCGTGCCGCCAGCCTTCGGCCAGGGCGATACGGCCACCCTCGACCTCGAACATCCGGCCGGTGATCCCGGCCGATTCCGGACTGCCCAGCCACACCACGATCGGCGAGATGTTCTCCGGCGCCATGGCGTCGAACCCGTCCTCCGGTTTGGCCATCATGTCGGCGAAAACCGTTTCGGTCATCCGGGTGCGGGCCGAGGGCGCGATGGCGTTCACGGTGACGCCGTAGCGGCCGAATTCGGCCGACGCGGTGAGGGTCAGGCCGGCGATACCCGCTTTGGCGGCGCCGTAGTTACCCTGGCCGACACTGCCCTGCAGGCCGGCGCCCGAGCTGGTGTTGATGATCCGGGCGTCGACCGGGCGGCCGGCCTTGGATTCCGCGCGCCAATACGCGGCCGCGTGCCGCATGGTGGCGAAATGGCCCTTCAGATGGACCCGGACCACCGAATCCCATTCGACTTCGGCGAGGTTGACCAGCATACGGTCGCGGACGAAACCGGCGTTGTTGACGAGCACATCGAGCCCGCCGAAGGTATCCACGGCCTGCTGGATCAGCCGCTGCGAACCGTCCCAGCTCGCCACATCGTCGCCGTTGGCGACCGCTTCGCCTCCGGCCGCGCGGATTTCGGAAACGACCTGTTCGGCAGGTGTTTCGGCCGTGGATTCACCGCTGAGGCTGGTGCCGATGTCATTGACCACGACCTTCGCGCCCGCGGCCGCGAAGGCCAGTGCGTGCGCGCGGCCGATTCCCCGGCCGGCGCCGGTGATGATGACTGTCCGTCCGGCGCAGATGCCCTCGGTTGCCATATCCGTTCCTATCCTCGATGGTCGTCACTGGTGTTGTCGCGTCGGTGGGGCGGCGCGGCCGCGTCAGGGCTGGGCGGGCGTCGCCGCGCCGGTGGAATGGGCGGCGTTGGCGGCCGAGAGGAAGGCCGGCGGTTCGCCGCCGCCGTGGATCTGCAGGGTGGCGCCGCTGATGTATGCGGCGAGCGGGGAGAGCAGGAATGCCACCCCGTTACCGACATCTGCGGGCCGCGCCATCCGGCCCATCGGGATCGTCTGCCCGACGGCGGCCACACCGTCGGCGTCGCCGTAGTGCAATTCGGCGAGTTCGGTTTCCACCGCGCCGACGACCAGCGAGTTGATCCGCACCCGGGGCGCCCACTCGGCGGCCAGCGAGACGGTGAGCGCGTCGACTCCGGCCTTGGCCGCACCGTAGGCGGCAGTACCGGGTGAGGGCCGGTGACCGCTGAGGCTGGAGATGTTGACGATCGAACCGCCGGATTCCTGTTCGCTCATCACCGCATGCGCCGCCTGCGCAACGTGCAGGGCGGCGAGCAGGTTCAATTCGATGATCTTGGTGTGGAATTTCGGGCTGGCATCGGCCGCCAGCGCGTAGGGCGCTCCCCCAGCGTTGTTCACCGCGGCGTCGAGCCGGCCGTACCGGTGCACGATCTCCGCGATCATCGCCTGCACCGCCTCGGCGTCACGCACATCGCAGGGCAGGAAGTCGATAGCGCGCCCGTCCACTTCCACCAGAGTTTCCGCCGGTCGGCGCGCACACGCCACCACGGTCGCGCCGGCGGCCAGCAGGACCCGGCTGATACCGGCGCCGACACCGCGGACGCCTCCGGTTACCAGAACGACGCGATCGGACAGGTCGATTTCGAGTGCCACCGTGTTAACCTACCAAGCAATTGCTTGCTTAGCCAAGATGCTCGAGAATGCGAGATGGGATACGCGATGGGGATCACCCGCCATTCGGAATCCGCCGGTATCGCCGTGGTCACGGTCGACTATCCGCCGGTCAACGCCATACCCTCGGACGGCTGGTTCGCCCTCGCCGACGAGATCCGCGCGGCGGGCCGCGACCCGCAGACCCGCGTGGTGGTGCTGCGCGCGGAGAACCGGGGCTTCAACGCCGGCGTGGATATCAAGGAAATGCAGCGCACACCCGGCCATCAGGCGCTGATCGACGCCAACCACGGCTGCTACGAGGCCTTCGCCGCCGTCTACGACTGCCCGGTCCCGGTCGTCACCGCGGTCCAGGGCTTCTGCCTCGGCGGCGGAATCGGCCTCGTCGGCAACTCCGACATCATCATCGCCTCCGAGGACGCCACCTTCGGCCTGCCCGAGGTCGACCGCGGCGCGCTCGGCGCGGCGACCCACCTCTCCCGGCTGGTCCCGCAGCACCTCATGCGCGCCCTGTTCTTCACCGCGAGCACAGCCACCGCCCAGCAGCTGCACCACTACGGTTCGGTACTGAAGGTGGTCCCCCGCGACGAACTCGACGCCGCAACACTCGAGGTCGCCAAGGACATCGCCGCCAAGGACGGCCGCGTGATCCGGGCCGCCAAACGCGCGCTCAACGGAATCGACCTGCAAGACGTACACCGCAGCTACCGCTACGAGCAAGGGTTCACCTTCGAACTGAACCTCTCGGGCGCCTCGGACGAGATCCGCGAGCGGTTCGACGACGACCTGGCAGCGCAGAAGGACAAGAACTGACATGGAGCGTAAAACCATGCGAGACAAGCGGAAATCGCTCGACGAGATCGTCGGCGAACTGCGCAGCGGAATGACCATCGGCATCGGCGGCTGGGGATCGCGGCGTAAGCCGATGGCCCTGGTGCGGGCACTGCTGCGGTCGGATGTCACCGATCTCACCGTGGTCACCTACGGCGGCCCCGACCTCGGGCTGCTGCTTTCGGCCGGCAAGGTCCGCAAGGCCTACTACGGTTTCGTCTCCCTCGACTCCGCACCTTTCTACGATCCGTGGTTCGCCAAAGCCCGCACCTCCGGGCAGATCGTGGCCCGCGAAATGGACGAGGGCATGCTCAAATGCGGGCTGGAGGCGGCCGCCGCGCGGCTACCGTTCCTGCCGATCCGCGCGGGCCTCGGCTCGGATGTGCCGAATTTCTGGGACGGTGAGCTGACCACCGTCACCTCGCCCTACCCGGGGCCGGACGGTAAATCGGAAACCCTGATCGCCATGCCCGCGCTGAACCTCGACGCGGCGCTGGTGCACCTGAACATCGGTGACGCGCACGGGAACGCCGCGTACCAGGGGGTGGACCCGTACATGGACGATCTGTTCTGCATGGCCGCCGAGAAGCGATACCTGTCGGTGGAGCGCATCGTGGACACCGAGGAACTGGTGAAAACCGTTCCGCCGCAGTCGTTGCTGCTCAACCGCATGATGGTCGACGCGGTAGCCGAGGCGCCGAACGGCGCGCATTTCACCCTCGGCGGGGAAAGCTACGGACGAGACGAGAAGTTCCAGCGCCATTACGTCGAAGCCGCCAAGTCGCCGGAAACGTGGCAGACCTTCGTCGACACCTACCTCAGCGGCTCCGAAGACGACTACCAGGCCGCCGTCGCGCGATTCAAGGAGGAGCAGTCGTGACCAGCACCGAAACCATCACCCGGGCCGAGGTGTGCGCGATCGCCTGCGCCGAAATCTTCCGGGATGCCGGGGAAATCTTCGCCAGCCCGATGACGCCGATGGCACAGTTGGGTGCCCGGCTCGCCAAACTCACCTTCGAACCCGATCTGCTGCTCTCCGACGGCGAGGCGTTCTTCCTCGCCGAAACACCACCCATCGGCGGTAAGGCACCGGTGGAGGGCTGGATCCCGTTCCGCCGCGTTTTCGATGTCCTGGCCTCGGGCCGCCGCCATGTGGTCATGGGCGCCAACCAGATCGACCGCTTCGGCAACCAGAACCTCTCCGCCTTCGGACCGCTGCAACAGCCGACCCGGCAGATGTTCGGGGTCCGTGGCGCGCCGGGGAACACAATCAACCACCCGACGAGCTATTGGGTTGCGCGGCACACCCGGCGAGTTTTCTGCGAGAACGTCGATATCGTCGCCGGCATCGGTTACGACAAGATCGACCCCGAGAACCCCGCCTACCGGTTCATGAAGGTCCACCACGTGGTCACCAACCTTGGTGTATTCGATTTCGGCGGACCCGGCCACACCATGCGCGCGCTGAGCCTGCACCCCGGCGTCACCGCCGAAGAGGTCGCGGAGAACACCTCGTTCGAAATCGCCGACCTCGGTACCGCCGGGGAGAGCCGGTTGCCGAGCACCGAGGAACTGCGGATCATCCGTGAGGTCCTGGATCCCAAGAAGATCCGCGAGAAGGAGGTCCCGCAGTGACACCCCGGCTGCGGACCCCGCTGACCGAACTCGTCGGGATCGAACATCCCGTCGTGCAGACCGGGATGGGCTGGGTGGCGGGCCCGAGCCTCGTTTCGGCCACCTCCAACGCGGGCGGACTGGGGATCCTGGCCTCGGCCACCATGACCTACGCCGAACTGGAAACGGCCATCGCCAAAACCAAGGCGCAAACCGATAAACCGTTCGGCGTGAACATCCGTGCCGATGCCTCCGACGCCCCCGAGCGGATCGACCTGCTGATCCGCGAGAACGTGAAGGTCGCATCGTTTGCGCTGGCGCCGAAGAAAGATCTCATCGCCAAGCTGAAAGACGCCGGTGTGGTGGTGGTTCCGTCGATCGGCGCCGCCAAGCATGCGGTGAAGGTCGCCTCGTGGGGCGCCGATGCCGTGATCGTCCAGGGTGGCGAAGGCGGCGGGCACACCGGCCCGGTCGCGACCACCCTGCTGCTGCCGTCGGTACTGGACGCCGTCGATATCCCGGTCGTCGCGGCCGGCGGTTTCTACGACGGTCGCGGCCTGGCCGCCGCCCTCGCCTACGGCGCCGCCGGTGTCGCCATGGGCACCCGGTTCCTGCTCACTCGGGAGAGCAGCGTCCCGGATTCGGTGAAACAGGAGTACCTGCGCCGGCAACTCGGCGAAACGGTGGTCTCGACGAAGGTCGACGGTATGCCCCACCGGGTGCTCAACACCGAACTCGTGCAGAAGCTGGAGGGTTCCGGCCGTATCCGCGGACTCACTGCGGCAGTCGGCAACGCGACCAAGTTCAAGAGTATGACCGGCATGAAATGGTCCACCATCGTCCGCGACGGCCTGGCCATGCGCAAAGCCAAGGACCTCACCTGGTCGCAGGTGATCATGGCGGCCAACACTCCGATGCTGTTGCGCGCCGGACTGGTCGAGGGCAATACCGAAGCCGGTGTGCTCGCGGCCGGCCAGGTGAGCGGCATCCTGGACGATCTCCCGACCTGCCAGGAACTCATCGACCGGGTCGTCACCGACGCGGTCGCCCGGATCAGTACCCTCGCCGCCCTCCCCCACGGCACCGAATCGGCAAGCTGACCGACGTATACCGGTGGCCCGTCCCCGATAGTGGGGGGCGGGCCACGTTTCTTGTCGGTACCGCTCACTACCTTACGAGGCTCGTCGAGCAAATCGTCCACGGTGAGGACATACGGCGGCCCTTGGGACTTACCCGCTCCTACCCACAGGACGCGGTTGTCAGATCGCTGCGCCTACAGGCTCGTACCTCGGTGTCCTTCGGCGGAGCCGAAGACCCGGTGACCGGTATCCGGCTGTCCCCGGCAGAGGCCGACCTGTCGATCGGTGACGGCCCGGACGTGAGTGGAACCGCACTGTCGCTGCTCCTCGCCATCTCCGGACGCCGGGGAGCACTGGACGACTTATCCGGGCCGGGAGTCGCCACATTGGCCACCCCCGCTTGACCGATTTTTCCTGCGCCGCGGCCGTCGTGCCACTCGCGCCGCCACCGTTATACGGCGGTGAACATCGATCTCAGCTCCTGTGTGATGTACTGGACATTCTGCAGATTTCTGCCGTAATCGAAATACGTGCCCGGCATCCGAGGACGGCTCTCGATGCGTACCTCACAGCGGTCTTCCCCCTGCGAAAGGACAGTGACACCGAGCTTCTCGCCGAAGCTCTTCCATGTGAATCCCGTTCGTGCTTCGATGCGGCCCAGCATCGGATCCCGCTGTTTCACAGTGGCCCCGGTGGACTCGATCAAGCGAACCGCGCGGTCGAACACGTCCATTGCATCGGAAGCCAGCACCACAGATTTCTGTTGCCGCACGGACGTGTCCACGCCCACGCGACGGGCAGAGCGGATACTCGCTCCCAGCACCAGCGCCATGATCACACCGAAGAACAGACCGACCACCACCGCTGTGAAGACAGCGCTGCGCGGGTCTTTGGTGGTAATCCAGGTATAAAGCCCGATGAGAAGAACGAGCAGAGGGCCGGTCCGCACAAAGACCCCACCGTAGACGCTCAACGAATCACGCACTGCTCCAACCTAATCAATCACTGTCACGCTGGTGGCCGTCATGTCATATCCGTCCGGATCCGCGCTCCGGCCGCGACGACGGCGAAGATTCCGGGACGGGTGCCGCCTGTTCAGCGCCTCGACATTCACGCCACAAAGCCTCCGGACCGGCAACGGGAGCAGAATCTCGTGTCCGATCGGCCGAGTCATGGCCGATCATTCGGATATGTGAACCGGTTGTAGTGGTCGCGGTCGAGTTCCGGCATACCGTCGGCGACGGAAACGGTGCGGCACCGGGCGGTCATCCAGGACGTGCGAGTGGTGTGGGCGCGGCGGACGTCTGCGCCGGGGGGCGATAATCGCCGGGGCCGGTCCGCATGTTCACATCCCGGCACTCAGAACGGCGCACCGGAGAAAGGGGCGGCGCGATCGCAGGGCACGGGTTGCGGATGTTCGGGGTCGAGGGCGTTGAGGGCGAAATAGGCCGCTCGGCGTGACCCGGCCAGTCCTGCGTGATCCGTGTAGTCGACCGGGCATCCTTCCTGGACCACGATGTTGTGGACGTTGCTGCCGCCCGGTGGCAGACCGGAGGTGTACGGCACGACGAGCTCGTCGTATTGCGTGGCGATATTGGTGTATTCGATCTCGGGCAGGTAGTGTCCGCCCGCCCGGATCGCGTGCATGAACGGCGAGCCGGGGTCCAATTCGGCGCACGCGTGGCGGATCGGGAAGCGCTCCGGTTGTATCCCGAGCCGCCGGGCGAGTGGTAGAACGATGTCAGCACCGGCCACGGCGGTGCCGTTCCACGCGGGAGCCAACGAGACATATTTGCCGATTTTGTCCCTGCCGCCGAGGTACTTCACGTAGTAGGCCGGCATCACCGTCCCCTGCGAATGGCCCACGATATTCACCCGGGCCGCCCCCGTGGCGGCGAGAACACCGTCGACGAACACGCCCAACCGGCGGGCACTCTCGGCGATTTCGCCCATTCCCCCGACTGCCGTGACCGGCCACGGCAGTCCGGCCGGGGCACCGTAGGTGAGGGAGAATACGCAGTACCCTGCTTTTTCACCGCCAGCCCTGTCACGACCGCACCGAAAACTGCCAGCAGCTTCCTCATGCGCGGAACCTGGCAAATGCTTGGTCGACGCAGGGGGGGCTTCAGCCGAAAGGCGTCTCCGGGCGTTGCTGGAGTTCGTCGTCGAGGTACAGATCCACCTTCTCGTTGTAGAAGCAGGCCAACCCGGCGATCTTCTGACTCTCCGGGGTGGGTGTGCGGTAGATCCACACCAGATCCGCGTACTCCGTGCCGCCGACCTCGATGTTCCAGTAGTCGGCATTGCCCTTGTACGGGCAGCTGGTGTGCGTATCCGACGGCCGCAACAGATCCATCCGGATATCGGTCAGCGGGAGGTAGTAGCGGGCGGGCAGGCCGGTTTCGAACAGAATGCGGGGTGTCCGTGAGTCCGCCACGGTGACCCCGTCGATCTCTACTCGCACATGCCGGGAACTGGCGAGGATATCGACGCGCGAGTACGGGTCGCGGGGGTGGACATAGATGGGCTCGTCCTCCTCGAACCATTCGTCCATCGCGTTCCATTCCAGCCGAACCAGTTCACTCAACTGCGATGAGCCGGGATAGATCCGCGCGGCACCGGCCGCGACGGCCCCATCGACCACGACGTCGTAGCCGACCCCGTCGCCGCGGCGCCGCGAGAGGTGCGTGGTGCCGTCCGGTTCCAGTTTCGCGCGCAGGTCGGCTGTCGGGATGTAGTAGGCGGGATAGTAAGGAATCTCCCATACCAAGGCGGGCCGGACGGTATCGGCGACCAACTGCCCGCCGAAGTAGACCCGCACCCGCTTCTGGATCGTTTCGACCCGGATCTCGTCTCGCTGCGCCTCGGTCATACCTCTCGAGCCTACGCCGGGGACGGCGTGGGCCGAACGCAAAAGGCAGGCCCCGTCGATAGACGGGGCCTGCGCCGGGACCTCTTGTGGAGGTCAGTCTCCGACCGTCAACGCCTGCGCTTCCTCCACGCTGTGCGGGGCGGGATCGTGGTCGTCGATATGGGCCAGCGCTTTCCGGCCCGCCAGCAGGACCACCACACCCACCGCGGTACAGGCTGCACCGACCCAGAACGGCAGCGAGATGCTGGTCTCGCCCAGTTTGCCCGCCAGCCACGGCGCGGCGGCGCCGCCGGCGAACCGGACGAAGCTATAGGCGGCGGAGGCGGTGGAGCGCTCCACCGGCGCGGAGACCATGACGGCCTCGGTGATCAGGGTGTTGTTCACACCCAGGAACAGCCCCGCGACGACCACACCGGCGATCAGCACCGGCTTGTGCTCGGCGAACAACGCCATCACGGCCAGGTCGGCGGCGAACAATCCCACCGCGAGCGCGATCATCGGCAGGGTGCCGAACCGGGCCTGCAGTTTCGGGGCGACGAACACCGAGGAGATCGCGAGCAGGATGCCCCAGCCGCAGAAGATGAAGCCGATGGCGTAGGTACCCATATCCAGCGGGAACGGGGTGTACGCGAGCAGGGTGAAGAATCCGAAGTTGTACAGCAGTGCGGTGATGCTCACGACCAGCAGTCCGCGATGACGCAGCGCTTTGAAGGGCGCGGCCAGCGAAGTCGGTTTCGCGGCGCGCGGGCCTTCGGGCAGCAGGACGACGATGGCGACCAGCGCGACGGCCATCAGCACCGAAACGCCGAAGAACGGCCCGCGCCAGCTGATTCCGCCGAGCAGGCCACCCACCAGCGGTCCGGTGGCGATACCGATACCGAGTGCGGCCTCGTACAGGATGATGGCCCGCGCTACCCCGCCGGTGGCGGAGCCGACGATGGTGGCGAGTGCGGTGGCGATGAACAACGCGTTGCCCAGACCCCAGCCGGCCCGGAACCCGACTATCTGCCCGACTGTATCGGACAGTCCGGCGGCCGCCGCGAAGACGATGATCAGTGCCAGACCGGCGAGGAGCGTTTTCTTCGCGCCGAACCGGCTGGACACCACGCCGGTGACGAGCATGGCGACGCCGGTGACGAGCATATAGCTGGTGAACAGCAGCGATACCTGAGAAGGGGAAGCGTTGAGCTGTTCACCGATGGGTTTGAGGATCGGGTCGACCAGGCCGATGCCCATGAACGCGATAACGCTGGCGAAGGCGACCGCCCAGACTGCTTTCGGTTGTTTGGCGGTGGTATCGGCCGGCGCGGTGGCCGCAGTGGTCGTGTTGCTCATGAAGGTGTCCTCGGTAGCGAATCCTGTTCGGCTGCGGTGTCGATCGCCGCCAGCAGTTCGCGAAGGTCGCCCGCCATGCGGGCGAGTCGTTCGGTGTCGAATCCGGCGAGCCGATCACTCAGTGCATTGCGTACAGCCGCCCGGAAGGCGGCGAGCCGGGCGCGCCCGACGGGGGTCAGTTCTACGAGTACGCCGCGGGAATCGGCGGGGTCGCGGCGCCGTGAGGCGTAGCCCTGTGACACCAGCCGGCCGATCAGTGCGGTCGCGCTGGGTTGTGACGAGCGATCGATCCGGGCGAAATCGCCGATCCGTAGCGCACCGTGATGGTCGAGTACGGCCAGGGCGCGCACTATGGCGCGGGGTAGATCGTCGGCACTGATCTCGCCGACCGACCGCGTGAGCCGCCCCGCGGTGACGATCAGGTCGACGACGGTGTCGTCCTTCTCGGTCCACGGGTACGGCTGCACCCCAATATTGTTACATAGGCTAACTATCTATTTCCAGCCCTGCCGGTGGGATGCCCGCCACATGCGGCAGTTGAGCGGCGGAGGTCGCACGGGGGCTGCTGCCTGCCACATCTGGGCAGCGACCACAAGCAGGGAGCAGTTCTTCCTTCGAGTAGAAGAACCGGTGCAGCATCGGACGCGTAACCTTCGCCGTCGGCGACATCCGACAGATTCAGCTTCCTGTGTCCGCGTATGTGGACTGAACAGAAACCGTTCTCCCCGGCCGGGTATCGCCGGAGCGCAACCGGCGATACCCGCGCACGGTGGTCTAGCGTTCGATCCGCTCGATGATGGTCGCGTTGGCGGTGCCGCCACCCTCGCAGATGGTGAGCAGACCGTAGCGGCCGTTGATCCGCTCCAGCTCGTTGAGCAGGGTCGCGAACAGCTTCGCGCCGGTAGCACCGAGCGGGTGGCCGAGCGCGATCGCGCCGCCGTTGACGTTCACCTTCTCCGGATCGGCCCCGGTCTCCTTCAACCACGCCAGGACCACGGGCGCGAAGGCCTCGTTGATCTCGATCGCGTCGATATCGTCGATGGTCAGGCCGGTCTTCTCCAGCGCGAACTTGGTCGCCGGGATGGGGGCGGTGAGCATGTAGAGCGGATCGGCGCCACGGGCACTGACGTGGACGATGCGGGCGCGCGGCGTCAGGCCGTATTCCTCGACCGCCCATTCCGAGGCGAGCAGGGTCGCGCTGGCGCCGTCGGAGATCTGCGAGGCCACCGCCGCAGTCAGCGGGCTCCCCTCCTCCAGTGCCGGCAGGGAGGCCATCTTCTCCAGGCTGGTTTCCCGCGGGCCCTGGTCGATCCAGAAATCGCCCACCGGCACGATTTCTTTGTCGAACCGGCCGGCCTTGATGGCGGCGCGGGCCCGCTCGTGGCTGCGCAGTGCCCACCGCTCCATATCCTCGCGGCTGATCCCCCACTTCTCGGCGATCATCTGCGCGCCGCGGAACTGGGACACCTCACCGGTGCCGTACCGGTGGTCCCAGCCCTTCGCGCCGACGAACGGGGAATCGAAACCGTATTCCTTACCGGCGAGCATGGCCGCGGAGATCGGGATGGCGCTCATGTTCTGCACACCGCCGGCCACGATCACCTCGGCGGTACCGCTCATGATCGCCTGGGCGCCGAAGTTGATCGCCTGCTGGCTGGACCCGCACTGCCGGTCCACCGTTACGCCGGGCACTTCCTCGGGATACCCGGCGGTCAGCCACATGGTCCGGCCTATATTGCCGGCCTGCGGGCCGACGTTGTCGACGCAGCCGACGATCACATCGTCGACATTCGCCGGGTCCAGCGGGTTACGCGACAGCAGGCCCTGCAATGCGGCCGCGCCGAGATCGGCGGGATGGACCTCGGCCAGCGCGCCGCCGCGCTTGCCGACCGGGGTGCGCACCGCGTCGACCACATAGGCCTCGCGCAGCGGCGTGTAGGGGCGGCGGGCAGCTGTAGCCATAGGTTTTCTCCTAATCGGTATGGCCCGGCACGGTGAGCCCGTCGAGCACAATGGTGAGGTACTGCTTGGCGAGGGTGTCGACAGTGACCGATCCGCCGCCCGGCTGGTACCAGCGGACCGCCACCCAGACGGTGTCGCGCAGGAAGCGGTAGGCCAGATCGACATCGAGTTCGGGACGGAAACTGCCGTCGGCGACACCGCTGGTGAGCACGCGCCGCCACAGTTCGCGGAATTCGCGGTTGTATTCGTCGATATAGGCGAAGCGTTCGGAGGTCTGTAGCCGTTTGGCCTCGGACTGATAGATGGCGACCGCGGCATGCGATCGATCGATTGCCTCGTAGGAGGCCAGCACCAGCGCTTCCAGGGTGGCGCGGCAGCTCAGGCCCGCATCGGCGATTTCGCGGTAGCGGCCGAAGAGTTCGTCGAGAAATCCGCGCAGGATCTCGTCTACCATCCCCTCTTTCGAGGAGAAGTGATGATAGAGGCTGCCGGAGAGGATCCCGGCGGCGTCGGCAATATCTCGCACCGTGGTCGCGCGCACGCCCCGTTCGGCGAACAGGTCGGCCGCCAAGTCGAGGAGTTCGGTTCGCCGGGCCGATTTGCTGGGGTCGGGTGCGGTCACCCGGCCATAATACAACCAAGCATTTGCTTGGGTCCATGGTAGTGGGAAACGAATCGGGCCCGGCGTTTCCGGCTCCCCCCTCACGTATCGGAGCCGGACCCGCCGGGCCCGAAGCATGCAACAGCACTCTCGCACTGCTGTCCGATCTGATTGGACGCGCGAATCCGCGAACCGGTTCCATCGATGCGGTGGCGGGTACATTCCACCCATGACGCAGCCGTTTCCGCAGTGGCAGTGGGGATCACAGGACAGCGCCCTGTCCCGGGTGGCCGGCAGGTTCGCCGCCACAACCGCCGGTTCCCGGGTGATCCGCACGCTCACGCCGCTGGATCGCCGGGTGCTGGAACGCACCGACGCGAAGTACACCGTACTGGGACCGATCGGGGCACCGGTACTGCTGCTGACCACGACGGGTCGCAAATCGGGGTCACCCCGCACCCAGCCGCTGCTGTACGTCCACGACGGTGACCGGTTGTACGTCATCGGCAGCAATTTCGGGCAAGCCCACCATCCGGCCTGGACGGCCAACCTGCTGGCCGAGCCGGGCGCGACCGTGGCCGTCGCGGGTGAACGGATCCCGGTCACCGCTACACCCGTCGACGGCGCGGCGAAAGAGGAGATATTCCAACGTTTCGTCGAACTGACCGGTGCCTATGCCGCCTACCGCGATCGGACCAGCCGAGATCTGCGGGTTTTCGCGCTCACCCGCGTCTGAACAGCCACTCACGTAACTCTGCCCCGGATCCAGGGGCGCGCCGACGGGCACGAGACATACGGCCATCGGCCAGGGGCGCGGCCGGCCGGTCACGCACGCGCCGGCCGGCCCCCGTGTCATGCCCGCTGACTGCTGACCGAGACGACCTCACCGGTGAGGTAGGTCGTGTAATCGCTGGCCAGCATGGCGATGGTGGCCGCCACCTCCCACGGCTCGGCGGCCCGGCCGAAGGCCTCGCGTTCGGAGAGTGCATCGAGCAGATCGCTGGAGCTGACCTTGTCGAGGAAGGCATGCCGGGCGATACTCGGCGCCACCGCATTGATCCGGACCCCGAATTCGGCGGCCTCCACAGCACTGCACCGGGTCAGGGCCATCACGCCGGCCTTCGCGGCGGCATAGTGCGCCTGGCCGTACTGGGCGCGCCAGCCCAGCACACTCGCGTTGTTGACGATCACGCCACCGTGCTTCGCGTCCCGGAAGTAGTTGAGCGCGGCGCGGGTGCAGCGGAAGGTGCCGTTGAGGGTGATGTCGAGGACCTTGTCCCACTGCTCGTCGGTCATATCGGCTACCGGCGTCTCGCCGCCGAGACCCGCATTGTTGACGAAGATTTCGACCCCGCCCAGCGCCGCGGCGGCGCCCCGGACGAGTTCGTCGACCTGCGTGGTACTGGTCACATCGCAGACGATCGCATGCACCTTGCGGTCGGCGAACTCCTCGGACAGTTCCGCACGAGTCGCCTCCAGGCGCCGCTCATGCCAGTCGGAGACCACCACGTCCGCGCCCTCGTTCAGCAGCCGGCGGGCGGTGGCGGAGCCGATTCCGGTCCCGGCGGCCGCTGTCACCACGGCGCGGCGGCCGGTGAGCAGTCCGTGGCCGGGGGTCTGGGCGGGTGGTACCGACAGCGGCCCGCTCACTGCCGGGCCTCGCGGGGCAGGCCGAGCACACGCTCGGAAATGATGTTGCGCTGCACTTCGTTCGAACCTCCGTAGATCGTATCGGCGCGGGTGAACAGATACAGCCGCTGCCATTCGTCGAGATCACCGTCGGCGGCGACCAGGCCGGCCGCGCCGCGTACCGCCATGGCGAGTTCGCCGAGTCCGCGATGCCAATTCGCCCAGAGCAGTTTGCCGACCGAGGCCTGTCCCCCGTCGTCGGCGGTTTCGGCCATCGTGCGCATGGCATGCGCACGCAGCACCCGCAGGCCCACCCAGGCGCGATCGACCTGTTCCGCGAGCAGCGGATCGTCGAGGGCGCCCGATTCACGGGCCATTTCCTCGATGGCCGCCAGTTCCCGGGCGAAGCAGATCTGCTGGCCGAGGGTGGAGATACCGCGTTCGACGTTGAGCGTGCCCATGGCGACGCGCCAGCCGTCACCGGGGTCGCCGACCACCAGACCGGCTTCCGTGCGGGCGTTGTCGAAGAACACCTCGTTGAACTCGGAGGTGCCGGTGAGCTGCACGATGGGCCGGACCTCGATACCCGGCTGGTTCATCGGAACCAGTAGGTAGGACAGCCCTTTGTGGCGTTTCGAGCCGGGTTCGGTGCGGCAGACCGCGAAGCACCAGTCGGCCACGTGGGCCAGGGAGGTCCAGATCTTCTGGCCGTTGATCGACCAGTGGTCGCCGTCGAGGCGGGCCGAGGTGGATACCGCGGCCAGATCGGATCCGGCGCCCGGTTCGGAGTAGCCCTGGCACCACAGTTCGGTGACGGTGCGGATACCCGGCAGGAACCGGTCGCGCTGGGCGTCGGTGCCGAAGGCCAGCAGTGTCGGGCCGAGCAGTTCCTCGCCCACATGCGAGACGCGGGCCGGCGCGTTCGCCTTGGCGTACTCCTCGTGGAAGATGATCTGCTGGGCCACGCTCGCCGCCCGGCCACCGTATTCGACCGGCCAGCCGAGGCAGGTCCAGCCCGCGGCGGCCAGGGCGCGGTCCCATTCCAGGCGTTCGTCGAATGCCTCGTGCTCGCGGCCGGGCCCGCCGAGGCCGCGCAACTCCCGGAATTCACCGTCGAGTTTTTCGTCGAGCCAGCCGCGTACCTGCGCAGCGAACTCACTGTCGCTCAGCGCGGCCACGCTGGTCCGCTCGACAGTTTCGCGCGCCTGCGCGGCCGGTTCGGCTGTTTGCCGCCCGCCGTCGCGACCGGTACCGGATTCTGAGGTCTGGATAACACCCACGCCGGTAGGATAACCTACCAAGCACTTGCTTTGTCGACTCCGTTCGAGACCGCGCGCACCGCACACGGCCGCACGACCATGAGGACACCCGTGACATCCCCTGCGCAAACCCCGCCGGTGGCACAGACCATCCCCGCGGCACTGCACGCCGCCGCCCAGACCTTCGGTTCGGCGCCCGCACTGGCCGACGGACCCGTCCGGTTCGACTGGAACCGACTGCTCACCGAGGTCCAGGACGTGGCCCGCGCCCTGCTCGCCCGCGGAATCCAGGTCGGCGACCGCGTGGCGATCTGGTCGCCCAATACCTGGCACTGGGTGGTCGCCGCGCTGGGTGCACACTATGCGGGCGCGACGCTGATTCCGCTCAACACGCGCTACGTCGCGGACGAGGTCGTGGATGTGCTGCGCCGGGTGGACGCCAAGGCACTGTTCATCGCGGGCACCTTCCTGAAACGCGATCGTCTCGCCGAACTACACGCGGCCGCGCCCGACCTGCAGATCGACACCGTCGTCGTACTGCCCGTCGAAGGCCCGCAGGACCGCATCGAAGGCGCGCTGAACTGGTCCGACCTGCCCGGAACCGCCGCCCCGGTGAGCCGGGAGCAGGCGCTCGAACGCGGGGAATCGATCGACGCCGAGGACCTGTCCGACATCCTGTTCACCTCAGGCACCACCGGCCGCAGCAAAGGCGTGCTGATCGCGCACCGGCAGACCCTGTCGACGGCCCGCGCATGGGCCGAATGCGCCACGTTGGACACCGCCGACAACTATCTGATCGTCAACCCGTTCTTCCACAGCTTCGGCTACAAGGCCGGGATAATCACCTGCCTGCTGACCGGCGCCACCATCGTCCCGCAGATCGTCTTCGATGTGCCGACGACCATGCGCCTGATCGACCAGGAGAAGATCACCGTCCTGCCCGGGCCGCCCACGATCTACCAGACCATCCTCGATTTCCCGGACCGCGGCGCATTCGATCTGAGCGGTCTGCGGGTGGCGGTGACCGGTGCGGCACAGGTCCCGGTTGCGCTGGTCGAACGGATGCGCGCGGAGCTCGATTTCGATGTGGTACTCACCGCCTACGGTCTCTCCGAATCGTCCGGTTTCGGCACGATGTGCCGGGTCGACGACGATGCCGAAACCATCTCCGGGACAAGCGGCCGGCCCATTGCCGGGTTCGAACTGAAGCTGAGCGAGGCCGGGGAGATCCTGTTGCGCGGCCCGAATGTGATGCTCGGCTACCTCGATGATCCGGAAGCCACGGCCAACACCATCGACGCGGACGGATGGCTGCACACCGGCGATATCGGCGTGGTCGACGAACGCGGATACCTGAAGATCACCGACCGGCTCAAGGATATGTACGTCAGCGGCGGATTCAACGTGTATCCCGCCGAAATCGAGCAGGCCCTCGCCCGGCTCGACGGTGTCGCCACCTCGGCGGTGGTCGGGGTCCCCGACAAGCGAATGGGCGAGGTGGGCAAGGCCTATATCGTCCGCAAGCCGGGCGCGACGCTCACGGAGGACCAGGTGTTCTCCTACGCCACCAAGACGCTGGCCAATTTCAAGGTGCCGCGTTTCGTCGAGTTCCGCGACGAACTGCCCTACAACGCCGGCGGCAAGGTGCTCAAACGTCAGTTACGTGAGGAGAATTCGTAATGTCGGAGAACATATCCCCGACCGGGACCGGGAGCATTCCCTACGAACCCGATGTGGTGACCTATGAGCGCCGGGGTGCCATCGCGGTGGTCACCCTGAACCGGCCGGACTATCGCAACGCGCAGAACTCCGTGATGACCTATGCGATCGACGCCGCATTCGAACGCGCGGTGGAAGATCCCGAGGTCAAGGTCATCGTGCTGGCCGGGAACGGGAAGCATTTCAGCGCCGGGCACGATCTGGGCACACCCGGTCGCGACCATCACGTGAAATACCAGAACAAGGCCGCGCTGTGGTGGGACCATGTGGACCGCCCCGGCGGTGATCAGCGCTTCGCCCGGGAGACGGAGGTGTACCTGGGGATGTGCCGCCGCTGGCGGGAGATCCCCAAGCCGACCATCGCCATGGTGCAGGGTGCCTGTATCGCGGGCGGTCTCATGCTGGCCTGGGTCTGCGATCTGATCATTGCCGCCGACGATGCCTTCTTCTCCGACCCGGTCGTACGTATGGGTATTCCGGGCGTCGAATACTTCGCGCACCCGTGGGTGATGGGACCGCGCGCCGCCAAGGAATTCCTGTACACCGGCGATCGTTTCGACGCCGCGCAGGCCAAGGAATGGGGCATGGTCAACCGGGTGGTTCCCCGGGCCGAACTGGAATCGGAAACCATGGCGCTGGCCGAGAAGATCTCGGCGATGCCACAGTTCGGGCTGGCGTTGACGAAGAAGGCGGTCAACCAGTCCGAGGACCTCATGGGTATGCGGGCCGGGATGGATTCGGTGTTCGGCCTGCACCATTTCGCGCACGCCCACAATGCCGAGGTCGGCACCGATTCCCTCGGCGGGTTGAACGCCAAATCGATGAAAGCGCAGGCGAGTTCCGCCGCGGAGACGAACGACGGGAAAGCCTGAATGGATCTCGATCTCGACGAAAGCACCCGGGAATTCCAGCGGGAAGTCCGCGAATTCCTGGCCGCCAATGTCCCCGCCGAACCGCTGCCCTCGATGGACACGGCAGCGGGTTTCGAAGCACACCGGGAATGGGAGCACACGCTGGCCGAGGCCCGTTTGTCCGTGGTCTCCTGGGCACCCGAATACGGCGGGCGCGACGCGTCGCTACTGGAATGGGTGCTGTTCGAACAGGAGTACTACGCGGCCGCCGCGCCGGGCCGGGTGAGCCAGAACGGTATCTTCCTGCTCGCCCCCACCTTGTTCGAACACGGCACACCGGAGCAACTGGCGCGGATCATGCCGCGGATGGCACGCGGCGACGATATCTGGGCCCAGGCCTGGTCCGAGCCGGAAGCCGGTAGCGATCTGGCCGGTATCCGCTCCACCGCGCGCCGTACCGGCGGCGGCTGGGTGCTGAGCGGGCAGAAGACCTGGAGTTCGCGGGCGGCATTCGCGGACTGGGCGTTCGGCCTGTTCCGCAGCGATCCCGAAGCCGAACGGCATCGCGGGCTCACCTACCTGATGTTCCCGCTCACCGCCGACGGTGTGACGGTCCGGCCGATCCCGCAGTTGGACGGCGAACCCGGCTTCGCGGAAATCTTCCTCGACGATGTCTTCGTCCCGGACAGCGATGTGATCGGCGCCCCGAACGAGGGCTGGCGGGTCGCGATGAGCACCTCCAGCAACGAACGCGGCCTCTCGCTTCGCAGTCCCGGCCGGTTCAGCGCCACCGCGCAGCGGCTGGTCGACCTGTGGACCGAAACCGGCGATACCGGCACCGCGGCCCGTGATGCGGTGGTGGACGCCTGGATCGGCAGCGAGGCCTACCGGCTGCACACCTTCGGCACCGTCACCCGGTTGAACGAAGGCGGCAAACTCGGCGCGGAATCCTCGATCACCAAGGTGTTCTGGTCCGAACTCGATATCGCCATGCACGAAACCGCGCTCGACCTGCTCGGTGCCGGCGCCGAACAGACGAGCCGCTGGACCGACGGTTATCTGTTCTCGCTGTCCGGCCCGATCTACGCCGGTACCAACGAAATCCAACGCAACATCATCGCCGAGCGGCTCCTCGGCCTACCACGAGGAGGTAGCCGATGAAATTCGCGCTCAGCCCGGAGCATCTGGACTTCGGTGCCAGTATCCGCAAGCTCTTCGAATCCGGTTCCACCCCCGCCGCGGTGCGCGCGTGGAGCGGTACGGATCCGGCGCCCGGCCGGGGCCTGATCGAGCAGCTCGCGGCCGCCGGCGCCCTGGGCCTGACGATCGCCGAGGATTTCGGTGGTCTCGGTGCCGAACCGCTCGACCAGCTGGTCGCGTTCATCGAGATCGGGCGGGCCGCTGCCCCCGGCCCGCTGGTGGAAACCGCGGCGGCCGTACCGGCACTGCTGCAGGCACTGGCCGAGACCGATCCGGCGCCCGCGCAACGCTGGCTGCCCGGTATCTCCGAAGGGACCTTGTCGGCCACCATCGCCTTCGGCGGGGCCACCGGCCCGGCGGTCGCGGTGGACGCGGACCGCGCCGACCTCGTCCTCCTGACTCAGGGCGACCGTCTGTCGACGGGCCGAGTGGGCGAACAGGTGCGCTCGCTGGATCCCGCCCGGCGGCTGTTCGTCGTCGAAGCCGGCGAAACCATCGCCGAGGGACCACAGGCCCGCACGGCTATCGCGGCAGGATTCGATTTCGGTGCCCTGGCCAATGCCGCGCAGCTGCTCGGCGCCGGTAAGGCCCTGCTCGACGCGTCGACGGAATACGTCAAGCAGCGCAAACAGTTCGGCCGGCCGATCGGTGAATTCCAGGCGGTCAAACAGAAACTGGCCGATGTGTTCATCGGCCTCGACCTGGCCGAACCACTGCTGTACCGGGCCGCGCTCACCACCGGGTCGCAGAATCGGGTCCGCGATATCTCGGCGGCGGCGGTGGCCGCTGCCGATGCCGCCTACCAGGCGGCCCGCACCGCACTGCAAGTGCACGGCGCTATCGGCTACACCGCCGAATACGACCTGTCGCTGTGGCTGACCCGGGTCACCGCCCTGCGCGCCGCCTGGGGCACCCCGGATCTGCATCGTGGCCGGGTCGCCGAGGCACTGCGCGCCACCGGAGCGGTGGACCCGTCGGGCGCACTCACCTGAGAACACCACCACCCGGGCGGCGGCCTGGGCCGCACGGGTGCACTGCCGGAGCATCCGGCGCGCACGTGGCGATGCGAGAACCGGCAGACAGTGGCAACAACCGGACGTAGGCGCCTCGGCATCCGTCCGTCAGACCTACGGGAGAAGAGATGATCAGCGAGGAACAGCGGGAGCTGGTGTCGGCGGTCCGGGGACTGCTGGCCAAACGCGATGCCCGGGCGGGGATTCGCCGGGCCATGGACACCGACCTCGGCTACGACCCGCAACTGTGGGCGCAGCTGTGCGAACAGGTCGGGGTGGCCGCACTGGCAATTCCCGAGGAGTATGGCGGCTTCGGCGCCGGACTCCCCGAATCCTTGCTGGTGGTGGGTGAACTCGGCCGGACCCTCGCCGATGTGCCGATGCTCGGTTCGGCGGTCCTGGGCGCGCAGGCCGTACTGCTGTCCGGCGACGGCGAAGCCTGTGAGCGGCTGCTTCCCGGTATTGCCGAAGGCAGCCGCACCCTCGCCGTCTGCTGGGCCGGCGCCGCGGGCTGGGACGAGTTCGGAGTGGCGGCCGACGGGGAAACCCTGCACGGCACCGCGCACTATGTCCTCGACGGCACCATCGCCGACACCCTGATCGTGATCACGGACAGCGGCCTGTTCGAAGTGGACCCGGCAACCGCCGGGGTCGAGCGCCGGAAGGTGGCGGCCATGGACCCGTCCCGGGCGCTGTCCGAGATCACCTTCACCGGCGCCGCGGCCCGCCGGCTCGGCACCGGTGACCCTGCTCCGATAATCGACCGGCTCCGGCAGATCGCCTGGGCGGCGCTGGCCGCCGAACAGGTCGGGGCGGCCGAATACTGCCTGGAGGCGACGGTGGAATACACCAAGTCGCGGGTGCAGTTCGGCCGGGTCATCGGCAGCTTCCAAGCCCTCAAGCACCGGATGGCCGATATGTACGTCCTGGCCGAATCCGCCAAATCGACCGCCCTGACCGCCGCCATCGCCCTGGCCGAGGACAGCCCATCGGCGGCCGAGGATGTCTGGGTCGCCCGCCGTCAGTGCAGCGAAGCGTTCTCCACGATCGCTGCCGAAACCATCCAGTTGCACGGCGGTATCGCCATTACCTGGGAACACGACGCGCACCTGTACTTCAAACGCGCCCACGGCGACGCCCAACTCTTCGGCACCCCGGAACGGCCGGTGATCCACAGCTGACGTGCCGCGGCCGTTCGCGCATCACCGGATCCGGGCTACGCCCCGGCCGGGTGGGGGCGAGGACCGCGCCGGTGACACCGGGTTCTCGGCAGTGTCCAGCAACTACCGTCAGACCCCCAGGATCGGAACCTCGTATTTGTGGCACCACGGATCCCGCGTGACCAGCGTCAGCCCCTCCGCGATCGCCTGAGCCACCAGCATCCGGTCGAACGGATCGCGGTGGATCAGCGGAAGCCGCCCGGCTGCGATGGCATGGCCGGAGCTGATCTCGAGCGTCACCAGACCGCTGTCGCGAATACGCTCGGGCATATCGAGCGGGCCGCCGAGTTTTCCGGCGGCCTGCTTTATCGAAACCTCCCATATGGAGACGACGCTGACGAATACGTCCGGATCGTGGTCGAGCCGATCTTTCAGTTCGCCCGATAAGCTCGCGTCATCGGTGAGCCACCACAGCACTACATGAGTGTCGAGCAGCAAGCTCATCGGGGCATGCCGAAATCGTCCGCAATCGCGGCGTTGGTCTCGTCGGAGTCCCAGTCCTGCCCGAGGTCGATTCCACGCAACGAACCCCGGGCAGTGCGGTTCACCCGCCGCACCAGGGGAACCACCTTGGCCACCGGATGACCGGCCCGGCTGATCACGATCTCCTCGCCCCGTTCGACGCGTTCCACGATGCGCGACAGGTTCGTCTTCGCCTCGTGGATATTGAACTGCTCTGCTGCGTTGGCGGCCATGCCCAAACCTCCTTAGCTAAGATGTTAGCCCACCTTCTCGGGTGCGGGCAGCGTCGCCGAACCGATCGGTCGGGCGATATTCCGTTGCGTGGGCGGTGGCGCCGTGGCAGTGTGTCGGAACAACAGCGAGTCGTGAGGGAGGTGGAGAGCGTGACGGTCGGTCGGATTGTCGTGCCGCGGCGGACCGTGCCGGTCCGTGCCGCAGCGTTCTCCACCCTGAACCTCCCTCGCTGAACCCGGTCGGGTTCGGCGCCCGACGAAGGATTTCTCCACAATGGTCGACTACGACCTGCTCATCCCCTACGGCTGGACCGAAAGCGTCGCTAAGGAATATCTGCCGTATCTCGATCCCGGTTTCACCCCCGCCCGCATCGTGCGGATGGACCGCGGCGAATGCGATGTGGTCACCCCGGACGGTCCCGCCCGTGCCACCTGCCCACGCGCCGATTCCGAGGTCAGTGGCCTGTGCACCGGCGACTGGGTGGTCCTCGATGCCCGGTCCCATGTCCGGACCCTGCTGCCGCGGCGTTCGGCGCTCGCCCGCTCGTCGGCCTCCGGGCGCTCCGAGCGCCAGGTCCTCGCCGCCAATGTCGACACCGTGCTGATCTGCACGGCCGCCGACGGCGACGTGGACCTGGCACGGATCGAACGCATGCTGGCCCTGGTCTGGGAGGGCGGCGCCCAGCCGGTCGTCGTGCTCACCAAGGCCGATGCGGCGGAAGACGTACCGCTCGACGAGGTCCGCGCGGTAGCGCCGGGCGCGGCGGTCCTGGCCGTCAGCGCGGACACCGGCGCCGGACTCGACGTGCTCACCGCAGTACTGGACGGCACCGTCGCACTGCTGGGGCCGTCCGGCGCCGGGAAGTCCACGCTGGCCAATGCCCTGCTGGGTGCGGAAGTGTTCGCCACGAATCAGGTACGCGGCACCGACAAGAAGGGCCGGCACACCACGGTGCACCGGGAACTGCGCCCGCTTCCGGGCGGCGGCACACTCATCGACACTCCAGGGCTCCGAGGCGTAGGTGTATGGGACGCCGCCGAAGGCATCGGCCGGACCTTCAGCGATATCGAAGAACTGGCCGGCGCATGCCGCTTCGACGACTGCGCACACGACCGCGAACCAGGTTGCGCAGTCCGCGAGGCGGTCGACTCCGGCATCCTCACCCCGCGCCGCCTGCACAGCTACCGCAAACTGGCCCGGGAAAACGCCTGGTTGCAGGCCCGCACCGATAAACGGCTACAGGCCGAACGCGACGAGGCCTGGCGCAGTATCACCAAACAGCAGCGCCGCATGTACCGGGAACGCGGCAAACCGCTGACCCCGGATAATCGGACACGACTACTTCGCGCGGCGGCCACAGAAACCCTCCCTGTGGCCGCCGGTCCAAGTCCGGCAGGAGCATGCAAGACCGGCTTCGAGAATTATGAAGACGCCGATCTGCGTCGATGACGACCCGGGATCGAGCCCACCCGGCCCGGTTCGTCACACCGCGAAACCTTCACCGGTAGCAAAGTTTGCGTGGTCTCAGGCAGTACCGTTTGTGGGCTGTTACCCCGCCCGGGATACTTCAGGTTCCCAACCCGAGCGGATCGGGTGGTCCGGGAGGAGAGGGTGCAGCAGTGAAATGGAAGGCGGTGTATTGCGAAGGATGGGACAGCAGCTCGCAACGCCTGGTGGGGCAACTACATCCTGACGAAGCGCAGCGCCGGGACCGCGTGGACGAGCAGTACTCGGTCGTTCTATCGGTTGGCGACACCCCGCGGATCGTGATCGATATCGCCTGGTCCCAGTACTACCTCGCGCTGTGGACACTCGACGATATGGCCCGGCGGGACACACTGACGGAGTTTCGCCGGCTTGAGCCGAACAGGCTGTTCACCATTGCCGAACATCGTTGGCTGTACCCCGCCGACCAGCGAGAAGGTGAACAAGGCGTCGAGCACAAGAGTTCAGAGTTCTCGGTCGACGGCTGGAGGACCGTTCATCAACGCTGGCCGGATGGCTCCGCCCAGCACAGCTCCGGGCAGGAGGATGTCTTCGGACAGTGGCGGGAGGCTCCAGTATTCGGCGATTGGTCGTGGGCCGTGCCCGAGCACGCCGACTCCTCACCCGTTGTGGTGATCGATGCACCGCAAGCCCACGATCCCACGACGGTACCAGCGCCATGGCGTCCGCCGACCCCGCTACAGCCACCGCCCTATCTCGATTCCCTGATGGCCGAAGGAACCGAATTCGTTCACGAAAACGACCTCTTGACCACAGAATATCGGCGACTGGGCTCGATTTCCCTGCCGTCGGGGCAGGTTGTGGCCTTTGAGCCAGCCTGGTCCGGCAATCGCGCACAACCCTTCACCGCCCAGGCGTTCCCTGGCCGATATCCCGTATTCGCGATCTCGATACTCGATGCTCGACAGACCGATGCCGAACGTAGGCAACAATATCTGGACTATCTGTCAGCTCTCGCCGATCGTTTCGGATCGTCCATCGAGAAGGTCGAAGCGGCGTTGCCCCCCAAGAGCGGGGAAGCATACATACTCCAGATATCGGAGGACGAAGTTACCGACTGGGAGCCGGCTCTCCGTCCGGGCGAGGATATTCGGGTGCTGGGCGACGGCCAGTACTACGGATTCTCTGTCGACGGTGGACAGGGTTGTTTCACCTCGCCCGAAGCCCTGCCGCTACTCGACGAAGCCGCCCAGGACTTCGGGACGTGGTCGACGCAGATGTTGGCCTGTATGTATGCGGAACCCAAGGTGGAGTTCCCGCTCGGGGAAGGGCTGGACCTGGTTCCCTATCACTGTCCGCTCGGTGACGGCAGCTACCCGACCTGGGTCGGACGTAACGAGGGGGGCGCGGTCGTCTGCTTTGTGACAGACATGCTCACCCTGGCCCTGCGGAACCGCTGAAACGACCGGACCTCGGCATCGACGTCGCGGTCTGTATGCGCTGATCACCGGCTGTCGAGGACCGGCCGTAATCCCTTCCATGCGAACAGCGCGGCGAGGAGGCCGAGAGCGCCGCAGATCGGCCAGATGCCGGCGCCGACCGTGGTCCAGGTCAGCACTCCGACCGTAGGCCCGAGTGCCTGCCCCAACCCGAATGTGGTCTGGTGGGCGGCTATGTACCGGGCCCGGACCGCGGGAGGGAATGTGGACGGGTAAGCGAACGTGGTGGGACCAAGGATCATCAGGCCGGCCACGATCACGACGGAAGCGACCACAATCGTGGCACCACCGTACCCGCCCAGCGCATATCCGGTCAGGCCGAGGCCGAGGCCGACGGCGCCGATGACGGCAGCCGTGCCCGGGTCCCAGTCTTTGACGTAGGTGGTGATCTTCAGTTCGAACAGGACCAGCACGGCCGAGCCGATCGTCAGGATCACGCTGTAGAAGGCGGTCGAGTAGCCCTGCGCGGCCATGCTCAGCGGCAGGGTGGAAAAGATCTGCACCCAGATCACCGCGGTGATCAACATCGATATCAGGAACAGCAGGAAATGGCGGTCGCGAAGTATCGCGCGAGCTCCGGAGTGCGGAACCGGCTCGGTCGCCTCCGTGCAGGCGGCCGCCGGCGTGGCGGGCAGCATCCGCGCCGCGATCACGGCGAACAATACGGCGGTGATCGCGTCGAACCAGAACAGCAGATTCCAGTCGACGAGAATGAGGACTCCCGCAATGAGCGGGCTGACCGCCGCCCCGATATTGAAAGCGATCCGCTGCATGGAAAACGCCATGACGCGATGCTCGGCCGGCATGAGCTCACTGAGCATCACCGCGGCCGCGGGTCGGTAGGACGGACCGGCGAACCCGGCCAGAGCGATCACTCCGAGCAGCGGTGGCAACCTGCCGGTGGTGCTTACTACGGGAATCACCGCCAGAATTCCCGCCGACGCGATCATGCCGGTGACAATCGTGGTTCGGGGGCCGAGCCGGTGGGTGAACTCACCCCAGGCCATGGTGCCGGCGACGGCACCCGCGCTGTATACGGTCAGCGCAATGCCGGCCTGACTCAGGGAGTAGCCGTGCTGCGCGAGATACAGCACGAGAAACCCCTGCACGAAGGCACCGAGCTGGTTGACCATCGAACCGGAGAGCAGATACCGAACCGGGGCGGGAGTGCTTCGGAGCGTGGCGAAAACACCGATGCGTTCGGGCGCCTTCGGAGGCGAGCTCATCGAGTTCACCTCGGGCATGTCACTCCTGTGGATGTTGCCACATCGTGGTTCAGCTCGTCGCTGCGGCGACCAATGCCGCGCAGGAGTCCAGGACTTCGCGACCGACAGCAGAGAGCTGCGCGTGGTCGAGAACCACCTGGTGGGTTTCGGCGAACTTCGCGTTCATGAGATCGAAAGTGGCCGTGAGGGTTGGCGGGTCGTAGTGTGCATGCATCCGGTCCAGAACGTGGACGACTCGGCTGAGCACGAATGCGGCATGGTAGATACCCGACATCGGGCGCGGATCGGGACGCAGCGGCGATGTGAAACGATCGGCCGGATCGTTCAGGACGAGCGGGTCGACGATCATCGCCGCATTCAGTGCGATATGGGACGCCTCGTGCACGATGCGTTCGACGAAACACGTCGTTGGATCGGCGATCTCGGTGGGGCTGATGGGTGGGGACAGATGCATGAGGCCGAAACTGCGCGGCGAAGATACGGCACGCAGGGCACCGCCCTCGAAGAGCCGGATTTCGGCAACAAGCTCATGGATCTCGCCATACATGTCCAGGTCCGATATACGGATCAAGTCCAGCGCCTGGTTCACCGTGTCGGCGTACTCGTCGAATCGGTCGGGCGGGAGCGGAAGCATCTCGCCGAACCGGTCACCCGCCTCGCGCGGACCCAGCGGGCTGTAGAGGTATCGCGCCGTTTCGAAATCGCATTCGTCCCATTGCAACGGCGATAATTCGAATCTATCCGCGTACAGCTCGTCGCGATCGCGGTGGATTCGCAGCCTGGACAGGCCGATGGCGACTTGCGTAACGTCCTGATCGCGTACTCCGGAGGAGATCTGCCGGTGCAGGCTGAATATCACCGGCGCGATACGTCGGTCGAAATCGAGCGCATCGGCGGCCGACCGGGCTGCCGCAGACTGCTTGGGAAGTACCGTGGCGGCGGCATCGGTAGCCGCTTGCAGGCTATCCCGCAGTTGCGTATTCACTGTGGTTCGCAGCAGTCGAGCCCGGGCGGGATCCGGCTGGGCGCCGAATATCCCGTACCCGGACTCTACTGCCGCAGCAGTACTGGTCACTACGCGGTGTGATCCTCTGCGACGCCCCAGACGCCGAACTGCGCAGCATTCTGGATCGAATCGAGCGGTGACGTAGGCAGATTGTTGAACGAAGCACCCATGACATCCTCCAAATGGTTGGCCTTTGAACGGAACTCGATCGTCCTACGCGAGGGCGGGAGACGCACGGGGTCCTCATCACGTTTTACCGTTTGTTGAGCAACGGAGTCGGTGGCGGGCGGGCCTCGAGTGCGCATTCACCACCAGGTGATCTCAAGTGTAAGTAAATTCGGTTCTTCGAGGTGTACGGACGAGCGAGAACAGGTCGCTACTCGAAATTCTCTGGTATTTCGAACCCGAAATCGCCACGGCACTATGCATTACGGGAAATACGGTGGCAGCAACCCAGCGGAAGTATTGCGAGGCATTCATGCGGCCGGTTCTCGGAGGTATTGCGGCTGCCGCAATGCGGTCGCGATCTGGCCGATCGGCGCATGCAACCGGACGACGGTGCCGCTCGACGATCCGGTTGCCGCGGTACAGCTTGCCGCGCCCACCTGGCAGCCGTACGGGGAGCATGGTGCCGAGTGCGGTTCGTTACAGGTACCACTGGACTGGGGCGCCACCGACGGCGACCGGATCGCCCTCGCCCACCGTCTGGCCGCGGATCCGGGCCAGCGGATCGGTGCCCTGTTCTTCAATCCGGGTGGACCGGGCAGCTCGGCCGTGTCGGTGGTCCGGAACGGAGCTCCCCGGACCTGTTCCCCGCTGAACTGCTGAGCCGGTTCGACATCATCGGCGCGGATCCGCGCGGCGTCGGCGAAAGCCGCCCGGCGATCAGCTGTCCGGCGCCGCCGCTGGATCCGGAGGTCACCGAATTTCCAAGCGGCAGGACGGGATTCGATGCGCTTGGCGCCCACAACCGAACCGTTGATGCGGCCTGTCGACGCGCTACCGGCCCGTTACTAAGCATGTCGACACCGTCAGTGCGGCACAGGCTCTGGAAGCGGTCCGGCGGGCACTCGATATCGGTGCAATGAATTGACCCGGTTTCTCCTACGGAACGATGCTCGGCGCCACGTATGCACACTTGTATCCCGAGAATCTCCGGGCGATGGTGCGCGATGGACTACTGGATCACGATCTGCCGGCGCGCCGGCTGGCAGCCGATCAGGTCCACAGCTCGGAGGAGGTATTCGGTGGCTTTGCCGAGTGGTGCCGGTACGACACCACCTGCGCACTCCACGATCGTGATGTCCGAGCCGTCTACGGAGGGCTGCTCGATCGAGTGGAACAGCATCCGATCCCGGCCACCGACGACGCCGATGGGTTCACGGCCACCGAGATCGGTATGGGCGCCTATCAATTGGTGGTTTTCCGGGAGAATTGGCCGGACCTGGCACAGGCGATCGAGGCTGCCGATAGGGGTGATGCCGTGGAGTTCGCGAAGTCGCCCTTCACCAGTCCTGCACAGGCGGCGTATCGGGCCATCACCTGTCTCGGCTATCCAACCGACGTCCGGGGTTACCCCGACCTGGACCCCCGGATCGACACCGCCGTGCGCGCCGCGCCGACCACGCGCGGCCATGTGGAGGCATGGGATGTGCAGATCGGCTGTTTCGGCTTGCCGATCCCGGGCACGAACCCACCCGGTCCGACTCCAGTGGAAGGCACGCCGCCCGTCTTGATAGTCGCGGGAGAACACGACCCGCAACCCGTACCGATGGGGTGAGAGCATGGCCCGGCAGATCCCGGAGCACAGTTGGTGAGCTGGGACGGATACTGCGATATCGGCTATACCCCTGATCCACGGATCCAGCGGCAGGAGATCGACTACCTGTCGAATCCACCCGCACCGCGGTAGTACGGCGTCCACGGGTGTGTTCGATATGTCCCCGTCGAACCGACCACCTGGCGAGGGCGCGTCACCGCACCACGTGGTCGAGTCTGCCCAGGGGCGACACAATCCACCGGCTGCGGCAGGGACGGGCTCACCGGATGCGCATGATGCCGGTGATGGTGCCCTGCCACAGTTCGCCGTCGGTCGTTGTCAGACCGGCCATCTGCAAGGTGTCGGCGATGATGGTGGCCGACATCGGTTGTTTCGCGGTCACCGCACCGGTGGCCGGATCGATGACGCCGTAGGCGTAGCCGTCCAGCGGGGTGGTCAGGCCTAGGCCGAGCCGGAGGACGGTGTAGATATTGCCGTCCGCGGCAGACAGTTTCGGCACCGCGGCGCTGCGGACATCGTTTTCCCAGACGGTGTGGCAGCCCTGGTCGTCGATATCGACACGCGTCATTCCCCCGGAGAACGGCGCGATGGCGGGTTCGGCGAGGCCCGCGTCGCCGGGGACCGTCGGGTACGGGTAGCCGTAGGTGCTCGCCACGAACACCGAGCGGCCGATACCGATGGGCGAATTCTCGCTGCCGGGGCCGCCTTCGGTGAGCACCGGCTGGTTGCAGACGAGTTCGCCGGTGCCGGCGCGGTAGATCAGCAGATGGACCTGGTCGTCGGCATTGTCGACGATCGTGAGGTATTCGGTGCCGTCACCGGGCCCGAAGTAGGTGGGTGTCGAGCCGGTGCCCCAGCTGAGCTGGCCCGGTTTCCGGGCCGGGCCGCGATCGTAGGAGGCGCGCCACTTCACTGTCGGCGCGCCGGATCCGCCCGCCGCGAATTCGTACAGGGCATGGGTGGTTGCGACGGCCACGCCGTCGGGTGACGCCGAGATACTGTTGGCCACTCGCTCACCGGCCGGCAACTGATGGGTGGTCACCGCACCGTTGCGCCCGACCTTGCCGACCAGTCCCGCGCCGGTGGCGAACCAGACGTTGCCCGACCAATCCGGGACGAGGCCGGTGACTGCGTCGCCCTCCGGTATCGCCGCGGTCAGGTCGGTGTTCTCGGCTACCGTCAGTCCCCATTTACCCGAGGCGTCGCGATTGTGCGCAATCCGCAGCAGCCGCCGCTCCCCGTCGACCACCACCAAACGGTTCTCGTTGTCGAGGTAGGCGTACACGCCGCCCAGCAGGCTGCCCTTGGTGAGACTCATTTTCGCGGCGGGTGGGCCGATAGGCCCTTTCGCGGGATCGAACAGGTAGACGGTCGGGGCTCGGTCGATGATCGCCGTGCACAGCGCGACGATCATCCCGTCCGACCCTTGCAGAATCGTGGGGCAGGCCGCCGCCATCGGGTCACCGGCGGGCGCCACCCGGTCCGTACCCGGTCCGGCGAGTGGGGTGACGTCCGAGGAGCCGGCGTCACCGTGCATGGTCGCGGTGCCGAGCGGGCCGAGATATGGATTCGCCGGACCCAGTGGACCCCAGCTCGGTGTGGCACTCGACGGCACCGCGGTCAGTGCGAGCGCGGCGGCGAGCACCGGCAGCGCTCGCACGATGGAACGAGCTGTACGCATGGCGGAATATTAATGAAACCCGTTCTAGTTCGGGCGGAATCGAGTCATCTCGTTCCCGCCCGGACAGAAGGGGGCCGACGCACCGGCGGACCGCTACTCGGGGACGTCGAGCACGCCCTCGTCGACGGCCCATTTGATGGTTTTCTGCAACCGTTCGCAGGTGTCCGGGCGCCCCGGACCGCGCCCTTTGGCGCTGATCTCGGCGAAGACCGGGCACTGGGACGCCGGATCGCCGGTCCACTGCACGGAGGTCTGCCGGGAACTGCTCTTCCGAACCAGTACCTCGGTATGGCAGGCCTGACACCGCAGCGGTGTCAGGCCTTCCTCCAGGTATCGTT
Source organism: Nocardia flavorosea NBRC 108225 (assembly GCF_001613385.1). Classification (GTDB taxonomy): domain Bacteria; phylum Actinomycetota; class Actinomycetes; order Mycobacteriales; family Mycobacteriaceae; genus Nocardia; species Nocardia flavorosea. The sequence goes on along the minus strand of NZ_BDCG01000004.1, from coordinate 447,198 downwards.
CCCGGTCCACGACCGTCTGGGCCCGCACCGCGTCCCGCCGCGCGGGCTGGTCGGCGAAGTCGGGTGCTTTCGCCCAGCTGGGCATGTCAGACTCCCGCCTCCGCTTGGTCCGCGGCAGCCTCTTCTTCGCGCTTACGCCGCAGATTCTCCTCGACCTCGGCTTCCCAGGCCTCGTTCGCCTTGGTCGTATCGACCTCGAACTCGAAGCGCTGGGTCATCTTCTCGGTCACATCCGCGGCGTCGACGTAGAACTGCTCGTACCAGCGACGCAGCTGATAGACCGGCCCGTCCTCTTCGCAGAGCAGCGGGTTCTCGACCTTGGACTTGTGCTTCCAGATCTCCACGTCCTGCAGGAAGCCGTCGCCGAAGAAATCGGCCATGGTCATCGCCAGTTTCTGCGCGGTGTCGTCGTCGAGCCCCTTGGGCTTCTCGACGGTCAGACCCCACTGCAGCATGAACGAATCCTGCGAGACCGGGTAGTGGCAGTTGATCAGGTTGACCGTGATCTCGTAGCCACCGTAGCTGTTGACCAGCGGGTTGATCATGTAGGACGGCCCGAAGTACGAGGCCTCCGATTTCAGGAGCTGATCACCGGCGTATTTGGCGCCCATTCCGATGTCGGGACGCCCCTTGGTCTCCAGGAACTGAGTGGCGACATGCCCCTCGAAAACGTTCTTGAAGTAGGTGGGGAAGGCGTAGTGGATATAGAAGAAGTGGGCCATATCCACCACGTTGTCGATGATCTCGCGGCAGTTCGCGCCCTCGATCAGCAACGAGTTCCAGGTCCACTGCGTCCAGCCGCTGTCGAGTTCCTCCTTCGGGTTCCCGTCCGCATCGGTGTAGGGGCCCTCGATGTAGGGGATGGTGACCTCGGGCGGCGGTTCGTTGCCTTCGTGGTCGTGCCAGACGAAGAGCTGGCCGTTACGTTCCAGGGTGGTCCAGCGCCGCGTCCGGGCCAGCGGCGGAACCCGCCGGGCGTAGGGAATGGACGTGCATTTGCCGTTCGCGCCCCACCGCCAGTCGTGGAACGGGCAGGCGATATCGTTGCCCTTGACCTCGCCCATACTCAGATCTCCGCCCATATGGCGGCAGAACGCGTCGAGTACATGCAAGTCGCCGGCGCTGTCGGCCCAGATCACCAGTTTGGTGCCGAATGCTTGCACCGAATGCGGTTTGCCGTCCCGGAAATTCTGCGCCAGGCCCAGGCAATGCCATCCGCGCGCGTACCGGGTGGGGGTCGAACCGACGTCGAGCTCCCGCACCTTCGCACCACCGCTTGCCGGGGTTACTGCCATCGCGATTCCTCCTCCTGCTGTACTAGAACACGTTACAAAACTGGCGCCTGGAACGCCAGCTTATTCGCATGACATCCAGCACAAGTCCCATATCGGCAGCACACCAACACCGGTTCTCGACATGAACAAGAACCTGTTCTAGTCTCAGAGATAAATTCTGCGCTGAGCAGATAACTACCGGTTAGCAAAACAACCAGGCAGGAGCAGGGCCGGAGATGACGCGAGAAGTGACCGAACGGGTCGAAGCGCTATTGCCCACGCTGCGCGCCCGCGCACAGGAAGCCGAAGACCTTCGGCAGATTCCCGACGAATCCATCAAGGACCTGCAGGAAGCCGGTTTCTTCCGGCTGTTGCAGCCCAAGCAGTGGGGCGGACTGGCGGCCGACCCGGTCGTCTTCTACGACACGGTCCGCAAGATCGCCAGCGCCTGCGGTTCCACCGGCTGGGTGGCCGGGATCATCGGCGTGCACAACTGGCATCTGGCCCTCTTCGGCCAGGAAGCCCAGGAAGAGGTGTGGGGCGAGAACACCGATGTGCGGATCTCCTCCTCCTACGCGCCGATGGGTGCGGGCACCGTGGTCGACGGCGGCTACCAGGTCAGCGGGTCCTGGGCCTGGTCGTCGGGCTCGGGCCACGCCGACTGGACCTTCGTCGGCGGGCCGGTGATCAAGAACGGCAAGCCGGTCGATTTCGGCAGCTTCCTGATCCCGCGCTCGGAATACGAGATCGACGATGTCTGGAACGTGGTCGGGCTGCGCGGCACCGGGTCCAACACTCTCGTGGTGAAGGACGTCTTCGTGCCCACGCACCGGTTCCTGAGCTACAAGACCATGAACGACCTGACGTCGCCGGGCCTGGAGCGCAACACCGATCCGGTCTACAAAATGCCGTGGGGCACCATCCACCCCACCACCATCTCCGCGCCGATCGTCGGTATGGCCTACGGCGCCTACGAAGCGCATGTAGAGCACCAGGGCAAGCGTGTCCGCGCGGCCTACGCCGGTGAGAAGGCCAAGGAGGATCCGTTCACCAAAGTGCGGATCGCCGAGGCGTCCAGTGATATCGACGCCGCATGGCGTCAGCTGTCGGGCAATGTCGCCGACGAATACGCGCTGCTGCTCGAAGGTAAGGAAATCCCGTTCGACCTGCGGGTGCGCGCCCGCCGCGACCAGGTCCGCGCGACCGGCCGGGCCATCGCCTCGATCGACAAACTGTTCGAGAGCTCCGGCGCCACCGCACTGGTCAACGGCACCCCGCTGCAGCGGTTCTGGCGCGACGCGCACGCCGGCCGGGTGCACGCCTCCAACGATCCGGAGCGCGCCTACCTCATGTACGGCACCCACGAGTTCGGTCTGCCGGTTTCGGACGGGATGGTGTGATGACCTCGACCGCCGAACTCACCTACGAGTCCACCTCGAAGTCCGCGCAGGTCCGGCCGGATCTGAAACTGCACTATCACGAGGCCGGTGTCGGCAACGGCCCCACCATCGTGCTGCTGCACGGCGGCGGTCCGGGTGCTTCGTCGTGGTCGAACTTCTCCCGCAACATCCCGGTGCTGGCCCGCGATTTCCATGTGATCGCCGTGGACCAGCCCGGATACGGGCAGTCCGACAAGCCCACCGAGCATCCGCAGTACTTCGTGCACAGCGCGTCGGCGCTGAAGGATCTGCTGGATACCCTGGAGATCACCGAACGCGTTCATCTGCTGGGCAATTCGCTCGGCGGCGGCGCGGCGGTACGGTTCGCGCTCGACTACCCCGACCGGGCCGGGAAACTGATCCTGATGGGGCCTGGTGGCCTGAGCACGAACCTGTTCGCGGCCGACCCCACCGAGGGCGTCAAACTGCTCGGCAAGTTCAATATGGAACCGTCCCGGGAAAACCTCGAAGCGTTCCTGCGGATCATGGTGTTCGATCAGTCCCTGGTCACCGACGAACTGATCGAGGAGCGATTCGCCTCGGCGAGCACGCCCGAGGCGCTGGCCGCCACACGCGCCATGGGTAAATCCTTCGCGAGCGCGGATTTCGAGAAGGGCATGCTCTGGCGCGACGCCTACAAGCTGCGTCAACCGGTTCTGCTCATCTGGGGCCGGGAAGACCGGGTGAATCCGCTCGACGGCGCGCTGGTCGCGCTCAAGAACATCCCGCGCGCACAGCTGCATGTCTTCGGCGGCTGCGGGCATTGGGCCCAACTCGAGAAATTCGCCGAATTCAACCGGCTCGCCACCGATTTCCTGCTCGGCGTCAGGGAGAAATGACGATGAGTATCAAGGCACTCGGCTATATGCGGATCGAAGCCACCGATATGGCGGCTTGGCGCGAGTACGGGCTGAAAGTGCTGGGCATGATGGAAGGCTCCGGCGCGAATCCCGATGCGCTCTATCTGCGCATGGACGATTTCGCCGCTCGTCTGGTGATCGTGCCCGGCGACAAGGACCGGTTGCTGGTCTCCGGCTGGGAGGTCACCGACGGGCCCGCGCTGCAGCGGCTCCGGGAAACCCTCGAAAAGGAAGGCATCGCCTACACCGAGGGCACCAAGGAGGAACTGGACGAGCGCCGCGTCGAGGGCATGATCCGGTTCCAGGATCCCTCCGACAACACCCTCGAGGCGTTCTACGGTGCGCAGTACCTCGGCCGCCGGTTCGTCAGCCCCTACGGCCACAAGTTCGTCACCGCGGAGCAGGGCCTCGGACACGTCGTCCTGACCTGCACCGACGATGCGGCCGCACAGGCGTTCTACCAGGATGTCCTCGGTTTCCGGCTGCGCGATTCCATGCGGCTGCCACCGCAGATGGTGGGTCGCCCGGAGGACGGGGATCCGGCGTGGCTCCGGTTCTACGGCTGCAACCCGCGCCATCATGCGCTGGCGTTCCTGCCGCTGCCCAACCCGACCGGCATCGTGCACCTCATGGTCGAGGTGGAGAACTCCGACGATGTCGGTCTCTGCCTGGATCGCGCGCAGCGCAAGAAGGTGAAGATGTCGGCGACCCTGGGCCGGCATATCAACGACAAGATGCTGTCGTTCTATATGAAGACCCCCGGCGGATTCGATATCGAATTCGGCTGTGAAGGACTGGAAGTCGACGATCACAGCTGGATCGCCCGCGAATCCACCGCGGTGAGCCTGTGGGGACACGACTTCTCCGTGGGATTCAAGTGATCTACGGCCGGCCCGGGTGCGATACTCGCCCCGGGCCGGCCGCAATCCGGCGGTCCGCCCGCCGGCAGCTTTCGTGAACCAGCAAGGACGGTATGAACGTGACGGCATCAGCGGATCCGGCGGACGGCGCCCCCGAGGCAGCCGAGCCCACCATCGACCCCCGGCAGTTCCGCAATACCATCGGGCAGTTCTGCACCGGGATCACGGTGATCACCACCTTCACCGACGACAACACCCCGGTCGGATTCGCCTGCCAGTCCTTCGCGTCGCTCTCCCTCGATCCGCCGCTGGTTCTGTTCTGCCCGACCAAAGGCTCTCGTTCCTGGGCCGCGATCGAGGCCAACGGCCGGTTCTGCGCCAACGTCCTGGCCGAGGAACAGCAGCCGGTCTGCGCCCGATTCGGTTCTCGCGAACCGGATAAGTTCGCCGGAACCGATTGGCACACGTCCGAACTCGGTCTCCCCCGGCTCGACAACTCGCTGGCCACCATCGAATGCGCGGTGGACCGCGTGGTGGACGGCGGCGATCACTACGTCGTGATCGGCCGGGTCCTGGCCATGACGGAAACCGCCGCGACGAAGAACGGCCGCCCACTGCTGTTCTACCGCGGCCAGTACACCGCCATCGAACCGGATAAGACCACCCCGGCCCCCTGGCGAGCAGACCTCGACGATTTCCTCACCACCACCACCCTCGACACCTGGCTCTGAAGCCCCGGCTCTCTTTCCGAGTAGACAGCCCTTCACCGGAATACAGCCAGCCACGCGGGTCGGGCAGCGGTGGCGCAACAGTCGCGGCAGCTCGTCGACGTGCGGCTCGACATCGCACGTCCGGTTTCGGGGTCAGACCGGCACGGGAGCGAAGCTCGCCCCGGCCCGCTCGATCACCTCGTCGAGCACCTCACGCGATCGGACGAGGTCGGCGATCATCCGGTTGATCCGATCACGTTCCACTTCCAGCTCGCCGACCAGATCGGGCGTCGCCGATTCGTTCGCGCCGCCGTCGGTATCGCGCAGGCAGGGCAGGATCTGCACGATCTTCTTACTGCACAGGCCGGCCGCAAACAGTTCCTGGATGTGGATCACGCGATCCACCGCTCGTTCCGGGTAGTCGCGATGCCCGCCCGGCGTGCGATCCGCTGTCAGCAGTCGCTGCTCCTCGCCAACCCTGACCTGGTCCGGCGTCTGCGTATCGGCGCACCCCTCAACGAGGTACGCGCGGCACATTTGATGTACGTGGGCGGCCCGGAGGGTTACACCGACTACCCGGCCCGCCGGAAGCCGCGACATAGGTCTCACCGTGGTCGACGAGCGATAGTCAGGGCGCCGGACTACCGGTCCGAGTCGGCGGCGACGACCGGTTGCCGGAGGATCGTGCGCTGTTTCTCCGGCGCGACCCGGCGGAAATCACTGAGATAGATCTCGTGATGATTACCGGTCATTCGCAGTCCGTTGTCCGGGATGAACTCGTGATGCATACGGGCGAGCAAGGCAGCCTCGTCGTCGAAGGAGCCGATATGCAAGGTCTGTACACAAGCCCCCTCGGACAACGACTCCAGCCGCACATCGTCGAGGCGTACCGGACGGTTCTTCGCGCCTGCCTGCTCCACGGCAGCGGTGAACATATCCGCGTCCGTCCAGTCCGGAACCATGATCATCAGCGTCCAATTCCACCGTGACTTGTCCCGCGCCGCCGTGAAGGAATCCATATCGTCGGCCCACCACAGACCCTCCAGCGGCATCACGACGTAATCGCGGCCGAGGTCGCGTTTACTGGCGAACTTCAGCTTGTAGGCCACCGGATAGAGCGCTTCGACCGCTTCGGTGAACACCGGCGAGGTGTTGGGGTCGCCGTGACCGTCGATCATGAGGTACTGCAACCCGGGAACGTCCACGATCCGGAAACGGTCCCGTTTCGCCTGGTAGGCGTCGAGGGTCTTCTTGAAGTCGATCTTCTCGGTCATCGCTCGACCCCGGATCCGGCCCGTGGATAGCGGTCGCTGTCCAGCGGATGCCCCGGCTCGCGGTCGGGTACCAGTTCGTAGTAGGTGACGTCCGGATCCGGGCGCGCGGGTACGGTTTCTGCGGCTTCCGTCACAACACCAAGGTAGCGGTCCTTCAGGCCAGTTCTCGTCCTGAATCGGGCGGCCGAGAACACCACGGGCGTCATGTATCATGTATACATGACCACACGCCAAGTAAGTGTATCGCTTACGCCGACCACCCTGAATCGGCTCGAACGGCTGCGTCACAAGATGCACCGATCCCGGTCCGAGATCATCGCTGAGGCTGTCGAGGAATACGTCAAGCGCCAGGAGTGCCCACCACCACTGCCGACGTTCGATATGGAACCGATGAGCCGTGCGGAGCAGAAGCAAGCCATGGTCGAATCCATGGAGCGGCGAGCCGGCAAGCGATGATCATCGTCGCAGACACGTCGGCCCTCATGGCGGTATTCGCGCGCCGCGACCCCGACCATGAGCGGTGTGCGGAATTCTTCAACGCCGCCGGCCGAGACTTCATCTACTCCCCACTGGTCATGACCGAGCTCGACCACTTGATCCGCGCCCGCACCAAGAACTTCTCCATCGCGCAGGCCGCACTCCGAGCGCTGGTCGACAGAGTGACCAAGTCGTACGACGAGTTTGCTCCCCTCGGCCTGGACGACTTCACCCAAGCCGCAGATATCCGGGACAAGTACGCAGATATGGAACTCGATCTCGCCGACGCCCTCGGCGTAGTTCTCGCCGCGCGGTACGACACAAACCGAATCTTCACCCTGGACGACAGCGACTTCCGTCGCTTATCGCCACTGGACAGGCACAACTACTTCGAGATCTTGCCAACCGACGACTCCCCCTGAAACCACATCCCGAAACCACCCGGGCAGCTATCTACTAACCGCGAATTTCGATCAGTCCGAAGCCCCTGCCGCCCCCTTTTCTGCTCCAACGCCGCCGCGACCGCTTCGTACTCCGCCAGGGCCGCCGTCAGGTCTTCGGCGATCTCGCGTGCAATGATCTCGGGGGCAGGAGGCTTAGCGGTGTCCGCCTAGGACTTGTCGGTCGAGTGGCGGCGAGCGAGCTCATCGAGACGCCGGTGGCGTAGCCCGTACGGTGGCAGACTTTCCGAGAAGCAACTGTCCTACCGGCACGTGAGCAGTGTGGCGCGCATCCAGCCGAGGGTGTGGTGAATACCGGTGTGTAGTGCAGTGGTGGGAAACCAGCCGAGCTGGGCACGCGTGCGGGTGAGGTTCGGCGGGCGAGTCGCGGTGGCGGTTCGGGCGGGGGCGAATTCGACCCAGCCGCGTCCGGCCAGTTCGCATGCGGTACGGCCGAAATCGGCGATCGACGCTGGCGGTCCCGCGATATCTATCGGGCCGGGTATATCGGAGTCGAGGATGGCGGACAGGCATTCGATCGCGTCGGCGATGTAGACGAAAGCGCGGGTGCCGGGGTCGGTGAGGTGGATTGTCTGGTCACGTAGTGCGGCGGCACAGAGGTGGGCGGTGATGCGGCCGTCGCCGGGCCGGAGCTGCGGGCCGTAGACCTCGAAGGGCCGCACGATTGCGGTGTGGGTGTCGCGGTAATTGCGGGTTGCTGTCTCGATGAGCAGGTTCGCGGCCTCGTGTACCGAGGGCGTCTCGGATTCTCCGATGCCGGCCGGTGCGATGCGATGCGGACTGCACCCGGTGACGAGGACGATGCGGGCATGGTGCGCGGCGGCGACATCGAGGGCGGCGAGTGTGCCGGTGACGGCGGCGCGGAGCGTGGCGGCCGATGCGCGGGCGGCCGCGGCCGGGCTGCCGGGGCCGGCGAGATGGGCAATATGGGTGACGGTACCCAGGTCGGCGAATGTACCGATATCGGCGGTGTCGGCGATACGCAATGCGAAGCGCGGACGATCGGTGAGATCGGCGACGGCAGCGATCCGGCCGGTACTGAGATTGTCGATGGCGGTGACCCGGTCGCCGCGATCGAGCAGGGCGCGGCACAGGTGCGAGCCGAGGAAACCCGCGCCGCCGGTGACGACGACATGGTTCATGACCAGGCTTTCTGCCGGTAGGCACGACGGGAGGAATCGGGGACGAGGCAGCCGTGGGCAACGAGCGTGGCGTAGGCGGCGCGTCTGCGGGGACAGTCGTGGGTGCGGTGGCGGCGCATGGCGCTGTGGGCGTCGTCGAGATCGAGCGGCACCCCCGGAAGCTCACAGGTCCAGGCGATGGGCTTGGGGATCGCGCCGATGATCGGCCGGTGCGGGCGATGGGGTCGTTGGTGAAGTCGTTCGAGGGATCGCGATGGATCAGTGGGCCAGGCGCAACCGAGAACGGTGGCCGCGATACTGGACAGGATCACGGTCAGGGCAATCGAGTGCAGGACGTTCCAGATGCTCATAACGCGGCGGCTCCTTTCGCGGCCGGTGGGACGCTGGGTGTCCACACCAGGTGCGGGCATACGGTTTCGAGCTGGTAGCCGAGGTCGCAGAACAGGTGCGGCTGGTTGTCGACGTGGGCGAGGTCGAACGCGATGATCACCTCGGCGCCGAGTTCGGTGGCGCGGGCGCGGATATGGGTCAGCGGGTTCGGTTTTCCCGGCGGCGGCACGACAGTGGAGAGGTAGTGGTACCCGGATTCGCGGGCATACCGCTGGATCTCGCGACCATGACGGGGTGCGTGGTGAGCCGATATCTCCGACCGCACGAACCCGAGAGCGGGTGATCCCGCCCGAGCGGGCGGCCTGTGGACAGGTGTGGACAGCATTGTTCCTCCCGGAACGGGTAATGGAAGAAAGACGAATCGGCATGCGGCAACGAGCCGCGAACCGGCCCCTGGCCGCCAACCACGGTGCGACGGTGCGGGTTCGGAATCGGGCCGGCCGGTCACCAGCTCATCCGAACGGCTGACCCCAGGAGAACACGAGATATACGCTGGTCCAAGCCGAATCGGGTATCTCGAACCACATTGGCGCTCAGCCCCAGAGTGTGATTCGAACCCGATTCGGAATCGATTCGATTTCGGGGTATCAAATGATTCGTTTTCGGTTCGGATGGAGGGACCGGTATGACCAGTGACGAGGGGGCCGACCCATCGACCCTGCCCAGACGGCAGCTGGGTCGATTCCTGCGCGAACACCGCGAGGCGATCGGGCTGAGCCTGGCGAAAGCCGCCGCGCTGGCGGAATTGAGTCAGGCAGCGCTACAACGCATCGAAACCGCGCGCACCAAGAAGATCCGCGCGATCGACGTGCGCGCGCTGTGTGAGCTCTACGAGGTGGCCGGGGACGAGACGCTGCGCGCGCTCGACCTGGCGGAACAGGCGAAGGTGACGTCGTGGTACACGGCGTTTGCCGGGCTCTACAGCGATCCGACGTTCAACATGTACGTCGAACTCGAGACCATCGCACAAAGGATGGTGGTCTATAACGAGATCGTGCCCGGCCTTCTGCAGACCCGGGACTACGCGCGGGCATTGATCCACTCCTTCTACAAGGATCACGACAGCGACGATCTAGACCGCCGACTGGACCTCAGGATCAGGCGACAGACCATACTGACGCGTCGCACCGCACCGGTAGAACTAGACGTTCTCTTGCACGAATCAGCGCTTCATCGTCGGATCGGGTCATCCCAGATAATGGCTACACAGCTGCACCACCTGGCAGAACTGAGCAAACGGCCGAACGTCAGCCTGCGGATACACCCTTTTTCGGGCGGGTGCGCCCATGGCTTGTTACACGGTGCGTTCATGATCCTGGACTTCGGACACGACCCCAAAGGAATCCCGGCAGAACCGCCGTTGGTGTACTTCGAGGGCGCTGGAAAGCCCGACCTGTACCTAGAAAGTCCCGATGATGTCCGCCGCTACACTGAAATCGCTTCGGAAGTTCGACAAGCAGCTCTCGACGAAGCTCGATCACGCGAGCTGCTCAGGCAGGCAGCAAGGAGTTACCCGGCATGAGTTTCGAAACCTCCGAGGTTGGCTGGTTCAAGAGCAGCCACAGCAGCGGTCAGACCGAATGTGTCGAGGCGGCATGGTTGCGGGACGGCAGGATCGGTGTACGCGACTCGAAGAACCCGGCGAGTGGTGAACTGGACTTCGCTCCCGAGGTGTGGGCGGCGTTCACGGCGGGGGTCCGGCAAACAGGTTCTTCCGTCTGACCTGTTTTCACAGGCATTTTGGTGGCGGGACGACACCGCCCCGCCCGCCACAAACCCCGAACTCGACACGCACCTTAGGCCCCCTCGATTAGGACCACCGCGAATACCACGAACCCTGACCAGCACCGGCTGGGGTACGCCGTATCGGTTCGATTGACACCGACCGGCGTGCCGGTAGTGTTGACCGGGCCATTGTCGGATGAGTTCGGGGGATATCGTGGCCGATCCAGATTCGGCAGCACTGCAAGTCGTTCCGGATCATGTTCTGGATGCGGGCAAGTTCGTTCAGCTCACTGCAGACCAACTCGTGAACGCATTGCATTCGCTGGACACCGACATCGACGCTGTACTCGGAGTCTGGAAAGGCCACTCCGCCAACGCTTACCGCGCGGGCTGGGACAAAACCAAACAGGGCGCGGTCGAGGTCCTGGAAGCCCTGTCGACCATCGCTGAGCTACTGGGAGTAACTACAGCGACGTTCGTCGAACAAGACGACAGCAACGCCGGCAGCTACCCGTCGCTGAACCTATAGCCACCCTGGGGAACCCGTCATGCCCGAAGATTCACAGGCCTTCCAGGTCGATCTCGACCAACTCGACAATCTCACCGCCCGCGCCGGAAACTTCGTTGGGTTCCTCAACGACAGCCTCACCAGCCTCCAGCAACGCATGGACGCCCTCCAGCACACCTGGACCGGCGACGCCGCCCGCGCCCAAGCCGACGCCTACCGACAGTGGTCCACCGGCGCCACCGACGTCCGCGAAGGTGTCGACGCCATGCGACAGGCCGCAGTCGATGCCCACACCCGCTACACGACCGCCATCGACACCGTCACGCGCATCCTCGGGAACCGCTGACGGTCGATGAACTTCATCAACGTCGATCCGGCGACCTACTACGAGGCCGCCAAAATCGTCAATCAGGCCGCGTCCGCGTTCTTCACCACCTACGCCCAGCAGTTGAAGGGTCTGGAATCCACGAACGAGATGGCCGGCAGCGCCGGCCCCGGCAAGGACTGGGCCATCTCCTACGACCAGCAGGCCCGCGACACAAACAACCTGGTCACTGCACTGACCATGCTCGCCGACCGCTACACCACAGCCCTCAACCAGATCGGCCACATCTACGCCCTCGGCGACCACGACCCCACCACCGGCACCCCGCCCCCAGCCAAACCACCCAACCCACCATTGGCGTTCTCATCCTGCCCGGTCCCACCCCCCTCCGCCGGCGGACCCGGCAGCGGCCTGGTCGACGACGGCCTCGACCTCGCCAGGAAAATCGGAATCGACCTCCCAGTCCCGGACGGCAACACCGACAAACTCCACACCGCCGCCACCGTCTGGAAAGCCCTCGCCCACGCCCCCGAGATCACCAACTTCCCGGCCGAACTCGAACGCGCCGCGGCACTGTTCCAGACCGTTACCGCTCCCGACGTCGACACGATCGACGACGACCTACGGTCCATGAAAACCGCCGCCGAAGACCTCATCGCGATCTTCACCGACCTCGCCAACGAGTGTGCACACCAAGAAGGCGCGCACGACAAGATGAGGGTCGACCTCCAAGACGTCCTCGGCTGGTTCGCCGAAGAACTCCGCGACTACGCCCTGGTCACCGCCGCCTTCGCCGTCGCCGCATCGTTCCTCAGCTTCGGCGTCGGCGGCGCCGCCGTCACCGCCGTCCGCGCTGGTAAAGCCGTCGACCTCGTCAACGACACCATCGCCAAACTCCGCCACATCGTCACCGTCGCCGGCCTCCGCAAAGCCGTTGCCCTCTCCCGCAACACCACCGACACCCGCACCAAACTCGAACGCATCCACGACGCCATCGAAACCGCCGAAGATACCGTCGAAGCCAGCGCATCCGAACCTGGACTCGCCCAAAAGCTGGCAACAGCACAGGTCTGGAAGAATGGAAACCTTCCGGTAGTCAACGGACCACCAAACGGATACATCGTAAAAAGGGATGCAAACGGGAACATTACGAACTACTCCTACTATGACGAAGATGGAGTCGCGACCAGTCGCGTCGACCTTACCGGTAAGCCACATTTGGATAAGCAGACCGGCCAATACATTCCGGTACCGCACGTCGTGGAGGTGCAGAAAAATGTGAACCCCAAGACTGGCGAGATATTTGCAAGAACGCTAAGCGACACAGTACGCCCTGCGCTACCTCAGGAGATCCCGTGACCGATTCGGACAAAAATGCGTCTGACCTGGAGGCCGCTCTGCTCCGTTCCAGGAGCACTGACGGGATGACCCGAAATCGTGCGATTACCGAACTAGCCGAGTACATCCAGGATGAAAGAGCCGTCGCTCGTCTACACGAGATGTTGGACGATGAGGTCGTCACAATGCAGGTTGATGCAGCCGATGTACTAGCCCGACAAGGCGGTATCGGCGGACTCTTTCTCGTACTGGATGAGATCGGAAGACGACGAGAGGATCCCGATGCAGACTATATGGCGAACCGACTCTACGAATTGGATGCGAGCGGCGAGGTGGAGATACTAGCGACGGTAGAACCAATAAGTAGTCAGCTTTCAGAAAATGGGATCATCGGTTTTCGTCAATTGAAGACATTACGTGGCCAAGGCTAGCCCCGAACACAAAGGGTACCGCCAAGCACACAGACACACCCTGCTTGATTTCGTACGGTTCCGAAAGAATGGTGAGAATGATGATTACGGCATCGGGCAGCTCAATGGAGTTGACTCAACTGGCTCCCTAAAGGTTCATGCGGCACAGGCAACCCACACCTGCATGCTCCGAGTTCATTTCGAATCGGGCTTGTCCGTCGAAGCTATCCCCGATCCAGACCACGAAGCCTGGAATTTGTTCGGCGCGAAGAGATTCCGAGTCGTGTGCATGCCCGGTGGAGAATTGGGGATTTGAACACCCGCTGAATCGTGGAAGTCACGACATTCGACGAATCCAGCAGTCCGGCCCCGGTCAGCTTGTCCACGTTGTAGATCTCGGTGAATCGCCGGCCGTCGTCCGGGGTGCGATAGTTCTGGAACTCCGCGAGGGTCTGATCGGCCAAGTTGTCGCTCTCAACCGAACCTCGGCGGGCAACCCTTCGGCGTACTTCGACGACTGCCACTCCACACCCGACAGCGGCGTGCCCATCGGTTTGGCCTCGATCACACCGACCGCTTTCTTGTCGACGTAGAGCAGATAGTCGGCGCGGCCGTGACCTCGCGCCATCACAACCTCGCGCACCACAACCCCGAGCGCTGCGAAAAGGTTGAGTTCGCGCTTGTCCTGGACGCTCCATCCCGCGGCGGCGAGCTGAGAATCGATCGCCGCTCTGGCACGTTGTTCCGCGGCGAGACGCTGGTCCGCGGGATTGTCGTTCATACCAATCGAAGATATCGGAGGACAATGACATTCGGCGGCACGAATGGGATATCGCCACGTCGGCGCCGAAGTGCGGCGGCACAGCTCAACAGGTGACACCTCCTATTGTTCGCTTCCGCGGTCGCGGCGATCACCAGATCGACGGCCACCGCGCTGCGATGCCGGACGCGTCCGGACAGCAGGTGCTGTACTGCACTGGACCTGGCGTATATGGGGCACGGTCGGCGTGGCGGGTGCCGCCGCGCCGGAAACGATGCCGAGTCAGTCGACCCATGCCGCTACTTTCGCCGGCTATGGCCGTGCAATCGTCGACTCCACACGATGGACTGTTCAAAGCGATCTGCTCCCGCAAAGCCGAGATCGCCGGAATACTGCGTGCCAACCTGCCCGGTACACTCGCTGCCCGGCTGGACTTCGACTGTTTGGAGTTGCAACCGGCCGGTTTCGTCGAGCAGAACCTGCGTGCGTTCTACAGTGATCTGCTGTTCCGAACCCGCCTGTCCGGTCATGACGCCTACGTTTATGTCCTCGTCGAGCACCAGTCGTGCCCGGACCGTTTCATGCCGATGCGGATGCTGCGCTACATACTCATGACCTGGACCCAGCACCTCGACGCGCACCCGAACAGCAAGGCGATACCCGCTGTCATCCCGCTGGTCGTGCATTCCGGGCCCAGAGGTGAGCGATGGAATTATCCGACCGAACTGGGCGAGCTGATCGATCTCGACGACGCGGGTCGGGCTGAACTCGCCGAGTACCTGCCGAGCTTGAAGATCCTGCTCGATGACCTGTCCCAGGTCGATATCGACGCGATCCAAGCACGTGATCTGACCCCGCCGGCGCGGCTGGTGCTGATCCTGCACAAGATCACCGCCAAGAACACGAACCTCGGCCACGTTCTGCAACGCTTTATCGCAGATCTGAACGACTTGACCACGGATGACCTGTGGCGGGTATTCGAGTACATTTTCCTGGAGGGCGATACCGGTCTCGAGGATCTGCAAGCCCTGTTGAATCAGCTCGGTCCGCGAGCCAAGGAGGTAGCTGTGACCACCGCAGAACGACTCCGCGCAGAAGGCCGCGTCCAAGGCCGCGCAGAAGGCCGCGTCGAAGGGGAAGCTCGGGCGCTGCTGACGTTGTTGGCGGCCAAATTCGAGTCGCTGCCTACCGCGGTGGTCGACCGGGTGCGCAGCGCCCGCACCGACGAACTGGAAGCATGGATGCCGCGCGTACTCACCGCCACCACCGTGGACGAGATCTTCACACCGGTCTGAATCAGTTCGGTCCGCGAGCCGAGGAGGTAGCTGTGACCACCGCAGAACGACTCCGCGCTGAAGGCCGCGTCCAAGGCCGCGCCGAGGGGGAGGCACGGGTGCTCCTCAAACTGCTCGCCGCCAAATTCGGGACGCTGCCCACCGAGACGGTCCACCGCATCCGCTCCGCCGACACCGACGAATTGGAAACATGGACACCCCGCGTACTCACCGCCACCAGCCTGGACGAGATCTTCACCCCCGGGTGAGCCAGACCTGGATGCATTGTTCGACGGCCGACGTGTTCACCATGGTCGAAGATATCGACTTCGAACCGGTACGCCAGCGAGATTCGATCCGCAATGTCGACTTATGAGTCCCTGTTGGACGGCAACCAATACCCGATCTAGTCAGTCCGCGGACGGGCGGTAGCCGGCGAACCCGGCGAGGCGGCGCCGTCCATCGCGACTGACTGCTCCCCCGCCGCGCTGCGGCCCGCGCGCCGGCCGGAGAAGATGCAGTCGGAGAGGGACAGCCCGCTGACGTAGGAGTTCACGCAGATCCCGGCGGCAGTCCGGCCGGCCGCGTACAGGCCGGGGATATCACCGCCGTCCGCGCTTTTGACTGCGCCTGTTTCCTCGTCGACGAGCAGCCCGCCGACCGTGAACATCGGGCAGGGGTTCGTCAGGCTCGGTTTGATCGAAACATCCAGTAGCCAGTACGGACCCGCGCCGACCGGGCGGACGTAGTCGGCGGGTTTGCCGACCGGGTCGGGGGCGCCGGTTGCGTAGGCGGTGTTGTGCGCGGCGACCGTTTCCCGCAACCCGGCCGCGTCGATACCCGCGGCGGCGGCGACGGCGTCGAGGGTCTTACCCCGTTTTGCCTTGCGGCGCATGACCTCGAACTGCATCCGCTGGAACCAGGCGGCCTGCGGGCCGATCTGCGAGATCGCCTTGCGCATGAGTTCTTCGTCGGCGAGCAGGAAGCCGATACCGTCGTGCCGGGTGATCAGAGCGTCACCGACCGCGGCGCCGTAGCGGGTTTCGTCGATGACCCGCTGCCCCTTCCCGTCGACCAGCAGCGCGCCGGTGAACGAGCTCGGTGGTAGCAGGAACCGCCAGGCCGAGACGTTGCTCATCCGGTCGGTGGCGGCGCCGGCACTGCGGCCGAGTTCGATACCGCTGCCGTCGTCGCCGGAGCTGCCCAGCGCCAGCCCGTTCTTGTAGGCGGGGGCGTAAGCGTGCAGCATCTCCCGGTTGGCGATGAATCCGCCCGCGGTAAGCACCACACCGCGGCGGGCCAGCACCCGGATGGTGGTGCCATACCGGCGGTCGAGGCGGGCGAGCTGTTTTTCCAGCGCGCGGCGCAGGGGCGGATAGTAGATACCGGGTTTGGCGGCGATCGCGGCCATCCGGATGTAGCGAGTGCGGACCCCGGCGGGCGCGTCGCGCAGAGTACGACATTGCACCCCGACCACGGCGCCGGTGTCGTCGGTGAGCAGGTCGGTGGCCGTGGTAAGGGCTTCGACCCGGACTCCCTTGCGTTCCGCAGAGCGAGCGAGCGGCGCGAACAGCTTCTTCCCCGAGGTACCCCACCCCTTCACCCGGTGCCCGCGCTGGGCCGGAGTGATGTCGTTGAAGGCACCGGAGATCTCGCTGCCGGAGTAATAGAGGTAGTAGTCGTTGTTCGGATACGAGGTCTTGTACGGGCACAGCGATGCCTCGAACGGCACACCGTGCCCGGTCAGCCAGTCGATCATCGCCGGGCTGCCGTCGACGAAGCGGCGCAGGGTCGCGGGCGATACGGCGTCGCCGACCTCACGCTCCAGATAGGCCAGCATCGCCTCGGGGGTGTCCTCGACCTTGCCCGCGCGCTGCACCCAGGTGCCGCCGCCGGCATAGATGATCCCGCCGGACAGTGCGGTCGCTCCCCCGCCGGTGAACCGGTCCAGGACGAGTACCTGGGCTCCGTCCTCGGTCGCTTGCAGCGCTGTCGCCGCTCCGGCCGCTCCGTATCCGACGACCACGACGTCCGCGGTCAGGTCCCATTCCTGCGTCATCCAGCCAACTCCACCGAAAATTGAAACGAGTTTCGCTGCCGTTCACTCGGCAGAATAAGTCTTCTGCCACACAACATAGACCAACAGCGCCATCATTCTATAACGTGTTCTACATGAACGATCGGGAATACGATGTGGTGGTGGTCGGCAGCGGCGCCGCCGGAATGACCGCCGCCCTCACCGCCGCGCACAACGGGCTGAGTGTGGTGCTCCTGGAAAAGGCGCCCTACTACGGTGGGTCCACCGCGCGCTCGGGTGGCGGGGTGTGGATCCCCGGCAACAAGGCCCTGCGCGATACGGGCGGCCCCGACGACCGCGAAGAAGCGCGGCGCTACCTGCACAGCATCATCGGCGACGTGGTGCCCGCCGAACGTATCGACACCTATATCGACCGCGGCGCGGAAGCCCTCGATTTCGTGCTGGCCAACAGCCCGCTGGAGATGGAATGGGTCAAGGGCTACTCCGACTACTACCCCGAAGCGCCCGGTGGCCGGGCCGGTGGCCGATCCTGTGAGCCCAAACCGTTCAACGCCATGATCCTCGGCGACGAACGCTTCAACATCCATCCGCCCTACTCCAAAGCTCCGCTGAACGTCGCCGTCACCCAGGCCGATTTCGTCCGGCTGAACCTGATCCGCCGCCACCCCAAGGGCATGCTGCGGGCACTGCGGGTCGGTGTGCGCACCTATTGGGCCAAGTTCACCCGTAAGCACCTGATGGTCATGGGTCAGGCGATCATCGCCGGTATGCGCAAGGGCCTGATGGACGCGAACGTGCCCCTGCTGCTCGATACCCCGATGAACAAACTGGTGATCGAGGACGGCAAGGTCACCGGCGTCGAGGCCACCCACAAAGGCGAAACCGTCCGCTTCACCGCCCGCTACGGTGTGGTCCTGGGCAGCGGCGGATTCGAGCACAACGCCGAGATGCGCGCCAAGTACCAGCGGGAGCCGATTACCACTGAGTGGACGACCGGCGCCGCCACCAACACCGGAGATGGCATCCTCGCCGGTATGGACGCGGGTGCCGCGATCGGCTTCATGGAGGACGCCTGGTGGGGTCCGACCATCTTCAAGGGTGGTAAGCCGTGGTTCGCGCTGTCCGAACGCAACCTGCCCGGTTCGATCATGATCAACCCGAAGGGTGAGCGGTTCGGCAACGAATCCGCGCCCTACGTGGAGGCCGTACACACCATGTACGGCGGTGAATACGGGCAGGGCGAGGGGCCGGGCGAGAACATCCCCACCTGGCTGGTGTTCGATCAGCGCTACCGCAACCGGTACATGTTCGCCAGCCTCCAGCCGGGCCTGAAGTTCCCGTCGCGCTGGATGGAGAACGACCTGATCGTCAAGGCCGCGACCCTGCAGGAACTGGCCGAGAAGATCGGGGTTCCCGCCGATAAACTCGCCGCCACCGTCGAACGGTTCAACAAGTTCGCCGAATCCGGCAATGACGAGGACTACCACCGCGGCGACAGCCAGTACGACCGGTACTACGGCGACCCGACCGTCAAACCGAACCCGTGCCTCGCTGCCCTGGTGCAGGGGCCGTTCTACGCGGCCAAGATGGTGCCCGGCGATCTCGGCACCAAGGGTGGTCTGGTCGCCGATACCGCGGCCCGCGTACTCCGCGAGGACGGCACCCCGATCGACGGCCTCTACGCCTCCGGCAATGTGTCGACCCCGGTGATGGGCCACACCTACGCCGGCCCCGGCGCGACGATCGGCCCGGCCATCGCCTTCGGCTACCTCGCCGTCCACGACATCATCGACCGTAAGAAGGCCGGGTCCGCCGTGTCACCGGCCGAGGCCTGAGCCGAGGAGAAGTTATGCCCATCGATCCACAGGTAGCGCTCGGCGCGGAACTGCCGAGCAAGGAATTCTCCTGGACCGCCTCCGATATCGCCCTCTACCACCTGGGTATCGGCGCCGGTCACCGCTGGACCGATCCCGCCGAACTGCGCTACCTCGACGATCGGGAGCCGCAGGTCCTGCCCACCTTCGCCACCGTCGCGCACACCCTGCGCGATACCGACCCACCGAAGGTGAAATTCCCGGGCGTCGATATCGACCTCGCCAAGGTGGTGCACGGCGCGCAGGAAATCCAGGTGCACCGGCCGTTGCCCGCCTCGGGTAAAGCGACCCGCACCGGCCGGATCAGCGAGATCTGGGATAAAGGATCCAACGCGGTGATCGTGCAGGAATTCACCGTCACCGGCTCCGACGGCGAAGCCCTGTGGACCGAACGGTCCTCCATCTTCGCCCGCGGCGAAGGCGGTTTCGGCGGCGAGCGCGGCCCCAGCAACAAGGCCGAACTCCCCGACCGGGCCCCGGATTTCGACGTCACCACCGCGACCCTGCCGCAGCAGGCCCTGCTCTACCGCCTCTGCGGCGACCGCAACCCGCTGCACTCCGACCCCGAATTCGCCAAAGGCGCCGGCTTCCCGGCACCGATTCTGCACGGTCTCTGCACGTACGGGATCATCTGCAAAACCGCCACCGATACGGTGCTGGAATCCGCGGCGACACGGGTCACCGGATTCAAGGCGCGGTTCGCCGGGGTCCTGTTCCCCGGTGAGACGCTGCGGTCACGCATCTGGCAGGAGCCGGGCAAGTTGACCATCAGCGCCACCGCCATCGACCGCGAAGACGCACCGGTGCTGGGAGACGTGGTCCTCACCTACGCTCAGTAGGCCCTCTCTCCACTCGTGTGGCCGGCGAAATCACCGAAGATCGCCGGCCACATGTCTTCCCGCTCGACCGTTCGGATGTTTCCGAGCACCGGATATCAGCTGATCGTCCCGGGCGGCGCTATCCATTGCGTCGGTTGGCCGGTCACTTCTGCCACGGTTTCGAAGTCACGGTCGTAATGCAGGAGTGCCAAATTGTTCGATTCTGCAGTCGCCGCGATCGCCAGGTCTGCGACGCCCGCGCTGCGGTGCCCACCGCGCTCGGTCAGCAGTTGCTGTACCTGGTGCGCGCGAACCCAGAGGTTGTCCGGCGTAATCACCCAACCGAACAGTTCACCGATGAGTTCCTTCTTACGCAACCGATCGCCGAGCGACTGCGCCCCGTAGAGCAACTCCAGCTCCACCACATCACAGAATGCGATCACCCCCGCAGTCAGCGATTCGTGCCAGGTCTTACGCAGTGCCGGGTCCCGCAGGACTCGGACCGCAGCAGAAGTGTCGATCAGGTAGCTGATCACCGGCGGTACTCGGTCTTGTCCAGCAGGATGTCGAAGTCACCCCGCTCGGCCATCTCGCCGAGTTCGTTCAGCGCCTTGACTCGCTTGATCCGCTTCGCGACCTCGATCAGTGCGGCGTTGACCGTATCTTTCTTGGTTCCGGTACCCAGAAGCCGCTGGGCTTCGGCAAGCGCTTCGTCATCGACATCGATCAGTAGCTTGGACATCCACACTCCATATATCGGGGATATTCAACTCCAATATACCCAATAGATCCCCCGTATTGCTGCGGCAGACCAAGCCATACCATGGCGCAATGTTCACCGCACTACCCGCAACCGCCGCGTGGTCGCACCGCCATGCGAGGGCGGGCTTCGAGGTCTCCTATTTCGAACCGGTCGAGGGCAGTCACCGGATCGAGGGAGCATCCACAGCGGTCGAGGATGGCCGCACATGGTTCGTCGCCTACGATATCGCGGTGGATTCGGCCTGGCGGACCCGCAAAGCGCGGGTGACCGGCCGGTCCGCAGCCGGCAGGCGCACCGTACTGCTCGAGGCCGACGGCGCCGGACACTGGCAGGTCGACGGTGAACCGGCATCCCACCTGGATGGCTGCCTCGACGTGGATCTGGAGTCCTCCGCGATGACCAACGCATTTCCCGTCCACCGGATGTTGTTGCCGATCGGGGCACGGGCCGCGGCGCCGGCGGCCTATGTACGTGCCACCGATCTGTCAGTCGAACGGCTGGAGCAGGAGTACCTCCGCGCACCCGACCGAGGGACCGGCCGATGCTTCGACTACGCGGCGCCTGCCTTCGGTTTCTCGTGTCGCCTCGTCTACGACGCGTCGGGCCTCGTACTGGACTACCCCGGGATCGCCTCGCGTATGGCCTGATCGGGTCGTCTACATACGAAGCCGCGGCCGTCACCGAACGCGGTGCCACGCTGTATGTGTTGTGCTTCAGCGATAGTGGGCCCGAATCCGGACAGCACCCCGTCCGCCTCGGCGAGTGGTGGCCCCCTTCACACCGGCAGGCATGGCCGAATCGACTTCTCCCCTCTCGGTATTGCTACGGGCAGCCGGTGGCGAGCGGGCCTCCGCGCAGTGCCGAGACGATCAACTCCTGGAACGCACCGTCGCGTGGTTCGTTGCGGTGAATCACGTGCCGGCCCGGGCAGAAATCCTGAACACTCGCGTTGATCGCGCCCGGCAGCGGCTCGCGTTCCGGGCCTTCGTTCTCCGAGAACAGGTGGTAGGCGCTGAGTCCGGGCGGAACCGCGGGTGGTTCGTTGAGTGCCCGCAGAAACGGCGAGCCGGGCGCGATATCCAGGCATCCGGGCCAGAAGAGCGAACAGAGCAAACCGAGCGACTGGCCCGAATTCGGCGTACCGAAATCGACATAGGTACCGACCGATTCGCCACCGCGCAGGAACTTGACGTAGTGCCGGGCGGCGAGCCCACCCATCGAATGCCCGGCGAGGTCGACCCGCGCCGCACCGGTCTCCCGCCGGATCTCGTCCACGGCCCGCGCGACCGCGGCCGCCGATTCGGCGATGGGCGCCGAACCTGTCGGTGCACCCGAGAGGGACGGCACGTCGGGAAGAACCATGGAATACGCCGGATATCCCCATTCGTCCAGCGCTTCGCGCAGCTTCTCCAGGATGCCTCGGTCAGCATCGAATCCGCCGATCACCAGCACGGGATTCGGTGCAGCGGGGCCGGGTTGGGCGAATGCGGCCGGGGTTGCGTTCGCACCGAGGCCGAGGCATACGACCACCAGGCAAATCCGAACAATAAGTGCAACAACGGCTTTCATCGACCTGCTTCCGTGAGCCCACGAACTACCGGAACCGCAACTGCGACGCTGACGATCAAGGATGCTAACGCGACGCCCCGGAAGTCGTGGGAGGCGCGGCGGCAGATCACGAACCGGCGGCACGGCCGCCGACCCAACCGTTTCCGAATAGTTATCGGGCCGGAGCCCGGTCTCGGATTCTTCGGCGACACGACGTGCATATATGCCCGGTTCGGCGCTCGAACGGCGATACTCGCAAGTCGATCTATATCTATTGAGTCGAAGCGCCGCGTTTTCTGCTCGGAGCCCTTGGTGTTGCGCTCGCGTCCACGGCGCCTTTCGGTTCGATAGCTGCCGGGAAGAGCCGTACGCAGGAGGAATCGCTATGAAGAGCGGGAAGCGCGCATGGATCGCAGTCCTGTCGGGAACCCTGATGGTTGCCGGCGCCGCGGCGGGCGCACCATCCGCCTGGACACAGCCGGCGCTATCGCAAGGAGCCGGGGGCGAGATTCTGCGTCGCGAAGTATCGCAAGTGGCCCTTTCGATCCCTGGACTACCGGGCACGACACCCGTGAGGTCGACACGCCTCACCTACGCCAGCAGCGATACCCATGATGCGCCGACCACGGTGGTGGGGACGTATCTGGAGCCGACCGCGCCGTGGCGAGGCCCGGGCGAGCGCCCGTTGGTGGCATATGCGGGCGGTACTCAGGGGCAGAGCCCCGAATGCGCGCCGTCGGCGATGGTGTCGCAGGTGGTCCGGTTCCAGCCGCCGGCCGATGTCGTATTCGAATACGACGTCATGGCGATTCAATACCTGCTCGCCCAGGGCATGGCGGTGATGATGACCGACTACCACGATCTCGCCGCCCCCGGCATCCACAACTTCCTCAATCGCAAGACCCAGGGTTACGCGGTCCTGGATGCCGCCCGCGCCGCGTTGCACCTACCCGGCAGCGGCTTCCATCCCGGCTCGCCGGTCGTACTCTACGGCTACTCGCAGGGCGGGATGGCCGCGGCGGCCGCGGCGGAACTGCAACCGGCCTATGCCCCCGAGTTGAACATCCGTGGCGCCTATGTGGGTGGCCCCCCGGTCGGTCCCGCGGAATATATCGCGCGCAGCGACGGCATGCCCGGCGTCGCGCCGGCCATCGCGTGGATCCTCAACGGGATCGCCGCCGACTACCCCGAAACCCGGCCCGTACTCGACGCCGCCCTGAACGACACCGGTAAGGCGATCCTGAACAATTCGATCGGCAAATGCGGCGGTGGCCTCTCGAACGCCCTCACGCAACCGCAGCACACGTCCCGCTGGACCACCAGTGGACAGCCGATCAATGCGGTGATCGATGGCTCGCCGGAATTGAAGAAGGCATTCGACGAGCAGCGGCTCGGCGGGACGGCTCCGCAGGTGCCGGTGCGTATCTACTCGGCGCGCAACGATGACATGTTCCCGGCCTCTCGTGGTATCGCCGCAAGTTGGTGCGGTGGCGGTACACCGGTTCAGCTGGAAGCGGATGCCGGCCTACCGCCGATATCCGGGTTCCTGAGCACACACGATATGGCGTTCTTCCCGTCGGTGACCACTTCGGTGCCGTGGGTGACCGATCGACTCGCAGGGGTGCCCGCCCCGGTGAACTGCGCGGCACTGCCGTGATCCGGTGAAGACCAGACCTGTTCCGGTGCTCCGTCGTCCCGGTCAGGCGGCGAGACTGTCGCGATCCTGCGGAACCGGCCGGCCGCGGGATCGCGATCCGGAGAGACCCGGACGGCCGGAGGCTCGTGATCCGGAGAGACCCGGACGGCCGGAGGCTCGTGATCCCAAACGTCGCCTGTGGATTCTGAGTACCGTAGCGCCTGGTTGCGCACTTTTGCCGGCGCAACTGGTCGAGCTCACCGGCCTGTCGCTGTTCTGGTGGATCGGCCCCATCGTGGTGTTCGGGGTGATTCCGATCCTGGATGTCGCGGTGGGCTGCGATGGCAGCAGCCCGCGCGACGAGGACTACGAAGCCCTGTCCAACGATCGCTATTACCGCTGGTGCACATTTCTCTTCCTGCCGATCCAGTTCACCGGCCTGGCCATCGCGGGATATATGTGGTCGAGTCCCGAGCTACAACTCGCCGACAAACTGGGGCTTACCGTCACGATGGGACTGGTTTCCGGTATCGGCATCAATGCCGCCCACGAACTCGGCCACCGGGCCGAACACCTCGAACGCCGGCTGGCGCAGATCGCGCTGGCGCAGTCCGGGTACGGCCATTTCTTCGTGGAGCACAATCGCGGCCACCATGTCCGTGTTGCCACCCCCGGCGACCCGGCCAGCGCCCGCTTCGGCGAATCGTTGTGGTCTTTCATCCCGCGTAGCGCCGGTGGCGGTTTCCGTTCGGCGCTGAAGCTGGAGCGGGAACGTCTGTCCCGTAAGGGAAAAGGGTGGTGGTGCCGCGATAATCAGCTACTTCAGGCGTGGTCGATGAGCGCCGTGTTGTTCGGGGCGATGACACTCGTTTTCGGGACCGGCATCATTCCGTTTCTGGTGATGCAAGCCGTGATCGGCATCGGATTGCTCGAAACCGTGAATTATCTCGAGCACTACGGATTGCTGCGAGCCCGCCGGCCCGACGGCCGGTACGAACGATGCTCACCGCGGCACAGCTGGAACAGCGACCGCCTGGTCACCAACATCTTCCTGCTGCACCTGCAACGCCACAGCGACCACCACGCCAACCCCGGCCGTCGCTACCAGACACTACGCAGCTCACAGGAAGCACCACAGCTGCCGTTCGGTTACGCCACCATGGTCCTGCTCGCCGCAGTGCCCCCGCTGTGGCGAGCGGTCATGGATCCCCGGGTCCTCGACCACTACGGCGGCGACATCTCGCTCGTCAACCGAAACCTCGCAGATGATCGGATCACGCCGCCGGTGGCCGGACTCAGCCGGGTGGCGGCGCGTCTTCGCCTGCGCCGGTCCCGGTAACCGGTTTTGCCGGACGGCGGCGGGTGGCGGTGATGCTGTAGGTGAGGATCGAAGACAACAAGATCACCAGGACCGGCGCCACCACAGGCGACCAGGCCAGATCGACGGGTAGCGCGGCCGCGGCGGCCGCGGCGGCGGTCCATACGACGGCGCCGATCACCGATGGCAGTGTTGTCGGGACCACCCCGCGCGGGGCCGTAACGGTCGCGATGTTCAGCAGGTAGGTGGTGGCGACCAGGCCCGCGACGGCCGCCGCGATCAGCCCGGCATCGGACAGGCCCAGGACCCCGATCACCAGCAAAACGGCGCCGACAGCGGCGAGGCGCCACCACCAGCCGATGATCACCAGGATGATCGCAGCGGGGGCCGCCCACGGCTGGATCAACGCGACCAGGAGCACCAGCAGGATTCCGGAGAGATGGGCAAGGAATTTGGTCATCGGCGTACCCGCATCATCCGGCGGTGCCGGGGTAGCAGACGCATGGTCTGATCGAGACGGGTATCGGCGGCCCAGCCGACGATATCTACACCGACCGTGCTCATATCGCGGTACATCGACATCCGCTCGAGCTGCCACATCTTTTCCATGGTGGGATCGAGGTCGCCGGCGAACGGACTACCGCGCAGCACATCCACCGCCACCACCACATGACCTCGTTTACGCAGGTCGATGAGAGCGAGCGCGAACTGGGTGTCCAGCAGTGTGGAGAACGCGACGACTACCGCGCCGAGCGGAACCGCGGCCCACGGCGCAAGGGTGCCGGTGGTGGGGATGTGCTCGTCGCCGACATCGAGGACGGTGTCCACGATGCGGTAGAACTGGCGGCGCCCGATATCGGGACGCAGCCAGCGGGGTGATCGGCCGAGGCAGACCACGGCGGTGCGGTCGCCGGCCTGCAACGTGGATTGCACCACCTGCGCGGCGCCGCGGACCGAGAGTTCGAGGGCGTCGGTGGCCGGCCCGGGTGCCTGCTGGGAGGTGTCCACCAGGACGACGACATCGGCGGAGCGGTTGGTCAGCCGTTCGGTCACATACAACCGGCCGCGGCGGGCGCTCACCGGCCAGTTCACGATGCGGAGCTGGTCGCCGGGGGCATAGGCGCGGATATCGGCGTACTCCACGCCCGGGCCGTGCCGGCGGGTCAGGTGCACGCCGAGACGCTCGGGAAGCTCGGTACGCGGCAACGGCATTCGTTGAGGGTCGGTGACCGGGTAGACGAAGATCTCCCCGGCGGGCAGGGTGACGGTGGCCAGCGCCATCCCGGCGGGGCTCAAAGCCTTCACCCGCACCGAGATCGGATAGCGACCCCACCGCTGCGCCGAAACCGTCAACCGCAACCCGGCAGGCGCCGTCCCGGAATCCGACGATTCGTCGACGGTGACCGTCATACCGTCGGTGACCACCGGTGTGCAGCGCAACAGGGCATATCCCTGGTCGACGAACGCGGCAATGGTGACCGTGACCTGCTCCCCCTCGAAGCACCGCTGAGTGCCGCCGCCGTCCACCTGGATCCGGGTGCGCGATACCTGCCACGGCGCGCCGGCCAGAACTCCGAGCATGGGCGCGGCGAAGACCACGAGCTGCCAGCTGGCCGAGACCACCGCACCGAACAGCGCGACGGCCGAGGCGATGGCGAGCAGATAGGTCAGCGGCGCGGGGCGCCAGCGCAACCTCGCCTCCACGGTGGCGGTGGCGTCACGGTGTCTCATTGCGTGGCAGCGCGCGGAACCGGAAGCCGGCGCAAGAGTTCGCCGATCACATCCTCGCCACGGATCCGGCGCACCCACATTTCCGGTCGCAGGGTGATGCGATGCGCCATGGCGGGTACGGCGAGGGCTTTCACATCTTCCGGGATGACGTAGTCACGGCCGTTCAGCAGCGCACGGGCACGCGCCATCTGCACCAGATCCAGTTCCGACCGCGGACTGGCACCGACCTCCACCTGCGCATGCGCGCGAGTCGCCGAAGCCAGCGCCACCACATAACCCACCACATCCGGGTGCACGGAAACGAATTCGACCGCATGCCGCATTTCCAGCAGCCCCTTCGCGTCCACCACCTGATGCACCCGCGGTTGCACCGCACCGCGTTCCAGCCGGCGCCGGATCATTTCGGTTTCGTCCAGTTCGGAGAGATAACCGATGCGCAGCTGAATAGCGAAACGGTCCAGCTGCGCCTCCGGCAGCGGGTAGGTGCCCTCGTATTCGATGGGGTTGTCGGTGGCGAGAACGACGAACGGCTGTGGCAGCGGGAAGGTTTCGCCGTCGATACTCACCTGTCCTTCGGCCATCGCCTCCAGCAGCGCCGCCTGGGTTTTCGGCGGAGTTCGGTTCACCTCGTCGGCGAGCAGCATATGGGTGAACACCGGACCCCGGCGGAAAGTGAAGCGGCCGGTGGTCATGTCGTAGATGGTGGAGCCGAGCAGATCGGCGGGCAACAGGTCGGGGGTGAACTGCACCCGGGTGAAATCCAGGCCGAGGGCCGCCGCGAACGAGCGGGCGATCAATGTTTTGCCCAGACCGGGCAGGTCCTCGATCAGCACGTGCCCGCCGGACAGGATCGCGATCATGATGAGCTGTAGCTCATCGCGTTTACCGACCACGACCCGGGAGACCTCCCGGAGCACGGCTTCGGTGCGTTGGACAGTCGCGTCCAAGGGCATCGTCATGTCTTTACTCGCAATGCGTCGACCCATCTCACATTCTTTGAAGGCGGCTCAGGATCTCGTCCAGAGCCGCACGACCCGGCGCGGGCGTGTTCTGGTCACGCAACGCCGAATCCGCCGGATCCACCCAGCGCCACAGCTCGGCACCGAACAGATGGATTCCGGCATTTTCCAGCGCCCGCCGGTTCTTGCTGACCCGCAGTCCGGCGGACAATTGGAACTCCTTGGCCAGCAGCGGGCGCAGATGCCGATCCCAGTCGGCGCGGTTTCCGTCGGCGCGATCGACGAGCATTTCGGCGCGGGCATGCCAGTGGCGCAGCATTTCGGCGGGCCCGTTCTCCATCTCGTCGACGAGTTCCTTCTCCTTCTTCTCCGGGCGCAGCAGCACCCAGACGAAACAGCACAGCGCGATCGCCACCGGCACTCCCGCGGCGATCAGCATGAATTCCCGGGCCCGCAGGTAGGCCGCGACTTCGAAAACGGCGACGGCGAGGATCGCGGTCACCACTATCCAGGGACGGGTCATCCGGCCACCGTCCCATCGGGCAGATATACCGCTTGATCAGGCGGTTCATCATCGGCAGTGCCGACTGTCGATGTTCCTTGGAGATCGGACAACACCACGCGCAGCAACTGTTCGGCACGCATCCGCTGCCATTCCAGCATGGCGTGCGGGCTGAACCGCGCCTCCTCGAACAACGCGACCAGCTCGCGGGCGGCGGCATCGTGCAGGGCACCGTGCTCGAAGGCCCGGGCCAGCACTTCCATCGGGGTGTCGGAGGCCAGCGGCGCGGCGGCGCGGGCGTAGGCGAGTCCCCGTTCCATCGCCAGATAGCAGGCGATGATCGCGGTGCGCGGGTCCTGGCCGGGGACGTTCATCGCGGCCAGCCCCATCTCGGCGGCCTTCACCAGGGACAGGGTCTCGGCACGCAACTGCTCGTCGGTGACGCCCGTGGTCTCTTCGGATCCGGGTTTACGCTCCCGGCGCTGGGTGTTCACGGTGACGACCACCAGACCTGTTACCGCCACGGCCACCAAGGTCCCGGCGGCGGCGGTGGCCAGGATGAGCCCGGTACCGGTTAGCACCGGCTCGTCTTCCTCCATACCGGGCGGTACAGCGGGCGAGGCGGGCTGTTCGGAACGCTGCTCCGGTGCCGCCGGAATCTGCTCGCCGGGGCGCTGGAACCCGAGGAAATAGACGGCGAAAACCGTCGCCGCCAGCACGCCGGCGACGGCCAGCACGAACAGCACAATCAGCCCGAAGCGCCCCAGCCGCCAGTTCTGTTCGGATTCGTCGGCGTCCAGGTCGGGCATGGCCAGCGGCAACCGGTGCTGGCTGGCGATGACCCCGGCCAGCAGCACCACGATCGAGACCGTGAGCAGCACGGGCATGAGGACGACCGACAGCACCGCGGAGGCGCCACCGGCGTTTTCCGCCGTATTTTCCGGCATCCCCGGAATATGTCCGCGCAGCGCGACGACAGCGCAGAACAGCAGCGCGAACACCGCCACAATGCGCGCGATCAGCGCCCGCGACCCGGCCAAAACTTCGACTCCACCATGTGTACTGCCAAGAACTGCCACATATTTACATGCCGGACGGCCGGTCCGGGAGTGATTCGAGAATATGAAATGGTGAGTTTTTCATCATTACCAGCCCCTTGCCGGCAAACCTACTGCCCATTGAGCAATCGCCAGTTATATCTTGTTCCCGACTGTGAAAACTCACAAGTCGGCGGGTGCACCGGAAACGGGCCCGCGAAACGGGGAGCCACGACCCTCAACTCGATCGATACGCAATCGAGAGGCCGTGCGCGCCGACCGGCGTCGCACGTCCATCAGGATTGACGAGAACTCGGCCTGGCGAGGCCTCGACGCGCGCGTGGCCACCGGTCACCGGTCGAGCAAATATTCAGGCCGGCCGGGTGCGGTTCTCCTGGAACGATCTATATCGGCCACGGGCCACATGGCCGGCGATTGCCCCGGCCCGCGCCGGACGGCGCCTACGCCGCCGGCTCCGGAGGAACAATCGAACCGGAATAGCGCCTTCGGCCGGAGCCGGCGTGTGCACCGCGATACCGCCCGACTGGGGGCCGAACCCTCGCTCCGGTTCAGCTCAGGGGCGGATCCCGCACCGTTGACCCACCGCCGGTACCGGGCGACCTCGTGTATTCGCTCCGGCCGCCCGGTACCGGTTCAGGCGGCGTGGTCGGCGCTGAGCACCAAACCCGAGGTCGGCACCCCGGTACCGGCGGTGACCAGTACGTTCTCCACATTCTCGACCTGATTCACCGAGGTTCCGCGCAATTGCCGGACCCCTTCGGCGATACCGTTCATCCCGTGGATATACGCCTCACCCAATTGTCCGCCGTGGGTGTTGATCGGTAGCTTTCCACCGATTTCGATCGCCCCGTTCGCGATGAAATCCTTCGCCTCACCGCGGCCGCAGAATCCCAGTTCCTCGAGCTGCATGAGCACAAAAGGAGTGAAGTGGTCGTACAGAATTGCGGTCTGGATATCGTCGGGACGTAAACCGCTCTGTTCCCACAGCTGGTCACCGACGAGCCCCATTTCCGGGAGCCCGGTGAGCGCATCGCGGTAGTAGCTGGTCATCACGTATTGGTCGGCCCCGCTGCCCTGGGCGGCAGCGGTGATCACGGCGGACGGATTGGGCAGGTCGCGGGCCCGTTCCACACTGGTCACCACGATCGCGACCCCGCCGTCGGATTCCTGGCAGCAATCGAGCAGATGCAGCGGTTCGGCAATCCAGCGCGACCTCTGGTGGTCCTCTAGGGTGATCGGCTTGTTGTAGAAGAAGGCGTTCGGATTCACCGCGGCGTGTTTGCGGTCGGCGACGGCGATCTTCCCGAAGTCGGCACTCGTCGCGCCGTAGACGTGCATGTACCGGCGCGCCACCATCGCGACCTGCGCGGCAGGTGTGCCCAGGCCGTGCGGATACGACCACCCGGCGTCGATCCCGGAGGAGGTCGGCGCCGCGGCCAGCGAGGTGGAGAACTGGCCGAAACGCGATACCGAGCGTTCGTTGAATGCCCGGTAGGCCACCACCACATCCGCGACACCGGTGGCCACCGCCATCGCTGCCTGCTGCACGGTGGCGCAGGCCGCGCCGCCGCCGTAGCCGATATGGCTGAAGAACTTCAGCTGTGGAATTCCCGTGGCCCGCGCGACCGCGACCTGAAGGTTCGTATCCATCGTGAAGGTGGTCAGGCCGTCGACATCGGCCGGGGTGAGCCCGGCGTCGGCGAGTGCGGCGGTCACCGCTTCCGCGGCCAGCCGCAGTTCGCTGCGACCGGATTCCTTCGAGAAATCGGTGGCGCCGATACCCGCGATGGCGGCCCGGCCGGACAGTGGATGATCCGAGTTGCTCATTCCGTACCTCCGCCGCAGCGCGCGATATCGATGACGACCTTCGCGACGATGTGGTCGCCGAGGCTGTCCTTGCCGATCACCTCGAGGTTCACCTCGGAGCCCGCGCGCGCGGTCACCTTTCCGGTGAGTGTCAGGGTGTCGTAGGCGTAGAGCGGAACCCCGAGTCGCAGCGATATGGATTTCACCACGGTGCTCGGGCCCGCCCAATCGGTGACGAACCGCTGCACCAGGCCGGTATCGGTGAGGATATTGACGAAGATATCCTTCGAACCGCGCTCGATCGCCTTGTCCCGGTCGTGGTGCACATCCTGGAAGTCCCGGGTGGCCAGGGCCGTGCTGATCACGAACGTCGGGTCGGCGTGGATCGACAGTTCGGGCAGTTCGGTGCCCACCGCGATCGCCGCCGGATCGAATGTTGTGGTCACGGGATCACCTTCCAGAACGGCAGCACCGTATCGTCGTCCAGCTTTTCGAAATCGGCGACAACGGGCAGTCCCACCTCGACTTCGCCGGGTTCGATACCGCGCAGTTCGCCCAGCATCCGCACCCCTTCCTCGAGTTCCACCAGCGCGACCACGAAGGGCAGATCACGGCCGGGGACCTTGGGGGCATGGTGCACGACGAAACTGAACACGGTGCCCTTGCCGGAGGAGACGACGTAGTCGACCGGTTCGGTCTTGTCCTGCCAGATCGCGGGAACAGGTGGGTGGCGCAGCGTGCCGTCGGGCAGCTTCTGGATACGCAACTCGCCGGTTTTCGCGCCTTCCCAGAAGAATTCGGTGTCCTGGGAGACCAGCGGCCGGACGCGATCGGCGGCCGACGGCTTGGGGGGCGCACCGGTACCGGGCGCAAATTTCAGGATGCGGAACAGCATTTCGGTGACGAGTTCGTCGCCGACATACCAGCTGGTGCGGTAGGTGAGGAAGAACCCTTCCCCGAGCCCGGTTTTCTTCGGGCCAACGATGCTGTCCAGCGCGCTGGTGATGTTCACCTCTTCGCCGGGCCGCAGGTAGCGGTGGTAGATCT
The DNA here is from genome assembly GCF_001613385.1 of Nocardia flavorosea NBRC 108225. GTDB lineage: Bacteria > Actinomycetota > Actinomycetes > Mycobacteriales > Mycobacteriaceae > Nocardia > Nocardia flavorosea. Next base: position 414,873 of record NZ_BDCG01000004.1, on the reverse strand, counting down.
GCTCGCAGTTGGTGCCGACCACCGAGGTGTAGCCCGCGGAATCCAGCAGGGCGTTGGTGGCCTCCATGGGGTCGTCGGCCGGGCGGCGGCCGCCCAGGCCCAGCATGGTCCACACCTGGGCCATGGCCGGCGGGGCGACGATCCCGTCGAACCCGGCCGCCTTCGCGGCGGCCTCGTCGACGTACACCGGGTTGGTATCGCCCAGGGCCTCCACCCAGTTGTTGATCATCGGCTGGTTCACCGGGTCCCGGCCGAGCCGGGGCGCGCTGGCGCCGGCCGCCATGATCTTCTCCGCGGCCGCGGTGATCTCTTCCGGCGTACTGATATCCGGCAAGGAACTGCTCCTTAGGGATAGAGGGTGGGGCACTGGTTCCGGCCGAACCCGGTCAACGTGGGACCCGGGGCAGTTTCAGGCCCGCGGAGGCGACGAGTTCGCGCATGACCTCGTTGACGCCGCCGCCGAAGGTCACCACCAGGTTCTGTTTGGTGCGCCGGTCCAGCCAGCCCAGCAGTTCCGCGGTGTCCGGATCGGCGGGGTCGCCGAAGCGGCCCACGATCTCTTCTGCCAGCCGACCGGCTTCCTGCAGCGATTCGGTGGAGAAGATCTTGGTCGCCGAAGCATCCGCGATGACCTGCGACTGATCGGTGTCCGGATCTTCCGCGGTGGCCGCCACCTGCCAGTTCAGCAGTTCGTTGAGCCGGGTCATGGCGTGGATGCGGCCCAGCGCACGCTGCGCCTCGGGTTCGTCGAGGATCGACCGCGGCTTCGCCCAATCACGGACCTTGTCGTAGAGCTGTTCGATCTTGCCGGACGGCCCCAGGCTGACCCGCTCGTGATTGAGCTGGGTGGTGATCAGCCGCCAGCCCTTGTTCTCCTCCCCCACCAGCATGCTCGCCGGAACCCGGACATCGTCGAAGTAGGTGGCGTTGGTGTGATGCGCGCCGTCGGCGGTGATGATCGGCGTCCAGGAATAGCCCGGATCAGAGGTATCGGCGATCAGGATGGTGATCCCGCGATGCCGCGATTCCACCGAACCGGTGCGGCAGGCCAGCCAGATGTAATCGGCTTCGTGCGCGCCGGTGGTGAAGATCTTCTGGCCGTTGACCACCCAGTCGCCGGAATCGTTCTTGACCGCACTCGTCCGCAACGCGGCGAGATCGGTGCCCGCTTCCGGTTCGGAGTATCCGATGGCGAAATGGATGTCGCCGGAAAGGATCCCGGGCAGGAACTTCTCTTTCTGCTCCTGCGTGCCGAACTTCTGCAGGGTCGGGCCGACGGTCAGCAGAGTGACCAGCGGCAGCGGGACATCGGCGCGGGAGGCCTCGTTGTAGAAGATCTGTTGTTCGACCGGGCCGTATCCGTGCCCGCCGTACTCCTTCGGCCAGCCGACACCGAGCCAGCCGTCGTGGCCCATCCGGCGGACCACGGCGCGATAGGCGTCGCCGTGCCGGTTCACCAACATTTCGGCGGACTCTTCCGGAGTGACGAGATCGGCGAAATAGGCGCGCAGATCGTCACGAAGTTTGCGTTGTTCGCTGGTCAGATCGATGAACACCCTGCCCCCAATCGTTCGAGCCGCAGTGCGGCGCCGCCCAGCCAGCGGGCGAGGTCCTTGGACTGTGAGTAATAGCGGTGCATGGAGTGGGTGACATCCACTCCGATACCGCCGTGCAGGTGATGACATTTCTGCATGGCGCGCGGCAATTCCGCGGCCACGGTATAGGCCAGCACGTTCAGATCGTCGTCGATCCGCTGCTGCTGTTCGGGGCTCGGAGCATTCTGCCCGAGCGCCCAGTTCGCGGAAACCGCCGCGACGTGCAGGGTACGCGAGACCACGTACAGGTCCGCGATCTGCTGGGCGACGGCCTGGAACTCGGCCAGTGGCCGGTTGAACTGCTGCCGGGTACCCACGTGCGCGGCAGTCAGTTTCACCGCACCGGACAGCAGTCCGTCGGCGACGGCGCCGATGGCGGCGAGTACGACTCGGTGCAGCCGCGGGCCCGCATCGGCGAGCAACCGGTCGGCCGGAATCTCCACTCCGTCCAGTTTCACCGAGAATTCGGGGAGCCCGCCGGAGACCGGGGAGGGCGCCAGCGACAGGCCGGCCGCCTTCGCATCGACGACGGCGACTCCGGATTCCGTGGTGACCAGCAGCCAGCGGGCCTGATCCGCGCACGGCACCGCGACCTTGTATCCGGTGATCCGCACGGTATCGCCGGAGAGCTCCGCCTTGGTGGTGGGCTCGGTGGTCAGCGGCGCACCGGGCTCGCTGATGGCAGCGGTGAGTACCGCGCCCTCGGCGACCGCCGGGAACACCTCCGCCGCCACACTCTCCGGTACCGCACCCAGCAGGGGCAGGACACCGAAACCCAGGGTGGGCAGCGCGGGCGCGGCCACCGCGTCGGTGGCCAGTTCGGTCAGCAGTACCGATACCGCATCGGTACCCATATCGTCGCCGCCGAACCGTTCCGGTAGCGCTACCGACAGCAGTCCGGTCGCGGCCAGTTCGGGCCACAGCGCGCTGTCACGGGCTGCCTGTCGCTCCAGGAGTCCGACGACGACCTCGGCCACCGCCTCCTGAGCTTCGTCTCGGGTGAAGTCCACGTTCTGCTCTCCAGTCGTCGCACGAACTAGCCGGCCGCGTCGCGGGGCAAGCCCAGGATCCGCTCGGCGGCCACGGTCAACAGGATCTGCTCGGTTCCGCCCGCAATCGACAGACAGCGGGTGAGCAGGAATTCCGAGGTGTCCTCGGTCGTTCGCGCACCGGCCGGGCCGGCCACCTGTACCGCGAACTCGGCGACCGCCTGCCGGTGCCGTACGCCCACCAATTTGCGCACACTGCTCTGCGCGCTCGGATCGGCGCCGGCCAGGATCCGCACCGCTGCACGCTGTTCCAGCAGCAGTCCGGCGATCGCGTCGGCGACGAAACCGCCCAGCCGGTCGTTGGTCAGTTCCGAACCGCGCCCGGTGGCCGGCAGTTTGGTGATCAGTTCCTCCAGCGCGGGCCCGATACCGTTGCCGCTCATGGCGACCCGTTCCGCCGACAGCGTGGAGCGGGCGATCTTCCAGCCGTTGCCCAGCGCGCCGACCACACAGTCGTCCGGTACGAACACCTCGTCGAGGAACACTTCGCTGAACCGTGCCTCGCCGGTGATCTGCACCAGCGGCCGGATATCGATCCCGGCACTGCGCATATCGACCAGGAAGTAGCTGATGCCCTTGTGTTTCGGTGCGGCCGGATCGGTGCGGGCCAGGCAGATCGCCCAGTTCGCTTCCTTCGCCAGCGAGGTCCACACCTTCTGGCCGCGCAGGATCCAGCCGCCCTCGGTGCGTTCGGCGCTGGTGCGCAGCGCGGCGAGATCGGAACCGGCGCCGGGTTCGCTGAACAGCTGGCACCAGACCACTTCGCCGCGCAAGGTCGGCCAGGCGAAACGTTCGATCTGCTCGGGTGTTCCGTGCTGCAGCAGGGTCGGGATCGCCCAGCCGCCGATGGTCAGATCGGGGACCGTCAGACCCGCGCGGCGCAGCTCCTCGGAGATCACCAGACCGGTCATCGGGTCGGCGGCGCGACCGTAGGGCTCGGGCCAGTGCGGCATGATCATGCCTGCCTCGGCCAGCGCGGTGCGCTGTTCGCCGGCCGGCAGGGCAGCGATCCGGGCCACTTCGGTGGCGAGTTCGTCGGTGACGGCGCCGGTATCGGTGCCGCCCACGGCGGCCGCATCGGCGAACACGCGATCGGCACCGGTGGTGCGCCGCCGGCCGGCGCGGGTCAGTTCGGTGACCCGGCTACGCCAGTAGGACCCGCCACCGAGCAACTGGCGAAGTGCTACCGCCCGGCGCAGGTACAGGTGCGCGTCGTGCTCCCAGGTGAACCCGATTCCGCCGAGCACCTGAATGCAATCCTTGGCGGTTTCCACCGCGGCGTCGAGGCCGATGGATGCCGCAATCGCGGCGGCGATGGGCAGTTCGGCAGCACCGGTGTCCACCGCGGCGGCGGCATCGGCGGCCACTGCCCGGATGAGTTCGGTCCGGCACAGCATCCAGGCGCAGATATGTTTCACGGCCTGGAACGAGCCGATGCTGCGGCCGAACTGTTCGCGGACCTTCGCATATTCGACGGCGGTGGACAGGCACCAGCCGGTCACTCCCGCGAGTTCGGCCACGGCCAGCGCGACCAGCAGATCTTCGACCGCGTAGGCAGGCGCGAACAGCGCCGCGGCATCCACCCGCACATCGGTGCAGCGCACCCGGGCCAGCGGGCTCGCCAGGTCGAGTGATTCCAGTGGTTCCAGGTGTAGCCCGGTCGTATCCGGCGGCAGCAGGCACCAGCGCCGTCCGTCCGGGGTGTCGACCGGTAGCAGCACCGCAGTACCGGATTCGGCGCCGAGCACCGTTTCCCAGGTTCCGCTGAGCAGGTCCGCGTCACCGGACGGCCGAAGCTGCGGCACGAACGAACCCGCGGCGGGTTCCCCCTCCTCGGCGACGACCGTATCCAGCGCGATCCCGCAGGGCTGATCCTCCGGCAGCGCACCGGCCGTCACGTAGCCGGCCACCGCGGTTGTCAGCACGGGGCCGCCGACCAGGTCGTGCGCCGCCTGTTCGAGGAAAACGGCCAGATCGGTCACCGATCCGCCCGCACCTCCCGCCTCCTCGGCCACCGCTACTTGGAAGATTCCGAGCTCGGTCAGCGTTGGCCAGTACGAACGCCAGAAGCCGGTGGTCCCGGCCCGCATTGTTGCAATCGGTTGCGCCGCTGCGGCCCACCCGTTCATCGACTGTTGAACGGCTTTATGCTCGTCAGTGGTGGCGATGGTCACAGTCCATACCGCCTTTCCGGCGTGACTCCCACACCTAGAACATGTTCTAATATCCACGGCGGGCGGAAGTCAAGACACGATCCCACCGGCCGCGCTCGCGCTCGACCACGTCACGGAAAGGACTCCCCTCCATGGCCAGCCCCTCCCGTTCCCGGCCCAGCGATTCGGACGCGGCCTCGGTCGCGCCCGTCACCACGCTGCGGGAGGACGAACTGAGTTCGGCGGCTCAGCGGGAGCGACGCAAGCGGATTCTGGACGCAACCCTGGCCCTCGCCTCGAAGGGCGGCTACGACGCGGTGCAGATGCGGGCCGTCGCCGAACGCGCCGATGTCGCGGTGGGCACCCTGTACCGGTACTTCCCGTCCAAGGTGCACTTACTGGTCTCGGCTCTGGCCCGGGAATTCGAGCAGTTCGAGGGCAAGCGCAAACCGCTGGCCGGCAAATCGCCGGAGGAGCGGATGCATGTACTGCTCTCCCAGATCACCCGCATGATGCAGCGCGACCCACTGCTCACCGAAGCGATGACCCGTGCGTTCATGTTCGCCGACGCGTCCGCGGCCGCCGAGGTGGACCGGGTCGGCAAGGTGATGGACCGGGTGTTCGCCCGCGCCATGAACGACGGCGACCCCACCGAACGCCAGCTCGCCATCGCCCGTGTCATCAGCGATGTATGGCTGTCGAACCTGGTTGCCTGGCTCACGCGCCGGGCCTCGGCGACCGATGTGTCCGAACGTCTCGAATTGACCGTCGACCTGCTGCTCGGCGACCGCTCCTGACCGGCTGACCTCGCTTTACCCGCAACGGCCGAAACCCCCACCGGGTCGTACCCGCGGCTACCATGATCCGTGTGGGCTTCGCAGGCGACCGCCCGCACTTCCCGCCGAATCGGACGGGCGATGATGACACAGTATTGTCATGCGCGCCCCCTCTTAACGAAAACTCCGATCAATAGGTTGGATGCGTGAGCGCACAGGATCTGCCACTGGAACTCCGCCGAGCGCTGGCGACAGTCGCGCGCGTGCCTCGGCTGCTGGTCGCATCGGACTACGACGGGACTCTCGCGCCCATCGTCTCCGATCCGTCCAAGGCGTACCCGCACGGTGAGTCCGTCCGGGCCTTACGCGCGCTGGCCGGGCTCACCGGCACCACGGCCGCGGTCATCTCCGGCCGCGCCCTACGCGACCTCGCCGCACTGTCCCGGCTGCCGGTGGAAGTGCAGTTGATCGGCAGCCACGGCTCGGAATTCGACGTGGGTTTCGTCCACGCCATCGACAACGACGCCAGGCAGCTGCTGCGCGAAGTGGTCACGGCTCTGAGCAAGATCGCCGCGGAGAACATCGGCGCCTCCGTGGAGGTCAAACCTGCCAGCGTCGCGTTGCATGTGCGCAACGCGGCACCGGAGGTGGGGCGGCGTGCGCTCGACCAGGCCCGGCAGGGGCCGGCGTCCTGGGTCGGTGTCCAGGTGACCGAGGGCAAGGCCGTTATCGAACTCGCGGTCGTCGCCACGGACAAGGGTTCCGCGCTGAGCACCGTGCGGCATCAGGAAAGCGCCTCGGCCGCGGTCTTCTTCGGTGACGACGTCACCGACGAGAAAGCCTTCCGGGTCCTGTCCGGCCCCGATATCGGTATCAAGGTCGGCGACGGCGAATCACTGGCCAAGTACCGCGTGGACAGCACCGAGGCGGTCTCGCACGCACTGGCCTACCTGCTGGAGGAGCGCCGGACCTGGCTGGCGGGTGCCAGCGCGCCGCCGATCGAACGTCTGAGCATGCTCGCCAGCCCGCGCTCGGTGGCACTGCTCACCCCGGACGCGACAGTGACCTGGTTCTGCCATCCCGAACCGGATTCCGCGGCGGTATTCGCGCATCTGCTGGGCGGCCTCGACGCCGGACTTTTCTCGATCACCCCGCAACGACCCGGCCTGCCGCTCTCACAGCGGTACATCGACAGCACCATGACCGTGGAGACCCGCTGGGCGAAACTGTCGGTCGTCGATTACCTCCCCCACGATGTGGACCCCGACCGGACCGACCTCACCCGCGTGATCACCGGCACCACCTCGGCCCAGGTGACCTTCGGCCCCCGGCCCGAATTCGGCCAGGTGCCGGTATCCATCGAGGTGGAACGCGACGGGCTGCGAGTATGGGGCACCAACGACCCGGTGGTACTGCGCTCCCCCGGTGTCGCCTGGGAGATCCACAGCGATGGCGTGCACGATTCGGCGACCGCCGTCGTGGACCCGTCACAAGGCCCGGTCATCCTGGAACTCCGGTGCGGGTCGAGCGATCTCGGCCCTGCCCCGACCAGCGAACCGGAACGCCGCCGGATGGCCGAGCTGTACTGGTCGGAATGGGCGCGGACACTGGATCTGCCGACGCTGAAACCGGACCTGATGAAACGCTCCGCGCTCACCCTGCGCGGCCTGGTACACGCCCCATCCGGCTCCATCCTTGCGGCGGCCACCACCTCGCTGCCCGAGGATATCGGCGGCGTACGCAACTGGGACTACCGCTATTGCTGGTTGCGCGATGCCGCGTTGACCGCGAGCGCACTGGTCTCGCTGGGTTCCCTGGGTGAAGCCGAGCAGTATCTCGACTGGGTACATCGGGTGCTGGAAACCCTGCCGGGCCCCGAGCGGCTGCACCCGCTGTACACCATCTACGGCGAAACGCTGCCCCCGGAAGCCGTGATCGATCAGCTGCCCGGCTACGCCGGATCGCGTCCGGTTCGCGTGGGCAACGCGGCGAATATGCAGGTTCAGCTGGACGTCTTCGGTCCCATCGTGGACTTGATCACCAGCCTCGCCCATGCCCGGGAGAAGCAGGGCATCACCGATCCCCGCAAAGTCCTGCCGGACGCGGATTGGGAACTGGTACACGCGATGGTGTCGGCGGTACAGCGCCGCTGGACCGAACCCGACCACGGTATCTGGGAGATCCGCGGCAACCCACGCCACCACGTGTACTCGAAGGTGATGGGCTGGCTCACGGTGGATCGCGCGCTTACGCTCGCCGAGAAGTTCGACCGTCCGGTCGACGCCGACTGGCTGCCGTTGCGCGAAACCATCGCCGACGAAGTGAAGGTGAAAGGCTGGAACGACGAGGTCCAGTCCTACACGGCAGCCTACGACGGCACCGATCTCGACGCGGCGACGCTGCATATCGGGCTCAGCGGCCTGATCGATCCCGCCGATCCCCGGTTCGCGGCGACGGTTGTCGCCACGGAAGCCGAGCTGCGCAGCGGTTCCACCGTCTACCGGTATCACCACGACGACGGGCTGCCCGGCGGCGAAGGCGGGTTCCACCTCTGCGCTGCCTGGCTGGTGGAGGCCTATCTGCTGATCGGTAAACGGTCCGACGCCGAGGCGTTGTTCGCGCAGCTGGTGGACGTGGCGGGTCCGACGGGCCTGCTCAGCGAGGAGTACGACCCGGTCGCCGAGCGCTCCCTGGGCAACCATCCCCAGGCGTACAGCCATCTGGGCCTGCTCCGCTGCGCGCAGTTGCTGGGCGCCTGAGCGGGTAAGGCGGTGCACCCGGCCCGTAACGGCGGCGCGAACCCGCCGCTATGGGCCGATCAGCCCGCGCCCGGCCTCCGCGGCGGAGCACCACGGGTGGATAGCCGCATGGAAGGCGCCGGACACGGCCGATGGACACTGGACGGTCGGTTCGGAGGTGATAGGACCTCCTGCTAAAGTAAAACGGAAACGATTTCCATTAACCTCTTTGGTAGGTACGCCGTGTCACTGAAATCTGCCCGTAGCGCCTTACTGCTCACTATCGGTGTGGCGACGGCCTCGGCGCTCACTGCCTGCGGTACCACCGGAGACGATTCGGGCAAACCCCAGGTGGTCGCATCTACCAATGTATGGGCAGATATCGCGAGCACGGTGGCCGGGCCGGACGCGGAAGTTTCGGCAATCATCTCCGATCCGGCCGCGGACCCGCATTCCCACGAAACCTCCGCGGCCGAATCCGCCCAGATCAGCGACGCCGATCTGGTGGTGTACAACGGCGGCCACTACGACGAGTTCATGGCCAAGGCAATCGAGGGCCGCGGACAACGCGCCGTCGAGGCCGTCGCGACCCGCGACAGCGCGATCCGCAACGATACGAACGAGCACGTCTGGTACGACATGGAAACCGTCGCGCTGGTAGCCGAGCAGATCGGCACGGCTCTCGGCGAGCTCGATCCGGAGCATGCGCAGGGGTATTCCGACCGGGCCGCGGAGTTCACCGGCCGGCTCGACGCGGTCACCACCCTCACCGACCGGACCGCCGGCGCACACCCGGGCACGCCGGTACTGCAGACCGAGCCGCTGGCGTACTACCTGCTCCAGGACGCCGGTACCGTCGACCGGACTCCGCGTGAGTACCAGGAAGCTATCGAGCAGGAAACCGATCCCGCGCCCGCAGCCGTCGCCGCGACCCGCGATCTGGTCACCGGCCGGCAGATCGACGTACTGATCTACAACGTCCAGACCGAGGACAAGGTCAGCCAGGATCTGCGGGCGGCAGCCGACGCGGCCGGCATCCCGGTGGTCGAAGTCACCGAGACACTGCCCCCGGGCCTCGATTTCGTGGAATGGCAGACTCGCAACGCCGAAGCACTGGCCGACGCCGTCGGCTGACCCCGGTCCCGAGAGCGACGAACGGATGCAACCGATGAGCGAAACCGCGCCGGCACACGGTCGCGGCACACCATCCGGCGCCGAGGCGGCCGCCGCGGAGACGAGCGCGGCAGGCCACGGTGCAGCCACGACCGGTAACGGCTCGCGACCGCGCACCGGCGATACCGGCAGCGGTTCACAGCCACCCACAGCCGATACCGGCGGCAACGGCTCTGGACCTTCCGCAAGCGAGTCCGGCGGCAAAGATTCGGAACCTTCTGTACGCGAAAACGGCAACGGCACGGAGCCGTCCGCGGGCGAACCGCAGCAGTACGATGCGCCCGGCAGGGGACAGGCTACGTCACCGCCCAGCCGCCGAAATTCGGTATCGCCCGAGGGGCAGAGCACGGTATCGCCCTATAGGCAGGGCACCGTTTCACCCGACGGGCGCACTGCCGTACCGGCCGGCGGCCTACGGAGCGAACCGCCGGCCGTCGCACTCGAGTCGGCGACCCTCGGTTTCGGCGACCGCATACTGTGGCGCGAACTGGACCTCAGCGTCGCCCGGGGCGAGTTCATCGCCGTGCTCGGGCCCAACGGTTCCGGTAAGACCTCTCTGCTCCGGGTACTGCTCGGCCAGCTGGGCCTGTCCGCCGGGCGAGCCCGTATCGGCGGTGCCGAACCACGCGCCGGGCATCCCGATATCGGGTACATCCCACAGCAACGCACCATCGACGCCGGTGTGCAGTTACGCGGTACCGATCTCGTCGGTCTCGGGGTGGACGGGCACCGCTGGGGTCTCGGCCTGCGCGGACGCGCCGAACGCCGCCGTAAGGTCGCCGCCGCGATCGCCGATGTCGGTGCCGAGAAATTCGCGCGTGCCCCGCTGGAGAGCATGTCCGGCGGCGAACAGCAGCGGCTGCGGGTCGCGCAGGCGCTGGTCGGCGATCCCGCGGTGCTGCTCTGCGACGAGCCCCTGCTCAGTCTCGATCTGGCCAGCCAGCAACTCGTCTCCGGCCTGATCGACCGGCGGCGGCGCGACCACGGAACCGCCGTGCTGTTCGTCACCCACGAGATCAACCCGATCCTGCCGCTGGTGGACCGGGTGCTCTATCTTGTCGACGGGAAGTTCCGGATCGGCACGCCGGACGAGGTGATGACCTCGGCGGTGCTGTCGGAGCTGTATCAGACCGATGTCGATGTGCTGCGTGTCCGCGGCCGGCTGGTAGTGGTCGGCACCGGCGACACCATGGACGCGCTCGGCACCGCCGGCGCCCACTGCCACGGCGACCCTGGTACTCCGCATATTCCCGACCCGGCAGGCTCCGATTCCGGCCGGCAACCCCGACAGGCACACACCTAGATGGACAAGCTTTCCGACGTGCTGGCCGAGATCTTCGATCTGCAGACCACCGTTCACCTGCTCGGCTACGACTTCGTACAGCAGGCCGTACTCGCCGCGGCACTGCTGGGCCTGCTCGCGGGGGCGATCGGACCGCTGATCATCAGCAGGCAGATGTCGTTTGCGGTGCACGGCACCAGCGAGCTCTCGCTCACCGGCGCCGCCGCCGCACTACTGGTCGGCGCCGGGGTCGGTATCGGTGCGATCGCCGGTTCGGTGATCGCGGCAGTACTTTTCGGAGTTCTCGGCACCCGGGCCCGCGAACGCGATTCGGTGATCGCGGTGGTGCTCTCGTTCGGGCTCGGTCTCTCGGTGCTGTTCCTGTGGCTCGGCCCCGAGCGCGCGGGGTCGAAGTTCTCGTTGCTCACCGGCCAGGTCGTCAGTGTCGGCTTCAGCGGGCTGACCCTGCTGGCCACCTGTACCGCGGCAGTGCTGGCGGTGCTCGCCGTCGTCTACCGGCCACTGCTGTTCGCCAGTACCGACCCCGAGGTCGCGGTGGCCCGCGGGATCCCGGTACGTGCCCTGTCGATCCTGTTCGCGGTGATGCTCGGTATCACCGCGGCCTTCGGCGTGCAGATCGTGGGTGCGCTGCTGGTCCTCGCCCTGCTCATCACACCGGCGGCCGCCGCGGCGCAGCTCACCGCGGGTCCCGTGCGGGCCACGGTGCTCGCGGTGATCTTCGCCGAGGTCTCGGCGGTCGGCGGGATTCTGCTGTCACTGGCACCGGGGGCGCCGGTGTCGACGTTCGTCACTACGATCTCGTTCCTGATCTACCTGGTCTGCCGGGTGATCGGCGCCCGGCAGCGGCAGGTCGCCCGGGTGCGGTGACCCCGGCCGGATCGCTTGCGGGCAGGTGCCTTCAGTCGAGGGCCGGGGGTTTCGTATGCTCGTGCGCACCGCTCCCGGAACGAAGGGCACCACATGATCGACTTCACGATTCCCGCCGACCTGGCCGCCGAACGCGACCGGATCCGCCAGTTCGTCGCCGATAAGATCGTGCCCTACGAGCGCGATCCCCGGCTCACCTCGCACGGCCCCACCGACGAACTGCGCCAGGAACTCGTGGAGCTGGCCCGCGCCGAGGATCTGCTCACCATCCAAGCGCCCACCGCGCTCGGCGGTCGCGGCCTCACCCATGTCGAACAGGCCGTTCTCTACGAAGCGGCCGGATGGTCCACTCTCGGCCCGGTCGCGATGAACTGCGCGGCCCCCGACGAGGGCAATATGTTCCTGCTCTCCAAGATCGCCGATCCGGACCAGACCGAGCGCTACCTGAAACCGGTCATCGACGGCCACCAACGGTCCGTTTTCGCCATGACCGAACCCGGCGGCGCCGGCTCCGACCCGGCCCAGCTGTCCACCATCGCGACCTTCGACGGCGAGAACTTCACCATCGACGGCCGCAAATGGTTGATCACCGGCGCGAACGGCGCGAAAACCTGGATCATCATGGCCGAGCTCACCGAGAACCCGCATCTCCCGGCCGGCCCCACCCTCTTCCTCACCGACGGCGATCAGCCGGGCATCGTCATCGAACGCACCATGAACACCATGGACCGCAACTATGTGGCCGGGCACTGTGTGGTTCGTTTCGAAGGCCTCACGCTGCCGAAATCCGCCCTGCTCGGCGACACGGGACAAGCCCTGCGCTACGCCCAGTTGCGGCTGGCCCCGGCCCGCCTCACCCACTGCATGCGCTGGCTCGGCGCCGCCGAACGGGCCCAGAGCATCGCCATCGACCACGCCAAAACCCGCACTGCATTCGGCAAAACACTCGGCGAGCACCAGGGCGTATCTTTCATGATCGCCGATAACGAGATCGCACTACACCAGTGCCGGCTCACCATCTGGCATGCCTGCTGGCTCATGGACCAGGGCGAAAAGGCCCGCCACGAGAGTTCGATGGCGAAATCCTTCGTTTCCGAGGAACTGTTCAAGGTCGCCGACCGCTGTGTCCAGATCCTCGGCGGTATCGGCGTCAGCGATGAAACGGTCGTCGAAATGATCTTCCGCGATATGCGCCCGTTCCGGCTCTACGACGGCCCCACCGAAGTCCACAAATACGCCATCGGCCGTAAAGTGCTGCGCTGATTACGGCCCGAAACCCCGGGCGCGGCCGTTCACCAATACACTCCCCACCATGAGTTCGGAATTGCTCGTCGATGTCTCAGCGGGCATCGCCGTCCTCACCTTGAATCGGCCGGCCAAACAGAACGCGTTCAATCCCGCGATGACCGAAGCCCTCGGGGCGGCGTTGAAGCGGTGCGACGCCGAGGACGCGATCCGGGTCGTGGTCATCACCGGGACTCCCCCGGCATTCTGCGCGGGGGCAGATCTGTCCGACCGGGTGGGCGAGGTGAGCGCAAGTATCGACCCGCCCCCGTTCCGGATCCGCAAACCGGTGATAGCGGCGGTCAACGGGCATGCCGTGGGCGTCGGCCTGGCGCTGGCCCTGCAATGCGATCTGCGATACCTGGCCGACGACGCGGTGTACGCGCTGAGCCAGGTGCGGCGCGGCGTGCTCGCCGACGGCTACGCACATTGGACACTGCCACGGCTGGCCGGTCTCGCCAACGCCGCCGATATCCTGCTCACCGGCCGCACCTTCGACGGCACCGAAGCCAAAGCGATGGGCCTGGCCAATGCCAGCCTGCCCGCAGTGGAGGTGCTGCCGACCGCGATGGCGGTCGCGCACGATATCGCGGCCGGTTCGGCGCCCCTGAGCGCGGCCCTGTCGAAGCGCCTCCTCTGGGAAGGGGTCGGCCTGGAGCCGGCGACGGTCCGGCAATTGGAGGCCGACCTGAACGATCACATCGCCGGCAGCCGGGACGCGGGAGAGGCGATGACGGCTTTCCGGGAACGCCGCCAGCCCACCTGGTCGGGTTCGATCAGCGAGGAATGGCCGACCTGGGAGCCCGGGAAATGGACCGGGCAGCAGAGCTTGGACTGATCGCCGTCAGCCGCCGGTGATGAACACCAGGACGAACAGCAGCGCCATCAGCACCGCCAGAATCGTGCCGATAACCCCCAGCGTGAACCCGACCACGACCTGTGTGCGGCCGCCGTATGCGCCACCCGATTCGTCGATCTGATCCAGTGCGCGTTTACCCATCGCCCAGGCCACCGGCCCGGTCAGCCCGAAACACAGCAGGCTGACAGCACCCAGGAGCAGCACCGCCGTCGCATACGGGTGCTCGACCGGCTTACCGATGGGCGTGTTGGGTATCACCACACATCGAATTCTACGGTGCCGTGGCGGTTTTGCGGTCCGGGCGCGACCGATCGGCGTGGAACCGCCCGCTGACCGGGACCGCGAGCCGCCCCGGCACCACTGTCCAGACCGAGACCGCGGGGGCCGGGCGGCGGAGTTGCGGGCCGGGCGGTGCAGCACCGCGGGGCCCGGAGCGGCACGAACCGTTACCCGGGGCTCGCTGCCGGTACCCTGGCCCAATCGTGCGGAACCGCCCGTCGGCAAACCGAGTGCCGTGCACTGCGTGGGCGGATGGCGATCGAGTGCGGCCGCGTCACTTCTGCGCACGCTCGGAGTCGAGACCCCGCGCGGGCACGGAATCCGTTCCGGCGGTCCCAAGGCAGCGGCGCGGCCGAATCACCAGGGCGCCACCGACCGCCGCCGACCGGCAGAGTCCAGGGCGTGGTCCCGCCACAGCACCGCGGGGTCAGGCGCGGCGCTGCCGCGCTGTCTCGGCCAGCACGACGCCCGCCGCCACGGAGGCGTTGAGCGATTCCACCGGACCCGCCATGGGGATGCTCAGGATCGCGTCGCAATTCTCCCGGACCAGCCGGGACAACCCCTTGCCCTCGGACCCCACCACGATCACCGTGGGCCCGGTGGCGTCGAAATCGTCGAGCGAGGTGTCACCACCGGCGTCCAGGCCGACGATCTGAACGCCTTTGGCCGCCCAATCCTTGAGCGTGCGAGTGAGATTGGTGGCGCGAGCGACCGGCAGCCGGGCAGCCGCGCCGGCGCTGGTCCGCCAGGCCACCGCGGTCACGCTCGCGCTGCGCCGCTGCGGGATCACCACGCCGTGCCCGCCGAACGCCGCGACCGAACGCACCACGGCACCCAGGTTGCGCGGGTCGGAGATATTGTCCAGCGCCACCAGCAGCGCCGGTTCCACCGACTGCTGGGCCCGGGACAGCAGATCGTCCGGATGTGCGTACCGGTAGGGCGGCACCTGCAGTGCCATCCCCTGGTGTAAACCGTTGGAGCTCATCCGGTCCAGATCGGTGCGCGGCACCTCGAGGATGGATATTCCGGTATCGGCGGCGATACGCACGCTTTCGGTGAGCCGCTCGTCGTTCTCGGTACCGACCGCCACGTACAGCGCGGTCGCCGGTACCCCGGCCCGCAGGCATTCCACCACCGGATTGCGGCCCAGGACCAGCTCCGGCCCGTCGTCACCGTGCCGGCCGGCCGGGCGGGCACCACGGCCGGTCGAACTCTTCTGAGCGGCACGCGCTTTCGCGGCGGCTTTGCGGGCCGCGGGATGTTTGGTGCGCGCTTCCGCGGGAGGTGTCGGCCCGCGACCTTCCAGTCCACGGCGGCGCTGCCCGCCGGAGCCGACCACCTGCCCCTTCTTGCTGCCGCCTTTGCGGATCGCACCACGACGTTGTGAATTGCCGGCCATCAGCCCGCCTTTCCAGGGGTAGGTGTGCCCAGCGACCATTCGGCACCGTTCGGGGTATCGGTCACTTCGATGCCGGCCGCCTGCAAGCGGTCGCGGACGGCGTCCGCGGTGGCCCAGTCCTTCGCCGCCCGGGCCTGCTGGCGGCGTTCCAGTTCGGCACCGACCAGTACGTCGAGGGCGGCGTCAGCGGCCGAATGATCGGCGGCGGTATGCCAGTGCGGATCGAGCGGATCGACCCCCAGCACATCGAGCATGGCGCGGACCTGGCCCGCATGTTCGCGGGCGGTCTCGAGCACACCGGCATCCAGTGCGCGATTGCCCTCGTGGACACCGTGATGGATTTCGGCGAGTGCCTTCGGGACACCGAGGTCGTCGTCGAGGGCAGCCGCGAAACCGTCGGTCCATTTACCCATCGGGATATCACCGCCGCGTTCGGCGACCCGCTGCACAAAAGCTTCGATCCGCTGATACGACTGAGCGGCGTCGGCGAGCGCTTTATCGGAATACTCCAGCATGGACCGGTAGTGCGCACTGCCCAGGTAGAAGCGCAATTCCACCGGACGCACGGATTTCAGCACGTTCGGAATGGACAGCACATTGCCGAGCGATTTCGACATCTTCTCGCCGCCCATGGTCACCCAGCCGTTGTGCAACCAGTACTGCGCGAAACCGTGGCCGGCCGCCTTGGACTGGGCGATTTCGTTCTCATGGTGCGGAAACACCAGATCCATTCCACCGCAGTGGATATCGAATTCGGAACCGAGGTAGAACTCGGCCATCGCCGAGCATTCCAGATGCCAGCCGGGACGGCCGGAACCCCACGGTGAGGGCCATGTCGGTTCGCCCGGTTTCGCGGCTTTCCAGAGCGTGAAATCGCGCGGGTCGCGTTTACCCGTCCCAGCGCTCTCGCCCTGGTGTACGTCCTCGAGCCGGTGGCCGGACAAATCGCCGTAATCCGGGTAGCTGCGGACATCGAAATACACATTGCCCTCGGAGGCGTAGGCGTGCCCGCGGTCGATGAGCCGTTGCATCAAGTCGACCATCTGGGTGATATGGCCGGTCGCCCGCGGCTCCGCCGACGGCGGAAGTACCCCGAGCTGCCGGTAGGCCCGGTCGAAAGCGCGCTCGTGTGTCGCAGCCCATTCCCACCACGGCCGGCCGGCCGCGGCCGCCTTACTGAGGATCTTGTCCTCGATATCGGTGACATTGCGGATGAATGCCACATCCAGGCCGCCTGCGGCCAGCCAGCGGCGCAGGATATCGAACGCCACACCGCTGCGCACATGGCCGATATGCGGCAGCCCCTGCACGGTCGCCCCACACAGGTACACCGAGGCGTGTCCGGGTACCAGCGGCGTGAAATCACGCAGGGTCCGTTTCTCGGTGTCGAACAGGCGCAGCGTCACGGCAGTCGATCCTAGTTTCGTTTGTGGATTGCACTCGGAAGCGGTGCAGCGGGGATATGGGCAGGGTAACGGCAACGACCGGTATTACGGCATTCGGCCGCACCGTCGCGGCAGGGATGGTTGGCCGGAGCGTGGCAACGATCCTGCCGGCGCGGCGGTGATCCTTGCCACCGCGATGGTCCGGCAGTGCCGTGCGCACACCGCATCGTCGGTCCCCGGGCGCGTCGGCTCTTGCTGGTGAAGCGGCTTCGCTGTCCCGATCGTCTCCGGTTACCGGGCCTCAGGGACGTCGCTCGGCCGCTCCGGACAGTGCAGCAGTGCGGTAGCGACCGCGGCGATCCCCTCACCGCGGCCGGTGAGCCCCAGCCCGTCACTGGTGGTACCGGATACCGAAACGGGTGCGTCGAGCAGTTCACCGAGCACCTGCTGTGCCTCCGCTCGCCGGGGTCCGATCCGCGGGTGGTTACCGATGACCTGGACCGCGGCGTTGCCGACCGCGTATCCGGACTCTTCGAGTAGCCGCCGCACTTCCTTCAGCATGGCCGCGCCGGACACCCCCGCCCACTCCGGCCGGCCGGTCCCGAAGACCGAGCCGACATCACCCAGCCCGGCCGCCGACAGCAGGGCATCGCACAGCGCATGGGCAGCCACATCGCCGTCGGAATGCCCCGCGCAACCGTCTTCACCGTCGAACAGCAGCCCGGCCATCCAGCAGGGCCGGCCCGGTTCGATCGGGTGCACATCGGTGCCGATACCGACGCGGAAATCCCTCATTGCCCGGCCACCTGTTTTCCGTCGAGCACGGCTTCGGCCAGGCGCAGGTCGAGCGGCGTTGTGATCTTGAACGCGAGCGGGTCGCCGGGAATCGTGTGGACGTCGATGCCCAGCCGTTCGACCAGTCCGGCATCGTCGGTGGCACTCTCCGGATGCTCGTAGGCGCGGCGCAGCACATCGGCGGCAAAGCCTTGCGGGGTCTGCACCGCCCGCAGGGCGGAACGGTCCGGGGTACCCGTCACTCTGCCGGCGGTATCGACCGATTTCACGGTATCGACCACCGGTAGCGCCGGTACGACGGCGGGCCGGCCGGCCCGGAGTTCGGCCACCACCCGGGCGATCAGATCGGGTGGGGTCAGCGCCCGCGCAGCGTCGTGTACCAGGACGTGGGCGGCCGCGCCGGCATATGCCAGCCCGGCGCGCACGGAATCGGTGCGTTCGGCACCACCGGCCACGATCCGGGCCGGTGCTGCGGGTGGAAGCAGAGCTGCCGTTGCCTCGACGAGTTGGGCGGGCACCATCACTATGATCTCGTCGACAACCCCGGCAGCCATCAATCCACGAACAGTCAACCCGAGCATGGGTGTGCCGCCGACCGGGACGAACGCCTTGGGAGCATCTGCTCCCAGACGTTCACCACGACCGGCGGCAGGAACCAGCGCGATGACAGATCCGGCATTACGGCCGGACCCGTCCGGTTCGTACACGGTCAGGACGCCGCGGCGAGAACCTCGTCGAGGAGCGTCTCGGCCTTGCCGTCATCGGTCCCCTCGGCGAGCGCCAGCTCACCGACGAGGATCTGCCGTGCCTTGGCCAGCATCCGCTTCTCGCCCGCGGACAGACCACGATCCTGTTCCCGGCGCCACAGGTCACGAACGACCTCGGCCACCTTGTTCACATCGCCGGAGGCGAGCTTCTCGAGGTTGGCCTTGTAACGGCGGGACCAGTTGGTGGGTTCTTCCGTATGTGGCGCTCGCAGCACCTGGAAGACCCGATCCAAGCCTTCCTGGCCCACGACATCGCGAACGCCGACGTATTCCGCGTTTTCCGCGGGAACCCGAACAGTGAGGTCACCCTGTGCGACCTTCAGGACCAGATACTCTTTCTGCTCACCCTTGATGGTGCGGGTCTCGATAGCTTCGATCAAAGCCGCCCCATGATGGGGATAAACGACGGTATCTCCGACCTTAAAAATCATGTGTCCCGTGCCCCTTTCGATGTTCACAGTTTAACACGCGACTCGATAACGGCGCGATCAACTGCGCAGGTCAGGGCCACAACGACCAGGTACTGGGGCTTGACAGGGCGTGTTTGGTGTGCATCACGTTGGGGCCGAACGAGTGTCGGCCCCACACTCCACCGCACCGGCGGGCACCGCGGCACACCGGGGCCGGGAACCGAGGCACGGAGGCCGGATCGTTACCGGTCAGCGGGGGCCAGGGGCGACACCCGAAGACCCCGCCGCACGACCCACCGGACACCCCGCTGGGAAGCATTACCCGCTCAGCCGCCCGGAAGCGATACCCGCGAGCCATAGGTGCGACAAATCACACAGTCCCGATCCCGCAATACCCCCTGACACCGCCCGGTGCATCCGGGCCCGTGCGGCCACTACTACAGTGCCTAGTTGGAGTGCGCCCACTCGGACATGGAGGACAACCCGTGACTGCCCTGACTGCTGTGACTGCCGCGAGCCCGGTCGCCTCGACTCGGCGGCGCCGGCGCCTGGTGCCGGTCGCCGCGCTCGCCGCCGGAGCGGCCATCATCCTGTCCGGCTGCAGCGCCGGCCAGGTCTCGCAGACCGCCGATCAGGTCGCGGCGATCAACGGCAACACCGCCGAAGCCGGCAGCATCGCGCTGCGCAATGTGCATATCGTCTTCCCGGGATCGGGAACGCACACCAACACCGCGGGTGGCCAGGCGGCGCTGGCGCTGTCGATCATCAACACCGGCGAAACCGTCACCGACGAGCTCACCGGCGTCACCACCGACCTCGGCACGGTGAAGATCACCCCTGCCGACGGTGACAAGATCGAAATCGCCCCCTCCGAAACGATCGTCGTCTCGACCCCCTCGGCAGGCGCGGAAACCCATACGACCGGCGAAACCGTCGACACCGAAGCCGGGACGACGGAAGCCGCCGCCATCGAAATCACCGGGCTGACCCAGGACATCACCCCGGGCCTCACCTACAACGTGTCGTTCAACTTCAAGGAGAACGGCACCGTCCAGGTCGAGGTCCCGGTCGACGCAGGCATCGAATCTCCCCGCCACGAATCCGAGCTCTCCAAGAGCACCACCGGTTCGGCCGGCGGGCACTGAATTCTCGGCGCCGACTTCGCCGGCGCGGGTTCGGCCTCCTCGGCGTAGTCGTTGAGCGGGCCGGAACCTCTCAGGGCTCTCGCTGAACTCGACTGCGCCGCTGGTTGCGTCGGGTTCGGCGTGAAGTAGGAGCCGATGTTTCGCGAGAGACCGCTGGGAGGTCTTGCTGTCGGTCGGTGTGCGTAAGGTGCGTGGCTGTGGCAATGACCAAGACCAAAGCCGTCTATCGGTGCTCGGAATGCGCGCACGAAGTTGCCAAATGGGTCGGTAAATGCCCGGCGTGCGGATCGTGGGGCACCGTCGACGAGGCATTGCCCGCGGCGGGCGCCGCCGGTGCACCGGCGGCGCGTAAAGCGATGCTGCCGAGTACCGCGGCCGCGCCGATCTCACGGATCGACTCGCAGACCACGACCGCCCGGTCGACGGGGGTTTCCGAACTCGACCGGGTACTCGGCGGGGGTATCGTCGCGGGGTCGGTGATACTGCTCTCCGGCGAGCCCGGGGTGGGGAAATCGACGCTACTGCTCGAGGTCGCCCATCGATGGGCGCGACAGCGCGACGAGCGGGCTCTGTACGTCACCGCGGAGGAATCCGCGGGGCAGGTGCGCTTGCGGGCGGACCGGACGGGGGCGGTGCACGAGCGGGTGTACCTGGCGGCCGAATCGGACCTGTCGGTTCTGCTCGGACATGTCGATCAGGTGAAACCCACGCTGCTGGTGGTGGATTCGGTGCAGACCATGCTGGCCACCGATAGCGACGGCGTAATCGGCGGGGTCACGCAGGTCCGGGCGGTTACCGCGGCACTGACCTCACTCGCCAAGACGAGCGGTATCGCGGTCCTGCTGGTCGGCCATGTCACCAAGGACGGGGCGGTTGCGGGCCCACGCACACTGGAACATCTGGTCGATGTGGTGCTGCAGTTCGAGGGGGACAAGAACTCGACACTGCGGATGGTGCGCGGTATCAAGAACCGGTTCGGCAGCGCCGACGAAGTGGGCTGCTTCGAACTGCACGATGACGGAATCGCCTGTGTAACAGATCCTTCCGGCCTATTCCTACATCACCGGACCGATTCGGTACCCGGTACGGCGGTCACCGTGGCGATGGACGGGAAGCGGCCGCTGGTCGGCGAGGTCCAGGGGCTCACGGTGGACACCCAGGTGCCGGCGCCACGCCGGGCGGTCAGCGGACTGGACTACAACCGGGTCGCCATGGTGCTGGCCGTCCTGCAGAGCCGCTGTGGGCTCTATGTCGGCAAACAGGACGTCTACGCGGCGACGGTGGGCGGTATGCGGCTCACCGAACCCGCTGCCGATCTGGCCATCGCACTGGCCATCGCCGGCGCCGCCCGCGATACCGCGCTCCCCCCGGGCTGGGTGATCCTCGGCGAGGTGGGGCTGGCCGGCGAGGTCCGCCGGATCACCGCCACCGGACGCCGGTTGGCCGAAGCCGAACGACTCGGTTTCACGAACGCGGTGGTGCCCCCCGGCGTCACCGCGAAGGACACGGGTATGACTCTGCACGAGGCGTCCGGTCTACGGGCCGCGCTCCGGCTGGCGGGCCTGTCGAAGAAGAAATAGTCCGCGCCACGGTACCGGCTACGGGCGCACCGCTATTCCGCAATGTTGAAGGGTTCGGGCGCGCTACGGACGGCCCCGAGCTGCGCCACCACGTGGTAGGCCCCGCTGGGAACCTGCACCCGCTCGCCGGCACATTCCGGCTGTGAGGTGGTACCGGTCCAGGTCACCGTGAACGCGGCCTGTTCACCCCGATCGAGGGTGCGCAGATCCGGTTCACCGTCGGGGTAGCAATCCGTACTGGCCCACAATTGCCGTCCACCGTCGAGCGTCTGCACCGAGACCCGCTGTAGCCCCGACCCCATATCGCGGCTACAGGGCTCACCGGAGATATTCGTGATCACGATCCCGAACACCGGTTCCTCCCCGACCCGATAGGTCGGCTGGGCCACCGAAACCTTGATGGCCAGCGATTGGTCGGCGCATTCTCCGGACGCCGCGGGCGCGGGCTGCGACGATTCGGCGGCCGGGGTCGTGGCAGACGACTTCGCTGTGGTGGTCGTGGTGGCCGACGGCGCCGAACTCTTCGCGGCTTCCGAGCTCGGCGTGGACGAGGCCGCGACGCCGGTCGCCTCGGGCGAACCGCCACCCCGGGTTACGGTCACGGCCAGCCAGATCACCACCGCTAGTGCGACCACCAGCGCTCCGATGGCAAAAGCGCGACGCCGCCAGTAGATCTCCGGCGGTAACGGTCCTGTCGGTTCCAACACGTGTCAACGGTAAGCGCATTCGGCGGTGGTGACGGTCAACGGCACACCACAAGCTGCTCCGGTGACCGCTACCGCGGTGGTCCGACCGGTTTTTGCGGCCGGACGACACCTACCGCGACCGTCAGACGGTCTCCCCGATCTGACCGACCACGCGCTGCAGTTGAGCACGGCCCTCGGCCAGCTTGTAGGTCACGCACGCGATGGCGCATTCGCCGGCTTCCACCCGCTCGGACACGATTTTCGACCGTTCCATGAGCAAGCTGCTCGTTTCCACCACATGGCGGGCTTCGAGCTCATCGACTGTTTCCAGCCCCTCGCGGCGGCCGATCAGCATCGACGGAGTGACCTTCTCGACAACGCTGCGAATGAACCCGCCCGGCACCTCGCCGCCGTCCAGCGCGTCCAGTGTGGCTTTGACCGCACCACAGCTGTCGTGGCCGAGGACCACGATCAGCGGTACGTTCAGCACCGCCACGCCGTACTCGATGGAACCCAGTACCGAGGCGTCGATGACGTGGCCGGCCGTGCGCACCACGAACATATCGCCGAGGCCCTGATCGAAGATCAACTCCGCGGCCACCCGGGAGTCACCGCAGCCGAACAGCAGAGCGGTCGGACTCTGGCCACCGACGAGCTTGGCTCGGTCGGCGATTCCCTGACTAGGATGCTGCAATGTGCCGTTCATGAAGCGCTCGTTACCTTCGCGCAGCGACTTCCAGGCACTCACCGGGTTGGACTGAGGCATGGTGTCCATTCTGCACGATTCGACATTGCCCCCGGCTTCGGTCTTGTTACGGCACGGCGTCGGTAGCCGCGTCGCCGGTGGCACTGCACAGTGAGAACGGAGCGATTCGGGTGAACAGCGGAGCAGTCGGCGGACCGGTGACGAAAACGGGCCGCGGCACTGCGGGCGAGATACCCCTGCTCGATTCCGATGTGCTGATCGACTGGTATGCCCGCACCGCCCGCGACCTGCCATGGCGCCGGCCCGGGGTGACCGCATGGCAGATCCTGATGAGCGAGATCATGCTGCAGCAGACCCCGGTAGCGCGGGTGGAACCGATCTGGCGGGAATGGGTGGCGCGCTGGCCGGTGCCCTCGGCGATGGCGGCGGCGAGCGCGGGCGAGGTGTTACGTGCCTGGGGCAAACTCGGTTACCCGCGGCGCGCCCTGCGGCTACACGAATGCGCACAGGTTTTGGCGGCCGAGCACGGTGACGAGGTCCCCGGTGACGTCGAGGTGCTGCTCGGACTGCCCGGTATCGGCGACTACACCGCGCGGGCGGTCGCCTGTTTCGCCTACGGACAACGAGTTCCGGTGGTGGACACCAATGTTCGCCGCGTGGTGGCCCGGGCCGTACACGGACGCGGCGAGGCCGGTAACCCGGCCGCCAGAGACCTGCGCGACACCGAGGCACTGCTACCCATCCAGGTGGACCGGGCGGCGGTCTTCTCCGCGGCGCTGATGGAACTCGGGGCGACGGTATGCACCGCCCGCACCCCCGACTGCACCCGCTGCCCACTGCCCCGCTGCGCCTGGGTGACAGCGGGCCGGCCGCGCCAGGAATCGACCCGGCGAACCCAGAAGTACGAGGGCACCGACCGGCAGGCGCGTGGCCGGCTACTCGACGTACTGCGTGCGGCAGCCGAACCCGTCGACCGCATCCGCCTCGATCTGGCCTGGACCCGCGACCCCGGGCAGCGCGACCGTGCGCTGGATTCGCTGCTGGTGGACGGCCTGATCGAGCAGACCCGGGACGGCCGGTTCGCGTTGGCGGGCGAGGGCTGACACCGGCAGGGCTACCTATCCGGACTCACCGCTCGAGGTTCGGCTCGCCCGCCCGGGCAGACAGCGAGCCCAGGGCATCCGCAGACGGAACAGTCAGCCGCGCGGTGCGGTTTGCGCGGTGAGCACCCGGGTGAGAAACCGCTGGACCGCGGCACGGTATCGGCCGGGCTGGTCGTCGTGCACCAGATGACCCGCTTCGGGGATCACGATATGTTCGGCGTCCGGATGGAGATCGGCCATCCGGCGCATCTGCCCCGGCGGGGTGATGGTGTGCTCGCCCTCGATGAGCAGGGTGGGCACCCGAATCCGCCGCCACTGTGGCCAGAACGCACGGGTGCCCCATTCCTCGGAGATATCGCGGAAGGTGGCGATCTCTCCGTGCAGTCGATAGCCGTCCGGGGTCCGGTCGAAAGAGCGCTGGAAATAACGTCCGGCGACCGGGCCGAAGAACTCGAGCAAGGAGGCCTCGTCGGCAAACGGCTGCGGCCAGGCCTCGATCATGGCCGCCCAGTGCGCGGCAGTACGGCCGGTGAAGTCGGCCGCCATATCCTCGACCACCAGTGCCCGCACCCGCTCCGGATACTCGGCCGCGAAAACCCACCCGTGCAGGGCGCCCATGGAGTGACCGATGACGACCATCGGCTCACCGATCCCGCTGGTGGCCGCGGCCAGATCCGCGACGAACGCATCGGTCGTCAATTCGGCCGGAGCCGGCCGCCCGTGCCCCGCCGCGTCGAAGGTGTACACATGACCGTAGCCGCGCAGCCATGCGAGCTGGTCCACCCAGGTCCGAGCGCGCCCCATCAACCCGTGCAGCAGCAGTATCGGAACCCCGGACCCACCTTCGTCGTGCAACACCGGCCCGAGTGTAATTCGGCTCCACAGCATCCACGCCGGGTATCCGAACCTGCCCGGACAGCCCGTCCCCTGCCAAAGCCTGCCCAGACCGAGGTCACCGACCCTCTATGCGGTCCACCTTCCCCTGGGTAGGGCACGCCCGGTTCTGGAGCGACGGAGCGGGCCCCGCCGCAGAAGGCAGCGCACACATCAGCACAGCCACTGGATCCCGGCGAACTGCCCAGCCAGTTCACAGCGCCGGACGAGCGAAGTCCTGAGCTCGACAATCGGAAGCCCCCGCGGTACCGCGGGCTTCCGAAATCACAGCTCACCCCACCACTACCCCGACAGCAGCAGTCGACAGCCCCGAACCCGCGTCCTGGAGCACCTCGAGAACTCTCGAGAACTACAGCACTAAGCTCGGGGTATGGCTGTTGTGAAGATCAATGCGATCGAGATCCCCGAGGGCGCGGGTCCCGAACTGGAGAAGCGGTTCGCCCACCGCGCGCACGCCGTCGAGAACTCCCCCGGGTTCCTGGGCTTCCAGCTGCTGCGGCCGACTGCCGGTGAGAACCGGTATTTCGTCGTCACCCAGTGGGATTCCGAGGAGTCCTTCGCGGCTTGGCGGGACGGTCCGGCCAAGGAAGCGCATGCCGGGCAGCAGAACAAACCGGTGGCCACCGGCGCTTCGCTGCTGGAGTTCGAGGTGGTTCTCGACGTCTCGGGTAAGAACGCCTGACCGAACCACCGAAGCCGGCCACGCCATCAACGTTCGGTTGCGTGGCCTGCGCTTTTCCGGGGCGCCGAGGTCTCCCGCCCTACCCCGGTAGCGGAAAACCACTGCTACCGCAGGGTGATGACGATTTCGCTTCGTCCGCGGCAGTGTCGGGAGTATGAACGAGATCACCTTTCGCGCCGCGAGTAGCGTCTCCGCCACCGTGCCGCGCCCCCGGTCGGTCACCCTCGCGTTTCGCGCGCTGGTCGCCGCCGTGGGATTCGGTGTCGCGGAAACAGCGGTCCACAGCGTGGGGCAGTTCGGGCAATCGACCGAGCTCGGCTCCCTTATCGCCGGATGGCTGATACGCACCGGTATCTACGTCGTGGTGCTGGTGGCGGCGTGGCGGATGCTGCGCGGCGACCGCTGGGCGCGTCTCATGCTGGCACTCGGGATCGGCGTGCTCGGTACGGCCTCACTGCTGGTGGAGCCGCTCACCGCGCTTCTCGCGGCCGACGGCGATCTGCTGCCCGATACGACGGTCGAGAACGCACTCGTCGCGATCACCCGCGTCGGGCATATCTGCGCTGTCTTGATCGCTATCCCGGCGATGTACACGCCGGAGGCACGCGCATGGTTCACCTGAATGCCCCGCTAGCGGCCGAGGTGCCCGGGCTCCCCGCGTTCGCGGGAGAGCCCGGGCAACTGCTCAGGACTCGAGTGCGGCGTCCAGGGTGATCTCGTCGACTCCGGCCAGAGCTTTGCTCACCGGGCATCCCGACTTGGCCGCGGCAGCCGCCGTGGTGAAACCCGCATTGTCCAGTCCGGACACCCGGCCGCGCACAGTCAACGCGATCCGGCTGATCCGGAAGCCACCGGCCGGATCCGGGCCGAGCGTGACCGCGGCCGAGACATCGAGGCTCTCCGGAGTACCGCCCGCCTGGGCGATCTCGTTCGACAAGGCCATCGCGTAGCAGGACGCGTGCGCTCCCGCGATCAGCTCCTCCGGACTGGTGGTACCACCGGCTTCCTCGGCGGAACGTTTGGGGAAGGACACCTCGTACTTACCGACTCCGGAACTGACCAGCTCGACCTGGCCGGAGCCGTCCTGCAGACCACCGGTCCATGCGGTGCGCGCCGTACGTGTGGGCATCACAATCCTTTCGAAGACGATATGTTCGGGTCCGTTCCGAAACTACCCGCACTCGTCAACCGATCGCAGCGGTTCGTTCGTCGAGGCGGGCCAGCGCCTTGGGCCAGGTCGCGCGGTAGCGGTCGCGGGCGGCCTCACCGGCAAACCCGCTGTGCCGCAGGCGTAACCGGATACCGCGGGGTTGTTTGACGAGTTCCACCCGGACCACGGTCTCCGCGCCTTCGGTACCCGCTGCTCCGGTCACCCAGGTCATTTCGACCAGCCGTCCGGGTTCGAGCCGCAGGAAGCGCCCGTAATGCGGGTGCATACTTCCCTCGTGCGCGGTTTCGAAATAGAACGGCTCGTTCACCTCGGGCCGCATCCGCACCGTGGCGGGCTCGGCGAACCAGATATCGAATCCCTGGGTCCAGGCCAGGTACAACAGTTCGGGCGATGCTTTCATCACCCGCTCCACCGTCAGCTCGTACGGTCGCGCTGACAGGTCCGGTACACGCACTTGCTGGTCGACCATCTCTGGACCATACCCGCGTCGGGCAGGCGCCGCCGCAGATGCGCCGATCGTCGCGAGGCCGGTCGTCGTCGGCGTACCCGATCGGCGAATACGGACCCGCAAACGCCTTGTCACACCGGGAATCCGGGTGTGCACCGCCGCCTTTGCACGAAGTGCGAATAGGGTGGTGCAGGTGGAGAGTCCGCGATGACGAGTTGGCAGATGGCCGGGCTACTGGGTTGGCTTGCGCTGACCGTCGCCCTGGTGGTGCTGTTGCGGCAGCGCCGCGCACTGCTTCGGGTGTACCGGGAGCGTGACGCCGCAACCGCAACCGCCGCGCAGCGGCTACGTGAGCTCGAGGTGAGTACCGAACGCCTGGTGATCGCACGGGAACTACACGACGTGGTGGCACACAATCTTTCGCTGATCAATGTGCAGTCGGGGATGGCGCTGCAACAGGTGGAGAACAAATCGGCGAAGGCCGCGGGCACGGTGGCCGAAATCAAGACCACCAGCCGTAATGCCCTCGAAGACGTACAGGCGCTACGCCACGCCATCCAGTCGGTGGAACCGGCCGAGCCGGCGCGGCCCGACCGCGAACGACCCCGCGATCCGGCCCTCGGGGCGCGCGGTGAGCGGGAGAAGCGCGCCCGGCGTAACGGTTTCGGGCGCCGCGACCGCACAGGTGCCGCAGGCCCGGCCGGGACTCCCGAACAGGCAGGCCGGAGTGCCACCCCGCCCGCGGCGCCTACCCCACCACCGCGGGAACCCGACCCGACGATGTCGGATCTGGAGGAACTACTCCGTAAACCCCGGCTGGCCGGCCTGACCGTGCACACCAAGGTGATCGGTACCGCCGGTTCCCTACCGGGGGCCATCGACGAGGCGGCAACCCAGATCATCACGGAGTCGCTGGCGAATGTCATCCGGCATGCGCCCAGCGCCGAAGCCACGGTCACCGTGCGGTTCACCGCCGATTCCGTGGACCTCACCGTCGACAACACCCGACCCACCGGCAAACCCGAACACACGGGCCCGACGCGCGGTATGGGCATCATCGCCATGCGGGAACGCACCCACGCACTCGGTGGCGCGCTGACGGCCGGCCCGAAACCCAGCGGCGGTTTCCGGGTGGCGGCACGGTTGCCGAGCAGGCCGCTGCGTATCGCGTTCGACCCGGACAAGGCACCGCGATCCCGGCCCGGGCCGGGTTCGGGGTCCGGGCCGGGATCGGACGAGAGCAAGCGGTCGACACCGTCGTCGGATCGGCCGGTCGTCCGTGCCGAATCGCCGGGCCGGGTCGAAACAGGACCCGCTACAACGGATTAGCCGGTAGCCGGGCGACCGGCGGCGCGGGCCACCGGAAGCCCGCAAACGGGACGACCAGGCGCGCCCGCAGCCCGGACAACTCCCGCACACCAGCCGGGGCGATCACTGTCCGGGATTGGCCCCTTGCCGCTCCTCGTCAGTGAAACCGGCACGGCGGGCGAAACCCGGCGTGTCTGTGCCCGCAGCTTGCAACCGGCCGGAATACGCGGCAGCTGCACGGAACACCCCTTGTACCCCGGCGGGGGCGGCGCCGTAGGTAATCGACTGCTGGGGTGCGAACCCCAGTTCGGTGCCGATCTGTACTGCGTCCATATTGGCGCCGAGGAACAGGAAATCCCAGTGGTACTGGTTCTGCTGTTGTTCGATCAGGGAGCGTACGGCTGCGTGAGTCCATTCACGGCTGGAGTTTTCGTGGCCATCGGTGAGGATGACAACGATCACCGTGCCCGGGCGTTCGGACTCGGGACGTGCCGCCAGCTCGGCACCGATATCGGTGACCAGTTTTCCGATCGCGTCGTAGAGCGCCGTACCGCCCCGGGGAGACAGGACCGGCGGCGGGACCTGCTCGAGCGGGGTATTCGAGTACAGGCATTCATACTCGGTATCGAACTGGGCGAAAGTTACCCGTACGGTTTTCTCGACCTTGCGCTGCTCTTCGAAGAAGGCGGCCAATCCGCCTTCGGTATCGGATTTGATCGACTGCATGGAGCCGGAGCGGTCCAGCAGGACGGCGATCAGGCTCTGCGCGGGATCGGTCATCGTTGCCCCCATTCGAGTAGTTCCCTTGCCGCCAGCCTACGCGCGCGCCCGCCTACCGCCTACGAGTTCCACGACGGAACCCATCCGGACGCAAGACATACAAAAGGGCCTGCCCGGCTGTGCAATACAGCCGGGCAGGCCCTTCGCGTACTTGTTTCCTACTCGCCCGAGGCGGCCTCGGTGGTGCCTTCACCGGCACCGGTCAGCACGACCTCCGGCTTCTTCTCACCCTCGTCCTTGGTGAGCTTGGTCTTCGGAGTGAAGGTGAAGCGGGCGTCCTCGCCGGACCCTTCGCCGTCCCAGCCCTCGACATCGACCACCACGTTCTGGCCGGCGCCGATCTCGCCGAACAGGATCTTCTCCGAGAGCTGATCCTCGATCTCGCGCTGGATGGTGCGACGCAGCGGCCGCGCCCCCAGCACCGGATCGAACCCGCGCTTGGCCAGCAGGCTCTTGGCCTTGTCGGAGAGTTCCATCGACATATCCTTGTTCTTCAACTGGACGCCGACGCGGTTGATCATCAGATCCACCATCTCCACGATCTGCTCGGTGGTGAGCTGGTGGAAGACGATCACATCGTCGATACGGTTGAGGAACTCGGGCCGGAAATGCTTCTTCAGCTCGTCGTTGACCTTGAGCTTCATCCGCTCGTAGTTCGAGCCCTCGTTGTTCGACTGGGTGAAGCCCAGGCCGACCGCCTTCGAGATATCCGAGGTGCCGAGGTTCGAGGTGAAGATCAGCACCGTGTTCTTGAAGTCGACGGTACGGCCCTGGCCGTCGGTGAGACGCCCGTCCTCGAGGACCTGCAACAGGGTGTTGTAGATCTCCTGGTGGGCCTTCTCGATCTCGTCGAACAGCACGACCGAGAACGGCTTGCGGCGCACCTTCTCGGTGAGCTGGCCGCCCTCCTCGTAGCCGACGTACCCCGGAGGGGCACCGAACAGCCGCGAGGCGGTGAAGCGGTCGTGGAACTCGCCCATATCGATCTGGATGAGCGCATCGTCGTCGCCGAACAGGAAGTTCGCCAGCGCCTTGGACAGCTCGGTCTTACCGACACCGGACGGACCGGCGAAGATGAACGAGCCGGAGGGGCGCTTGGGATCCTTCAGGCCGGCACGGGTGCGGCGGATGGCCTTGGAGACCGCCCGGACGGCGTCCTCCTGGCCGATGATCCGCTTGTGCAGCTCGTCCTCCATACGGAGCAGACGGGTGGTCTCCTCCTCGGTGAGCTTGAAGACGGGGATACCGGTCCAGTTGGCCAGCACCTCGGCGATCTGCTCGTCGTCGACCTCGGCCACGACATCCAGATCACCGGAGCGCCACTGCTTCTCGCGCTCCGCGCGCTTGGCGACGAGCTGCTTTTCCTTATCGCGCAGCCGCGCGGCCTTCTCGAAGTCCTGGGCGTCGATCGCCGATTCCTTCTCCCGGCGGGCATCGGCGATCTTGTCGTCGAATTCGCGCAGGTCCGGCGGGGCGGTCATCCGGCGGATACGCATCCGCGCGCCGGCCTCGTCGATCAGGTCGATCGCCTTGTCCGGCAGGAACCGGTCGTTGATGTAGCGGTCGGCCAGGGTGGCGGCGGCCACCAGGGCACCGTCGGTGATGGAGACGCGGTGATGCGCCTCGTAGCGGTCACGCAGGCCCTTGAGGATGTTGATGGTGTGCTCGACGGTCGGCTCGCCGACCTGGACCGGCTGGAAGCGGCGTTCCAGGGCGGCGTCCTTCTCGATGTACTTGCGGTACTCGTCGAGGGTGGTGGCGCCGATGGTCTGCAGCTCACCGCGGGCCAGCTTCGGCTTCAGGATCGAGGCCGCGTCGATCGCGCCCTCGGCGGCACCCGCACCGACCAGCGTATGCAGCTCGTCGATGAACAGGATGATGTCGCCACGCGTGTTGATCTCCTTGAGCACCTTCTTCAGGCGTTCTTCGAAATCACCGCGGTAGCGGCTGCCCGCGACCAGGGAACCCAGGTCGAGGGTGTAGAGCTGCTTGTCCTTCAGTGTTTCGGGGACCTCGCCGTTGACGATGGCCTGGGCCAGGCCCTCCACCACAGCGGTCTTACCGACACCGGGCTCACCGATCAGCACCGGGTTGTTCTTGGTGCGGCGGCTCAGCACCTGCATGACCCGCTCGATCTCCTTCGAGCGGCCGATCACGGGGTCGAGCTTGCCCTCCAGCGCGGCCTGGG
Source organism: Nocardia flavorosea NBRC 108225 (assembly GCF_001613385.1). Classification (GTDB taxonomy): domain Bacteria; phylum Actinomycetota; class Actinomycetes; order Mycobacteriales; family Mycobacteriaceae; genus Nocardia; species Nocardia flavorosea. The sequence goes on along the minus strand of NZ_BDCG01000004.1, from coordinate 383,350 downwards.
TCAGGTTACGGCCGAACTGATCGAGGACCAGCGAAGTGGACGGCGTACCGGTTTCCCCGCGGGCACCGGATTCCACCGGCTCCTTGCCCTGGTAACCGGACAGCAGCTGGATGACCTGCTGGCGGACCCGGTTGAGGTCGGCGCCGAGCTTGACCAGGACCTGGGCCGCAACTCCCTCGCCCTCACGGATGAGGCCCAGCAGGATGTGCTCGGTGCCGATGTAGTTGTGGCCGAGCTGCAGCGCCTCGCGCAGGCTCAGTTCCAGCACCTTCTTGGCACGCGGGGTGAACGGGATATGGCCGGACGGAGCCTGCTGGCCCTGGCCGATGATCTCTTCGACCTGGCTGCGCACGCCCTCCAGCGAGATACCGAGCGACTCCAGCGACTTGGCCGCGACACCCTCACCCTCGTGGATCAGACCCAGCAGGATGTGCTCGGTGCCGATGTAGTTGTGGTTGAGCATCCGGGCCTCTTCCTGGGCCAGGACGACGACACGCCTTGCGCGGTCGGTGAACCTCTCGAACATCGCTCCCTCACTCTCCTGCTCCGGACTCTATGGCCGGCTGACGCCGTGGTGTGTCGTGGACAACCGTCGGACTCAGCCTGCCATGAAGGCCAGGGGTTGCGGCCCCCGCCTCCCACTCTAGTTGGCGGGTGGTCTCACTGCCGCCGGTCCACCCTAATGATCTGTGGGCCGGTCGCAGCGCTATTCATTCATAACGCCCATACCCACGTATTCGTTTCCCACTCCGGTTTTGCCCAGAGCGAACACAGGCGGTTCGGGCCCGTCAAGATATCCCCAGGTCTACAGGTCGCGATCGCTGATGAGCCCGCTGCGCATGGCGAGCGCCGCCAGCCGGACGCGCTTCTGATTCTGGGGCAGATCCTCTACGCCGAACTTGGCGAACAGCGCACGCAGATGTGTTTTGACGGCGTCGACGCTGAGGAACAGTTCGTCGGCGATCTGCTGATTGGTCGCGGGGGCGGCGAAACCGGCGTCGCCCTTGTACGGGCGGCACAGGGCGATAAGCACACCGCGTTGCGCCTCGGTAAGCGACCGGACAGTCGGGACGGTGCCACTGGAGGCTCGGGTCGCATCGTCGGCAACCCCGTTGAAATCGTGGAACGACACCATGGAGGTGCCCATCCGGATCCGGTCGCCCGGCATGAGCCGGCGGCGGCCGTGCAGTCTTTCGCCGTTGATGAACGTGCCGTTGCGGGACAGCCCGTCGTCCACGATCGTCCATTGCGCGGCGAGGTATTCCACGGCGGCATGTAATCGCGATACCTCGGCATCCCAGCGCAGCGAGAGGTCCGCGCCGGCCGAACGGCCTATCGTGATGCGCTGCCGGTCGGGGGTCAGCATCACCTCACGCCGCCGACCCTCGTCATCGGTGAAACGTAGAAACGATCCGACGGATCCGGACACTGCGCCGCTACCTGACCTCTCCATACCGGCAGAAACTGCCGGACACCACCCCGACCGCACGGGCCCGGAAAACCAAACACCCCTATGGTGCCGGGCGGACGGGCGGTGGAGCAAGACTGAACACCGCTGAGCGCAGCGGCCCCGGCACACGGCGCCGGGGCCAGCGGTAATTCCTATTCGCTATCGAGAAAGACCGACCGCCGTCCGCCTCGTAGAAAATATCGAGCGGACGACGGTTGAAAGAAGAACTACCCCTTCGAGGCCTTGTTGTACGCGTCGGTGATATCGGCGGAGATACGCCCGCGTGCGGAAACCTTGTGACCATTCCGCCGTGCCCACTCACGAATTGCGGCGCTTTGTTCGCGATCCATCGTGGCACGTCCCTTGCTGTTGCCCGCACCGGCAGCAACCGCGGACTTCACCCGGCGCCGGCCGCTCACGCGCCGGGCACTGGAAACCCACTGCTCCAACTCGTCCCGAAGCTTCTCCGCATTCGATGACGACAGGTCGATCTCGTACGACACTCCATCGATTGCAAACTCGATGGTCTCGTCCGCGATGGACTCACCGTCGACATCGTCGATCAGGCTAACGGTGACCTTCTTTGCCATGAGATGAACGTCCTCTCGAAATCGTGCGGCCCGGCAAAATCAGGCCGATTACCCGAGGCAAGAATACCTCGAATTCGGAAAATTCCAAGACGAGCGATCGGCTATGCAAACCGATCGCTCAACGGCCGACCGGCCGCACTATTGGGAACAGTATCGTTTCCCGGATTCCCAATCCGGTGAGCGCCATCAACAACCTATCGATTCCCATACCGGTTCCGGTTGTCGGCGGCATCCCGTGTTCCATCGCGGCGAGGAAGTCTTCGTCCAGAACCATTGCTTCGTCATCGCCGGCAGCAGCTAGCCGTGCCTGATCAACGAACCGTTCGCGCTGGATGACCGGATCGACCAACTCCGAATAGCCGGTGGCCAACTCGAAGCCGCGGACATACAGATCCCACTTCTCGGCAACCCCGGCCCGCGACCGATGCTGCCTGGTCAGCGGTGATGTCTCGACCGGAAAATCACGAACGAAAGTCGGCTTGTCCAGCTTGTCTCCGTAGCAGTGCTCCCAGAGTTCCTCGACCAGTTTGCCGTGGCCGTAGCCCTTGCCTTCGGGAATTTCCAGACCTTCCCGTTCGGCGAGCGCCAGCAATTCCGGGACAGTTGTTTCAGGGGTGACCTCGACGCCCAGCGACTCCGATAGCGACGGATACATCTCCACGGTTGTCCACTCGCCACCGAGATCGTATTCCGACCCGTCGGCAAGCGTGACGACCTCGGTTCCCAGAGCTTCTCGAGCGACTTCCTGGATCAATTCCCGGATCATCCGCGCGGAGTCGTCGTAGGTTCCGTACGCTTGATAAGTTTCCAGCATCGCGAACTCGGGCGAATGGGTGGAATCCGCACCCTCGTTACGGAAGTTGCGATTGATCTCGAAGACCCGCTCGAGCCCGCCGACAACACAGCGCTTGAGAAACAACTCAGGAGCAATACGCAGGTAGAGATCCATATCGAGCGCATTCGAATGCGTCCGGAAGGGCCGTGCCGCGGCACCCCCGTGCAGAGTCTGCAGCATCGGTGTCTCGACCTCGAGGAAACCCCGGCGTTCGAGCGCGTTACGCAGCGCCCGCACCACCGCGACCCGGGTACGAGCCATCTCCCGGGCCTCCGGGCGCAGGATCAGGTCCACATAACGCTGGCGGACCCGTGATTCCTCGCTCATCTCCTTGTGGGCGACGGGTAGGGGCCGCAGCGCCTTGGACGCCATCGACCAAGAATCGGCCATAATGCTCAATTCGCCCGTACGCGACGAGATGACTTCGCCGTGGACGAAAACCATATCGCCGAGATCCACATCGGCTTTCCACGCCGCCAGGGCGTCGGCACCGACCCCGTTCAGGCTGATCATCGCCTGCAGCGTGGTGCCGTCACCCTCCTGCAACTTCGCGAAACACAATTTCCCGGTATTGCGCATGAAGATGACGCGCCCGGCCACACCGGCCTGCTGACCGGTTGCGGTATCGGCCTCGAGATCCGGATGGGCGGCGCGGATTTCGGCCAGCGTATGGGTCCGGGGCACCACCACCGGGTAGGCCTCACCGCCCGCAGCGAGCAGCCGTTCCCGCTTCTCCCGCCGGATCCGCATCTGCTCGGGGATGTCGTCGACTTCCACGGAGCGGCTGGATCGCGCCGCGGGAACAGTGCCCGCGGAGCCGCCGGATGACGAGGAGTTCGGGTTGCTCACAGCGAACCACCCTAGCGTGCACGGCAAATCGATTCGTCAGCCGCCCGCCCCTGGACCGCGCCATATGGAATCGGCGTGGGCGCGCGCACCGACAACGAAAATAGACCATTTGGTTGCTTAGGAAATACCGCCGGTGCGGAGACAGCACGGAAATGTATTGCGCTCCGGATCTATTCGCCGCCGGAAACCGAACAATTCAGAGAACCGCGAGCGAACGAACTTCCCTGGTGAAGTGCTCGGCGCCGGTCGCCACCGTGCGCATACCCGCAGCAACCAGCGCTTGGTAGCCGCCGACCAGATCGGTCGCGCGATGCAACCCCAATTGACGCAACGAGGCCGCGGCCAGGCTCGACGTGTAGCCCTGCGAGCACACCACGACCCACTCGACCTCGTGGTCGGTGGCCAGCGCCAGCCGGGCCGAACTGCTCGGATCCAGCCGCCACTCCAGCACATTCCGTTCGATCACCAGCGCACCGGGCAGCGTCCCCTCCTGATTCCGCTGTGCCGCCGGCCGGATATCCACCAGGATGGCGCCCCGCGCGAGCGCGGCGGGCACTTCGATCGGCTGGATCCGCCGCAGCTGCGAGCGCGCGTTGTCGAGCATTTGGTCGATGGTCATCGACGGCATCAGAGATCACCTTCGGGCTGGTCGGTGAGGACGGTGTGGGTACGTCGGAGGTTGCCGTGACCGGTCACCTCGTAATAGGACATGGCGGTCAGCGGGGGTGAGTAGGCGTGCACGCTCAGCGTCGGATCCAGCGGACCGGGGTCGGACCGGCCCGCGACCGCGACCCGGTCCGAAGCACGGACGACATCGTGAACCCAGCCGATCGGGAAAGCCGCCTGATCACCCGCCGCCAGGATCCGATGCCGCAGTTCGGATCCGTTCCAGCGGTATTCCGCGAGCGCGCCGCTGAGCACGGTCAGCGCACCGAGGGAACCGGCGTGATCGTGCAGTTTCGTGGATTTCTCCGGCGTCCAGCTGATCAGCCAGATATCGACCTCGTCATCGGCGGCCAACCGGGCAGCCCAGCGGTCCACCAGCGGCCAGCGGCCGTCGTCGGGAAGCAGATGGTCGTAACGGCCGGCGAGCACATCTTCGCCGGTCTCGTCGGTCAGCCGTAACAGATCCGCGGGCCGCAACCGGGTGGGCAACGCCGGGGCAATCGGGCGATCGGGAATCGGATTCGCCGCCGCGGCGGCGTTATCACGAGCCGAGGCCGGAACCAGCGAAGTAAGAACAGGGGAACGCATGTGCGCATCTCCAACAGGAATGAGAACGAACGAGGAATTCGGGATGCCTCGAACGGTCGAGGCGAATCAGCCTCGACAACACTCCTGGGTACGCATGCGGAACAGCACACGGCGAGCTTAGCAATCCGGATCCGCGGCGGCCACACCCAGCCCAGCGGAATACATCACATATCTGTGCACTTGCCCGCGACCACGTCCCGCGCACTCATCAGCGACTACGCCGCTGGTTCCGTTCGTAGACGAGTTGCAGGCCGGTGAGCGTCAGGTGCGGCAGATGATGTTCGATGGTCTCGGATTCGTCCAGGATCAACGGCGCCGCCGGACCCGTCGCCACCACGGCGATATCGTCGCCGGAGAAACCATCGATATCGTCGCGGACCCGGTCGACGAGCCCGTCCACCAGCCCCGCGAAACCGAACACGGCCCCGGCTTGGATACATTCGACAGTGGTTTTGCCGACCACCGACCTCGGCCTGGTCAGCTCGACCCGTCGCAGCGCGGCCCGCTCGATCAGCGCCTCGGTCGCGATCTCCACCCCCGGCGCGATAACGCCGCCGAGGAACTCCCCCTTCGCCGACACCAGATCTACACAGATCGACACACCGAAATCCACCACGATCGAAGCGGTGCCGTATCCGTGATAGGCCGCGAGGCTGTTGACGATCCGGTCCGCACCGACCTCTTTCGGGTTGTCCACCAGCAGCGGGATACCGGTCCGCACTCCGGGCTCCACCAGCACATGCGGGACGTGCTGCCAGTAGCGATCCAGCATCAGCCGCATTTCCCGCAGCATGGGCGGCATGGTGGACAGGCCGGCGATACCGGTCACCGTGTCGAGATCGGCCCCCAGCAGACCGCGCAGATTCATTGCGAACTCATCGGCGGTGTGCAGAGGGTTGGTGTGAATCCGCCAGTGCCGCACCAGTTCCGCCCCGGGATCGGTGCCGTTCATCAACCCGATGACAGTGCTGGTAGTGCGGACGTCGAGAGTCAGCAGCATACGTTTGCCGTCGGCGCTCAGACCAGCGACAGATTACGCGGGCTGATGAGATCCGAGCCCGCCGGCGCATGCGCCGGATCCGAGCCCAGTTCGACCGCCCGGTTACGCGAATCCACGAACACCACCTTCGGGTCGTAATCGCGCAGCTCGGCCTCGTCCATCATCCCGTACGCGATGAGAATCACCAGATCACCCGGGTTGACCAGATGGGCGGCGGCGCCGTTGATACCGATCACCCCGGAACCGCGCTCACCGGCGATCACATAGGTTTCGAGCCGGGCCCCGTTGTCGATATCGACAATGCAGACCTGTTCACCCTCGAGCAGATCGGCAGCATCCAGCAGATCCTGGTCCACGGTCACCGATCCGACATAATGCAGATCGGCATGGGTCACGGTGGCCCGGTGGATCTTCGACTTCATCATGGTCCGCAACATCACGGTCGCCCTTCTGTGCTTATTTGCGCCGCCTTCGGTGGCGTGGGTCGGGGGGCTGTTGTCCCTGCTCCCGGAGTAAATTTTCCGCGAAGGGGCGGGCTGTAACTCTGGACGCGCTCCGCCACACCAGGCCGGAGACCCGATGAACCCGCAATCGGGGCGGGCCATCCGCGAAGGGGCGGGCTGTAATTTCGGAGCCGCTCCGCGGCTCGAGGGCGTGGCCCTGTTAACCCCTGGTCTTCACTCCTCCGCTCCTCCGCTTCGCTCTCCCGCGCCGTCGCTCCAGACCAGGGGCGGGCCCCGCCCAGGGAAGCCGGCCGTCCGATAGAGCGAAGGCCGGGCAGGAACTCGAGGCCGATGTCGGCTGCAACCGCGGGTGACCGGCTCGGGTAGGTGGCCGAGGGGGCCGTGGAGTGGTTCAGGTCGGCGCCTTCGCGAAGCGCCGTGGGCCGGGGCAGGCCGGCGGTGGGCGCTTCGGCTGCACGTGTACTCATCGGTCAACACCTGTGGAAGTGGCAGATCGTTCCGCCGGGCGGGACGAGATGTCCGCGTCCGGGTGGCCGTCCAACTGCACACCGAGCTGGACGGCGGCATTGTCGATCAAGCGGGTACTGCCGACGCGGGCCGCGATCAGGAGGCGGGCGTTGCCTGCTTCCGGTGCGGGGCCCAGATCCGCGGCACGGAGTTCCAGGTAGTCCAGTTCGATACCGGGGGCTGCGGCCAGGACCGAACGGGCCGCGTCGAGCACGGCCTGTCCGCCTGCGGCGCCGGAACGGGCGCCGGCCAGTAGAGCGGCCGACAAGGTTGTCGCGAGTTCGCGCTGGGCCGAGTCGAGATAGCGGTTACGCGAGGACAGCGCCAGGCCATCGGATTCGCGGACCGTCGGGACGGCGACGATTTTCACGTCGAAGTTCAGATCGCGGACCATCTGCCGGATCAGCGCCAGCTGCTGATAGTCCTTCTCGCCGAAGAAGGCCTCGTTGGGGCTCGCTATCTGCAGTAGTTTCGCCACCACGGTGAGCATCCCGGCGAAATGGGTCGGCCGGGAACCGCCCTCCAGTTCGGCGCCCAGCGGGCCCGGCTGCACCGTGGTCCGCGGACCGTCGGGATACATATCCGCCGCGCTCGGGGCGAATACCAGGTCCACGCCCTCCGCGCGGAGCAAATCGACATCCGCCTCGAGGGTGCGCGGATAGCTGTCGAGATCCTCGTTCGCCCCGAACTGCAGCGGGTTGACGAAAATCGAGACGATCACGACCTGGTTGGTGCGCTTGGCGCGGCGGACCAGCTCCAGATGACCTTCGTGCAGGGCACCCATAGTGGGGACGAGTCCGACGGTGCGGCCGGAGCGGCGCAGGGCGCGGACAACCTTGCCGAGAACGGCCGGGTCGTGCTGCACGGTCAGCTCGCCGGCGCGGTAGGCATCGCGCAGGGTCTGATCCGTCATGCTGCCTCCTTCGATTCCGATGCATGCCCTCCGCGGCGCAGGTGTCGCCTCATCGGTGTTCCTCCAGCAGTGCACGAAGTTCGTCGGGCGCCTGCGCCCGTTCGGCGGTGCGGCGCGACATTGCCCGATAACCGGCGGCAATCTGTGGGTCGGCAACGGCCAAGGCCTCGAGATGCGCGGCAACCGCGGCAGTATCGCCCCGGGCGACCGGGCCGGTGAGCGCGGCCTGGCCGCGGCGCAGGGCATTGTCGAGCGCCGCCGAGACCAGTGGCGCGAGCAGCCGTTCGGGCAGGCCGTTCGGTTGATCGTCGATGGTCTGCTGGCCGAGCAGTCCCGGCCCGGCGAGCGCTTTGCGCAGCGCCTGCACGGCGTCGAGTACCAGGGTGACCAGGTGATTGCTGCCGTGGGCGAGCGCGGCATGATAGAGGGTTCGGTGCTCCTCGGCCACCCGGACCGGTTCCCCGCCCATTTCGATCACCAGCGACTGCGCGATGGCGTAGCCGATCTCGTCCGCCGCGGTGATCCCGAAACACGCATTGGACAGGCGGGACAGATCCTCGTCGTGGCCGGTGAAGGTCATCGCCGGATGAATGGCCAGTGGTCGCGCACCGGCCTCCGCCAGCGGCGCCAGGATCGCGATACCGTTCGCGCCCGACGTATGCGCCACGATCGTGCCGGGCCGCACCGTCCGCGCGCTCGCCAGCCCGCGCACCAACCCGGCCAGTTCGGCGTCCGGAACCGCCAGGATGAGCAGTTCGCAGCGCGCGGCTACCTCCTCGACCGGGAGGATCCGGGATTCGGGCAACCGGGTACGTGCCCGCTGTACCGAGGCATCGGAGATGGCAGCGACGCCGAACACCACATGTCCGGCGCGTTCGAGCGCGGCGCCGAGAGCGGATCCCACGCGTCCCGCCGAAACGATTCCTACCGTCAGGCGTGCAGGCGCCGGATCACCACTCGCGGGATTGCCAGGAGTCACGCGTGGCGAGGTCAACAGTGTCCTCTCGAAAAGTCGTTCCAGTCCCGCGCTGCGGGTACCGGACGTTACGCATCGAGGATATGACTCACGACCGCCGATGCGCCACGGGGACACCGGGTGATATGCCGCACTCAGGAGCTGCGCTGCTCTTCTTCCCGGCGCAGGTTCGCCATGATCTCGGCCACCGACAGCCGCCGCGAACCCGCCGGGTCGGATTGGGTGCGGCGGCGCCGGGAATTGACCGCGCCGCGCGGGGACAACTTGCCCGGGGCGCGGCTGTTGTCCCTGGCCTTCACCGAAACCGGTGTCTTGGACGGTTCGGCCTCGACGGCGGCCGGGCGGCGCGGTGCGGGCGGACCGTGAACCGGCTCGGGCGGCCGCGGCGGCCCCTGGACGAATTCGGCGGGGTGCGGCGGACCGTGCCGCTCGGCGCCACCCGGCACATCCGCGGCATCGTCGACCTCGGTGAAGGCATCGGCCCAGCTCGGACCCGCGAGCCCCGCTCCCGGCCGAGCCTGACCCGGTTCGTCGTCGAGGCGCACGATCGCCGTTTCGGCGGTGATGGGATCGTCGTCGGGGCCGGCGAACCGCGGGCGGCCGGGGTGATCGCTTTCGTAGACGGGGGTGCCGGAACTGCGGTCCCCGGTATCGGCGCCCGATTCCGCCACATCGTCTTCGGGATCGACCCAGCCGTCCGCAGCATGCGACCAGCTCGCCGCGGCGTTGGCCCAGGCGTCGACCGCGTGCCGCTCACCGTCCTCGGCCGGCGGCCAGGCCGCCGCGAAACCGGCCCGGTCCTGCGCGCTGGGCAGCTCCTGAACACGGAAGGACGCGGCCCGCAACGCGGGACGCTCGGGCGCGAGCTCACCGTCGAAGAGCCGTTCGAGTTGCCGGCGCAGCACGGCGAGCTCGGCCCGCAACGCGGCCATCTCGGTCGCGTCGGCGCCGACCTCCGAACGCACCCGGGCCTCGATTCCGAGCTCGTGTTCACGGCGCGCACTGATCTCGCGCTCCAGTTCCCGTTCATAGGCGCCACGCAGATCCCGGACCTTGGCCTGGTACCGGCTCACCGCCCACGCCCCCAGTACCGCCGCCCACAATGCCGCCACCAGCCCCACGCGGATGAGCTGCACGCTCTCGCTGAGCACCAGCAGGACACTGGCCACCACCCCGAGCAGCACCAGGCCGCCGAGGAACACTTTGCCCACATCTTCCCGGCTGCGCGCGGAAGAACTACTGCGGGACGGTGACACCATGCCCGCAAGAGTAATCGGGAAAGTCGGACGCGCCCAGGTCAGAATGGGCGTGATCCGTCACGAAGAGGTCTAGGATGGCGCGGGTTCGTCGGTCGGGTCGTCCGGAGCCCGGCAGCAGTGTTCGAGCCACAACGCCGCGACGGCCAGCGCAATACCCGCGCCGCAGCCGATGAGAACGCCCGGATAGTCCGCGTCGGCGGCCCGCAGCTCCCCCCGCTGCGGGAAGATCCACAGCAGGAATCCCAGCCAGACCCCGGCCACCAGCGAACCCACCTGCGCGGACGCCTTCGCCAGCGCCAACGCCCGGGCCACTGTGATCGGATGCAGCTGACGCCGGTCGGCACCGATCTGTCTATTGGTCACCCGGGCGCGGATATAGAACCCGAGCGCCGCCTCGAGCGCGGCCACCGGGTACAGAGAGGCCCCCGCGATCGTGGAGATCGGCGGGAAACTCCCGTAGGCGAGCCGGGTGGCCACCCAGGCGATAACGGCCGCGATCGCGATATTGGCCAGCAACTCCCGGATACGGGTGGGTTTCAGCCTCATATCGCCGTCGCCCCCACCGTTACCGGGGGTGTTCTCATCGCTGCCCCCGAAGGTCATGGTGCGGCTCCCGCGGCGGGTATCAGGCTGAGGTCGGTGCGGCGAACCCCCGCTACCTCGCTCGCGTCCAGCTTCGACAACAGATCTCGCACCGGATATCCGATACCCGCGACGTCCAGCACGGCCCCGGGTTCCACGTCCAGCCACGGGATCATGACGAAGGCGCGTTCGTGGGCGCGTGGATGCGGCAGGGTGAGGTTCGGGTCGGTACTGCTACAGGATCGGAACTCCCCGGCGACGGCTTCGGCGCAGGTGACGATATCCACGTCCAGAGTGCGAGCGCCCCAGCGCACCGTGCGCTCGCGGCCGGCGGCCTGTTCGAGCCGCTGACCGTGCACCAGCCAGGCGCGGCAGTCGTACGCCGGATCGTCGACGACCAGTACGGCGTTGAGGAAATCGTCCTGGTCCACACCGCCCCATGGGGCGGTGCTGTATACCGGTGAAACCGCACGTACGCGCGCACCGAATCCGGCGATTACACCGCGCAACAGCGCGAGCCGATCCCCCATATTCGAGCCGATGGACAAGACCGCGCGCGTCATTCGGGCCCCGGTTCCCGGCGACCCGCGGTGACCACCCGGACGTCGGCGAAACTGTGCGGGATGGGCGCGCTCGGTTTGTGCAGCACGACCTCGACATCGGCGACACCGGGAACAGCGCGCACCCGCCCGGCGATTTCGGTGGCCACGGTCTCGATGAGATTGCGCGGTGGGCCCTGCACGATCGTCACGGCGAGTTCTGCGAGCGCGCCGTAGTCCACGGTGCGGTCGAGATCGTCGGTGGCCGCCGCCGCGGAGATATCGGTCCAGACGGTGAGATCGACGACGAATTCCTGGCCGTCCCGGCGTTCGTGCTCGAAAACTCCGTGGTAGCCGAAGACCCGCAGGCCACGCAGTTCGATCCGGTCTCCCGCCCCGGCGCTCACCACGTGTCTCCCATCGCACGGCGCCAGGCGTCGGTTACCGCTAGTGCGTCCTGCGACCCGCGTACATCGTGCACCCGCACCCCCCATGCGCCGTGCCATGCCGCCAGCGCCGAAATCGTGGCCGTGGCGGTTTCCCGCCCGGCGGGCGGGCGTGGATCGTCGTTCTCGGCCAGCAGCGCACCCAGGAAACGTTTCCGCGAGGCCCCGATCAGTATCGGGAAGCCATCTGCGACGAAAGTGTCCAACGCGGCCAGCAGTGCCCAGTTGTGTTCGGCATTCTTGGCGAACCCCAGCCCGGGGTCGAGAATGATCCGGGCCGGATCCACCCCCGCGGCAACCGCGTGCCGCACCTGAACCCCGAGTTCCGCCCGCACTTCGGCCACGACATCGTCGTAGTGGTCTGCGGGGCCGGTGTGCCGGTAGTCGGCCGCCGCCCGCCAGTGCATGAGAATCCACGGAATATCGGCCGCGGCAACCGCCTCGGCCATCGCCGGGTCGGCACGTCCGCCCGAGACATCGTTGATCACCGATACTCCCGCCGCGATGGCCGCTTCCGCGACCGCAGCGCGCATGGTGTCGACGCTGGTGGGGACGCCGGCCGCAACCAGTCCGGCGATCACCGGCACCACTCGTTCGACCTCGGTTTCCGCCTTGACCCGCACCGCGCCCGGCCGGGTCGATTCCCCGCCCACATCGATGATGTCGGCGCCGGACTCATAGAGCCGGACCCCGTGTTCGATGGCCCGGTCCGGATCCAGATAGCGCCCGCCGTCGGAGAACGAATCGCTGGTGACGTTCACGATGCCCATCACCACACACGACCGGCCCGGCCGCGGTTGCACACCCGGCCGGGGCATCACCCCGGTCAGGGTGGGACCGGCGTCGGAACGCTGATCGTTCACTTGCGCAGAATCAAGTCGAGGGCCTCGGAGCGCGAGGCCGAATTGGTCTGCAACAACCCGCGGACCGCGGAGGTCGTGGTGCTGGCGCCGGGCTTACGGATACCGCGCATGGCCATGCAGAGATGTTCGGCCTCGATCACCACGATCGCGCCGCGCGGATCCAGTTTGCGCATCACCGCGTCCGCGATCTGACTGGTCAGCCGTTCCTGCACCTGGGGGCGTTTGGCGTACAGGTCGACCAGCCGGGCCAGTTTCGACAATCCGGTCACCCTGCCGTGCGGACCCGGGATGTAGCCGACGTGCGCGACACCGTGGAAAGACACCAAATGGTGCTCGCAGGTCGAGTACATCGGGATATCGCGAACCAGCACGAGTTCCTGATGCTCCTCGTCGAAGGTGGTGTTCAGCACCGCGTCGGGTTCCACGTACAGCCCGGCGAACATTTCCCGGTAGGCCCGCGCGACCCGCGCGGGCGTATCCAGCAGCCCGGGCCGGTCGGGGTTCTCCCCCACCGCGAGCAGCAACTCCCGTACCGCGGCCTCGGCGCGCTGCTGGTCGAACGGCTTTCCGGTGTGCCGGGCGATCAGCTCCGGCGCCGGGCCGCCGGTCTCGCCCAGTTCGGCGGGGATACCGGTCGTATGGCCGTTGGTCTGCTGATTGGCCGACATTCGAGGACACCTCCACAATCCGGGCGCGGCAGTAATGACCGGGCGCCGTCGGGTCCGAGCGTAATCGGCGCCTGACTACTGCCGACCGTTCGGGCTGTCCCAGGAGTGCGGGCCGCCACGACCGGGCTCCTCGCCGGCACCGTAACCGGGATCGCCCTGGCCACGGTCGTACGGCGGGGCGGCGCCTTCGCCGCGGTATCCGCCCGAGTTCGGGTCCGGCTGCGTATGGCGCGGCTGCTCGGGAGGAGGGCCGCCGTAACCGCGTTCGGCGGGCGGTGCCTGCTGTTCCCGCGGTGGCCAGCCCGGAGCCGACCAACCCGCGGGAGCACCGTAATCCGGACGCGACCCCTGCGTGGCCCCACGCGGATACGCGGGAGCGGGCTGCTGCGGAGCGGGGTAGCCGGCCGGCGGCTGCCCGTATCCGGGCTGCGCGACGGGTGCGCCCGGGTATCCGGCGGGCTGCGGGACGCTGCCGGCGGCCGAGGGGTCGCCGGGGGTGATACCGGCGGGCACCTTGGGCTCCGGCGGCCAGGGCTCACCGCGTTCGGCCGCGAGTTCGCCGGGTGTCTTCACCGGCGGTTTGTCCGACGGCACCCGATCACCGAAATCGTTGAACGCGGTGATACGCGGCCGCTTCTGTACCGCACTCAGGATGACTTCCAGATCCTTGCGGTGCAGGGTTTCGCGTTCCAGCAGCGCGGTGGCCAGCTCGTCGAGCACATCGCGGTATTCGCTGAGGATCGACCAGGCCTCGGTATGCGCGGCCTCGATGAGGTTACGGACCTCCACGTCGATCGCGCCCGCGACCTCGTGCGAATAGTCCGAGGCGGTTCCCATGGACCGGCCGAGGAACGGGTCGCCCTGCTCTTGGCCGTAGCGGACGGCGCCCAGGCGGGCACTCATCCCGTATTCGGTGACCATTGCCCGCGAGATCTTGGTGGCCTGGTCGATATCGGAGGACGCGCCCGTGGTGGGCTCGTGGAACACCAGTTCCTCGGCCGCCCGACCACCCATGGCCATGACCAGCCGGGCGATCATCTCGGAGCGGGTCATCAAGCCCTTGTCGTCCTCGGGCACGGTCATCGCGTGACCACCGGTGCGGCCACGGGCCAGGATCGTCACCTTGTAGACGGGTTCGATATCGGGCATCGCCCATGCCGCCAGGGCGTGACCGCCCTCGTGGTAGGCGGTGATCTTCTTCTCGTGTTCGCTGATGATCCGGCTCTTGCGGCGTGGCCCGCCGATCACCCGGTCCACCGATTCCTCGAGCGCGTCGCCGGTGATCGTGGCGCCGTTCTCCCGGGCGGTGAGCAGCGCGGCCTCGTTGATGACATTCGCGAGATCGGCACCGGACATACCGACGGTGCGTTTGGCCAAGCCGTCGAGATCGGCTTCCGGCGCGATCGGTTTACCCTGCGAATGCACCCGCAGAATCGACCGGCGACCGGCGAGATCGGGGTTGCTGACCGGAATCTGCCGGTCGAACCGGCCCGGGCGCAGCAGCGCGGGATCGAGGATATCGGGGCGGTTGGTGGCCGCGATCAGGATGACGCCGGTGCGGTCGCCGAAACCGTCCATCTCGACCAGCAGCTGGTTGAGCGTCTGTTCACGTTCGTCGTGCCCGCCGCCGAGGCCGGCGCCGCGCTGGCGGCCGACCGCGTCGATCTCGTCGACGAAAATAATGCACGGGCTGTTCTGTTTGGCCTGTTCGAACAGGTCGCGCACGCGGGACGCGCCGACACCGACGAACATCTCCACGAAATCCGAACCGGAGATGGTGAAGAAGGGCACCCCGGCCTCGCCCGCGACGGCCCGCGCGAGCAGGGTCTTACCGGTACCGGGGGGACCGTAGAGCAGCACGCCCTTCGGGATCTTCGCGCCCAGCGCCTGGTAGCGCACGGGGTTCTGCAGGAAGTCCTTGATCTCGTAGAGCTCCTCGACCGCTTCGTCGGCGCCGGCGACATCGGCGAAGGTGGTCTTGGGCATATCCTTCGACAGCTGTTTGGCCTTGGACTTACCGAAGCCCATCATGCCGCCGCGGCCGCCGCCCTGCATCCGCGACATCACGAAGATGAACAGGCCGAGCAGGATGACCATCGGCAGGACGAACAGCAGAATCTGGGTGAGCCAGCTCTCCTGTTTGACGACCGTGTTGTACGGCGCGCCGGATTCCTGGACGGCCTGGAAGATCTGTGACGAGGTGTCACTACCGCCGGGATATTTGGCGATGATCTGGTTCTGGCCCTCGGTGGCGTCGTTGCCGGTCCTCAGCTCGATCCGCAGCTGCTGCTCGCGATCATCGATCTGGACGTTGGCAACGTTGTCCTTGTCCTTCAGCTGCTCGAGCGCCACCGACGTATCGACGCTCTGCCAGCCGCGGGTGTCGTTGCCGAAGTAACTGAACAGATAGATCACGAGCAGAATACCCGCGATTATCGCCAGGGTGCGAAACACTGTCTTGCGGTTCATAGAGCGTCGGCCGGGCGGCCAGTCCTTTCAGGCGTCTCCGCGTTTTGCCTAGCGATGCGTCGGTCTCGAGCGGCGCAACCCGCTTCCGCGGCCGCCCGGTGGGCGGATTCGGATGCGGACATGCCACGTTACCGCGTACGGTCTACTCGATACATCGCGCTTCCTGACTTATCGCAAGCGAGGAGTTCGGCTGGTGATGCAGTTCAACAGGTAAACGGCCGGAAAACCACGGTGGTTCCCGGCGTCGTGGTCTGTGATATCTCGTAGTGATCACAATCATGGCACGCCCGACCGATGATGATCGACGTACGACCCGAGCGCAGGGGGTATGGACATAGTCGAGTTACGGACACCCACAGCAATAGTTCGGCACGGAGAGGGACGCCTGGTAGTCCTTCGCCCCGAAGCCGACGGCGATACCGAGTCCGACGGCGAGCGCGTGCTCGACGTGGCAGTCACCGATCTGCTGGAGGTGCGGCTCAGCCGGCGCGCCGACGATGCGGTCGTCATCGAGATCTACCTGCGTTATCCCACTCCGGTCCTGGTCGGAGTGCCCGCCGACCGGACACCGCTTCCGGTGCTGATCGCCGAGCACGACGTCCCCGCCGCCGCCGGTATCGTCTCGCGGATCAACGACCAGATCCTGGCCGCGCAACGGATCGATATCTCCGCACCGGCACTGAACCCGCCGGCCCCCGAGGTCACCGAACGGGGCACCGTCCGCGCGGACGTCGACCGGGCCGTGGGCCGGATGTCGGTCACCGGCCGCGGCGAAGCGGCCCTGCACGATCTGCACGGCCTCGTCGACGATGACGAGTACGTGCTGGAGACCGCGTATGTCATCGCCCATCCACCGATCGGGGACGATGACACCTGCCTGCTCACCGTCACCACGAAACGCCTACTCCTGGCGTCGCTGAGCACGGACGAACCCTATGCCCACGATCTACCGATCCCGATGATCATGATGGCGCGGGCCACCGAGGAACCCGGTTCTATGGCAGGCGGGCTGCGCGATGCCGACCGCCGCCCCATCATCGAGGTGCGCGACGGCAACACCACGATGTGCTTCACGGGGCTGGATCGCGCCGATACCGAGCGGATGACCTACGCCATCAACTTCGCAGTGCGGCTGGTCGCCCTGGACGGTTCGGCAGGCCCGGCCGATCCGAGCGTCGCGCAGTTGTACTCCGAATGGGAACTACTGGTCGAACGGCATTCGCTGGGAATGGTCGACGACACCCAGTTCCAGCGCTACGGCCGCGGCATCCTGCGCTCCCTGCCGGGTATCTGACGGTCTCGGTGTAAAGGCGTGCGGACCGAGAGGCCCTGATGTCCTCTACACCGGGCCGCGCCAGGGCCCGGGGCCATGCTGTCGATCTGGTCCCGACATGGTCCTCGATCTTCGGCCCCGAGATGGCCGGGAATGTACTACTGCCCGGCGAGAACGCGCGCCTGGCACCGACCACCTTCGAGGAATGGCTGGCCGACCAGGACTGAAGCGTCCCGGACCGGGCCTATCGGACTACACCAGATCTATACGACGCCAGGGACTGGTCGGGCGTAGCCATAGTCGTAACAATTCGAGCCGTCGGTCCACCCCGCCGTCCTTGAGTTCGGCCAGGTCCTCACAGGCCTGCCAGTAGGTCCAGCCGGTGAGGTAGGCGTCACCGAACTGGCGCCAGTTGCGGTACTTGCGCTGAGCCAGTGGTAGCGCGCGGGCCAGATAGTCCCACGCGACGTCCGCTTCGATATAGCCGGCGGTGTAGGCCATCCGGGCCACCGCGACCACGCGCGCGAGATCCCAGGCGTGGATATCGGCGGGCAGGGGGCGGGACAAGTGATCGGTGAAACCGATTTTGATCGCTTGCGACCAGATGTCGTAGTCACGGACCAGGGCTTCGGAATTGTCGATACCGCGGAACGAGGCGACCTGCCGGAGGAAGGCGCGATGCCGGTCGGCGCGCTCACCGAACCGGTCCCGTTCGCTGGCGTTCAGCGATGCGGTCACCAGCGGGTGGACCAGGGCGTAGAGCGGGGCGTGCATCCCTTCGAGGAGTTGTTCCATCGAGGCGCGGGCCTCGGTACCGTCGGTGATACCCCAGGCTCCGGTGAGTGTGTCGATGGCGAGTTCGCGCCGGTCGCCGAGCGGATGGTCGCGTTCGGGGCCGAGCAGCAATTCGTCGTGGAAGGCATCCCAGCGCGCCGAGTAGAAGGCGCCCAGCGACAATGCCCGCAAGCGGCCATCGTCGATCTGCGCGCCGGACCAATGGTCTTCCTCGCGCTTGTCGAGCTCCGGATAGGGGAAGGGGGTCGGCGTGGGCAATCCGGCAGCAGCCATACCGTGAGTGTAGGACCCCCGTCCGGCACTGGTCGGCTCAATGTGTTTTCACATTTTCGGCTTGTCCTGTCACGGCACTGGTTCCGGCGCTAATGTGCATTCATGTGTAGAAATATCACCGTCTTGCGAGGTCTGGAACCCGCCGCCACCGAGGAGGAGATCTACGCCGCCGCACTGCAGTATGTGCGCAAGGTCGGTGGCCTGTCCGGCCTGAGTTCGGCCACCAAACCCGCGGTGGACAAGGCAGTGGCCGCGGTCGCCGAGGCGACCACCGCCCTGTTGACCGAGTTGCCCGACCGGCGAGTTCCGCCCACCTCCGAACCGCCGCTGCGCCGGTTGGCTCGGGAAAACCTGTAAACACTCGCTACCGGGACGCCGCGACCGGGCGCGGTGGCCCCAGATAGGCTGCCCTGTATCCATGAGATGCTGAGGCAGTTACCGATGAATTGTGTCACGATCGGTGCTGTGCGCTGATCCACTGTGATCGGCCGCCGGCAGTTCCAGCACGATGCAGTGGGAGAACAGCAGTGACCGATACCGAATCGGAACGACCCGATACCGAGCCCGTGACGGGCCGGCCCCCGGACGCGGATATCCGGGTCCTCAACCCCGCGACCGGCGAAATCGTCGGCAGCGTTGCCGACACACCGGCCGAGCAGGTCGCGGCGCGCATCGCCGAACTACGCGAGCACCAGCGCGAATGGGCAGCCATCGGCGCGAACGGGCGCAAGGAATGGCTGCTGAAGCTGCAGGACTGGATTATCGACAACACCGAGTCCCTCGCCGATGTCCTCCAGTCCGAAACCGGTAAACCCCGAGTGGACTCCCTTATCGATCCGATCTTCGGCAGCGATCTGATCGGCTACTACGCGCGCCGCGCACCCAAATTCCTGGCCGACGAGCATCCCGCCCCGCACAGCCCGCTGTCCCGGGTAAAACGCTTGACCACGGTATTCGAACCGTATCCGGTGGTCGGCGTGATCACGCCGTGGAACTTCCCGCTGGCCATGCCGATCCTCGATGTGATCCCGGCGCTGGCCGCCGGGGCGGCCGTGATCTTGAAGCCGTCCGAGGTCACCCCGCTGTCGGCCCTCGAACTGGCCCGCGGCTGGTCCGAGATCGGCGCACCGCCGGTGTTCTCCGTCGTCACCGGAGCCGGGGCGACCGGCGCGGCCGTGGTGGACAACGCCGATTACATCCAGTTCACCGGCTCCACCGCCACCGGCCGCCGAATCGCCGCTGCCTGCGCCGCCCGCATGATTCCCTACAGCCTGGAGCTGGGCGGTAAGGATCCGGCGATCGTGCTCGCCGACGCCGATCTCGATCGCGCCGCGCACGGTATCGCGTTCGGCGGCATGTTCAACTCCGGCCAGGTCTGCATCTCGGTGGAGCGGGTCTATGTCGAGGCCCCGGTCTACGACGAATTCGTCGCCAAACTGACCGCGAACGTCAAATCCCTGCGGCAGGGTCGCGACGATCGCACTCCTCGCTACGATGTCGGCGCCATGGCGAACGAGAGCCAGGTCGCGATCGTGTCCCGGCATGTCGAGGAAGCGGTGGCCGCGGGCGCGAAAGTACTGACCGGCGGCAAACGGACCGGCGAGGGCACGTTCTTCGAACCGACGGTCCTCGTCGACGTCGACCACAGCATGTCCTGTATCAGCGAGGAAACCTTCGGACCGACACTGCCGGTGATGAAGGTCGCCGACGAGGCCGAGGCAGTCCGCCTGGCCAACGACTCGGTGTACGGCCTGTCCGCCTCGGTGTGGACCGGCGACAAGGCCCGAGGCGAACGGGTCGCGCGGGCGTTGAACGCCGGGGCGGTGAACATCAACGATATTTTCGCCAACCTGTTCAATTTCGCGTTGCCGATGGGCGGCTGGGGAGATTCCGGCGTCGGCGCCCGCTGGGGCGGCGCCCAGGGCGTGCGCAAGTACTGCAAGGCCAAGGCGATCACGACGCCGCTGCTGCCGACCCAGGAACGCGAGCTGACCTGGATGCCCTACGACCTGAACAAGATCCTGATCGGACTGGGCGCCATGCGCGCGGCCGGTGCGCGTGGTATGCGCCGGATCGACCTGCCCGCCCTACTCCGGCTCAAGGGAGACAAACGATGACCGGCACCGATTCCATCCGCAGCAAGGTTGTCGTGATCACGGGCGGCGCACGCGGGATAGGCCTGGCCACCGCAGTGGCGCTGGCGAAACTGGGCGCGAAGATCGCGATCGGCGATATCGACGAGAAAACGGTCAAGGAATCGGGCACCGATTACGATTTCGACCACTACGGCCGGCTCGATGTGACCGATCAGCAGTCGTTCACCACTTTCCTCGACGATGTCGAGCGCGAACTCGGGCCGATCGACGTACTGATCAACAACGCGGGCATCATGCCGACCGGGCGGCTGGTCGACGAGTCCGACCAGATCACCCGCCGGATCCTGGACATCAATATCTACGGCGTGATCCTCGGGTCGAAGATCGCGCTGACCCGGATGCTCGAGCGCAGGCACGGGCACATCATCAATATCGCCTCGCTGGCCGGTGAAACCCATATTCCGGGCCTGGCCACCTACAACGCCTCCAAGCATGCGGTACTGGGTTTCACCGATACCTTGCGCGAGGAGTACCGCGGGACCGGTGTCGAATTCTCCTCGGTACTGCCGACGCTGACCCGGACCGAACTCGGGTCGGGGGTCGCTGCCCCCAAGGGCCTGCCGGCCGCGGAACCGGAGGATATCGCCGCCGCGGTGGTCCGGCTCATCGCCAAGCCGAAGGCCAAGACCCGGGTGACGCGGGCCGCGGGCGCCATGTCGGTCTTCGTGAACCTGCTACCGCAGTCGGTGGGCGATGCGCTGGGCCGCTCGATGGGGTCGGCACAGACCTTCCTCGACGATGTGGACAGCGAACAGCGCAAGGCCTACGAGGAACGCATCCGCAACGACTGAACTTCGATCTGCCGATACGCGCCGCGGTCCGCTACCGGTGGGCCGCGGCGCTGTCGTCCGCACCATCGAACACCCATCGAAACACTATTGTGATCAATATCACTTGACGTGCACAGTCGGATAGAGCCGCGCGAAATCCGTTGCCGCGGCCGCGGCATCGACAGTCCCGTGGCTTCATCACCCGAGGTCGGCACCGCATATTCCACGAAGAGCTCTACCACCGCAAACGTCCGGCGGTTTACGTCACAACGCCCGCGATCGCCACACAGACCGCCCGGCACGAAACCGATGATGCACATCACGCTGACACCGAATAAGCTGTCACTAACAAACCTGCCGACTGTTTCTGGGCCGCTATGCGGACCTTACGAACACATTAGGGCTGGAAATTCAGCAACGATTCTGATAGCAAGGTGCTATGGACCCGCATTTGCGCGATCTGCGGTATTTCGTCGCCGTCGCCGAGGAACTGCACTTCACCAACGCCGCTCAGCGGCTGCACATCGCTCAACCGACACTGTCGCGTCAGATCCGGCAGTTGGAACGTCAGCTCGATGTGGTCCTGTTCGACCGCAACCAGCGCAGCGTCGCACTCACGGTGGCCGGTAAGGAACTACTGGGTGGCGCACGCAAGATCCTGGAACTCTGGGAGACCACCAACGGCTCACTGCAGGAAGCGGGCGAAGTACTGCGCGTCGGCCTGCAATCGAACCTCGGTCGCGGCCTGCTCAGCGACCTGGAAAGCGCCAGCGGTCACCGGCTCGCGTTGCACCAGGCCTCCTGGACCGATCCGTCCAGCGGTCTGTCCGGTCGCCAAGCCGATCTCGCTCTGGTCTGGCTTCCCCTACCCGATCCCAACCGTTACCGCTGGCAGGTGCTGCGCACCGAACGGCGTTGGGTCCTGCTCCCGGAGAACCACCCCCGGGCAGGTCAGGAAATGATCGACTTCGCCGACCTGATCGACGAACCGTTCATCGCGCTACCCGCCGAAGCCGGCGCTGTCCGCGATTTCTGGCTGGGTAACGATGCCCGCAACGGCCGGGCAGCGAAGATCGGCGCGGAGGCCGCCACCCCGGAAGATCGGCTGGAAGCCGTCGGACTGGGACTGGGTCTGTGCATGCTGGCCGAGAACAACGTGCCGATGTACCGGTGGCCCGGGCTGACCGCGCGACCCCTTACCGGAATCGCGCCGTGCGAACTCGCGGTCGCCTGGCGCGCCGACGACACCCGGCCGACCATTCTGGAATTCGGCCAGCGGGCCGTCGCCGGGGGTTTCGCGGAACCGCCCGCCATCCCGGCCTGAGTTTTCGCGGTGCCTGCGGCGCCGCGGGGTTCGGCCCCTCGGGCGTTGTGTTTCAGCACCCGGCCCTCGCGCTTACGGCGCATCGCATCGGGCCTTGAAACACGACGCGGGCCGAACCTTCGAGGGCCTCGCTGAACTCTGCGCCACCGGTGGCCGCATTCGGTGACCGCCCCACCAGCGGGCGTTTTGTTCATCAGTGGCGGGCATGCTGGATTCAGAGCATCCCCGCCGGCACGACTTCAGTCGGTTTCGCCGCCGTAGACCCGCGGATGAAGGGTGCCGATATAGGGCAGGTCACGGTAGCGCTCGGCGTAGTCGAGGCCGTATCCCACCACGAATTCGCTGGGGATATCGAAACCCACATTCGCCACCTCGACCTGGGTGCGCAGCGCATCGGGCTTACGCAGCAGGGTCACCACCTCGAGCGAGGCCGGGTTGCGGGTGGAGAGGTTACGCATCAGCCACGACAGCGTCAGGCCCGAATCGATGATGTCCTCGACGATCAGCACATTGCGACCGGCGATGTCCTTGTCCAGATCCTTCATGATGCGCACGACGCCGGAGGACGAGGTGGACGACCCGTAGGACGAGACGGCCATGAACTCGAGCTGGGTCGGGATGGGCAGTGCCTTGGCGAGGTCGGTCATGAAGAAGATCGCACCCTTGAGTACTCCGACCAGCAACAGATCGCCCTCCGGGGCATCGGCCGGGTACCGCTTGGAGATCAGTTCGGCCAGCTCGCTGACCTTGGCCTCGATTTCTTCCTCGGTGATCAGGACCGAAGCGATATCGTCCCCGTACACGTCAGCTGGTTTCCCTTCGGTTTCGGCTCACCCGGTCGCGCGGGCAAGTGTCAGCCTGCCATGCTCGCGGACGACGACCAACCTGGTCCCCCGCTCGCCCCCACTCACCGCGACCCCGCCCTGGCCGCGCCAGGCCACCACAAGATCGTCCACCGCGCGTAGGTGTGCACCTGTCACCACCCGCACCCCGCGGGCCAGCAGCCAGGCCCGCACGGTCCGGCGGCGCACCGCCGGGGCAGCGCCGGCGAGTACCGCGCAGGACAGGCCCGCGCCGCCGAATTCGGCCCGGACCAGCAGTTCGGCAGCGAATTCGTCGAGGGCGGCGTTGTCCTCGCGTAACAATTCCGCGGTGCGGGACAGCGCGACCGCCGCGCTACCGCCGAGCACATCCTCCAGGAGCGGCAGGACTTCGGTGCGCAGGCGGACGCGGGTGAATTCCGGGGAAAGATTGTGTGGATCCTCATAAGGCACCAGCCCCAGGTCCGCGCAGAACTGCCGGGTGGTCTGCCGCCGGACATTGAGCAGTGGCCGGCCCCATGGTTCGTCGAACGGCGCCATCCCCTGGATCGAGCGTGCTCCGGAGCCGCGGCCGAGTCCGAGCAGCACAGTTTCGGCCTGATCGTCGAGCGTATGCCCGAGCAGCACCGGGAGTTCACCGCGCGCACGGCCCAGCGCGTCGTAGCGGGCGGTGCGCGCGGCCGCCTCCATACCCCCGGGGCCGTTCACTTCGACCGGCAGAACGCGCACGGATCGGCAGCCCAGTGCCCGCGCGGTGGCCGCCGCCGTCGCCGCGACCTCCTCCGATCCGGCCTGCAACCGATGGTCCACGACCAGCGCGTCCACCGTCGCCGCCTCGGCGACCGCCGCGGCTGTCAAGGCCAGCGAATCGGCCCCACCCGACAGAGCGACGGCTACCGTCGATCCGGCGGGACGGAATCGCACCAGCCAATCCCGGACGGCATGCCGCAGGGCCAGCACAGCGGGTGTCTCGGGTAGCCGGACCGGCCGCGCCGTAGCGCTACGCCCGTGCGCCGCTGCCGGGGCCGCAGGGTCCGGGCCGCCCTGGGTCTCGTTGTCCACTTCGCCGCTCCATGTCGTGGCGCAGCCTCTCGGCGGCGCAGATTCGGGCCTCCCGACCTCGATTCTTCACTCTGCCGGTAGCTCACTCCGACCGGCGCCCTACGCTTGCCTCCAGCGTCGCGGGGCCGGACCAGCGTGCCGCGTGCCGTTCGCGACGGTGTCGCCGGACGGGAGGGCTGTTTCCGTCCTCGGGGTGGACGATCCGTGAAGGCGGGCTGCATTTCGGCGGCGCTCCGCGCCGCGAGGGCGAGCCCGATAAAACCTTGATCTTCGCTCTCCGCTCCGTCGCTCCAGACCAAGGGCGGGGCCCACCCGAGAAGGTGAGCCGTACCGGGTTGTGCGAGGCCGCAGCGTATGGGGTTCGGAGACCTTCGTGCCGAACTGCCGGCGGGGGCGATCAGCCCAGGACCCGGGTGATCCAGCGCCGCGGATCGTCGATTTCCGCGGCGCGCGGCAGGGTATCCCCATCGGTCCATATCGCGTTGAACTGCTGCATACCGACCGTTGTGACCACCTCGTCGACGAAGGCCTTACCGCGCACATACTGTGCGACCTTCGCGTCGATTCCCAGCAATGCGCGCAGCAGCCGCTGGACCGGATTGGCCGGGCGGGTACGCCGTTTGTCGAAGGCGGACCGGATGTGCTCGACCGTGGGCACCACACTCGGGCCGACGGCGTCCATCACGTGGTCGGCGTGCCCCTCGAGCAGGGTGCCCAGCATGAGCAGCCGGTCCAGCGCCTCCCGCTGTGCGGGGGGCTGGGTGGCGCGCAGCAAACCGACCACACCGCGCGAATTGGGATCGTCGCCGGCCTGACCGCTGCGTCGCAGTTTGAGCTCGGTGATGAGCCGCGCCAGCATCTCCGACGTCGCCTCGTCCTCGATATCGCCGAGCACCTCGACGTTCTCGCGCATATAGCCGGACAGCCACGGGGAGGCCGAGAACTGCACCCGATGGGTCACCTCGTGCAGGCAGACCCAGAAACGGAAATCCGCCGGATCCACACCCAGCGCCCGCTCGACACCGACGATATTCGGCGCCACCAGCAGCAGAGTTCCGTCGGGACCGGTGAACGGGTCGTACTGGCCGAGGATCGCAGTGGACAGGAAGGCGAGCATGGCGCCCACCTGCACGCCCGCCGGTTTACCGGCAAGCGCGCCGCCCCGGTCCGCCGTTCCGGTTCCGGTGAGCAGCGACATGGAATCGGCCGCGGCGCCGATCCAGCCGGGACGGTCGACGATCCGCGCGGCGGGCACCGGTTGATCGTCGAGCAGACCGGTCACCGCGCGAACCGGTTCCTCGGCTCGCACCGATGCGGCGGCGAGCTCGGCCACGGCCTGCTCGGCGGCGAGCCGGGAGGTCCGTGGGCCGGCGGGCACCAGCGCAGCACCGGTACGGGCGGCCCAACGCCAATCCACCGCGCCCGAAAAGGTGCGACGCTCGCTACGGGTATCGGATCGGCCGTTCGCGGCCGACTGGGGCGCGCCGGGCCCGCCCGGATCTTGTCGAATCGTCATGCGCCCTCCAGCCGTCAGGAACATCCACAGTTGCGCAGCGTGGTCGCGACGGCGTCCAATGCGGGCCGGCTGACCTCCGGCGGGCGATCGCTCGACATCAAGGTGAAGGTCAGGACCCGGCCGTCACGATCCAGCACATACCCGGCCAACGTACTGGCCACCGACAGAGTTCCGGTCTTGGCGCGCACCCATCCCGCGCCGCCCTGGTTCTGGGTGACATAACGACCGGCCAGCGAACCGGTACCGCCGGCGACCGGGAGATAGTCGAGCAGCGGGACCAGCGCGGCGGTCAGTGACTGCTCGGGGTCGGCGGGTTCGGATTTCGATCCGGCTCCGGCGCCGAGCGGCGGTAGTACCGGATTCGGTGCGGTGCTCGCCGGCTCCTCCTCCGGCCCGGGGCCGGCGGCGGTGGACAGGATCCGGTCCAGCACCCGCGCCGGGATCCGGTCGTCGGTCGACAGGCCACTGCAATCGTGCATCGTGACGCCGTTCAGATCGAAGCCGTGCTCGGTGAGCACCGCGGCGACCGCGGCGGCGGCGCCGTCGAACGACGCCGGATGACCGGTGGCCTGCGCGACCTCCCGGCCGATCGTCTCGGCCAGCACGTTGTCCGAGTGCACCATCATGTCGCGCAACCGGTCACGCAGCGGCGCCGACGCCACCTCGGCCAGCCGCTTGGTGCCCTGCGGTGCGTTCCCGATCCGCACCTTCGCCGGATCGAGACCGAGTTCGGTCGCCAACCGGCGGCCGACATCCAGCGCCGGGGTCCCCGAACGTGGCGAATACTCGACCAGCGGATCCAACCGCCCACCGTCGAGCATGATCGGTTCGAGCGGCGCGATGGAACCACCGCCGATATCGATCGGATCCCAGCCGCGGGCCATCGCCGGGCCGGAGTAGCGCGAGATATCGACCACAATGGTGTCGGCCCGCACATCGGCGTTACGCACCTGATTCGCCAGGTCGGCCAGACTGGCGGCCCCCGGGTAGTAGCCCTTCCCGCCGGGCTGCGCGGTCAGTGTGGGATCGCCGCCGCCCACCAGCACGATCTCGTTCGGCGCCGCGCCCGCCACCACCCGGGTCTGCACGCGCTGATCGGCGGGCAAGGTGAGCAGCGCGGCGGCGGTGGTCATGATCTTGGCCGTCGACGACGGCACCCGCGGTTCGTCGGCGCGGGAATTCCACAGCACGGTGCCGGTCTCGGCGTCGGTGACCGACCCGGCGAAACCACCGAGGTCGGGGTTGGCTGCCACCGGGCCGAGGGCCGCCGCAACCCCGGCAGGGCTGGGCATCGGACCGGTATCCGGCGCGGGCCGGACATCGGGAAGCACCCGGGCGGGGGCCGGCGGCGCCGCGACTGTGAGCCCACCGTGCCGGAACTCCGGGGTCCACGGTTGTAATACGACCGCCAGCACCACGGCCGCACCCACCAACCCCACCAGGACGGTGATCGACCACGCCCGCAACCCACGGCGCCGGCGCCCCGCCGACCCGTCCATCCCGCTGCCACCCTGCCAAACCACGCTGCCGCCGTCTCCCTCGTACTGTCCATGACACCGGACCCCGCCGAACCCATGTGCCGCCGACAACCCTATCGGTGTTCCGCTACCGTTCTCGGCGAACAACCGGGTGGCCGGCCGGCGCCGGCCACCACGGTGCATAGTGAGAGCAGCGGAAGGAGTTGGCGTGGAGTTCGACGTCACCATCGAGATCCCCAAGGGGTCGCGCAACAAGTACGAGGTCGACCACGAAACGGGACGGGTCCGGCTCGACCGGTTCCTGTACACGTCGATGGCCTACCCGGCCGACTACGGCTTCATCGAGGACACTCTCGGCGAAGACGGCGATCCGCTGGACGCCCTCGTACTGCTGCCGGACTCGGTGTTCCCCGGCGTCATCGTCGAGGCCCGGCCGGTGGCCATGTACCGGATGACCGACGAAGCGGGCGGCGACGACAAGATCCTGTGCGTTCCCGCCGGGGACCCGCGCTGGGACCATATCCAGGACCTCGCCGACGTTCCGGAGTTCGAACTGGCCGCGATCAAGCATTTCTTCGAGCGGTACAAGGATCTCGAGCCCGGCAAATACGTCAAGGGCTCGGAATGGGTCGGGCGCGCCGAGGCCGAGACCGAGATCGAGGCTTCCTTCCAGCGTCTGAAGGACAAAGGCGGGCACTGAGTCTTTGGCGCCGACTCTGTCGGCGCAGGGTTCCGGCCCCCTTGGTCCATGCTTTCCGCCCGATACTCACGGCTGCGCCGCATTGTCTCGCGGGCGGAAAGCATGGACGGGCCGAACCCTCCAAGGGCCTCGCTGAACTCGGCACCACCGTGGTTGCGTCGGGAATTCCGGGGTCGAAACTGCCCGCCGGTCGTCTCCCCTGTCGCCGTCGACGCCGACTGCCGCGACCCCGGCGTACTGCTCGGTTCGCCTGCTCGGCGTTCGATTCTGCGTGCGTGACCACCGTCGGTCCCGCATGCGTGACGCCCGGAACCGCGCTTGCCAGGGGAAGTCCTCGCTAACGGCCCTTGTAGTCGGGAGTGCGCTTCTCGAAAACCGCCTGAATGGCTTCGGTGAGGTCCTCGGAGGGTAGGAAGGCAGCGTTCCAGGCGGACACGTAGCGCAGGCCCTCGGTGACCGCGGCGGCGTTGCGCTGACCGAGGACATCCTTCACACCCTGGACCACGAGTGGCGGATTGGCGGCAATCTCTCGGGCGGTTGCGTGGGCGGCCTCCAGCGCCGCGTCCTGATCCGGGTAGACGTCGTTGACCAGGCCGATCTTCTCCGCGCGCGCGGCATCGATGTCCTTGGCCGTGTAGGCGAGCTCCCGCAGGTGACCTTCGCCGATGATGCCGGGCAGCCGCTGCAGCGAACCCACGTCGGCCACGATCGCGACCTTGGCCTCGCGCAGGCTGAATTTCGCCTCGGCGCTGGCGTAGCGGATATCCGCGGCGGAGATCAGATCGAGGCCGCCACCGATGCACCAGCCCGAGACGGCGGCGATCACCGGTTTACGGCATTCGGCCACCGCGGTGATCGCGTCCTGCAGACGCCGGATCTCGCCGAGGAAATCGGTACGGGGCGCGGCCAGGGCGCGGTCGGCCATCAGCGGGCCGAAGGTGCCGCTCATCGCGGGCAGGTCGAGGCCGTAGGAGAAATGCTTACCCGAGCCGGTGAGTACCACCGCCCGGACCTCCGGGTCGGCGTCGAGGCCGCGGAAGATTTCCGGCAGTTCCCGCCAGAAATCCGGGCCCATGGCGTTTCCCTTGCCCGGGCCGGTGAGCGTCACCCGGGCGACGCGATCGTGGGTTTCGACGGTGAAAGCCTGCCAATCTGTCATCGGTCCAGACTAATGCCCATTCCATATCGCTCCGGACTGCTGGGCAGACCCGTCCACTCGCCGGGACCGCCGGGCGGTCATCGGGACAAACGGCGGCGCCGGAGGCCCGGTTCGCCTTACTCTGTGGCCATGCGCAGGTCGCTTCCACCGATAACCTGCCGGGTCTCGGATACTTTGATAGCGCGCGGACACCACGGTCTGATCGTCACCGTCCCGGAATCCGCGGCCGGTCCCACGGAGACCGCGCACGCGATGGAGGTGGCACCGGGGGCGCTGGTGCAGGCACAGGTCTTCCTACTGGGTGACGATCCGATACTGCTACTCGTATCCGCAGCGCATCGGGTGGACGCCGCGCGTACCGGTGCACGACTCGACGGCGAGCTCGTTGCGGCGCCCCCGCATCTCGCCGTCAAGTACACCGGACAGCTGCCGGGCAGTATCGCACCGGTAGGGCATCCCGCGAACCTGCCCACGTGGGTGGACAGCACACTGTCCGGATTCGGGGAGCTGGTCGCGGCCGGCGGCTATCCGGGCGCCGTTTTCCGCACCTCCTACTCCGAACTCCTCCGGATCACCGCCGGTTTGTCCCTCGACGTGGAGTGATCCGAAGGACCTCCCACCCAGCGGGCCGCCCGGCGCGATCGGGACGATCCGGGCGTAGCGTCGGCTGGGTGACCGAAGCACCACGGCCCGAGACCGGAATCCGGATCCCTGACGACCTCAGCGGGATCACCGCCGAGCAATACCGCGCCTCGATGCGGCACTACCCGTCCGGCGTCACCATCGTGACGTTGAACTCGGCCACCGGGCCGGTCGGTTTCACCGCGACATCGTTCGCCTCGCTGTCCCTGGATCCGCCGCTCATCTCGTTCAATATCGCCGATACCTCCTCCAGCCTCGCCGCACTCACCGCCGCGCAATCGGTGGTGATCCATTTCCTGGGCGAACACCAGCGCCATCTCGCCCAGCGGTTCGCCCGCACCGCGGCGCACCGCTTCAGCGACCCTGCCTTGTGGTCGGCCCTGGACACGGGAGAACCGGTGCTACACGGCACCCCGCTGTGGTTGCGTACGACCGTCGAGCAGCTCATTCCGATCGGTGACCACACTCTCGTGGTCGGCCGGGTGGTGAAGGTCCACGACGACACCGAAGAAGAGCCCCCGACGGCCCCGCTGCTGTATTACAAGGGCCGCTACTACCGCCCCACCCCGCTCACCGACGACGTCGACTGATCCGGGACGGAACCGCCCACTTCAGCAGGCCCGGCTCCGGCGCCTCAGCGTGTTCGAAGAATTTCGACCTCCCGTAGGCCGGCGACGACAGCCGAGCCGCCTCTGGACGGGCGCAGCACCGATCCTGTCCAGAAGTGTCGGGTCCGACGCGGTATGCGGCGGAACTCCGGGCGATCACGCCAGGCGCTCACGGCCGCGAGTGGAGCCGCTCGCGGCGTACCCGACGGCGCGGACGAGGGCAACGACAGTATCCGCCTCACGGGACCGGCAGTGGCGGGCGACGCGGAGCAAAGGGGCCTGAGACCGTAGGCCGGCTCCATACCGGCTCTGCCTCACTGCTGCGCCCAGATTGTCCGTGCGGTATCCGGCCGAATCCGGTCCGGCGGCAGGAAGGGAGTGGGTGTGGTCCGGCCGCACCAGGCTGCGCGGAGTCGTCGACACCGCCGGACGCGGGGGCCGGAACCCCGCGCGCACCTGCCCGCCAATAAACTCGTTCGACCGCTGTTTGCCGGGCGGTAACCCTCGTGTGGGAAAACGAGTCCGTCGGCTGGGCGATGGAAGGTGGGCCGGGTAAATGCAGGCGCAGCTGCAAACGGTGAGCGGGCTCCGGCGTGCCGAGGCGGCCCCGCCGGCGCGCACTCTGGTCGATGTGCTCGCCGAGACGGCCGCTCTTCACCCCGATGTTCCTGCCGTCGCGACCGCCGACCGCACGCTGTCCTACGCCGAACTGCTGGTCGAGATCGACCGTTCGGTTCGGGATCTGCGGGCGGCCGGGGTCCGGCGGGGTGATCGGGTGGGTGTCCGGATGCCGTCGGGCACCTGGGAGCTGTACTTGACGATTCTGGCGGTACTGCACGCCGGGGCCGCCTACGTTCCGGTCGATGCCGACGACCCCGAAGAGCGGGCCCGGCTCGTTTTCGGTGAGGCGCAGGTCACCGCCATCGCCACCGCCGCCGGGATCGACCCCGTCGGCGACCGCGAACCCGAACCGGCAATCGGCGGGCAACCCGCCGCTCCTTCGGTGGACGACGACGCCTGGATCATCTTCACTTCCGGTTCCACCGGCACACCGAAGGGTGTCGCCGTCACCCATCGCAACGCTGCCGCTTTCGTCGATGCGGAGGCGCGCCTGTTCCTGCGTGGCAACCCGCTCGGTCCCGGTGACCGCGTCCTGGCGGGACTCTCGGTTGCCTTCGATGCCTCCTGTGAGGAGATGTGGCTGGCCTGGCGGCACGGCGGCTGCCTGGTCCCGGCGCCGCGCGCGCTGGTGCGGACCGGTGCCGATCTGGGTCCGTGGCTGGTCCGGCAGGGCATCACCGTGGTCTCCACCGTCCCCACCCTCGCCGCGACCTGGCCGGCCGAAGCGCTGGAATCGGTGCGGCTGTTGATCTTCGGCGGGGAGGCTGTACCGCCGGACCTGGCCGAACGACTGGCCGACGACGACCGCGAGGTATGGAACACCTACGGCCCCACCGAGGCCACCGTGGTCGCCTGCGCCGCGCTGCTGGACGGCACCGGGCCGGTGCGGATCGGGCTGCCGCTGGACGGCTGGGATCTGGCGGTGGTCGATGCGGACGGTCTCCCGGTGGGCGAGAGCGAATCCGGCGAGTTGGTGATCGGCGGCGTGGGTCTGGCCCGCTACCTCGATCCCGTCAAAGATGCCGAGAAATACGCACCGCTGGCGACCTTGGGCTGGGATCGCGCCTACCGCAGTGGCGATCTGGTCCGCAACGACAGCGCCGGTCTGATCTTCCTGGGCCGCGCGGACGATCAGGTGAAGATCGGCGGTCGCCGGATCGAACTCGGTGAGATAGACAATGCGCTCCAGCATCTCCCCGGCGTGAGTGGTGCCGCCGCCGCTGTACGCACCACCGCCACAGGCTCTCCGGTGCTGATCGGCTACCTCACCGGCGTCCCCGCCGACTACGACCTGGCCGCGGCGCGGACGTTACTGTCCGACCAGCTTCCGGCTCCGATGATCCCGCGGCTGGTCGTCGTCTCCGAGCTACCCACCCGGACCTCGGGCAAGGTGGATCGCGAGGCGCTGCCGTGGCCGCTGGCCGGTGCCGATTCCGGGGCCGAACACGGACTCACCGGTACACCCGCCTGGGTGGCGCAGATCTGGACCGACGTACTCGGTGCCGAGATCACCGGTGCCGAAGCCGATTTCTTCGAACTGGGCGGCGGATCGCTTTCGGCGGCGCAGCTGGTATCTGCGCTGCGCACACGTTATCCGCAGGTCACCGTCGCCGATATCTACGACCATCCGCGGCTCGGCGCGCTGGCCGAACTGCTCGACGACACCGGTCCGGGCGCCACTGCCGAAACCCGCCGGGTCGAGCCGACACCGCGCTCCGCGCAACTGATCCAGATCCTCGCAACGGTCGCCCTCACCACCCTCACCGGACTGCAATGGGTGACCTGGCTCGCGGTGGCCGCTGGTATCGCGGGCTGGTTCGAAGTGTTGCCGTGGCTGCCGCGCCTGTCGTGGTGGTGGACCGCGCTGCTGTTCGCGGTGTTCATCACCCCGCTCGGCCGAATGGGAATCTGTGTCGCCGGGGCCCGCATCCTGCTCGCGGGCGTGGAACCCGGTAGTTATCCACGCGGCGGCCCGGTACATGTGCGGTTGTGGGCCGCGGTCCGGCTGGCCGAGGCCAGTGGGGCGGAAAACCTTTCCGGCGCACCGTGGATGGTGCCGTTCGCCCGCGCGCTGGGAGCCACCGTCGGCAAGGGCGTTGACCTGCACACCCTGCCCCCGGTAACCGGCATGCTCGAGCTGCGCGACGGGTGCAGTGTGGAACCCGAGGTCGATCTATCCGGTTACTGGATCGACGGCGATACCGTGCATATCGGTGCGATCCAGGTGGGCAAGGGCGCGGTCGTCGGGGCCCGCTCGGTGCTGCTGCCCGGAACGAAGATCGGCCGGGATGCCGAGGTCGCGGCCGGTTCGGCGGTCTCGGGGAAGGTGAAGGCCGGCCAGGAATGGGCGGGCTCACCGGCAGTGAAGGTCGGCCGGGCACGGCACCGCTGGCCCGCGCAGACACCCGAGCGTGCCGTGCATTGGGTGGTGGCCTACGGAATCGCTTCACTGGCGCTGGGCGCGTTACCGCTGGCCGGGCTGGCGGCCGGTCTCGCGGTGATCGCGTGGGGTACCCGGGATTCGGTGAGTCTCGCCGGCGCCATGGTGCCGGCCTTCCTCTGGCTGCCCGTGGCGACACTGTTCAGCCTGGTGGTGTACGCGGTGACGACCGTAGTCGCGGTCCGGCTGCTCAGTATCGGCCTGACCGAGGGCTACCATCCGGTGCGCAGCCGGGTCGGCTGGCAGGTGTGGGCGACCGAACGCCTGCTGGATTCGGCCCGCACATTCCTGTTCCCGCTCTACGCCTCCCTGCTGACCCCGATCTGGTTGCGGCTGCTCGGCGCGAAGGTCGGTAAACGGGTCGAGGCCTCCACGGTGCTGTTGCTACCGAAGTTCACCACCGTCGCCGACGGCGCGTTCCTGGCCGACGACACCATGATCGCCGGTTACGAACTCGGCGGCGGCTGGCTGCACATCGGTGAGGCGAAGGTCGGCAAACGCGCCTTCCTCGGCAATTCCGGAATGACCGCACCCGGACGGCGGGTGCCGAAGAACGGTCTGGTGGCCGTGCTGTCCGCGGCACCGAGCAAGGCCAAGGCCGGGTCGTCGTGGCTGGGCAGTCCACCGGTCCGGTTGCGGCGGGCAGCCGGTAGTGCCGATACCGACCGCACCTTCGATCCGCCGCTGCGGTTGCGGATCTTCCGCAGCGCCTTCGAAACCTGCCGCCTGGCCGCGGTGGTCGTGTCCTTCGCCATCGGACTCGGGGTGCTGTTCGCTCTGGCGCGAGTGGCCGGCAGTTTCGGTTTCCTGGCGGCCGGGTTGCTGTCGGGGGTGGTGCTCATGGCCGCGGGCGCGGTGGCCTGCGCGAGTGCAGTGACGGCGAAATGGGTGCTGGTGGGCCGTATCCGGGCCGAGGAACATCCGCTGTGGAGTTCCTTCGTCTGGCGTAACGAAGTCTCGGACGCCTTCGTGGAAACCGTTGCGGCACCGTGGTTTGCCCGCGCGGCAACCGGCACTCCGGTACTGAATCTCTGGTTGCGCGCCCTCGGCGCGGAGATCGGCCGCGGGGTATGGTGCGAGTCCTACTGGCTTCCGGAGGCAGACCTGGTGACACTCGGCGACGGGGCAACCGTGGAACGCGGCTGTGTGGTGCAAACGCATCTGTTCCACGACCGCATCATGGCCATGGACACCGTCACCCTGGAACCGGGCGCCACCCTCGGACCGCATTGCGTCGCCCTACCGGCCGCGACCGTCGGTGCGGGTGCGACAGTGGGCCCGGCATCGCTGGTGATGCGCGGCGATACGGTGCCGCCCTCCACGAGGTGGTGGGGTAACCCCATCGCGCCCTGGACCGGTCCCGTCCGCAGCCCGGACCACGATTCGGCAGACGAGGAGACGGACCACTGATGGGGAGCAGGTTCTACGACGCCCCCATCGACGACTATCTTCCGCAGAACGGCAACCGGGGCTATCGCGTTTCGCGGTACGAACTCGAGCTGAACTACAAGGTCGCCAGTAATCGGCTCGCGGGCCGCGCCGTGATCACCGCGGTGGCCACAGCCGAACGCCCCCGCTATTCGCTCGACCTGTCCCAGACCCTTGCGGTGTCGAAGGTGCTGGTCAACGGTAACAAGGCCGCCAAGTACAACCATCAGCGCGGCAAACTCACCGTCACCCCCCGCCAGCGGATCCCGGCCGGCGGGATGCTGCAACTCGTCGTCCAGTACGCCGGCGCGCCGAAACCCGTGCGGGGTCCGTGGGGGGAGGTCGGCTGGGAAGAACTCACCGAAGGCGCGCTGGTGGCCAGTCAACCCAACGGCGCCGCCTCCTGGTTCCCCTGCGACGACCATCCGAGTTCGAAGGCCAGCTACCGCATCTCGATCACCACCGACACCCCGTACTACACCCTCGCCAACGGCGATCTCATCGGTAAACAGACCAAGGCCGGGCAGACGACCTGGGTCTACGAGCAGGCCGAACCCATGGCCAGCTATCTGGCGACCGTGCAGATCGGACGCTACCGCAAGCACCGGCTCAGCGATCCCGGCGCCCCCGTACCGATGTACGCGGCCGTCCCGACCACGCTGCGCGCCGCGTTCGACCACGATTTCGCCCGCCAGCCGGAGATGATGTCGGTGTTCAGCGATCGCTTCGGGCCGTACCCGTTCCAGAGCTACTCGGTGGTGGTCACCGAAGACGAGCTGGAGATCCCGATCGAAGCCCAGGGCATCTCGATTTTCGGCGCCAATCACTGCGACGGCCGCCGCGGTGCGGAGCGCCTGGTGGCGCATGAACTGGCACACCAGTGGTTCGGTAACAGCCTGACCATCCAGCACTGGTGCGATATCTGGCTGCACGAGGGGTTTGCCTGCTACGCGGAATGGATCTGGTCGGAAGCGGCCGGCGGCGCGAGCGCGGACCAGCTGGCCCGGGCGGCCTGGCATACGCTGCGCCGGGAGCCGCAGAACATCGTGGTCGGCGATCCCGGCCCCGGCCTGATGTTCGACGACCGCATCTACAAGCGAGGCGCGCTCACCCTGCACGCACTGCGGCTGGAACTCGGCGATACCGCGTTCTTCCGGTTGATCCGCGATTGGACCGCCCGGCACCGCCATGCCTCGGTCTCCACCGAGGAGTTCACCGATCTCGTCGGCCATTACAGTGTGGTGCCGCTACATCCGCTGTGGCAGGACTGGCTGTATTCCGAACCGTTACCGCAGCTGCCGCCCGCGGGTCAGAAAACCAGGTAGCGCCCCGCCAGCTGTTCGACCAGCGGATCGTCCTCGCCGACGCTGTCCAGGGCATCGAGATCGGTGGCCAGCGAGATGAGACGCGGATCCTCCGACTCGGGGCCGGCCGGGCCGTCTTCGGCGAGTTGCCGCAGCATTTTGTCCCGCACCCGGTCCTTCAGTGAGTCACGCATATCCACCTCTCAGGTCAGAGTCGTTTCCGACATGATCGAGAACGCTGCGTGGTGACACCGCGCCACGTCCGTCGCGCCCGACCCGATCGAGTCAGGTCCATTTCGACATGATCGGGAGCGCTGCGTGGTCACGCTGCGCCGCCTCCTCCGCGCTCGGCCGATCATGTCAGACCGGCGTCAACCAGGTGCCCCATGGCGTATTGCGCAGCACGGTGTACGCGGCGATCGAACCGAGCAGCACCCACATCGTGGCGGTACCGATTCCGGGCAGCCGCGGTCCTTCGCCACGCCAGGCACGGACGGCCCAATCACCCACCCACAGCGCGAAAAGCACCAGCACCGGCAACGCCAGCAGGTTGCTGTGCAGGGAATCGATGATGTTCCCGTCGGTGAGGTTGTGCACTGCCCGCATACCCCCGCATCCGGGGCAGTACACCCCGAACAGCGCATAAGAAGGACAGAGGCCGTACGAACCCGGAACGTGCGGGTCCCGGAAGTGCAGCAGCAACACGGCCGCGGCTCCCGCGCTCGCGACCGCGGCCGGCAGCGCTACGGCGCTCAGCCGCGCGAACCCGCTGCGCGCGGGTTCGGTTCCCACGGCCGGAACCCCGGATGGCACCGAGGGCGGGGCGGCGTCGGAATCGTTCACGGTTCTCACCGTAGCCCCGGCGGCGGGGTTGATGCCACAACCATCGGAGGTGCTAGCTCCGGTTTCCGGCTGCGATGCATAGAAACGGCGTCGAATGGGAATTCTGGGTTAACGGCACCGCCCGCAGAACCGACATCCGGGGTGAGAATCACATTCCGGACAGAGAATCTCGGTGCGGCGCTTGCTCTTGTAAGCACCCAGCTTGCAGGTTACCGTGTCAGGCAGGCACAAAGGAGTGTTCTGATGCTGGTGAAATCGTTGACGGCGCTATCGCAGGCGCACCACGGCGCGCTGACCGCCCCGTACCGGGCCGCTTTACGCGCTCGCCGATTCCGGAACGCCGCCTTCAATGCCCCCGCCGACGCACCCGAGGTCTCCACCGTCACCACTGTCGACGGCGCCCGCCTGCGCGTGCACTCCTACGGTCCTGCCGACGCCGAGCCCATCGTGTTCATCCACGGCTGGAGCTGCTGTATCGAGTACTGGAATCCGCAGATCAACGCCTTCGCCGGCCGCTACCGGGTGATCTCCTACGATCAGCGCGGCCACGGCGAGAGCACGCTGGGCCGCGCTCCGCTCGGCGACCGCACCCTCGCCGATGATCTCGCCGCCGTCCTGGATGCCACCCTGCGCCCTGCTCGCACTGCGCTGCTGGTCGGCCACAGCATGGGCGGCATCACCTTGCAGGCATGGGCCGCCCGCCATCCGGAGCAGGTCACCCGGCGGGCCCGCGCAGTGGTGCTCGCCAACACCACGTCGGGCAATATCCGCTACGACACCGATCTGCTCCCCCTGCTGAACAAGCCACTCAGCGTGGGAAACCAGCCGATCACCGTGCTCGGCTCGCCCGTCCGGCTCCCGATGATCGTTGCGGAATCCATCCTCACGTCTCCGGTACCTCTGCCCGGCGGCTGGGCGGCCCGGGAACTGCTCAAACAGCGCATCATGGCCCGTGGCGCCACCAACGAGCAGGCCGATTTCGCCCTGAGCATCGTGCGCTCCTGCCGCCCCTTGGCCCGCGGCCGGCATGCCGCCATCCTGGCGGACCTGCAGCTGGGCGAAGCGGCCGCGAATCTGACGGTGCCCACCACAATCATCGCCGGACAGTACGACCGGCTACTGCCCGAACGGATGTCACGCATCATCGCCGACACCATGGAGAAGGCCGGTCACCGCCCCGATTACCAGGTTTGGCCCACCGGCCACCTCGGCAATATCGAGGCCGCCGACCGCTTCGACACCGAGCTCACCTCCATCCTGAATCGCACCGGTTCGCGGTCTGTGGCCGCGGGCTGAGCGGAGGTCCCCGAGTTCGGTCGACGATGCCCGGCTCGGCGGACTTCATTACGGCGCCACCGGCGAAAGCCGGCGGCAGGTAACTGCGTCCCGCCGGGCAGGGACGCCGACCCACCACCGCGACAAGGACGGACGGCGCCACGCGAACAGAAATATCGGCAATGGCGCGTCGTTGCACCCAGCGACAGCACCCTCCGATAGGAATGGACTATGCGCGCAGCGACCTACGACCGCTACACCGCCGACGACAACGATGTACGAGTCCGTGACCTGCCCACACCCAAACTGTTCCCCGGTTCGGTCCTGATCGAAGTCCGCGCGGCCGGGGTGAACCCGGTCGACTGGAAGTTGATGTCGGGCGCGCTCGACGGATTGATCGATGCAGTGTTCCCCGTGATTCCCGGTTGGGATGTCGCCGGAACCGTGGTCGATACCGGGTTGGACACCCCGGAGTTCTCGGTGGGCGACGACGTACTCGCCTACGCCCGCAAGGACGTCTTGCACGCAGGCACCTTCGCCGAACTGGTCACAGTGGCGGCCGCGCACATCGCCCGTAAACCGGCCGAGCTGCCCTGGGAGCAGGCCGGTGCCCTCCCGCTGGCCGGTGGCACGGCACTGCGCACCCTCGACTTACTCGAGGTGACCGCCGACGACACGGTGCTGATCCACGCCGCGGCGGGCGGTGTCGGCAGCCTGGGCGTGCAGATCGCGACGGCCCGCGGCGCCCGGGTCCTGGGCACCGCCTCCCAGAAGAACCACGAGTATCTGCGGGAACTCGGGGCCGAACCGGTGGAGTACGGCGACGGCGTCGTCGACCGGATCCGCGAACTTGCCCCCGCCGGTGTACACGCGGTGGCCGATTTCGTCGGTGGTCAGCTCGGCACCACACGTGCGGTCCTCGCCCCCGGTGGCCGGCACGCCTCGGTCGCCGACAACGCCGTGGCCGAACATGGCGGGCATATCGTCTGGGTCCGGCCCGACGGTACGCAGACCCAGCGCCTGGCCGACCTTGCCGCCGAGGGCGGCCTCACGGTCCCCATCGCTCGCACCTTCTCCCTCGACGAGATCCCCGAGGCCTTCGCGGCGAGCCGCACCGGGCACACCCGCGGGAAGAACGTCATCGTTCTCTAGGGCTCCCGGTAGCGCGGCTCTCGAACCGGTCACATACTGCGGCGTCCGACCTCCCGGCTCGGCGAAGGAGATCTCGTGCCCACGTTCCCGTTCCGGCCGGCTCTTCCGCATCAGGTGTTCAGCGCCGGTTTCTACCCGGATGCGGAGGCCGACTATGTGGTGCGCTGCGTCCTCGGCGCCACCGCATCCGGAGCGGCCGATATCGGCGAGGTCCTGTGGGCAATCGATGCCGCCGATCCCGGTGACCACGAAAACTGGTGCCGCGCCTGGGAGGCCGCCGGCGACCGTGCGCGCGCCCTCGCCGACACCGCCGCTGCCCGCGGCCACCGGCTGAGCGCATCCTGGGCATACCTGCGATCCGCCACCTATTTCGCCGCCGCCGTCGATGCGCTCAGCGGTTCCGGCGCCGACGGCCGGCTTCTCTCGGCCTTCCGTAACCACCGTTCCGGTTGGGATCGTTTCGTCGATACCGGCACGTATGACGTCGAACGCATCGCCATACCGTACGAGAACGGCACTCTGCCCGGCTATTTCTTCCGCCCCGGGCCGGACAGCACGCTCCGGCCCACGTTTGTGATGGTCAACGGCAGCGACGGCGCGCTCAGCACACTGTGGAACTCGGGGGCCGCCGGCGCGCTGGCCCGCGGCTACAACGTGCTGATGTTCGACGGCCCGGGCCAGCAGTCGATGTTGTTCGAACGGGAAACGGCATTCCGTCCGGATTGGGAGGCGGTACTCACCCCGGTCTTCGACCATCTGCTCGAACTGCCCGGCGTCGACGCCGAACGGGTCGCGCTGTACGGGATCAGTCAGGGCGGATTCTGGATCGCCCGGGCGCTGGCCTTCGAACACCGTTTCGCGGCCGCTGTCGCCGATCCCGGCGTGGTCGATGTTTCGGCCTCCTGGGCGGCGAATATCCCGAATTCGCTGATGAAGCTGTTCCGTGCAGGCAAGAAGAAGCAGTTCGACACCGAACTGGGCATCGGCCTGAAACTCTCCGGGAAAAGTGCCCACACCTGGAACTTCCGGGCGCGGCCATATCGGCGTGACAGCTACTTCGACACCCTCACCGCGGTCGGCGAATACACACTCGGCACAGCCGAGGCCGCCCGGATCACGACCCCACTGTTCATCGCCGATCCCGAGGACGAACAGTTCTGGCCGGGCCAGTCCCGGCGTCTGGCCGACATGGTTTCGGGGCCGGTGCACCGCTGCCGGTTCACCGCGGCCGAAGGCGCGAACCACCACTGCCAGCCGCTGGCCCGGACCCTCACCGACCAGCGGGTATTCGACTGGTTGGCCGAAACGATGGGCATACGGTGACATCGGCGCGGCCACCACTGACTGGGACCGGCCTTCCGTCGGATGCAGCGGTACGCGTATTCCCGGATCCGGCCGCCCGTCCGGAAGGTAGGTTCGCACGATGGCTTTGCGTGTAGTTCAGTGGGCGACCGGGGGTGTCGGACAAGCCGCGATCGAACATATCCTGGCCCATCCCGACCTCGAACTGGTCGGCTGCTGGGTTCATTCACCGGAGAAATCCGGTAAGGATGCCGGCGATATCGTCGGGTCGGACAAGACCGGTGTCATCGCGACCCACAGTGTCGAGGAAATCCTCGCGCTGGACGCGGACTGTGTCCTGTACGCACCGCTACTGCCCGACGCCGGCCAGGTCCGGGCGATTCTGCGTTCCGGCAAGAATGTCGTCACTCCCCTGGGCTGGTTCTGGCCGACCGACAGGGAGCGGTCGAAAATGGAACCCGCGGCCCTGGAAGGCGGGGTCACCTTGCACGGCACCGGTATCGACCCCGGCGGCGCCACCGAACAGCAGCCCCTCTTCTTCAGCGGACTGTCCTCGGCGATCACCTTCGTCCGCGGCGAGGAATTCTCCGATATCCGCACCTACAACGCGCCCGATGTGGTCCGGCACATCATGGGTTTCGGTGGAACCCCCGAGGAGGCGAAAGCGGGGCCGATGCTCGGCCTGCTCGCGCGCGGTTTCGAACAGTCGGTGCGTATGTGCCTGGATACGCTGGGTTTCGCGGACGCGGAGATCCGCAGTAGCCACGAGATCGCGGTTGCCACCGCAGAAATCGATTCTCCGGCCGGCGTGATCGAACCCGGCCGTGTCGCCGCGCAGCGTTTCGCCTGGGAAGCGTTCATCGGCGAGACCAAGGTCGTGCGGGTGGCGGTCAACTGGCTGATGGGCGAGGAAAATCTCGACCCGGCATGGGAATTCGGCCCGGGTGGTGAACGCTTCGAAATCGAGGTCGAAGGCGACCCCGACTGCTCGGTCGTCATCCACGGCTGGCACCCGTCCAGTGTCACGGCCGGACTGCTCCGCAACCCCGGGATCGTGGTCACCGCCGCGCATTGCGTCAACTCGATCCCCACGGTCTGCGCCGCGCCGCCCGGCATTCTCACGTTCGTGGATATGCCCGTGGTCACCGGCCGCGCGCACCCTGATCTCGCGAGATAACAACACCTTTCGGGACAACAGCGAACGAACCGGTACCGGTCCGGTTCGTTCGGGCAGCCGTCAGACGGCGGCGATCACGACCGCCAGCGCGATCAGCGCGGTCAATTGCAGTCCGACCCGCGGGAGAATGATGCTGTCCCAACGCTGTTGCAGCGCACGAGCATTCTCCGGGATGACCCCGGAAACCGCGGCCGCCTTCTGCGCCACATTGACCGGTTTCGCGATCCGCGCGTAAAGGGCGAGCCAGACGACCAGCGCAACCACGGCCACGGCCGCTGCTACCGCAGAAACCGAGCGACCGCCGAGAGCGGCCACAACGGCGGCTGCGAGCGCGCTCACCAATCCGGTGATGCCGACTGGCGGCATTCGCGCGTCGGCGTAATAGTGACCCCATCCGGCGCTGAGGGTCATGGTGGTGTCGTCGAGCCGGGAATTGACCGAGCGCGCGACGAGCGCGGCGAACGCATCGGTGCCGTATACCACGGCATTGGTGGCGAGGGCGAGCACGGCGAGCAGGTGAATGAGCGTGGTCACGGAAGCTCCTGAAGGTTCTCGGTTTCGGATGGTTCCGCTGCGCTATGCGGCCTGGGCAGCCGCATCGGCGCCGGCGCGCTCGCGGATCAGCAGCACCCCGGTGAGTGCGACGAACACGGCGGTCAATCCATGGATCCCGAATGCCGCGGCGGTGGAACCGTTGTGGAACAGAACGGTGAGCATGTCGCCCACCGGGATCAGCGCGAACCCGAGCAGCACGACTCCCAGCGCGTACCGCTGTCCGAGCGCGAGGAGAGCGAGCCCGACAATTCCGGTGACCGTGTCGCGAACTCCTTTGAGATTCAAGAACGCTGCCGCTTCACCGGTAGGCCATACAGGCAAACCGAAGCCGGTAGCGATCCATTCCGGAGCGACCAGGTAGCTGATCCCCAAGTACAGGATGAATGCCGCCAGACTCAGGGACAACACGGTGGCGATGCGGTGTGCGGTAATCATGACCAACTCCATATCTAGCATTGCTATATTGAGTAGCGACACTATATTTTTTGCGCTATTTTGTCTAGCGCTGCTAGTTTCGAGACTGTGGGCATCCAGAACAGGCGAGAACGAGAACGAGCCGACCGGTATCGACTCATCGTCGATACCGCCCGCGAACTGGCGGAAACCGAAGGCTGGGATGCCGTCACCATCCGCAAACTCGCGGACCGCATCGAATACAGCCAGCCCGTCCTCTACAGTCACTTCGCCGGCAAACGCGCCATCGTCACCGCGGTCGCGCTCGACGGCATCAACGAAGCAGCCGCCGTCCTCCACCGCGCCCGCACCGCCGCCCCGGACGAATCCACCGCCCTCGCCGCCGTGGCCCGCGCATACACCGATTTCGCCGCCGAAAACCCCGCCGTCTACGACGCCATGTTCGTCCTCCCCACCGATCTCACCTTCGGCGACGGCGCCCCCGAACCCCTCCGCAACGCCTTCACCGAACTGGTCACCACCTTCGCCCCCTTCGCCGCGGAAACCGACGTGGAAACCCTCACCGAAACCATCTGGAGCACCCTCCACGGCCTCGCCACCCTGGAGCGCAACAATCGCCTGCGCCCAGGTCACCGACAAGAACGATTGACCATCCTCCAGAAGTGGCTCGAAACAAGCCGAAACACCGCGACCGATTGAGCGCGGAAGCAAAGCAGCCGGTCATCGACGCCATACTCCACCGGGCGGGCTGGTCCGGTTAGCCCGCGTATCCGGGCGTCGGCTGCCGCGCTGAGCGTGATACGGGCGCGCCGGCGGCGGCTTCGTCCGCGACCCGCGCAGCCGGTTCGTTGACCCGCGTGGGCGGGTGGGTTTCAATGCAGCGGCGCCCGAAGGGCGTTTTTCGCTGCTCAGGCATATGCACAGCCCGTCAGACCGCACCGGCATCCGGCCGTCCGGGGCCGCGCGTGGAAACGCCGGCGGTTGCCGGGGAACGGAGGCGCCGATGAGGAGGGTCGCGTTCGATTCCGGGGTGGGGTCACGGCTGATCCGCATCCTGGTCACCACGGCGCTGTTGCTGGCGGGCGGCACAGCGGTGATCCCGGCCGCCGTGAACGCCGAACCGCCACTCCCTGCCGACGACCCCTTCTACGCCTACGACCAACCACTGGCCAACACCACT
Source organism: Nocardia flavorosea NBRC 108225 (assembly GCF_001613385.1). GTDB lineage: Bacteria > Actinomycetota > Actinomycetes > Mycobacteriales > Mycobacteriaceae > Nocardia > Nocardia flavorosea. The sequence goes on along the minus strand of NZ_BDCG01000004.1, from coordinate 339,418 downwards.
CCAGGCACAGTCCTGCGTTCCCGGCCCGCGCCGTTCGCCTTCCCGAAGTTATCCACACCCATCACCAGTACCCAGGTGCTGTACCGGACCACCACCCAGCAGAACAAGCCCACTGCCGCAGTCACCACCGTGCTCCGGCCGCTCGTCCCCGGCCCCACGCGGCTGCTGTCGTACCACATGGCCTACGACGCGCTCGGGTCCCAATGCAACCCCTCCTACACGCTCACCGGCCGCACCGACAGCCCCGGTGCCGTCCTGGAGCAGGCCGTTGTCGCCGGCTATCTCGCCGCCGGATACACCGTCGTAGTGCCCGATTACGAGGGCCTCGACCTGGAGTGGACCGTCGGCCGGCAATCCGGCTACGCCGCCCTCGACGGAATCCGGGCCGCCGAACAGATCCTGGGCTTACCCGCATCGACACCGGTCGCAATGACCGGGTACTCGGGCGGTTCGGTGGCCACCGAATGGGCAGCCGAGACCGCCCCGCACTATGCCCCCGAACTCGCCCTGATCGGCGCCGCCGCCGGCGGGTTACCCGTCCACCTCGCCCATAACCTTCCCTATGTCAGTGGCAGCGCCAACTGGGCGGGCGTCATCCCGGCCATGGTCGTCTCCTTCCGGCGCGCCTACGGCCTCGACACCGCGGCGTTCCTCTCCGCACGCGGAGCCGAACTCACCGACGCCGTGGAAAATCTGTGCCTCGGCCAGTTCGCGAAGCGCTACCCCGGCCTCACCGACGCCGAAATGGTCCGCGCCCCCTACCGTTCCCTACTCGATGTCCCCGCGGCCGCGGCCGCAGTCAACGACAGCATCATGGGCACCGCCGGCACACCCGCAGTTCCGCTGTTGCTCGCCGTAGGCCAGAGCGATCCGATCGGCGACTCGGTAATGGTCGCCCGCGATATCGAAGCCCTGGCCCACCGGTACTGCGGCCGCGGCGTCCCGGTGACCTACGCCCGATACCAGCACCACGACCACATTGCCGCCTTCGCCCGCTTCCAAGCCGACGCCGCCCAGTTCCTCACCGGCCGTTTCGCCGGCACCCCACCCACGACGAACTGCGCCGCCATCGGCCGCGGAAACTCCCTCGCACCGGTCCCCACCCCGGCAGGTTGATCGACCGGCCCCGCATCCGCACCGGCGTCGAGTTATGGCCAGGTGTCGCAAGACACGCGGATCGAAGGGTGCCACCATCGGAACATGCCGAAAGATCCCGTGGACCTGGCCGCGAAGTTGTCGCTGTTCTCCGAACACTGGTCACCCAAAGTGGTGGCGCGGCTGAACGATTACGAAATCAAGGTGGTCAAACTGCAAGGCGAGTTCGTATGGCACAAGCACGACGACACCGGACGAACTCTTCTTCGTGGTCGATGGGGAACTGACGATCCAGATGCGTGATGGCGATGTCCAGGTCCGGCCGGGGCAGTTGTTCGTCGTTCCGAAGGGGGTCGAGCACTGTCCCGTAGCAGATGGGGAAGTGCACGCGATGCTCATCGAACCGGCAGGAGTTCAGAACACCGGCGATGCGGGTGGTTCGCTCACCGCGAGGTACGACGACTCACTCGCGTGACGGAGATCGCGCCGGCACCCCGAGCGCCGGACCGGAACGGCCGCATTGGTCGACAATGCGCCGCGGTTGGCGGCGGAGCATCCGAAGGTCACCGCACATCCGGCTGTCGCTCGTACCGCCACAGATTTTGTTAACTCACCCGTGCTAACATAACCGGGTGCCGATGCTGATCGACCATGAGCAACGGCGAGCCGAGCTCGCCGCCGCGACCTGGAAAGTCATCCAGCAGAAGGGCGTCGCTGCGGTGTCACTGCGCACCGTCGCCGCGGAGGCCGGATTGTCCACGGGCTCGCTCCGTCATGTTTTCCCAGCGAAGGCCGATCTGCTGGCGTTCTCGATGGAGCTGGTACACCGGCATTTCAGCGCCCGCGTCGAGAAACACAACACCGAACAGACCCCAGACCTCATGGCGTGGCTCTGCGAGCTGTTACCGCTGGACGACGAACGCCGGCTGGAGATGGATGTCAACCTCGCCCTCTTCGCCGAAGGTGGAGCAAGTCCGCATTCGTTGCGTATGCGGGAGAGCACGGCGTCCGGGGTTCACGAGGTCTGCCGACACGCTCTGCGGCATCCCGGAATCCGTTCCCGCCTCCGACCCGACCTCGATCTCGAAAGGGAGGTGCCGCGATTGGCAGTGCTCGTCGACGGCCTGGCACTCCAGCTACAAGCACGGACCCCACTACTCACCCCGGAATCGGCGGTGCAGATCCTGCGAGACCATATCGAGAACCTGCGCGCACACTGACCGGGCACTTCCCCCGACTACGCGACTCCGCCGGACATCACACCATCTCTGGAGCATCAATGGCCTCCCTGCCGACCCGATCCCGGATCGCCGCCGCCTGGCACCGAGCCCCCACCCCGCTCCACTGGCTGATCTGGTGCGGTGTGCTGAGCATCATCGCGCTCATCGCCTTACCGATCGTCATGACCTTCGACCGGGTCGGCATCGAAACGACGATCGCACAAGCGAATCCGGGTCTACCACCGGATCAGATGGAATTCGCCTGGATCGCCTCGTTGGCCTACACCTATATCCTGCATTTCGCGAATGTCGCCGTCTTCGTCTGGCTCGGGTGGAAAATCCTGCTCGGCCGCCGCTGGGCGCAGGTAACACTGACCGTGGTACTCGTCTCCGTGATCTGCGCGGCGATGATTTCGGCGACGGCCGGCTCCATGTACCTGTGGGCTGTCGCGATCGGCCACCTGGCCCACTCGGCCGGATTGGCATTGTTGTGGATACCGCCAACGGTGCGCGCCTACTTCCGCACCGAGCCGAGCAGACCCCGCCCAGCGCGAACCGGAACTCTCGGAGGCAGCCGACCCGGCCCACGGTGACGCAGTTGCCGAAATGCACGCCGGTCAAATCCAAACTATTGGACGAAACATCCGGCGGCCGCCATGATTGCAGCGGCCCGACGTCGGGCCATGTGCGAAAAGAGAGAATATCGATGAGCATGATGGGTAAGGCCGCTTTCACTCTCGCGGTCAGCTGCCTTTCTGTGGCGGTGGTGTCCGGCGCGGGGTCGGCAAACGCTCAGGGCGGTCTGTACGCGGCGATCGCGATGAGCGAAAGCACGTTCATCTACGCAGTGAGCACCGATGAACCGGGCTTCGAAGAAGCGAAGGCCGCGGCGATCGCCAATTGCGGTGTCGAGGACTGCAGGGTGCTGGTGTCATGGGCGAACGGCTGCGGTGCGCTGGCCGAGAGTAAGGATGGTGTGGGCGCAGGATCCGGCCCGAACCGGGCCGAGGCCGAGCGCGCCGCCTATCAGCGGCTCGCGGAACTCACCCCGACGGCGGTACTCGCCAACTTCGGCTCCGCCGACCTGAGCGGCGCAAAGATCGTCGAGGTCGCCTGCACGAGCAACGCCCGCTGATTCGGTCCGGGCTCCGGACGCCTGGAGCCCGGCCTTCCGAAATATGGTTACAGCGGGTCCTCGACCCGACAAACCAACCGGTGTTCCTGGGTGATACCCATCGACCTCCATCCGGCTCCATCCGGCGAGACTGTGCAGCGGCTCCGGCTTGCCGATCCCATCGGCTCGGCCATTGACGACGATGTCATCGACAAGGCGATTCATCGTGCGTGGGAGATCTGATTCATGCACCTACGTACAGGTTTCTGTACATCGGTCAGCGCTGCTGCACCTGGTCAGTCCATCGACGTCCGTCGAACCAGCGTAGTTGTGCACGATTCCAGCTGTCCGGGTACCAGCCGGGCTGGGGCGCAGTAGGCAGTTGCTGCGGGCGAGGCCGACTCGATGTCATACCCGCCACGACCACTATCAGCGGCACAGCCACGATCAAGAGAACAACGAAAGGATGACGAAGTGCCAGGTACTGAGTGCTCCCACTGATCGTCGTCCTGTCACCTAGCTCGGCGCCTCGGCGAGGGAGCGGCCATCCGTCCGGTTCGGGATACCGAACCGCAGCCGGTTGAACCGGGCAGATCAGCAGCGGAAACCAACTGGCTGGAGTTGGTTTCCGAGTGGAGCCGCCTAGGAGAATCGAACTCCTGACCTTTTCATTACGAGTGAAGCGCTCTACCGACTGAGCTAAGGCGGCGTGCCTTTCGGCGTGGCGAGTCTATCGTCTCCCGCCGGGGAACGCGAAAACGGGTGGTCAGGACGCTTGAGCGAGGAGGGTGGCGGCCATCGCGGCGAGGGCGAAACGGGGTTTGACGTTCCGGTCGAGGGCTTCGCGGCAGGCCAGTACGGCGTCTATCGAGCGGAGCAGGCCCTCGGGGCGGATGCGGGTGGCGAGGTTGCGGGCGCGGTCGGCCATATCGGGATGGGTCATGGTGAGGCCGGTGGGATCGCCGAAGCTCACCGCCAAGGCGTCGCGGTAAAGGCCGGCGATATCGAGGAGAGCGCGGTCCAGGGCGTCGCGGCCGGTGCGGGTGGCGCGGGATTTCTGGCGTTTTTCCAGATCTTTCAGGACCCCCGCGGAACCGCGCGTGGCGCCCGCCGCACCCTTGCCGGTACCACCGGCGCCCAGGGCGGTGGCGAGTTCGTCGCGTTCGCGTTCGTCGCGTTCGGCGCTGAGCTCCTTCGCCTCGTCGTCGGCAGCCTTCACCAGTTCATCGGCCGCCAGGTAGGCGTTGCCGCGGAAAACTGCGGCGACCAGGTCGAGCGCGCGGCGGCGACGGTCGCGGGCCTCGTCGTCGGTGGCGAGGCGGCGGGCGCGGCCCACATGGCCACCGCTCACCGCGGCCGCCCAGTCGGCGGTTTCCGCGTCCAGGCCGTCGTGGTCGCGCAATACTTGGGCGATGGCGGCGGCCGACGGGGTGACCAGATGGATATGGCGGCAGCGGGAGCGCAGCGTCACCGAGATGTCCTCGGGATCCACCGAGGGGGCGCACAGCAGGAAAACCGTCCGTTCCGGCGGCTCTTCGACCACCTTGAGCAAGACATTGCCCGCGGCTTCGGTGAGCCGGTCGGCGTCTTCGATCACGACCACCTGCCAGCGCCCGGTGCTGGGGCGGCGAGCGGCGATCTGCACGATTGCGCGCATCTCCCTGGTGGAAATGCTCAATCCCTCCGGTATCACTCGGCGCACGTCGCCGTGGGTTCCGGCCATCGTGGTGGTGCAGGCGTGGCAGTGGCCGCAACCCGGCCGGTCGGGATCGGTGCATTGCAGGGCCGCGGCAAAGCACAACGCGGCGACGGACCGTCCGGAACCCGGCGGGCCCGTGAACAGCCACGAATGTGTCATCGCCGAGTCCGCGGTGCCGGAGCGGCCCGCCACCGCGGCGGCGGTCAATTCGGCCGCTACCGTCTCCTGCCCCACCAGCCGATCGAAGACGTCCGTCACGTCCGACACCCTAATGGACCCGCGGGGCCCTGCTCACCGGATGGCCTCGGACGGCCGAGCGGAGGGGCCGCAGGCTTATCCAGCACGCTGAGCGGTGGTGTTCGCACCGTCCAACTGTTCGCGGATGATATCGGCGTGCCCACTGTGGTGGGCGATCTCACGCAGGATGTGCAGAATCAGGAAACGCGCCGACCACCACACCCGGCCGGGTACCCACGGGTTGGTGGGGGTGGGGATGGAGGCATCCAGATCGGCCACGGAACGGATGAGTTCCGCGGTGTTCGCCGCCACGATCTCCCACTCCGCGAGCAGCCCGGCCACCGTTTCCGAATCGCCGATGCTGTACTGGCCTTCGAAGTCTTCCAACTTCTGTTCCGCGTTCTCGTCCCGGTCCACGAGGACTTTTGTCCACAACCGTTCACAACCGACCAGATGGTGCAGCAGCCCGCCCAGGGTGAGTTCGCTCGCGGTGGTGCGTTGTCTTGCCTGCTCTTCGCTGATACCCCGGACGGTGATACGGAACATCTCGCGCTGTTCGTCCAGCAACTGGATGAGGTCGTCGTGCTCCTGGCGACCGGCCATGAACGCTCCTTCTGATCGGTGACGCGCGTCAGGCTACGGCTCGGGTACGACAGGTTTATTCGCCGTCCTCGGCAGCGGCACCGCTCGCTGCCTGCTGTGCGGGCGCCTTCTTCGCGGCGGCCTTCTTGGCAGTCGTTTTCTTTGCCGTGGTCTTCTTCGCGGTGGTCGACTTCTTCGCCGCGGTAGTGGTCTTCTTCGCTGCAGCCTTCTTCGCCGGAGCCTTCTTCGCGGTCTTCTTGGCCGCTTTCTTCACCGGCCCCCGGGCACGGCGGTCGGCCAGTAGTTCCGAGGCCCGTTCGTCGGTGATCGACTCCACCTCGTCGCCCTTACGCAGGCTGGCGTTGGTCTCCCCGTCGGTGACATAGGGCCCGAAACGCCCGTCCTTGATCACCATGGGTTTACCGGTGGCCGAATCATTGCCGAGTTCCCGCAGCGGCGCAGCGGCCGCGGCCTGTCTACCTCTACGTTTGGGTTCGGCATATAACTTGAGGGCCTCGTCCAGGGTCACCGTGAAGATCTGATCCTCGGTGGCCAGCGAACGCGAATCCGTACCCTTCTTGAGGTAGGGGCCGTAGCGTCCGTTCTGCGCGGTGATCTCCTCACCGGATGCCGGATCGGTACCGACCACCCGCGGCAGCGACAGCAGCTTGAGCGCGTCGTCGAGCGTGACGGTCGCCGGATCCATGGATTTCAGCAGCGAGCCGGTGCGCGGTTTCGGGCCGTTGTTCTTCTTCGTCGTCTTCTTGGCCGCCTCGTCCTCCGGCGGTTCCGGCAGGATCTCGGTGACATAGGGCCCGAAACGCCCTTCCTTGGCGACGATTTCGTGCCCGGTCACCGGATCGACACCCAGCGTCCGTCCCTCCTGGGGGGTCGCGAACAGTTTCTCCGCGACATCGGGGGTCAATTCGTCGGGCGGCAGATCGTCGGGCAGGTTCGCGCGTTGCGAGGTCGGTTCCGCGTCGGGCTTGTCCGGGTCGGTGACCATACGTTCCAGATACGGCCCGTACCGGCCGACCCGCACCACCACATCGCGGCCCGCGTCATCGGTGAAGAGTTTGATCGAGTTGATCTCGCGAGCATCGATATCGTCGAGCCGCTCCCCGACCATCTTCTTGAGCCCGCCCGACCGCGCGACCGATCCCTCGGCACCGTCGTCGCCACCGAAGTAGAAACCGGACAACCAGTTTCCGCGCTGGGCCCGGCCCGTGGCGATGGCGTCCAGATCGTCTTCCATCGCGGCGGTGAAGTCGAAATCCACCAGCCGACCGAAATGCGACTCCAACAACCCGGTCACCGAGAACGCCACCCAGGACGGCACCAGTGCGCTGCCACGCTTGTAGATATAGCCGCGGTCGAGAATGGTCTTGATGATCGAGGAGTAGGTGGACGGACGCCCGATGCCCAGTTCCTCGAGCGTTTTGATCAGCGACGCTTCGGTGTATCGGGCAGGCGGATTGGTGCTGTGCCCGTCGGGGTTCAGTTCGACGGCGGTTACGCCCTCGCCCTCCGCGAGCTGCGGCAACCGGGTTTCCGCGTCGTCGGATTGGCCGCCGGCCTCCTCGTCGACGCTCTCCACGTAGGCCCTGAGGAACCCGGGGAAGGTAATGGTGCGGCCGGAGGCGGAGAACACACACTCCTCGCCGGTACCGGCCGTGCCGGTGATCCGGAGGGTGAGCGTGGTGCCCTTGGCGTCGGCCATCTGCGAAGCGACGGTGCGCTGCCAGATCAGTTCGTAGAGCCGGAACTCGTCGTTGTCCAGCCGGGCATGGAGCTGGCCTGGCGTGGCGAAGGTATCACCGGCCGGGCGGATCGCCTCGTGTGCTTCCTGCGCGTTCTTGACCTTGCGGGTGTACTGCCGCGCGGTCGGGTGCACGTATTCCGCGCCGTAGAGCTGGGTCGCCTGGGTGCGGGCGGCATTGATCGCCGACTCCGACAGTGTCGTCGAGTCGGTACGCATATAGGTGATGTAGCCGTTCTCGTACAGCCGCTGCGCGGTGCGCATGGTGCGTTCCGACGTGAAACGCAGTTTGCGGCCGGCTTCCTGCTGCAGGGTGGAGGTCATGAACGGCGCATACGGTTTGCGGGTGTACGGCTTGGACTCGGCCGAGGTCACCACCAGATCGACGCCGTGCAACGCCTCGGCCAGCCGCCGAGCGCGCGCCTCGTCCAGTACCAGGGCACGCGAATCGACCTTGAGCTGCCCGTCGGAACCGAAATCCCGGCCGGTGGCGACCCGGGCACCGTCGACATCGACCAGCCGCGCGGAGAACACTCGCGGGTTGGCGGTATCGGAGTCCCCACCGGCGTCCAGCCTTGCCGCGATATCCCAGTACTCGGCCGACCGGAACGCCATCCGCTCACGTTCACGCTGCACGACCACCCGGGTCGCGACGGACTGCACCCGGCCCGCCGACAGCCGCGGCATAACCTTCTTCCACAGCACCGGGCTGACCTCGTAGCCGTACAGCCGGTCCAGGATGCGCCTGGTTTCCTGCGCGTCGACCAGGTCGTTGTCCAGGTCGCGGGTATCGGCGGCGGCCGCCTGGATGGCGGATTCGGTGATCTCGTGGAACACCATCCGGCGAACCGGGACCTTCGGCTTCAACGTCTCCAGCAGATGCCAGGCGATCGCCTCGCCCTCACGGTCGGGGTCGGTGGCGAGATAGAGCTCGTCGGCGTCGGCCAGCAGCCCCTTGAGCTCGGTAACCTTGCCCTTTTTGTCCGGACTGACCACATAGATGGGTTCGAAGTCGTTGTTGACGTCCACCCCGAGCCGGGCCCAGTCCTGCCCCTTGTATTTGGCCGGCACATCGGCGGCGCCGCGGGGCAGATCGCGGATATGTCCTACCGATGCCTCGACCGTATAGTTCCGGCCCAGGTAAGGCGCGATTTTACGGGCCTTTGTCGGGGACTCGACGATCACGAGACGACGCACGGGACGACCCGCCTCGGCTGCGCTACGGTCTCGTGTTGCCACCGGCGAATCCCTTTCCTTCTCGACCCGCTGGACGCTGCTGGGGCGCAGGACGCGGCTGGATGAACAGATGGTGAAGGCGAACATCACCACCAGACACGTTTATACCTTGACGCTGCGCGTGGTCGAGCGGTTGCGACCATCGGGCGATGGCGCGTCGATGCCGTTCAGTATGCAGGGCGCGGGGCCACCACAGCACGCACGGTAGGTCACGAAGTCGTGCCTTGTCGAGGTGGGCGGTGTACGAAGACGGTAATCGGCCCTCCGTCCGCGCGTGGCGCAATTCGGACGAGCCGAGCCGGCGACTCGCGGAAAGTGTGACGCAACACCATGCGCCGGAGTCTGATCGCAGGTGCCCGGAAAATTCGTGGCCGACGGCGGTATACCCGGATACCGTACGGCCGGAGCCGAAACCCGGCGGCGCGGCGAGCGCACGACTCGGGCGGGCGCGCCGGGGCGCGCGGGCTTCACGACCGCGGAAGTACACATACTGCACATATAGTTCGTCCCTCGCTCCCGTTACGGGATCGAGGGACGAACTGGGAGGTGTACTCGCTCAGCTGAGCGCACGAACTCCGGTGGCCTGGGGGCCTTTGGTGCCCTGACCAACCTCGAACTCGACCTTCTGGTTTTCCTCGAGGGTACGGAACCCCGAACCCTGGATTTCGGAGTAGTGGACGAAGACGTCCGCAGAGCCGTCTTCGGGCGCGATGAAGCCGAAGCCCTTCTCCGCGTTGAACCACTTCACAGTTCCCTGTGCCATTCTGTTCCTTCTCTTTTCTTACTCGGAACGGCGGACAACTGTTTCATCCACCGGGCCTGTTCCGAACCCCTGTACTCTGGACTCCCGCAGGGCCTTCGTAAGCGGTTCGCAACATCGATCCTGCCAAGGTTTGGACTTTGCATCCGTTCCCTCGAACACAGAAGCTTGCGACCGAGACCCAGTGAACCATGTCTTTGGGAAATTCAACAGCGGAGTTACCGACAATTTGCAAAAAAATTGATCTCGCGAATGCGGCTATAAGGGATAGCCCAGCGGAATCTGAACCTCCGGTATGTTTGCCTACCGATAACCAGCGAGCGGACCGCCTACCCGGCTGTGACCCAGATCGCTATTGGGTATCGAATCCGCAGGCAACAGGCCGCGGATGCCGATGTTTCACATCATTCGGACGCGCGGAGGGTGTTGCGACATGACTCGCGAGGTCCGATCCGAGGAAAGCTACGGGCGATCGTTGCTGAATCGTGTCCTGCGCGGAGCAGAGGATACCGATTCGCGGCTGACGCATATCGCGGAGGTGCCCGGCCGCGCGGCCCGGACCACCGAATGGCCGATCTGGGCGGCACCTGCGGTGATCGATGGCCTCCGCGAGGAAGGCATCGGGGCGCCGTGGAGTCATCAGGCCGCCACCGCCGAACTCGCCCACGGCGGGCAGAACGTGGTCGTATCCACCGGAACCGCCTCCGGGAAATCGCTGGGCTACCACCTCCCGGTGCTCACCGCCCTGCACGACGACCCGCGTGCCACGGCGCTCTACCTCGCGCCGACCAAAGCGCTCGGCGCCGACCAGTTGCGAATGGCCGGCGAGCTCACCCGGCACAAACCGCTACACCGGATCCCGGTGGCCGCCTACGACGGCGATACGCCGACGGAAATCCGTCAGCTGGTGCGGGCCGAGGCCCGCTGGGTGTTCACCAACCCCGATATGCTGCACCTCGGGCTACTGCGCTCCCATCAGCGCTGGGCACGACTGTTGCGCCGGTTGCGCTATGTGGTTGTCGACGAATGCCACGCCTACCGGGGAATCTTCGGCTCCCATGTAGCACTGGTACTGCGGCGCCTGCGCCGATTGGCCGCCCACTACGGCGCCGACCCGGTGTTCGTGCTGTGCTCCGCGACCGCCGCCGATCCGGCCGCCGCCGCATCGCGGTTGATCGGCGCGGATTGTGTCGCAGTGACCGAGGACGGGTCGCCCCGGGGACCGCGCACCGTCGCGTTCTGGGAGCCCCCGCTGCTCACCTCGGTACAGGGCGAGCACGGAGCCCCAGTACGACTCGGCGCCACCACCGAGGCCGCCCGCATCACCGCCGGCCTGGTACTCGAGGGAGCCCGGACGCTGACCTTCGCGCGCTCTCGGCGAGCTGCCGAGCTGATCGCCCTGCACACCCGGCAGCGACTGGCGGAAACCGTCCCTGAACTGGCCGATCGCATCGCCGCCTACCGTGGCGGCTACCTACCGGAAGACCGCCGGGCACTCGAAGCGGGACTCGCCGACGGATCGCTACTGGCCGCGGCGACGACCAATGCCCTGGAACTCGGCGTGGATATCGCAGGCCTGGACGCAGTGGTGCTCGCCGGTTTCCCCGGCACCGTGGCGTCGTTCCGCCAGCAGATCGGACGCGCCGGACGGCGGACCCAAGGGGCCCTGGCGGTACTGGTGGCCCGCGACGATCCGCTGGACACCTACCTCGTGCACCATCCGGAGGCCCTGCTGGACCGCCCGGTGGAGGCCACGATCATCGACCCCGCCAACCCCTATGTGCTCGGTCCGCAACTGCTGTGCGCGGCCGCGGAACTGCCGCTCGACGATGCCGAGGTCCAGCACCTTGCCGACCACCACATAGTTGCTGAACTAGCAGGTAGAGGGTTGATTCGCCGGCGACGGGCGAACAGCGGCCACCGCTGGTTCTATACCGCTTCCGAACCACCCCACGATTCGGTCGATGTCCGCGGCGGTATCGGCACCCCCGTGGCGATCGTGGTCGGCCAGACCGGGCGGTTTCTCGGCACGGCGGACGCCGCCCGCGCGCCGGCCACTCTCCACCAGGGAGCGGTACACCTGCACCAAGGCGAGACCTATGTGGTGGACGAACTCGACCTCGACGGGGGCGTCGCATTCGTACGCGAAGAGACGCCGGGCTGGACAACCAGCGCCCGGCAGATCACCTCCCTCACCATTGATTCGATCCGGGAAACCCGCGCATTCGGGCAGGTCACTGCCGCTTTGGCAACGGTGACTGTGCACAGCCAGGTCATCGGTTACCTGCGTACCGCGGTCACCGGCGAGGTACTCGATATGGTCGAGCTCGACCTGCCGCCGCAGCAGTTGCCCACGACCGCGGTGCTCTACACGGTGACCCCGGACTTGTTGACGCGTGCAGGAATCGCAGCCGCCGACGTACCCGGCTCCTTACACGCGGCCGAACACGCTGCGATCGGACTGTTACCGCTGGTCGCGACCTGCGATAGGTGGGATATCGGCGGTGTGTCCACCGCCGAGCATCCCGATACCGGTCTGCCCACGGTGTTCGTCTACGACGGCCAGGCCGGTGGCGCCGGCTTCGCCGAACGCGGTTACGCCCTGATGTGGCATTGGCTGGGTGCCACGCTGGCCGCCGTGGAGTCGTGTTCCTGCCGCACCGGCTGTCCGTCGTGTGTGCAATCACCCAAATGCGGAAACGGGAACGACCCGCTCGACAAGGCCGGAGCAGCCAGGTTGTTGACGGCCATTCTGGCCAAGGCGGCCGGGTATGGCCGCCCATCCGGCCTTGCTTGACGAGTACACACTGGTCAGTACGTTCGCCGGCCACGGCAACATCGGGCAACCACCCCACACCCTCGCTCGATTTAAGAGGAAGATGATCATGTTAACTGGATTGTTGCCCTGTAACGAATCGGTAGCTGCGGGCAATGCACCCGAATCAATTCAATAACAAACTCCTATTTCCGGTAGCGGGCCATTAATTGCCCTACCTAAGCGAATGCTGTATTCGCCGTTAACATATTTTTCCGAAAGCCGATCACCCACCTTCTTCGACCGGGCCTGCACGCGCAATCGCTCGTATACTCGGCGAACCGAACGGACCCGCCGGTACTTTTTCTTCGACCTCGATCAGCACGTCCCATCCGGCAACCTCGCATCGGACGACTCCGGCCTTCATACGCCGACCGAGCGCTTCGGCGGCGGCACATCCCGCATCGGCGCCTTCGACCAGTTCCGCAGCAGCGGCCAGCGCCGCAAGATCGGCCGCTGCCTGTGCCCGGTGCCGGGCAGCGATCACCCCGCCCACGTGCGCGACGAGCACAGTCAGCGCAAGCAGCGCGGCCAAGGCGAGGCACGCGGTCACCGTTGCCGAGCCGTCGTCCCGGGAAAAGCGCGCGGTTTTCATACGCCCTCCCCTGGCTCCCGCGCGGCCACCGCCTCGGCACGCAGCTCGAGAACGGGTAACAGCGGAACATCTGCGATGACCACCGCGACCACCCGACCGGCCTCGTACCGCACCGAGATATCCGCACCGTCCGGCGCGACCCGCCGTGCAGTGGGCTCGGCAGCCGCCCGGTCGCCTCGTGCGGCGAGCCGGGCAGCCTCCCGGGCGGCGTCGACACAGCGCACCTGGGTGACGGCAGCGAAGACGGCCCCCATGCACAGGGCGACCGCGGCGGCCAGCGCCGCGAGAGCAATCGCCGCCTCGACAGTCACCGAACCGGTGTCGTCCCCCAGCATCGCCGGTGCACGCGCAGCCGCAGGAGATCGGGGGCCGGACCGCCGGTGAGTCTCGACCTGCTCGCTAGACACTTGTGTTCAAAGCTTTTTCGATGATCCCGGTCAACGCGTCAGGGATACTGTCGCCGGTCACCACCGTGTACAGGACAGCGCCGAACGCCGCCGCCGCGATCGTGCCGATTGCGTATTCCACGGTGCTCATCCCGTCGTCCGCGACCACGGCATGCATGAGGCGTGCATTGAACTGCCCGCCCGCCGTGCGCAATCGCCGTACCGGCCCGCATCCGATCACTTTCCACATCTGTATTCCCCTTGTCTCGACCTCGTACGGCCGGTCCGTACGCAGGTACATCTCGGTGTCCGGCGGTGCGATCACAGCAGTGCACCACCCAGCACCCGGCCTGCCAGCCCCACGATCACCGGGACGATGCCCAGGCAGACGAACGCCGGCAGAAAGCACAGGCCCAGCGGGCCGCCGATGAGTACTCCGGCGCGTTCGGCGCGCGCTGTCGCCGCTTCCGCGACCAGGGCCCGGTGCTCTTCGGCCAGCTCACCCACCGCCGCCGCCAGCGAAGCCCCGGAGCGAGCCGACCGGCGTGCCAGCCGAGCCAGAGCTTCGAATTCGGGTGCCGCGGCATGCGGCTCGGCCGACGCCCAGGCGGTGGCCGGGTCGGCTCCCATGGCGAGCAGGTCGGCGGCGTGCTGTAGCGGTGCCGCCAGGCGGGCGGGGCATGTGGGCACCACGGCGCGGACCGCGGCATCGGCCGGTAAGCCGGCACGTAAACACGCCGCAAGCAGATCGAAGAGGGTCGCAGTCGCTACCGGATCGGCCGGGCCGCGCGTACCCGGCACCGCCGGTCGTACCTCGACCGGGCCGGCACACAGCCGAGCGATCACCGGCACACGAGCCGGGACCAGCAGTAATGCAGTGGCCAGTAGCAGGTAGGGCCATTCCGGACCGGCCGTCATCGGCCGCGCCTGTACGGCAGCGCGCGGCAGCCCGGATACCGTCCGGCCTCGGACCGGTATCGAAAGTGCCGGCGTGGGCGACGATCACGGCGGGCAGGCGGGCTCATCGCGATACCACCCGGTGTGTTATCTCGTCCGCCCACAGCAACCCGGCACAGGCCAGGCCGGCGCCGAGCGGCAGGAGGTAGGTGCCTATACCGGAGAACAGGAGAACGCGTAGCGGATCGGCCCCCATCAGCTGCCCCAAACCGATGCCCAGCACGGGCAGTATCGCCAGGATGGCTGCGGTGGCACGGGCGCCGGCCAAGGCCGCTTCCGTGCGGCTGCGGAATTTGGCCCTGGCTGCCAGATCGGTGCGGGCCGCCGACAGCAGATCGGCGAGGGCGAGCCCGTGACGCTCGGCGACCCGCCAAGCATCCGCGACCCGGGCCAGCTCGGCGGCGACGATCGTTCCCGGGCACAGCATCCCGTCGGCCCCGGATCCCCCCAGCCGGCTGCGGGCAGCGCCGACCGCGAACGCCTGTGCCGCGATTCCGGCGGTTTCGCGGGCTGCGACGGCGGCAGCAGCGCTGGGATGCGCCCCCACATGTAGTTCCGCGATCACGGCCGCCAACCCGTCGAGCAGATATCCGCATTCGGTGCGGTGCCGCCCGGACCGGCGGGCCCGGCGTACCCGCACCGCAACAGTCGCCCCGACGAGAACTGCGGCGACGAGTACCCCGCTGCCCAGCCCCAGCGCCATCGCGCCGCCCGCTCCGGCGAGGCAGAGGAGGGATCGGTGCACGGGTATCCGGCGCCTCCGCTTCGAACGGAGAGCCTGCGCGTATCGCCGCTGAGCAGCCGGTGCCGGGAGGATGAGCAGTCCAAGCACAAGACAGCCGAGGGCCGCGATCGCCGGCCCGGCCGGTCCTCCGGGAATCATCCGCCCAGCCGTTCTTCGAGCAACCCGGTCAGCAGCTCCGCTCCGGGCCCCGGTCCGCCGAGGCCCCAGGCCGGGCAGATCTCGACCCACCCGTGGCCGTCCCGTCGCACCACGCCGATTTCCCGGAGGATGCGCGCGCCGTCGGTACGCCGCTGAACGTGCAGTACGACCTGAACCGCTGCGGCCAGCTGACTGTGCAGGGCAGGGCGATCCATACCGCCCGAGCCGGCAAGCGCCTCGAGCCGGGCCGGAACCTCATGTGGCGAGTTGGCATGTACGGTTCCCGCACCGCCGTCGTGGCCGGTGTTGAGAGCGGTGAGCAGGTCCACGACCTCTGCGCCGCGCACCTCCCCGACCACGATCCGATCGGGCCGCATCCGCAGCGCCTGGCGCACCAGATCGCGCAGCGTGATCTCACCGGCGCCTTCGATATTCGCCGGGCGGGCCACCAACCGGACCACATGGGGATGCGGCGGCGCGAGTTCGGCGGCATCCTCCACGCAGACGATTCGCTCCCCGACCGCCACCTCGGCGAGCAGCGCCGACAGCAGCGTAGTTTTCCCGGCTCCCGTTCCACCCACAACCAGGAATGCGAGCCGAGCCCGGATGATCCTGCGCAACAGGGCTTTCGCTTCGGCCGATACCGTCCCTGCCCGGGACAGGGCGTCCAGGCCCTGAGTCGCCGGACGCAGGACGCGCAGCGATAGGCAGGTACCGCCGAGCGCGACCGGAGAGAGTACCGCGTGCAGGCGGACACCGAAATTGTTACCCAGGACGAGTTCCCGACCCGAGAGCCGCCCGTCCACCCAGGGTTGCGCGTCGTCGAGCCGACGGCCCGCCGAGAGCGCCAGCCGCTGGGCCAGGCGCCGTACCGCGGCTTCGTCGGGGAAGGTTACCGAGGTTTTCTCGACCCCGTGCCCACGATCGACCCATACCGCGTCGGGCGCGGTCACCAGGACGTCGGCAACTGCCGGATCGTGCAGGAGCGGTTCGAGTACGCCGGCGCCGGTGAGTTCGGTCTGCAGTAGTCGCAATGCGCGCAGGAGATCGGTATCACCCAGCATTCCGCCTGCTTCGGCCCGGATGGCCGCGGCGACCCGCGCAGGTTCGGGCTCGGCGGATTCGCCGGCCAGCCGTCGGCGCACCCGGTCCAGGAGTTCGGCCGTGACGACGGTGTCCTCGGCGCCGGCGGTCATCCCGGACGCCGTTCGTCCGGTGGGCTCAGTACCGCGAGAACCGCGTCGCAGGCAGTACGCAGTGGACCACGCGGTAACCGCAGGCCACCACGTTCGAGGCGGGCACCGAGGCCCGGCTGTGCGCGTACGGCGGCCAGGAGCGGCAGTTGGAGGACCTTGGCGATTTCGTGACCACGGAGATTACCGGGGGCCGGACCGCGAACCACCAGGCCTTGATTCGGATTCCGGTCTGCTATCCACCGCGCAACGGCCTCGGCCGCAGCCACCGCGCGTAACCGGGCGGGTACGACGAGCACCACCAGATCCGCAGCGTCCAGTACGCGGTCTACATGAGGGCCCCGTTCGCTCGAGATATCGCAGACGACGAGATCGCCTGCCCCACGGGTTGCTTCGATCACCGCGTGGACGGCGGCGGCGCCGATAGGACTCGCCCGGCCCGCGCCGCGGCCGCAGGACAGCACAGACAGGCCGGCGCAGGCGCCGGGCAAGGCCTTGTGTAGTTCGGCGGCGGCCACCCGGCCGTCGTCGATGACCAGATCGGGCCAGCGCAGGCCGGGCGTGCCCTCGATACCGAGCAGCAGATCCAGACCCCCGCCCTGTGGCACGCCGTCGACGAGCACGGTATGCGGCCGGAACCGGGAGGTGGCCGATCGCAACGCGACCGCCGCGGCCAAGGTGGACGCCCCCGCACCGCCACCGGCGCCGGCCAGCGCGATAACAACTCCACCGTCGGCATGCTGTTCGGCGTATTCGGCGAACTTTTCGATGAGCCCGACGGCCGCGGCGGGCAGCGCGACCACACGTTCGGCGCCGATCACCGCCGCCGCCTGCCAATCGCGCGATTCGGGTTCGCCGTCGGTGACGGTGACCACCCCGTTGCGCCGCGGCGGCGCGGCCGCGGCGCATTCCACCGCGGCCCGGGTGTCCAAGACGACGAGTGGCGCCACCGACCAGATATGCCGGCCCGCCGGTGGATCGGTCTCCTCGATGCGCCGACCGGCCGCCGCGGCCACCCGCCGGACTTCCTCGCGGAGCCGGTGATCCCGAATGACCACCAGTACAGCGGGTTCGGTGTTCTCCGCAGTGGTCGTGTCGTGGTCCATAGAGCCAGCGTGGCCGACGAAACCCCGGCCGATGTGGGCCGTGGCGGCGAATGTGGACAACTCGCGGGCTGTGGATAACTCTGCGGGACGTGACCGTCCCTTGAATAGAGGACGGCCCCAGCCGGGGGGGGAGGAGGCTGGGGCCGTCGGGGTTCAGCCCCGGGGGGTCGGGCTGAACGCGCCTGGAACATGTCCAGGTGACAGCCATACTACACCCAATCCCCGACGGGAACGCAAGCCCCGCGGCAAAGAAGTTCGCCGGTTCACACCCACTCGCGCATACCAGAAGAAAGCACAGGTCAGGACGGCCGAAATGCACCCGGCAGCGCAGACACGCCAGGTACGGATATCTATCCTGAACCCGTGACGGACTCCGACGATTCGACACCGCTGACCGGCGATCGCCACGGCACGAATGGCCGTATCGCCGCCTTTTTCGACCTGGACAAGACGGTGATAGCCCGCTCGAGCACCTATGTGTTCAGCAAACCCTTCTTCGCCGAAGGCCTGATCAACCGACGCGCGGTACTGGAGAGCAGCTATGCCCATTTCATGTTCCTGCTCTCGGGAGCCGACCACGATCAGATGGAGCGGATGCGCGCCAACCTGACGAATATGGTCGCCGGCTGGGATGTCGCCCAGATCCGGTCGATCGTGGCCGAAACCTTGCACGACCTGGTGGATCCGCTGATCTATGCGGAGGCAGTCGATCTGATCGCCGATCACCGGATCCGCGGCCACGATGTGGTGATCGTCTCCGCCTCCGGGGAGGAAGTGGTGGCGCCGATCGCCGAGGCGCTCGGGGCCACACATACCGCCGCCACCCGAATGGAGGTCGTCGACGGTAAGTACACCGGCGCCGTCGACTTCTACTGCTACGGGGAGGGCAAGGTCACCGCCATGGAAAAACTGGCCGCCACAGCAGGTTACGACCTGTCGCGGAGCTACGCGTATTCCGATTCGATCACCGATCTACCGATGCTGTCAGCGGTCGGCCACCCGACCGCGGTCAATCCCGATCGCAGCCTCCGGCGGGAGGCAACAGCGCGGGGTTGGCCGGTCCTCACGTTCTCCAATCCGGTTTCGCTGTGGTCACGGTTTCGCGCACCGTCGAAAACGACGGCCACCGGTATTGCGGTCGGCCTGAGCGCGCTTGCCGCCGGCGCGCTCACCTACCGACTCCTGCGTCGCCGCTGAAGATGTCCATCCACCTGGTCTTATAGCACATTCCTCCGATTCACGGGACCGTTCGGCGAATGTCCGGCGATGTTCCACGAAGGCTTGATGTGAGTGCAATCACAGTGTAGAAATGGAGGCACGGAAGGACGGAAGGCCAAGGCGCAGCCGGAAGAGAAGGCTCCGCCTCCCGACCCACCCTTCCCAGCACGGACACCAGGTACCCACGCGGAGCTCGCCGCGACAAGGGCAGGAGTGTTGTGGGCCTGCGAAATCCGGTTCGTTGCCGGCGATGGCCTCGCATAGCTGCGGGGATGAGCTGCTGCGGAGCCCGGAGGAACGCCGAGGCCGGAGAACACAACCCATTTCAGCACGCATGGTAACCGGGTAGTCCGTGCTCGCGGGCGGTGAGGTCCAAAGGACCACGCCGCCCGCTTTAACATGCGGGGGCGGCCGCGTTCGAACTCAGCCGGCTGCCGCCTCTGCGATCGACATCGCTTCCCGGGCGCCGTCTTCGAGTGCCCCGCAACAGAAAACCACCCATCCGCCGACTCCCGCGGCGGTACCGGCGCCGAAACCCGCCGCCGCGTCCAGGTAGGCCTGCCGGCGCCGCAACAGGAAAACCTCCGGTACACCGAGCGCGTGCGGATCCAGCCCGCTGGACACGGTCACCAGCCGCGACGCCGCCCGGGCGACCATTGCGTCCGCGGTCCCGAACGGTTTCAGCGTCATCAGCTCACCGTGAACCACAGCTGCCGTCACCGGGGCGGGTGCCGAGGTGGACAGCAGGGTCTGAGCCAGAACGTCCAAGCGTTCGGCAACACCTCCGTGGGCACGCGGCCGGCCCAGTTCGCCTTCGTCGTCGACCAGGTCCGCGGCGGCCAGCAGGTGCAGCCGGGCCAGCGCCTGCAGCGGCGCCCGCTCCCAGACCCCGACCAGGTTGCGCAGCGCATCGCCTTCCAGGGCCTGCCCCACGCGCAGCGCCCCGGCCAGGATCGGATCGGCGACCGCGCCGTCGGCCGGGAGTTCGGTACTGCCGCCGTCGAGCGCCGCCGAGGATCGCGCGGCGCGGACCGCAGCCTCGGCCGCGGTGGTCGGCCAGCCCCGGCGATTGGCTTTGTGCCGGTGTACCTCGGCCAATGCGTCGCGGGCCTTGTCGGCGGCGGCCCGGACACCGGGCAGTTCGGTGAGGGGCGCGAGCGGATCGGTCACGGGGTAGCAGGCTACGCGGCGCGGCGGCAGGGCGGGTGCGAGACCCGCGTGGTCCCCGTTACCCGACGAGCAGGTCCCGCCCCGGAATGGCCGCGAGCAGGCTGCGCGTGTACTCCTCGGCGGGTGATTCGAAGATCTGCTCGGTCGGTGCTGCCTCGACGATGCGGCCGTCGTGCATCACCAGGACCTCGTCCGCGATCTGGCGGACCACGGCCAGATCATGGGTGATGAAGAGGTAGGTGAGACCCAGGTCGCGCTGCAGACGATCCAGTAGGTCCAGGATATTGGCCTGGACGAGCACGTCGAGCGCCGAAACCGCCTCGTCGCAGACCAGCAGATCCGGTTCCAGGGCCAGTGCCCGGGCGATGGCGACCCGTTGCCGCTGCCCGCCGGACAGTTCGTTGGGGTAGCGGGATGCGATATCGGCCGGCAGCGCGACCTGATCCAGCAGTTCACGGACCCGGGCATCGCGTTCGGCACGGGTTCCGAGGCGGTGGGTCCACAATGGTTCGGCGATGCACCGGTGGATCGAGTACATCGGGTCGAGCGAGGCGTAGGGGTTCTGGAAAATGGGCTGTACCCGGCGGCGGAAGCGGGTCTGTTCACGCCTGGACAGCCGCGCGAGATCGGTACCGTCGAAAATCACCGACCCCGAGCTGGGGTCGAGCAGACCGAGGACCAGTTGGGCAACCGTCGATTTTCCGGAACCCGATTCGCCGACCAGCGCAGTGGTGGTGCCGCGGTCCAGGCGGAATGAGACGTTCTCCGCGGCCGTGCTCTCCCGCGAGCGCCACGGGGCCGAACCGCGCACCCGGTAGCGCTTGGTGAGCCGGTCGGCGACCAGGATCGGTTGTGTGCCCGCCCGGACCTCGGCATCGCGGAT
Source organism: Nocardia flavorosea NBRC 108225 (assembly GCF_001613385.1). Lineage (GTDB taxonomy): Bacteria > Actinomycetota > Actinomycetes > Mycobacteriales > Mycobacteriaceae > Nocardia > Nocardia flavorosea. The sequence continues at coordinate 318,510 of NZ_BDCG01000004.1, read as the reverse complement.
ACGCGCCACTCGCCGCCCGGCGGCCAGCGAAGGTGCCGAATCGACCAGTTTCCGGGTGTAGGCATGGCGCGGATCCCGCAGTAGTTCGAGCGCCGGACCCGATTCGACAACGCGGCCCCGATACAGCACGACCAGGTGTTCCGCACGTTCGGCGGCCAAAGCCAGGTCGTGGGTGATGAGCAGCATGGCCGTGCCGAATTCACCGGTGAGACTGTCTATGTGGTCGAGAATCCGGCGCTGCACGGTGACGTCCAGGGCCGATGTGGGTTCGTCGGCGATCAACAGCGCCGGTCGCGCGGACAAGGCCATGGCGATCAGCGCGCGCTGCCGCAGCCCGCCGGACAGTTCGTGCGGGTACTGGCCCGCCCGGCGTTCCGGGTCGGGTATTCCGGCGGCGCGCAGTAATTCCACCGTCCGTTCCCGGGCCGCCCGGCCGCGGGCTACACCGTCGGCGACCAGGGTCTCCCGGATCTGGAAGCCGATCGTATAGACCGGGTCGAGATTCGACATCGGATCCTGCGGTACGAAACCGATCTCGGTCCCGCGCACGGCCAGCAGCCGGGATTCCGGCGCGCGGGCCAGTTCCGTACCGTGGAAGCGGATACTGCCGCCGGTGATTCGGCCACCGGGCGGCAACAGGCCGAGGACGGCGTGCGCGGTGGTCGATTTACCGGATCCGCTCTCCCCGACGATCGCCACGGTTTCGCCGGTGTACACGCTGAGATCGATACCGCGTACCGCTTCGACGCTGTCGTCGCCGGCTCCGAAAGCGATGTGGAGATCCCGGATCTCCAGCAATGGGCGGTCGTCGGTGGCACCGGTCATGATCGCTTCCTGTCTCGGGTCCGCGGATACGGTGCGCCGTACCGGCTTCCGGCCGGCCGTATTCGCCGGTTTCCGTCCTTCACCGGGACCGCCGGGTTTTCGGATCGATGGCGTCGCCCAGCGCGTCGCCGAGCATGATGAAGCTGAGCACCGTCAGCGCCAGGGCGGTGGCCGGGAAGAACAGAATCAGCGAACCTCCGCGCAACTGCTGCTGGCCGGTGGCGATATCGGCTCCCCAGGAAACCTCGGTCGGTGGCAGGCCGACGCCCAGGAACGACAGTGTCGCCTCGGTGACGATGAAAACGCCCAGCCAGATCGCTGTCACCACGATGATCGGGCCCACCGAGTTCGGCAGCACATGGCGGATCAGAATGCCGAGGCGGGATACGCCCAGAGCGCGGGCGGCCAGGACATATTCGCTGTTATTCGCAGCGATCACCGAACCGCGGGCGATACGCGCAGCCTGGGGCCACGTGAAGCCGGCCAGGGTGCCGATCACCAGCCAGATGGTGCGCTCGGTGGACAGCTGCATGAGAACGATGGCGGCGAGCATGAGCGGGATGGCGTAGACGATCTCCGAGATCCTGGATATGACCGAATCGAGCAGTCCACCGTAATAGCCGGCCAACGCCCCCAGAGTGGCTCCGATAAGGACGAACAACGTCGCAGCCCCGACTCCGGTGAGGATGGAGGCCCGCGCCCCGTAAACGGTACGCGCGTATATATCGCAGCCCTGCAGGTCGAAACCGAACCAATGCGCCGAACTCGGCGGCAGCAGACTGTTGTCCACCAGGCAGTAGCGCGGGTCCTGGCCGGTGAACAGTCCGGGGAACGCGGCCACCGCGACCACGAGCAGAATGAGCGCCGCCGCGATCCAGAACAGCGGATTGCTGCGCAGATTCCGCCAGGCCTGACCCCAGAATCCGCGCGGTGCGCCCGCGACCCGGACCCGATCGGCGGGCTCCACTGTCACTGCGTCCGGTTCGGCGACCCAGCGTTGCCGGCCGGGACGGCGGGGCAGCTCATCCGACATTGCCGCACTCCTGTTCAGGCATAACGGATCCGGGGGTCGAGTACCGCGTACAGCAGGTCCACCACGAGGTTGGCGAGCAGGAACACCACGATCAGCACCGTGACGAAGGAAACCACGGTCGGCGCTTCACCCCGCACCACCGCCTGATACAGCGTGCCGCCGACACCGGGGACGTTGAAAATGCCCTCGGTGACGATCGCGCCGCCCATGAGCGCGCCGAGGTCTGCCCCCAGGAAGGTGACCACCGGTATGAGCGAATTCCGCAGGATGTGGACGGGGACCACGCGGCGCCGGGGCAGGCCCTTGGCCGTCGCCGTACGCACATAGTCGGCGTCTCGATTGTCCGCGACCGAATTGCGGGTCAGCCGCAGAACGTAGGCGAACGAAAGCGAGCCCAGCACCAGCGCGGGCACCACCAGGCGACCCCAGCTCGCGTCCGCGCCGACCGTGACGGGTGCGATCCCCCATTTCACGCCGAACAGGAATTGTGCAAGGAAGCCGAGGACGAAAACCGGTATCGCGATCACCAGCAGGCTCACCACCAGCATGGCCGAATCGAACAATTTGCCCTTACGCAATCCGGCCAGGACACCGAACAGCACCCCGAGCACCGCCTCGAACACCAGCGCCAGGATCGCGAGCCGGAAGGTGATCGGAAATGCGCGTACCAGTTCGTCTTTCACCGAACGGCCGGAGAACGAGGTGCCCAGATCGAAGGTGAAGATGCCTTTGAGGTAGTAGAAGTACTGCACGAAGAAGGAACGGTCCAGGTGGTACCGCGCGCGCAGTTGCTCCTCCAGGGCGGGGGTGAGGGTGCGGTCACCGGCCAGCGCCGCCACCGAACCTCCGGAGATCTTGTAGATCAGGAAGTAGACGAGCAGGGTGGCGCCGAAGAACACCGGAACCATCTGCAGCAGACGCCGCACTACGTACCAGGCCATACGCGCTCCTCACGCCTGTGGGGTCCGGGCGTCATATCAACTCGAGATTCTCGAAATCCGCCATCCCGTTCCAGCCGAAGGTGACTCCGCGGACGCGGTCGGAGTATCCGGACGAGTTCACATAGTCGAAGACCGGAATAGTGGGTAGATCGTGCAGGAGAACCGTCTGGGCCCGGGCGACGAGCGCCCACGATTCCGGCTCGGTCGCCGCGGCTTCGGCGGCCGCGATGAGGGCGTCGAATTCGGGGTTGTGGTAGTCGAAATCGTTGGTTTCGGAATGGCTGAGGAACGAGGGCTCGAGGAACTGGAGCATGGTCGGATAGTCGCCCTGCCAGCCGGACCGGAAGGCCTTACCGACGGTCCGCGAGGTGATCTGGTCGCGTAACTGTTTGAACGTCGGATAGGCAGCCCCGACCGCCTCGATACCGAGGGTGTTCTTGATACTGTTCGCGACCGCGTCGACCCAGGGCTGATGGTCGCCGTCCGCGTTGTACGCGATCTCGAAGCGGCCACTCCACGGCGCGATCTCGTTCGCCCGCGCCCACAGCCTGCGCGCCTGCACCGGATCGAACTCGAGAACCTCCGATCCCGGCAGGTCGTCGTCGAAACCGGGCAGCACGCTGGAGGTGTAGTCGCGGGCGGGCGCGCGGGTACCGCGGAAGATCTTGTCGCCGATGGCCTGCCGGTCGATAGCCCGCGATATCGCATGCCGGCGCAGCCGCCCCTCCTCACCGCCGAAATGCGGGAGTCCCGGTTGCGTACCGATCCACTGGTTCTTCGCGGTCGCCGCGGTGACGGCACGATCCCCCAGGTCGGCGTGGACGACGGTCAGCGCGCTGGTGGGAACCGTATCGAGCACATCCAGGTTGCCGGCGAGCAGATCGGCATAGGCGGCATCGATATCGGAATAGAAGACGAAGGTCAGACCCTTGTTCCGGGCCGGCCGCCCACCCCGGTACGACTCGTTCGGCACCACATCGAGTTTCACATCGTGCTGCCACGCCTCCGGACCCGCGAAACGGTAGGGGCCGTTGCCGATCGGGTGCTGCCCGAATGCCTCCATATCCGCGAACGCCGCCGCGGGCAGCGGGTAGTAAGGGGCATAGGCCAGGCGGGTGCGGAAATCGATGGTGGGTACCTTCAGGTCCACGGTGAAGGTGAGATCGTCGAGCACCCGCAGACCCGACATGGTCTGCGCCCGCGGCGGATCGGCCTGAACATCTTCGAAACCGACGATCGGCTCGTAGGTATAGCTCTGCAACTGGGCGTTGGTGATCAGGGCACCGTAGTTCCAGGCGTCCACAAAGGAATGGGCAGTGACCGGTGAGCCGTCGCTGAACGTCCAGCCGGATTCCAGGCGGATGCGGTAGTGCTGCTGATCGGTGGTCTCGATGGATTCGGCGACCTCGTCGTGCAGGCTGCCGTCGGCGGCGATCCGGCGCAGCCCCGCGAACAACCGGTCGACGATCCGCCCGCCGCCGTTCTCGTTCGTATTCGACGGCACCAGCGGATTCTGCGGCTCCGAACCGTTGACGGCAATGGAATCACCCAGCGCCGGCGTCACCGTGCAGGCGGGCAGCATCGCTACAGCCGCCAGTACCAGCACCAAACCGATCGCCCGCCACGACCACGACGCTCCCCGCACCCAAACTCCCCGCTCGTTCGCTCCGCTCGGTGTCAAGAGTTGACCGAGGATACCGGCACACGCTCGGTCACGCGCGGCTTCGCGAACTTCGCGCCCGGTTGCGGACGACCGTTCATCCGGTCCCGGCGGCCGTTCGTCCCATGTCCGCGGCCTTTCGTCCGGGGATGCGCACGGCCGGGGCCGGGAGAGTTTAGGGTCACAGTCAGCCCTCATGGTGCAGGTAACGCGAAGGAAGTGACTCAGATGACCGAAACGCCGGACGCCTACCCGCCGAGCGCGGAGTTCGCTGCCGCGGCGAATGTGGATGCTGGTATCTACGAGCGTGCCGCGCAGGATCACGAAGGGTTCTGGGCAGACCAGGCCGACCGGCTCCACTGGCACCAGCGCTGGAACCAGGTGCTGGACTGGAGCGAGGCCCCGGTGGCGAAATGGTTCGTCGGCGGGCGCCTGAACGTCGCCTACAACTGCGTGGACCGCCACGTCCTCGAAGGGCGCGGCGACAAGGTCGCACTGCACTGGGAGGGCGAGCCCGGCGATTCCCGCACGGTCACCTATGCGGATCTGCTCGCCGAGGTCGGCCGGGCGGCCAACTATCTGACCTCGCTCGGGCTCACGGCCGGCGATCGGGTGGCGATCTACATGCCGATGATCCCGGAGACCATCGTGGCGATGCTGGCCTGCGCGCGGCTGGGGTTGACACATTCGCTGGTTTTCGCCGGGTTCTCCCCGACCGCTCTCCGCCAGCGCATCGACGACGCCGAAGCGCGGCTGGTGATCACCACCGACGGCCAGTGGCGCCGCGGTAATCCCGCACCGCTGAAAGAAGCGGTCGACGAGGCGCTGTTCGCGCACGGTGACGTTCCGTCCAGCGTGGAACACGTGCTGGTGGTGCGCCGGGTCGGTATCGAGGTGGCCTGGACCGAGGGCCGCGACCTGTGGTGGCACGAAACAGTCGCCGAGGCCGAGCCGGCACACGAGGCCGAGGCGTTCGATTCCGAACATCCGCTCTTCATCCTCTACACCTCCGGCACCACCGGTAAACCCAAGGGCATCCTGCACACCAGCGGTGGATACCTGACCCAGACCAGCTACACCCACCGCGTGGTGTTCGACCACAAACCGGAAACCGATATCTACTGGTGCACCGCCGATGTCGGCTGGGTGACCGGGCACAGCTATATCGTCTACGGTCCGCTTGCCAACGGCGCCACCCAGGTGCTCTACGAGGGCACCCCGAACTTCCCCGACGAGCACCGGCACTGGCAGATCATCGAGAAGTACGGGGTGACGATCTACTACACCGCGCCGACTCTGGTCCGCACCTTCATGAAGTGGGGCCGCCAGATCCCGGATGCCCACGATCTGTCCTCGATCCGGGTGCTCGGCTCGGTCGGCGAGCCGATCAACCCGGAGGCCTGGCGCTGGTACCGCGATGTGATCGGCGGCGGTACCGCGCCGATCGTCGACACCTGGTGGCAGACCGAGACCGGCGCCATCATGATCTCTCCGCTGCCCGGTGTCACCGCCACCAAACCGGGCGCCGCCATGACCCCGCTGCCCGGTATCTCGGCCACCGTGGTGGACGAGGAGGGCAACACGGTGCGCCGCGGCGAAACCGAGGCCAACGGATATCTGGTCCTGGATCAGCCGTGGCCGGCCATGCTGCGCGGCATCTGGGGCGATATGGAACGCTACCGGGCCACCTACTGGGAGCGTTTCGCCGAACAGGGCTGGTACTTCGCCGGTGACGGCGCAAAACTCGATGTCAACGGCGATCTCTGGGTGCTCGGCCGGGTCGACGACGTGATGAACATATCCGGGCATCGCATCTCCACCGCCGAGGTCGAGTCCGCTCTCGTCGGCCATTCCGGAGTCGCGGAGGCGGCGGTGGTCGGCGCCACCGACGAAACCACCGGCCAGGGCATCGTGGCCTTCGTGATCCTGTCCGCCGGTGCCACCGATACCGGGGCGGCCATGGTCGACGAATTGAAGGCCGAGGTGGCGCGCGAGATCAGCCCGATCGCCCGCCCGCGGGAGATCCACGTGGTGCCGGAACTGCCCAAGACCCGCAGCGGCAAGATCATGCGCCGGTTGCTGCGGGATGTGGCCGAGGGCCGCGAACTGGGCGATACCTCCACCCTGGTCGACCCGCAGGTCTTCGAGAACATTCGCGCGGGCCGTTCCGAATAGCCCACTCGCCGGGCCCGGGACAGCCCACGCTTCCCGGGCCCGCACGGGGCACGAGTTCGACGCCGACATCGCTCCCGGCGATCGGGTGAGCCCGCCCAGGCGCCGAACGTCCTTGCCTGCACACCCGAGCGGCGCGCTGCCGGCGAGTGCCGAACCGGTGTTCCGCGCTGCCGGGTACCGCCAAGGGTTGCTGGTCGCTCGCGCAGCCCGCCAGGCGTCCGGAACAGGGTGGCCGGCGTGGTAGTCCATAACGCGTCGATCCGAGGGGCGAACCCGTTCGGAGGTGTGCGTGGCGAACGCCGGATTACCGACCGTTAAGATTGCATATGGTGTGCCGGGAAGTCTGGTCGGCGAGAAGGTCGTGCGTTCGCCGGTGATCACCCGGTCGAGCGGACGCAGCAATTGTCCGTACGACCGAAAGGTTCCCCGTGCTGAGTAGCCCCCGGTCGGAACTCGCCAGATATCTGCGCACCGAAACCGTGGGCGGTTCACTGTTGTTGGTCGCCGCCGCGGTGGCGCTGCTCTGGGTGAACTCACCGTGGGGTGAGAGCTATCTGACTCTCACCGAAACCCATCTGGCGATTCCGCCCCTGCACCTCGACCTGACCGCCGCCGACTGGGTCAAGGACGGCCTGCTGGCCATCTTCTTCTTCGTCGTCGGGCTGGAACTCAAACGCGAACTCGTGGTCGGTGAACTGGCCGACCCCAAACGGGCCGCGCTGCCGATCATCGCGGCTGTGGGCGGTGTGATGACCCCCGCGCTGATCGCCTACGGCGTCGGTTTCGGTGTCGTGGGCATGGACCGCGCCTGGGCCGTCCCGGTCGCCACCGATATCGCCTTCGCGCTGGCGGTGCTGGCGATGACCGGGTCCCGGATCCCCGCCAGCGCTCGGGTCTTCCTGCTCAGCCTCGCCGTGGTGGACGATCTGATGGCGATCTTGCTCATCGCGGTGCTGTTCACCACCGGGCTGGCACTCACCTGGCTGCTGGTAGCGCTCGCATGCTGCGCCGCCTGGTGGTTCGCCCAGCATCGGCGCTGGAACTCCCCGCTGATCTATATCCCGCTCGCGCTGCTGTGCTGGTACGCGCTGCACGAAGCACATATTCATCCGACTCTCGCCGGGGTCGCCTGCGGCTTGCTCACCCGCGTCCGCACCGACGAAGGTGAGGACGAAGCGCCCGCCACCCGCTGGGAACACAAGTTCCAGCCGATTTCGGCCGGTCTGTGTGTACCGCTGTTCGCGCTGTTCGCCTCGGGCGTGCCGATCAACGGCGAAGTCCTGGGTGACCTGTTCACCGAACGGCTCTCTCTGGCGATCATCCTCGGCCTGCTGCTGGGCAAGACCATCGGCATCTTCGGGATCAGCTGGGTCGCGATCCGCACCGGGCTCGCCAAACGCCCCGCGAACCTCGCGTATCTCGATATGTTCGCCCTGTCGGTGCTGGGTGCGATCGGGTTCACCGTTAGCCTGCTCGTGGCGGAACTCGCATTGGAGGACTATCCCGCATCCGCCGAATTGGCCAAAGCCGCGGTGCTGGTGACATCCATGGCCGCATCGCTGATCGGTTCGGCGCTACTGTTGCGGCGTGGGCGTGTCCACCAAGCGCAACGTGACGCGGATGCGCTAGAACCAGAACAGTAAGACCGAGCAGAATCGGGACAGGGAGAGGGTCGACCACGTGAGTGTCACACAGGGCGGTAACGGCGACGGCGCACGAGGCGGCACTGTCACCTCGATTCCGCTGTCCGAGATCGACCCGCATGCCTCGGCCAGTTTCGGCAGCCTGGTCCGCGACGCCTCCGAACAGGTCTCGACCCTGGTCCGCGCCGAGGTGGCGCTGGCCAAGGCGGAGGTCACCGGTGAGATCAAGAAGGGGTTGCAGGGCAGCGTCTTCTTCATCGGCGCGCTGACCGTGCTGCTGTTCAGCAGCTTTTTCTTCTTCTTCGCAGTGGCCGAAACGCTGGATATCTGGCTCACTCGCTGGGCCGCATTCTGGATCGTCTTCGCCTTCATGATCTTGGTCACGGTCCTGCTCGCGTTCCTGGGCTACCGCAAGGTCAAGAAACTGCGGGCACCGGAGAAGACGATCGATTCGCTCAAGCAGACCCGCACGGTGCTGCCCTCCGGAATCGGCAGCCACGACACCCCCTCCGGACTGGAGAAGACCACCCGCTGAGCGGGTCAGACACCGGACGCGACCGGGGGTTCACTACGCTCGGACGCCGTGGCGTCGAACTTTCCCCCGGACCCGTCGAGCGTGCGCTACGACGGCGTCTGGACGCACCGTGATGTGCACGCCAACGGGATACGGCTGCACGTAGCTTCCGCGGGCCCCGGCGACAACCGCGCCGGGCCCGGCGATCCCGCATCGCAGCTGGTGGTGTTGCTGCACGGATTCGCCGATTTCTGGTGGACCTGGCGGCATCAGCTCACCGCGCTGGCCGAGCTCGGCTATCACGCCGTCGCCGTCGATCTGCGCGGCTACGGTGACAGCGACAAACCTCCACGCGGCTACGACGGCTGGACACTGGCCGGTGATATCGCCGGGCTGATCCGTGCACTCGGCTACAGCGACGCAACGCTGGTCGGGCATGCCGACGGTGGTCTGGTGTGCTGGGCGACCGCGGTTCTGCATCCGCGGCTGGTTCGTGGAATCGCCGTGGTGTCCTCACCGCATCCGGCGGCACTCAAGAGCTCGATCTGGCGCGACAACGCACAACGCCGCGCCTTCCTGCCGGGCTTCCTACGCGCCCAGCTGCCCCGGTATCCCGAACATCTGCTCACCCGCGAAGACGGTCGCGGGGCCGCCGATCTACTGGCGGCCCGCAGTTCGCCCGACTGGGCCGAGACCGTCGAATGCGCCGATACCGCGGCCCGGATGGCTTCGGCGATCCGGATCCCCGGTACGGCTCATTGCGCTCTGGAATACAAACGGTGGGCCTTCCGCAGCCAATGGCGTCCCGACGGGCGCCGGTTCATCGCGGTGATGCGCAAACCCGTAGACATACCGGTGGTCTCGATGCGCGGCGAATCCGATCGCTACATCCTCCCGCATACCGTGCACCGCGCACCACATCTCGCGCCACGCCGGCGGGTGGTGACCGTCCGCGACGCCGCGCATTTCGCGCATCAGGAGAACCCGGAGGCCGTCACCGCCGAGATCGCCAAACTCCTCGCCGGCGAAGCTCACCCGGCCCGCGATAGCAGCGCCTGACCGCCGCCCCGAACCCGCTCCGGTGCGGTTTCGCCGAATGAGTCCGGTGCGGGCCGCCCGCCGAGGAGTAGCAATTCGCCGCCGTGATGTGCCCGTCGGGTCGATAAAGGACCGAACCGGCTGAGTGCAGGGCCTCGGTGCGGCTCGGGCGTAGGAGCCGTGCCCGGCGTGAAAAGACACCCGGCTCGCAGCCTCGACGCCGGCGCAGACGAACTCCTCGCCGCGTGCCGCTGTGGTCCGGGCGTGCCCGGGCCGACCCTGCACTCCGCTCCTATGCGCGGCCACCGGCTCAGCTCAGCACACAAGGGCCTGTGGCGACCTGCGCGGTCGACGAGGGTGCCGCGGTGATCCGTTCGCGGACCTCGTTGAGCGTCAGCACGTATCCGGTGTCGTCGTCGGTGACAGCGGCACCGAAGACCACACCCAGCACCTTGCCCTCGGTATCGACCAGCGGACCACCCGAGTTGCCCGCCCGCACCTGGCCGCGCACGGTGTACACCTCACGTTCGACGGTCCCGTCGCGGTAGATGGTGGGCCCGCTCAGATCCAGCGTCTCCCGGACCCGGGCCGCGCTCGCGGTGTAACGGCCGCCGCCCGGATAACCGAGCACGATCGCGCTTTCGCCCGAACCCGCCGCTTCCGGCGCCTGCGGTATCACCGGCGCGGTGAGCCCGGGCACCGACAGCACCGCGATATCCATGGACGGATCGAATTCCACCACTGTCGCTTCCAGCGGGCCGGCGGCCGAATCCACCGTCACGCTGGTGGTTCCGGCCACCACATGCGCGTTGGTCATCACCCGTTCCGGCGCCACCACAAAACCCGAACCCTCCAGCGCGCGCTGGCAACTCGGCGCGACGCCGCGGATACGCAGCACACTCTGTTGCAGCGATTCGGCCACGGGGCTGGCCAGCACACTCGGATCCGGAGGTTCCACCGCCGCGATGGGCGCGCGCCCGAACGGCCCGATCACATCCGGCAGACCCGAGGTGTTGAGCAGTTTCGAGAACTCGTTGGGCAGTTTGCGCAACCAATCCGGGGCGACCCGGTTGACATCGGCGAGCACCCGGGAGCTGTTGATCGCCGAGGCGATGGCCGGCTGCGACGAAGTGGCCAGCGGTAGCGCCAGCAGCCACGCCGTGACCAGTACCGCGCCAGCCATGAGCACGGCGCCGACCGTGCTGTCGGCGCCGCGGGCGAAGGGGTGGCGCATCCCACTGCGCGCCGCCCGGCCGAGCACCATTCCGGCAATCTCCCCGACGATCACCAGCAGCACGATGAGCAGCACACCGGCGAGAACCCGGCTGCGGCCCTCGTCGATGTGCACGAGAATATGCGGGGCGATCAGGATCCCGGCGACAGCGCCCAGCACCACCCCGAGAAAAGCCAGCGCGGAACCGACCGCGCCCTGGCGCCAGCCGGAGGAGGCCGCGGCCAGCGCCAGGATGATCACCGCGATATCGAGCCACGCCGAAGAGCTCACAACACCATCCCCACCGCGGCCAGCGCCTGCTCCAGATCACGCACGTCGGTTCGGTCCCATTCCGATTCCCAGCCCAGTGAAGTCATGAGTCCGGCCAGTATGCCGCCGGTGAGCCCCCAGACCAACATTCCGTCCACCTGGAACGCTGGGCTGCGGTAACCGAGCGCGCTGCGTACCAGGAAACGGTTCGCCGGATCCAGCAGGTCCGCCATCGGTACGCGGACCACCCGATCGGTTTCTCCGCGATCCATGACGCGTACCTCGCTCGGTGTGCGCCAATAGGCGACCACCGGGGTCACATCGAAACGGGACGGCGGTACGAACAGCTCGGGCAGGGTCGTGACCGGTACGACGCCCGCGCGGTCGAGCCCGGTCTCCTCCCACGCCTCGCGCAGCGCGGTATCGACCGGGCCGTCGTCGCCGGGATCGACCGCCCCTCCGGGGAAGGCGACCTGGCCGCGGTGCTGACGCATGGTGGAGGCGCGTTGCGTGAGCAGTACCTCGGCATCCGCGGGCAGGCCGCCCGGCGCCGCCGGATCACCGGCGGCGTCACCGGCAAACAGCACCAACACGGCGGCCTTGCGTACTTTTCCGGCCATGGTGCGGCGCAGAACCCGCGTTCGCCCCAGGGTGTCGGCGAAATCGGGCCGCCCGGGACCGGCCGCCCTGCTCAGCCAGGGCGGCAATTGCTCTTCGGTCATGCGGTAACTCCCAGGGCACCGGCCACGGCATCGGCGATATCGTCGACATCGCGAAAGGGGCGGGCGACGTATTCGGCAATCGAACCATCCGGCCGGATCAGCACTGTGATCGGTAGCGCGTTCGGCGCATTCGCCGCCGCGCGCACCCGGGCATCGGGGTCCTGCAGACCCGGCAGCCGCAGCTGCGGCCGGTGCCCGGCTCGGAGTTCCTGGTTCAGCGCGGCCAGCAGCGATAGCGCTTTCGTCTCGTCCGGATCGCTGTGCACGGTCAGCACCCGCACCGCGGAACCCGCCCGGTCCGCGTACTCCTGGAACAGCGGCAATTCGGTCCGGCAGGGCTCACACCAGTAGGCCCACAGGTTCAGCACCATCGGGACGCCGGTCATCCGGCCGGGCGTTGCGGGAGTGCCGTCGGCCAGGCAGGTCAGGACGGTATCCGCCAGAGGTCCCGCCGCCGGCGGCGGTTCGGATCCCGGTGGGCAGACCGCGGCGCCCGAAGCCTGCCGCAGCGCGGGATCGACGCTGCGGGCAGGTTCCGGAGGTGCCCCGGTGCCCTCGGAATCCGAACCGCCGCGGGGCCACAACGCCACCGCCGCCGCCAAAGCCACGATCACTGCCGTCAATGCCCATTTCCACACAACCGGTCGGCTCACCGGCCCACCAGTCCGAGCAGATGCGCGGCCTCCGGGCCTTTCACCAGAGCCGCGGCCGTATCGGGATCGGTCGGGCCGGCGCCGAACGAAGGACAATCCTTGGCCAGAACACACACACCACACGCGGGTTTACGGGCATGACAGACACGGCGCCCATGGAAGATCACCCGATGGGACAGCAGTGTCCACTCCTTGCGTTCGATGAGCGCGCCCACAATGTGCTCGACCTTGACCGGATCCTCCTCGGCCGTCCAGCCCCAGCGACGCACCAGCCGCCCGAAATGGGTGTCGACCGTGATACCCGGAATTCCGAACGCGTTCCCGAGAATGACATTGGCGGTCTTCCGGCCGATTCCGGGCAATCGGACCAGTTCGGCCATCGTGTGAGGTAATTCACCGTCGTGCCGTTCGAGCAGTGCCTGCCCGAGACCGATCAGCGAATTGGCCTTGTTGCGGTAGAAACCCGTCGGCCGGATGAGTTCCTCCAGCTCCGTACGGTTCGCCTCGGCATAGGCCCGGGCATCCGGGTAGGCGGCGAAAAGCGCAGGAGTGGTCATATTCACTCGCACATCCGTGCACTGCGCCGACAGGATCGTCGCGACCGCCAATTCCAGCGGATTACCGAAATCCAATTCGCAGTGCGCATCCGGAAATGCCCGCGCCAGCATCCGGTTCATACGGCGCGCACGGCGCACCAGACCCAAACGGGTTTCGGCCGGTCGGGAACCGGTTTTCCGATTTCGTACCCCACCGGAAACCGAGGGCGCCGCACCCGCCGCGGCTGTTCCGGAAAGGGGGCTTCCGGCGGTATCGGAGGGGGAGATTCGCACCCATCCACCATACGGAACCCACCGACAACCTTGCCCTGCCAGTTCTGGTCCCGTATTCCATCTGAGACCTCGACCGTGTTTACTACCCGGCATGCAAGGACTCGCTGTGGCGCTCTTCCCAGTGGTGTTGATGCTGTTCGCCCTCGGTATGGAACGAGTGGAGAACCGTCTTCGCAAACTTGTCGAGCCCGACGAGGAGGTCCAGGCCTACCTGGACAAAGCCAGCAACGCCGAGGTCAACGAGCTCACCAAACTCGGCCTACCGGCGGCGGTCGCGCGTATGCGCCGCCGTCGCAACCGTAGCGAGGAGGCCGAGGAACCCCTCGATATCGCCCGGGCGAGCTGATTCGGCGCGCCCGCTGCCGTGGACCGGACAGCCCCCGGTTAACCTGCCTTTCGTGGTGTCTGTCACTGCGCGTCGATAAGGCCGCGTAGACTGCACTGTCGGCCGAACTGCTTCGGTCCGACGACTACAGCCATTCCCGATAAGGAGCACATTCGTGGACGAGGCCCTCGCCAGAGCCGGCATCTTCCAAGGCGTTGAGCCCACCGCGGTGGCTGCGCTCGCCAAACAGCTGCAGCCCGTGGATTTCCCCCGCGGCCACGTCATCTTCAATGAAGGTGAACCAGGCGATCGGCTGTACATCATCACCGCCGGCAAAGTGAAGCTCGGCCGCCGTTCCCCGGACGGCCGGGAGAACCTGCTGACCATCATGGGACCGTCGGATATGTTCGGCGAGCTGTCCATCTTCGATCCGGGTCCACGTACCTCCACGGCCACCACGGTGACCGAGGTGCGCGCCGTCACGATGGACCGGGACGCGCTCAAGTCCTGGATCGATCAGCGCCCCGAGATCGCGGAGCAGCTGCTGCGCGTATTGGCTCGCCGCCTGCGCCGCACCAACAACAACCTCGCAGACCTGATCTTCACCGACGTCCCCGGCCGGGTCGCGAAGGCGCTGCTGCAACTCGCCCAGCGTTTCGGTACCCAGGAAGCCGGTGCGCTACGCGTCACCCATGATCTGACCCAGGAGGAGATCGCCCAGTTGGTGGGCGCTTCCCGGGAGACGGTCAACAAGGCGCTCGCCGATTTCGCGCATCGCGGCTGGCTGCGTCTCGAAGGCAAGAGCGTGCTGATCTCCGATTCCGAACGGCTGGCCCGCCGGGCGCGCTGAGTCCGAGTCGCACGGCCGGGCTACGGGTGCGGGCGGTTCGCGGCGACAGTGCTGCTCGGCCACCCGTGAACGATTCTCGGGGTCGTTCGTTCGTCGGTACCGGCTGCAGCGCAGATTGCCGGATGCCGCTGGTCACAGGGCAACACCATGCCCACAGGGCGGCTGTACAGCGGTCCTGTAAGTTCGTCGTCCGCCGGGACTCGCCATCGGCCGCCCCGTCGGTCGGCGGAACATCCCGGCATGCCCAGTCGGCCCCGCGCCGACACCTCCGGATATCTGCCGGTTGTCGCGCACCCAGCCACCTGATCTACGGGGCGCCGCCGAAATGTGCGTTCGGCGGCCGGCACCGTCGGTATCTCCAGCCGTCTGTACCAGGTACTCGACGGGCCCGGTCTCGTAGCTTTCCGGCAGCGGACCCGCCTATCCGGGGGCCACGACCGGGACCGGCTACAACGCGCGTATCGGCTCGTGTTCGAGGTGTCCGCACAGAGCCATGCACGGGCCGGAACGGGTCGAACGCCGACGACCGCTCAGGCGTCCGCTTCGGACCGCAGATAGGTGAGCTGCGATTCGACCGAGTTGCGTGCCATCGGCCACATGCTCTCGTCCACATCCACGTACACCTTGCGCACCACGTCCATGGCGTCGGCGTCCGCACCGAGTTCGTCGAGTGCGGCGCGGACCTGCTCGAGCCGCTCGTGCCGGTGGGCGATGTAATACCGCGCGACCGGTTCCAGATCCGGATGGTCCGGCCCGTGCGCGGGTAACAGTGCCCGTCCCGCACCTTCCTCCAGCAACCGGTCCATCGAACGCAGATAGTCGCGGAGGGTGCCGTCACGGTCCAGCACGGTGGTGCCGCGCCCCAGCACGGTGTCACCGGACAGCACCGCGTCCGCGAGCAGGAAGCTCACCGAATCGGCGGTATGCCCGGGAGTGTGCAGCACGGTGATCCGCAGACCGGCGATCTCGATGACCTCACCGTCGGTCAGCGGCGCGACATCACCACGCAGGAATTCCGCTTCCATGGCGCGGACCGGCGACCCGGTCGACCGGACCAGTTCATCGATTCCGCCGGTGTGGTCCGGATGCCGGTGGGTGATCAGCGTGAGCGCCACCGCGCCACCGGTCACCTCGGCTATTGCGGCAATATGCTCCGAATCGTCCGGGCCCGGGTCGACCACTACGCAGTCGGTTTGCCCGGGGGCCCGCAGAATCCAGGTGTTGGTTCCGTCCAGGGTCATCGGCCCCGGATTGTTCGCGAGCAGTACCGCCGCGGTCGGCGTGACCGGACGTAACTGTCCGTAGGCGGGATGGGTGAGTGTCATCGACGACACCTCCGATCAGAAAGCAGCAGAGTCGAATCTACGGTCCACGGCGCCGGAACGCCGGTACAGGTCTCGGGGGCCGGGACAGTTCGGGTTTACCGGGCAGCCGCAGGCTCACAGCAGATTCCCACAGCCATCGGAAGGCCGGAGATATCCGCGGGGCGAAGTGACAATCCGCACTCCGCCCGCGCCCTGCCCGGTCCGCCCGTGTGAAGGTGGGCCTATCGGACCTCGGCGATCAATTCGACCTCTACCGGGGTGTTCTTGGGCAGCTCGAAAACGCCGACCGCCGACCGCGCGTGCGCACCGGCGGGGCCGAACACCTCACCCAGGAGTTCCGAGGCGCCGTTGATCACCAGCGGCTGGTCGGTGAACCCGGGTGCCGAGGCCACGAAACCGACGACCTTCACGATCCGCACCACCTCGTCGAGGCCTACCAGATCGTGGACCGCGGCCAGTGCATTGAGCGCGCACCAGCGGGCCGCGAGCACCGCCTCTTCGAGCGATACCTCGGCGCCGACCTTGCCGACCGCCGTCAGTTCGCCCGAGACGAACGGCAACTGCCCCGAGGTGTAGATATGCGCGCCGCTACGCACCGCCGGCACGTACGCGGCGACGGGGGCCACCACCTGGGGCATTGTCAGTCCCAGCCGGTCGAGATTGGCGCGCCATCCGGTAGCGGGTCCACTCACGTCGGATTCCCCCACGACGCCTACTGCTTCGGCCGCTTCAGGTATGCGACATGCTGCTCACCGGTCGGGCCGGGCAGCACGGTCACCAATTCCCAGCCGTCGGCGCCCCACTGGTCCAGGATTTGTTTGGTCGCATGCGTCAGCAGCGGTACGGTCGCGTACTCCCACGGGGTGATATCGCTCATGCGCACCGAGCGTACTGGGTCGCGGGCCGAGCACCGGGCGCAGGACCGGGTGCGGCCGAACAGGTGTCGGATCCCGGTGTCTGGTACACCACAGCGGGACAATCCGGAGTATGCGGGCATCCGTCCAGTCCGGGTTATAGGCTCGCGACCGTGGCAGAACCAACGACGATGCCGGAATCGGCCCACCCGGAGATGAAAACCGGCTGGCCCGAGCGTGCGGCGAACGCCCGGCTGCACTATGTATCCGGTAAAGGCGGCACCGGTAAGTCCACGGTCGCCGGGGCGCTCGCGCTGGCGCTGGCCGCGGGTGGACGGCGTGTACTGCTGGTCGAGGTGGAGAACCGGCAATCGATCGCGCAACTGTTCGACCTGCCGCCGCTGCCACCCACCGAAACGAAGATCGCCACCGCCGACGGTGGCGGCGAGGTCGTCGCATTGGCACTCGATATCGAGCACGCCTTCCTCGAATACCTCGATATGTTCTACAACCTCGGCTTCGCCGGACGTGCGATGCGCCGGATGGGGGCGATCGATTTCGTCACCACCATCGCGCCCGGTCTGCGCGATGTCATCCTGACCGGCAAGATCAAGGAATGCGTGGTCCGGGTCGGCAAACAGGGCTCGCCGGTCTACGACGAGGTCGTGGTCGACGCCCCGCCGACCGGGCGGATCGCGAGCTTCCTGGATGTCACCAAGGCGATGGCCGAACTCGCCAAAGGGGGCCCGATCGCCGGGCAGGCCGAGAGCGTATCCCGGCTGCTGCATTCGGATCAGACGATGATCCATCTGGTCACCCTCCTCGAGGCGCTACCCGTCCAGGAGACCCTCGATGCCGTGGCGGAGTTGAGTGCGAACGATCTGCGGATCGGCAGCGTCATCGTCAATCGCGCTGCGCAAAGCCCGCTGAGTGTGGAAACCCGCACGGCAGCGGCCGCAGGTGAGCTCGATACCGAGGCCCTCCGCGCCGGTCTGGAAGCCGCCGGGATCACCCTGACGGCCGCCGATTTCGCAGGTCTGCTCACTGAGACGGTCGAGCATTCGACCGTGCTGAGCGCCCAAGACCAGAGCGCCACAGATCTGCTCGATCTGGATATCGCACGATTGCAGCTACCCACCCTCGACGAGGGGATGGACCTAGGCGGCCTGTACGAGCTGGCCTCCTATCTGACCGAACAGGGAGTCCGATGAGCACCCGACCGGCCGGCCCGGCAGCCCTGGACATCTCCGGCATCCTCGCCGATCCCACCGCTCGGGTCGTGGTGTGTTGTGGTTCCGGCGGCGTCGGCAAGACCACCACGGCAGCGGCAATCGCCTTGCGCGCGGCCGAACAGGGACGCAAGGTCGTGGTTCTCACCATCGACCCCGCGCGGCGACTGGCCCAGTCGCTGGGGGTCGCGGATCTGGACAACAGCCCGCAGCGAGTGGACCTGGGCCCTGAGGTCAAGGGCGAACTGCACGCCATGATGCTGAACATGCGGCGCACGTTCGACGAAATGGTGCTCGAACACACCACGCCGGAGAAGGCCGAACAGATTTTCGCCAACCCCTTCTACCAGGCGGTGGCCTCGTCGTTCGGTGGCACGCAGGAATACATGGCGATGGAGAAACTGGGCCAGTTGGCGGGGCGGAAGGAATGGGACCTGATCGTCGTGGACACCCCGCCGTCACGGAACGCGCTGGATTTCCTGGACGCCCCGAAACGGCTGGGAACCTTCCTCGAGGGCCGCATGATCCGGGTCATCATGGCACCCGGCCGGGGGGTCGGACGGTTCGTCACCGGCGCGATGAGTCTGGCGGTCCGCGGGGTGTCGACCATTGTGGGCGGTCAGATGCTCAAGGACGCCTCGAATTTCCTGCAATCGCTGGAGTCGCTGTTCGGCGGCTTCCAAGAGCGGGCGAATCGCACCTTCGCGATGCTGGCCAAACCCGGCACGCATTTCCTGGTGATCGCCGCACCGGAACCCGATGCGCTGCGCGAGGCATCGTTCTTCGTGGACCGGTTGTCGACCGAGCGGATGCCGCTGGCCGGGCTGGTGCTCAACCGCACTCATCCGGTGTTGTGCTCGCTTCCGGCCGATCACGCCCTCACCGCCGCCGACCGGTTCGGCGAATCGGATCCGCTGACCGCCGGAGTGTTGCGGGTACACGCCCACCGGGTGGCCACCGCCCGGCGTGAGCAGCATCTGCTGCATCGGTTCACCGGTGCGCATCCGCGGGTGCCGATGGTCTCGGTAACCGCGCTGCCGTTCGATGTCACCGATCTGACCGCGCTGCGCGCGGTGGGAGCCCAGCTGGCAGGTACGGAATCCTCGGCTGCCGACTGACCGGTCTCGCGGCCGGATGCCGGCCGATTCATTCGGCCGCCGGGCATTCGGCGATTCGAATGCCCGGCGGCCGGTCGTCCAATAGGGATACGGTTACATCGCCATCTGGTGCTGGCGCTGGGCGTGGAAGAAATCCGCCCAGGAGGTCACCTCAGGATGCTGTTTGAGCAGCGCCCGTCGCTGCCGCTCGGTCATACCACCCCACACTCCGAACTCGACCCTGTTGTCCAGTGCATCCGCCCCGCACTCCATCAGAACCGGGCAGTGCCGGCAGATCGTCGCCGCCTTGCGCTGAGCCGCGCCGCGTACGAACAACTGATCGGGATCGACTTCCTTGCATCGGGCCTGGGAAACCCAGGCGATCCTTGCTTCGGCCTGCTCTACATCCAAGCGAGCGACGGGGGTTGTCATGTGCATTTGGTGTGCCCCTTTGCCAGTCCGAACACCGGGTCACGGCGCTCCGGAATCGCGTGTACTCCGCAGCAACCCGAACCCCGCTGCGAAGTGCACCACATTCCACATTGAGTGTTAGCTCTATCACACTGAGCTCTCAATCTAGGTAAAGGTATGCCGCGAGCGCAAGACCGGATGATGACTTTTTGGTACGTCCGTCCCTGCGACCCGGTGGCTGTCGCCCGCCCACACGGCCGAATACGCACGTCAGGCGGGTTCCCTCGGATCAGGCCCCTCATCGGCGAATCCGGATACACAACACCGGATGTCCACACTCCACGGACGCCGGACGGCCACCCTCTACCCTGGTGCTGTGCCGATCACACGTGCGCTCCTCAAGCTGGCGGGCAGCTGTGTACTCGCCTCCGTACTCGTTGCCGGAATGTTGTTCCCGGTCGCCGGAGGTTTCGGATTCGTCTCGAACCGCGCCGCCGACGCTGTGGACAACGTGTCGGCGGAACTGGTCGAGGGAACCGTGCCGGCCGTGTCCACCATGGTGGACACGGCCGGTAACCCCATTGCCTATCTGTACGAGCAGCGTCGCTTCGAAGTGCCCAGCGACCAGATCTCCAACGATATGAAGCTGGCCATCGTCTCCATCGAGGACAAACGCTTCGCCGACCATCACGGTGTCGACTGGCAGGGCACCATCCGCGCCTTCCTCACCAACACCAGCAGCGGCGAGGTGCAGCAGGGCGCCTCCACGCTCGACCAGCAGTACGTGAAGAACTTCAATCTGCTGGTGGTCGCGAAAACCGATGCCGAACGCCGGGCCGCCATCGAGACCACTCCCGCACGCAAGATCCGCGAGATCCGCATGGCGCTGACCCTGGACAAGGAGCTCAGCAAGGACGAGATCCTCACCCGGTATCTGAACCTGGTCCCGTTCGGCAACTCCTCCTACGGCATCCAGGACGCCGCCCAGACGTACTTCGGTATCGATGCGAAAGACCTGAACGTCGCGCAATCGGCAATGCTCGCGGGCATGGTGCAGAGCAGTTCGAAACTGAACCCCTACACCAACCCGGAGGGCGTGACCGCCCGGCGCAACACCGTCCTGGACACCATGATCCAGAACATCCCCAGCCGAGCCGAGGAGTTCCGGGCCGCGAAGACCCAGCCGCTGGGCGTGCTGCCGGAACCGAAAGGCCTGCCACAAGGCTGTATCGCCGCCGATGACCGCGGCTTCTTCTGCGACTACGCGCTGCAATACCTGGCGGAGGCCGGGCTGAGCCAGGAACAGATCCAGAAGGGCGGGTACCTGATCCGCACCACCCTGGACCCGGTCGTGCAGGACGCGGTCAAGCGTTCCCTCGCCGAGCACGCCGACCCGCACCTGCCGAATATCGCCGAGGTCATGTCACTGATCGGCCCCGGTAAGGACAAACATCCACTACTGGCGATGGCCAGCAGCCGCACCTACGGCCTGGACCGGGAGGCACACGAGACACTGCTCGCCCAGCCGTATTCGATGGTCGGCGACGGCGCAGGATCGGTGTTCAAACTCTTCACCACGGCGGCAGCCATGGAAAAGGGCATGGGCATCAACGCCCAGCTCGACGTTCCGGGCCGGTTCGACGCCCGCGGAATGGGGAACGGCGGCGCCCCCGGCTGCCCGCCCGCCACCTACTGCGTCGAGAACGCCGGTAACTACAAATCACCGATGTCGGTGACCGAGGCGCTGGCCACCTCCCCCAACACGGCCTTCGTGAAACTCATCCAGGCCGTCGGAGTGACGCCGACCGTGGATATGGCGGTCCGGCTCGGCCTGCGCTCATACACCGAGCCGGGGTCGTCCGGTGTCGACAACCAGAGCCTGGCCGACATGATCAAGGGCCAGAACCTGGGTTCGTTCACCCTGGGCCCGGTCGCAGTGAACCCGCTGGAGCTGTCGAATGTGGCGGCCACCCTGGCCTCCGGCGGGACCTGGTGCCCGCCCTCGCCCATCGCCGAGGTGATCGACCGCTACGGCAAACCGGTGCCGCTCACCGAACAGGCCTGCGAGCAGGTCGTCGAACCGGGTCTGGCCGACACTCTGGCCAACGCGATGGGTAAGGACCACGATCCGGGCGGTACCGCCGGGGCCGCCGCGGCGGCGACCGGCTGGCAAGGGCCCGTGGCCGCAAAAACCGGGACCACCGAAAGCCACCGCTCCTCGGCGTTCGTCGGTTTCACCAATTCGATGGCGGGCGCGGCCTACATCTACGGCGACAGCCCGACCCCCGGCGAGATCTGTTCGTTCCCGCTGCGCAACTGCCCGGCCAGCGACGCCAACGGCCTGTTCGGCGGTAACGAACCGGCGCGCAGCTGGTTCAAAGCCGTCAAGGAAGCCTCGGTGAACTACCCGCCGCCGGCCCTGCCGCCGGTGGACGAGAAGTATGTCCGGGGCTCGGAGAACGCTCAGGTCCCCGATGTGGTGGGAATGACAGCGGGCGAGGCAACCGGAGCTCTCACCGGCGCTGGTTTCAAGGTCACCTCGGTGACCTCGCCCGGCTCGGCGCCGAAGGGCACGGTCACCGGGTCGACACCGAACGGTTCGGCCATTCCGGGTTCGCAGGTGACGATCTATCTCAGCGACGGCACCATCCGGCAGGCGCCGGAGCCGGGGCGTCCGCCCGCCTCGGCACCGAACGCGCCGGGGCTGCCACCGCTGCCACCGTTCCTGCCGCCGATTCCCATACCGGTACCGATACCCCGGTGATCTCCGGCGGTGAAGGTGCGGCGCGTAACGTCTAGAGCCGCGCCTTCACCGCCGCCGAGACCCGGGATCCGTCGGCCTTCCCGGCGGCCAGCCCGGTCGCGACCTTCATGACCTGTCCCATCTGCCGCTTACCCGGCCGCTCGCCCAGTTCCTCCGCGACCTGGGCGATAGCGGTATCGGCGATATCTGCGACCTCCGCGTCGGTCAGCTGGGTGGGCAGATATTCGTCGATGATCCGCGCCTCGGCATGCTCGTTGGCGGCCAGCTCGCCACGCCCGGCCTGGGTGTAGACCTCCGCGGCTTCGTTGCGCTTCTTCGACTCCTTGGTGAGCACCGCAACGACCTCCGTATCGGAGAGTTCCCGGGCTTCCTTGCCGGCCACCTCGGCCGTCTGCACGGCGGCGAGCAGCATCCGCAGCGTGTTGAGCCGCAGCGAATCCTTCGCCTTCATCGCGGCGGTCATATCGGCGCGTAGCCTCGTTTTCAGTTCCGACATGAGCGCAACGGTAGCCGCTGCGCTGCGCCACGCCCATCGGTTCATCCTTCCACACCGGGCGTGTCCACCTGCGGTTATCGCATTGTTTCCCAAGGCCACGGGCCCGGTGCGGGCGAGCGTGAGCAGGTAATCCGCCTGCTACGGCGCCATAACTGTGGTTCATCACGCTGCGCACTGCGCCTGCTGGTCACCTATGCTGGGCAAATGCCCGTGATCTCGACGTCGGCCCTGCGCCGGACCGCGTTCGGCGCAGCCGGAGCCGCGGCTGCCGGAGTCGGCTACGCCTCACTGATCGAACGCAATGCTTTCGTTCTCCGCGAAGCCACCATGCCGGTACTGCGGCCGGGTTCCGCTCCACTGCGGATATTGCATATCAGCGATCTGCACATGACGCCCGGGCAGAAGCTCAAACAGCAGTGGTTGCGAGAGCTCGACCGCCTCGAACCGGACCTGGTGATCAACACCGGTGACAATCTGTCCCACCAGAAGGCCGTACCCGCGGTGGTGCAGTCGCTGGGCCCGCTGTTGTCACGCCCCGGGCTGTTCGTATTCGGCAGCAACGACTATTTCGCGCCGGTGCCGAAGAACCCGCTGAAATACTTCGACAAGAATCACAAACGGGTCCACGGCGCTCCGCTGCCGTGGAAGGATCTGCGCGCCGCGTTCACCGAACGCGGCTGGCTCGATCTCACCCATACCCGCCGCGATATCGAGGTGGGCGGTATCCGGATCGCCAGTGCGGGCGTCGACGACCCGCATATGCAGCGCGACCGCTACGACACCATCGCCGGCGCCCCCAATCCGCTGGCCGATCTGCGGCTCGGCCTCACGCATTCGCCGGAGCCGCGCGTCCTGGATCGCTTCGCCGATGACGGCTACGACCTGGTCCTCGCCGGTCATACGCACGGCGGCCAGCTGTGCCTGCCCGGTTACGGCGCCCTGGTGACCAATTGCGATATCGACCGCTCCCGCGTGAAGGGCCCGTCCAAATGGGGCGCCCACACCCGGCTGCACGTATCCGCCGGTATCGGTACCTCACCGTGGGCGCCCTACCGTTTCTGCTGCCGCCCGGAGGCGACTCTGCTCACCCTGGTGGCGGTGCCGCCGAAGAAACCGGCCACCGATGCCGGCCACGTCTCCACTTCGCAGGCAGTGGCCAGATAGGTCCGACGCCCAGGAAAAACGGCCTCGAGCTGCCGGTTTCTTTTCCGGACCGGACCTGAGGTAAGCTTCCTCAGGTCCGCTTCACGGGGTGTGGCGCAGCTTGGTAGCGCGCTTCGTTCGGGACGAAGAGGTCGTGGGTTCAAATCCCGCCACCCCGACTCGTGTGGTCGAGACACGATTGACCCCTGATCAGTTCTTCTGGTCAGGGGTTTTCTCGTATCCGGGCCCCATTTTCCCCGGTCAGTGCAGAGAGGGCTGCGCCGAGTTCCGCACCGGTGGGCAGGGCGCCTTCTGGATGGCTCATCCATTGCATGACCAATCCGTTGAGCAGGATCATGTAGAGCCCGCCGAGAGCATGCGCCTGCGCCGAGTCCAGATCCGGATGAGTTTCGGCCAGCGTGGCCGCGAGTTCGGTGGCCCCGGTCTTGCTCAGCTCCCCCATCCGCGCTTGTTCGCTGGGCGTCCGGTGGATCCTGACCAAGTTCTCCACACTTGCCACCAGGACTTCCCGGTTGCGCTCGAACAGCTCGGCGATACCCGCCCAGACCTGCGGGAACGCGGCGGCGGGCGGTTGCCCCGCGGTGGCGCGGATACGGAGTTCGAGGTCGTCGCCGATCACGCGGCCGGTCTCGTCGGTGAAGGCTTCGGTGAGGAGCCGGTCCTTGGAGCCGAAGTGGTAGCCGATGGCGGCGAGACTCACGCCTGCTTCGGTGGCTATACCCCGGGCCGTGGTCGCGGCGAATCCGCGCTCGTAGATGCAGGTGCGCGCGGCAGCCAGCAGATCCTCCTTGTTTCCCATGGAACACACCTTAACCACTCGTCTTAGACATTCGTTCTAGACAACTGTTCTACGCTCGTGTTAGACATT
This sequence comes from Nocardia flavorosea NBRC 108225, assembly GCF_001613385.1. Classification (GTDB taxonomy): domain Bacteria; phylum Actinomycetota; class Actinomycetes; order Mycobacteriales; family Mycobacteriaceae; genus Nocardia; species Nocardia flavorosea. Next base: position 293,610 of record NZ_BDCG01000004.1, on the reverse strand, counting down.
TGTCTAAGACATACGAACAAATCAGCTGAGCGAGGAACCGATGACCACAGACTCCAGTGCCACGGCTGCCAGGGTGCTGATCTCCGGCGGCGGAATCGCCGGCAACGCCGTCGCCCTGCAACTGTCCCGAGCCGGGATCCGGCCGACCGTGGTCGAACGCGCCCCCGCTCCCCGGCCCGGTGGTCAGGCCGTCGACCTGCGTGGCCCCAGCCGGACCGTCGCCGAGAGGATGGGCCTGATGCCCGGAATCCAGCGGCAACGGCTCGACGAACGCGGCATGGTGCATGTCGATTCCACCGGCCGAGAGATAGTCCGTATGCCCGCGGACCTCTTCGGCGGCAACGGCGCAGTCGCCGACATCGAGATAACCCGCGGCGATCTGAACCAGGTTCTCCTGGACGTGATCGCCGATGCCACCGGGGCCCCCGGCAATCCGGGCGTCGAATACCGGTACGGGGAGCGGATTCGCGACCTACACGAACACAGGGACGGTGTCCGCGTGGATTTCGCCTCGGGCGCCACCGCGGAATTCGACCTGGTGATCGGCGCCGACGGCCTGCACTCGGCAACCCGCCGGCTGGCATTCGGCCCGGACGAACAGTTCAGCACCTACCTCGGCGCCTACACGTCGTACTTCACCATGCCGACCCCGACCGGAATCGAACCGCACTGGATGACCATGTATTCGATGCCCGGCGGAATCGTGGCCGGGCTGCGCCCCGATGCCGATCCGGCCACAGCCAAGGCGATGGTTATCGTCCGGACCGATCCGGATCCGGCGCTCCGGCGCAATATCGCGGCCCAGCAGGAACTCATCCGTGCAAGCCTCGCCGGCGGCGGCTGGCAGACGGCCGCCATCCTCGACGCGATGGACCGGGCCGAGGACTTCTATTTCGACGAAATCGCGCGTATCACGATGCCGCACTGGACCACGGGGCGGGTGGCGCTGGTCGGCGACGCCGGCTACTGCGGGTCACCGCTGAGCGGCCAGGGCACGGCCATGGCGCTGGTGGGCGCTTACGTGCTGGCCGGTGAGATCGCCCGCACCCCACACGACGCGGCCGCCGCCCTCATCCGCTATACCGAAACCCTGCGACCGTTCGTCGACACCGCACAGCAGCTGCCGCCGGGTGGTGTGAAGGGAATGGCCCCGCGCACCAAGGCCGGTATCCGGGTCGCGCACACCTTCGTCCGCCTCGCGACGTTGCGGATGGTGCAGCCGCTGATGACTCGCATGCTGTCGGAGACCGAGAGCTACACCCTCCCGGAATACCTGGCGGCACAACCGGTACCCCGCTGATCTCCCCGGCCGCCACGGTGCAACCCCGAACCGAGCCCCGTGCGGCAGCCGCGCCCGGCGCACCGAACCACCGCACACCGTTGCGCGGTGACGGAACCGTAGTGCGCCACCGACCCCGCGATCTCACACTCATCGAACGGCAGCCCGTTGCCCTGATACCGCGACGGCTGCGCATATCCGCACCGGTCGCCTGCCGGCTGCATAGAGTCAGCCATATGCCGTGCCGGTGCCGCAGAAGGCGATCTCGGTGGAGCCCCGGCGTGCACGGAGTCATTAGTGTCTCGAGCGTTGTGGGCATCCAGAACCTCGTAGCGCGGACCGCGACGGCGGCTCACCCGCCTGTGTGCCAGGAGCTACCGGTTCGGGCGGTGCGTGTCGGTATCGGAGTCCTTCCCGCGGGCGACCGTCGCCAGGGTGCGCCCTCCCGAATACCGCGAGTGCAGTCGTCGCACAGCGTAGTTCGGATCGTGGCCGCGTTTCCTACCGATGTGGACATCTCACCGGTGTTGCCCGCGTGCCCGGCCGCGGGCGGCAGGGATGCGCGGTCCGGTGGCGCGGCGGGTGCCGAGAGCGGCGGGACGGACGGGACGATTCGCACCACGTTCCATCCGCACCGAGAGCGCTCCGCCGACCAGCAGCATCCGCATCATGCGTTCGGCGGCGTCGGTGAGCAGGCGTTCGGCATCGGCCACCGCATCGGCGAGGGCCATGGGCACCGGGATGATCGAGGCGATGGCGCCGATACCCACCTCGTGGACCGACGGCGCGCCCTCCCCCAGCGAACCGGCCAGCGCGACCACCGGCACCCCCTGCGCGCGGGATCTACGGGCGATTTCGGCCGGCACCTTGCCGTGTGGGGTCTGCAGGTCGATCGCGCCTTCCGCGGTGATCACCAAGTCCGCCAGGCCGATCCGGCGATCCAGGTCCGCTCCGGTGAGGCCGGAGTCCAGCAGTGCGTCGAATCGGGAGCGCAGCGCAGCGCCCACTCCGCCGGCCAGGCCCGCGCCGAGCCCACCGGATGCGCCCGTCACCGGTCCGGTGCGCAGATCGCCGAGTGCCCGGCCGTCGCGTTCGAGTATCGCCGCCCAGTTGTCGAGCGCAAGCGACAGTGTTTCCACCTGCGCGGGTGTCGCTCCTTTCTGCGGTCCGAAAACGCGTGCGACACCGCGGGGCCCACAGAGCAGGTTGTGCGGATTACCCGCCACCACGATTTCGGCGCGGGACAGACCGGGATTCAGTCCGGAGAGGTCGAGGCGCTGGGCGCGCGCGAGTTCGTAACCACCACTCCCGATTTCGCGTCCGGATCGGTCGAGGATCCGCGCGCCCAGCGCCTGTAGCGCACCGGCACCGCCATCGCAGGTACCGGAATCGCCGCAGCCCACCACGATCCGCTCCGCGCCCGAATCCAACGCTGCGGCGATGAGTTGGCCGACCCCGGTTGTCGTGGTGGCGCCGGGATCTCGGCGATCACGCGGTACCTGCCGCAGCCCCGCGGCGGCCGCCACCTCGACCACGGCGGTCTTCGCCGCCGGGAACCCGAGCCGGGCCCACTGGGCACGCACCGGGATGTTCACCGGTCCCGTGACATCGAGGTGATGCAGCGTGCCGCCGGTCGCGGCGGCGAGCATGGCGGCGGTGCCCTCGCCGCCGTCGGCGATCGGTGCGAGATCGACGTGCACGCCGGGCAGCACGCGGCGTAAGCCCGCAGCGATGGCGTGCGCCACGGATCCTGCCCCGAGACTTTCCTTGAATCCACTGGGGGCCACGAGGATACGCTGCGGAACGGTTACCGACATGGTGGTGCCTTTCGAGAGAGCCGACCACTCGGGTCAGGGGGTGGGACTCAGACCCAGCTGCGGCCAGCCCCAGACCGCGAACGCAAGGAGTAATGCCACCGATAACGGGGCGAGGACGGCGGAGTACCGCAGTAGATGTTCGGGCCGGTACCCCGGAACGGTGTCGGATGCGGCGAAGACGGCCATCGGTTTCGCCGAACTGGTCATGGTGTGACAGAAACCGGCCGCCGCCGTCGACAGGAAGGCCGCTGCCGCGGCGTCCACGCCCACCGCCGGGGCGGTCGCGACGATGATCGGCACCAGCACGGCCGAACGCGCCGAACGCGACTGGATCATCAAGTGGGCCAGCAAAGAGACGACCACGGTCAGCACCAGGAAGACCGCACCGGCGGCAGTCCCCAGTGAACGCACCGGGTCGAACACGAGTCCGGCGAGCCAGGCGGACGCGCCGGTGGTCGTGAGGGCGATACCCAGGCACAGTGTGGCGGCCATGAACAACAGCAGGGTCCACGGGACGGTTTTCGCGGCCGCGGGCAGCGTGGTTGCGCCTATCTTCGGCGCGGTCGCGAGCAGGGCGCCGAGCACGGCGACCACCGCCGGGTCCACACCGTGCAGACCCTCGGTGCACCACAGCACCACAACGGCGCCGAGCACACCGAGTACCCGGCGCTGAGATGCGGACAGCGGCCCCCGCACATCGGCACTCGCCGTCTCGGCGAAGGCGGTTGCGGGCACGGTGAGCGGTGTACGGCGCTCGGTGCGGTCGGCGAACAGCGCGAGCGCGACCTCCGCGGCCAGATGCGACCACACCACTGCGAGCGGAAGTCCGAGGATCAGCCACTGTCCGAAGTGATAGCCCTCACCGGTGGCAGTCGCGACGATCTCGCTGGTGATGAGATGCGCGCCCGCGCCGAGAAGTGAACCCACCGCGGAGAACAAGATGACCGAAGGAATCCCCACCGCGAACGCCAGCACCAACTGGGGCCGATGCCGCAGTACCGCAGCGAGCGCCAGGAAAACGGGTAACGCCAGCGCGGCACGCCCGGAGGTCGCCGGAATCGCGAAGGTGGTCACCAACAGGACGGCCGTGAGCAGATGTATCAGCTGCCGCGGGGTCCGGGCGATCGTGAGAACCCGCGCGGCGATCCGCGCCGGCAAACCGGTCGCGGTGACCGCAGCCGCGATCACGAACGACCCCACCAACAGCCAGATCACCGAATCACCGAGAGTTCCGGTGAATGTCTCGGTATCGATCGGTCCGGTGACGACGAGCGCCACCGCGGCACCGAGCGCAACATAGGTGTCGGGCACCGGCGCGAAAACCCACATCCAGATCGCGGCCACGAACACCACGAGCGTGATCAGGGCATCGCGGCCGAGGTCACCTGCTGCCGCGGCGGCGAGAAAACCCAGGCACACAAGGATTCCCGCAATCGCGGCCAGCAGCGGTGCCCATGCGGGCTCGCGTGCGGGAGATCCGGCGGGTGGGCGCCGGCGCGGTACGGTCCAGAATTCGGTCGCTTCGACGTCCTCCCGGCCGGGAGCGACCGGTGTTCCTGCTACACCGCGACGCGGCGTCTCGGTGGGTTCCTGATTCACCGGCCACCGCCGGAATTAGTCCCGGTCTCACCCGGCCGGCGTTGCGCTGTCATGAGAGGCGGTATCCCATCCCGCGCACGGTCTGCAGACGCTGGGCACCGATCTTGCCCCGTAGCGCACGTACATAGACATCGACCACGTTGGAGGCGGGGTCGAAATCGTAACCCCACACCTGCCCGAGGATCTGCTCTCGGCTCAGCACCTGGTCGGGATGCCGCAGAAATACCTCGAGCAGGCCGAATTCGCGAGCGGTGAGGTCCACTGTCCGGCCGTCGACATGTACCCGCCGGGCGCGGAGGTCGAGGCCGATACCGTTGTAGGACAAAGAAGCCGACGGCGCGCCCGCGGTCGTATCGTCCTGGAGGCGCAGCCGGACCCGCGCGAGGAGTTCGGCGAACTGGAACGGTTTGGTCATGTAGTCGTTGGCGCCGCCCTCCAGCCCGGCGACCGTATCGTCGACACTGTCGCGGGCGGTGAGCACCACCACCGGGGTCCGCACACCTTCCCCGCGTAACCGGCGCAGCACGGTGAATCCGTCCATCGAGGGCAGCCCGATATCGAGAATCACCATGTCGAAGCCTCCGGACCGGGCCATCAGCAACGCGGTTTCGCCGTCGCCGACATGCTCGGTGGTGTACCCGGCGGCCCGTAGGCCTTTGCCGACGAACGACACGATGTGCACATCGTCCTCGGCGATCAGGATCCGGCTCATCTCCTACCCCTTGCGTTCGTGCGGATCGGCGGTATCGCGGTGTGCGGGATATCCAGGATCGGCCGGCAGGTCGAGACCGAAGGTGGCGCCGTCACCGGGCACACTGCGCACCCACGCCGACCCGTGGTGCGCGTCGGCGATCGCGCGGACGATGGCCAGGCCGAGCCCCGCGCCGGCCCGCCGGTCGGCCCCGGAACTATCGGCCGGGCGCCCCCGCCGAAAGCGTTCGAAGATCACCCGCGCATCTTCCGGCGCGACCCCCGGTCCCTGATCCGATATCCACAACGACAGCGTGCGATCCGGTTCGGTCCCGGTGAACCGGGATCCCAGCTGCACGGTCGTCCCGTCCGCCGAATGCGCGACCGCATTCGCCGCGAGCTGCAACATCGCCTGGGTGACGCGCTGCGCATCGATCCACGCGGTGCCCTCGGCCACCTCCATCAGATGCCAGCGCCGCTCCCCCAGGGGTTGCACCTTGGATTCGATATCCAGCATGGTCTGCGCGATATCGACGGGGCGCCGGACCACGAAGTCCGGCTGTTCGGCCTTGGCCAGCATCAGCAGGTCGGAGACGAGCCGGCCCATCCGGTTCAGTTCGGAATCGACGAGGGCCAGCGTCCGGCGTCGTTCCTCGGGGTCCTCGGAGAGCAGTTCGAGATGCCCCCGGACCACCGTGATCGGCGTGCGTAGTTCGTGGCCCGCGTCGTCGACGAATTGCCGCTGGGTCGTATAGGCGTGTTCGAGGCGGTCGAGCATATCGTTGAAGGTCTCCGCCAGCGCCGCGATATCGTCACGCCCCTCCACCGGCACGCGAGCGGTGAGATCCGATTCGCCGATATCGGCGGCCACCGCCCGTACGGTGCGCACGGGCAACAGGATGCGTCCGGCCACCAGATAGGCGACCCCGGTGGTCAAGGCCAGCCCGGCCAGCGATACCGCGGCGATGGTGCGCATCGTCCGGTCCACTCCCGCCCGGCCGACCTCGGTGAATGCGGCCACGACGAACGACCCTCGATCGGCCCCGGATTCGACGTCGACGCGGCCCCACCGCATCTCCCCGGCCGCGGAGGTGACCACTCCCGAAGTCCGGTCCGCCGCCGCTGTCGCGGTGAACAGGCTCGGATCGGCGGCCATCGGCGCGGGCAGGTTGCCCCGGATGCCCCCTAGCTGCGTACCGTCCACGACCCCCACCATCACCTCGCCCTCGATCGGCGACTGCCGCAGCAGATAGGTCTCGAGCAGCCTTTCCACCGAGGTGAACGGCTGGGTGGTGGTCGGGTCCACCCCCTCGGCGGCGAAGGTCCGGAATTCGTCGGCTTCCTGCGCGATATCGGCGTTTGCCCGGGTGTTCACATCGCGCAGCAGCAGGTTGCGGGCGGTCACCAGCACCACGACCAGAAGCAGGAAAGTCGTGAGCATGATCCATGCGGTGATCTTCCAGCGGGCCGGCAACCGGGAGCCGCGCCGCCGGAGTATCCGCGGGACGGCCGCTGCCGGGCGGGGATCGAGGGTGTCGAGTTCGTGCGCTGGTTGCCGCAGGGTCGGCTCCGTGGTGGCGGCGGGTCGCGCGGGGTCGAGATCAATCATCGTCGTCGGACGGCCCATCCATATCGGGCTGATCATCCGCGTCGTCGTCGAATCCGTCGTCGGTATCATCATCGCCCTGTTGCGGTGCGGGCGCCGGTGCAGCCGGTCCGGGTGGCGGAAAAGCAGGAGCCGGAGCCACCGGTCCCGGGGCCGGAGCGGGCGCCACCGGACCGGGGGCAGGGCCTGGAGGTGCCGGTGCGGGAACCGTGGCGTCCGGAGCCGGTGGCACGCGGCCCGGACCGACTTCCGGTTGCGGTACCGCACCCCCTGGGGCGCCCGGGGCCTCCCGGCTCGAATCCGGGCCGGTGTCCGGCGCGGCCGGCGATTCCGATTCGTCCGGCGCCACACTCACCGACACCGAGGACGGATCGAGCTCCGGTTCGGGCGAACGGGTCAGGGCGAAACTCACCAGCACCACGGCGGCGGCACCCGCGAGGACTAGAGCGGCGGCGAAAGAACGAGAACCGGACATAACAGCCACTATGCCCAACTCTGATGACCCTGCCGTGAGGCGTAGATGAGGATTTCTTCATCGCGGTCGCGTTCGACCGGCCGGACGATTCGACACTTTCTCGTCCGGCCGGCCGCCGTTCAGAGGCGCTGCCGTACCGATTCTCGAACGGTTACCTTTCGCGGTGCCGGACCGGCGGACGACTGTGCGCCCGGTCCGTCACTGAGCATCCGGAAGAGCCGTACGGTGCGACGGCTGCCGACCGGACCGGTCACCCCGCGAGACCGGTCCGATCGACGACGCCCTGCCCGTGGGCCGGTCTGTCACCCCACGAGACAGATCGGCCCACCCGGTCGGCATGCTCCCCGCGCGCCGACCGGCCCCGTTCCCCCACGGTGGTTCCGGTTCCCCTCCCCGGTCACGGACCACCACACCCCCCGCGGATCCCCCACGATGCCCCCGGATCCGTACTTTCCGGGATGCGTACCGGGTCCTCCCCAGGCACCGGCTCGCATCCCGCCCCCTCATTCAGGAGCGTCGCGACTACTGGCGGGTGTCGACGACGCCGGGCTCGGCGCGACCGTCCTGGATCAGGTATCCGGTCGTATACGGTTCGGTGGTCGGCGGGGTGATCATCTACGGGGTTCCTCTTCGCGGTGTGAGTACCGGTGTGTTCTCCGGCGTGACTCAACAATGCGGCCCCGCGCTTGGCGCGCCCTTAACGTGAACTTGTAACGCTGGGAACACGATCCGTCACAGTGCAGTCAAGGTCGTGGCACGGGTTGTGCGGGTGTCCCGCGGACCGGGTATCTCGGGCATCATGGAGGGCATCCGCTACGACAAGAGTGGGAGTGTCGATGGATACGTTGGTCCTATGGGCGCTGGCCTCGATGGTCTATTGGTTCGGCCTGCTGTAGCCGCGCCCATACCGACATCGTGAACGGCACGATACGAGTGCCGCTGAGTGTGACGCCCCTGATCGATCCCGGATCGATCAGGGGCGTCATGTATCTGCTCCGGTGTCACGCCCGGCGGTACCGGCGCTGCCGGCAGCCCGGCATTAGGGTGTGCGCATGGCGCGTTTCGGTGGGCTCCTGGCGGGAGTCGCAGCGGTAACACTGGTGGTGGGGCAGGTTTTCGTGACTCAGGCGCAGGCCGCGCCGGCGCAGGTCGAATGCGCGGTGAGTTCCGGCCGGGAACCGCAGCGCGCGCACCCCGAGCAGGTGGGCCTGGACGCGCAGCGGCTGGCGGACGCACTGGCCTTCGCCGGTGGCCGGAACCGACTGAATGTGCAGGTGTTCCGGCACAACTGCCTGGTGGGCGAGGGCCCTGCCAACGAGCGGACGGGGCATATCCCGTGGAATGTGTGGAGCGTGACCAAGAGTGTGGTCTCACTGCTCACCGGGATCGCCGCCGACCGCGGTCTGGTCGATATCGCAGCTCCGATCGACCGATATCTGCCGGTGGGTCTCGGCGATCCTCGCCGCCGCGCGATCACAGTCGAGAATCTGCTCACCGAAACGTCGGGGATGCGCACCGGCGTGGTGACCGAGGGCATCACGGGAGCTGTCCCCATCGATCCCAACAGTGCTGTTCAGGCGCTGGGGGTACCGCTGGATCACGAACCCGGCACCGTGTTCACCTACAGTCAGCGCACCGTGGACCTGCTCTCGTATGTGGTGGAACTGGCCGTCGGGGAACCGCTACAGGAGTTCGCGCAGCGAGAACTGTTCACGCCGTTGGGGATCGAACGGGGTGACTGGTATTGGGCGCGGGACCGCAGCGGCCACACCTACGGTTACGCACATCTGCTGATCCCACCGGACGACCTGGCCAAACTGGGGCTGCTGGTGGCCAACAACGGCGATTGGGGCGGACAGCAGGTCGTATCCGCGCAGTATCTGTCCCGCGCGACCACCCCGTCCCGGGCGAACCCGTGTTACGGCTATCTGTTCTGGCTCGGATCGGCCTGCGCGGAGAATCCGTCGTTTCTGCCGCCGGATACCTACGCTATGTCCGGGATGGGGTTGCAGAACATCTTCGTGGTACCGAGCCTGGATCTGATGGTGGTGTGGACCGGCGTTTTCGGCAATATCAGCAAGTACGGCCCGGCCGGGATCATCCAGAACTTCGAGGAGTTGCCGCACGAATTCTTCCGGCGGCTCATGGCGGCGTTTCAGGAACCACCCGTCACCGATCCCGGCCCATACGTGGAGCCGCCGGTGCAAGCGGACCCGGATGCCTATATCGACACCGAAATCCTGCTGGCGGTCTTCGGGATCGGTAATTCTGCCTATCCGGGCTGTGATGTGTTCGCGTGTCTGGGTGAACCGCTGGCGGCCCCGTTCACCGACGCGCCGCCGGGTTGTGTGCTGCTGGCCTGCGTCGGGCCCGACCCACGGACACCGGGAATCCACTGAGCCCCCTGTCTCCCCGGCACGTGCCGGGGAGACAGTCTCGTCACCGGTCGGCGAGCAGGACTTCCGCGATCTGGATGGTGTTGAGCGCGGCACCCTTGCGCAGGTTGTCGCCGGAGATGAACAGCGCCAGACCGCGACCGTCCGGCACACCGGGATCCCGGCGGATACGGCCGACCAGGGATTCGTCCTTACCCGCAGCGGCCAGCGGGGTCGGCACATCGGTCAACTGCACACCGGGCGCCTTCGCCAGGATCTCCTGGGCCCGCTGCACCGACAGCGGATCGGCGAATTCGGCGTTGATCGACAGCGAGTGGCCGGTGAACACCGGAACCCGCACGCAGGTGCCGCTCACCAGCAGCTCCGGCAGACCGAGAATCTTGCGGCTCTCGTTGCGCAACTTCTGGTCCTCGTCGGTCTCGCCGGAGCCGTCGTCGACCAGCGAGCCCGCGAGCGCGAGCACGTTGAACGCGATGGGTGCCACATATTTGTTCGGAGCCGGAAACTCCACGGCACTGCCGTCGTGAGTGAGTTTCTCGGCGTCGTCGATCACCGCTCGGGTCTGCGAGACGAGTTCTTCGACGCCGGCCAGCCCGCTACCCGAGACCGCCTGGTAGCTGGACACGATCAGCCGCTGCAGCCCCGCCGCGTCGTGCAGCGGTTTGAGCACCGGCATGGCGGCCATCGTGGTGCAGTTCGGGTTGGCGATGATGCCCTTGGTGAGATTGCGGGTCTGCTCCGGATTGACCTCGCTGACCACCAGCGGAACATCGGGATCTTTACGCCAGGCCGACGAATTGTCGATCACCGTGACCCCGGCCGCCGCGAACCGCGGCGCCTGCACGCGCGACATGGTCGCGCCGGCGGAGAACAGGGCGATATCCAGGCCGGTGGGGTCGGCGGTTTCGGTGTCCTCCACGACGATCTCGCCGCCGCGCCACGGCAGTTTCTTACCGGCCGAGCGAGCCGAGGCGAAGAACCGCAACTCGTCGGCAGGGAAATCACGTTCTTCCAGCAGTTTGCGCATCACGGCGCCGACCTGTCCGGTCGCGCCGACCACGCCTACACGTACGCCCATCGGCTCTGTCCTTTCGACATGCTCGGGAGCGCTGCGTGGTTACGCTGCGCTTCCTCCTCCGCGCCTGACCCGATCATGTCAGCGCCCCGTTCCGGCGTGTACGACGGCGACCTCGTCGCCGCCGAGATCGAAGGCGCGGTGCAGTACCTGCACGGCGTCGTCGAGTTCGGTGTCCTTGACCAGCACCGAGATGCGGATCTCGGAGGTCGATATGAGGTCGATATTGATACCGGCCTCGGCCAGCGCCTCACAGAAGGTGGCGGTGACCCCGGGGTGGCTCTTCATACCGGCGCCGACCAGCGATACCTTGCCGATGTGATCGTCGTAGAGCACCTGGGAGAAGCCGATCTCCTCTTGGTGCCCGGCGAGCATCTCCACCGCCCGCTGACCGTCGGAACGGGGCAGGGTGAAGGTGATATCGGTCTTCCCGGTCTCCACTTTGGAGATGTTCTGCAGGACCATATCGATGTTGATCTCGGACTCGGCGACGGCGCGGAACACCTTGGCGGCGTATCCGGGAACGTCCGGTAGCCCGACCACGGTCACCTTGGCCTCGCTGCGGTCGTGCGCGACGCCCGTGAGGATTGCTTGTTCCAAGGGGATGTCCTCCATCGATCCGTATACGTAGGTGCCCGGCTTGTCGGTATAGGACGAGCGCACATGCACGGGCACGTTGTAGCGGCGCGCGTATTCGACGCAGCGCAGCATCAGCACTTTGGACCCGCAGGCCGCCATCTCCAGCATCTCCTCGTAGGAGACCTGCTCGAGTTTCTGCGCGTCGGCGACGATGCGCGGATCGGCGGTGAACACTCCGTCCACATCGGTGTAGATCTCGCAGACGTCGGCTTCCAGCGCCGCAGCCAGGGCGACGGCGGTGGTATCCGAACCGCCGCGGCCCAGCGTGGTGACGTCCTTGCTGTCCTGGCTCACGCCCTGGAAACCCGCGACGAGCACGATCGTGCCCTCGTCGAGAGCTTCCTGGACGCGGCTGGGGGTCACGTCGATGATCTTGGCCTTACCGTGCACCGATGTGGTGATCACGCCGGCCTGGGAGCCGGTGAACGACCGCGCCTCGGCGCCGAGAGTGTGGATGGCCATGGCCACCAGTGCATTGGAGATGCGTTCACCGGAGGTGAGCAACATATCCATCTCCCGCGCGGGTGGCGCGGGAGCGACCTGTTCGGCCAGGTCGAGCAGTTCGTCGGTGGTGTCGCCCATGGCCGAGCAGACCACGACCACGTCGTGGCCTTGCTTCTTCGTCTCGACGATCCGTTCGGCGACGCGCCGGATCCGGTCGGCCGAGGCGACCGAGGATCCTCCATACTTCTGGACAACGAGTGCCACGAGGGGTCCTCCAATGTCGGCGAACAGGCGATCAGTGCATAAGCGTACCGAGCCCGCCGCGCATGTTCCGGCAGTATCCGCCCTGGCTGTGGAATAACACACAGCCGTGCGACGTCACGTTTACCGCGCCGGACAGCCGCCCGACGCGCGTGCGCCCGACCGCGCCCCGGAGCCGCCCTCAGCCGCGTTCGAACCAGGTGACCTGGGCCCCGTTGCCGAACTCCTTGCGCCGCACGGGAGTGAACGGCGTCGGCCGGAACGCCCCGCTGATGATCGGGACGCCCGCACCGGCCGATACCGGATAGCTCTTGACGATCAGTTCGTCGATCTCGTCGATCAGCGCCCCCGCGAGCAGACCGCCCCCGGCGAGCCAGATGTCCTTACCCTCCGGACCCTCTTCCCGCTTCAGACGCTGCACCAGTTCGACGGGGTCGGTACGGACGAGTTCGATCTCGGGATCGTCGATCCGTTCGAGCGTGGTCGAGACGACGTACTGCTTCATATGTGGGTAGGGGCTGGCAATCCCGGCCTCGAGGGCCGGATCGTAGGTACCGCGGCCCATGACGAGGGTGTCCCAGCGCTGGTTGGGTGTATCCACGGGCAGGCCGACGAGTTCCCGGATATGGCGTGGGACCGTTTCCGGGTAGCGGGCATTGATCCACTCCATCATGTCGTCGGCGACCGGGTAGAAGTCGACTTCCCCGTCCGGACCGGCGATATAGCCGTCGATGGATGCGCCCACGTAGTAGGTCAGCTTTCGCATGAGGTACCGCCCGTTCATATCACTCTAATTGAAGTGGTTTGAACATAGTACTACATATGAAGTGGTGTCAAGTATCGGATTACTGCGGCGCATATCGACCGCGGTCGAACAAGTAATAGCCATTCGATTCGGGTTGTGAGAACCGACACGATCGCCGAATAATGGGAATCATGATGGCAAACGTCGGAGACCGCTTGCACGTGCACGGGCACACCGTCGGGCAAAGTGATCACGAAGGGGAGATCGTCGAAGTACGCGGACCGGAGGGATCACCGCCGTACATCGTGCGTTTCGACGACGGCCACGAATCCCTGGTGTTCCCCGGACCGGACGCTACGGTCGAACATCCACACTGAGCCCGCACACCCGGAATCAGACCCTGAGCAAACGCCCGCAGTTATTTACGAGCCGCATGCCCACGGGCCGGGCACCCTAATCTCACCGGGCAGCGTGTTGACGATCACGCGCCGACCGGGAGACAATCGTGGCCTATTCGTAATAACCGGGGGCGAGGGACCAGATGCGTACGAAGACCGATATCAGTTTCGACGTCCAAGCCGATCCGTCACAGGTAATGGACGCACTGATGGCGGTCGAGATGTTCGCCGAATGGTCACCCGATTTCACCGACGCCAGGGTCGCCACCCGCGACGACGCCGGCCGCCCGCGGCGGGTGTTCATCCAGATCGACGTCTCGAACACACCCGATATGCAGGTGTGGGAGTTCAGCTGGTCCGACCACCGGATGTCGTGGGAGGTCGCCGACAGTACGCGCGGGATCAGAGGCGGCGGATCCTTCGAGGTCACCGGCGACGTGGGCGCTAGCCAAGTGCTGCTGCGAGTCGAACAGCACACCCCGGTCCCGCTACCGGGTTTCCTGGCCAAACGCACGGTCCGCAGGACCTACGAGACTCTGGTCGAGAATTTCACCGACTACGCCGAACAGTTCGGCGAATCCGAGGCCTACGACCTCGTCTGACCCCGCTGCCCGTTGATATGGCGGGCGGTGAGATGGTGTGGTGTCGGCCCGTAGGCCGAGGGCTCGACCTTGACCCCGGACCGCACGGAATCGCGGATCTGATCGACGTTCTCCCGGATCATGTCCGAGACCAGTTCATCGGTGCGCGGATCGGCCAGCACCTGGAACAGGATGCGGAAAACGGTATCGGCGACCAACCGGATGATCTCGTCGTGGAACGGGATGTAGCGCACCCGGCCCGTCTGCGGATCGTTCTTGATCATCTCGACGATCATCTCGTCGAGTTCGCCGCGGTTCTCTTCCAGCGCGTTCGCGATATTGCGGGTGTAGTGGCCGGTGCGCAGGACCGCGGTGACCTCCTCCATGATCGCGATGGTCATCGGCCGTTTGATGACCTCCACGATCGTGCCCACGGAATGGTTGATCACCGCCGCGGTGACCCGGTCACCGAATACCCGGTCGGCCACCCGGGCCAGGCGTACGAGGATCACAATGATCCGCAGCAGCCGGAATGCCCGGAAGAACGGGCTGGTCACCGGGATCATGCCGAGGATTTCGTACCAGTAGACGAACGGGTAGGTCCACGGCCAGCCGGCCCGACGCCAGCGCCACACGAACTCGGCCGCGAAAACGGCGCAGATCGTGTAATCCGCGATGACGATGTATCGGTAGGTATCGGGGTCTACCTCGAAGAAGGTGATCCAGCAGACCAGCACCACCGAGGCGACGGCCAGTGCCAGCATGACGAAATCGGTCCACAGCGCCGGCGGTTTCCGCGGGAATTCGTCCGGTCCGGCCGTTGCGGCTACGGCCATCGGCCCGGGTTCCGTGGACGACGGTGTTGACACCTACATTCCCTTCGACGCCGAAAGATCGTAGTCAAGTATTACCCGCTCACTGCCCGCCCGAGCCGCCGAATACGCCGCCCTGCGGGCCGCGCACCCGCTGAGTGGGACGGTCACGTGCGACCCGCGCACCTCGGCGCCGCGCACAGCGTGACCCTGTTCAGCGACCCTCGCGAATGATCGCCTCGATATTGCGCTCGGCCAGCGCGGTAATGGTCAGTGACGGGTTCGCTGTCGCCGTACTGCCGGGAATCGCCGCACCGTCCATCACGTAGAGACCGCGATAGCCGTGCACCCGGCCGTAGGAATCGGTCGCCTTACCGAGCACGGCGCCGCCCAGGGGATGGGCGGTGAACAGGGCGTTCGCGTCGTATCCCAGCGCACTGTATTCGGCAAGCGCACCGGCGCGCTCCGCAATCCGCCGATCCACCGCGAGCGCGGCCGCGGTCACCTCCTCCTGCGCCTGTGCCGACCAGGAGAGCCCGACCCCGCCGGTGGCCGGGTCGAAACCGAAGCGAGTGCGCGTGGGGTCCAGCACCACGGCAAGCGAGGCCAGCGCGCCGGTCTCGAACGGGATACCGGGGATGTACCAGTTCTCCAGAGTGAGCGCGGTACCGCTGTCGTCGTGGATCCGGCTGGCACTGGGCACACCCTGCCCGTTTCCGGCGACCGAACTGGCGCCGCGGGCCAGCACCACATCACCGTTGGTGCCCCAGCCGTCGCCGATATGCTCGTTCAGCCGCGGCAGCGCACCGGTCTCGCGGGCGCGGACCAGCAGTTCCGAGGTCCCGATCGAACCGGCACCGAGGAACAACTTGTCGCAGGTGATCGTGCGAGTGCCGACCACCACACCGGTGGGATGGAGTTTGGATACCGTGACCGCGAACCGGCCGCCCGGTTCCTCGGCGATGGCGTCGACCCGGTGCCCCGGGAAGATCCGTGCCTTGCCGCCGGCCTGAGCATCCTTCAGGTAGTTCTGGTTGAGATCGAATTTGGCGCCGTTGGAGTTGCCGAGGTTGCTGCGGCCGACGGTCGCCGAGGGCCGGGTGGACCCGTTCAGTTCCCCGCGCAGCACATCCCAGGTGAAGATCGAATCGTTGGGAACAGGCCGGTACCCGGCCTTACGGACCTGGTCGTCCCAGGCGCGCGAATGGCTGAACGGCGACGAGTGGTAGATATCGGCGGGCATCGTGTCCAGCCGGAGCATGGACCGGACCCGCGGATAGTAGACACGTTCCAGCTCCCCGTAGTCGACCACACCGCCGAAGACGTGGTCGAACAGCCGGCGCTCCGGTGCGATCATCGCGCCGGTGAAGATCACCGATCCGCCGCCCACCGCGGCACCCCGCCAGACGTCGATACCCGGGTAGCACGTGCAGTCCAGCACGCCGCCGAAATCGGCGAATTGCATCGGCACCTTGGTGACACCGGTGAAGCTGGTGGCGTGCCAGAAACCGCGGCCGTCGGGCAGGTCGTCACCGGTGAAGATCTCGCGCCAGGGGTCGTTGGGCCAGCGTGATCCGCGTTCCAGCACCGTGGTCGCGACCCCCGCCTGGGCCAGCCGTAGCGCGGTGACGGCCGCGCCGAAACCGGAGCCGATGACGATGGCCTCGGTGTGTTGGGGCGCGTCGGGTATCGGTTCGAAGATTTCCGGAACCCATTGGGCGAAAAGTTCGTGCCAGATCGGCTGCGCCGCGGCCCGCGGAAGGACGGAGCCGGGTTTCGCGGCCGATCCCACCGCCCCGACCAGCGCAGCCATCCCCGCAGCCTTGAAAAGGGATCGCCTATCCACCCCTGTACCTCTTTCGTAACGCAACAAGCGCAGGGATGGTACCGATATTCACCGGTATTGAACAGCGGAAGCCGCGAACGCCGGTGGGCGCGAGGCGGATTCGTACTGGTCAGGCGAACAACTTGCTGGTCAGCCGAATATCAGGCGGATCACCGCGATCGTGCCGACCACCACGATCACCGCGCGCAGCACATTCGGTGACAGCCGCCGCCCCACCCGCGCACCGATCTGTCCCCCGAGGATCGACCCGGCAGCGATCAGCGCGACCACTCGCCAATCGATCTCGGCGACCGCGATGAACACGGCCGCGGCCAATGCGTTCGCCAGCAGCGCCAGCACATTCTTCACCGCATTGAGCCGCTGGAGTTCGTCCTGCACGAACACCCCGAGCAGACCCACCAGCAGCACGCCCTGGGCGGCGCCGAAATAGCCGCCGTAGATACCGGTCGCGAAAATCGCGGCCAACAGGATCGGGCCGCCGTGCGCGGACGTGGATTCCTTATCGCGCTGCCGTTCGCGTACCCAGGCCGAAAGCCGGGGTTGCATTACCACCAGCACCAGCGCGGCAATGATCAGCACCGGCACGATCGCGACGAACGCGTCTTCGGGCAGGTTGAGCAACAGCACCGCCCCGACCGCGGCTCCCAGCAGCGACGCCGAGCCGTATCGCAACAACCGGGCCCGCTGCCCGGACAGTTCCCGGCGGTAGCCGATGACGCCGCTGAGCGAACCGGGGACGAGACCGACGGTGTTGGAAACGTTCGCCGTCACCGGCGGCAGGCCCACGGCGAGCAGCACCGGAAAGGTGATCAGGGTTCCGGACCCCACGACCGCGTTGATTCCGCCCGCGGCGATACCCGCGGCGAAAACGGCCAGCATCTCCAGCCAACTCATGCTCGACCTCTCGACCCTCGCCGGAACAGTCCGGTCACTCGCACCGCACCCGGGCACGCTAACTGTTGTGGCCCCGGCAGTGGCGACGACCCTGTCTCGGCGATTATCGCGGGCAGGGTCCGGGTGGGCTCTGCACCCGGGCCCTGTGAAACGTCGACCCTCCGCACCGCCTTGTCAGGGGTGGTGGCGCAGGGGGTAGACTCGCACGGGTCATGCAGCGGGCACTTCTTCTCGGCCGCCGCGACGGGGTCTGATCGGACCGGCTTCCCGTCGCGGGGTTCCGCCGCGCCGGTCGACCCAATTCGGGAAACAATCTCACCCACGGAGAAATCGCATGTCACCCGCTGACGCCTTCGTATCGAGCACGCGCACCATCACCGCGCCCGCCAAGCCCGCGCCCGCCGACCAGCCCGCGTGGAACCAGCAGAAGAACTCCTCCATGCCGGTGTTCCGCTACCGGCCGTTCGCCGAAGAGATCGAACCCGTCACGCTGCCGGACCGGACCTGGCCGGACAAGGTGATCGATCGTGCCCCGGCCTGGTGCGCCGTCGACCTGCGCGACGGTAACCAAGCACTGATCGATCCGATGAGCCCCGCCCGCAAACGCCGGATGTTCGATCTGCTGGTGCGGATGGGTTACAAGGAGATCGAGGTCGGTTTCCCGTCGGCCAGCCAGACCGATTTCGATTTCGTCCGCGAGATCATCGAAGACGGCGCGATTCCCGACGATGTCACCATCCAGGTGCTCACCCAGTGCCGCCCCGAACTGATCGAACGCACCTTCGAGGCCTGCGCCGGCGCCACGAACGTGATCGTGCACTTCTACAACTCGACCTCCATCCTGCAGCGGCGGGTGGTGTTCCGAGCCGATCGCGACGCGGTCCGCAAGATCGCCACCGACGCCGCGCGGCTGTGCCTGGAGGTCGAGCAGCGCTATCCGGACACCAACTGGCGTTACGAATACAGCCCGGAGTCCTACACCGGCACCGAGCTGGAATACGCCAAGGAGGTGTGCGACGCGGTCTCCGAGATCATCGCCCCGACCCCGGACAAACCTCTGATCATCAACCTGCCCGCGACCGTGGAGATGGCGACCCCGAACGTGTACGCCGACTCCATCGAATGGATGCACCGCAACCTGGCGCGGCGCGATTCGATCGTGCTGTCGCTGCACCCGCACAACGACCGGGGCACCGCCGTCGCCGCCGCGGAGCTCGGCTATCAGGCCGGTGCCGACCGGATCGAGGGCTGCCTGTTCGGTAACGGCGAACGCACCGGCAACGTCTGCCTGGTGACCCTGGGCATGAATATGTTCTCCCAGGGGGTCGACCCGCAGATCAACTTCTCCGATATCGACGAGATCCGCCGGACGGTGGAGTACTGCAACCAGCTGCCCGTACACGAACGCCACCCCTACGGCGGCGACCTGGTGTACACCGCGTTCTCCGGCAGCCATCAGGACGCCATCAACAAGGGTCTCGACGCCATGAAGGCCGCCGCGGACGCCGCCGACACCGATGTGGACGATATGTCGTGGGAGGTGCCCTACCTGCCGATCGACCCGAAGGATGTCGGCCGGACCTACGAAGCCGTCATCCGGGTCAACTCGCAGTCCGGTAAGGGCGGTGTGGCCTACATCATGAAGACCGATCACGGCCTCTCGCTGCCGCGCCGGCTGCAGATCGAGTTCTCCCAGGCCGTTCAGCAGATCACCGACGGCGAGGGCGGCGAGGTCACGCCGAAGGAGATGTGGGACGCCTTCGCCGACGAGTACCTGAACCCGATCCGGCCACTGGAGCGGATGCGGCAGAAGGTGACCGCCTCGGAAACCGACGGTGGTACCGACAGCATCACCGCCGTGGTCAAGGTGGACGGCGTCGAACAGGAGATCTCCGGTAGCGGTAACGGCCCGCTCGCGGCCTTCGTCGACGCCATCGCGGCGGTCGGTTACCAGGTCGAGGTGCTCGACTACTCCGAGCACGCGCTGTCGGCGGGTGACGATGCCCAGGCCGCGGCATATGTGGAATGCGCGATCGGTGACCGGATCGTCTGGGGTGTGGGTATAGCCACCTCGATCACGACCGCCTCGCTGCGCGCGGTGGTCTCGGCGGTCAACCGGGCCGCCAAGCAATAATCCGAGCTCGTCGGAGCACCCTCGGCCGCCGCACCCGCACTCGCCGGGTACGGCGGCCGAGGTCGGGAATCCACCGGCGTGCGTTACGCTCCGCACCTGCTAGCGTTGGTGCCGACTCCACGCCGCCGAGCTCTCTGCTCGAAAAACCCGAGCAGATGGGGGAACTGTGACTACTGACGACCACAACCCGACTTCCCAGCCCTGGCCCCCGAGTCAACCGGCGGATACCGCCGGCGGCGCTGAGCCGGAGAAAAAACCGCCCACCGATCCGGCAACCGGGTCGGCTTCGGAGACCGACGCGGATTCGCGGTCCGTAGATACCGACAGCTCCACCGCGGCGGTGAACGAGAACGCCGCCGGAACAGACGCGGAGCCGGCACCCACCGGCAACCTTCAGTTCCAGGCTCCCGAGGCCGGTGCGCCGGCACCGTGGCCTGCCGATCCCGCTGACGGTCCATGGGGCGGACAGAACGGGTTTGCCCCGCCCGGTGCGGACGGTCAGGCACCGGCCGGTAATGGTGCGGCGCCGATCGATTCGTTCGCACCGCCGGCCCCGGCCGGCCAGTTCACCGCACCCGGCGCCGAATCCTTCGCACCCGGCGGCGGTCAGTTCGCCCAGGCGGACCCGAACCAGTTCGCACCCGGCAGCGGTCAGTTCACGCCGCCGGACCCGAATCAGTTCGTGCCCGCGAACACCGGATACCCGAGCGGCCAGTTCACGCAGCCGGATCCCGGCCCGTACCCGCCGCACGGAAGCGGACAGTTCGTGCAGCCGGACCCGAATCAGTTCCCGCCCCCGCACACCGGATATGCCGGCGGCCAGTTCGCACCGCCGGACGCGAACCAGTTCCAGGCCACGAACTTCGCCCCGGGCGCCGGCCCGTTCGATCAACCGAACTCCTACCAGGCCCCCGCCGGTCCCGGCGGATTCGAGCCGCCGCAACCTGGTGGATTCCAGGCCCCCGAGGCCGGCGGCCCGCACAGTAGCGGGCAGTTCGAGCAACAGCCGGGGCTCCAGGCTCCCGGGCCCGACAGCGGTGCACCGCACGGCAGCGGACAGTTCCCGGCAGCCGACCCGAACCTCTATCCCGGACAGCACAACCCGGAGCAGCCACCCTACAGCGCTCCCGGCGCGACCGGCCCGGGAGCGGATGGCGGCGGCCGATTCGATCAAGCCCCGGGCGGTTACGCCCCGCCCGGCTCCCCCGAATCCGGTGCCCCCGGACCACAGGGTGATGCACCGGGTAGCCCGGACTACGGCTGGGCTCCGCCGCCGATGCCGGCCGCGCCGCCCCAGCAGCAGCCGTTCCAGCAGACTCCTCCACCGGTGGGCAATCCGATGTCCGGACAGTTCGGTTCACCGGACTGGGGTGGCAACCCCGCAGCGCAGGCAGGCGGCGGACAGCAACCCCCGCAACAGTCGTTCCAGCAGCAGCCGGGCCAACCGCCGCAGGGACAGTTCCAGCCGCGGCATATGCCCGAACCGGGGCAGCCGGGTCATTCGGTCAACGATCTGAACCTGCTCAAACGTGCACGCAAGGCACCCCGGGGCGGCTGGCGCCGGGCGGTGCACAAGGTTTCGCGCGGGGTGATCAATCCGGGTGAATCGGCCGCCGACGTGGTCCACCGCGATTTGGTGGGCCGGGTGAACGCGCCGGTACACGGCGATTTCCGGATCGCGATCCTTTCGCTGAAGGGCGGGGTCGGCAAAACCACCACTACCGTCGGCCTGGGCGCCACCTTCGCCTCACTGCGCGGCGACCGGGTGATCGCCATCGACGCCAACCCCGATCTGGGCACCCTCGCCCACCGGGTGCCGCGGCAGACCCGTTCCACCGTGCGCAATCTGCTGGAAGACCGGAACATCACCCGGTACTCGGATGTGCGGGCGCACACCTCGCAATCGCCGAGCCGGTTGGAAGTGCTGGCCAGCGAGCAGGATCCGGCGGTTTCCGAGGCGTTCAGCGAGGCCGACTATCGGCGCGCGATAGGGATCCTGCAGTCGTTCTACAACATCATCCTCACCGATTGCGGTACCGGGCTGATGCATTCGGCGATGTCCGGGGTACTCGATATGGCGAGTTCGCTCGTCCTGGTGACCTCACCCGCCATCGACGGTGCCCGCAGCGCCTCCGCGACGCTGGATTGGCTGGATTACCACGGGTATTCGCATCTGGTGCGGCAGACGGTGGTCGTGGTGAACGCCTCGCGGCGGGGTTCCACCTCGGTGAACCTGGATCATCTGCGCCGGTTGTTCCTGGACCGCACCCGTGCGGTGCAGGTGGTGCCGTTCGACGATCATCTCGCCGAGGGCGCGGAGATCGACCTGGAGCTGGTGAGCAAGCCGACCCGGCTCGCTCTGCTGGAACTGGCCGCGATGGTCGCCGACGATTTCGCCAATGTGGACGGGTATCCGTACGGCAACCGTTACTGACCGGGCGCCGCGGGCGGTGGCTCTGCGGTGGTCCGGCGGGCCGCTGCCACGAAGGAGTCCAGTACGGCCGCGATCGCCGGACGGGAATCGGCGCGCGGCCGGGTGACCAGATCGTAGAGCCGCGCGGCGCGGACCCCGGACAACCGGAGCTGGGACAGGCCGGTGTGGGTGACGACGTAGCGCGGCATGAGCGCTACCCCGTAGCCGGCAGCCACCAGGGTTTCAATCATTCGGAAATCGTTGAGCCGCTGGACGATTCGTGGCGCCACGCCGGTGACGGTGGCGATCGACCGCAAGACATCGTCCACCGGGAAACCGCCGCGCACACTCAGCCATGCCTCTTCGGCCAGTTCCGCCGGCGTGACCGCAGATTTTCCGGCCAGCGGATGGCCGGGAGGCACGAGCACATCGATGGGCTCGCGCATGAGTACCCGGGAGCTGATCCGGGGCCCGGAAACCGGGGCGGCGCGTTCGTCGCGGTGGGTGAGCACGATGTCGTAATCGGCGAGCAGGCGCGGTGTCTCGGTGGGTGGCACATCCTCGTCGCCGGCCACGATGTCGACGCCGCTGCCCGCCATTGCCGGCAGGACATGCGGTAGCAGCAGCGCCCCGCCCGACGGGAACACCGCCACGCGCACCTGCCCGCGGGGCGAGCCGCGGTAGTGGGCCATTTCGGCGACCGCGCGATCGAGTGCGGCCAGTACCTCGTCGGCGCGGACCACGAGGGCGTGGCCCGCATCGGTCAGCCGCACGCGGCGGCCGCTGGGTTCGAGCAGGGTGACCCCCGCCTCCCGGGTGAGCACCTTCAATTGCTGTGATACCGCCGACGGCGTCATCGACAAGGCCGCTGCCACGGCGCCGACCGTGCCACGATCGGCGAATTCCCGCAGGATGCGGAGCCGTTCCACCGATAAGTTCGAACCCGGTGACATCATTAAGTAATTCTAAATCGTCCATCCATAACAATTCGATTGTTCTCATTGTTCAAACATCCCATGATTGAACGGTGACCTCCCGTGACCGCCTCCTCGCCGCGACCGTCGTCCTGCTGTGGGGTGTGAACTTCCTCGCCATCCGGGTAGGGCTCGACCACCTCCCACCTTTCTTCTTCGCCGCCCTGCGCTTCGCGATCATCGCAGTGCCCGCGCTACTGTTCATTCCGCGGCCACGGGTGCGATGGCGCTGGATCCTGCTCTACGGCACGGGTTTCGGCATCCTGCAATTCGCTTTCCTGTTCACTGCGATGCGAACCGGCATGCCCACCGGGCTGGCTTCCCTCGTACTGCAATCCTCCGCGCCGTTCACAGTGGTCCTGGGTGCAGTGCTGCTGCGCGAACGGCTACGGCCCGTACAGGTCGCCGGGCTGCTCGTCGCGGTGGCGGGTATGGCGCTGATCGGCCGGCACCAGTTCGCACACGCCGCGCTGCTGCCCGTGCTGCTGACGCTGGCCGCCGGATTCGGCTGGGCACTGGGCAATATCGGGGCTCGCCAGGCGAGCGTTGAGGCACCCGGACTCAATCCGCTGCATCTCACACTATGGATCACCACAGTGCCGGTACTGCCGCTACTGGCGATATCCGCGGTCTGGGAGGGGCCCACCACGGGGATGAAAGCCCTACTGGACACCTTCACCGCGGACGGCTGGCCAGCACTGGTGGCTCTGCTCTATACGGCCGTGCTGGCGACCGTGGTCGGGTCGGGTATGTGGACCTACCTGATGACCCGGTACCCGGCGGGGAGCGTCGCACCGCTATCCCTGCTGGTTCCGGTGGTCGGGTTCGCCACGGCATGGATATTCCTGGGCGAGAAGCCCGCACCGGCGAGCCTGATCGGTGGCGCGGTGGTCATCGCTGGTGCGTTTGCAGCCACCGCGGGCGCCCGCAAACCGACCGGCTCGCGGCGGGAGGTCCCGGCAGCGGCCGGGCAAACCCCCCCATCCGGGCAGGGAGATCTCGACACGCAGCAAGGCGCCGTATCGGGGGCAGGATCCGCCCCGGCACCGGAGCCGGATACCTCCCTGATTCGGTACGGCGGCAGGGTAACCGGAGCGGTCGTGCCCACAGACGCTGCACGCCCCGCCGCGCACGCGATCCGGTAGCGCCGAGTGTCCCCTCGGTCGATGCGCCGTGGACAGCCCATCCCGTTAGAGTATGGCGCAATCGCGACAGCAATCCGGATCGAGTAGTGGACACAATGGCACAGCATCGGTGGCCCGCCATGGGTACCGCAACAGCTTCTGATCAGCGGACCACCGGTTTCGGGGTAGTTTCCCGGCGTACCGCGCTCCGGGCGGCAGCCGCCGGAGTCGGCGCCGCGGCCGCGGCGGCACTACCCGCAGGCCCGGTAGCGGCGGCGAAAACCCGGGTCGCGGTACTCGGCGGCGGCGTCGCCGGACTCACCGCGGCACACGAACTCGCCGAACGCGGGTACGAAGTCACCGTCTACGAACGCCGGGCACTGGGCGGGAAGGCCCGCAGTATGGGCGTACCCGGCACCGGCAGCGGCGGCCGGCCCGACCTGCCCGGCGAACACGGCTTCCGCTTCTTTCCCGGTTTCTACCAGCACGTCCCCGACACGATGCGGCGAATCCCGTTCGCCGCCAACCGCAACGGCGTATGGGACAACCTGGTGACAGCGCCCGACGCCCGGTTCTCCAGGGCCGGCGGCGATGATATCCGCGCCCCGATGGCATTCGGCGATCTGTCCACCGTGACCGCCGACGGTATGCGCGAAAGCCTCGCCTCGGTGATCTCCACCATGTTGAAGATGCCGCCCCAGGAGGGGTTGTTCTTCGCCAACCGGCTGCTGGTGTTCAACACCAGCTGCGATGCCCGCCGGCTGCAGCAGTGGGAGCGGACCTCCTGGCTCGATTTCGTGGGCGGACACGAGCGCTCACACGAGTTCCGGGCGCTGGTTTCACGCACGCTGACCAGCCTGCTGGTCGCGGCCAAGGACGAGCTGGCCAGCGTGCGGACCATCGGCACGATGGGTGAGCAGTTCCTCGGCAACCCGCTGCGGATCGGCTTCGACGGGGGCCTGGACCGGGTGCTCAACGGCCCCACCAACACCGCCTGGATCGACCCCTGGGTGGCGCTGTTGCGCGATCTCGGTGTGCGGTTCGAGCTCGGCGCCGAGGTCCGCGGACTCGATATCACCGACCGGCGGATCACCGGCGCCCGGATCGTTTCGGCGAACGGCGGCACCGAGACCGTGACCGCGGATCATTTCGTGGTCGCACTACCCGCAGAGCGCGCTCGCGACCTGTGGAGCGCCGATATTCTCACCGCCTGGCCCGAGCTGGCGAAGATGAGCAGTCTCTACACCGACTGGATGACCGGAATCCAGTTCTATCTGCGCCGCGGCGCCGCGCTCGGCAGCGGTCACAGCGCCTATATCGACTCGCCCTGGTCGCTCACCTCGATCGCCCAGAACGCCCTGTGGGCGCGCAAACTGCCCGAATACGGCGACGGTACAGTCCAGGACTGTCTCTCGGTGGATATCTCCGACTGGAACTCCCCCGGGATCCTGTTCGGCAAAACCGCCAAGGAATGCACCCACGAAGAAATCGCGAAGGAAACGTGGGCGCAGATCCTCGCCCACCTCAACGACCGCGAAGAACTGCTACGCGATACCGATCTGCATTCCTGGTTCCTCGACCCCGGGATCACCTGGCATGCCGACCGCGGCGAGAACAGTAACGCCGACCCGCTGCTCATCAACACCGCCGGCTCGTGGGACGCCCGCCCCGAACCGCACGGCGGGGTAGAGAATCTTTTCCTGGCCGGCGACTATGTGCGCACGAATATCGACCTGGCCACCATGGAGGGCGCCAACGAATCCGCCCGGGCGGCGGTCAACGCGCTGCTCGCCGTCACCGGATCGGACGCGCCGCGCTGCCGTACCTACACCCTGTACCGAGCCGTCGAACTCGAACCGCTGCGCCAGGCCGACGCCGCCGACTTCGCCGCCGGCCGCCCGAACCGGTTCGATATCCAGTTCTGACAGCGAACCGCGCCGCCTTCGGGCCCATATTGTCACCAGGGCGTGAACTCACCTGCGCCGAGTGAGCGCGAGCGCCGCGGATCATTAGACTGCCCGGCGTGGCAGATATCTCGGTGCGCGGGCGAACAGCCCTCGGAGTGGCCGGCGCGGCGGCGTGGGCATCGCGCAAGGCGGGCCGTGGCAACGGTTCGATGATCGGCGGCCTGCTGGCCCTGCGCATCGATCCCACGATCATGAAGCAACTCGGCCGCGGCAAGCGGACCGTGCTGATCACCGGCACCAACGGGAAATCCACCACCACCCGGATGACCACCGCCGCGCTGAGCACCCTCGGCGAGGTCGCCACCCAGGCCGACGGCGCCAATATGGATGCCGGAATCGTCTCGGCGCTCAACGCCCACCGCGACGCGCCGCTCGCCGCCATCGAAGTGGACGAACTACATCTGCCGCATATCACCGACGCGCTGAAACCCGAGGCGGTCGTCCTGCTCAATCTCAGCCGCGACCAGCTGGACCGGGTCGGCGAGATCAATATGATCGAACGCCGGCTGCGCTCGGGCCTGGCCCGCCATCCGGACACCGTCGTCATCGCAAACTGTGACGATGTCCTGGTCACTTCGATCGCCTACGACCATCCCAATGTGATCTGGGTCGCGGCGGGCAGCGGCTGGGCGATGGATGCCACCAGCTGCCCACGCAGCGGCGAACCCATTCTGTGGGAGGGCCCGCACTGGCACAGCACCGGCACCGATTTCGCCCGGCCACAACCGGATTGGTGGCTCGACGGGGATAAACTCTGTGGGCCGGAAGGTGCCCGGCTCCCCCTCCGGTTGGCGCTGCCCGGCCGCGCCAACCGCGGTAACGCCGCGCAAGCCGTTGCGGCGGCCGTGGCCATGGGCGCCGAAGTGGAGCAGGCGTGCGCGGCCACCGGCACCGTGCAGGAAATCGCGGGCCGGTACCGCACCGTGCAGGTCGGCGAACATGCCGCCCGGCTGTTGCTCGCCAAGAATCCGGCCGGCTGGCAGGAAGCGCTGTCGATGATCGACCACAGCGCCGCGGGCCTGGTGATCGCGGTGAACGGGCAGGTCCCCGATGGTGAGGACCTGTCGTGGCTGTGGGATGTGCGCTTCGAACATTTCGAGGATGTCCACGTCGTGGCCGCCGGTGAACGCGCCACCGACCTGGCGGTGCGCCTGACCTACGCCGGGGTCGAGCACACCACCGTGCCGGACCCGGTCCGCGCGATCGCTTCCTGCCCGGCGGGGCAGGTCGAAGTGCTGGCCAACTACACGGCGTTCCGCGATCTGAACCGTGACCTCCGGGAGCGCACACAATGAGCGAATCGACCGTCCGGATCGGGCTGGTACTGCCCGATGTGATGGGCACCTACGGCGACGGCGGCAACGCCGTGGTCCTGCGGCAACGACTGCGGTGGCGCGATATCGACGCCGAAATCGTGGAGATCACCCTGCCCGACCCGGTCCCGGACTCGCTGGACATCTACGCCCTCGGCGGCGCCGAGGATTCCGCCCAGCGCCTGGCGACCCGCCACCTGCTGCGCTATCCGGGCCTGCAGACCGCAGCCGGTCGCGGTGCTCCGGTACTGGCGATCTGCGCGGCGATCCAGGTACTCGGCCAGTGGTACGAAACCTCCAGCGGTGAACGCGTAGAGGGAGTCGGTCTGCTGGACGCCACCACCACCCCGCAACCCACCCGCGCGATCGGCGAGGTGACCACCACGCCACTGCTGCCCGGCCTGTCCGCCCCGCTCACCGGTTTCGAGAATCACCGCGGCGGTACCATCCTCGGCCACGATGCCACCGGTCTCGCGCGGGTGACCCGCGGCGTCGGCAACGGTGTGGGTGATGGCCTGGAAGGTGTGGTGCAGGGTTCGGTTCTCGGCACCTACATGCACGGCCCCGCGCTCGCCCGCAACCCCGAACTCGCCGACCACCTGCTCTGCCGAGCCCTCGGCGTGGAGTCGTTACCTCCGCTGGACCTCCCCGAAGTAGACCTGCTCCGTCGCGAACGCCTCCGCGCTGCCTGATCGCAGGACTGCGGCGACACTACCGGCAAGGGGGCCGGGCCGCGCGCGTAGGTTCGTGCCGTAGACACTGGGTGGGTGAGCTACGACCATATGCTGCTGCCATCCGGTGTCGCCGCTACACCGGCCGAGGTCGATGCGTATTTCGTTACGCAGGAGGGGCGCGCGGAAACGCCCGCCGTGGCGGCCCTGGCGGCCGAGTTGAACGACCGCAACGCCGAACTTCCTGAGGCGGACAGCTTTCTGAGCACGTCCGTCGGCGGGGTGCCGTACGGGGCGGCGCTGCATATAGCCAGTCCTTACGATGCGATCGGTTTCGTCCGGAGTCTGGTGTTCGAACTGGCGACACCACGCGACTACGCGGTCTACGACCCGCAGCTGACCTGGCTGATCGACCCGGCCGGGCATATCCCCGTCACCGTCACGCACGGCGGCGCAGGAGAATTCCCGTACCTGACCGAAACCCTCGCCCATTTCTGGGTTCGCGAACTGGCCGATCCGAATCCGTATCTGATCGTGGAACGGGAGCCGCAGGTCTATATCCAGACCTACCGGAATTCGGCGCAGGATTTCACCCTCGAATACCGCGACGGCGCCCCCGGCCGGCATTTCACCACACAGGTCGCAGGGGCGGATACCGTGGCCGAACTGATCTGGGCCTGGACCCGCCGCAACCACGAGCGGCTCGACCAGCTGTCCTGGGAACGACTGGAACTGTAAACGCCGGCTACTGGCCGCAACGGGTATGCCAACAGCCATGACACCGAAACAACAACCAACCCCAGCCCTCGATACTGCGAGACCGGCGAGAAATTCCTGGCGTAACCCGAGGGCGCCTGGTAACGCCTACGCGGCGTTGTGGTGACGTCCCCGGCACGTTCACCGATGTCGAACGGACCGCCACCGATCCCGACGTAACCAGCGGCGCAGCCGAGTCCTACGAGGCCCTGTGAGGTTTTGGCCCGTCCCTGCTTTCCGCGCTCGATGCGATGCGGCGAAGCCGCGAGTGTCGAGTGCGGAAAGCAGGGACCAAGGGCGGCCGAAACCCCGCGCCGGCGGAGTCGGCGCCAAAATTACAGCGGCGCCGAATTACAGCGCGCGGCGGCCGGAGAAAGCTCGGCCCAGAGTCAGTTCGTCGGCGAATTCCAGATCGCCGCCCATGGGGAGGCCGGAGGCCAGGCGCGTGACGGTGAGTCCCGGGAAATCGCGCAGCATTCGCACCAGGTAGGTCGCGGTGGCCTCGCCTTCGGTATTCGGGTCGGTGGCGATGATGACCTCGGTGACGTCCACACCGTCGTCCTGATTACCGATCCGGGTGAGCAGTTCCCGGATCCGCAGCTGTTCGGGCCCCACACCACTCAAGGGATCCAATGCGCCGCCCAGCACGTGATAGCGGCCGCGGAATTCGCGGGTGCGCTCGATGGCCGGAACGTCCTTGGGCTCCTCGACGACGCAGATCATGCTGCGATCCCGGCGGGGGTCTGCACAGATCCGGCACAGTTCGCCGTCGGCGACGGTGCCGCACTGCACGCAGAACCGGACACCGTCGCGGATCTTCTGCAGAACCGCTTGTAGCCGGTCGATCTCCGGCGGTTCCACTTGCAGCAGGTGGAAGGCGATCCGCTGGGCACTCTTGGGGCCGACGCCCGGTAGTTTGCCCAGTTCGTCGATGAGATCCTGAACCGGACCCTCGTACACCGCGATACTCCGGAACGGCTCAGAAGCCGGGCAGGCCCGGCGCGCCACCGCCGCCGGCGAGCGGACCCAGCTGCTCGGCCGCCAGCTGCTGGGCGTTGGCCATCGCCTGGTTGATCGCGCCGATCACGAGATCCTGCAGTGTCTCCACATCCTCGGGATCCACTGCTTTGGGGTCGATATTCAGCGACACCACCTCACCGGTCGCTTTGATCGTCACCTTGACCAGGCCGTTTCCCGCCTGGCCCTCGACTTCGGCAGCAGCGATCTCGGCCTGCGCCGCCATCATCTGTTCCTGCATCTGCTGGGCCTGCTGGAGCAACTGCTGCATATCGAACTGACCATCGGGCTGCACGGCATTCCTCTCTACGGACGAGTCACGATTCAGCCTAGTGGGCGGACCGCCGCGTTCGCTCAGGCCATGCGCAGGAACTTGCCCTCGCGACGACCACGTCGCTCGGCACCGGCCTCCGCCGCCGGTGCAGTGCACGATCCGCGCACGAACGGCGCGAAGAAACGACCGGTAACTACTCCGCGGCACTGTGTGTCCGCGGAGCGGCCGATTCTTGTCGGTGCGACAGTGAATGATGCGGGCAATCATTCGTTCGAGGACAGGAAGCACCATGGCCCCGACCATTGCCGCTACCACTTACGATTGCGCGGACGCCGCCGCACTGGCGGATTTCTACGCGCGCCTGCTCGACCACCCGGTCGATCCGGATGCCAGCGAATACGTCGCCACCGTCGGACGCGAATCCGGGCTGACGCCGCCGCTGTTCTTCTTGCAGGTACCGGATAAGACACCGGGCAAGAACTCGGTCCACCTGGATCTGATCGCGCCCGATCTGGCTGCCGAGGTCGAACGGGCCGTGGCGCTGGGCGCGAAGCATATCGGCGATTTCGACGAGCACGGCTTCCAGTGGGCCACGCTGGCCGATCCGGAGGGCAATCTCTTCGATATCGCCGTCCATTCCTGACTCGGGGTTTCCTCGCTCCGGCCGCCGCGGTGGCCGAAGCCGCTCCGCAGGTGCCGGCAGTCCGGCTCGCCGCGGGTAACTGTCACGGTTGGCCCGCGCCGGTCACCCGCGGCATGATCGGCGGTCTCAGCCGAGTTCGCGCTTCAGGTTGGCCAGCACCTCGGCCTGGATCTTGCGCAGACCCAGCGGGGCGAAAATACCCTCGAAGATGCCGGCGATCCCCCCGGCGCCCTGCCAGGTGGTTTCGAGGGTCACGGTCGAACCGGCACCGGACGGGGTGACCTTCCAGGTGTTGACCAGCGTCGAGTTGGCGTCCTTCTCGGTGACCACGGTATCGGCCACGGAAACCTGGGCGCGGATATTGCGGACTCGTTTCTCGGTGGCCTGCAGGGTCCACTCGGCCACGGTGCCGTCGCCCTGGCCGCCCTCCACCACCTTGTAGTCGCGATAGTGCGCGGAGAGAATCTTCGGCCGCACTTCCGTGTAGTCGGTGATGGCCGCCAGCGTGCGCTGCGGATCCGCTCCGACCTCGATCGAACTGCCGGCCTTGACCTGTCCCACTTGAACACTCCTTAGACGGATGGGTTCTGACAGCACCATCCTGCCCTGTACCCACCGAACACGCCCCGCCAGCCCGGTAATTACGGACAAATGTCATAAAGCCGACCATTCGACAAAGCCGATCGAAACGGTTACACATTGGATAACACAGCGGACGTTCGGAGCCCACTCGAAACAAACGTACCGAACGGTGACGCCGTGTTCGGCACGGCGCCTTGAAGGTTTTGGTTCGTCCACGCGGCCGGACTCGCACGCACGCAGGCCTGCGAATGACACAAATATGTGACATTTCAATCTGGATGAACCCCCTGCGCTGGCCGACCAAGACCATGTAGGACTAGCGTCTAGACGTGGCAATGAGTCTGTTGGGGAAGGCCGGCCACGGTCCGGCCGCATATGAATCCGGGTTCTCCGCATATCGGGCAGGTGTCGACCGCCTGCTCGCGAGCTACCATGCGATCCCGGCCGATGCCGATGTGCGATTGGCCAAGAAGACTTCCAATCTGTTCCGGGCGCGGGCGAAGAACAGCGCACCGGGACTGGACGTCTCGGGCCTGACCCGGGTGATCGAGGTGGACCCGCAGGCGAAAACCGCCGAGGTCGCGGGAATGACCACCTACGAGGATCTGGTGGCCGCCACCCTGCCCTACGGGCTGGCCCCGCTGGTGGTTCCGCAGCTCAAGACGATCACCCTGGGCGGTGCGGTCACGGGGCTCGGGATCGAATCCACTTCCTTCCGTAACGGCCTGCCGCACGAATCGGTGCTGGAGATGGAGGTGCTCACCGGCGCGGGAGAAATCATCACCATCACCCCCGACGGCCCGGATGCCGATTTGTTTCGCGGCTTCCCGAACTCCTACGGCACCCTGGGTTACACGACCCGCCTGAAGATCGAACTGGAATCGGTGCCCCCTTATGTGGCCCTGCGGCATCTGCGGTTCCATGACCTGCGTGAGCTCGAGGCCACGCTGGATCGGATCGTGCTGGAGCGCAGCCACGACGGGGAAGCCGTCGACTACCTGGACGGTGTGGTGTTCAGCGCCGGGGAGAGCTACCTGACGCTGGGGCGGCAGACCGACGAACCCGGGCCCATCAGCGATTACACCGATATGGATATCTACTACCGGTCCATCCAGCACGACGGTCCCGCGCCGAAACGGGACCGTCTCACCATCCACGATTACCTGTGGCGCTGGGATACCGACTGGTTCTGGTGCTCGCGCGCGTTCGGTACGCAGAACCCGAACATCCGCCGCTTCTGGCCGAAACGCTACCGCCGCAGCAGTTTCTACTGGAAACTTATCGCTCTCGACCACCGCTACAACATCGGCGACAAACTCGAGGCGCGTAAAGGAAATCCACCGCAGGAGCGTGTGGTCCAGGATATCGAGGTCCCGGTGGAACGTACCGCGGATTTCATGGAATGGTTCCTGCGCGAAATTCCCATCGAACCCATCTGGCTGTGCCCGCTGCGACTGCGCGATACCGGCGCCGCGACCGGAACGCAGCCCTGGCCGCTGTATCCGCTACGAACCGGCCGGACGTACGTGAACATAGGCTTCTGGTCGGCGGTGCCCAAATCGCCCGGCCGGATAGATGGTGCGGCAAATCGCGCCATCGAGAAAACCGTCACCGAATTCGACGGACACAAATCCCTGTACTCGGATTCATATTACGAGCCCGAGGAGTTTGCCGCCCTGTACGGCGGTGAGAGATACAAAGAATTGAAGAAACGCTACGATCCCGACCAGCGCCTGCTGGATCTGTATTCGAAGGCGGTGCAACGCAGATGACGACATTCAAGGATAGATCCGATGCTCTCGCGGATCTGGGCACCCGGCTCAGTATCGCCGAAGTCGTCGAGACCTTGGTCGACGGCGATGTTCCCATCAAGCTGACCGCCTATGACGGCAGCACCACCGGCCCGGTGGAATCCGATTTCGCGCTGGAGATCCGCAATCCACGCGGTATCAACTATCTCGCGAACGCGCCGGGTGATCTCGGCCTGGCCCGGGCGTACATCGCCGGAGATATGGACGCCGCGGGTGTGCACCCCGGCGATCCCTACGAGATCCTCGCGGCGATGACGAACCTGAAGTTCAAACGCCCGTCGGCGCTTTCGCTGGTGGCGATCGCCCGCTCGCTGGGCTGGGAGCGGCTACGCCCGGTACCGCCGCCGCCGCAGGAAACGGTGCCGCGGTGGCGCCGTATCGCGATGGAGGGCCTGCGGCATTCCAAGACCCGCGATGCCGAGGTCATCCACCATCACTACGACGTCTCGAACACCTTCTACGAGTACGTGCTGGGTCCTTCCATGACCTACACCTGTGCGTGTTACGGCGAACGGGATTGGACGCTGGAACAGGCCCAGGAGAACAAGTACCGGCTCGTTTTCGAGAAGCTCCGGCTGAAGGAAGGTGACCGGCTGCTCGATATCGGCTGCGGCTGGGGTGGCATGGTGCGCTACGCCGCCAAACGCGGAGTCCATGTCATCGGGGCAACCCTCTCGGCCGAACAGGCCGCGTGGGCGCAGAAGAAGATCGCCGAAGAAGGACTGAGCGATCTCGCCGAGGTGCGGCATTCGGATTACCGCGATGTGTCCGAGGGCCAATTCGACGCGCTGTCCTCGATCGGACTCACCGAGCATATCGGCGTCCACAACTACCCGTCCTATTTCCGGTTCATCCAGAGCAAACTGCGCGACGGCGGCTTGTTCCTGAACCATTGCATCACCCGGCCGGACAACACCCGCACCACGAAGGCCGGAGACTTCATCGACCGGTATGTCTTCCCCGACGGGGAGCTCATCGGCTCGGGACGCATCATCAGCGATATCCAGAATGTCGGACTCGAGGTTCTGCACGAGGAGAACCTGCGCGAACACTACGCGCTGACCCTCGCGGAATGGTGCAAGAACCTCGTGGCCAACTGGGACGCCTGTGTAGCCGAAGCCGGCGAGGGCACCGCGAAGGTCTGGGGGCTGTACATGGCGGGCAGCCGCCTGGGGTTCGAGCGCAACGTGGTGCAGTTGCATCAGGTACTCGGCGTCAAGCTGGGCAGCTCCGGCACACCGGAGGTACCGCTGCGGCCTTGGTGGCAGCCCTAGATCAACTCAGCAGCTCGTCCAGGAAACGGATCGGGACACGGTTCTCACCCAGCGTGCGAACCGTGTCCGTCCCGTCCGGGGTGGATACCGGTAGATCGTCGCGCAGGACCCGCAGGATCTCGAGGACCGCCGGACCGGCATCGAGCAGCGGCCTGGTCCAGCCGAGTTCGGCGCAGGTCGCGACCACCGGCGCCAGCAGCGCGGCAGCCTCGCCGACCCAGCCGGCGGCGGCCAGGGATTCGGCGAGCAGCAGCGAGAGGTCCAGCTCGGCGCGGGGCCGCCCCTGTTCCCGTATGCGGCTTTGGAGTGCCCGCGCATGCCTGGCCGCGCGTTCGTGTTCCTGCCGGGTACCACCAGCCAGCAGGGCCCGGATGGTGGCGATCTCGCCGGCCTCCATATCCAGCACCGACGGCACCGCGGGACGCTCGGGCTCGCGGCGGGGTTCGAGGAAGTCGCCGGCGACGGCCGCGGTACTTTCCGGGGCGCGATCGGGCGCGACCACGCCCAGCCGGAACTGCTCGGCCCGGATCTGCGCGGCCAGCCGGGTCAGTTGGTGGTCGGCGGCGATCCGTGCCCCCTCCGCCAGCCGCACCGCGGCCGCCGGTAGATCACCGAGCAGTGCCTTCACCCGCGCGCCGGTCACGATGGTGGCGATGAGCGATTCGATCGGCCCGACTCGTGCTACCAGCTGGTAGGACTCGTCGAACAGTTCCTCGGCTGCGGCCAGATCACCGCACCGGTATTCGAGCTCTCCGAGCAGTCCGGCGGCGGCCCGGACCCCGTGTGAACGCGGCCCGGCCCGCATCTGAGCCGTTTTGTAAGCCTGCCGGTAGGCACTCAGCGCCACCGCGATATCCAGCTGTTCGTAGGCGATGAGACCGCGTCCGCACCAGGCGAAGATCTCGCCGAGCGGCTCGCGGGAGCGTTCCTGATACGGTCGCGCCCACTCCAGCATTTCGCTCGCCGCCCGATAGTCGAATTCGCAAATTCGCACGTAGGCGTGGATATTGGCCGCTGTGGCGACCGTCCAGGCGGGCAGTTCGCTCGGGTGGCGCAGTGATTCGGCGACCTGTTCGAGTACCCCCGCGGAGCGGTCGTGCGAGATCTCGTCGGCCGCCGCCAGTACATCGGCCTGGCAGCGCTGTTTGCGCACTTCCCCGTCGCCCTCCGGGCTCCGGGACAGCACATTCGACAGCCGGCTCAGCGCCGACCGGGCCGCGCTGGACTGCTGGAGGTTCACATTGGCCCGCGCGACCGCCATCAGCAGCTTCGACCGCGAGGCCACCTGCTGGACGGGCAGCTTGGACACCGAACCGAGCAGTGTCGCGACCCGCGAACCGTCGACCAGATCCATCCCGCCGTTCTCGAGCAGGTCCAGCGCCGTCTTGAAATCGGTCCCGGCCAGCGAATGGTCCACCGCGCGGCGCAGCAACTGGTGTTCGGCATACCAGCGCGCGGCCCGGCGGTGCAGGGTTTTCACCCGGCCCGGATCCGTCCGGTCCAGGCGGGCACGCAGATATTCGGCGAACAACGGCTGCATCTGGAACCATTCCGGTTCGTCATCGGCGCGCCGCACGAACAACTCGCGCCGCTCGGCCTGCTCCAGCAGCCGCGGCGCCTCGGAGTTGCCGGTGAGCGCGATGGCCAGCGAACCGTTCGCCTGCTCGGCCACCGCGATCACGGCGAGGAAGTCGAGCATCTCGGGCTCGAGGGCGTCCAGCACGTTCTCGGCCAGATATTCGCGGATACCGTGCCCGCCCTCGGACAGGCGTTCCACCAGGACGGCCGGATCGGGGTCGTCGCGCAGCGCGAGACTGATCAACTGGATCGCCGCGGGCCAGCCGTCGGTGGCGGTGTACAGCCGATCCAACTGCTCGTCGTCGAGAGCGAAACCGTTGCGGCGTACCAAGATCTCCCCGACCTCGGCGCGGGTGAGCCGCAGCTGCGCGGAATCGACCTGCACCAGTTCGTCGTTCATTCGCATCCGGCCGATGGGAAGTTCCGAAGGATCGCGGCTGGTCACCACGAGCCGCAGATGGTGGCACCCGCTGTCCAGCAGGCTCGACAGCACCCGTTTCGCGCCGGGGTCGGAAAGCCGATGCCAGTCGTCGATGATCACCACTACCGGTTCCCCGCTGGTGTGTAGTTCGGTGATCAGGCTGGATACCGCGATGGTGACCGAATCCGCGGGCCGCTCCTCGAGCATCTGCCCCAAACCCGTCCCGATATCGGGCCGTACTCGGTGAATGGCCTCGATGAGGTGTGCGAGGAACCAGACCTCGTGGTCGTCGCCGCTGTCGATCCCGATCCAGGCGACCGGTAGTCCGAGCCCCTCCAGCTCGTCGCGCCACTGCGCCGCCAGCACGCTCTTACCGAACCCGGCGGGGGCGTGGATCACGGTGAGCCGGCGTTCCACACCGGTGCGCAGAATATCGAGCAGCCGGGGCCGGCGCACCGGCTCCCGGGGTGGCGTCGGCGGCCGGAACTTCGTGGCCGGGCTCGGCGGCAGGGTGGCCGGGGACCGCCGTTGCGCGCCCGACACCGCTTTCCGCCGGCCGGAAGTGCTGCCGCGCGGACCGGTCTCGCCGGTGGTCCTCCGTGGACGTTCGCCGGTGCCGCTCAACCAGCCGGCGGCCGTCGGCGGCAGCAACGGCCAGCTGCGGCGGGCGGTCACCGCGGGCGGCTGCCGGTCGTGCGCCGGTGGCCCCGTTTCCACCGCGGTGATCTCCGGGTCCAGTAACGCCATATCGTCGGGGACCTGGCCGTGCGCTATCTGAACCTCTCGCAACATCTCACCGAACTCGTAGGCGGAGACCGGGCGGTCCTGCGGGTCCTGCGCCATCGCCTCCTCGATGGCGGCGGCCACATCGGCCGGTATGTCCTGGTCACGGAGATCGGGCACCGATTCCGTGGTGATCCGCAAGAATTGCGCGACCACCCGTTCACCGGCCTGCCGTTCGAATGCCGCATGACCGGTGAGCAGAGCGAACAATGTCGCGCCCAGTCCGTACACATCGGATCGGACGGTGGGTTCCTCGCCTTTGAGCACCTCGGGCGCGGTGAACGCCGGCGAGCCGGTGATCTGACTGTCCGACGTGCGGAAACCGCCGGGCATTCGGGCGATCCCGAAATCGGTGAGCTGCGGTTCGCCGTAGGAACTGAGCAGCACATTGGCCGGTTTCACATCGCGGTGCAGAATGCGGGTCCGGTGGGCGCTCTCGATCGCCCCGGCCAGTTTCACTCCGGCACGGAGAGTATCGGCCCAGCTCAGCGGCCCCAGGTCATGGACGAGGCGTTCCAGCGACCCGTGCGTCGCGAACGGCATCACGATGAACGGCAGGCCACTGGCTGTCACATCCACCTGCAGGATGTCGACGATATTCGGATGCCCGGACAGCCGCCCCATGGCGTGCTCTTCACGCAGGAAGCGTTCCCGGCTCTCCGGGTCCAGGTCCGACGACAGCACCTTCACCGCGACCACACGGTCCAGTGCCCGCTGCACACACCGATATACGACGCCGAAGCCGCCGCGGCCGATCTCCTGCGCCTCGGTCAGCCCCATGGCGGCCAAGTCCTCGACTATGCGCTCCGGTTCGGCGCCCGCGGTCTCCGGTCCCGGTCCCGGAACCGCCATCGTGGGCTCGGGGCCACCGCTGTCGGGGTCGGCTCCGCTGGGGTCATCGCTGCCGGACTCGGTGCTGCCGGGAGCCGCATCACCGTACTCCGGAGGCTCCTCGGTGCTCGGATGCGCCGCCTGTTCCGAAGCTCCCGGGCCGGACCTACCGCTTTCCACCCCAGTGCTTTCCGGCTCGGCGGCGGCAGTGGCGTAGGAGTCCTCCGATTCGCGGCCCGGTGGGCCCGAACGCGTTCGTGGAATCATCTCACCACCTCGCACTCGTTACGAACCGGCTGCGGTGGAGTACGCCGCCGCGGCGCCGTTCCGGTATCCACTTCCAACGTAGCGCGCGCAATACCCGGATGCGCGGCTTTCCTCCTTGCTCGCGTGTTGAGTTCTCTGCAGGGCGTTCACCGCCCCGCGCAACCGCTGAACACGCTGGTCGGCGAAGGCCTGTATGTAGTTCTGGCGAGCCGGGCACCGTCGCGCTGCTCGGCGGCACACTTACCGGGCGGCCCCCGGACAAGCCGGCTGATAAAGGTATATCCCTGGTATCCGACAACAAACCGGCCGCGCTGCCCGGGTCGCGTTCCGATCCCAATAGATGTATCGGTCGCCCCGGCCCGGCCGTTGCCGATTCCCGGCGAACCTTCGAAGCTTCCGAGGTCGGCCGCAACCGAACACATTCGGCGACACGCCGAGCGGAGCGAATTACTCCAGGGCGTGGTGTGAACCCGGTCGAGACACCGAGCAGTTCCGCGAGCTCAGCGAAACCCGAGAGTTCGGCACCGGAGGAGCCGCGAAAAAACACAGCCCGCCCCACGGAAAGGCGGGGCGGGCTGTGCCGATCGTCCGAATCGGACTGTTCGTCCGGTCCGGGACTACTTGCGCAGCGAGGCCGGGACCTCGAAGCGCTTACCGTACTTCTCGGCCAGTTCGTCGGCGCGGGCCACGAAGGCTTCCTGGCCGCCGGGGTAGCCGACGATGAACTGGTGCACGCCACCGGTCCAGGCCGGGAACCCGATACCGAAGATCGAGCCGATATTCGCGTCCGCAGTGGACTCGAGCACGCCTTCGTCGAAGCACTTCTGGGTTTCGATGGCCTCGGCGAACAGCATGCGGTCGATCAGGTCCTGCAGCGGCACGCCGAAACCGGCCGTGGTCTTGAAGTGCTCACGCAGCTGCGGCCAGATGTTGAGACGCTTGCCGTTCTCGTCGTACTCGTAGAAACCGGCCTTCTCGAGACGCCCCGGGCGCCCCTGCTCGACCATGTAATCCACCACGTCGATGGCCGGATGCCGTTCGGTGCCCATGGCGGCGTCGCCGGCCTTGGCAGCCTCCTCGGTCTCCCGGGCGATCTTCTGCATGAGCTTCATGTTCAGCTCATCGGTCAGCTGCAGCGGCGGGGCCGGGTAGCCTGCCTGCGAACCGGCCTGCTCGATGGTGGCGGGCTCGATACCCTCACCCAGCATGGCGATCGCCTCGTTGACGAAGGTGCCGATCACGCGGGAGGTGAAGAAACCGCGGCTGTCGTTGACGACGATCGGGGTCTTCTTGATGGCGAGGGTGTAGTCGAACACCCGGGCCAGGGCCTCGTCGGAGGTCTTCTCACCCTTGATGATCTCGACCAGCGGCATCTTGTCGACCGGCGAGAAGAAGTGGATACCGATGAAGTCCTGCTCGCGCTTGACACCCGCGGCCAGACCGGTGATCGGCAGAGTGGAGGTGTTGGAGCCCAGCAGCGCGTCCGGGGTGACGATATCCTCGATCTCCTGGAACACCTTGTGCTTGAGCTCGGTGCTCTCGAAGACGGCCTCGATCACGAAGTCGACGCCCTCGAAGTCGGCGACATCGGCGCTCGGCTTGATCCGGTCGAGCAGTGCCTTGGACTTCTCCTCGGTGGTCTTGCCCCGGGACAGCGCCTTGGCCTCGATCTTCTCCGAGTAGCCCTTACCGCGTTCGGCCGCCTCGATGGTGACGTCCTTGAGCACGACCTCGTAGCCGGCCTTGGCGGAGACGTAGGCGATACCCGCGCCCATCATGCCCGCGCCGAGCACGCCGATCTTCTTGATCTCGCGCTTGGGCACATCCTTGGGCCGCGAACCACCGTTGTTGATGGTCTGCAGGTCGAAGAAGAACGCCTGGATCATGTTCTTCGCGACCGGCCCGGTGAGCAGGTGCACGAAGTAGCGGGACTCGATCAGCGAGGCATCGTCGATGCCGACCTGCGAGCCCTCGACCGCCGCGGCCATGATGGCGCGCGGGGCGGGCATGTTCGCGCCCTTGAGCTGCTTGCGCAGGTTGGCCGGGAAGGCCGGGAGCTGGGCGGCGAACGCCGGGCTGGCGGGGGTGCCGCCGGGGATCTTGAAGCCCTTCTTGTCCCACGGCTGCACGCCGCCTTCGGGGTTGGCCTTGATCCACGCCTTGGCGGCGGGCACCAGTTCGTCGATCGAGCCGACCAGCTCGTCGACCAGGCCGATCTCCTTGGCCTTGGCCGGCTTGTTGCGCTGGCCCTGCAGCAGCACCTGCATCAGCGCGTTCTGCAGGCCGAGCATGCGCACGGTGCGGATGATGCCGCCGCCGGCGGGCAGCAGACCGAGGGTGGCCTCGGGCAGGCCGATCACGACGCCGGGGATATCGGCCGCGATCCGGTGGTGGGTCGCCAGCGCGATTTCCAGGCCACCACCCAGCGCCGCGCCGTTGATTGCGGCAACGACGGGCTTGCCGAGGGTCTCCAGCCGGCGCAGCGCCGACTTGATCTCGCCCAGCTCTTCCATCAGCTCCGGACCGTTGTCCGGGCCGACCTGCATCATGTTCTTCAGATCGCCGCCGGCGAAGAAGGTCTTCTTCGCGGAGGTCAGCACGACACCGGTGATGTCGTCCTTCTCGGCCTCCAGCCGGTCGACCGTTTCGGTCATCGACTTCTTGTAGAGGTCGTTCATCGTGTTGGCGCCCTGGTTCGGATCGTCCATCGTCAGTACGACGATGCCGTCCGAATCCTTCTCCCAACCGATCATGTTGGCTTCGCTCACGGTTTTTCTATCTCCTTGAATCCGAGTCGGGAGGGTCAGACGCGCTCGATGATGGTGGCCACACCCATACCGCCGCCGATGCACAGCGTGACGAGGGCGCGACGGGCGCCGCGGCGCTCCAGTTCGTCGACCATGGTGCCGGTGATCATGGCGCCGGTGGCCCCCAGCGGGTGGCCCATGGCGATGGCACCACCGTTGACGTTCAGCTTCTCGTCCGGGATCTGCAGATCCTTCTGGAACTTCAGCACGACCGAGGCGAAGGCCTCGTTGATCTCGAACAGATCGATATCGTCCATCGTCAGACCCGCCTTGGCCAGCACCTTCTTCGCCGCCGGGGTGGGTCCGGTGAGCATGATGGTGCTGTCGGCGCCGCTGGTGGCGGTCGCGACGACGCGGGCACGCGGAGTCAGGCCGGAGGCCTTACCGGCCTCTTCGCTGCCGATGAGGACCAGCGCGGCACCGTCGACGATGCCGGAGCTGTTGCCGCCGTGGTGGACATGGTTGATCTTCTCGACGAAGTGGTACTTCTGCAGCGCTACCGCGTCGAAGCCGCCCATTTCACCGATACCGGCGAACGACGGGTTCAGCTTGGCCAGATCCTCCATGGTGGTGCCGGGACGCA
This sequence comes from Nocardia flavorosea NBRC 108225, assembly GCF_001613385.1. GTDB lineage: Bacteria > Actinomycetota > Actinomycetes > Mycobacteriales > Mycobacteriaceae > Nocardia > Nocardia flavorosea. The sequence goes on along the minus strand of NZ_BDCG01000004.1, from coordinate 251,830 downwards.
TATGCTCGTCGCGGTCCAGCACGGTCAGGCCGTTGATGTCCTTGACCGGGACGATGGATTTGGCGAAATAGCCGCCGGTGGTCGCCTTGGCGGCCAGATCCTGCGAGCGCACCGCGTAGGCGTCGACATCGTCCCGGGAGAAGCCTTCGATGCTGGCGATCAGGTCGGCGCTGATGCCCTGCGGTACGACGTAGGTGTCGTAGTTGGTGGCCGGGTCGAGCATCCAGGCGCCGCCGTCGGAGCCCATCGGCACGCGCGACATGGATTCGACGCCACCGGCGATGACCAGGTCGTCGAAGCCGGAACGGACCTTCTGGGCACCCAGGTTCACGGCTTCCAGGCCCGAGGCGCAGAAGCGGTTGAGCTGGAAACCACCGACGGTTTCGGGCAGGCCGGCGGTGAGCACGGTGGTGCGGGCGATATCGGAGCCCTGGTCACCGACCGGGGAGACGACACCGAGGATCAGATCCGAGATACGGTCCTCGTCCAGGTTCGGGAAGCGGTTACGCAGCTCCTGCACCAGGCCAGTGGTGAGATCGATCGGCTTGACCGAATGCAGCGACCCCTTCTTGTTGCGGCCGCGCGGGGTGCGGATGGCCTCGTAGATGTAGGCCTCTGTGGTCATATCGGAGTGTTTCCTTCCTAGGAATACGCCCGCCCGCACCTGGCGGAGCAGACGCGAGTTACCTCGCCGACCGGCCGTTCGACCGACCGTCCGTATTCAGTTGGCAGAGCGCCGGCGGGCCGGAGAACCCGCGCGGGCATACGCTGTACAAACCACGGCACGAACCAGCGGACGGGTATCCGGCGGCCCGCTCGTCAGGGCCCACCATAGAACCTTGTCTCGCGGAAGTCCGCAGCCACCCGCCCATAGTACCGCCGGATGCGAACTCCGGTTAACTTAACGTGGTCGAGCCGGTGCTTGTCAACCATTCAACGGGGTGGCGCCCAGCTCACTCGCCAGCAATTCCAGAGCGACCTCGTCCGGATCGCGCCGCTGGCCCGGATCGACCGGCCGCGCGGCGTCGGCGAGCATCTCCTGCTCCTCCTCCGGAGTGGAGGCCGGAACGGCACCGGATCCGTAACCGTAATCGTCCGGACCCGGGTCGTCCGGGAGGTCCGGATAGTCCGGTGGCGGTATGTCGTCATAGGGATTCCCGGCCGCGCCCGCGCCGGAATTGCCGGGTCCCGCCGAACCGGGGTCCCCGGTCGCCGCGGCCCCCCGGGCCTGACTGGGCCGGGAGAACCGGGGAGCCGGTTTACCGGACGCACTCGGCGCACGGTTCGGCTCCCCGCTACCGGCACCGGACTGCGCGGTTCCTGCGGCACCGGCGGCTTCCGTGCCGGATTCCCCGCGGGCGGTTTCGTTGTCACCGGCGCCGGGCCGGCCGGTCCACGTCCGGCGCGGACCGCCTCGACGCCCCCCTTCGGAATCACCGGAATCGGTATCACCGGACCGCCGGCCGCCCCGCTCCCGGCCCCCGGGACCGCGCGAAACCTGCTGACCGGCCACCACCCAGCGCACCGGATGTTCGTGCCCGAGCACCGCGGCGACCGCAGACCGGACGGCCCCCATCGGCTGCGGCTGAGACAACCGCTGCACCAGTGCCGCGTGGTGAGCGAGAACGATCTCGCCCTGCTCGACCCCGGCGACCGATGCCCCCGAGGTGAGCATCGCGCCGATGGTCGGCCCGAATTCCCGGACCTTCACCTTGATCTCGGCCCAGGCGGCCTCGACGGCCGCCAGCAATTCGGCGTCGGTATCCGCGCCGGCCGGCCCGGCGGGTGCGGTCGATCCGCCATCGGGCCGACGGGTGCCATCGTGATCGCCGGCGGAACTGTCCACGCCCGCGCCCGTCGCCGCAAGTCCCCGATCACCCACGCCGCCGCTCTCGGCCACGTCGGCACTCGCACGATCCCGGCTGCCAAGCGCTACCTGAGCCCCCGCACGACCTCGCTCCCCGGCCCCCACCGCCGGACGACCCCGCTCACCAGCATCGGCCTGCGCTTCCCGCCGGTCTCCCGCATCGGCGCCGGTAACTACGCGATTCTGGCCACCGGCCGCCTGAGCACCTCCACGACTTCCCTCCCCGGCTCCCGCCGCCGGACGATCCTGCTCACCAGCAGACGCCTGCGTTCCCGGCCGCTCTCCCGCACCGGAGCCGGCATCCATACGGCCCCTGTCACCGGCCGCCTGCGCGCCCGCACGATCTTCCTCCCCGGCTCGGGCACCCTGATGATCCCGATCACCGGTGCCCGCCTGCGCCCCCGCACGGACATCCGCACCGACCTGGGTGGTCCGGCCATCCCGCTCGCCGGCTGATGCCCGCGCTCCCGCCGGGCCTCCCTCAGCGCCGGTCCGCACGCGATCCTGGCCGCCGGGCGCCGTCCGAGCACCCACACGCTCGTCCGCACCGGCTCCTCCCGCTGGAGAAACCCGATCCTCGACTGACGCCCGAGGTCCCGGCAGGTTTTCCGGACCGGTGCCGGCGTTCGGACGATCCCGATCATCTGGCGTCGCCTGCGCGACAGCATGATCTGCCGGGCCGGTCTCCGCCCGCTTATTCGCACTGCCCGCATCGCCGGGGCCCCTGTCTCCGGCCTCCGAAGCGTCCTGCGGATGCCCTGAGCTGCCGGGTTCTGCGATATCGGGCCGCACCGTCGGCTGCGATGGTCCCGCGGGCCGGCCGGCCGCAGGCGCGCGGTGCGGGTCACCTCCGGGCGTCGCGACCGTTGCATCGGCCGACTCCTGTGCCGCCGAGGCCGTTTCGTTCCGGGGATGCGATTCCGCCGGTCGCGGAGCGGGACCGGCCGTGCGGGCGCCCGGTGGGGCCCCGTCGGCGGGACTGCCGGATGTGTGCGCGGTCTTGGATTCGCGCAGCGCCGCCAGCGCTTCGGCCCCACGCCGGCGGGACGGGTCCGCAGCCGGACGGGCGGGTGCCGGGGGCGCACCGCCGGACACCTGCGTCGCGGGCTCCGCAGCAGCACCGGCCGGAGCCGCCGCGACTCCGGAAGCCACCCGCCGCTCCAGTTGTTCCAGCCGCTGCAGAGTTGCGGCATCGGAGGTATCGGCCGCGGGCAGCAGCATGCGGGAACACACGACCTCGAGCAACAGCCGCGGCGCGGTGGCACCGCGCATCTCCCCCAGGCCGGCATGCAGGAGTTCGGCGCAACGGGTGAGCGTCGCAGGACCCAGCCGGGCGGCTTGATCGCGCATCCGGTCCAGCAGGTCGCCGGGGGCGGCCACGAGACCGCGCTCGGTGGCATCCGGTACGGCCTGCATCAGGATCAGGTCGCGCAGCCGTTCGAGGAGATCTACCGCGAAACGGCGCGGGTCGTGGCCGGCCTCCATCACCCGATCGACCGTGCGGAACAGCGCGGCACCGTCGCCGGCGGACAGCGCGTCGATCGCATCGTCGATCAACGCCACATCGGTCACCCCCAGCAACGCGACGGCGCGCGTATAGGTGACGCCGTCGCTACCGGCGCCCGCGAGCAACTGGTCGAGAACACTCAAACTATCCCGCGGGGAACCTCCGCCGGCCCGGATGACCAGCGGATACACCGCTTCGTCCACCGGTACATGCTCCTGGGCGCAGATATCGCCGAGCAATCCACGCATCGTGGCGGGCGGCAGCAGCCGGAACGGGTAGTGGTGGGTGCGCGACCGAATGGTCGGCAGCACCTTCTCGGGCTCGGTGGTGGCGAATACGAAGATCAGATGCGCGGGCGGTTCTTCGACGATCTTGAGCAGCGCGTTGAAGCCGGCGGTGGTCACCATATGCGCCTCGTCGACGATGAACACCCGGTAGCGGGACTCGGCGGGCGCGTAGAAGGCGCGATCGCGCAGTTCCCGGGTGTCGTCCACACCACCGTGGCTGGCCGCGTCCAGTTCGATCACATCGAGGTTCCCGCCGCCTCCCGGAGCAAGGGAAACACAGGAAGCGCAGGTACCGCAGGGGGTCGAGGTGGGGCCTTCCACACAGTTCAGCGATCGCGCCAGGATCCGGGCGGAGGAGGTCTTCCCGCAACCACGCGGACCGGAGAACAGGTACGCATGACTGATCCGCCCGGTATCGAGCGCAGTACACAGCGGGTCGGTGACATGCTCCTGGCCCACTACGTCAGCGAACGTTGCCGGTCGGTACTTCCGGTACAGAGCCACGCGGAGAGTGTAGGGCGCGACTACGACGGGTGGGGGCTCGGCCCGTCGGCCGACCGCTCAGGTGGAAGGGTCTTCCATCGATGTGTTAACAGCGTTACGCTAACGCCACTAACCTACGAGGCGGGGGCTTGCACATGCTGATCCGAATCGCACAACTCGTTACGAGATACCCGCGGGCGATACTCGCCGGCGCATTGGCCGTCGCGCTGCTGTGCGGCCTTTTCGGCGCCACCGCCGCATCGGGACTGAAATCGGGCGGGTTCGTCTCTTCCGATGCCGAATCCACGCAGGCCACGGAACTGCTCACGGATAATTTCGAAGGCGCCGCACCCAACTACATCCTGCTGGTCGACTCCCCAGAAGGGGTCGATACACCCGCCGTACAGGCCCGGGCACAGGCGGCCGTCGATACGATCCGCGCGCATCCGGACACGACCAGCGTCCAGTCGTACTGGACCGCGCCCTCGCCCGCGGTGGCCGCGGCACTGCGCAGTACCGATGGCAATTCCGGACTGATCGCCGTGCACCTGGCCGGCGACGAAACGCAGATGCAGGAAGCCGCGGGTGAGATAAGCGCCCAGGTGACCGGCACAACCGACGGGGTCACCGTCCGGGCGGGTGGCGCGGCCGCCACCTTCCACGAAGTCAACGAACAGATCACCCACGACCTGGCGGTCGCCGAGGCCGCGGCCATCCCGCTGACCCTGATCGTGCTGATACTGGTGTTCGGCAGTCTGGTCGCGGCGTCGCTGCCGCTGTTGGTCGGGTTGTTCGCGATCGCCGCCACCCTGGCGATTCTGCGGCTGTTCACGCTGTTCACCGATGTGTCCATCTACGCGATGAACCTCACCACCGCACTCGGCCTGGCGCTGGCCATCGACTACAGCCTGTTCATCGTCAGCCGGTTCCGGGAGGAGCTCGCGGGCGGTCTGGACCCCCGCGCCGCGACCGTACGCGCCTTGCAAACTGCGGGCCGCACCGTACTGTTCTCCGCCCTCACCGTGGCACTGTCACTTTCGGCGATGCTGGTGTTCGACCTGTACTTCCTGCGTTCGTTCGCCTATTCCGGTGTGGCGGTCGTGGTGGCCGCGGCGGCGGCCTCGGTGATCGTGCTGCCGGCGGCGCTGGTACTGCTGGGTCACCGGGTGAATGCCCTGGACCTGCGCGCACCGCTGCTGCGCTTGTTCGGACGGGAGCCGGCGCCGCTGGGCGCGATGGTTCCGGAACAGACGGGCTGGTACCGGATGGTCCTCCGGGTGATGCGGTTCGCAATCCCGGTATCCGTGGTGATCGTGGCGCTGCTGCTGGCGCTGGGATCGCCGTTCCTGTCCGTGAAATTCGGCTACCCCGACGAGCGCGTCCTCCCGGAAACCGCCGCCAGCAGGCAGGTGGGTGACGAGGTGCGCGCCGAATTCCCGCGGGCCGATCCGGGCGGCAACACCACGATCGTGCTGAACGGCTACCAGGACGAACAGGGAGTCGGCGCCTACGCGGCCCGATTGTCCGAAGTCGACGATGTCACGGGCGTGCTCTCCAGCGCGGGCGTGTACGTCTCCGGTAACCGGCTCGCGCCCACCCCACCGGGGATGGCCAACAACACCGGCACCTATCTGACCGTGAACACCTCTCTCGACCCGTTCTCCCCCGCCGGCGGCGACCAACTGACGGAGCTCCGGGCGGTACCGGCACCGGCACCCCCGTTGTTCTCCGGCGCCGCCGCGATGAACGAAGATTCTCTGGACGCACTCGCCGACCGGCTCCCCCTGGCGGCACTCCTCATCGTTCTGACCACCTTCGTCGTGCTGTTCCTGTTCACCGGCAGCGTGATCTTGCCGCTGAAAGCGTTGCTGTTGAACACTCTTTCGCTGACCGCGGCGTTCGGCGCCATGGTGTGGATATTCCAGGACGGCCACCTCGAAGGTCTGCTCGGCTTCACCGCCGTCGGCTACCTGGTGCCGACCATGCCGATCCTCATGTTCTGCCTGGCCTTCGGCCTGTCCATGGACTACGAGGTATTCCTGCTGTCCCGGATCCGGGAGGAATGGCTGCGCCGGCGTGCCGGCCGCACCGGCAGCGAATTCGCCGCGGAGGACAACACCGCGTCCGTCGCGATCGGGGTGGCCCGCACCGGCCGGATCTTCACCGCCGCCGCCGTGCTGATGGCCATCGTGATCGGCGCATTGGCCACCTCGCAGGTCTCGTTCATCCAGCTGATGGGGTTGGGTTTGACGTTGACGGTGCTGGCCGACGCCACCATCATCCGGGCCCTGCTGGTACCGGCGCTGATGCGACTGATGGGCCCGCTCAACTGGTGGGCCCCGAAACCACTGGCCCGCCTGCACAACCGGTTCGGGCTCGGCGAGGAAACCGAACCGCGGCCCGCCGCCGCCGAACCACCGGTGCGGGTATGACCGGACGGCCGCGGTCACCGCGCGGAACCGGTGGCCGCTTACGAACGGAGATCCTCGCCGCGACGCGCGAACTGCTCGAACGCACAGGCAGTGTCGACGCCGTATCCATCCGCGCGGTCGCGGGGATGGTGGGTGTCAGCGCCCCGTCGATCTACCGGCATTTCGCCGATAAGGACAGGTTGATCGAGGCCGCGGTGGCCGAGGTTTTCGAGGCGCTGAACACCGCCATGCAGTCCGCGGTGGACCCGGCCGATCCGCCGCCGCTACGCCTGCGCCGGCTCGGCCTGGCCTATGTCCGATTCGCACTCGACCATCCGGAGCAGTACCGGCTGGCCACTATCCCCACCCATACACACGGCGCGGTGGACCTCGTGCTGACCAGTGGTGCCTTCCGCTTCTTCGCGACCACGGTCGAAGAGGCCATGGCAGACGGGTTGATCGACCGCGGCGACCCGACCCCGCTGGTGCTGGAACTATGGGCGGCCGCGCACGGTATCGCCTCCCTGCTGCTGGCGAAACCGTTCCTGCCCTGGGGGGATCCGATGGCCGTGGCCGGCCGGGTGCTCGACGCCGCCTGCGCCGGACACGTCGTCACCGAATTGATCGGCCCCGAGGCGGGCCCGGCGGAGATGACCGACTGGCTCACCCGCCTGCGGAACCGGGTGCGCGGCACCGGACCGGCCGCGGACTGATTCAGCTCACCGCATCATCCGGTGCGGTGAAGGTGTTGCACTGCGCCGTCCGATTGTGTTCCACACCGAGCCCGAACCAGCGCCCGCCGTTCTCCGGCGTGCCGTGATCGCGCATATCGCCGCTTCGGTCACCGCGGTTGTCGGCATCGATACGCGCCTGCGCCATCTGTTCGGCGGTCAGCGAACCGCCGTCCGCCGAGGACGCCAGGTACATCCCGTCGAAACAGTTGGCCTGCAGTTCGACCCGCCGCGACAGTTCCAAACCCTCGGGGCTCTGCGCACCCACATCGACACGTTCACCGTTGGCCGCGAGCAGGATGCCGGACAGGTTCTGGACGTGGTGTCCGTACTCGTGCGCGAACACCGACAGATAGACCACCCAGTTGTCCCCGTAGTAGTCGGTTTGCAGCTGGCTGATCGGCATATACACGGTGCGATTGGCCGGACAGTAGAAGGCGGCGAAATTACTGGTCGAGCCGGTGCACGGGGTGGAAATCCCCTCGGTGGTGGCCGATACCTCGACGGTCGGCGGTTCGAACGGCAATCCCGCGTTTTCCAGTACCGGCTGCCACGCCGCCTGCAGGCATTTCTCGGCGCTCCCGAAGAATGCGCGGGCCGTTTCCTCGTCGGTCGACCACTCGGTATAGGGACAGTCGGCCGGAATGAGGGTCGCCCCGGTATCGATGAGTAGCGGATTCGTACCGGTTTCGGACGGCCCGGTCACACCGGTGTCGTAACCACGGTCGGGCTGCGGGCCGAGCACATTCAAGCCACCCGAATCCAGCGCCCCGCGAACCAATGCCGCCAGCACGAACACGATGACCGCGAGCAATATCCACAGCGTCCGGCCGCCACCGCGCCGAGGCCGAGGCGGACGGCCACGCGGCGGCCGCTGCGGGACCGGCGGTGGCATGGGCGGGGCGACGATCGGCCGGTAGCCCGGTACCGGACCACGCTGCGGCGGCGGGCACGGCCGCGGCGGATAACCGGGCCGCGGCGGCGGATACCCCGGTGCGGCCGGGTATCCCGGCCTCATACCATGCGGTAGCGGCTGCTGCGGGCGGGCCGGCGGCGGGCCGTACGGCGGCCGCCCGTGTGGTGGAATCGGCTGTCTGCCAGGAGGAACCGGTCCACGTTCATAAGGTGGTCGAGTCACTCCCCCGGTACCTCTCGAATTCTCGGAACGCCAACAGCCGCTGACGCAGGATAGCAAGCTGTCTAAAGTTACGGACCATGCTCACTTTTCGGGGGGGCGCCGCGGCGCTACTACTCGCACTGACCGGATTGTTCGCCCTGTTCACGCCCACCGCCCGGGCACAGGAACCCGCCGGTGTGATTCTGAACTTGGACATGACCCTCAGCCGCGAGGGCGTCCTCGAAGTGAACGAGCGGGTGACCGTTCCGCCCGGTGAACAATTCACCATGTCCCTGCCGCTGCGGGTGCAGATCAGTGAGGATTCCGAACGCCGGTTCGCGGTCACCGATATCGAAACGACCGGTCCCGGTACCGCGCAGGTGTCCGATGATCTGTTCACCATCGAAGCCGGGCCCGGCGAATCGACCTTCCGGTACTCGGTGCAGAACACGGTCAGCGACGCCGAGGGCAGCCAGGTGTTCCGCTGGTTCGGGGTGCTCAACGTCGATATCGCCGAAATCCACGCCAGCCTGATCAGTCCGAGTTTCGAAATGGGCATCGTGGAATGCCTGCTGGGTCCGATCGGAAACACGCGGCCGTGCGCCCAGGTGCGCATCGAACCCGACGGGGTGCTGTACCTGGACCAGACGAACCTGCGCAAGGGCGAATCGGTCGACCTGACGCTGCAGATCCCGCCCGGCACTGTACCGGCGAACGCCGATATCAGCGGTCCCGGCAACTCGCCGTTCGCGATCACCGGCCCGGTCCTCATCGCTTTCGCCCTGCTGCTGGCCGCATCGGCCGCGCTCGCCGGATACCTCATCTGGGCACGCCGGCAGATCGGTGCCGCCGAACCGATGCAGCCCCTGGTCCACGCCGAGGGCCGCACCCAGTTCAGCTCCCCCGCGGGCATCCTGCCCGGCGAGGCGGGAGTGCTGCTCGACGGGCACGCCGATACCACCGATATCGCCGCCACCGTCGTCGACCTGGCGGTGCGCAACTACCTCTGGATCGGGCGCATCGGCGAAACCCAGTGGCGGATGGTCCGGGTCAACCCGGTCGACGAACAACTCCGGCCGTACGAACGAGCGGTCTACGACGCCCTGTTCCCCGCGGGTACCGACGAGGTCACGGTCGCCGATCTGGGATCCCCGGGCCGGCTCACGACCGAACCGCTACGCCGCACGATGCTGGCCGACGCGGTCGAGCGCGGCGCGTTCATCGACCCGGCCCGCCGGCGAATACCGCTCTGGCTCGGCGCAACCCTGATCGTGCTCGGTGCCGGGGTGACCGTCGCCGCGGCGCTGCTTTCCGGGCACGCGCTGGTGGGCGTCGCGATCGCACTTGCCGGTGCCGGACTGCTCGCGGCCCAGCGTTTCCTGCCCACCCGCACTGCCTACGGCCGCGCGCTCACCGGCCAGGTGCGCGGACTGCAACAGGGCCTGGAACAGGTGAACAGCGCACAGATTCCCGCCGGCGACCGGGAACTGGTGTTCTCCCGCGGACTGTCCTACATGATCGTCTGGAGCCGCGCCGACAACTGGGTGCGCACGTTCCGCGATATCGACCCGTCCGCCGACGACGATCCCGGCCTGTACTGGTTCGGTGGTTTCGAAGGTGACCGGGACCTGCACCGATTCGCCGGCCACTTCCCGTACTTCATCACCGCGGTGGAAGGCGTGTTCTCGGCGCGCTGACGTGCGTGCCCTGCGTTCCGGCACCGCCCGGTTCGACCTCCACCTTGCGGACCCCGCTGGAGGGTGGCGTCGCGACCTCGGACCTACCCGAGACCGGGCAGAGCCACCGAGCGTTGGATACCGTGAGCACCGACCGGACCGCGGACCGTCCGGATTTCGGCGTTGTCTGTCCGACGGGGAGGCGCTGACCTACAGCCTAAGACCGGTGAAACCGTCCCGGACGACGCGGGAACCGCGGTTCACACCCTATCGGGGTGAACCGATGACGCCCGAGTAGAACTGTGTCCGATAACCCGTACGAGTTATCGGACACGCTGTCAGGCCTGGATACGGCGCAGCGCAGCGACAGGGTCGGCGTAAAGGGCACTCAGCGAAGTGACCACGGCCGCGAACTCCTGCACCTTCGACGCGTAACCGGTGACCCGGATATCGGTGGGCGGCAGAACCGTTGCCTCGTTGAACGAGCGCGCCACATGCGCCAGACCGGGACGGTAGGTGGTGAAGGCCTGCCCGCCGAGTACCACGCGGTCCGGGTTGAGCATATCCCGCACCAGGGCGACGGTCCGCCCGAGAACGGTGGCGCGTTCGGCGAGCAGCTCGCGGGCCGGTTCCGAGCCACGTACCGCGGCGCGATACAAGTCGCCGATGGCCGAACTGGCTTTTCCATTGTACGCGGGGATGATTCCGCGGCCCACCGCGCGAGCGTGTAACGCGCGATCACTGACGGTGGCCTCCAAGCATCCGCGCCGGCCGCACTGGCATTCGACATCGGTGCCGGTCGGTAGATGCGCGATCGAGCCCGGACCGTTGTTCGGGGTGTGCACGCGACCGTCCAGGGTTACCGAAATACCCACCATTTCACGGACATAGAAGTACAAGCTGCTCCCGTGCGCGTGCGCCTGTTCGGGCGCCTCGGCCGAATCCTGCTGTACGCCGGGTAACAACAGCTCCGCGGCGGCCATGGCCTCGACATGGGGCGCCACCGAAATCGGCAGTCCGAGCACCTCGCTGAACACCGCGCCCACCGGCGCCTCCTGCCAGCCGAGTTTCGGATGATCGACCACACCGGTACTCGGGTCGACCCGGCCGCCGATCGCCACCCCCACCCACAGCGGCGTGCGCCGATACCAACGCTGCAGGAAGGACTTCGCACTGTGCGCGACGGTTTTGACCGCGAATTCCTGACCGGTTTGCGGAGTGGCGATGGTGAGGCCGCCGAGGATGCGCCCCCGCAGGTCGGCGACCACGATCCGGGTGGACGCGGAACCGATATGGATACCCAGGGTGCCGAAGGTGTCGATATCCACCTCGAACGGAACGCGCGGCCGGCCCACCGCGCCGGAGGCGGTGAGGTCGGCACGCTCGCGCAACAGTCCGGCCGCGAGCAATGCGGAAACCTGCCGGTTGACGGTGGCAATGCTCAAGCCGGTGGCGCGGGCGGTTTTGTCACGGAACACCGGCCCGGTGGTGGCCGACCGCAGCACGGCGGCGGCGGGGTTATCGGAGATCCGCAGATCCGGGGGGACGACGGGGCGGGGAACACGGATGCGGGTAGTGGAAGCCTGCGACGCGATGCGTTCGGCGGTGCGGACAGCCATATGATTTCCTCGATTATTCCGGCCTACGCCGGTATATGCCTACAAATGCGCAACGAGGCGGCGAGTGGATCGGAATCGCTCAACCGCAGCGGCGGGAGCAACACAACTCACGGGTGAGCGGCAGGCGCAAACCGAGCGCGGCGGTCACATATGTGACCGGCTTCGGTGTGGTGCCGCTGGTAGACATAACAAATAAATTAACACCCCCTGCGGCGCCGCACCAAGAGGTTCCTTCACGACGCACCCGTCACCCGGTCGTTTCCCCAGCTCAGCAGCAAAATTATCGGCGAGTCTGCCGACAGCGGGCATCGGCCGCCCGGCCGGGCCGCCAACCAGAAAAGTAGCTCCCGGGAGGCCTGGACCGGCGGCCGCGTCCGCCGTTTGCCCGATATCCGCAAACACGGGGTGAATCACCGGCGCGCCACACTCACACATTCCCCGCAGATTTCCGGATAATACTCTTCCGGTCGGATCGGACTAATTGTCCTGAATTATCCGGGGAATATTCCCCCGACGACACGGAGAATCCGGGCGGGCGCAGTTGCCGGGCCGACCGCCCCCAACACACAAACCCACCTACCGGGTACATCGACCCTGGTCCGGGACATTTTCCGCTGCTATGCTCCGACCACGAGGCGGGGAGTCCGAAGGGGGAAGACGATGTCCGTACCAGATCTGGGGCAGCAGGCGGGGATTCGGCTCTACGAATCGGCCCGGGGCGGGGAATTCCATATGTCGGCGGATGCGGCCCGGGAACTCGCCGCGTCCTGCGACCGGCTCGTGGAGCGAGTACGGCAGGCCAGGGCCGATGCCGCGGCCCTCACCCGGGTGTCCGGGTTTCCGGATCTCCCCTCGGGACGTGCACTGACCGCGGGTTTCGAGGCGAAGGGTCTCGAGTACCTCGGGATGCTCGATGCCTTCGAACAGGCCGCCCTCCGGCACAAGGCGGCCTACCTCGCGGCGGGGGCCCTGTTCCACGAGGCCGATGCGGCGAACGCCGCTGCTCTGGCCGCTGCGCTGGCGGAGACCCCCTGAAGTACGGCATCATATCGAAACACGCAGGGGTGCAAAAGAATTGAAACCACACACGGTCCGGATCGCGTTTCGGTGGTCGCGGACCGACAGGCAAGGGGGCCGACCGTGACATATCAGGGGCAGACCGGTACAACGAGTACCGGCACCGAGCCGGCCTACGTACCGGATCGTGAAGTATTCGACGCCTATACCCATCAGCAGATCTGGGACCTCGCACGCGAGCGCCTGGCACCGGCCGAGCTACGCCGGGTAGCCGACGCGTGGGGTCGCACCGCCGACGCGTTGGAATCGGCATTCGACGAGCACGCCCGCGAACTCAACCGGCTGTCCGGCGAATGGTCCGGTATCGCGGCAGGGGCAGCTACGCAGGCCGCAGCCGCCCTGGTACAGGCCGCTGATGGCACTGTCGAAGTCTGCCGGGCGCTCCGGCATCTCATGACGGCGAATTCCGATGCCGCCGAATCGCTCCGGGCGGCCATCCCACCGCCACCGGAACCGTACCGACCGGATCCGGATGCCGCCGTCGAAGCCGCTACGGGAGCGCAGCGGCGTACGGCCCACAACCTTGCGACGGCCGCGGCGACAGCGGCCGCTCAGGACGCCATGACCTTCGGTTACAACCCGGCCATCCCGGCGAGCGGGGACAGCGTTCCCCGGTTTCCGGCCGTGGTCGCGACGGCGCCGGAAAGCACCGGTACAGCGCCGGTTCCGGAACGAGGCTCGGCCCCGGCACCGAGCTCGGGCCCCGGAACGGCCGTCGGGGCGGACCCCGAATCGCCGGACAACGATTCGCCGGGATCCACGACTTCGCAGATCGACGGGGACACAGCTCCCCTCACCCTTCCCGGCCGAGTCGCCGATGGGCCGCAACCGTCGCCCGGCAACCCTCCCGCACCCGCTCCGAGCGCCCCCGAGAACGAATCGCAACCGGCGGGTATCCCCGCAGATCCATCACCGGAGCCAGGCTCCCCCGCGGAATCCCCGGTGTCTCAGGGCGCGTCTCCACAGCCGGACAACCCTCCGGGCCCTGGATCTCCCCAGCCCCCGGATACGCCCACGGCCGATACATCACCCGCTGCCGCGTCTGCGCCGGACACCCGGCATGCACGCTCGGAACCCGCGGTGCAGCCCTCCTCGGCCCCGGCCGACCGCGGAACGGGCCCGGCTACCGGCCCGGGCGTCACCGACCTTTCGCCGCGCTCACCGGCGAGTCCACCCACCACCGGCCCAACCGCTCCGATCCCGCCCGGGCCCAGCGCATCCATCCCGATCCCGGCCGGTCCCGGCCCGGCAGGTCCGGCCCCGGCCGGACCTGTACCCCCCTCGCCCAGTGCTACGGGTGGTGGCGCCGCACCTGGCCACAGCAGTCCGACCGGCGGCACTTCGGGGCCCGCGCACGCACCGGGCACCAATACGCCGCAACACCGTCCGGCAGCGGGCATCCAGCCGACCTTCACCGGTGGTCCGGGAGCAGCCCCCGGCACACCGCCCGCTTACGCACCGGGTTCCACGGCACCTGCACCGGGCACGGCGCCCGCCACCGGAAACGAACGGTCGCCTCAGACGGCAGGAAACTCCGCGTCCATCGCCCAGGCCCCGCCGTGCGGGGCCGGGCCGGAAGGCCCGAGCCGGAACGGGCCCGGCGCTGCGGCCTACGACGGATCGGTCACTGCCTCTTCCACCCCCTCGGAGGGGGCGGCTCCCAGCGGATCGGAAAGCGCAGGTACCACCGGAGCCGGTGGCCCGGGCCCGGGCCACATCGGTTGCGGCACTCCGCCCCACACAGAATCGGATCCGGGCGCCCCCGGCGGCTCGCAGAATCAGGCCCGCACCGGGCCGGAAACCGCCGGACTCGATGCACCGGTGGTCCGAGCACCCGCCGCATCGGGTTCGACAACTGCGCCGCCCGGGCCGGTAGCTGTCCCCTATTCCCCCGACCCGTCCATCCGGACCCCGGCGGGCCATGCCGATCCGGTGGTCCATCCACCGTTGCCCGGGGAGCGCGAACCGCTCGGCCCCGCCGGAACAGGCCCGAACGGTTCCACGGCGGAAGGGCACGAACATCCTGGGCAGCGGCCGGTTCGACTGGTCCCCGCGGGCATGCCGCTGCCATCCACCGCCGGTGTACCTCCGTCCCGCCCGGCCGATCCCGAGCGGGCCAGCCCCGATTACCTGCACGCACCCAACGAAGCTCTGACCGCGAGCGATCCGAGAGTGCCACCGGTTCTCGGCGAGTACACCGAAGCCGAACGAGCCGAACACGACGACCCGGGCGGTGGGAGCCGCTGATGGAATGGGTGTTCACGCCGGACGAGTTCAGCTACATCTGGCAGACCGAGACAGGACTCGACCGGCGGCCCCATCCCATCGATCTCGCGCCGCGCGCCGCCGCCGCCACCGAGAGCGCGCGGGCGGCACTGGAGCTGGAACAGCGGTTTCCGCCCAACGGTGACCCCGATCTCACCGGCACCCTGCGCTTCCTCGCCCGGACCGATGTCACGCGGGTGACCGTATTCGGGGACGATTTCGACAGTTCCGGCCGTCGCGGCGATCCTGTGCTCGCGGTCGCGGTCGGGTTCGGCAACTGGGGCGCGCTGGTACGCGCGCAGAACGAGGAGATCACGCTGATCGCCTGTCATGCCCGGACCGTCGGCAAACACCTGGTCAGCACCTTGGGCCCGGCCCGGGCCGGGCGGCTGCCCGCCATGCGCGAACCACGCGCCGCAGTGCTCTGCCCGGAGCAGGGCCCCGGCGAGCCCGGCGCCGCGGAGATCCGGGCTCGCCGGCTGCGCGATGCACTTCACCGGCCGATCGATGCCCGCGGGTTCTTCACCATCACGATCGCACCGGAGAATCCGATGTCACCGCCACCGATCCACCGCACCTGGCTGGATTTCACCGGTGACGGACGCTATCTGCTGGCCGCCGGAGCCGATCTGTCGCTCACTCCGGTCGGCGATGCCGGGCTGGCCGCCGAGCTCACCCGGCTCGCGCGCCTCCGCTGACAGGGGGCGCTCACTTCTGTTTCGCCGCGGCCTTCATCTTTTTCTTGAAGGCGCGCACCTCGAGCAAAGTCTCGCCGTCGACGATATCGGCCGCCGATCGTCGCGAATCCGGTTCGGCGTAGTCACCGGCCGCCACCTCCCAGCCCGCCGGCCGGATATCGAGCTGTTTGCCCAGCAGGGCGAGAAATATCCGGGCCTTCTGGTCGCCGTAGCCCGGCAGCGCCTTCAACCGCCGCAGCACCTCTTTGCCGTCCGGGTCGCCGGCGGTCCAGATCGCCGTGACATCGCCGTCGTAATGTTCGATCACATAGCGCGCCAGATCCTGGATCCGCCGTGCCATGGACCGCCCGTAGCGGTGGATGGCCGGTGGAGTCGCCGCCATCTCCTCGAACTCGGCCTGATCCGCCGCCGCGATCGCGTGGATATCCAGCCCGCCCATCCGGTCGGCGATCTTCTTCGGGCCGCGGAAAGCGTGTTCGAGCGGGTACTGCTGGTCGAGAAGCATCCCGATCAACAGCGCCGGCGGACTTTCCGACAGCAACTGGTCCGCCTCGGGTTCCTGCGCGAGACACAACTTGGCCATGGCCTGCTCTCCTCACTGCGCTGTCGAGCATGGGGGCCTCCCGGCTACGGCCGCCTCCGGGCCCGGCCCACACACGCTGCGCTTGTCGAGCGTGCGGGCGAGGCCTGCGTGGTCACGCTTCGCTACCGCCGCCGGGCCTGACTCCCTCACGCTGTGTACTACCAGCGATCATCCCACGCGCCCGAGTTAGGCTCACGACATGCCACACACGGCGATACACCCACCCACCACACTGGATGGACACGGACCCATGGACAGTTTCGGGTTACGCCCCGACCGATTCGATGCCGCCGGCCAGGATCAGCTGGTCGATATCCGCGACCTACAGGCGGCACTCCCCGGACTCGACCGGTTACGCGACTGGGCGCACCAGGCGCTCGCGCTGCAGCCGGGTGAAATGGCCGTCGATATCGGTTCCGGTACCGGTTCCGAAGTAATCACCTTCGCGGCGGCGGTCGGCCCCACCGGTGTTGCCGCCGGGGTGGAGCCCGACCCCCACCTGCTGGCCGCTGCCGAGCGGCGGGCAGCCGCTGCACACTCCACCGCGACCTTCCACTCCGGCGATGCCTACGGTGTGCCCTTCGGTCCCGAGACCTTCGACGCCGTACTGTGCGAGCGCGTCTTCCAGCACCTCACCGCACCCGCGCGTGCTGCCCGCGAGATCGCCCGCGTCCTGCGGCCCGGTGGGCGGGCCGTGGTGATGGATGCCGACTGGGGTTCGGCGATCGTGCACCCCGGTAACACCCGGGTGGTGCGCGAGGTCGTGGACACCCTGATCTCGGCGACCACCAACCCCTACTCGGGCCGCCGATTGCAGGGGTTGCTCACCGCGGCGGGCCTGGAGGCCGAGAGCACCGGGTCACATGCGCTCGTACAGGAGCGTTCGGTGGGGGCCGGCGCGCTGGTCAGCAGGGTTTCCGCCATGGCGGTGGCGCGCCGGGTCATCACCGAGGCCGAGCGCGAACAGTTGCTCGCCGACCTGGCCGCGGGCGCCGCGAGCGGCGATATCCACCTTTCGGTGACGATGTTCGCCGTGCACGCCCGCAAACCGGCCTGATTCCCTACTTCTGCAGTTTCTCGGTCGCTGCCAGCAGCACGCAGGTCGCCACTCCGTCCATGGCCTGCTCCAGCTCCGGTAGCGCCGGGAAACTGGGGGCGATCCGGATGTTCTTGTCCTCCGGGTCCTTCTTGTACGGGAAGGCCGACCCGGCGGCGGTCAGCGCGATACCGGCGTCCTTCGCCAGTTCGATGACCCGCGCCGCGGTGCCCTCGAGCACATCGAGACTGACGAAGTAACCACCCTTGGGTTCGGTCCAGGAGGCCACCTTGGAGGAGCCGAGGCGATCCTCGAGGATCCGCAGCACCAGCGCGAACTTCGGTTCGAGGATGGCGCGGTGCTTCTGCATATGGGCCCGCACCCCGGCGGCATCGCTGAAGAACCGCAGATGCCGCAGCTGATTGATCTTGTCCGGGCCGATGCTCTTCTTCGACGCATGTCCCAGGTACCAGTTCAGGTTCTCGGTCGAGGCGCCGAGGAAGCTCACCCCCGAACCGGCGAAGGTGATCTTCGAGGTCGAGGCGAAAACGAAGGGCCGGTGCGGGTTTCCCGCCGCCGCGGCGAGCCCGAGTACATCGATCACCGGCGCGGCGGTATCGGTGAGCGGGTGCACGGCGTAGGCGTTGTCCCAGAACAACCGGAAATCGGGCGCCGCAGCCGGCATCGAAACCAGTTCGCGCACGACCTCTTCGGAGAACACCGCACCGGTCGGATTGGAGTAGTTGGGAACCGCCCACAAACCCTTGATCTGCGGATCGGCCGCCAGCAGTTCGGCAATCATCCGGATGTCGGGCCCGTCGGGGCCCATCGGCACCGGGATCATCTCGAACCCCAGCGATTCGGTGATCGCGAAATGGCGGTCGTAGCCGGGGCTGGGGCACAGGAACTTCACCACCGGCTCGTCGGCCCACCTGCGCGGCGAATCGGGCAGGCCGTGCAGCGTGGCGTAGACGATGGTGTCGTGCATCAGCTCGAGGCTGGCGTTGTTACCGGCGATCAGGTTGTCGACACCGATACCGAGCAGTTCACCGAAGATGGCGCGTAGCTCCGGAAGCCCGTGCAGACCACCGTAGTTGCGGCAGTCGGTGCCGGTTCCGTCGCGGAAATCGCCGTCGCCGGGCAGCGACAGCATGGCAGAGGAGAGGGCGAGTTGTTCCGGCGAAGGCTTTCCCCGGGTCAGATCGAGGGTGAGCGCAGCGGCCTGCAGTGTCGCGTAGTTCGCGGACTGGAGTTCGTGCTCGGCGGCGAGTTCCTCGGGACTCATCAAACCGATCTGGGTTTGCCGGGGCATCCTGGACAGCCTTTCCAACGACCTGGTGGGTGAATGCACTTACGGGCGGCCGGTGGTGCCGGGCGCCCCGGGCCACGTTACCCGGACGTCCACGACAGCCGGGAGGTGTTGGGATTCTCGGTGCCGATCGGGAAACGTCACCGTGGCGGGTTCTCCTCCGGGGATCCGATGAACACCGGTCCGGATCAAGGGGACCCCGCGCACCCGGCAGAGCCCGTTGACCCTTGCTGCCTTCCGGCCCTGGGGGAGTTCACAGGATGCGCGCCGCGCGGGATCCGTGGGCCAGTGTAGCGGCCTCCGCGCACACTGCACAGCGGGGGCCTCACCGGCAGAACCGGGACAGGACAGGCGGCACATAGCGCCCACCCCCGGGGCCGGTAGTAGCGGCAGCCGCTGTCTGCGATCGGCGAAGGGCCGGGTCCGAACAGAGAACGGCCCCGCCGAGGGAATGTTCCACGGGCGGGGCCGGCTGCGGAGGATGCGGGATTCGAACCCGCGAGGGCTGTTAACCCAACCCGCGTTCCAGGCGAGCGCCATAGGCCACTAGGCGAATCCTCCGCCGAGCAGCATACCTGCCACCCGGCGCATCGTGAAAACGCCCGCTCATTCCGCCCGCCACAAGCCGTCCGCCACCCCGGCGACTCGGCCGACATATCATGAATTATCTTATCCTGCAAGATATCCAATGCCCGAACCCCACTGAGCACCCAATTGTGACGGCCGTCGCGCCCGGCCGCGGCGACGGTGCCATTATGGGCGCCGTGGATCCCCAGGTGATCGAGATCGTTCAGAGTTCCCCGGCCTGGTGGCAGTCGTGGCTGCCGCTGCTCGGTTCGCTCGCGCTCGGTGGTGCGGCTGTGATCGCCGTACTGGTCAACAATCGGACGAACCGGGATGCGATCGCCGCCGCCGACGAGCGGGCCCAGCGGACCCTGTCCGTCGCGGCCCAGCACCAGACTGCCAGCGCTCAACAGCAGGCCGATTCCACCCGGCTGCAGCTCGACGCCGCCCACTCCCAGGTGGAATCCGCCCATGCCGTGGCCTTGGTCCAGGCGAGCGAGCACTGGCGCCGGGATGCCGTCGCCGGTGCGGTAGCCGATTCGCTGGGTATGTCCAGCCGTATTTGTCAGGCGCTCCGGCGCGACGAGGACTTGACCGACGAACTGATCGGCGATCTGATCCACAACCTCGAAGCCGGCTCGGATCGGGCCAATGTGTTGCGGCTGGTCGGTTCGGATACGCACTACAAGCAGTGGCGCCGGCTGGCCGATACGCTTTCCGACGTCCTGCTGTCGGCCCTCACCCTGCAGCGAAAGAAGCTGCAGGACGCACCACCGGAGGAGATCCGGGCGGCCCGCGACCACAAGACCCAGATGCTGGGCGAGGTACGCGTCGCCGAACGCGACCTCATCATCGCCACCCGGGAAGAACTGGGTATCGACCCGAACTGATCGGCCGGCAGACCGGCACGCGTGCCGAACGTCACGCCGGGATGCCGAGGGCCATGACCCGGAGCATCTCGAGACGCCGCTGTGCGCAGGTTCGGTGCCGGACTGCACTACTGGAGCGCGCGGCAGACTTGCTGCCCGATCAGCTGTTGCCAGGCCGCCGGGCCCCTCGTAAGCAGCGGATCTGCACGCCGCGCGACTACACAGGCCGAACCTGAACAGCCGTACACGTTGGTGATCTCGGGTCATCGCCGGCCGCGCAACGACCGGCGACCGGTGTCACCGCACGATGCTGTGCCGTCGCCGGAGTGGCCTCCACCGCGATGGCCGGAAAGCCGCATCGAGGCCGCTCGTCAGTCCCTCAGCGCAGGTAGTTCACTCAGGGCGTCCCGCAGATGGCCGGCATAGGTGTCCAGGTCCACGACCCCGGGGTCGGCATGCACCGACAACGTGACGGTTTCGCCCAGCCCGTGGAGCCCATGGGTGAGATGCATCACCGCGCCCAGTGCGGGGAAACCGCCGGTGAATCGCACCGGGGCGCCACCGAAGGCCAGATCCGCCGGTCCCCGGTTCACGCTGGAGACGACGGTATGGCCGGTGATCCGATCGGGAGTGGTGTCGATCGGATAATCACGTACGTCCCTGCGCAGTAGGAGCGGCGGTAGCACGGCATCCACGGCACCCTGCGCCTCGTGTAGCGGATGCCGGGCGCGCTCGCGGCGAGCGGCCAGTTCCGCCGCGATCGCCGCGGCCCGGCGCCGCGGGTCGGGTTCACCGGCGGCGAGGTCCACGCCGAGGCTGCGATAGTTGTTGCGGACCCCGCGGCGCGGCGGCAGGGCCATCGGCACCTGCGCTCCCATCCGTGTGACCTCCTCACCTCGCCCCAGCAGATACCGCTCGAGTGCGATCGATACCGCCGTCAGCCCGACCACCGTGACGCTGAATCCGGGCACGCGGAAATCCTTCGCCGCGCACACCAGCATCCGTACCGCATGCCCGGCCACCTCGGCGGGCCTGTTCAGCGGCCCGGGCGGATATCCGGGTCCGGGCGGCGGAATCCGGCCGGCCGCGGTAAGGGCCGCGAGTTCGTTCCGCGCCCGCGCGGCGGCCATACCGCGCCGGACGGTCCGGACGACACCTACGGGCAATGTCACGGCGGCACGCAACGCGGCGAGCCGGACAGAAATCACCGACGGCCGCGCACCACGCTGTGTGGGCACCTGCACGGTGCCGGGCACCATCGCGGATTCGCCCGGAGACGCGAGGTCCCGTTCCGCGGGCGGACAGCGCTCGGGTTCGGCCTGCGATATCGGCTCGCCTGCTCCGCGCAGGGACAGATCCTCGTCCGGCTCCGGAGCCTCGGCACCGACGGGCCGCGCATACTCGTCTTCTGCCGTACCGGGCTTCCCGGACGACATCGGCGCGGGCCCGGGCCCCGGTGGCGTGGGCCCGGCGAACAGGGCACGAGCAATCCGCGAAGCACCGTGACCGTCGACCAGTGCGTGCGATATCTGCAGCACGACAACCGTCACCTGTGGGTCGGATACCGGACTGTCGCGGATCCCGCGGAAGATATGCACTCGCCAGGGAGCTACCTGCGCGTCGACACCGGTGCCGGTCAACCGGCCGAGGGCGGCGAGCAGTTCCGGCCAGTGTGGCCCGGGGAGCCGGTGCTGTTCGATATGCGCCGCGGTGGGCTCGGCGCGAGTCCACCGCGGATAGGCCAGGCCCATGGGGTCGTCGTGTAATCGCAGCCGCAGTTCCGGGACAGCGGCGCACCGTTGCAGGATTTCGGCGCGTAATGCGCTGTCCGTTCGGGCGGGTTCCGCGAAGCAGTAGAGCAGGAACTGGTCGTTGCGGGTTCGCCGGGACAGCCAGTACATGGTGGCGTCCGGGGCTGCCAGCGGGATCACCGGCTCGACCCTAGCCGCCGCCGCGACCCCTATCGCGAACAGGCCGAAGGCGCGCGGACAGGCAAAGGCCCCGGGCCAACCGGACCCGGGGCCGTACTGCCTGATATCGGGATAACCTCAGGCGCCGTGGTGGTCTCCCGCCGACACGCCGGACAGGAACTCGGCCCATTCGCCGGGCGCGAAGGCCAGCACCGGCCCGTTGCCGCGATCCTTGGTATCCCGGACCGCCACGTTGCCGTCTACGAGAAATGCCACCTCCACGCAGTTCCCGTCCGGGCCACTGTATGAACTTTTCCGCCACACAGCACCCGTCATATCCACCTTCACGGCACTGCACTCCTTCGCTGCGTCGATAACGATATTGATTCCTGCACAGTTCTCGAACTAGCTGGTATCCGGTAGTGACACCGAATACTTCCGATGCACGCGCAGATAGCGAGCAAATTTCCGGTTTGCCGGGTTCGGTCTATCGGACTCGCACTGTCCGCGAACACACCTGACGCGGTGACTCAAACCCCTTGTGAGCGGCCCCGCATCCGGAAGACTAGCACCTCCATGGCTAATTTGCCCATATCTTGCCAACGGGGCCAATAGGGTTGCCAATTCCGCTAAGATGCGCCATTGCCACGCAATTGCGGACTTATAAGGATGACTTTGCTCGAAAATATCTGAAATGGTCTGGACGAATGATTCCGGAAACGTCCGACGTGATTGTTACGTGATCGCTTATTCATCCTATGTCAATCCCCCTGGCGCACACTTCGCGCGCATGGAGCGCAATGATGGCCGCATGCCCGAACGCGATCGCGACGATCAGGGACGCGCCACCAATGCCCGGCCGCGCGACCGGCTGGGACGACCACTACCACCGGGTTCGCCCGGAGTTCCGCGAATCCCCGACGATCTGGACCTCCCCCCCGGCGAGGCAGTCGACTACGCACAGCAACTCCTGGACCAGGGGCTGGCCTTCAACGCCCACGAGGTCCTGGAATCGGTCTGGAAGAACGGCCCGGCCGCCGAGCGCATGCTGTGGCAGGGCCTCGCGCAGTACGCGGTCGGGCTGACCCATATCCAGCGCGGCAACCCCAAGGGCGCCCGGACACTGCTGAGCCGCGCGATCGAGCGCATCCAGGCATTCGACCCCGCCGCCGCCGGCCATCCCGCCGGGGCGCTCCCCTACGGTCTGGACGGACCGGGCCTCATCGCCCATGCCGAAGCGCTACTGGCCGAACTGGACGAACAGATCCCGGCGCGACCGGGCACACCCACCTCCCTCGCCGAACGCGCCGGGCTCATGCCCCGCCTCACCGGCGACCTACCATGACAGCGATGCCCACCGACCCCGCGCCCAGCACGCTCACCGCCGGCGCCGGCCGGTACGCCCCGAGCCCCTCCGGCGATCTGCACCTCGGCAACCTGCGCACCGCCCTGCTGGCGTGGCTGTTCGCCCGCAGCACCGGCCGTCGCTTCGTTCTCCGCATCGACGACCTCGACCGGGTGCGGCCCGGCGCCGAAGAACGCCAACTCGGTGATCTCGCCGCCCTCGGCATCGATTGGGACGGCCCGGTACTACACCAGTCGGACCGGCTGGGGCGGTACGACGCGGCCGTCGGCCGGCTCACCGAAGCCGGGCTGACCTACGAATGCTTCTGCACCAGGAGAGAGATCCAGCAGGCCGCCACCGCCCCGCACGGCCCGCAGGGCGCCTACCCGGGCACCTGCCGCGCACTCACCTCGGCCGAACGCGAAGCCCGTCGCGCCGCCGGCCGACCGGCTGCGCTCCGGCTGCGGGCGGCCCGCCCCGATTTCGAGATCACCGATCGCCTGCACGGAAGGTACCGCGGTCCGGTGGACGATCTCGTGCTCCGCCGCGGCGACGGAATCCCGGCATACAACCTGACCGTGGTGGTCGACGATGCCGAACACGGTATCGACCAGGTGGTACGCGGCGACGATCTGCTGCCCTCCACCCCGCGGCAGGCCTACCTCGCCACCCTGCTCGACCTGCCGGTCCCCGAGTACGCGCACGTTCCGCTGGTGCTGAACACCGCCGGAGGGCGACTGGCCAAACGCGACGGCGCGGTCACCCTCGCCGATCGGCGCCACCGCGGCGACTCCGTGCGCGATGTGGTCGCGCTGTTGGCTGCCTCACTGGGATTGTCGGGCGGAAGCGCGGACGAACTGCTCACCGGATTCGATCCCGGCCGGCTGCCGCGGACCCCGTGGATACTGGACCCCGACAGCTTGGTGTGCACGGCCGGCGGTCCGTAATCTGGCCTGCGACCGGGTCTTTACGATTTTCGAGTGCAGGCAGGCGACATGACCAGTGGCGGGTACGACCCCAGCAACCACCCCCAGGCCGGGCAGCCGTACGGGCAGCCGCCGCAGTACGGCGCTCCCGGCCCGTACGCGCCGCCGCCGGGCCCGCCCGGACAGCAGCCGCCGCCTCCGCAGCCCTACGGGCACCAGCCCCCGCCGCCGCCTCCCCAGCAAGAGCGGCCGCTGTATCAGCAGACCGTGCACCCGCAGCCGCAGTACGGCGGCCACCGGTACGGTCAGTTCGATCCTGCCTTCGGTGTACCGGGCAAGGTGTGGCCTCGATTCACCGCCCGGGTGATCGACAATCTCATCGTCGGGCTCCCGCTGGCGATCCTGCTGAATTTCGTCATCATGCCGAATATGAGTGGTCTGTCCGGTATGTCGGTCAGCTACGCGATCGTCTTCGCCGCCATCCTGCTGTACTTCGTCCTGATGGAGAGCCGGACCGGCGCGACGCTGGGCAAGCGAATCATCGGACTCAAAGTCGTGGCCCCCAACGGGGCACCCACCGTACCGCCGCTGGCCTCCCTGAAACGCAATGTCTACCTGGCCGTATCGATCATCCCGTGCCTAGGCTGGCTGGCCGGGCTCGCGCTGATGATCTACATGGCCGCCACCATGGACAAGGACCCCAACAAACAGGGCTGGCACGACAAACTCGCCGGCGGTACCCACGTTCTGGAGGCCTGAGCCAACCGGCTAGGACGCGGCGAAGATCAGCACCATGTACAGAACCCACAGCACGATCCAGGCGACACCGACCCAGATCCCGGCCAGCGCCATACCGCGCCCCTGCTGACCGTTGTCCCGGATCTGGCCGAGCGCGATCACGCCCATGATGATTCCGGCAATGGCCCCGATACCGCAGCCGATACCCACCAGCGAAGCGATCAAAGAGGCGATCGCCAACCCGTTGGTGCCGTTGGCCGCCGGATATCCGTAGGGCTGATAGCCCATCGGATATCCCTGCCCGGGAGGCGTACCGGGATACGACGGATTCGCGGGATACGACGGATTCGCCGGGTACGCGGGCATCGCCGGATACGGGTTGGCCTGCGGCGGCGCGGGCGGCACTCCATAGGCCGGGGGCGCGGGCGGCGGCGTGGGAGCGGGCGCCGGAGAGGAGGGATACGACGGGTAACTGGACGGTTCACCCGCGGACGGTTGTGCGTTCGCGGGATCCGACGATACGCCCGACCCCCCGTACTGCTTCCACCATTCGTCGGAGTTGCCGGGGTTCGTCATGCCTACACCCTATTCGAGAGTTTGATTGGATAGCCGGGTGGAAGACTCCAACAAACCCCCGTTACCCGGCAAGTCTGGACACCCCGCGCCCGTTCACGTGGCATTCGCCCAGGTGGCGCGGGGGTACTACACGCCGATCGTCGTATTGTTCACCGCCACACTGCTCATCTCCAATATCTGCGCGACCAAGGGCGTGCAGTTCTTCTCCGGTAGTTCGGTGAGCCTGGGCCCCCTGGAGGTCCTGCCCATCACCACCGACGCCGCCTTCTTCCTGTTCCCCCTAGCCTACGTTCTCGGTGACGTGCTGAGCGAGGTCTACGGTTTCCGGGCCACCCGGCACGCCGTGTTCTACGGTTTCACCGCCCTGCTCGTCATGGTGCTGTGTTTCGCCGTCGCGATCCACTTGCCGCCGGCGGTGTTCTACGAGAACCAGGAGGCGTTCCGCAGCGTTATCGGCACCACGCCACAGCTGGTGGCGGCCGGGCTCGCGGGCTATGTCGTGGGCCAGCTGCTCAACTCCGCGACCCTGGTGCTGATCAAGGAACGGACCCGCGAGAAGTACCTGTGGGCCCGCCTGATCGGTTCGACGGTGGTGGGTGAACTCGCCGACACCCTGATCTTCTGTTCCATCGCGGCCACGGCGATCGGAATCGACAGCTGGAGTCAGTTCGTCAACTACGTGATCATCGGGTTCCTGTGGAAAACCCTGGTCGAGGTGCTGATGCTCCCGATCACCTACCAGGTCATCGGCCTGCTCAAAAAGCACGAACCCACCTACGCCCCCCGCGAAACCACTCCCCTGCGTTCCTGATCCGGATGGTCCAGGCCATGGGCGGGGCCCGCCCCTGGTCTGGACTGACGGAGCGGAGAAGCGAAGACCACGGGTCGACAGCGCCTCGAGCCGCGGAGCGGCTCCGAAAACACAGCCCCGTCCTTTGCGAACGGCCCGCCCGCGTATCCCACCTCTCCGGAGGGTGCACCTTCCCCGGGGTGGGGCCCGCCATGTTCTGGAGCGATGGAAGCGGAGGAGCGCAGGAGTGAAGACCCGGGCCCGACAGGGCCCCACCCTCGAGACGAGGAGCGTCTCGAAAATTGCGGCCCGCCCCTACGCGAACGGTCTACCCTCGACAACTGGATTCGACCGGGAATCCGGCGCCTGCGCCGGGACCGCGACAGGATCGGGCGCACCTCGAGGCGCGGTGATCCGCCCTTGCCAGCGCCCCATCGTCTCCGCCCGGAACTCGTCGAAATACCCACCGTCGATACTGGCCCGGATCCGGTCCACCAGCCGGATCGTGAACCGCTCGTTGTGGATCGTGCACAGCGTCGAGGCCAGCATCTCCTTGGCCTTGAACAGGTGGTGGATATATGCGCGGGTGTAGTGCGCGCAGGTGTAGCAGTCGCACGTGTCGTCGATCGGGGTGAAATCCCGTTTGAACCGCAGGGTGTCGATATTGAACCGGCCGGCGTCCACATAGATTCCACCGTTGCGCCCCACCCGGGATGGGTTCACACAGTCGAAGGTGTCCGCACCCGCCTCGATGGCGGCGAACATATCCTCCGGTTCGCTGATCCCCAGCATATGCCGCGGTTTGTCCTCGGGCAGTTCGTCACAGCACCAGCCGACGATGGTGCCGAGGTTGTGTTTCTCCAATGCGCCGCCGATACCGTAGCCGTCGAATTCGGTGCCCTCGGCGCCGCGGATCTCCGCGAGGTCCCGGGAAGCCT
The DNA here is from genome assembly GCF_001613385.1 of Nocardia flavorosea NBRC 108225. GTDB lineage: Bacteria > Actinomycetota > Actinomycetes > Mycobacteriales > Mycobacteriaceae > Nocardia > Nocardia flavorosea. Next base: position 224,508 of record NZ_BDCG01000004.1, on the reverse strand, counting down.
TACGCCGCAGGTCCTCGTACTGCGCGCCCTGCACTACCGCGAACAGCGCCTGATAGGGCCGATGTGCGCGAGCGGCGGTGAGCCGTTCGTGCTCATCGATGCAGCGCTGCGCCCACTGATGGGTGCGCTGTACCGATTTCTCTTGGTAGCCGCGGGTGTTCATCAAGGTGGTGAGCTCGTCGAAGGCGAACATGATGTCGGCGCCCAGCTGATGCTGGATCCCCATGGACACCTCGGGTGTGAACCGGTGTTTCGACCCGTTCAGATGCGACCGGAAGGTGACCCCCTCGTCGTCCACGGTGGCCAGCCGTTCCTTGCCCTTGGCGATCACGTCGTCGTTCTGCACGTCGACGGTTTCCATCGCCAGCACCTTCTTGAACCCGACGCCCAGCGACATCACCTGGAAACCGCCGCTGTCGGTGAAGGTGGGGCCGGGCCAGTTCATGAACGCCGCGAGCCCACCGGCCTCGTCGACGATATCGGGGCCCGGCTGCAGATACAGGTGGTAGGCGTTGGCGAGCAGCGCCTGCGCCCCGAGGTCGCTCATCGCCTCGGGCAGCACGGCCTTCACCGTCGCCTTGGTGCCCACGGGGATGAAGGCGGGCGTGGCGACGGCCCCGTGCGGGGTCTGGATCACTCCCGTCCGGCCGTGCCGGCCGTCGAGGCGGGTACCGATACTGAAGGAGAAGCCGGGGCTGTCGGACACGCCGATATCCTCGCAGGCGGTGTCCGCCGGGCCGGAGCGAGGGCCCTGCGCGGTCACGCCCGGCCACCGCATCTGCGCCTGACTCGTTCGAGCCGTGCCGCCCCGTCCCGCGTGGTCACCCCTCGCCACCGTCTCCGGACCCGACTCGAATCAGGCCCGGGGTATCAAGCCTCGACCGCGGCCGCCGCGAACTGCGAGTTGTAGAGGCGGTAGTACGCCGCCTGCCGGGTCAGAAGCTCCTCGTGGGTGCCCTGTTCGACGATGTGTCCGTCCTCCATCACCACGATCAGGTCGGCATCGCGGATGGTGGAGAGCCGGTGGGCGATGACGAAACTGGTGCGATCACGGCGCAGTTCCGCGGTGGCCTGCTGCACCAGGAGTTCGGTGCGGGTATCCACCGAACTGGTGGCCTCGTCCAGCACCAGGATGGTGGGTTTGGCGAGGAACGCGCGCGCGATGGTGATCAGCTGTTTCTCCCCCGCACTGACCCCGGTGCCCTCCTCGTCGATCACGGTGTCGTACCCGGCGGGCAGCGAATGCACGAAGCGATCCACGTAGGCGGCACGGGCGGCGGCGAGGATATCGGCATCGCTCGCATCCGGGTCACCGTAGGCGATGTTCTCTTTGATGGTGCCTTTGAACAGCCAGGCGTCCTGCAGCACCATGCCGATCCGGGAACGCAACCTGTCGCGGCCGATCTCGGTGATATCCACCCCGTCGATGGCGATCGTGCCGGAATCGAGTTCGTAGAACCGCAGCAGCAGATTGACCAGCGTGGTCTTCCCGGCACCGGTGGGTCCGACAATGGCCACCACGTGCCCTGGTTCGGCCACCAGTGAAAGGTCGTCGATCACCGGGGTCTGCGGTTCGTACCGGAAGGAGACATCGGCGAATTCCACCCGCCCCCGCTCGGGGCGCGCGGCGGGTTCGGACACGGGATCGGGGCTCTGTTCCTCGGCATCCAGGATTTCGAAGATCCGCTCGGCCGAGGCCACACCCGACTGCAGCAGATTCACCATGGCACCGATCTGCGTGAGCGGCTGGCTGAACTGGCGCGAGTACTGGATGAAGGCCTGCACCTCGCCCAGCGACAGCTGGCCGGAGGCGACGCGCAGGCCGCCGATCAACGCGACCAGCACATAGTTCAGATTTCCCAGGAACATCGACGACGGCATGATCAGCCCGGAGATGAACTGTGCCTTGAAGCTGGACTGGTACAGATGCTCGTTACGCTCGTCGAACGCGGCGCCGACCTGCTTGCTGCGACCGAACGCGGTGACGATCTCGTGCCCGGTGTAGGCCTCTTCCACCTGGGCGTTCACGAGCCCGGTGTACTTCCACTGGTCCACGAAATGCGGTTTGGACCGTTTGGCGATCTGCGCCGTCACGATGATCACCGCGGGCACCGTCAGCAGGGCGATCAGCGCGAGCAGCCACGAGATCCAGAACATCATCCCGAGAATGCCGAGCACGGTGAGCAGTGAGATCAGCAGCTGGCTCATCGTCTGCTGCAGGCTCTGCGAGATATTGTCCACATCGTTGGTGACACGGCTGAGCACATCGCCGCGGGGTGCGGTATCGAAATAGCTCAGCGGCAGCCGGTGGATCTTGTCCTCCACATCGGCGCGCAACCGTTTGATGGTGCGGTTGATCAGGTTGTTGAGCAGATACGCCTGCAGCCAGCCGAACAGCGCGGCGCCCAGATACAACACCAGCACCAGGGTCAGCACCCGGCCGACGGCGGCGAAGTCGATCCCGGCGCCCGGTACGACCGCCATCCCCGACAGCATGTCGGCGAAGGTGTCCTGCCCCTGCGCGCGGAGGCCGGCAATGGCCTCTTCCTTGCTCAGCCCCGCGGGCAGCTGCCGGCCGACCACACCGTCGAAGATGAGGTTGGTGGCCCTGCCCAGCAGGTAGGGGCCCGCGATATTGAGCACCACCGAGACGACGCCGAGGGCGACGATGACCGCCACCAGCACGCGTTCCGGTGCGAGCCTGCCCACCAGCCGCTTCAGCGAGGGTTTGAACGATTTCGGTTTTGCATCCGGGGCGCCCGGCGTACCCGGTCTCATCGCGCTTCCTCCACACTCAGCTGGGATTCCACGATCTCCCGGTATTCGGCGCAGTCGCGGACCAGCTGATCGTGGGTGCCGAGCCCGACCATGGCGCCGTCCTCGAGTACCACGATCTGGTCGGCGTCGCGGATGGTGGCGATCCGCTGGGCCACGATGATCACCGCAGCGTCCGCCGTTTCCGGCTGCAGGGCAGCCCGCAGCCGCGCGTCGGTGGCGACGTCCAGTGCGGAGAAGGAATCGTCGAACAGGTACACCCGCGGCCTGCGCACCAGGGCGCGGGCGATGGCCAGCCGCTGCCGCTGCCCGCCCGAGACCGTGGTGCCGCCCTGCGCCACGGGTGTTTCCAGGCCCTGTGGCATGGCCCGGACGAAGTCGGCGGCCTGGGCGATCTCCAGGCACCGCCACAGTTCCTCGTCGCTTGCGTCCGGATCGCCGTAGCGCAGATTGCTCGCCACGGTGCCGGAGAACAGGTAGCTCTTCTGCGGCACCAGCGCGATCCGGGTTCGCAGCTCGTGCAGGTCGAGGTCGCGGACGTCGGTGCCGCCGAGCAGGACGGCGCCCTCGGTGGCGTCCATGAGCCGCGGGATCAGGTTCAGCAGGGTGGTTTTACCGGCGCCGGTCGATCCGACGACGGCGGTGGTCTGCCCGGGGTCCACCCGGAAGTCGATGGTGCGCAGGACCGGCTGTTCGGCGCCCGGGTAGCTGAATCCGGCGTCGCGGACCTGCACCTGGGCGGGGTCGCCTCGGAACGGCTGCGGACGTTCGGGGGAGCGCACCGACGATTCGGTGTCCAGTACCTCGGAGATGCGATCCGCCGAGACCGCGGCGCGCGGCGCCATCATGGCCAGGAACGAGGCCATCATGACCGCCATGAGGATCTGCATGATGTAGGACAGCAGCGCTGTCAGCGATCCGATCTGCATCTCCCCGGCGTCGATCGCTTTACCGCCGAACCAGATCACGGCAACCGAGGTGACGTTGCTGATCAACATGACGGTCGGGAACATCAGCGCCATCAACCGGCCGACCCGCACCGAGATATCGGTGAGTTCGGTATTGGCCACGTCGAAACGCCAGACCTCGAGCCGTTCGCGGACGAACGCGCGTACCACCCGGATACCGGTGATCTGCTCGCGCAACACCCGGTTGACCTCGTCGAGCCGGGTCTGCATCAGGCGGAACGCGGGCACCATCCGGGCGATGATCAAACCCATACTCAACGCCAGCGCGGGCACCGCGATCAGCAACAACCAGGACAGGCCGAGATCCTCGCGCAGAGCCATCACGATGCCGCCCACGCACATGATCGGTGCCATCACCGCCACCGTCGAGGCCATGACGACGAGCAACTGCACCTGCTGGACATCGTTGGTGTTGCGGGTGATCAGCGACGGCGCACCGAACACTCCTACTTCACGAGCCGAGAAGGTGTTCACCCGGTGCAGCAGCGCGGCACGCAGATCGCGACCCGCACCCATCGCGGCCTGCGCGGCGAGCAGCACCGAAGAGGCCGAGGCGACGATCTGAACTCCCGATACGGCCAGCATCCGCAGGCCCGCGGTCCAGATATAGCCGATATCCCCTTTGGTGATGCCCTCGTCGATCAGATCGGCGTTCAGGCTGGGTAGGTACAGCATCGCGATCACGGAGATCAGCTGCAGCACCACGATCCCGGCCAGCTGTTTCCGGTACGGGACGAGGAAGTCGCGGAGCAGTCTGATCAGCATGATGACCGAACGCTACCGTCTGGTTTTACGGATCGCCCGGCAATTTCCGGTGGGTCCGGTGGCGCCGGATCGCCGGGTTCACGGCGGGCCCAGGCGCCGGGGTCGGCGGTGAGGTCCGCCACGAAATCCGGTAGTGCGCCGCCGGCGATATCGGCCAGCGTCACGTTTTCCAGGACGGCCCGGATATTCACCCGTAACGCGATCCATACCTGCTGTAGCGGTTCGGCCGCGCCCGGATACCGCACTTCCTCGGGCCGCAGCCCGCGCACCGACGCGAGAGGTCCCTCGACCGCGCGGATCACATCGGCGATCGAGATGGCGTGCGCCGGGCGGGCCAGCCGATAGCCACCGTCGGGTCCGCGCCGGCTCGTCACCAGTCCCGCCCGGCGCAGCTCGGCGAGGACGCTCTCCAGCACTTTGGGCGCAATCTGCTGGCCGGCCGCGATGACCTCCGCCTTCACGGCCGTGGCCTGATCGGCTGCCGTGATCTCGAGCAGTGTGCGCACGGCATGGTCCACCTTCGCGGTGATGTGCACGACCAACCTGACCTTTCATTCCGCCAGCGCCGCGAGCGCGGCGTCCAGCAGCGTCGACTCCACCACATCATCCCCCGCGTCCGGTGCAATCTCGCTCGAAATCAGGGCGACGGTCACCACCTCCATGGCCGCACTGGCCCGCAGCAGCTGCACCGGTGTGGGATCGCGCCCGGCCAACCAGTTGCGGACGACCTTGTGGGCGTCCACGATCACCGGATACTGATCGGCCACCGCGTTCACGATGGCCACCGCGTTGCGAACCATCATTTCTCCGGCATCCCGGTTCCGGATCATGGCCCGGATATAGCGGCGCAACACCGCGCGGCGGCCTTCGGCGTCGGGTGCCGGCATCGCTTCGACCTCGTCGGCCATTGCGCGTAGTTCGTCCAGTAGTGGGTTGATGACCGCGACCAGAAGGTCGAGTTTCGATGAATAGTGATAGTAGAGCGACGGTTTTGTGATTCCGACCGCATCTGCCACTTCCCGCAGGCTGGTCTGCTCGAAACCCTTGTTCACGAACAGTCGCACGGCGGCGTCCAGGATCGCCTTCTTGGTGTCCCGACCTGCGGTAACGTGATGGTCAGTTCGCTGATTCGCCATGCTCGGTCCTCTCGTTCTCCCGGCCGCCGGGCGCGGTAGGCCGCCGGAAGTCGAGCTTGTTCCTCCGTTTAACCTACCGGTAGCCTACCTACCGTACGGTAGATACAAGGCGTCCACCGTGTAGGCGGATCCATACCGATCACGCGATCCGAGGTAGACCCCCGTCCGCGCGATCCGGTCCGCGAAAACGACGTCGGCCGTCAGTTCGTCACAGCAGAAGCACATACGACCAAACCGTTTCGGCCTCGCCTAGGAGAAATCCCTCGTGTCCGTATTCCTGTACAGATGGGGAAAGTTCGCTTTCCGCCGGAAATGGATAGTGCTGCCCGTATGGGCACTGATACTCGTCCTACTCGGCGGGGCCGCCGGCGCGCTGGCCAAACCGTTCCAGGACAGCTTCGAAATGCCGGGCCTGCCCTCGGAACGGGCCACAGCCATCCTCGAAGAACATATGCCGCAGATGGCCTCGATGTTCAGCATCGACGCCGTCACCGGTCAATACGTCATCGCCGCACCGAGTGGCACGCTGACCGACGAACCCAATATGACGGCACTGGACGCGCTGGTCCAGCGGCTGAACGAACTCGATATCGTCGACCACAGCGAACCGGTCGTCAACCCGGTCACCGCGACCGTGATGATGCCGGCCAGCCAGGAGGCCGCCGCGGAACAGGCCGCGGCAGCGGCCGGTCTCGAACCCGGCCGAGCCCCGCCCATGCCGGAACCGAACTGCCTCGACGGTCAGAACTCTCCTGACTTCAAAGCGTTGTGCGGTGGCGCCCCGCTGAACGTGCTCAGCGAAGACCGGCCGCAAACGGTCGCCGTGATCGACGTGAAGTTCACGATGCCGACCTTCGCCGATATCACCGAGGAACACCGGCAGGCCGCCGAGGCCATCGCCCAAGAAGGCCGTAACGCCGGGCTCACCGTCGAGATGAGCGGCGCCATCGCGCAGACCCAGCCCGAAACGGGGCAGGCCGAGATGATCGGTATCGGAGTCGCGCTGATCGTCATGATCATCGCCTTCGGTGCCATCGTGGCCGCCTTCGTCCCGATCATCACCGGAATCGTCGGCGTCGCCTCCGCGGGCGCCCTCATCCTGACCGGCACCTCATTGACCGAGGTCCCGACGTTCACGCCGATCCTGGCGTCGATGATCGGCCTGGCACTGTCCATCGACTACGCCCTGTTCATCGTCTCCCGGTACAAACACGAACTCGCCGTCCAGGATTCACCGGAGGAAGCCGCGGGTGTCGCGGTGGGCACCGCCGGTTCGGCCGTCGTCTTCGCCGGGCTGACCGTGGTGATCGCACTGCTCGGCCTGTCCGTGGTCGGCATCAGCTTCCTCACCGCGATGGGTGTCGGCGGCGCCCTCGCCGCCGGGTTCGCCGTACTCGCGGCCACCACTCTGATGCCGGCCCTGCTCGGCGCGCTCGGTAAATCGCTGTTCAAACCGAAACTGCCGCTGATCGCCCAGCACGATCCCGAAGACGACACCTCGGTCACCAACGGGATGCGTTTCGCGCGGCTCATCGCCCGGGTACCGGTGCTCACGCTGATCATCAGCGCGATCGTCCTCGGCGCGCTCGCCGCCCCGGCAGCCCAGCTCGAGCTCGGCCTGCCCGGCGGCGACAGCATGCCGGAGGACTCCTCGGTCCGGAAGGCCTACGAACTACAGACCGCGGGCTTCGGCGAGGGCAAGAACGGCACGCTGGTGGTCGCGGTCGATCTCTCCGAGACGCCCACCGAGCAGCGCGATGCCGCGCTCACCGCACTCCGGGATCAACTGACGGGCTACGAGGGCGTGGATTACCTGAGCGTCGCGCAGCCGAGTAGGGACGGCCAGGCCGCGCTGTTCCAGGTGGTACCCGAAACCGGGCCCAACAGTGCGGAAACACAGAATCTGGTCGAACACGCCCGCGATGCCGAAGCCGCACTGCGGGATCAGTACGGCATGGAATACGGCATCACCGGTCAGACGGCCATCTACGCCGATGTCAACAGCGTGCTGCTCGACAGCATCATCCCGTACATGGCCATCGTCGCGGTGGCGGCATTCATCCTGCTGCTACTGGTGTTCCGGTCGATCCTGGTGCCACTGACCGCCGCGCTCGGCTTCCTGCTCTCGATGGCCGCGACCTTCGGGGTCACGGTGCTGATCTTCCAGGAAGGCGCCTTCGGCCTCGTCGACGACACCCATCCGATCATCAGCTTCCTGCCCATCGTGCTGATCGGGCTGGTATTCGGTCTGGCCATGGACTACCAGGTATTCCTGGTGACCCGGATGCGCGAGGAATACGTCCACGGCAAGGAACCGAAAAAGGCCATGGTCGACGGCTACCATCACGGCGCCCGCGTGGTCGCCGCGGCGGCCATCATCATGATCTCGGTCTTCGGCGGTTTCATGCTCTCGCCCGACATCACCTCCAAATCCATGGGCTTCGCCTTGGCAGCGGGCGTTTTCTTCGACGCCTTCCTGGTGCGGATGGTGCTGATCCCGTCACTGCTGGTGTTGCTCGGCAAATGGGCCTGGTGGATGCCGGCCTGGCTGGACCGGATCCTGCCCGATATCGACGTCGAAGGGACGAAGCTGCGCGAACTGCAGGAACGTGCCAAGACGAAGGCAGTCGAGGAACCCGCCGGGGTCTGATACAGGCGATACGCAACCGGCCGGCACCTACACGGGTGCCGGCCGGTTCTGCTCGGTACGGACCCCCAGGCATCTATCGCTGGGTGCCGGACGCGGTAGCCGCACACCGCCGCCCGCAGTGCGCTGTGCCGCATTTCCCACAGCCGCAAGGTCGGCGGCGGCCGACCACCGCATCTGCTGCCCTGGATCAGCGGGACATGTGCTCGGCCCAGCAGGAGCCGGGCACACGACTCGACACCTGCCGGCCCTGCACGGGCCGACGTCGGCGGAGACGCCTTGTCCAGCGCAGACCAGGGTATGCCGCGGGTCAGCGCCAAGCGGGCAGCTGCGGGAGCTCCGCGGGCAGAGTCTCGTCCGCACCGCGTCCCAGTAGCCAGGCCAGCAACGCTGCGGCCGGTGCCGCTACCTTCCGATCCGGGGCACCGGTGCCGACGATCGCGCCGAAACCGGTATCGGTCGCCCGGATTTCGAACGGTTGCCCGTCCGGGCGCGCGCCCAGATCGGCGGCGACCTCGGCGAGCAGTTCCGCTACGAAATCCGCCGGCCAATCTGCCGGGGTGTAGCCGGCATTCAGGTCCACATGGTGGATCAACAACTCCTGCAACCGCATCCAGGGAATCCGGTGCGCCGGCAACGGCCGCCCCTGCCGCGTGCGAACTTCCACCTGCCACTGCTCGGCAGTCGGCACTCGAGCCATCCCGATCAACCGATCCGCCGAGTCCACCAGATCGGCCCGCTGTTCGGCGAGCGGACGCGGGGCACCCAGCTCGATATCGGCATCGCGCAGCGCGGCACTCGCGTATTGCGGCGTCTCCACTCCGGTATGCGCCCAGAGCAGCAGATTGACCAGGCTGTCGGCATTACGCGAGATATGCGCGAGTACATGCCCCCTGGTCCAGCCGGGAAGCGCGGACGCGTCGGCGAGCGACGCATCGTCGAGCGTATCCACAGTCGCAAGCAATTCGGTGGTCGCCGCGGCAACCGCCGCCATCCGCGTGGTGAGCGATTCGATCAGATCCCTGGGCACGACACCGACCCTAATGCCGCCTTCTCGGACTTCCGCAAGAGTCTCGGCCCGGACCACGAGGGCAGCCAACAGGGTGCACCCCACTACTGGGGTGCACACCGTGATCAAGCACCGCGCCGACGCCTCTGGGCGCTACCGGCCGCGGTTCCGCTCGCCCGCACGGCCGTCCGGATCTGCCCTTTTTGCGCACGTACACCCGTTCGACCGTGTTCACATGTTCCCCGATGTGTACCAACCGCCGACCGACGTCCAGGCGATAACAGCGACCCCCCAGCTCGGCCCGGAAGTTCATACAAGGTTGCCCTGCGCCCAGCCGCCGCCCGGAGTTGTACCGACCTCAGCTGCGGAATTCCGCTCAGGACTCCAAGGCCGTCTGCACGCGGTCCGCCGCGCACACCGGGTCTTCGTGCTCCCATATCCGAACCACCTGCCAACCCGCAGCGGTCAAGGCCGCGTCGGTGGCCCGATCGCGTGCGACATTGCCGGCCAGTTTCTCCGCCCACCACTCCGCGTTGTTCTTCGGGTCGGTCGCATGGACCGGGCAGCGATGCCAGAAACACCCGTCCACATACACCGCGACCCGGCGCCGCGGAAACACCAGATCCGCCCGCCGCCGCTGACCACGGATCGGGGCCCGATCCACGAAGTAGCGGATACCGCGCCGGTGCAGTTCGCGCCGCAATGCCAGTTCCGGCGCGGTATGCGCCCGCCGCTGCCGCGACATCCGCGCGCTGGTCACCGGATCGGTGGCCGGGCGGTGGCTGCTGCGGGCGGGTTCGCCGGTCATGCCGCCGAACCACCCATCCGCACCAGATGCGCCTGCACATCGTCGAGGAAACCAGCCGGGAAACGCAGGGTGCCCATCCCGGTCCGGCGCAGGAAACCGGCCGTGGCCCGCGCCGACAGCAACCGGGTGTCGGTGAGAAAGAACCGCAGATCCTCGTAGGGTTCGTGGACCGGCCACGGCGACAACGGCACCTCGAACGCCTGCCCGGCATGTCCCCACGCCGCCCCGGGCCACGGGCTTCCGGGCGGTAGCGGAATATGCCCCGGTATCGGTTCACCCGGCATCCGCAGCCGCGACCCCACCCACGACGCCATCCGCACACTCACCGCATTACCCACCAGCCGCCAGCGCTGACCGGGCCGGAAACCGGGCACCGCCAGCGCCGGCTCGGTCCAGCCGGGAGCGAACCCCTGGAGGCGTTCACCATCGGTGATCCCCGGCGTGACGATTTCCCCGGACGGCAACCGCACCGCCGGCGCGCTCGGAATGCCCAGTCCGGACCCGCCCTTGAGGGTCGGCACAGCGTTGACGACCCAGCCCAGGCCGCGCACACCCTCGGTCCAGTAGAAACCGCACGGGTCGGTCTCGACACAACCCAGTAGTCGCGGTCCGGCGTCGTCGGCGAACAGCACGGTGCGCGGGTCCTCGGTCCGTGAGGCCAGCATGAGCACCCGATTGCGCCGCTGCGGCAGGCCGAATGCCCGCGCATCCACCACCCGGTAGGCCCAGGTGTAGCCGAGTTCATCGAGTGCATCGGTGATATGGCGCATGGCCGCACCGCGACCTAGTTGCAGCATGAACGGCACGTTTTCGATCAGCAACCAGCGCGGTCCGCGTTTACGCCGGACCAGGCGGAACACATGGTCGACCAGACTGGATTTGGTTCCGGTGATCCCGGCGGTGCGGCCGGCCTGGGACAGGTCCTGACACGGGAACCCCGCTGCTACCAGCTCGGTTTCCGGTGGCAGCGCCCGCAACCGGGTGATATCGGTGTGGAGTTCGGCATCGGGAAAACGTGCCCCCAGTACCGCCCGCGCACCGGGTTCGATCTCGCACAGCAGCGTGCTGTGCCAGCCGTGCGCCGCCAGTCCGAGCTCCAGCCCTCCGATCCCGGCGAAAAGCCCCACCATCCGCGCGCCCGTCACGAGGTCCTCTCTCCATCCGGTCCGGCTCCCGAAGCGAGATTACTCCGCGCGTCCGGCGGGTCCGCCGGGTCCGGGTGAGCACCGGCACACCGGCCGGCCGACCCGCGATGACCGGTGCGAACGATACGGCCCCCGTCCGCGAGTCGATCGTCACCACCCGAGATCCATTCCGCGGCAATACCATAGAAAACGCTGGTCAGAGCATATAAATAGGCGTCTTTCGGTATTCCGGTGCACACCGCCGGGTCTGGCAGTATGGGCGCCATGAGGTATCGCGTCGGCCTGGCCACCGTCGTATCGGGCGCCGTCGCCCTGTGCGGGGCTGTCGCGCCGGGCGCAGCGCACGCAGACCCCGACGGACTGCATACCGCGCCCGCTCAGCCCGGTACCGGCTCGGCGGAGGACCCCGGACCGGTCGAACGCCCGGAGGCGGTCCGGGCGCCGCGGGCCGCCATCGTGGGCGTCCAGCCGGTGCACGAACGCCTGATGCGGGTATTCGTCGATTCGCCGGCCATGCACCGCACGGTGCAGGTCATGGTCCTGCTACCGGCCGACCGCAGCAAACCCCGCCCCACCATCTACATGCTCGACGGCCGCAGCACCCAGATCGACAGCAACAACTGGCTCGACCGGGGCGGTGCCGCGCAGTTCTACGCCGACAAACCGGTGAACGTCGTCTTCACCGTCGGCGGCCCCGCCAGTTTCTACACCGACTGGCAGCGCCCGGACCCGGTGCTCGGAATCAACAAATGGGAGACATTTCTCACCGAGGAACTCCCCCCACTACTCGACGCCGAATTCGCCGGCAACGGTCGTAATGCCGTGGTCGGAACCTCCATGGGCGCCGAAGGGGCCATGATGCTGGCCATCCGGAAACCCGAACTCTATTCCGCCGTCGGCGCCCACAGCGGCTGCTTCTCCACCGGCACCGACCTGGGCCAGGCGCAGGCCCGCATGGTGGTCACGACCTTCAAAGGCAACCCCGAGAACATGTTCGGCGCACCCGACGATCCGGCCTGGCTGGCCCATGATGTCACCCTGCACGCGGAAGCCCTGCGCGGTAAGAAGCTCTACCTCTCCGCCGGCAGCGGACGGCCCGGTGTGCACGATGTGCTGACCAACCCCGAGACTCCGGTGAGTGTGCTGATGGGCGGCCCCCTCGAGGCCGCCACCGATTTCTGCACCCGCCGGCTGGCTCAGCGCCTCGACACCCTCGCTATCGACTACACCGCCCACTTCCGTCCACAAGGCACCCATTCCTGGCCGTACTGGGCCGACGAACTGGTCACTTCCTGGCCCACCATCTCCGAGGGCCTCGGCATCGCCTGAGCCGCCTCTCACCACTCGGCTCGGCCGCCGGTGGAGGTGCTACACCGGCCTCCTGGCAGGACGAGGCCATTGCGGGAGCCGGGCGCCGACGGCTCCCAGCATGCGGATTGCCCCGGTCACGGACACTCTGATTACGACGCCACCGCGGACACCAGACCGTGCCGACGGATCCGAAGGGGCTGTGATCCCCCTCCGGCAGCGACGTGCAGGCTACGCAGATACGAAGCCCTTCCCCTCGTCGCCGCATCCACTCGACCGCTGGTCGGGTATCTGCCGATCGTACAGTCGGCGGCACCGGGATCTGTTTGCTCTGCCGGCCCGCCCGTAGCTCACGGGCGGGCCGAGGGCGCGGACGACGCCTGCGTGGCAGGGCTCGGACGGTGCCGTCAGGCGCCCACAAAACGCGCGACAGTTTCCGCCGCCGTGGCGAATCGCAGGAACAGGTCGTTCTCGTGCGGATCACCGGCGGTGACCCGCACACCTTCGCCCGCGAACGGCCGGATCAGCACCCCCGCCGCCGCGCTCGCCTCGGCGAACTCGGTCGTCGCCGCGCCCAGCTCGATCCAGACGAAATTCGCTTCGCTCGACGGCACCCGGTAGCCCGCGGCCAGCAGGCCCGCGCGCATCCGCTCCCGTTCGGCGATCACCGTGCCGGTACGGTCCAGCAGTTCGTGCCGAGCCTCCAGCGATGCCATGGCCGCCGCCTGTGCCACCCGGCTCACGCTGAAAGGGATATGCACCTTCAGCAGCGCGGCGATCACCTCCGGTGCGCCGACCGCGTACCCGACCCGCAGACCGGCCAATCCGTAGGCCTTCGAGAAGGTCCGCAGCACAACGACGTTCGGCCGTGTCCGTCCCAGTTCCACACCGTCGGGATGGTCACCGGGAATGCGCAGGTACTCGTAGTACGCCTCGTCCAGCGCCACCAGCACGCCGGCGGGTACCCGGTCCAGGAAACGGGCCAGCTCTGCCGCGCCGACCGCGGTACCGGTCGGGTTGTTCGGATTGCAGACGAACACCAGCCGGGTCCGGTCGGTGATCGCGGCCGCCAGGGCGTCCAGATCGTGCACATGGTCGCGTAGCGGCACCGTCACCGCGGTCGCGTTACCGACCTGGGTGATGATCGGGTACGCCTCGAACGAACGCCACGCGAAAAGCACTTCGTCGGACGGATCCCCGCAAGTGATCTGCACCAGCTCCTGGCACAGCGCCACACTCCCGCAGCCGACCGCGACCTCGGCCGGCGTCACGCCGAGAAACTCCGCGAGCGCTGCTCGTAGTTCGCCGGATTGATTGTCCGGATAGCGGTTGGCCAGCTCCACCGCCTCAGCGACGGCTTTGCTCGCGGCAGGCAACGGACCGACGGTCGTTTCGTTGCTCGCCAGTTTGACCGCGCCGGGATGGCTGCGGCCGGGAACGTACGCCGGAATGGAATCGAGGTCCGGCCGGATGTGCGCGGTCACGTATCGAGCTTAGTTCCGATCTCGATCGTGCCACGTTCGGGCTGTTCACCTGCCAGTTCTTCCCGCTCCGCGGATATCGCCCTACGCTGGGAACATGTCGGGCACTTATGACGATATTGCGCCCCTGCGGCGCCACGAGCCGGAAACCCCCGGACCCGATCAAGAGCCGACAGCGGCCGCCACCAGCCCCGCTACCGACGAGCACGTGCCCATCACGGTGATCGAACCGGAAGGCTATGCCCGTGGCGGGATCGTGCTGCTCCACGAATCCCGTGAGTTCACCGGATCGTTGCTGGAGTTCATGCGCGCCCTCGCCGGCGAAGGCTGGCTGGTGGTCGCGCCGAACCTCTTCCACCGGGCCACTGCCTCTTCGGCCGGGGTATACGGCGACGAACTGTTCGAAGATTTCGACGCCTGCTTCGATTGGCTCACCAATCGCGGGGTCTTCCCCGACTGCATCGGCGCCCTCGGTTTCGACACCGCCGGCACCGCGGCGTTCCTGGTGGCGACCAACCGGCCGATCGGCGCCGCGATCAGCGTGGCCGCCCGCGGTATCACCGCTCCGCTGGCCGACCAGGCCGAAGCCCTCGTCACTGCCGCCCCCCGGCTACAGGCTCCGTGGCTCGGCCTGTTCGGCGCGGAATCGACCACTCCCGCCGACGAGATAGACCAACTCCGCGACGCCACTGCCCGCGCCGCGGTCGCCAGTCTGGTGGTGACCTACCCGGGTCTGCTGCACCGCGCCGACCAACCCGGCGACGACGAGGACGACGCCGACGAACTCATCGACTCGCAAACCCGCATCTTCGACTGGTTCGACAGCCACTTACGCTGATCAACCAGCCGTTTTGCAGTTTCACACCAAGCTCGGGTAGCCTTTCTGCTCGGCGGTTCGAAAGGACCGGTGCCCTCGAAGAGAAGGCTCCAGGAGGCGTGCCAGAGCGGCCGAATGGGACTCACTGCTAATGAGTTGTCCCTTCACGGGGACCGGAGGTTCAAATCCTCTCGCCTCCGCCACACCCGGTTCACCGGGTGACAACTGAATAACGCGTACGCGCCCGTAGCTCAACGGATAGAGCATCTGACTACGGATCAGAAGGTTAGGGGTTCGAATCCCTTCGGGCGCACAGAGAACAGCCCCCGACCTGCAAAAGCGGATCGGGGGCTGTTTCGTGGTCTCGATGAAGAGACCGGAATCCCATACTTTGCCCGTACAAACGAGCCCTTACTTTCCTCCTGCGTACCGGTCGAGAGCGCTCCGGACATCCGGGCCCTGTGTCTGGCGCTGGAAGTAGTGCTGCTCGGTGGTGGACAGCTTCGAGTGCGACAGCTGAGCCTGAGCCTCGGCCGGCCCGAGGTCATCACGAACCACCGTCGCCACAGTCCGGCGGAAGCTGTACGGCGTGACCCACCCCAACTCATCGGGAAGCGCTGCCCGCAGTGACCGCCGGAGATTTGCCAGGCTCATCCACCCGCCGTCACGGTTGGCGAATACCGGTCCTTCTGGGTCGGTGGCATCGCCGAACAAACCGGCCAGTGCTTCGACGGCCAGTTTCGGGAGGATGACGGTGTGATCAGGAGCGCCGCCCTTGCGCTCATCCTGCCGATGGACCGCCTTACCGACCACTCTCCCGTGATCCAGCGTCGTCCCTGTGAGCGTCATGGTCGGCGGGTCGCCCAGCAGGTCCACGTCACACCACCGCAGCCCCAGCACCTCATTCGGGCGGCACCCGGTCGAGGCCATCACGTCGATGAACTCCAGCAGCAACCGCCCCGGACGAGGCCCACTGACACCCGGCCGATCGCGATACGCCTGCACTGTCGAACGAACCACCGCAAACTCATCGGGTGTCAACGCACGCGCCGGCGCCGCCTTGCTTCTCCTGCGGGTTACCTCCCGGATCGGATTCACCGTCAGGATGTCGTACCGGACCACCGTCGAAAACATGCCGGTCAGTACCACCCGAAGAATCTGCGCCCGCGAAACCGGAATCGTCGCCAGGTACCGCTCAGCACGACTCGTCGAGAGCTCACGCACCCGTAACGCGCCAAGCTGAGACTCGCCGTATTTGTTCCACACCCGGCGATAGTCGTCGCGTGACTGCTGCTTCAGCCTGTCCTTCGACGCTATCCAGACCTCGAACAGTTCCGACAACGACGTCCGCTCAGTGATCGCAGCGCCATGGACAGGTGTAGTCCGGTTCTTGAGATGCCGCAGCAATGACCGCCGCGCATCTTCCTCACTCGAACCGGTCCGCTCAGCCTGCCGACGACGCCCGTCCTCATCACGGACATACGTGGACGCCGCATACCGGCCGGGCCCCACCTTCTTCACCGTGATCTTCCCCCACTCGCCAGGGGCCATGCGCTGTCTGGGCACTGGTCAAGCCGCCTGATCCAGGCCAGCGATGTAGTCGGCGATGGCTTCTTCGGTGACGAACCGCCGGCGCCCGATCTTCACCGACCGCAGCGCCCCCGAGCTGATCAGCTCGTAGTACTTGCTGTGGCCGACCGGAATGCGCTGCCGGACATCCTTCTCCGTGAGCAACCGTGCCATGGTGGTTTCCTCTCTCATGCCGCTACCGGGATTGCCGAAGTGTCTTGGAGTGCAGGTGGACCGGCCGCGAGCAAGGCCCGGGTGTATTCCGCACGCCAGGTTTTGCGCTGGGCAATGGCCGCCATGATCAGGTGATCCCGTGGCGGTGCCGACCGGTCGCCGGGTTTGACCACCGACAGTTGCAGGTGGGAGGTATCCGGCTTGACGATCCCGACCGAGGCCAAGAGTTGCCGAACGAACTCGGCGCGGTCGGCCTTGTGATCGGGAAGGGTCTTGTTCGACCATTGCCGCGAGACAAGGACCCGGCGACCGGGCAAGCCGAGGGTGTCGCGGCGGTGCGCCTTTCCCTTGCAGCGACCCGAAACCGTCTTCTCGGTCGCCCCCCGCGGGACGATGCCATAGCGCAGCCAGACCGGGCACCGAGGCGAGCACGGGGTGTGCTGCAACTCGGCATGCAGCCGCTCGTAGTGCCGGCGAGTGCGGTCGGAATCGGTATCCAGAATGTCGCTGATGGACTTGGTCAAGTACTTGGTGACGTAGCCGACCGCCCGATTCGCCTTCTCCCCCGGCACGAAACCGCGGATATCCGCACGGTCCATCTGATCCCCGAACCGCACCACATGCGCCGGTTCCAGGTCCTCCACGTCATCCAGGAGGTCTTGCACGTCATCGAACCCGAGTAGCGCCGAACCAGTGCCCGGATCGGTGAAGGTCATCTTCGCCGGATCCCAGACGGGGACGATATCGCCGGGAAAGACCTCGCTATCGCGATCGTGCGAGGGCCACCACACCTGGTGATAGGTGGCCGCGGTGACCTGGCGGATGAGGTCACGCGACACCGTGCCCCGGATCAGAATGTGCAGATGCGGTGCGCCGCGTTTCTGCGGTTCGACGGTAGCGAAGTACTGGATGTTCCAGCCCACCGCACGCCGGAGGTTTTGTATCCAGCGGTCGAACAGCGCGGAGAAGTGCACGACATCGCGGGCGGCACGCTCGTAGTCGTAGGAGTCCGGGTCCCGAGGGGAGCCGTCGCCGACGACTTCGCCCTTGTTGTTGGTCGCGCCGTCCCGGTTGATCGCCCCGTACGAGGGCATCGTGAGCGTGATGAACATCGACGGCTGATGCCCGCCGGTGTAGGTGCGCCCGACCGTGGTTTTGGCGACCTTGAGCCGCGGCAGGTTCGGTGCGTCCTGGCGCCGGCGAGTGGACCGAGCACGCCGCGGTTTCTTGTCCTTGTCGAGGGCGGGCAGTCGGCCGCGAAATCCGGAGGCTTTCATTTCCTCGTCGAGGTCGGCGACGATTTCGCGGACCCCGGACATCATCTCTTCGTCACCGTCGGCTTTGGCCTGCTGGTAGGTCTCGAACAGATCCGACCGGGCTGCCAGCAACGCTGTCTGATGCTCCGTGGGTTCGGTTTTCTCGTTTTCGGGTTCGTGGTCGAGATGCCAGCCCTCTCGGCACTGGGTGATCCGAAGGAACCGTGCCTTATCCGCACACGCCGGGCACACAGAGGCGACAGTGGACTTGCACGGGGCACCGAGATAGGAAGCGGTGCCGGTGGTGGGGTCAATGGCCCGCATAGGCAGGGGCCGGATGCAGATGTGTTCTTGTTCGGCGAGGTTCTGTGCGATATCCCGGAAATCCGGCAGGCTACGACGCTGGGCCGCAGTCTGCCGGGCACCAGGCCCCTCGTGCAGAACCGAGGTAGCAACACTCATCAGGCGGAAGCTCCTTCCGGTTTGATCCAGTGGTCCACGCGAGGCAGGAGCACGGTGTCGGCGAGGGCGTCACCGAAGCGGAACCGCAGCTCGACGGTGGCGGGGCCGACAATCGTGGCGTGGCACTGCTCGGCCTTGAACGCGTGGGCGATGGTTTCGGCGCGGTTGTCGTAGTCCGCCGGGCACTGGCCTTCGAGCATCCGCAGCCGCACCCGGTCCGTGCCCTTACCGATCTCCACGCCAGCGAGGCGCGGTGTCACAACGCGGGTTTGGGTGGTGACCGTGAGGTGGCAAGCTTTCATCAGGCGCACCCAGTTCCGGCGATACCGCCACCAGGTCAGAAACCGGGTCCGGGCCCGGTGAGTGATCCACCGCTCGAACATCTCCGGACTCCTGCGTCGCCACAGCATGATCACCGCAGCGAACGCCACCCCGAGCGCGATCCCCGAAGGCCACCCGAACACCACACCCCCGGTGATCGCGAGGCCGATCGGGACCGAGATCGGCGGGAACAGAATGGCCCAGTGGATCGCGGTAGCGAGACCGGTGACCAGGTACCAGCCCGAGTTCAGGACCACGAGTCCGAGCAGGTCGAACGGGTCGCGGCGGGTGCCATTGGTGGAGATGGTGGCAGTGGAGGAATCGCCGTGGTTGGTGGTCGAAAGGGTCAGGCTCATGACTGGTTCTCCGGCTCGAACAGGGCCATTTGACCGGGTCCGGTTTCGTCGGGCTCGTAGTGATAGCAGTGGGGGCAGTGCCACATCGACGACCAGAACCGCGACCATGCCAGCGATTTCGGGGTGGGTTTCACGATCATCGGTGTGCCGCATTCGCAGACCTTCGTGGTCTTGCTGGTCATGCCGCCCACCCCGAACCATCGGTGTCGTCGTTGTCGTTGGTGAAATCCCAGCCGGGCACCGAACCGGTTTCGGCGAGCATGTGCACCGCGACCGATACCGGGTCATGGCCGGCACGTTCGAGGGCACAGCGGCGACGGCTCGCGAGGTCGATGACATCGGCGGGGGCGGTGACAATCAGGTGGCGAGACATAGGGGTAGCTCCGTTCCAGGGTGGGGATGGCTGTGGATAGATCAGTCAGGCCGCGAGCGGGCCCTGTTCGTCGCCGAGGTCGTCCGGATCGAAGCCGGAGTAGTCGGCCTGCGGGGAGAGATCCGGCTGTGCCGGGGAGTACTGCTCGACGATGCGGTCGGCGTCGTTGTCGGTGACCCAGTAGGCGCGGACCCGCACGAACGCGGTAGTACCGTCTTCGCCGACGTAGCCGACACCGGGTGTGTGCTCGGAGATCTCGTCACAGCGCGCACCCCGATCCCGGGCACCCTGGCCGTGCACCATGGCCGTTTGGGTGGGTTCGTCCAGGCGCAGGCCGATCCGGACCGGGAACAGTTGCCGGTTGGGCATGGTCTCTTTGGACGGGTCCTGCAACGCAGCGACCACCGACACCGCAGCAGCGCGGCCCTTGGACAGCAACAGGCCGGTCAGGCGGCGGAACTCCTCGCGTTCGTCACGGTCGGCATACGACGACAACGACGCGGCCTCATCGATCATGACCAGGACCAGCGGCTCATCCACCGAGGGAACGAGTTTGCGGATACCGGCCTGACGCATCCGGGCCAGCCGGTCGTCCATCTCCTGGACTGCTTCGGCGAGCATGGCCAGGATGGAAGCGGCGTCCACAGCGAAGCGGGTGAACAACCGGTCTTCACCGCGCCCGAACTCCGCCCCGCCCTTTGGATCAGCGATCCGCACATCCACCAACCCGGCCTTGATTGCGGGACCGACGCCGTTGAGCAGCGACCACAACACCGAACCCTTACCCGAACCGGTGGCACCGGCGAGCAGGATGTGCCCGTAGAGCACCCGCAGCTGCCACACGTCATGGTCCTCGGTAACCCCGACCGGCACCGCTTCCAGGTCCACCCCATAAGCGAGCAGATCAGTGACCGGGGCGGAAACGGCGAGGGTATCGACGGTGCGTAGCTCCAGGTGCACGAACCCCGGCGACGGGGACGACACGACCACCTCCGGGACCGCGAAATAGTGCGCGAGGGCGTCACGGGTGGCGTCGTTGTTCCAGTCCTTGAGCGATTGGCCGCCCAGCATCTGGACCTCGACCAGCATCCCCGACTCGGTGAGTGTCGCGGCGGTGACGTTGGGAAACCCGGTCTCCCACGAGCCGAGTTTGAGTGCCGGCCACATCAGCGCCAGCTGTGCGGCGTCGGTGACGATCGACGCAGCCGGGGCGAGATCCACCGGCATCGAGGCAGCAGCAGGAGCGGGCTGTTTCACGCCGTCCAGACGACGCCAGTGCCACAGGGTGAACGCGGTCACCGCGGCGGAACCACCCATGATGAACAGGTCGGGCGATACCATCACGCCACCGCCTTCACCAGGTCGACCCGGTAGGTGTTGTCGTGTTCGGTCAGCGCTGCGCCAAGTTCGGCCAGCAGCACCCGAGCTGTGTCGATATCCAGCGAGAAATCGGCATCCCGGTCGAATCGCACCGTCACATCAGCGGAAGTCAGGTAGTCCCACTGGTGCTCACGGCCGTAGCGAAAAAGGCGGGAAGGCCGGTATTTCACGGTCGGACGATCCTCGATCATCCGAGTCATGCTCATGTGGACAGTCATCGGTTACACACCCCCAACAGGGACAGCGATCGGCAGCATGGCTTGGACCGGTCGCGACGGACGAGACGGAGAAGACGGCACAGGTGCCGGAACAGTCGGGGCCGGATCAGGAACCGGCGCAAGAGGGACCGAGACAGGCTCGGACTCGGGTTCAGGAACCGGAGCCAATAGGGGTTCCGGCGCCGGTTCGGTGAGTGCAGACGGCAAAGCCGGTTCGGGCTCAGTCACCGGCACGAGTCCGGGGACGGCCTGAGCCTGGGCACGTTGACGGGCACCCACCCGGAACAACAGGGCCAGCCCATGGGTATCGACCAGCAGCGATATCGGAGCCACCGCCGCTACCAGGGCCGCAGCCCACCCCGGTAGAGGATGACCGGCCGCGACCGCGTGAACAGAGTTACCGGCGACCGAGACCAGCGAGCCGACCACCAGCACCCCGAGGAAGAAGTTTCGTTCGGACTTGTGCTGCGAGCAGACCAGCAACCCGAAGGTGGCGAGCAGGATCGTCCCGTCCACGATCAGCGGGAACAACCACGCATCATCGGCAGGCATCCGAGCCAGGCGGGCGAGGTCTTCCAGGGTGGAGAACGACAGCCGGAACGCTGCCGCTCCCACGCCGAGGATGATGAGCGCGGCGGACCAACGTGCAAGACGCATGCCCGCCGACTGATCCGCCGCCCGCATCACGCCGCCTTACCAGCCGGACGAGCCGCACTCGCGTCGGCCGCAGCCTGCTTGGAACCCGAGTTGTCTCCTGCGATGCCGGTAGCCCGGATGTTCCAGCCGATGCTCTTGAACTCGCCCTGACCGGTGACCTTCGGCTTTACCTGCAAGCCCTCCAACACGATCGGACGCATACCCCGAGCGATTTCGGGGGCCGAGGGAACCGGCTGCTGATCCGCCACGAACACCAGGTCGAAACTCGCCTGCTTCGCGTTCGGGGCCGCCGGATCGGTGACAGTGGCTTTCCACAGCCGCTTACCGGTCCCGTTACCCTCCGCATCCAGGTCCAGACGCTGACGCTTCGGCGCATTGCGGTCGGAGTTGAACTCCGTCATCGGCTCGATCTCGCCGAGCAGGAACAAACCCATTGGGAACGCGTCATCGAACGACGGGGTGAACCACAGATTCTTCATAGCCATTTCAGGGCCCCTTGCTTCGTAGTGTTTGAAGTGCGCTTTCACTGCGCATACACAACAACGTATACGTAGTTGCGTATACACACAAGGGTTTTGCGTATACGCAGTAGCAAGGGGGGTTTACGGGGGACGTCGCAAAGGCGCGTAGTCTGGGCGTGTGTATACGCAGTTGCGTATCGACAGAACAGCCGATACGAGCGAAGGGGTAATCCATGACTGAGCCTGCGTACGTCCGGATCGCAGGAGAGATCGCGCGCGACATCCGCAGCGGTGCTCTACCCGCCCGGACGCAACTACCGAGTTACGCGGAGCTGGCGAAGCGGCACAACGTCTCCGAGATCGTCATCCGCGGGGTCAGGGACCTACTCCTGAGCCAGGGCCTGGTCTACACGATCGAACGCCGCGGCTTATTCGTCGCGGCCCGACCGACATTGGTGCGGATCTCACCCGAACGGCAGATGGAGGACCCCGAGGTGACCTTCGGGAACGAAGCGGCCGGCGGAGACGACGAGGTCCGCATCGAGCGCGAGTCGACGATCGTGCAGGCGGATGCCGAACTCGCCGAAACCTTCGGCATCGGTCCCGGTGACGACATCGAGCACATCACCGTAGCGGCTTCCGAGTACGGGAAACCGACCTCCATCTCCGACAGCTACCAGCTTCCCGGTACGAACATCGCCGAAGCCGAGCAGCTGGAGGAAATATTGGCCGATCGGCCGCCCTCACCCGCACATGCAGTCTGGCTCGAAGTCGCATCCGGAGAACTGGTGAAGAACGTCCAGCAGCGGTTCCTCAAGAACGATGGACAAGTACTGATGATCTCCGACGTGTCCTATCCGAAGGACCGCTACGACTCCTTCGTGTTCCGCATGAACCTCGAGCCGCAACCCTGACCCACCGCAACAAATATGGCCCGGTCCCATCGCGGACCGGGCCATGTTTCGTATGGAGCTACGGTTGCCGAACCCAGCCTTGCGCGACGTCGGCGAGGTTCCACCAGGACACGTACTGGTCGTCGACACTCTCCATCGACCAGTCCGACGCCAGCCGATCGAAGAACGCATCGTCACCGGTCTTGCCCCCCTTGGGTTCGCCCATGAACACCAACCGCCGGCCACCGCGCGACTCGAACAGCTCCAGAGCTTCAGAAGCCATCGTGTTGCCCCAGCCGGGCGGCCAGCACAGGAACAACACCGAATCCGCATCCAGTTCGGCGTCGAATTCATCTAGACCCCCCACCGGGAACCAGACCGCAGGCTGGCCCGGCGTATCCGGGAAGGACGGGTTTGCACTGGTGTCCGGCGGCTCGGAATCGAACGCCTTCACCGGCACACCCTTCTCTGCCAGTAGTCGCGCCCAGTACCCACGACCAGCACCCAACTCGACCACCGTGCGCCCACCACTGAACGTCCTTACCCAATCCAGGGTCTCCGGGGAGGGAATCGCGTACGCGTACGCAGCCTGCAAGATGGTCTGCACGAACCCCAGCCGCACACTGCCATTGGCGCTTCCGCCGTTGGCCGCCCTCCGGTCCCCGTGAGCGCTGACAGCTGGGCCGACGATCTCCCAGTACGGATTGCCGAACTCTGTCGAACCGCCGGTCATGTAATGCACGAACCGCAGGTCGAACGCCGCATCCGCCTCCGGATTACCGGTGCCCGAGAGCATAGGAGCCGTATCCAGGTACTCGGCGACCTTCGGATACTCCGCCGTCAACCGTGGCCCATCGTCGAGCAACGCGGCCAGTTCGGTTCGACGTTCAGGCGTCAGCACGAGACCAGTCATGCTCTCGATTCTTCCGGCACACATCACGTTCCGCGAGTGGTTGCCGAATTTCGCCATACAGGATCAAGGGCGACGGCGCTGCGCGCCGCCGCCGCACTACGCCACGCAACCGGCGCCCTGGCTGCGCTGGCGGGCACCGGGCGCGGCGGTGCGTCGGCCGCACGCTGCACCGTCAACGCCCGACCCGAGATGGCTGATATTCGATAACCGAGAAGTGTGGGCACGACGAGAGCCGTACCCGACTTACCTCCCGCAGTCGCACACGAATCGGCCGGCACTCTGCCCGGTCAACCGGCTGTGGTCCGGTCCTTGGAACCGATGACTGATCTCGCCGAGGTGCCAAGCCGGGTGAAAGGATGACGACCCATGGGCACATTCAGTATCTGGCACTTCGTCATCCTGTTCGTTGCTTTCTTGAGCCTGGCTGTGGCCGTAGTAGTCGTTGTGCGGGTGACAAGGTCAGGTCGGCCTCGTCAACCGCAACCACCGACCGCGGTCCAACCAGGCTGGTACCCCGATAACCTGAATCCCGCGCAGCTGCGCTGGTTCGATGGGTATCAGTGGACTGATCAAGTCCAACAGCGCTGACTTCGCTCATCGCCAAAGCATCTGCGCGACCTTCGGCCGCGTGGCCCTGCTGGGTGGTGGCCTGCATTGTGTTCCCGCGTCCCTCCACCGTCAAGAGCGCCTACGGCGTCACTACGTGATGGCTATCGCCACTCTTGACCGCGGAGCCTCTACGCGAGAAGGGCAGGCCCTATCGGGGCAGGCGGGTAGCCAGCCCCACCTATGCGCAGACCACCACCCACCAGGGCCATGGACGGGGGCACGACTCGATGATCCCCTACTTTTCCCGTACAAACGTCCGCGGACAAGCCCGAACGGAAGCGGACCCGAAAACGGTGACCGGTGCCCAAATCTGTTGCCACACAACGCCAGCGATGGACGCGGGCGGACAGTCATGTACGCGCGAATGGATCAGAAGGTTAGGGGTTCGAATCCCTTCGGGCGCACTCCACTCGATGACCGGCCCATGCCCATAAAGGCGTGGGCCGGATCTCGTTTCGCCATATTTCACATGGACGCAGGCTCCATACCGCGGCCGGGCCTCGTTGCCTGACACGCCACTACATCCTGGGGAACCAACCGAATCGGGCGACCTCTAAAACAGTGGCGTTCGGCGCCGTGTCCGCGATGTCGTCGAGCAAGTCCTCGACTTCGGAGACCGACCCCGAACACGTCAGCTCCGCACCTCGTCCGCAAATCGCCTGCGGTCGTCGGCCGGAGCGGTCAGTTCGTTCAGCGGCCCGGGTGGCGGAGCCGGGCCGGACAGACGTAGCCGAGACCTTGCCCGTCCACAAAATGGAAGTTACTCTCAAAAAACAGTGACTTCCAAAAAAGAGAGGCTGTCATGTCGGCCCTGCTCTATCGGATCGGGCGGTTCAGCTTTCGCGCTCGACGACTCGTTCTCCTGTCCTGGGTGCTTCTCGTCGCCGTCCTAGGGGTGGGCGCCGCGACTCTGGCCGCGCCCTCCGCGACGACCTTCAACCTGCCGGGTACGCAATCCCAGGAAGCTTTCGATCTGCTCGAGGAACGGTTCGCCGATCTTCCGCTCGACGGCGGGTCGGCCCAGATCGTGTTCATCGCCGAGAACGGCTCGGTGACCGATCTCGCCCAACGGCAGAAAATCGACGAGGTGGTCCGGGCGGCAGCCGGGGCACCAGAGGTCGCCGCTGTAACCAGCCCCTTTCAGAACGGGCTGATCTCGGCGGACCAGCGGATCGCGGTCGCCGAGGTGACCTACGCGGTCTCCTTCGAGACCGTGCGTGATTCGAGCCGTCAGGAACTGATGGAACTGGTCGAACGGAGCAGTTCCGCCGATCTGCGCACGGCGGTGGGCGGCGACGTGATGGAGCTGATGCCGGATGTGAGCAAAGAGCTCCTCGGACTGCTCGTGGCCGCCGTTGTGCTGGTGATAACCCTCGGATCGCTGGCTGCCGCGGGCATGTCGTTGATCGCCGGGGTCACCGGCGTCATGGTCGGCCTCCTGGGCATTCTGACAGCAACGGCGTTCCTGGATCTCGGTGTCACCACTCCGATCCTGGCGCTCATGCTCGGATTGGCCGTGGGTATCGACTACGCGTTGTTCATCGTCTCGCGCTACACCCACGAACTGTCCCGGAATCCCGACCCGGAGGACGCCATCGGCCGGGCGGTGGCCACGGCGGGATCCGCGGTGTTCTTCGCCGGTACGACCGTGGTGATCGCGCTGACCGGACTGAGCGTGGTCGGTATCGGGCTGCTCACCGAAATGGGTCTCGCCGCGGCGGTGACCGTGGCCGTCGCCGTGCTGGTGGCGATCACCCTGCTGCCGGCGCTCCTCGGATTCGCCGGGCGCCGGGTCCTGCGGCGCGGGCGGCGAGAACAGTCCGCCGACGCTACTACCGAAGCCACAACGGGCCGTACCCTGGCGTCGCGCTGGGCCTCGCTGACCACGCGGCGGCCGGTGACAACCCTCGTCGTGGCGCTCCTCGGACTCGGCATCCTGACTCTTCCGGCACTGGACCTGCGCCTCGGCGTGCCGGATCAGGGGACCTACCCGGAACACACCACTCAGCGCCAGGCCTACGACGCGGTCTCCGAAGGTTTCGGTCCGGGATTCAACGGGCCGCTGCTGGTCGTCGTCGACCTGGCCGGCGCGGCGCATCCCACCGACACCGCACAGCGGGTCCATACGGAATTGGCCGGGACCGAAGGGGTGACGATGGCCGCGCCCCCGGAGTTCAACCCGGCGGGCGATACCGCGATCATCGGCGTCGTCCCGCGGGGCGGGCCGGACAGCGAGGAAACCGAGCAGCTGGTGCAACTGCTGCGCGGCAGCGTCACAGATACCGTGGAGGAGTTCGGTGCCCGGATCGCCGTCACCGGAACCGCGGCCATCATCATCGATTTCAGCGACCGGATGGCCGATGCACTGTTGACCTACCTCCTGGTGGTCATCGGCCTGTCGTTCGTACTGCTGATGACCGTATTCCGCTCCGTCGTCGTCCCCCTCAAGGCGACAGTGGGTTTCCTGCTCAGTCTGGGCGCGACCTTCGGCGTCATGGTGGCCGTATTCCAGTGGGGTTGGCTGGAATGGCTGGGTATCCACACCACCGATGTCGTGGTGAGCATGCTTCCGATCTTCATCATCGGTGTGGTGTTCGGGCTCGCCATGGATTACGAGGTGTTCCTGGTGACCCGGATGCGGGAGGAGTACGTGCACGGCGCCTCACCGACCACGTCGGTCCGGGCCGGTTTCGGACACGGTGCGCGGGTGGTCTCCGCGGCCGCGATCATCATGGTGAGCGTATTCGCCGGTTTCGCCTCCGGGGATGCGAGCGATATCGTGCAGATCGGTGTAGCTCTGGCGGCCGCGGTCGCCGTGGATGCCTTCGTGGTGCGGATGACCATTGTCCCGGCGGTTCTCGCGCTGGTCGGAGACAAGGCGTGGTGGCTGCCGAAATGGCTGGACCGGATCCTGCCGGACCTGGACGTCGAGGGCCGCAATCTCGGCGGCGGACCCGAGCCGGATACCACCGAGGAACTCGCCCATTCGTTTGGCCGGCCGGTCGAGGGTTCGGCAAAATGATCCTATGAGTACCGGTGGCCTGCGAGAACTGAAGAAGAAGCGCACGCGCGAAGCCATCCAGGATCACGCATTGCGCCTCTACCGGGAGCAGGGGTACGCGAACACCACGCTGGAGGAAGTGGCGGCGGCAGCGGAGGTCTCACCGAGCACGCTGTTCCGCTACTTCCCCACCAAACCCGATACGGTGTTGTTCGACCGCGTGGACCCCATCTTCCTCGAGAAGTTTCTCGCCGAGCCCGCCGGCCTCTCGCCGATACAGGCCGCACGTAACGCCATTCTCGGTGTCCTGAACAGCACGGACATCGATATGGCCGCACTGGAAACCATCCGGATGAAACTCATCGCCACCGTGCCGGAGCTCCGCGCGGCCGTGGTCACGAAGATCGAGACGGATCTGCCGCCGTTCATCGAGGCTTTCGCTCAACGCGTCGGCCGCCGGCCCGATGATCCGCTGGTCCGGTACTGGACAGGTGCCGTCGCGGGTGTGGCAGTGATGGCCTATCTGCGTGCGGTCGACAACGACGAGGACATCTACGTCGTGGTCAACGAGGCACTGCAGTTCCTGGAGGACGGTATGCCTCTCTGACACAACAGAACCGCCACCCGAGACCTCTTGTGGGGGCCCGGGTGGCGGTTTCGGTGGCGCAGCGCCCGCTGGGCTACCGGAAGGCGCTGCCCTGTTCTCGGTCGAGCGCCGTCTCACTCTTGTTCTTCAAGGCGAAGAGATACACGAGCAGCGATGCGAAGACGACGACGGTCACGTACACGATGAACAGGGTCACGTGGCCTCCGTTCTTCGCGGCCTGGTAGATCATCGGCGCGGTACCACCGAACGCCGAATTCGCCAGCGCGTACCCGACACCCACGCCCAAGGCCCGGATATGCGACGGGAACAGTTCGGCTTTGACGATGGCATTGATGGAGGTGTAACCGGTGAGGATGATGTAGCCGATACCGGTCACCAGCACGGTCGCCGCGATCGAGGTCGCGTCCTGGAGGTAGGTGATGAGGAACCAGGTGTAGGCGACACCGCCGGCGCCGAAGAACACCAGCACGGGTTTGCGGCCGACCTTATCGCTGATCATCCCGCCGACCGGCTGCAAGAGCATGAGGAAGATCAACCCCGTCAGGTTGATCCAGGTGGCCGTCATACCCCGGTCCCCGAACGCGGTCTTGATCATGGCGGGGGCGTTCACGCTGTAGACGTAGAAGGCGAGGGTGCCACCCATGGTCACCAGGAAGCACAGCACCAACGGACGCCAATGGTTGCCGACCAGCTCCCGCAGCGATCCCGATTCCGAATCCTCACCCCGCTGTACGGCTTCGAGCTGCTCGGTACTGAGCGATTCGTCCATACTGCGACGCAGCCAGAACACCACCACCGCGGCGATACCGCCGATGAAGAACGCAATACGCCAGCCGTAATCGGAGATCTCCTGCTTGTCCATGAACAGTTGCAGCACCAGCAGGGTCAGCTGGGCGAGCACATGACCACCGACGAGGGTCACGTACTGGAAGGAGGAGAAGAAACCGCGGCGTTCCCGAGTGGCGGCCTCGGACATGTAGGTCGCCGAGGTGCCGTACTCACCGCCGGTCGCGAATCCTTGCACAAGCCGGCACAGGATCAGGATCACGGCGGCACCCACACCGATCACCTCCCGCCCCGGCACCAGCGCGATCACCAGCGAACACGCCGCCATGAGCGAAACGCTGAAGGTGAGTGCCGCGCGCCGGCCGTACCGGTCGGCGTAGCGGCCGAAGAACCACGACCCCACCGGCCGCATGAGGAAGGTGACGGCGAAGATCGCGTACACGTAGACGGTGGAGTTCTTATCCGCCGAATCGAAGAAATGACTTTCGAAGTACGAGGCGAACACCGTGTAGACGTAGACGTCGTACCACTCGACGAGGTTGCCGGACGATCCGCGCAGGGTGTTCCAGACGGCGCGGCGGGTCGACGCCCGCGAGGATGCCGGTTCGCCGGACCCGGCCGGGTCCACGGTAGTGGTTTCGGACATTCGCGCTTCCTCCCGTTCGCCAGTGCGCGCCGGCGTGCTGCCCGCGCCGCTGCAGGCTCAGTCTGCAGGCCGGAAACCGGATTCGGAGCAGACTGCAGGATTTCCGGACAGCACAGGCGCCCCACACCGCCGGAATCTCGTCGGCCGGTACGGACGGGCAAGCGGTCGGCGCACCGTCACCGCGGCCGGCGCGGCTATCGCGTGTCCGGCGGCGGACCGGAGTACGCGAAGCCGAGCAGTCCGGACAGGTCGCGCAGGCATTCTTCGTATACGGGTTCGAGGTCGCTGTACGCGAAGTCCAATTGGCGCAGCACCTCCATGCACAGCAGACCGTAGAGACGGATCCAGCAGGACAGGAACACATGAGCTGCCTCGGGTGGCAGCCGGTTGTCGATGGTGGCGCAGTATTCACGGAGTTGCCCGCGCAGCGAGCCGGGAAGTTCGGTGGGTACCGGAAACGGCTGTTTTTCCCATAGCTCGACCGTCAGATCCAGTAGGACCCGTTCGAACCGCACGGCGGCCTGATGCCGGACCGACTCCGGCCGCCGCTGGCGCGCGCCGACCGGGCCGGCGAAGATCCAGCCGAATTCCGCCGGATGGGCAACCGCCCAGAAACGCATTGCTCGGCATACCGCCAGAATTCGCGCACCCACGGTGCGATCACCGGCCGCGTCGCGGGCATCAGCCATTTCGGCCGCCAGTTCGTCGAAGAAAGTAGCGGTCACCGCGCCGACGAGCTCCTCGTGACCGCTGTAGTAGTGGTACAGCGCAGGGCCGCTCATTCCCATACGCCTGGCCACCCCGTTGATCGTTACCGCACCGGACCCCTGTTCGACCAGTAGATCCCGTGCGGTCTGGTGGATTTCATGCAGGGTTGCGGCTCGCAGCCTGGCCTTCCGGCCACCGGCGGGCACCGTCATACTCCCGGCCTCCTTTCACCCTTGACATATTACACACTCTATGGATGCTTAATACTACTAAGTAAACCGAAGCGCTATAAGGAGATGATGGTTGTGCTGTATTGGATTCCGGCGGTATTGCTGCTGGTGACAGCGGTGTGGTGGCGGCAGTCGAGAAGGGCGCACCTGCGTGGGCTCCCGACTCCGTCGTCCCGGAAAAGCCCGAGCGCGGGACAGCAGCCGTGAAGGCAGTGATCGTGGGCGGCGGTATCGGCGGGCTCGCCACCGCCGCGGCCTTCCACCGGCAGGGCTGGGATATCGAAGTACTCGAACGCGCTTCAGAATTCGCGGAAGCCGGAGCGGGTCTGACCATTCAGCCCAATGGATTGCGCGCACTCGACCTGCTCGGCATCGGCGATATACGCCGGATAGGCCGAATCGTCGACCCGCCTTCGGGAATACGCGCCGAGAACGGAACATGGCTGATCCGCAACGATGTCGACGCACTGAAACACCGGTTCGGACAGTGGGTCACGGTGCACCGCGCCGACTTGATCGAACTACTTTTGAAGGCGATTCCTACGGATAACCTGTGCCCCGGCGCCGAGGTCCAGCGGATACACCCGGACGGCACAGTCGCGCATACGGCAGGGACGACCTCCGGCGACCTCGTCATCGGTGCGGACGGTCTGCGCAGCATCGCCCGCCGCACACTGTGGCCCACCGGCCCGGAGCCCCGCTATGCGGGCTACACCACCTGGCGCTTCCTCGCCGAGGACCCAATCGTTGCGGAGAGCGTGGAAACCTGGGGCCGCGGTGCACGATTCGGCCAGGTCCCGATGCCGGGCGGACGCGCCTACTACTATGCGATGGCAAACGCGCCGGCCGGGTCGAGGCTGGGCGCACCGGATCTACGTGAACGTTTCCGAGAATGGCACGATCCGATTCCGGCCCTGCTGGCGGCCGTCGACGACGAGACAGTGCTACAGCACGACACCTATGAGTTGCCGGCTCTCCCCGCCTTCGTGACCGGCCGGGTCGCGCTACTCGGCGACGCCGCCCACGCCATGACTCCCAACCTCGGTCAAGGCGCCTGCCAAGCGCTCGAAGACGCGGCCACTCTCGTCGAAAAGGTCACCGCGCTCGGCATCGCCGAGGGCCTCACGGCCTACGATCGGGCTCGACGAGCACGCACCCGGATGGTGGTCCGCCGCTCCCGGCAGGCCGGTGCCCCCGCGCACTGGACCAATCCGGTCCTGACCGCGCTGCGCGACGCCGCTCTCCCCCGCCTTCCCGGCGCAGTCTTCGGGCGTTCCATAACTCCCGCCTACGCATGGCCGAACTGACCCGAGCAGAGGAACCCGATGAAGTATTCCCGCGTAACACTCGCCGCGGTCGCCGTGGTCACCATGACCGGCGCCGTACTGGCCGACCTGGTGGTTCCCCCGCTGGCCGCACAACACGCGTTCAACGACAACTGGCCGCCGCACGCCAAATTCCACGACGCCCAGTACATGGTGATGACCGTGCTTCTCGGCCTCATCGGTCTCGTCCTGCTGCGCAGTGGACCGAACCTCCGCGGTCGTGTGCTGTGCGCGGCCGCGGTTCTGTCCACGCCCTGGATCGGGATGATCGCCGCGCTCGGATTCCCCGGGACCGCCACCTACGACCCCGAGTTCCGCGAGGAGACGCTGTTCATCCTCGGTCTGCACGGACAGGTCGCCTTGGCGATCATCCTGCTCGTCGCCGTGGGTGGCGCGGTGTTCGGGATACTGCGTGTGGACTCCACCGCGCGATCCCGGTGACCGTGCCCGGGAGTCGCAGAATGGGCCCGTCAGGGGTCAGCCGCGCATCGCCGCTCGCATTGTCGCGACGACTCCACCGTCGACGAGCAGGTCGGTGCCGGTGACGAAGCTACTGGCGGGGTCGAGGAGGTAGGTGGCTGCCGCGGCGATGTCTTCCGCGGTGCCGATGCGCCCGGTCGCGGACTGTTCGATCATCTGCCGCATCCGCGCTCCGGACTCGCCGGCGAGTTCGTCACGACCCTGCGCAGTGGAGATCACGCCCGGGCTGATCGAATTCACCCGGGCGCCGGACCGGCCCCATGCCCCCGCGGCGGCCTGTACGCGGATAGTCGCGCCGCGCTTGGCAATCGGGTAGGCCAGCATCGGATGCAGCGCGGGTTCCGGGTTCAGGAACGGCAGGCCGGCCAGTTCCGCCGTCGGCGTCGCCGCCAGCGCCGTCTCCTGCTCGGCGGTGAGCTGAGCCAGATGCCCGGCCATACTGGCGATCACGACGCCCGCTGCACCGCGGGCCATCAGTGGTGCGAATTCGTCGAGCACGTAGGCCACTCCGCACAGATCGACCCGCACGATCGCCTCGGTGGACGCTTTCACCGGAGACACTCCCGCGGTGTGCACGAGATGCCGGATCGGCCCGGTGGCGGCGGCCGCGGCCGCGAGCTCGGCCACTGATGCCGGATCCCCGGCGTCCACCTGATGGGTACTCACCTCGAACCCCTGCTCGGTGAACTGCGCGGCCGCCTCGGTCAGCAGGCGTTCGTCGAAATCCGCCAGAAACAGGTGCCGGCCGCTGCCTATCCGGGCCGCGACGGCCCGTCCCATACCCCCGACACCGACGACAACGCTGACATCCGTCTTCATCTCGCTCTTCCCTCCGAACCGATTACGCGATGAGGCGCACTGTAACTCGGGGCGCCCGGGGCCCGGGGCCGTCTCCGGCTTTCTTGCGAACCACTTCGGAGCCGACCATCGGCAACCTCTCCCGGCACCCGACTGTGCTGGACATGCGGGGCTGGTGGAGATAGAGGACGCTGCCGGCTCGGTATCAGCCGGTCACCATCGGAACCACGTAGGTCCGGGCGAATTCGCCGAGTTGTTCATCGGATTCCAGCGGGACCAGGCCGGAGGGGCAGAGGATGAACGAATGCACCACCCGGCACACCAGTTCCGCGCGAGTGAGCAGGTCGGCCGGTTCGACGAGAAGGCCGGAGTCCGCGGCGCGGCACAGGGCGGTGTGGGCGGCGGCGACCGACATCGCGAATACGGGACCACCCTCGATGGTGAGTTTTTCCAGGATTCGCTCCGGTTCCACATCGAGCATGCGCCGGACGAGAACGTGTTCGCGCCATCGGGTGATGATGGTGACGAAGATATCGGCGATCATGTCGTCGAGGCGTTCATGGCGGGTGGATATCGCATCGACCTCGGTGAGTACCGCGGCCACCTCGCGGCTGACCACGGCCTGGACCACATCGTCGCGTGAGCCGACGCGGCGGTAGATGGTGACACGGTCGACTCCGGCCTGGCGGGCGATATCTTCGATCGTGGTCTTCTTGACCCCGAACTCACCGAATCTGATCAACGCCGCGTCCAGAATGCGGGCTTCGATACCGTCCTGCAGCCCTGGGGACGATGTGTACGCGGCGGACATGAGCTAACGCTAGCAAGAGCGCCGTCGGCGCAAACACCTATCGGCCAGGACGCAAACGCCTATCCTGCACTCGCAATATTGCAACATTGCCATTAATTCTGTTGCCATGTAGATTCGCCGAATGGTGCAGACCACCCAAGCAGCCGCTTGTTTCTCGCTGGTGCGTCTTCCGCTCCGACTATCGGGGCACAGCTGATGGGCACCCAGGCACCGGCTCGCGGCCTACAGATGATCGGCGCGGCAGTCGACGCCTGCCGATCGATATTCGTGACACATCGGCCGGCATCGGTGCTGCCGCGGTCGAAAATGCTCTGGCACAGCGGATTCAACCGTCGGCTGATCGTTGCCGCCATCCAGCGGGAAGCAGCCGATGTGGTCGCCGTGGTCCTGGTCGACTCCGAGGGAGATCCCTTACCGGCCTGGCTTCCCGGCGCCCACCTCGACGTCTTCCTCCCCTCCGGCCGGCAGCGGCAGTACTCGCTGTGCGGGAATCCGCGCGACCGCTCCGCCTACCGGATCGCCGTACGGCTCATGCCGCACGGCAACGGCGGCTCGATAGAAATCCACGAAAACCTGCGCAGCGGAGATATTCTCCGCGTCCACGGCCCCCGCCACACCTACCCGTTCGTCGACGCCGACGACTACCTCTTCATCGCCGGCGGTATGGGCATCACCGCGCTCCTGCCCATGGCGCGGGCGGCGGGGCGGCGCGGCACATTGATCTACACCGGGCGCTCCGCAGACTCCATGCCGTTCCGAGACCAGATGCCCGGCGCCGAGATCCGGCCCGACGACGAATTCGGTAGCCCGGATATGTCCGAGCTACTCGCCCGTGCGAACCCGGGTACCGCCGTCTACGTCTGCGGCCCCCCTCCGATGCAGGAAGCCGCAGCCCGCCTCCTCCCTCGGGTGAACCCCACATGCTCCTTGCATCTGGAGCGTCATCAGGCGCCCCGCGCCCACCGCGCGGTAGCGGCGGACCTCACCGAAGCATGAAAAAACCTCCGACCCGGTTGCCCGGATCAGAGGTTATGGCGGTGGCGGCGGGATTTGAACTCTTCTCACCCCCTGGTAGCAGCCCCTAAACTGCGCTGACCTGCAAAAACACGCTATTCGGGTTCAATGCAGATCACCGGGTATCAAGTAGCGTTGGGGGCAAAATGTGGGCAGCGGTCGGTGGCTCTCCCGGCGAGTTCGTCCGGCTGAACGGCGTGAGTCACACGGGTACGGCGCCGACTCGTTTTGCGAGCTTGCCCAGATCACGGGTCGTGAGGTCGCGCCGGGCGCTGCGGAGCATGAACCCGACGACCTCGCGGACGTGGCCCATGTTGCGGACCTTCTGCGGTGCCGCGTGTTCTGCCCGCAACAGGGCGTGCAATGACCGTTGGTAGTCCCGGCGCAGCGCATGAGCCCGGCCGACTTCCACGAAGTACTGTGCCCGCCGCCCCTCCGAAGGCAGTTCGTCCGGGGCGAGGGTTGGCGCGAGGGTGAGCACCTGTTCGGCGTCGCGCCGCTCCATCGCGGCCGACAGCCGCCACAGCGCGACGTTCGCCGGGCCGAACGTGGGATTACGCAGCAATGGCGTGCCAGGCTCGGCGCCGGCGAGCTTGGCGGTGTGCTCGGCCGCCTCGGCGAAGTGCGGTTCCGGGTCTCCGCCCACGGTGGCGGTCGCCAACCCCGCCTGTAGCCGGAGCATGCCGGAGTGCTCGACATCGCCCACGGAGCGCGCAGCGGCGCTCAGTTCATCGGCGGCGGTCTCCGCGTGTCGGAGCGCGGCACGCAGCCCGCCGGCCCGAGTCATGAGCATCTGTGAGCGCGTGAATGCGGCGGCGGCCAGTGCCGCAGTACTTCCAGTGCTCCGCGCCGCGGTTTCCGCTGCCTGGGTTGCAATCCACGCCAGGGAGCTATGCCCGAACCGGCGCAGGACCGACGCGGAGGTGATCGCGGCGGAGGCGAGCACATCGCCCGCCCGGTCACGCTCGGCGCCCTCCGCGCGGTCAATGGCCTGGTACGCCGGGGTTCCCGCGTTGGTGCTGGCCTGGTGTTTGTTCTGGCCGACGCAGTGAATCACATCATCTTGATAGGTGCGACGCGGGCGCATCATCTTGGTAGCGGTGCGTCGCAGATAGCGCGTCACGCCAGGTGACGCAGGGCCGAGCGACGCGGAATCGGCGCCCCGACACTACTGGACATGAGTCCAAATCGCGCCGTTTCTGACCACCGATAAGTGACCCGAATCGGTGGTCTTACTGCGTTGATCGCTGCGCGCGAATACGTTGTCGGCCATGACATTGCCGAAGGTCGTGCTCACCGAATACACGTCGAGCGATCTGCCGATGTTGCGTTACTGGCGGGAAGACGAGGACGTGTTGCAGTACGTCCACGAACTGGAGCATCAGGAGAGGGACGATGTGCCCGGTTCCAGGGTGAGCGCAGGCAAGTACATCGCACGGCCGAGGATGCGCCGCATGGTGCGTGACGTGGCCACCGAGACGGTGGTCGGGTTCGTCTCCGTGCAGTGACCGGATGGGCCGAGCAGGAAGGGGCCCCGGTGACGCCGCCCTTCCATGGTGGCGTGAACATCGTCATCGACCCTTTGCGGCAGGAAAAAGGTCTCGGGTCGGCCGCGCTCAAAGCCGTGTTCGATCATCCGGAGCTCGCGGACGTGGTGACATTGGGCGGGTCTGTCGATGTCAGGAACACGGCGAGCCTTGGGATGCTGCGCAAACTGGGCTATGTGCCGTCCGGTCCCGCCGTGCAGGGCATGATCCCCTTCACGATCCCGGGCCCGGCGGAGCGAGTCCACGGCCGGCCGTAGCAGAAGGCGCCGGAAAGCCTTATGCCGCAATGACTACTGCGGTGGAGATCTGCTTCGATTGGCGAGATGGGACCAGAACTACTAACAGGACTGATCGGTGTGGCAGGTGCGCTGGTCGGCGGCTTGGCAACATTCAGCGGAACCGCATTCAACGCGAGGTCTACGCGGAAGCAGAGCCTCGCCGACCGTACCCATGCTGTGCAGGATCGCCGATACGAAGCTCACCGCGACTACATCCGGGGAGTTGCTCAGTTTTACGAGGCGGCGCGTGGAGTGCGTACAGCCCTATTGGGTGGGCAGAACGCGGAGGAAGCGCAACGCCTGCATGAACAGGCGTACAGCGCACTCCGAGAATTCGAGAGTGCCGCAGAGTTCGCCGGACCTCCCGCCTTGAATGAAAGCCTTCGTGAGCTGCAGGCTCAACTCAAGGCCTACTCGATGCAGGTCGACGCATGGGATGAGGCCGAGGCGGAATTCATGTCCGAGAGCGGCGAATCTCTCGACAGTGAGCAGCGCCTCCGCTTCGACTCTTCCTGCGTATCCGCGTGGGAAAGGCCCAAGTATCCCGGGAGCGCTATCTCTCTCGAGCCCACAAGGTGTTCTCAACCTGATACTGGCGGCTCACGCTTTCGTGGTCAGTTCCGGCACGTACTTGTACAGCGTGGTCCGCGATACCCCCAGCAGTCGAGCGATCGAGGACACCGACTCGTCCGGGCGGGTCAGTAGCGCGCGTGCCTGGCGGATCTGTTCCTCGCTCATGGCCGGTGGCCGGCCGAGGCGTTGCCCGCGGGCCCGGGCGGCGGCCAGGCCTTCGTGGGTGCCGTCGACGATGAGCTCGCGGATGAACTCGGCCAGCGCGGCGAAGACGTGGAATACCAGGCGCCCGCCGGGGGTGGTGGTGTCGAGTGCTTCGTGCAGGGACCGGAACCCGATGCCGCGGCGGCGCAGGTCGGCCACGATCGAGATCAGGTCCTGCAGGGAGCGGCCGAGCCGGTCGAGGGAGGCGACCACGAGGGTGTCGCCGCCGCGCATGTAGTCCAGGCACTTCGCGAGCTGCTCGCGCTCGATGTTCTTGCCGGACTTCTTGTCGGCGAACACCTTCGTGCAGCCGGCCGCCTTCAGCGCCCGGGTCTGCGGATATGGCGTAACCCGCTGGTAGAGGGCGGGTTCTACGCGCTGGGTGCTGGTCAGGCCGGGGGTTGTTGGGTGATGCGGTCGCGGTAGATCCGGTATGCCTTGCGGTCGGCGGCCGCGGTGCTGCGTGCGAGGGGGTTCGGCGGCGGCCAGCAGTGCCTGGTGGATGTGTGGTGGTGCGGTGACGTGCAGGCTGCAGCCCTGGCCTCGCCGTATCTGCCGGCCGTCCACGAGGTCGTGATCATGGAATATCGTGCCGGTCATGACCACGAATGACTGGTTGGCCGACACCCGAACCTCTTATGACACGGTCGCGGTCAGCTATGCCGACCAAGTGCGCGGCGCCCTCGCCGGACACCAGTACCTTCGCGCGGCTCTGGCGTTGTTCGCCGACAGCGTGCGGGTCGCTGGCGGCGGGCCGGTCGCGGACGTCGGCTGCGGTCCCGGTGAAGTCACCGCCCACCTGCATGAGCTCGGTGTCGACGCCTTTGGTGTCGACCTCTCCCCGGCGATGATCGACGTGGCTCGGCGCGACCACCCCGGCCTGCGGTTCGAGGTGGGCTCGATGACGGACCTGGACCTGCCCGTCGCTTCGGTGGCCGGCCTGCTCGCCTGGCAGTCGTTGATCCACATCCCTGACGACGAGGTGCCGACCGTGTTCGGGCACTTCCACCGAGCATTGCGGCCCGGCGGACCGCTGCAGCTGCTGTTTCACGTCGGCGACGAGTCGTTGTTGAAGACGGACGGCTATGGCGGTCACCCGATGAATGTCCATGTCCACCGCCGTCAGCCTGACCGGGTGGCATCCTGGCTGCGCGATGCCGGATTCGTGGTCGAGGCTCAGATGCTGCTCGACCCGGACGCGAAAGCTCAGCAAGCGATTCTTTTCGCACGCAGTAGGTCCTGACTTCTGCATCTCGGGCATCGGATCCGGAGCCGATGCCCGAGATGGACGCCGACACTGCGCTATGCCCTCGGCGCGACCGTCCTGGCCACGGACGCGCTCTACACCCTGCAAGCCCTGTGAATCCCGCCCGAGGCGGCAAGAGATGTGAAGCGGGTGAGGGGGTCGTGGAACTGGGTGGTGCGGGCGACGGATCGGCGCCCGGTCGGAAAATGCATCGAATTATGGACATCGGCGGTGGTCGGCGGCGAGGATCTGTTCGACGAGGATGTCGGCATGGCCAGCCTGGCGGGCGAGTTCTCGATCATGTGCGCGCAGATCCAGGAAAAACTGACCGCACCGCGCCGGTAGTGAACGAACATATCGCCCTCGACCGCGGTGCGCGCGATCGCTCGTGAGCGTTCGGCAGCGGTTCGTACTCCGCGATCGCTTCCTCCAGAGTCTGCATTGGCGGGACCACCCAACTCTGGTCATCGCCCCAGGCATACCCGTCACACTGGGATTCCTCGACCCCACCGATCGTGCGCTGAAACCAAATACGCTCCGCGGCCGCGCAATGCTTGATTAACGCGATCGGCGTGGTCAGCGACGGAACTAGACGCCGTCGGCTCTGCTCATCGGTAAGCGGCCGCACCGCTCGGACCAAAGCCCGGCGGTTGTGGGCGAGGACAGCTTCCCAACGGATGCGCGCCCCGGCGCTCACTGCCTTCCAGGTCGGACAGCTGCGTGACCGCGCCGAGGCCGGTGAATCAAAGTCGGTGCCGGCCGGCGAGTTCGGAGTCACGCGCCAGACGATCTGCAACTACCTACGCGCTTCGGCAACGCAAGGACTGATTTGACCTCCGATGCGTCCGAATGGGGCCTCATAGCCCCCCGCCCGCGCCCGCCGGCGGTAGGTTCAGTTCGAGTTTCTGTCGTGGGCATGCCCGGCGACGGTGCTAGGGTGGGCGCCATGACTGCCGGGTCGGCTATATGCCGTGAGCGGGAAGGTTTCCCGGCGGCTGTTTGATTGCGTGGCGGGCCCGCGGCCCGCCTTCTTTTGTGGCATCCCGATATCGAATCCACAAAAGAAGGAGTCTCCTATGTCGCATCCGCAGGTGGATGTGCGTTTCGACCACACGATCATCGCCGCCCGGGACAAACAGGAGTCCGCACAATTTTTCGCCGACATCTTCGGCCTCCCCGAACCGCTGGAAGCAGGACATTTCGTCGCGGTGTATTTGACAGACGGGCGGGTGCTCGACTTCGCCGTACCGCCGATCGATTTCCCCGGGCAGCATCTCGCATTCCTGGTCAACGATGAAACATTCGATCACATCATGGAGCGAATCCGTGCGCGCGGTATCACGTACTGGGCCGGCCCCATGATGCAGGGGCCGGGCGAGATCAACACCAACCACGGCGGCCGAGGCGTGTACTTCGACGATCCGGCCGGGCACCACCTCGAAGCACTCACCGCCCGTTATGAGGGCTACCCAGCCCTGACATGAGGCCGCGGCTGCGCCGGGGCCTTCCCGGCACAGCCCGGAACCCCTACTGTCCCGACAGGGGGTTCCGGTAGTAACCGCCGAAACAACGGATATGCCCGTTCTACCTGGTTGGTGCAGCCGCAAAGAAGAGGTTGAACGGGTCGGAGCGGACTCCCGGCAGTGCTCCCATCAGGAGATATGTCATATCCGCCCGATTTTGGCGGATACTACAACCGGCCGCTATTTCATCTGATGATGAACTCCGACTACCCAGCACTCGGGCGTCTCGTGGACGGGCCCGCGATCGGTGTGCTGGAGCCCTACACGCTGGCCGGCGCCGAGGTGTCGGCTTCGCCCTTCGCAGTACGCCAGGTCGTCTCGGATCTGGCCGGTGAGTGCCTGCCGCTCCACGTTTTTGACCTCGGTCAACCGCATGTTGGTGTGGTCCAGATCGTCCGGCACCCGTTTGGACGCCGTACCGCTGGCAGATTTGATCGACTCCTTCGTCTTCGTGGGATCGATGCCGGCGCGGGCTTCGGCTTCGGCGCCGGCCAGCTTGTTGCGGCGTGGCTGATCGGCGCGGGTTCGTGGGGGCGGGTGTTTGAGCTGCTTGTCGAGCACCGGCTGGAACTTTGAACCGTCCTGGACCTGGTGGAGACCAGAGTCTCCAGCCAGTCCAGGACGGTTCACCCCAGGCGATACACGACGCGTACGCCCCGCCGGAGTGTGGGCAAAATGTGGGCACTGAGCCCGCGCGAGAGTTCTGCGGGGAAGAAAAAAGCCCCTCACCTGGCAATTCAGGAGAGGGGCGTAAGCGGTGGCGGAGGGATTTGAACCCTCGGAGGGGGGTTACCCCTCACACGCTTTCGAGGCGTGCTCCTTAGGCCGCTCGGACACGCCACCGCCAGTCACAATACCGGACCGGTCGCCGATCCTCTAAATCGGGCCTCGACCTGCGCTTACCCACCGGGGCGACGCTGCGAGCGGAAGAACGTATCGAGGATCGCCGCACATTCGTCCGCCACGATTCCTCCGCGAACCTGGGGG
This sequence comes from Nocardia flavorosea NBRC 108225, assembly GCF_001613385.1. Lineage (GTDB taxonomy): Bacteria > Actinomycetota > Actinomycetes > Mycobacteriales > Mycobacteriaceae > Nocardia > Nocardia flavorosea. The sequence continues at coordinate 183,243 of NZ_BDCG01000004.1, read as the reverse complement.
CGGTGGTTGAGGCGGCGGTCGCGGACCACGTCCCACAGCGACCCGACCGCACCCGTCTTGGGCTCCCACGCGCCGAACAGCAGCCGATCCACCCGCGCCGCGACCAACGCGCCGGCACACATCGTGCACGGTTCGAGGGTCACCGCCAGGGTGGTCCCGGTGAGCCGCCAACCGTCGCCGTGGACCGCCGCGGCCCGGCGCAGCGCCAGTACCTCGGCGTGCGCGGTGGGGTCGCCGGTGGCCTCACGCGCATTGGCGGCGCGGGCCAGCTCACGGCCTCCGCTGTCGAAAACGACGGCGCCGACCGGTACGTCCCGCGGATCGGCGGTGCCGGCGGCGGCCAGCGCCGCCCGCACCATCTCGGCGTCGGAGAGCGGGCCGCTCACCTCAACGGGGCAGTTTGTCGAGCACCGCGGAGAACTCCGAGGCGAACCCGAGCCGTTCCGCGATCATCGCGAGCTGCTCGTCCGGGTAGAGGTCGGTGTCGGCGAGGATCACACTGAATACCGGCTCGGGGAGACCCAGATCGGCCAGAATGCCGAGGTCACCCTCCTCCCACGGCTCGGTATCGTCCAGATCGTCGGGGTCGATATCGGGGATCTCGATATGCAGTTCCTCCAGGACATCGGCCGCGATGTCGTAGTCGATCGCCGCAGTCGCGTCCGACACCAGTAGCTGCGTGCCGCTGGGAGCCGGCCGGACCACGATGAAGAACTCGTCGTCGACGTCCAGGAGTCCGAAAACCGCACCGGATGAGCGGAGTGCTTTGAGCTCGTTCTCCGCGGCGGACAGTGTGGTGAGCGCGGCCGTGGTCAGCGGACTGCATTTCCATGTACCGTCTTCCCGGACAACGGCCACCGCGAACCCCTCGACGTCGTCGTAATCGTCCGACGTCGCCCTGTTCGTGCCCGAGCGCTGTGCTGCCATGGGCGCAACGGTAGTCGGCTGGAGCCCGTTAGATGAACTCGTATGCGAATCTGTTCCGGTGACGGCTGACAACCATACGGCGCTCTGTGTTCTCGGGACGGGTTTGATCGGCGGATCGCTGCTGCGTGCGGCGGCCGCGGCGGGCTACACCGGCTGGGGATACAACCGATCGGCGCCGGGCGTGGCGGCCGCCCAGAAAGCCGGTTTCGACGTCTCCGATGACCTTGCGGCGGTGCTGGGCCGCGCTGCCGAAACCGATGCCCTGATCGTGGTGGCCGTGCCCATGCCGGCGGTCAACCCGATGCTGGACGCGATCGCGCAGTACGCGCCGCAATGCCCGCTCACCGATGTAGTGAGTGTGAAATCCCCGGTCGCGGCCGCGGTGCGCCGGTACGGCCTGCAAGAACGCTATGTGGGCGGGCATCCGATGGCAGGTACTGCCGAATCGGGTTGGCAGGCCACCGATCCCGGCCTGTTCCGGGGCGCCGCCTGGGCAGTGGGCGTCGATCCGGGTACCGACCCGCACGCCTGGACACGGGTCGCGCGGCTGGCCCTGGACTGCGCGTCGGTGGTGGTACCGGTGACGGCCTCGGAGCACGACCGCGCCGTCGCCCGGATCTCGCATCTGCCGCATGTGCTGGCCGAAGCGCTGGCGGTGGCCGGGGCACGCGGCGGCGATCTCGCACTGGGGCTGGCAGCGGGTTCCTTCCGCGACGGCACCCGGGTCGCGGCCACCGCGCCCGACCTCGTGCGCGCGATCTGCGAACCGAACTCCGACGCGCTGCTCGCGGTACTCGACGAAACACTCGCCGCCCTCACCGAAGCCCGGGAGGCGCTGAGCGCGCACACTTCACTCGACGAACTCACCACCGCCGGGCACGCGGCACGGCAACGCTACGAATCCGCGCGACGCTGGGAGATCACCGATATCGAACCGGGTGCGCCGGGCTGGCTGGAGAAATTGCAGGACGCCGGCCGGACGGGCGGAGTGATCACCCGCCTTGACACCGGGTCGGAGCGGAACTGACCCGCGAGCGCCGTAAACGCCTCGGCGGTATCGGCGGCCTGCCGGCCCATCGTTCCGCTCGCCGTCGCCGAGCGGTGAGACCCGGGAATCGACATTTCGGTACTTTGCGGAGTTCCGAGCCGCGCGGTCAGATTCGCTCGGCCAGGCCCGGATAGTCGAGTACGAAACCGTCCGGGTCGACCGTGAGCGTCGCACTGGACACCGGCGAGAGCACACTGATCCCGTCGCCCGCGCTGCTGTAGGTGAGATCGGCTTCCTGCACCGTCAGATCCGGCAGGCCCACATAGACCACCGGAACCTGGACATCCTCCATTGCGTGCTGCAGACCGAAACGCCGGATCGGCAGCGTATTGAAGAACGGGCTCAGCACCACATCCGCGTCCAGCGCCCCACCGAACGTCGAGCGGACATGGGCGCCGGTGGCGTCGATGAGCCAGTAGTTCTCCTCGTCGCGCGCGATCGACGCATGCCGCTCCCCGGCCGCGGTCGTACTGCGCAGCGATAACCGCCTGGTCGCCCCGTTCTCATCGGTGACCAGGTCGTAGGAGGCGCTGAACGCGGGATGCTCCCCGCAACCCCCACCGATGATGCGGCCGCTGGCCCGGATCCGGTTGCCGTTGAGGGTGACGCGAACCGATTCCATCCGCGAGGCGTCGTGGGAGCGCCAGGTGAGTACAGCGGGCCACCGCACCGGCGCCGGCACGGTGCCCGGACCAGGGGTTTCGTCGCTCGTTTCTGTCACGTGTCCACCGTACGCAACCGCGTGGCCGACGGAGCGGATGCGCGCGGCGCCGGGCAGGGTTCGGCCCCGCGATAGTGCGGCAGGCAGCAACCCGTAGCGGCGAGGAGTCCATTTACACCGGGATAACGTTCAACAGCGGGCCGAGTCCCTTGAAGTCGTCAGGATTTCGGGTGTACAGCGGGAGTGCGTGTTGGAGTGCGGTAGCGGCTATCTGCAAATCGGCCACCCGCCTGCGTGGCTTACGCCCGATCTGTTCCACGAGCAATCCCAATGACCCGTAGACCAGGGCCGTCTCGTCGTCGAACGGTAGCGGCGCAAATGACCTCACAACCCACTGCAACTGGAGTTGACGCTGCGCCTTGCGCACCGCGTCTTTCGTTGCGTGCACCCCCGCTGCTAGTTCGGCGAGGCTGATGGCGCTTATCGCTGCCTCCGCATCCTCGGGCAGTGTCTGGTGCACCTCCGGATAGTCGATCAGCACCGAGGTATCGAGCAGGACATGACGGGGTACGGCAGGTTCACTCATCTTCGGGCATTTCCTGGTCGATCAGCGAATCCATTTCCGCACGCCATTCGCCGTAGTCGATACGCGGCAAATGGGCGGACGTGCGGGCGAGTTCGGCGATCGGGACGAAGGTTCGCTGAGTCAGCGGCTTCAACTCCGCGACCGGTTTGCCGTTTCGGGTGATCGTGAAGCTCTCGCCGCTCTCGACCGCAGCGAGGACTTTGCCACTGTCATTGCGGAGGTCCCGTTGCTGGATCGTTCTCATATTCCCAGCGTACCTTCCTGCTACAGCATGTACACAATGCTACGGCGGAAGCGTGCGGAATCTCAGAGCCGTGACAGGGGGTTGGCATCAGGCGCGGTGGCCCGGCCGAAGCGATACGGGCCACCGGCGGAAGCGGAGACGGAGGGATTTGAACCCCCGGTCGCTCTCACGACTCTCGCTTTCAAGGCGAGTGCATTCGGCCGCTCTGCCACGTCTCCAGGGCCTCGATGTTAACCGATACCCCCGGGCGGAACCGAAATCCGGCGGGTACTCACCGCTGGTTGCCGATGCCCGGGTTCAGCGGGGAACGGCGAGCAGATCGCGGGTGACTCCGGCGAGGTCGGCGCAGCCGGACAGGCCCATGGCGGAATCGAAATCGGCGAGCAGCAACCGCAGTGCGTGCCGGACTCCGGGCGCCCCGGCAATACCGAGGGCGTAGGCCCAGGGGCGGCCGTAGCAGACGGCTTTCGCGCCGAGGGCGAGCGCGGTGAGGATATCGGAGCCGGTGCGGATACCGGAGTCGAAGAGCACATCGGCGCGGTCGCCGACGGCCGCGACGATCGGGCCCAGCGCATCGAGAGCGGCGATCGAGTTATCGATCTGGCGGCCACCGTGGTTGCTCACCAAGATCCCGTCCGCGCCGGCGTCCACGACCAGGCGGGCGTCGTCGGGGTGCAGGACGCCCTTCACCGCGATCGGCAGATCGGTCCAGTCGCGCAATTTGGCCAGATCGGCGGGTCGCAGGGTGTGGTTGCCGAACAGGCCCACCCAGGTGAGGATCGCCATCCGCATGGCATCCTCGCTCTCCTCGGGCGGGGCCGGCAGTTTGGCGCGGAAAACCGGGTCGGACAGGTAGTTCGCGATACCTTTACCCAGCAGGAACGGCAGATGAGCGAGCTCCAGGTCGCGTGGGCGCCAGCCGAGCGAGGGCGTATCCACGGTGACCACGATCGCCCGGGCACCGGCTCGCTCCGCGCGCTGGACGAACGACCGGGCCAGCTCGTCGTCGGCCGGCCAGTACAGCTGATACCACCAGTCCCCCGCCACCGCACCGACTTCCTCGACGGTCGACGAGGACGCCGTGGACAGCACACTGCCCACCCCGAGTTCCTTCGCGACCCCCGCCACCACGACCTCGCCTTTTTCGTGCAGCAATTCCAGCACCCCGACCGGCGCGGTGAGCACCGGCGCGGCGAGTTTCGTGCCCAGGACCTCTACAGCGGTATCCCGGGTGCCCGGGCCACTGGTACCACGCAGCATGCGCGGCACCAGCCGGAACCGTTCGAACGCGGCCAGATTCGCGGCGGCGGTGCGTTCACTGGACGCACTGCCGGCCACGTAGGCGAAGGCGCGCGCGTCGAGCAACTCCCGGGCCCGGCTCTCGAACCCGTCCGCCGTCATCGGCAGTTCGGGGACCGCCCCGCCCATTCCCTGGAGGTAGATCTCGTTCTGGAAGTCGATGAAGCTGCTCACGCACGCACACGCTAGCCCCGCCGAGCCGATCCAGGACGCATATGGTCGAGGCCCCTTGCCCTGACGCGGCGCCCGCGACCACCCCGCCTGTATACGAGTGGGCAGCTCCGCACGGCACCAGCTGTGATCGCGCACGCAGCGGGGCCCGCACTGCTCGGCAGCGCCGCATCCGGTGCGGACGGGGCAGTCTCCCTGGTCACGCCGCGTCGCCGGAACCCCCGCAAGCCGATCCCCTATCCCGTGCACAGGTCCGCGACGGCTTTTGCCCACGGTGTGGACGCGGTGCCGGACTCCACCCGAACGAGAACCTGCCGACCGTCGATGCCGGCTGTGTCGCTGTCACCGGTTGGACCTCGCTGTGGGTGCTTGCAGCGCCGCCATGCGGACCGCTGACCGGTCACGCCCTCGTACCACCGCGAGGAATGACTCGCCAACTGGTAGGCGGGCGCCCATTCGGTGGTCGCTGTTGCACTATGGGGCGATGCGCGCGATCAATTTGAACGGTTTCGGTGGGCCCGAGGTGATGGAGTGGTCGGACGCACCCGACCCGGTACCCGGGCACGGTGAGGTGCTGATCGAGGTGGCGGCGGCCGGGGTGAACCGGGCCGATCTGCTGCAGCGCCGCGGTTTCTACGCGCCGCCGGCCGGGACGACACCGGTTCCCGGGCTGGAATGTTCCGGTGTCATCGCGCAGGTCGGCGACGGTGTCCACGAATGGTCGGTGGGCGACCGGGTGTGTGCGCTGCTCTCCGGCGGCGGTTACGCCGAGAAGGTCGTGGTGCCCGCCGGTCAGGTGCTGCCGGTGCCGGACGGCCTGGATCTGGGGTCGGCGGCCGGGCTTCCCGAGGTGGCCGCGACGGTCTGGTCGAATCTGGTGATGACCGCCGGTCTGCACTCCGGCCAGCTGCTGCTGGTGCACGGCGGGGGCAGCGGTATCGGCACGCACGCCATCCAGGTGGCGCGGCAGCTGGGCGCCCGGGTCGCGGTGACGGCGGGCTCGGCGGCCAAACTCGAACGCTGCGCGGAACTCGGGGCGAACGTCCTGATCAACTACCGCGAGCACGATTTCGTGGAGATGATCCGCGCCGAGCACGGTCTGGGCGGGCCGGGCGCCGATATCATCCTCGACAATATGGGCGCCGCCTATCTGGGCCGCAACGTCGAGGCGCTGGCCCTGGACGGCCAGGTCGTGGTCATCGGGATGCAGGGCGGGGTGAACGCCGACCTGAACCTGGGCGCGCTGATGGCCAAACGGGGCACGGTCCGCGCGATCAAACTGCGCGACCGCCCGGCCACCGGACGCGGCAGCAAGGCCGACATCATCGCCGAGGTACGTGCACACGTCTGGCCGCTGCTGGAGAAGGGGGAGATCGTCCCGGTGATCCACGCCGAGGTGCCGGTGGCCGACGCGGGTCGCGCACACGAAATGCTCGACGAACACGAGACATTCGGCAAGGTGATCCTGCGGGTCGGTAGCTGACCCGGTGCGCCGCGGGCCTCAGCCGAGGGATTCGAGCGCCCGCCGGAACAGATCGATCTCGCGCCGGGTGGTGTACGGCGCGAGACCGATCGTCACCGCACCGCCTTCGTCGTTGACGCCCAGCGCGTCCAGCAACCGGCTGCCGCCGTGCGAGCCGGCGAGCACGGCGATCCGTTTATCGGCCAGTTCGGCCGCGATCTTCTCCGCCTGCATACCGTCGATGGTGAAACTGACCGTCGGGATACGGGTGGACGCCCGGCCGATCACGGTGAGACCGCTGATCTTGTCCAGCGTGCTCATCAGATGGTCGAACAGCTGGTCGTGGTAGTCCTGCAGGGAGGTCACCGAAATCTCGAGCCGCTCCCGCCGGGTCCCCTCGGCGCGTTCGTCCAGGCCGGCCAGGTAGTCGATCGAGGTGGTGAGCCCCGCCAGCAACGCGTACTGGTGCCCGCCCACCTCCAGCCGTTCGGGCCCCTTCGCGTACGGGTTCAACGCCATGGACGGGATCCGGTCCAGGAACGCCGGATCCCGGAAGACCAGCGCCCCGACCTGCGGGCCACCCCAGCTCGGACCACTCAGCGCGACCACGTCGGCGTTCAGGTCTTCGATATCGATCAGCGCGTACGGCGCCGCACCGACCGCATCGGCGACCAGCAACCCGCCCACCTCGTGTACCCGTTCCGCGGCGACCCGCACCGACGGCGCCGACCCGACGATCGGGGAAGCCGCTGTGAGGGCGACCAGCCGCGCGGTGGGTCCGATGAGCTCCTCGAACTGCCAGGCCGGCATTTCGCAGGTTTCGATCTCGACCTCGGCCCAGCGCACATGCGCGCCGTACCGGTTGGCGATACGCAGCCACGGGGCAACATTCGCCTCGTCGTCCAGGCGCGACAGCACGATACCGGTGCCCAGTCCCAGCCGGGAGCTCAGCGATTCGGACAGCCAGGACAGCAGGACCGCGCGGTCGGGCCCCAGTACGACGCCGCTCGGGTCGGCGCCGACGAGATCGGCGACGGCCACCCGGGCCTCGTGCAGGATCTCCGCGCTGCGTTTGGCCGCACCGTGCCGGCCGATATGGGTGAAAGACGACGAGCGGAATCCGATCGACACCGCGCGGGAGACAGAATCCGGAACAAGCATGCCCGCCTGCGGAGCCAAGTTGATCCAGCCGTCGGCCAGGGCGGGGATCAGTCCCCGGACCCGCGCGACGTCGTAAGTCATGCAGGCCACTTTAAGGCCAGCGGCCTCCGCTCGGTAACCCTGGTCCGGCCCGGTGCGGGGACTTGCCACCGACGGCGGGGCCGACTTGCCGCGGACGGCGGGGCCGGCACGACCCGCTCTACGACCACCGGCTTTAGCACGTTCGGCGCGAACACGACATGATGGGGAACATGACGCAATCGGATGACGCATCGGAACCCGTTGTCGTGATCGGCCCCGAAGGCCGCCCGCTGGTGTTGCCGCCGGGTGCCGCGTCGAACGCGTCGTACTCCGGCGCGGAGAACTCCACGGGCGACGAGACCGAGGGCGACCGCACCGAAACGCTCGCCGATATGGTCGAGCAGCCGGCCAAGGTGATGCGGATCGGCACCATGATCAAACAGCTGCTGGAGGAGGTGCGGGCGGCGCCGCTCGACGACGCCAGCCGCACGCGTCTGGCCGAAATCCACAAATCCTCCATCCGGGAGCTGGAGCAGGGCCTGGCCCCGGAGCTGCGCGAGGAACTGGAACGGCTGGCTCTGCCGTTCAGCGAGGACGCCGTCCCCTCGGATGCGGAACTGCGGATCGCGCAGGCACAGCTGGTGGGCTGGCTCGAGGGGCTGTTCCACGGTATCCAGACGGCGCTGTTCGCCCAGCAGATGGCCGCGCGTGCACAGCTCGAACAGATGCGCCAGGGCGCCCTGCCACCGGGTATCCACGCCGGTGAGGGCCGCGGCGGCCAGCAGGGGCACTCCATCGGGGGCACCGGGCAATACCTCTGAACGCGGTGGTGTATATGCCAGGCGTTACCGGATCGTATTGCCGGGGTAGTGTCGTGCACCGTGCCTGCAGCTTCCGCTCGCCCCGACCTGGTAACCCCTGAAGATCCGGCGAGCACCGACGAGAGCTCGGTGCGCGCCGACCACACTCCCGCCGCAGATGAGAAGCCCGTGAGTTCCGAGCAGACCCCGGTAGCCGATACCGATATCGCCCAGGTGACCGCCCCGGCCCCGATCGAGCCCGATTCGCAGTCCTGGGCCCGGGCCTGGCGCGATATCCGCGAAGGGTTCGGTCAGCGCGAACTATGGCTCTCGCTCGGCTGGCAGGACATCAAGCAGCGCTATCGGCGTTCGGTGATCGGCCCGTTCTGGATCACCATCGCGACCGCTGTGCAGGCCACTGCCATCGGCATCCTGTACGCGGCGCTGCTCGGTCAGCCGCTGCAGGAATATCTGCCGTACGTCGCGGTGGGCCTGATCGTGTGGAATGTCATCAACGCCTCGATCATCGAGGGCGCGGATGTGTTCATCGCCAACGAGGGCCTGATCAAACAGTTGCCCTCGGCGTTGAGCGTGCACGTGTTCCGGCTGGTGTGGCGGCAGATGCTGTTCTTCGCCCACAACCTGCTGATCTACGTCGTGGTCCTGGCCCTGTTCGGGGTCTGGCGCGATCTGCACTGGACGGCGATCGCGGCGCTACCGGCGCTGGCGCTGTTGTTCCTGAACGCCATGTGGGTTTCGGTGCTGTTCGGGATCTTCAGCACCCGATACCGCGATATCGCGCCCATCCTCGGCAGTATGACGCTGATGCTCTTCGTGCTGACCCCGGTGATGTGGAGCACCAAGAGCCTCGAAGCCCAGGGCGGCGAGGTCGCCGAACGGGCCCGGATAGCCGAGGTCGTCCCCACATACCACTACCTGGAGATCGTGCGCGCGCCGCTGCTCGGCGACGATCAGAAGCTGTACCACTGGGCGATCGTCGGCGCGATCACCGTGGTGGGCTGGATCGCCGCCGCGATCGCCCTGAAGAAGTACCGTTCGCGCGTGCCCTACTGGGTTTAGGAGTCAGCCGGTCATGACCGATCAGGTGAGTATCGAAACCCGCGACGCGTGGGTGGAATTCCCGATTTTCGACGCGAAATCGCGGTCGCTGAAGAAGGCGTTCCTGGGCAAGGCCGGCGGGTCGATCGGCCGCAACCAGTCCGATGTTGTGGTCGTCGAGGCCCTGCGCGACATCACACTGTCACTGAAGGAAGGCGACCGGGTGGGCCTGGTCGGCCACAACGGCGCCGGTAAATCCACCCTGCTGCGATTGCTGTCCGGTATCTACGAACCGTCGCGTGGCAGCGCGCGCATCCGCGGGCGAGTGGCGCCGGTGTTCGATCTGGGTGTCGGGATGGACCCGGAGATCTCCGGGTACGAGAACATCATCATCCGCGGCCTGTTCCTCGGGCAGACCCGGAAACAGATGCTGGCCAAAATCGACGAGATCGCCGAATTCACCGAACTCGGCGAGTACCTGTCCATGCCGCTGCGCACCTATTCGACCGGTATGCGAGTCCGGCTGGCGATGGGTGTGGTGACCTCCATCGACCCCGAGATCCTGCTGCTCGACGAGGGTATCGGCGCGGTCGACGCGGAGTTCATGAAGAAGGCCCGGATCCGGTTGCAGGAACTGGTCGCCCGCTCGGGCATTCTGGTTTTCGCCAGCCACTCCAACGAATTCCTCGCCCAGCTCTGCGATACCGCGATGTGGATCGATCACGGCCAGATCCGGCTACAGGGCGGAATCGAAGAAGTTGTCCGCGCCTACGAGGGGCCGGACGCGGGTAATCATGTGGCGACGGTATTGCGTGAGCTGGAGGCCGAGAAGACCGGTGGCTCCACCGCCGGAACCGGTGAGCCCGAGCCGCAGTCGGCCGACAGCGAACGAGAACTGGAGAACAACCAGGTATGAGCGAGTCAGGCCCGGAGGGGGCGGCCAAACGTGACCACGCGGAGCCCTCGCTCACGCCCGATGAACCGCGCACGATCGAATCGGGCGGCTCGGAGACGGTAGCGCAGGGCAAGCAGGCCGCGGTGCCGACGGACCCCGCCGCGGCGGTGCTGCCCGCGGCCGACTACAGCGCCGACGCCACTGTCGTGGCCGTGGTGGTGACGCATAAGCGGCGGGATCTGCTCGCCGAATCGCTGAAAGCCGTGGGGACCCAGTCGCGTCCGGTCGATCACCTGATCGTGGTCGACAACGGGAACGAGGGCGAGGTGGCCGAACTGGTCGCCGATCAACCGGTACCGACCACTTACCTCGGTTCGGCGCATAATCTCGGCGGCGCCGGTGGGTTCGCGCTCGGTATGCTGCACGCACTGAGCCTCGGTGCGGACTGGGTGTGGCTGGCCGACGACGACGGCCGTCCCGACGGGCCGGAAGTACTTGCCACGCTGTTCGATTGCGCACGCCGCCACGATCTCGTGGAGGTTTCGCCGGTGGTCTGCGATATCGACGAACCCGACCGGCTGGCCTTCCCGCTGCGCCGCGGCCTGGTGTGGCGGCGGCGGCGCTCCGAACTCGGCGACGACGATTTCCTGCCGGGTATCGCCTCCCTGTTCAACGGCGCACTGATTTCGGCGCAGGCCGTGGATGTGATCGGCGTACCGGATCTGCGGCTGTTCGTGCGCGGTGACGAGGTGGAGGTCCACCGGCGTCTCGTGCGTTCCGGATTACCCTTCGGCACCTGCCTGCAAACGGCCTATCTGCACCCGAACGGTGCCGCCGAATTCAAGCCGATCCTGGGCGGGCGGATGCACACCCAGTACCCGGACGATCCGGTGAAGCGCTATTTCACCTACCGCAACCGCGGGTACCTCATGTCGCAACCGGGTATGCGAAAGCTGCTGCCCCAGGAGTGGATTCGTTTCTCCTGGTTCTTCCTCGTGACCCGTCGCGATCCGGCCGGATTGCGCGAGTGGTTCCATCTGCGCAGCCTCGGCCGCAACGAGCAGTTCCAGAAACCGGATTAGACCCGGACCGCCCATACTTCTCATATCGGTCAGTCGATATGTAATAGGGGTTGACGGCGGATGCGAGAGTTTCCTCCCCAGCAGGTAGGTTCGGCTGGCAATCAGCATGATTCGGGAGGAGATCGATGAGTTACCCCGGCGGTCAGCCGCCACAGGGAATGCCCGCACCCGGCCAGTACCCGGCGCCGCAACCACAGTTTGCGCCGCCGGCACCGCATCCGGGCGGGCAACCGCAGCAACCAGGGGGACCACAGGGGCAGCAGCAGTGGGGCGTGCCGCCGCAAGGATTCGGGCAGCCCTCCGGGCAACCGCCGTTCCCGAGCAGTCCGCAACCCCAGCCGGTGGGGCAACCACAGTTCCAGAGCGGGCCGTACCCGCAGCCCGGGCAGCCGCAGGCACAGTTCGGGCCGGGCGGGCAGCCGGGGCCGTACGGTCAGCAGCCGGGGCAGCCGGCGCCGAACGATCCACCGGGCATCACGGTGGATTGTTCCTACACCCCCATAGAATTCCTGCTCGCGATCACCAAACCGAAAATTTTCGTGAACGGGCAGCAGGTGCCGAATACGCGCTGGGGGGCGAACCATATCCCGGTGGGCCCCGGTAACTACCAGGTGCGTGTGGTGACACCGTGGTTGTTCGATATGGGTCCCGCCGAGACTCCGGTTTCTGTCCAGCCCGGGCAGGCGGTTCGGTACTACTACCGGGCGCCCGCGATCATCTTCATGAACGGCGCGATCGGGCCGGTACCGCAGAAGACGCCCGGCATGGTGGTGATGTATGTGCTGTGGGCGTTCATAGCGCTCATGTTCGTGTTCAACATCGCCATCATGGCCTCGATGTGATTCGGCGCGAGGCGCTCTGCGGACCGATATCGGCCCGCAGAGCGCCCGCGTAACATCCGAAGTCTTCGTGATTCCGTAGTTCCCGCGCAAGTCGTGGGCACGCACGCACGTGATTGCCGGAGGTCGCGTGATGCGGCCGTGGCCGCGGGGCCACGGCCGTACAGCTACGCCCCGCCGACCTGCAATGATCGCGCGCCCTCTGGGCAACACCCGGCCGGTTGCCTACGCTCGAACCGCATGCGCCGGCCGCGTTGTATATCGCGCGACGGCGGCCGCGACGACAGAAGGGGCAGGCTATGACGGCAACCGGAGACAAACCACTGAGCGGGCGGACGATGATCATGTCCGGCGGCAGCCGGGGCATCGGCCTGGAGATCGCCAAGCGGGCCGGCGCCGACGGCGCAAATATCACCCTCATCGCCAAAACCGATCAGCCGCATCCCAAACTGCCCGGCACCATCCACACCGCGGCGGCCGAGATCGAGGCCGTGGGCGGGACGGTACTGCCGTTCGTCGGCGATATCCGGCTCGACGATTCGGTGGCCGAGGCCGTCCGCCGGACCACCGAGCGCTTCGGCGGGATCGATATGGTGGTGAACAACGCCTCCGCCATCGACCTGTCCCCCACCGACGCACTGGCGATGAAGAAGTACGACCTGATGCAGGACATCAACTGCCGCGGCAGTTTCCTACTGTCCAAACTCTGCATCCCGGAGCTGCGCAAATCCGCGGCGGCCGGCCGTAATCCGCATATCCTCACCTTGTCGCCGCCGCTGAACCTGGACCCGAAATGGGCGGGTTCTTCCCTGGGCTACACGATCGCCAAGTACGGTATGTCGCTGACCACGCTGGGCTTGGCCGAGGAACTGAAACCCGACGGTATCGGCGTGAATTCGCTGTGGCCGCGCACCACCATCGCCACCGCCGCGGTGCGCAATCTCCTCGGCGGCGAGGAGATGGTGAGCACCTCGCGGACCCCGGATATCTACGCCGACGCGGCGTATCTGGTGCTCACCTCACCGGCCGCCGAAACCACCGGAAATTTCTTCATCGACGACGACGTACTGGCCGCCCACGGCATCACCGACCTCGACAAGTACCGCGTAACCCCCGGTGACGGCCCGCTCAGCACAGATCTCTTTCTCTGATCGCCAAGCGGCGCCCACTCGCTGCTACGCGTCAATGGACTCGATGTGCCCCTCGGCCCACCTCGCCCGGCCGACAGGCGGCTGTCACCGCCTGCTTTCCGCGCGACCTGGGCCGAGATCGCCGAGTATCCCCGGCCGCACCTTGCCGGTCGAGGTCGATCGCTGCCCGCCGCATGTATCGCCGGACCGGACGATCGGTGTCGTAACCGAGCGAGGCCGACGGGGTTCGTGAGCCGGTATCGACGGGCGGGGTGGCCCGCCGGGAGTCGCCGGACAAGTCTCCCAGCAGTGCGGCAACTCCCGCTTCTCGACGATCGGATGGCGGGCACAGGCGAGCAGTCCGCACCGCGGCGGCGGGCAACCGACTACACGGATCTCCGCGCGCGCGAATACCGACTGTCACGGGTGGAACCGCCTCGGTTCCACCCGTGATCAGCTACTTCCCGTTGATCCCGTACAACCGCTCCCAGTTCTCGCGGCTGGTGAGCTCGGCGTGGGCGCTGCGATAGCGCTCCTGCAATGTCGGCAGTTCTTTGCGCAGCCGGCGCAGGACCCGCAGCGTACGCAGCAGCAGGGCGCGCGCCCGCGCCTTGTCGCGCTTGCGTACCCGTACTCCCGATTGCGAGGCGTCGGTGACTACCACATGGTCGAACAGCGAGACATGCCACCAGTGCGCGTCCTCGCGGGTCACTCCCATGAGCCCGTATTCCACCCGGCCGGTCCACTGCTGGATCGCCCGTTTGATCAGCACCGCCAGTAGCCGGCTGGGTTCGCCCCCGGCCCGGCGTACCCGGATATCGGCGGAGTTCACCGTCGGGGTGGCGGCGGGATGTTTCACGGTTTCCGGGTAGTCGGCGCGGCTGGTGCGGGCCCGGCGCAGCACCTCGGTGCCACCGTCACGCAGGATCTGCGGGCCCTGCAGGAAGTCCTCGATACCTTGCAGCGTGGTGTGCGCGAGACCGTACTGCATCCCCACCAGGTACTCCCCGATATTGCGGAGCAGCTGCCGGGAGACGGTGCCGGCATCCAGGTCGGCGTGCATGGCACTGACGATCAGCGAGTTACGGGTGCTGAAGTAGCGGGCCCAGTCGTCGAAATCCTTCCAGTAGAAGTCCGCGTGCCAGACCGCCGCGTTCGGCAGGGTGACCGTGACGAACCCGTGCTCGCGGGCACGGACCCCGTATTCCACATCGTCCCACTGGAAGAAGATCGGCAGCGGCAGCCCGATCTTCTTCACGACCTCGGCCGGGATCAGGCAGGTCCACCAGGCGTTGTAACCGGCGTCGACGCGGCGTTCCTGGTTCTTCTTGAGCATGCTGGTGTTGCGCAGCGCCTTGGGCACCTTCTGGCCGTGCATCAGCTTGTCCAGGTGCACGTCCTCCGCGCCGACGTTCAGATAGTCGGGGTTGAGCAGAAACAGCATCTGGGCGCCGACCAGGGTCGGTTCCACGGTGAGGTTGGCGAAGGCCTGCAACCGGAGCACGGTTTCGGGTTCGCACAGAATATCGTCGTCCATGAGGATGACGTCGGCGTGTTCGTCGGTGGCCGACACCTCGTACAGCCCGCGGGTGAAACCGCCGGCGCCGCCCAGGTTGGGCTGGCGGATATAGCGCAGTTTCGCGCCGAGCACGGGCCGGGTTTCCTGGTACCGCGGCTGGTTCTCCACCAGGTCGGTGCCCTGGTCCACCACATACACCGCGTCGAGGGCACCGAGTACGGTCTCGTCGGAGGCCAGTGCCGCGACGGTTTCGGCGCAGTCCTGGGCGCGGTTGAAGGTGCAGATCGCGATGGCCACCGGGCGTACGGTGGCGGGCGCCGGCGCGGTCCAGGTGAGGTCCGAAACGGCCAGTTCCCCGCCGACGGCATCGAATTCGAGCCAGAGCGCACCGCCGTCGACGAACTGATCCAGCGGGGCGGTCAAGGTCACCTGCCCGCCGGCGGTGACCTCGGTGCTGCCGACGATGCGGCGGTGCCCCGCGATATCGGAGGCGACGATCCGCACTCTGGCGTGTTTGCCGACGTGCAGCGTCATGGTCGCCTGTACTTCGGTCACCACGGTCCAGCGCTGCCAGTAGCTGGCGGCGAAACGGCCGAAGTAGGTGTTGGTGTGTGCGGTGGCGCCCTTTTCCAGGTGCAGGCTCATCCGCTCGCGGGTGGCTCGGCCCTTGACGACCGCGTACAGCTCGTCGCTGATCTTGGATGACGGTCCGGTGAAGATGCCCCGGGCCAACACCAGCCGGTCCGGTGCCCGATGGTGTTCGGCGCGCAGCGACTCCGGCGCGGCCGCCGAGTGTTCGTTCGTCTCGCTAACGGCCTGCATAGCCGACTGGTCCATGAAGTCCTCGAAATCCTTATGTGCCGACGGGACCGACATGTCCCGGAATACGGTTCGCGGCGCGCCCGAGAATATCAATCAGCCACGCCGGTCGCCCGTTCGGTCGTTTCCCTATCGCCTTCGCCGGTAAACACGAACTTGTCATAAGCCCAATACCGGAACACCACCGCAACGATCTGACCTATCAGTGTTCCAGAAATATTGTCGGCCAGCGGGGTGGACAGATCCAGCACATAGCGGGAGAAACCCAGGCACCCCAGCTGCAACCCGATGGCGATCACATTGATCAGCGCGTACATCACGTATTCGCGGGCCGGACTACCGGTTTGCTTGTGCGAGAACGTCCACCACTTGTTGCCGAAGTAGGTGACCACGGTCGCCACCGCGATCGCGATGATCTTCGCGGGCAACGGGACGTGGAACATCAACCCCTCGCCGCCCCAGGCACCGAAGTTGAACACCAGCAGGTTGTAGGTACCGGCGTCGACCAGGAACCCGATCACCCCGACCACCAGGAACGCCGCGCTCTGCCGTAACCCGGCACGCACCCGGGCGACGAGCGAACGGGGGGCCGGCGCGCCGGTGTCGACCACGGCCGACGACTCACCAGATGACACGCGCCGACGGTACCGTAGTGACCTGAGCCATCGGTCACGACACCGACCCGGTACTCTCCCGGTGTTCCCATATCCATCGATTTCGAGGATTTGACCAGGTGGAGTCCACCGTTCTGCGCGTTGCTGCCGTGGTTCCGTGCCACAACGAAGAAGCGTCGGTCGCCAAAGTCGTCACCGACCTCAAGGCGGCGGTGCCGGGAATTGTCGTGTATGTGTACGACAATCTCAGTACCGATGCCACAGTCGAGAAAGCACAGGCCGCCGGCGCCATCGTGCGCAAGGAACTGGCCAAGGGCAAGGGCAATGTCGTACGCCGCGCCTTCGCCGATATCGAGGCCGATGTGTACCTCATGATCGACGGCGACGACACCTACGACGCGGCCGCGGCCCCGGAAATGATCGAAACCCTGCTCTCCGGCCCCTTCGATCATGTCCTCGGCGTCCGGAAGCAGGATGTGGGCGGATCGGCCTACCGGGCCGGTCACGAAACCGGTAACCGGGTCCTCAACGGCGTGGTCGGCAAGGTCTTCGGCGAAAACGTCGAGGATATGCTGAGCGGGTTCCGGGTGTTCTCCCGCCGCTTCGTCAAGAGTTTTCCCGCCGTATCCCGGGAATTCGAGATCGAAACCGAACTCACCGTACATTCGCTGCATTTGCGCGTTCCGAAAGCCGCGGTGCCGGTCGGCTTCCGGGATCGGCCCGCGGGCAGTGAAAGCAAACTGCGCACCTACCACGACGGATTCAAAATCCTGGCCCTGATCTTCGGCCTGGCCCGGCACGAACGGCCGGTAGCGTTCTACGGCCTGTTCGGCACCCTGAGCTGGATCGTCTCGGTGGTCCTGACCATCCCGATCATCGCGGAATACTACGAATCCCATACCGTGCCGCGCTTCCCCACCCTCTTCCTGGCGTGCACACTGCTGCTGGTGGGCTTCCTCGCCTGGACAGCAGGGCTGATCCTGGACGGCATCCGCCGCTCCCGGCACGAGGCCGCCCGGCTGATCTACCTGCGCTACGAGGCGCCGGCCGCGGCACAACCGGCCGCTTCGACCGGCGAATCCCAGCCGGATCCCGTGGCCGGGGATGTCCGTTGACCGCCGATACCGAGACCCGTCCCGCCGGAAACGAGCGGGCCGCGGGCAGTAGACCCCTGTCTGCTCCGGCCCGCGCGGGCCGCGCCGTGGTCCACCGGGCCGGTCCGGCCACCGTGGCCTTCCTCCTGCTCGCCGGGATCTTCGGCCTGGTGTTCGCGGTGATGAGCCCGCCGTTCTGGGGACACGACGAACTCACCCAGTTCGGCCGTGCCTACCAGGTGTCGCAGGGTGGACTGGGCCCCACCGCGATCGAGGACGACCGCGGTGTCGCCTACGGCGGTGAAGTACCGGCCGCCGTGGAAGCGCTCATGGGATTCGCGCTCGACGACTACACCCACAACCCGGGCGAGCCGTTCCCTCTCGTCGCCGACCCCGGCGCCTACCAGCGGCTGAGCGACGCACCGGTCACCGATGAGCAGAAGACGGTGTGGTTCACCAACACCGCGGCGTATTCGGCCGTGCCCTATATCCCGAACGCGATCGGTATCTGGACCGCCGACCTCGTCGGGGCCGATGCGGGCACCCTGGTACGCCTCACCAGGCTCGCCGGTCTGGCCTCCTACCTGCTGGTGGTCGGTTTCGCGCTGTGGGCGCTGCGGGCGCACCGCATCCAATGGCTGGCGTTCACCGTGGCCGTTCTGCCGATCGCAGTGTTCCAGGCCGGCACCATCACCGCCGACACCCTCACCAACGCGCTCGCCCTGCTGGTCTCCGCATTGCTGGTCAAGGGACTGTTCCTCGGGGACAGGCTGGGGCGCACCGAAACGGCCGCGGTGATGGCCTGCGCCGTTCTGCTGCCGCTGTGCAAACCGACCTACATCCTGCTGGCCATGCTGGTGGTGCTGATTCCGGCCGAACGGATGGGCCTGACCGGGTGGCGCCGCTGGGTCACCTGGGTCTGCGCCGGCCTGGGCGCCGCCGGTTTCGCTGTGTGGATGAAGATCGCGGCACCGACCGGCGAGGGCACCAGCCTGATGCGCCCGCAGCACCAGTGGTACACGGTCGACACCGGTGAACAGCTGATCGGCATCCTGACCGACCCGTTCGGTTTCCTGCGAACCTTCTGGGAGAGCATTCTGCGCCGCGATCACGAATGGTTCACCGAATTCTTCGGTGAACTCGGTTTCGCGTACGTGAATGTGCCCGCCACCGCGATCGTTGCCTGCCTGCTGGCACTCGCCGTGAGCGTCGGGACGGCCGAACGCTTCGCCCACCCGGATTTCCGGCGGACGCTGGTGGTCGCGCTGACCATGGCCGCCAGTGTCGCGATGATCTACGTGACGCTGTACATGTCGTTCACGCCGGTCGGCTACTACATCATCGACGGCGTCCAGGGCCGGTACTTCATTCCGCTGGCAATCGTGACGTTGGTGGTGCTGTTGCGCTGGATGCCGTTGCGGCTACGCGGCCCCGACGATCGTGAGCCGGGGCGGGGCGCCGCGGTGACGATCGTGGTCGCGGCGACGATCGCACTGGTTGCCACGGTCGCGAAATATCACATCTACGTCTGGGCGTAGGTCTGCGGCGCCGCCTCCGGCACTGTGGGGTGAGCCGGGGCGGCGATCAGGGGGCGGCGATCGTCCGTTCGCCGGCTTCGGCGTAGGCGCGTTCGGTGGCGGCTTTGACCGGGCGCCACCAGGATTCGTTGGCCCGGTACCAGGCCACGGTGGCGGCCAGACCGGTCCGGAAATCCGCGTAGCGGGGGCGCCAGCCGAGTTCGTCGCGGAGCGTGCTCGCATCGATGGCATAGCGCTGATCGTGCCCGGCGCGGTCGGTGACGAAATCGAAATCATCCGGGGCACGACCGAACTCGGCCAGCAGCAGTTCGACCACTGTGCGGTTGCCGAGCTCGCCGTCCGCGCCGATCAGATACGTCTGCCCGATCCGGCCACGTTCCAGCACATCCCATACGGCGCGGTTGTGATCGTCCACGTGGATCCAGTCGCGGATCTGCTGCCCGCCGCCGTACAGGCGCGGCCGCACGCCGTCGATCAGATTGGTGATCTGGCGTGGAATGAACTTCTCGACATGCTGATACGGCCCGTAGTTGTTGGAGCAGTTCGACAGGGTGGCCCGGATCCCGAAGGACCGTACCCAGGCGCGAACCAACATATCGCCGGACGCCTTCGTCGCCGAATAGGGACTCGACGGGTTGTACGGCGTGCGTTCGGTGAACGCGGGATCGCCGGCAGCGAGATCACCGTAGACCTCGTCGGTCGACACGTGGTGGTAACGCACCTCATGGCGGCGCACGGCCTGCAGCAGGGAATACGTGCCGACGATATTCGTCTGCACGAACGGCCACGGTTCGGTCAGGGAATTGTCGTTATGCGATTCGGCGGCGAAATGGACCACCGCGTCCACCCCGCTGACCAGTTCGTCGACCAGATCCAGATCGGCGATATCGCCGTGCACGAAATCGATCCGGTCGGCCACCGGATCCAGCGAGGAACGATTACCGGCATAGGTGAGCGCGTCGAGGACGGTAACCGTCACCTCCGGCCGTTCGGTGACGGTCTGCTGGACGAAGTTGGCTCCGATGAACCCGGCCCCACCGGTCACGAGAAGACGCACCCATCCACTCTACGTCCGGACCACATGGTGCGGGGCATTGCGCTCGCGGCACGGCATCCGGCGTCGGCACCGCGGGACGGGCGAGAACAGCACCCTCGGCAATCGGGAAGACAAGAGACAGAACACCTTCCGTACTCCCGTGGCTGAGAGCACTACGAAAGTAAATCTAAGGTAAATGCCCGGATCCGTCCGTGCGCCGTTACACCACCGGCCGGTCGGCTCCGTTCGGTTCCTTGCGCTCTATCCCAGCACTCCCACACGAGGTGATCACATGCTTGTCAAAAACAGTGCCGCGATCGCGGGGCTGCTCGCTGCCGCAATCGGTATCACATCCGGCGCCGCCCAAGCGGCGCCCGCGTCCGAGCCCGCAGCTGTCGGCTTCAGTGCCGAGGTCGTCGAGGATCGGGCGGTCGTCACCACCGATTCCGGGTCCATGATGGTCGACGATGGAGTACTGGAGATCGAAGCACCCGATGGAACCGTACTGGCAGGCGCACCGCTGACCTTCCGAATCGACGACTTCGAGTTCCCGATCACTGCCGAGATCTCCGGCCATACCGCCACACTCACTCCACAACTGGATCCCACCCAAGCGGTGTACCGGCCGGTCGCCCTTCCTCACCAGGAGACGGCTCCCTGGAAAACCCCGTACGACCGGGAAGTCGCGGCCTTCACCCGGCTCAAAGACACGATCGCCACCGGCGCGGCCATCGGCACCCTCGTCGGCGGACTGGGTGGCGCGGGCCTCGGCTGCGTACTCGGCGGTATCGCCGGTGCGACCGTGGCCGCGGCGACCATCGTCGGTCTCTTCGGCCCGTTCGTTCCGGCCGCGGTGGTCGGTTGTCTCGGCGGAATCATCGCCGTCGGCGCCCTGGGCACGGTGGCCGGGCAGCTACTGATCACCGCACCGGTGACCATCGGAGCGATCATCCAATACGTCACCACGATCAACGAGCCGTTCCCGGTGAAATAAGGTCTCCAGCAGCAACGACGTCCGCTCCCGACGTACCTGTTCCTGCTCGTCGGCCGAGACGGCCCGGTCCAGGTATCGATCCCGGGCCGGGCCGTCTCGCTCCGGCGGCAACGGGTATCAGGCGGTCAGCCGATCCGCCCCCCAGCTGCGGTGCACATAGCCGACGACCCGGTCCAGTTCGGTGCGGTCCACCGACGCCAGCTCTCCCGGCTCGAGGGGGTCGAAATGGAAGATGTAGAGCCGGGAGGCGAACTGTTCGAACGGCAGCGAGGCCTCGCCGAAACGTTCGCCGTGGCCGGCCGTCCCCACCACGACCCCGTCGCCCCAGTCCTGACCGCTGTCGTTGTTCGGGTTGTAGAAGTAGACGCGCATCCGGTCCTGCGGATCCAGCGCGACCCGCAGGATGGTGATCGCATGCCAGCCCACGAACCGGGCGGCGCTGTCGGTCACCGCGACTCCGGCCGGCTGGGGGTGGATCAACGGCTGGTTGCCGTTGTGGAACGGGTGGTAACTGGCATAGAAGTGGCGCAGGAACTCGTCCAGATCGGTGAGCTGCCCGGTGGCCACATCGACGTTGATCCGGAATCCCCGGCCCGACCACCAGCCGTGGAATTCCGGGTTCACCCAGCGGTGCGGATCGCCTTCGCGGTCGGCGCACTGCCTGCCCATTTCCGCGTATATACGGTCCAGATGCGGCACCACCAGCAGCGATACCGGATCCAGGTCGACCGGCAGTTTCGTGGCGACCCCGCCCACGCTGTCGCGCGAGGAGATGGGCCGGCCTTCGAAATGCATGACGACCTCGTCGTCACGCGCCGCCCAGGCCAGCGTTTGCAGCAGATAGTCGGGGTCGTTGTAGGCCCACATCGACAGTGCGCGGGCCGACTGGCAGGTCGGGTTGTCGCCCTGACCGACGCCCAGTGGCAGCCCCAGGATGGACAGCATGCCCGCGAGCAGGCGGGCATGCGGGTCCGGATCGGCACCGAATGCCTGGGTGAGCCGTTCCTGCGAGTACGGCGAGAGCTGCAACGCGAGCTGCCGCCACAGCGCCGGGGCGACCGGCGGCTGGTAGAGGATCCCGCGTTCCAGCAGCAGCGCGATCCCGTAGATGCACTGCGCGGTTTCGACGTGCACGGCATCGGCGATGAGGCGGCGGACCAGTTCGTGGTAGCAGAGCAGGCATTCGCGTCCGGTGCTGGACAGGCCCAGCGCCTCGCCCAGCAGGTACTCCCCCTTGCCGAGCAGGAAACGCACCAGCACCGCGTGATACGGGGAGACCAGTCCGGTGTCGTGCATGGATCGGGCGAAACCCGCGGTCTCGTACGCCAGCGCGCTGTCGTCCATGGATTCGAGGCGCTCCCGGTAGACCTCGACACCCGGATCCTCCCGGCACGCCTCGGTGGTGCCGTAGAGACTGCTGATCAACCGGTCGGCACCGAGTCCCGCGGCGCCCAGATCGATATCGGGGTTGGTCCGGGCGACGGCGATCTGGGTGATCATCCGCTTCACCGGTTCCACCTGGATCGGCCGCTGCCGCAGGATCCGCCAGATCTCGTCGACCAGGTTCTCCAGCACCTTCTCGTAGCCGATCTCCTCGACGAGATGGCGTAGCAGTTCCCGCGAAACCTGGGCCATCCGGCCCTGCTGCGCCCGCTCCGCCTCGGTGGGGGGCGTGAACAACAGGGTCAGATTCATGGCCAGCACCTGGGACAGATGATGGTTCGCCTGTTCGGCGGAGATCATCGGGTGCACGTACTCGCCCTTGGCCACCGCCAGCAGCCGTAGATTGCTCACCGTCTCCAGCACCACGGTGTCGCCGTTGGCGCTGCGCAGCGAACCTGTGCTCAACGAGGGGATCAGGATCTGCGGCTGTGCCCAATCCGTACCGCGGAACAGACCGGCCGATTCCAGCCGCGCCGCCCGTGCCCGTACGGCCGCGCAGCCGCCGGGCAACAACAGTACTCGGCGCAGCGCCGCGAGAACCCTCGACAGCTTCAGGTGCTTGCCGAAATCGCTGGTGTCCGCGAGCAGCTGCGTCGCGTCATCCAGCAAGGCCAGACGTCTGTCGAGGGTCGCCCCGTCACCGCTGAGTGGGGTCAAATGAGGATCCTCCCCGTGATCAGTGTCTATGGCGTATGAGCAACGGCTGCGTGGCTACGCTGCGCTACCGCCTCCGGGCCCGGAGTCGCTCCTACGCGAAACTGCCGAACGAATCAGATGTAGAAATCGAGCTCTTCCTGTCGCTTCAGCAGATCCCGCAGAGTGTACGGGTCGTCACCGAAGAAGTACAACAAGCCCCAATGATTGCCGAATGCGGTACGTTTGGTCACTTTTTCCGTCAGCGGCTCCGCGAGCTCGTGGGTTTCGAAATATTCGTGGTCCTCGGTCTCGTCGGGCACCGACAACTGACTGACCACGCGTCGCCGCGGATAAACCCCGAAACAGCCCGCGTGCCCTTTCGCATCCTCCACTTCCCGCGGAAAGAAGTTCTCGATCTCTTCCTCGGTGGTCTTCGGATCGAAGGCCAGTACGAGGGCATGATAGGCGTTGAACCCGTACGAGCGCTCCAGCAGTTCGAACACCTTGAATCCCGGCGGCCGGTAAGCGACCTCACCGAAGTACATCTCACCGTCGCTGGTGACGAAATATTCCGGGTGCACGAAGCCGAACTCGATATCGAAGGTTTTCACCAGCCGTTCGACCTGACGAGTTATCTCGGGGCGGAACTTCTCCAGTTCCGGCGTTGCGGGTACGAATACAGAATATCCGAGGGTGACGTACTCGGAAATGTTCAGGAAGCATATCCGGCCGTTGTGGATCCATGCCTCCACGGCGAATTCCCAGCCGTCCAGATGTGATTCCATGAGGACCGGGAACTCGTCGTCGGGGATCGTATCGATCTCGTCCGGAGTCCGGATAACCCGATGCCCGAGGCAGCCGGCCTTGTCGAACGCCTTGACATGGATGGGGTCGTTGGGATCCCCGTCGAGCTTGAGCAGGGTCTGGTTCACTCGTTTCAGGAACCGGATCACGTCATCGCGTTCGTGGGCTTCCTCGAATATTCCGACGCGGATTCCGCCCAGCTGCGCGCGCCGCTTCATCAGCGCTTTGTCACGCAACAGCATGGCCTGCCCGAAAAGGCGAGGATTGTCCATCAGCACCGAATTGATGGCACCCGCCCATTCGACGGTTTCCTCGAAGATGGGAATGGCGACGTCCACTCCCATATCCTGTAACGTCTCGGCGATTTCCATCGACCGGTCGTTGAGCCGTTCGAAATTCCAGGGAAGATAAGGTATGCCGTTTTCGGCGCAATAGTCCGCCACCCACTCCGGCGCTACCACGACGTAGCGCCGGTCGAACCGATCCACCGCTTCCACGGCATTCAAACTCCAACCCAGCAAGGCAACGTACCCCTTATCCGGGTCGTACTCTTCATCAGTTTTCCGAACTCTGGATTCTGATGCCGAAATCGACAAAACCTCTCCCCTCTCGACCACTTCTACTGCTCGCTGAATCACGAGGGCGTCGGTTCACACACGAAACTCCGGCCACACCGCCGGCACAGATATCGGGCCGCTACCGAATCCGCGTCGAAAGTTCGAATTCGCCGTGGACCGGAAAATGTAACGCCCTCATTTCCACCGAGTACCCGATGTTTCCGGAACGAAACCGGCGGACGGGCCCCGGAGCGCCCGGACCACACCGAAAGCGCCGCGGCCCCACCGGTATCGGACCGCGCGGACCGGCCTTGATCCCGGGCCCCCGACCGCCCGCACGCGGCCGGCGGGCCCCGGGGAGCCTGCCGCACGCGCGCCACCGCATCGCGACTGGCACACTGACCGAACATGCGCGGAATCATTCTGGCGGGCGGCACCGGGTCACGGCTGCATCCGATCACGCGCGGGGTGAGCAAACAGCTGGTCCCGGTCTACGACAAGCCGATGGTCTACTATCCGCTGTCCACCCTCATGCTGGCCGGTATCCGGGACATCCTGGTGATCACCACACCCGAGGACGCCGAATCCTTCACCCGGCTACTCGGCGACGGATCGCAGTTCGGCATCTCGATCAGCTATGTCGTGCAGCCGGTTCCCGACGGTATCGCGAAGGCCTTCGTGCTCGGCGCCGGCCATATCGGCGGCGACTCCGCCGCGCTGGTGCTGGGCGACAACATCTTCCACGGCCCCGGCCTGGGGACCAGCCTGCACCGGTTCGCCGATATCGACGGCGGCGCCATCTTCGCCTACCGGGTCTCGGATCCGACCGCCTACGGTGTCGTCGAATTCGCCGACGGCAAGGCGATCTCCATCGAGGAGAAACCGAAGGTTCCACGCTCGAACTACGTGGTGCCGGGGCTGTACTTCTACGACAACGACGTGGTGGAGATCGCCCGCGGCCTCGTTCCGTCTGCGCGCGGAGAGTACGAGATCAGCGATATCAACCGGGCCTATCTGGAAGCGGGCCGACTGGGTGTCGATGTGCTGGCGCGAGGCACCGCCTGGCTCGACACCGGCACCTTCGATTCGTTGCTCGACGCCGCCAACTATGTGCGCACCGTCGAGGAACGCCAAGGTTTGAAAATCGGCGTGCCGGAGGAGGTCGCGTGGCGGATGGGCTATATCGACGACGAGCAACTGTGCCTGCTGGCCGACCCCCTCACTCGCTCCGGTTACGGTAAGTACCTGCTCGATCTGCTCGAGCACGGACGGAGTTGGTGAGTAGGTAGATGCGGATCAGTGAGATGTCGGTCCCCGGCGCCTGGGTGTTCAGCCCCACGGTCCACGGCGACGATCGCGGCTGTTTCGCCGAAACCTTCCGCGCCGCGGAGTTCGAGAAGGTCACCGGCCGGCCGTTCGATCTGCGACAGGTCAACACCTCGGTATCCGCAGCCGGGGTGTTGCGCGGGATCCACTACACCGACGATCCGCCCGGCCAGGCGAAATACGTTACCTGCGTCCGCGGCGCGTTCCTGGATGTGGTGATCGATCTGCGGGAGGGATCACCCACCTTCGGCCGCTGGGACAGTGTCCTGCTCGACGATCGCGACAGGCGCTCGGTCTTCATCTCCGAGGGGCTCGGGCATGCCGTCCTGTCCCTGGCCGACGATTCCACCCTCACCTATCTGTGCTCGCTCGAATACAGCCCCGAATACGACCACGATCTGGACGCCTTCGACCCGGATCTGGCCATCGACTGGCCGGCGGCCGATCGCGACGGGCGACAGCTCACCTATCTCCGCTCACCGAAAGACGCGGCGGCACCGCGACTGCGCGACCGCTGACCGCCCGCACAAACCGGGCCGGCGGCGGAAATGCCACGCAGAACCCGGCCGCGAGCGCGGTTTCCGCCGGATTCGCCGAGCGGACGGTTCGGCGGTAATGTCGCTGCCCGGTGGTTCCGTCGCGGAACCACCCCCACGGTGCCGGTGAAATCACCGGCCCAGGCGCCCCGGCTACCGCCGGGCCGGTTCTCGGGGGATTCGTCCACTGACTCACTGGCCGCACCGGGATCCTCCCTGGATTCCGCCCGGGAAGCCGACCGTGACCAGGTATAGCGGTGCCGGCCGCTGCTATTCCCCCGTGGAAAGGAATGAGACGTAGCCGACAGTCGAAAAAATTCGCTGGAACGGCGTAACGCCACGGGGACCCGGCACCGATACGACCCATGAAAGCCGGAGCTGATCTATACCGGGGAATGGAGATGACAGTGCGTACGACGTTTTCGACTTCCGTCTCGGCGGGCGCCAAGTCCGCGGCCGCGCGGGACTACGTCCAGCGTGGCTGGACGGTCGCCGAAACGACCAACGGCCTGTGCCTGATCACCGATGCCGACCTGTCCGCCGTCGAGGTCACCGGGGAGTTGGCCGCGTCGGTACGCCGGTACCTGCGCGCGAACAACCTGACCGGTCCGGTCATCGAGATTCCGGGCGCCGAGCGCCGCGAAATCCATCTGGTCACCGGTATGCGCAAGGCCGAGCGTGCCGTCGAGGCGCTGCGCGCGGCCGGCGCGGTCGTGCACACCGACGGTGACGGCATCCCGCTGCCGCCCACCCACCTCTCGGCGGGTTCGGCCAGCTGGGGCGTCGCGCCCGACGAGTCCCGCTGGATTCCGCCGGTGGTCGCCCTCGGCGCGGCGGTGCGTAGCGCCCTGGCCCGGCGCCCGCGCCGGTTGACCAGCGTCGCCTGAGCAGGCCCCAACAGACTGATATCCGCAAAACCCCGGTCGTCGCGTACGACCGGGGTTCTCGTCGTCCCGGAGCACCGCCGGCTTCCGTCCACCGGCCGGCCCGGCGGTGCACTTCCTTGCCGAGCCGGATGGGCGCCTTCGGCCAGCAGTCCGGCGTGCCACGCCGGGACCTTTCCGGGGTGGGTAAGGCCTCGATCGGCGCCGGGCGGGATCAGCGGATGCGGAAGATCACCAGGCGCTGCACCACGAAGTTGATGACCGTCGCCGTGCCCTGGGCGATCACATAGGCGAGGGGTACCCGCCACCAGAGGCCTTCGCCGATGGCCTCGTAGAACACCCAGTTGATGCCGACCTGCACAAAGAAGGTCAGTGCATAGAGCACGACCACAGCGATGAAACGTGCCCTGCTGGGCGGTGCGTTGAAGGTCCATCGCCGGTTGATCAGATATGCCGTCGTGGTGCCGGCAATGAACCCGATCGCCTTCGCGATATTCACCGGCAGTCCGGCCACCTCGAGCAACAGCCAGTACAGCCCGAAATCGACCACCGCCGAGAGCGCACCGGTGGCTACGAAACGCACCAGTTGCGTCTTCAGACCGATCTGCGTGCTCGCCTCGTCGAGGGCCACCGGCGCGAGACCGGCAGTCACCTGCTCCCCGGGCGAGAGGGAGGCATCCCCGGTTTCCCCCGGCGCTACCCGGGGTCCCCGGCTTACGGCATTGCTTTCAGGGGCCACCGCCCGAAATCTACTTGCCGAACCCCACCTACGGGACCTCTGGGTGCCCAAGACAGCCGAACTATCTGTACTAGCTGTAAACGGTAACCCCCCCGGGTTGGCCCGCCCTGGTCTGGACTGACGGAGCGGAGGAGGGAAGACCAGGGGTTGATAGGGCCCCACCCTCGAGGCGCGGAGCGCCTCCGACATTACAGCCCCGCCCTTCATGGACGGCCAACCCGATAGCAGGGTTCGATAAGCCCTCGCCCCGCGACACCGCAGGCGGCGCAATGTTGCAGTAGCCTCTATCCCGATGTCCACGAAAGCTCCGACCTCGACCCAGTCGGCCGGTACCGAGACCCCGGCGGCCGGCGAACCCGATACAGCTGTTACCGGGTTCGCGCTACCCACCACCACCCGGAAACTCGCCGGATGGGCTCGTACCGCCGCGACCACCGCCGAGGTGCTCTCGACGAGCGACCCGGAACTCATCGCCGAAGCGGTCGCCAAGGTCGCCACGGACAACGATGGCAAACCGGCCCATCTACGGCGCGGTGTGATCGCCCGCGGTCTCGGCCGCTCCTATGGCGACAATGCGCAGAACGCGGGTGGCCTGGTGGTCGATATGACCGCGTTGAACAAGATCCACCGGATCGACCGGGACAGCCGGTTGGTCGATGTCGATGCGGGCGTGAATCTCGACCAGCTGATGAAGGCCGCGCTGCCGTTCGGACTGTGGGTCCCGGTTCTGCCCGGCACCCGGCAGGTCACCGTCGGCGGCGCCATCGGCTCCGACATCCACGGTAAGAACCATCACAGCGCGGGCAGTTTCGGTAACCATGTGCGGTCGATGCAGTTGCTCACCGCGGACGGCACCGTGCAGACCATCAGCCCGAAGAAGAACGCCAAACTGTTCTGGGCCACCGTCGGCGGCTGCGGCCTGACCGGCATCATCTTGCGGGCCACCATCGAGATGACCCCGACCGAAACCGCGTACTTCATCGCCGACGGCGATGTGACCTCCGGCCTGGACGAAACCATCGCTTTCCACAGCGACGGTTCCGAGGACGAATACGAGTACAGCTCGGCCTGGTTCGACGCGCTCAGTCCGATGCCGAAACTCGGCCGGGCGGTGATTTCGCGCGGTTCACTGGCCAAACTGGACCAGCTGCCGAAGAAGCTGCAGAAGAACCCGCTCGGGTTCACCGGGAAAACCTTCCTCACGTTCCCCGATGTCTTCCCGAACGGGCTGCTCAACAACAAGACCTTCACCCTGGCGACCGAGGTCTGGTACCGCAAGGGCGCGACGTACCGGCAGAAGCCGCAGAACCTGACGGCCTTCTACCACCCGCTCGATATGCTCGGTGAATGGAACCGCGCCTACGGTTCCCGCGGATTCCTGCAGTATCAGTTCGTGGTGCCGCCGGAGGCCGTGGCGGAATTCAAGCAGATCCTCATCGATATCCAGGCAAGCGGGCACTACTCGTTCCTCAACGTGTTCAAGTACTTCGGTGAGGGTAATCAGGCGCCGTTGAGTTTCCCCATGCCGGGCTGGAACGTCTGCCTGGACTTCCCGATCGCCCCCGGCCTCAACGAGTTCGTCACCGAATTGGACCGGCGGGTCCTGGAATTCGGCGGCCGGCTCTACACCGGGAAGGATTCGCGTACCACCGCCGAAACCTTCCATCAGATGTATCCCCGGATCGACGAGTGGATCAAGGTGCGCCGCAGCGTCGACCCGACAGGCGTATTCATGTCCGATATGGCGAGAAGGCTGGAGCTTCAGTGATCAACGCGGTAGGCAATCCGCAGTCCATTCTGCTGTTCGGCGGGACCTCGGAAATCGGCCTCGCGATCTGTGCGGAATACCTGAAGAAGGGCCCGGCCCGGGTGGTCCTGGCCGTGGTGCCCGGTGATCCGCTACGCGATACCGCTGTGGCGCAGATGAAGGCGGCCGGTGCGAACCAGGTCGATGTGCTCGATTTCGACGCGCTCGATACCGCCGCACACCCCGAGGTTGTCGAAAAGGCCTGGGCCGACGGCGATATCGATGTCGCAATCGTCGCGTTCGGGTTGCTCGGCAATGCCGAGGAACTGTGGCAGGACCAGCGCAAGGCGGTCCAGATCGCGCAGATCAACTACACCGCCGCGGTATCGGTGGGCGTGCTGATCGGCGAGAAGATGAAGGCGCAGGGCTTCGGCCGGATCATCGCCATGTCCTCGGCGGCCGGCGAGCGGGTGCGGCGCTCGAATTTCGTCTACGGCTCCACCAAGGCGGGGCTGGACGGTTTCTACCTGGGCCTCGGCGAGGCGCTGCGGCCGTTCGGGCCGCGAGTGCTGGTGATCCGGCCCGGTCAGGTGCGCACCACCACGACGATCGAGCACTGGAAGGCCACCGGCGCCAAAGAGGCTCCGCTCACGGTGGACTCCGAAGAAGTGGCGGCGCTGGCCGTCGCGGCTTCGGAGAAGGGCAAGGAGCTCATCTGGGCGCCCGGCGCATTCCGGTACGTGATGATGATCCTGCGCCATATCCCGCGCCCGATCTTCCGCAAACTTCCCGTCTGACGGGGCGGTGACCCGGGCGGCGAGACAGCAACAGGAAGCCGCGGCGGAGATGCGCCGTCGCCGTGCCGAACGGGCCTGAACGGACCGGCACCATCGTTGCGCCTGTCCGGAGCAAGTGCCTCGGCACAGCTCATCCCGGTTCACTGCTTCCGTCGACCCGATCGGTAAAGCTCGAGGGCCGTCGCGCCGGATCTACTCCGGCGCGACGGCCCTCGTCGTATTTCGGTTCGCCCAGCCCATGGATGTCCAGGCCGGGTTGGCTCTCATACTCGCGTCATCCGCTGTCCGAGTTCCCGGCGCAGCACCTCCTGAGACGGCAGTCGCCCGAGGACGCGTAATACCGTTGGTCGTAGTTCTCGCTGCTCCTCATCGGTGAGCAAGCCGACGAGATCGCGCAGTTCCATATCTTCGAAGGCCGAGGTCATGCGACCCAGGGTACGGCGTGAGTCCGGGTTCGTCATCCATTCGGGAATTCCCTCACCTGGAAATAAACCGGACTGTGAGGTAACACACATGATTGACGAGTTTCGATGTAGCGCACCGTAGTTCAACTCACCTTGATGGGTGCGTCGGTCTCCAGACCGTTGCGATTGCGCTGGGTGACGGTCAGTTCCGCGGGCTGCGCACCGGGCCGGTACGGGGTGTACCGCTCGAGCGAACCCCAGTCCCGCGCCCAGTCCTCGGCGAGGTAGGTGGCCACCGAATCCGCCTGCAGGAGCAGTTCGGTCCAGCCGAGCGGGCCACCACCGATATGGTCCTGCCAGGCGTTGGACGCGTCCGATCCGGTCCGGTCCGGCAGGATGCGCCAGCGCGGCACCTCCGCCACGCCGTTTGCGTGGTCGAACGGCCGCTGGCAGCCGAAAGCAAGCCCGACGTGCCAGTCCAGCAGCACCGGATCGGTATGCCCGACAACCGAATCCAGGGTTGTCAGGCGCGGCAAGCGGGGTGGGGTGACGGCCAGCCACTGGCGGCTGGTGATGTCGTTGTCCACCGCGACCAGCCGGACGGCATTCACCTCGGGCGGCAACTGGTCCAGCGGGACCCGCAGATTGCGCCAGGACGGGTTCGGGCCGATATCCAGCGGAGTCACCGAGCCCAGTACCTCCATGGTGCCGTCGGCGGCTCGCGTGCCGTATTCGACGGTCAATTCCTGCCCATAGGTCAGCACTCCATCGGCGTCTATCGATTTGATCCGGCCGGCGGCGGTTATCGTCAGCACCCGGTAGGCGGGGTCGGCGCGCATCTCGTCGGTCAGGTCCAGGCGATACCACTGCGAGGTCAGTTGCGCCTCCTGCTGGTCGCCGGTGTGATAGCTGCCCAGTACCGGGGTGCGGGCGGGGTCGAGACCGAACGGCAAGGCGACAGTGGAACCGTTGATCCCCGGTTGATCCTCGGTGCCGCCGCCGGTCCCGGCGCCGGTGGTGTCGGTGGTCTTGTTCTCGGTATCGGATTCGAGCGAGTTCGCACTGCCGGAGACGGTTTCCTCCGCATCCGCGGTGAGATCGCCGGCCACTCCGTCCGGCGTGAAACCGGTGGTCTCGGTTTCGGGATCACCGGAGACCAAACCGTTGGCCGGGTCGCCCTCGTACGGCTGCAGCAGTGAATCGGCAGTATCCGTCTCCACCAGCACCTCGTCCGCCAATCCGCACGGGTCACCGGCCAGCGCGCGGACATTCGATTTGGCGATCGAGTACGCCGGGTATTGGGCTGCGGCCGCCTTGGTCAGCGAAGCGATCTCGAACAGCACCATCAGCGCCGCGGCGACGGTCAACGGCGCCGATGCGTAACGCGACGAACGGGACGGCGGACCACTGCGGTACGGCGCCCGGTAGTGCAACCACAACGCCACCAGCAGCGCGAGCACGCTGAGCCCGAGGAACAGTGTCGAGAAGCCCTTCCCCGCGATCAGTGGCGCCTTGTCCCACCACGGGACACCGTAACTGGACACGTACCACCAGCCGTTCGACCCGGTGAAGGTGATCGCCAGCAGGAACAGCACGGCGGCGGCGAACAGCGCGCGGTTACGCGGCGCGCGAATACCGTTGGTGCCCACTGCCACCGCGGCCAGTGCCGCGAGCGAACCGGCCAGGCCGGCGTAGACGCCGAAATGATGGGTCCATTTGGTGGGGGTGAACATCATCAGCAGCAGCGAGGCGAACACGATGCCGAGAACGCGCACCGACGGCCCCCGCGCGGTACCCGGGATCCGGCCCTTGCGCAGTACCTGCAGAATGCAGACCAGCAGGCAGAGCAGCATCAGCAGCACACCGAAACGCCGGGCCAGCGAACCGTCCGGGGAGAGCATGAGCAGCGAATCCCAGCGGGTGCGCTCGTCGAACCACGCGACGTTCGGGCCGACCGCGGTGCGTACCCGGGTGGCCTCCAGCACTGTCGACAGGGTCTGGTCGGCGAAAATCACCACGAGTACCAGCGTTCCGGCAGCCAGTCCGGGTGCGAGCAGACTCGCGTACCGTCCCACCGCACCCCATACACTCCCGCCCTGCCTATTCGGCATCGGCGAGGATCCTGCGTGGTCACGCTCCGCTACCGCATCCGGGCCTGGTCCGCTCCTGTCGGCACGGGCCCGTTTGATGATGATCTGCAGAACCGGGCGGGAACCCGCGATCAGCGCGGCGATACAGATGAGCCCGGTCGGGCCGGCGGCCAGCGAGAACGCCGCGATCAGGATCGCGACCGCTGTCGGCAACAGCCGTGCGGTGGCGATGGCACGCTCGATCGAACACCAGGTGAGCAGTGCACCGGCAGCGATCAGCGGTTCGGGCCGCAGACCGTTGTCGTAGGGCAGCCAGAACGCCAGGAACACCAGCCCGGCGGTCCACAGCGCGACCTGGTTACCGCGTACCCGGGCGCCGAGCCGCGGCA
The DNA here is from genome assembly GCF_001613385.1 of Nocardia flavorosea NBRC 108225. GTDB lineage: Bacteria > Actinomycetota > Actinomycetes > Mycobacteriales > Mycobacteriaceae > Nocardia > Nocardia flavorosea. Next base: position 149,892 of record NZ_BDCG01000004.1, on the reverse strand, counting down.
GCACTTCCCGGCTGATCACCAACCAGCAGACGATCCCGGCGAGCAGCGTGGGCAACCGCATCCACGGGCTCGACTCCGAGATCCGCGACATCCACGCCAGCACCTCGTACGACCAGCCGAACGGCGCCTCCGGCACCCCGAACCAGCGGTAATAGTTCGCCAGATAACCGGACTTCTCCGACACCCTGGCCATGTTCAGGATGTAGCCGTCGTCGGAGGTGTTGGCGCCGATCACATGCCAGCCCACCAGCACCCCGAGGACCGCGCCGTCGGCGAGCCGGAAGCGCCACCAGTGCGACGGCAGGAACCGGCGGGCGCGGCGGCCGTCGCTGGTGTCGAGCAGGTGCAGGGCCAGCAGCGCCAGCATGGTGAACACGACCGCGCCGATGATCGCGGCCATTTTCAGCAAGGTCGGCGAGGAGGTGAAACGGGAATCGATATCGGCGTGCAACCGGATACCGCCGAGCTGCTCGGCGGGCAGATCGGTGAAGACGCCGACCATTTGCGGCCGGATATCCCGATCCACCTGGGTGCGCAACGGAGTACCGTCCGCGCGGACGGCACCGGTGAGCTCGGCGGTGGTGGAGGCCGCGGTCGAAACCACCGACAGCGATTCACAACCGGCCAGTTCCGCACGGTCGGCGGACAACAGCGGTACATCGCGCAACACCACCGACAACGTGTCGCCCGATATGCTGACCCGCAGACCGCGGGCCGACGATTTACCCGATTCGTCGGGAACCGTCGCCACCACCGTGCCCTCGGCGGCGGCCGCTACCGGGCACGGCACCGTGAGATCCAGCCGCAGCGGCTGATAACTCACCAGTGGCGCCTCGACGTCGGTCGCACCGGCCTGCGGCCAGTCCAGGACCGTCTGGTCCTGCCGGACCGGCAGCACCGGCGCCAGGATCGCCAGCACGAACCCGAGTAGCCCGGACACCAGGGCCAGCAAACGGATACGGTTCAACGCTCGGGGGGATCGTTGCGGTCGCACGGGGCTCGACTCTAATCGGCGCAACCAGGCGCAGCGCATCCACGGCCGTGCACGGCTCGGCGGGGCACCCGGAACGAACCGGACGGCATATCGGTCGATTCGCGGACACATTGCCTACGCGCGCGGTCCCGCAAGCAAGCGTGCGACCGTGACGCAGCGCGAACAGTGCTGCGCCGATACGCCGGGTGCAGCCGAAACCGCCCGACCGGGCGCGAACCGGACACAGGCACCCACGGCCGCGGCAGCCATCACCCGGGCGGCGGCACCAGCAGATAGCAGATGGCGCGCTCGTCACTACCGACCGGCGAGCCGGGGCGAGGTCGCGCACAGCACTGGAGCGAACCGGACGGCCCAGTCAGGGCGGCGCCGGTGAGGGCAGCGCCGGGGTGGCCACGAGGCTGTTGCCGCCGAGTTCGAAGGAGTCGGCGGCAGGCGCGGCCGATATGATGCCGTACTCGGTCCGGCTCAGGCACACCGCAAAAGGCGAATGCCCTAGTGTGCCCGGGCCTCGCCCAAGAACTCAGCGCTTCACCACGATGAGGCTGAACGGTCCGATATCGGTGGTGGTGAATCGGGGATCGTCGAACAGGGCCGCCGGGAACGTGACGGTGTAACGGCGGACGTTGGGGTCGTTGGGATATACGTCCGCCGCCAGCCGCAGCGTGTAATCGTCGCCGCTGCGGCGGAACAGGAAAGCGTCGGGGCCGCGCCAGGGTGCGGCGGCCATCGCGTCGAGGAGTTCCTGCGGCGTCTCCAGTTCGCTCCAGGCCTCGACGGTCGCGGACCGATCCGCATAGTCGGCCAGCGGATTCGCGTAATGCGAAGTCAAGCCCTGGAATCCGAAGTACGGGTAGTAGGCGAGGAAGGTGGTGTCGCCGGTGAGCAGTACGTTCTCCGACGGTTCGCGGCCGGTCTGGTCCCGCAGGGCGTCGTCGATGTGGTGGTAGTGCCGGACGGCGGCGGGGTCGCGCTGGTCGGCGCGGTGTCCGTCGCCGTCGGTATCGGTGTAGGCGGTGGTGATCTCGGGAGCCAGGATGTGCGGAATGTTCTGGCAGTAGGCCAGCGCACCCACGGTCGCGAGCACGATCGCCACCCAGCGGAACCGTGCCGGTTCGTTCAAGGCTTGATACACCGCCCGGGCGCCCTCCACGAACCCGAACGCGCCCGCCGCGGCCAGCAGCACCAGCAGCACAGGTTCCAGCCGGAACGACAGCAGGGTGGTTCCTGCCACGGTGGCCAGCATCGACAGCAGCGACCACAGATAGACCGCGATCACCCCGAGCCCCAGGGATTGCGCCCGCCGCGAGGAGCTGGCGCGCAGCACCAGCCAGATCACTCCGACCAGGCACAGGCCGCCGAGCAGTGAGAACTCCGCCATCGGCAGCGGCATTTCGGACCCGGCCTCGGGCAGATAGTGGAAGGCGCCACCGGATTCCAGCTTCGGGTTGTCCAGCATCCGCAGCAGGAAGGGCACGAACACCGGGAGTCCGACCAGTGCGGTGATCACGCCCATCACGACCAGCCGCAGCAGCGGCGCACCGATCGCACCCCCGATCCCCTGGACCTTCTCCCCCGCAGCCCCCTGCTGTGCCGCGATGCGCCGCGGTGTCCGCGCGGCGTAGCGGGCCCGGACACCCAGCCCGGCCGCGACCACCGCCATGAGCACCACGGCAAATACCGCGAACGCAAAGTAGAGCGTGTAGAACGTGGCCGCGAGGCCGAGGAACAGCCCCGTCCCCAGCACCGCCGCCCAGCCGCCTGCCGTGGCAGCACCGGGTAGTCCGGCGGTCTTCCCGGCCGCGCCGGAATCCCGCGCGGCCGTAGCACCGGTCGATCCCGCAGCGGACGGGTTCTCGTTGCCGACGCCGTGTTCTGCGACGGTCCGTCGATCCGCCGGATCGGCGGGCGCAGCTGCCGGCTCAAGGGTATCGGCGGGATCTGTCGTTGCGGTACCCGCTACCGGTTCATCAGCCGAGCGGTCCAGCACCGGTGCCCCGCTTGCGGACGAGGTCGGGTGTACGAGTTCGGCCGGGCGGTACAGCGCACCCCACGCCATCACCAGTACCGGCGGGATGAGGATGGCGATTACGGCGCCGTAGGCCTCCGGCGCGGCATAGGTGACCCCCACCGCGGTGATCGCGGCGGTCACCCCCACTGCCCAGTCGGCGCGGATCAACCGCGACCACAGCACCAGCGAGACCACCGCCGCCACCGCGATCGACCCGATCGCGTACGGCTTGAAAACCTCCCAGCCGTCCATCCCGAGCACATTGGCGACGCGCCCGCCGAACCAGAACCAACCGGCCGGGTAGAACGGCGGCAGGTCCGCGTAGGTCATATCGCGTAGTGCGGCGCTGTCGGTGAGCCGGGTCAGGTATTCGGTGCGGAATTCCTGATCGACCGAGATCCCGAACAGGTACAGCTTCGTCGCTGCCAGCGGCAGCCCCAGGGTGACGGTGACGAACGCCGAGATACCGGCCCAGGACAGTAGTTTCGCCCACCGGCGGGCCCGTCGCAGCCGCAGCAGCGCGATCGATACCGCCAGCAACACCGTGGCGCCGACCTGGCCCACGGTGGTCAGCGCCCGCAGTACGTTCGAGGAGTTGAACGCCGGCCAGTTCACCAGCGAAAACGCGAACAAACCCACCGCGACCACCAGCACGGCGACCACTGTGGCCAGTACCGCCTCGCCGATTCCGGCCCCGACCTGGCGCCCCACACGCGCGCCACGACTCGTCGTCATCGGCGTACTTACCTCCGGCTCCTGCTACACGAACTGGCCGTCGGTCAGCCTAGTGGAGAACCCGCCGTGCCCCCTCGCTGCCGAACCGCGCCTGGGGCGTCGCCGCGGCCATTGGGTCGTCGCCGTGACAAGGGCAGCTCGACGGCCGGCGAGTGAGTTGGGTTCAGCCGACGGGCCCGCGCGGCCCCTCGTGCACGTTGGTCTGTTGGAGCTCAGCCGATAGCCGGGTGGCGGCTACGAAATCCGCATCATCGTGAACGATTACCAGGCCGTGGTGGGCAGCAGTCGCACAGATTTGCAGATCGACCGCGGAAAGGCAGCGGTGGCTGCCGCGTTCGGCAGCGCGATACTGCACGTTGCCGATCCACTGACCGGCCGATTTGGGAACCGCAACGTCCCGGTACAGGGTATCGAACATCCGGCAGTGGTCCGAGTACTCCTTCAGGTTGCGGGCCGACGTCAAGAACTCGGACCGCTGCGGATAGCACGAACGAAAATCACCGTCAGCGAGAGTTGCTCGCCAACATTCCAGGACCGATCGGTCCCGAAGTATGCGCCACAGCGCCGAAGAATCGATCAGGTAGCCGGTCACCCCTCGTATGCCCGCTTCTCGGCCGCATGTGCGGCTTCCGCGCCTTCGATATCCCAGTCACGCGCGAGCTCGAAGTAGTAATCGACTGCGGCAGCCCGATTCATTCGCTGGTTGTATTGCCGCAAGGCCTCGGCCACCGCTGCAGTTTTCGTCTTGTGCCCACCTAGCCGCTTCGCAGTTTCCAGCTCTTCCTCGTCGATGTCGATATGGGTTAGCGACACAACACCCTCCTGTACATTTTTCATCCAACCGGGCAATGAAATTGTACAACAAGGCGAAGGTCTCACCCGGTCATCAGTACACCCGCAGCATCCCCGGATCCCACAGACCGCTCCGAGTGGCGGTGCCGGTCTGCAATTGGGCCGGGACCGCGTCGTAGTACTGGTCGTAGCGTTCCAGCGTGCCCCAGTCACGACCCCAATCGTTCTTCAGATAGGTCGGGATGGTGGTGGATTTCGCCAGCATCTGGGAGAACCCGAGCGGGCCACCGAATTCCTGGGCCTGCCAGGTGTTGGTGGAACTCACCGCCAGCGGGCGGTCGGGCAGGACACGGAACTTCGGCACCTCGGCGACACCGTTCTCGTGCCGGAAGGGACGCTGGCACGGGAACTGCAGGCCGACCGCCCAGTCGAGCAGGATCGGCTGATCCGAACCCAGGTAGTCGTTGGCGGTTTGCAGCGTGGGTACCCGCGGCGGCGTGAAGGCCAGCCACTGGTCGCCGATGAGGATCGGGTCGTTGGCGACGATACGCACCGCGTCGGCCTCGGGAGCGATCTCGTCCAGCGGCACCCGCAGGTTGCGCCAAGACGGCGACGGACCGATATCGCGCGGTACATAGGTGCCGATATAGCTGACCGAGCCGTCCGGCTGCCGCTTCCCGTAGTCCACGGTGAGCGATTGCCCGTACTGCATGACGCCACTGTCGTCGTAGGACAGGATGCGCCCGGCCGCGGTGACCACCAGCAGCGGCTGCTCTGGGGAACGCTGCGGCAGTTCGTACCAGCTGGAGGTGACCAGCGCGGGCTTCTGCACACCTTCTTGGTAGCTGCCGAGAATCGGCGTAGTGGCCGGGTCCAACCCGAACGGCAGAGCCACCGTGGAGCCGTTGACGCCGAGCGCGCCCTGGCCGCCGCCGGTACCGGCGTTCTGACCCTCCGCGAACGAGGCGCCCACCGACTGGTTGGAGGTGTTGCCGGTGCCCGGTTTCACCTCGACCGCGTCGGCCGACAAATCGTCGGGGACCCCGTTCGGATCGAAACCGACAGGGTCCACACCGGCCAGCGGATCACCGGGGTTGGTGGGCGGGTTCGCCGGGTCGATGATCGGGTTCAACCGGCCCGCGTTGGCGTTCACCTCGACCAGCACATCGTTGGCGAGCCCGCACGATTCACCGGCGAGAGCGTCGATATTGCCCCGCGCCAGCGAATAACCCGGGTACTGCGAATAAGCGCCCTTGGCCAGCGACAGCACCTCGAACAGCACCATCGCCGCGGCCACCAGGGTCAGCGGTATGGCGGCGAACTTCCGGACCCGGCGACCGCGCACCGTCCGGGTGGAATCCGGCGGTTTGGCATATCCCTCCCGTAGTACGTGCCAGCCCACCAGCAACAACGACAGCCCGAACAGCAGCAGCATCACGGTGTTGGACGAGATACCGAACAGCGAGATCCGTTTGTCGAACCACGGGACTCCGTAACTGGAGACGTACCAGTAGCCGTTGATGCCGGAGAACGCGAGCGCCAGTGTGAACAGCAGACCGGCGAGGAAGATCGCCCGGTTCTTGCGCGCGCGCAGCGCCGAAGCCGACACCGCGACCGCTGTTACCGCCGCCAGCGAACCCGCGATACCGGCGTAGGCGCCGAAGTGGTGGGTCCACTTGGTCGGTAGGAACATCATGAAGAAGATCGTTCCGATGACCACGCCCATCAACCGCCAGGTCGGGCCGGCGGCGATACCGGGGACCCGGCGGCGGCGCAGCAGCACCAGCATGGTGGTGAACAGGCACAGCAGCATGACCAGGAACGCGAAGCGGCGCGCCAGCGACCCGTCGACGGTTTCGACGAACAGGTAGTAGTAGCGCAGGTAGTCCTCGTACCAGGCGAGGTTCGGGCCGGCCAGCTGCCGGACGCGGTTGGCCTCCTGGATCCCGGCGAAGGTCTGATCGCTGTAGACCACCGTGAGCACCAGGAATCCGGCGGCCGCCAGCGGCGCCAGCAATGCGGCGGTGCCGTGTTCACGATGCCGTTTCACGATGATTCGGGTGATCGGCCGGATACCGGCCAGCAGCGCGGCCACACACATGAGACCGGTCGGGGCCGCGGCCAGCGTCAACGCCGCGACCACCACCGCGACGGCGGCGGGGAGCAGGCGCGCGGTGGCGATGGCCCGCTCGATCGACACCCAGGTGAGCAGCGCACCCAGCGCGACGATCGGCTCCGAACGCAGACCGTTGTCGAAGGGCATCCAGAACGCCAGGAACACCAGGCCACCGGTCCACAGCGGCACGCTGCCGAACCGGGCCCGGGCACGCGCCCCCCGCAACCCGTTCCCCAGACGTGGCACCACCTCGCGGCTGAGCACCATCCAGGACAGGATCCCGCAGGCCAGGGCGGGCAGCCGGACCCACGGGCTGGCCGTGGAAACCTCCGCGAACAGCTGGATCACGTAGTAGTACCAGCCGAACGGCGCCTCCGGGACTCCGTACCAGCGGAAGTAGTTGGCCATATAACCGGCGTCCGGTGCCACCCGGACCATGCTCAGGATGTAGCCGTCGTCGGAGGTGTTGGCGCCGAGGAAATGCCAGACCAGCAGGGTGCCGACCACTCCGCCGTCGGCGAGGGTGGGTTTGAGCCAGTTCGCGGGCAGGAACCGCCGGTGCCCGCGCCCGTCGCTGGTGTCCAGCCGGGCCAATGCCACGAGGGCGAGCACGGTGCACAGTACGGCCGCAATCATGGCGGCGAGTTTGATCCAGGTGGGGCTCGAGCTGAACCGGGTGTCGATGGTCGACTCGAGGCTCATCCCGGCCGGGACATCACCGGTCATATCGGTGAAGATGCCCACCATCTGCGGTCGCAGATCACCCACCAGCTGTCCCGCGTTGGGCGCGCCGGTCTCGCTGACCAGCCCCTCGAACGCCGCCGTGGTGCGCTCGTTGTCGGAGCTGATGGTGATGGCCGAGCAGTTCGCCATCTCCGCCCGGTCGGCGGTGGCCACCACCGCGTTACGGTCCACCACATCGACCGAGGTGTCCGAGACCCGCACGAACAGCGCCTCCAGCGCCGCCCGGTCCCCCTGCGGGGGTGCGGTGGCCAGCAGCATGCCGCCCTCGGGCGGCAATTGGTTCACCGCCGAACACGGGATGGTCGCGGTGAGGTCGAGCGGAACCTGCGACATCAACGGGGCCTGCGTATTGGCCAGGCTGTTGTTCTGCGGCCAGGTCAGCGTCGCCGTGGTCTGGGTGACCGGTAGGAACGGGGTGGCGATCGCGAAGAGCGCACCGAGTACACCGGTGACGATCGCGACGAGACGCGCCACCCGGAAATCCCTCGGCGTAACCTTGCGCCCCGGATCCGGCGGCGTCTTCGTCAGTACTGCGGTGGCGACTTCTGGCACGCTGGCATGCTACTTGGGTGCGCCGCGCCCGGCCCGCTGATACCCCGGCGAGTACCCGGCCGAAAAGAAAACGCTCAGGCGAACAGGCATAAAAACCATCGGAACGGGGTAAAGAGGGGCGGCTGGCACAATCGGCCCGGAAATCACCCCCTTATGCGCGGGGTACAGCGGCGGTAATGGAAAGGTAGGGGCATGACCAAGGTGAATCTCGAGACGAACTACGGAACCATCGGCCTCCAGCTGGACGAGGTGAAGGCGCCGGACACCGTCCGCAACTTCGTCGAATACGTCGAGTCCGGACACTACGACGGCACGATCTTCCATCGCGTGATCCCGGGCTTCATGGTTCAGGGCGGCGGCTTCGACGGTCAGATGCAGCAGAAGCCGACCAAGGCGCCGATCCAGAACGAGGCCGCCAACGGCCTCAAGAACGACAAGTACACGGTCGCCATGGCGCGCACCAACGACCCGCATTCGGCGACGGCGCAATTCTTCATCAATGTCGCCGACAACGATTTCCTCAACCACACCCAGCCGGCGGGGCAGGGGTGGGGTTACGCCGTCTTCGGCGCCGTCACCGACGGCACCGATGTCGTCGACGAAATCGCGAAGGTGTCCACCTCGTCGCAGGGTATGCACCAGGATGTGCCGACGGAGAACGTGGTGATCGAATCCGCGTCCATCGTCGGCTGAAATCGGGTTCCGATCGCGGTTCGGGTCGCGCCGGCGCCGTTACCCGGCGCGCCCCGGACCGTATCCCGTCACAGCGGCAGCAGATGGTGTTTACGCGGGTTCCGGATCACCGTCTTGTCTCGCAACAGCTGTAGGGCGCGGCGCAACTCCAACCGGGTCTGTGCCGGTTCGATCACCGCATCGATGAAACCGCGTTCGGCCGCCACCCACGGCGTGGCCACGGTGGCGTTGTAGAAATCGACCAACTGCTGGCGGACGGCCGCTTTCTGGTCCTCCGGCGCGGCGGCGATCTGGCTCGCGCCGATCAGGCTCACCGCACTCTCCGCGCCCATCACCGCGATCCGTGCCGTGGGCCAGGCGAGGTTCACATCGGCACCGCACTGTTTGGACCCCATCACGGCATACCCGCCGCCGTAGGCCTTGCGGACGACCACGGTCACCTTGGGTACGGTGGCCTCCACGAACGCGAACAAGAACCGGCCACCACGTTTGATGACGCCGATTTTCTCCTGTTCCACACCCGGCATGAAACCGGGAGTGTCGACGACGAGCACCAGCGGGATCTCGTAGGCATCGCACAACCGGATGAAATGTGAGGCCTTGTCCGAGGCGCGGGCGTCGAGGGCGCCCGCGTACACCATCGGCTGATTGGCGACCACGCCCACACTGCGACCGTCCACCCGGGCGAAACCGGTGATGATGTTCTTCCCGGCTTCCGCCCCGTATTCGTGGAAGCCGCCGTCGTCGAAGATCCGCAGCAGGACGTCGTGCATATCGTAGCCGGCATTATCGGAATCCGGGACGAGCGAGTTCAGTTCCCGGTCGCTGTCGGTGATCTCCGGTTCCAGCCCCGGATTGATGACCGGCGGCTGCTCCTGGCAGCTGGTCGGCATATACGACAGGTATTCGCGCACCCAGGCGAAAGCCGCGGTCTCGTCCGGCGCGATGTGATGAATATTGCCGTACTGGGCCTGCGCGTGTGCGCCACCCAGCTCTTCCAGGCTCACATCCTCGCCGGTGACCTCACGGATCACCTTCGGACCGGTGACGAACATATGCGCCGATTCCACCGCCACCACGACATCGGTGTTGATCGGCGAATACACCGCGCCACCGGCGCAGTTGCCGAGGATCATCGAAATGGTGGGCACCATCCCCGACAGCGGCTCCTGCCGGGTACTCAATTCGGCGTACCAGGCCAGCGAGGACACCGCCTCCTGCACCCGGGCACCGCCGGAATCGTTGATCCCGATCATCGGGCAACCGACCTTCGCGGCGTACTCCATGATCGCGGCGACCTTACGGCCGAACATCTCGCCCACCGACCCGCCGTAAACGGTCTGATCGTGGGAGAACACGGCCACCGGGCGGCCGTCGACCAGCCCGTGCCCGGTCACCACACCGTCCCCGTACAGCGCGGCCGGGTCGCCGGGCCGGCGCACCAGCGCACCGATCTCGGTGAAACTACCCGGGTCGAGCAGCATATTGATCCGGTCACGGGCGCTGGGGATCCCCTTCCGCACCCGCTTCGCCACGCCGGCCTCGCCCGCCGGTTCCTGGGCGAGCTCCAAACGCTGCCGCAGGTCGGCGAGTTTTTCGGCGGTAGTGCTCACTTGCTCCCTTTCACACCCGATGAGTCGATCCGGGCGAGTTTAGCCGTGAGGTCCGCGCCGATTTTCCCGATCCTGGGCTCATCGATGATCTGCAGATGGTCGCCGGGGATATGGACGACCTCCAGGTTCGGCACGAACTCGTCCCAGCCGCCGTTGGGCTGACGCTCGGCAAACCGGGGTTCGAGCTCGATCATGCCGTCGTGGTAGCGGTCGGCGAGATAGAGCACCACATCACCCTCGTAGTGGCTGGGCTGTACCTGCTGCAAAGCCTGGTTCTCGATCCAGGAGGTGCGCTGGTGTTCGATCACGCCACCGGGGATCTTCGCTCCGGTCATCTTGATCAGGCTGGACACCATTTCGAACTGTTCTTCCGGCGTGGCATCGGCCAGTTCGCGCAACTGCTGGGGGTCCAATTCGCCTTGTACCCCGTAGGTCTTCTGGGCGAAGGCCTGGTAGCGCTCCATCCGGCGGAGGCTTTCTCCGGAACTGTTGTCCTGCGGTTCACTCGGGATGGCGAGATCGATCAGGCCCACAACTCGCACATCGGCGCCCTCGGCGCGCAGCACCTGTGCGACCGCCATGGCAAGAACCGCACCGAGCGACCAGCCGTACAGCACGTACGGACCTTCACCCTGCAGTTTCCGCAATTCCGGAATGTACTGCCGGGCACGTTCTTCGATCGAGCCTTCGACTCGTTCGAACCCGTACATCGGAGTCTCGGCGGGCAAACGCTTCAACAGCGGTTCGTACACGAGAGTGTTACCGCCCGACGGGTGGAACACGAACACCGGAACGGCCCGCGACCCTTCGGGTCGTGCTCGCAACGGCCGCACGAACCCGTCCACATCCGCACCGCTGTCCTGCAGCGTGCGCACGATATCGGCGAGTTGTTCGATGGTTTCGCAATCCAGCACATCGTCGACGGTGATCTCCGCCCCGACCCGCTCGGTGAGTCGTTCGGCCAGCTTCTCGGCGGTGTCTTCGTCCAGGATCGGCAGGGTGTTGAAGATCCCGCCGGCCGATTCGCCGGTGATCGTGGCCCAGGACGCGTAGGTCAGCCGTTCCGCGGCGTCACGTGGCGGAACATTCTCCTCATCCGCGGCACCGGCCGCCTCGCCACCGAATACCGCCGCACCTGCGACCGGGGTGGGTTTTGCCGCAGCTTGCGGCGTGCCCCCCGCGACCGCCGGCGGGGTCGCGCTGCGCCCGGAGCCGGTTTCCGCAGTGGCACCACCGGATTTCGAACCGTTCGAGGCTGCACCGGAATTCGAGTTCGCGGCGGCGCCGGAATCCGTTGTTCCGGCAGCGGCGCCGGTGTCCGGACCGGTTGCGGCAGTCGTGTATTCCGTGTTCGTGGCCGCACTGTCCACAACCGAGCCGGAAGCGGCTGCACCGTTCGCTTCGGTATCCGATCGAGTTGCTTCGGCAGTGCTGTCCGCCGCCGGCTCGGTGGCGGCGGTTCCCTCACCGCCCGACGCCTGGTTCAAGGCCGCGACGGGATCCTGTCCCGATTCCATGGCCGCCTTGGCCGCCTCGACGAAGTTGTCGTCCACATTGAGCGCACCGGATTCCCCGGCAGCCTGCTTCTCGGCCATTTCCCGCACCTCGTCGCGGTGCTCGATCGCATAGCGCAGCACCTTCCCGACCTCGTGCAGGCTGGCATCGCGCACCGCCGAAACCTGGAGCTGCGGAATATCGAATTCGTATTCGACCCGATTCTTGATCCGCATCGCCATCAGCGAATCGAGGCCGAGTTCCATGAGCGGGATCTCCATCGGCAGATCCTCGACGGCGTAGCCCATGGATTCGGCGACGATGAGCGCCAGCCGTTCCTCCACGGTCTGGCCGCTGTCCGGGTTCCAGCGGTCGCCGAAGCCGGCGGTGTCCACCGCGTCCAGGACCTCGGGTTCCGTAGTGACCGCCGGGGCAACTGCCGCGGATTCGGCCGGGGCCGGGATCGCCCGGTCCGCACCGGAGGTGATCACCGCGTCGAACAGCAACCGGAACTGCGCACCTTCGCGCGCATGCACCTGCACCGATGCGCCACCGGGGTGTGGGGTGAGGGTGGTGGTCAGCGTCCCGGTCGCGGGCAACGGCGCGTGGGCGATACTGGCGCCCACGTTCACATCGGCCAATACCTGCGCGGCCGCTGCGCGTACCAGCGCCGGCAGTCCGTCCACCGCCGCGGCCTGTACCTCCCATACGTGGCGGCCGTCCGGCAGCGCCACCGAGGCGCCCGGCACCCGCGCGCTGCCGCCGGTGGACAGCGGGCTCACCTTGGGCCAGTAGTGCTTGCGGACGAACGCCGTACGCGGGATATCGGCGTAGGGCCCGGCCGGAACCAGCGACGCCAGATCCACCGAATGGCCGTGCACGTACAACTGTGCCAGCGCCGTGACCACCGCGGCGGATTCGTCCTCTTTGCGTTTGAGCGTGGGGATGAGCTGGGCGTCGTGCAGCCCGGCGGCGAAGGTGGTGCCGAGTACCTGCATGAGCGCCACCGAGTTCGGGGCCAGTTCCAGGAACGTCGTGATCCCGGCGTCGACCGCCCGTTTCACCGCATTGGTGAAGTACACGCTGTGGCGCATGTTCTTCACCCAGTAGGCCTCGGTGTGCACCGGGTCGTGACCGGGTGCGTAGTACTGCTCCTTGTCGACCGTCGAGTACAGCCCGACCGTCGGTTTCGTCGGCTCGAGCCCGGCCAGTTCGGCGGCGAGTTCACCGAGAAGCGGATCCATCTGCGAGGTGTGCCCGGCGCCCTTGGTCTGCAGCACGCGAGCGAACTTTCCGGCTTCCTCGACCTTCGCGACAATCGCCGCGACCTGATCCACCGGGCCACCGATGACGGTGTTGGTCGGCGCCGCGTAGACCGCGACCTCGATATCGGGGTAGTCGGGCAGCATGGCGGCGATATCCTCGGCGCTCAACTCCACCAGCGCCATATTGCGGACGTCGTCGTCGGTGAGCATCTGCTCGCCCTCACGCATCAGGCGGGAACGCGCGCAGATCACCCGCACCGCGTCCTCCAACGGCAACCCGCCGCTGATGTACGCACCGGCCACCTCGCCCTGGGAATGGCCGACGATCGCTGTCGGTTCCGCGCCGTGCGCGCGCAGCAGTGCGGCGAGCCCGACCTGGATGGTGAACGTCCCGACCTGGGAGGTGCCGATATCCCAGTCCTGGGCGTCGTCGAGCATCAGCTCGCGTACCGAATAGCCGGCCTCGTCCTCGACGAGTTCGTCGACCTCGTCGACGGTGCGGCGGAAGATCGAATTCTCTTGGTAGAGCTGTTTACCCATTTTCCGGTGCTGGGCACCGAACCCCGCCATCACCCACATCGGCCCCTCGGCCGCGGGTGCGTCGGCGGTGAACACCCCGGCGCCCGGTTTACCCGCGGCAATCGCCCGCAGCCCGGCCACCGCCTCGGCGTGATCCTTCGCAAGCACGACCCCACGGGACCGCCAGTGGCTGCGTTTGGCCAGCGCACGCGCCACATCCGCCAGCGGAGTTCGCTGTCCCGCTTCGCTTTCCAGCCAGTCGGCCAGATCGGCGGCGGCGCGCCGACGGCGCGAGGGCAGGTAGGCGGAAACAGCCAGGATCACCGGCAGCGGTTCGGCGCGATCGGCCGACCATTCGGGTTCGACGGCGCCGGTTTCGGTACCGGACTGCGCCCCCGCCTCCGAAACGGACACCACCCCGGCAGCAGCGACCGCCTCGGCTTCGGCCACCACGTCGGTGGTCTCCGCATCGAGTTCGGCGGCCTCCGCCGAGCTGTCGACCGGCACATCCGCCGCGGCGACCGGAGCGACGTATTCCTGGACCACCACATGCGCGTTCGTCCCGCCGAATCCGAAACCGGAGATGCCCACGGTGGCGGTGCCGCTGTAGCGCGGGAACGGGGTCGGCTCGTCGACGACCTTCAATCGCGCTTGTTCGAACGGGATATACGGGTTCGGTCCCGCGTAGTTGATATTGGCCGGCACCACATCGTGCTGGAACGCGAGGATCACCTTGGCCAGGCTCGCGGCGCCCGCACCGGATTCCAGATGCCCGAAGTTGGTCTTGGCCGACCCCAGGAGCACGGGCGTATCGGCGGCACGACCTGCGCCGACGACGGCGCCCAAGGCCTGCGCCTCGATGGGATCGCCGACCAGGGTTCCGGTGCCGTGCGCTTCGACGTAGTCGACCGTGGAAGGCACGATCCCGGCGTCGCGGTAGGCACGCCGCAACACATCGGCCTGAGCCTCGGGGTTCGGAGCGATGAGTCCATTGGACCGGCCGTCGCTGTTGACGGCCGAGCCTTTGACGACCGCGAGAATGTTGTCGCCGTCGCGTTCGGCGTCGGCGAGCCGCTTGAGCACGACCAGACCCGCCCCCTCGGAGCGGACCATACCGTCCGCGTCGGACGAGAAAGCCTTGATCCGGCCGTCCTTTGCGACCGCGCCGTTCTTGTCGAAACCGAGCGTGGTCATAGGGATGAGCAGCATATTCACGCCACCGGCCAACGCCACATCGGCGTCACCGGCGCGCAGCGCCTGCACGGCCTGGTGAACTGCGACCAGGGTCGAGGAACACGCGGTGTCCACTGCGACCGACGGTCCGCGGAAATCGTAGAAATAGGACACACGGTTGGCGATGATGCTGCTCGCGCTGCCCATGATCTTGTACGCCTCGGCCGATGCCGGCACGTTCGGATCGTTCTCACCGAGGCTCATAGCCGCGATCAGCTGGAAATCGCTGGTCGAGGTCCCGATGTAGACACCGACCGATTCCCCGCGCAGATCACTGGCCGGGATATGCGCGTGCTCCAGCGCTTCCCAGGTCAGTTCCATCATCAGCCGCTGTTGCGGGTCGATCCGCTCGACCTCGATCGGTGACATCGCGAAGAATTCGGCGTCGAAATCGGTGACGACGTTCTGGTCCAGATAGCCACCGCGGGTATTGCCCTCGGCCACGGCCTGCGCCACCTGCGGTTCGCTGAGGAATTCCGCCCAGCGTCCTTCGGGAAGATCACGGATGGCATCGCCGCCGTTGATCAGAAATTCCCAGGTCGAGTCCGGGGTGTCCCCGGCCCCGGGCAGCCGGGTGGACAAGCCGACGATCGCGATGTCGTGCGCGTCCCCGGGGGCGTAACCGGCGGTGTAGTACTGGTCGTCGAGGGCTTCGAGAGTGACTTCCGGAGGTCCGTTGACGATCACATCTGCCAGCGAAGCAATGGTCGGATGCTGATAGACGACGGTAGCGTCGAGTACGACGCCGGTGAGCTCCTCGATTTCGCCGCCGAGTGCCAGCGCATCGCGCGAGGCGAGCCCGAACTCCTCCATCGGCCGGTCGACGGTGATCTTGTCGACCGACTGGCCGGTGGCCTCGGCCACCCAGCGCCGTAACCACTCCCGTAGTTCCGCCACCGATATCTCGGATTTCGCGGCACCGGACCCGGCCGCTGCGCTCGTCCCGGCGGTATCGCCCTCCTGCTCGACGGGAAGGTTCTCGGTCGTATCCGGCGACGTGCCCTCGTTATCAGCCATCAGTCCTCAAGCTACCTGTCTGTATGCGGTGCCTGGCAACAGCCTGCATCGCAGGGATGGGTGGACGGCAACCGCCGGCGCCGCGGTGGTCACGATGCCACCACCTCCGGCGCACGACACGGGCCGCTGGGTTTCGTTCGGCCTCCCACCTGCGCCGATGCAGGTGAACACCGCGCGATACGGCGCTCGGCCGCCGCGCCGGTGGGGTGGTTCCGCCGCGTATGCGTGATCACGCTGCGTTACCTCCTCCGGCACTACGCTCAGCCGCCTATCATCCCGGACGCTGCGCCACCGCGTCGACCGGGCTCATTCCTCGGGTGCATCGGGGAACGCCTGCTGCGTGTAACCACCGCGCAGCGTGCCCTCGATATATGCCGCCTTGCAGGCGCGGCGCGCGATCTTCCCGCTGGAGGTACGCGGGATCGAGCCCGCGGGTACCAGCAGCAGGTCGCGGACCGTGACACCGTGGCGCTGGGAGATCGCTGCCCGGACTGCGTCCGCGATAGGCATCGGATCGGCCTTACCGGCGCCGGGGCCGCGTTCGGCGACGACGACCAGTTGTTCGGAGGCATCGTCGGCGTCGAATTTCAGACCCGAATGGCTGCCCTGCGCGAACACCTCGGCGGGGAGCTGGTTGGCCGGGACCGAGAAGGCCGCGACGAACCCGGGCCGCAGGGCGTTGCTGGCTTCCTGCGCGGAGAATTCCAGGTCCTGCGGGTAGTGATTGCGGCCGTCGACGATCACCAGGTCTTTCACCCGGCCGGTGATGTAGAGCTCACCGTCGAAGTACACGCCGTAGTCGCCGGTGCGCATCCAGTTCGCGTCGGCCGCGCTGCCCTCGGCGTGGCTGCCTTCGGGCAGGCGCTCGGTGACCTTGTTCCGGAAGGTCGCGTTCGTTTCGTCCTCGCGGCCCCAGTACCCGATACCCATGTTGTTGCCGTGCAGCCAGATCTCGCCGACATGCCCGTCGGGCTGCTCGCGCGGCGTACCGTCGACCGATTCCGGATCCACGATCACGGCCCATTGCGAGCGGGCGATATAACCGCAGCTGACCTGGGCGATCGCATTATCCGAGCCCGGTTCGACCTTCACCATCCGGCCGGCGTTCAGCTCGGCGCGGTCGACATAGGTGACCTTGGCCTCGTCCTCTGCCTTGGTGGCCGAGACGAACAGGGTGGCTTCGGCCATGCCGTAGCACGGTTTGATGGCCGTCTTCGGTAGGCCGTACGGGGCGAACGCCTCGTTGAACTTCTTCATCGACGAGGTGGTCACCGGTTCGCTGCCGTTGATCAGGCCGATCACATTGGACAGGTCCAGCGATTCACCGTTCTTCGGCAGCCCGCGCACGGCGGCATGTTCGAACGCGAAGTTGGGAGCGGCGGCGAAGGTACCCGCGCCGTCGGAGGCAGCGGCGAGTTCCTTGATCCAGCGGTACGGCCGCCGCACGAACGAGGCCGGCGACATGATGGTGATGAACTTGCCGCCCACGGCGGGCAGAATCACGGTCAACAGGCCCATATCGTGGAACAGCGGCAACCAGGTGACACCGCGCGAATTCCAGTCCAGATTGATGGCGTCGACCATCTGTAGCAGGTTGGTGCCGACGGCGCGGTGGGTGATCTCCACACCGGCCGGAGTACGCGTGGACCCCGAGGTGTACTGCAGATAGGCGATATCGTCCACCGAGATATCCGGCCGCACCCAGCTCTCCCCGACACTGTCGGGAATCGCGTCGACGGCGATGATGCGCGGGCGCTGCGCGGCCGGCAGGGAACGGAAGAACTGACGCACCCCGGCCGCAGACGAACTGGCCGTGAGAATGGCCGACGGTTCGCAGTCGCCGAGCACCGCATGCAACCGGTCGGTATGGCCGGGCTCGTCGGGATCGAACAGCGGCACCGCGATCGCGCCTGCGTAGATGGCGGCGAAGAAGGAGATCACGTAGTCCAGGCCCTGCGGTGCGAGTACCGCCACCCGGTCACCGGGTTTGGTGACCTGCTGCAGTCGACCGGCCACCGCGCGCAGCCGGACCCCGAACTGTTGCCACGTCAGCTCATGTACCTCACCATCGCGTTCGCGCGAATAGTCGATGTAGCGGTACGCCAAGGTGTTCGCGTCGTTACGGGTGTGCTTCTCGACGTGGTCGACCAGGGTGCGATCATCGGGAATGCTGATGTTCCCGTTCTCGTCCAGGTAGTCGTCGAAAGTCTCGTCCATTCCTTCTCCTCCGAGGCGCACGCCGCAACGGCACGATCACCGTTATTTACTGTGTGGCCCCGACTCGCTTTCGCCGCGGTGCTCTCATCCGAGAACTTTCCCGCGGGTTCGGTGTGCGGTCTGCGCGGTGACCGCTATCGGCTAGATGTTCTCAAACCAGAGACATGTTACAGAGATGAGCTTCTCACTCCTCCCGGAGCAAGGGAATCACCGGCGCGAAAGCGTCCATCTGGGTCGGGTAGATGCCTATATAGGACATGCCCGTGAGTTGGCGCACCCGCCGCATCTGGTCGGCGATCTCCTCGAACGTGCCGATGGCCACATACGGGGAGTTCAGGATGTCGGAGACAGTGAGCTGAGTATCCACCTCGAGGTCGGGAAGCTGACCGCGGTCCAGGGCCGCAAGGGCCATTTCCGCCATTTTCTCCCGGTCGTCGGTGATGACGATCGCGGTGACGGCCCAGTTCAGCTCGATCTGGGAGAACCGCTCCCCGGCGGCTTCCTTGATCAACTCCACCTTCTCGATGGTTTTCTCGAGCGTGATGCTGGACAGCAGGCCCTGACCTTTCGGCGTGGTGACCGGTACCACCGAGATGATGTCGGCGTGTTTGGCGGCCAGCTTCAGCATGCGCGGACCACCGCCACCGGTGCACAACGGCGGCCGCGGGCCCTGCCGCGGCCGTGGCGTCCCCTTGATGCCGCGCACCTGGTAGTACTTGCCCTCGAAGGTGCATTCCTGCCCACGCAGCAGCACATCGAGGATGCTCAGCGTCTCGTCGAGTTTGGCCAGCCGGATCCCGGGGCGGTCGTAGTCCAGCCCGGCGGCGGCGAATTCGTCGGCCTTCCAGCCGGCGCCGATGCCCACCTCGAGCCGGCCTTTCGACAGCACGTCGATGGTGGCGAGGTCCTTGGCGAGCACGACCGGGTGCCGGAAGCCGTTGGCCAGCACCGAGGTGCCGAGGCGAATCCTGTCGGTGGCCTGGGACAGCGCGCCGAGGGCGGCGATCGGACCGATCTGGTCACCGAGATGATCCGGCACCACGAAGGTGTCGTAGCCGTACTCCTCGGCCTGCTGCGCCGTTTGGATGAACTTGCGGGCGCCACCTTCCTGCTTGTTCCCCTCGCCTGCGGCGGCGAAGCGGAACTTTCGCAACGGAGTGCCCAGCGCGCTCAACTCATCCACCGGTGCGGCGGCTTCTGTCATGAACTCATGCTCCTGGATATCGGAAGTCACTGCGTATCCCGGCCGGCGCAGGGCCGGGACGCGCGATCACCAGCGCACTTTACAGCGTGACGCGGGGGAAGGAACACGCTGCGTGCGGTGAATTGTCACAACACGCCGCCCGCACTTCGCGGGTCCACCGCAACAGCGGCTCACCAGGGACAATTTGGCCTACTCGAGCCGAACCGGCCGCGCCGGGTGTCTGGGTCGCCGCCGCCGTTTCGCCGTCGGCGGCGCAGTCCACCGCGGGACCGCAGGGCTTGTCCGTGGATTCCTGCATCGTGCCTGGCCACGACGTGGTCGTACGGAGTACGCCGCCATGCGCCGGTCGCCTTCCCGACACGGTGCGGACTCATGCTGCTGCTTGTGGTACCCCCGCGCCGCAACACTGCCCCGAACGATCGCGTCATGAATGCGGCGGCTGCGGCGCGCCTTCGACCAGGCCGACAGCCCAGTTCGCGGCCCACTGGGTGGCCGTGGTGCCGTCGGGTTCCACCACGAAGTTGTGATAGAGGCTGTGCACGGGGTTACCGACAGCGGCCGTGAGTGTGCCCAGGCTGCCGACGATATTGGCGGGGCTCAGCGCATTGCGCGGTGCGTCACAGATCAGGTCGCCGGGTGCGCAGATCGTGTAAACACGGTCGGCGATTTCGCCGAAACCTTCCTCACGCGCCCCTGTCATCGTGATCCCGGGCACGCTCAAACCGGCGAGCGCGACCTCCGCGCCGATACCGGGCGGCGGGGTACCCACCTGAATCGGTTGCCCCGGTCCCGGCTCACCGGACCGACGGCCGTCGGCGATCAGGGTCACCCCGAGTACCCGGTCCGCCGGTACCGGGCCGTTGCCCTTACCGATCTGTTCGGCGATATCCCCGGCGATCACAGCGCCCTGCGAGAACCCGGCCAGCACATACGTGGTGAGCGGGCATTCTTCGTGACGCTGGGTCAGGAAATCGAATGTCCGCCGCGTGCCCTCGGTACGCGAGACGTTGTAGGACGCCTGCCCGTCCGGCGGAAACGCCACCGGATTGGAGAACTGCGCGACGTAGGGAACCGTGTACACGTCGACTCGGTCGGTCGGGAACTGTTCCCGTACCGGATCGCTGATGTTCAGCATCAGCGAAGCCGGGTTGGCCGACGGGTTGTAGGGGTCGTCGGTACTACTGGACTCCCATGTCCCCGGTACCGAAATCATCTGCACGTCCGGGCAGCTCGCCGGCTGACTCGTCGGTTCCTCCGGTCCCGGCCCCGGACCGGGCCCGGGCGGTGGTTCCCGCAGGCAGCCTGCCAGCAGATACCACAGCAATATCACGATGACGAGCCCCGCCACACCGAGCGCGAGCAGCGTCAGGCAACCCGCCGACCGCGACCGACGGGCTCCGGAACGTCCCCTACTCATCGGCAGCCACTAGCAGTAGTGCGCTTTCGCGGTATTGATGTAGATCTGTCCCGCCTGCTCGACCGGCATCTTCGCGGGATCGAACGCCGCGTCCGCACCGGCCATCGCGGTCACCCAGGTGAGCATGGCCGGATCCGGAGTGCCCTGCGCCACCTGACTGCACACATAGGAGCCGATACTCAGCGCGGTATCCGGGGTCGACGGGTTCACCCCCTGTTTCGCCAGCTCATCGATATACGTCTGTTCCTTGGGGCCGAGCTCCGCAGCCGCGGGTTCCTGGGGCTCCACCGGCGCGGGACGTTCCATTTCCTCCGGGGGCGCCTCCGGAGCGGCGCTCTCCTCCGGAGGCGGAGCCGGAGCCTCGGGCGCCGGCGTCTGTTCTCCCGGCGCGGGCGCCGGCGCCGAGCTCTCGGACGATGCGGCGGCCGGGGTCGACAGCGTCGGGGTGCTGGTCGCGGTCGATTCCTCGTCGCCGCAGCCGGCGAGCAGTCCGGCAGCCGCCACGGCCGCCACCACACCGAGCATCGTGCCTCGGGTCCGATACATACATTCCATCCTGTGTTCCGGCGCGCCGTTGCGCGCTGGTTCACGGCACCCGTATCGAGCGCCGCCGAACCACTGGTTTGACCGTAGGGTTACGTCAGGCCCGGCGAGGTAGTCGCGGGCCGCGACCACCGAGGGTAGTACCACCCATCGGATGCCGCTGCGTTGTGCCTGACCACTCAGTGCATATCGGTCGTCTATGACTGTGGCGGCTGCCTCGTTCAGTCAGTTCTCCCCCACGACCGGCCCGACCGCGGCGCCCTCCAGTTCGATAGGTCCGGTGTGGGTCAGCGCACTTCAGCACGATTGTCCCGGACAGTGATCACGCCGTGCTGGAAGTTCTGTTGCACCCCACCGGGGATGGCGAATTCGTCACTGATCGGAAATCCCAGGCGGCCGTTCTCGAATCCCGCGTCGCGCCAGGCGTCCATGATCGGGCCGTTGCGGACCGCCCAGGCCCCCGAGAGCGGGCTCCAGTAGATGTTGCCGCCCTCGAACCGGCTGTACCTGCCGAAATCCTTCAGCGGGAGTTCGGGAGCCGCCGGGAAGCCGAGCCAACTGTTCTCGAAACCCAGTTCGGCGTATTTGCCGAGGATGAGTCCTTCCACCCGGTGGGCTCCGGTGGCGGGGCTGAAATAGAACGGGCCACCTTCGAAGGGTTGCACCGCACCGTCGCGATGTGGTGTCCGCGCCTCCGGCCCCACCGGATATTTCGCCGGCCCACCCTCATAACCCTGGCGTCCCCATTCGGCCAGGATCGCACCACGCACCATCTGCGCACCGGTTTCGGGTGTCCAGTACAGCGATCCGTGCTGGAACGGCTGGTAGCGGCCCCGGCCGTCCGGCAACGGTGTTTCCCCGCCGATCGGCAGGCCGAGTGCACCGTGCGGTCCGTCCGCGGCCTGATAACCGCCCCCGATACGACCGGCCACCGGGTGCGCGCCCGCCTCGGGTGTGAAGAAGACCCGGCCGTGCAGAAAATCCTGGGCCACACCGCCCGGCACCCGGTATTCGCCGGTGAGGCAGGCGCCGAGCCAGCCGTTGCCGGCTGCCACCTCGGCGATGGCACCACCGACAGCGCATTCCGGTTTCGCGGCGGGCACACCGAGTGCGGCGGCGGCCTGAGGCCAGGACTGGCGCAGTTCGAAATCCCAGTAAGGCCAGGTGTGGGTACCGGCGGAACGGTACTTGACGGTCGCGGGGATGCGCAGCTCGTGCAGCTTCGAGACGAAATTCTGGGAGGTGATCAGGGATAGTGTTTCCAGACCCATCCCGAACATATTCGGGGTGACCCCGGGGATCTCGGATCCTTCGTCATGTTTCCCGGAAGCGCCGGTCCCGCTGGATATATAGAGGGATTGGCCTTTCAGGCGGTCGGCGAGGTACACCGGATCGTGTTCCTGCCATTGCGGGCTGTCGGGCGGGCCCCACATCGCCGCGGCGTCGAATCCGCCGGCGTCGATCATGGCGAGCCGTATGGCCTGCGGCATACCGGTACTCGTGGTGGTGAGGAAACCGGAGTAGGAGGCGGCGAATTTCGCGAAATCGTTGTTGCGGGCGGACAGGAACATCGCGGCGGTGCCGCCCATGGAGAGCCCGGCGATTCCGCGGGTATCGGTAGCGCGCCATCGGCTTTCCAGCAGGGGCGGAAGTTCCTTGGTGAGAAAGGTTTCCCACTTGTAGTTCTTGCCGTTGTCGGGTTTCAGCCAATCCGAATAGAAACTGGCCTGTCCGCCGACCGGCAGCACAGCTGTGACGTTCTTGTCGGCGAAGAAATCGACGGCGCCGGTTTCGGCGATCCAGCCGCTGGTGTCGTCGGTGGCGCGGAGCCCGTCGAGCATGTACAGCACGGGGAACTTCGCGCCGGGCGTGGTGTTCCAGTCCCGTGCCAGCAGCAACCGCACCTGGATGGGTGTACCCATGGCAGGCGAATTCACCCAGATGGCGACATGCCGGTCGGAATGCCAGACGATATTGCGGATCGTCGCCGGTGCGGCGGTCGCGGTGGGCTGGGCAGGTGCCGGAGCCTGGGCGAAGACGAAAGGCAACACCAGCGCGGCCGCCAGTACAGCGAGACCGCGCCGGGCGCGGACACCGGATCGGCCGGTCGAACCCCCTCTAACGCGTTTCTTCCCTGCCACACATTGTTTGTACCGCCGTCACCGGCGGATTCCCGGTAGACGCGCGGACAGCAAATCAGTTGCTCACCCTCGCGACCCGGAAAACAGCAACGGCGCCACCTGCTCGTATTGCTCTGCAGGTGGCGCCGTTGCGCGGTGCTATCGGTTCAGCGGCAACCGATCAGCGTGTCGTTCTTGTCACCAGCCGTTGGTGGAATCCAGGAACATCTTGCGGGAGGCGAAGAGCTGGCTCTCCCAGTACTTCCAGGAGTGGGTGCCGACGTTCGGGAAATCGAAGTGGGCGTTGATGCCGAGCGACTTCAGCCGCGACTGGAAGGCGCGGGTGTTCACCAGCGACAGTGCTTCCAGTGCCATGGCGTTACCGGTATTGAACGCACCGATCGCGCCCGCCGGCTTGTCGTGCGGGCCCGGCAGCCCGCTGGCCGCCGAGATGTACATCGGCAGACCGCGCAGCTGCGGCGCGAAGACGAACGGGTCCATGCGCAGCCACTGCGGGCTCCACGGGGCGGCCATCGAGTCGACGTTGTAGCGGCCCGCGTCCAGCATGGCGATCCGGATGGCCTCACGCATACCCGGCGCCGAGATGTTCAGGTAGCCGGAGTAGGCAGCGGCCGACTTGAACTGGTCCCGGTGGTAGGCGGCCAGCGCCAGCGCGGCGCTACCACCCATCGACAGGCCCGCGATCGCGTTGTTGGTGCGGGAGACACCGTGGCCCTCGAGGAAGGCGGGCAGCTCCTGGGTGAGGAACGTTTCCCACTTGTAGGTGAACTTCTGGCCGTTGGTGTTGCTGGGCGAGTACCAGTCGGTGTAGAAGCTGGACTGGCCGCCGACCGGCATGATCAGCGAGATGTTGTCGTTCGCGAACTGCTCGAGCGCATTGGTCTCGAAGGACCAGGCGTTGCGGTCTTCGCGCGCGCGCAGACCGTCGAGCAAGTAGAGCCCGGCGTTACCACCGCGCGCCGCCCACTGCACCTGGACCTTGATGGGGCCCATGCTGGAGGGAACCATCAGTTCCTCCACGCCCGCCCGGTGGACCGGCGCCGCCGGGGAGGCCACGGCGGTCGGAGCCGCGATACCCGCAGCGACCGGTAGCGCGAGTACCGCCGCACCGATTGCCAGAATCCGGTTACGCCAACCGCGAGGTGCCCGGGACCGCCCTATACTTCTCTTCGGGCCGGCTGCCCTGCCGAAACGCATGAATTCTGCTCTCTTTCTGCTGTTGTGGTGTTGTACGCCACCGCTGCGCGGACAACACCCCGTTTCTCCTCGGCGGCGCCGGCGGCCGGTCCCGACCAACCATCGGCCGACAGCGCTACAACGATCTGGTCACAGATGCGCTCGCTGGACCTTATTCGACCTCATCGAGCCCAAGCAAGGCCGTGCTGATCGGATGGCCGAAATCCGCCGCGAGAGCGTTGTGATCGCCCCGTGACGATACCTTGCCGAGCCGTTGATGTCTCGGTGGGCCGTGATATTCCTCCGTTATAGAAATCGCCCTCTGACCGGGGTTGTGTAACGGAATACGAACCATGGGCGAATTCCCATCGACAGCAGTGTGCCCGCCACCGAGAAGTCTCGGTGGCGGGCACACTGCTGTGGTCGCGGAGACCGGTCCCGACCTCCGCGACCGCCGGTTATCCGATATTCGCGGACAAATCCGGAATCATCCGATGTACTTCGGCTTCCCAGTAGGTCCAGGAGTGGATACCCGCCGGTGGGAACGAGTACGTGACATTGTTCGCACCCAGCGACATCATCCGTAGCTGGAAAGATCGGGTGTTGGCGAGCGCCAGCGCCTCCAGCGCCATTCCGTTCACGGTATTGCCGTTGAATCCGTCGGCCGGGGCGGGCAGCCCGCTACCGGCGGATATCCATAGGCGGGTGTTGTGGTCACGTAGCAACGGCGCGAAAACGAACGGATCCATTCGCAGCCATTGCGGACCCCACGGCGGCGCCATGGAGTCGACGTTGTACCCACCGGCATCGATCATGGCCAGCCGTATGGCCTCACGCATACCCGGCGCGGAGATGTTCAGGTAGCCGGAGTAGGAACCGGCGAAACTGAACTGGTCCGGGTGATAGGCGGCCAGGGTCAGCGCGCCACTACCGCCCATCGACAATCCGAATACGCCGTTGCGGTACGGGTTGAACCCGAGCCGGTCGCGCAATGCCCAGCGCAAGTGCTGATTTATGAACGTTTCCCAGGCGTACCGATAGCTTTTGCCCGGTCCTTCGGATATCACGTTGAGTGCGCCGGACCCCGAGGACGAACCGGTTGGCGGCGCCCCGAAGAACGAACTCGGCGCATTCCAGTCGGCGTAGAAGCTGGACATACCGCCGATCGGCATGACGACGTTGATATTCCAGTCGGTGAGCGCGTCGGCGACATTGGTGTCGAACTCCCAGCCGCTGTGTGTCTCGGGGGCCCGCATACCGTCCAAGGCGTAGACGACGCGGTTGGTGTTGCCGTCCTTGGCCCGGAAGATCCGTGACCTGATCGGGCCCATCTCGGGGGAATCGACCACGAAATCGAATCCCCGGGGGTTGGGTGCCGCCTCGACCGGGGCGCCCGCATCGGACAGCGACACCGCGAGCGGGGCGAGCAGTGCCACGGTGATCCCCAGCGCCCAACGACCGATCCACCGCCGGGATCGGATCGATCTGAGCCTTCGCGCACTTCGCATTCGACTAGACCTTTCGCCTGGACAGCCGGACAGCAAACCACGAGCTACGTTACCGGCCCCATATCGGATACATAGACCACAGCACCCGTTGGATGCGGGAGCCGTTATCTGAATACATGTTCCTGGTGTATCAATCGACCAGGTACATGTTCATGTTGCCAGATAGTGGCGCAGGTCACGTGCATACGCGAGGCGCGGCTGCGATTTCGCTGCCGCACACCCAGCCGGCGGGCGCGGCAACGCTTCCGCAAAGCAGACCACCGGGTCCGCTCTCCGGGGACCGAGTTCAGCCGATATTCGCCGACAGGTCCGGGATCATCCGATACACCTCGTCGGTCCAGTACCGCCAGTTGTGCACGCCGACGGCCGGGAAGTCATAGGTGACGTTCTGGGCGCCCAGCGACATCATGCGGGCCTGGAACGCCCTGGTGTTGACCAGCGCCAGCGCCTCCAGTCCCATGGCGTTCACGGTGTTCACATCGAGCCCGTCCGCAGCCGCGGGCAGCCCGCTCCCGGCCGAAATCCAGAGCCGGGTGTTGTTGGCGCGCAGCATCGGTGCGAAGACGAACGGATCCATCCGCAGCCACTGCGGGCTCCACGGTGGCGCCATTGCGTCGATATTGAATCCGCCGGCGTCCAGCATGGCTACCCGCAGGGCCTCGCGCATACCGGGGGCGGAAACGTTCAGGTAGCCCGAATAGGAGGCCGCGTACCGGAACTGGTCCGGATGGTATGCCGCGAGGGCGAGTGCCGCACTGCCGCCCATGGACAGCCCGAAGACGCCGTTTCCATTCGGGTTGAAGCCGAGCCGGTCGCGCAACGCCCAGCGCAGGTCGCGGGTCAGGAAGGTTTCCCACTTGTACGTGTTGGACCGGCCCAGCCCGGCCGCCGAACCCGAGGCCAGCCCCGAACCCGAATCCGCTGCCGACCCGCTAGCGTCGCCGGCGCTACCGGAACTGCCGAGGCCGAAGAAATTGCTCGGCGCGTTCCAATCCGCGTAGAAGCTGGAGCGGCCGCCGACCGGCATGACCACGTTGATATTCCATTTGGTGAGCTCACGCGCGACATCGGTATCGATCTCCCAGCCGCTGAGATCGTCGCGGGCGCGCATGCCGTCCAGGGCGTAGACCACCCGGCCCGTATTCCCGTCCGCGGCCCGGAAGATTCGCGATTTGATCGGCCCCATCTCCGGGGATTCGACCCAGAAATCGAACCCGAAAGCGGGATCGAAACGCGCCGCTGCCGGAGCGTCCGGACCGGCGACCGACATCCCCACCGGCAGCAGTACCGCCAGGGAGAACAGCGCCGCTCGTTTCAGCCGGTTGCCCAGCCGACCCGGGGGGCCGGTCCGTCGGCCGCGGCCGATAATGCCTCGCATTACTCCCACCCTCCGTCGTGCGACCCCTCGATCGCGTGGTCCGACGCCGGTCCCCGGCTGCGTGCGTGCCGAGAACGGACGCCAGCACAATAGCGTGGCACGCCGACAGCCGCCCGCCGGGAACCCACGCCGATCCGGCGGTGCCGAAAGGCTATCGGTGAAAGGGCAGCTCAGCGCACCGGCGGTACGGGATCGACCAGGCCACAGCGTTGAATCTCATACTCCGGGACGCGATCTATGCGGTAGGAGGCGAAATCGAAGGCGTTCAACAGATTGTGTTTGAAGCGTTCGAGGGTCAACGGGCCCTTGTAGGACAGTTGCAATGCGTGGGTCTGTGGACAGGACATGGCGACGTGGGCCTGTTGCACCCAGTCCTCGTCCATGTACCAGGGCAGCCACGGTTTGCGGTCCACCATGCCGGTTTCCACGATCACCCAGTCCGGATAGAGGCTCTTGTCGTGACCGATACGGCCGTCCTCGAGTCGTTCGGTATGCGCGGCCAGCGGGAATGCCAGGCCCATCGGATCGATGACCCGGACGTCCAGCGGGACATTCATACTGGTCATACCGAGGTTGAGGAAGTAGACCGTATGCCCCGCGCCGCCCGGCGGAATCGGGATCGGCGGCGGCGCCACGTACCAGAACATGAACGAGGGCGAATTCAGCAGCAGGCCACCGTCAGGCGTGTTCTCGATGGTCTCCACCATGGGCCGCATCCGCGCGTAGTCGAGGTAGTCCTCGGCCCGGATCGGATGGTCGTGGCCGGTGTTGAGGACGTAGTAGATGCGTTCGTCGACGATACCGGAATCATCGATCTTGGTTCCGGTCTGGATCGCGGTGGTCCCCGAGGCCATCAGCGCCCAGACCACCGTTCCCGCCAGCGCAACCACGAGCAGGCCGAAGGCCGGGGCGTCCCGGCGCGTCAATGCCCGGACCCCACCCTCGGGCAGCCGCAGTGGCAGCACTGCCACCGGCAGCAGGAACAGGAACAATTGCGGCAGCAGCATCCGGCCGTGCATGAAATCGCCGCCGACCCGCAGAGCGTAGACAGTGAGAATCGCGGCGGCGCCCAGCACCAGCACGACCACCGCGGCCGGAGTCCGCAGCCGTTCGCGCAGCCGCCGGACCCGCCCGGGCTTCGTCCCCGCCGGGTCCTGCTCCGCGGCAGGGTCCACGACGACCGGTTCGGAGCGATACACCCGCGCCGCGACCAGGGCCGCGATCAGCAGAATCGCCAGTGGCACATACAGGTAATACGGGCCCGCGAGGTCCCAGAGGTAGGTGAAACCCTGCCCCCACTTGGCCCCGCCCGCGTCCTTGGCGACAGCGGTGTTCGGATACGGCAGCCCGTAGTAACCCATCCGCCAGATCTGATAGCACAGCGGTACGGCGCCGGCCACGGCGACGATCAGCCCGCGCAGCAGCCACGGCCGCAACCGTGCGGCCGGCATCGGGGCGAAGAAGATCAACAGCAGGGCCAGTCCGCCGACCACCGCCATCTCCGGGCGGATCAGCGGGGCCAGACCCGCGAGAAACGCCAATCCCAGCACCCCGGGTACGCCGGGGCGTTCGGCCTTACTCCAGCGGATCAGCAGCAACCACAGCAGCGCGATCCAGCAGATGACCAGGCCGTTCTCCAGGCCGGAGGTCACGTAGTCGCGGGCCGGGGGGACGGCGATATAGGCCAGCGCACCGGCCGGCAGCAGCAGCGTCGACGAGGCCGGGCCCCACAGCTTGCCCGCACCCAGCATCGCGAACACCAGCGCCAGCAGCGAAAGTGTCAGTGCGACACCCAGGACGACATACTCGAGCCGGGCCTGGGTCACCCAGCTGAAGAACCACACGATGTAGGTCCATGCCGTACTGGTGTTGGTCTCCACCCGCTCACCCGGATTGAACACCGGACCGTTACCGGCCAGCAGGTTGCGCACGGTACGCAGGACGATGAGACCGTCGTCGGCGATCCAGCGCCGCTGCCAGCCGCCGAATGCCAGCAACGCGACGGTCGCCACGATCCCACCCGCGAACACCGCGCGCGGTATCCAGGCGGGACGCGCCGACGAGCGGGGCTGCTCGGTGGCAGCCCGCTCGCCGGTCTTTTCTTGTTCGGCTACCGCAATCTCGTCAGAAGAGATAGACAGCGACACCTACCGCTCCGATCCAGGCAATGGCGAGCAACTGCAGTACGCGGTCTCCGAAGGCGATCTCTTCCGGCTCCCCCGCTTCACCACCGTCGACATCCACGGCGTAACGCAGAATCGCGATGGTGAACGGGATCATCGAGAGAGCAAACCACTCCGTATCTTTGGCCGCGCCCTGTTCGAATGCCCACAATCCGTAGAAGACCACGACCGCCGTGGCAGCCAGGCTCCAGGTGAATCGTAGGTAGGTCGGGGTGTAGTACTCCAGGGATTTGCGAATCTTGGCCCCGGTCGAAAGCGCCAGCTGTAGCTCGGCATACCGCTTACCGGCCGCCATGAACAGCGACCCGAAGGCCATGATCAGCAGGAACCACTGCGACAGCGGGATTCCGGCGGCAACACCGCCGGCCACCGCGCGCAACAGGAATCCCGAGGACACGATGCAGATATCCAGGACGGCCTGGTGCTTGAGACCGAAGCAGTAGGCCAGCTGGACACCGACATATACGCCGATGGCGGCGGCGAGCTGCCAGTTCGCCACGAAGGACAGCCCGATCGAGCCGATCAGCAGCACCGCCGCCAGCGCGAAGGCCAGGTTCACCGGAACCACACCGGCGGCGATCGGACGAAACCGCTTGGTCGGATGCGCCCGATCGGCCTCGACGTCCATCGCGTCGTTGACCAGGTAGATACCCGAGGCCGCCATACAGAAGACCACGAACGCGATCGCGACGCTGCCGAGCACATCCAGATCGGTGACCGAGCCGGCGGCCATCGGTGCCGCCAGCACCAGGACGTTCTTCACCCACTGGCGCGGGCGTGCGGCCTTGATCAGGCCACCGACCAAGGTCTTGGGTGGTCCCTTGACCTCGGCCTCGGCCAGATCGACGCCGGTGGGCTCTTCACTCATATCAGGCAGCGCCTTTTCGTCTTGTACGGTCACTGTCGAGTCTCTTTTCGGCGGCGAGCAGGACGGCGGCGGACGCGGCGCCGAGCGCGGAACCGGCGATCACATCGGAGGGGTAATGCACCCCGAGAACGACCCTGGACAGCAACATCGGCGGTACGAGCACCGCTGGCAAGGGTAGCCCGGTCAATTTTCCGAGCAGCACCGCCGCCGCCGTTGTCGAGGTCGCATGCGAGGACGGGAAGCTGAGTTTGCTCGGCGTACCGACGTTGACCTGCACCGACGGCGCGTGCGGTCGGGGGCGGCGCACTATGCGCTTGATCACGATGGACGCGGCGTGCGCGCCGACGGCGCCGACGGCCACCCCGGCCCACTGCCGCCGGCGGGGCTTGTCGGCAAGTGCACCGGCCGCGGCGATCGCGACCCAGCCGAGCGCATGCTCACCGAAATGCGACATACCGCGCGCCGCCGAGATCACCGGCGGGGTCGCGATGGCACCCTGCACCGCCTCGATGATCTTCACCTCGGGCGGGGCCTGCCCGGCGGCCGAATCCTGCAGGCTCGGGTTCATCGCATTCACCGCTGGGTCTCCGCATAACCGTCGATTCCGAAAACCTTCTCCCACGCTGCGGTGCCGGTGAGTTCGGCATGCGCAGCACGATAGCGCTGCCGCATCTCCGGCATCCGGTCGGCGAGTTCCTTACGCAACCGCAGCGCTTCGCGGAGCAGCCCATAGGCCTGCCGCGGATCCCGCTTCCGGTACACCACACCGCGCCCGTCCGCGGTGGTGACGGTCACTCCGTCGACCTGGGAGAGCAGGAACCAGCGCGCGTCCAGGGTGGGCACATTGAGCTGCGGGCGTTCGTGATGCTCCGGATGCGCCGGCCGCAGATTGTTCAGCACGCCTTTGCCGAGCCGCACGATCTTGGCGATCGGGTTGGCCGGTTCGCCCACCGCGCCGACCCCGATACCGCTGGCCAGCGGCAGTTCGGTCGAGGACGGCAGGGTCACTGCGTCCGGATACTGTTTGCGCAGTTCGTGCACCGCGCCCAGCGCGCTGGGCAGCAGTTCGAAAAGACGCTGCGGACCGGCCAGGAAATCACGGATCGCCAGATTCTGGACGGCGACCGTCGAATATTCCAGGCACAGCAGATGTTTGATGGTCGCCTTGATCGTGTGCGCAATCATGGCGCGCCCATTACCCGGCTGGTACAGCGAGGCCACCACCAGGCGGTTGCGCAGATGGAAATACGCCTGCCAGTCGATGGCGTCATCCTTATCGCTCCACGCCATATGCCAGACCGCGGCCCCCGGCAGGGTGACCGTCGGATAACCGGCTTCGCGGGCCCGCAATCCGTATTCGACGTCGTCCCATTTGAGGAACAGCGGCAGCGGCTGCCCGAGTTGTTCGGCCACCTGCCGCGGAATGACGCAGGTCCACCAGCCGTTGAAATCACCGTCGATCCGCCGGTGCAGGAGTTTCGAATTGTCCCGGTCGCGCAGCGGGTACTTCGCGAAATCGTGGTCGTATTCGACATTCGGCGCCGCCGACCACATGAAGATATTGCGGTCGACCACCTCACCCATCACATGCAGGTGCGAACGTTCCTGCAGGTTGAGCATCTGGCCGCCCACCAGCACCGGAGATTCGGCGAAACGAGCGAAAGCCAGGGAACGCAGAATCGAATCCGGTTCGATCTCGATATCGTCGTCCATGTAGACGATGTATTCGGCACTGGTCGATTTCAGCGCCTCGTACATCACCCGGCTGTATCCACCGGACCCGCCGAGATTCGGCTGATCGTGAATGGCGAGCCGGTCGCCGAGCACTGCGGCGGCGGAGTCGAAACCGGGTTCGTCGACTACCTTGCGGGTGCCCTGATCGGGAATGATCACCGCGTCGATCTGCGCCAGCACCAGCGGGTCGGCACCGAGCGCGACCAGCGTTTTCACCGCATCGGTGGGACGGTTGAAGGTCGGCATACCGACCGCGATACGGCCCTCGCCGGGCGCTTCGACCGGCGCGTACCAGCCGCCGGACACCAGCGTCACCGCGGTATCGGTGGTGATATCGAACCAGAGCCAGCCGCCGTCCTCGAACGGCCCGAAATCGGTCTCCAGTTCGAGCGTGACGGTTTCGGCGCCCGGCGCCACCGCGAACTCCTGGCCTTGGACGTGGATACGCGAGCCGTCGGCCTTGGATCGATACATATCGACCCGCCCGTGCCCGGCGAGCTCCAGCCGCAGCACCACCGAATCGAGCATGCTCCAGCGCCGCCAGTAACTGGCCGGCAGCGCGTTGAAATAGGTGCAGAACGACACCTCGGACTCCGCGCCCACCGAGAGCGAGGTCCGGGTTCCGGCGTGTGCGCGCCGGGCGTTGGTCGCCGACTCTTCCAGGTAGAGGGTGCGCACATCCAGCGGCTCACCCGGGCGGGGCAGGATCACCCGCTGCAGGAGCGATTTCGCACGGGTGGCGGACGCGCTGTGCGTCAGTGATGCAGAGGTCATACGTCGTTGTTCTCCTCGGCCAGCGGTGCACCCGATTCCAGATGCGGCCGCAGCACATTGTCGAACATGTTCAGTGCGCTCGCGATGGCCATATGCATATCCAGGTACTGGTAGGTACCGAGGCGGCCGCCGAACAGAACCTTCGCCGCAGCGGTCTCCTGCTTCGCCAGCGCGCGATACGCAGTCAGTTTGGCTCGGTCTTCAGGGGTGTTGATCGGATAGTACGGTTCGTCGCCGGTCTTGGCGAAACGTGAGTACTCGCGCATGATGACCGTCTTGTCCGTGGGGTAGTCCCGCTCCGGATGGAAATGCCGGGGTTCGATGATGCGGGTGTAGGGCGGGTCGGCGTCGTTGTAGTTCATCACCGATGTGCCCTGGTAATCGCCGGTCGGCAGCACCTCGGTCTCGAAGTCGATCGTGCGCCAGCCCAGCTCGCCCTCGGCGTAGTCGAAGTAGCGGTCCAGCGGGCCGGTGTAGACGACCGGGGCATCCGGGTTCTGTGCGCGCAGTTCGTCGCGTACGTCGAACCAGTCGGTGTCCACCCGGACCTCGATCAGTTCACTGGCCGCCATGTTCTCCAGCCACTTCGTGTACCCCTCCTTGGGCAGGCCCTCGTAGGTGTCGTTGAAGTAGCGGTTGTCGAACGTGTAGCGGACCGGCAGCCGGGTGATATTGCCGGCCGGCAGCTCCTTGGGGTCGGTCTGCCACTGCTTGGCGGTGTAATCGCGGACGAATGCCTCGTAGAGCGGGCGTCCGATCAGCGAAATGGCCTTTTCTTCGAGGTTCTGCGCGTCGGCGGTCTCGATCTCGGCGGACTGCTCGGCGATCAGCGCACGGGCCTCCTCCGGAGTGAAATACCGGCCGAAGAACTGCGAGACCAGCCCGAGCCCCATCGGGAACTGATAGGCCTGGCCCTTGTGCAGGGCGAAAACACGATGCTGATAACCGGTGAACTCGGTGAACTGCGTGACATAGTCCCAAACCCGCTTGTTCGAGGTGTGGAACAGATGGGCACCATATTTGTGGATTTCGATCCCGGTTTCCGGTTCGGGCTCCGAATAGGCGTTACCGCCGATATGCGGACGGCGGTCCAGCACGAGGACTCTCTTGCCGAGTAAATTCGCGCTGCGCTCGGCGACGGTCAGCCCGAAGAAACCGGAGCCGACGACGATCAGGTCGAACTGTGCGTTGTTATCTGAGTTACCCGGAGACGATGCGGCGGTCACGGGAGCCCAGCGTATCGGAAGCGTCTCCCGGCGCCAGTCGGGATCAGCAGGCGGATGGTAACGCCAGGTGAGACGGGTTCCGGCCGTGGCCGCCACAAAAAACGTTCGCCGGGGCCGGGTCGAGGACCGGCCCCGGCGAACGGGTGTGCGGATTACCGGCTCAGTAGCCGTAGGGGGCCGGCCCGTAGCCACCGGCCATCGCGGGCGCCCGCCCGGCCTCGATCCACCGTTTGGTGGAACCGAGAGCAGCCAGGACCAGGGTCCCGAGCGCGAAGAGACCGGCGATGATCGCGGTGATCCCGAATCCGAAAATCGAGACGATGAGGAACGCGACACACGCGACGATCACCGTGGTCCGGCCGGCGCTGCTCCGCTTCAGCAGCATGATCCCGCCGACCAGTAGGGCCACCGCCACGATGAGGTACAGAATTCCCCAGATGATGCCGACGCCCTCGAAATCGATATCCACGTCGGTGCCGCTGCTACTGGAGGAGCTGCTGCGCCGACGCGCCCCGGTGGCCAGCGCCGCTCCGCTGGTGAGCGAACTCTCCGAGGTGGCGGCCGTCAGGATGAACATGGAGATGGCCATACCGATGCTGGAGAGGGCGCCCAGCAGCGCGAGGATGCCCGCGGTGATACCGGTGCCCCCGCTCGGCGCGGGCTGCGGGTACCCGTACGGGCCGGGGGCGGCCGCGTAGGCCGGGGCGGGATAGCCGGGGCCCGGTGCCGGGTATCCCGGCTGATGCGGCGGCTGATAAGGATAACTCATGGGACCTCCCCCTGGTAAAGGTTTTCGGGAACCCTACCGCGCCGCAATGGAGTTCGCCGACGTCTCGTCCCACTCATTGTGAAAAGCAAGTGTCCGCATACTTTTCGTGTGCGGACACCCGCGCCGAGCCGTTTTCTATTCAAGATAGGTGTCCGCGTAGTACTTCATCGCATCGCGAACCAGCTCCACCGTGCCTTTTCCGTGCCGGTCGTAGTTGATACCGAAACGTTCGTCGGCGACGTACATTTCACCGAGCCCGGCGAATTCCTTCGCACTCGGCCGCCGGCCCTGCCAGCCCATCGTCACCCATTCGTAGTGCCGCTGGGTGATCGCCCGGACCTCGGCGCTGTCCGGCGCCAGCCCGGCCTGCCACGCCCGGCCGTAGTCCGCAGCGATATCGAGCTGATCCTGCTGGAACCGCTGTTTCTGTGTCGTGGTGAGCGCATTCCACCAGCGGTCGCCGCGCTCGTAGGCTTCGGCGCCCCAGCGCTCGGTGACCTCGTCCTTGTATTGCGTATGGTCGAATTCTTCGAAAACTTCTGCCGCCACGAGTCGTTCACCTCTTTCCAATTTGCCCAACGTGGTGCGTACCGACTCGATCCGGCGGCGGATCCGGTCCTGTTCACCCTGTAACAGGTCCAATTGCGCGCGCAGGGCGGTGGCGGCGTCCGTCTCTCCGGCCAGAATCTCCCCGATCACGGGCAGACCCATACCGAGTTCGCGCAGCAGCAGGATCCGCTGCAGCCGCACCAGGGAACGCTCGTCGTAATAGCGGTATCCGTTGGCGCCGATCCGGCTGGGCGGCAGCAGCCCCAGCTGCCCGTAATGGCGCAGCGTGCGACTGGTGGTGCCGGCCGCCCTGGCCAGCTCCTGGATGGGCCATTCGCCGGTGCCCGAACCCGCGCCCACGACCACTCACCTCTTCCGTATCGCGTCGGTTCCCCCAGCGTGCAAGTTGACGCTACGTAAAAGTCAAACGGTCGCGGGGCGGCGTTCACGCACCGTCGAACAGGTCTGTCGCCTCCATATCCGTGGGGATTTTCTGGGCACCCGGCACGGCGGCCGGGCGGTCGCCCTGCAGCGCGGGCCCGCCCGGCGAGGTTTCCGGTACGTCCGCGGCTCCGGCGCGCCCCGCCGGCACTCGGCCCGGAGCGATACCGGGGTCGCTTCCAGCAGCTCCCGAACTACCCGATTCGGTGGTCCCGGGCTCGGTCGTTCCGGGAACGCCGGTGCCGGGTTCGGTTGCTTCCGGATCAGCGCTGCCCACCGCGGGCTCCTCCAGGTTCGGCACCATCTGCATCAGCGTGGTGAAGTCGACTACCTGGGCACCCAGGGACGGGGTGTAGACAATGACACCGTTCTCGAACAACCGGTAGCTACCGGCGTCGTCGGGTAGCGGCATTTCGGGGGTGACGGGCAGGCCGACCACACTGCGCGTGCCCCCCATTTCCGCATAGGCGGTATCGATCGGCGAGGGCGTTTCACCCGGTTTCAGGCCGGGTATCGCCGGATTCGTCCCGTCAGGTGACGCCGGCAGGGTGCCCTCCGGGGTCCGCGGTACCGGTGCGCCCGCATTCGGGGCGGTCTTATCGCCTTCCGGTGACAACGGCGGTACGGAGTCGCCGGGCATGCCGGGCGTGGACCCGTCGGGGCGCGCGGCCTGGATCTCCGGATCGGCCGGCGCGGCCGGCATGGGACCGGCGACCGCGAGTTCCGCGGGTGTCGGGCCCACC
This sequence comes from Nocardia flavorosea NBRC 108225, assembly GCF_001613385.1. Lineage (GTDB taxonomy): Bacteria > Actinomycetota > Actinomycetes > Mycobacteriales > Mycobacteriaceae > Nocardia > Nocardia flavorosea. The sequence continues at coordinate 113,246 of NZ_BDCG01000004.1, read as the reverse complement.
TCGAACGTCTGGATATCGGCGGGTTGCCCGCCGTCGGGCGCGGCGGAGTACTCCGACCGCAGAATCCGTCCGTCCCGCAGCAGCACCCGGCCCGCGGTGGCCTCCACCGCGGCGGTGGTGCGCGGATCTTCCTGGGCGGTACCGCTGTAGACCTGGCAGTCGGTGGTATCGCAGGTCTGCGCGTACGGCCAGCGGGTCTCCGCGAGAGCATAGGAGCGCGCCGCGATGGCCTGGGCCTCGAGCGCGACGGGATCCCAGCCGGCGGGCATCTCCGCGGGGATCACGCCGAGTAGATAGTCCTGGACGTCCACTCGGTTGACCGTGCGCGGGTCGCCGTTTTCGGACGCCACACCCACGGAGCCGCGGTAGGCGCCGCCCCCGCACAGGGTGAGGTGTTCGTTCGCCGGACGGTTGGGGTTCGGGTCGACGGGATAGACCCAGGGGTCGTCGACGGAGGTCTCCCAGAGCACGCCGCCCTCGCAGCCGTCGGTGACCACGACATGGGCACCGCCGTCCGGCAGGGGGATCAGGCGGGCGGCCTCGCCGGGTTCGAGCACCCGCCCCGCCACCCGGGCGCCCGCGTCCGAGAAGACGACCGGTTCGGCGCCGTCGTAACCCTGTAACCGGACCGATACCGAAGCCGGGCCGACGGTGCCGATCTCGGCCCCGGGGTAGTAGTGCCCGAGGATCTGCTCGACACTCTGGCCGCTGCGCGCGTTCTGCAGGGCGCCGTGCTGGCTGAGCCCCCGGCCGTGCCCGGGACCGGCCTCGGCAATCATCCGGTATACCTCACCGGCGGAGGGCGCCAGTAACGATCCGCCGATCAGCAGAGCCGTGGCGCCGCAGGCGAACATCGGCCCGGGCCTGATCCTCCGTTCCCGCATCGACCGGGGTAATCGGCGCACTACCAGCGGATTACCAAGGCGCAGCGGACCTTTCGAGCGAGTTTTGCTGTTTCGGTATGGCATACGAGCACTCCCATCGATTCGCCCGGACGTTTGCCTCGACACGACGTCGGCATGTCGTTTCGACCGGCCACGCTCCGGGAGCTACATTCGAGCGACCAGGTAAGCCTCAACCTCAGGTTTAGATTTGTGACGAATGTGGCTAGTGTGGTCTGTGAGACTCGAGTACGCAAGCATGACTTGCTCACCGATCACCGGTTGCAACCCTGATTGGAGATGCTCGTGCCCTACCGCAAACCGAAGCGTTCCTACGTCCTGCCGGTTGTCGCGCTGATTGCGGTAGCGGGGCCGCTCCTGGTTCCCACGGTTATCAGCCCACACAAATCTGCCGATCAGGTGGAACTCACCGCCGTACCACCCCTGCTCACCGAGCAGGCGTTGAGCAACGCCACCGATATCGTCCTACCGCTGGCCGAACTGACCGGCCTCGAACTCCCCGACCTGCGATTATCGGATTTACAAGCACTCGATCTGTCCGGACTCCCCCCAGCCGAAACCCCATCGGGCCCGATATCCGGCGGACAGGTCCCCGGATTCGTCACCGACGGCGGCACACCATCGGCCGACACGCCGGCACTCACCCCCGGCGTCATCCCCCCTGAATTCATGAACGCCGTAGGCGCCCAAGTCAAGGAGCTGACCCGGGAAGAGCCGTTCAGCATGGTCGCGCTCACCGCGCCGGACCTGGCGAACACCACCGTCATGGTCCGCGCCAAACAGCCCGACGGTGCATGGGGCCAGTGGTACGAAGCCAGCCCGATCGACGGCGCCGACGGCGTGGCCGACGGCGCACCCGCAGGTACCGACCCGATCTACGTCGGAAACACCACCGCGGTACAGGTCCTGGTGACCCGGACACCACAGCAGGCACCGGGCGGACCACTGTCGCCGACCCCGGCAGCGGCCGGCGAACAAGAGCCACCGCCCGATCTCACCGCCGTCCTGATCGATCCCGGTCGCGGCGCCGTCGACGACAATTTGCAGGATATCGCCGCCGCGTTGCCGGGCGGCGGACCACGGGTGATCACCCGTAATCAATGGGGCGCCGACGAATCCATCCGCTGCCAGGAACCCACCTACGACGACAGTCTCGGCGGTATCACCGTGCACCACACCGCTGGCCGCAACGATTACAGCAAGGGTGAATCGGCCGGCATCGTGCGCGCCATCTACGCCTACCATTCGAAAACCCTCGGCTGGTGCGATATGGGCTACAACGCCCTGGTCGACAAGTACGGGCAGATCTTCGAGGGTCGCTACGGCGGCCTGAACGAGCCGGTACAGGGCGCCCACGCGGGCGGTTTCAACGAGAACACCTCCGGGGTCGCGATCATGGGCGACTACCAGACCGAACAGCCCACCGACGCCGCGATCGAAGCCACCGGCAAGTTCATCGGCTGGCGCGCGAAGATCGCCGGACTCGATCCGAAGGGTCAGACGACCATGTACTCGGAGGGCACGGAGTTCACCCCGTACGCTCGTGGTGAAGAGGTGAAACTGCCGGTTGTGTTCGCGCACCGCGACGTCGGCAACACCAGCTGCCCGGGCGATGCCGCGTACGGGCAGATGGACCGTATCCGCACCATCGCCGCGGGTGAAGCCGGTGGAACACAATCACAATCGCAGGCCCCCCGCAGCCAGGCCTCCCGCTCCGACCTGGCCGCGCTCGCCGATCTCACCGCCAAGCTGCTGACCATGGTCGACGACAACCTGATCGCCAAATACTGGGTCGCCAAAGGCGGCCCCGACGGCCCGCTCGGCCAGGCGACCTCCGAACCGCTGCCCGCCGCGCAGGGCCAGCAGTACGCGAAATTCGTGAACGGGTACGTCTACACCACCCCCGACGGACAGGCCCACGAAGTGGTCGGCAAAATCCTCGACCGCTTCCTCGAACTCGGTGCCGACGCCGGCGCCCTCGGCCTGCCGTTGACCAGCCCCTACCCGGTCCCCGAAGGTCTGCGCGCCGATTTCCAGAACGGTTCGCTGATCCTGAACCAGGCGACCGATATCGTCAGCACGCTCTGGAAGACCTACAACGAACTCAACCAGCAGCAGGTCCAGGGGGCGCCGGGTCAACCACCACACCCACAGGCCGCCCCCCTGCCGGCGCCGGGCCTGCCGCAGGGAGTAACGCCGACACCGGCGCCCGCGCTCGCCGCCCCGCCGCCCGTACACGATCAGGTGCCGGGGGCACCCGCGCCGGCAGTGGCGGCCCCGGCTCCGCAACCACGGGCGCACGCCCAGGTTCCGGCCCGATCACAAGCTCCGGTTCCGGCCCGAGCGCAGGCCGGAGTTCCGGCTCCGGGAGAAAGTTCCACGCCGAACGGTCCCATCGCACCACCGCCCGCCGGTGCGCCCATCCACGAAACGCCCCCGGCGCAACCGGCACCCACCGGCGCGCCGACGGCACCGCCCGAACCGGCCGGCACCCCGGACCAGCAATCGCCACCGCATAACCCGCAACCGGCCCCGACCGGCCCGGAGGGAGTTACAGCGCCCCCCGCAACCGCCGGCGGCCGATAGCCCCACCGTCCCCAGCAGCCTGAATCGAGCCCGGATCACCGCGCCGACCGTGCACCACGGTCGGCGCGGTTCTGCGTATGGCCAGTGCTGCTCGGTCTCCAGCTACCGCTTCTCGAATTCCCGGCGGTCCTTCTCGAAGCTCCGGGCAGTGCTCATCAGTCCGTGTCAGCGGTACGAATCGCCCTGCGGCCACCAGCGTTCCAGCACCCGCGCGACCCCGTCCTCGGAGTTCGTCCCGGTCACCTCGTCCGCGGCCGCGATCGCCTCCGGATGCGCATGACCCATCGCGACGCCCAGCCCGGCCATCCGCAGCATCGGTACATCGTTGGGCATATCACCGAACGCGACCATATCGGCGGGGTCGATACCGAGCCGCTCGCCGATGATGCGCAGCCCGTGTGCCTTGGTGACACCGGGCGCCGAGATCTCCACCAGCCCGTGATCGGTGGAATAGGTGATATCCGCCCGGTCACCGATATGCCCGGCCAGCGTCGCCGCCATATCGCCGCTACTGGCCTCGGGTAGCCGGATCAGCATTTTGATCGCCGGGGAGGCGATGACCTCGTCGCGTGCCACGGCCGTATCGTCGGGGTTCAGCCAAGCGTGCACGTACTCCGGCGAGCTCACGAACTGCGGAGTCGCCGCGTCCTGGGCGCTGGCGCCCACCCGTTCGGCCGCCAGACCACATCCGGGCAGTACCTTCTCCGCGAGATCGGCGAGCCAGGCCAGCGTCGGCACATCGAGGACGGTGGTGCTCAGCACCCGGTCGGTTTCGGGGTCGTAGAGCACCGCCCCGTTACCGCAGACGCACAGCGGCGCGAACCCGAGCCCGGCGACCACCGGCGCAATCCACCGCGGCGGCCGCCCGGTCGCCAGCACAAACTGCACTCCGTCGGCCACCAGCGCCGCCACGACATCCCGGGTCCGCGCGGTAACCCGTTCGAACGGGTCGATCAGGGTGCCGTCCACGTCGGAGGCCACAAGCTTGGGTTTGGGCATTTGCGATGCGGTCACCCAGTCCATTCTGCTGTGTCACCGGTAGGGCGGGCCCCCGCGGGCACCGCAGTGTTCCGCGAGTACGCCCAGCGCCCCCGGTTCATGGGCCTCCCTCGACGCGGACCATGCGCGCCCGGTACCCGACAGGCGCCGTGGCACCGGGCGACCCAGCCACGTACCGGGTGAACACGGAGCAAGCCATCCGGCGCGCAGGTCGCGGGAACGCTCCCTATGATCAGGGACCACACCTGATACCGAGGGGAATGATGGCCGGCTTTCTGTTGCGACGCGCACTCAACTACGTCGTACTGTTGCTGCTGGCATCCTTCTTGACATTCAGTCTCGCCTCGCTGACCTTCCGGCCACTGGACAGCCTGGAACAGCGCAACCCGCGCCCCCCGCAGTCGGTGATCGATGCCAAAGCCGAGGAACTGCATCTCGACGAGCCGATACCGCAGCGCTACGTGATCTGGATGAAAGGCGTGGTACAGGGCGACTTCGGCGAAACTCTCGGGGGACAGCCGGTGAGCGAAGAACTCGGCCGGCGGGTGGCGGTGAGTCTGCGCTTGCTGATACTGGGATCCATCATCGGCACCGTGCTCGGCGTGCTGATCGGCGCGGCCGGCGCGATCCGCCAGTACAGATTCAGTGACTACTTCACGACGGTTTTCTCGCTGCTGATCCTGTCAACCCCCGTCTTCCTGCTGGCCACACTGTTGAAGTTCGGTGCGCTGGAGATCAACTCACTGACCGGCCAGCAGATCTTCCTGTACACCGGCGAGACCTCGGCCGGCCATATCGAGGGTTTCGGCGCGCAACTCGTCGACCGGCTACAACATCTGGTGCTGCCCACCTTGACCCTCGCGCTCGGCGGCATGGCCGGATACAGCCGCTACCAGCGCAACGCCATGCTGGACGTATTGCAGAGCGATTTCATCCGTACCGCACGAGCAAAGGGGCTCACGCGGAACAAAGCGCTCTACAAACACGGTCTGCGCACCGCGCTTATCCCGATGGCAACACTGTTCGCCTACAGCCTCGGCGGGCTGATCACCGGCGCGACCTTCACCGAGAAGATTTTCGGCTGGCACGGCGTCGGGGAATGGCTGGTCGATTCGATCAACGCGCAGGACATCTACGTGGTCGCCACGGTGACCGCGTTCGCCGGCCTGGTGGTGCTGGTGTCCGGGCTGCTCTCCGATATCGTCTACGCGATTCTCGACCCGAGGGTGCGAGTGGCATGAGCATCAACGAAACCGAGATCCTCGTACAGGGCGCGCCGGAACCCGCGGCGAGCGGCCGGCGGAAACTGGTGCTGCGCCGTTTCCTGCGGAACAAACCGGCATTGTTCGGCGCCGCGATCCTGATCCTGCTTTTCCTTGCCGCGTTCGTGCTGCCGGGATTTCTGCCGTACGACCACAAGGAACTCGATTACACCGCGCTGTTACAACCCCCGAGCCCGCAGCATCCCTTCGGCACCAACGAAATCGGGCAGGACGTACTCGCCCAAACACTGCGCGGCCTGCAGAAATCGCTGATCATCGGATTCTGCGTGGCGGTGGCCTCCACAACCCTCGCCGCGCTGGTCGGTGCGATAGCCGGACTGCTGGGCGGCTGGACCGACCGTGCCCTCATGTGGCTGGTCGATCTGCTGCTGGTGGTACCGAGCTTCATCATCGTGGCCTTGTTCGCGCCGCGGACGAAAGGCAGCGGTTCTATCGTGCTGTTGATCGTGCTGCTCAGTGTGTTCGGCTGGATGATCAGTGCGCGGATCGTGCGCGGTCTGACCATGAGCCTGCGCGAACGCGAATTCGTCCGGGCTGCACGGTATATGGGCGCCCCCACACATACGGTGATCCTGACCCATATCGTGCCCAACATCGCGTCGATCCTGATCATCGATACGACGCTCACCGTGGGTGCTTCGATCATGGCCGAAACCGGGCTGAGCTTCCTGGGTTTCGGCGTGCAGCCGCCGGATGTCTCGCTGGGCACCCTGATCGCCAACGGCACCAGCTCGGCGATGACCTATCCGTGGTTGTTCATGTTCGCCGGTGGTCTGCTGATCGTCACCGTGCTCTGCGCGAACCTGGTGGGTGACGGGTTACGTGATGCCTTCGACCCCGGGGCGAAGAACGCCCGGTCCCGGCCGTCCCGGAAGGAACGGAAAGCGCAGCAAGCACAGCAGGCCCGCGCGGCGGAGGGTTCGGGGAAATGACCGGAGGCAACTCGATGACGGAATCGGCGGCGAACCGGTCCGGCGGGCCGGCCGAAACGGAGCCGACCGCGCCGCTGCTCGAGGTGACCGGCCTGCGGGTTTCCTTTCCCAGCGAAGAGGGGCGTATCGAGGCAGTCCGCGGTGTCGACTACACAGTGGCCGACGGCGAAGTTCTCGCGATAGTCGGCGAATCCGGTTCCGGTAAGTCCGTATCGTCACTGGCGGTTATGGGCCTGCTGCCCGAACAGGCGCGCGTCGGCGGATCGATTCGGTTGCGCGGCCGGGAGCTGCTCGGGCTGGGTGACAAGGAATTGTCGCGGTTGCGCGGCAGCGCGGTGAGCATGGTATTCCAGGATCCGCTCTCGGCACTCACCCCGGTATTCCGGGTGGGCGATCAGATAGCCGAGGCGCTGCTCGCGCATGGTGCCATGAGCAAAGAGGCCGCCGCGAAACGAGCAGTGGAACTGCTCGACCTGGTCGGCATCCCCGATCCGGAGCTGCGGGCCAGGGCTTTCCCGCACGAGTTCTCCGGCGGAATGCGCCAGCGGGTGGTGATAGCGATGGCCATCGCCAACGATCCCGCGTTGATCATCTGCGACGAACCGACCACCGCACTCGACGTGACGGTACAGAAGCAAATTCTGAACCTGCTGCGCAAGGCACGTGATATCACCGGCGCCGGCGTCGTCATGATCACCCACGATATGGGTATCGCCGCCACCATCGCCGACCGTGTGGCGGTGATGTACGCCGGTCGGATCGTGGAAACCGCCAGTACAGCGGCATTGTTCCGGAACCCGCGAATGCCCTACACCGTGGGCCTGCTCGGCTCCATCCCCCGGATGGACGGCCCCCCGCGCGCCCCCCTCATTCCGATCGTCGGCGCCCCGCCCGCCATGCACGCGCTACCGCCGGGATGCTCGTTCGCGCCACGCTGCCCCGTGGCGATCGACGCCTGCCGCACCACCGAACCACCGCTCACCGAAACCGATCCGGGCCAGGCCGCCGCATGCATCCGCACCGCCGAGCTGAGTTCCGGCGCATTGTTCGACGCGTACCGCCAGGAAATAAGGGCAACGGCCGCCACACCCGATACGGATACTCAGGTCGTACTGAAGGTCACCGACCTGGTGAAAACATTCCAGATCACCTCCGGTGTACTGCTGCGGCGCCGCAAAGGCGAGGTGCGCGCGGTGGACGGGATCAGCTTCGAGATCCGCGCCGGACGCACGCTTGCCCTGGTCGGCGAATCGGGGTCCGGTAAATCGACAACCCTCACCCAAATCCTCGACCTCGTGAAACCACAGTCCGGCTCCATCGAGGTCATGGGCCGCGACGTGGCGACCCTGACCCGGGCCGAACGTCGCGAACTGCGCCGGAAACTGCAGATCGTCTTCCAGGATCCCACTGCTTCACTCGACCCCCGCCTGCCCGTGGCCGACGCCGTCGGGCAACCGATGCGGATCGCCGGGCGGCCGAAATCCGAGATCGCTCAGCGGGTACCGGCGCTATTGCGACAGGTGGGCCTGCGACCCGAGCATGCCGACCGGTACCCGGGCGATTTCTCGGGCGGCCAGAAACAGCGCATCTGTATCGCCCGAGCCCTCGCTCTGGACCCCGAACTGCTCGTACTCGACGAGCCGGTGTCCTCGCTGGATGTGTCCATCCAGGCCGGAGTGCTGAACCTACTGCGCGATCTGCAAGCCGAACGCGGGCTGTCCTATCTTTTCGTCTCGCACGATCTGTCGGTGGTGCGGAATCTGGCGCATGATATCGCCGTGATGTACCGCGGCGAGATCGTGGAAGCGGGGCCGGCCGAGCAGATCTTCGAAGCCCCGGAACACGCGTACACACGGTCGCTGATCGAGGCGGTACCCGTGCCCGTGGTACAGGGTTGACAGGCGTGCTCGCCGGACCCACCGGCAGGAAGGAAGTATCGGCCATGAGGATTCGATCTGTGGGGAGAAGGCTCGCGGTACCGCTGTTCGCTGCCGCCCTGCTCGCGGCCGGATGCGGCGCGAACGACACCGGTGCGCCGGAGGGCGCGGTCGCCGAGTTGGGGACGGTCAACGATCTCAACCCGCACGATGTGAACGAACTGCGTGACGGGGGAAACCTGCGGTTGGTCATGTCGTCGTATCCGGAGCAGTGGAATCCGCTGCAACTGGACAGCGACGGCGGTTCGGCATCCGTCGTCCGGCCTACGCTGCCCCGCTCCTTCACCACGGATGCGGCAGGCAAGATATCGGTGGACACCAACTACTTCACCAGCGTGGAGCTGACCAACACCGACCCGCAGCAGGTGACCTACACGATCAATCCGAAGGCTGTGTGGTCCGATGGTAGCCCTATCACCTGGGAGGACATCGCGTCGCAGGCGAACGCGCTCAGCGGCCGGGACAAGCGGTTCCTGGTGGGCAACACCATGGGCTTCGACCGGGTCGACAAGGTCGAGCGCGGCGTCGACGACCGCCAGGCGATAGTCACCTTCAACAAGCATTTCGCAGACTGGGCCGGGCAGTTCGCAGGCAACAGCATGCTGCTGCCCAAGGAGATAACGTCCACGCCCGAGGCCTTCAACGAAGGCTGGCGAAACGGCGTGACCAAAACCGCCGGACCTTTCGTCGTACAGTCCACCGACCGCGCGCAGAGCCGGGTGGTGCTCGGCCGCAATCCCGAGTGGTGGGGCGATACTCCCAAACTCGACACCATCACGTTCAGCGACTGTCTTCCGAGGCGATGGTGCCGGCGCTGGCCAACAACGAGATCGACGCAGTTGGGCTCGGTACACGCGACGATATGGAAACGGCGCGAAAAACCCCCGGAGTCGTTATCCGCCGGGCGCCCAGCAACTACTGGAACCACCTGACCTTCAACGGGGCTCCCGGTTCACTGCTGGAAGATCCGGCGGTGCGAGTCGCGATCATCAAGGCGATCGACCGTAACGGTATCGCCAAAGCCATGCAGAATGGGCTGGTTCCGGATCCGAAACCACTGAACAACCACATCTTCGTCCAAGGGCAGGAGGGCTACCAGGACAACAGCCTGCCGTTCGACCCCGAGGCCGCAGCCCGGGAACTGGATGCCCTCGGCTGGAAACTCAACGGCGACGTCCGCGAAAAGGACGGGCGCCGCCTCGAGATCCGCGATGTGATGTACAACGACCAAACCTGGGTGCAGATCGCACAGATCATCCAGCAGAACCTCGCCCGGATCGGGGTCGAGCTGGTCATCGAGACCAAACCGGGGAACGGTTTCTTCACCGATGTGATCCAGCCCGGCAATTTCGATGTGGGCCAGTGGAGCTGGCAGGGCGACGCATTCCCACTGAGCAGCATCCCGCAGATCTGGGGCTACTATCCCGATGACCTCCAGGGCAACTACGGTCGCATCGGTTCGCCCGAACTGAACGAGCTGATCGAGCAGACGCTGTCGGAGCTGGATCCGCAGAAAGCCATCGATCTGGCCAATCAGGTCGATAAGGAGATCTGGGCCGAAGGACATTCGATTCCGCTGGTGCAGTCTGCCGGGAACGTCGGCGTGCGCGATAACCTCGCCAATTACGGTGCCGCCGGACTGGCCTCGCTCGACTACACGAAAATCGGATTCCTGAAGTGAGATCCCGGATAGGCCATCCACTGGCCTATCCGCTGTGCGTAACGATCGGCGCCCTCGCGGTACTCACCGCGTGGGCGCCGTTCGCCGATCCGGACCAGCTCAGCGCATTGGCGGTGGTGGCGATCGGGATCGTGGGGTACAGCGGGTACCGGATCGCGGTCGCGCTGGGCGTTCTCCGGCACGGCACCAGCGACCACGGAACAGTCACCGTGCGGCGTGTCCGGCAGGAGTATCAGCTGCTCAGCCGGTCCTGGCTGGAACTGCGCGATGGTGACCGCATCCGGTGGCTGCCGGTGTACTTCGGCCCCGAACTGATCTCCTACACCGGTGGCACCGCTCCGCTGCGCCAGCGCCGGATGGTGCTGCGGAATACGAGGACCGACCCGGACACCGTTTCCGAGAGTGAATTCCGCATATTCCCGTCGGGTCGCGCACGTGATCACGAGCCCCCTGGCCGCCTGATCGACAACCCCGCCCGGGTCGACCCGGACGCCCGGGTTCGTGCACAGACAGCCGCGAAACTCACCCGGCGTCTTCTGCTGGACGCCCAGTCTGTGGTGGCGGCACCGTTCGCGGGCCTGCTCTGGGTCTACGTCGTGGGCGGCGGCATTCCGGCCTTCACCGGCGCATGCTGTGTCACCGCCGCAGCCGCCATCTGGCTCGCCGCGATCCGCGGATCGGACCCGAGCTGATCTGAGGTCATCTCGGCTGGTGGAGAGGCCGCCGAGCTACGCGTGTTCCTCGGCGGCGGCGATCCGTTCCCGGCTACTCGAAGTCGTTCTTCGCAGGTCTGGTCAGTGCGGGATGGAGTCAATGATCCTGCGCGCACCCTGCCGCAGCAGGTCCGATCCCACGAAGAAGCCCAGTGCCTGCGGATCCTCCGGGACACCCCAGTGCTGTGAATCCAGCCACTGGGTCCCCTCGAGGTTGAACACCTTGCCGTGCAACGAGAGCCGACCGGCGGGTTCGATCACACAGACCCCGGCGATCGGCGAATTGCAGTGGCCCTGCAGGGCGTGGAGCATCGCGCGTTCGGCGTCGACGACGCGGCGGGTTTCGGCGTGGTCGAGCCGGCCTGCGAGTTCGCGGACCTCGTCGTCCTCGGCACGGCAGGCCAGGGTGAGCACCCCCGCACCGATCGGCGGGCACATGATTTCCAGCGGCAGGATTTCGGTGATCCGATCCTCCTGGCCGATCCGGTACATACCGGCGACCGCGGCGATCAGCACATCGCAGTACCCGTCTTCGAGCCGCATGAGCCGGGAGTTCATATTCCCGCGCAGCGGTTTCATCTCGAGGTGCGGATAGTGCAACCGCAGCTGCGCGGCCCGGCGCACCGAACTGGTACCGACCACCGTTCCCGGCGGTTGTTCCGACAGCGGCCGGCCGTCCTTGGTGATGATCGCGTCACGGACATCGTCGCGTTTCGGGAAACCGGCGAACGCGATACCTTCCGGAATCGGGATATCACCCGGAATATCCTTCAGACAGTGCACGGCGAGATCGGCCTCGTCGTGCAGCAGGGCGTCGTCGATTTCCTTGACGAAAGCCCCCTTGCCGCCGAGCGCCGCCAGATCACCCATCCAGCGGTCACCCGCGGCGGTAACCTTCACCAGTTCGGTTTCCGCACCGAGCTCGGATAGACCAGCCGCCACCTGCTCGGCTTGGGCAACTGCCATAGGGCTGGCCCGGGTCGCGACCCGGATAATGCGCGAGGCCATGGCGTGACTCTACCGCCGCCCGAAACCGGGGCAACCGGCCGTCCCGCAACTACCCGGCCACAGAGTCATCGACACAGGCAGCGTTCGGGAACTACGTCAAGACGCCTGCCGGAACCGACGGGTCGCGACAGCAGTGATGAAGGCATCCCGGGTTCCTGCTGCGGGATTCGCTCACCCGACTGGGTCGGCCGGTGCCCGTAACCGGTGGGCCCGTAACTACTCACCGCATTCGCTTCGTTCTGCGAGATCACCGCCCCCTCCGGACGACGGATAACTCTGCTGCGTGAATGACGCCGGCGGCAAAGGGTCCACCGGAACGGTGCCGCGCTGATCAGCTGTCCTGTCCCGCCGGTTCGGTCAGTTTGCGGGAGCGGAGTTCATGGCCCTTCGAAGTTTTGCAGCGGCCCGATTCCAGATCCCACTGCCAACCGTGCAGGTTGCAGGTCAGAGTGTTTCCGTCCACCACACCGAATTTCGACAGATCGGCTTTGAGGTGGGGGCAGCGGCGCTGGATTTCCCAGCCGGCCACTTCGACCGAGGCCGAATCGTCGTGGGCTTCGGAGAACCAGCCGTCGGCGTAGGCGATGCGTTCGTCGGTGAGGCATTTGAAGAACGTGTACAGGTATTCGTTGTAGCCGCCGATACGCCATGCCTGGAAGCGGGTGGACAGGAAGATCGTGTTGACCCAGTCCGGTTCCTGATCGCGCAGGACGGTGCGAACGAGTTCGGGGGCGATCCGGAAGCCGTAGCGGTATCTGCCCTCCCCTTCGCGGGGGGCGCGGACTTGGCGGGCCGGGAAGTCGAGCACCACGGTTTCCTCGCCCAGCACCAAACCGACCGGGTAGCCGATACCGTCGCAGATGAGATCGCTCTGCCGCATGATCGGCTCGAACAGTTCGCGCAGGGGTTCCAGGAGCGGTTCGCCTTCAGCGGAAGCCCAGGTCTTCTTCTCCGCGACCAGGACCGGTGCCAGCCGCTGCGCCATCTTCTCGATGTAGGCGGCCTTATCGCTCCAGATGGTGTCGGGATCGTAGGGGTGGTTCAGCTCGAGTTCGGTGCCGTGCACGTCGACCGTCGAACCGGGCACCATCAGCAGCCCGCGGTCGTGGCCGTGCTCACGCATCTGCTCGAGGAAGACCATCTGATCGGGGAAGATATTTCCCTCGTCGCCGCGATCGTCGTTGAGATAGCGCAGTTCGTCGTCCAGGAAAACCGGCGGACCGGCCGACGGGACCACCCAGGTGGCATCGACCTGCTCGATATAGCTGCGGGCCCGGTCCATTCCGCGCTGCCGCTTCTGCTTACCGAAATTCGATTTCGTGCGGGCCGGGATGTCGTAAACCATCGGATACCAGATGGCACCGGAGTACTGCAGCAGATGAATATCGATCTTGCCGAAGGCGTCGTGCAGTACGTCCATATCGACCGGCCGCGCGTCGTTCATATTGAAACAGGTGGTTTCCCGGTCGGAGACGATGAGTCCGGAATCACCGATCGGGCCGTCGGCGGGAGCGCGCAGCGCGACGATCATGATGTCCAGTTCGGCGGTGGGATCGCCACCGCCGGCGCCCATGGCACCGGTCACCGTGTGCTTGACCGAATCCTCGGTTTCGAAGAATTTGTGAAAACCGAGTTTTTCCAGCTCACGACGCAGATCCGGGACCGGGTAGTCGGGCAGCAGGACGGTGGCGTCCTTGTTCACGTACTCCAGCAGATGCGCGGTATCGAAATGGTCGCGGTGCAAATGGGAAACGTAGAGGAAATCGCAGTTCCCGAGTTCCTCCCAATCGAGCTGGGTGTTGTCCGGGAACGGGAACCAGGAACCGAAGTACGCGGGGTTCACCCAGGGATCGCATAGGATCGTCCCGGCCGCGGTCCGGATATGGAATCCCGCATGTCCGACGCTGGTGATCTGCACGTGCTCGCTCCTCTTGACCGATTGCAGGCTTCCAGGGTAGTGGCTCAGGACGAGATTTCCCCGATGCAGTAGCCGTTGTCACCATCGGCGAGGACAAATGTCCGATTTTGTGTGACTCCGGAGGCATTCGTCACCGGCGCCGTCACCGACATATATCCCGGGGTCAGCTGCTGGGAACTGATCTGCTGGTCGGTGAAACCGGTGGTTCCGGTGAGTATGCCGGTGTTGTTCGCCAGCGGCGCGGGCCCCGGCGCGCCGGTGGCCTGGGGATCCCAGGTGGCCGGATTCGCCGCGCAGACCAACGGATATTCGGCTTCCTGGTCGTCGGGGTGCAACGGTTGGCCGACGAGCCGGGCCAGGTACCGGCGCACGGTGTGCCGGGCGTCGGCGGCGTCGTGCGCCGGTTCCACCCCGGCGGGGAACACGCGGCCGCAGGCATATCCGGACGCCACCCGATCCCGCTCGGCCGTGACACTCGTCACTCCGTCTGTCCAGGTGAGCGTTCCGTCCGTCGCCGTACCCGGCTGGGCCAGCGCACTGAGCGCGGCGTCGGGGTCGGCGTACATGGTCTGCGTGGTGAGAGGCGGGATGGTCCAGCACGTCTCTTGGAGGGTCGTGAGATCACCGGCACGCAGGTCGACGGCGAACCGTTGCAGCGCGGGAGCAGCCTCCGGAACCCCGGGCACCTCGCCGACCAGCGGTGCGTCCGCGGGGACCGGCGGCAATGTGGGCGAAGGTGCCACGGCAGTGGCGGCGGCCGTCGGCTCGGCGCTTGTACCGGTATCGGCCGACTCGGTGGCCGGATCGTCGACCGGAATCCCGGAGACGGAATCACATGCGGTGGCCAGTAGCAGACCGGCCGCGGCCAGCCCGATCACCGCCGACCGGCCCCGGTGGCGGCGCGGTGCGGCACCGGCGCGGAGATCGCCTGCACGGCGCGGTGCGGTTGCGCGGCCGGGTCGGCGCGACGGTACGGGGCGGACGCGTTCCACTTCGACGATCACCTTTCCTGCGGTACATACCGGTTCGAACAGGGCCCGCCGGGGGATGCTTTCGCGGGCCGGGCGGCGCCGGTCATCATGGCAGCGACTACGCTAGCGGACTTGTGGATCCCGTCTACCGGACTGTCATCGGGCTGGCCCGGACCGTCTTCTTCCTCGAGGGCCTGAAATTCACCGTCACCGGCGACGAGAACATTCCCGCCACCGGCGGTGCGGTGCTGGCGGTCAATCACACCGGGTACATGGATTTCACCTATGCGGGCCTGCCGGTGCGTACCCCCAAGCGCTACATCCGGTTCATGGCCAAACACGAAGTCTTCGAGAACAAGATCTCCGGCCCGATCATGCGGGCCCTCAAACATATTCCGGTCGACCGCACCGCCGGCGCCGACTCGTACCAGGCCGCCGTGGACTATCTGCGCCGCGGCGAACTCGTCGGCGTATACCCCGAGGCCACGATCAGCCGCAGCTTCGAGATCAAACAGCTGAAATCGGGTGCGGCCCGGATGGCGCTCGAAGCCGATGTGCCGATCATCCCGATCGTCATCTGGGGTGCGCAGCGCGTGTGGACCAAGGGGTACCCGAAGCGGCTCGGCCGCACCAACACCCCGATCTCGATCGCCGTCGGGGAACCGATCCGGCCCTATGAGCCCGCGGCCGAACTGACCGCCGAACTGCGTTCCACGATGCAGCGGCTGCTGCACGGGCTACAGGAGAACTACCACCACGAACCCGGCGCCTACTGGGTTCCCGCCCGGCTGGGAGGTAGTGCCCCTACCCTGGAGGAAGCCGACGCGATGGATGCCGCCGAAGCCGCGCAGCGAGCCGACCGCAAACAGGCCGGCGACGGCGCGGCGGACGGGTGACCACTGCGCGGCGATACCGGGGAGCGGGTGTATCCGCAGGCAGTGAGCAGGAGTCGCAATGGCGCGGGAGCCGGTTTTCGATATTCTCGCCGGGCTGGTGCATACGGTGTGCTTCGCCCAAGGTCTGCGGGTGGATATCCGCGGCCAGGAACATATTCCACGCAACGGCGGCGCGGTCCTCGCGGTGAACCACACGTCCTACCTGGATTTCATGCAGGTAGGGGTGGTCGGGCGCCGGTCGGGCCGCAATGTGCGGTACATGATGAAGGCCGAGCTCGAACACGGCATCGTCGGTTTCCTCATGAAGCATTGCAAGGCTATCGGGGTGGACCGCGCGGCGGGCGCGGAATCGTTCGGCCGGGCTGTGGCGGCGCTGCGCGAAGGGGAACTGGTCGTCGTCTATCCGGAAGCGACCATCAGCCGCAGTTTCGAACTGAAGGAATTCAAATCTGGTGCGGCCCGAATGGCCCTGGAATCCGGCGCTCCGATCATTCCGCTGGTCATCTGGGGTGCGCAACGGATTTGGAGCAAGGGATTTCCCCGGCAGCTCGGCCGGCACAATTTTCCGATCAGTATCCGGATCGGCGACCCGTTGGAAGCTTCGGGTTCGGCCGATGAGGTAACCGCCGCTCTGCGCACTCGAATGAGCGATCTGCTGACCGCTGCCCAGGACGGCTACCCGATGCCGACGGGCCAGCCGTGGGTGCCGGCCCGATTGGGTGGTAGCGCCCCGACGCTCGAACAGGCCGCAGTCCTGGAGGCCCAGGAGTACGCCCGCCGCCATACCCCGCGCCCCTAGCCGGAGCGGTGGACTGCCGACTGATATCCGTCCCCTCCGGGTTGCCGTAATGCGCGGGCGGCGGAGTCGGCTATCGACCGGGCAGCCTCCTGCGCCTGAGTGGACATAGTCATCCCGATCTTCGCGTTCGTCGACGTCGAAATCGGCGGACTGTCTGCCACTGACCCCGAACGCCGCGGATTCAGGAGGCTCTCGGATGCCTTCGGTGCCGCACACGAACGCGCTCGGTCTGGTGCCGTCGTTCGCGCATTCCGTCGGGCGACAGCGCCACTCGGCAGGGTTGCGGCTGGTCCTCGGTCAGTGGGCTCGGCGAGACCCACTACCGGATAGACCTGGGCTCGCGCTCCCGGCAGTACGTCCAACGGCCGATCGCTGCGGGCCGGTGAACGAGCTGTCCACAATCATCCACAGCAATCTTTCGCGGTTCAGAAGGATGCGAGCATCGCGCCGCATGACAGGCAAGGCGTGATCGTCGGCGACGGCCGCCCTCGCCCGCCCGTCCTTTCTGACCGGGGTCGGTCCGCCGGGTCGGACGCGACCGATAAGGCGTGTACCAGCGGCCTTACGGAGCGCGCCGCGACCGACCTTCCACCCGGCCGGAGCCGGGGTTCACAGCGATCGGTCACATCCCGGATCACCGGATGTTCGCGCTCGACCGGGCGTATCCCAATCCATCCACAGTTGCCGATGCACCCCACCTCGCTTGTTGACAAAATACCCTAGGGGGGTACCGTAGCAATCATGAGGTGGCGCGGGCCGCCTGAAACCGTTGGATGGAGCATCGGATGAATACGTCGACCAAGTTCGCCGGCTTCGCGCTCGGACTTGTCGCGCTGTTCGGAGTCGCGCTGGGAGTAGGCACCCTCGTGGAGGCACCCGACAGCGAGCCGGAGACCCACGACACCGCCGCGCCGGAACCGGGCACGCACGCCGGTCCGGGCGGCCTGACCGACAGCGCCGGCGGATACACGCTGGTGGTAGCGGACCCGATCACCGAATCCCGGCGCGACGCCATGCTGCGTTTCCGGATCGAAGACAGAACGGGCCGGCCGGTGGTGCGATACACGACCGAGCACGAGAAGGATCTGCACCTGATCCTGGTACGCCGCGATATGACCGGATATCAGCATCTGCATCCCACGCTCGGCGCCGACGGCACCTGGAGCGCGCCGGTGGACCTCGGCCGCGCCGGCGACTACCGGGTCTTCGCGGATTTCGTCACCGCCGACGGGCAGCCGTTCACGCTCGGGACCGACCTGCGGGTCGCGGGCCGGTACGCGCCGCAGGCATTGCCCGCCCCCGCCACCACAGCAACCGTCGGCGAATATACGGTCGAGCTGAACGGAACCCTGGCCGCGGGACGGTCCACCGACCTGGCTCTCGCGGTCTCCCGTGACGGGCAACCGGTCACCGATCTACAGCCCTACCTGGGGGCGTACGGTCATCTCGTGGCCCTGCGCGCCGCCGACCTCGGCTATCTCCACGTACACCCGGCCGGACATCCCGGCGACGGAACCACCCCGGCCGGTCCGGACGTACGTTTCGCGGTAACGGCGCCCGGCACCGGGGACTACCGGCTGTTCTTCGAATTCCGGCATGCGGGAACCGTGCACTGGGCCGAGCTGACCGTTCCGGTCGCACCCGGCACGCACGCCCCGCAACCGGCATCCGAACCCACCGAACCCGGCCACGGCCACTGATCCGGCCATACGGAGCGAGCGAAATCATGACCACACAGACACCACGGGAAAAATCCATCGCCCACCCCTCGACCGAACAGGTCGAACTGGTGATCGGCGGGATGACCTGCGCCTCCTGCGCCAACCGTATCGAGAAGAAACTCAACAAGCTCGACGGTGTGACCGCGACGGTCAACTACGCGACCGAGAAGGCCCGCGTCCACTTCCCGGAAAACCTCACCCCCGACGACCTGGTCGCCGTGGTCGAACAGACCGGATACACGGCCGCGCTTCCACAGCCGCCCGCCGAGGAAAACGCCGCCACCGAACCGGCCGACCCCACCGATGCCCTGCGCACCAGGCTGCTGGTCGCCCTGGTACTCACGATCCCGGTGATCGCCATGGCGATGATTCCGGCATTGCAGTTCACCAACTGGCAATGGCTGTCGCTCACGCTGGCAGCACCGGTCGTCGTCTGGGGCGCATTGCCGTTCCACCGGGCGGCGCTGACGAATCTGCGGCACGCCACCGCAACCATGGACACCCTGGTCTCGCTGGGCACTCTGGCCGCGTTCGGCTGGTCGCTGTACGCGCTGTTCTGGGGCACCGCCGGCACTCCCGGGATGACCCACCCGTTCGAATTCACGATTGCGCGGATGGACGGTACGGGCAGCATCTATCTGGAGGCCGCCGCCGGCGTCACCACCTTCATCCTGGCCGGACGGTACTTCGAGGCGAAGTCCAAGCGCCGCGCGGGAGCCGCGCTACGGGCCCTGCTGGAGCTCGGCGCCAAAGAGGTGTCGGTGCTGCGCCCCACGGGCACGGACAACTGGACCGAAGAGCGGATACCGGTGGAACAGCTCGCCACCGGCGACCGTTTCGTGGTCCGGCCCGGTGAGAAGATCGCGACCGACGGTGTGATCGTGGACGGTTCGTCCGCGGTGGATGTCTCCATGCTGACCGGCGAATCCGTGCCGGTGGAGGTGGGACCGCAGGATTCGGTCGCCGGCGCGACCGTGAACGTGGGCGGCCGCATCACCGTGCAGGCCACCCGGGTCGGCTCGGATACCCAGCTCGCGCAGATGGCCCGGATGGTCGAAGACGCGCAATCCGGAAAAGCGCAGGCCCAGCGGCTGGCCGACCGGATCTCCGGGGTTTTCGTCCCGATCGTGATCGCGCTCGCCGTGGCCACCCTCGGCTTCTGGCTCGGCACGGGCGGTTCGGTGGCGGCGGCCTTCACGGCAGCGGTGGCGGTGCTGATCATCGCCTGCCCGTGCGCGCTGGGCCTGGCGACCCCGACCGCGCTCATGGTCGGTACGGGGCGGGGTGCGCAGCTGGGCATCCTGATCAAAGGTCCCGAGGTGCTGGAGAACACCCGCCGGGTGGACACCGTGGTCCTCGACAAGACCGGCACCGTGACCACCGGCAAGATGGCGCTGCTCGATGTGGTGGCCGCGGCCGGCGAGGACACCGACGAGGTGCTGCGGCTGGCGGGTTCGCTCGAGGATTCCTCCGAGCACCCCATCGCCAAGGCCATCGCGGACGGCGCCCGTCAGCAGATCGGCGCACTACTGCCGGTCGAGGGTTTCCGTAACAACGCCGGGCTCGGTGTGGAGGGTGTGGTCGACGGCCACGCCGTGCTCGTGGGCCGCACCGGGCTGCTCGCCGAGTACGCCCTGAACCTGGACGACGACCTGCGTGACGCCATGCACGCGGCCGAAGCCGAGGGCCGGACGGCGGTGGCGATCGGCTGGGACGGTAAGGCCCGCGGCGTGCTCGTGGTCGCCGACACGGTGAAACCGACTTCCGCCGAAGCGGTTTCCCGGCTCCGTGCCCTCGGTCTCACCCCGATCATGCTCACCGGCGACAACACCACCGCGGCGAAGGCCATCGCCCGGCAGGTCGGCATCGACGAGGTGATCGCCGAGGTACTGCCACAGGACAAGGTCGCGGTGATCGAACGGTTGCAAGGTGAAGGCCGCACCGTCGCCATGGTCGGTGACGGTGTGAACGACGCGGCCGCCCTGGCCCGCGCCGATCTCGGCCTGGCCATCGGCACCGGCACCGATATCGCCATCGAGGCCGCCGACCTCACCCTGGTCCGGGGCGACCTGACCGCCGCCCCCGATGCCATCCGGCTGGCCCGGCGCACCCTCGGCACCATCAAGGGCAACCTGTTCTGGGCCTTCGGCTACAACGTGGCGATGATCCCGCTGGCCATGGCGGGTCTGCTCAACCCGATGCTGGCCGGCGCCGCAATGGCGTTCTCCTCGGTGTTCGTGGTGAGCAACAGCCTGCGTCTGCGCAGGTTCCGGCCGACCCACTGATCGGCAGCACAGGGCCGGGGCCCCCGAGGTGCCCCGCCCTGTGCTGCGACGAAGGCTACGGACCGCGAGGGGCCGGCGCAGAGGTTGCCTCTTCTCTCGTCGACAGTCGTCGCTATCTCGATTTCCAGGGCCACCATCCTGTCCCCTGGGCCGATGACGATGAACCTTTTGTCATCCCTACTGCCGGGCCGATCGCGAGTCTGGGCCGGTGGCCGAGTTCGCGGGAGCGGAACGCCCGGTCCGCAAGGTCGCGACGACCACCGCGGCGAGGGTGAGCCCGCAGCCGACCAACTTCGCCGTAGACAGGGCGGCACCCGCGGGCAGGAACCAGTCGAGCAGCATCGAGGTCGTGAGCTGGCCGGCGACAGTGCTGAGACCCATCATCAGCACCCCGACCCAGCGCACGACCAGCACCCCGGCCGCGATGAACAGCACCCCGATCGCGCCGCCGAGGTATAGCCAGGGTTCGCGGGGGAACTCGGCAGGAGGCCCGACCCGGACCAGTACCAGTGCATCGATAACCAGAAGACCCAGCAGGCCGATGCCGAAGTTGATCACGGTGGCGGCGAACGGGCTACCGGACGTGCCGACCCGCCCGTTCCACGCCTGCTGCCACGCCAGCCCGATCCCCGCCAGCACCGGCAGGAACAACAGAACCGGCCCGGCGGCGGCTCCGAGCCAGGACGCCGTCGTCGTCCCGTCCGATCCCGACCCACCGGACGCGGCCAGCAGCACAGCGCCCACCGCCAGGACCGCCCCACCGAGCCGAGCCGTGGTCACCGGAGTGCGACCCTGCGGCCCGATCCCCAGCCGGTCCACAACCAGACTGCTCACCAACTGCCCGGATACCGCGCCCACGGTGAATGCCGTGACACCGACGGCGGCCACAGCCAACGATTGACTAGCCACGAACAACGCCCCGCACAGCCCGCCGAGCAGCTGCCAGTACCTCAGTTCCCTCGCGGCCAGCGCCGCCCCCACCCCGCGCAGTCCCGCCTGCAGTCGAGCACTGAAGGCCACCGCGATCAGCAGGAGCACGAAGCCGCTCCCGAAACTCACCACTGCCGCCGCGACACCGTCTTCCAGCCGCGCTCCGAGTTCCCCGTTGATCCGCCCCTGCACAGCGACCCCGGCCCCGATCAGCAATCCCAGCCCGAGACCCCACCGCCGCAACACCATGATCGGAACCCTACCGCCGGCGACTCCTGCGCTTCGGGCGCCGACGGAAGGCCGGGCATACGCGGTCCACCTATGCCGCCCGGCGACCGATGCGCGGCACACAGCGAGTAGCCCCAGACGGGGCCGATCGATCACTGTGCAGATACGGGCCGGCTCCCGGAGATCCGCCGAACGCCGGTTCTCTCAACACCGGATATCGATCGAGCGAAGCTGAGCGCGGCACGATACGCACACCGGTTGCGGAGGGAGACTCCCGTGGTGCGTGCCGCCGCGTTCCGATACGCCACCGGCCAAGCAGCGGTCGGCACGGGTCGCCGGACCGAAGCGTTATGTTTGCCCGGTTCCCGTGGACCGAGGGTCGGCGTCCGGCGCGGTTCCGTCCAGTCGGCCCCGCACCGGTAACCACGCCGGCGCCAGGACAGCGATCGCGGCGAGGGCGATACCCAGCAGCGCGAGGGTGGAGGAGATCGGCAACCACATCGCCATCAGGCCGACGAAGCCGAAGACCGCCAGGGAAACCAATTCCTCCGACAGCCCGGCCACCGACATCACGGTCGCCCGCGCCGGCCCGGTGATGGAGTCCTGCAACCGTGCTTCGGCGACGATACCGGCGTTGTAGACAATGCCGTAGGAAACAGCCAGCGCGGCGAAACCGAGGCCGGCGAGGACATACCCCACCGCCGGCCAGCGGCTCGCCGCGCCGGCCAGCAGCGCCCCCGCGCCGAAAAGGACAGCCGCCGCGCACAGCGCACATGCCATGGTGCGGGCCCGCATCGCTTCGGTCCGGCCGGCCAGTAGCGAACCCAGCAGCGAACCGACGACGGTCACGCCCACCAGGACCGGCACCACCGCGGTAGCGGCACCGGCCTCACCGGCGAGCAGCGCGAAGTATTCGTCGAAGGCAGTGATCCCGTAAAGCAGCGCGAGAAGCCCCACACCGTGGCGCACCCGCCGGATCCGCACCGCTTCGGTGACACCGGTCCGCAGCATGTGCAGGTACCGCCGGATCGATCCGTAGCCGCTGAGGGTGGGGTCGGCGGTGGCCGGTCGCGGGCCGGGGGCGAGCACGTCGCGGCCGGCCGTATCCGAGTCGGTCCCGTCGCGTTCGTCCTCTTCGAGGTCGGCGATATCGGCCGCCGAAACCGATCTCGGCGCCGCCGGCAGGCTCCGGGCCAGGGCGGTATGCACGACCGCGCAGCCGACACTGGCCCAGCCGACCAGCGCGTAGCCGCCCCACAGATACAGCGGGGTCGCGGCGAGTATCGCGATCACCGCGCTGAATTCGCTCGCCGATCGGGTGTAACCGATAACGCGGGCATAAGCACGGGATTCACCGCGGACGGTGAGTTCGTCGTACACCAGCGCTTCGAAGGTCCCCGACCGCAACGCGCCCGCCACACCCCACAGGACGAAACCGAGCGCGAATCCGAGGAATGACGGCGCGACCGTCCACAGCAGGAACCCCGCGGCCATCAAAAAACCGTTGAGAACCAGCAGACCGCGCCGCGAGACGGTATCGGCCCACGCTCCGGACGGGATCTCACAGACGAAGGCCGTCACCGACCAGAGCGCTAACAGCAGCGAAATCTGTCCGGCCCCGAAGCCGTGATCGGCGAAGAGCAGCGCGTACAGCGCGTAGTACGGAATCAGGTCCCCGGTCGCGGCGAACAGCGTCGCACGCAGAGTCAGCGCGCGCAGGCCGGCGTTACGCCCGGGGCTCACCCACCGGTGTCAACAGTTGTAGATGACCAAACGCATACGATCAGCTTTGCGGCCGCGAGCCCCCGGGTCAAGACCTTTTACTCTCGCCCCCGCGGGGACCTCATCGCCGGCCACGCGCCGGCACCGGCGAATCACCGGCCGTGGCCGGGAGACTCAGAGCGGCACCCAGCCGTTCTGTTCCGCCGAGCCGATGCCGAGCGCGCGGGTATTCGCGGCGCCCAGTCCCCGGTTCATATCGCTGATCAGATCGGCCACCGGATGCGAATCGCTGTAGTGGTATCCCTGGGCCAGTGCGAAACCCAGCTCGGTGAGCACGGCTGCCTGGTGTTCGGTTTCCACACCTTCCGCGATGACCTGCAGGTCCAGCGATTTACTCAGCGCCGCGATCACACCGAGTAGCGGCGGGGCCGGGGAATCGGAGCGGATGGCGGCCACGAACGACTGGTCGACCTTGATGATATCGCTGGGCAGTGTGGCCAACCGGCTGAGCGAGGAGTAGCCGGTTCCGAAATCGTCGATGGCGATCCGCACGCCCCTGTCGCGCAGGGTGTGCAGATTCGCGATCGCGGTATCGGATTCGGCGGCCAGTTCGGTTTCGGTCACCTCGAGCACCAGCTGATCCGCGGGCCAACCGGTGCTCTCCAGGATTCCGGCGACCTTGTCCGCGTACCCGGATTCGGCAAGTTCCAGCCCGCTGACGTTCACGTTCAACGTGAGTTCCAGCGCGGCGAACGTTTCCTGTAGCTGGGCGGCGTCGGCGCAGGCCCGGCGCAATACCAGTTCGTCCAGGTCGGCGATGAGGTCGTACTCCTCGGCCACCCGGATCAAACCTTCGGTGGTGACGTCCGGTTGCGCGCTCGACGACCAGCGCAACAGCGCCTCCACCCCGACCGCCTTCTCACCGCCGTCGCTGAGGCTGACGATCGGCTGGTAATGCACGTCGAGGTTGCCGTTGTCGATGGCCTCACGCAGTTCCACCGCCAGGGGTGTGCGATGCCCCGATTCCAGGACCGTCCGGTTGCGGCCCGACTGTTTGGCTCGATAGAGCCCCACATCGGCACGACTCACCAACAGGGAGGCCGATTCCCCGGTCTGCCAGGAGGTGACACCCGCCGAACATCCGGTGCTCACCGCGGCCCGCAACTGCTCGGTGAGCAGGATGGCCGCCTGTTCGGTGGTGCCCGGCAGCAGCGCCGCGAAGACATCGCCGCCGTAGCGGGCGAGCCGCTGACCCGGTCCCAGCAGTCCGGCCCAGGTGTCGGCAACCTTCTGCAGCACCGCGTCGCCGGCGCGATGGCCGAGATGATCGTTGACCTTCTGGAAGCGGTCCAGATCGACCAGCACCAGCGCCAATGCCTGACCGGAGCGGTCGGCCTGTTCGATGGCGTTGTTCAGGGCCCGGTCGAAACCGCGCCGGTTGAGCAACCCGGTCAACGTGTCGATATCGGCCTCGGATGCCATCCGAGTGAGGATGCCCACCACGACGCCGACGCCGAAGGTGATCCCCGCCGGGGTCACGCCGGACCACCACGGCAGACCCATCCGTGTCGGCAGCACCCACAGGCACAGCGCCATACAGAGGGCGATATGGGCCGCGGCCTGCGTCCAGGCGAAGAACAGCGCGGCATCACACGCGACGAAGACGTAGAACGAGGCCAGGGTGATCGCCGCGACGGTATTGGGGAACGAGTGCACGGCGATGGTCACCAGGACGGTCGCCAGCACGACATAGCCGTGATGCAGCCAATGCGGCATCCGCGGACCCCAGCCGAGCAGGCTTATCCCCAGCAGAAGCGCCACGGCCGCAGCCGAGCCGACCAGGACGCGATTGCCCTCGTCGCCCGGATACAGCACCTGGGTGGGCGCAATGGCGGTCACCAGGAGGCCGAGTACACCACCCATGACGTAGAACGCCCCGGTGGTCCGGGACATGACCATGGCGGTCGCCACACCCGACGCGGCCCGTACCCGAGTCCGGGTATCGCCGCGAGACCCGCTTCCTCGCACGATGAACAGCCTAAACAACGAGTTCACTGCGCGGCGACCCAACCGGGGATATCGAGTACCCCGAAACCGGTGAACCGAACCGCTCAGCCCACCGGGGTCAGCACATCGGTACCCACGAACGGCACCAGGGCGGCGGGCACCCGGACCGAACCGTCGGCCTGCTGGTGGTTCTCCAGCAGCGCGACCAGCCACCGGGTGGTGGCGAGCGTTCCGTTCAGCGTCGCCGCGATCTGCGGTTTCCCGTTGTCGTCGCGGTAACGTACCGAAAGTCTGCGCGCCTGGAAGGTGGTGCAGTTGGAGGTCGAGGTGAGTTCACGGTAGGTGCCCTGGCTGGGGACCCAGGCCTCACAGTCGAATTTGCGGGCCGCCGAACTGCCCAGATCGCCCGCGGCGACATCGATGATCCGGTACGGCACGTCGAGGGCGGCGAGCATATCGCGCTCCCAGGCCAGCAGCCGCTGGTGTTCGGCGTCGGCGTCCTCGGGCCGGCAGTAGACGAACATCTCGACCTTGTCGAACTGATGAACCCGGATGATCCCCCGGGTGTCCTTGCCGTAGCTGCCGGCTTCCCGCCGGAAACACGACGACCAGCCCGCGTAACGCTTGGGGCCGGCGCCGAGGTCCAGGATTTCGCCGGAGTGGTACCCGGCCAGCGGCACCTCGGAGGTGCCCACCAGGTACAGATCGTCCTCCTCGAGGTGGTACACCTCGGCCGAATGCTGACCGAGGAACCCGGTTCCGGCCATGATCTCCGGACGGACCAGCACCGGCGGGATCATCATCGTGAAACCGTTGGCCACCGCGCGCTGCGCCGCCAACTGCAACAGCCCCAGCTGCAGCAACGCGCCGTAGCCGGTGAGGAAATAGAACCGCGAGCCCGATACTTTGGCCCCGCGTTCCATATCGATCACGCCCAGTGATTCACCGAGATCCAGGTGGTCACGCGGTATGAAATCGAATTCGGGCACATCGCCGACGGTCTCGAGCAGGACGAAATCGTCCTCCCCACCGGCCGGTGCGCCGTCCTGGACGATATTCGAGATCGCCCGGTGCGCTTCCTGCAGTTCGGCCTCGGCGGCGTGCTGCGCGGTCTCGGCCTTTTTCACCTCGGCCGACATCTGCTGCGCCTGCTCCAGCAGCGCCGGACGCTCTTCCTTGCTCGCCTTGCCGACCTGCTTACCCATGGCCTTGTGCTCGGCCCGCAATTTATCGGCGGTGGCGATCGCGGACCGGCGCGCGCTATCGGCCGTGAGCAGCGCGTCGACGAGTGCCGGGTCCTCGCCCCGGGCTCGCTGCGAGGCGCGGACCAGCTCGGGATCATCGCGCAGGAGTCGGAGGTCGATCATGGCTGACCAGCGTAATGGGCGCTGATTTCCGGCCTCAACCGAGTATCTCCCCCACGGGCCCACGCCGGTCCCCACCGGTTCTCGCACAAGTGCGCCATACCGATCGGCCGGGTTCGTGGCACGTTCGGGTGTGGCGCTGCCATGATGGACCGCGATGTCCTCCGAAAATGAGCCTGCAAACCGGCCCGGCCTCCGTGGCGGCCAATCGTTGCGCTCGCGTACCGCCCGCCCGGGCCGCGGTCGCAAGACCGATACCGCGCGGACCCGGTCCGGTGATCCGGCATCCCCTGACGGGCCGGACCACGATCCCACGGCGGTGCCCTCCCCACGCCGGGGGAAACGGCCGGGGCCGGCGGGGTCGCGTCCGAGTGCGGCGGCAGGTCCGCGACCGAGCGGCAAAGGCAAACCCAAACGGGTCCCCGCGCCGCGGTTGCGCTGGAGCCTGCTCGCGGTGGCCGTCGGCGCGATCGTCGCGGCGCTGGCCACGCTGATGCTCAGCGGGTTCGACAACGATTCGAACCTGCAGGCACGCAGTCCGGGCGGGGTGGTCGCAAAGGCGGACAAGGTATTCGCATCGGTGGCTCCGGGCGATTGCCTCACCTGGACCAAGCCGGACCATTCGGATCTGGTGGAACTGGATTGCGCCGAGGAGCATTTGTTCGAGGTCACCGATACGGTCGATCTGAGCCGGTACCCCGGCGCCGAATTCGGGCCCGGTGCTGTCTGGCCGGATTCGCTGCGGCTCACCGAACTCCGCGAGGAACATTGCGTGCCCGCAGCCCAGCGCTACCTCAACGGCCGGTTCGACCCGCGCGGCAAGTACGCGGTGGGATTGATGTATCCGAGCAATGACGGCTGGAACACTTCCGGCGATCGCATCCTGCGCTGCGGTTTGCAGGTACCCGGATTGAGCGGCAACCCGCTGCCCAATACCGGTCGCGTGGCCGAAAGCGACCAGTCCAAGGTGTACGAGCCCGGCGTCTGCCTCGGGATCAGCCAGAACCTGCCGACCGATCCCGTCGACTGCGCCCAGGAACATGCCGTCGAAATCGCGTCGACTATCGATCTGTCCGCCCGGTTCCCCGGCGGGCCCCCGTCCAAGGACGACCAGGACAGATTCCTGGAAGAGGAATGCGGCCGGACCACCAACGACTATCTCGGCGGCCCGCATGTGCTGCGGGACAAGACACTGACGGTGTTCTTCGATTTCATCGATGCGCGCAGCTGGCTGGCCGGTAGCCGGAAGTTGAACTGCATGATCGGAAAGGGCGCGGACCAGGAAGGTTTCGCACCGATCGTGGGTCCGGCGCGCGGCCGGATCATGATCGACGGTCAGGAGCCCGTACCGCCGCCGAACTCGGGCCGCTCCACTCCCACCCCGTTGCCGGGTGCGGCGCCGCTGCCCCCGCAGCCGGAGCCGCGGCCCGCGCCGCGCTGAGACGGAGCGTCACTGTGCCGGTAACCATGTCGGAGACCCGTTTCGAAGAGCTCGTCGGGGATGCGCTGGACCTGATCCCCCCGGAGTTGTCCCGGGCCATCGACAACGTGGTCGTGCTGATCGAACCGCGTAATCCCGACGATCCGCATCTGCTGGGGCTCTACCACGGGATCGCGCTCACCGAACGCGACAGTCATTACGGCGGTTCGCTTCCCGATACGATCACCATCTATCGGGAGGCCCTGTTGTCGATCTGCGCCGACGAGGACGAAGTGGTGGAGGAGGTACGGATCACCGTGATCCACGAAATCGCACACTATTTCGGGATTGACGAAGACCGGCTGCATCAGTTGGGATGGGGTTAAGCTAAGCCTGGTCTACGCGACGCGCCGGCAGGGGATGCACGGGCGCGGGGCCGGACCGCACCGGAAGAAGTTCTGGATTCGATGGAACCGCTCGCGGGGGTATCGCGTCCAATGTACTCGTAGGGGGAATTCTCGTGGTTCCGCCCAAGAGCCGCCACAAGAAGGAGTCGAGGACATGATTGGCAATGTCGGCGTCACACCTGAGCTCATCCTTGCCGCAGCGGTCGAACTGGACCTGCTCGCCGACCGGCTGGCCGGGGTTGCCGCGGCCACCGTACCCGCCACCTATGTCGCGCCGTCCGGCGCCGACGAGGCGTCGATACACGGTGCGATGCATATGAACAAGGGTGCCGCCACCCACCAGACCTCGCTGGCGCAGGCTGTGCTCGAGCTGCACCACACCGCCGCCATCCTGCGTACCCAGCTCGCCGGATACCTTGCCCAGGACGCGGCCTCGGCCGGTGTACTGGCGCTCACCGGCGCACCGTTCGGCGCGATCAGCGCCTAGGCCACCGATGATCTCGAACGCGCCGCACCGCGGCGCGGACCACGAGCGCGCGTGGCGCGACCGCCGAAGTATCAGCGATAGTTCACAAGGGGAGAAACAAGCATGACCGCAGGTATCACCGGGGTGTTCTGGCTGCCCAGACTCGCCGAGGGGAATTCGATCGCACTGAACGCGGGATCGCACGCCATCCCGATGTCCGGGGCCGCCACCGCGTGGGGCGCACTCACCGCGGCCTGGGTGGATGCCAATGCCACGGTGGTCCGGGTGATGGCCGAACTCGGCGTCGGTATGCAGAGCGTCAACGGTATCGGCGCCCTGGCCCGCCTGGTCGGCTTCACCGGCTGGGCGCAGCAGCAGGGTGCCATGGCCGCGACGCTGGGCACCAAGGCCGCCTCGCAGGCCACTGCCTACACCGTGGCCTCGATCGCCATGCCGAGCCTGCCGGAGATCGCGGCGGTGAACGCGGCCCGCGCCGCGGCTCACACCACCGGTGGAGTCCTCAACGGCAGCTCTCAGGTTGCGGAAACGGCCAAGGCCGCCCTGGATCTGCGGGCAGCACTCACCATGGAGACGTACGAGGCGGCCATTACCGCGCTTGTGCTGACGCCCGGCGAATTCCTCAACCCGCCGCCGATCGCCAACGGCGCCGGCCAGGCCGATCCGGGCCCCGCCGAGGATGCCATGAAGGAAGCCAACGGCGATCCGGTGAAGATGCTGGCCGCGGCGGGTAGTGCGCTGGCCCAGAATCCCGGTGTCGCGAGCGCGGTCACCCAGGCCGCGAATGTTGCCGGTTCGGTGGCGAGTACCGGTGTCACCACCGTCGGCAATCTCGGCGCGAATGCCATCGCCGCGGCCACCACCACCTCGGCACCCGCATCGGTGGCGCCGATGCCCGGCATGGTGACCGGCGCGGTAGCGGCATCCACCGCGGCGGCCGCGACCCGGGCCGGTGGTGTGCCCAGCTCGGCCCTGGGACTGAACAACGGCGGGCTGAAAGTACCCGAGGGTTGGGGGGCTCCACCCGCGAGCGGCGCCGCGCCCGCCACCGAATCCGTCGCCGTGACGCGCGGCGAAGCCGCCCCCGTCCGGCCGGCCGGCCCCGGCACCGCCGGGAGCCCGCTGATGGGTAACGCCCGTGCCGGACGCGAGGACGAGCAGGATCACGACGCGGCCGATTACCTGCGTGGTAATCATTTCGCCGACGGGCGCTATATCGCGGACGGCGTCATCGGCGCCGAACCCCAGCGGTCGGACAAGTGACGGTGCTGGGTGGGGGGCGCGGCGCGTCCATACTCGCGGCGGTGTCGTTGTCGCTCGACGAAATGCAGTATCTCCTGGAGAAACTGGAGATCGACGAAGTCCCCGTCGTGCTCGACGCGCGGGGTCGCTACGACAACGAGGTCGACCACGACAGAGCCATGAAAGCCGCCGAGCAGTTGCTGACCGAACGGGAACTGCTCGACGGCGATCATATCCATCCGGAGCTCGCCGACCGGCTACGCGGCCTGTACCGGCCGCACTGGGAGGTGGCACTGCGACTCTTCGTGGGCGGCCAGGCGAGCCGGATGTGCCTGGCGAAGGGCGACGATTTGGTGACGGTCGCCCTGCGTGGACCGGTGTCCTACATCATCGATGAGGCCGGCGAGGATCTACCAGGACCGGTGATGGCGGCACTCGGTCCCGCTCAACCGCTGGAACTGACCGGAATGAATGCGCCCACCGAACAACTCGTGCCGATTTTCGACGATACCGGCGATCCGGCGGCCACCGCCGCTCGGCTGGCGAAGGTCGGCAATCCCACCCGGGATGCGCAAACCATCGCATCGGCCATGGCACATTGCGAATCGCATGCCGAAATCGTGGGGGTCGTCTACGGGGACGCGAGTCGCGATATCGCCGACAACCATATCGCCGTATTCAATACGCGGGCGGGCCGTTTCATCGCCACCGCCAGCCTCGCGGACGATGGAACCAAATGGACGTCGTTCAGCAGCGGTACGGATGCCCGGCTGCGAATCGCCCTGCAGGATCTGATCAATTCGCTGCCCGAGCGTTCGGAATTCCCGACCAACCCTGCGCTGGCCTGATCGGCCGGGCCTGTCGAAGCCGATTCCCCTGCGCGTTGCTCATGGTCGACGGAAACGAGCAGAGGTACTCGGCGTCTCCGAGTGGCGTCCCGGAGCGGGGCCGCATCCACTGAGGTGTGGCCCCGCTCCCGGAGATATCGCTCAGGTGCCTGCCGGTTTGCGCATTTCCTGCGCGCCGGCCAGGCATATCGCGGAAGATCCCCGCGCGGCACAATGGCGTCCCGGTCCCGACTCGCCGTGCCGACGGCGCGTACCCGGCGCGGTTCAGCTACTGCCGTCCGACCTGACCGGCCCACCGGCGCTGCCCATGGCAGTGGGCGCCCGGGAACGCTCGCTACCCCATGGGATCGTCGGCGCCGAATTCCGCCTTAGCGCCGAACGGCGGGGTGAACCGGCCCCAGCGGACACATTCCCAGCCACCGCCGGGCCGTGCGACCAGTTCGATCGTCTCGGTGTTGTCCAGATGATTGTTGGTGGTGAAGGGCGGGGCCACCCCGGCCAGCTCCCGGCCCAGCAGCCGCATGGCGGCGCCGTGGGTGACCACCAGAACGTCGCCGCCGTCACCGGCTTCCAGCAGATATTCCGCACGTAGATCGGCGATTGCGGGAAGAAAGCGGTCGAGCACATCGCGACCCGATTCTCCGCCGGGAACACGCTCGGTCAACCTGCCCTCATGCCAGGACCGGTAGATCGCCTGGAACTGTTCGTGGGCTTCAGGACTGGCCGATCCGTCCAGGTCACCGAGCTGTACCTCGTGTACATCGTCGCGGCCTATCGCCCGCACTCCGGTGGCCGCCTCGATATAGCCCGCGGTCTGGCGTGCCCGCAGCGCATGCGAGTGGAAGAGGGCGCGCGGCGGGGTCAGCAATCCCTCGCCGAAGGCCTTGGCCTGGGCGGCGCCGCGTTCGGTGAGCGGCAGGCCGGGCAGTTTGGTGTCCAGGATCTTGGCGACGTTACCTTCGGTTTCGCCGTGCCGGACCAGGATGAGTTTGGCGGTCACAGGTCGGCCACCCCTTTGCGTAGCTGGGTCAACCAGAGCGCTGCATCCTCGTCCGACGGTGGCGGTGTGCCGTTCGCGGAGGTCGCGGGCCAGGAGCCGAGGAAACGGATATGCGCCGTGCGGTGCAGCGCCTTCAATGCCTCGGCCACCGCGGCATCTTCGATATGGCCGACGCAGTCGAGGTAGAAGCGGTAGGTGCCCATACCGGTCCGCGTAGGCCGGGATTCGATTCGGGTGAGATCTATTCCGCGGGTGGAGAATTCGGCAAAGGCACGCATGAGGGAACCGGGCAGGTTCGGCAGTTCCTCGATCACGATCGAGGTGCGGTCGCTGCCGGTGGGGGCCGGCGCCACGCGCGGCGCGGTGACCAGCACAAACCGGGTGACGGCCTGGTCGTGGTCGGCGACCCCGTCGGCGAGCACCGTCAAGCCGAGTCGTTCTCCCGCCAGCGCGGTGGACACCGCGGCGTCCGCCAGGCCGTCGCGGACGTCTTCCGCGGCGGCGGCATTCGAGTTGGAGGTGTGGATCGAGACATCGGACCAGGTATCGGCCACCCAGTTGCGGACCTGGGCCAATGCGACCGGGTACGCGGCCAGTGACCGGACGGCGGCGATATCGGTTCCGGGCCGGGCAAGGATGGTGAAGGTCACTTCCAGTTCGGTTTCGGCGACGATCTGCAACCGCGGTCCGATGGCCAGCGAGTCCAGGGTCGCCGAGATGGAGCCGTCCACCGAACTTTCGATCGGCACCACCGCCGCGGCCGCGGAACCCGCACGCACCAGGTCCAGGGCGGCTGCCTGACTGGGAGCGGCAATCCGCTCGACCGGCCCGTCGAAGGACCCCGAGTTTTCGAATTCGGCGAGGGCCATCTCGGTGAATGTTCCGGACGGACCGAAATAGGCGATACGCGGCACGTCTACGAGCGTACTTGTGCGGGCAGTGTGCTCGCCCCCGGTATCGGGGACTCGAATCCGCGGGCGGGAAGACGCCCGTGGGTCAGCCTCCGGTCTCCGCCGGGCGTAGTGCCGCACGCAACGCGCGCTCGGTCTCGACCGGCGTATCGCTCTCGATCCCGAGCAGTATTTCCCGGACGGCATCGGCTGCGCCATTGGAAAGTCCGGCCAAGAATGCGGTATCCGGGCTGTTCAGCGCCTTGCGGATATCTTCGCCGCACAGTGCGGCGACCGTGCCGGCCAGGACCGCCAGGGCCTGTGCGCCGCCCTCGGCGCGGGCTACGAAACCGTCCGGGCGGTGGGCGGCCTCGGCCAGGAAGTCGGCGATGCGTTCATCCGGTAGGGCCGGGTCCAGCCGGCGTTCGCCGGTGAATTGCCCCGCCGGTACGACCAGGCCGTCCACCAGTCCGCGTTCGACCACGCGTTTGGGAACGCTCAGTTCCACCAGGACCGGTTCGGACTCGCCTGCGACCACTCTTCGATCGTAGGCAGGGCGGCGGCGTAGGCAGCGGGCACCCGGTCACTGCCACCGGCTGCAGAACATCCCGGGCGATCCACGCGGCGATCCCCTTGCGCGACACCCGACTTTAACTTAGCTTAGGTTTACCTAATTCTCGATCGTGAAGCCGGGTCCGCCCGCACTGGAGGTACCGATGGCGCCGACCGCCCCCGCCCCGTCCACCGCCGAACGCGTCCGCAGCGCCTGCGCACACGCCGAACAGGCCGTTCTCGCGCTGCCCGGCGCCGATCCGACCCCCGTCCCGGTGCACTATCTGCGCCAGTGCGGCGACGTGGTGATCGCGGTGCCGAACGAGAGCGCCGCGGTCTACGCCGCTCGGGAACAGGTCGCCGGTGCAGCCGCCGTGCTCGAACTCACCGATCACGCCCCGCTGCCGCTGCGCGAACCGGTTCGGGCGCTGGTCTGGCTACGCGGCTGGATCCGTGCGGTGCCGGCCCGCGCCCAGCGCACCCTGGTCACCGCCGTCGCGGAGGAATATCCACACCCCGGCCTGCTCGATATCGGCCACACCACCACCCTGCTCCGGTTGGTGCTGAACTCGGCGGTGGTCGCCGATTCGGCCGGCGCGGAATCGGTCTGCGTCGACGCTCTGCGACTCGCCACCCCCGATCCGTTCTCCGGGATGGAATCGGCGTGGCTACAGCATCTGGACGCCGATCACGCCGATGTGGTCGCCCAGTTGGCCCGGCACCTGCCGGCCCGGCTGCGCCACGGCCGGATCCACCCGCTGGCCATCGATCGCTACGGCCTCACCCTGCGCATCGAAGGAATCGACGGCGATCACGATTTCCGCCTGCCCTTCGCCACACCCGCCGAAGATGTCGAGGCGCTGAGCCGAGCGGTCCGCACCCTCGCCGGCTGCCCCTTTCTCAACGGTTTGCGTTCCATCTGACCCCGGCGGCCCGCGCACCTCCGGCCACGCCTGCGGGGCAGTGGACCCATAAGTTCGGTACATGAGCGAAAGCGGTTGGACGGTTGGTGACCGGCTACGGGAGCAGCGGGCTATCCGGCTCGAAATTCTCGTCGTCCTCGGTGTCACGTTCGGCCTGAGCGGGGTGAATGCTGCGCTGTCGCTGCTGGAGAGCGCGCTGGCGCCGGGCGGTGTCGGTGAGCAAACGGTCGCGTTGAATTCGTCGCGGACGAGTCAGCCGGTGCTGGATCTGCTGTTCCAGCTGCTCGGTGTGGCGCGTTTGGCCGCGTGGGCGGGGCTGGCTCTCTACCTGCTGTGGCGCAGCGGGCTGGGGACTCGGGCGATCGGTCTGGCCCGGATGCGTTCCCGGCCCGATGTGATGCACGGCGTAGTACTCGCCGCGGCGATCGGGCTTCCCGGCTTGGGGCTGTATCTCATCGCCCAGGGCCTGGGGGTCAATGTGACGATCGTGCCGGACGCACTGGCCGACCATTGGTGGCGGATGCCCGCGCTGGTGCTTTCCGCCTGTGCCAATTCGGGTGCCGAGGAGATCGTGGTGGTCGCCTACCTGCTGACCAGGCTGCGCGCGCTGGGCTGGTCGGATAATTCGGCCCTGGCCGCTTCGGCGCTGCTGCGTGGCAGCTATCACCTTTACCAGGGGCTCGGCGGCGGGATCGGCAATGTGGTGATGGGCGTGATCTTCGGACGGTACTGGCAGCGTACGGGCCGGCTGTGGCCGTTGGTGATCGCGCACGCAGTGATCGATGTGGTGGCCTATATCGGCTACGGGGTGTTGCGCGGGCGGGTGTCGTGGCTGCCGTGAGGTCCGGCGCGTAACCCGGCTGGACACGATCGACGCCCCCACCTGGGGCGTAGTCTCGCCGGTCCCGCCGCTGACGAACACCGGCGAGATGGATAAGTACAGTCTGATGATGATGAACGGCGACGACCCACGGATGCGCCGGGTGCCGCCGCAGAACGGAGCACCCGGACGAGGCCCCGCGCGCCGGCCCACCCCTCCCCCGCCCCGTGGCGGGCGCCCACCGGTCGAACCGCCGCAGGTCATCCGCCGCGGTCCGGGCCCGTCCCGTGGCGGGCGGCCCACCGAACGCTATGAACCGCCCCGGGCGTACTCCCAGGCCCCCGAGGGACGGCAAGCTCCGCCCGCGCGCCCCCCTGCGCCGGGACGTGGCGGTAAACCCGGTCCGCGCACCCATGCACCCACGCAACGTCCGGTGCCTTACCGCGAATCCGAGTACGCGCCCAACCGGCGCCCGGCTCCGGACCACGGGGGGCGCAGGCGGCCACCGCCGGCGGGCCGGAATGCGCCGTACGGCGGTGCCGCCCCGCATCCGCGACGCCGCCGGAAACGTCATCTCGGCCGGTGGGTCCTGGTTTTCCTGTTGGTGCTGATCAGCGCGCTGGTGTACGGGGTCGTGAAACTCGACGGTTCGCTGACCCGGATCGACGCGCTCGGCGATTACGAGGACCGGGTCGGCAATACCGCGGGTACGAACTGGCTGCTGGTCGGATCGGACAGCCGGGCCGGGCTGTCCGATGAAGAGACGCAGGGCCTGGCCACGGGCGGTGAGGTCGGCGACGCACGCACCGACACCATCATTCTGGTGCATATCCCGCCCTCGGGCCGCACCACCTTGGTGAGCCTGCCGCGCGATTCCTATGTCGGTATCCCGGGCTACGGCCAGGACAAGCTCAATGCCGCGTTCGCTTTCGGCGGGGCGCCCCTGCTCACCCAAACCGTGGAGATCGCTACCGGGCTGCACATCGATCACTACGCCGAGATCGGCTTCGCCGGTTTCGCGGGCGTGGTGGACGGGCTGGGCGGTATCGATGTGTGCGTACCGCAGGCCATCAACGATCCGCTCGCCGGCATCGATATCCCCGCGGGCTGTCAAGAATTGAACGGCCCGCAGGCGCTGGGCTTCGTGCGCAGCCGGGCCACCGCGCTCGCCGATATCGACCGGATGAAAAATCAGCGACTGTTCCTTTCGGCCTTGCTGGAGAAGGCGACCAGCCCCGCCACCCTGGCCAATCCGTTCGCGCTGTGGCCCATGGCCAGTAACACCGCGCGCTCGCTGACCGTCGATTCCGACGACCATATCTGGGACCTCGCCCGGCTGGGCTGGTCGTTACGGGGCGACACCCTGGCGACGAGCGTCCCGGTGGGTGGATTCACCGATACCGCGAGCGGCAATGTCGTGCTGTGGGCGAAGCCCGATGCCAGTAGGTTCTTCGAAGCGCTGGCCAACGGTGATCCGGTCCCTGCGGAACTCACCACCGAATGAGCCCCCCCGGGCCGGGCGACGACCACTGGTCGCGGCCCGGGCTCCGGACCTGTCCGTGAACGCGCGATAATCGATATATGCACGACAGCGACCTGGCTCAGCCGTTCATCGCCCTCCTACGGGCCCAGGTGCAGCACGGGCTCACCGCTTCGCAGCAGTATCTGGCCGCGGCGGTGTACTTCGATATCCAGCGGTTGCCGCGGCTGGCCGCGCATTGCTACGGCCGATCGGACCAGCAGCGCGGGCATGCGCTGCGGATCGTCCAGTATCTGATCGACCGGGATCTCGAGATCACCATCGGTGGCCTCGGCGAAGTACGCCAGACCTTCGAATCACCTCGTGCCGCAGTGGCATTCCTGCTCGCGCGCGAGCAGACACTGACGGATCAGGTCACCGAACTCGCCAACGTGGCCCGGGAATGGGCGGATTTCCTGGGTGAACAATTCATGAGCTGGCTGCTCGAATGCCAGCAGCAGGATGTGGCCGGTATGTCGACATTGCTGGCTGTGATCGATCGCTCAGCCGGGAATTTGTTCGATGTCGAGGACTTCGTGGCCCGGGAGCTGCCCGCGGTCGCACCGCAAACGAACAGCTCGGTGCCGAAAATGGCCGGAGCCGGTAGAAATAAATAAGGCAATACTATCCTCATTCGAATAAGGCAACACTAGCCTCAATAAGGCTGCACTTGGATGACATAGCCCCATTACGGCGTTAATGTCAAGGCATGTCCAATCATCCGGAGAGCCCCCGCAGCAAATTCCACGGATTGCTGCACGATCAAATTCGGCACGAGTTCAATGCCGAGCACCAGTACATCGCCATCGCCGTGTGGTATGACAACGCCGACCTGCCCCAACTGGCGAAGCGTTTCTACGCGCAGGCCGTCGAAGAACGCAATCACGCGATGATGATCGTCCAGTATTTCCTGGATCGGGATATCAGCGTCGACATTTCCGGCGTCGATGCAGCAAAGTCGCATTTCGAGAATTCTCGGGAGCCGATCGCGCTGGCACTCGATCAGGAGAAGACCGTTACCGACCAGATTGTCCAGCTGGCGAGCACGGCCCGCGAAGAAGGCGATTATCTGGGCGAACAGTTCATGCAGTGGTTCCTCAAGGAGCAGGTCGAGGAAGTCGCGAAGATGACCACGCTGCTCACTGTGGCCGACCGCGCCGGTTCGAACCTGTTCGATCTCGAGGAGTTCATCGCCCGCGAGATGAGCGATGACCCGACCTATGCGCCGGGCTCACCTTCGGTGGCCGGCGGCCATATCTGATAACTGGACAGTCCGCCCGGCCGAGTGCCGCCGTGATGCGGACAGCTCGGACGGCGCCGGTGGACTGTTCCCGGATGATGAATTGGGAGCATCGGCCGTCCCGGCCTACTGCGCCGAGGTCGGGCGGCCGATGCTCCAGCACGTCAGCCGGCGCCGGGTCGTGTGTCGGCTGACGTTCGTCGCCGGGGGGTTCCAGAAACGGCGACCCCTGAAACTTAGCGGAGATCAGCTTCGGAAAGAAGGGTTTTTCGGAAATTCCTCCGTTTTATTCAGCGGAGGGTCACCTGACGCGAGCGCAGCCCGTCCCGTGAACGCCGCTGATCCGAGGTCAGCGGAGCGTCGACCGCCAGCGCCTCGGTCAAACGCTCACCGAACTCCGTTGCCGGCGTAGCCCATTCGCTTACATGCCGCTCCGGATCGAGATCGAAGACCGGAACCAGCAGCCCGTGCGTACGGAACGAACCGGCAAACCGCGACCCCTCGCCGAGATGCAGCCCGCCAGCCGCGTGCAACCGGGCCAGCGCCAGCATCAGATCATCTTCGGACTCCGGCCGGACCCAGCGCAGATGAGCCTTCTCGCCGGCATCCACCCACCAGGGCGCACCGATCGCCTCGGGCCCCAGATCCAGCCGATCCGACGGCATGATGGCCTCTTTGGCCTGTTCGATGGTGGCGGCGATCTGCGGATCGGGTTGCACCCCTTCCGGCACCCACCAATCGAAATCCTGGTGCACCACCAGATCCAGCGCAGCATCGGCCACGATCACATCGGAAAGCGCGGGCCCGCCCGGCGCGGCATGCGCCACGGCCAGCGAATCACCGGGTTCGGCGGATTGCGACCACAGGATCGACGCCGCGATATCCGCGGCCGGGTCCGCCGTCGGGGCCTGAACCTGCACACCGACGTATCCGGTCGGAGTGTCGGCGGCACGTACCAGCGCCGCCACCGCCCCCGGCAACACGGTCGCCAGGACTACCGGCCGCTCGGCGGCGACACCGGGAGCAAGCGCCAATTCGGCAGTCGCCGACGGGACGAACTCGCGCAGCGCGACCAGATCGCATTCCGCGGCCAGACCCTCGAAAGGCCGGGCAACGGCAGTTTCGGCCTCCTGCAACGCCGCTCGCCGCTCGGCCAGACGCTGGGCCCGGTTGCCTCCGGGTTTCGGACTATTGCGTTTGCTCTTACCCACGGCTGGTCAAATTACACGGCATACCGGTTCACCGGCGGCAGGCCACTCGGTTCGGAGCCCGGCGAGTAGCCGCTTCAGCGGTTGGCGAGGACAGCCTTCGCCCGGCCCGGATGGTTCGTCGCCACCCAGCTCACTCCGAGATCCGCGCACAGCGCGATATCGTCGGGTTCGTCGACCGTCCAGCAGTAGGTCGCCCGGCCGGCCGCGGCGGCCTTGTCCACCAGCTCCGGATGCTCCCGCAGAGTTTTCACCGAGGGCCCCACCGCGGTCGCGCCCACGGTGGTCGCCGCACTTCCGCCCAGGTAGCGGGAGGATTCACCGAGCAGCACGGTCGGCAGCAAGGGCGCCGCCCGGCGGATCCGCCAGACCGCGGTGGCCGCGAACGACATCACCACCGCCCGCGAATGAGCCGCCGACGCCGGCGTGGCGATCCCGAATCGCTGCAGTTCGGCCAGCACCTTGTTCTCCACCAGCGACCCGTATCGGACCGGGTGTTTGGTCTCGATGAACAGTTTTGTCGGGCGGCTGCGCCAATCCAGCACCAGGCCGATGAGTTCGCTCAGCGTGAGCACACCGGCCGGGGATCCGTCACCGAAGTCCAGTTCCTTCAGCTCGGCCAGCGTCAGCTCGCTGACCAATCCGGTACCACTGGAGGTGCGGTCCACCGTGCGATCGTGCACGCAGACCAGATGTCCGTCGCGGGTGAGCCGCACATCGCATTCGACCCCGTCGGCGCCCTCTTCCAATGCAAGTTCGTAGGCCGCCAGCGTATGTTCCGGACGCGCGGCCGACGCGCCGCGGTGCGCGACCACGAACGGCGCACGCG
The DNA here is from genome assembly GCF_001613385.1 of Nocardia flavorosea NBRC 108225. GTDB lineage: Bacteria > Actinomycetota > Actinomycetes > Mycobacteriales > Mycobacteriaceae > Nocardia > Nocardia flavorosea. The sequence continues at coordinate 72,982 of NZ_BDCG01000004.1, read as the reverse complement.
GGCCCTGGACCGACTGGTCGCTGTGCTCGCTCACTGGGCCACAACCTCCTGTGCTGCTCGGCCGGCACCGTCCCGGGATTCTGCCGACCCGGCGTCCGGCGCCGTGCTCACCGTAGCGGCACCGCTGGGACGCACCGGTTCGATCAGCGGAGTCGCCGGGTCGACGGCCACCACCCAGCGGTGGGCAAGCCGGTCGCGGCCGCGCAGATCGCGGCCCTCGACCGTGCGCACGACCCAGAGTGTCAGCACGGCGACACCGGCCGCGGCGAGATCGGTCAGCGCGGTGAACAGCACACCGTCGGCCTGGGCCTGCAGCGAATCGGCGGTCCGCCAGTACAGCGCGGCCAGCGCGAGCAAGCCGCCGAGAACCCAGGCCGCCCACCAGACCCGCACCGCCCGCAACGGGCGCGGGTCACTGCGTTCGGCCAGGACTTCCGAGAGGAAGACCCCGGGCCAGATCAGGTTCACCACCGGAATCAGGCAGCCCAGCGCCAATATGCGCGGTGAACGCGGGTCGCGCCGGCCGGTCGCGGCGAAGGTGGTGCGACGTATCTCGATCAGCCAGCCCAGCGCGGCCACCGCGGCGACCAGCGCCATGATCAACGCGAACAGTGCGGCGGTGTTCACCAGCGCGTCGGAGAACCACAGCAGCGGCGGTTCGATCAGCCGGGTGCGGTTGCGCAGCAGAAGCAGGTATCGGCCGAGTTCGGCCACGGCGGCCAGACCGAACAGCACCGCGGTGGCCAGCAGCGCGGTGTACACCCAGCGGGTGAGCGTGCTCAGCGGACGGGGGTGTTCGCGGTCCCGCGCAGCTACGGGGCGGTCCCGTAACCCCCAGCGCGGAATCTCGGTGTACCGGGGTGTCGCCGCGGACACCCGGCCCGCCCCGGCGGTGCGGCGGGAACGGTCGAGGCGACCGGGCCGGCGGGCGACCCAGCGGTAATTACGGCGTTGCGGCGGGGCGTCGATCGGGCCCGGGGACAGCAGAACACCACGGCACCGCGGGCACCAGTGCATCGGCGTACCCTGCACCGCCCAGCGTGTACCGCAGCGGGCACAAGGCTGCACCACCGTACTCACCGCGCACCTCGCAATTCGTCAGTAGATCGTCGCGGGCCCGGGGCCCTCGCCGGCCAGCGGACGGCCGAGCTGCTGCCAGGCCACCATGCCGCCGGCCACGTTGACCGCTTCGTATCCGATGTTCACCAGATACTTGACCGCCTCCATCGAGCGGCCGCCCTGCCGGCAGACGACATACAGGTCGGCGTCGGGATCCAGTTCGCCGTAGCGCGCCGGGATATCGGACAGTGGGATGTGCACGGCGCCCGGCGCATGGCCGAGCTGCCACTCGTCGTCTTCACGCACATCGAGCAGGACGACGGCAGCCGCCTCCGCCTGCCCGGGCGGCTGATCGAATTCGGCCGGTACGGCCTCGACCGATACCGACGGGACCCCGAAGCTCGTCACGTTACTGATCCTGCCACAACCGCCGGTACCGCCGCCGGGTCCGGGGCGAGCGTCCGGTCAGTGCCGGCCGGCGGTCCACAACTGTCCGGACCGAACCGACACGCCGGGCGCTGCCGAAGATTCGCCGGATCGGGATACCGCGTCGATCCGATGTTGCGCGGGCCGCATCCATGGACGGCTTCATAATGAGTAATATGCAAAATTCGCATCGTGTCCCGGCGCAATCAGCTACCATTCAGCGCACCATTATCCCAGGTTCCCCGAATCGACGGCTCGACCTGCGGTAACGGTGGACCCGAACGGCCGATCCGGTACTCCCCTCCAAAAAATCCCGGAGCGGCCGTCCGGCCACCGCATCGCGCCGCGCCCCGTCGCGACCCGATAACCAGTTGGACGCCACCGGCGCCGAATCGGTTCCACCGGATCCGGAAAAATCGAAAATCCCCTGATCCCCGTGCTGATCTCGGTAATCTGGCGCCATGACATCGACCAGGGGGTTACTCGACGAATTGGACAAGGCCGGTCTCGACAAAGCACTTTCGGAGGCCGGATGCCTGGGATCGGCAGTCGATTCCGAGGCCAAACGACTAGTACTCGACCTCGAGGTGCTGAGCCTGCCGGAGCAAACCGCCGGCATCGCCCCCGGTGAGGCCACACCGGGCACCCGCACACAACGGGTGCACCTCATCTTCCACGGCGTCACAAGAATTGCCGCATCGTTGCGGATGCAAAGGTGGGACGATCTGGCACCACGAATCCTGCCGCTGGAGCTCACCGGCCTCGACGCCGCGGTCGCCAGTTTCGGCGGTAGCCGGCTTCACGGCTGGGAATTCGTCGACCTCGACGACAGCAGCTGGACGCTGTGGAGTGAACTGCTCAGTTTCGATACCACCATCGACACCGGGATCTCCCGGCATGTCCTGGAGTTCTCCCAGGAAGAAGGGGTCGACCCGCGCGAACTCGATGTCCGGGTCTGGTTCGATTCGGTCACCGCACAGCGCGCCGATGGAGAACCCGTTCCGCTTGCGGATCTGGTCTCCGGTTCGCAGCGCTGGTGGGCGGCCCACGACAAGGGCGACCCGCGCGCATCGCATCCGGGTATCGCACCACCGTTGTGAATCATCGCCGAGCGGTCCGCCGCGGAGCCGCCGGGAAACGTCTGCTGCGCCGCGGCTTCCGTTGCTCGGATAGCGCGGTGGAGGGGTGAGGGCCGGCACCGGCGGCCCCCGGCCGAGTCCGGTGACCGTCATTACCTTCCGCGCGGAAGGGCCGCCGACCCGCCTCCGGCCAGGTCGGCCCGGCGGGTAGCTGCGGACATATCACAGGACCGGAACAAAAATGGTCGGTTTCGCCTCCGATGTGGAATGGTGGGGTGTCGGGGCGAGTTGGACCGATCGGGTGTACGAATGGTCGGGAGCATCCCGTAACGGACGCGCTCGACCCGACAAGGAAGGGACATCGTGGCTGAGTACACGCTGCCAGATCTGGATTACGACTACGGCGCCCTGGAGCCGCATATCTCCGGGCAGATCAACGAGATTCACCACTCGAAGCACCACGCGACCTACGTCGCCGGGGTGAACACGGCGCTGGAGAAGCTCGAAGCCGCGCGCGAAGCCGGCGATCACGGCGCCATCTTCCTGCACGAGAAGAATCTCGCATTCCACCTGGGCGGTCACGTCAACCACTCGATCTGGTGGAAGAACCTCTCCCCCAACGGCGGCGACAAGCCGACCGGCGAGCTGGCCGCCGCTATCGACGACCAGTTCGGTTCGTTCGACAAGTTCCGCGCGCAGTTCACCGCCGCGGCCAACGGCCTGCAGGGCTCCGGCTGGGCGGTGCTCGGCTACGACACCCTCGGCCAGAAGCTGCTGACCTTCCAGCTCTACGACCAGCAGGCCAATGTTCCGCTGGGCATCATCCCGCTGCTGCAGGTCGATATGTGGGAGCACGCGTTCTACCTGCAGTACAAGAACGTCAAGGCCGACTATGTGAAGGCCTTCTGGAACGTTGTCAACTGGGCCGACGTCCAGGAGCGTTTCGCCAAGGCGACCAGCCAGGCGAAGGGCCTCATCTTCGGCTGATTGCCGCGTCGTGATCGCCGGGCCGAGTTCCGGCCGGGGAGGCGACGTAGCCTACCGAGCCCGCGGACCCTCGAGGTCCGCGGGCATTTCGGCGTTTGCCGGTGAACTGGCACTCTCTGGTACTTGTGTGCCAGATGACTTCTGGGAGATGCTCGAACTTCACAAGGGCCTCGAATTTCACAAGGGCAAGGCCGCCCCGGTATCCGTACGGGAGGCATCATGCGCGGCAACGGTCAAATCGGCGTGACGCCGTTCCACGCCGGCGGAACACTGCGCGGTTTCGTGATCTCCGGCCGCTGGCCGGACACGACCAAGGAATGGTCCCAGCTGCTGGTGCTCGCGGTACGCGTGGCCTGCATGCCCGGCCTGCTCACCACCTCGACCGTCTTCGGAGTTCGCGAAGACCTGCCCGATGATCCGGCACCCGATACGGTCGGGCTGGTGATCGCGGAGGGCCCGGTGCTGGGCAAGGAGGGTGTGCAACCGGGACTTTTCGGCGAGCACACACCGCCCGCCCTGTTCATGCTGCATCCCCCGGCGGAAACCAATCCCTCACTACCCGAATGCACAGGTGCCGCTTCCGGATGCGTACTGCTGCCAGGGCTGCCGCACCTCGGGCTGGAACACCGGGCCGCCTGGGCCGAGGCCGAGGCGGACGGGACAGTTACTTCCCTGGTCAGCAGGGTGGGGCTGGACCCGATCAGCGATCCCGATACCGCCGTACTGGCCATGTTGCTCGCCGCCTGATCCGGTGCCGAGCCCGGCAGATCTGCGGGCTCGCGTCGATACCGCCATCAGCGGTTCCACGATCGGTGGCGGCCGAACCACTGGTTACTGCAGCTTCGACAAGATCTCCGCGAGCTTGTCCATGACAGCCTGCTGGCCTTGCTGCAGGGTGGCAACGTCGGCGCGCAGCTCCGCCTGCCCGGTGTCGAGCCGAGCCTGCCCGGCTTCGAGCCGAGCCTGCCCCGCCCGCAGATCCTGAACATCGGCACGCAGCTTGGTCTGCCCGGCTTCGAGCCGAGCTTGGCCGGTCCGCAGATCCTGGACGTCCGCGTGCAGACTGCCGAGCTCCCCCACAACCGCATTGTGGTTGCTATCGATCCGAGCTCGGAGACCCCGGACCGATTCCGGTTCCCGATCGCGCTCGTTGATTATCTGCACAACCTGGGCTTCCAGCACAGCCAAGCGGTTCTCGATCGACATCTGACGTGATCCTCTCGTTGGTCGGTAGTGTACCGAGCGACCGGGCCCATCAGGCTTACGTTCGGTCACACGGCTCACGGTTCTCGGTGATCCGGCCGCTCACCGGCCGGAAGCATTTCCCACAACTCGCAAGGACACTCCGGCCACACCTCGGTCCGACCCGGCGAGGACCCCACGCTTCGATTCAGGGCTCGCGGTCTGATTGCTGGCGTGATGCCATAAAACCGTTCCGGACGACCGGACAACGGTTATCAGGGCCCCCTAACTATGTCGCTACCTTACCCAAACTTATTGCCGGAAGCCATGTTTCACAGTTGCGTAATTGCGACACCGACGTCGATGCGATAGAGTTGCCGACAGCGAAGGGGAGTAGCCCCCAATCACGCGGTCGACATACTGACCACGCCGCCCCCGGCGGCGGGTCCGGTCGCGTGAACCGGTACCCCGGTGGGCGAGACCTTCGGCCGGACAGCTATCGCGTTGCCGGCCGGAGGCGACCTGCATCCGGCCGGTGAACCGGAGGATCGGGAGCCCCTGGAGATGATCGCCACCATCGGACTCGCCATCGGTATCGTTTTCCTTGCCGAACTGGGCGACAAGTCCCAGCTCATGGCGTTGACCTTTGCCCTGCGCTATCGCTGGTGGGTGGTCCTCGGCGGGATCACCGCGGCGACGGCCGCCGTGCACGTGCTCTCGGTCGCCGTCGGGCATTTCCTGGGTTCGGCCCTACCCACGACAGCCATTGCCTGGGTCGCGGCGGTGACCTTCCTCGCAGTCGGCGTCTGGACGCTGCGCGAACTCACCGGAGACGACGACGGCGAACCGTCTCCGCCGAGGTTCGCCACCGCCGCGCCCTTCTTCGTCGTCCTCTCCGCCTTCCTGCTGGCCGAACTCGGGGACCGCACCATGTTCGCCACGGCTGCGCTCGCCACCGACAACAACTGGGCGGGGGTCTGGCTGGGCTCGACCATCGGGATGGTCGCGGCCGACGCGCTGGCCATCGCGGCGGGGATTCTGCTGGGCAAACACCTCCCCGAACGGGCCATCGGATTCGGCTCGGGGTTGCTGTTCCTGTTCATCGGCGCACTGACCGCCCTGAACACCGCGGCCCCGGCGATCGGCCTGCTACCGGCGATCGGTCTCGCGCTGGCGGTACCTGCCGCAGCAGCCCTGACGTTGTGGTGGCTGCACACCCGCCGGATGGCCCGGGAAATGGTTGTGACCTCGGCAGACACCGAGGATATCGGCGAGCGACCGGCCGGTGGGCAGCGCTAGCATCCGATGACCGATCGGCGCAAGGGGACCGTCCACGACCCCGGCGCATCCACGGGCTAGGGTGCAATTGACGTTAGGCCAACTGGCTTGTCACGAACGAGAGGACCATCGTGGAGATTTCGGGTTCCGCCGCCATCGTCACCGGGGGCGCGTCCGGTCTGGGCGCCGCCACCGCCAAGCGTTTCGCCGATCTGGGCGCCACCGTCTTCGGGCTCGACGTACCGCAGTCGATCGAGCGCGCCGGCGACAATGTCCCCGACGGGGTCACCCTGCTCGCCGCCGATGTCACCAGCCACGACGAGGTCGCCGCCGCCGTCGCCAAGGTGGTCGAATCGGGTATCCCGCTGCGTATCGTGGTCAACTGCGCCGGTGTCGGCTGGGCCGGGCGTATCCTGTCCAAGAACGGCCCGCACGATCTCGAGCTGTTCCGCACGGTGATCACCGTCAACCTGCTGGGCAGCTTCAACGTCATGCGGCTGGCCGCCGATGCCATCGCCAAGACCGACGCGGTGGACGAAGCCGGACAGCGCGGTGTCGTGATCAACACCGCTTCCGTGGCGGCGTTCGAGGGCCAGATCGGCCAGATCGCCTACTCGGCGTCGAAGGGCGGCGTGCACGGTATGACCGTTCCGGCCGCGCGTGACCTCGCGCAGTTCGGTATCCGCGTCAACACCATCGCCCCCGGGATCATCGACACCCCGATGCTGGCCGGTGTCACCGAGGAATACCGCCAGGGCCTGGAGGCCGGCGTGCCGTTCCCGTCGCGGCTGGGCCGTCCGGACGAGTACGCGCAGCTCTCGCAGTACATCGTCGAGCACGACTACCTCAACGGCGAAACCATCCGGATGGACGGCGCGCTGCGTATGGCGCCGCGGTAACCTCCGGCTCGCAATATACGACCACAACGCCCGCCGCCCGGAAACGGACGGCGGGCGTTCGTCGTACAACGATGGGTGTGCAGCTATCAGCTGCCCCCGGCCGGGATCTTCGTCCGCCAGGCGTCACCGGCCGCGCGGATGGTCGGCCTGCTACACCCCGAGCCGGAACGGAACCGACTGCGGCACAGCCGCCTCCGGTAGTGGGTACCTCGCCGGACCCTTCGGTTTCTCGGCGGCCGCATCCGCGTCCCTGTATTCACGTTCGGGTAGGCCGGGGTCTTGCTCGAGTTGGCGCCATCCCGGCCGGAAGCCAGGCGGCGGGCGTCCGCTTCCCCAGGTTCGCTACTACAGGAGACCGGTTCGGTCGGCGAAGGGGCCGGCAGCCGCCACGCGTGCCCGCCAGGCATCGCAGATCCGGCGGATTGCCCACTTCTGATCGTTGCCGTCGATACGGCACCCGTCGCGCGTGTAGTCCCACCGGTCGTAACCGTCCTCGTCGAAACCGTCCTCGTCGTAACCCCACGTGTCAAAGCCGTCGCGGTCATAGCCGTCGCGGTCATACCCCCACCGGTCGAAACCTTCCTTGTCGTAACCGCGGTTATCGCGACCGAATCGGTCATAGCCGTCGCGGTCATAACCCCACCGGTCGTAGCCCTGGCGGTCATACCCCCACCGGTCGTAGCCGGAGGAGTCATAGTCATCGGAGACGGGGGCGAGGTGCGTCGTGATCGGACCGATCCCTGGTTCCGCAGACGCCGGCGCCACTGCCAGGACGGGGGCAGCCAACAGCGCGCCGAGCAGCGCGATCCGAAGCGAGGTGTAGCGCAATCCACGGCGCGCGGCAGTGGTGGTCGACATGATCGATCTCCTATCCGGAACACGATTCGCGTGTTCCGGATAATCCATCGCCCGTACCCCTTGACGAATTACAAACCGCAGGTCGAAGTCCGGGCGAAAACCTGTGCGCCCGAAAAAGGTTCGGATGATGTACGGGTCAGCCCATGCTGCGCCCCGGCCGAACGGAGCCGTTTCCGGTGCTCGACCTCGAGTATGCGATGGTCGCAGCAGCGAAACCGGTAAGCCGCGTACTCTCGGCCCCCTCATTCCATGAGTGCCCCTGGGGAATTCGGAAAGAGGCCGCGGGCACGCCGCGGCCTCCTTCCGGTCAGAGCGTACGCGTCAGCCGGTCGGCGAGGATCTGCGCAAATTTGGCCGGATCCTTCAATTCCCCGCCTTCGGCCAGCACAGCCGTGCCGTACAGGAGTTCGGCGGTCTCGATGAGCTCGGGGACCTTCCCCTCATCAGCGTCGTCCTTGCGGGTGTCGTAGGCATCGCGCAGCCCGGTCACCAGCGGATGGGTGGGGTTGAGTTCGAGGATCCGCTTGAACTGCGGCAGTTCCTGCCCCGAGGCCCGATACATGCGTTCCAGCATCGGGGTCATATCGAAAACATCACCGACCAGGCAGACCGGCGAGGAGGTGAGGCGGGAGCTGAGGCGGACCTCTTTGACGCTGTCCTCGAGGGTTTTACCCAGCCAGGTCAGCACCTCGGCGAAATCCTTGTCCTGCTGTTCGCGCAGGGCCTCGGATTCCTTCTTCTCCTCCTCGGTTTCCAGATCGACCTCGCCCTTGGCGATCGACTGCAACGGTTTGCCATCGAACTCGGTTACCGATCCGACCCACATCTCGTCGACGGGATCGGTGAGGATCAGCACCTCGCGGCCCTTGGCGCGGAACGCCTCGAGGTGCGGTGACTTCTCCACCTGTTCCCGGGATTCACCGGTCATGTAGTAGATCGAGTCCTGGCCCTCGGGCATCCGCTCCACGTATTGCGCCAGTGTGGTGGCCTCGGTATCGGAGTGGGTGGAGGCAAACGACGACACCTCGAGGATCGTCGCCTGGTTGTCGAAATCGGAGAGCAGGCCCTCCTTGAGGACCCGGCCGAATTCCTGCCAGAAGGTGCGGTACTTGGTCTGATCCTCGGCGCCCTGCAGCTCCTTGACGGTGCTCAGCACCTTCTTGACCAGGCGTTTGCGGATCATCTGGATCTGCCGGTCCTGCTGCAGGATTTCCCGGGACACGTTCAGCGACAGATCCTGCGCGTCCACCACACCCTTGACGAAACGCAGGTACTCCGGCATCAGCTCTTCGCAGTTGTCCATGATGAACACGCGCTTCACGTAGAGCTGCACGCCGCGTTTGTGCTCGCGGGTGAACAGGTCGAACGGCGCCTGCGACGGCAGGAACAGCAGCGCCTGATATTCGAAGGTGCCCTCGGCCTTGAGCGGGATGGTCTCCAGCGGCTCGTCCCAGGCGTGGCTGACGTGCTTGTAGAACTCGTGGTACTCCTCCTCGGAGACCTCACCCCTGGGACGGGTCCAGAGGGCCTTCATCGAGTTGAGCGTCTGCTCCTCGACAACGGTCTTCTCCTGCTTGTCTTCGCCTTCGCCCTCGGTGACGGTCCGCTCGACCTGCATCCGGATCGGCCAGGCGATGAAATCGGAGTACTTCTTGACGATCTCGCGGAGCTTGTATTCCTGGGTGTAGTCGAAGAGGTGATCCTCGGCGTCGGCCGGTTTCAGATGCAGCGTGACCGCGCTGCCCTGCGGCGCCTCGTCGAGGGTTTCGATGGTGTACGAACCGGAGCCGGCCTCGGACTGCCAGCGGGTCGCGGTGGTCTCACCCGCGCGGCGGGTGGTCAGCTCGACCTTGTCGGCCACCATGAACGTCGAGTAGAAGCCGATACCGAACTGGCCGATCAGCTCCTCGGCGGCGGCATCGGATTTGGCCTCGTTGAGTTTGCGGCGCAGTTCGGCGGTACCGGACTTCGCCAGCGTCCCGATCAGATCCACCACTTCGGCACGCGACATGCCGATGCCGTTGTCCCGGACCGTGAGGATCCGCCGCTCGGCGTCGACCTCCAGCTCGATATGCAGATCGTCGGTGTCGACGTGCAGATCCTTGTCTCGATAGGACTCCAGCCGCAGCTTGTCCAGCGCGTCGGAAGCGTTCGAGATCAGCTCCCGCAGGAACGTGTCTTTGTTGGAGTAGACCGAGTGGATCATCAGCTCGAGCAGCTGATGGGTCTCGGCCTGGAACTCGAGTTGTTCGACGTGCTCTGTCACGCTGTCACATGGTAATCAAGCCTGCGCCGGGCTCGGGCTCAGGTCTCCCCGGAGCAGCTGGTGCCTGCGCGAAATCCGCGAGCGTGGGCACCTCCCGGTCGGCGCAATGCTCGGTGGGGATCCGGGGATTCATCCATTCGCGCAGGACAGCGGTCGCGCGGACATCGTCTTCGTTGTACTCGAACAGGCGGGTGCGCTGGGTGAGATCCGGTGCCGAGTCGTAGCCGACCGCTCGCCGATACCAGCTCATCGACGCTTCGCCTCCGGCCTCCGGATCGCGCCAGGCGAATCCGGCGACGGGCGCGATCTTCTTCAGCCCCTTACCACTCGGGCAGATGAACTGATCGGTGACGGCCTGGAACATATCCACCCACTGCGCCGAATCGACGAACTGCGTCACCTGCGCCGCGGTGGGCACCCCTGGCCGGCCGGCGAAGCGACGCGCGGACTCGTAGAGCCATTTGTCCTCGGCCGAACGTGAATAGCAGTAGGCAGCAAACGTTTTGCCGGCGGCCATGGCCTGTTCGCGGATTCCCATCAACCAGGTCCAGAATTCGGCGAAGGACCGGCCCTCGTCCTCGGTCGGCAGCGGATCCCAGGTGACGAACGGCCGGTATTTCCCGTCGAGCAGCGTGCCCCAGAGATAGGCGCCGTCCTCCTGATAACTCTCCAGATCCACATCCACCTCGACATCGGCGCGGCGCACCCACACGTGGTCGGATCGGCGTACCAGCGGCGCATCCACCAGCCAGGCCCGCGCGGTGACCACGGCCTCTTCGAACGGCCCGTGCTGCCAGTCCTCCGGTTCGGGTGCGGTCCAGGCGGCCAGTTCGTCGATGGTCCGCACACCGTGCGCACGCAGCACCTCGGCCCGCGACCCCGGCGCCACCACACTCACATCGCGGTGCTCGTTGAGCCACGCCTGACAGCCGCCGGCGGCCCCGCGCGTCCACCACGGGCACTGCCGGCATTCGGGAACCTTGGAGGGGACGGTGGCGACCTCGCCGCGCAGCACCGCGATCCGATCCGCATAGCGGTTGTCGTAATCGGTGAGTACGGCGGACAGATCGTGCACCAGGATCCGGTCGAAGTGGAAGCCGATAACGCCGCCGACCGGGGTGGCGGTGGCCAGGCCGCGTCGTTGCAGCATCCGGTACACGTGGGCCAGGCGCTGCTGATCGCGGGGTTGCTGGCGGAGTTTGCGGGCCCGGTCGGGTTCGGGACGCCAATGCAGCAGGTCGGAGGTGAGCGGATGGAATTCGGCAGGTTCGGGGCGGCGTGGGTCGGTGACCTTGTGGTTGACCACGATCACCGGGATATAGCCGCCGCCCACATCCCGCAGCAGGATCTCGGCGCCGCCCCGGCGGCCGGTATCGGGTTCCTGTGGAAGCAGCCCACCCCAGATCCGGGCCGCTCCCGCCGCACACGCCTGCAAAGTGGCGTCGGCGCGAGCACGGGCGGATTGTGCCGGATCGATGATCACCCAACTATCGGGATCCTCGGCGACCAGGGTGTCGCGAACCCGGTCGCGATGGGCCTGCGCGGCCGCACGCCGCTGCTGCACCCCGGGGTCCTCCCGGACTTCGGCCAGTTGTTCCGGATAAGTGGCGTCGAGCCCGAGCCGATGCCGGCAACCGATCAGGCCGCGGGCATCGAGAAATACGGTGCGGCCGCGGCCCGCAGCGTCTCCCCCCGCGGCAGTGCCCGATCCGGCAACCGAACCTGCATCGTCACTGCCGCCGAATCCGGCAGGCGCACCGCCATCGTCGGCACCTGCTGCCATGCCGTTCCCGGCACCCACGCGGGCATCGGCGGCGCCTATGGCGGCGTCGCTTTCGGCACCCACGCCGGCGCCGGTTTCGGCACCCGCGCCGGCGGGGTCTTCGCGGTCGATACTGCCCGGTTGCACGCAAGCAGTATGGTCTCTACCCCCGACAGTCCGACGAATCGAGTCCCGTTCGACCCGCTCACCCACGTACGCGACGACACCATTCCGCGGTGACCCGGGTGGCGTGTCTCGCCGGTTGGGCAGGGAACCCGATAGGGTGTCGGCGAACCGTGTGACACGGGTGGACGATGCGGTTTCCGTGTCGTATCGCCGCAGCGAACCAGCATGACGGAGGGCCTTCGATGGGGTTGTTCACCAAGCGCAAGCGGCGGCCGAATCGGCGGGCCGAGGCAAAGGCCCTCAAGCACAAGGCCGCGATGGAGGCCAAACTCGGCGCCAAGAACGAGCGCAAACGGCACCGCACCGAGGCCCGCGCCCAGCGCAAGGTCGCCAAAGCGCAGATCGCGACGCTGCAGGCCGAGGAGAAGGCCGCACAGAAAGCCGCCGCGCGCGCCGAACGTGACCCGTTCAGCCCCGGACAGGTCAAGAAGTACATCGGGGTGGCGCGGGTGCTGGTTCCGGTGCTCGCTCCGCTGGCCTACCGTGGCGCCACCTATGTGCGCGGGCAACTGGACGCCCGGAAGGCGAAACAGCTCGGGGTGGGCGTGAATCAGCTCGGCGACTACGCCGGCCACGGGGGCCGGCTCCAGGCCCGGATAACCAACACCCGAGCCGCCCTCGACAAGATCGCGAACGGCGACGCGGGCAAGGACACCCAGCAGTTCCTGACCAGTGCACGCAACCGGCTCGACGCGCTGGATTCGGCTGTCCGCACCGCCGATCAGATGCCCGCGGCGCGACGGCGTTCCGTGCATGCATCGATCGCCACCGAACTGTCCAAGATCGAGGCGGACGTCCTGGCCCGCCTGGGCGTCGCCTGAGCCCGGACGCCGGCGCGTCTCCGCGGGGGCGGCGTCGAGGCCGGACCGGCCGCCGACGATGATGGACGCCGATCAGCCGTCCCGCCGCGACCTCACGAAAGTGCTCGATGTCCTTCAACCCGTGCCCCGGCCCCGCACAATTGCGGGGCTGCGTGGTAGGCGTGGCGACCGGGGCGTTGGCCGTGGCCGCCCACGGCGCGGCGGGTGGCGGGTATCCCACATCGGCCGGTACCGCCCTGCTGTTGCTGACCACACTGGTCACCGGGTGGGTCTCCGGATCCGTCGTCACCGGAGCACGCGGCCGGCTCGCGAATCGGGCCGTCGCCCCGGGCCTGGGAATTTTCGTACCGCTGGTATCGGGCCAGTTCATCGGTCACTGGGCGCTGGCCGGGCTCACCGGTCACCACACCGGTACAGGTAGCGCGGTCGGTGAATCGTCGACCGGTGGCCCGCTCTCTGCGGCGATGTTCGCCACCCATCTGCTCGCGGTGCTGCTGTGCACCCTGATGATCACCGCGGCCGAACGGCTGTATCGGGCGGCTTCGGCGGCGTTGCGCGTGTTGCTCGCGCCCGTGCACCGTTTTCCACCGGCACCTCGGGTCTGCATCGCGGCGATCGTCGCGACTCCACGGAATCACGCTCCGAACGGTGCGTCCGGTCCACGCGCGCCACCGCGCCGTGTGCTCGGCGACGTTCCCACATCCTTCGGAGAGAAAGTTTTCCGCCCATGTCCCACGGGTTTTCCCCACCTCTTCGCCGCGGTCTGACCGCCGCCCTCACCGCCGGTTTCCTACTGGCCGGTGCCGGTACGGCCGCCGCGCATGTCAGCGTATCGGCGCCGAACGCGACCCCTGGCCGGTCCACCGTCGCAACGTTCAGCGTACCCACCGAATCCGATACCGCCGCCACCACCGCGCTGCGGGTCGCCGTGCCGGAGATCGCGACGGCACGCACCGAACCGGTCCCCGGCTGGACCGCGAAAATCGAACGCGACGACGAAGACCGCGTAGTGGCCGTGACCTGGACCGCAAACCCCGGCGGGCCCGGTATCCGGCCAGGCGAGTTCCAGCGTTTCGTGGTGTCGCTGGGCCCGTTACCCGACGCCGATTCGATCAGCTTCCCGGCCGAACAGACCTACAGCGACGGTACCGTGGTGCGCTGGAACGACACCGGCGACCACGATTCGGCGGAGCATCCGGCCCCCCTCCTGGCGCTCGGCGCGTCCGCCGGCGACCAGTCCGGTCACGAACACGGCGACCAGTCCGCGGCCGAGCCGGCCGAGAGCACCGATATCACCGCCCGCTGGCTCGGCGGCCTGGGTCTTGCGCTCGCGGCGCTGGCCCTGGGCGCCGGTATCGGGGCTGTGGTCAGGGGGCGGCGATGACCCGCCGGACATCCCTGATTGCCCTGGTCACTGCGCTGCTGTGGCTGTTGCTCGGGCCGATCGCCGGTACGGCAGGAGCGCACTCCACCGTCGTGGGCAGCGATCCGGCCGACGGCGCCTCTATCGATACCGGCCCCACACGGGTGACGATCAGCTTCAACGAACCCCTGCAACCGAACTTCCCGGCCATGACCGTGGTCGGACCGGACGGCAATCTGTGGTCGAAGAGCGAACCGGTCGTCGAGGGCCGCGACCTCAGCGTGGCGGTCGGCGAGCTCGGTCCGGCCGGGGTGTACCGGGTCGCCTTCCGGGTCACCTCGGCGGACGGCCATGTCGTCGACGGCGAACGGACTTTCACGCTGACCACCGCAGGCCAGGGCACACCAGGTCCGGCGGTGGACGCCCAGAGTTCCGGGGAGGGATCCGACGGCGGAGTCCCGGTGTGGGTCTATATCGCCGGGGCGGTGGTTCTGTTCGGCGCCGGTCTCGCCTTCGCGCTGTTCGGTTCGAACCTGGGCAAGGGTAAGAACGAGCGGTGAGAAGTGGTCTCCCGGGCGGGCTCGACCGCCGGGTCGCGCTCGGACTCGCTGTTCCGGCGGGCTTGCTCGGGGTACTGGTGGCCTGGACGTTCGGCGATATCCCGGCGGCCGCGACGATGCGGTTGTGCGCGGATCTCGCTGGGGCCGCCGTGCTCGGCCTGGCTGCCCTGCCGCGGCTGAACGGCCGGCTCGACGTCCCGTGGCGCATGCTGGCAGTGCTGGCCGGGGCCTGGTGCTGCCTCGAATTCGCGGTGCTGGTTTTCGCCGCGGGCGACGTCGTCGGCTCGGGTGTGACCGCGTTGAGCCCGGCGGATTTCGCCACCTATCTGGTGCGGATCAGCGGTGGTCAGATCGGTTTGGCCATCCTGGCCGGTACGGCGGTTGTCGCGGTTTACAGCACGCTCGCCTTCCGCCGATCGGGCGGGCACAGCCCCGACCTGGTGCTGGTGTTCGCCGCGGTCACCGTGACACTGCGTCCCATCACCGGGCATATGTCGCAGCAGATGTTCGGTTCCGTACTGGCCGGGGTGCACGCGCTGGCCGCGGCGATGTGGCTGGGCCTGCTGCTGGCGCTGGCGCTGGTGGTGCGCGGGCGCCGCGATTGGGCCGATACCCTGCCCCGATACTCCGCGGTCGCTGTACCGATGGTGGCGGCTGTGGCCGTCACCGGATTGATCAACGGTTCGGTTCGGATGGGCGGGCTCACCCCGTTCTTCACGACCGGTTACGGCCGGATCATGGTGGCCAAATCCGTCCTGTTGATCCTGCTGCTGGCGCTCGGCTGGTGGTGGCGGCGCAGTTGGGTTGCGGCGGCGGCAGCGCATCGGATGAGCGCCGAGGCGTCGCTGCGGCGCGCGGTACTGGAGGTCGCGGTGATGGCGGCGGTGTTCGGGCTCGCCGCGTCACTGGCCGTTGCCGGATAGCGGGGTCGATGCGGGCTGCCACCATCCGAACGGCACAATCAGAAATGTGACTGAATCAGAGCAGCAGGTGGCCACCGCGGATCTCGCCGACGAAATCGGCCCCGATATCCGCAGTTGCGATACCCAGTTCATCCAGTTCGGCGGCCGGCCGGTGTTCGCCGGGCGAATCACCACGATTCGCTGCTTCCAGGACAACCTCCTGGTCAAACAGACGCTGAGCGAGCCCGGTAACGGCCGGGTTCTGGTGGTCGACGGTGGTGCGAGCGTGCACACCGCACTGGTGGGCGATATCATCGCCGGTCGCGGAGTCGACAACGGCTGGGCCGGAGTCGTGGTCAACGGCGCCGTCCGGGACTCGGCGATTCTGCGCACACTCGATATCGGCCTGAAGGCCCTGGGCACGAACCCGCGCAAGAGCACACAGACCGGGTCGGGCGAAAAGGACGTCCCGGTGGAATTCGGTGGGGTGAGCTTCCACCCCGGTGAAATGCTCTACAGCGACCACGACGGGGTCGTGATCCGCGCCGAGGACTGACGCGGAGGCCGGATCATCCGGCGCTCACCCTGGCCTGATGACCGGCGATCGCCACCACATCGCCCGCCTGGAGCTGGCGTCCGCGGCGCAGTTCGACCTCGTCGTTGACTCGCACCAGCCCGGCGGCGATCACTGTCTTGGCTTCCGACCCCGATTCGATCAGGTTGGCCAGTTTCAGGAACTGCCCGAGCCGTATGGTGTCATCGTCGATGGGCACATCGATTGGATCCGGCATGGTCTCATGCTTACTCCCCCGGTCAGCGCGACTTCCGACCGCCCCGGCCGTATCCGGCAGACAACCCGGAACAATCGGGTATTCCAGGCATTCGCCCGCCACGCCCGGAACCCGATTACCCATTTCGGCCAACCACGCCCCGGCACAGGGCAATACGTGCGGATCTCGGGCGATCTACCACTAACACGCCGGTACACAGCCTGGATTCGGTACGGGCGGGCGGCAGACTGGAACAGTGATGTCCACGCAGGAACCGCCAGACCCCGAAGTACCCGGCCGAAACGGAACACCCGGACGATTCGCCGCGATACCGCGCGTCCTGGCTCTCGTATCGGGTGCTTTCGCGCTGGCCTGCCTGGTGTGGAGTGTGGTGCCGGGGTTGTCCGGCGCACTGCGTATCCCGCGAAACCATCTGGACCAGTACTACCTGTACGCACCCGCGACGAATCTGCTGTGGGCGGCGGCGGCCGGCCTGCTCGCCATCGGGCTCTCCCGGCGCAAACGGGTCGCCTGGTGGGCGGCACTGCTCTACCAGGTGAGCTGGCTACCGGTGAACCTGCTCGATATCGTGCGCGAGCAGAATCCGAACGCCGGGCTGGGCCTGATCGCGCATATCGGCGTATTCACGCTGCTGATAGCCGCGCGCGCACAGTTCGCCGCCCGGATCCGCCCGTGTTCACCGCGCCCCGCGGCGACAGCCTTCGCAGCCGGTCTGGTGGCGGCCGGGGTGGCCGGGGTATGTGTGGTGCAGCTGTTTCCCGGATCTCTGGCCACGGGGGCGCCACGTGTCCTGTTCGTGGTCTCACAGCTCGGTGCCGGGCTGGTTCGTCCCGGGCAACTCGACGGTGCCGCACCGTTCCCCACGGCGTTTCTGGTCGGCCTGTTCGGCGCACTGGCTTGCGCGGCCACCGTCACGGTGCTGGTGCGCACTCAGCGTGCGGAACACGCACTCACCGAAGCGGATGAGACAGCGCTGCGTGAACTGCTGAACAGCCCGGACCCGACCGGCTCGATCGATTATCTGGCGACGCGCCGCGACCGTGAGATCGTTTTCAGCCCGAACGGCCGCGCAGCCATCGGCTTCCGGGTGGAATTCGGTGTCTGCCTGGCCCTGGGCGATCCCCTCGGCGCCCGGGACTGCTGGCCCCAGGCGGTGGAGGCCTGGCAGCGTTACGCGCGGCAGTTCGGCTGGCCGGTGGCGGTGATCGGCGCCGGGGACGCCGGGATGCCGGTGTATCGCCGGGCCGGGCTCGACGCCGTGGCCGCGGGTGCGGAGGCGCTGCTGGATACCCGGACCTTCGCGCTGACCACCCCGGAACTGCGGCCCGTCCGCGACACCCTCACCCGGCTGCGCAAAGAGGGTATGACGGTGCGGATCCGGCGTCACCGCGATCTCGGCACCGCGGAGTTCGCGCGCCTGGCGGTGACCGCCGAGCAGTGGCGGCGCACCGAGACCGAACGTGCCTACCCGCTGCCGCTGGGCCGATTCGGCGACCGGCGCGACGGTGAGTGCCTGCTCGTCGAAGCGGTCGACACCGAAGATCGAGTGCTCGGCATGCTCTCCCTGGTGCCGTGGGGGCGGACGGGCGCAACGCTGGAACTGCTGCGCCGCGAACCGGGCGCCGCCGAGGACATCACCGATCTGCTGATCGCGGAATTCGCGCTCCGGGCCGAACAGCACGGCATCGAACAGGTTTCGTTGAACTTCACCGTGTCCCGGTCGGTCTTCGAAGCGGTGGGCCGGCGTGGCCGGCCGGGGCCCGCCCACGGTATCCGGGCGGCAGCGATCGCACTGCGCGACGGCATTCGCGTCCTGCCGCTGTCGTTTTCGCACTGGTGGCAGCTGGATCGGCTGTACCGGTCGGCAATGCGCTATCAACCGCTCTGGTCGACCCGGTACATCATGTCCGCCGATCCGCGAGACCTCCCACGTATCGCCGTCGCCGCCGCCTTTGCCGAGGGGCTGCTACCGCGACCGGCCGGTACTGCCGGAGTTTTCACCCACACCGGACGTCATCGCGCCGTCCCCGAGCGCACCGCGGTGACACCTCCCGCAACCACCCCGACGGCGGAGGCCGAACCGGCGCCCGCCCACGATCTCCGGCCCGAGCAGGTCCGGGTGCGCACAGACAAACTGGACCGGCTGGTGGGCATGCATATCGACCCGTATCCCCCGCCCTTTCCACCGACCCACACTGTGGCCGCGGCCCGGCGGGTCCCTCGCGGCACCACTGTGCGAATTTCCGGCCGGCTGCTCCGGCTACGGGACTGCGGCGGTGTGCAGTTCGCGGTGATCCGCGACTGGACCAGCGATATCCAGCTCCTGCTCGACCGGGAACGACTCGGCGCGGCGCGCTGTGCCGAATTCGGTGAACTCTTCGATCTGGGTGATCTGATCTCGGTGAGCGGGCAGCTCGGGTACAGCCGGCGCGGCGAACTGTCGCTGCTGGTGGCGGATTGGCGGATGCTGGCCAAATGCCTGCATCCCCTGCCCGATAAATGGCACGGCCTCACCGATTCCGAGGCGCGGATGCGGCGCGGCTACCTGGACCTGATGATCGATCGTGAGACCCGTGAACTGCTGGCCCGCCGCAGCGCAGTACTGCGCGCACTGCGTGATGCCCTGCACGACGGGGGCTTCCTGGAGGTCGGTTCACCGGTGTTGCAACCCGGCCCCGGTACGGGGACTGCACGCAGTATGCGCACCCATATCGACGCCGACAACACCGATCTGCACCTGCGCCTCGGCCCGGAATCGGCGTTGAAACGTTTGTGTGTCGGCGGCGTGGAGAAAATCTTCGAGCTCGGTCCCAGTTTCCGCAATGCGCGCGCGAGCGCCCGGCTCTTACCCGAATTCACGCTCCTGGAAGCCTACGAGGCCCACAGCGACCATCAGCGGATGATGACGCTGTGCCGGCAGTTGGTGCAGCAGGCCGCGCTGGCCGCGAACGATTCGATGGTCGCCATGCGGCCGCGGCTCGACGGTTCCCTAGAAGCCCTCGACCTTTCCGGTGAGTGGCGGGTCCGGTCGCTCTACGAGGCGTTGGGGCAGGAAACCGGTGTCGAGATCACGCCCGATACCGGTCTGGCGGAGCTGCGCGACCTGTGCGAAAAGGCCGATATCAGCTGCCGGCCGGGCTGGGACCACGGCCGGATGGTGTATGCGCTATACCAGCGGCTGGTGGCCGAAACCACCCAGGAACCCACCTTCTACACCGATCTGCCCGGTACCGTCGCCCCTCTTGCACGTCCGCATCGCCGCCGGGCCGGTGTGGCCGAGCGGTGGGATCTCGTGGCCGGCGGAATCGAATTGGGTACCGGCCGCAGCGAACTGACCGATCCGGTAGAACTGCGCGGCCGTCTGACTGCGCAGGCACGTTCCGCCGACGGCGGACCGGCGATCACGGGACTGGACGAGGAATTACTGTGCGCCCTGGAACACGGTATGCCGCCGACCGGTGGCCTCAGCCTGGGCGTCGAACGCGTGCTCATGCTGCTCACCGGGCGAACGATCCGGGAAACACAGACCTTCCCGTTGGTCCGGCAACGGTGACCGTTCGCCGGCCCGGCCCGGGAACAAGTGGTTTCCCGGCCGTGCAACGGGGAAGTACCGTGTAGCCACCCGGCCCCAGGAGGAGGGGCCGGCCAACATTCTCGAACGGGGACGACTTTGAGTTATCTGGATCTGCTCTCCCATGCGAGTCAGGTGGACTATGCCGCCTGGACGCAGACCGATGTGCTGGCCTCCGCGGTCGATCTGGAGGCACGGCGGCGGGGCAAGAGCAAAGGCGGCGGGGGCGGTTTGATCTTCGGACTGATCTGTCTGCTGGTCATCGTGGCCATCGTCGTCGCGGTCGTCGTGATGATGCGGAAGAAGAATTCCGGCGGTGCGCAGGGCGGCCAGTTCCCGGGGCAGCCTCCGCAGGGCGGCTATCCCCAGCAGGGCGGCTACCCGCAGCAGGGCGGCTACCCGCAGCAAGGCGGCTACCCGCAGCAAGGCGGCTATCCATCCGACCCCAACAACCCGAACCCGCCCCAGAACGGCCCACAGCAGTATCCACCGGGTCACTGACGCGCGATACTCCCTGCCACGGCCCGGTTCGCCACACGGCGAACCGGGCCGTTTCCGTTCTTCGCCTGCGAACCGGGCGCGCTCCGACGACAGCGTGTCCCGGAGCGGTGATGCCGTGTGCTGCGGCTCGCACGACGGTCCGGCCGGTAGCCGTCCGGCAGCTCCGACCACCCGGTTCGGTTGGTCAGCCGCAGCAGCGATACGGCAGAGTGGACCCGTGCAGTTCATACTTGTTCGCCATGCCCAGCCGCTCCGGGTCGAGAACGCGGGGGAAGCCGCCGACCCGGGTTTGGCCCCGATAGGTGTGGAGCAGGCCGAACGGGTGCCGGCCGCGCTGGACCATCACCGGATCGTCCGGGTGATCAGCAGTCCGCAGCGGCGAGCCCAGGAGACCGCGGCACCGACGGCCGCGAAGCTCGGTCTCGAGGTGGAGATCGTGGACGGTCTGGCGGAATACGACCGCGAACTACCGTCCTATATCCCGATCGAGGATGCGAAAACGGAATTCCGCGACACCTACGAGCGGATCAAGGAAGGTCATCTGCCGCTGCAGATCGATGCCGAGGCCTTCCGGCACCGGGTACGCGATGCGATCACCGATATCGCTTCCACCACGGCCGCGGCCGATACCGTGGTGATCTTCGCCCACGGCGGGGTCATCAACGTGACCCTCCAGGACATCCTGGGTCTGGCCCGGCCGCTGACCTTCCCCATCGACTACTGTTCGATCACCCGGGTACTGTTCTCGCGCACCGGTCGCCGTAGCGCGGCGACGGTGAACGAGAACGGCCACGTCTGGGAGTTGCTCCCCCGCAATATCTCCAATGGCTGATCAGGCCATACCCGCGATCCAGTTGTGCATCCAAGTCAGCGCGGTCTGACCGCCACCGACGCGGTAACTGCCGTAGGCATGATGTGATTGGGAACGGTAGAACGTTTCGAGTTCTTTGAACCGCTGCTCGTTGGCGCCTTCGGAAAGCTGTGCCTGCAGTGTGGGCACGCCGCCGTATTTCATCAGATCGTTGACGATCGCCGCGGCTTCGAGCTGGTAACGCCAGAGATTGGCCGGGTTGGCGTCGGAACTCTGCGCCAGGAAGCCGGCGAAGCGGGTGACGAAATCGTCCTGTGCGGTCGCGCAATAGAGATCGTCGGGAATGCACACGGTGCGGGTGCGATCGCTGAGCCATCCGAAGCCGCCGACCCGCGGCCCGGCGGCACCGGCGCCGGGCGCATGCGGGCCGACCTGGATATCGGCGGCAGCCCGGCGCGGATCGGAGATCAGCCCGACGCCGGAAATCCGTTCCGGCCGGATCGGTCCGAGTCCGGTGCCGATCTCGGCAGCGAGATCGCCTGCGGCGTGCGCACCTTGGCTGTAGCCGACCAGGGCGACATCGGTGTTTCCGCACCGTGCGGTCATATCGGCGATCAAACCGCGCGCATTGTCGACGGCTTCGTTCTTCGACCGGCCGTAGACATCCCCCTCCCAGGGGAACGCGGTGGCCGCGTAGCTGACGTAGTCGACCTTCGCGGAGCTCGGTAGCCCATCGGTCACATCGGCGAGCATGCCCGGTCCGGGGGATTTTTCGTTTCCGGTTTCCCAGGTCCCCGGAATCGCCACTACGTAGAGGCTGGGACACCCGGGCGCGGCCGTTGCCGTCGCTCCTGCGGCCACCAGACCCGACGCGACAGCCGCACACGCGCCCAGCGCTGCGGCAACCCTCTTGAACTGCATACTGCTCCAGTCACCCTGGCCCCGATCATGGGGCGCTCCCGATTCCGCCGTCGCGAGGTGCCGAACCGGCCGACGGGCCGCCGATGCGTAACAGGTGAACAACAAGTAGGTGTCACGAGTACACGATCAGGTCACGATCAGGCGCCGGACCACACCGGAGATAACAATAGAGCTACACCGGAGCCACCGCCAGCCGAACCGCACTCAGATCACAAACGCAGCCCAACCCGGCGTGTCCACGAAGAAGACGAAGGCGCGGTACCTCCGATTCGGAGGTACCGCGCCTTCGGGTAATACGGTGCCTAACTCAACGCTGCGCGACCGCGGTCGGCGGAATCGGCGCCGGCAGGGCGGTTTCGCCCTCCAGGTACTCGTCCACCGCCGAAGCCGCCGCGCGACCCTCGGCGATCGCCCACACGATCAGCGACTGGCCGCGGCCCATATCGCCGGCGACGAAGACGCCGGGGATATTGGTGGCCCATTTCTTGTCCCGCTGGACGTTGCCGCGCTGGTCGTAGCCGACGCCGAGATCGGTGAGCAGACCCGGCTTGTCCGGTCCGACGAAGCCCATGGCCAGCAGGACGAGATCGGCCTCGAGGGTGAAATCGGTACCCTCGACCTTCTCGAACCGGCCGTTGACCATCTTGACCTCGTGCGCCTCGAGCCCGGTCACCTTGCTGTCGGAACCGACGAAGCGTTCGGTGTTCACCGAGAACACGCGTTCACCGCCCTCTTCGTGCGCCGAGGAAACCCGGTACATGAGCGGGTAGGTCGGCCACGGGGTCGAGCCGGCGCGTTCGGCCGGCGGTCGCGGCATGATCTCGAACTGGTGCACGCTGGCCGCGCCCTGGCGGTGCGAGGTGCCCAGGCAGTCGGCGCCGGTGTCACCGCCGCCGATGATGACGACATTCTTGCCGTGCGCGTGGATCGGCGGCAGACCGTTGTCGTCGGTCACCGGATCTCCCTGCTGAACCCGGTTGGCCCAGGGCAGGAACTCCATCGCCTGGTGGATGCCGTCCAGCTCGCGGCCCGGAATGGGCAGATCGCGGGCCTGGGTGGCACCGCCGGCGAGGACCACCGCGTCGTACCGCTCGCGCAATTCGTCGGCGGTGATATCGACTCCGACGTTCACCCCGGCCTTGAAGATGGTGCCCTCGGCCTCCATCTGCGCCAGCCGGCGGTCGATGAAACGCTTCTCCATCTTGAATTCCGGGATGCCGTACCGCATCAGACCGCCGATACGGTCGGCCCGCTCGAATACGGTCACGGTGTGCCCGGCGCGGGTGAGCTGCTGGGCAGCGGCCAGACCCGCGGGTCCGGAGCCCACCACGGCAACCTTCTTACCGGTGAGCCGGGTCGGGTACACCGGCGCGACCCAGCCCTCGTCGAAGGCGTTCTCGATGAGTTCGACCTCGACCTGCTTGATGGTCACCGGATCCTGGTTGATACCGAGAACGCAGGACGCCTCGCACGGGGCCGGGCACAGCCGCCCGGTGAATTCCGGGAAGTTGTTGGTCGCGTGCAGCCGGTCGATACCCTCGCGCCAGCGGTCGGAGTAGACCAGGTCGTTCCACTCGGGAATGAGGTTCCCCAGGGGGCAGCCGTTGTGGCAGAAAGGAATACCGCAGTCCATACAGCGACTTGCCTGCCGCTGCAGGGTTTCGTGCGGAAACCCCTCCTGGTAGACCTCTTTCCAGTCCATCAGGCGTAACGGCACCGGACGGCGTTCGGGCAACTCCCGGGACGTGTGCTTCAGAAATCCTTGGGTGTCACCCACGAGCGGCCTCCATAATCGCAGCGTCGACGTCTTTACCGCTCTTCTCGGCCTCGGAGATGGCGAGCAGCACCTTCTTGTACTCGCGCGGCATGACCTTCACAAAGTGGTTCACCTGCTGCGACCAGTCGCCCAGGATCTTTTCGGCCACAGCGGAACCGGTCTGTTCCCGGTGCCGGCCGATGATGTCGCGCAGCCAGGTGAAATCGTCACCGGACAGCGCCTCGACGGCGTCCGCCTGTTCCGGGTTGAGCCGGCCGCTGAACGTGTTGTCGGGGTCGTAGACGAACGCGATACCGCCGGACATACCGGCGCCGAAGTTACGTCCGGTGTCGCCGAGGATGACGACACGACCACCGGTCATGTACTCGCAGGCGTGATCGCCCACGCCCTCGACCACTGCGGTGGCACCGGAGTTGCGCACGGCGAACCGTTCGCCCACCACACCGTTGATGAACGCCTGGCCGCTGGTCGCACCGAACAGGATCACGTTGCCCGCGATGATGTTCTCCTCGGCGACGAACTCTGCCGGGGCGTTGGGTGCCGGACGCACCACCAGGTGGCCGCCCGAAAGACCCTTACCGACATAGTCGTTCGCGTCACCCTGCACCCGCAGGGTGATACCCGCCGGAACGAAGGCGCCGAAGCTGTTACCGGCCGAACCCGTGAGCGTGATGTCGATCGTGTCGTCGGGCAGGCCGGCGCCGCCGTAGAGCTTGGTCACCTCGTGGCCGAGCATGGTGCCGACGGTCCGGTTCACGTTCGTGATCTTGGTGTCGATCTTGACCGGTTTACCGAACTCGAGCGCATCGCGGCTCTGCGCGATCAGCTCGTTGTCCAGCGCCTTGTCCAGACCGTGGTCCTGTTCCTTGGTCCGGCGGCGGTCCTGGAACATGAACGCCGTTTCGACATCGTCGAGGATCGGCGACAGGTCCAGTTTGCTGGCCTTCCAATGCTGTTTGGCCTTGGTGGTGTCGAGCAGGTCGACCCGGCCCACGGCCTCGTCCAAGCTGCGGAAACCGAGTTCGGCCAGCAGTTCCCGGACCTCTTCGGCGATGAACATGAAGAAGTTCTCGACGAATTCCGGCTTACCGGTGAACCGGTCGCGCAGCACCGGATTCTGGGTGGCCACGCCCACCGGGCAGGTGTCGAGATGACACACCCGCATCATGATGCAGCCGGAAACCACCAGCGGCGCGGTCGCAAAACCGTACTCCTCGGCACCGAGCAGTGCGGCGACCACGACATCGCGGCCGGTCTTCATCTGGCCGTCGACCTGCACCACGATCCGGTCGCGCAGACCGTTGAGCAGCAGGGTCTGCTGCGTTTCGGCCAGACCGAGTTCCCACGGCCCGCCCGCATGCTTGAGCGAGGTGAGCGGCGAAGCACCGGTGCCGCCGTCGTGACCGGAGATCAGCACCACATCGGCGTGCGCCTTGGACACGCCCGCCGCGACGGTGCCGACACCGGGCTCGGCAACAAGTTTCACGTGAATCCGCGCCTGCGGGTTCGCGTTCTTCAGATCGTGGATGAGCTGCGCCAGATCCTCGATCGAGTAGATATCGTGATGCGGCGGCGGCGAGATCAGGCCCACGCCCGGCGTCGAATGCCGGACCTCGGCGACCCAGGGATACACCTTGTGCGCGGGCAGCTGGCCGCCCTCGCCCGGCTTGGCGCCCTGGGCCATCTTGATCTGGATATCGGTGCAGTTGGTCAGGTAGTGCGCGGTGACACCGAACCGGCCCGAGGCGACCTGCTTGATCGCACTGCGCCGCCAGTCACCGTTGTCCTCCGGCTCGAACCGGGCCGGCGATTCGCCGCCCTCACCGGAGTTGGACCGGCCACCCAGCCGGTTCATCGCGATCGCCAGTGTTTCGTGCGCCTCGGCCGAAATCGAGCCGTAGCTCATCGCACCGGTGGAGAAACGTTTGACGATCTCGGACGCGGGCTCGACCTCCTCGATGGAA
Organism: Nocardia flavorosea NBRC 108225; assembly: GCF_001613385.1. Classification (GTDB taxonomy): domain Bacteria; phylum Actinomycetota; class Actinomycetes; order Mycobacteriales; family Mycobacteriaceae; genus Nocardia; species Nocardia flavorosea. The sequence goes on along the minus strand of NZ_BDCG01000004.1, from coordinate 47,018 downwards.
ATCGGGGACCGCGCACCCTTCTTGAACTTGATCAGGCCGCGCAGCGAGGCCAGCCGCTCGGACTGGTCGTCGACCAGTTTGGTGTACTCCTTGAAGATCGAGTACTGCCCGCTGCGGGTGGCGTGCTGCAGTTTGAACACCGTATCCGGGTTGAACAGGTGGTATTCACCTTCACGCCGCCACTGGTACTCACCGCCCACCTCGAGCTCGCGGTGCGCGCGCTCGTTGCGGTTCTCCAGGAACGCGACCGAATGCCGGGTCGCCACATCGGTGGCGATCTCGTCCAGGCCGATACCGCCCAGGTGCGAACGCAGACCGGTGAAGTATTCGTCCACCAAGTCCTGCGACAGGCCGATCACCTGGAACAACTGCGCACCGTTGTAGGAGGCGACCGTGGAGATGCCCATCTTGGACATCACCTTCAGCACACCTTTGCTCGCGGCCTTGTTGTAGTTCGCGACCGCCTTGCGGTAATCGGCCGCCAGATCGCCGGTGCTGCCGGGAACGCTCAGCGCGCCCCGTTCGAGCATGTCCTCGATCGATTCGAAGGCCATGTACGGGTTGATCGCGGCGGCACCGAAACCGACGAGGGTAGCCATATGGTGCACCTCGCGGGCGTCACCGGCCTCGACCACCAGACCGACCATGGTGCGGGTGCGTTCCCGGACCAGATGGTGATGCACCGACGCGGTGAGCAGCAGCGACGGGATCGGCGCAAGCTTCTCGTTGGATTCGCGGTCCGACAGCACGATGATGCGGGCACCACCGTCGATCGCCGCCGAGACCTGGGTGTTGATGGCGTCGAGCGCGCGGCGCAGGCCGTCACCGCCGGCCGCGACCTCGTACAGGCCGCGCACAACGACCGAGCGCAGGCCGGGGTGGCTGCCGTCGTCGTTGATATGGACCAGCTTCGACAGTTCGTCGTTGTCGATGATCGGCTGCTGGATCGCGATCTGCCGGCAGGATTCCGGGCTCGGGTGCAGCAGATCGGCCTCCGGGCCGATATGACGGCGCAGACTGGTGACGACCTCTTCCCGGATGGCATCCAGCGGCGGGTTGGTGACCTGCGCGAACTGCTGGGAGAAGTAGTCGAACAGCAACCGCGGCCGCGCCGAGAGCACGGCGATCGGGGTGTCGGTACCCATCGAGCCCAGCGCTTCGGCACCGGTTTTCGCCATCGGCGAGATGAGCAGGTTCAGCTCCTCGGTGGTGTACCCGAAGATCTGCTGCCGAATGAGCACCCGGTCGTGCGACATATGCACATGCGGGCGGTCGGGCAGATCGGAGAGGTGTTTGATGCCGGCGTCGAGCCATTCCCGGTACGGGTGCTCGGCGGCCAGCTGCGCTTTGATCTCTTCGTCGTCGACGATCCGGCCCTGCGCGGTGTCGACCAGGAACATACGACCCGGCTGCAGGCGGATCTTGCGTACGACCTTGGACTGGTCGATATCCAGCACGCCGACCTCGGAGGCCATGACCACCAGGCCGTCATCGGTGACCCAGATCCGGCTGGGCCGCAGTCCGTTACGGTCCAGCACGGCGCCGATGACGGTGCCGTCGGTGAAGCACACCGAGGCGGGGCCGTCCCACGGCTCCATGAGCATGGAGTGGTACTCGTAGAACGCCCGGCGCTGCGAGTCCATGTTCTCGTTGCGTTCCCAGGCCTCGGGAATCATCATGAGCACCGCGTGCGGCAGGGTGCGGCCACCCAGGTGCAGCAGTTCGAGGACCTCGTCGAAGCGCGCGGTATCGCTGGCGCCCGGGGTACAGACCGGGAAGATCTTCTCCAACCGGTTCTTCCCGGCGGAATCCTTACCGAAGACATCCGAACGCAGCAGCGCCTCGCGGGCCCGCATCCAGTTCTCGTTACCGGCCACGGTGTTGATCTCGCCGTTGTGTGCGACCCGCCGGAACGGGTGGGCCAGCGGCCACGACGGGAAAGTATTGGTGGAGAACCGGGAGTGCACGATGCCCAGGGCGCTTTCCACCCGGTCGTCCTGCAGGTCCAGATAGAACGCACGCAGCTGCGGCGTAGTGAACATGCCCTTGTAGACGAAGGTCTGCCCGGACAGGCTCGGGAAGTACACCGATTCTTTACCGACCGCGCCTTCGCCGGCGCCGGCCTTACCCAGTTCGTGCTCCACCCGTTTGCGGATGACATAGGCACGCCGTTCCAGGTCCATCCCGGTCAGTTGCTCGTCGGCGCCCGCGGGTGAGCCGATGAAGAGCTGCCGGAACAGCGGCATGGCGTCGCGGGACAGCGCACCGAGCGACGACTCGTCGATCGGTACCTCGCGCCAGCCGAGTACCGTCAGGCCCTCTTCTTTGACGATCTTCTCGACGCCGTAGGAAGCCCGCGCTGCCTCGCGCCGGGCCTGCGGCAGGAAGGCGATACCGGTGGCATAGGAGCCCTCGGGTGGCAGCTCGAAATCGACGACTGCACGGAAGAAGCGGTCGGGAACCTGGATCAGGATGCCCGCGCCGTCGCCGGAGTTCGGCTCGGCGCCCGCGGCGCCGCGGTGCTCGAGGTTCAACAGGGCCGTAATGGCCTTGTCGACGATGTCACGGCTGCGGCGGCCGTGCATATCACCGACGAACGCGACACCACATGCGTCGTGCTCGTGCGCCGGGTCATAAAGCCCGATGGGTCCGGGGGACCTGTGGCCAGGTAGTTGCGTCATGCCTCTGCCTTCGAGAAAGTCGACCTCGACGTGGGTGCGGCCTGGAGAGAACGCCCTGTCGAACGCCGGTACTGTCGAACGCTCCCTATAGGACTGCGTTCGTACGTTGGCCGACACCAGCCGCGCTGATGGTGTTCGGCGTGCAGTCACGTCTGAAGTTGTTTCCACCTGCGGTTGTGCGGCGGTGCCCGCCGGTAACGAAGCGCTTACGCGCTCGGAACCCGGATACGGGTTTCGCCCGCTGGGCTGGCCTTGCCGATAGGTTGCCCGACCGTGCTTTCGGCCGGACATCGGTATGTGCGGCGTAGGAGCAAACGATAAGCCAGGCTCGGAACCCAACCAACCAAGGCCGCCCTAATAAACTGGACTGCCGGGCCTTGAGCTGGGCTTCTTCATTCATTCCTCCACGTATGCGCGTTTTCTAGTGTAAAGCAGCATTCCGGCTGAAATCGATTCCGGATCGACCCTCCGAACAGCGGCGATCCACCCGTCCGGCTCATTTCCAGATGCCTCGTCGCATCCGCCGAACCCACGCTCACCTGCATCGAAGATGCATTCCCGGCGACGACCATCGGCAAACCCGCCCGTCCGCGGCTAACTGTCACGCACCGCGATGAGATGTTCGTGACAGCGTTGTGACAAGCACAGAACATGATCCGACCGTCCGGACTGTTTTCCGATTCCCACAAGACAGCACACGCACAGCAAATGCCCATTCCAGTGGTCCACGCCACATTTTCGGTGCCCGTCCGAGGCCCTTTCCTGTTGCAGGAACACAGAATTCGGCCAGGCCACGAGCTCCGCCGGACCCGGACAACGGGCCTCGGCGCGACATGCTCACCGGCGCCTGTGAAGATGACCACACCAGCGCGCGAGGGCTCGATGGACTGCCGTGCCGCCTGTCACGCTGAGACAACGAATCGATGACAGCTGCAGAGGTTATGGGTCCCATGAGCGTCACCGGCATGTTCATCCGGCTCGGCGGCGGACAGCCCACCGAGCCCACCGACGGATACGAGCGCACCGGCTATATCGTCACCGGCACAGGTGTGGCGCTGTTCGCGCTGGCCTCCGCGGGAGTCACCGGGGTCGCGCTGAGTCTCGGCGAGTGGCCGGCCGCAGCGGTACTGCCCACCGCAGTGATCACCGGACTGCTCATGGGTCTGGTGGGCCGGGCTCTGGCCGGTGCCCAACCCGCCGCCCGGCCCGACCGGCCCGCGGGCACGACCGATATTGCGGCGGTGGCGACCCGCCTCGCGGTAACCGCGCTGACCGGCCTGGTGGTGGCCGAACTGGCCACCACCGTGTTGTTCGACAACTCCGTCGATCGGATTCTCGAACAACACGCGGTAGCCGCGGCCGCCACCACTCCGGCGGTACGCACCGCCCAGGATGAACTGGACCGCGCAATAGCCGACCGCACCGCACTGGACCGCGATATAGCCGAGGCCTCGGCCGATATCGACAACGCGCTCATCGTCGCCAGATGTGAGTTCAATCCCGGCCCGGGCTGCCCGCAGACGAAGATCACCGGTGTGCCGGGCCGAGGTCCGGAGGCGCAAACCGCCAACGACATGCTCGACGATGCGCGCACCGCGCTGTCGGTGGCGCAGAGCCGTATCGCTCCACTGGACGTGCGCGTGGACGACGCCCGGACCGCGCTGGGTGATGCCCGCACACTGGCCGCAGCCGAGGGCGATCGCGGTATCGGAGCCCGCTGGGCAGCCATGCATGAGCACACCACCGGCCAGACCGGCGCATTCCTGTTGCGACTGCTCACCTGGGCGGTTTTCGTCCTGCTGGCCGCCCTCCCACTGATACTGCGCCGATGGCGCGGAGAGACCATGCAGGAGCGTCGTCGCGCCGCTGCGGCGGTAGCCGATCGCGCCGAACGTGCCGCCGACGCCGCCATCGCGGAAAAAGAGGCCGAAGTCCGCGCCGAAACCGCCGCTGTGAAGGCGGACCGGCAGCTGGCCGCGGCGCGGCTCGAAGCCGCGGCCGATACCGCGATCGACCGGGAACGCCAGCGGACGCGGGTGATAGCCGCGCTCGGCGGGCTGGAGATCGGGGTCACCGAGCGCACACCCGAGGCCGCCGTACTGCCGGCCGAACAGCGGTCACTGCCGGCGGGGGAGGGATCGGATCTGCCGGTATCGCTCGGGAAGAGCCCCGGGCGACCGTCGCGTGGCCTGGAACTCCCGCTGGTCGGCACGGTTCCGTTCACCGATACCGCCGCTCGCTGGATCGGCCCGCTGGTACCGGGTTTCGTGAGCTCGGCGATCGAGGACGCCCTCGATACCGCGAGCCGGCCACTACGAACCGCGCGCCATGTATTCACCGAAGCCGAGGAGATCACCTTCACCCTGCGCCGGTCCCGCAACGTCACGGTCGACGGCGTGGCCGGGCAAGCACGGACCGGACGTGGCCGGTCACGCGACAGCGCCGCGCCGGCGAACACGGTGGTGGACGCCGAGCTGACCCTTGAACCCGATGCGATCGTCTCGTCGACGACCCGGCTGGAACCCGCGACCGGCACCGCACTGCCGGGACGCACAGCGGGAGAACTGCCGGAAGGACGCACACCTCGGGAACTGCCGCCGGGCAACTGAACGGGGTCCCGCGCATATCCGGCCGAGTCCACGGGGTTTGCGCCGCAGGGGTGCAATCGGCCGCATCGTTCGAAGGCTCAGGTCCGACGGCGGCCGTCACCTCGAGGGACCGCATAAGACTACGGCCGGCCGGGTACGCAGGCGCGGGCGAATCATGCCCTTCCTGTCGTCCGCGTACCCGTTAGACTCGGCCGCGTGCAGCCTGCCGCCCCTACGGCCGGCTCCGTCGGGGCGGGAGTAGATCCGGAACACCGAGCCCGGAAAACGACGGTGCCGATCCGTCCGCTGAGTTTCCGGGAACTGCTCGATGAGCCGTTCGCGCTGCTGCAAGCCGATATCCGGGTAACCGCGGGATGCGCCGCGCCGCTGCTGGTGGCCGGTGGCTCAGTGGTAGCGGCGTTCATCGGACTCGTCTCCCACCTGACCGGCGGATCCGATGACGGCACCGCGCTCGCGGCGCTGTGCGCCACGCTCGTCGTCGCCTGGATCATCCGGACCGTGCTGCGTGGAGTCACCGTGACCACAGGTCTCGCCCGTGCGATCGGCGCACCGATCGGGGCGCGGACGGCGGTACGACGGACCGGACAACGCCTGGGCCCGCTGCTGCTGACCCAGTTGTCGTTCACCGCGATCGGCCTCGCCGTGCTCGCGCCGGGCATGCTGTTCCTCCCGTTCGGTTTTCTCGGCATCGTCTGGTTCCTGCTCGTCTACCCCTTCTGCTGGTTCGGCCTGGCGTGGTTGCGCGCGCGGCACCTGGTGGCAGCGCCCGTTCTTTTCGCCGAACAGACCTCAGCCCGTACGGCACTCACGCGATCCGGGTTGCTCACCGGCTCACTGCGGATGCAGCGAACCGGTGTCTGGATCTGCCGGCAGCTGGTCTACACGGTGCTGACCGCGCCTCTACTGGGCCTCGCGCTGTTCGTCAGCGATATCGCCGGCACCCATCGCTGGCCCTTCCTCGTCCTGATCACCGGCACCGGGCTGCTGCTGGCGGCCTTCACCGAGATCGTGGAATCCAGCGCCCGGGTGGTCGGGTACCTCGATCTCCGCTGTCGCCGTGAGGGTATGGATATCCGGGTTCCCGACGCGGGCAGAGGTCATCGGTGACCGATCCGCATCGCGCCGTCCCGGACCGGCCGCAACTCGATACCGCGGACACTCACCGCGCCGCCGCCGAATACGCTGCGGCCCAGGGCGATTACGATACCGCGCTACGCGAGCGATTCCGCGCGGTGCTGCGCGGGCTGGAACAGCACGGTGTGCTCGAAGTGCGGCGGTCCCGCACTGCCCGCGAGACCTCCCAGGAGGCCGCGGCGGCGCTACCGTCCGAGCTCTCCGGCGATATCCCCCCGGCCGCCGGGGCCTTCGACGAGGTCGTCTACGGCGGCCGTCCCGCGGCGGCGGACGAATACCATCGGCTCGCCCGGGCCGATCAGTTCTCCGCTGCCGCGCCGCCCCCGGCGGCAGATCCGGTGGAAGTCGAGGCGGTCGGGCGTAGGGCCGGGTCGCGCCGGGGCAGCAGGGAGCTCCCCGCGATGCTGCGCGACCCCCGTTTCTGGGCGACGCTGGCATCGACAGCGGTCGTGCTACTGGTTCTCTACGCGATACTGCAGGGCTGTAGCGGGCCCAGCGCACCGGATACTCCGCCGATCGACCCACCACCGATCGACCCACCGGACGACTACGACCCCGACCTCCCCCGCCCGACCGGTGACGACTCCGTCTTCACGGGCTCCCCTCCCTGGCTGGTCTTCGGCATTCTGCAGTTCCTCATTGCCGGCGCAGTACTCGTGTGGTGGCGGGCACGCCGCCGCGGCTCGGTGGTCGCCGAACCCCGGCCGGTGGAGGTGGCGGCCGGCGAACTACTGTCCGGACAGGCCGGCCTGTACCGTCGCTCCGGCGACCACGCACATATCGCGAACGTCCTGCGGGCTGCCACGCTGCGCCGGCTGCGCCGGGCCCTCGGCGTCGACGCCGGCATCTCCCCGAATGCCCTGGTGGCCGCCGTAGCCACCCGGATAGGAGCCGATCCGGATACCGTCGGTTCGGCGCTCTACGGACACGTACCGGATGCATCGAGCCTGGAACTCGTTGCCGCGCAACTCGAATGGATCGAAGCGGAGGTCGGATGACCAGCATTGACACCAGTAAGGACGGTCCCGCCGGCCCGGCGGCGCCCACGGCCGTAGAGGCCGCGGCCGCATTCGCCGCCCTGCGTACAGAGATCGGTAAGGCGGTCGTGGGCAACGACAACGCGGTCATGTATCTCGTGCTCGCCCTGCTGTGCCGCGGCCACGTACTGCTCGAGGGCGTTCCCGGGGTGGCGAAAACACTGCTGGTCCGGGCGCTGGCCACCGGCCTGGAACTCGAACACGGCCGAGTCCAGTTCACGCCCGACCTGATGCCCGGCGACGTCACCGGCTCGCAGATCTACGACCCGCATTCGGCCGAGTTCACCTTCCGCGACGGCCCGGTCTTCACCAACCTGCTGCTCGCCGACGAGATCAACCGCACGCCACCGAAAACCCAATCCGCGCTCCTGGAATCCATGGAAGAACGCCAGGTCTCCGTCGACGGCCGGCCCCGCCCGCTGCCCGACCCGTTCGTAGTGGTCGCCACGCAGAACCCGATCGAGCAGGAAGGCACCTACCCGCTGCCCGAGGCGCAGCTGGACCGTTTCCTGTTCAAGGTGGATATCCATCTGCCCGAACGCGACGACGAATTCCGTATCCTGCAGCGGCATGCCGAGGGTTTCGACCCACGCGACCTCGCCGCCGCCGGGTTGCGACCGGTGGCCGGTCCCGCGCATATCGCCGCGGCCCGGGCCGCGATCGCGAAAGTCGCCATCCGTCCCGAGGTGCTCGCCTATATTGTCGACCTCTGCCGCGCCACCCGGACAGCGGCGGCCGTCGCACACGGCGCCTCTACCCGCGGTGCGACCTCGCTCATGGCCGCCGCCAGAGCCTTGGCCTGGTTGAACGGACGGGGTTTCGTAACCCCCGACGATGTGAAAACCGTCGCGGTGGCTGTACTGCGGCACCGGCTGCAGCTGCGGCCCGAGGCCGAGATCGACGGAATCACCGGCGAACAAGTGCTGGCCGGCCTGCTGCAATCCGTCCCGGTTCCGGTGTAGCCCGTGGTCGTCACGGGCCGGTTGTTCGGGATCGCGGTCGCGGCGGCGGTATTCGTCACCGTGCTGGCGCCGTCGTGGTTCGGGGTTCTGTTGGCGACCGCCCTGCTGTGCGCGCTTGCCGCCATCGATCGCGCTCTCGCCGCCGGTAGCGCGGACGTGATGCTGGATCGGACGGATTTGACGGTTCTGCGACTCGGTTCCGCCACCGAGATCGAGATCGCAGTAACCAATACGGGCTCTCACACGGTCCGGGGAACGCTGTGGGACGACTGGCCCGGCAGCACCGATGCCTCCGGCCGGGAACATCCACTGAACCTCTCGCCCGGCCACCGTGTCCGCGTGCGCACCACACTCACGCCCACCCGCCGCGGTGATCGCGCCGCCGGACCGGTCACCGTGCGCCTGTTCGGCCCGCTGGGGCTGGCCGGTCACCAGTTCCAGCGAGTTGTGCCGGCGCGGGTCCGGGCGCTGCCGCCGTTCCACAGCGAGCGATTGCTCGGCGGCAAGATCAAGCGGCTGCACCATCTGGAAGGCCGGAATCTGGCGGATCTACGCGGCCAGGGCACCGAATTCGATTCGTTCCGGGAATACGTCCCGGGCGACGATGTCCGCACCATCGACTGGCGGGCGACCGCGCGGGCCACCGATGTGCTGGTCCGGACCTGGCGCCCGGAACGCAACCGGCAAGTGCTGATGCTGCTGGACACCGGCCGGATCAGCGCTGCCCGGGTGGGCGCCGGCACCCGGCTCGACAATGCGATCGAAGCCGCCTTACTGCTGGGCAGCCTGGCCGCCGCGGGCGGCGATATGGTCGGCCTGCTGGCCTACGACCGCGAGGTACGCGCCGAGGTACGCACCGGTGTCGGGCGCGGCGTGCAGCCGAAGCTCATGCACGCGCTGGCCGGGGTCACCCCGGCCCTGGTCGATACCGATTCCGAAGGGCTGGTGCGCGCCGCGATCCGCCGGGCCCGCCGCCGCAGTCTCATCGTCTGGTTCACCGGATTGGACAGCGCGGCGGTGACCGAGAACCTGCTTCCGGTGCTGCCGGTACTGGCCCAGCGTCACCGGGTGTTGATCGTCTCGGTCACCGATCCGGAGATCATCGCCGCGGCCGCCGACCGCAGCGATCTACGCGCGCTGTACCGCGCGGCGGCCGCCGAGTCCCGCCTCGCCGAGCAAGCAGTAGTCCAGGAATCGCTGCGCCGGATGGGGATCGCCGTGATCGCCGCCGCCGGCCCCGACCTGCCGGGTGCGCTGGCGGACGAGTATTTGGAGCTGAAACAGTCCGCGGCCCTGTGACTACCGCACACACACCAGGCGTAATACGGCACAGGGCCGGTTCGAGGTCAGTGGCACCGCCGACGTACACAGCGGCCGGGGGCGCTGTGCGTCTGCCATGACGCAGTGGCGGGTCCAGGAGGAAGGTGAACCCGTGCGTCGCGGTTCGGCCAGGTCACCGCAACGCGGCTCACCGCGACTGCGCGACCGGAGCCCGCGGAGCCGCGTACAACATCGGCGGAACCGGGACGGCCGGTAGCGAACGCCGCTGCCGTTCTGCGATCACGCTTCCGAGTATCTGCACGGGCGGATAACCCCCCGGCGGCGCGACCCGCAGCCGAGCGCATACCGCCGAAACCAGCGCCTGCCCGATCTCGTGCTGCGCGCCCGGAGTGAGCGAGTCGATGCGGGTCAGGTACTGACGCACGGACAGCGCCAGATCCTCGGGCAACCCGGTGAGCTCTAGTCCGGCCGACCAGCCGGTGAGCCAGACCGGTGGTATCGCCAGCGCCGGCAGGGAAAGCTGCTGCCGAATATGTACGACCACCGTTCCGGCCAGCACATCGCCCACCCGCCGCGCATCCGGTGAGCACATCGAACTCGCCACCGCGATCGAGCCGAAGAGACCGAGCATCCAGAAATCGACGATCGCGCCGGTCAGGCCGCGGGTGAGCGCGTGGCGGAAATCCACCGGGCCGCCGTCGGCGCGCACCACACGTAGCCCCAGAGCGAGTTTGCCCGGCGTCGCACCGCACAGCACGGTTTCCCAGAACACGGGATAGCCGACCAGTACGGTGACCAGCGACACCAGCATCAGTGCGGCGAACCAGGGGCTGCTGTCGTCCCCCTGCGTCATGAACATCACCGTGGTGAGCAGCACGATCCCGAGCACGATCTGCAGCACCAGGTCGAGCACGAACGCTGCGGCACGGGTCGGGATACGGGCGACCGGCAGTTCGAGCGCCACCGCTTCCCCCGTCGTGAATTCAGCCATATCGAATAGCATTCTTTCACGGCGGCCGGGGCCGTAACCGGCTTCGCCGAACGCGGGGGAACATCACCGGGTGCAGCCGCAGAACGGCGGAGCGGGAGGTAAGCCGATGGATGTGGACGCCTACAGCACGAGGCATCGACAAGCCTGGACCAGGCTGAACTACCTGACCGGCCGGCGTACTTTGACCGGCGCCGAGGCCGACGAACTGGTGCGGCTCTACCGGCAGACGTCCCAGCAGCTGGCGCGGTTACAGACGCACAGTCCCGAACCGGAACTCGTCGCCGGGTTGAGTGCCGTACTGGCTCGGGCGCGCGGCAGAATCGTCGGGAGCTCGCCCGATACCTGGACCGAGATCCGGCGATTCTTCACACATCGGTTTCCGGCCGCGGTATACCGGGCGTGCGGCTGGTGGCTGGCCGTGGCCGTCGTGTTTCTCACCGTGGTGGCGGGCTTCACGACGTGGATCTCGGTGGACCCTTCGGCGCGCAGAACCCTTGGGCTGCAAGAAGACACCCGGGCACTCACCGCACCCGGCGGGGCCTTCGAAACCTATTACACCGAACATCCGAACGACGCCTTCGCCGCATTGGTCTGGACCAACAACGCCTGGGTCTCCGCCCTGGCCCTGTTTCTCGGCGTCCTGATCCTGCCGGTGTTGTACCTGCTGTTCATGAACGCGCTGAATATCGGCGTTACGGCCGGTCTCATGGCCGATGCCGGCCGGCTGGATTCACTGTTCGGCTTCCTGCTGCCCCACGGAATGCTGGAGTTGACAGCGATTTTCATCGCCGGTGGCGCCGGCCTGAAGCTCGGCTGGACCCTCGTCGATCCGGGAGGCACGAGCCGCGCCGAAGCGGTGGCCCGGCAAGGTCGCACCACCGCCACCATCGCCCTGGGGCTGGTGCCGACGCTGCTGGTAGCGGGACTGCTCGAAGGTTTCGTCACTCCGAGTGCATTGCCCACACCCGTTCGAATTGCCTGCGGCCTGCTCGCCGAGACACTGTTCCTGGCCTACATCTTCACTGCCGGACGCAGAGCCGGCGCAGAATCCGAGACCGCTACAAGCCTGCCGACCGGCAGCGGGCAACGGCACTACGGATAGACAACGCCGAGCACACAACCGCAGACACCGCATTGTGAGGTGACAGCAACGTGGATCCGGTGATCAGTGCGAATCCCCCATTGAATTCCGCTGGCCGCAGCGAGTCGCCGCTCTAGCTGCGGCCAGCGTTACCGTCGACTCTACACAATCGTTATGCCTACGCAACCCATTGCGTAAGAGGTCACAGGTATAAGTCCCAACCCAGCAAACCTTCAGGCAACCACCTGGCGACCCTACTCCAGCTAACTTCCAGCAGCACCATGCGGCCTTACAGCGGTGCTTTCATTTGCAAGTACATTTGATTTTTACTGGTCACGGCCATATCCGTTACCGGGGTTACACGCAACCGAAAAGCAGCCCGCGACGACCACAACACGAACCGCCGTTAACTCGGTCACCCCATCGACGACCAGGGCGTTCGCGCGGGGTTAACACCGATTCCGGGCCGGTCGCCAACCCAAAAGAAACCCAAGGTCGGTTTCCCGGCCACAAACCTTCACGAACCCCCGTATTCCACCGCAAGGTAAACCCGCGCATTGTTAACCAGGGTGGTTCCAAGACGTGAACTGGGTCACCAGAGGCTGGGAATAAGGTGACCCTCAGCAGAAGCACCGCAACCGAAAATTAGTGATGTGACCTTGGTCTCATTCCGGCATATGGCGATCCCGGTGACAGAAGCGGCCGCGAATCCGCCTGTTCCATACGACTCGACTCGCCCGTACCCACGGAGTCACTTCGCTACGAAGGAACCGCAACAGCGGCCGCCGCGGCAGGCTTCCGTCGACGCCCTCGACACCGATCCTTCTCGTATGCGACCCGGCAGCCGGCCGGGCCCCGAGCCCGGTACCCGGCATAGGAAACAAAAAAGCCGTGGACTTACAGTCCACGGCTTCCAGTGGGCGAAGGGGGACTTGAACCCCCACGTCCCGAAGGACACTGGCACCTGAAGCCAGCGCGTCTGCCATTCCGCCACTCGCCCGAGCGACGGAAAAGACACTAGCACGGAGACGACCACGGGGCGAAATCACGTGGTCAGAGGCTCATCGGACAGCCCCGTGAGGTGGATTGCGAGGCCGGTTTCACACGCGCGGGGAACTCCATCGCCATTACGGTAGTTACAGGTATAGCCGATCGTGGATATCATGCAGAGAACGTGCTCGTAGAACGACACGCCGCATTCGCGTGTCGTCGTAAAGAATGAGGAGAGACTCACCGAAGGGAGGCCCAGATGGGGATCGTCTCGAGATTCGAGCGCCGCCTCCAGGGGGCCGTCGGTGATGTCTTCGCCCGGGTCTTCGGCGGGAACGTCGTTCCGCAGGAGGTCGAGGCCGCGCTGCAGCGTGAGGCCGCCGATAGTGTCCAAGATCTCGGCGGTGGGCATCTGCTCGCACCCAACAGCTACGTGATCACCATCAACTCGTCGGACCACCGGCAATTCGATGCCGATCACGACCTCACGACCCGCGCATTCGCCAAACATCTGCAGGATTACATCCGTGAACAAGGATGGCAGACCTACGGCGAAGTACACGTGGTCTTCGAGGCATCCCCTACGCTGCACACCGGAATGTTCAGGACGAGCGGCCGCGTCGACCCCGACGCCGGCCGTGGAGCTGCCTCGGCTCACCGCCCGGAACCGCTACAACGACCCGCTAACCCGCAACCAGGAGCTGGCCCCATGACGCAGAACTCTGGCTACGACCCGAGCCGTGAGCACGCGGAGTCCGATCCACGCAATCGCGGGTACGCTCCCGGACCCGTGGGACGCGGGCCGCAGAACGGCGCGTACCCCGAGGACTACGGTCCCGGCGCGCAGTACAACGGCGCCCCCGATTACCAGAACGGCTACGAGTACCAGCAGGGCGGCGCCGCCTACGACCAGCAGGGGTACGGCGGTCAGCAGGGTTACGACCAGGGCGGGTACGCCCCGCAGCCCGGGTACGACCAGGGTTATGACCAGCAGGGGTACGCCCAGCAGGGTGGTTACGACCAGCAGGGGTACGCCCAGCAGCCCGGCTACGACCAGCAGGGTTACGCACAACCCGGGTACGACCAGGGCTACCAGGGGCAGCCGGGCTACGACCAGGGGTACGACCAGCAGGGGTACGCGCAGCAGCCCGGTTACGACCAGCAGGGTTACGCACAACCCGGGTACGACCAGGGCTATGACCAGCAGGGATACGCGCAGCAGCCCGGTTACGACCAGGGGTACGACCAGCAGGGGTATGCCCAGCAAGGTGCGCAGGGGTACCCGCAGGGTGCTGCCCAGCAGGCCCCTTACGGCGCTCAGGGCGGATACGCACCGGCAGCCGGCCCCGGATTCTCCGCCACGCTGGCACTCGACGACGGTAGCGGCCGCACCTACCAGCTCCGCGAAGGCAGCAATATCATCGGCCGCGGTCAGGACGCCCATTTCCGGCTGCCGGATACCGGTGTCTCCCGCCGCCATATCGAGGTGCGCTGGGACGGCCAGACCGCAATGCTCTCCGACCTCGGCTCCACCAACGGGACCCTCGTCAACGGCTCACCGGTACAGGATTGGCAGTTGGCCGACGGCGATGTGATCCGTGCCGGGCATTCCGAGATCCTCATCCGTATTGTCTGATGCCGTAGGCTCGCCGTGCGGATCACGGGACGGCTCTCGCATAATAGGGCGGTCCAATCGTGATCGGTCTCGTCCGACGGTCCTATGATGTGCCGACACACGCGCGGTGCCGCAAAAGCGGGCCGCCGGGACGAGCACGGCCAAGGGGTGGGTCACCACCTCGGCGGCACCGGCACACGGTCGAACAGGAGGTGGAGCGCCGTGCAGGGATTGGTTCTGCAGTTGACCCGTGCCGGGTTCCTCCTGCTGTTGTGGCTGTTCGTGTGGGCAATCCTGCGTACCCTCCGCAGTGATATCTACGCGGCCTCCGGCATACGGCTCCAGAATCGGGGACCGCGCGGTTCCGCGGTACTGCCGTCGATGCGCCGAGGCCAGAAGGGCGCCAAATATCTTGTGGTGACTCAAGGTTCTCTTGCCGGTACCCGTATCACACTGGGTACCCAACCGGTATTGATCGGCCGTGCGGACGATTCGACGCTGGTCCTTACCGACGATTACGCCTCCACCCGACATGCCCGGCTGTCCCTACGCGGTGACGACTGGTACGTCGAAGACCTCGGCTCGACCAACGGTACCTACCTCGATCGCGCCAAAGTCACCACCGCAGTCCGCGTTCCGCTCGGCACACCGGTCCGGGTCGGCAAGACAGTGATCGAGCTCCGATCGTGACACTTGTTCTCCGCTACGCAGCGCGCAGCGACCGCGGCTTGGTCCGCGCAAACAACGAAGATTCCGTCTACGCGGGTGCCCGCTTGCTGGCCCTCGCCGACGGTATGGGCGGGCACGCCGCCGGTGAAGTCGCGTCACAACTGATGATCGCCGCACTGGCGCATCTGGACGACGACGAGCCCGGCGAAGACCTGCTGGGCAAATTGAACCGGGCCACCCATGCCGGGAATTCCGCGATCGCCGAACAGGTCGAGGAAGAACCCGAACTGGACGGAATGGGCACCACGCTCACCGCCATCCTGTTCGCGGGCAAGAAACTCGGCATGGTCCATATCGGCGATTCACGCGCCTACATGCTGCGTGACAGCGAACTCGCCCAGATCACCCGCGACGATACCTTCGTCCAATCGCTGGTCGACGAAGGCCGGATCACTCCGGAACAGGCGCATACCCATCCGCAGCGTTCGCTGATCATGCGAGCCCTCACGGGCAACGAGATCGAACCCACGCTGGTGATGCGGGAGGCGCGCGCCGGGGACCGCTATCTGCTGTGCTCGGACGGTCTCTCCGATGTGGTCAGCGACGAGACCATCGCCAACACCATGCGCGAGGGCAGTACCGATGAATGCGCCGACCGGCTCATCGAACTGGCGTTGCGCAGTGGTGGTCCGGACAACGTGACCGTCGTCGTCGCCGATGTGATCGATCTCGACTACGGCCAGAGCCATCCGATCGTCGCCGGTGCCGCCTCCGGTGAGGCCGAAGACAATCCGCCGCCGAACACAGCAGCCGGACGTGCCGCCGCCATGCGCCCACCGGCCGCCGCACCGCGGCGTACCGCCAGCGAGCCCGAGCCGCTGCCGAAGAAATCACACAAATTGCGCTGGTTGCTGCTCGCCGTGGCACTGGTGCTCGCGGTGACCGTCGGTCTGGTCGTGGGCTACAAGATGATCCGGTCCAACTACTACGTGGGCGCGGACAACGACAGTGTCGTGGTGATGCAGGGGCTACCGGGGTCGATCCTGGGCTACTCGATCCACGAGGTGAACCTGGTCGGCTGCGTCACTCCCAAGGGGGAGCTGACCCTGGCCGACAACGGCGCTCCTCTGCCGGAGGGCTGCAGTCCACTGAAGGTCAGCGATCTCGAGCAGACGGGACGCGATCAGGTCGAGCGCGGGCTTCCGCCGGGCACCCTGGACAAGGCACGGGAGCAGATGCGTGTCCTGGCCGACCGCGAACTGCTGCCGGTGTGCAAGAAAAACGGTTCCGCCGCCCAGCCGGGCGTCGTGACCACTACCCCCGCACCACCACCGCCGCCGGCACCCGCCCCGCCCATGCCGACCGAAGCAGCCCCGCCGGCGCCCGCCACGCAAGCCCCCGGTCCCAACGGTGAGAATCCGGCACCGCCGGCGCCGCCGACCACCTCCGCGCCGGCGCCGACCACCACCGCTGTGCCCCAGACTCCGGGGGAGAACTGCCGGGTGACGGACTGATGTCCGCACCGGCAGCACCGTCCGCCGGGGCTTTTCCGAGTCCCCCGGGCGGTTTCGCGGCAACGCCGCCACCGACATCGCGGCGCAATACCGAACTCTTGTTGCTCGGTTTCGCGGCGTTGATCACCACGGCGGCGTTGTTCCTGGTGGAAGCCAGCCAGGAGCAGTCCGTGACCTGGGATATCGCGAAGTACGGGCTGGCCTATCTGGGACTGTTCGCCGTAGCGCACCTGGCGGTACGGCGGTTCGCGCCCTACACCGACCCCCTGCTGCTGCCGATCGTGGCACTGCTCAACGGGCTCGGCCTGGTACTCATTCACCGGCTCGACCTCGCCGACCAGCAGACCGCCGCCTACAACTCCTGGGATATCCCCTCCCCCGACGCCAATTCCCAGATCCTGTGGACCGCACTGGGAATCGTGCTGTTCGTCGGGATCCTGGTGGCGTTACGCGATTACCGGACGCTGGCCAAGTACTCCTACACCCTCGGGCTCGTGGGTCTGGTCGCGCTGGCAATCCCGGCGCTGCTGCCCAGCTCGCTCTCCGAGGTCAACGGCGCCAAGATCTGGATCCGGCTGCCGGGTGTGAGCCTGCAGCCGGGTGAGTTCGCCAAGATCCTGCTGATCATCTTCTTCGCCTCGGTCCTCGTCTCCAAACGGGAGCTCTTCACCGCGGCCGGCCGGCATTTCCTCGGCATGGAATTTCCGCGCGCCCGGGATCTGGGCCCGATCCTCGCCGTCTGGATCGTCTGTATCGGCGTCCTGGTCTTCGAAAAGGATCTCGGTACCTCGCTGCTCATCTTCGGCACCGTGCTGGTGATGCTCTACATCGCCACCGAGCGGGTGGGCTGGCTGCTGATCGGCGGCGGCCTGCTCATGGTCGGGTTCTACTTCGCCTACCAGATGTTCGGGCATGTGCGGGTACGGGTGGAGACCTGGCTGCACCCCTTCGACGACTACAACAACACCGGCTACCAGATCGTGCAGTCGCTGTTCGGCCTGGCCACGGGCGGGCTGGCAGGTACCGGGCTGGGCAGTGGCCGGCCTTCGCAGGTGCCATTTGCGAAAACCGACTTCGTCATCACCACCATCGGTGAGGAACTCGGACTCATCGGTCTGACCGCCGTCCTTCTCTTGTTCCTGATGCTCATCCTGCGGGGTATGCGTACCGCCCTGGCGATCCGTGACAGCTTCGGCAAACTGCTCGCGGCCGGGCTGGCGTTCACCCTCGCCATCCAGATCTTCGTGGTCGCCGGCGGGGTGACGAAACTGATCCCGCTCACCGGTCTCACTACGCCGTTCGTCTCCTACGGCGGTTCGTCCCTGTTGGCGAACTACATTCTCCTGGCCCTGCTCATCAAGATCTCCGACGCGGCGCGCGCACCCGCCCCGGCCCGGCGCCGCGACCCCGCGCCCGCACCGTTGGCGGAAGCGCAGACGGTGATGGTGTCACGACGGCAAGGGGGTCAGCAGCGATGAACACGCCACTACGCCGAGTGGCCATGGCCGTCATGGCGATGATCGTCGCCCTGCTGCTCAATGCCACCTATATCCAGGTGATCAAGGCCGACGACTATCGTGCAGATCCGCGTAACTCCCGGGTCCTGCTCGACGAATACTCCCGCCAACGCGGACAGATCTCCGCCGCTGGTGCGGTACTTGCCAGTTCCGTCGAAACCGACGACCGATACAAGTACCTGCGCGTCTACCCCACCGACCCGGCCGCATTCGCGCCGGTCACCGGCTTCTATTCGATGCAGTACGGCAGTACCGGGCTCGAACGGGCGGAAGATCCCGTCCTCAACGGTTCGGATGCGCAACTGTTCGGCAGCCGGCTGGTCGACCTGGTCTCCGGTCGCGACCCGCGCGGCGGCAATGTGGTCACCACGATCGACCCGATGATGCAGCAGGTGGCCTACAACGAGCTCACCAGCAAGGGATACACCGGCTCCGTCGTGGCCATCGAACCCAGTACGGGCAAGATTCTCACCATGGTGTCCACGCCCAGCTACGACCCGAACCAGCTGTCCGGGCACGACGGCGCCCAGGGCACCGAGGCCTGGGAGAGCCTGAGCGCCGACGAAAACCAGCCCATGCTCAACCGGGCGATCTCGCAGACCTACCCGCCCGGTTCCACCTTCAAGGTCGTGGTCACCGCGGCCGCACTGTCCAACGGCGTGGCCGATCCGCAGTCCCAGTTCACCGCGGCGCCGAACATCACCCTGCCCGGGACCAGCACCACTCTGGAGAACTACAACGGCACCAACTGCGGGTCCGGTGCCACCGCGACCCTGCACGAGGCCTTCCGCCGGTCCTGCAACACCGCGTTCGTCGAACTCGGGGTCGATGTGGGCGCTGCTGCGCTGGAGGACGAGGCGGCCGCGTTCGGTATCGGCCCGCATCGCGGTATCCCGATGCCGGTCGCCGAGAGCACCATCGGCAATATCCCCGACGACGCGGCGCTGGCGCAGAGCAGCATCGGCCAGCGTGATGTGGCGCTCACCCCCCTCGACAATGCCGTAATCGCGGCTACCGTGGCCAACGGCGGTGTGCGGATGGAACCGTATCTGGTCGACCAGTTGCAGAACCCGGACCTCAGCGAGCTGGCCACCACCGAGCCGGTGTCCGTGGGGCAGGCCGTGAGCGCCGATGTAGCGTCTACCCTGACCGATCTGATGGTCGCCTCGGAGGAGAACACCGCGGGTAGCAGCGGGTCGGGCTATCGGATCGCGTCCAAGACCGGTACCGCCGAACACGGCTCCGATCCGCGTAACACACCACCGCACGCCTGGTACATAGCGTTCGCGCCGGCCGAGAACCCGAAGATCGCCATCGCGGTCATCGTGGAGAACGGCGGCGACCGCGCGCTGGCGGCAACCGGTGGATCGGTCGCCGCGCCGGTTGCCCGGGCGGTTCTGGACGCGGGTCTGCGAGGTCGGTGAACGAGATGGATATGCGAGTGAATCTGCGGGGAACCCGATGCTGACAAACGGCGCGATGATCGCGGACCGCTACCGGCTGCAGCGCCTGATCGCCACCGGTGGGATGGGACAGGTCTGGGAAGCCCTGGATACCCGGCTCGATCGCCGGGTGGCGGTGAAGGTACTCAAATCGGAGTTCTCCGCCGATCCCACGTTCCGGCACCGGTTCCGTACCGAGGCCAAGACCACCGCGCAGCTCAACCATCCCGGTATCGCGGGAATCTACGACTACGGCGAAACCTACGACCCGCAGGGCGGGGAAACCGCCTACCTGGTGATGGAACTGGTGCAGGGCGAACCGCTCAACACCGTGCTGAACCGGCTCGGCCGCTTGTCGGTCGTACAGGGGCTGGATCTGCTGGAGCAGACCGGTCGCGCCCTGCAGGTAGCGCATCGGGCAGGTGTGGTGCACCGCGATGTGAAACCGGGAAATATCCTGGTCACGCCCACCGGGCAGGTGAAGATCACCGATTTCGGTATCGCGAAGGCGGTCGACGCCTCACCGGTCACCAAAACCGGGATGGTGATGGGCACCGCCCAGTACATCGCGCCCGAGCAGGCGGTCGGCGAGGACGCCACGGCGGCCAGCGATGTGTATTCGCTCGGTGTGGTCGGCTACGAGGCGCTCGCCGGTCAGCGCCCGTTCACCGGTGACGGCGCCCTCACCGTCGCGATGAAACATGTGCGTGACGTACCGCCGCCGATGCCGACGGATCTGCCGCCGAACGTGCGCGAACTCGTCGAGATAACTCTCGCCAAGGATCCGAACCACCGCTACACCGACGGTGGCGAATTCGCCGAGGCGGTCGCCGCGGTGCGGTCGGGCCGGCGCCCACCGCCACCCCGCAATCTCGCCGCGGCGGGTGCCACCAGTGTTATCGCGGCGCCACCGCCGGCGTACGACGATCCGGCGACCGTCCGCTACACCACTCCGGCCACCGCGATGGCCGGGCCGGTGACGGCGATGGACCATCACGGTGCCCACGAGGCCGACCCGGGCGATTACCGCGACGGCACCGGGGGTGGCGGTCTCGGTAAAAACCAGAAATGGATGATCGCGCTGGGTATCGGCGCGCTGGTGCTCGGTGGGGCCGTACTGTGGCTGCTCTTCGGCGGCGATACCAATCCGGTGAGCACGCCCGGCGAGACCTCGTCGACAGCGCCTACCACCCGACCGGCGCCGCCCCCGGTCACTACCACCTACGAGGTGACCGAACCTCCTGTCTGGACACCCACGCAGGAGTACACCACCACCCGGCCGCCGGCGACCACCACTACCGAGTCGCCCGCACCGACCACCACAACGACCCAACCGCCGACCACCACCACGGAGACCACCACTGCGCCGCCGACCACCACGGAATCGACGGGCAGCGAGGAAACCGATACCACCACCACTCAGCGTTTCCCGGTACCGGACATCGATCTGCCGGGGATCGGCAACAGCTCCCGTGACGACGACAGCTCTCCCGACGTGCCGAGCCACCATCAAGGACAGCCATGACGACCCCGAAGAATCTCTCCTCTCGCTACGAGCTGGGCGAGATCATCGGATTCGGTGGGATGTCCGAAGTCCACCGGGCACGCGATCTGCGGCTCAACCGCGATGTCGCGATCAAGGTGCTACGGGCCGATCTGGCGCGCGATCCCACGTTCTACCTGCGCTTCAAACGCGAAGCCCAGAACGCGGCGGCACTGAACCATCCCGCGATCGTGGCGGTGTACGACACCGGTGAGGCCGAGGTGGACGGCGGACCGCTGCCGTTCATCGTGATGGAGTACGTGGACGGCGATACGTTGCGCGATATCGTGCGCAACGAGGGGCCTCTGCCGCCGCGCCGGGCGATGGAAGTCATCGCCGATGTGTGCGCGGCTCTCGATTTCAGCCATCAGGCCGGGATCGTGCACCGGGATATGAAGCCCGCCAACATCATGATCAACCGCGCGGGTGCGGTGAAGGTGATGGATTTCGGTATCGCGCGAGCGATCGCCGATGCCGCCAACCCGATGACCGCGACCGCCGCGGTGATCGGCACCGCTCAGTATCTGTCGCCGGAACAGGCGCGCGGCGAAACCGTGGACGCACGATCGGATGTCTACTCGGTCGGTTGCGTCCTGTTCGAAATTCTCACCGGGGAACCCCCGTTCACCGGTGATTCCCCGGTCGCGGTCGCCTACCAGCATGTGCGCGAGGACCCGCGGCTGCCTTCGCTCGTACACGACGGAGTTCCGCGGGAGCTGGATTCGGTCGTGCTCGAGGCCATGGCCAAGAACCCGGCGAACCGTTATCAGAGCGCGGCCGAGATGCGCGCCGATCTGATCCGGGTGCTGGGCGGCCAGAAGCCCGGCGCCCCGATGGTGATGACCGACGAGGACCGCACCACGATGCTGGGGCCGACGGAACCGTCGGCGCGCGGCTATCACCGCCTGGACGACGACGATATCGACGACTACGGCGGCGAGTCCGGCGGAGATCGCCGCCGGGCTTTCGTTGCCGCCGGTGTGGTGGCCGCGGTGGCCGTAGTCTTCGGCCTGTTCTGGATGCTGCTCGGTCCGGGGAGCCGGCCCGAACAGGTCGCGGTACCGGATCTGTCGAACCTTTCGGCCAGCGAAGCAGAGCAGAAACTGGATTCGCTCGGCTTCGATGTCGCGATCCAGGAGAAGCCCGACGGCCGGATCAGCGCCGGCAACGTCATCGCGACCCAGCCACTCGGCGGGTCGCGGGCGGACGAGGGCAGCACGATCACCATGCAGGTGTCCACCGGCCCGCAGCAGGTGCCGATCCCGCGTGTGGTCGGGTTGAGCCAGCAGGAGGCCGCACAAGAGCTCACCAATGCCGGGCTGCAGGTCCACCCGGATATCAAACGCGGTCCGTCCAGTCCCGAGGACAAGGACAAGGTCGTCGCCCAGGATCCGTCTCCGGGATTCGAACTGGATGCGGGAAGTCAGGTCACGCTGACCCTGGGGGCCGGACCGGAGCAGGTGTTCGTGCCGGATGTCGTCGGTCAGCTGATCGACCGTGCCCAGCCGAACCTGGAGGGCGCCGGGTTCAAGATCGAGATCCGCGAGGTGCAATCCGCGCGGCCCCGGGGGGAGGTGCTCTCCACCAGCCCTTCCGGCGGTTCGAACGCTGACAAGGGGTCGACGATCACCGTGCAGGTCGCGCAGAGCGATCGGATCTCCATGCCGAACCTCGTCGGCCTCGCCCCGGGCGAGGTCGTGGACACACTGCGGGACAGTGGCTGGCAGGGCAGCGTCAACCAGGTCCGCCAGATCACCCAGATCACATTGAACTCCGATCAGGCGGGCAAGGTGCTCAGCCAGCAGCCGTCGGCCGGCACCACCGTGCCCTCGTCGACGACCGTCACGGTCAACACCGGCGTCCTACCGCTCGGCCCGCCCTGAGACTCGCGCGATCCGGGATAACCGTGCCATAGGCCCCTCACCACAGCGCTGGTGAGGGGCCTAATCTGGTCCAGAAGCAGGTTGGGTGCCCGTCTGCGGCACTTCGTCAGGCATGGGCGCACATTGATTCGGGCGCCACCATCGGACCGCTGATCATCCGAGCCGCAGCCGGTCGGGTTCGCGCGAGCGGGGACGGGGCTTCGTAGGACGAGCGCCGGCAAAAACTCAGTGGCAGCCGCGTGCGGCCGTCTCAGTGAATCGAAAGCCCCGCGACTTCCGCCTCGAGCATCTCCACAAGGCCCTCGGCAGGCCGTTCACCGCAGATCTCCAGCCAGTTCGCGAGCATCCGGTGCCCGCCCTGGGTCAGCACAGATTCCGGATGGAACTGCACACCGTGAATAGGCAGCTCGTGATGTCGCAGCGCCATCACGATGCCGCTCTCGGTACGCCCGATCACATCGAAACCTGCGGGCAACGTGCTCTCGACGACGGTCAGCGAATGGTATCGGGTGGCGGTGAACGGGTCGGGCAGGCCCGCCAGGACGCCCGAGCCGATATGGAACACCGAACTCGTCTTACCGTGCAGCAGTTCGGGGGCCCTGGTCACGGTGGCACCGAACGCCGCGCCGATGGCCTGGTGGCCGAGGCAGACGCCGAGAAGCGGGGTGGCCTGCTCGGCGCAGGAACGCACGATATCCATACTTTTGCCGGCACGGTCCGGGGTCCCGGGTCCGGGGCTGATGAGGATTCCGTCGAATTCCCGGGCAACAGCGTCGGTATCGGCGAGCTCCGGATCGTCGTTGCGCCAGACGACCGCCTCGACGCCGAGCTGACCCAGGTACTGGACCAGGTTGAACACGAAGCTGTCGTAGTTGTCGACGACCAGAACTCGCATGCCCAAAGACTACGTGGCCGATCACCGGATACGGGGACATCCCCCCTGATCACCTGGTGGGATAGCCTTGGAACACGACCTGCACGCTGAACACGAGGACATCATGCCCAAGTCGAAGGTCCGCAAGAAGACCGACTACACGATCAACCCCGCCAGCCGCACTCCGGTGAAGGTGAAGGCGGTGGGGCCGTCGCCTGTCTGGTACGTCACCATCATGCTCGGCTTCATGCTGGCCGGGCTGCTCTGGCTGCTGGTCTACTACCTGGCGGCCGATCAGATCAGCTGGATGAGCGATCTCAATGCCTGGAACTTCCTCATCGGATTCGGGCTCATGGTGATCGGGCTCATCATGACCATGCGATGGCGCTGACCAGGGGATTACACGGGTGTAATTAATGCACACCTGTGGATAAACCTGTGGATAACTCTCTCGAGACGGATTGGGGAAAACCGCGTGCAGCCCGAGAGCACACAACCACGCCTGGCCTGGTCGACTCCGCTGCCCGCGCTGATCGCGGTCGCCATCGGGGGTGTGGTACTCGCGGCCGCCGCGCTACTGACCACCGAGGTCCCCGGTAAATTCCTGCTCGGTGTCGCCGCCCTGGTGCTCCTGGCCTTGGCCGCACTGGGTGTCCGGCAACGACCACGGTTGTCGGTGCTCCCGGGTGAGCAGCCACGGCTGGTTTTGCGCGGTCTCACCGGCGCCACCGAATACACCCGGGACCAGATAATGCGGGCACGGATCGTGGGGTACCGCCGCCTCGGCCGCAAATCGCCCATGCTGGAGATCGATGTCGACCACCTGGGCACCGAGCGATTGCTGATCTTCGGCCGGTGGGATCTGGGTACCAACCCGGAAGACGTCTACGAAACACTGCGCTCGGAACTGCGCCTGCGCGGCGAATCGGCCCGCTGAACTTACTCCGGCGCTGCTGATCTCCACCCGGATAGATGTTTCACGTAAAACATCGGGTCGGCCTCCGGCCGGTAGGCGCTGTTCCCCGCGGTAGGGACGCTCTCAGCGCAAGGACATCGCCGCCACCATGATCACCGCGAATACGACCGCCGCCAAAAACACCAGCGAGATCACGCCGATCGTCCGGGCCTGTTCCGGGGTCCGAACCCGCAGCCACCCCGGCAGGAACATCACTCCCAGCGTGGCGAGGGTGCCCGCAGCCAATCCACCGAGATGACCCCACAGCGAGATACCGGGCAGCGAGAAGCTGATGAACACATTGATCCCGATCAGGATCAGCATGCTGTTCGGGTTCTGCCGAAGCCGGATGAGTATCACGGTGATGGCTCCGAACAGGCCGTATACGGCCCCGGATGCGCCGGCAGTCAGGTTGTCCTGCGCCAGCAGCATCACCGCGGCCGAACCGCCCAGCAACGAAATCAGATAAACGGCGAGGTAACGAGCCCGGCCGAGGACCAGTTCGATATCCCGTCCGACGATATAGAGCGCGAACATGTTCAACAGCAGGTGGATCAGGCCGTAGTGCAGGAACCCCGAGCCCAGCACCCGCCACCATTCTCCGGCAGCGACTGCCGGTGGATACATGACCCAGTCGATGAACAGGGCCGACCCCTGCTCGTTCGCCATCAGGCTGCGCGACTGTGCGGCGGTGATCGCGTACACCACGACGTTGAGGGCGATCAGCGCATAAGTGACGAACGGCGTGGCCGAGCGCGGGGCCACCGCCCCCGACGCGGTGCGCACCTGGCGGGTACTGCGCTGATCGGACCGGACACAGTCGACACAATGCTGACCGACCGATGCGGGACGCAGGCACTCAGGGCATGCCGGGCGACCGCAGCGAGTGCAGGACAGGCCGGTGGGGCGGTCGGTATGCCGTACGCATACCTGCGCCGGCGGCGAGGGCGGCTGCGGGTTCACCGGAAATCCCGGCCCGAGGACGGCTGAATGGTGCGGCCGAGTACTTCCGGCCCGGTACGACGTGTCGCGCTCACCAGCCCATCGTGCCATGTGCCGCATTTGTCCGTTGTCTGCCTGCGGCCTCCACGCCGACGCCGCGCAGCCTGTTGACCTGCCGGTCTGCGCAGAAGACGCGGCTGTGCCAGAGTTGAGCCATGAGCTCGAATCCACTGCGTTCGTCCGGTCGTTCGCGCTATCGGCTGCTCGCTGCCGCCGCGGTGGCCGCGGCAGGCGGTACCGCATGGCTGGTGCGCAGTAAACGCCCCCAGCCGCCCGAGCCGGCTCCCGCTCCGCCGCGTATCGGCCAGACCCGTACCGGTACTGCCGCGACCGGCACCAACGGCGCCGCCTCGACCCCGGAGAGCTGACCTCGCGCCCTCAACGGCTGACGGTCTTGCGGTATTGCCGCAGCGCCAGCGGAACGAAAACCGCCAGGATGATCACGACCCAGATGAGGGTCGTCGCTACCGGATGCTGCAGCGACCACGCGTTCGATTCGTCGACCACCGGCGAGGAGTTGCCGAACAGGTCGCGGGTCGCCTGGGCAAGCGCCGATACCGGGTTCCATTCGGCGAATATCCGCAGCGGTGTCGGGAGATCCTGCAGCGGTACGAAGGTGTTGGCGAGGAAGGTGAGTGGGAAGATCACCATGAAACTCGCGTTGTTGAACACCTCGGGCGTATGTACCAGCAGGCCCACCACTGCCATGATCCACGAGATCGCGTACGCGAAAATCAGCAGGAGCGCATAGGCCAATACCGCATCCAGTAGCGATCCGCGGAT
The DNA here is from genome assembly GCF_001613385.1 of Nocardia flavorosea NBRC 108225. Lineage (GTDB taxonomy): Bacteria > Actinomycetota > Actinomycetes > Mycobacteriales > Mycobacteriaceae > Nocardia > Nocardia flavorosea. The sequence goes on along the minus strand of NZ_BDCG01000004.1, from coordinate 20,455 downwards.
GCGCCAGCCGACCACCAGGCCGGTCAGCGACATGACCACCAGGCTCACCACATTGATCACCACATCGCTGACGGTGCGCCCGATCAGCACCGACGACGGGGCCATCGGCAGCGAGCGGAACCGGTCGATGATGCCCTTCTGCATATCCTCGGCGAGGCTGAGGCCGGTGAACGTGGATCCGAACACGACGGTCTGCACGAAGATGCCCGCGATGAGGAATTCCCGGTAGCCGCCCTCCAGACCGGGGACCTTGATCGCGGTACCGAAGATATAGGCGAACAACAGTACGAACATGATCGGCGAGAGCGTGCTGAAGATCAGCACGTCGGGCACTCGCTTAATCTTGATCACATTGCGCTTCGTGACGGTCAGGCTGTCGCTGACCACCATGGACAGTCGCTCACCCACACCGAGTGATTCCGCCGGAGCGCCGGCCGTTGCCACCGCGGTCATCTGCTCTTTCCTTCCATGACTTCGAGTTCGCCGGTATCGCGCGCCACACCTGCCGCCGAGCTCGGGAAGTCGGCTTCCCGATCACCGGGTTCCGTAACAACCTCGCTCGGCTCGCCGGCCTCGTGACCGGTGAGCGAGAGAAAGACATCGTCGAGCGAAGGACGGCGCAATCCCACATCCTGGATCTTCACCCCCTGCTCGGTGAGCCTGCCGATGGCGGCGACCAGGGCCTGCGACCCGTCGCTCACCGGCACCACCACACGTCTCAGGCCGGGCTCGATATGGATATCCCCGTCGGCCAGCGGACTCAACGCCTGCTGTGCGATTGCGAGATTGTCGATATGGTCGACCGTCAGTTCGATCCGGTCGCCTCCGACCGTGCTCTTCAACTCGTCCGCCGTACCGCGGGCGATCACCTGACCGCGGTCGATCACGGCGATGGCATCGGCCAGCCGGTCGGCCTCCTCCATGTACTGGGTGGTGAGCAACAGCGTGGTGCCGGCGGCGACCAGTTCCTCGATGACATCCCACAGATCCAGCCGGGCCCGCGGATCCAGGCCGGTGGTCGGTTCGTCGAGGAACAGCACCGGCGGGTTGGCGACCAGGGCCCCCGCCAGGTCCAGTCGCCGGCGCATACCGCCGGAGTAGCCGCGCACCGGCCGATCGGCGGCCTCGCTGAGCCGGAAGCGTTCGAGCAGTTCACGGGCGCGTTCCTTACTGCGCCGCGTACCCATGTGATAGAGCCGCCCGACCATTTCGAGATTCTCGAAACCGGTCAGATACTCGTCGACGGCCGCGTACTGACCCGACGCACCGATTCGGGAACGCAGTGCGCGCGGCTGGGTGAGCACATCGATCCCAGCCACCGTCGCCCGTCCGGCATCGGGGACGAGCAAGGTGGTGAGTACCCGCACGGTGGTGGTCTTCCCGGCGCCGTTGGGTCCCAGCAGAGCGGTCACCGTGCCCTCGGGCACCGTCAGATCGAGGCCGTCGAGGGCGCGGACCCGCGGACCGTAATGTTTGACGAGACCCTCGGCGACGATTGCGTCGGGCATGATTCTCCTGATTTCGAGTGATTGTGCGAGGTGGAGTCGGTGTATCGCCGATGGCGGCAGCGGACCATCGACCTGAGCGCATTCGGGCAAAAGACCGTGTACCGGGCCAGTATTGTCGCGGACGGCGGGGTTTTCATCCGATTTATCCGGTTGCCCGGTTCCGTCCGGGGATACCGCGGTGTCTGTGCACGAACCGGCGGTGCCCGATATGAAAAGAGCCGCACCCCGGCCCGGCTGTGCTCGGGGTAGCCGGTACGGGGTGCGACCGGTTTCGATACTTGTCGTCGCGGCCGCCGCGGTCGCGCGTAGCGGACTACCCGATTCGACGGGCAGCGGTACCCGGATTCGCGCGGCGCCGGGGACGCAGCCGCGGTGTCGGAACTCACGACCGGAGGCACAGCTGCATAGTGGCATCGACCTCCGACAGCTTCGCCGATTCCGGCAGTCGTGTGGCCGGCCGAGCGGCGGTTCGAACGGTTGGGCCGGCAGTGTGGTCTTCGCCGCATGATCCTGCGTAGCAGCGCTTTCGGCATCTTCCGGCACACCGTGCGGCCTCGGGCGAGGCGCGCGGTCACCGCCGTTGGGAAGGTTGTGATCCGCACCAAAAAAACTCGGAAACTACTAGGCCTCTTGTACGCGCAAGTGCGGATCATCGCGTAGGATCGAACGCGTCGGCCCCTCCCCCCCGGGCCGACCTTACGCGGGCCTCGGCTAACTCCCCCCCTTCGCCGAGGCCCGCTCTCATGTCCGGCCCCGCTGCCCATACCGCGCGATATCCGGATTTCCGCAGCGAATCCACTTCCCGCCGCACTCGTCCGTGCGCACTCCGCAACGTGCAGCACCGCAATGGTGAGAGACTTGGAGTATCATCGTCTCATCAGATCGATGCAGTAGATCAAGGGAGATCCGCATGACCGCGTCCGTAGACGTCGCAGCCATCGACACCCATACTCCGGCCGAGCGCCGGCCATTCGGTCCCGGCACCCGAACCTGGGAAGAAGTCGGACTGATCACCTTTTCGCTGACCGCGGGCTCGGCTTTCCTGTTGCAGACCATGGAGCCCTCGATCTCCGCGGTGGTCGATGCCCACTCCACCTTCCGCACCGACCCCATCGGCCGCGCGCTGCGCAGCCTTTCAGCGGTGATGATGTGGACCTACGGCGGCGAGGAATCACTCGGCGAAACCGACCGGCTGCGCAAGATGCACGCCACCCTCAACACCACCGACGCCGACGGAAAACGGCACACCGCCCTATCCAGCGGCCCCTGGGCCTGGGTCCTGCACACCGGGACCTTCGCCTTCGCCGAGAATGCCGAATACTTCGCGAAACGGCCGCTGACCACCGCGGAAAAGGAAGACTACTACCGCGAGACTCTGCAGCTGATGCGGAATTTCTACGTACCGCCCAAAGAGCTGCCGGCGTCCTACGCCGACTTCGAGAAATTCTTCGCGGACCAGGTGGAAAACCATCTGGAAGCCACCCAGACCGCCAAGGACTACCTGAAGGTCATCCGGACGATCGCCCCGCCGACCCAGCTGCCTCGTGCCCTGCATCCGGTGTGGCGCGCGGTGACCGGTCCGTTCGGCCGGATGCAGCACTTCGTCACTGTCGGTACCACCCCCGAGTCGGCGCGGCGCAAACTGGGACTGACCTGGACCGAATCGGATGAGCGCAAACTGCGGATCCTCGGCTGGTTCATCGCCCGGCTGGTCCCATTGCTGCCGGAACGGTTGCGCTACTTCCCGATCGCCTACGAAGCCCGCAAACTCGAGCGCGACAAGGCCCGGCTGCGCGAGGTCATCGATATCCGGCCGCTCTGATCGATGGCGAAAAGCCCCCGGAAGATAACCTCGTCCGGGGGCCTCCTTCTGCATCGATACACTTCGGGACGAGCCGAGTTCGACAGGAGTACCGACCGTGACCAGCAGTACGACCACACTTCCCGGCTACGAACAGGTGGTTCGGCTGCCCCGCGAACTCGGTCCGATCAGCGTCCCAGAGAACTTCCGGGACGAGAACGACCATATGAACATCAGGCACTACTTCGATCTGTGTGTCGAAGCAGGTGGACAGGTTTTCGAACGTATCGGGATCACCGACGAATACCGCGCGAGCCGCGGCACCGGCTTCTTCACGGCCGAGCACCACATCCGGTACTACGCCGAAACCCGGGTCGGCGAAAAAGTGTCGGTATACGTGCGGGGCGTGGATAGATCCGACAAGGTGGTGCATGTGGTCGCCATGCTGGTGAACGACACCACCCGGCGCCTCAGTTGCACACTCGAGATCACCGCGATCCACGTGGATCTGCGCACTCGGGCGGCCACCTCGTTCGCGGCCGATATCGCCACCGCCATCGATCGTGAACTCGCAGCCGATGTGGCGGACTGGCCCGTCCCGGTCTGCGGCGCCATGGGGATACGCCGCTGAGCGCCGTCCGGCGGGATCAGGCCGGTTCGGCTCCGATACCGGGTTCCGGCCGGCCGGCGGCCGGGCGAACCGTCACCGCTTCATGGCCGCGGGGCCGGGCCGTGCTGACGAACATCACCGGTTGCCCGGCGTGCAGGGTCCGATAGCCGTCGGTTTCGATGCACCGGTACTCCACGAAGACCTGTTCGGTCCCGTCGTCGGGCTTGATATAGCCGAACCCTTTCTCGGAGTCGAACCAGAAGACTCTCCCCCGTCTCCAATCCGATCGGTCGATGCCGGGCGCGGCAGACTCCGAAGGGGTCATTACCAGGTCTTCTCCACTCGTGATGTCTTGGTCGACACCATCAAACGTACGCGCAGTGTCCGTTGACGTCACGAACGGCGCCACCGGCACGCCGGTACGGTGCCTCTGTGCCAGAAGCATCCTTCCTCACCGACACCCGCGCCGGCTACGACGCCATCGCGGCGGCGTACGCCGAAAATTTCGCCGGCGAACTCGAGGCGAGCCCTTGGCAGCGAGCGATACTCGCGGCCTTCGCCGAAGTGGTCGGACCGGGCGAACCGGTCATCGATATCGGCTGCGGCCCCGGCCGGGTCACCGGTTTCCTTTCCGAACACGGTTTGTCGATACGCGGAATCGACCTGTCCCCGGTCATGGTCGAGCTGGCCCGCCGGCACCGTCCCGATATCCGATTCGACGTCGGTTCCATGACAGCGCTCGATATCGCCGATGGCTCGCTGGCGGCCGTGGTCGCCTGGTACTCCCTGATCCATATCCCCCCTGCCGCGCGCCCCGGGGTCCTGGCCGAATTCCACCGGGTACTACGACCGGGCGGACGCGTGCTGCTCGGCTTCCAATCGGGCACAGAGGTGAAGCATTACGACGAGGGATTCGGGTTTCCGGTCGCGCTGGATTTCCACCGGATCGTTCCCGAGGAGGCAGCCGCCGCTGCGGAAGCCGCGGGTTTCACCGTCGATATGCGTTTCGTCCGGGCGCCGGCCGGCGGGGAACCGACCTCGCAGGCTGCTCTGCAGTTGCTCCGCTCGAGCTGAAAGCGCTGTCGAAGGGTATCGAAAAGATCTTTCTACCTATCATTTCGATGCGATCGAAGTGATAGGGACACGAACCACCGACGCCCGGATGCCGCTCGAGCCATCTATCGAACTGATTCTTGACGCGATCATTTCGATAGTTAACCCTGGTCAGGTGGTGATCAAGAAGAACCCGCTCGGCCCGACAGGCGATACTGTCCGGGAGAACATCCTCCGCTACCGCACTCTGATGAACCTGGGGTATGCGGATCTCGCGCGCAGGCTCGAGGCTCTCGGCCGGCCCATACCGGTACTGGGACTGTCACGGATCGAGCGTGGCGAGCGCCGGGTCGATGTGGACGACCTGGTGGCGCTCGCGGTCGCACTCGGGATCTCCCCCACCAGCCTGCTGCTCCCGGACACCGGGGATTCGGACGACCCTGTCACCGCCACCGGAATCGACGGCACCGCCGGGGATCTCCTCGGCTGGTTCCGCCTGCACACCCCCTCCGCACATATCGGCAAGCCTGCCGCCCGGCGGTTCGTGCGCGACGCCATCCGGTTCATCGCCGACGCCCGCCCCCGGTGGGATATCGAAGGTCTCACCCTCGAACAGCTCCCCGGGGTCGGTCATCAGGAGTACGCCGCGGAGATCGCGCAGAAGGCACGGCGAGCGGACGGCAACGACAGCCGCTGAGACCCGGCCCCGCAGCCGGGTCGTACTCGCAGCGGATCGAAACCGCCTGCCGAGCCCGGAATCAGGATGCCGAACCCGTCATCAACTCGAAAACCGAGACCGGGCGCCCGGCTTCGGCACTGGCCGTCCGCGCCCGGCGCCAGAGCCCCTGCGCGGTATGGGACAGTGTGGCGTCCACACCGGCCTCCTCGCTGGCATCGATGATGTGTTGCGCGCCGGCATCCATCATCGAGAATGCCGCGAAATCGCCCCACCCACCCTTCTGGGCGGCCGCCGCGTACTCGGCCATGAAGAACGGATAGGCCTCGGCGGACCGCAACGCATACGGCAGGAATCGGTCGATATCGTTGCCGGAGCGCTGAATCAAGGCCAGAGCCTGATCGAAGGCGAGCATCCACGGGTGGAAGACGATCAGCAACGCCTGGTAGAACACCTGCGCCAACCCGTCGTCGTCGCCCAGATACTCTTGCGGACTCAGCGGGCGCAACAGTTCGGCGTGTGCATCGAAAACGTCCCGCGGCCCGCTGTAGAAGATGTACGACGCCGGGTGGGCGATATTGTCACCCGCCGACATGAACCCCCCGGAGAGGAACCGGGCACCGTGCGAGCGCACCCACTGCCCGCCCTTGCGGGCGTTCTCCGGTGAATCCGACGACAGGTTCACGATCACCTTCCCCCGCAACGCGCCGGTCGCCTGACCGAGTACGTCGTACATCGCGGCGTAATGCGTCAAACTCAGGATGGTCACCTCGCCCGCGGCCAGCGCGTCGGCCACCGTCGCGGCCCGGCGCGCCCCCGCGGCGACCATCGCTTCGGCCTTCTCGGGGCTGCGATTCCATACGGTGACCTCGATACCCGCTGCCAGGAGAGCCCGCACCATGGCCTGTCCCATCGGGCCCAGGCCGATCACGCTGACCGACCGAGTGTTCTGCTGAGACATCGGATTCCCTCTTCCATCAGTGGTCGAACAAACTTGTCGGCGCCGGAACCGATACTCGTTCCCGCAGATAATGTGGACAAGAACGTACGTTCGGGTGGGTTACTCACCCCGAGGTCCGTAACGAGGTCGGGAGATCGCAATGGCCGATGTGAGTGGTGTAGATCACGATGTGTGTGGGATGTCGGTGGCGATCGACGTGGTCGGCGGTAAGTGGAAGCTGCATCTGATGTGGGTCCTGGGGGCGGGCCCGCGCCGGTTCGGGCAGATCCACCGAGCTCTGACCGGCGTCAGCGAAAAGGTGCTGACCGAGAACCTCCGTCAACTGGAGGCCGCCGGAGTCGTACACCGCGAGGTGTATCCGGAGATCCCGCCCAGAGTCGAATACGCGCTCACCGCGCTGGGCGAAGACCTCGCTCGCGCGCTGCGCCCGTTGGAGGAATGGGGCGATCGGCACCGCGCCCACCTGATGAGCGTCGCCTGTTGACGCGCACCGCAACGGTGGTGTGCGACAACGGCCGAGTGTCCGCCCAGCCGGAAGGGCCGCGCAAGGTTCTTTCGGCCGCCGCGCCCGACACAAACGCTCCCTACCTGAAGTTCAGGTAGGGAGCGTTTGTTGTGGAGCCTAGGGGAATCGAACCCCTAACCCCTGCCTTGCAAAGGCAGTGCTCTGCCAATTGAGCTAAGGCCCCGGGCATGCTTACGACCGCGATGTGTCGCCTGCGAAACACTAGCGTTCCGGCACGTACACCGTCAAACAAGCCTACCCGCCACGAACCGGCCGCTCACCGGCGCAGTGCGCCGCTGGCCTCGAACTCCGCCTCGCGGCCCTGCATCTGTTCGCGGTACCAGTTCTCTCGATGCCAGAGCATCACTTTTTCGTGCAGACGTCCGATCGGTGGCACTCGCCGCGCCAATTCGACCGCGGTGACCAGTGGGATCCGCGCGATAGGCAGCAGTACCCAGGGCAACGCCGCCGGCATCCGGTACTTCCGGCGAGTGGTGGGCAGCATGTAGAGGGCCGGGTAGGCGGAGTTGATCCGATAGTTGTAATGCGCCCGCAGCCGGGCGAATCCGCGCTGCTCCGGCCTGGGCGCGAAGGCCGCCGGGTAGGACTCGATGAGTTCGGCGCCCTGCTCGCCGGAGTCGTGGGCGCGGGCGATCAGGGTCATCGCCATAACCCTCAGAGTGTCGGGCACGGTTTCCGGATGCCAGGTGAGCCGGATGCCGAGCAGGTAACCCATGTACTTCTGGAAGTGCAGCAGCGCCCGGAACTCCGCCGGGCCGGTTTGGTAACCGAGCGCCCACAACCCCAATCCGGGGATGGTGCTGCCGGCGATCATCGTCAGCAGTTGGTAGGTCTGGCTGATCGGCAGGCCCCACCGTTCGGTATCCCATTCGGGGTGCCGCGCGACCCCGGCGCGCACCGAAACATGCATGATGCGCACCTTCAAGGCGGTGGCCCGGCCCTGCGATCCGGGCGTCAGCAGAGCACCGGGCTGGGATACATCCATCCAGAACCGGCAGGTTTCCAGGAATCGGCGCAGCGCACTGTCACCGGCGTAGCCACCGGCCAATGAGAGCGGGGTGGCGACGGCGGATTCGGTGTACATCTCCAGGGTTTCCGCGCCCGCGAAGCTGAACAGCATGGTGCCCCACCGGCGCCAGACCGCCGCCCCGCGTTCGACCAGTTCCGGACGCACCCAATCGGGGACGGTTTCGAATTCGTCGAACAGCGCACGCATCGACGGCGGCGGATCGGCGATGCTGTCGATACCGTCGCGTAGTGCGGTCTCCAGCAGCCGCCGCCCCTCGCGACCGTCGCCGGCGCGTATGACCTCGGCGACGAATCGTTCCGCCACCGGATCTCCGGCGAACATATCCGCGCACAGCGCCTTCGCCTGTTCGTCGGCCGGGAAGAGGTCGCTGCCGGTTACGGCGCGCACCAGCCGTTCCACCGTCCGTACCCGCGGGTTCGCCCGTGCCTGCCAGTAGCGGAAGCTCTCCGGGCATCGAACGGCCGCGTCTTCGGTATGCGGTGTCACCACTGGTATCGACATCACTGTCCTCCCTGCCGAGCCGGCCCGCGGCGGCGTCCTGGCCGATGCCACGAGCCGGCCCCCACCACAAACCATACTTGAATGTATGGAGTAACAGTACTCAATCGTATGGAAGGTGGAAGGTTGTGTTTCTCGGCTGTACCCAGCCCATCCCCGGCGATATGTGGTGAACTGCCCGCGGCAGCTGTAATCACCCGATCCTCAGAGCCCGCCGCACGACTCCCCTACCATCGGTGTATGGGACTCAGCGGCGAACGGTCGGAGAAGATCACGGCGGGCTCCGACGCCGCGGAACCGTCCGCTGACAGAACCACGCCGCGCCGGCCGAGATCCAAAAAGGCCCAGGCGCAGCAGCGCCAACGCCGGCGCACCGCACGGCTCTCCTACGACGACTGGGTCGACGGCGCTCTGAACCTACTGTCGCGCGAGGGTATCGGGGCCATCAAGATTCAGCGACTGTGCCAGGAACTGGGCGTCACAAAGGGCAGCTTCTACTGGCATTTCGACGATATCGAGCAACTCATGACGGCCATGGCGGACCGTTGGAGCACAATACAGAGCCGAACTGTACGCGACCTGGCCGCATTCGCAGAGATCCCGGTGGAGGAACGGATCGAAAAAATGGCGGCCATGCTGGTGGATCAACGCCACTGGATCGTGGAGACCAGCGTGCGGGAATGGTCGCGCAGCAATCCGAAGGTGGCGGCCGCGGTACGCAACCTGGACCAGCGCGTTTTCGATACCGTCAAACGGACCATGCTGGATTTGGGATTCGACGAGAATCAGGCAGGAATACGGGCGGGCGCGATGGTCTACATCGGCCTCGGGCTGATCCACGGCCGGGACAATCTGCCGACACCGTCCACCGCGCAGGTGTCCTCGGTCATCGAACTGCTGGCCCGGCCGTGATCAACGGCGGGCGATCGGCCCACCGGAGACGACGTCAGCGAGTGGTGACCTCATGCCACATATCGGCCTCATCCCGCTTGCGCAGTTTGCTGATACCGATGAGAACCGCAGCGACAATTCCGATGGTGAGAACGTATTTCATTTCTTCAGCCTAACTCTGTGGGACGGCACCGGCCCGTCCAGGACCGGTGGGGCCGGCACCGAGATCGAACCGGTTTCGGGGAAAAGGAAAACGACCTCCGAACCGTTTCCGGTGGAGGCCGTCATATATTGCAGGGAGTGGGTCTAGGAGGACTTGAACCTCCGACCTCTTCGTTATCAGCGAAGCGCTCTAACCGCCTGAGCTATAGACCCGTGCTTTCGACCGCCGATAGAAGGTGACTTTTCCTACCGGAACCGGCCGAGAACAGAGACTACCCGAACGACCGCCTTACAACCAAAACTGCTGGTCATAGCCCCGACAGTATGGTGGGCCGTCCGCGGGTGACAGCCGGTGCCCACATCCGGACACCGGCTGCCGCCCCGACGGGATTCAGTCCGGGTCGGCCAGGGTGACCTGGATACCGCCGACCATATCGCAGCACTGGTTGTAGATGAACGTCCCGACGGTCGCCAGCGCGGTGAACAGCACCACGTTGATCAGCCCGATCACCCCGGCATAACCGAAGACCGTCCCTGCGTCGATGAGCCCGACCGAGCCGCTGTCCGGCGACACCATATCGGTGAAGGTGCTGTTGAGCCGCTCCCAGACACCCATACCCGCCAGCACCATGTACAGCAGCGCGACCGCGATCATCCAGACGAAGAACATGGCGATACTGATCACCAGAGTGATCTTCAGGGTCGACCACGGGTCGATCCGCCGGACCTGCACCGTGGCCCGCAACGGTTCGCCACCGAGCACCGCCTGCGGTAGGCCCCGAGGGGTCGGGGCCGAAGCCTTCGGACCCGAGGACACCGGCGGGGTGTAGGCGGGCGGCGGAGTGTGCTGCTCGGGCGGTAGCGGATGCCGGATCTCGGAAAGATCGGGCATATCCTTGGCGAGCTCGGGCCGGGCGATACTGCGGGTAGGTCCGTCCAGGCCAACGGATTTGGCCATCGCGGCTTCCTTGCGGGCCGCCTTGGCCGCCAGATCGCTGGTGGTGCGGGCATTGGTGACCCCGCCGCTCAGCCCGACGGAACGCGACTGGGCCCCGCCCACCGGAGTATGCCCCGGTCGCGGCAAATTGGACTGGGGCTCGCGCTGCGGCAATTGCGACCAGCCCTCCTGGAACCGGCCCTGGTCGCCACCGTTACCGCCACCGGACTGCTGCCTCTGGTCGCCGGACCCCTGGGGGCCCGAGTTCGACGATCCGGCACTACGCGATTCGGACACGAATTCGCCCTGCTGCTCCTGATTTTCGGGCGCGGAACCATCGGTGGGTGCGCCGCCGGGCTCGTTACCGCCTGGCTGCCCACCCCCGGCCTGGTCGTTGTCCGCGGCATCACCCGCCCGCTGGTTCGGGCGCGGCGAAATCGGGGACGGGGTGACCCTCTCGGTCACACCGTTCGTCTGCTGCCGCTCGTCGCTCGGCTGTTTCGGAGTGGTCAATGGGAATCCTCGGATCCGTTCTTTGCCGCCGATATGGATTTACTGCTCGGGGGAACCGCCACCGTCGATCTGCTCGGGTTCGTCGGCGTTACGTGCGATCGCAAGCAAGGTATCGCCCTCGCCGAGGTTCATCAATCGCACGCCCTTGGTCTGCCTACCGGCCTTACGCACCTGCCGGGCGGCAGTGCGGATAACCCCACCGCTGGACGTGATCGCATACAGCTCGTCGTCGTCGTCGACGATGAGCGCCCCCACCAGGGTGCCACGCCGCGCATCGAACTGGATGGTCAATACACCTTTTCCGCCGCGTCCCTGAGCCGTGTACTCCTCGATGGCGGTGCGCTTGGCATAACCACCGGAGGTCGCGACCAGCAGGTATGTCCCGTCACGAACCACATTCAGTGACAGCAGCGCGTCATCGGCGTTGAACCGCATACCCTGCACACCCGAGGTGGCCCGGCCCATCGGGCGCAACGCCTCATCGGTGGCGGAGAAACGGATCGACTGTCCCTGCGCCGATACCAGCAGCAGATCGTCCTCGGCGGAACACAGTACGGCCCCGACCAATTCGTCGTTGTCGCGCAGATTCACCGCCACGATGCCACCACTGCGGTTGGAATCGAAGTCCACCAGCCGCGACTTCTTGACCAACCCCTTCTGCGTGGCCAGCACCAGGTAGGCCGCATCCTCGTAGGACTTGATCCGGATCACCTGGGCGATCTTCTCGTCCGGCTGGAAAGCCAGCAGATTCGCCACGTGCTGCCCGCGAGCCGTGCGGTTGGCCTCCGGCAGTTCATATGCTTTGGCCCGGTACACCCGGCCTTTGTTGGTGAAGAACAACAACCAATCGTGGGTCGAGGTCACGAAGAAGTGCCGGACGATATCGTCCTGTTTCAGGCCCGCGCCCTGCACCCCCTTGCCGCCACGCTTCTGGCTTCGGTACAGATCGGTCTTCGTGCGTTTCGCGTACCCGGTTTCGGTGATGGTGACGACCACGTCCTCGCGGGCGATCAGATCCTCGTCGGCGACATCGCCGTCGGCGGAGACGATCAGTGTCCGGCGTTCGTCGCCGTAGCGTTCGACGATCTCGGCGAGTTCGTCCCGGACGATCGCGCGCTGACGTTCCGGCTTTTCCAGAATGTCCTTCAGATCGGCGATTTCGGCTTCGAGCTTGGCCAGTTCGTCGACGATCTTCTGCCGCTCCAGCGCCGACAGGCGGCGCAACTGCATATCCAGGATGGCGGTCGCCTGGGTTTCGTCGATATCGAGCAGTTCCATCAAGCCGGTGCGCGCGGTCTCGGTATTGGCCGACCGGCGGATCAGCGCGATCACGGCGTCGAGCTGATCCAGCGCCTTGACCAGGCCGCGCAGGATATGAGCCCGTTCCTCGGCCTTGCGCAGCAGGTAGCGGGTGCGCCGGACGATGACTTCGAGCTGGTGGGCGACGTAGAGCCGGATCATCTGGTCCAGCCGCAGCGTCCGGGGCACGCCCTCGACGATGGAGAGCATATTCGCGCCGAAACTGGTCTGCAGCTGAGTGTGCTTGTACAGGTTGTTCAGCACGACCTTCGCGATCGCGTCCCGTTTGACGGTGACCACGATGCGCAGACCGGCCCGGTCCGACGATTCGTCGTGGATATCGGACACGCCGGCGATCCGGCCGTCCTTGACCTGCTCGGCGATCGCATTGATGAAGTTATCGGTATTGACCTGGTACGGCAGTTCGGTGATGACGATGGTGGTGCGGCCGCGGGCGTCCTCTTCGATCTCGACCACACCGCGCATCCGGATGGAACCGCGTCCGGTGGTGTAGGCGTCGTGGATGCCCTGGGTACCGACGATCAGGCCGGAGGTCGGGAAGTCCGGCCCCTTGACTCGCTCCATACAGGCCGCCAGCGTGGCTTCCTCGTCGGCTTCGTGGTTGTCCAGCGCCCAATAGATGGCCTCGGCCAGCTCGTTGAGGTTGTGCGGCGGAATATTGGTCGCCATACCGACCGCGATACCGTTGCTGCCGTTCATCAGCATATTCGGCACACGGCTGGGCAGAACGACCGGTTCCTGGGTTTTACCGTCGTAGTTCGCGATGAAATCGACGGTGTCGTGATCGATTTCGCGCAGCAGTTCCATCGCCAGCGGTGTGAGCCGGCACTCGGTGTAACGCATGGCGGCCGCACCGTCGTTACCGCGGCTGCCGAAGTTGCCCTGGCCGTCGACCAGTGGGTACCGCATCGCCCATGGCTGTGCCATCCGCACCAGGGTGTCGTAGATGGCCGAGTCGCCGTGTGGATGGTAATTACCCATGGTGTCGGCGACCGGGCGCGCGGATTTCACGTAACTACGGTCGGGCCGGTATCCGTTGTCGTGCATCGCGTACAAGATTCGGCGGTGCACCGGTTTGAGGCCGTCGCGGACCTCGGGCAGGGCACGGCCCACGATCACGCTCATCGCGTAATCGATATAGCTGTTCTGCATCTCCTGCTGGATATCGACCGGCTCGATCCGGTCGCCCGCGCTCTCCGGCGGCAGTGTTGTATCGGTCATTCGATCTCCTAGGTACTGGCGATATACGGCGGAAGCCGCGCGTGGTGTGCGCTGCGGGCGAAACCGCCGGGCCTACACGTCGAGGAAGCGGACGTCCTTGGCATTACGAGTGATGAAACTGCGGCGAGCAGCGACATCCTCACCCATCAGGACGCTGAACAGTTCGTCGGCCGCAGCCGCGTCGTCCAGCGTGACCTGCCGCAGGACCCGGACCGACGGGTCCATGGTGGTTTCCCACAGTTCCTTCGGGTTCATCTCGCCGAGACCCTTGTATCGCTGGATACCGTCGTCTTTGTTGATCTTCTTACCGGCCGCCAGCCCCGCTTCGAGCAAGCCGTCCCGCTCTCGGTCCGAATACGCGAATTCGGGCTCGGAACGCTGCCATTTCAGCTTGTACAGCGGCGGCTGGGCCAAGTAGACATGCCCCTGTTCGATCAGCGGACGCATGAAGCGGAACAGCAGAGTCAGCAGCAGCGTCGAAATATGCTGGCCGTCGACATCGGCATCGGCCATCAGCACGATCTTGTGATAGCGCAGTTTGGCGATATCGAATTCATCGTGGATACCCGTACCGAAGGCGGTGATGATCGCCTGGACCTCGGCGTTCTTGAGGACCTTGTCGATCCGGGCCTTCTCGACATTGATGATCTTGCCGCGCAGCGGCAGGATCGCCTGGTACATCGAGTCGCGGCCGGATTTGGCCGACCCGCCGGCGGAGTCACCCTCGACGATGTAGATCTCGGACTTGCTCGGATCCTTGGACCGGCAGTCGGCCAGCTTGCCCGGCAGCCCACCGATATCGGTGGCGCTCTTACGCCGCACCAGCTCCCGCGCCTTACGGGCGGCGAGCCGGGCCTGCGCCGAGGACACCGCCTTGTTGACGATGGTCTTGGCATCGGCGGGGTTGGCCTCGAACCAGTGCGCGAGGTGTTCGTTGCAGGCACGCTGCACGAAAGATTTCACCTCGGTATTGCCCAGCTTGGTCTTCGTCTGGCCCTCGAACTGGGGCTCACTGACCTTCACGCTGACAATCGCGGCCAGACCTTCACGGATATCGTCACCGGTGAGGTTGCCGTCCTTCTCCTTGAGAAGTTTCTTCTCCTTGGCATACCGGTTGACGACGGTGGTCAGCGCCGCACGGAAACCTTCTTCGTGAGTGCCACCCTCATGGGTGTTGATGGTGTTGGCGAAGGTATGTACCGACTCGGAATACCCCGAGTTCCACTGCAGCGCCACCTCCAGCTCGTGCCCGGGGCCCTTACCGTTGAACCCGACGACCGAATTGTGAATCGGCTGCTTCGTCCGGTTGATATGCCGGACGAAATCTTCCAGGCCTCCCGGGTAGTGGTATGTCCGGGTCTTCACCTTGTGCTCGAGTGCAGGCTTTTCGCCGCCCTCGTCATGCTTGGGTGCTTCGGCGGTCTCGCTGACCACCTCGTCGGTGACTTCGGTGGCGCTGACCCGCTCATCGGTCAGCACGATGGTCAGGCCCTTGTTCAGGAAGGCCATCTCTTGCAGCCGCCGCGAAACCGTCTCGAAGTTGTAGGTGGTGGTCTCGAATACGGCGGGATCGGCCCAGAACCGGATCGTGGTGCCCGTGGCCTTGGTGGCGTCACCCTGGACCAGCTGGCCCGGGACAGCATCCTTGTAGGTCTGGCTCCAGTGGTAACCGTCGGTATCGATCTCGGCTTCGAGCCGGCTCGACAGAGCGTTGACCACCGAGATACCGACACCGTGCAGACCACCGGAGACGGCGTAGGAATCGGAGTCGAACTTGCCGCCGGCATGCAGCTGGGTCATGACGACTTCGATGGTCGGGATGCCCTGGTCGTGCATGGCCACCGGGATACCGCGACCGTCGTCGACGACCTGGACACCACCGTCGGCCAGCAGAGTGACTTCGACCTTGGTGGCGTGGCCGGCCATCGCCTCGTCGACCGAGTTGTCCACAACCTCCCAGATCAGGTGGTGCAGGCCACGCTCGCCGGTGGAACCGATGTACATGCCCGGGCGCAGCCGCACCGCCTCGAGGCCTTCCAGGACCTTGATGGAGGAGGCGCCGTAATCTTTTTTGTTCGATGCGCTCGAACCTGATGCTTTGGAGTCTTTGGCAGCCACTGGTCGGTAGCTCTCCTTACTTGCTGTTCCCCGGGACGGCGGTGGGACAGCGCACGTGGGCCCGGGACAGATAAGAGGGCTGCACACAACGCGCCGAAGGTATCGCCGCTGATTTACGTTTCCATCTTACTTCGCGGCCCAACTTACAGTGCATCTGCGACACCCCTGACGGCTCCCAGGATGGGAGAAATCGGACCGGCACGGGTCCCCTCGCGACGCGGCCGTTTTCGGGCCACCAGATTCGTGCTGAGAGTTCACTGAGGGTGTCCGGCCCGTACGGCCTCACGATGCGGGCGAAACAGGGCTACCCGTAGGTATCGCGCGGACCCCGGCCGCGGATATGCCGTTCGCCTTTGCGCCAGCTCGGTGCGGTCGGACCCGAGATACGCAGCGAGCGGACCACCCCGGGACCGACGGCCGCGGTGATCTTCGCGAGCAGCTGTGCCTGCAGCAACCGCAGCTGGGTGGCCCAGGCCGTCGACTCGGCCGCCACGCTCAGCACACCGTTCTCGAGTTTCACCGGTTTCGCATGCGCGGCGATATCCTCGCCGACCACACCGGACCAGTGCCCGAATACCGTCCCCTCGGCCACCTTGGTGGACCAGCCACGGCTACGCGCGATGGACGTGGCGAGTTTGGACAACGGCTGCGGATCGCGTTCGTCGGGACGCGGCCCCGACCAACCACTACGGCGGCGGGATCCGCTGCGAGAGTTCCGCCGGGGTGACGACCGCCCCTGCCCCACGGATTTGCCACTCGCTCGCGCGGCGGCGCGAGCCTCCTCGAGCGCACGCCGGGCCAGGTCGATTCCGCGCAACTCCGAGTCGGCCGGCGGTACGGCATCACCGGGAGTTCCGGGCCGGTCGGTCATCGTTGCGCTCCGCTCACCAGCCAAGTTATCCCCAGGGTCGGCCGGCGTCTACTCGAGTTGTGCACATCCAGAGGTGGCCCCTCGGGATCGGCTCTCCATAATCGGACATAAGCCCTGTTCCAGGAATAATCCCTGTTCAGGGCGGGTATTTCGATTGCCGGCGCAGGTTGCCACCGATCACACCGGGCCGAGACCCGGGTGCGGGCCGACGACCTGGGCCGACAAGTTATCCACAGGCTGTGGATAACTGTGCACTAGGAACCGGACGGGGATAACGGCCCGGCGTATCGGCTCACTCTACGAATGCCCTCGCCCGGGTGCAAGGTACCGGCCACTGCGTGTTCACGGTGCTGACCGTTCGCCTGCGGCCGGCTGCGGCGGGTTCTCCCCGCCAGGCTGCACAGACTCCGGGGGAGGCTCCTCGGCGAGTGTGGAGATCCGGTGTTCGGGGTCACCGGTGGTCTTCACCCGCAGGGTGATCCCCGCCAGCTCGCCGGGCACATCCTCGGGCACAGCCGCGGTGATCAGTACCTGCTCCGCGTCGGCCGCGACCGCGGCGAGGGCGGTCCGGCGACGGCGGTCGAGTTCGGCGAAGACGTCGTCGAGCAGCAGCACGGGTTCGGAGCCACCCGCCCGTAGCAGTTCGAACGCCGCGAGGCGCAGAGCCAGCGCGAACGACCAGGACTCCCCATGGCTGGCGAATCCTTTGGCCGCCGTTTCCCCGAGCATGAGATCCAGATCGTCGCGATGCGGGCCGACCAGGCAGACACCGCGGTCGAGTTCCTTGGTACGGGCCCGGGCGATCTCTTCGAGCAGCACCTGTTCGAGAACGGCAGGATCGTCGGTGCGCGGCTCACGCGCCGGATCGAGTAGTTCGGCCGGAAGCGCGGCGCTGCGGTATCCGACGGTCGCCGGGCGCGATTCCGGGGCCAGCGCCGCATAGGCACGAGTGACGTACGGGTGCAGGTCGTGCACCAGGCGTAGCCGCTCGGCGAGCAGAACCGATGCGTGACCCGCCAAGTGACCGTCCCACACATCGAGTGTGCCGAGATCGGCCCGGCCGGATCGGCCCGCGGTCTTCAGCAGTGCCGACCGTTGCCGTAGTACCCGGTCGTAGTCGGCGCGAACACCGGCCAGGCCCGGTCGGCGGGCCGCGCACAACTCGTCGAGGAAGCGGCGGCGCTCCCCCGGGTCGCCGCGCACCAGCGCCAGATCTTCCGGCGCGAACAGCACGGTGTGCAGGATGCCCAGGATTTCGCGCGGCCGGCGCACGGGCGACCGGTTGATCTGCGCCCGGTTCGCGGTGCCGCGGTTGAGCTCCACATCGACGCGCAACTCCCGGCCCAGGTTGATCACATTGGCGCCGATCCGGGCCCGTTCGGCGCCGGTCCGGATGAGCGGGGTATCGGCGGATACCCGGTGTGACCCGAGCGTCGACAGGTAGCCGAGGGCCTCCAGGAGGTTGGTCTTACCGTTGCCGTTTGCCCCCAGGAAAACCGCAGGGCCTGTGGATAACTCGATCTCAGCATGTTCCCAGGAACGGAAGTCATGCAAGGTCAGAGCACGAATATGCACCTGCTCACACCGTCCAGGGGCCACCCGCGAAGTTATCCACAGCTGTGGATAACTTGCGTCGGCGCAGGTCGCGGCGCGGGTTTGCGGAGATATCGCTCTGCCCGGATCTCGTGATCGAGGCGGTCACGGACACCTCGGCTGCCGACGTGGATCGGCGCCGGCGAAGCGCTGCCGAATCCACGCCCGCTCAGCCCGGCAACCGGACCGGCATCAGCAGGTAGATGTAGTCGCTGTCCAGGGCCGGATACGCACCACTGTCGAGCGGTTCCGGCTCCTCCTCGCGGGCCGGGAGCAGGACAGCGGGGCGGCTCGGCGTGGTGAACCCGAACGTGACCCGGTCCGAATGCAACGCGGACAGGCCGTCGATCAGATACCCGGGGTTGAAGGCGATGGTCAACGGCTCGCCCCGGAAGTCGGCGGTGAGCCATTCCTCGGCCCGGCCGGCATCGTCGCCACCCGCCGACAACTGCAAACCCTCGTCCGAGAACTCCAGCCGCACCTGGGCACCGCGCTCGGCCACCAGCGCGACACGTTTGATCGCCTCGGTGAGCGTGGCCACCGCCAAGGTGGCGATCGACGTGTGCTCTTTGGGCAGCAGCTGACGGAACTTCGGGAATTCGGCATCGAGCAGCCTGGTGGTGGTCCGGCGGCCGCCGTTGACGATGCCCAGGAGGCCGTCTGCGCCCGCTCCGGAGCCCAGCGACAGCTGAACCGGCTGATCGGAGGCACCGAGCGTTTTGGCTGCTTCGGAGAGAGTGCGGGCAGGGATCAGGACTGCGGTCTCGATATCGGTACGCGCGGGCTGCCACTGGATATGGCGCACCGCGAGCCGGAACCGGTCGGTCGCCGCCAGCACCACCTGCGGGCCCTCGATCTCGACCCGGATACCGGTCAGCATGGGCAATGTATCGTCGCGCCCGGCCGCGACGGCGACCTGGCTCACGGCCTCGGCGAACACATCCACCACCAACTGCCCGCTGGACTGCGGAACCTCGGGCAACTGGGGATAATCCTCGACCGGCATGGTGGGCAGGGAGAATTTGGCACTACCGCACTGGATCAGCACGCGGCTGCCGTCGACGGAGACGTCCACCGGCTTGTTCGACAGCGCTTTGGTGATATCGGCCAGCAACTTGCCCGAGACCAGCACTTTGCCCGGCCCGGCGACCTCGGCAGCCACCCGCATCTGAGCCGATACCTCGTAGTCGAATCCGGAGACGGTCAGCCCGTCGTCGTCCGCGACCAGCAGGACTCCGCCGAGAACCGGGACCGGCGGGCGAGACGGAAGACTGCGCGCCACCCATGCGACCGATTCCGCGAAATCCTCACGCGCGACCCGAAACTTCATGCCTGCAAGGTCCATCGCCCGAGGTGTCCTCTCCCGTTCAGTGTGGATCGGTGGCTGTGCTGCCCCCGTGTATCCCGCCGCGCCGATTCCGCCGCACGGCGATGTTACGACGGCCACGACGCCGGCCGACCGCCGAAGAATTCTGGCACACGACCGACTTAAGACCGTACCCCGTTTCGCCGCACCGGATCGGCCGCCCCTCCGTGTGGAGGATACGTCGTCGTACCGGCACCGGACCAGCCCACAACGGGTCCGGGTAGCCAGCGGGCGTGTTGGGCATCTCCGAGTGCAGTCCATTGATCGGCGATGTGCGGGTCCGTCCACAGGTGTCCCGGAGCAGAGCTGTGCACAACTCCGGAGTACGTGTTTGCCCGCGGTGTGCACCGACAGGGGCCCGGCAGGTGGTGGTCGCGCGTCGACCTGTCTCGGTACGGGCCGGTCCCGTGCAGCCGGCCCCTGGGCACAGAGCGCGACGGGGCCATGAGGTCCACGGGGCCGCGACGGACGTGCCCGGTGTCCCAGGAGTGTGCCTCCGGTCGTCCTTGTGTGGTTCCGGGACCGTTTTCGTTCGGGGTGCGTTCGAGACTTGTCCACACATCCTGTTTTCAAGAGAAATTTTCTAGATGAAGAACAGGGGTAGTAATAGGCCCTGTGGAAACTGTGGATTTCCGTTGTTTGCCCAGTTGGGACGGCGTGTCCGCCTGTGGACTGCCGTGGGATAACTCGAGGATGAATCGAGGCAGCCTGTGGACAGGATTTGTTGTCCACACAGCATCCACAGTTCATCCCCACGTTGGTCCCCAGAATCCGGGCAGTTGTGCACACTGTGTACGAAT
>NZ_BDCG01000003.1 GCF_001613385.1 Nocardia flavorosea NBRC 108225 | reverse complement strand
ACAGCCGGAAACATCCCAAACCCGCTGGTCAAGGCGTTAACAGGGTGTTAGCGACACACCTGTGAGTATTTCCGACACGCCCGCGTTGCGCCCGTCCCGTCCCAGCGTCACGGTCGGCCACTCTCGGCAGGGTTTCGCGAAGCTACCTGTGGCAGCGGAACTTCCACCGTGGAAGCCTCCGGCGCCGCCGGGGCAGGACTGGGGCAGCCGAGGCCGGAACATGGACCGGTTCAGCGGCCCTTTCATATCTGCCGGACAGGGATCGGACTCCGGCTCCGGACGTCCCGCGGCTACACACCTCCCGGCCGCAATATCGCGGACCGGCCGCTACCCGTCGTCCGTTCTGCCGGGCGGTTGGAGTGTTCTTTCAGCAGGTTCGGCCGCCGGTCAGGGGGACGGTTTTTGCGTCCCTCGGCGGGTACGAGCTCGGGCTCGGCGGCATCTCACGGCCCGGCTTGTTGGTTCCGCGTCATCGCAGCGCGTATCGCGGTCACTGCGGTCCGAGGGCGGCGGCGTGGGGCGCGAGCCCGGGTAGCAGCGCCACACCGCGCACACGGACAGGTGCAACTCCTCAGGGAGGCACCTGCGATGCCGGAGGGGATGGGGTTACCGCCGCCGCGCGACAGTAGCGGCGTCGGTGAATCAGCGGGAGCGCTGCTTGATACGGGCGGTGAGTTCCTGCACCTGGTCGTAGACCCGGCGCCGCTCCGACATCTCCTTGCGGACCTTCTTCTCCGCGTACATGACCGTCGTGTGGTCACGGCCGAAAGCCTGGCCGATCTTCGGCAGGGAGAGATCGGTGAGTTCCCGGCAGAGATACATCGCGATCTGGCGGGCCTGAGCCAGCGGGCGGGCCTTACCCGGCCCGGTCAGCTCCTCCATCGAGGTATTGAAGTACTCGGCGGTGACGCCCATGATCGTCGACGCGGTGATCTCGACGTCTTGCGATTCGGGCATCAGATCGCGCAGCACCACCTCGGCCACCGATTGATCCAATGGCTGGCCGTTCAACGATGCGAACGCCGTGACCCGGATCAGCGCGCCTTCGAGTTCGCGGATATTGCGTTCTACCCGGCTGGCGATCAACTCCAGCACATCGTGCGGTACGTCCAGGCGGTCCATGCGCGCCTTCTTGCGCAGGATCGCGATACGGGTTTCCAGTTCCGGTGGCTGTACATCGGTGATCAGCCCCCATTCGAATCGGGTCCGCAGTCGCTCCTCGAGGGTGGCCAACTGCTTCGGTGGCCGGTCCGAGGACACCACGATCTGCTTGTTCGCGTTGTGCAGCGTGTTGAAGGTATGGAAGAACTCCTCCTGGATACCTTCCTTGCCCTCGATGAACTGGATATCGTCGACCAGCAGGATGTCGGTTTCGCGGTAACGGCGTTTGAACGCCACCTTCCGGTCGTCACGCAGGCTGTTGATGAAGTCGTTGGTGAATTCCTCGGTGGAGACGTATTTGACCCGCATCCCCGGGAACAACCGCTGCGCGTAATGGCCGGCGGCATGCAGCAGATGGGTCTTACCCAAGCCGGACGCACCCCAGACGAACAACGGGTTGTAGGCGCGGGCGGGCGCCTCGGCGATGGCAACGGCGGCGGCGTGGGCAAAACGGTTGGACGCGCCGATGACGAACGTTTCGAAGGTGTACTTGGCGTTCAGGCTCGCCGACGGTTTGGCCGTATCCCCGGCATCCGATGACTTCGCGAAGAAGGTCGGCCAGGAGTCCCGGACATTGACCACTGTTTCGTCGTCGCGACGGCTGTCCGGTGCCGGATCGATACCCGGATCGCGGACACTTTCCCGCAGGCTGTCGCGGTCGGGGTCACGCAGCGGATCCCGCGGGGCGGGATCGGCGGCCGGGATATCGGGTGCGAAAAGTGTGTCCTGAGCCGGTCGGGCTGTTCGGCGCGGCGGCAGGGGCGGGTCGAACTCGGCTACCGGCTCCCGGGCCGCGATGCCCGGTTCCCGGCCGTTGCCCACCGTTTCGCCGAGGTCGGTGCGACCGGTCGGGTAGCTGTCGGGGTAGTCGGCGCGCGGATACTCGCGTTCCCGTTCGTACTCCGGCTCCCTGGTGTATTCGGCCGCGGGTGGATATTCGCGCGGGTAAGCCCGGGGCGTGGCATAGGTTTCCACGGTCGGCGGGTCCGTTTCGCGCGGTTCGGTGGAACCGCGTGTGAAATCGTCGTCGTGGGTGCGGAACTCGGCGCCCGGTACGGATTCCGCGCCGTGTGGCAACTCGGGCAGCGTCGAACGCCGCACGGGGTCGGCACCGGCCGGTTCCGGGCCGCGTGGGCGGGTGGGGTTACGGGGCAGTTCACCCGTCAACGGCAGTTCGGCTTCGTGCGAGAACTCGGCGGCCGGGAAGCGAGACTCGTCGGGCTGCCTCGGCCCACCCGGAAAATCGGGACCACGCGCGGGGCCCCGCGCGGGATAGACACCGGCCTCGGGCTCGCGGATCGGTTCGGGACGCCACGGCGGCTCGGTCGCCGCAGGGGTGAAACCGGTGGGCGCCCGGCTCGGACCGTTGCCAGCGAACGATTCCGGCCGGGGTGCGACGGGCTCGGGGCGGCTGGTCATCCTGGCATGCCGCGGCGGACCGGGGTCGGACCCGGCGGTGGGTAGTGGTGCGGCGATCCGAACGCCGAGGCCCTCCACCTGCGGGCCGAGCCTGCGGCCCAGCGAGCGCAGGATGGGTTCCCGCAGATCGCGTTCGATGGCTTCCTGGGCGATCGAAGACGGTACCGAGAGCAGGGCGAAACCCTGGACGACCATCAGCGGTTTCACCAATTTGAGCCAGGCCTGCTGGGCCCGGGTCACCGCGCCGATGGCACCGTCGGGCGAACCGGTGGTCAACTCGGTGACCACCTCCGGCCATACGGTGGCCAGTACGTTCTGCTCGTCGTCCATCCAGTGTCCTCCCCGGGAGTCGGTTGCTCGGCGCAGACGTCCGGGGCTCGCGGTGCGTCTACTGTACTGGTTCGTTCCAGTGACACCGCATACGTCGCTCACCGAACCTGCCGCATCCGACGGATACGGCGCCCGGGGCGCTGCCCGGAACCCCCTCTTCCGGCTGCGGCGTGGCACCGTCGGCCCTACGAATATGCCATTCACAGGGTATTTCCACACAATTATCCACAGATGTGGACAATCTCCCGGGACCGCCGTTGCGGTCGCGCGCTGCGCCGGACCGAGCGTGAGTGCTCGACCTGCGGCCCGTCCGGGGCTGGGGAGGTGAGGGTGACCATCGCCACCGACACCGTCACCGGCCGGACGGCGAGCGTGACCCCGATCGCGCCCGGAGGGGCGAGTTTGACCCGGTAGAACTGGATAAGTACCCTCATACAGTCACCCTCGGCGTGGTGGCCGTCCTGTGCTGACCACCTTCCGGGGCGGTGACGCCGAACCGACATCGAGAGAATCACCGAAAAGCTTCGGGCGCCGTCGGGTGCCCACCAATTCGAGGAGTGTTGACCGTGGCCAAGGGCAAGCGGACGTTCCAGCCGAACAACCGTCGTCGGGCGCGGGTCCACGGTTTCCGTCTCCGGATGCGGACCCGTGCGGGCCGCGCCATCGTCTCCGGGCGGCGCCGTAAGGGCCGCGCCAGCCTCACCGCCTGATTTCCGACCGAGCTCGATGCCCGGTCCGCCGAACCTCGTGGCCTACGCCGCCGGTAATACTGCCGGTTCGGCGGTTTGGATGATGTCCGGGTGCCCGGGTGCTTCCTGAGCCGCATCGGCTGCATCAGCGTGCCGATTTCTCCCGGACGGTGCGACGCGGTCGGCGGGCGGGAAAGCGGGACCTTGTCGTTCATGTTCTGGTGGATCACCCGGATCCGGGAGATCCCGGCGTCCGGGTCCGATTCGGTGGCCCGCGATTCGGGTTGATCGTCAGCAAGGCGGTGGGTTCCGCGGTCGTCCGGCACCGCGTGGCCCGCCGCCTGCGTCATATCTGTGCCGAACTGACCGCGGATATCTCCGCCGAGGTGGATATCGTGATTCGCGCTCTCCCCGGCGCCGCCGGCGCCGACAGCGACGAGCTGCGCCGCCAGCTGCGTAGCGGATTACGCAGGCTGGATCTTCCCGTTGCTGCCGATTCGGGCGCCTCGCGATGAGCCTCCGTACTTCACCTGTCGCCGCCGTCGCTCGATGGCCGGCAAATATTCTGATCTTCTCGATCGAGCTGTACCGGACCTACGTCTCCCCCACCCGGATGCCGGTCTGCCGGTTCACTCCCACCTGCAGCGAGTACGCGGTGACCGCCTTGCGCACCCGTGGACTCATCGTCGGCGTCGGACTGACGGTCGTGCGATTGGCCAAATGCGCACCCTGGCACCCTGGTGGATGGGATCCCGTGCCGGAGCGGCAGCGCAGTGTCGGCCACGACGACCCGCAGCCCAAAGCTTGTAAGGGATCACCGCATGCGGTGATCGGTGACACTACCGACGGGAGTGCATAGAGCCGTGCTCGATTTCATCTACTACCCGGTGTCCTGGATCCTCTGGTTCTGGCATCGGGTATTCGGCTTCGCGTTCGGGGCCGATAACGGCCTGTCCTGGGCGCTGTCCGTGGTTTTCCTCGTCTTCACGCTGCGTCTGGTGCTCTACAAGCCCTTCGTGAGGCAGGTTCGTACCACCAAACAGATGCAAGAGCTGCAGCCGCAGATCAAGGAGCTGCAGAAGAAGTACAAGAACGACCGCCAGAAGATGGCGCTGGAGATGCAGAAGCTCCAGAAAGACCACGGCTTCAACCCGCTCATGGGCTGTCTGCCGATCCTGGCCCAGGTACCGGTCTTCCTCGGCCTGTTCCACGTATTGCGTTCGTTCAACCGCACCGGTCACGGTTTCGGCCAGCTCGGTATGGATCCGTACACCAACGCGCATACGCCGAACTACGTCTTCAACGTCGAGGATGTGCAGTCGTTCCTGAGCGCCCGTATCTTCGGCGCCCCGATTTCCGCCTTCATCACCGCGCCGGTCGAGGAGTTGCAGGCCTTCGCCGATTACGGTGGTACCCCGAGCCGGTTGAGTATTGCCCTGGTCTCGATCCCCCTCATGGTGATCGCTGCGGTCGCGACCCACTTCAACGCTCGCGCGTCGGTTTCCCGGCAGAGCGCGGAGGCTGCGGCCAACCCGCAGGCCGCGATCATGAACAAGCTGGCGCTATGGGTTTTCCCGTTCGGTGTCCTGATCGGTGGTCCGTTCCTGCCCATCGCCGTCCTGCTGTACTGGGTGTCCAACAACATCTGGACCTACGGCCAGCAGCATCTCGTCTTCGGCCGGATGGCCAAGGAAGACGAAGCCAAGAAGCAGGCCAAGATGGAGAAGCAGGCGCAGAACGCCCCCAAGCCCGGCGCGAAGCCTGTCGACACCCGGAAGAAGCAGCCGGCCAAACCGGCCGACGGCTCCGAGGAGACGGCCGCCGACGGTACGGCCGAAGCGAACGGTTCGAGTCCTGCCAAGACGAATGCCAAACCCAAACAGTCGGGCCAGCGCCGGCCGGGTGGTCAGAAACGGTCCGGCAACCGCGGCCGCGCCAATCAGAAGCGGCGCCGCTGACCCCTCCCCCGCAGACCCCTTGTGATCGGGACACCGGCCGACGGGCGGTCGGTGTCCCGGCGAGTAGATAAAGGAAACATATGACACTCGAGACCGAAGGTGGCGACGCCACCGCCAGCGCATCCTCGACCGTGGTGGAGTCGGACGCCGTGGATTCGGCGGGCGACGTCGAGGAAGCGCTCATCGAAGAGGGCGAGATCGCCGGCGACTATCTCGAACAGCTTCTCGATGTACTCGACTTCGACGGTGATATCGACCTCGACGTCGAAGGTGATCGCGCGGTGGTCAGTATCGATGGTGGCAAGGATCTGTCGAAACTGGTCGGGCACAGCGGTGAGGTACTCGACGCACTCCAGGAACTGACCCGGCTCGCGGTGCAGCAGGCGACCGGTGTGCGGAGTCGGTTGATGCTCGATGTGGCGGGCTGGCGAGCGAAGCGGCGCGCAGATCTGAGTGCCCTGGGTGCGGCGGCCGCGCAGCGTGTCCTGGAGACGGGTTCGCCGGAGCAACTCGCCCCGATGACGCCGTTCGAACGCAAGATCGTGCACGACGCGGTCGCCGCGATCGCCGGGGTCGCCAGCGAGAGCGAGGGCGTGGAGCCGAACCGGCGGGTTGTCGTCATACCGGACTGACCCCCGTACCAGCGGAGTGACCAGAATTCCGGTCGACGCAAAGGGCCCGAGTCCCTGCGACTCGGGCCCTTTGCACGTCCGGTTCCGGCTGGTCGAGAACAGTCGGGTGCCAGGAGGCTACGGTGAGACCGTAGTGGGTCCAACTGCTCGAGCTCGTCGATCACAATCGAACAGAAGGGTGTTTCACGTGAAACCAGAACTCGGCGATTCGGCGGCCATGGCGCCGCAGTCGCCGCCGCCGGCGGAAGCGGAATCCGTCTTCGGCGAGCGCCTGGGATCGGCGTGTGACTACTGGGCCGCTCTCGCCACCGCCGGGGTGGAGCGCGGACTGATCGGCCCGAGGGAAGTGCCCCGGCTCTGGGAGCGGCATATCCTCAACTGCGCTGTTGTCGGCGAACTGATCGGCGAGGGAGCCTCGGTAGTCGATATCGGTAGCGGCGCGGGGTTGCCCGGAATTCCCTTGGCCCTCGCCCGCCCGGACCTCCGAATCACCCTCGTCGAGCCGCTGTTGCGCCGGACGGTTTTCCTCAAAGAATTCATAGACGCGGCGGGGCTCGAGATCACTGTAGTGCGGGGCCGCGCTGAGCAGCCCGGGGTGATCCAGGAAGCCGGCGGAGCAGATGTGGTGACTTCGCGAGCTGTCGCGCCCTTGGCGAAGCTGACGGAATGGTCGGTGCCGCTGCTGCACGAGCACGGACATATGCTTGCCCTCAAGGGGGCCAGTGTCGCCGACGAACTGGAACGCGATCGCCTGGCGGTCGAACGAGCGGGTGCCGGCAACTTCGCCGTGCTGGAATGTGGTGCCGGGATCGTCGATCCTCCGACCGTAGTTCTATCGGCCGAACGCTTGCGCCGTTCGGAGCGACCGTCCAAGCGCCCGAAGAAACGCACCCGAGCGCAGCGCCGGGCGGAAACAGGTCAAACCTGATCCGTTCCCCTCACCCCTGCTCCCCTCCCCCCGCGGCATGATGTTTCCCGTGAAACATCGGCTTTGCCGAAGCCGATGAGCAACCCCCTGTCGGCGCGGGCGGCCCCGAGGAGGCGACCAGGGAAAGGTCGCGTAACGCGCAGTCGGTCCTTCATCCCAGAGCGGGACTGCCAGCGCGCAGCAGCAGCCCGGCCGCACCAAATTTCGGGTTACTTCGCCGTTCCTGCTACTCGGGACTTCCTCTCCGCCTCCGTCGTCGCACCGCATCGCCGGCCCTTTCGGCAGACGGCAACGCGCAGCGGCCGCAGGTGTGGTTACTTTCAGGCCGCAGCCGAGCCAGCCGCGCGACCGGGCATCGGAGCCAGCCAATCCAGCCGGGCGGCAACGAACAGGGCTCCGCCCCGGTCGGTGACATAACTCGCACGGTCCGTGGAATTCCGGTGGACAGTGATGAATCGACGGGGCAGGCCGTCCCGCGGCTGCTCTTCGGCGGAGCCGGTGATCGTTGGAGCAGAACGGTACGTCGGGGTCAGATAGTCCGGCCGACGGGCGAGTTTGCGTCGGCGAGCTTCTGGACTGTTCGTCACCGCAGACCGGCGGCGGTGTGGTCGCGCGCTGTGGTCCTCGCCGATGGTGACGGGCCGTAGGTCGAACACCGCCCCGGCGACGTTGTCGGGCCTCTCTGTTCCGGCAGGAGCGCTCGCGATCTGCAGTGGCGGTCGATACGTCGATTCGTTGATGAACTGCCGCAGATCTTCGCTAGGCGAAGCTGACGTTTCACGGGAAACATCGAGGAACCCGTACGCAATCGGGCCACACCGATGGGTCACGCGGAGGCGGGCGAAGGGGGCGCGTCGGTTGCACGTGGCGCGCCGGGCAGCCCGTTGTCACAGTGACGAAGAGGGGCTGACCAGGAGGGTAGGTGAGCGGCGGACACAAAACTGCAGCCGCCACCATAGTTCGGCCGGCGACGGGCCACGCGCCTCGGCGCTCGATGTCGTAGATGACGCTCGCGCGTGCGAATGCCCACGATGGACGCCGGTTGCGGCAGGAGCCTGTTCGGAGATTTCTTCGATAGAGGCACACGAGCGACAGACCGTTGTGGTGGCAAGAGGGCCGGGACCGCTTATGCAACTTACGGAGTCGACCGGCACGGCACCCCCATCCATGGATTGCCACCGTCTGCGGCAGCCCGGCCGCATCGATCTGGTCGCCGATCCCGTGTAGGCATTCGTGCGGGGCTCCCTTGGGTGGATCTCGAGACAATCGGCGTGTATTGCGAGATGAGCGGCGGAGCCGTGGAACGGTCGATGTTTCCCGTGAAACATCGCCTCGCCAGTACCGGCGAGGCGCCGGGCGTGTTACCGGACGATGAATTCGGGCTAGTTCTGCGTGTCGCGGGCGCGTCGCAGCGATTCAGCTTTCTTCTCGGGCTCGCTGCTGGCAAGCTATTGGACGTCGGGCGTGAGCGTCGGTGCCACGGAGGAATCTTGGTGTTGCAGCGGTGCAGCTCCGTTCGATCGACCGGCGACTCGGTGTCCGCGTCGGAGGAGGTAGCTTCGCGTGACCACGCAGTGCGGCGAAGTCACCCGTCCCGCATGGATGTCGCAGTCCTGGTCGTGGATCGTCGTTCGGTCCGGTACGGCTTGTTTCGACGACACGGCGCCGGCGTCCGTCAGGCCACGTGATCTTGCAGTTCTCGCGTTAGGAGCGGTCTATGTCGAACGGTTCAGCGAATGTTTCACGGGAAACATCGCGCGTGCCGGGAATGCTGGATGGTAGCAATATCGGCCCGGAGGCATTCGGAAGCACACCGTATGGCCATATCTCCCCCACCGAGACACCGATTGCTGCCGAGGCCCACCGGGCGAGCCAGTTAATGCATCCAGGAAAGGTGACAGTGCCGAAACCTCATGAGCAACGCATCATCACTGTAGCCAACCAGAAAGGCGGAGTCGGCAAGACTACGACAACGGTCAATCTGGCCGCGGCCCTGGCGCATCAGGGGATGAAGGTGCTTGTGATCGATCTGGATCCGCAGGGCAATGCCAGCACCGCGCTCGGCGTCGAGCATCACTCCGGTATTCCGTCGACCTACGAACTGTTGATCGGCGAGATCAAGGTTCAGGACGCGATCCAGCAGAGTCCGCACAGTGACAATCTGCTCTGTATACCGGCAACGATCGATCTCGCCGGCGCCGAAATCGAACTGGTCTCAATGGTGGCTCGGGAAGCGCGGCTCAAAGGGGCTATCCAAGAAGCCAATATCGCCGGCTACGACATCGATTACGTGCTGATCGATTGCCCACCGTCGCTGGGTCTGCTCACCATCAACGCCATGGTCGCGGCCCGGGAAGTCCTGATCCCGATCCAATGCGAGTACTACGCCCTGGAGGGCGTGGGCCAGTTGATCCGGAATATCGGCTTGGTCCAATCCCACCTGAACCCCGAACTCCATGTATCGACCGTGGTTCTCACGATGTACGACGGCCGGACCAAACTGGCCGATCAGGTGGCCGAAGAGGTGCGTAGCCACTTCGGGGACGTTGTACTGCGGTCGGTGATTCCGCGCAGCGTCAAGGTCTCCGAGGCACCCGGATACGGTATGACCGTGCTCGATTACGACCCGGGTTCCCGTGGTGCCCTCAGTTATTTGGATGCCGGTCGGGAAATGGCCGCGCGCGGCGCGGCGCGGCCGGCGGCGCTCACGGAAGGCGCTCAGTGAACGGACCGGGCATGGCTGTGGATGCGGGCAATGGAAAGGGTAGGCCGGTGAGTCAGTCGAAAAAGGGTGGGCTGGGACGCGGTCTGGCGGCATTGATTCCGACCGGCCCGGCTCCGGTTGCGACCGGGCTGGGTGCCGAGGCCGCCGATGCGGTGATCGGTCTGGATCCAGGGCCGCGCCCCGCCTCCACCTATCTGCACCAGGTTCCCGAACCCGTGGAGAGTCCGGATCTGACCTCCGCAGGGGACGCGGTGTACCGGGAGATCGAGCCCGGAAAGATCGAGCCCAATCCGAAGCAGCCCCGGCAGTATTTCGACGATGAGGCGCTCGCCGAACTGGTTCACTCGATTCGTGAGTTCGGTTTGATGCAGCCGATCGTGGTCCGGGAACTGGAGCCGGGCGGCGACCGCTATCAGCTCATCATGGGTGAGCGACGCTGGCGGGCCTGCCAAGAGGCGGGGCTGGAGGTTATTCCCGCCATCGTCCGGGAGACCAACGATGACGCTATGCTGCGCGACGCACTCCTGGAGAATATTCATCGCGTCCAGCTCAACCCGCTCGAAGAGGCGGCGGCCTATCAGCAGTTGCTCGAGGAGTTCGGGGTTACCCAGGAGGAGCTGGCGTCGCGACTAGGACGCTCGCGGCCCGTGGTAACCAATATGATCCGCTTGCTGAAGCTACCGATCCCGGTGCAGCGCCGGGTCGCGGCGGGGGTGCTGTCCGCCGGGCATGCGCGGGCGCTGCTCGGCCTGGAGGGCGGTGCCGACACACAGGAGGTGCTGGCCGCCCGGATCGTCGCCGAGGGGCTTTCGGTGCGGTCGACAGAAGAAGCGGTGAAGCTGGCGAACCGGGAACAGGAGCCGGCCAAGCCGCCCGCGCCGCGCCGGCCGCCTATCCACTCCCCTGGTTTACAGGATGTCGCCGACCGGCTGTCGTCATCTTTCGATACGCAGGTTTCGGTGAGTCTCGGTAAGCGGAAGGGCAAGATTGTCGTCGAGTTCGGGTCGGTGGACGATCTGGAGCGGATCGTCGGGATGATGCTGCAAACTTCGTTGAACAATTGAAATTTCGGCTTGTTATCCGCATAACCTCTGCCTCCGCCATGAAACGTCACTGTGACAGTGCGGGATCGTGAGGGCCGATGTGCCGAGGCAGTCCTTGACCGAAGACTTAGTGACGCGGAATGAGGCAGGTTCGCTTGATCGCATATTCTTGCTGGCGAGAAACCATTGATGCGGCGTGAGCATCGACGAATCGGATAGCTGGAGGCTGAGCAGAGCGGTGTCGACCAGCGTCACAGGATTAACCCTGGAAAGCATCAGCCGGCTGCCGGCACATGCGCGCCGTTGTGTGTTCTGGGAGATCGACCCGGCGGTGGCCGCGGACTCCAGTGGTATCAGCGATCCGGTTTTCGAGAAGGAAGCCTGGATCTCGACGGTGATGCTCGAATGGGGCTCGTGCGGGCAGCTCGCGACGATCGATGACAAAACCGTCGGCTGTGCGCTCTACGCGCCACCCCGGGTGGTGCCCCGAGCCGGTCTCTTCCCCACCTCCCCGGTCAGTCCCGACGCTATCTTGCTGACCACTCTCGGTACCGAATACCCAGACCTGGACGGCGATATCGCTTACCGGATGGTGCAGGGGGTCGTCACCGATCTGGTCCGGCGCGGCGTGCGCGCGCTGGAAGCGTTCGGTATCCGGGGAGCACACGCAAGCACCGCCCTCTCCGACCGTCCGACCGGGACCATGCGACTGATGGAACGGATCGGTGTCCCCGGGCGCGGAGCCCGGCGTTCGGTGATGGAGTGCAGCCCGGAGAACTGCATGATCGACGCCGATTTCCTGCAGGAGGTCGGGTTCGAGGTAGTACAACCGCATCACCGTTTCCCCCGGTTGCGGCTGGAACTCGATACCGATCACGGCTGGAAAGAGGATGTCGAGCGAGCCCTCGATCAGCTGCTGGCTGCCGCGTCGATGACCGTACCGACCCGGATCCTCACTCTCTGAGGCCGACCGGCCGGGGGATTCGCTAACCGCTGTCGGCGGCGGCGAGTTCCTCGGCCAGCAGTTCGGCGAAAGTGTATGTTCCGGTGGGCTGATCGTCCTGCCCCAGCAGGTAGAGCCGCTTCACGGAGATCAGGATCGCTTCGGCGATGACATCGCGCATCCGTGGATCGGCCAGCACCGACGCATCGTACTGGTTGGTGACGTAACCCAGGTCCACCTGCACTGTCGGCATCTTGGTGAGACGCAACAGGTCCCAGGTACGCGGATGGGTCCGGCAGTCCTGCAGCGAGGTCCGGGCCACCACCTCCCGCTGGATGAACCCGGCCAGCACCTGACCGATCATGGAGACCGACCCGTGCGAATTGCCGAAATAGAATCCGGCCACGCCGTTGGCCATGGGGCTGGAGTTGGACGCGCACCGCAGGGAGATCATCAGATCGGCGTCGAAGGCATTGGAGGTTTCGGCCCGTTCCGCATCGGTGGGGTTGCTCCCCCACGGGCGGGACAGAAAGGTTTCCATCCCGGTGGCAGCCATTCGGCCCTCCAGCCGGCTGGCCAGATCCCACAGGATCTCCTGTTCGTACACGTCACCGAACTCGGTGGGAATACCACGACCACGATCGGGCCCGCCCAGACCCGGATCGATCACGATACGTTTACCGGTGAGCTGTGGACCGGCCCGATGCACCACTTCTTCCTCGGCGATCCTATGTGGATTCCCGCCGGTGACCCGGGCGCCGAGCAATTCGAGCGAACGCAGCGTATCCGGACCGCAGATACCGTCGGCGGCGAGCCCGATCTCCCGCTGGAACGAGGTCAGGCCCTCGTGGGTGTGCGGGCCGAAGAAGCCGTCCACCCGGTGCACATAGAAACCGAGGTCCTGCAACCGGCGCTGCAGGGTCGCCACATCGTCGCCGTACAGCGGCGCCGAGAGCTGGTAGATCAGGGTGCGGGCACCCAGCCGATAGGACGCTTCTTTCAGCGCACGGTAGGTCGCAGGGCCGATCTCACCGTCGACCAGGAGTCCGCGGTGCTGCTGGAAGGCACGCACCGCGGAGTCGAGCTGGTAGTCGAAGGTGGCTTCGGTGTCTTTCCAGTACTCGTCCGAACCATTGGTCTGCGCGCCGTTGTGTGCGTGCAGGAACCCCAGACTCGCCAGGGTGCTCCGAACCTCTGCTACGGCTGGACCGGTGTCGCCGTGACGAAGTCGGTGCATGCGTGAGGGCCCTTCCTTCCGTCAATCCCGGGTACCCACTCATGCGATGGCGTACACCCTCGCACGACGGAGCGTGGTCGATTCTGTCAGACCCGGACCGGAATTCGACAATCTTGGTCAGGGCATACTACGGCGCGTCGCCGCGTGACGGCCGCCGGATGGCCTATTCGAGACGTCAGATGACGTCTTCGATTTCCCGCAGGAGTGCGGCCTTCCCCTTGGCTCCGACGATCTGCTTCACCGGCTTGCCACCGGCAAACAGGATCATAGTCGGCACGCTCATGACCTGGTAATCGCGGGCGGTATCGGGGTTGGCGTCGATATCGAGCTTGGCGACGGTGAGCTTGTCGGCGTGCGAGCCCGCGATCTCCTCCAGTACGGGGGCGACCATCTTGCACGGTCCGCACCAGGTGGCCCAGAAATCGACCAGCACCGGCTTCTCGCTCTGCAGGACAGCATCGGCGAACGAGGTATCGGTGACGGTGACCGTGTTGGTGGCGTCGGACATGGCTGTTCTCCTTGGTTCTCCGGACGCCTGTGCGCCCGGGGCTGAGGTGGGCAACCGAGCCCGTGGCTCAGTTGCCCGGTGAGCCCTCCGGGCTCAATTCGCTGTCGGAACGGCGACGGGCTGGTCGGCGTGCGGCAGCGTATTGCTGGTGATATCGCCCTTCTCGGCGAGCCAGCGTTCGGCGTCGATGGCGGCCCGGCAACCGGTGCCGGCCGCGGTGATGGCCTGCATGTAGGTGTGGTCGACGAGGTCGCCCGCTGCGTAGACGCCGGCGATCGAGGTCTCGGTGCCCGGATCACGCACCAGGACATAGCCTTCCGCGTTCAGGTCCACCTGGCCGCGGACGAGTTCGCTGCGCGGGTCGTGACCGATGGCGACGAACAGACCGGTGACCGGCAGCTCGGAAGTTTCCCCGGTACGGGTATCGCGCAGGGTCAACGAGGTGACGCTGGTCTCACCGTGCACCTGGACCACTTCGGCATTCGTGCGGAAACGGATCTTCTCGTTGTTCTTGGCACGTTCGAGCATGATGCGCGAGGCCCGGAATTCGTCGCGCCGGTGTACGACGGTGACGCTGGAGGCGAACTTGGTGAGGAAGAGCGCTTCTTCCATCGCCGAATCGCCGCCGCCGACCACCACGATGTCCTGGCCCTTGAAGAAGAAGCCGTCGCAGGTGGCGCAGGCGCTGACACCGCGACCGAGCAGTTCCTGCTCACCGGGGACGTTCAGATAGCGGGCGGCCGACCCCATGGCCAGAATCACCGCATGTGCTTCGTAGACATCGTCTCCAACGGTGACCTTCTTCACCGGACCGCTCAGATCGATGGCGTCCACATCTTCGGTGCGGATATCCGCACCGAAGCGTTTGGCCTGTTCCCGCATCTGTTCCATCAGATCCGGGCCCATGATCCCGTCGCGGAAACCCGGGAAATTCTCGACCTCCGTGGTCGTCATCAGGGCACCGCCGAACTGGGTGCCTTCGAACACCAGCGGCTCGAGTTCGGCGCGGGCGGCGTACACGGCGGCGGTGTAACCGGCCGGCCCCGAGCCGACGATGATCAGGTCGCGAACTGGCGTGCTCATGGGACCCTTCCGGAGAAAGCTGATGGGGACGTTTCGGTCAACAACAGGGTAGACGGGCTTTGTTCCCGGCGACGGCCGGACCGGACCGGCCCCCGAGCTCCTGCGCGGCAGGCGACGGGAAGCTCGGGAACAGCGGCTACCCGGTACGGGTACGACCGGAAAGTGCTGGGATTCCTCAGCCGATATCGGTGATCGGAGTCAGCAACTCCGGATTGCCGGGTCCGCACCCCGGGCCGACGACGAGCGCGGTGATCTGCGCACCGTTTCGCCCGCCGACGAGGATAAGCACCGCGTCGTCACGGTCGCGGAACCTCATCTCGGTGGATCCGAGCACGGGGCGATCGACCCCGGCGGCCCGGACACATGCGGTGAGGGCCGCAGGATCGGCCAGCCGGCCGGGCACATCGTGGCGGCCCAGCGCGCGCAGCGCGATCGTCGTATCGAACTCGGCGCCGGATTCTGTGCCTGTGGTGCCGGTGGGCGCGGCAGTCGGCACCGTTTCACCCTCGGGCCGGAAGCCGGCGAACAGCGCGGCACCGGCGCAGATCAGTACCGCCGCGGCGGCGGCGATCCCGGCGGCGATGCGCCGGCGCCGCCGACGGGCATCCAGCGATATCGGTGCCGCACCGACCGGCCCGGATCGGCCTGCGTCCGCAGCGGCGAATCTGCCCGCGGGTGCCGGTGCCGGGATATCGCCGAGGGGCACAGTT
This sequence comes from Nocardia flavorosea NBRC 108225, assembly GCF_001613385.1. Lineage (GTDB taxonomy): Bacteria > Actinomycetota > Actinomycetes > Mycobacteriales > Mycobacteriaceae > Nocardia > Nocardia flavorosea. Next base: position 73,119 of record NZ_BDCG01000003.1, on the reverse strand, counting down.
GTCTCCACCGCCCCGGCGGTATCGGCACTGTCGTTGCGGCCCGCTTCGTTTCCGAGGGTTTCGGCGAACGCCTCGAGCCGGGCCGCGATATCCGCCGGCATCGGCCGGACAACCCGATCGGACTCGGCGAGGCCGGTGAGGGATATGCGCAGTGAATCGAGCGATTCGAGATAGCGGCGGGCGTCCGGATCCTGCCGGACCGCCGGCCAGAGCCGGGCCGCGAGATCGGGGTCGATATTTCCGGCGTGCAGATCGGCGAGCAACTCCGCAGGGAAAGGAGGTTGCGGAACGGGGCTCATGTCCTTCGCACCTCCAATGCTGCTGAGTTCATCTGGCTCGGGTTTCGATTCCTGGGTTCTGCGGTGGCGCTCCCGGTGAGTACATCCCATTCGGGAGGAAAAATGTGTCACCGGTTTGGACGCGTCGTCCTCACATCCGGTTCCCCTCCCCGTTCAGGGAATCCAATTCGGCTTTGAGCCGCTGTCGTGCCCGCGCACATCGACTCTTGATCGTGCCGACCGGAACACCCAGCAGATCGGCCGCATCGGCGACGCTGTACCCCTCCACATCCACGGCCACCACCGCCGCGCGCTGATCCGGTGGGAGGGCGAACAGGGCGCGTTCCAGCACTATGGCGATATCGACCCGGCTGTATTCGTCGGCATAGTCGGATATTTCGGGCCAGACCTCCGGCGGAAGGACCACGGCCCGCTGGGCGCGATTGCGCCGTATCCGGTCCAGGCAGGCATTGACGACTATGCGGTGCAACCAGGTACGCACCCCGGATTCACCACGGAAGGAGCCCGCGTTGCGATGAGCCGACAGCAGAGCTTCCTGAAGCGAATCAGCGGCGTCCTCGGGGGTGTAGCAGACGCGCGCGGCGGTCTGCCAGAGGTGGTCGTTGTGCCGGCGGATCAGTTCGGCGAAGGCGTGCGGCGCCCCGGCCGCGTGCGCCCGCAACAATTCGGTATCCGAGGTGATATCGAACCCGGTTTCTCGCGCCCCTACCCCAGGAGACGGCGTCGTCCCCCCGCGAACCCCCGCATTCAATTCGGACGACAATAGCCAACCCCTTGGACAACCGCCCACGACAGTTTCGGCGCGGCGCGAGCCGACCTGTGGTGATTACTGCGTGTACTCAGCGAGCGGGACCGTACCCCTGATCCCACCGGCTCCCTCCTGGGAGCGCGGATCGTGATCATATCCCGGGCGCCATTGCGCAGCAACCGGATCCGGTTGCTCCGGATACCTTGACGGGATAACGAAACCGCAGGTCAGGGCTTTGCTTCGAAGCTCAACTCGGCGATCGAGCTCTGGAACTGGGCGCCGGAGTTGCCCAGACCGGTGACCCAGATCAGAACGTAGCGGGCGGCTTGATCGCTCTGCACCGGCACCTCCGTGATCCCGTCGCCGAGCACCGCGGTGCCCGCGAGCTGAGTCTGGTCCAAGGTGGGTGCTTCGGTGGGCGAGGTCCGGATCTCGATCGACGTACCCGGGGTCGGCGAGGTGATGGTGACCTTGGTGAGGTTGGCCGGGCTGGGCAGGGTCGCCAGCAGGCCCACCCCCTTCTTCAACGCCGGGAACTGCTGGAAGTACTGGTCGGTGCTCCATGAGGTGGCCGGATCGCCGTCCATCGCCGCGGGCCCGCCGTCGGGGTCGTCCGGTGTGCCTTCCGGGGAGAACACGGTTATCCCCGAGATCGGCACCGGTACGCCGGCGACGTCGGCAGGTGTCGTCGACGGGGCCGCCGAACTCGGCGACTCCTCCGGCGCGCGGCTGGTCGTCAAACCGATCACGCGCTGCTCGTTGAGCGGTTCACTCGAATCACCCGGCGCGAAAACGCTTACCAGCCACCAGATGACGATGCCGACCACGAGCGCGGTCAGAATCCCCAGGGCCACCATGATCCACATCATCCGCTGCGATTTCTCGCGTTCGGCGGCCAGCAGCTCCGGATCGGCCAGCGATTCGTCGGCCGGAGCCGGGGCACGCTGCCCCAGCCGCAACACCGGGATGAAATCGGTCTTCTGGTCCACCACCGAGGCCTGTTCCAGGACGTGCTGGATGGTGGCGGCGGTGCGTACACCCTTGTTCGGCTCCAGCGAGCGTACGGCCACAGCCGAAATCTCGAAGGGGACCTCGGGCCGGATCTGGCGGGGTTCCACGGGCGTGCCGTCGGAACCGAAATCGGCCAGGCGCAGCCCGCCCACCGTGGCGGCGTTCCCGCTGACGCCGCCGGTCCGCAGCGGCCACCGGGCGGTGATGAGCGCGTAGAGCATCGCGCCCAGGCCGCGGACATCGCTCTGCGGGTCGGCATCGCCGAGGGTGCCGGGGAATGCCAGCACCGCGTCGCCGTTGGCGCTGATGCGGATCCGGTCCGGATGGTCGATGGACAGCGCGCCGCCGCTGCGGTGCGCCATTTCGGTGGCCGAGGCCAGTACTCGGATGGCGCGGGCGGCGCCGATCGGCGACGGGACGGTTTCGGCCATTTCCCGCAGCGAACGTCCCGGTGTCCATTCGGCCACCACGATGCCGCCGGAACTACCGCGCACCACATCCAGGACACGTGCGAGGCCCGGTGAATTGATACGGCCCAAGCGCAGCGTGCGGGACAGGATGGCCTGCGGACCGTCCTGACCGGAGTCGCTGCCCGCCCGCTGATCGGCATCGACGAAGGTCAGCGCCACTTCCCGATCGAGCTTGATATCGAGTGCCTGCCAGAACTTCAGGCCACGTGCGCCGCCGTGATCGGCGAGCAGCCGATATCGGCCACCGGCGACGGAAGCTCCGGCGATGAGTTTGGGCCCCCGCTGCACCCGGCTCGCCTGCGTCATAGGTGGTACGGCGATCATCCCGGTGTCGTACACCGGATCGGTGGCCGACACCGTGGCGCCGGTGCGCTGGACACGCTCCTCGGACAGGTGCTCGTCGGCGTCGTCCGGTGGCCCGGCGGCCGCATCGTCGTATTGTGGCCCGCTGCCCGGCGCCTGCTCGGGCGGGTGGGCGGAATCGGCCGAACCGGTGTCCACACGCTGGGTGCGCGCCTCACCCGGCTCCGACTGCTCCGGGGGAACATCGGTGGACAAGCGTCCGCTCGCCGGATTCCGCGCAGGATCGGCGGCTGGGACCTTGCCCACCGCGTCGTCGCTCACCCTCGGACCTCCTTCGCCCTGGTATGCCGCAAACTCGGCGGGTCTGTCACTTGTGCCGGTCTGCCGAACAGGGTACGGGAACTGGCCGCCTGCGGTGCGATCAACCGAGTCCGGCCGGATCACCGGTAGCACCATTGTGCTCTGTGCGTCCATGGCCGAATCGAAGCCGGAGTACGCGAGATACGGGTCGGGCCGGCGCATGATCCGCGTGGTGTGCTCCTCTTCGACGGGTTCGTCGAGGTCCAGCGGCGGTGCCGGCGGGGTGATGCCGAGCCGCCGCGATATCGCGACCGTGATGGCGACGACCTCGGGTATCCCGGCCAGCCGCATCAGCCCGAACGCCACCGCGAACATCACGATCGCGGTGATCCCGACCCGGATGAACGAGCCCGGTCCGCCGAGGGATTCGGTGAGCCGGTCCAGGCCCATCACTCGGTCGGCGATGAGCATGACGGCGCCGCCGGCCAGCGAGGACAGCAGCACCCGGCTGACCGTACGCCCCACATTGGCCATCCGCAGATCGCCCAGACTGCGGTGCAGCAGCCAGCCACCGATCACCGCGCCGACGGTGAAACCGAGGCCGGTCGCGATACCGAGCACGATCACGACCTGATCGGGGCTATCGGCGATCAACGGGGCCAGCGCCGAGAACAAGATCTTGACGGCGGTGATGCCGAGGATGATCCAGGTCGGTGTCCACGCCTGTTCTCGTGCGTAGAACACCCGTAGGTGAATCAGTACGAGCGAATACGGGATCAGGGTGAAGGCCGAGAAGCTGACCGCTGTACCGAGGCGGGAGGCGTCTTCCGCGAACCGTGCGTACCCGAACAACGCATCGCCGACCTGCGGTCCGGCGAAGGTCAGGAAGGTGACGATCGGGATCAACGCGATCATGGTCAGCCTGGTGGCCGCCGACAGATCGTCGACCACCGCGGGGGTGTCGTCGTTGGCGGCGTTACGGCTGAGCCGGGGCATGATCGCGGTGAGCAGGGTGACGCCGATAACGCCGTACGGCAGCTGCAGTAGTAGCCACGCATTCTGGTAGATCGCCGGACCGGCCTCATCGGCGCGCGAGGAGATGTTGTTCGCGAAAACACCGCCGATCTGGCTGATCAGCACGTACAGGATGATCGCGGCGGCCATCGTGCCGAACTGTTTGAGCCGGTTGTCCAGACCCCACAGCGGGCGCAGATCGATGCCCTGGCGGCGGATGGCCGGCAGCAGGCTGGTCGCTTGCACGATCACGCCGAGAGTCACACCGCAGCCGAGGACGAGCAGTTTCGGATCGCTCATCCGGACCGGGTCCAACGTGATCTCGCCGGGCGTCAGGGCGTAGAGCCCGAGCACCGCCAGCACCACCACGTTGTTCAGGACCGGCGCCCATGCGCCGGGTTTGAACGCACCCCGGGTATTGAGGATGGCGGTGAACAGGGCCGACAGCCCATAGAACAGTACGGCCGGGACCAGCAGGAAGGTCAGCGCCGTGGTGAGCGAGGTATTGACCTTGCCGTCCGCGGAGACGAAAACATGGGTTGCCAGAACCGGCGCCGCGGCGGTCGCCAGGACGGCCGCGGTACCGAGGATGACGGCAGCGGCGGTGACGAGCCGCCGGATGAATGCGGCGCCGTGGTCGGGATCCTCCTGTTCGGCCCGGACCAGGGTGGGCACCACGATGGCGGTGAGCACGGCGCCGAGTACCAATTCGGCGATCATGTTCGGAATCAGGCTGGCCGAGGTGAACGAACTGGCGATGGCGGGGCCGAGCACCGCCAGCAGCAGCAGCTGTTTACCGAATCCGGTGATGCGGCTGATCAGCGTGGCGATCGCGATCGAACCGGAGTCCTTGAGCAGCTTGGACTGGCTGTTGTCGGGTTTATCCGCGGTAGCGGCCGCTTCCAGGGGCTCGGCCACGGCAACTGCGGGCTGCCGGCCGGTGCGTGGCCGGTTGCCGCCGGCGGCGGGAACCGGGGTGGGCGCGGCGCGCTGTGGTTCGCGGGCAGGCGGGACCTGACGCAGCGGTTGTGAGGGCGGCGCCTGCCGGCGCGGTGGGGTCTGCGGGCGGGAATTACCGCCCGGCGGTGCCTGCGGCCCGGGACGGTTGGGCTGCCGCTGCGGACCGGGAGCTCCCGGGTTCGGCGCGGGTGCGGGGTGTTGCCGATCGGCCGGGTGCGGTGGCCGCTCGGGGGCTCGATTCTGCTGAACCGGCCGCATCCGCTGGGCCGGGAAAGGTTCGGACGGCGGCCCGCCGGGAGTATTACCGGGCTCGGGCCGCTGTTGCTGCGGGGGCATGGGCGGACCGGGACGCGCGGGCCGCCGGTGACCGCCGTCGGGTTGTGCATCGAGTGGGCGACCGGGGCCCGGCTGCGGACGCCCGGTGGGCGGTGCAGGCGGCCGGAACGCCGAAGGCCGGTTCGCGGGCGGCGCCGCCGGGGGTGGTGCCGCGGGCGGCGCGGGCGGGCGCTGATCGGGCCGCACCGCGGGCCGCGCCCCGGACGGCGGATCCAGCGGGGGCATACCGGGGCGGCCGCCGGGACGCGGATTCGCGGGCGGTGCCGGGGGTCGTGCGCCGGGATGCCGGGGCGGTACGGCAGGTCGCGCGCCGGACGGCGGGTTCTGTGGTCGTCCGGGCGCGGGGTTACGGCTGTCGGGCGCGGGGGGACGCCTGTTCCCGGCATAGCGATCCTCCCCCGGATGTGGGCCCTGCCCGGGGCCCGGGCGCCGGGCAGGCGGGCCGGGCCGGGGCGCCGGATCGGCCGGCTGCTCGGGCCGGCGCAGCTGCGGTGGCGGCTCCCGGAAGGATTCGCGGTCGGTATCACGCGGGTGGCCGGTCATCTCCGGCTCCGATCCGGGAGATGGAGGCACCCGCTCCCACGGTGCGCTGGGGGCCCGCCGGTCTCGTGGACCGTCGGGCTGTCTACCGGGCTGCTGCCGATGAGCGGAGGATTCATCGTCGCTCATCATGCCTCCTGTATCGCCCGGACCCCCGCTTGCCGGTTGTCCCCTGTGTCGTGCCGAACACTTCGCCGCCGTCGCTGCGCGCAAACGAACTGTACGGTGCGGGCGGTATGTCGTATCCGGCCGCGCACCGGCACCCCGGACGGGCCAGGAGTTGCCGGTGCGCGCACTCCCTCCATCTTCCATGCGACACCCGCGGCGGTCATCTCCCCAGGTCGTCCGGTGGATGACCTATCCGGGACATCGGGGGCCGGACTTACACCGATTCCCGGCGCCGGCCCGGGTGGCGACCGGTTTCCAGCGCTTCGTCACTCACCTCGAGATCGGTGTGGCCGGTTGTGCGCCGCCGGGCCCGGCCCAGCCGGATCACCCGCCGCCGGACCCCAGGATCCACACCCTTGTCGGCCGGATCGTGTTCGCCGTGGAACCGGCGCCACAGGCGGCGGCCGGCGAGCAGGAACAACAGTGCGGCCGCGCAGGCGGTGATGATCGCCAGAATCTGCCCGTAGGCGTTGGAACGCACCGAAATCGAGGTGGCATAGCCGAGCGGGACACCTTCGGGTGTACTCAGCGATATCGGAACGACGAGGTTGCGACTGTCACTGACCTCACTCGGTATCTGGAACGAGCGGGTCCCGCGGGGCGGGAGCAGTTGTTCGCCGATATCGGTGATCTTCGTTTCCGGCGGTGCGTCGATCCGGAAGCGGATCCGCATCGAAACGGGCAGGTCGTTGCGCGCCACCAGCAGCAGCGGGCTCGATTCCGAAGCCAGCGTGTACACCCCGCCCGGTGGAAGCACTGTCACCGAGCGGTAGATCTCGTCCACCGCCGCGGTGGTTTTCTCGATCCGCCGCTGCGCGAACACCTCGGCCTGCCCGGTAGGGCCACCGCGCCGATCCGACAGCGACAGTGCGCGCACCAGATCGTCACGTAACGGGTCCAGGTAGGCGCGTGGGGTCGGCTGGGTATCGGGCACTTCCACCATGGCCTGCAGCAGTTGGGACAGCCGGTGTGACTGATCGCGGGCAGGTATGGCGAAATGTCCGGGGACTGCTTCGGCCGCGGCGTCCGGGAGCGGGGCAAGCTGATAGGGCGCCGGGTCCGGTGCCTGCCCGACCAGATCGTCGAACGGCCGCGGATCCACCAGGTTGTTGTCCACCAGCAGCTCGAGCTGTCGCAACAAGGCGACGGCTTCGTCGCGGTTGGCGCCCCACTGCTGTGGCGGCATGATCAGCTGGGAGCGCGGGCGCGCCGGGTCGGCGTGCAGCGCCTGCCAGGACACCGCACCCAGCGCGTCCTGCAGACGTGCGCTGCGGGAATCGTTGGTCACCGGGTAACGGGCCGATTCGGGGACGTAGGCGGGGGTGGGTGGATTGGAACCGATACCGGCCAGTGCCGCCGCCGGCCAGATATCGAAGGTCGCGACTCGGAGCGCGGGATCGCCTGTCGAGGCGCCACCACTACCTTCCTGATCCGGCGGCACCGCGGCACCGGATGTCGCGGGCCCGTCCTCGACCGGCGTAGGACCACCGGCGGGGACGGCGGCCTGTTGTTCGGCTTCCTCCCCCGGTACGGGTCCAGGCGCCGGGGCGGCCCCCGCTATACCGGGCAACCGCACCACATCGGGCACCACGGCGGCGGGATCACCGGCCCCGCCCTCCGGTGCGACCGCGTTCCGCGCGAGCACCGCGGTCTCGAAACCCTGCGCTTTCAGCAGTTGTGCCGCAGCGGGGTCGAGGCTGCTCGCGTCCGGCAGGCTCACCCCGCGCACCGACCGGGTATTGAGGACGGAATCTACGATCTGCGCGGGAGCGTCGAGTGCCCGGGCGGTGAGCGCCGGATCGTTCGCCGCCGCCAGCGCGGAAATATCCACCTGCGCGAACGGCAACGCCACCGTGCACATCGACGAGGCCAGCCCACGTACCCGATCCAGCCACTGCTTGGCCGCTTCGGTGCCCGTACCCGGCCGCGTTGCACCGTCGGGATCCGAGGGGCTGGCCAAAACCCGGTAGTCCTCGGTCATCGCCTGCACTGTGAGCAGCAGATCGGGGTCGACGGCCAGGCATATCGCCGAAGCCGGACCGTCCGCTGTGCGGTCACCCCCGACGACCGCTTCCAGCGCGGCGACCAGTTCGTCCAACCGGCCGCCGCGGCTCAGCGAGGCCGCGAGCTCGTCATCGGTCAGTTCGGCTGTCCGATCCAGTTCACCGGTCTGACCGGCCACCATGCGCGGCCGGTCGGCCAGCGGCCACAGTAGTGTCGTCGACACCGCTGGGTTGGCCGGCGGGGGAAGCGGCGGGGCACTACCGTCCGCGGCCGCGGGCAGGCCGAGGACCGGCAGGAGGAAGCGGGCATCGTCCAACCGGGCCTGGCCGCCGTAATCCGGGGTCCCGTTGACATTCAGCAGCAGCGGATAGACACCGGGTTCGGTAATGTTCAACGATTCCGCGGTCCCGTCACGCAACGGCACCGACAGCGTGAACTGCTGACGCTGCCCCGGTTCCAGCCGCACCGCGATGTCCTGGAACGGGGTCGGATAGTCGTAGCTGGACTGGTCCAGCTTCAAAGTGGTGCGCAGCTCGCTGGGGTCGGTGATCGCGCGCGATCGCTGTACCCGGACGGTGACGTCGTCCACGCCGCGGTCGCCGATATTGGTGACCGTGCCGGTCACCGTCAGCAGCGGTTCGCTCGCGGTGGTCACCGTGCCCGGGCTCACCGAATCCAGCGACAGTTTCAGGAACTGCGGCGCAGCGGAATCCTCGGCCGACCCGGCCGGCTGGGCATGCGCGACTGTCACGGGCAGCGCGGACAGCGCCGACACCGCGCCGAGGATAGTCAGGATCACGAAGATGATCCGACTCGGTCCACGCGTCATCGCTTACCGGTCTCCATCCGGTCGATCAGGCGGTTCGCCACCTCGGCCAGTCTGCGCTCGTCGGCGTAGGCCAGCCTGGAGTTCAATTCGCTCAACGGCACCCAGTCCACCTGGGTGACCTCCACATCCGCGTCGGATAGTTCTCCACCGACCGAACGCAGCAGAAAATGATGCACTGTCTTGTGTACCCGCCGACCCTCGGTGACGAACCAGTAATCGATACTGCCCAATTCGGCGACCACCACGCCCTGAATACCGGTTTCCTCGGCGACCTCGCGAATAGCCGTCTGTTCCGAGGTTTCGCCTTCTTCGATATGTCCTTTGGGCAGCGACCATAGCAGCCGTCCGCGGCGGTCCGTCCGGCCGATCAGGGCGGCGCAGCGCTTCTCCGGCGGTCCGTCCAGGCCGTCGACAACCAATCCCCCCGCCGAGGTCTCGCGCACCGTGCGCATACGCGGTTTCGCCGCACCACCGGCCGAACCACGGCGCCGGGGCTGGCGGCGTCGATTGTTCGCGCGATCGGCCGGAGACACTACGCAATACTAGAGCAGTATCTTTTTGCACCGCCTCCGGCGGCGCGGGGTTTCGGCCACCCGCGCGCCCGGGGCCCGCGGATAAACACAGTAAGGTTTTGCTGTGGTTTCGACGGAGTCCGAGGATGCAGTGCTGGATCGCCGTACTCGTTTGCTGGCGGCTGCGGCTGTCACGCTGGGCCGGCTTTCCGATGTGCTGACTCCGTTGGGGGAGATGTTCGCCGCTCGCGGTTTCCACTTGTATCTGGTGGGTGGCAGTGTGCGGGACGCGGTGCTGGGGCGGCTCGGCACCGATCTGGATTTCACCACCGATGCGCGGCCCGAGCAGGTGCAGCAGTTGCTGGACGGCTGGGCGGATCAGTTGTGGGATACCGGTGGGCTGGCATTCGGGACCGTGAGCGCGGCCAAGAGCGGTCAGCAGCTGGAGATCACCACCTTCCGTAGTGATACCTACGATCGGGTTTCGCGAAATCCGCAGGTCAGTTTCGGGGATAGTTTGGCGGGTGATCTCGTCCGCCGCGATTTCACCGTGAACGCGATGGCGGTGAAGATCGCGGCCGACGGCGCACTGGAATTCGTGGATCCTTTGAACGGGATGGAGGCGCTGCTGGCGGGCGTACTGGATACGCCGGCTGCGCCCGAGGATTCGTTCAACGACGACCCGCTACGGATGCTGCGCGCAGCCCGTTTCGTTTCCCAGCTCGGTTTCGCCGCGCATCCGCGGGTACGGGATGCGATATCGGAGATGGCCCCGGAGATCGAGCGGATCACCGCGGAACGGGTCCGGACGGAGCTGGACAAGCTGATCGGGGGCACCTACCCGATCGACGGCATCAACATGATGTGCGAAACGGGGCTGGCGCAGCGAGTGCTGCCCGAGGTTCCGGCGATGAAACTGGAGATCGACGAACATCATCAGCACAAGGATGTCTACTGGCATTCGCTGACCGTGCTGGAACAGGCGATCGATCAGGAAGAGGGCGATCCCGACCTGGTGTTGCGCTGGGCGGCGCTGCTGCACGATATCGGCAAACCGGATACCAAACGCAATGAGCCCGGGGGTGGGGTCAGCTTCCACCACCACGAGGTCGTGGGCGCCAAAATGGTGCGTAAGCGGATGCGGGCGCTGAAATATCCGAAGCAGTTCACCGAGGATGTGGCGCGGCTGGTGTTCCTGCATCTGCGTTTCCACGGTTACGGGAAGGGCCAGTGGACCGATTCCGCGGTCCGCCGCTACGTCACCGACGCCGGGGATCTGCTGCCGCGGTTGCACAAGCTGGTGCGCGCCGATTGCACCACGCGCAACAAGCGACGCGCCGCCGCGTTGCGCGCCACCTATGACGAGCTCGAGGTGCGCATCGCCCGCCTGCAGGCGCAGGAGGATCTGGCGCGGGTCCGGCCGGACCTGGACGGTAACGCGATCATGGAATTGCTTGGCCTGCCGCCGGGGCCCGAGGTGGGGCGCGCGTGGCGTTATCTGAAAGAGCTACGGCTGGATCGCGGTCCGCTGACCCGCGACGAGGCCGAGGATGCCCTGCGCCAGTGGTGGCAGTCGCAGCAGTGAACCGGCGGGTCAGAACACGATCAGGGTGGTGCCGGCCACGATGGCCGAGCGGATCTGGGCCAGGTCGAACGATCCGCTGACCGGTGCCACTTCGATCCGGAAGCGGACCAGTTCGCCGTCGCGGACGGCGCGCCGTACCCGCGCCCCGCTCGGCAGTTCCGGTATCCGGAGGGGTTCGGTGGCCCGCCATCGCCTGGGCACGGGCATACCGAACCAAGTAGCCCGGCGGGTATCGAGTTCGAGGATGTCGTCGGTGATGGAGGCGTCCATTTCGGCGCAGATTCGCCGGCGTCGATGGACCGCGCGGACGAGGCCGTGTTCGGTCAGCGTCAGCTCCCAATTGCGGGCGCGATCCGCGAACCGGCCGAGCAGTGTCGGCAAGGTGACAGTGCCGTCGATATCGATCCGGGCCGCGCGGATTCTGGTCGGTACACCCGGTACCAGCCGGACTTCGTGGGCGATGACGGTGACCTCGGCGAGCGCCAGCCCGTCCCAGTGCAGGTCCCGAAGCACGGTCTTGGTTTGGAAATGTGCGCCGCGGCGGCGCACCTTCAGCACGTCGAGGGTGCCGGTGAGGTGATGGTCGAGCAGGGTCGCGCTGATCTCCCGGCCGCCGAACCGGCTGAGAATCCCCTCGCTGAGCACGGTGAGCGCGGTATCGGGCAGCAGTGCGGTGACGGTTCCGGCACCGAGATCGGCCATGGGTTCGACCCAGGCGGTGGTATAGCTGATCCACTGTTCCAGCCGGGATTGCTCGAACAGTCGTTTGCCGAGGTCGACCGCCCACAGCGGGGAGAACGGGGAAGTCGATCGGGGATCGGGTTGTGCCGCCATGATCATCTCCGAGAGTACTGGCCCGGACCGGCCCGCCACCATACGTAGTCGGCTGCGTCACCGCGCGGGAGGCGTTCCCCGTGGCATCCCGACCGGTGTTACCGGTGCGTCACGATCATCAATGAGCGCGATGACGACGAGGCTCGGGTAGGTTCACTGCGACAATGGGACCCGACAGGAGACAGTGAGCTGTTGACCGAGGTGGTGTGGGGTTTTCGGCCGGGTCGTTGCCGGCTCGTATTCCTCGGATTGGTGCTTACGGGGTACGTGGGGATACCGGTGCCCGCACAGGCGGTACCGCATCCGTGGGCTCCCCCGCCGGTGAACGAGTGCGGTGAGGTCGGGTTCGATCCGCTCGACCGCGCCCCCGACCCCTCCGCGCCGCCGCCCCCACCGATCCCGGTTCCGCCGCAGATCGATATCCCGATCCCGGTACCGCAGCTCACTCCGGTGCCGGTGCCCGATCCACCGCACGACAACACCCGGATCGTCCCGGAGCCGTTACCGGCTGATCCGTGCCGTAACCCGTGCCCGGATATCCGCGACACCCCCGGACCGGAGCCTTCGGAAGAGGATAACGCCGCGCCGCCCGCGCCGCCGGAAACCGGTTCCGGCAGTGGTTCGGCCGGCGGTAGCAGTTCGGGCAGTGGCAGCAGCTCGGGCAGTGGTTCCGGTGATCCGGTGAAGTTGCCGAGGATCCAGTTCAAACCGGAGATCGAGCCCATCCCGATTCCGGTGCCCGGCGAACCGGGCGACCCACCGCAGCCCGCGCCGCCACCGGTGGTCCATCCGGCCGAACCCGGCCCTGTCGCGGGTCCGGCGCCGCTGCCCCGGGTGGAGTCGGTGCGGTTGGTCGAGCAGGTGACCGGGCACGGTTCGCCGAACCGGACCGATATGCGCTGGCAGGTCGACGGCACCGATCTGGGTTTGATGTGGGAGACGAAACCCGGCGAGATCGCGGTGGTGTTCGGCGATACCTTCGGCCAGGGATGGGTGCCCGGTGGTGCCGGTGGTGAGGATGCGGATTGGCGCAGCAATATCCTGGCCTACAGCACCGACCGTGACCTTTCCGACGGGCTGCGCCTGGACACCATGGTGCAGGACAGCCGTTGTCACGCCGCCGAATTGCTGGGCAGTCGCAAGATCAAGAACTGGGAGACCACCACCATCCCCACCTCGGGTTTCGCGCTCGGCGACCGCCAGTATCTGAGCTATATGTCGGTGAACCGCTGGAGCCGTATACCGGGCCTGTGGTGGACGAACTACGGCGGTATCGCCTACTCCGACGACAACGGCAGTACCTGGGTCAAGGATCAGCACGCCAGATGGGAGAACCTGTTCGGGTTGGGCCGGTTCCAGGTCGCGGCGATGGTGCCGCACGGCGACCACGTGTACATGTTCGGAACTCCCAACGGCCGGATCGGTGTGATCGGGCTGGCCCGGGTGCCCAAGGAACAGGTGCTGAACAAGTCCGCGTATCAGTACTGGGTGAACGGCACCTGGGCGCCGGCGTCGGAAAACCTGGCCACTCCGCTGGTACCGGGTATCGCCAGTGAGCTCTCGGTGCGGTTCGATACCGAATCGGGGCTGTGGCAGATGTCCTATCTGGATTCCGCGCGTGGTGCGATCGTATTGCGCACCGCCGCGCAGCCGCAGGGGCTTTGGACCGAGCCGGTGCCGCTGGTGTCCACCGCCGACTACCCCAAGGCGTACGGCGGGTTCATCCACCCCTGGTCTACCGGCCGCGACCTCTACTTCACGCTCTCGGAGTGGGATTCCTACAACGTGTACCTGATGCACGCCCGGCTGGATCCGACGGACTGAACCGCCACTCAGATCGCCCCGGTACGGCGGAACCGTATCCGCTGACCCGGCCGGGCCTGCGCCAACAGATCGATATCGGCGTCCAGGACCACCGCGATCACCGGATAACCGCCGGTGATCGGGTGATCGGCGAGGAAGACCACCGGTTGCCCGCCGGGTGGCACCTGCACCGACCCGAGTGCCACTCCCTCGGTCGGCAGCTCCGCCGTGGAGATCCGCTCCAGCGGTGGCCCGCCGGCACGATCCAGCCGTGCGCCGACGCGGTCGGTGTCCTGACCGACTGTCCAATATCCGGTGAACAACGCTGCGGGGTCGGTGAACCAGTCGTCTCGTGGGCCGGGCAGGGCCTGGATCTCCATCAGGTCCGGGAATCCTGGTTGCGGCGCCTGGTCGATGGTCGGCCAGTTCCGCGGTGGCGGACCGGTGGGTAGCCGGGTTCCGGTGCGCAACGGCGGCGGCCCGATCCCGGAAAGCGTGTCGTAACTGCGTGAACCCAGGACCGGCGCGATATCGATGCCGCCGCGGACCCCGAGGTAGCTGCGCAGGCCGGTCTGCGCGAAACCCAGCCGCAGCACCTGCCCCGCTTCCAGGTACAGCACGCAGGCATGGCCGACCGGAGTCCCGTCGACGGTTGCCGGCGCCGGCGCCCCGGTGACCGCGACCGTTGCCGGTTCCTCGGTGCGTAGTACCAGACCACCGAGCAGCACCTCGATACCGGCGGCGTGCTCCGGGTTTCCCACCAGCCGGTTCGCCAGCCGCAGTGCGCCGCGGTCGGCCGCTCCGGCCGGCCCGACACCGGAATCGAACCAGCCCGGGCGGCCCAGATCCTGGACGGTGGCCGGTGGACCGACCTCCTCGATCACGATCATCGGCCGGCCGCCGCATCGACGAACCGGATGCGCCCGCCTGCCCGGATCAACGCGGGCGGGTCACGTTCGGTATCCCACATGACCAGATCGGTACGGCCGATGAGTTGCCAGCCGCCCGGGCTTTCCCGGGGGTACACGGCCGAATAACCGCCGGCCAGAGCCACCGAACCCGCCGGGATCCGGGTGCGCGGTACCGGCCGCCGTGCGACAGCGAGCCGGGCGTCCGGGGGTTCCAGATAGCCGAAGCCCGGTGCGAATCCGACGAAAGAGCACCGCCAGACCGTGCCGGTATGCGCCGCGACGACCTGGTCGGGACGTAAGCCGAGCGCCTCGGCTACGCCGGGCAGATCCGGACCGTCGTAATGGACCGGAATCCGAAGGGGTTCGCCGCGCGGCAATGTTCCACGGGAAACATTGCCGGGAACGGCTTCGTTCACCGCGGCGGCCAGCCGCTCGATTTCCGGCCGCAGCCGATACGCCGACTCTGGCGAATCCAGGGTCACCAGAACGGTTTCCGCCGCGGGAAGCAGGTCGACGACACCGGGCAGCGACCGGTCGCGCAGCACCGCGGTGAGATCGGCGACCCGATCCGGGTCCGGCGTGCACAGGTATGCCCGATCGCCGGCGGGCCGTAGCATCGGACCCGTCTCGTCCAGGTTGCGCGGGGACCACGACAGCGCACTCACCTCGTTCCCGATCGTCAGGTGAACGACGCTACCGCGATCCCCGCGTCGTCGAGGGCGGCCCGGATCCGCCGCGCCATCTCCACTGCCGCCGGGGTATCGCCGTGTACGCAGATACTGTCGGGCGACACCGTGACAGTGCCGCCGCCCGCGACTCGCGCCGTCCCGGTTTCGGCCAGCGTCACGGCCTGGGCGAGTGCCATATCCGCATCCAGGACCGCCCCGGGGGTTTCGCGCGGGGTCAATCCGCCCGTCGCGGTGTAGGCACGATCGGCGAACCCCTCGCTCACGAACCGGATACCGGCGAGCGCCGCCGATTCCTGCAGATGAGTTCCCGCTGGACCGAGCAGGACCAGTGCCGAGTCGTATTCGCGGAGCCCGGCGACGACGGCGTCCGCGAGGGCCGGCTGGGCCGCCGCGGCGTGGTACAGCGCTCCGTGCGGTTTCACATAGCGCACCCGGTCCCCCGCGGCCCGCGCGAAACCGTCCAATGCGCCTATCTGGTAGAGCGTTTCGTCCCGCAGTTCCGCCGGGGCGACGGCCAAGGCCCGCCGTCCGAAACCCGCAAGATCCCGGTAGCCGATATGCGCGCCGATCCGCACACCCTTCTCCACTGCCAGCGAACAGGTGCGTCGCAGGATGGAAGGGTCACCGGCATGGAATCCACAGGCGATATTCGCACTGGTGACGATATCCAGCATGGCGGCATCATCGCCCATACTCCAGGCCCCGAACCCTTCGCCGAGGTCGCTGTTCAGATCGAGTCCCATACGGCCCTCCTTCCGCCTGTCCCCATTGTTCACGCGACACGCTCGACCGGCCGGTGATTGCGAGTTCTGCCGGATCCGAATGTCGTGGAGGAATCCTCCGATGCGCTTTGTCGCCGGATTCCGGCTGCTGCTGCGGCGGCTACGCCGGAAAGCGAGCGCCGGCCGCTCGCGGTAGCACTTTTGCGTGTGGAATTCGCATACCCGGGCGGTCTTCGGCGTCGCGTGTATGCGCCGGCTCCCGAATGTACGGCGAGTGATCCTTTTCACAGAAAAACTCGGCTTCGTAGGGAACCGGGTCGTGCGCATGCGAATTTCTTCCGGTTGACGCCGCGTCATTTCCGGCGTATCGGCGAATCGTTGAGAACTACCCGCAATTGCCGCGCTGCCGGTGTTTTCGGCCCGAATACCTTGCATTGTCCTGTTCCCCGGTGTTCGGCCGATCCGCGTGGGTGGCCGTGAAGTTATTCGGTGGCAAATTCGCGGACGCAGAATTCGAAGCCGTTGCCCCGTAGCGCGCCTCGAACAGCGGGTCGGAAGTTGCGGGATCCGCTCGGCCCCGTAGTACTGTCTGGCCGCGGCCGGCCCAACACAGGGCGGCCGAATTCTGGGGAGGATCGAAATGAAATTCGGAAAGTTCGGTGCTGTCGCATTCATGGCTGTCGCCGCCGTCGGTATCACCGCCGGTTCCGCGAATGCTGCGCCCGCCACCGCGACCGAGGGGGTGACGACCGTCGGGCAGCAGCAGGGCGTCGAGTACCAGAGCACGCTTTCCAGCGATGCGCGCGAGGTGACCACCACCGTCGACGCGGGCACGTTCGTGGTCACCGACAACGGCGCCACCATCAGCCTGATCGCCGCCGACGGCGCGGAGGTCACCGAGGTCCCGCTCACCTTCGAGGTGGCGGGCCGGTCGATCCCGGTCGGTCACGAGATCGCCGACAACGGCCGCAGCCTGACGCTGACGCCCGACGTCGCGCCGGCCGATATCGCCGAATTGAAGAACATCAGCTCCTTCGACCGTTTCCTCGACCAGGCCAATCAGAACCTGATCGGCATGATCGCCGGTGGTGTGCTCGGTGGTTTCATCGGCAGCCTGCTGGGGCTCGGTATCTTCAGCATCGTCACCGGACCGGTGGGCACGGTGGTCGGCGCCCTGGCCGGTGGCGCCGCGATGGGTGGTCAGCCCTTCATCGACGCGCTGACCGCCGTCGCGACCGGTCAGCCCTGATCGTCGACCACCGCGTATTCAGCGGGCGCATCCCGGCCGGGATGCGCCCGCTTTGCGTTTACCGCGGCGGTTGTTCAGCAGCAGGGCGACGATGCCCGCGCCGTAGCACCCCGCGCCTATCGCGATCACCGCGACCGACCTGCCGTCCGCCGGGACGACCACCGCCGTCACCGCGACTGCCAGTACGAACGCGATATTGAAGACTGTGTCCTGCAGGGCGAACACCTGGCCGCGGCGGTCGTCGGCGATATCGATCTGCATGGCCGCATCACCGGTGAGTTTGATGGTCTGGCCGGCCACGCCGAACAGGAACGCGCCGGCGAGTAGCAATTGGTGCGCGCGGTGGGTGGCCTCCGCGGAATCGGCCAGGGCGGTCGGTAGTACCAGGGCGAGTTGTACGACGATCGCGCAAGACAACCCCAGCAGAACCGTGCGCGCCCGGCCCAGCCGGGGAATCAGCAACGGGGTCAGCAGCGCGGCGAAAAGCATACCGGCGGCGGTGGCGGTGATCGCGACCCCGAAACCGACAAGCCCACCCTCGACCGTGGTCGCACCGGACGGCGATTCCCGCAGCACGAGAACCATGATCAGCGTATTGGCGCCGAAAACGATGCGGTGCGCGCCGATTCCGATCATCGCAGTGGATACATCCACCGAGCCGCGTACCGCCCGCGCCCCCACCAGCAGCCCGGTGAGCACCGCGCGCACCGCACCCACCGTCCTGCCGGGCCGCCTTTCCGGCCCGAGGGCGCGCGGCCGGAATCCGGCGGCCAGCAGTACGCCGGCCACCGAGCCGGTCATGCTCACCGCGACCGCCGCCGCCGAGCCGGTATCGCCGGCCCCGATCGCTCCGATAACCGCCACCGCCGCGGCCGCCCCCACTGCTGCACAGGCCGAACCCGCCGTTGCCAGTAGCGAGTTGGCCGGCACCAGCCACTGGTGCGCCAGCACCCGGGGCAGCGCCGCCGAGACACCGGCCGCGGTGAACCGGCTGATCCCCACCACCGCCAACGCCAGCAGCAACAGCGGACTCGCATTGAGACCGGCCAGCAGTCCCAGCGTTACCGCGAGGATCAGCAGTCCCCGCACGATATTGGCGACCAGCAGCACAAGCCGCCGGTCCCACCGGTCCAGGAGGGCGCCCGCATAGGGGCCGATCACCGAATACGGCAGTAGCAACACCGCGAAACCGGCTGCGACGGCGAGTGGGTCGGTTTCGCGTTCGGGGTTGAACAGGATTGCACCGGAGAGCGCGGCCTGGAACATTCCGTCGCCGAACTGGCTGGTGAACCGCACCAGGGTCAGGCGCAGCGCACCGGGACTCGCCCGGATCGCGGCGCGGATCGCCCGCAGATCGTGTTTACGCTCGCCCGTATCGGCCACCCGGTCCGGTGCGGCAGGTTCGGGCGCAGCGGTGGACACGGCCGCGACGCTACCTGTTCGGCGGACCCGAACGTATTCCGGCCGGTCCGCTCTCCTCGGTGATCAGCAGATCCACCGCCTCGCGCATATCCGGGGCCATGGGCAGGGTGCCCAGCGCGGCGGCGTCTATCCAGGCGTAGGCGTCGTGTTCGTCGGGTTCCAGGATTACGTCACCCGGTTCGGCTTCGGCCAGGAAACTGAATTTGCGCACCTTCGGTTTCGTCCGGGTGGCGTAGTCGAACCAGCCGAGGAATTCGGTGACCGAACGTGCCACCAACCCGGTTTCCTCGAAGAGTTCCCGCACCGCGCTCTCGGCGAGTGTTTCCCCGTTCTCCACTCCCCCGCCCGGCAGTTCATACATTCCGCCGAGGTCCGCACCGGGCACTCGCCGGACCACCAGGAGCTTCCCGTTACGGAACACCGCGACACCGACCACCAGATCGGTGACACCGTCGCGGCGTGCACCGGCACGAAGCCGCTGCTCGATCCGCGCTAGTGCTTCGGGTCGCATCGTTCACCTCCCGGTCCGGTATATCCATTTTCGACGACCGCGTGCCATACCGCCATTACCGTCCGCCGCTGCTCACCGGCCGTTCACCCGGGGGTCGCTCGCGTAAAATACCGAGAGCGGACAATCGACGAAGCGGGGTATCGGATGTCCCTGCGGAAAAGACAATTGTGCCCGAGCCGGAAAGGAGGCGCGTGATGTCCACACCGCCCACCTCGCATATCGATGTCCATCGCGGCGGCGACCGGATGAAAACGCGGATATCCTGGCTCGATTCCAAACACTCGTTCTCCTTCGGCGAGCACTACGACCCCGAGAACACCCATCACGGCCTGCTGATGGTGAACAACGACGATATCGTCCTGCCCGGTCAGGGTTTCGATACCCATCCGCACCGGGATATGGAGATCGTGACCTGGGTTCTGGAGGGTTCGCTGGTCCATCAGGATTCGCTGGGGCACAGCGGCGTCATCTATCCGGGCCTGGCACAGCGGATGAGTGCCGGCACCGGGATCCGGCATTCGGAGAAGAACGATTCCTGGCGAGTCGATCCCGGCCGCGCCGAACACGAGCAGCCGGTACATTTCGTACAGATGTGGGTGCTGCCCGACGAACCCGGTATCGAACCGGGCTACCAGCAGCTCGAGATCGACGACGAACTGGCCGCGGGCGGGCTGGTCACCGTGGCCTCCGGTCTGCCTCGCTACCGCGACCGCACCGCTATCGTCATCAACAGCAGCCATTCGGCCTTGCACGTGGCGAAACTGTCCCCGGATACCGAACGTTCCGTGAACCTCCCCGACGCGCCTTACCTGCACGTTTTCGTCGCGCGCGGGGCCGTGGACCTGGAAGGTGCGGGCCGGCTGGACACCGGCGACGCCGTACGCCTCACTCATTCCGGAGGCCAGCGGCTCACGGCAGCTGAACCGGCGGAAGTGTTGATCTGGGAAATGCACGCCCGCCTCGGCGCGGGATGAGGCACACCCCTGCCGTGTCGGCTCCGGTGTACGCGTGACCAGGCCCTGCACCGGTCGCTATGCACCCCGGCCCACGCTGCGGCCGGGCGATCCGGCCTTTGCCCGGCCACGCGGAATCCGGTGCGGAACTCGCCGCCGCCGATACGACCCGTGACAATGGTGGGGCGAACTCCGTGATGTCGTTGCAACGGCACCGCCGTGCTCGTGACCGCCAGCCGAGGAGGAACGATGACCTACCCACCGCCCCCGGGCTACCCCACGCCGGAGCCGTACCCGGGGCCCGGACAACAACCCCAATACTGGCAGGAATCACCCAAGAGCAAGGGGCTCGCGATCGCCGCCCTGGTCTGCGGCATCCTGGCTGCGATCAGCTTCTGCACGATCGTCGGTGGCATCCTGTTCGGTCTCCTCGCGGTGATCCTCGGCGCGATCGCCGGCGTGAAGGTCCGCCGGGGTACCGGTGGTGGCGGCGTGATGGCGGTGGTCGCCCTGATCCTGGGGGTGGTCGCGATTGTCGCGGCGATCGTGTTCGGCGTGTTCTTCTGGAACTTCTGGGAGGAGTCCGGCGGCAAGGATTTCACCGACTGCGTCTCGCGCGCAGGAAATGACCAGCAGCAGATCGCGCAGTGTGAGGATCAGTTCAACCAGCGTCTCGAAGACCGGTTCGGGGTGACGATGGAACCACCCGTGCCGACGAACTGACCGGCCCGGCAGCTCGCAGATCCAACCCCGCCACGGCGGGCACCGGCATACTGGGTTGTGTGACTTCCGACGTGACCAGCCCCTCCGGTATCGATCTGACCCATCTCGACCCGGCCGTCCGGGTGCAGGACGACCTGTTCACGCATGTCAACGGCGCCTGGCTGGCCGGGTACGAGATCCCGGCCGATCGGGCGGTCGACGGTGCGTTCCGCACGTTGTACGACCGCGCGGAGCTGGATGTGCAGGAGATCATCCGCACCGCCGCGGGCGAGCCGGGCAGCGATGCCCGCAAGATCGCCGACCTGTACGCCTCCTTCATGGACACCGAGGCCGTCGAGGCGGCCGGCCTGAAGCCTGTGGCCGAAGAACTGCGCGCACTGGCGTCCGCCACCGACCGCGGTGAGTTCGCCGCGCTGATCGGCCGTTTGCAGCGGACCGGCGTTTCCGGCGCGGTCGCAGTCTATGTCGATACCGACGACAAGAATTCCCAGCGTTACCTCGTCAATGCGACCCAATCCGGTATCGGCCTGCCCGACGAGTCCTACTACCGCTCCGACGAATACGCCGAGGTGCGGGAACGCTATATCGCCCATATCGATCGGATGTTCGCCCTGGCCGCCGCGGACCCGGCGGTCGCGGAACTGCTCGACGCGCAATCGGCGGGAACCCGGGTATTCGAACTGGAACGCCGGCTCGCCGCGGGACACTGGGATGTAGTGCGCCGCCGCGACGCCGAACTGGGCTACAACCTGACGGCTTTCACCACACTCGCCGAGCAGAATCCGGAGTTCGACTGGGGCGCCTGGGCCGACGGGCTGGCCGCCGGCGTTTCGGGCGAGGGCTCCCTGCTGTTGTCCGAGCTGGTGGTCCGCCAACCCGACTACTTGCGCACTTTCGCGCAGGCTTGGGAGTCGGTGCCGCTGGCGGAGTGGCGGCTGTGGGCGCAGTGGCGGGTGCTGCGGGCCCGCGCGCCGTATCTCACCGAGGCGTTGGTCGAGGAGAGTTTCGATTTCTACGGCCGCACCCTGACCGGTGCGCAGGAGAACCGCGAACGCTGGAAGCGCGGGGTTTCGCTGGTGCAGGATCTGCTCGGCGAAGCGGTCGGCAAACTGTATGTCGCCGAGCATTTTCCGCCGGAAGCCAAGGCCGCCATGGTCCGGCTGGTGGAGAATCTGCGCGAGGCCTACCGGCGCAATATCACCGAACTGGACTGGATGACCCCGGCCACCCGCAAGGCCGCGCTGGCCAAACTCGACAAGTTCACCCCCAAGATCGGGTACCCGGACCGCTGGCGTGACTATTCCGCCGTCACGGTGGATCCGGCCGATCTGGTGGGCAACTACCGCCGCGGGTACGCCGCCGAACACGACCGGGACCTGAACAAGCTCGGTGGCCCGGTGGACCGCGACGAATGGTTCATGACACCGCAGACGGTGAACGCCTACTACAACCCGGGCATGAACGAGATCGTCTTCCCGGCCGCCATACTGCAACCCCCGTTCTTCGATATGAACGCCGATGACGCCGCCAACTACGGCGGTATCGGCGCGGTGATCGGTCACGAGATCGGGCACGGTTTCGACGATCAGGGCGCGAAGTACGACGGCGACGGCAATATGGTCGATTGGTGGAGCGATGCCGATCGGACCGAATTCGGCAAACGCACCCGCGCGCTGATCGATCAGTACGACATCCTCTCCCCCGCCGATCTACCCGACGAGCACACCGTCAACGGCGAGTTCACCATCGGCGAGAACATCGGTGACCTGGGTGGACTCTCGATCGCGCTACAGGCCTACCGGATCTCCCTGAACGGGGAGGAACCGCCGGTGATCGACGGCCTGACGGGCCTGCAGCGGGTGTTCTTCGGCTGGGCCCAGGTCTGGCGGACCAAAACCCGCCCGGAGGAGGCCGTGCGCCGCTTGGCCGTGGACCCGCATTCCCCGCCGGAGTTCCGTTGCAACGCCGTGGTCCGCAATATCGACGCCTTCCACGAGGCCTTCGAGGTGAAACCCGAAGACGCCCTGTACCTGGCCCCCGAAGAGCGGGTCAAGATCTGGTAGGCCGCACCCGGTGAACGACTGACGGCGGTGCATCCGATGGATGCACCGCCGTTGGAATTTCGCCCCCGGTATCCCGCCGCGCTGATGGCACCGAGCCGCACGGATGGTCTATCCGGCAGCGGAGTCGGCACGGCCCCCGCCCTCCTGGGGACCCGGCGATGCGGGTCCGCTCTACCGCGGGAGTGAATGCCGGACTATGCGGTGTTCCAGTCGCCGAGCCCGTCGCCCGCGTTGAGCGTGCCGCCCTGGGTGTTCTGCACGATTACCGCGTCACCCTTGCCCACGTTCTCGTAGAACCATTTGCCGTCCTCGGTGCTCACGTTCAGGCAGCCGTGGCTGGTGTTGGCGTAGCCCTGTGATCCGACCGACCACGGGGCGGCGTGCACGAAGATTCCGCTGTTGGAGATGCGCGTCGCATATTCGACATCCAGTTTGTAGCCCTCGGGAGCGTCGATCGGCACACCATAGGTGGAGGAGTCCATGACCATTTCGCGCCGCTGCTCACCCACGATGTAGGTGCCGTTGGGCGTTTCGTGACCGGTTTTGCCCATCGAGGTGGGCATGGTCCGCACGACCTCGCCGTTGCGGGTGACGGTGATGGTCTTGGTGTTGTCGTCGGCGGTGGCGATCACGGCGTCGCCGATATGGAAGGCGCTGCGGCTGCCGCCGGCCTCCACCACCACATCGGTCTGCGCGGGCCAGAACTCGGTGGGCCGCCAGCGCACCTGCTTATCGCTCCACCAGTAGAAGTTCCCCGATACCTCGGTCGACGGGGTGATCTCGATGGCCCGTTCGGCCGCGGCGCGATCGGTGATGGGTTCCTTGAAGTTGATGATGATCGGCTGTGCGATGCCGACCTGTTCGCCCTCGGAGGGGTTGATCGCCGGTGGGGCGAAGTTCGCCGCGGGCGGGGTGGGCTCGGTGGCCCCGGCGGCCGAGCCGGTGGGCAGCTCCGGCAGGGCGTAGGCGGGCGCGGTGGCCACGGTGGTGGCGGTCGCGATCGCGGCCGTCAACAGGACACCCTGCCGGAGCCGGCGCGCAATCCGGCGAGTGGTCGGCTGCGACCCGGTGTTCTCGGTGACATGCATAAGAGTGTTCGTCCGTCCATTCGACTCTGGAGCGTACGGCGGCCGGCGGCGCACCGGTACGTGGAGTTACGGAGCGGTCCCGACGGGCGGTGGAGCATCGCGGAAGTCGTTCCATCGATGCTGGTGCGCCTCCGCTCCGAGCTCCTTCCTACTGCCTTCATCTCTTCGTGACCAACCCTTGTTGCCGTTACATAGCTGTTATGCATGACGGGTGGTATGAGCCACCCGCGCTCGATGGTGGGATCGATCGCGACCCGGCCGCGCCCGCTACCCGCGCCTTTTCCGGCCATCGACCGCCCTGTGTCCGGGAAACGACAGATCGGCGGTCAAACCTGTGGATGACATATGTCACGCGGTCGCGGTGGTGGCGAGATGTGGTCGGCGTTCCCGGTTCGATACCCGGTGGTGTGAGGTCTCACCGAGTCGACGCTCGCGCCGCCATGGTGTATTCATGGCGTGTTGTGCCAAGCAAGGCTGTAGTGCGGTTCGGATTCGACGGGGGAAGGATTCGGCATCGCAGCGGGAGGACTGTGCGTGTCAGGATGGACTTCGTCTCGATGGACGATGGCGCTCGCCGGTATGGCGGCCGCGATAGCGGTGGCGGGTTGTAGTTCCACCATCGAGGGCCGGGCGCTCCCGGCGACCGAAACCGGAACCGTGGACGCCGTGGATGTGACCACCACACCCGATACCGGTGACCGGACCACAACCACAACCACCACCGCCGCGCCGACCACCACCGAAAACGATGAAGACGGTATCGCCGGCTTCGATGCCGAGGTCGGTGATTGTGTACTGCTCGGCGGCACCACCACCGATGCCGATATCGAAGAGGCGTCGTGCGGTACTGCCACCTCGAACTACCGGGTGATCGGCAAGGCCGCGCGCAGCAGCGACTGTGTCAGCGACGCCGACAACTACTACGCCGAGAGCCGCAACGGGATCGAGACGGGTGCCCTGTGCCTGGATATCGACTGGGTGATCGGCGGCTGTATGGATGTGGGTAGCGGTAGTACCGGGCCGGAGCGTATCGATTGCACCGAAACCACCGCGGTGGACGGGGTGAAGGTCGTCGCCATCGAGGAGAACGCCGACGATGTCAACGCCTGCGGGGCCGGCAGCAGCGGGTACGTGTATTCGGAACGCCGCTTCGTGGTGTGCGTAGAGGAACTCTGAGGTCAGATGGCTGAGAAAAAACGAGCGGGACCTATGGTCCCGCTCGTTTTTCGCTACCGGAGGGCCCGGTGTCAGATGGGCCGGAAGCCTGAACCGACACCTGCCCGGCTGTCGATATCACCCATGATGGTGGACATGTTCGTACCCACCTCGGGGCCGAAGCAGGCGATGGCGAGATAGGCGTTGACCATGCCGACCAGCGTCGAGCCGACAACGACCGGCGCGCCGGAATCGCCTTCCATCACGCACATCTGCGACCAGGTCTCGATACTGCTGGCGAAGATATCGCCGTAGGCGATACCGCAGGTGTTGCCCGTGGTGCGGCCTTCCTTGCACACGATGTTCGGGAACTGTGCCGGCCCACCGACGCCGGTGATGCTGAGGTTGCCGACCCGGTTGACCGGGGTGACGCGGCCCGGGTCGAATTGCAGGACCGCGTAGTCGAGTTCCTGGTTCGAGTAGACGAACCGGCCGAGCGTTCCCGCACCCGGATCTTGTTCGGAGTAGACCTCGTGCCCAGGTGTTCCGCAGTGTCCCGCGGTGAGCCCGACCAGGCGGCCGGCCCTGTCGTGGCCGATCGTGGTGAGCGTGCACTGAATCGCCATGCCGGACATGCGACCCGGCTCCGAAGAGACGATCAGCCCTGATCCGCCGCCGAGTACGGGTCGGCCGGGGTCGGCGACCGCCGTTCCCGAGCCGAGTAGTGCCGCACTCAGGGCGACGGCGAAGACGGCACCGGCCGCCTGGGCTAGTTTCCTGAACATATCCCTCCAGACCTCGAAGCCCGCACGATATCAATGTGTGGCACCTCATCGTGGCAGCAGCGGCCGCGATACGCGCCCCAAGATGCCGTTACTCGCGGGTTGCCTTGTGCCCCTGGACGTTTCGGCTATTCGGTCGAGCATTCGGCCGGTGCGCGCCGTGTTCGGCGGAGACTGCGCGAAACTCCGGCCACGATACCTTCGGAAGAATAGCTCACCGCTATTAATTGCCCCCGTTCCGGCTACGCGCGTCGAGTAACGGTCGAATCTCCATGTTGCCGCGAATCGGTAATTTTCAGGAAAATCGTCCGTTATTTATGTGAACGGGCATTCTCTGCCGATCTATGTCTCTGGCGCGCTTTATCCGCCGGTCAGCTGTAGGTTCTTCCAGAATCGCGGAACACGCGTTGGGATACGTACCAAGAAGTGCTGGATAACTCGATGGTCACGCCACGGAGTGATGAACGTCTGTGACAGCGCTCACGCGTCTATGGTGTGTTCCGCACTACTACGTAGTAAGGTGCCTCAAGCAAACCAGTCGTCGGGGTAGGTAACCGACGTCGAGAGGGGTTAGTCAGTGCAGTCGACCAAGAGTCCACCAACAGGTTCTCGGTTGAGCGGAGCGGTCGAGTGGACGCGGGACTATTGGCGCGACCACCCCAGACGTTCTTTGGAGACCCTCGGCCGCCAGATGACGATGGGTGTCGAGGCCGTAACCGAGCTCGTGGTCAGTATCTTCCGCGGCCGTTTCCCGCTCGCGGAGTTCATCCGGCAGTGCGCCTTCATGGCCAATGTGGCCGCGGCGCCCACTCTGCTGGTCGCTATTCCGATCGGCGTCATCGTATCCATCCAGGTCGGATCGGTTGCGCAGCAGGTCGGTGCGACCTCGTTCATCGGTGCGGCCAACGGCCTGGGCATCATTCAACAGGGTGCGCCACTGGTCACCGTTTTGATGATCGCCGGCGCAGTCGGTTCGGCCATCTGCGCCGATCTCGGATCCCGAACCATCCGAGAGGAAATCGATGCCATGAAAGTCATGGGTGTCGATCCGCTGCGCCGACTGGTCGCGCCGCGTCTCGGCGCGGCAATGGTGGTCAGCGTGCTCCTCTGTGGTTTCGTTGTCTTCGTCGGATTCTTGACCGGCTACATTTTCAATATTTTCGTTCAGGGCGGCACCCCGGGTTCGTATATCTCGACCTTCGCATCGTTCGCAATTTCGCTCGATCTGGCTGTCGCTCTGCTGAAATCGCTGTTGTTCGGTCTGCTCGCGGCAATCATCGCCTGTGATACCGGATTGAATACCCGCGGTGGTCCGGGTGGTGTCGCCAACTCGGTGAATACCGCCGTTGTCATGTCCGCGGTGATGTTGTTCGGAGTGAATGTGATCTTCACCCAGGTGTACAACACCTTGTTCCCGCCTCAGGTGGTGTGAACCGGTGTCCGCAACCTATGTACCTCCGCTGCTGAAACCTCTTCAGCAGCTGCGAAAAGCGGTCGGCGCTCCCGTCGATATGCTTGCGCGCCTCGGACACCAGGTTTTCTTCTTCCTGCGGTCCATCGGTTCCATGCCGCTGGCGTTCAAGCAGTATCCAAAGGAAGTATGGCGGCTGCTGTCCGATGTCACCTGGGGTAACGGAAACCTCATCGTCGGTGGCGGAACCATCGGCGTGGTGCTCATTCTGAGCGCGTTCGGTGGGATCACGGTCGGTCTGCAGGGCTACACCTCGCTCGACCTGCTCGGCCTGAGCCCGCTGACCGGCGCGATCTCCGCATTCGGTACGACGCGTGAACTGGGGCCCCTGCTCGCCGCGCTGGCTTTCGCCGCCCAGGCGGGCTGTCGATTCACCGCACAACTCGGCGCCATGCGGATCTCCGAAGAGATCGATGCGCTGGAATCGATTGCGATCCGGCCACTGCCCTACCTGGTCAGTACCCGGATGATCGCCGCGATGATCACCATCCTGCCGCTGTACTGCCTCGGCCTCGCGATGGCCTATATCTCCTGCTCCCTCACGGTGCAGGTGATCGGCGATACCGCCAGCGGAACGTACCAGCATTACTTCTATCAGTTCCTGATCCCGACGGATGTCCTGTATTCGCTGCTCAAAGCAATACTCTTCGTCGCTATCACCACGTTCATCCAGTGCTACTACGGCTTTTTCGCTTCCGGTGGCCCCGAGGGTGTCGGTGTGGCGGCCGGTCGCGCGATCAAGATGTGCATCATCGTGGTCGTTTTCGTCGACCTCTTCATGACCTTGGCCATCTGGGGTGTCGACCCCGGTATCAGGATCTCGGGGTAGCGCAATGATCATCGATCCGAGTGGGCGCGGGCCCACGACGAAGCAATTGCTCATCGCCGGCATATGCGGCCTGGTTGTCTTCGCCGTGGTGCTCGGCTTCCTGATGGCTCGTTACCAGGGCTATTTCGTGGAGAAGGTGCGGGTCACCGCGAACCTGACCACCACCGGCGACGGACTGCCGCAGAAAGCGGATGTGAAGTTCCGCGGTGTCCTGGTGGGTGCGGTCGAAACGGTGTCGGTGGCCGCCCAGGGCGAACTCCAGCAGGTGAATATCGAGCTGAAGCCCGAGTTCGTCGAGCAGATTCCGGCGAATGTCACCGCCCGAGTGGTGCCCAGCAACCTGTTCGCCGTTACGTCCGTGGAGTTCCTCTACAACGGTCCCGCCGAGGCCCATCTCGAAGAGGGCTCGGAGATCCCGGAGGACAAGAGCCAGGGCACCATCGCCCTGCAGGACACACTGACCACGGTCCAGAACATCCTCGACCGGATCGACCCGATGCAGTTCGGCCGGGTCCTGGGCACCCTGTCCTATGCCCTCGACGGCAGTGGCCGGGTGCCCGGATCGACCATCGAGCGGATCGACCACTGGCTGACCTCGGTGGACGAATCAATCCCGGATCTCGGCGTCTTCCTCCAGGATTTCGCGAATTCGGCGCATGCGCTCAACGAGTCGGCACCGGAACTGATGGACGTCCTGGCCTCCTCGGTGCAGACGGCGAGGACCATCGCCGACCGGCGCGAACAACTGGTCGATGTGATCACCGGTGCCGGCAGCATGGTGGACCAGGTCAACGATCTGTTCGCGCGGAATCCGAATACCGGCAAAGAGCTCACCGTCGGCTTGAACCAGACCTTCGGTGCGCTGGCTTCGAACCCGGCTGCCATCACGAATGCGATCAGCAACCTGAACACTTCGGCGCGTGCCCTGCGTACGACGTTCACCTGGGGTCCGCAGCAGCAGATGGTGTGGAACGCCGGAGTTACCTTCACTCCGTTCAATCCGAACACCGTCGCGGACTGCCCCCGCTACGGTGATCTGGCCGGACCGAGTTGCTTCACCGCGCCGGCCGTGGCCGATCCCGGCTACCTGCCCGAGCAGATGAAGCCGCGCCGGCTGCCCGCTGCCGACGGCCTGCCCGTGCTGCCGCCGATCCCCGGTCTGCCGCCGATCCCCGGCGTCACCACCGAGGTCGGTGTTCCTGCCCCGGCCGCACCGCCTGCGAACAACCCGTTCGCCGGTACGCCGCTGGAGGGGTTGTTCCCGCAGGGTCTGCCGCAACTTCCGGGCCTGCCCGGCGCACCGGCCCCCGCGCCGGCTGCCCAGCCCGGCGATCAGCCGCCGGCCCCGCCGGCCGAACCCGGTGCGGCCGCGCCGGCGGCGGACAACGGCAACGGTGCCGCTCCCGCGGCCCGGCCGATCGCCTCCTACGAGGGCGATGCGGCGGTGGCGGCACTGCTCGGCCGGCGGCCGACCTCAGTGGAGTACCTGATGTTGAGTTCGATTCTCGAAGGCGGAACCTTGCGAGTGACCGAGGAGGCGTCCGCGTGAAGGGGGTCCGGAAACCGCTGATCGGCTTCGGCCTGTTCGCGCTGGTATCGGTGCTGGTCACCGTGCTGGTGTGGAATACGCTGGCACGCACGGTGGACGGGGGTACGAAATCGTATTCCGCGGTCTTCACCGA
Organism: Nocardia flavorosea NBRC 108225; assembly: GCF_001613385.1. Taxonomy (GTDB): domain Bacteria; phylum Actinomycetota; class Actinomycetes; order Mycobacteriales; family Mycobacteriaceae; genus Nocardia; species Nocardia flavorosea. Next base: position 43,153 of record NZ_BDCG01000003.1, on the reverse strand, counting down.
TGTGCTGGGTCTGCGTGAGGGCGACGATGTCCGGATGGCGGGCGTGCGCGTGGGGAAGGTCGAGAAGATCGAACTGACCGGCGAGTCACAAGCCAAGGTCAGCTTCATCGTCCAAGACGATCAGACCCTGTTCGGTAACACCAAAGCGCTGGTGCGATACCAGAACCTGATCGGCCAGCGCTATGTGGCCCTGGCTCCGGGATCCGGCGGGGATGCGTCCCAGCTGGCAGAGGACGCCACCATTCCTGTCGACCGGACCGAGCCGTCCTTCGATATCTCGGCGTTGCTCAACGGGTTCCAGCCGCTGTTCGAGGTACTCGAACCCGAACAGGTGAATCGGCTCTCGGAGACCTTCGTCCTCGCCCTACAGGGCGATCGGGTCTCGTTGAGTTCTTTCATCACCCAGGCGGCCACCATGGCCACCGATTTCCAGCGGCGTGATGCCATTCTCAGCGATGTGATCACCAACCTCAGTGGTGTGATGGCGGGCCTGGCCAAACGAGGGGGTGAATTGGAGACGCTGATAACCCAGACGAGGGCGCTGATCGGCGGCCTGTACGAGCAGGGCCAGTCGCTGCTCTCCTCGACCGAGCAGATTGCGGGTGCCACCACCGCGCTCGTCGGGATGGTGGGCAATATCCAGCCCAAGCTGGAGGCGGTCCAGAATTCGACACGTGACGCTTTGACCCTGTTCCTGGCCAACGGCGCCAAACTGGACCAGGCCGCGATCGACCTGCCCGCCATCCTCGCCGACGCGGGACGATTCACCTCCGAAGGCGCCTACGCGAACGCGTATATCTGCCGGCTGGATGTCTCGCTGTACGGAGTCCTGTTCCCCCGCGGTCTGTTCTCGCAGATCGGCGGCAATTCGCAATCGGCGGTGTGCCGGCCATGATGACCAAATTCAAAACCTGGTTCAACAACAACCGCTACTTCGGGCTCGGCATCATCGGCGTCATCGTGGTCGCCGTACTGGTTCTGGTGTCCAGTGGCTTCCGCAACCTCGGTATCGGCGAGCAGTCGATCAAGGCCGAGTTCGTCCAATCCGCGGGTATCTCCGTCGGCGACAAGGTCAATGTGGCCGGTGTGCCGATGGGCCGGGTGTCGGCGGCCGAACTCGAGGGCGACCACGTCCTGCTCACCCTCCAGGTGTCCAATGATGTGGAACTCGGACCCGATGCGCGGGCGGCGATCAAGATGGCCACCCTGCTCGGCGCCCGCTACGTCGACCTGCAACCAGGGGACGGTACGGGCCTGCCCGACAAGCGCATCCCGAAGACCAATACCGCGGTCCCCTACGATCTCGCCGATGTGGTCGACAAGGGCACTCCGGAATTCCAGGAGCTCGACCCGGGCAAACTCGCGGAATCGCTGAACCTGTTCAACGAACAGCTGGAGGGTTCCCCGGAGCTGGTCGCCCAGTCGCTGGACAGCATCGGTGCCCTGGCCAAGGTGATCGACAGCCGCAAGGACGATGTCGAGCAGCTGCTGAAGGACCTCGACCGGGTGACCACCATCCTGGCCGACAATCGCAACAGTGCCCTGCTGATCATCACCCAGGGTGAGGCCATCGCCTCGCGGGTGGTGGAACGCCAGCAACTGCTGCGGACCCTGCTGGACAACGTGGCCACCCTGACCGCACAGCTGCAGGCGATCGGTGCGCAGAACAACAACCAGTTCAGCACCACCCTCGACCAGCTGAACACCATGGCCGCAGGCCTGCAGAAGAACAAGGACAACCTCGACCGGTTGCTGTCGATCATGCCGCCGTCGGTGCGGTACCTGACCAATGCCTGGGGTAACGGCAACTACGCCGAGGTCGGTATCCCGTGGTTGTTCCCGGACAACTGGTTGTGCTTCGCCCAAGTTGCCGAGGGGTGCCAGGGATGAATCCGTTGAACATCGACCTCGTGAAGAAGACCGCGAAAGCGCTGGTAATCGGCGCGTCGGCGCTGGCGTTGGGCAGCTGTTCGATGGTGAACAGCGTGGTCGGCGGCGATATGAAGATCACCGCGGATTTCGAGAACATCGCCGGGATGTACGAGGGCAACCCGATCACCGTGCTCGGGCTGGAGGTCGGCAAGGTCGACAAGATCATCCCGCACGGCGATCTCGTGGAAGTCCATATGAGCATCGACGGTGATGTGGAGATCCCGAAATCCGCCAAGGCCGTGGTGATCTCCCCGTCCATCGTCACCAACCGCCATATCGAGTTCACGCCGCGCTATGTCGAGGGCGACACACTCTCCGACGGCGACCACCTGCCGCTGGAGAAAACCGATGTGCCGGTGGAACTGGACACCATGCTCAAAACCATCGACCAGTTCGCCGACGCACTGAAGCCCCAGGAGGGTCAGGAAGGTGTCGGTCCGCTGTCGGGCCGGGTGCTGTACCCGATGCTCAACGGTCAGGGCGGGAAGATGCGCGACACGCTCAACGCGCTGTCCAGTGCGCTGAAGGTCGGTGTCGACAACAAGGGCGCCATCGCCAATATCATCACCAAGCTCAACGAGCTGACCACGATGCTGGCCGAGAACGACCAGGCCGTGCGCGATTTCAGCAATCAGGCCACCCAGATGACGACCATGCTGGCCGAGCAGGCGCCCGGTCTGCAGGCCACGTTGCAGCAGCTCTACGACTTCCTGAACAACACCAGTTCGGTCTTCGGACAGCATCAGGATCAGCTGGTGGACACGCTGACCCGGATGAACACCGTGATCGAACAGTTGCGGCAGAACTCGCACGGTGTCACCGAAGTGGTCGATGTCGCGCCGCTGTTGCTGCAGAACATCCACCGCTCGATGAACTACGAGCAGGGCTACGTCCGGCTGCACGCCCTGATCGGCACCAACCTCGCGGGCGGGGAAATCGTGAGCCTGTTCTGCGAACGGATTCAGATGAAATCCGACGGCTGCCGGACCGGCCGGCCCGAAGACTTCGGACCAGACTTCGGACTCACCGCCGCACTGCTGGGACTGACAAAATGATACGAACAATCCGACGCGCCCGCCGTACCGTAGCCGTCCTCGTGGCGGCCGGTACGGTGGCGCTGGCCTCCGGCTGTGGCCTGACGGTGGAGGATATTCCGCTGCCGAAGCCCGGCGCGAGTGGGGAAACCCTCGGCCTGCGGGCCGTATTCGACAATGCGCTGAATCTGCCCGACCAGGCCAAAGTGAAGGTCGGCGGTTCCGATGTCGGCGTGGTCACCAATATCGAGACCAAGAATTTCCAGGCGATCGTCGATATGGAGATTCGCAAGGATATCGAACTCCCGATCGGGACCACCGCCGAACTGCGCCAGGCGACCCCGCTCGGCGATGTCTTCATCGCGGTCGCCAAACCGCAGACCGAACCCGGGACCGCCCTGCTCGAGGACGGCGACACCCTGCCCATCGAGCAGACCTCGGCCGGCGCCACGGTGGAGGAACTGCTGCTGTCGGTATCGCTGATGTTCAACGGCGGCGGTATCGCCCACCTCACCCGGCTGGGTACCGAGCTGGATTCCATTGTCGGCGGGCGCAGTGACCAGCTTGTCCATCTGGTCAACGAGATCACCGGCGTGGTTTCCAGTATCAACGCGAACTCCGCGCGCATCGACAGCGTGCTCGGCGAATTCAGCGTACTGGCCGGCACTCTCGAAAGCCGCCGCAACGAACTCGGGCAGGTCGCCGATACGCTGCCGGATATGATCGGCGCGGTCGCCGAGAACAACCGGGCGCTGGGTGATCTGCTGAGCAAGATCTCCACCACGAGCGCCGCGCTCGGGGATTACGCCAACACTTCCGGCGGCGATCTGGCGGGTACCCTCGACAGTCTGAACAGCCTGATGGCGGCGCTCGCGGCCACCGGGGACAAGTTCGGTGCGCTGATGGATATCCTGCACGAACTGCGCGGTCCCGTGGATGCCACCTTCCGCGGCAGCAGCCTCGCCGCCTATGTCAATGTCACCAATCTCGATATCGCGATGCTCACCGCACCCGGCACCAGCCATTTCTACGACGTGCGCGATCTACAGGATTTCGCGGGCAGCCTGATCCAGATCCTCCAGGTCGTCCAGCAGCGCGTGGGAGGCCAGTGATGCTGAAGAACAAGATGCTGTGGTCGAATCTCGGCATCGTCCTCGCGCTGCTCATCGGCGGCACCTATCTGATGGTCAACGTCATGCGGGTGAACCCACTGCGCAGCACCTACACCGTCATCGTGAACCTGGACCGCTCCGGCGGCCTGCAAGAAGGTAACGATGTCACGCTGCGCGGCTACCGGGTCGGCGAGGTGAGCCGTCTCGAACTCGTCGACAACGGCGCCGGAATCCAGGCCGAAGCCGAGATCGAATCCAAATGGGATATCCCGGTGGATACGAAGGTCGCGGTGCAGGCCCTGTCCGGTGCCGGCGAGCAGTACATCGATTTCCGGCCCGCCGGGAATCAGGGGCCGTTTCTGACCGACGGTTCGGAAATCACCTTCGACCCCGAGCGGGTCAGCACTCCGGTGCCGATCTCCGCGGTCCTGGAAAACTCCAGCGATCTGATCGCGCAGGTGAATCCGGAGCATTTCTCGGTGATTCTGAACGAGCTCGATATCGCGCTCAGCGGTGGGCCCGATCAGCTGCGTTCGCTGATCGAAGGCGTCAGCCTGGTTTCGGCCGGGCTGGAGAATCTGCTGCCGCAGACCACGAATCTGATCGCGAATCTGCGAACGATTGCGGCCACTACCTCCCAGGCCCAGCCGGACCTGGGCACGCTGACGGCGAACTCGCAGGTACTGTTCGACCAGTTCAACAAGGCGAATGCCGAACTGGTAAAGGTGCTGGACCAGACCCCCGGACAGTTCGCCAGCGTTACCGCGACCCTGGACGCCACCAGCGATCCGATCACCACACTGCTGAACAATTTCGTCGCCGTCACCCGTGCGGCGCAATTGCGTCAGCCGGCGCTGGCGGCGCTGTTCCCCGCGCTCGAACTCGGTGGCGCGGCATTGGGCGTACCGGCCCACGACAACGAATTCCACGCCATGCTCGATATCTGGTTCCGGCCCTACTGCCAGTACCAGTCCACTCCGGTGAAAACCCAGGTCGTCCAGGACGGCACGCTGCCGAAGTGGAATTACTGCGATAACCCCGGACCCGGCCAGCAGATCCGCGGCGCGGCCAACGCACCGCGGCCGAACGTGCCGAACAACGGCGCACACATTCCGCCGGGTGTGGATCCGAATGAACGTACGCTGCCGCCCGTGCGGTAGTAGGAGACCGGTCGACCGGTGCCGGGTGCGACGGTGCATACTCTCGCAGAGATGCCCGCCACACCCGGCGCTGGTTTTCCGGCCGGTAGATTACGGCGCGTCCGCAGAGATGCGCCGGGAAGGTGTGATCAGTACAGATGTCCTCGAAAAAACCCAGCTCCGACCCTTTGGAGCCGGAAGGCACTGGTGTGCCCGCGGACGACGCGGCTGAGCACACCACCAGCTCCGGCAGTTCGTCGGCGGACAGCGCCGTGACGGCAGATTCCGCTGATTCGAGTGAACCCGCGGATCGGGCAGCCGGCGAGTCCGCCGATTCGGACACCACGGTGAAGGCCGAGAAGCCTGCCGATGCCGATGCGACGGTGAAGGCCGACAAACCAGCCGACGCGGATGCCACGGCGAAGATCGACCGCACGGACTCGGCCCGCGACGGAAAGAACGAGCCGGCCGATCCCGATGAGACGGTGGTTCCGGGCAAAGAATCGGTCGCCGCGGAACCGGCGGTTGCGCTCGGAAAATCCGCGGCCGGGAATTCGGCCGAGCCGGGGAGCGAGGAGACCGCAAAGTCGGTTCAGCAGTCCGCTGCCGGCGAACCGGAAACCGGCGCCGCAGCCGAGAAGTCTTCCGGCCGGCGCGCACGGTTCCCGCTGCCGGTGCTGGCCGGAGCGGCCGTACTGCTGATCGGTGCGCTGGTCGCGGTCGGTGTGTTCTTCTACCTCGCCAATGATCGTCAGACCGAACTGGACCGGCGTGCCGCGGCCACCAAGGCCGCCTGCGATTTCGGCAACAGTTTCGCCACCTATACCGGCGACAAGGCCGACGACTACGTATCACGGCTGGATCAGAACGCGACCGGCGAATGGAAGAAACTGGTTTCGCAGATCGGTCCCGACCTGAAGGCTCGTTTCGCCGAGACCCAGGTGAACTCCACCGCGGCCGAAGTGCAGTGCGGTTACGAGTCCGGGGACGGCGACAAGGCGCGTGTGGTGGTGGTGATCGACCAGCAGTTCACCACCGTCGGCGGCCCGCAGCAGCAGGCGCCGGGCCGGGTCAAGGTGGCGGCCGATGTCGATATGGAGAAGGTCGACGGTCGCTGGATGGTGGCGAATTTCGATACGCCGATGATGCAGCAGTAGCGGCAGCCGCGAGACGAATCAGAAGTTAGGACTCGAAGAGCTATGGCGAAGAACGAGACCGCGGCAGCGCAGGACACCGACGGCAATTCCGGGTTGCTCCCGGTGGTGATCGCCTTCGTCACCGGCGTGGTGCTGGTGGCGCTGGTCGCCGCTGGGGTGCTGTATTTCCGTGCCTACCAGCAGAACAACGGTGAACTCGCCGCGCAGGACGAATCCACCCGGACGGCCTGTGAGTTCGCCCGGGCCACCAACACCTACGATTTCGAAGGTGACCTCGACGGTTTCATGCGGGCGATGAAGGACGGCGCCACCGCTGACGTGGTGGGTTCGGTGGAGCAGAACTGGGATGTGCTGCGCCAGTTGCTCACCGAATCCAAGGTGAAATCCTGGGTCGACGAAGCATCCTGCGGTTTCCAATCCGGTGACGAGGAAAGCGCCAAGGTCCTGGTAAATATCGGCATGATGAAGACGAATGCCGTGACACCCGAACCGAAGCGGCAGGATATCGCGGTGGTCGCGGGCCTGGAGAAGGACGGCGACCGCTGGATCGTCAACCAGTGGGATCTGGCCATGTTGGCGGGTGTGGGCGGCGATCAGGCCCAGGCGGCTCCGGGTGCGCCTGCACCGGAAGGTCCCGCGCCCGCGGCCCCGGAAGGCGGGCCGGCTCCGGCACCGCTGCCGGGCAACTGATTTGGGCGCCTCCGGCGGTGGGTCGAGCCACCACCGCCGGAGGCTATTCGGGTGGTATCCAAATATCCATACCACGACGACAACAGCGCGGGCGCCGCATCTGATTCAGAACAGGTGCAGTGCCTGCGCTGTTGTCGCGTAGTCGGCGGCCGGGCCGGCCGCCGGTTCCGCAGCCTTCCCTGCTGCTGCGGAGGTTTCGAGTACCGGGTGTGGACCGGCCGGGTCACCGGTGGTCGCACTCATGGTGGTTTTCTCGCTGATGGCCGGACGGGCGCCGGTGGTGGAGCGGTTGTCGCGCGGAGCTGTCGCCGCTGCCTTGCGCGCGGCCGCGCCGGCCAGCGCGTCGGCCTGTTCGTTGAAGTAGTTGCCCACATGTCCGCGCACCCAGCGGAACCGTACCGGGCCCGGCCGGCCGGCGATGGCGTGGTCGATATCGCGGATGAGTTCGATATTCTTCACCGCACCGCCGGTGGAGGTGCGCCAGCCGTTGTTACGCCAGTTGGGTAGCCACTCGGATGCGCATTTGATCGCGTAGAGCGAATCGCTCTCGATCAGCAGGGGGTCGGAGCCGGGGTGGGACCGGATGGCCTCGAGGACCGCGCGTAACTCCGCTATCTGGTTGGTACCCGTTGCCGCGCCGCCACTTTCGGCGCCACCCGCATGATCGACCCATGCCCAGCCGATGGCCCCGCCGGGGTTTCGCAGGCATGAACCGTCGGTACTCACGATGATCATGGCAGTACCCTACGCAAGTCGGCCGACAAGATCTGTACCGTGCAGTTCTTCGATGGCAGCGCGCAATCGTGATTCGCTGCGGCGCAGCGCGGTGCGCAGCAGCGCCCTGCGTGGACGGTCGCGCAAAGGGGCCGCGAAACCTCGTGAGCCCGTGTAGTCGAGCTCGGAAGTGAGTACGGATCGCCCGCGGCCGAGTGGATCGAAACGTAGTGTCAGACAGGCGGTGAGCGGTCCACCGGCCAGGGTGTAGCCGATCACGGCATCCTGGCGGTGCTCGGTGACCTCACAGTTCAGCACCGGACGCCACAGTCCGAACCGGAATCGGATGCCGTACCGGGCGCCGAGCCCGCGATCGGTCTTCCCCCGGAGCGAAACGTGTTCTGCGCCCATCAGCCACTCCGTGATGGACCGGGGATTGTCTGCATAAGCGAAAGCCACGGTGATCGGCGCCGTCACATCGCTTGCGTACTTGATGAAGCCCACGGGCCCTCCCTCCACGGCTGCCCGACAAAAATACTATAGCCTTCCGCTTTATTTCCGGCAGTCCGGGAACCGATAGCCACGCGGCACATATGTGATGTATGGCTGAATCGTGGCGAAATCGTATCAGAGCAGGTAGGCATCGAACCTGGTGTGACCAGTGGTCGTTCCACGGAGACGAGCATCACACCGGTACACCGGCCGTCGGATCCGAGGGCCGGATGCGCCGCAGGTTTTCGCGGGTGCTGTCAGGGGTACATAACAGCAGCCGGCGAGCGCCGTACTCGACTGCCGCGCGCAGGCACCCCGGCCAACGATGTCCGGCTGCGCGGGAACCTGGTCCGGCGCTCGCCGGCCCCCGTCAAACGTGCATTCCGGGCTTCCGCCCGTCCCCGGGGGGCCCCGCGAAGGCCTGTGCGATGGACAGCCACCGGGCGGCGTCGCTGCCGGTCGCCTCGAGTGCCAGATCGTCCGGATGGCGCCGCTGAGTCACCAGCAGGCAGAAATCGAGCGCTGGTCCGGTGACCCGCTGTTGCGCGTCCGGCGGGCCCCAGGACCACAGCGTGCCCGACGGTGCGACGAGCTCGACCCGGAACTCCGCCGCCGGAACCGGCAGGTCCCGGACCGCATAGGCGAAATCCCGGGTGCGGACCCCGATATGCGCGACGGCGCGTAGCCGATCCGTCGGTGCACGCCGGGCACCGAGGGCGTCGGCGATATCTTGACCATGGGCCCACGTTTCCATGAGCCGCGCGGTGGCCATCGAACCCGGCCGCATGGGCGGCCCGAACCAGGCGACCTTGGCGTCGCCCGGCACTGCGCGCAACGCCGCGTCCAAAGTCGCCCGGCCGTTGCGCCAGCGTTGCAATAGATCGGGGACCGGTGTATCGGCGGCTTCGGCCGCGGCATCGTCGACGAAGGTGGCGACCCGGTCGGCGGCCTCGGTCAGCAGCTCGGTGAAGGTCGTGCCTCCGGTTCGCGCGTCGGATGCCGACAAGCCGGCGACTTCGTCGGTCCAGGCGAGGTGGCCGATCTGATGGGCGATGGTCCAGCCGGTAGCCGGGGTGGGGCGGGCCCACTCCGCGGGTGGAAGCGGTTCGACCAGTGCCTCGAGTTCGGCGCTCTCGGCGGCCAGGTCGTCGAGCAGGGTGTGCAGATCGGCCATACGCCCAGCATTCCAGCGGCGTGAGCCGAATACAAGCAAGCGTGCTTGTATTTTTCCGGAGCTGTCTACCAGCCGAAGATCAGCAGGTGGGTCGCGCCCACGAACAGGCCGAGTACCGCACCGTGCAGATATAACAGCCAGGCATCCTGCTCCACCGATGCGTAGAACATCTCCATGAACTCACCGGGGGTCAGCTGCTGGAGTTTGCGCGCGGCGAACTCGTCGATCTTCTCGGCCTGCTCCCCGATGAAATCGGCATCCCCGACCAGGGCCGGTGCCAGCCCCACGGCCGCACCGGCCGCACCCACCTTCAGATTGTCGAACTGCCGGCGGCCGAACGCGGCGCGCACCACCGAGGTCGTCCGCCCCAGTTGCCGATGGATCTCGTCGGAGATGAGTTGTTCCAGCAGCAGCCGGGTCTTGTCGCCGTTCGGGCCGTTCAACAGTTCGTTGGACAGATTCGGCAGGGTCAATACCTGATAGGCGAGAATATGCGCCAGATCGGTGGCCGCCTGCGGCTGCCGTTTCGCCAGCAGGGCCTGTTTCCACAAATATTTGTAGCGCGGTTGCGGATCACCCGGTGTGAACACCACCCGGATGGCGACGATGTTCACCGTCACCCCGATGAGTGCCGTCACCAGCAGGACGATCACCCAGGCGGGCACCCAGCCCCATACCGGAATGTTCTGATGAATATGCAGATACAACGCGAGGAGCAATCCGAACGGCGCACCGAGCAAACCGATCCGGACCATGAATTTCAGCTCCGGAGCGGCAATGGTCGTGGTGAGGTCCTTGAGGATATGCGGGTTGTCCTGCAGGTAGCGGATGACGAAGCCCTTGATATCGATCAACTGATCGACATTGTCGCCGAGCGAGGTGAACGCCTTCTCGCACAGTTCGGGCATCTCCCGCTCGACCCGCTGGTAGATGAGCTGACGCATCGGCCGCGGCAGACTCTTCCACAGGTCCGGGTTCTCCCGGTTCATCACCTCGTCCACGATGGATTCGACCTGTTTACCGGCCAGTGCTGCGACATAGTCGGCGATACCGTCGAGATCGAGTTCGTGAATGAAATCCCGCGGACTGCCGATCCGCATCAATGCCTTGTCGACACAGATACTGGCCATTTTCTCGGCTCGGGCCGGAATGAAACCCTGGAAGCCGAGCCGGGAACCGTCCTCGGAAAATGTGGGCAGCACCTGTACCCGGCGCGGGAGATAGGGGTAGAGCACCGCGAGCCCCGGAATCCGGACCCCGCGGAACAGCAGCGGCCAGAAGAGCATCACCACACCGGTCCAGTTGGTGAACCAGCCGGCCGCCGCGCTGAATATCGGAAAACTGATCAGGTCGACCACGAATTTGGTCTGCCCGGTGAGTTCCTCCCAATCGATCAACACTCCGGACGAGAGTGTGATCATCGCGCGCTCCCCTTGGGCCGGATTGTGGATTCGATGATCACATTGTCACCGGGCCGTCCCGGGTGTCAATCAGGGCCCCCACCCCGCCGCCGGGCGCCGTTGCCCGGCCGGCGACCGGCGGTGGAGATCCAGCACCGCACCACGGTGAAACCGGAATAAGGTGCCCCTATGACCGATCCTCAGGCCGCCGCCGCGCTGTCGGCCTTCCTCGACGCCGTCACCACCGGAAACCTGGAAGTGGTCGACCTGACCACCGCGCTGAGCAGTTCGACCCCGGCGCTGCGCCTACCCGCACCCTTCGCCAACCTGATCGATTTCAGCCTGGAGGAGGTCAGCGCCTACAACGAACCCGGGCCGTTCTGGCGGCACAACAATATCCACACCGGGGAACACGTGGGCACCCACCTCGACGCACCGGTGCACTGGATCACCGGCCGCGACGGCGACGACGTATCGCAGATTCCCGTGCGGCGGCTGATCGGCCGGGCGGCCGTTCTCGACCTGACCGAGCAGGTCGCGGCAGACCCCGATTACCTGCTCACCGCCGCCGATGTCGAGGCCTGGGAAGATACTCACGGCCGGCTCACCGCGGGTACGTGGCTGTTGCTGCGCACCGGCTGGGAATCCCGGGGCGATTCCGAGGCGGCATTCCTCAATACCGACGACACCGGATCCCATACGCCCGGTGTGGCGGTCGACTGTGCCCGGTGGCTGGCCACCGAACGTGAGATCATCGGGCTGGGGGTGGAAACCGTGGGGGTGGACGCGGGGCTCGCCGGCGGGTTCGACCCGGCCTTCCCGGTGCATCACTACTTCCTCGGTAACGACAAGTACGGAATCACCTCGTTGCGCAACCTCGGCCGGCTGCCGGCGGTGGGCGCGATGCTGGTGGTGACCCCGTTGCCGATCGTCGGCGGTACCGGCAGCCCGGCGCGGGTGCTCGCCGTGATCGATCCGGACGGTGCGCTCGAATGACGGCAACGGGCGCTTCGGGCGAGCCGACATACGGTCCCACTGTCGCCGACGTGGTGGGCCGCGTACTGGCCGACCTGGGCGCAGGGCATGTTTTCGGTGTCGTGGGCAGCGGAAACTTCGTGCTCACCGAGGCACTGCGCCGGGGCGGGGTGCCATACACCGCGACACGTCACGAGGGCGGTGCCGCGACCATGGCCGACGCGTACACGCGGATGTCGGGGCGGGTCGGTGTGGTTTCGCTGCACCAGGGCTGCGGATTGACCAATGCGATGACCGGTATCGGCGAGGCTGCCAAGAGCCGCACCCCGATGATCGTCCTGACCGCCGACAGTCCGGCCGCGGCGCTGCGCTCCAACTTCCGGATCGACCAGGACGCGCTGGTCCGCAGTGTGGGCGCGGTGAGCGACCGGGTGTACTCCGCCGCGACCGCGGTCGCCGATGTGACGCGGGCCTTCCGTACCGCCGTCACGCAGCGGCGGACCGTGGTGCTGAATGTGGCGATCGATATCGCCGCAGCGGCGTGTTCGGTGGCCGGGCCCGTCGAAGCGGCGGTGGTACCCGCGCGGGTCCGGCCGGATGGAGACTCGGTGGCGCGGCTCGCCGAAATCCTGCGAGCCGCGCGGAGACCGGTGTTCGTCGCCGGACGCGGCGCACGCGATGCCGGGCCCGCCCTGGCCGAACTGGCGAAGGCCTGCGGTGCGCTCGTCGCCACGTCGGCGGTCGCGAACGGCTTGTTCATCGACGACGAATTCGCCCTGGGTATTTCCGGCGGCTTCTCGTCCCCGGCAACCGCCGAGCTCATCACCGGCGCCGACCTGATCGTCGGCTGGGGCTGCGCGCTGAACAACTGGACCATGCGTCACGGCCGGCTGATCGGTCCGGATACCCGGATCGTTCAGGTCGACGACGATATCGAGGCTCTCGGCGCGCACCGCCCGATCGAATTCGGGATGCTCGGAGACTGTGCCGCGACGGCCCGGGATGTTCTTGCCGAACTGCGTTCATCCGATTCTGCCGGCGCGATCGGTTACCGCACCGCGAACACCGCGGACCTTATCGCGAAATCGTCTCGCTGGCAGGACGTTCCGGTGGTGGACAGTTCCACGGCAGACCGGATCGATCCCCGCGTGCTGACGATCGCGCTCGACGAGATACTCCCGCCGGAGCGGGTCGTCTCGATCGATTCGGGAAATTTCATGGGTTACCCGGCTACCCACCTGTCGGTCCCCGACGAGCTCGGGTTCTGTTTCACCCAGGCCTTCCAGTCGATCGGCCTCGGTCTGCACACGGCGATCGGCGCCGCCTTCGCGCAACCCCACCGGCTCCCGGTGCTCGGTGCCGGTGACGGCGGATTCCTGATGGCGATCGCCGAACTGGAGACCGCGGTCCGCGCCGGCCTACCGCTGGTGGCGATCGTGTACAACGATTCCGCCTACGGTGCGGAGGTTCATCATTTCGGCGACGCCGATCACACCACCGTGCGGTTCCCGGAGACCGATATCGCGGCCATTGCCGGAGGTTTCGGTGCCGCCGGGGTGACTGTTCGCTCGGTCGAGGATCTGGCGCCGGTCCGCGCATGGGTCGAGGGGTATCGCCACGCCGGGCAGCCGCGCCCACTGGTGATCGACGCGAAGATCACCAGCGACGGCGGGGCCTGGTGGTTGGCGGAGGCGTTCGCCGGACATTGATCAGGGTGAAGCGCGCAACCGCAGAATCTTGGAGGATCTCCGTGCTCAGCCGGACGGTCGGGTCGGCCGTCCACCGTACGTCCTGGACGAAACAACCGTTCAACGAAGGGGCCATGATGTCCGATCGATCCTGGGACCCGGCCGCTCCGGGAGTGTTGCGCCTGCCATCCGGGCGACTTGTGCGCGGCAGAGGGCTCCGTAATCCCCTTCCATCAGGCGATACCCCTCAATTCGGGCTGTACTTGCTATCCGGTGAACCGCCGCCGGTCGAGTGGGAGAGCCGGTGGGTGCGTTGGCGAGATTTCTGGTTGCCGTCCGATCGCAGCGCACTCGGCCCGGTCCTGCGGGAATTGCTCGAGCGCTCTGACGGTGAGCGCGTCGAGATTGCGTGCGGGGGCGGCTTCGGACGTACAGGTACGGCTATGTCTTGTCTCGCGGTGCTCGACGGGGTACCGGCCGCCGAAGCCGTCGACTACATCCGAGAGCACTACTCGCCCAGGGCTGTCGAGATGCCGTGGCAGAAGCGATTCGTCACTCGTTTCGACTGATATCGCGCTCGCCGGCCGACGTGCTCGGTGGTCGGTCCCTCCTCTTCTGCCTTCTTCCTTCTGTAGATTCTCAGATAACTTGTCGCTATAATCCGTGCGTATTCAGCGTGAGTGAAGCTTCTTCAGTGGGAACCGATCCGGGTTCGCGCTGTGGCAGTGTGAAAGACGTCCGGTTCCGACGATCATGCGGGCCCATCAGCACGCTGCCGGCACCCGCCGCGATTGGTGCCGGTCGGGCCGAACCGCCGGGCGGCGACAGTGGGCCCAAGCCTGTCGATCTCGGCCCACTCACCTCACTGCGACGCAGAATCCAGTGGTGCCGTGCGCGAGCAACTCGAGATCGAGCAACTTAAGATCAAGCAACATGCGGCAGGATGAGGAAGCGGCCCAACTACGACGCCGTGCAGTTGAGGAAACCAACGATGTAGTGCGCGGCAATCTGATCAAGACCCTTGTGGACCGGTGGCCGGAAGATCCAGAAACCCGTGCTCTGCTGCATGATCTCGTTCATGTCGACGGTTTTGCCCACAATCGCACGGGTGTGGTGAAGCTCCTGGTCAGCCGGTGGCCAGACGAGCAAACCTGCGTGGAACTGAGGCGAGTTGTGACGACCGATCCGGACCGTTCGGTCACGAAAGCAGCGGCCGAATTCCTCATCGAACTCCGGCCGGGCGACGCGATGACCTGGATGCATGAGGATGTGAGATCGCAGGACCCGGGCGTGCGCATGCGGACACTGTGGGCCTTGCGAACGTTCTGGAAAGACCATCCCGACACGCTTACCGCGATCCGCGATTGTCTGACGAGCGACAGCTCGGCCGCAGTGCGATACGAGGCGATGAACGCTCTGGAAGACGGTGCCGACCCCGGCACGTTCGTTCTCGCGCTACAGGCAGTCGGCGATCCCGACGCCAAGGTTCGCGCGGCCGCGGTCGACGCTTTGGGCACATACCGGACTGTAGTCACGACTGCGATAGCTCAGGCGCTGTACGAGCGGGTCACCACCGACGATGATCCGGACGTGCGTGAGGCAGCGCTGCGGACAGCCCTGCGGCCCAGAAATCCAGGAGTGCTGTGGCCCGACCACCCCGAGGCGATCAGCGGACTTCGGGAATACGTTGCGGCTGATCCCTTTGCCAAGAGTCGCCGGTTTGCGGTGTATCTCCTCGATCATTTCACCGACGACCCCGAGGTCCGCGCGCTGCTGCGCAGGATTGCCGAGCACCATCCCGACGATCGAGATCGTCGCATGATGATGTGCAAACTCTCCGCAAGCGGTCACGACGATCCCGAAACTAAAGAGATGGTGCGGCGCATGGCGGTGGTGGACCCGTCCTGGGAGGTTCGCGCCCACGCTGTCAAAGGACTCGATTGGCAGGACGACGCCCCCGATCTGGAACTGCTGCGCGACCGCGCTGTCGCGGACACCCACGGAAATGTCCGCGGCGCGGCATGGGAAACGTTGGCCCTCTGGACAACCCGGGAGGATATTGCCGCCCTCATGCGCCGCCGTTCCGCTGACGATCCCGATCCCGACCTCCGCGCACAACTACTCGTCGAGATCGTGCACGACGCCCAGCACGCAGCGGACCGGCACCCCACCGTCACCTACCTGGCCACACGTGTCGAACATGACCCCGACGCCGACGTCAGACAGCTTGCGGCCGACCTCACGGCCGACCTCACCAGCGGCGAGAAGAACATCGAGAAGCGCGAAGTCGGAACCAGGCACCGGTGGGACTGGGACTGACCATCCGAACAATTGCGATATCGCGGTCGATCTCCTACCTGGCTTCATAGATCACAGGTCGCGCGTCACTAATCGATCACTTTGTACACACACGCACTGAGAACGGACCACTTGGCCCACCTCACCTCACCTCACTTCAACACAGAACCTAGTCGCCCGGACGGCTGTCAGGTGCCTCCACCGGCCGCTCCATGAGATGCCGGGCGAGCATGGCGTAGCCGACCGCAGTCCTGGCGCTGAGCCCGAACGTGATCGACAGGTGCAAGGGATCAGAATTCGTCGACAGTGCTTCTTGCAGAACGCGGTGACCACGGATGTGTTCGAGCTGGATGCCGAGCAGGCTCAGGTGCCAGGTCAGGTGGTGGTCGGTGACCGGGGAAGTTCCGAGTACGGAATCGGTCGAGACGATCACATGCGGGTTCGGGGTGCCCGGCCATCGGTGTTGCCGGTAGGTCAGCCAGTCCGTCAACACTTCGTGGGTAAGCTCGGTGAGCTGGTGGACGGTTCCGCCGATCCGGATCCGCCGGCGCGGCAGGTCGACGTCGTCGAGGGTGAGGTTCCGCAGCGGCGTCGCGCGGGCGGCATAGACCGCGACCAGGCCGACGATGACGCGCTGCATCGGCGTCACGGCCGTGGCGGTGACCGCGTCGACCTGGTCGTCGGTCATCGGCAGCAGCATTCGGGACGGCGCCGCACCAACGCGCAAGCGACGAGTCGGGTCAACGAAGATCAGGCGGTGCCGTTTGGCGAACCGGAACAGTGAGCGCAGCGCAACGAACGTCCCGTTCCGCTTGTGCCCGCTCAGCCGGTTCAGCACCGCGGACACGTCGGCATGGGTGACCTCGCGCAGGTGCGATCGGGTGCTCGCCCATTGGATCAGCGGCGGGAGCGCCCGGCTGAAGTAGGCGTGCAACGTCGCGGTCGCCCGAGGCCGCGCCCGCTGTTCACCTTCGTGCAGCACCAACAACCAGGCCCGGACGTCATCACGGAATCCCGACGGGAGAGTGGCGGTCCGGCGGTCGATCCACTGCCGTGTCGGCGACTCGGTGTCGTCGACCAGCCGGCCGCACTGATCAAGCACCCGGGCCGCGATCCGGGACTGCCAGACGTTGCCGAGTTCGGCGCGGACCCGGCTGAGCAGGATCGGCTCGTCCTCAGGGCTGGCGGCCAATACGCGCCGCAACTGGTCGCCCCTGCGCCGCAGCGTTTCGATGCTCCAGCGACCGACCTGGGCCATATCGAACAGTCGTTCCAAGATTTCTTGCTCGGCGCGGCCGGTTGGTTCGTCGAAGAGCTCGGCGAATCGAAGGCCGCCGAGCGAGCGGGGTCGGCGTTGGCGCGCGTGAATCCGGCAGCCGTAACAGGCGTCGCAGTAGAGCCGGGGCCGCCCCTTCTTCTGGCCGCTGTCCTCGATCGGGGCACCGCATCGGGTGCACCGACGATCACGGTATGCCTCGGGACAGTCGACCCGGGTGCTTCGGTTGTCGCGCGAAGCGGCGGGCTCGAGATCGTCGCGACGACGTCGGGGTGGTGTTCGGAACCGGCGGCCGCGGCAAGCGTCGCAGTATAGCCGGGGCCGCCCGATCTTGCGGGCGCTGCGTTCGAGCGGCGTTCCGCACTCGACGCATGAGCCGTCTCGGTGGCCTTTGGGGCCTTTGGGGCCTTCGGTTCGTCGTTCCGCCGTCTTCGATGGTCGGCAGGTCAGACAGTATTGGCGCGGGCGACCGCCGCGCGGGCAGGTGCTCGCCTCGATGGGGCCGCCGCATTCCTGGCAACCGGGGGCGGTCATCGAGGCGGCAAGGACCGGCCCGTCCTGGGCTTCGGCACGATCCGCCTGACCGCGTCTGCGCCCTGATCTCCGACCGCCCGAACGTGCTCCTGGGCCGCGACCGGCTGCGCCACGGTGTTCGGTTCGGCGATTATCAGCTCCGCTATCCCACAGTCGAGCACGGCGCAGAGCACGTCGAGCTCATCCGGTCGCAGCACCGCAGGCGTGCTCGACCACATCCCCGACATCTTGCCGGTACTGATTTCCAGGCCGCGGGCGGCGAGCAGACGGCGCAGCTCGCTGGACTTCCAGATGCCGCGGTTCGCGGCGACCAGGCGCAGGTTCCACTTCATCGGATCAGTCCCTCCCACCGTTCGGCGGCGCGTTTGTGTCCGGCCGCGACGGCGTCCTCGACTCGGTTTCCGTAGGGGTGGACGTAGTTCATCGTGGTGGCGATCCAGGAGTGCCCGAGCAATTCCTGGATAGCCAGGATCTCCACGCCGGTCTGGTAGAGCTGGCTGGCGCAGTAGTGGCGCAGGACGTGCGGGGACATCCTGCCCACCCAGGCCGGGAGGTGCCGTTCCACCGCGGCGGCGAGGGCTCGGCGCATCACGCTCGTGTCCCAGCGTGAACCCGCCCCGCCCGGGCATCGACGTTCGGATGGGAACAGCGGAGCACCTGGAAGGCTGTCGTCGGCGTCGAATTGTGCCCACACGTCCTCGATGAACCACGTCAGCGCGCGATCAGCACCGTTGATCAGCGGCACCAGCCGTTGCTTCGGGCCTTTCCGGTTGGAGCCCTTACCGTGCCGGACGTTCAGCTTGCCGAACCGGCCCAACTCCCAACGCACGTCGGTCAGGTCGAGCATCCGGGACTCGTTGATCCGCAGCCCGACATCTGCTGAGAGCCGGGCCACCATGTAGTTGCGCGCCGCCGGCGCGAACTTGCGGCACGACACCAAATCCTCACGCCACCCCGCGAACAGCTGCTCCATCTCCGCCTCGGTCGGCGGAATCCGGATCTGGATATCAACCGACATCCGCGGGCGATTCACTTCGTCGATCGGACACTCGACCACATGGCCGGTCAGCTCATGCAGCTCGACCTTGTACCGAATCTCGAGGAAGTCGAAGTAGGTCACCAGAGCTCGCGCCCTGGCCGACCTCGTCGACGAGGACACCCTGCGCAACACCGTGCCGAAATAGCGATCGGCATCGCGGGGCTCCATCCCCCACAGCGGCCGGCCGAACCAGTTCCGGACCAATTCCAGATGCAGATTCTCGGCCCGGATCGAGCCATCCGTCAGTCCGGCCGAAGCTCGCGCGAGGACGAACTCGGACAGCACGTCGACCTCAAAATCGGCCAACTCCTCATCAGTCACAAGACCACGCGGCTCCCGCAGAGACCGCACCACCGCCAGCGTCAACCCACCCCCTCGATGTTCATCATGGATGAAATTCCGTCACCGGATCAGCAGTCCTCTCATCAGAGGTGACGAAACGTCATTCGTCACCCTGAGCGACCTGGATGGGCTGAAAAGGCTGCGGCACTGCACGACAACGCCATTCGGACGGATCGCCACAGCGTCGAACAAGACGGTTATCTAATTCGACCTGAGTATTCGCAGAATCCTGTCTGCCCGATTTCTCACTAACTGGTCGCAGCGATCCGTGCGCATTTCAGCGTGAGTGAAGCCTTGTCCGTGGGAACCGATCCGGGAAGCGATCGCCCGGATCGTGGGCCTGCCGTCCGGGGTCAGTGGCCCGTCAGCGATTCCGAATATTCGGCAGAGATTCACCGTATCTGTTCGTGCCTAACTCGGCGGTCACGCACAACAGTCGGCCCGATGGGGTGACATCGATCGTTGCCGACGAGCGCCGCCTCGACCGCGACGGTTATGCATCTGTCGGTGTCCTGGCCGACGACTCCTATCGTATGCTGCCGGCCTGACGGGCCCGCCTTACTTCAGGTGCCGGGCGACGACGAGCCGGTTCCCCTCGTCCCCCGGCGTGCTGCGGGACTCCGGTATGCCCGCCCCAAATTGGCGTGCAGGGTCTTTTCTTTCGAGCCGAAGGCGTCCCAAGGCCCGCTGGAGGGCGTTTCCGTCACCATCCCACTGCAGCTGGACATGGAGTGGGATGGTGACGTGCCGGGCCTCCTCGACCATGGTGCGGGGAAACGAAATTCCCGACAAACAGGACCGCGGCCGAGATACGCGGCTCGACCACTGCCAGCCGGGTGCTGACAGAGATCACCCAGCCCGAATACCTGACCGGGCCGCCGATCTCGGGCAGCGCGAGAAGAGCGTCCAAGGTGGTTTGCTATTCCGGGACTGCCTTGTCGACCAGTGGGAGGATGAGCCGGTTGCCGATCTCGTCGTCAACCGGCCCGCCGGCCGCCGGCGCCCTGTGCAGGTCGGCGAGGGTCTGCTCGGCGGCGGCGATGCAGGGGCCGGGTGATGGTTGCCCAACGGCCGCACCAGCGACTCGTCCATGAGGACTTCCATGCGACACGAAACCGGTGATCGGCGTACTTCCACAAGGCTATATTTAATCGACCGTTTGTTTGTTATAAATACAGATCCTCTCAGTGGAGTCCGACAACCCATGCATTCGATCCGTTACGCCCAGCTCGCTCCCACGACGATCGCTCCGGATATACCACCATGGTTTACCGCAGCCGTCGCAGTCGAACCCCAGACTGGACGGTTGACCGTCGAGGGAGTATCGATCCGTTACCTGAGGTGGGGATCGGCCCAGGGTTCGCGCCCTATCGTGCTGGTACACGGCGGGGCCGCGCACGCCTGCTGGTGGGCACCGCTGGCACCGTCGCTGGCCGCGGCGACCGGTCGCGATGTTGTCGCCGTGGACCTTTCCGGTCATGGCGTGAGCGATCGGCGTCCGGTCTACTCGATCTCGTTGTGGGCGTCCGAACTCCGCGCGCTCATCGAGCACCTCGGGCAGGGCAAAACCACGGTGGTAGCCCATTCGATGGGGGGAATCGCCGGCGCCGAACTCAGCTTGCACGACGACTCACCGATCGACCGATTCATCGCGGTCGACGCCCCGGTCTGGCGCAATGCGCCGCCACCGCCTGGGCTGACAATTCGTGCGGTAGGCGAACGGATCTATCCGAGCATCCCCGAGGCGTTGGCCCGGTTCCGGCTCCTGCCCCGCCAGGCCGTCGGATGCCCATGGTACGAACGATTCATCGCGCTCCAAGGCCTGGTCTCCGACGGCATGGGATGGCGCTGGCGCCACGATCCACGCATCTTCTCCGATTCCGACGAGCACGGCCGTATCGCACGTTTCACCGGCGACCTGACCGGAGCCGCTTGTCCCGTGGACCTGATCTTCGGCCACCGCTCCTTCCTTCGCCCCGCGGCGGAAGAAGATCTTCTTCCCTGGTCCGGTGGACAGTTCCGAGTACTCCCGGATTCCGGGCATCACATCATGCTCGATCGGCCGCTGACCCTCCTGGGCACACTGACCGGCCTCCTGCGGCGCACTCCTCCCAGGGAATGAATTTCGCCTACCGTACGGTAGAATTAACCAATGCGATTGGCCAGACGATCAGCTTCACGCGTGAACATGCGCAGATGCGGCGGCAAATACTCGGGCCCGCACCGGACACCGGGGGGAACGCCATGACCGAGACCCGAGAACGGCCCCGCCGGGGCCGGCCACGGACCGGGCCCGATCCCGAGCGGTTCAAAGAGATCATGTCGGCGGCCGCGAATCTGTTCCTGGAAAAGGGCTACGACGCGACCAGCATCCAGGACATCGCCGATTCCGTCGGCTTGCTCAAGGGCAGCCTTTACCACTACGTCAGCTCCAAAGAAGACTTCCTTTTCTACGTCATCAAGGACACCTACGCCATCGCACTCGACGAGATGAGCCGGGTACTGGAGCTGGACGTCGAGCCCATTGCGCGAATGGCCGCCTTCGTACGCAGCCATGTCTTCTATGCGGTCGCCAACCTGACGGCTTACACCATCCGGCTACGGGAACTGGACAAGCTGAGCGAGCGACGCCGCGCGGAGGTCCGCGAGGGCGGCAGGACCTACCTCGGAGCACTGCAGAGCATCCTGCGCGAAGGCCAGGAGGCCGGGGTGTTCGACCGGAACTTGAATGTGGGTCCGGTTTCCCTGATGATCACCGGCCAGCTGAACGATCTGACGCGTTGGTACAGCCCTGCGGGCGCCATGTCGGCGGACGCGCTCGCCCGCACTTACGCCGGGCTGGTCCTCGGATCCGTGGTTTCGGATCAGGCCATCGCCGAGCACGGCGGGATCGAAGGTCTGCGCCGCTACGCACAGCAAGTCGACTTCGGCGGTCCGGTCGCCGCGGAAACCTCCCTTCCGGCCTCGGCTTCCTGATCCGCGGCAAGAGATGGTGAAACCGCCGTCCGGCTGCTATTACACGGCAGCCGGACGGCGGCATTCGTCGCGCCCCTTTCGGAGATCAGCTGGGCTGGGGTGCGCTGGACTCCAGCTCCTGCGCAATAGCTTCCCGCAACCGCACCTTCTGGATCTTGGTGGTCGACATCGGCCATTCCTGCACGAACCGGATGTGTCGCGGCACTTTGAACGACGCCATCGAGCCCGCGCAGTGCGCGATCAGTTCCCCGGCGGTCACGGTCGCACCCGGGACGAGCTCGATGAACGCCGCGGCGACCTCGACCAGGCGTACATCCGGCGCGGAGACGACCTGCGCGATCTTCACCGCTGGATGCCGGGCGAGGTGCGCCTCGATCTCCGCGGCGGCCACGTTCTCGCCACCGACCTTCAGCATGTCTTTCAGCCTGCCGGTGTAGGTGATGCGGCCGTCGGCATCCGCGCAACCGAGATCGCCGGTGCGGAAATAGCCCAGCGGATCGGTGCGCTCCGCTGTGGTGACCGGATCGTTCAGATAGCCCTCGAACATGCCGGGACCGGTCACCCTGATTTCGCCGACCTGTCCCGGCGCGCATTCGGTTTCGGTCTCCGGATCGACGATGCGCACCCGCATCCCCTCGAACGGGCGTCCCGACGTACCGGTCCGCCGGTCGAGATCATCGTCGAGTTCGCTGTAGCAGATCACGCCGCCGGCTTCGGTGAGACCATAGGAGGCGATCACTTTCGCGGCCGGGAAGGCCTCCTGCACTTGCCGGAGTACATCCGGCGGGGCGGTATCGAGCAGCCCGCGGATCCGGCTCAGGTCCGCCGATCGGAAGTCGGGGTGGTGGATCAGCGATTGCGTGATCGTGGGGAATGTGGGATAGGCGAAGGTGACCTTCTCGGACACGAGCATTTTCAGCGCGGTGTCCGGATCGAAGTGCACCGCGCTGACAACCGTCCCGCCGTTGAGCAGGTTGGCGGTCGTCGGCAGCAGACCACCCATGTGGAACAACGGAAGCGGGTTCCAGAATCGTTCACTCGCGGTGAGCTGAAACCGTTTACCGACCGCGAGGGCGGTTCGTACCAGCGCTTCGTGGGTCATCGGGCAACCGCGGGGATGAGAGGTGGTTCCCGAGGTGTACATGATCACCGCGAGATCGCGGAGCCGCACCGAGCGCCGCATCGACTCGACGTCGGCGTCGCGCACCGTATCGGCGAGTGCGTTCCAGCCGGCGCGGTCCACGTACCCGGCCGGCTTCGACGCACCGAGCATGACCAGGTTTCGCAGCGAGGCCGGGCGGTCGTGTGCAAAGGCTGCGGCCAGCAGCTCGACGAATGGTGCGTACTCCGCGATGAGATCGGTCGTCAGCACGGTCACCAGTTCGGCGTCCGCCGCGACATGGGCGAGTTCCCGAGGCTTGTACCGGGCATTGATCGTCACCGGTACCGCTCCGATGAGATGGCAGCCGAGGTAGGTCTCCATGAAGTCGAGGCAGTTCGGCATCAGGATGCCGACCCGTTCGCCGGGCCGGATTTCCAGGCCCAGCAGTGCCCGCGCGGCACGCCGCGCGCCGAGGAGCAGCCGGCTGTAGGTGACCCGCTGTTCCGGATATACGAGTGCGTCGTTGTCCGGCCAGCGTGCCGCAGACCGCACCAGGAGGTCACCGCCGGTGACCAGCTCGAGCCAGGAATCGTCCATAACCGCTACTATCTTCCTACCGTCGGTACGATCGATCCACCGTCGATCGCCTGTTCTCTGTCGATATCGATGACCACCGGCCGGCACACCAACGCCAGGACCGATGTGTCGGCGGCGCGACGGGCCGCGGCCTCGTCGTCGAACCGTCCTCGCCGGACCGTTGTCCCCGTGCCCGGACCCGGAACCGCCCGATCCACCTCGATCGCGGACCACCGGCCGCCCGCCCGCTCCGGTACTGCTTCGGTGCCGAACCACAGGACCATGAAGGGCGCCTCGGGCGTTTCAGGTTCTTCGGCGTGCAGTACGCGTCCCGCCCACGCGGTATCCCGCGCCAGGAACCGTTTCTCGTCGGGCACCACTGTCTCCGTGTAATACGCCGATCCGAAGGCCGCCGACTCCGCCGCCCGGGACGCAAACCAGGTCTCCGAGCACACGAAACCATCCGTCGTTTCCGCAAGCGGCCGATCCTGCCGGTACCGGATCAACCCGGGCGTCTGCCCGAACAGCGCCCCGTGCCGGTGTTCCCAATGTTGCCGCGCCCACGCGAGGTCGATATCGCCGCGCAGGGACACCACGAAGATGCGGTGCTGCATGAAGATCTCCTTCGGCATTGTGCCGTTCGGACCGCTCCGTCCGGTATGTGGCGTCGCGTTCAGAACGACCGCGGCAGGCCGGCCATCTCCGCAATGGAGTTACGCGCCATCTCGTTCGCGATGGGGCCGATGCGGTACAGCCGGGCGTCACGCCAGTACCGCTGCATCTGCGTTTCCAGGGCGTAGCCCATTCCACCGAACATCTGGATCCCGCGATCGGCCGCGGTCACGGCACCTTCGGAGGCCACGATCTTCGCCATATTGGCGTGCATTCCGCAGTCCAGCCCCTCGGATTGCCGCCAAGCGGCCTCGTAGATGAGCAGTTCGGACGATTTCTGGGCGATCAGCATATCCGCGATGTAGTGCTGCAGGATCTGCACCTGACCCAACGGCTTACCGAACACCTCCCGCTCCCCCAGGTAACGCATCGCTTCCTCGATGACACCGTCGAGGATGCCCAGCGCGAGCGCCGACATGACGATCCGCTCGTTGTTCAATGTTTTGAGCAGCATGTACCAGGCCTGGCCCGGTTCACCGAGCACGAGATCGTCCGGCACGAACACATCGTTGAGGAAGACTTCGCACGAGCCGACGTTCTTCATCCCCAGTTTGGGGATCTGCCGGCACTCGACGCCCGCGGATTCCCGCGGCACCAGGAAGAGCGTGGTTCCCTGGGTCTTCTTGCTCACATTCTTGTCGCTGCGCGCCAGCAACAGCAGGTAATCGGCGACATGGGCCTGGGTGGACCAGATCTTCTGCCCGTTGATCACCCAGCCGCCTTCGCTCCGCGTGGCAGTCGTGCGCATCGCACCGAGCAGGTCGGTTCCGCCGCCGGGTTCGGTGACCGCGATCGCGAATTTCTTGTCGCCGGAGGCGATATCGGGGAGGAAGCGCCGCTTCTGCTCCTCGGTGCCGTAGTAGCCGACCGATTTCGCACCGGCGAACGCGTTGATCCCCCAGATCCAGGCCTGACCGCCCAGCGACCTGGCCAGTTCCCGGATCAGGATCACCTGGTCGAGTTCGCCACCGCCGGAACCTCCGTACTCCTCGTCGATGGCGATGCCGTGGAAGCCGGCGTCGGCCATCTTCCGGTACAGCTCGTGCGGGTACTGGAACTCCTGTTTCTCCAGCTCGAGTGCCACGTCCTTCGGGCATTCCTTCTCGACCCAGGCCCGGACCGATTTGCGGAACGCCTCCTGCTCCGGCGTGAGTGCGAAGTCCACGCGGTACTCCTTCATTAATTCGACCAAACGATTGCTTGTTATAATAGAAACCGCCACATCGGTCTGTGTCAAGAGCCACACCCTCAGTCGGCGTGACTTTCTTCTACCAACCGTTTGGTGTAATAATTTCAGCGGCGAAAGGAAGGCTCATGACCCGAGTTCATATCGATCACTTCTCCCTCTGCGTGCGCGACCTCGACCAAGCGGTCTCCGACTGGCGGGACATCCTGAACGTCCTCATGCCCGAGATGACCGACACCGTCACTTACAGCAAGGGCAGCTCGGACGGCACCGACATGGAATGGGCCACCTTCCAGAACCCCGATCCGACCGGAGTCTCCGTCCAGATGTGGGCACCGGCCTCCGCGGACAGCTGGGTACACAAGGTGCTGGCCAAACGAGGCGAATTCGTCCACCACATCGCGTTCCTGTCGGACAACTTCGGCCACACCATGGCGGATTGCCGGGCCGCGGGCCTGCCGGTGCTGCTCGACGAGGACAGCCATCCGGACACGATGCCGTGGCTGAAATGGAACTTCCTACCGGAAGCCAAAGCCCACGGGGTACTCATCGAGCTGGCCACCCGCTACCAGGTCGGGGGCGACCGCTGGCTGCCGCATCCCGGGAACGTCGAACAAGCCGACCTCCGCGACGAGATGATCGGCCGGTTCTACACCGAGGGCGACCGATGATGCATATCGACGTGGATATGGGGCTCTGCCAGAACCTGGCCCAGTGTGTCTTCGCCGCGCCCGAGGTCTTCGACCTCGACGACGCCGGCGACCTCGTCTACCGGGCGTCCGCACCGGCTTCGCAACGCGACGAAGTCGAGGCGGCCGTGCTGGCGTGCCCCGTGCAGGCCATCACGCTGCGGAGCTGAGCGGAAGGACCTCCGTGAGCAGGATCGTTGTCGTCGGTGGTTCACTGAGCGGACTCAGAACCGTCGAAGCCCTGTACGGCGCCGGATGGGCCGGTGAGGTGGTGGTGATCTCGGAGGAGACGCACCTGCCCTACACGCGTCCGCCGCTCTCCAAGGCAGCACTGAAAGGCGCCCCTGATCTCGGTTCGTTGCTCTTCAAACAACGACCGGAAGCGGATCGGGCCGAATGGATCCGGGGCGTCCGGGCGGTCGCCACCGATCTGGCGGCACGGCGGGTGGCGCTGTCGGACGGGCGAATCATCGAATACGACGGACTGGTCGCGGCTACCGGAGTGCGGGCGCGCCGGCTACCGATTCCGCACGGCAGCGCGGGATTCGTCGTCCGGACCTTCGACGACTGCTGCGCCCTGCAGCGGCGGCTCATCGCCGGCGCCCGGGTCGTGGTAGTCGGGGCGGGCTTCATCGGTTGCGAAGTCGCCGCCACCGCGACCCAGCTCGGCTGCCGAGTCGATGTGGTCGCGCCGGACCGGACGCCACTGCAGGTCCCACTGGGCACGATGGCGGGTGGCGCGGTCCAGCGCCGGCACGAACGCCACGGGATACGTTTCCATCTCGGCGCCGGCGTCCGGCGGGTCACCGAATCGGGAACCACCACGAGCGTGGAGTTGACCGACGACTCGGTCCTCACCGGTGACGTCCTCGTCCAGGCCGTGGGTTCGGCGCCGGCGGTGGATTGGCTCGCGGGCAACGGCCTCGACCTCTCCGACGGTATCGCCTGCGACAACGATCTCCGGATGGGCGGCGGCACCGGGTCTGTCGCCGTCGGCGATGTGGCGCGATTCCCGAATCCACTGTTCGACGACGTTCCGCGCCGGGTCGAGCACTGGCAGATTCCCGCGGTGACCGCAACCCGGGCCGCGGCCACGCTCATGCACGACCTGGCCGGCGCTCCGCCGAGCGATTCCGCGTTCACGCCCCTGCCGTCCTTCTGGTCCGATCAAGCCGATCTGCGGCTGCAATCTTTCGGGTCGCTCGCGGTGGCCGACCGGGCCGAAGTACTGGAGGGCGATCTCGAGAGCGAGGCCGTCGTCGGCTATTTCCGGGGCGCCGCATTGACCGGGGTCCTACTGCTCGGATTGCCCAAGAAGGCGGTGGCCGCGCGCCGCATGGTGCTCGAATCGCTCGGCACATCAGTGTAATCCGCACCCCGAGCGCCTACCCGTCGCTCCGGATCCGAAGGGAAGAGATATGCCGGCATCAGGCTCCCACGACTGGACCCGGCCCGGTATCTACGAGGTCGGCGACGGCATTTTCCGGATTCCGCTCAGCATGCCCAACGATGGGCTCCGGGCGGTGAATGTGTACGCGGTGATCTCGGACGACGAGCTGGGCCTGGTCGACGGCGGGTGGGCCGATCCGAACGCGCAACAGGAACTCGCCGCGGCACTGGCCAGGATCGGCCGGTCGATCGACCGTATCGCCACGATCGCCGTGACCCACGCGCACCGTGACCATTACACGCTGGCCGTATCGCTGCGTGCCCGGTACGGCAGCCGGATCGCACTCGGCCGGCGGGAAGGTCCGACCATCGCGGCCATGATCGACGGATCCGGCCGCGGCCTGGATTCCCAGGGTGGCAGGCTCATCGCCGCCGATGCCGCGGATCTGCTCCATCAGCTGGCCGGCTCGGGCTCCCGGGCTCCGCAGGGCTATGTGACAGAGGAATTCGGGCTACCCGACCGCTGGCTGGACGACGGGGATCCGGTGCGTACCGGGTCCCGGACACTGCGTGCTGTCCACACTCCGGGGCATACCGACGGGCATATGGTGTTCGTCGAGGAGACAGCCCGCCTGTTGTTCAGCGGGGACCACATCCTGCCCACCATCACGCCGTCGGTCGGTTTCGAACCGAGGCCCACCCCCGACCCGCTCGGCGCATATCTCGAATCCCTGCGGATCATCGCGGACGGGCCCGCACTCGGACTGCTCCCATCCCACGGTCCGGTCATCGACGATGCCGGCCGCCGGGCCCGGGAACTTATCGACCATCATGCCGAACGGCTCGACCGGATCCGGATGCTCTGCGCGGACGGATTGCGCACCGCCCGGGCGATCGCGCATGCCTCCACCTGGACCCGCCGCGATCGGCGATTCCACGAACTCGGTCTGTTCGATCAGGTACTCGCTGTTGTCGAGACCTTGGTGCACCTGGATCATCTCGCCTTCCGCGGCGAACTACGATGCGGGACCGGCAAAGCCGGGCCCAACATCTACACCACAGAATGACCGAATGCCCCGCACCGGCCTACCGGTGCGGGGCATTCGGTCACTCACGCGCCGGATCAGCAGACCTGGCCTCCGTCGACGATCAATGCGGTGCCGGTGACGAACGACGCCGCCGGCGAGGCCAAGAACACCACCGGGCCGGCGATCTCGGCCGGATCACCCCAGCGCCCGAGCGGGATCTCGGCACTGTAGAGCCGGTTCATCCCCGATTCCTTTTCGTAGTGCGCGTGCGCTCCCGAATCGATCAGGCCCGGAACCACCACGTTGACCCGGATACCGTACTGCCCCCATTCGCGCGCCATGCTCTGGGTCAGCATGGTCAGCCCCGCTTTCGCGGCTCCGTAGTGCGCCATATCGTGTTGGGCCGCCTCGCCCACGATGGACCCGATATTGACGACGGCGCCGCCGCCGGCCCGGATCATCCCGGGCAGCGCTGCCCGCGCGCACAGCAGCGGCGCGGTGAGGTTCAGGCCGACTGTTTTGTTCCACCCCGATATTCGCATTTCGGCCAGGGGAGCGAGGAACCTCGCGCCGCCCGCATTGTTGACCACGACCGTGGGATCTCCGAGCTCTGCGGACACCGCGGCCACCGCGGCGGCAATCTGGACCTCGTCGGTGATATCGGCGGTGGCCACCGCCGCGCGCCGGCCGGTCGGCGCGACGAGCCGGGCGGTCTCCTCCAACGCTTCCCGGCGGCGCGCGACCAACCCGACATCCGCACCGGCCTCGGCCAGCGCTACCGCGATCGTCCGGCCGATTCCTCCGCTGGCCCCGGTGATCAGCGCGGTCCGCCCGGCCAGGGGCAGCGATACGGCCATCACCGGCCCCCTCGCCGCACCGGCATGGTCTTCATGCCACGGCTCATCATGGTGGTGTGCCAGGTCTCCGCACCATCGAGGCGCAGGTCGGGCATGGCGGAGATCACCGCCGGGATCGCGACCACCGCTTCCAGGCGTGCCAGGAAGTTGCCCAGGCAGTGATGGACACCGTGACCGAAGCCGATGTGCTGGTTGGGTTGCCGGGTGATATCCAGGGACCCGGGTTCGCTGAAGACATCGGGGTCGCGGTTCGCCGCACTCTGTACGAGGAAGACGTTCTGGCCGGCGCGGAGCACTTTCCCGCGCATTTCCACATCCTCGACCAGCAATCGCGCTTCCAACCGGGACGGGCCGTCGAACCGCAGCAACTCCTCTACCGCAGCATTGATCCGTTGCGGCTCGTCGCGCAACAACGCCCACTGCTCCGGATGGAGCAACAGCTGCCTGGTGCCGTTGGCGATGAGGTTCGTCGTGGTCTCGTGCCCGCCGAATACCAGCAGCGCGCAGGTGGAAATGATCTCCTGGTCGGTCAACGGCGGTTCGACCTCGGCGCTCACCAGGTGTGAGATCACGTCGTCGCGGGGGTTCTTCCGGATATCGGCGATCAGATCGCCCAGGTAGGCGGTGAGTTCGACGAGCCCCTGCTGCGCCAGTTCGCGCCGGTCCTGCTGCCCCTCGGCGCCGAAGACAAGGGTCAGGATGTCATCGGACCATTTCTTGAATTTGTCCCGATCTCCGGCCGGGACCCCGATCAGCTCGGCGACCACGATCGCCGGAATGGGATAGGCGAAATCCAGGACGAAATCGAAGGTATCGCGTTCGGCGAGCGCGGCCAGCGACTCCTCGACCACCTGATCGATACGGGGCCGCCAGGGCGCGACCGCTTTGGGACTGAACAAGGGAGTGAGGATTTTGCGCAGTCGCGTGTGCTCCGGTGGATCCAGGAAGACCATCCAGTGCCGGAGCACATCGAAGGTCGGTTGCCGCCGCTGCCGCTGTTCCGGCGACATGTGCCGGTCGAAAACCGGCCGCACCCGATCCGAGGAGAACGCGGGATTACGGAGCGCGGCAAGGACATCCGCGTGTTTGTGAATGAACCAGGCGCCGAACTTCTCGTTCCAGTGCACCGGGTCCTGCTGCTGCATCGCCGCGAAGTACGGGTAGGGGTCGGCCAACCGCGGACCACCCAGCATATCGTCGTCCGGGACGACGGTGTTCGTCTTCTCAACCACCGAGAACCACCACTACACATCCATTTCCATCGATTCCCGCGGTGCCGCCGCCCATGGTCTCGATGGCGGCGACCCGGGCCCCCGCCACCTGCCGGGTGCCCGCGGATCCGCGCAACTGCCACACACCTTCGGCGATCTGCGCGAGACCGGTGGCGCCCAAGGGGTGACCGCGGCTCAGCAGACCGCCGGACGGATTCACCGGCTGCTTACCGCCCAGTTCGGTATGCCCCGACAACACCAGATCGCCCCCGCCGCCCGGCTCGGTCAGCCCGAGCGCTTCCGTCGCGGTGATCTCCCCGATGGTGAACGCATCGTGGACCTCGAACATATCCACCTCGGCCGGTCCGATCCCGGCCTCTTCCCAGGCCTGCGCGGAGACCTGCCGCATCAGCTCGTATCCCCACGGCAACGTGCTGCGGTGGTCCCACAGCTCGCCCGAGCGCAGTGCCGACGCGGCGATCCGGATGTCGCGGGAGTTGCCCCGGCCGACGCCCACGACCGCCGCCGCGGCGGCATCGGAGATATCGCAGCACTGCATCAGCGTCAACGGGTCGGCGATCATCCGCGAGGCCAGCACCTCGTCCACTGTCACCGGGGTGCCGTGCTGGGCCCGGTCGTTGAGTGCGCCGTGGCGCCGGTTCTTGACGGCCACGGCCGCGAGCGTCTCGGGAGCGAGGTCGTAGAGGTAGCGGTAGCGGCTGGCGACCATGGCGTATACGCCCGGCAGTGCGAGCCCTGCGCGGCCTTCCGCGTCGGTCGGCTCCGGGGTGATCGGGCCGTCGAAATGCGCCGTCATCGTCTCGATTCCGAGGCACAGCACCCGTTCGTACCGCCCGGAAAGCACAGCATGGCGGGCTTCGTGGAACGCCGTACTCGAGGTCGCGCAGGCATTCTCGAAGGTCAGGATCGGTATCCCGGTGATTCCGAGAGTCTGTAGCGCGCGCTGGGCGGTGCCGGGGGCGCCGAACACAGTGCCTGCGTATACGGCCTCGACACTGTCGACGCCGGCGTCGCCCAGCGCTTCGAGGATCGCCTGCTGAGCGAGCGCCGGACCCGCCACGCCCGGTTGCCGTCCGAACCGTGAGGTGCCGACACCGTAGACGAACGCGTTCATGCGCGATCCTCGCTCTCGTTCGCGACGAGATCACCCGCGGGTGATACCGAGGTCACGGTGGCGCGGCGCCCGGGCCGGATCGGGCTGTCCCCCGGTGTGTGGACGAGGACGCGCGGCCCGTCGTCGAGGGTCAGATAAGCCACCGCGAACGGCGGCGGGTAGTCCGGAACACGGACCCGCAGGCAGGTCGATGCCCACACCACCCCGCTGGTCGCAAAGGTGGCTGGACCGACCCTGCTCCGGCACAGCGGGCAGCGGAGAACTTCCTGGGTCAGCGGATGGGCACAGGAAACGCAACGCCAGCCGGTAATGGTTACCGTACCGTTTGTTTCCGCCCCGACCGGCCGCGGATCGACCGGCGACCGGCCGTGTTCGACCGTCGTCGTCATGGCGCACAGTCCTTCCTGTTTCGCGGGTCGCAGATCGGCGTCATCGCGGAGCCATCCGGACCCCGGCGTCGACGCGGATCACCTCACCGTTCAGATATGTGGTCTCCATACAGGTCCGGATGACGGCAGCGATATCGCCGGCCCGGCCCAGGCGCTTCGGGAACACGTTCGCGTCCCGGAGGTAGGTGCGGATCTCCTCGCTCGCCTGCTGCACCATGGGGGTGTCGATTGTGCCGGGGCAGAGGCCCATCACCCGGATCCCGTGCGTGGCGAGGTCACGCGCCAGTGGCAGCGTCATCGCGACGACGCCGCCTTTGCTCGCAGCATATGCGGCCTGTCCGACCTGGCCTTCGAATGCGGCGATCGAGCCGATGTTCACGATCAGTCCGCGCTCGCCTTCCTCGGTCGGTGCGTTCCGGGCCATCGCGCCGGCACAATGCCGCAGCACATCGAACGATCCGAGCAGGTTCACCTCCACTGCCGCCCGGAATTTCGCCAGGGGGAACAGGTCACCGTTACCGGCTACCACTCGCGCCGCAGGGCTGATACCGGCACTGTTGACCAGGACATCGATCCGCCCGTAATGAGCCACGGCAGCCGCGACAGCCGCTTCGACCTCCACCGGAGCGGTCACATCGACCGGGAAGAAGGCCGCGGACGGGCCGAGCGACGCCACGAGTTCGGCACCGGCGGACCCCGGGAGGTCGAATACCGCGGCGCGGCCGCCGGCCGCCACGGTCGCCCGGACCACCCCTTGCCCGATGCCCGACGCGCCGCCGGTCACGACGACCACCGCCTCCGATATCAGCATCCGCTACACCCGTTCCAGAATCGTGGCATTGGCCAGGCCGCCGCCCTCGCACATGGTCTGCAATCCGTAGCGCGCACCCGTCCGCCGCATTTCGTGGACCAATGTGGTCATGAGCCGTGCGCCACTGGCCCCGAGCGGATGCCCCAGCGCCATCGCCCCACCGTTGACGTTCACCCGGTCCAGGTCGATAGCGAGTTCCTTCGCCCAGGCCAGCACCACCGCCGCGAATGCCTCGTTGCATTCGTAGAGGTCGATATCGCCGGCCGACAGCCCGGCCCGGTCGAGTACCTTCCGGGTGGCCGGGATCGGTCCGGTGAGGATGAGCACCGGGTCGCTGCCCACCACCGTCGTGGTGTGCACCCGGGCCAGCGGGGTCAGTCCGAGCCGGTCGACCGCGTTCCCGGACGCCAGCAGCAGAGCGGCCGCGCCGTCGGCGATCTGGCTCGCCAGCGGGGCGTTGTGGATCCCGCCGGGCCGGATCGGCGCGATGGTTCGCATCTTCTCGATCGTGGAGCCGCGGCGCACACCCTCGTCTCGGTCGACGCCGGCGACCGGGACGATCTGAGTGTCGAACCGGCCCTCGTCCTGGGCACGGGCCGCCTTCCGGTGACTCGCGAGCGCGAACTCGAACATCCGCTCGCGGTCGATATCCCATTTCTCCGCGATGAGGTCTCCGCCGCGGAACTGATGAATCTCCTGGTCCCCGTAATTGGCGGCCCACCCCTGTCCGCCGAACGGATATCCGTAGCCGAGCCCGGGGTCGCCGGAACTGTTGAGCGGTACCACGCTCATGGCTTCGACTCCCGCGGCGATCACCAGATCCTGTTCGCCGGACTTGATGCCCTGTGCCGCGAAATGCACTGCCTGCTGCGAAGATCCACACTGGCGGTCAATGGTGACGGCCGGAACCTCCACCGGCAGCCCGGCGGACAACCAAGCGTTGCGGCCGATATTCCACGCCTGCGAGCCCATCTGCGCGACGCAGCCGGCGATCACGTCGTCGACCGCGGCAGCATCGATGCCGCTCCGGGTGACGACCTCGGTCAGCACCGCGGCCAGCAGGTCGGTCGGGTGCAATCCGCTCAGTCCGCCACCCCGCTTCCCAGTCGGGGTGCGGACCGCATCGACGATATAGGCGTCGGTCATGTTTTCTCCTCCAGATGGTTCACCTGCTGTTGTCCCGCGCGCGCACCGAGGGGCTCGTGCCAGCGCCCTTCCAGGCCCGCGGGCAGCCGTTCCAGTTGCAGACTCGGCCGGACCACGGTGGCGAGCGCCGCCACAGCCGATCGCCATGCGGCGGTGCCCGGCGCTACCGCGATCCGGACGGCGATCAGATCGACCCCGCTGTGCTGTTGTTCGGCGCGCAACCGCGCCACCAACTCGTCGACGGGCTCGTCCTGCGGATCCCACCGGCGCACGGCGGGGCGAACAGCGTGGCGCTGCACGGCGTTTGCGCCGGAATCCAGTTCGGCCCACAGGGCCGGAGAGTCGACCGCGGGCAGCCCGGTCGCGGCAGCCGCGCGGGCACCGACCCAGATGGCCGTGCCCATCCCCGAGGGCATCGGGGTGACGCGGATACATTCTTCCCGGTTGATCGAATTCGCTTCCAGCCCGGCGGGAACGGTCCACCGGCTGCCCACATGGCGGAACGGTCTACCCGCGGCAGCGGCCAGCAGTACGGCAGCGACCTCGCTCTGCTCGTCCGCGTCACCGCGCAACACCGTGACCAGCCGGCCACCGAGCAATCGATCGGTCACGTGCCGCTCTTCGGCGAGGTACAGCGGGTGGAAACCCTGCAACGCGACATCCTGCGCGACCGTGAGCGTTGTAGTGACCGCCGCGGAGGCCGCGGCGACCACCAGAGACGAAGTCCAGGCGGACCCCACCGGATGCCACCACAGGACGTCGAGACCAGCGGCCTCGACCAGCTCGGCGATCTGCGGTACAGCTCCCAGCAAGTCTTCGCCGACCACCACCTCTACGCCGATTCTCATGACGGCTGCTCCTGTCGCAGGCGAGGCAGAACCGAGTGTGCGAAGAGTTCGAGCGCCGGCCACAACGACGGCCCGGCGGTGAAATCGAATACCGACCGCACGACGAGATGTTCGACACCGGCCCGGGCCAGTTCCCGCAGCCGCTCGGTCACCGTGTCCGGCGACCCGACGATCGCGGCGTCCGCGACCCGATCGACCTGCCGCTCGAGCCCGGCGGGATCGGTGAAACCGTGACCGCCGGACCCGAGTACCCACCACGCGCCGGCTTCCTCGCGGTAGTGCTCCCGCAACCGCGGCAGGAACCACTCCCGCCCACGGACGCCGTCGGCATCGACCCAGACGTCTTTCATCATCCCGATCCGCCCGGGCGCGACGCCGGCCCGCTTCGCGGCGTCGCGGATCGTGGCGATCGCCCGGGCCGTCGCATCGAGGGTGAGGCTCTGCGGCAACAGCGCAGACATACCCCGGCTGCCGAGCCGGGCCAGTGCTGTGGGTGCCATACCGCCGACCCAGATATCCGGCGCCGCCGAGCCGGCGGCCAGCAGCGCATCCAGCGCCGGTCCCATTCGGGCGCCCCGCGTCGCCCGGGCGATCCCGAGTGCGTCGAACTCCGCATCCCGGTGGCCGAGCCCGACCCCGAGCCGCAGGCGACCACCGCTGATCCGTCCCAGGGCCGTGGCGAGCGCCGACACTCGTGCGGGATCATGTTGCGGTAGCAGCAGCATCGCCGTACCGAGACCGATCGTGCTGGTTCGGGCAGCGGCGGCCGCGAGTGCCATGAGCGGGGCGGGGCACCAGCCGTCGTACCAGAGCCGATGTTCGCCGAGCCAGACGTCGTCGAATCCCAGTGACTCCAGGCGTGCGGCGTCGTCGGCGAACCCCTGGTACGCCGATCCGACCGGGATCGGATGTGCAGCCGTGGACTGGAAGGTCCACAACCCCGCGCCCACTTTCATTCCGCCGCCACCGCCGGCGCCGAGATCTCGACGCTCGCGGTTCCGCTGAGCACCACCCTGGGCTCCGGTGCTCCCCGAGCTTTGGCGAGTAGTTCGACCGCGCAATCGGCCAGCACCGAGCCACCGTGGGCGCGGACCGCGGTCACCGTCCCGCGGCAGGTGACGTGGTCACCGCCGAATACGTTGCCGAGGAACCGCACTCGCAATGCCCGGACCCGATCCGTGCCGCCCGCCCACGCGCCGAGCATGTTCAGCACGTACCCGACATTGCTGGGGCCTTGATTGACCGGCTGATCACCGAGTCCGAGCGAACGCACCGCGGCTATATCGAAATGGATCGGGTTCGGATCCGCCAGCAGCAATGCCATCGTCTTCATCTTCTCGGCGCTGACCGCGGGCAGTACCCACTCGGTCACCGCCGCACCGACCTCGACCTTCACGCTTCCCTCCTCGGGTAGACGATGCTGTTGCGCGTGGTACCGACCGGCCGGCCGTCCACGTCGTGCAGCGTGACGCGGAAGCCGATGATGTCGAAGACTCCGGTCTTGCGGCCGCGCTTACGCTCCGCGCTGTCGAAGTGGCCGCGTACCGTGATCCGCTCCCCTACTCGCAGCGGCCGGGTCAGCTCGAATTCGTGCTCGCCGAACATCGGTCCGTCCGCAGCGGTGGCCCCGCAGATCCGGAAGACCTCGTCCCAGCCGATGCCCTTCCCCCGGGCAGTCGCGACATAAGCGAACAGCGGATGCGCGGTGACGACGTCGCGCTCCGATCCGACCGCGTCGCGCAGCAGCCAATCCAGGTATGGCTCGATCACGTACTCGCCACCGGGTAGTTCGCGGCCGACGATGGCCCGCAGTTCCTCTTCACTCAGCATGATCAACTCTTTTTCAGCAATCAAACGGTCGTTTTAATCAATTGGACATACGCCGACCTCGCCGATACGAGGTCGCATCCGCTCTGTTGTCAGATACCGAGCGGCCGACCGCGCGTTCCTACAATCCGAGCACCTCGTACGAGTAGTCGCGCCGATCGCGCCGCGGCAACGTCACCCGCGCCTCCGGATTGTTCGCGATGATCCCGGCCTGCCCTTGCGCCGGATCGACAAGATCAATGACCGGATCCGCCCGGGACCACTCCCGAATCGATCGGCGATGCACGATCGCCCACCGGCCGTCCCGCTGCTCGAAATCGTCGACATATCTGCCACCGGACCGGACATCAACCGCGCGGCCGTCGGTCTCGCTCCGGAGCGTGACCTCCCAATACGACTCCACACCGGCGGACCCGTCCCGGATATCGATGAGAACATTGGTGATCCGATGCCTGGTCAGCACCATCGCGGCATGGACCGGCCAGAGCCAATCGAGGAAGCCGTCGGCGGTGCCCACGTACAGCGGAGCGTGATCGTCCGTGCCGTCCGCATGCCAGCACGCGCGGGTCAGCTCTTTGTCCATCCGGTCCATTCCCCGGCAGTACCGGTGGAGAACCTCGGTGATCGCGAGCCGGCTCGCGATTTCGTCCGTATGCACCGATACACCTCTCACTCGCGGTCCGCGAGGCCGGCAATCGAGATCACCTGCCGCCGTCGCAGTCCGGCCAACCCTAACGACCCGGCGAACTTTATGTCAACCAATCGTTTGGTCGAATTTACGAATATGGCATAACGACTGGTCACAGCGAGTAACCTCCGTCGACATCGATCCACTGCCCCGTCACATAACGAGCCCGTTCCGAAGCCAGAAAACCGGCCACCTCCGCGATATCGGCGGCTTTCCCGAACGCCCGCAGCGGGATACGGCCGAGCGCATGCTCGAGATCACCCGGCCGGATATCACCGCTGGCGACGAGACGCTCAGTCATCCCCTCGTCGAGAATTCCCACACCGACGGCGTTCGCGCGGACCCCGTAGCGCCCCTCCTCGGCGGCGACAGCACGTACGAGCGCTTCGTTCGCCGCCTTCGGCGCGGTCGAGAGCACATCCCGCAGTACGTAGCGACGGTTGGCGACGGTGGTCACGGCCACGATCGACCCGCGACTCTCCCGCAGCAACGGCAGCGCCGCCCGCACGATGGCGTAGCTACCGCCGGCGTCGACGGTCAATTGATCCAGATAGCGAGCATCTGGAAGGCTGCCGGCATAGAACTGCGAATTCGTCGGCGAGGCGGCCAGTACCACGGTATGGAGACCACCGAGGAGGTCTCCCGCACGCTGGACCGCCGCCGCCGCACCGGCAGCATCCCGCATATCCAGGCACACCGGCTCTGCGCGGCACCCCCGGTCCCGGACCGCCCGGGCCGCCGCGTCGGCTGCCTCCCGACGAGAGCTGTACCCGAGGGCGATATCGGCCCCCATCTCGGCGAGGCGCTCGGCCACAGCACGCCCGATCGCCCCCGAACCACCCACCACCAGAGCCCCGCCGGGCCGGCCTCCGAACTCGTCATCCACGGCTTTCCACTCCTTGTCGCCGACCGAATGCCGCCGGAATACGCCGGCCGCACCGCTTCGATTATATAGACCAAACGATTGGTTGACTAAAACTTCACCACTCGCTAACATCAGCGACTGTGTGATGGGGGACACATCATCTTGATGGTTCGGCGCGCGGGTTCGCTGTCCCCGCGCCGAGAACGAAAGGCGTGCCGTGCACGGAACTCGAGGGGTCGATGTCGCTGAGGCCATCGACAAGGCACCGGTATCGGCGGTGCAGAAAAGAGCGATAGGGCTCTGTATCGCCATCGCCGTCATCGACGGATTCGATGCGCAGAGCATCGGCTTCGCCGCGCCCAGGATCGCCGAGGACTGGGAAACCGCGGTGTCGTCGTTCGGCCCGGTCTTCTCACTCGGGCTGGTCGGGATGATGCTCGGTGGAATGATTTTCGGTCCGGTCTCGGACCGCATCGGCCGCCGCAGCGTCATCATCGGCTGCACTGTCATGTTCGGCGTGCTGACCCTGGTGACCTCGCAAGCGCAATCGGTGGAAACCCTCATGGCCCTCCGATTCCTCACCGGACTCGGTCTCGGCGGGATCACGCCCAACCTGATCGCTCTCGCCGCGGAGTACGCCCCGGCCCGGCTCCGCACCACCGTGGTGACCGTCGTGGTCTGCGCATTCTCGGTCGGCGGCTTCGCCGGCGGTTTCATCGCCGCCTGGCTGATCCCAGCGCTCGGCTGGCGTGGGCTGTTCATCATCGGCGGGGTGATCCCCTTGGCCATCGCCGCCGTCGCCTACCGCTACCTACCCGAATCGGTGCGCTACCTGACAGTGGCGGGCCGAACCGAGCAGGCCGCCGAAATCGTCCGCCGGATCAACCCTTCGATACCGCCGGGCAGCGTGCCCGAACTTCCCGGAACAACAACAACCGAGAAGTCCTCGATCGTCTCACTGTTCGCCGACGGCAGGACTACCCGGACACTGATCCTGTGGGCGGTCTTCTTCATGAACCTGCTCGTCATCTACTTCGTCCTCAGCTGGATGCCCTCACTGTTCGGACAGGCCGGTCTGTCGTCGTCCACCGCCCTGATCGCCACCTCCCTGTTCAACCTCGGCGGCGTCGTCGGTGGCATCGTGATCGGGCGGCTCTCCGATACCCGAGACCGGCCTTTCGGCACCATCGCCACGGCCTATGTAATCGGCGCCGTCTTCATCGGCATCACAGCCCTCGCCTTCGACATCGTGCCGGTACTACTGGTCGCGGTATTCCTGATCGGCGTCGGAGTATCCGGCTCCCAAACCGGCATCAGTGCCGTCGCAGCCGCGACCTACCCCACCAACACCCGCGCCACCGGCGTCGGCTGGGCCTATGGCATCGGGCGAATCGGATCTATCATCGGCCCCACCTTGGGCGGACTCCTCATCGGAATCGGTCTCGCCCCGGTCACCATATTCACTCTCACCATCATCCCCACCCTGCTTGCCGCCGTGGCGATCATGCAACTCGCCCGGGTCGTGGCCGATCGCAGCGGAACGAAAAAACCCGGAGCCAGCAGCGCAGAGGTCCTCGAGACCACGTGACCGTCATAGGTCGACCTCCGGCGGTAAGTAACGACCCGCTGGTCAGTACCCGGTCCACGGCAATATCGCCCACGCGCGATTACCGGATGACCAGAGCCTGCAAATGAATCACCGAAACGCCCGGCGTAACTCGATGAGGGAGTTACGCCGGGCACCCCACGACGATGTCGGCCGACAATCGGCTCGGTGGCCCCTGGCGCAGGCCCGGATTGCACGCGATGCCGTCCGGGCGAGATTCTCGGATGAATAGGAGCAGCACAGTATGACGAACAATCAAGCGGTCGTGCGTTCACACGACAAATTGTTCATAGGCGGCCGATGGGTCGATCCTGCGACCTCCAGTCGAATCGACGTGGTTTCCCCGATGACCGAGGAGAAGATAGCCACGGTCCCCGAGGCCGGCTCGGTCGATATCGATCGTGCGGTCGATGCCGCCCGTGCCGCCTTCGATTCCGGCGCGTGGACGACGTTGTCCCGGAAAGATCGGGTCGCGGCCCTGAATCGCGTCGCTGATGAAATCGAGGCCCGCCTGCCGGAGATGATCTCGACCTTTTCGTCCGAGGTAGGGGCACCGCTGGCGGTGAGCGAGGCTTTCCACGCCATGGCGGTGCAGTTCTGGCGGCGCAATGCGCAGCTGCTGCAGAGCTACGATTTCGAGGATCGACGCCGATGGGATCAGAGCGCAGGGACCGTCGTCCGCGAGCCCGTCGGTGTAGTCGGCGCAATCATTCCCTGGAACGGACCGGTGGCGAATGCGAGTCTGAAGTTGTCGGCAGCCCTGGCTGCCGGCTGCTCCGTTGTGGTCAAGCCGGCCCGGGAGGGTCCGGTCAGCACATTTCTGCTGGCCGAGGCGCTGGCTGCGGCCGGCTTGCCCGAGGGGCTGGTCAGCATCCTTCCTGGTGACCGCCCCGTCGGTGCGCACCTCGTCGACCATCGCGGTGTCGACAAGGTCTCGTTCACCGGTAGTACCGCTGCCGGCAAGAAGATCATGCAGTCGTGTGCCGCTCGCGTCGCGCGCGTGACTCTCGAGCTGGGCGGGAAATCCGCGGCGATCATCACCGATGATGCGGTGTTCGAGGATGTGCTGCCGTCGCTGATTCCCGCGAGTGTCGGTCACAGTGGCCAGGTCTGCGCGGCCGTCACCCGGGTCCTGGCCCCGCGTAGCCGATACACCGAGTTCGTCGACGTGCTCGGCGCGGCGCTCCGAGGGCTGCGCGTCGGCGATCCGTTCGCGCCGGACACGATCCTCGGCCCGCTGGTTTCCGAACGCCAGCGCACTCGGGTCGAGAACTACATCGGTATCGGACGGGAGGAAGGCGCTCGGGTGGTCACCGGTGGTGGCCGACCGCAGGGAATGGAGCGCGGCTGGTTCATCGAGCCGACGCTTTTCGCCGACGTCGACAATTCCATGCGTATAGCTCGCGAGGAGATTTTCGGCCCGGTGGTGGTTGCCATCCCGTACACCGACATCGAAGAAGCGGTTGCCATTGCCAACGACTCAGAGTACGGACTGTCGGGCGCGGTCTACTCCGGCGATCACGAAGTCGGTCAGAAGATCGCGAGGCGAATTCGCACCGGGCAGATCTTCGTCAACAGTGCGGGGCTGTGCCTGACCGAACCGTTCGGCGGCTACAAACAATCGGGATTGGGACGCGAAGGCGGAGTCGAAGGTATCGGGGCTTTCCTGGAAACCAAATTGATTGTCGAGAACGCCTGAGTATCGGTACGAGCCAGAAAGAAGTAATAGAATGAAGACTCGCGCATCAGTCCTGTTCCGTACCCCCGGAACGTTCGAAACCGTTGAGGTCGATCTCGAGAGTCCGCGCTCACGGGAGCTGCTCGTCAAAATGACCGCCTCGGGTTTGTGCCATTCCGACGACCATATGGCCACAGGGGATGTGCCGGCGGCTACGTTTCCGTTCTGTGGCGGCCACGAGGGCTCCGGGGTGGTCGTGGAAGTCGGTCCGGATACTCCTGGTTGGGAAATCGGAGAGCACGTGGTGTTCAGCTTCGTCCCTGCGTGTGGCCGATGCCGCTGGTGTGCCCAGGGCAAACAGAACCTCTGCGACTTGGGCGCAAATATGCTGGTGGGATCCCGATTCGATGATGTGACCAGTTTCCGGATGACGCTGGCGGGTGACAACGTCGGTCAGATGTGTGGAGTGTCGACCTTCAGCGAATACACCACGGTGAGCATCGAATCTGCGATCAAGGTCGCACAGGATGTTCCACTGGCCCCGCTGGCCCTACTGGGATGCGGGGTCGGCACCGGGTGGGGCTCTTCGGTACACGCCGCCGAGATCCGGCCGGGCGATACGGCAATCATCATGGGGATCGGCGGCATCGGCATGAGCGCCGTTCAAGGCGCTGTCCACGCAGGTGCGCGCGATGTCATCGCTGTGGATCCGGTGGAATTCAAGCGGAAGCAGGCACTCGAGTTCGGCGCCACCTATGCTTGCGCCGACATGGACGAAGCGGCGGATTACGCGCGGTCACGGACGAACGGACAAGGGGCCGACGCGGCCATCGTCACCGTCGGGGTGACATCAGCTGTGCATGTATCGCAGGCCATGACCTCGATCCGGAAAGCCGGCATAGTGGTCGTCACCGGCGCCGGACGCGCCGAGGTCTCCGACCTCCCGATCAACCTGTGGGAGATGACAATGCTCGAGAAGCGCCTTGTCGGGGCTCTGTACGGGAATTCCAGCCCGCGGGCGGCCGTCCCGAGGCTCGTCGAACTGTACCGGGCCGGTCATCTCAAGCTCGACGAGATGGTCACACGGACCTACTCTCTAGATGATATTTCCGAGGGATTCGAAGATATGCATGCCGGTCGAATCGTGCGCGGCATGGTGAAATTCGACTTGTAATAAACTCGTGACGAATGGGTCCGAATCCAGCTTCAACAGCAGATCAGGCACATGCCGATGAACGGCAACGCCGTCGCGTCCCCAGAGCCAGAACGGCTGCGCTGCTATCCACACCACGCGCGGATCGAAGTCGGCAAGCCATAGCCGGTCCAACTCCAAGCGGCTCTCATAGTGATGCTGAGTCCTGGTCGTAGATGACCAGAAGGCGCCGGTGTAATGCTTCTTCCCGGCTGCGGTATGAATTCGTCGCACCGGAAGGCCACGTACAAGCAGCTCGGCGTCCGCCGACCGCACATCTGTGTCC
>NZ_BDCG01000002.1 GCF_001613385.1 Nocardia flavorosea NBRC 108225 | reverse complement strand
AACCTCTGCTGGAATACCGGCGCGATGGGGACGCTCTACATGATGCAGGCAGCGCTTCCGCATCTGCGTGAAGCGGGCAGCGGATCGATCGTCAACTTCGGTTCGAGCACGGCGGTAATGGGGAACGCCGTGTTCGGCGCGTACGCGATGGCGAAAGAAGCGATCCGTGGACTGTCTCGGGTCGCTGCCAGGGAGTGGGGGCGGTACGGGATCCGTGTGAACGTCGTTGTGCCCGTGGCGATGTCGCCTGCGTCGGAGGACTTCAGCCGGACGCAGCCCGACCGATTCGAGGCCATGCAGAACTCGCTGGCCCTGCGCAGGGTCGGTGACTGTGAAGGCGATATCGGGCGCGCGGTGGTCGCATTGATGTCGGACGACCTCAGTTATCTGACAGGCGACACACTCATGCTTACCGGCGGAATGTGAGACACGGCCGGTGTCGACGCCGAATCGGATCGAGCAGAGTGGGAGGCCGGGACC
This sequence comes from Nocardia flavorosea NBRC 108225, assembly GCF_001613385.1. GTDB lineage: Bacteria > Actinomycetota > Actinomycetes > Mycobacteriales > Mycobacteriaceae > Nocardia > Nocardia flavorosea. The sequence continues at coordinate 729,831 of NZ_BDCG01000002.1, read as the reverse complement.
CCGGACCCCCACTCGGTCGCGGGATAACGGGAACGCTGAGTTGCGGCGCGCCGAGGTCGACGACCACTACCCGGCAGCGTCGACCCGCTGGCCGGGGTCAGGTAACTCGACCCGTGCAGGGTCGTTGCACCTCGTCCGTTAGAATGCAATTATTTAGTTAATAACCCCGTATCGTGCGTGTGTCTGTAGCAAGGATACGGGCGATGAACCTGACGCGAGAGGACTTCCAGATGCGTGACGCTGTGATCGTCGAGGCTCTGCGCACACCGATCGGCAAACGAGGGGGTGGCCTCGCCGAGGTGCACGCCGTCGAGTTGTCCGCGCTGATACTGAGTGCGATCGCCGAGCGAACCGGTATCGACCCCGCCGTCGTCGACGATGTGCACTGGGGCAGCGTACAAAGTGTGGGCCAGCAGTCGGGCAATATCGGCCGGATGGCGGTGCTGGCCGCCGGCTGGCCGGAATCGGTCCCCGGTTTCACCATGGACCGGCAATGCGGCTCCTCGCAGCAGGCCATCTCCACCGCTGCCGCCGCCGTTGTCTCCGGCCAGGCCGATGTCGTGGTGGCGGGCGGCGTAGAGATGATGTCCGCCATCCCCATGGGCGCCTCCGCCGTACCGGGCACCGGTCAGATGGGCGGGCCGGCGGTGACCCGGTATGCCGACCAACTGACCGATCCCGGTTTCGGCGGCATGTTCAACCAGGGATACGGCGCCGAGAAGATCGCCGAAGAATGGAAGCTGTCCCGCACCCAACTGGACGAGTACTCCGTGCGCTCCCATGAACGCGCCGCTGCGGCACAGGACGCCGGTGACTTCGACGCCGAGACCATCGCGGTTCCCACCGGAGCCGCCACCGTGAAAGCGGACGAGGGGATCCGTCGCGGGTCCACCGTGGACAAGCTCGCGACTCTGAAAACGCCCTTCAAGGACGGCGGGCTGATCAGCGCCGGAAATGCCTCGCAGATCTCCGACGGCGCCGCCGGGGTCCTCATCACCACCTCGGAGAATGCCGCCCGGCTCGGCCTGAAGCCCCTGGCCCGGGTGCACACCGCAGTGGTGACCGGCGACGATCCGGTCAAAATGCTCACCGGCCCGATCCCGGCGACCGCCCTGGCCCTGCGCAAATCCGGGCTGAGCATCGACGATATCGACGCCTTCGAGGTCAACGAGGCATTCGCTCCGGTACCGCTGGCCTGGCGGATCGAAACCGGTGCCGACGACGCGAAACTCAATCCGCTGGGCGGCGCCATCGCCCTGGGGCATCCGCTCGGCTGCTCCGGTGCCCGACTGGCGACCACGCTGATCCACTACCTGGTCCGGACGGGCAAGCGGTACGGCCTGCAGACCATGTGTGAGGGTGGCGGGACCGCCAACGCGACCATCTACGAGCGGATCTGACATGGGTGCGTCGAAGGTGCCCGAGTCGACCCGCACCGATGCCCTCCTCGTCGAACGCCGGGAGCGTGTCCTCGTCGTCACGATCAACCGGCCCGAAGCCCGCAATGCGATCAACGCCGAGGTCAGTCACGGTCTGGCCGAGGCGATGAAACTGCTCGACAGCAGCGCCGATCTCTCGGTCGGTGTGCTCACCGGCGCCGGTGGGAACTTCTGTGCGGGGATGGATCTGAAGGCGTTTCTCGCGGGCGAGGATGTGGAGGTGAAAGGCCGGGGCCTCGGTTTCACCGAGGCACCGCCGAAGAAACCTCTTATCGCCGCGGTCGAGGGATTCGCGTTGGCCGGCGGCACCGAGCTGGCGCTGGCGACCGACCTGATCGTGGCCTCGCATACCGCCGCTTTCGGAATACCCGAGGTCAAGCGTGGCCTGGTCGCGGGTGGCGGCGGTCTGCTGCGGCTGCCGCGGCGGATTCCCTACCAGATCGCGCTGGAGCTGGCGCTGACCGGCGATACCTTCTCCGCCGAACTGGGTCACCGGTACGGTCTGGTCAATCGCCTGGTGGAGCCCGGTGCGGCGCTCGACGGCGCGCTCGAGCTCGCGGCCCGTATCTGCCGCAACGGTCCGCTCGCCGTCGCCACCACCAAGCAGATCCTTGTCGAATCGGCCGGCTGGTCCGATGCCGAGGCATTCGACCGGCAGCGCACGCTGATGGCGCCGGTATTCAGTTCCCGGGACGCCCGTGAAGGCGCCGAAGCTTTCGCACAGAAGCGCGAACCGGTGTGGACCGGCGAATGAGCCGCTCCTCGTATTCGATCCCACCGCAGAATTACCGAACGGAGAACATATGAGCACCCCCGCAACCGATGTGGCGCTGGTGACCGGTGGCGCGGGCGGGCTGGGCGAGGCCGTCGTCCGTCGCCTGCACAAAGCGGGAAAGGCCGTGGTCGTCGCCGACCTCGCCGACGATCGCGCCGAGAAGCTGGTCGCCGACCTCGGCACCGGCGCCCGGTACGTGCGAACCGATGTGACCTCCGAGGAATCGGTGTCCGCGGCGCTGGACGCGGCAGCGGAACTGGGCACGCTGCGTCATATCGTGATCGCTCACGGGGGCTGGGGAGTCGCCGAACGCGTCGTGAACCGGGACGGTAGCCCGGCGAGTCTCGAAGGCTTCACCAAAACGCTCGATCTCTATCTGGTCGGGACATACAACGTGTTGCGGCTCGGCGCGGCGCGGATGGCTGCCGGCGAGCCCACCGCCGCGGGCGAGCGCGGTTCGGTGGTCGCCACCGCATCGATCGCTGCGTACGAAGGACAGATCGGCCAGACGTCCTACGCGGCGGCGAAGGCAGGTGTTGTGGGCCTCACGCTGGCGGCGGCACGGGATCTCAGTGCGGTCGGTGTCCGGGTGAACACGGTGGCGCCCGGGACCATGCATACGGCGATGATGGAATCGGTGGGCGAGGAGGCGCTGGCGAAGTTCACCGGCAATATCCCGTTCCCGAAACGTCTCGGTGCTCCGGAAGAATTCGCGGCCCTCGTCGAGCATCTGCTGACCAACGGCTATATCAACGGCGAAGTGGTCCGGCTCGACGGCGCCCAGCGGTTCGGTCCTCGTTGATCGGACTGTACTGAGGGCGGGCAGCAACCCGCCCTCAGCGGGACCGTATCCCGCATCGAATGCGATGGCCGCCAGGGAGAACCCTGGCGGCCATCGCATTGTCGGTCGAGTGTGTTCAGTCCCGCGGTTCGGTGACGGCGAGCAGTTCGTCGCGGTGGCGTTCAGCCCATCGGCGGGTTGTCGTGGTGATCTCGAGGCCGTGTGCCGCGGCGTGTTCGGGTCGTGCCGGGTAGCCGACTTCGTCGAGCCAGACCTGAGTGGGCGACCAGGAACGCTTGCCGAGCAGACGATCGAGTTCCGCCGCGGACAGATGCGCCGCCGTAACCCGCCGCCCGGTGACCGCGCTGATGATCTCCGCGATCTCCGAGAAGGTCACGGCGTCGCTGCCGAGCTCGATCTCCGCACCGGCGAAGCGTTCGGCATCGCGGGCGATCGTCACGACGATACTTCCGAATTCCTCGGCGCCGATCACCGCGACACGGGTGTCCGCCGCGCTCGCGACCGGCAACTCGCCGCGGGAAAGCAGCGGGAACATGTGGCGGGCTTTGGGGTTCACGAAATTCTCGAGGAAGAACGCCGGTTTCACGATGGTGTAGGCAGGGCCCGCCGCACGGACCAGCGCTTCGACGTCTTCCTTGCTCTCCCAGTAGTTGGCTGTCGGGCCGGGGTCTACATGGGCGTGGTCGGTTCGCCATCCGGTCCCGGACACCGACGTGTGGACGAGGTGGCGGACGCCTGCTTTTTCCGCGGCCCGCGCCAAGTTCGACCCCTGGCGCCGCTCGGAGTCCTGGTCCCGGGTCGGCGGCAACTGGACAGAGAAGACCGTGGAGCACCCTTCGCAGGCGGCGTGCAGCGAGGCGGCGTCTTCGAGGTCACCGACAGCGAGCCGGATACCTTCTGCCGCCAGCGCGCGAGCCGGGTCGGTGTCGGGATTGCGCACCAGCGCCGTCACCTCGATGCCGGACCGGTGTGCCGCCCGGGCGACGGCGCCGCCCTGCATACCGGTGGCGCCGGTGACGAGTAGGGAGATGGGATTGCTGTCGCTCATTCAAGTCCTTTCCGAGTGAAACATCATGACGATCTGCCGGACAGAATTCAGAAGACCCCGAACCCGCCGTCGAGCCGGAAGGAGTCGCCGGTGTGGAACGACGATGCCGGGCTGGCCAGGTAGATGGCTATCCCCGCCCAGTCCTCCGGAGTCCCCCAGCGCCGCAGGGGGATCCGGGACAGGATCTTCTCGCTGACCGCGGGATTGTCCAGCCATCCGTCGAAGACCGGCGAACGGGTCCAGCCGGGGAGAACGGCATTCGCCCGGATCCGATGCCGGCCGAACTCCACAGCGAGCGATCGGGCGAGCGCCAGCAGGCCGGCTTTCGCCGCCGCATATGCTTCCTCCCGCGGCGAGCCGAACAGGGCCGCGATGCTGGAGGTCAGGACGATACTGCCGCCGTTGCCCAAGGCCTTCATATGCCGGGCGGCCTCCCGGGTGGTGAGATAGGCACCGTCGAGATCGACTCGCATCAGTTCGCGCCAGTCGTCCAGAGTCGACTCCAGAAACGGCGGGTTGGTCATCGCATTGGCTTTCGCCGCATTGGCGAAACAGGAGTCGAGCCGGCCGAACTCCTCGACGAGCCGGGCGAACCCGGCGACGACGGCGGATTCGTCGGCGATATCCACCTCGTATGCCACGGCACGGCGACCGTGTGCGAGCAGTTGCTCGACGGCTGCCTTGTTCTTGTCGGGGCTGCGGCCCCAGATACACACATCGGCTCCGGCGCGGGCGAGACCGTCCGCCATACCTAGTCCGACACCGGAGTTGCCGCCGGTGACGAGGGCGACGTGCCCGGTGAGATCGAGTGGATGAGCTGTGCTCGTCATCGTGAAACACCTCGTTTGCCGGCGTCGGTCAGCAGTTCGCGGCCGACGATGATTTGCTGGATCTCGGACACACCCTGGGAGACATCGAAGAACACCGCCTCGCGGTAGAGCCGTTCCACGACCATGTCCCGGGTGAGGCCGTACGCGCCGCATACGTGTAGCGCGGCCTCGGTGGATTCGCGGGCTGCCCGTCCGGCCACCAGTCGTGCGGAAGCGGCCTCGGCCGGTACCGGCAGTCCCCGATCCAGCAGGTCCGCGCACGTCAGGACAAGCGATTCCGCGCTCAGAGCGGAGGCTTGCGCGCGGCCGAGCAATGCCTGGACCGTAGGGAATCTTCGTCCGATCGGTGTGCCCCGATGTTCCCGTGTCAGTGCGTAGGCTCCGGCTTCTTCGAGCGCGCGGGCGGCGATGCCGACACTGATCGTCGCGGCGCGGACCTTGCCGAATGCCTCTCCGGCGAGCATCACGTCGAATCCCGCGTCGATGCCGCCCACGAGGCCCGCTTCCGGGACTCGGACACCGTCCAGAGTTACCGGCCTCGCCTCGGTGCCACCCATCGACAAGACCTCGCTGGGTGGGCCGGTCTGCCAGCCGGGATCGGTGGTATCCACCAGGAACGCGCCCAGCGCCGTTTCCGAGGTCCGCGCGAATACCAAGGCGATATCGGCTTGTCCCGAGAAGGAGATGAACTGTTTGGCACCGGTCAACCGCCATCCGGTTCCGTCCCGTTCGGCACGCGTGGTGATCTGGCGCGGATCGGAGCCGGTGGCCGGCTCGGTGAATGCCCACGATGCGATGGTGTCCCCGGCGACGAGGCCGGGCACATAGCGCTCGACCTGTTCGGGCGTGCCGTGCCGGAGCAGTGTCATCGCGACCTGGATGGATGTGCCCGGATACAGGGCCGCGACGGGGCAGTGCCGGGCGACCTCGCAGGTGGCGACAACGTAGGCGCGCACCGTACCGCCCTCCCCGCCGTACTCTTCGGCGAAGGGCAGCCGGGACAGTCCGGTCTCGCGCACCGCTGCCCACAGCTCCGGTGAGAACGTCTGGGTGCGGTCGACCTTTTCCGCCAGCGGTGCGATGGTCCGCGCGGCCTGTCCGTCGACCGCAGCGCGTAAGTCCTCGAGTTCCTGATCGAGCCGCAATCTCATGGTCGGAACCTCATCTTCAGTCAAGCCTTAATAGATTAATAATTACTCTATCTTGCGGGGCGAGGGTGGGCGAAACGGTGGCTGCCTCCAGGTCCGGATGGTTTGCCGACGCGAGCCTGCCCTGAGGCCCTCTCTGAAAGTCGGCGGCATCCGTGTGCGGACCGCGGCGCTATCACCTGCGGAGAACGGCAGGGAGTTGTTCCTCGGTAGCTCCTCGGGCGGCCCGTGTCGCGCAGGGCGTCGCGGGAGGTCAGTGGGTGCCGCCGAGGGCACGCAGCACGAAGGTTTGCACTCGGGCCACCGGGTCCTCGTCGCCGGGAAGGCCGATGCTGATGCTGCTGGGCAGGAGTCCGCGGACGAGCTGTCCCATGAGCATCGCATCGGCCTCGGGATCGCCGGGCCGTAGTTCTCCGGTACGCATGCCGCGTCGGATGATCTCACCGAGCTGATCGTCGGCTATCCGGTGTAATCCTCGGACCTGCTCCGGAAATGCCTCGAGCAGGTCGCGGTCCAGGAACAACCTGGTACGCAGAGCGTGTGCTCGGCCGGAAGCTGTGCCGAGGGTGTGCCGCAACCAGGTGTTCAGCTGGTCGGCGATCGGGGCGGCGCAGTCGACCTCGTTGCGGTATCGGCGGTCGGCCAGCCGCACCTCGTCCTCGAGTACGGCCAGGAGCAGGTGGGCTTTGCTCGGGAATCGGCGATAGAAATTGCTCGCGGAGGTGCCCGACGCCGCGAGTACCTGGCGGATCTTCAGGGATCGGAAGTGTGATCGTTCGAGCACCAGCCGTGCCGCACCGAGAATTTTCCGGGTCTCGGCATCACGCGCCGGGTGCGGGCCGTAGGCATCACCCTGTTCGTCGTTTGCGCACATGATGACGGGCGGCTGCAACTCGGGCACCTCTGCTCACTGATCGCGATACGCGTTTTCCAACAAACCTTTATATTATTCTACTAAGTCTTCAGCGGCGGGGCCAGAAGCGAAGAGAACAATGTTCCCTGGCTGCACGGCTCCAACCGTCCTACGGTGTGATCCACATCTCTTGCTGAGGTCGGACCTACGAAGGAAGACGACGTGGATGTAGCACCGTCCAGTGCATTCGAATCGAATGCCGACGACCCGAACCGGCGGTTCTTCCAGCCGGATATCGAAACGATGTCCCGCGAAGGCATACGAGCGGCACAGGAGAAGCGGGTACTCGAGCTCGTTCCCGCCGCGTACGAGAATTCGCCGTTCTATCGCGAGCTCTGGTCCGCGGCCGGGGTAGATCCGGCTCGGGTGCGTTCGCTCGACGATTTCTTCGAGATGGTCCCGACCTTCGCGAAGGACGACCTGCGGGCCTACCGGGCCCGCACCGGCGACCCGTTCTCGGGCCTGTTGCAGGTTCCGACGAGCCGGCTCACCTCGGTCATGTCCACCTCGGGCACGACCGGCGCTCCGGAGTTGCTACCCGAGATCTGGGACGCCGCGCCACCGTTGCCGGCCTGTTCGGCCCGTGATCTCTGGGAACTCGGCGTCCGGCCCGGAGATCGAGTGATCGTCCCGGCGGGTGTGTTCCGTGGTTTCTTCGACACGTTCTACCAGGAGATGGGACTCGTGCCCATCTATGTCGACGCCTGGATCGGTCAGGGCGCGGAGATCATCGCCGCTCTGCAGCGATACCGGCCGACCTACATACAGTTGATCATGCCGACAGTACTCGAGCTGGAGCGCCTCGCAGGTTCATATGACCTGCGGGATGCGTTGTCCTCGCTCCGGGGCGCGTCGTTCGCGGGACAACCGCTCGGTGCCGCGCTGGCGGCCAAGGTCAGCGAAGAGTGGGGCGTGGAACTGTTCATCTACTCCAGTGCCGGTGACACCGGAACGGCCTGGGAATGCCGGGAGCACAACGGATTCCACCTGTGGGAGGACCTGGTCCTCGCCGAGAACCTGGAGCCCGAAGGGCGTGGAACCGTGCCGGCGGGTGAGGTCGGTGAGCTGGTCGCCACCGACCTCGACAACCAGGCCGCGCCGCTGATCCGTTACCGCAGTGGAGATCTCGTCCGGTTCGACCCGGGTAGGTGCGGATGTGGGCGCACACATCTGCGGCAGTGGATCATCGGCCGGTTGGGCGACGAGACGATCGTGCGAGGCCGGCCAGTTGTCGTCGGTGAGGTGTGGAAGGCAGTCGAAACACAGGAAGAGACCCATGACGGGATGTTCCAGATCATCCGGGAGGAGCGGGTGGTCGACCGATTGCGGCTGCGGGTCGGCTATGCGCCGGCCGACGGTCTGGACCTGGCCGATCTGGGCGTCCGGTTGCGTGCCGCGGTGACCGACCGGGTGGGTGTCGAACCCGAGATCGAGTTGGTACCGGTCGACGATCTGGTGGCGCGCAGTTCGAGTGTGGCCAAGTTCCCGAGAGTGGTGAAGGCATGAGCCGTAATTCGATAGCTGCGACCATGGCGGGACGGCATCCGTCGCTGGCCGGTATCGGACAGTTCCGTCGCGCGGACGGGATGGTCGGCTTCGAGATCGGGTGGCCCGAGGTCGAGCGCGACACGATATGGGCCCGGCGCCTGCTGGAGGCCTGGGAGGTCGGTCCGGGCGATCATGCGCTGCTGACAGCTCGCAACTCCGAAGGTCCGTGGTTCGGCCCCTTGGTCCGAGCAATACGCGACACGGGCGTGGTGTTCAGCAATGCCGAGCCCTACGCCTGGGATGCCCGCCGGGTGGCGACGCTGCTGAGTGCTCTGCCGATCAAGGTCGTCGCCGGGTTGTCCGGTGAGGCGGCCGATGCGTTGCTCGCCGATGACGAGGCGGCGGCCAGGCTCGCGGAGGTGCCGGTGCTCTGGGCGCGGGGCGATGCCGTCGAACAACTCCGCCGGGCCGGCCTGCAACCCGCCGAAATGGCCATGCTCGGCCCCGTGCCGGCGTTCTCCTGCCCGGAGCGGAAAGGGCTGCATATCGACCCCGCGGAATGGCGGTTCACCGCCACGGCCAGTGGTCTTGCCCTGACGGTGGTGGGGGACAGGCTGTTCCGGGGTCGCGATATCGCTCTCGATATCAATGGGGCGATCGTCGAGGCGCCGTGCACCTGTGGTTTGCCGGGCCCGCGGATCAATACCGAATAAGTCCTGAGTTCAGACCAGGCGCGGACCGTGTGGCTCGCATCGAGCGGTATGCGGCCGACGGCGCGGACTGACGCATCCTGGCCCGCTACCGAGAAATAGCTGAAATAGCTGTAGGAGTCGTAATGCGCTCGTATGACCTCAAAATCGACGTCACCGGAGCCACCGATCTGCCGGGTGAGTTGTGTACGGCAGTGACGGTGCACCTACCCGACCGGGCCGACGGTCCGTTGCCAGTCCTGTTCGGATTCCCCGGCGGCGGGTTCGGCCGACGATACTTCGACATACAGACTTTGCCCGGCTACAGCCAAGCCGAGTATCACACGAATCATGGCTTCGCTTTCGTTGCCTGCGATCACCTCTATGTCGGCGACAGTGATCAGCCGGACATGTTCGGCCTCACCTACGAGAATCTCGCGGCGGCGAACCACGCCACCGTGGTGGCGGTACTGGACGGATTGTCGATAGGTACGCTGATCGCGGGCGTTCCACCGATCGAGCATGTCGCCGCCGTGGGCATGGGCCAATCGATGGGAGGCTGTCTGCTGACCGTGCAGCAGGCGAATCACCGCACCTTCGACGGTGTGGCTTTCTTGGGCTGGAGTGGGACCTTCACCAACTTTCCCGCTCCCGACGGTAGCCGGCATACCTACCCCATGCCCTCGCGCGGAACCGACCTGCGGCCCATCGCGGATCAGGTCCTCGGCCGAGTCAACCCGGACGACTCCCATTACCGGTTCTGTTTCCACTGGCCGGATGAAGAGCCGGAACTCATGGAGGCCGACCTCGCGACCTTCCGGCCCTACACCGGGATGGTACGCGGTGACGAGTCCACGCCCTGGGGTAGCGCCACCGTTCCCGCGTGCGCGATAACCATGATGACCGATGGTGCTGTTTCGGCCGAAGCGGCGGCGATCGACGTGCCGGTGCTGGTGGCCGGTGGCGAGCGCGACACCCTGCCCGACCCCTGGGCGGAGCCGACCGCCTATCGCGGAACGTGGGATATCACCGTGAAGGTCGTGCCACGCATGGCGCATATGCACAACTTCGCCCGCACCCGCACCGAAATCTGGGACGCCATCGAGGGCTTCGCCCGAAGGTGCCCGCAGAAGAAGGCTCAGGCCTGAGGGACTCCTGGGCGGTGTCCCCATTTCCTGTCGCCTGGGCCGAGATGCCGATGTGGATCAGGCGACACGCTCTCGCTCGAGCCTGATCGGCTGGAGTGCTGTCGACACCGCTCGGATCGTGAAACACAAACTGAGCGCGTCCACTCCGACGCCGCCGAGGGCGGGGCCTGTCCGCCGTCAGCTGGGGTCCGCGATGTCGTTCCGTGTGTATCCGGCTCCGTGCAGTACATAACGGGTCAGTGCGGTGCGTACGTCGTCCGGGCTGTAGGTCGCCGGGAACAGGGCGTCGGCACTGAGTGAGGCACCGAGTACGAGTGCCACGGTGAGCCGGACGGAGTCGCGGATATCGTTCGTCGCCTCGTTTCCGTTCGCCTCCATGTAGCGGTGGACGCCGTCGACGAGGGCGTGCAGGCAGGGGGCCAGTGGTGAGCCGTCGGATACGGAGTCGCCGATGCCGGTGCCTGCGAGTGAGAGCACGATCTGCCGGTTGGTGGAACACAAGTCGTACATGCCGGAGACGAAGCGATAGGTGACATCCCACGGTTTCTGCGAGGGTTCCGCTCCCAGTCTTCGGGCGTATTCCTCCATTAACGAGACCAGTGGCGCGGCGGCGGTTGCCCGGAAGAGCTCTGGTTTGGATTCGAAGTGGCGGAACACCATCGACTCCGTGACGCCGGCGCGCTGCGCGACGGAACGGATCGTCGTCCGCTCGAATCCGTTCGCCACGAATTCCGCCGCGGCCGCTTCGGCGATGAGCTGCCTGACCTCGGCAGACGATCGGCGCTTGCGGTCGGTGCTGGTCGTCATCGATTCATCCTCGCATGACGCGATTGCGTCCGCGGGAGTCGGCGGGGAAACTAGGGGAGTGACACTCCCTTGACAGGTGATCTGAATTACAGTTAGATCATTATGAGATACGCGTCACGGTGACGTACACGAGCTTCGTTTCGGCGCCGGCGGACCGAGCGTGTCGCCGCTTGCCGCACCTGCAAAGCCTGTCCGGTGCAGCTTCATTCAGACACCACCCACGAGGAGACTCACGATGCCTACGTTCGAAGGCCGCCTGTTCATCGACGGCGAGTTCCGTGATGCGCGATCCGGTCGCCGCTACCCGGTTGTCAACCCGGCCGACGAGTCCGTGATCGCGGAAGCCGCCGACGCGGGACCCGAGGACGCGGCCGATGCCATCGAGGCCGCCCGCCGTTTCGCGGACACCTCGGATTGGGGTGGCGACCACGAGTTCCGGCGGAAATGTCTGGTGCAGCTGCAGCAGGGGCTGCGCGAACGGGCCGCCGAGTTCAAGGCGCTGCTCACTGCCGAAGCGGGCGTCTGCGCGGCGAATATGGCGACGCACGTCGATGTGATGATCGACGGGATGGATTTCTTCAACGACCTGATCACGTCGTTCCAGTGGGAAGAAGACCTGCCCGCCTACGAGATCCTCGGCAATCCCAGCCTGCGTCGCATCCGCTACGAGCCGTACGGCGTGGTCGGGGCCATCACCCCGTGGAACGCCCCGTTCATGACGGCGATCTGGAAAGTGCACCACGGCTTGGCCACCGGCAACGCGGTGGTTCTGAAGAGCTCGCCGGATACCCCGCTCACGGCGGGATTGCTGGCACAGGTCGTCAGCGAGTCCACCGATATCCCGAAAGGCGCATTCCACACGCTCAGCGCCGCGGACAAAGCCATCGTCGGCGACGCCATGACCGCCGACCAGCGAATCGACCTCTATCACTTCACCGGTTCCCCGGGCGTCGGGCAGCGGATCGCCGAGCGCGCCGCCAACGGCATCCGGCATTCGGTGCTGGAACTCGGCGGCAAATCGGCGAATGTGCTGCTGCCGGACGCGAACCTGGACATGGCATGCGGGCTGGGTGTGGCGATGTGCATGTCGAACAGCGGCCAGGGCTGTGCCCTGGCGACCCGGATGGTGGTGCACGCCGATATCTACGACGAGGTACTCGTCCGGCTCGAATCCATGATCGCGAACCTGCCCTGGGGTGACCCGACGGATCCGGCGAACCTGGTCGGGCCCATCATCCGCGAGGACCAGTTGCAGCGGATGGAGGGCCTGGTCGACCGGGCCGTCGCGGCCGGTGCCCGGCTACTCGCCGGCGGCAAGCGTGGTGAGCGGTTCGACCGTGGCTTCTGGTACGAGCCCACCCTGCTGGCCGATGTCGACGAGAACTCCGAAATCGCGCAGACCGAGGTGTTCGGCCCGGTCCTTTCGGTAATCCGCTACGAGGGCGATGACGACGAAGCCGTGCGCGTGGCCAACAATTCCCGTTATGGGCTCTCGGCCTATGTGCAGTCGGCCGACGAGGAACGGGCCTGGGCAGTCGCGAACAAGCTGCGCGCCGGGACGGTGAATATCAACAACTCGTTCTATCTGTCGCCGGACGCGCCGTTCGGTGGCTACGGCATCAGCGGGGACGGTGTGGAGCACGGCGTCGCAGGGTTCCGCGAGTACCTGCGGATCAAATCGATCGCCAGCCCGGCGAAGTAGAAGGAGTCATCAGCATGCGTATGCAGGACAAGGTCGTCGCCATCACCGGAGCAGGCTCCGGTCTCGGGCGGGAAGGCGCATTGCTCTTCGCTGCCGAGGGCGCGCGGGTGATTGTCAGCGATGTCGTTGCGGGGCGATCGCAGAAAGTCGCGGACGAGATCCGGTCGCTCGGTGGAACCGCCACCGCGGTGGACGCGGATGTGCGGAGCGAAGCCGATATGAACGCTCTGGTCGGAACAGCTGTAGATGCCTACGGCCGGATCGATGTGATGTGGGCGAACGCCGGTATTCCGGAACCGGGCTTCGGGATGCAGCCGCTGGCCGAGTCGTCGCTGGACGACTGGAACAATATTTTCGCGGTGAATACCACCGGTATCTATCTGGCCTGGCGGGCGGCGGCCCGGCGAATGATCGGTGACAAGACCGCCGGTGCGTTGCTGGCAACGTCGTCGGCCGCGTCGTTCACCGCCTATCCCGGTTTCCCGATGTACACCGCGTCCAAGGCCGCGGTGAACGGTCTCGTCCGCGCGGCCGCGCTCGAATTCGGGAAGTTCGGGATCAGGGCGAACGCGCTGTGTCCCACGCACGGTATGTCGGTGAACTTCGCGTTGCCGCCGGATGCCGAGGTGCTGGGGAAATCCTACGAAGAGATGCAACCGTGGGATCCCGACAAACGGGCCATGCCGTTGCGTGTCGACCGGCCGCCGGTGCTCCGCGACAATGCCCATCTCGCATTGTTCCTGGTCTCGGACGAGTCGGCCTATATGTCCGGTCAGACGATCCAGGCCACCGACGGCGGGCAATTCGCGCGTACGTCGATCATCTTCCCGACCGACCTCGGTGAAGAGACAGATATCACCGCTGGTTCGATCCCGGACGATCTCCGGGACCAGATCGACCGCTGAGGCACTCTCGGCGTTCACGAATGCCGCCGAACCGTCCCCCTCGACGGTGACGCCCCGCAACGATCGCCGCCGTCCTCCGATACCGAAGGAAAAGTATGCAGCCCACCAGCTCCCGGTTCGATCCGCGCGTATCGGGCCTGTCCCAACAGGTGAAGAACCTGGCGGAACCGCAACACATCTATCTCGAGAAGGCCAGAGATGTGCGCGCCGAGCATCTCGACGGGGCCCTCCACGTCTACCGCCACGAGGACATCCTCGCCCTCAACAAACATATGGATATCCTCGGCAATGGCGGGCGAGGCGGAAGTTTCGGTCATGACGCACGGTTGATCCCACTCGAGATCGACGGCCCGGAACACAAGAAATGGCGGCGGCTGCTCGATCCGCTGTTCGCTCCGAAACAGGTGCAGCGGCTGGAAGAGAGTATTCGCCGGCTGGCGAGCGAGCTCATCGATGATGCTCGGGCGTCCGGCGGTGCCGAATGGTACGGCGCGTTCTGTACGCCGTTGCCCTGCCAAATTTTCCTCGGGCTCGTCGGGGCGCCGTTATCCGACCTCGACTTCTTCCTCGAGTTCAAGGATGGAGTCATTCACCCCGAAGGGGAGACCACCGAGGAGATCGACGCCCATATGGCGGCAGCGGGCGGAAAGCTGCTGGAGTACTTCAGCAGCTTCCTCGTCGATAAGCGCGGCCGCCTGGACCGGGATGACGATGTCATCGCCGACCTCATGCGAGCGGAGGTGGCGGGCGAGCCGCTCACCGAGTTCGAACTCGTCAACATTCTGTTCCTGCTGATGTTCGCGGGTCTGGATACCGTGACCTCTTCGTTGTCGTGCCTTGTTGCCTGGCTCGGCCGCCATCCGGACCAGCGCCAGGAGCTGATCGATTCGCCTGACCTGCTGGCACCCGCGATCGAGGAGTTGCTCCGGTTCGAATCGCCGGTCCCGTCCGGTATGCGATACGCGGAGCGCGATATCGATCTCGGTGACGGGCTGGTCGTTGCCGCCGGCGAGGAGATCAATGCGTTCTGGGCCGCGGCCAACGTGGATCCGACATATCACGACGATCCGCTCCGGGTGGATTTCCGCCGCGAACGCACGGGGCATATGACGTTCGCGAGTGGGACCCACCGCTGCCTCGGTTCTCATCTGGCCCGGCTGGAACTGCGCATCGCGTTGCAGGAGATACTCGGGAAAATACCCCTGTTCGACATCGAGGTCGCCGACTTGGTCTACGACAACGTGGCGGTGCGGGCGGTCACCAATCTTCCGGTGACGCTCCGATGAGGCTGCGGCTGGAGACCGGGCGGTGTGCCGGGCACGCGCTGTGTCACGTCATGGACCCCGACCTCTTCCCTCTCGACGACGACGGCTATTCGACTGTTGCCGCTACTGATCTCGATGCGGACCAGGTCGACCACGCCCGCCGGGGGGTCGGCGCCTGTCCGGAACGTGCCTTGGTGATCGAGGGATAGGCCGTCGCGGTCCGTGCTGCGGGCTCTCGCGGCTTGTCCACATCGGATATCGCGAAATCATTGCCCTATCCAGCCGCGGGATATTACGGTAAGTGGTGTTACCGAAAATGCCGTGCTGCTGTTTCCGGCGATGATCCGGAGACGATATGCCGGTTCCGGACCGAAGATGCGGTGGGGCACTCCGCGAATATTCAGGAAACGAATTGTGACCCCGCCGCATCCGGGACGGCCGAAGGCTATGGAAGGACCGATCACCGTGACCGCCAGATACACCGAGCTCTCACCCACCGGATCGTTCGATTACGCGGCGGTCTGCTCCGGCCGGCGCTTCGAACCCGCAGCTGTTCTCGCCGAGGCCACCAGCATCCACGGGTTGGTTCCCGAGGCGGGCTACATCTGGGGCACCCTTCGTGACGACGAGGGCGGCCTGCATTCCGTCATGCGCCGGGTGCCGGCCACCCGGGATACGGGAGCGGCCGGTTCGGATATCCGGTCGCTGGGTGGCAAGCTCATTGTCTTGTCCAGTGGCGGTGGCGGCGAACAGCTGACGATGCGCCGCGAACCTCGCCACGCGCCCGACAGCAACGAGATGACGCGCCGTACGCTCGGCGGCGAGGTCGCGGAACTGACCGCTCCCGCAAACGAACACGGGCGTTCGGTGGCGCTGACATTGTCCACCGAAACCTTGCGTTACGAGGAGACGGGGATCATCGATGTCTCCGGTGACCTGGTCGCGCCACCGCT
This sequence comes from Nocardia flavorosea NBRC 108225, assembly GCF_001613385.1. Lineage (GTDB taxonomy): Bacteria > Actinomycetota > Actinomycetes > Mycobacteriales > Mycobacteriaceae > Nocardia > Nocardia flavorosea. The sequence continues at coordinate 713,919 of NZ_BDCG01000002.1, read as the reverse complement.
GCAGTGGTTCCTTCCCGGCCCGGATTCTTCACTGCTGTATCTCACCCAGACCTGGTTGGTGGAAGGTGAGCTGCTCGGGAAACGTGTCCGCGGGTTTCTGTTCTGGGAAGAGGCGTGGATGCGTCCCGGCGGCCGCCTCTATGTCGACAAAGACCCGCTGCACGATGCCGAGTACACCACCTGGTACTCGTGGGCCAACCACTACGCCGACGGCAGCGCCGAAGTCGGCCACTTCCTGTTCGGCAACGGCGATTTCCACGTCGGCGTCATCGGGCACAGTGACGGCACGGTGACCACTGCGCGGACGATGGACGCGGTGGTCCGGCGTGATCCGGACGGGTACTGGCATGACGGTATCGACTACACGATCAACGGTGAGAGCTGGGTCTGCGAACCCGATCGCCACGGGCGTATGGAACTGGGCCGGATTCCCAACCCCCAGCAAGAAGGCCGGATGCACCGGGTGGCCGATACCCGGGTCCCGGACGTATGGATGGCGTGGGGAGAATCCGTGCCCGGCAACGGTGACCGCCGGCGCCGGTGACTCGGCGGGCCGCGCCGCTGCTCCCGTCGTTACAGTCGGGCCATGGCGATAAGGAAGGCGGCCCGGTCCACCGATGACGGAAGCCGGCGCGCCGGCCGTCCACCCGATACCACCCTGGAACAGCGGGTGCTGCGCGAAGCGCGGGCCGAACTCGTCTCCGCCGGTGTCGATGCCTTCAGCTTGACTGCCACGCTGCGCCGGGCGCGGGTGGGAAACAGCGGTTTCTATCGGCGGTGGTCGAGCGCACAGGAACTCATCATCGATGCGTTCGCCTCCATCGCCACCTGGCCCGAGGTTCCCGACCTGGGCGACCTCCGGCAGGAGTTGCGTCTACTGGTCGAAGCCTTCGACCGTCCGGACGCCTGGGCCGGGTTACAGATTTTGTTCACCTTCGCGGGGCAGGCGGCACGGCATCCCGATCTGTACACACGCGTCCAGCAGCAGGTGATCGTGCCCGGTAACCAGCGGGTTGTCGCGGTATTCGAACGCGCCTGTGCGCGTGGCGAATTCCCTCGGTCAGCGGATCCGAAGGGACTTGCGGCCGCCTTCATCGGAGCGCTCACGGTGGTCGAGCAGTGGTCGTCGGGCCCGGGCGACGGATTGGATATCGGTGTCGATTCGGTGCTCGCCACATTCGTCGCCCTGGCCGACGGGGTGACACCACCGGACGCCGGGTGAGCCGTGCGCCCGGCTGCCATCAGTGGTGCTCGGCGGCCGAACTCTGGAGATTCTCGGCCACCCGGGTGCGCAGGCCGTCGAGCAATATGTCGATGCCGAAGTTGTAGTAGTCCGCGCGGTGCAGTTCGTCGAGAAACGGCGTCACCCGGGCGAGTGTCGGCAGCGGAACCGAGTCGTCGCGCGGGACATCGGCGAGGGCGACCTGGTAGCGGCCGAAGAGGTAGGTATGGATCGTCGAGTAGGCGAGCAGGACCTGCTTCTCGCGTAACCCGGCATCGATCATGATCGCCATGAGTGCGTCCACCAGGCGCCGATCCGAATGCAGCATCCGCTGCAGCAGCAGTCCGGCGATACCGGGATGCCGCCGCAGCTGCGCATCGATGCTGTCGATGAGCAATCGGAGTTGGACGTCCCACGGTCCGTCCTCCGGGCCCGGGATCGCGACGTCGGCCAGCGTGCGCCGGGTCACCAGGTCGAGGAGTTCCTGCTTGTCGGCGACATAGGAGTACGCGGCCATCTGGGAACGCCCCAACTGCCGGGACAAGCGGCGCATGGACAGCGCGTCCAGTCCCTCGCTGCGGATGATCTGGAGGGCGGCGTCGACGATCTGGTCCTCGGTCAGTGACGGCGGGCGGCCGCGGGGCCTGCGTGGCGGCTGCGCCGAGTCGGTCTCGGCCCTCGCTCCTTCGCTCGCTCCCACAGGCGCAGTGTACTCACCCGTCCCCGCAGGCCGGGTGAGTACCGCGTCGGGCTCCATGGCACCCACTGGGTCAGATTCCCAGGCGTTCCAGCAGTCGTTCGTGGGCCAGCGCCGGACCGCCGAGCAGCAGGTCGGTACCGCGCGCTCGCGTCACGATGGTGGTGACGTCCGCGGCGTCCAGGTCATCGGCCACGGCGGTGAGGCGCAACGCCACTTGGCGAACCGCATTCGAGCAGCCGATATGTGCCATCGCCGCGGCCGCGGCGGCGGCATCGAGATCGTCTCCACTCTGTAGTTCGACCGCCCGGTACCACAGCGCGGTGGCTCCGGCCCGGATCACCTCCAGATCCGCGAGCTTCTTCGTGTAGCTCCGCCACGACTCGCTGTCGTCGGCGGAGGGCAGGGCCTTGGACAGGCATTTCAGCGCCCGGTCGACGATGCCCATCTGTTCGGCAGCAAGAACTGTCGTCGCCCGGTCGACCGTGCGGTTCATGATGCGCCCGCCCGCCCCTTCGTGTCCGATGAGGACCGCGGGAGTCGACTCGAAGACTATGCGTGCGAGCGGCCGTACATCGTCGAGTGAATCCAGGCGCTCGACGGTGACACCCGGTGCATTCCGGTCGACGAGGTACAACGACGGGCCGCCGATGTTGCGGGCTACGACGAAGATCTTTTCCGCTGTCTCGGCACCGGGTACGAACCATTTCTCGCCGGTGAGCTGCCAGCCGGTGTCGGTTGCCTTCGCGCGGGTCCGAACGAGTGCCGGATCCCAGGAGCCGGTCTTCTCGGCCGCCGCGAGAGTGCAACGGCGCAGATCGACGCTGTCGTCGGTGGGTGAACCCGCCACGGTGAACGCCTGCGCGCCGAGTCCGGCGGCGGGGAAATAGTCGGTCCGGGACAGGGTGTAGCCGGCCGAATAGGCGACCCGTGCGAGCCCGGTGGCCTTCGGGCCGAACGCCTTGGCCTCCCAGGTGTCCTCGGGGAGGATTCCGGACAATTCCTCGTCGCGTTCGATCACCTGCCCGGTGACGTCCACGGCGAGCGTATCGATGGCTCTTGCGGCTTCGGCGGTGAGTTCGCCGGTCGCGCGAACGAGCGGAAGCAGCTGTGCCCGAAAGGGATTGCCCGCATCCGCGAGCAGTCGCGGTCCCAGCACCTCGGCGACGAATTCGCCTGCTGAGGCAAGGACCCGGGCCTCCGCCGCGTCGAGGACCGGCCGGGGGCATTCGACCTTGCCGGCCCGTAGTCGATCGACCGCGGTCAAACCGGTGAGCAGTTCGCTCAACCGGCGGCGTAGCGCGCGATCATCCCAGGTCCAGGTGGAACGCATCAGTGCGGGCAGACTCTCCTCGTTCAGGTCGCGGAGGTAGCTGTCGCGTTGTTCGCGGGTGAGTGTCGTACTGCCGGTCGTCGGTTCCATGGTGCCCTCCCAGGCTGGGTTCGAGTTTCGCTATACAGGATGCCCCTTTTTCGTTACAGTGTAAATAATATAGCGGGCCGGTCCGCCGTGGTTCGGCCCGGAAGTCACTCGATCGAGGAGAAATCCATGACAGAGGCGATGGCCGCCGTCGCAGAACAGGCCGACGAGGACAAGATCTGGGCCAATTCCGGTGATTCCCATCTGATGGAACCGGAAGATCTGTGGACCTCGCGGCTCCCCAAGCGGCTGGCGGACCGGGCGCCCCGCTCGGAGCGGGGTGAGAAGTACGAGATCGTCTACATCGACGGCACGCAGATCGATCGTCAGCTCAACGACTTCATGGATGCGATGCGCCCGCCGGGCTTCAAGGACCTGGACATCCGGCTCCAGGACCTCGATCAGGAGGGTGTGCGCAACCAGCTCGCGTTTCCCTCGATGGGCTTCTGGACCTGCAATATCAAGGACCCGGAACTGGAGGTCGCGGTCGCTCGCGCGTGGAACGACTGGGCGATGGAAGAGGTGATGGGCCGGCAGGACCGGATCTTCGCCCCCGCGATCGTGCCGCTGCGGGATGTGAAGAACGCTGTGGCGGAGGCGGAACGCGCGGCCGAAATGGGCTTCCGGGCGCTCTATTTCCCGTGCGGGATCGACGACGACCGGGCTTGGGGGCTGGACCTGTGGGAGCCGCTGTGGGCGGCCGCCGAAGAGCTGAAGCTACCGCTGTGCTGGCATATCGGCACGGGCGCGGCGAACGTCGTCTACCGCGGACCCGGCGGCGCGGTGGTGAACTACATGGAGACCACATATCCGGGTATGCGCGTGGTCACGCACCTGGTCGCCGGTGGTGCGCTCGACCGTCATCCGGGCCTGAAAGTCCTGGTCGCCGAGGGTGGCGCGGGTTGGGTGCCGGCCATCGGTGACCGGATGGACGAGGCCTACCGGCAGCACGGTATGTTCGTGCGTCCGCGGTTGTCGCGGCTGCCCAGCGAGATCATCCGCCAGCAGGTGTACGCCTCGTTCCAGCACGACATCAGTGCGGTCCAGGTCATCGAGGACACCGCCTACGACAATGTGCTGTGGGGCGACGACTACCCGCATCTGGAAGGCACCTACGGGCATACGCAGCAAACGCTGCACACCATCTTCGACGACGTCGATACGCGGATCCGCGACCGTGTACTGCGTGGGGCGTTCGACGAACTCTTCCCGGTGGCGGCTGCCGCCTGATCGGCCGGCACCCGCGGGTCGCCCGCTCTGATATGGCCGTACGGTTCGATGGCCGGCCCAGCGCCGGTCGGCGAACCGTACGGCTTCCTTCTTTCCGGGGTGTTCCACTCCGTGGATCCGTGTCCGGGTCCGTTCATCGTCCGCGTCTCGGCTTCCGGGCGCGGCTCACCGATATCGAAGGGGTTTGCCTGTGTCCGAATCCGGAACGAACGCGATTGCGGGGGATGTCCGGCAGCACGCGGCGGTCGACCGCAGCGATCTGTCGGCAGCTCTCGATACGCCGGTATCGCCGGAGGGGGTGCGCCTCTGCTATGGCTGTCACGCGCTGAACCGGTGCCGCCTGGGGGTCGAGAGCGAACATATGGGCGACGACGGAGTGGTGGTCAGCCGGGTGGTGTGCGCACTGGAGAACGAGGGTGGTCCGGAGGTCGCGCACGGCGGTTGGACCGCTGGTGTCATGGACGAGCTCGTGGGGCACGCGTTGATGCTGAACAACCAATTCGGCGTCACCGGAAGCTTGACCGTCAAGTTCGTGCGTCCGGTGCCTGTCGGGTGGCAGCTGATCGGGCGCGCGTGGGCGGTGAAGGAAGAGGGCCGGCGGGTTTTCGTCCGGGCGACACTGGAACTGGAGAGCTCCGGAGCCGTTGTGGCCGAGGCCGACGCGATCATGGTCAGGCGACCCGACTCGCACTTCGAGCAGCACTATCGGTGGCTCGACACGCAGCGTGACGTATCGGAATAGATTCGTTTCACTCCTCCTCTATACAGGTAGATATTTATCCTGTTAGTCTGTGCGTCGGATCACGCGGGATGTTCCCGCCGTTCAGACTGTGCCGCGGAGCGTCCCGAGCGTGGCAGTGCCCCGGCGATGGAGGAGATTGTGACGACTATCAGTGGGCCGGCGAACCCGCAGACCACGGTCGATGGTGCGGCCTGCGAGTTCCTGGAACCGGAGGTGGAGTGCGCTTCGCGGGAGTCGATCCGAGCGGACCAGGAAGCCGCGGTGCTGGATCTGGTGGCGTTCGCATGGGACAACTCGCCCCTGTATCGCGAGCACTGGGGTGCCGCCGGTGTCTCGCCGGACGATATCCGCAGCCTCGACGATTTCACCACCAAGATCCCGACCCTGACCAAGGCCGAGATCAAGGCGTATCGGGAGCGTACCGGCGACCCCTACGGCGGGTTGCTGTGTGTGGATCCCAAGACTCTGACCTCGGTGACCACGACATCGGGGACCACCTCGGCACCCGAACTGCTACCCGAGATCTGGACCGTCGCTCCGCCCCTGCCGGCCGTCTCCGCCCGCGATCTGTACGCGCACGGACTACGACCGAGTGACCGGGTCATCGTCCCGGCGGGCGCCTTCCGCAATTACTGGGACGACTTCTACGCGGCGCTCGGCGTGACTCCGGTGTTCGCGGACAGCTGGCTCGGGCAGGGCGAAGCCATGCTCCGGGCGATTCGCAAGCACAATGTGGCCTATATGCAGGTACACCTGCCGGCCATCATGGAGTTCGAGAAGCTGGAAGCGAAATACGACCTGCGGGAGGCATTCGCTTCGGTGAAGTTCTTCTCGTTCGCCGGTCAGCCCATGGGCGCGGCGCTCAAGCGCAAGGTCACCGAGGACTGGGGCGTGAAGGTGGTGACCTACACGAGCGCCGGTGACACCGGGACCGCGTGGGAGGGGCCGGACTTCGACGGGTTCCAGCTGTGGGAGGACACGATGCTCCCCGAGGTTCTCGATACCGTGACCGGCGAGCCGGTGGGCGACAAGGAGATCGGTGAGCTCGTCGCCACCGATCTCGACAATCGGGTCGCGCCCTACATCAGGTTCCGGTCGGGAGATCTGGTGCGGGTTACCCGCAAGTCGTCGCCCATCGGCCGGACGCACGCCCGGATGTGGTTCGCGGGCCGGCGTGGTGACGAGACCGTCGTCGACGGCAAAGCGATTGTGGTCAGCGATGTCTGGCAGTTGGTGGAAACCCTGCCCGAGTTGTCGGACGGTATGTTCCAGATCATCCGCTCGGACGGCCCGATGGCCCGGCTGCGCCTGCGGGTGGGTTACGCGCCCGAACGAACCACCGATCTCGCCGACCTCGAGCGCCGGTTGACCGAAGTTCTGGAGTCCGAGCTGGGTGTCGGTGTCGACCTCGTCCTGCTCACGGTCGAGGACATCCTTCAGTACAGCTCCAGCGTTGCCAAATTCCCGAGGACGGCCAAAGAATGACACGAAATACGATGCTGGAAGCCGCCCGGCGGCTGCCCCGATCGCCGATCTACGGAATCGGAGTGTGCCGCGTGGGTGACGGCTTCCTGGACTACGAAATCGGCTGGGACGATCTGGGCCGGGATACCGCCTGGGCCCACGCGCAATTGCTCGCCGCCGGGGTGACCGCGGACGACCATGTGCTCCTCACCACGCCCAACCACGAGAACCCCTGGTTGAGCCCGGTCGTCCGGGCGTTGCGGCAGATCGGGGCGACCTACACACCGGCCGAGACCTACAACTGGGATTCCGCCCGGTTCCTCTCGGTGCTGGAACGGATGCCGATCACCGTGGTGATCGGGCTGTCCGAAGACACCGTGGACGCGGTCGCGGCGCAGAACCCGGATCTGGCGGAGGTATTGGGGAAGGTCCGGCTCATCTGGGCGAGGCCTGCCGCGCGCGCCCGGCTCGCGGCGGCGGGGGTGGACTCCGCCCTGATCGCCCTGCTCGGGCCGGCTCTCGGGCTGGCACTGCCCACCGCTCCGGGCGTTCTGCGAGTCAACGGCGCCGAATGGGCCATCCGGGATTCGGAAGGTACGCTTCTGCTCTCCAGTACCGACGCCCGCAAAGCACGAATCACCGACGTCCCGGCCGGTATCTCGGGGCGGGTGACCGCGGACGGCGATACCCTGCTGATCGAGGTGTAACCGCAGGCGCTCGTCCTGATCGATCCCGGGCGGGCGCCGCGAACCGTGAAGTTTCCGAGCGAGAGGCGGCGGTGTGGCGGGTGCGGAACGCAATCTCGACGACGGTACGCCCGGGTTGCTCAAGGACGGACGATCGGTTCTCGTCCGCCGGCTGACCCGGGACGATCTCGAGCTCATCGTCGACTTCAGCCATCGGCTGTCGCGCCGCACCATCTCGATGCGCATGCTCGGGCCGGTGGTCACCTTGGACCGGGCCGGCCTGGCCCGGTTCATGGACTTCGACGCGCACGAACAACTGGCGCTCGTCGCCGTGCACGAGAACAGGGCGGTCGGGATCGCGGACTTCGCCCGGGTCGCCGGCCATCCGGACCGGGCCGAAGTGACTTTCACGATCATCGACGAATTCCAGTCCCTCGGGCTGGGCGGGCTGCTGCTGGAACATATCGCGGCCGCTGCCCGCGACAACGGGGTCGCGGTACTCGAGGCCGACGTACTCGTCGAAAACGTAGCCATGGTGCGAACCCTGGAAAGCTCGGGATACGCGGTTCAGTTCGGGCCGCCCGGGTCGGTTGTCCACGCCGATATCGCCATCCACCCGCGGGCGCAGGTGCTGGCTCGCTCCGACCGCCGGGAGCATCGGGCAGTGCGCTCGTCCATGCAGCGTATTTTCGATTCCCGGACCGTCGCGATAGTCGGAGCCGGAATCGGGCCGGAAAATCTGGGTCGCGCGGTGGTGCGCAATCTCGTGACGCACGGATTCCCCGGAAAGGTTTATGCCGTCAACCCCAACACCCCGGCGGTGATGGGCTTGCCGACCTACTCCACTGTGAGCGCGATCGGCGAACCGATCGATCTGGTCGTGGTGGCGGTCGCGGCCGAACTCGTGCCGGAGATTCTGCGGGACTGCGCGGCCGCTTCGGTGGCGGCCGTGATAGTGGTGTCGGTCGGGTTCGGAGAGCTGGGTGAACAGGGCCGCGCCGCCGAAATGGACATGGTCCGCTACGCGCGGGGCCAGGGCATGCGGCTCATCGGTCCGGCGAGTATGGGTATTCTCGCGCAGCAGCAGACGCGGCGCCTGGCCGCGACCTTCTCCTTGTCGTTGCCCGAGCCCGGAGTGGTGGCGATGGCGAGCCAGTCCGGCACTCTGGGGCTCGCCGTGCTGGAATACGCCCGCCGGATCGGGCTCGGGTTCTCCGGTTTCGCCTCGCTGGGTCGATCGGCCGATGTTTCGCCGAACGATCTGCTGCAGTGGTGGGAGGAGGATCCGACCACCTCGGTGCTCCTGTTGGATCTGGAACGTGTCGGCAACCCACGTAAATTCGCCCGCCTGGCCCGGCGCGTCAGTGCGCGCAAACCCATCGTGACCGTGACCAGTGCGGTGCAGCTGTCGCTGGACAGCGCGGCCGTGCCGTCCGGCGTCGACCGCGGTGCGGTGACCGATACGCTGTTCTCGCAGACGGGGATCGTCGTGACCCGGACGCTCGCGGAAATGTTCGATGTCGCACTGCTTTTCGCCCATCAGCCGGTACCGCGTGGGGATCGGGTCGCGGTGGTCACCAACGCGACACAGCCCGGCGCGCTGACCGCCGCCGCCTGCCGGGCGGCGGGTTTGCGTCCGGCTCGGGTGAGCGAACCGACGATGGTGGCATTGCGCGAGATCGCGCCGGCCGGCGATACGGCCGATTTCTTCGATCTGTCACCCCGTGCGGACGCCGAGCATTACGAGTCGGCGTTACGCGCACTGCTGGCCGACGATGCCGTCGATTCGGTGCTGGCGTTGTTCATACCGCCGCTGGTGCTGAGCCGCGAAGCGATTGTGGCTGCTCTGTTGAGAGCGGGGGAGTCGGCTCCCGGAAAAACCCTCGTTGCCAGCTTCGACGGGACGGAAGGTGTACTCCGCGGCGCCGGCGATCAGGACCTCGCGGTGCCGAGTTATACCTTCCCGGAGGCGGCTGCCGCGGCGCTCGGCCGGGCAACCTCGTACGGGGCCTGGCGGCGCCAGCCCGCCGGCGTGGTCCGGCAGCCCGGGGGAATCTCGGCCGATCGGGTCCGCGCCGTCGCCGAGCGCGCCGGAATCGGTCCGGCGGGCGCCGCGGAGGCCGGCGACCTGCTGGCGGCCGCCGGGCTGGCGGGGCGGCCGGACGCCGGAATCACCGGACCCCAGGTATCGCTCTCGGTCGTCGAGGACAGCGTTTTCGGGCCGTTGCTCATGTTCGGGATCGCCGGCGAGTCGATGACGCTGTACGGCGATATCGCTTTCCACATCACCCCGGTGAGCGACCTCGATGCCGCGCGCATGGTGCGCTCCGTGCGGGCATTCCCGCTGCTGGCGGGACGAGACGTCGACGCGGTGGTGGACGTGATCCTGCGGGTGGCGTGGCTGGTCGAGGAACTGCCGTCGCTGGCCGAACTACAACTGCCGCGGGTGACTGTCGGTGCGGAGGGGGAAGGTGTGCTCGTGCACGACGTCTCGGTGGTTTTCGGTGCTCCGGGAGAAGGCAGGCGACACCGTGAGCCGCGGGTACAGACGTCGTGACGACAGCCCGGACCCGCACGGCCCGCTCATGACTATTCGGTGACCGAAGCTCGCGCCAGGATCCGCTGGGCGCGTTCGAACACGGGCTTGTCGACCATGGCCCCGTCTATACGGACAGCTCCGTCCTGCCCTGTGAACGCCGCGACAGTTCGGTGTGCCCACTCCACCTCTTCGTCGCTCGGCAGAAACGCGGCGGCCGCGGCGGACACTTGCGCCGGGTGAATGCAGAGTTTGCCGCCGAAACCCAGCGCGCGAGCCTGCGCCGCCTCCTCGGCGACGTATTCGCTGTCTTGTATCCGGACGCTGACACCGTCGATCGGTGCCGGAAGCCCGGCGACTCTCGAGGCCAGCACCAGCGTGGACCTGGCGAGGAGTAGCGAGCGGCTGTTCTCGGCCGCGTCGATATCGTGGGCGAAATCGATCGAACCGAATGCCAGCCGCCGGACGGCGGGGCATGCGGCCAGTTCGTACGCGTTGTGTACGCCGAGCGCGGTTTCTACCAAAGCGACTACGCCACGTTCGCTGCCGAGCCGTTCACCGGTCATGGCGAGGTGCCTAGCGGATTCCGCTTTGGGCACCATGACGCCGCGCAACCCGGGCGAAGCCACGAGAGCGGCGAGGTCGGCCTCCGCCCATGGGGTGTCGACCCCGTTGATCCGGACCCATGCGCGGCCGCCGTTCGACAGCCAGGCCGCTGCGGCGTCGCGGGCCGTGGGCTTGTGGTCGTCGGCCACCGCGTCTTCGAGGTCGATCACGATCTCGTCGGCGCCGCTTGCTGCGGCTTTCGCGAATCGCTCGGGCCGGTCACCGGGCACGAACAACCAGGTGGACGACGACATCTCGGTCATGGGGAATCCTTGTTCTCGTCAGGTCGGTGAGCTGCGTGGGGTAGCGCCGCATTTACATATCAAATAATGCACTAATTTCAAGAAGTGACGGCGTCGCGGTCGACGAGCACTTCGATCGTGCGGGCACTGCGGGCGAAGTTCCCCGGCGTCGCTGTAGGTCTTGGCCAGGGTGGTCCGGGCCATCTTGGCTGTGTCGCGACGGACTGCGGTGGCCGACCTATGCGGCGACCGGGTCATCGGCTGCAACCTCGAGCTCGGCGGAAAGTCACCGACCATCATCTGTGCCGATGCCGACCCGGCAGCGAGGAGTGTCACTCGAATCGTTCAACGATGCCGGCAGGTGTATCCCCCTGTACGTCAAGTCATGCAAATGATTTATACGATTCTAGGAGCCCGGTATAGGCTCACCTCCACGCGACGAGGTCGATGGGAGAGAGGCACCGGTATGGAGCAGCAGGGCGAGAACGTCGGCGTGCGGTCATTCGCCGTGGATGTGCCGCAGGCGAGGCTCGAGGCGCTCGAGCGCCTCATCGCAGCGGCTCCCATCGGGTACGCACCCAGCGATGATGCGGACTGGCGCTACGGCACGGATGCCGCAGCTCTCACGCGGTTGCGTGACCACTGGCTGACGAGTTACGACTGGCGTGAGCACGAACGTGCGTTGAACTCCCACCCGCAGTTCGTGGCCCGGGTCGGCGGCATCGACGTGCATTTCTACCATGTGCGCGCCGAGGGTGGGAGCGGTCTTCCGCTGATCCTGACCCACGGGTGGCCGGGTTCGGTGGTGGAGTTCCTGGAGGTCATCCCGCTGCTCGTGGCCAGGGGGCATGACGTCGTCGTGCCGTCCCTGCCCGGTTACGGCTTCTCGGGACGCCCGCCGCGACCGATCGGTCCCCGACGGGTCGCTGGAATGTGGCGTGAGCTCATGACGGAGGTTCTCGGGTATGAGCGCTTCGGGGCTCAGGGTGGCGACTGGGGTGCGATGGTGACTCGCGCTCTGGCTCACGACCATGCTGACGTTGTGGCGGCCGCACACGTCAACATCCTCTTCGGGGCGTCGTGCGACGACGGCAGTGAGGAGTACCGGACGTGGAAGCGGGACCATGCACGGATCATGGCGCGCGAGTCGGCCTACATGCGCGAGCAGAGCACCGAGCCGCAGACCATCGGCCTGGCCTTGGCCTCATCGCCCGTGGCCTTCGCGTGCTGGGTCATGGAGAAGCTCCACCGGTGGTCGGGTGGTCGCGGGGAGCTGGAGCAGAAGTTCGGTCTCGATGCAGTCATCACCAACGTCATGACCTACGTGGCCACGGACAGTGTGCAGTCGGCGATCTGGATGTATCGAGGGGTGGTGGAGGAGGAGCAGTTCGACGAGCGGTCGCCCGTCCCCCTGGGGTTCGCCAACTATCCCGACGAACTGTTCCGACCGCCCCCGCGATCTGCGGTCGAGCGTGGACTCGGCGTCGTTCGTTGGACGGACATGCCGTCGGGCGGACACTTCGCCGCGTGGGAGGAGCCGGCCGACTTCGCCGAGGAGGTCGGGACCTTCTTCGCCCGATGGCGGTAGGAGGGCGGAGACTGAGAGCTCGCGGCCACCGTCGCGGGCTCTACCGCCGGCGTCGGACGATCGCCTGGACCGCAATATCGCCGCTCGACGTCATGAGCCGGGACTCCACGCCCCCAGTCGGCGACCCGCTCGCACCGAAAGGCGCCGTAGTACCAGTCGATCGGCACTTCGCGGGTATGTCGTTCACATACGGTGCCAAGATCTCGGGGACGGCACCGGACTACACCGCGCCGTGCCTTGCGGCAAAGTACGCCGGCGTCGACGCGCTCGGCATCGGCGCGCCTGCGCGGGTGGTACTCCGGGGCGCGAACGCGTGCGCACAGCAGGGCTACCGGCCTGAACTACTCACCAATGCGCCGGCCATCAATTCCGACTGGCTGAAGAGCGCGGCTGTCGACGGTACGGTCGCGGCCGGCGGACCGTTCCCGTGGTTCGACAAGTCGCCCGCCACCGAGCAGTACCGAAATGCGTTGGCCAAGTGCGCGCCCGACCTTGTGTTGGAAGTCAACCTCAATGCCGCCGTCGACCTGACGCGCATCCTGTTGCCGGACATGCTGGTCCGCGGCGGGGCCGGGTCGTCAATATCGGATCTGCTGCCGCCACCACCGACTTCGGCACCCAGTTGGTCTACGCGGTCTCCAAGGCCGGGCTCGAGCGGTTCACGACCGGCCTGGCCGCCGAGCTCGCCGGCACCGGCGTCGCCGCCAACTGTGTGCGGGTCGACGAGGCCCTCCGCAGCGAGGCGCTGGCCGCGATGATCGGTGAGACCGCCGATCCGCCCGGAACCGGCGCTTCGCCGGAGGAGTTCGGCGAAGCGGTGCGGTGGCTCGTCGATCAGCCGACGTCGTTCACCGGCCGGGTTCTCACGTTCGGTGATCTGCGCGACCTGGCCGCGCTCGCCACTCACGAAGGAGTCGTATGAGTACTGGACCCGCCGAGAAAGGCCCTGTCGCCGCGTGCGTGCATGTTGTCGCGCGCCTCGGCGGCGGCGAGGCGATGTTCGACCTGCTCACCCGGATGTCCGTTGAAGCCGAGAAGGACGACGGCACCGAGGCGTGGTCGATACACCGCCTCCGTGGTGGTGCCGGGGAGTTCTTCGTCTATGAGTGTTTCCGCGATGACGAGGCGTTCGCGCGACACCAGCACAACGACGCGCTCAACATGCTCGGCAAGGAGCTCAGCGACTCCGCCGAGCGGATTCAGGTGCTGTCCGGTCGGCTTATCGGTGGTCTGCATCCCCTGCTCTGATGGCGAGTCGCTCGGGGCGATATCGCCACGACACCGGTGCGCGGCTCGCGCAGCCACGCCTTCACGCTCGAGAGTTGTGAGTGTTGCGATGACCGCGTGAACCCAAGCCAATACTCGACTCTCGTGGTCAATGCCCTGGACATGCTTACTACATCCGTTGACAGTGTGGTGAGCCGAGGATACGCTCCCAAACAGCTTAATGAATGAGCTATGTACCGGGATTGTCGATCCTCTGGCTGTAGCCATGTGCAGATCGGCACTACCGCATCGTGGTCTGCCTGTTCGTATGCACATCGCCGAGGTCGCCCAGCTGGCCTCGGCGAGCACTTCGGCGCGCTCACTTCCGGTATTCACACTGACGAGGAGTTTCGGATGAGTTCGCGTGGGGCCGGCGAAGCCGATGCGGGGAAACCGCGTGCCAGGTTCCTGAGTCGCTTCGCGGGCCGTTCCACAGCGAGCATACGAACGGTGCTGCTCGCGATAGTCATGGTGCCGAGCGTGGCACTGTCACTCGTCGGGATCTCGGTGGTCGCACTGCTGGGTTCCGAAGCGCGGACTGCCGGGAACTGGTCCGAGTACCGCAGCACCGTCACCGATCAGCTGGTGCGTTACCTCACCGCCGTCCAGGACGAGCGGACAACCAGTCTGGCCACCCTCGGCGGTGACGGCCGGGCAGCGGCAACGCTGCCGGCCGATCGCGCTGCGACGGACGCCGCTCTGACGGAGATCAAGCAGATCACGAGCTCCGCTCAGGTCGCAGGCTCGGAAGCGATCGAAGACACCCTCTCGGGATTCGCCACTTTGGTATCGAGACTTCCGGCGATAGGGGGCACCGTCGAGTCCGGTCGCGGCGACGCGGCCGAGATCGACAATTTCTACACCGGTATGGCGGACGTGGTCGCCACAGGTATCCGGGCGAATGCGGCGCACAACGCACCGGATGCGCCCATTGCCAGTGAGGAGTTGGCAGCCGCTGATCTTTTGGCGGTCGCGGACCTGCAATCGCGGACCGTTGGCTTGGCCGCAGCCGGTATGGCGCAAGGTGTGCTGGAACCTGGCGAGCGGCGAGCAGTAGCCCACGTCGTCGGCGCCTATCGCGATCAGTTCAACCGGCTGGCCTCCCGGCTGACCGCGGCAGAGCGGGGCCGGCTCCAAGAGATTTCGTCGAGCAACGAGTGGGGTACGGCGCTCTTCGCGCAGGATGAACTCACCGGCAACGGGGTTCTGCCGGTGCCGTACGAGGATTGGCGGTCCGCCGAGCAGGTGGTTCGAACCCAATTGCTCGATGTGTTCATCGACCATACGAACTATGCCCTCGACCTGGCCGAGGATGCGGCAGACCGGTTGTTCTTCCAGTCTGTTGCCGCCGGAATCGTGGTCGCGCTGATTTCCGCGGGGGCGGTGGCGATCTCCGTCGGCCTGGCGAATCGGCTGATCCGGCGCCTGCGCCGGCTCCGGACGAACAGTCTGGATCTCGCGTACGAAAAGCTTCCGTCGATCATCGATCGCATCCACGGTGGGGAGACGATCGACGTCGACGCCGAGACGGCACCTGTCGACCGCGGGCGAGACGAAATCGGCCAGGTCGCCGAGGCTTTCGCCATCGCCCAGCGCACCGCGGTAGCCGCTGCTGTGGCCGAAGCGGGGACTCGGGACGGATTCAAACGGGTATTCCTCGATATCGCGCATCGCAGTCAGGTCGTCGTGCGCCGGCAACTCGATCTCCTGGAAGTCGCGGAGAACAAGCAGGGCGACCCTGAGCATCTCGAATTGCTTTTCAAACTCGACCATTTGGCCACCCGCTCCCGTCGGAACTCGGAGAATCTCTTGATCCTGGGCGGCGCCCAGCCCGGCCGGAAGTGGCGTGAGCCGGTGGAGCTGGAGGAGATCGTGCGCAGTGCGATCTCCGAGACCGAGGAATTCACCCGGGTGAGCGCGGTCCGCCTGCCCCGGGTCCGCATTCTCGGCAGCGTGGTGGCCGACCTCATCCACCTCCTGGCGGAACTGGTCGACAATGCCACGGCTTTCTCGCCGCCGGCGGCGCCGGTCGCGGTTCGCGGCAATCTCGTCGGACGGGGCGCGGTGATCGAGGTCGAAGACCAGGGCCTCGGAATTCGTCCCGAGGAGCGTGAGCGTTTGAACGAACTTCTGCGAGATCCACCGGATTTCGCCGCGATGACTTTGTCCGGGCAGCGGCACCTCGGCCTGTTCGTGGTCGGCCGGCTGGCGCAGCGGCACGCCTTCTCGGTGAACCTGCAGGAATCGGCCTACGGTGGGGTCAAGGCTGTCGTCCTGATTCCGTCCGGGCTCATGGAATCGGCCGCCGACCCCGCTCCGGGATATGCGGACGATTCCGGCTTCGCGCGCGAAACCCACACCCATCGGGCGCCGGATCCGACTCCCGCTCCACGGACAGAATTGGTCCCACGCCCGCTACCGGCAAACAATCTTGCCATCACCGATGGCATGGATATCGCGGCCGCTCCCGTGCAGCCCTCCCCGCCGGGCATGGGCAGCCACTGGAACGCCGCGCCGTCCACCAGACCGGCATCACCGGATACCGGACCCGCCACCCGCCCGGGGCGTGCGCGTGGGACTCGCCGGCCGCTTCCGCAGCGACAACGCAACGCCAACCTCGCTCCGCAACTTCGGCAGGATCTCTCGCTCGCGCGGGGACCGGAGGACTCGGCGCCGCAAGCGCGCGACGTGGGCCGAGCGCCCCGTGACGCCGGCCGGGCTCGTCGGGCCATGTCGTCGTTCCAGCAGGGGACGCGCCGTGCGAGAACGACAGCAACAGACAGCACGCAGTGGAACGGACGGTCGGACAATGAATAGCGAACTGGGAATGCAGAACTCGCCGGAGGCGCTGGACTGGCTACTGGACAATCTCGTCAACAGGCTGCCGGAAGCGGAGAGTGCGCTGGTGCTGTCGGCCGATGGTTTGGCCCTGGCCAAATCGCGGGGCCTGGGTCGTGAGGACGCCGAGCAGTTGGCCGCGATGTCCTCGGCACTGCACAGCCTGGCCGGTGGGGTGGGTTTGCATTTCGGCAAAGGCATGTTGCAGCAGACGGTGATCGAGCTGGAAGGCGGCTATCTCGTCGTGACCGAGGCCGGCTTCGGGGCCTGCTTGGCGCTGCTCGCGTCCGTGGACGCCGATCTCGGCATGGTGGCGTATGAAATGAACGTCATCGTCGGCCAGGTCCGGGACCATCTCTCCGCCGCGCCCCGGGTTTCGCGGGCGCCGCTCAGACAGTCGTACGCACCATGAGCGCAAACGACGGCATATTCTCGCCGTTCGACGATGATCCGGGGCCTTTGGTCAGGCCGTTCGCGGTGACTCGGGGCCGAGCGGGACGCGATCTGCACAATCTCGACCTGCTGACACTGGTGGTCACCGTGCAGGCCAGTGCCGACGACTTGTCGTGGGATCGTGAGTACGGGGAGATCCTGCGGATGTGCCACGGCAGACCGCAATCCATTGTCGAAATAGCCGCGCGTCTCGATCTCATGGTCGCCGCGGTCAAGGTTCTGATCAGCGATCTGATCAATTCAGGTCATGTCATTTTCCGGTCGCCGCCGAAACACCATCGCGGCCCCGATCTCGATGTCATACAGGCGGTGCTCGAAGGTGTTCGCAAGCTCTGACCGCGCCACGGGGCGCGATCTCGGCGGGTTCCAGGCCGTGAAGGTTCTGATCGCCGGCGGATTCGGCGTCGGCAAGACCACCCTGGTCAAGTCGATCAGCGAAATCGCGCCGCTGCGGACAGAAGAACGACTGTCCGAGTTGAGCACCGGGGTCGACGATCTGAGCGGGATCGAAGGCAAGACCACGACAACCGTGGCGCTGGACTTCGGGCGCATCACCATCAGTCCGGAACTGGTGCTGTATCTGTTCGGCACCCCCGGGCAGGATCGCTTCTGGTTCATGTGGAAGGAACTGTCCGCGGGCGCCTTGGGAGCCGTGGTGCTGGTCGACACCCGTCGACTGGAATCGAGCTTCGCCGCTGTCGACTTCTTCGAGTCGCGCGCGATCCCGTTCATTGTCGCGGTGAACTGCTTCGACGACGCCGACGACTACGACACCGACGAAGTCGGGGCGGCGCTCGACGTGTCGCCCGGAACGCCGATCGTCTTCTGCGACGCCCGGGACCGGGACTCGGCCAAGTATGTCCTGGTACAACTTCTCGAACACATTGCCGCACTCGCCATGGCGACCTAGGCGGTGTTCCGGAGCCGGTAGTGCGTTGGCCGGTGCGGGTCACGACGACGGCTCTCTGCGGCACGGAACCGGGCGGCCCACGCGCTGCGGTCAGTTCAGTCCGGGCGGGAGAGTAGCCCGTTGAGCAGCAGGGTGCCGAGCTCGGCGAAGGCGTCGGCGGCGGTCATGCCGGTGCGGTCGAGCAGTACTCCGGATTGGACGCCTTCGATGGCCAGTGCGACCAGGTGAGCGGCGAAGTTGCCGTCGGTGGACCGGAATTGGCCGGCGGTGATGCCCTCCTCGATGAGTTCGCGCACGCGTGCGGCCGCGCGTGCGGTGTTGCGGGCGTAGATTTCGGCGGTCGGGGCGAAGGCGACCATGTCGTCATAGAAGGCCGGCGAGTTGCGCCGCATGGCCTCGGCCACGCCGTCGAGGTAGGTCAGGATGCGCCGGCGCGGATCGTCGTGCTCGCTCACGCGGCGCTCGATGACCTCGGCGGAGGAGCGGAAGAAGGCCTTGGTTGCCAGCACGACCAGCTGCTCCTTGGTGGAGGCCACGCTGTAGAGCGTCGCGCGTGAGCAGTGCAGCCGGTCGGCCAGTTCTCCGATGGTGACCGTGGTAAAGCCTTCATCGAGGAAGATCCGCTGGATACTGCCGAGCAGTTCCTCGCGGCGGGCGAGGTCGACCCGGCGGCGGCGGGGAGTCTTCACTGGAGTTCGGTCCCTGGACGAGGTTGCGGCCATTCGGCGAGTTTGACACATCTCCATTCGGCCGCCGTCGGTGCGGCTGGGGCGGCCGCACCGGTCTCCCCGAATCGGGTTCCCGGTGCTCAGATGTGCTCTGACTTACCCTCTTCCCTCCTTTCCGGTTGTGAGGTAGGTTGCCTGGTACTTATCTCGGTACTTAATGCGTGAGTTTAGTACCCAATCTAGGAGTGTCGATGGACGAAGTCGGAGCGCGGGTCGGCCGATTGCTCGACGAGTTCGGGGCGCCGCAGGCCGATGTGGCGTGGCTGCTGTGCGATCGCCATCCGGCCGGCCGTACGGCGTTGACGGTGGCGCAGGGACCGGGGTCGGTCACGACCTGGACCTACGGTGAGCTGGGCGAGGCGTCGCGGCGGGTCGCGGCGGTGCTGGCCGGGGCCGGGGTGGGGCGTGGTGATCGAGTGGCGACGGTGATGGGCAAGAGCGCCGATCTGGTCGCGGTGGTGCTGGGTATCTGGCGGCTGGGCGCGGTGTACACGCCGTTGTTCACCGCCTTCGCGAGCGAGGCGATCGGTTCCCGGCTCACCGACGCCGGGGCGGTGCTGGTGGTGGCTGATGACGACCAGCTGGCCAAGGTACCCGACGGTCCCTGGTCGGTGCTGGTGGCCGGCACCGACGCCACCGACGGGCTGCAGGCCCGGATGGCAGCGGAGAACCCCGGGGGGATCACTTCGGTGCCGGTCGGGGGTGACGGTGCGCTGGTGCACATGTTCACCTCCGGTACGACCGGCAAACCCAAGGGTGTGGTGCATCCGGTCCGCTATGTCGCGGGCTGGCAGGGCTACCTCGAATTCGGGCTAGGGGTGCGGGCAGACAGCACGTTCTGGTCGGGGGCGGATCCGGGCTGGGCCTACGGTCTCTACACCGCGATCGTGGCACCACTGGCCGCCGGTGTGCCGACGATCCTGCTGCGTGGCGGATTCTCGCCCGAGACCACCTGGGATTTGCTGCACGAGCTCGCCGTGACCGACTACGCCGCCGCCCCGACCGTCTACCGCGGGTTGCGCGCCTCGGCCGTGACGATCCCCGCCGGGCTTGCGCTGCAACGATTGTCCAGTGCCGGGGAGCCGCTGACCCCGGAGGTGAACGAGTGGGCCGAGCAAGCACTCGGCTTGCGGGTGCACGACCACTACGGCCAGACCGAACTCGGCATGCCGATCGGTTTCCCGCACCACCCGCAACTCGAGGTGCCGGTGCGCAGCGGGGCGATGGGGGTCGCGCTGCCGGGCTGGACGATGACCGTGCTCGACGAGGACCGCGACGTGCCTGCCCCGCCCGGAAAGTCCGGGCGGCTGGCCGTGGTCGTGGCCGAGAGCCCGTTCATGACCTTCCACGGCTATGTCGGTGGTGTCGGCGCGGACCGCTTCCGGGCCGAGGGCGCCTACTTCCTGACCGGGGATCTGGCCTCGATCGACAGCGACGGCGTCATCCGGTTCTCCTCCCGCGACGACGACGTCATCATCATGGCGGGCTACCGGATCGGCCCGTTCGATATCGAATCGACTCTGCTGCGCCACCCGGCGGTCGACGAATGTGCGGTCGTCGGCGCGCCCGACCAGGTGCGCGGGGAGGTGGTGGAGGCCTTCGTCGTGCTCGCCCGCGACACCGCCGGATCCGACGACCTCGTCGCCGAGTTGCAGCAGTGGGTCAAGACCGGCTATGCCGCCCACGCCTACCCCCGGCGTATCCATTTCGTCGACGCGCTGCCCAAGACGCCCAGCGGCAAGATCCAGCGCGCGCAGCTGCGCCGCGACCGGGCCGCCGCGAGCGGGCTATGAACGCGCCTGTCCCGGTCCTGGTCGCCGACGCCGGGCCGGTCCGCACCCTCACCCTGAACCGGCCCGGCCGCCGCAACGCCCTCGATCCCGCACTGATCGACGCCCTGGACGACGCGCTCACCGACGCGGAGGCCGACGCGAGCATCGGCTGCCTGGTCCTGACCGGTGCCGGGAAGAGCTTCTGCGCCGGCGCCGACCTGCAGTACTTCCTGAGCCTGCGCGACACCCCGGGCGGGCCGACGGAATTCCTGCGCCGGGTCTCGGCGGTCGTCACCCGGCTCGAACGCAGCCGGCTGCCCGTGGTGGCCGCGGTGCACGGCCACGCCGTGGCCGGCGGGCTCGAGCTTGCGCTGGCCTGTGATGTCGTGATCGCGAGCGAGGGCACGTTGATCGGTGACGGGCATATCCGCAACAACCTGCTTCCCGCGGCCGGATCCAGCGTGCGGCTACCGCGCAAGGTCGGTGACTCCATGGCCCGCTGGCTCGCGCTCACCGGCACGCTGCTGCCGGCCGAGCAGCTCACCGCCACCGGCTGGCTGCACGCCGTTGTGCCGCCCGCCGAACTCGCATCCGCTTCCGCGGCCCTGGCCGCGGAACTCGCAGCCGCCGCCGGACCGGCCCAGTCGGCTTTCAAATCCCTGCTCCACCACTTGACCGGCATGAACGAGGACGAGGGCCTGGCCACCGAGCTCGCCGAGTTCGAGAAGCACTGGAACAGCACCGATGTCCCCGCGGCGCTGACCGCGTTCCTGCACCGCCAACCGGACCGCACCGGAGAGGAAAACCGTTGAACCGCTACACCGACCAGGTCGTCCTGGTCACGGGCGGCGCCCAGGGCCTCGGCGCCGCCATGAGCGAGCGCTTCGCCGCCGAAGGCGCGCACGTGGCGATCGCCGACGTCAACATCGACGCCGCCACCGCTCTCGCGACCCGCTTGCAGACCGAAACCGGGCGCACCTGCACAAGTCACGCCGTCGATGTCACCTCCTCGGCCGAGGTCACTACCTGGGCCGACGACGTCGCCGCTCGCCACGGCCGCATCGATGTACTGGTCAACAACGCCGGCATCATCCGCGACAACCGCGTCGAGGACATCGGTGACGACGACTGGCACGCCGTGCTCGACGTCTCGCTGACCGGCTCCTTCTACTGCGCCCGAGCGGTGCTTCCGCATATGCGCTCGCGCGGATACGGGCGCATCGTGTCGTTCTCCTCGATGAGCTGGCGCGGCAACTTCGGGCAAGCCAACTACGTCGCCGCGAAGGCGGGCATCGTCGGGCTCACCCGCACCCTCGCGTTGGAAACCGCCCGTCAGGGCATAACCGCCAACGCCATCGCTCCCGGCCTCATCGACACCCCCATGCTCGCCTC
Source organism: Nocardia flavorosea NBRC 108225 (assembly GCF_001613385.1). Lineage (GTDB taxonomy): Bacteria > Actinomycetota > Actinomycetes > Mycobacteriales > Mycobacteriaceae > Nocardia > Nocardia flavorosea. Next base: position 692,127 of record NZ_BDCG01000002.1, on the reverse strand, counting down.
GATGAACGGCCCCGCCCGCGAGAAACTCATCGCCAAGGTCCCCCAGCGCCGCACCGGCACCCCCGACGACATCGCCGAAGCCGCCGCCTATCTGTGCTCACCGGCCGCCGGCTACGTCAGCGGCATCGTCCTCGACGTCGACGGCGGCCTAGGCATCGGCTCGTCCATCCGCTGAACACAGCACCAACCCAGTTAGATCGAAAGCGAGACAACGATGTCCGGAATGGAAATCGAATTCGACGTCGAGGCCACGATGCGCGACGGCACCGTCCTGCGCGCCGATGTGTATCGGCCGACCGGGGACGGCCCGTGGCCCGTTCTCGTCCACCGCACGCCCTACGACCGGCGCGTCTCGATACAGTCGGTGCTCGATCCGTACATCGCCGCGTCCCGCGGCTACATGCTCGTCCACCAGGACAGCCGCGGGCGGCTCCGTTCGGAAGGCGAATGGCTGCCCTTCACCTACGAGGTCGAAGACGGCTACGACACCGTGCGCTGGGCAGCGGGACTGCCCGGCAGCAACGGCGTGGTCGGCATGATCGGCGCCAGCTACACCGGCAACACCCAGTGGGCAGCCGCGCTCGCCAAGCCGCCGGAGTTGCGCGCGATCAGCCCGCAGATCACCTGGAGCGACCCCAGCGACGGCCTGCACTTCCGCGGTGGCGCGATCGAACTGGGTCTCAACGGGTGGTGGTCACTGATGACCGGCGCCGGCGAGATCGCGGCGCGGGCGCAGGACCCAGCCCAAGCAGGGGCCGCCCTCGCAAGCCTCGCCGCGGACTACGACGGGCTCGTCCCCGCCGGTTACTGGGAATTGCCCGCGGGTGAACTGCCCGCCGTCGCCCGGCACGGAGCTCCCGACATCGGTGTGCGGCGTGCGCTGGCCGATCCGGTCAATGCCGACGGAGCCACGATCGCGGGCAAGCACAGCAGCGTGGAGGCTGCCGCCCTCAACAGCGGTGGCTGGTTCGACGTCTTCCTGCAGGGCACCCTGGACAACCACACCGCCATGGCCGCCCTGGGAAAGCCCACTCGGCTGATCGTCGGCCCGTGGAGTCACCTCAGCAAATCCGGATCGTTTGGTGCCGTGGCAGGCGAGACGAACTTCGGCCTGGCCTCGGCCCATGGGAGCATCGCCTTCAACGAGCAGCAGCTGAGCTGGTTCGATCACTGGATCAAGGGTGTGGACAACGGAGTCGACACCGCGCCGCCGGTAAAGATCTTCGTCATGGGCACCAACCAGTGGCGCGACGAGTCCGAGTGGCCGCTCACCCGAGCGGTCGACACACCCTGGTATCTCGGTGCCGACGCCACCCTGACTCCGGGCTCGCCCACTGCCGAGCAAACCCCGGACAGCTACCGCTACGACCCCGCGGACCCGGTGCGCACCCGCGGCGGCAACCTCGTCATGGCCCTCGAATATCCGGCCGGCCAGTTCGACCAGGCGGCAATCGAGCAACGTCCCGACGTGCTCGTCTACACCAGCGAACCCCTCACCGAAGACCTCGAGGTCACCGGCCGGGTCCGCGTACGACTACACGCCGCCACCGACGCACCCACCACCGACTGGGTCGCGCGACTGTGCGACGTCGGCACCGACGGCATCTCACGCAACCTGTGCGACGGCATCCAGCGCGTCCAGGCCGTTCCCGGCGAGCCCGGCGAGTACGAGATCGACCTGTGGTCGACCAGCAACGTCTTCCTCGCCGGCCACCGCATCCGAGTCCAGATCACCTCCAGCAACTTCCCGCGCTGGGACCGCAATCTCAACACGGGAGACCCCGCCACGATGCGCCCCGCTCAGCAGACGATTTTCCACGACGCAGCGCGACCCTCTCACGTCATCCTGCCGGTGGTTCCGCCCACGCCGTAACACCGCTGACCCGCATCGGTGTCGAACCCGGCACCGACGTGCAGCCCGAGGACGCCGAACAGATCGGCAGCCTCGGGCTGCTCCATCTCCGCGACCGAACAACCAGTGCACCACGGAGAGGTCGGTGGAAAGCCGGCGCCGGACTCCACGCACGCCCCGGCCATTTCCTTGCTTACGCTAATGGTTTGCTTTTAGAGTTCAACTATCTAGCTGTTGTCTGCTGTGATCGGCTGTCGCCGGCGCGGCAGGCCGAACGAGGAGCCACTATGTGTGACCGGAACATGATCAGCGGAACGCGCCGTCGCTCCTCGGTGGGAATCGACCCGATCAGCCGATGAGGAGAGTGCGCCCGCAGCGGACTCCTTCCTGGCTCATCTTCGCGGTGCTGGCGGTGGCGGCGGCCTCCTTTGCGCTGATGCAGTCGATGACGGTCCCGGTACTCCCGCGTATCGAAACCGAAATGCAGACCGACCAGGCCACGGCGACCTGGGTTCTCACGGCGTACCTGCTGTCGGCTTCGGTGTTCACCCCGATTCTCGGGCGTATCGGGGACGCCGTGGGCAAGGAGCGCCTTCTCGTCGTCGCACTCCTCGCGCTGTGCTCCGGGTCGATCATCGCTGCCCTGGCACCGTCGATCGGGGTGCTGATCGGCGCCCGCGTGGTGCAGGGCATCGGCGGGGCGGTGATGCCGTTGGCGTTCGGCATCATCCGCGACGAGCTGCCGCCGCGGCGGGTCACTGCCGCGCTGAGCGTCGTCTCCTCGCTCACGTCGTTCGGATTCGGTATCGGCATCGTGCTGGGTGGCCCGCTGGTCGACTTGCTCGGTTACCCGTGGCTGTTCTGGCTGCCGGCCATCGTCACCGGAGCGGCTGCGGTCGCCGCCCTGTTGTTCATCCCGGCCTCGCCCGTCCGGACCAGGGGCCGGGTGTCGTTGCTGCCCGCGGTGCTGCTCGCCGGGTTCCTGGTGACTCTGCTGTTCTCGCTGAGCCGGGCTCCGGAGTGGGGCTGGACCTCGCGGACATTCCTGGCCGGTGTGTGCGCGGCCGCGCTCCTGGCCGCCGGATGGATCGCGACCGAACACCGTGTCGCCACCCCGCTGGTCGATATGCGGATGATGCGCCGCCGCGGTGTATGGACGACCAATCTCGTCGCGTTGCTGGTCGGCGTGGGTATGTACGCATCGTTCGGTTTCCTCCCGCAGTTCATCCAGACGCCTTCCTCGGCGGGGTACGGATTCGGCGCCACCGTCACCGAATCGGGACTGCTCATCCTGCCCATGGCGTGTGCCTCGTTCGTTGCCGGCCTCATCGCCGCGCCGACGGCTGCGCGGGTGGGAGCTAAAGCGGTGGTCATCACGGGATGTCTGCTCGCTGCGGCGGGCATGCTCCTCATGGCGGTCACGCACGACGGCGTGCTCGCGGTGATGATCGTCAACGCGTTGTCGGGGCTGGGAGTCGGGCTGGCCTTCGCCTGCCTGGCAGGGCTCATCATCGACGCCGTGCCCGCCGGCCAGAGCGGGATCGCGAGCGGTATGAATGCCAATATCCGGACGATCGGTGGCTCGATCGGCACCGCGGTGATGTCGAGTATCGTTGCCGCCCAAGTACTGCCGTCGGGGCTTCCCGCCGAAGTCGGCTACACCCGCGGGTTTCTCCTGCTCGGTGTGGTCTTCGGACTCGCCGCGCTCGCCGGACTGTCCATTCCGGGGCGGAACAGGGCACGGAATGCGGCGGCGGACGAGGCCACCGTCGCCGTTATCCCTTCGGTTGTGGCGAGGGAATCGGTGGTGAGTCGACAGTAATTGGTGTCCCGGTGACGGCCGCCGCGTCGGCGGATGCGGGGAAGACCACCACTTGTCTTCCCCGCATCCTCGTCTTCAGCTCCGCGATGGCGAAGTGGGGAGCAGCACAACCGACTCGTGTTCTGGGTCGTGGAAGATTTCCTGGTCGGCCACGTGGAGTGTCGTGCCGGTGAGGCGTTCCCCGATGCTGCCGGGATTGCGGGCGTAGACGGGGTGGGCCCCGCTGGATATTTGGATCCGCAGGCGATGGCCCGCGCGGAAGCAGTGGGCGGTGGGCCAGACGTGCACGATCACTTTCGCCGGTTCGGCTGCTTCCGCCTCCGTGGTCTCGACGACGGTGATGCCATCGCAGACGTTGATCGAGCGCCCGTCGGAATCGACGTCGCAGATGCGGACGAAGAGGTCTGTGCTCGGCCGACTGGAGCGAAGCCAGATTTCGGCCGTGATGTCGCCGATCACCTCATAGTCGTGCGCCATCGGGCCGGAAGTGAAAGTCAGTACATCCGAGCGGTTTTCGAGTTCCAGATTATCCCGAGGGCCGACCTTCTGGGCGGCGAGTTTGGACATACCCACCGATGGCGTGGGGTCGGCGGGATCGTAACGATAACGGTCCGGGGCACTCGGTGCGGCGGGGCTCCTGTCGAGTGCGCCCTCAGGATGTAGGTACCAGCGGTCGGTGATTGCTTCCGGCGGAGGCCACGAAGTGAAGCTGCGCCATTGGTCGCTGCCGACGACGAACACCCGGACCGGGTCTTGTTCGGCGACTTCCTCGCCGCGCGCGAGAGCGAGTGCCCACTGCGTTCCTTCCCGGATCGCGGCACCACGGAGGCCGTTGTCTATATGCGTCCACGGGCCCACGGTGAGCCGCGGTTGCTGACCCGCGTCGACGAGGGCGCGGTAGTCGCGCAGTGTGTGCGGGAGGAACAGGTCGTACCAGCCGGCGATGATACTGGCCGGCACGGCGGTCTTCGTTATCGTTTCTCGGTGATCGACGTCGACGGTGGTCCAGTAGGAATCGTCACTGTGATGCTGGACCACCTCTTGGAAGAACGGCCATGCCTGGCCGACCATGCGGGAATCGGAATCAACAACCGGTCCCTCCTCGAGCACTCGCCGGAGTCGTCGCATGAACCCGACCTCGGACATCAGGTGAGAAACAACTGTGGAGGTGAATCGCAGCGAGGTCCAATTCAACAGGTTCTCGGCCAGCATGCCCTCCGGGCGGTGGAAAGCGTCGATGACATTCGATGACGTTGTCGTCGGCAGGATAGCCTTCACTTGCGCCGGCACCTTGTCGGCGACCGCCCATTGGGCGAAGCCCATATAGCTCGGGCCGCCCAGCACGAGATTGCCGTCGAACCACGGTTGTTCGATAACCCAATCGATCGTCGCCAGTCCGTCGGCTCGTTCGTGACGCAGCGGCTCGAACTCACCGCCGGAACCGTCGGTGCCCCGGACGCTTTGGAGGAGGACCTGGTAGCCGCGTTCGGCGAACGGCCGGGCGTAGAGCGATAACATGCCGCGGCGGCCGTAGGGTGAACGCACCAGCAGGGTCGGCAGCGATCCCGAGAACGAGCCGGGCCGATACAGGTCCGCGAGCAGAACTGTGCCGTCGGGCATCCGGGTCTCCAGATCGCGTTGCGCCACGATGTTTCTGGTCATCGGCTCCGGCAACGACATCTTCTTCTGCACGATACGGCTCATCAATTGCCAGCTCAGACGCCCGGCGATCTCACTCATTGGCATTCTCCGTTGAACTCCGTGGAACTTCGTTGGCTACCGCGGTGGGTGACTGCATGTCCTTGCGCTACTGCCCGAAGCGCGTAAACGCCCTGCAGGGTGTGGCCGGTGCCGTGCCACACCCTGTAGGCCCCGAAGTATAGTGAAAAGATTAATCGGATATCAGGGCTCTGGGAAACTGTGTGCGTGTGAATCGGGGTTGTATGGTCGGGTCGGAGGTGGTTGATTCGCGTAACTAGCTGAATAATTATCTTCTACGCCTGGTCGCGACTACGCTCCTGATGAGGGATCGTCTCTGACGGCACAACCACCGTTGCCGCGCCCTGCAGGCTCAGACGCCGTTCCCGCGGCGGCTCTGACATTGCATGACAACCACTTCGAAAGGAACCCGGGATGGGTCTGGTAGACGGAAAGGTCGCCTTGGTCACCGGTGCAGGCCAGGGCTTGGGTGAGGGGGTCGCTCATGCGCTGGCGGCCGACGGAGCGGCCGTCGTCCTCGCGGACAAGGTGTTCGCGAAGGTTCAGCGAGTGGCAGGGGACCTCACGGCGGCCGGCCACAAGGCGCTGGCGGTGGAATGCGATGTGCGAGATCGTTCGTCCGTCGACGGCGCCGTCGAAGCGGCAGTCGCCGAGTTCGGGACGGTCGATATCCTGATCAACAACGCGATGACTCAGAATCTGGTCCCGTTCGACGCGGCGACCGCGGAGGACCTCATCGATGCCTTCGAATCTTCTGTGCTGGGCACCTTCAATTGTATGAAGGCTTGCTTCCCGTACTTCAAGGAGAACGGCGGGAAGGTGGTCAATTTCGGTTCCGGAGCAGGAACCGAGGGAGTCCCGGGTATGGCGACGTACGGGGCCGCGAAGGAAGCGGTACGTGGACTCTCCAAGTCGGTTGCCACGGAGTGGGGCAAGTACGGGATCACGGTCAATGTCATTGTGCCGACGGGTTCGTCACCGGCATGGGAGCAGGTGAAGGACAGTCTGAGTGAGGCGAACCTCCGGAAGACACTGGCACAGTTCCCGATGCGGCGTATCGGCGACCCGATCACCGATGTGGGTCGTATCGTCGTGTTCCTGAGCAGTTCCTACTCCGACTATATGACGGGACGCACCCTGTTCGCGGACGGCGGGCGAGCGCTCTTCCGGTAAACGAGGCCGTGTTGCCGGAAGAGCCGAAGCCGGAGAGGTGCGGCGGCAGCTCACATGAGCTGGTTGCCCGCGCCGATCTGGAGGGAGGTTCCGGTGGTGAACCGTGCCTCGTCGCTTGCCAGGTAGGCGACCGTCGCGGCGACGTCCTCGGGTTCCTGCATGCCCTCGGGCAGTGCGGTGGCGGTGACCTGGTCGAACAGCCAGATCTCGTAATCGTCGATTCCGGTGGCACGCAGTACTTCCGGGTCGGGTGCCCGGCCCATGGCGGTGCGGACGCCGTTCGGGTGGATGGTGTTCACCCGGATGTTGTATCGCGCGACCTCGACCGCCAGTGTCCGGCAGAGGCCCACGAGGCCGTGCTTGGCCGCACCGTAGCCACCCGAGCGAGGGTAGCCGCGGTAGCCGGCCGCGGAGCTGGTGAGGATGATGGAGCCGCCGTTTCCGGCCGCGATCATGTGTGGCACGGTGGCTTTGACGGTCTTCCATACTCCGTTGAGGTTGACGTCGATGCAGATGTTCCACTGCTCCTCGGTCAGTTCCCACATGCGTCCGCCGGACATGGTGCCCGCGTTGGCAACGACGATATCGAGTCGGCCGAATCGGTCGACGCCCTCGTCGACGACCGCTTTCAGTGCGTCGAAGTCTCGGACATCGGCGCGGCCGACCACGGCGCGACGGCCGGTTTTCTCGATGAGCTGCCTGGTCTCTTCGAGTTGCTCCGGCGTCGCCGGCCTGGGATGTCCACCGGGCATCGGCCCGGCGATATCGATCGCGATGATGTCAGCGCCCTCTTCGGCTAGCCGGACGCAGTGTGCCCGGCCCTGACCGCGTGCGGCTCCCGTGACGAAGGCGACCTTTCCGTTCAATCGTCCCACTATGGGCTTTCCTTCCGTTCTGCGTTCGAAGAATGATGTGCCGCGCGGTCCCTCATTGCCGGGTTCTGGAAGGGCCGGCTCACTTGCGGCTGTCGTAGGCGCCGGATACCTCCCGCGTGCAGTGGAGTAACTGGAAAGCATGAGATCGTGTCCGCAGAAGCGTTACTTCGAAGGGGTCGGTCGGCTCGATTGCCAGTGGGTCGTAGACGAGGCCGCGGACGAGTCGATATATCGCGTCCGCGCCACCGTCCGGGTCGGCTGTAGCGAAGACGCCGCACCGCGCGCCCCGTCGGGCGACATCGACGAGTAGGTCGTACACTGTGCTCCCGGGGAGCATCCGGGAGGGCGGCCAGGAAATCCGTATCGGCGAACATCAGGGCCCGTGACCGACGACGACGGTCGTAGAGCACCTCTATATGGAACCGCAGCCAGTCGGTCAGTTGCTCGCACGGGTCATCGGTGCCGCTGAGTTGTTCGGCGACGGTCCGCACAGCGTGCTCGGACTGCGTTCGCATCAGCGCGAGCATCAGATGGGCTTTGCTCGGGAAGCGGCGGTAGAAGACGCCGGCGGAACATCGTGATGCGTCGAGGATCTGGCGGATCTTGAGAGACCGGTAGCCGGAGCGTTCGAGCACCTGCCACGCAGCGGTAACGAGCGCGACGCCCATGTCGGTATGGTCTGCGCTCTGGGCGAGGTGTGGAGCGGCTGTTTGCCTGCTCATGGTCACAGCACCACCGCCTCAGAGTAGGTATTTCGTTTTACTATATCTAAAATGGTTCGCCGGCCCAGGGGAAGCGCTCGTATGCCGCGCAGGAACATCGTTCCGCCACAGGCAACTGCCGGTTCGAACGGGCATGAGCTGATCGGGTAGCGGTCAGGGCGTGCTGCGGCGCAGAGTCACCCGGTAGGTGTAGTGCTCCGGCAGGAAGTGGCTGATCGACAGGTCCACCACTTGCCCGGTGGTATCGGAGTACAGGCGGTCGACCCGGAGTGTCGGATGGCCGGGTTCGCAGTCGAGGGCGGCTGCCGTTTCGGTGTCGGCCGCAGATACTGTGATCGACTGCGCGGCCTCGAGGATCGGGTTGGTGAGCCGGGGTTCGAGCAGACCGATCACGGTGTGCGAACTTCGCCCGCCGACCCCGAGTTCGGTGCGGTCGACGATATGCCGGGCGATGTGCTCGGGTAGGTGCACCGTGGTCAGGACGAACGGAACGCCCTCATGGATGCGACGGAATGTGACCGTGTACACCACGTCGCTGTCGAGTCGCAGCCGGCCGGCAGCGGCGGTATCGACGCGGCGGCGTAGGGGTGTGAGTACTTCCATCGTGGTGTCGGAGGACAGATTCATCAGGTCTTCGATGGAGCCGTGGTGGCGAAGGTAGCGGCCGCCGGACTCGGTGACGAATGTTCCGCGGCCGGGGACGCGATAGACGGTGCCATCGGCGACGAGGTCCTGGAACGCGCGTCGGACGGTCTGGCGGCTCACCCCATGCTGCCGCGCGAGTTCCGCCTCGGTCGGCAGACTGACGCCGTTACGGTAGTTGCCTGCCGCGATGGCGGCGCGCAGTTCCCGGGACACCAGTTGATGTGCCGGCCCGGTGCCCTGCCGCCGGTCTGCCATAGTGACCTCCTATTTCCTGGGTGCGAAATCCGCACGGCTCGCCCGGGGGCCGCGAGTGAAGGCCACGCCGCTGTGGTGCCGGGGAGAGTGCGACCGTACACGGTGCCGCGGCCGCGGCCGGCGTATGGTGCGGTCCTGCATGCGGCAGCGGTCGAGGGTTTGCTCAGTGCTCGAGGGGCTCGTATTGCCCACCGCGGCAGGGCCTGGGTCGAGAAGATTCGCCCGCGCCGGTAGATGCCCCTAGCGGAACAAGGTTCCCCGGTTCACTCCTCGAATGCCCGAAATTTCCGAATAAATTATCTCATTATCGGAAGTGGCCCCGGGCTCTCCGTGACCGACACATCGCTTTACTGCGCCCCGGCTCCGGCGCGGGACCGAATCAGAAGACACGCACCGATCGCCGGTGCCCGATGTCAGGGGAAATGTCCTTGTCGAAGACACGTATGGATTTGCTGAACCTCATAGAAGACCCCGAGAGGGCTTTCGCATTCACCGGAGACGACCTCGACGCCGAACGGATCGCTGCGGCCGACGACCTGTTCCAGCGGCAACGCCACCGGATATCGCTGCTGGACAAACGCGCAACGGACGCCGGGGTGGACGTCATCCGGTCCTACGCGGATATCGTCCCGCTGCTGTTCACCCACACGGCGTACAAGTCCTATCCGCAATCGTTCTACGACAAGGGTCGCTGGGACAAGATGCTCCAGTGGCTGTCGACATTGTCCGCGGACGATTTCTCGGACGTGGATATCGAGGGAGTCTCCGACGTCGACGACTGGCTCGAGCGATTGTGGGCTGCCGGGCACGCGGTGATCGCGACCAGCGGGACGAGCGGAAAAGTGTCGTTCCTCAACCACACGATGGCGGACCGGGCGCGCAAAACACGTCACTTCAAATACACCCACGGCTGGCCGCGCGTCCGGTCGGACAACGACCACGTCCTGTTCTGGATGGGGCCGTCGTTCGGGCGTACCAGCGCCGTCGAGGCCTTTCATACGGGTGTCGAGAACTGGGCTCGCCCCGGTGCGGTGCACGCGCTGTCGGATGAGCCGTTGCTGATCTCCGAGGTCAGCAAGGCAGCGGCGTTCCGTACGAAAATGGCGGCGGGAACGGCAACTCCCGACGAGATCGCCGAGAGGGAGTCGGCGGACGCCGCGAAATCCGCTCGCATGCGGGCAGATCTCGACAAGTTCATCGATACTTTGCTGGCACATCGCGACCAGCCGATCTGCGTGAGTGGTCTCTGGGCCCAGCATATGGCGATCATGGAGCGGGCCCGCGAACTCGGGATCGGCGACGGCGAGTTCCATCCCGAATCGATCGTCTCCGCAGGGGGCGGTGTGAAGGGCGTCGCCTTGCCGGCCGACTACAAGGATCAGGTGGCGCGCTTCTGGGGGGACGTCGTACGGACCGGCACCTACGGCATGACGGAGCTTTCCCAGGCACTGCCCATGTGCGATGGCGGCCGGTATCACGTCGCCCCCGGACTCATCGTGCTGCCGCTCGACGAGAACGGTGAGCGTCTGCTCGGCCCGGACGACGCCGTGAACGGGCGGCTCGAAGCGCGGTTCGCCTTCCTCGACCTCGGTGTCGAAGGCCGCTGGGGCGGCATCATCACCGGAGACAAGGTGACGATCGACCTGTCCGGCCGATGCCCATGTGGACGACCGGGAAAAACCCTGCTGGACAACATCGCCCGGTTCGCGCGGCCCGGCCAGGACGACCATATCGGCTGCGCCGGAACCATCGACGCCTACATTCGAGGAGTAGTCGGCTCATGACCACCACACAGGACAGCAGCCCGGTTGCCGTTCCCCACATCGTGAAGGGCCGGATAGAAAGCGGGTCCGCCCTGACGTACGGCCGGGGCACGGGTCGATTCGCGACTCCCGAACTGGATCTCACCCAGCTCGTCTGGACCCGCGCCGAACCGGGACCCGCCTTCGATGTACCTGTCGACGAGATCATCGATGTGCTGGCCGAGGTCGGACAGTGGATCGCGAAAGATGTGGACGGAGAGTTCGCGAAGGCGATGGTGTTCGCCAAGCGGACCAGCCCGTTGCCCGCAGAGGTGGTCGAACGGTCCTACGAAAATCTGCCCAAGGTGTTCACGCGCCGGTCCATGGAATTCCAGATCGATAACGAACTCGGTGGTAAGGACGTCATCGACGGCTGGCGGGTGATCACCGATACGCCCAGTGGGCGAACGCATCGGGTACGAGCTTTTCCGCCGCGCCTCGTTCATGTCATCGCGGGTAATGCGCCCGGTGTCGCCGCGCAGACGATCGTTCGCGGCGCACTGATCAAGGGACTGAACCTGATCAAGATTCCCTCGAACGATCTCTTCACCGCCCCTGCGCTGTTGCGGGCGCTCGCCGCGGTGGCGCCGGGGCATCCGGTCACGCGTTCGTTCTCGGCCGCCTACTGGCGTGGCGGCGATGCGAAGATCGAGGGCACGCTGTTCCGCCCGCAGTTCTTCGACAAACTGGTCGCATGGGGCGGCGGTTCGACGATCGTCAACGCGCAGAAGTACATCGGTCCGGGTTTCGAGCTCGTCGCCTTCGATCCGAAGACCTCGATTTCGCTGATCGGGCGCGAGGCCTTCGATTCGGAAGAAACGCTTCGGGCTGTGGCCGATCGCGCCGCGACAGACGCGACCCTGGTAGAGCAGCAGGCCTGCGCCGCGTCCCGGTTCCAGTTCATCGAAGGAACCACGGAGGACGCCGATCGCTACTGCGCACTTCTCTGTGAACGGATGGGAGTGGCCCGCCCTACCGCCAGCGCTGCGGGCCGGCCGCTCGGACCCGATCTGCGGGAGGAGATCGAAGGCCTGCGGGGACTGGACGATTTCTACCGGGTCTGGGGTGATTACGCGGGGTCCGGGGTGGTGATCCGCTCCGAGGACCCGGTCGACTTCCACCCCGATATGCGGACGGTCAACGTTGTCCCGGTCGCGGATCTGAGCGACGCGGTGACGTTTGCGAATGTCGCCACCCAGACAGTCGGGGTGTATCCGCCGCACCGCAAGGAACGGTTGCGCGACCCGCTCGCTGCCATGGGGGTGCAGCGGATCGTGGAACTCGGTGGAGCCGGCGGTGTGGAGCAAGGCCTGCCACACGACGGATTCATGCCACTCGCGCGGTTCGTCCGCTGGGTCAACGACGAGGGCTGAGGTAGCGCGTTCATCGGCGTGCCGAAGTGCGCCGGTTGCCGGCGGCGCTGGGCCTGGCCATGCCGCGGGTATCGAGGTTCGGGGCGTCGTTTCACGACCGCAACCGGCCCCGTATGCGTGGCGGTGGCATTTCGGGCCGGAAACCCCGCATGTGAAATAACTCAATTAGTTAGCTATTATGCGGTGGGTGGGCGGCCGAGAGATGCGTGGCACGTTGCCCCGCGCCTCAGCCCCCGAGCGGATCGAATAAGCGTCGGCACCCGGGCCTCGGCCCGGTGAAAGGGGAAGTCCTGTGGACGTTGGTGTCTACTTCGACATGCGTAACCCGATGAAGTGGCGACGCGATCCCGTCGAGTTGTACGGGGCGTTCCCGGAGTTGTGCGAGGAGATCGAGCACCAGGGCCTCGACAGCATCTGGGTGACCGAGCACCACGGCTTCTCCGACGACTACCTACCGGCGCCGTTGACCTTGCTCGGTGCCGCGGCGGCCCGCACCCGCAGGGTTCGACTGGGCACCGGGGTGGTCGTGGCGCCACTGCACGAAGCGGCCGAACTGGCCGAGCAAGCGGCCGTCGTCGATCTGCTCAGCGGCGGCCGGCTCGATCTGGGACTCGGCGCGGGGTATCGCCCGCCCGAGTTCGATCTCTACCACGCCGACCTGGGAACCCGGTACGGAGTCAACGACGATCGGGCTCGGCGCATTCGAGAGTTGTGGTCGAGTCGCGCCGTCACGCCCTCGCCGGCTCAACCCCGTGTACCGATCTGGATGGGCTACCTCGGACCGAAGGGTGCGCGTCGCGCGGGGCGCCTGGGCGAGTTTCTGCTGTCACCCGATGCGCGGAACTGGGAGCCCTATCGACTCGGCCTGATCGAAGGTGGGCACGATCCTTCGATCGCGCGCATGGGCGGTGGTATTCAGGCGTGGATCAGCGACGACCCCGAGCGGGACTGGCCGATCGTCCGCGAGCACCTCGCCGAGCAGGCGAACTCCTACCGGCTGCACGGGCGGATGGGGTATTCCGATCTGCCGCCGTACAAGCCGGTCGATCCGGACGTGCTCCGCGACCGGCGGCCCCGCGGCCGGACATCCACCGACTATTTCGTCTTCGGCACAGCTGCCGAGGTCGCCGAATTCGTGCGCGACTTCACCGCCGGGGCGCCGGTCGACACGGTGTACTTCTGGGCGGCCCTACCCGGGATGCAGGCCGACCAGGTGGCGGCGAATATTCGTGCCGTCGCGACGGACCTGGCGCCGTTGTTGCGTGAGATCAAGCCGAGTACCGAGCACGAAACCGCAGGAGTTACCCGATGAGCGACGCTGCGAGGCTGGCCCGGCTCGAAGCCCAATGGGAGATCGGGCAGCTACCCATTCGCTACGCCCTCGCGGTGGACCGGCGCGATATCGATGCGTGGACGCAGCTGTTCGTGCCCGATGTGAATATGGGCAGACACGGATCGGGCCGAGAGGCTCTGAAGGCCTACATCGAGCCACAGGTGCGGTGGTTCTACCGGTCGGTGCACCTGATCTGCGGACATCGGATCGAGCTCGGGCCCGATGGCGCGGACGGTCCGGTCCGAGCCCGGGGGAGTGTCTACTGCCGTGCGGAGCACGAGGTGGGGGACCGCTGGATAGTTATGGCGATCCGCTACGACGACGACTATCGGCGAGTGGACGGTGAGTGGCTCTTCGAGAGCCGCCGCGAGTATCACTGGTACGCAGCGGACATCACGGAGCATCCCCAAGCGGTCGGTTTCGACAGCTGGGGGACGGCAGGACGCCGTCCAGCGCTGCCCTCGATCGACCCGGAGTGGGGCACGTTCTGGGCCGGAGGCGACGTCGGTGCGCTGACTGCGGATCCGGTCGGCACGTACGACCGGCACGGTCGGCCCGCAGACGGTTCTCCGGAGCAGGTGCCGATGGACCGCCGTGAAGTCTAGTACCGAGCTGAGGAAACATCGCGGGCACCTGTCCGCGGAAGGAGAGGGACCATGGTGGACAGGTTCGAGGGAACAGTCGCGATCGTGACCGGTGCCGGTTCAGGAATCGGGCGGGCCGCGGCATTACGTCTCGCAGCCGAGGGTGCGGTGGTCGTCGTCGCCGATATACGCAAGGACGCGGCGGAGGAGACCGTCGCGGAGATCATGACCACGGGCGCCCGTGGCGAGGCGATCGCCGGTGACGTGCTCGAGCCGGAATTCCTGGACGAATTGGTCGACGGAACGGTCCGGCGCCACGGGCGGCTCGATGTTCTGCACAACAACGTCGGTTTCGGAAGGCGGGGAACGCTCGTCGACCTGGGCGACGACGACTGGCAGCGTGGTATCGACGGAAATCTCGGTGCCACGTTTCGCGGTATCCGCGCCGCCCTGCGTGTGATGGCGGAGCAACGTAGCGGCGCGATCGTCAACACGGCGTCGTTGGCGGGTGTGCGGAAGGTGCCCGGCGTCGTGCCCTACTACGGCGTCGCGAAGGCCGGCGTAATCCAGTTGACCCGGGAAGCGGCAGTCGAGGCCGGTGCCTACGGAGTGCGGGTCAACGCGGTGGTACCGGGCTCGGTGCGGACCCCGGCGTTTGAGTCGTACCTGGAGCAGATCGGTGGACTGGATGCCTACGCCGACCAGTTGCCGTTGCGCCGGATCGGGCGACCCGAGGACATCGCGGCCGCCGTCGCGTTCTTGGCTTCGCCCGATGCCGCGGGGATAACCGGTGTCGCACTGCCGGTGGACGCCGGCGTCAGTGCAGTGCTCGCGGAACCCAAGCTCTGAGGAGCCGATGTGCGTGGGGCGGTCGCCGACATCGACGACGACAGCCGTATCGCCGATCCATCGACAACTCCCCCTGAGGTCGACGCGTCCGTGGCGGCGGAACTACGCGCCGCGGACTTCGAGAAGACGCCATCGAATCGTCGTGCCGGCCGGAAGGGAGATGCGCGCGTGGGTGATGCGATGGATCTGGTCGAGTTCGAGACCATGATCTTCAGCCGGTTCAGTACCGCCTCGCGCCATAGAGGCGAGCCGGTGCTGGACCGGAGCGCCTATCTGTTGTTGTCCCGTATCGACGCCGAGAGACCGATGTCGATCAACGAGCTCAGCGGGGCACTGGGCCTGAATCCTTCCACACTGACCCGGCAAGCCTCTGCAGCAGTGCGCGCAGGAATTCTGCAGAGAACTCCGGACCCTGCCGGCGGTCTGGCCCGGAAGTACGAGCTGACAGACCGAGGCAGGCAGCGGCTTGCGGAGCAGCGTCGCGCCCACCGGGAGTTCGTGGCCGAGGTCCTGCAGGACTGGAATAGTGACGATGTGACCGCATTCGCCGCCTACCTGTGCAGATTCAACTCCGATGTCGAGAATCGGCAGGGGGTGGCTTGGCCTCGCCGGGCTCCTCGATAGCTACGGCGTGACGACCTTCCCAGTGGGAAGATCGAGCCGATCCTGCACCGCCGCCGCCGCGAAGCCAAGGCGCTGGCCGCGAAGAACGGGGCCTGATCGCCCGCGTGACACCGAACGCCGCCCCCGACCGAATCAACGGTCGGGGGCGGCATCGTTTCACGATATGGCCGTAGACAACCCGGCCGTCGAACGGGCCCGGAGCCACCGTGCCCCGGGGGAACGGGTACACCGGCGAGATCATTCGTACCGCTGTTCCGGAGGCGCAATCGGTCGTGGGCCGTGGGGCGGACGCCCGCCGCAGGACTGCGTGCGAGTGGCTCTTCCGGCCAGGAAGGGGCGGAATGTCTTGGGCGATGGACGGATACGTCGTACGCTGAGATGTTGCGGGGATCACCCCGGACTGCGGCCGGCGCGCCGGGGGATTAGCTTTGTCGGGAATCGAAACAATACTTTGGGATCGAACAGATCTCACCCGATGGAGGAAAAACCTTGCGCGTCCTGCTCGTCGCCAGCGCATTCAACAGTCTCACGCAGCGCGTGCACACCGAGTTACGCGGTCGCGGGCACGAGGTAGGGGTCGAACTGGCACTCGGCGACGATCTGCTGCGGGCTCGGGTCACGCATTTCCGCCCCGACCTCATCGTGGCGCCGATGCTGACGACGGCGATCCCGGAAGACATCTGGACCGCGCATACCGTACTCATCGTGCATCCCGGCCCGAAGGGGGACCGCGGGCCCTCCTCGCTCGACTGGGCGATCAGCACCGGTGCCAGGGAGTGGGGCGTCACGGTACTGCAGGCCGTCGCGGAAATGGACGCGGGCCCGATCTGGGCATCCGTGCGGTTCCCGGTGGCAGCCTGCGGGAAGAGCGAGCTGTACCGCAACGAGGTCTCCGATGCCGCCGTGACCGCGGTACTGCTGGCCGTCGACCGGTTCGCCGGCGGTGAATTCGGGCCCGAGCCTTTGGATTACAGCCGTCCCGATGTGCGCGGGCAGTTGCGGCCCTATCATTCCCAGCAGTACCGCCGGATCGACTGGGATAGCGAGGACACCGCTTCTGTCCTGCGTAAACTGCGCGCCGCCGATTCGCAGCCGGGAGTGCTCGACGAACTGTACGGCCGGGAGTATTTCCTCCACGGCGGTCACCACGAGGACCGGTTGCGGGGCACCCCCGGGGCCGTCGTCGCCACTCGCGACGGGGCGATCTGCCGGGCCACTGTCGACGGCGCGGTCTGGCTGCCGCAGCTGCGGCGGCGCCGGAAACCGGGCGGACCGGCGACTTTCAAACGACCCGCCACCCATGCGCTCGGCACCGACCTGCCCGGGGATGTTCCCGAGGTACCGGTCACACCCGCCGAAGCAGCGGTCCGCGATACCTGGTCGGAACTGAGCTATTACGAGCAGGGGTCCGTCGGCTATCTGGAATTCGCCTTTGCCGGCGGTGCCATGAGTACCGTGCAGTGCCGGCGCCTGCTCGCGGCCTACCGGCAGGCCTGTGCGCGGCCGATCCGTGCGCTGGTACTGGGCCCCGCCCGCGACTTCTTCTCCAACGGGATCCATCTCAATGTCATCGAGGGGGCCGAGGATCCGGCCGAGGAATCGTGGCGCAACATCACCGCGATGAACGATCTGGTGGAGGCCATTCTCACCACGACGGACAAACTGGTGATCTCGGCCTTGACCGGGAACGCGGCGGCCGGTGGGGTGATGCTCGCGCTGGCCGCCGACGAGGTGTGGTGCCGTGAATCGGTCGTGCTCAATCCGCACTACCGGCTCATGGGCCTGTACGGGTCGGAATACTGGACGTATTCGCTGCCGCGCCGCGTGGGGGCGACCGAGGCCGCGCGGTTGACCAGGGAGACCCTGCCGGTCGGGGCCGGCGCGGCCGCGGCCATCGGCCTGGTGGACCGGGTCGGGGCGGGCGGTACCGCCGAATTCCGTGAGTGGGTGCGCCGGGAAGCGTCCCTGCTCGCCGATTCGCCGGAGCTGGAGGGCCGTCTGACGGCGAAGAAACGGCAGCGGGAAGCGGACGAAGCGGTCAAACCGCTGGCCGATTACCGGTCCGAGGAGCTGGCACATATGCGTCGGAACTTCTTCGCCGAGGGCGAGCCGTACCACCAGTTGCGGCAGAACTTCGTGTACAACGTCGTTCCCCCGGCCACCCCGGCGTATCTCCTGGGCTGATTCACCGCTTCGGGCCGGGTAGCCCAGTTGTGACATCAGGTGGCGGGCGCATACCCGTCTGAGGTGAAATTTTTACTTTGTAGCCCGGCTTCGGGAACATCGAACTTCTGCCTGCGTGGCTGTGGTTCGGAAATCGACTAGTACAAGCGGAGTAGAGAGACGTGCTACAACTCGAGCACTTCAGCAATGGCTGGGTGACTCCTGTCCTTGCCTATGTGATGTCGTTCATAGGCTCGGTGCTCGGCCTGCGCTGCGCCGTCCGCGCACGTACGGCGAGCCCTGCCTACGGCTGGCTGGTCGCGGCAGCCATCGCGCTGGGTGGGGCCGGAATCTGGGTTATGCATTTCACGGCGATGCTCGGCTTCACCATCGACGGTACGAGCATCCGGTACAACATGCCGATGACTCTGCTCAGCGCGGTGATTGCGATCGTCGTGGTGCTGATCGGGCTGGTGATCGTCGTCCGGGGGCACCGGGAGGCGGTCGCACTGCCCCTCGGCGGCGCTATCACCGGTCTCGGCGTGGTGGCCATGCACTACCTGGGTATGGCTGCGATGAGCACCGGCGTCGATATGGAATACAGCACCGGCCTGGTCCTGCTGTCCATCGCGATCGCGGTGGTCGCGGCCACCGCCGCGCTGTGGTTCATGCTGCACGTGCAGGGCTGGGGCAATACCGTCGGCGCGGCGCTGATCATGGGGGTCGCGGTCTGCGGTATGCATTACACCGGTATGGCGTCCATGAGCGCGCACCACGGGCAACACCACGGGCTACCCGAGGGCGTTGCGCCCGTCGAACTGCTCACCCCGCTGCTGACCACGGTGGCGCTGGTCGTCGTGGGCCTCGTGGTGCTGGTCGGTGTGGCCGAGCTCGAGGTGCGCAGTGTCGCCGCGGCGAGCACGGTGCGCGAATCGGGTGAGGCCGGCACGCTGCTCACCACGGACCCCGCCACCTTGGCCCATAGTGGACGCCAGTGGCCACGGCTACCCACTCACGATTAGCCTCGGGTTCGCAGTCGTGACACCGTGGGCGGGGCCCGGTTGTTCCGATGGGCCGGGGGTCCTATTCTGGGCCGCCGTATCTGCAAACTGATGTGAGGATTGTTCGATGGGTAGTACCGTGCTCGATATCGCCGCACTGATCGTGATGCGGGTGGGGGATTTCTGGAACTGGATGGCCACCGGCTCGGCGGGGTTCCCGCCGCTGTGAGTCGCTGACAGCCGAGCCGAGCCCGGGTGCCGAGTGCACCCGGGCTCGGCTGTTTCAGGGGGCGCTCGCAGGGCCCCGGTCAGGAACCCACCACCGACTGCTGATCGGCCGGCGGTGTATACACCGATTCGTCGACGTGCAACACCATGAAACCGTTATCGGAACAGGTCACGTAGAGATCGTTGCCCCGCCATTCCGGCGGCGACAGGCACCAGTCGGTCGAGACATCGCCGAAGGCGAGTTTGCCGGTCCGCGCGGAGAGCGCCTGCGACGGGTCGAACTGCCCCTCGAGTACTGCGCGGGCCGCACTGGGCGCCGTCATCGCCGGAATACCGAGCAGTGACGCCAGCGCATGCGGGGAGTTGGTCAGTTCGAGGTTGCGTCCGGTGCGCGCCGGTGGATTGAAATAGGCGATCTCCCGGATCGCGTGCGGGTCGCGGATATCGAACACCCGGATACCGGACGATATCCAGCCGCAGGCCAGTGCAGTGGGGTTCGCCGGCCGGTCGGCGGCACAGTAATGGGATTCGTACGCGAACACCGAACCTCCCATGGAGGAGGCGATACTGCTGTCCAGATGCTGCGGCAGGTTGATCTCCAGTTTCACTTTGGCGACGACCCGGGGGTCGGTGTCGTCGGAGACGTCGATCAGTTTCACGCCTCCTGAACCGCCCTCGTCGACGGTGTAGATATGGGGTCGGCCGTCGTAGGTGACCGGAATACTGTGCTGCGTGGCCCAGCCGTCGGACCAGAACATCCGCCCGAGATGATGCACCTGCGGGTTGGGGTCGCGCCGCTGTACCGCGCTGATATCGAGCACAGTGACGCCGCTGAGAGCCGACAGATACAGCCGGTTGCCGTCCGGGCTCACCCCGAAACCATGGGCGGTGATACCGGTGAGACCCTGCCAGACGACCCGCGGGTTCGCGGGATCGGTGAGATCGACCGCGCTGAGGAAACCGGGTGTGATCCCGGAGGCCCAGTAGGTGTTGCCGTCCGGGGAGAATCCACCCTCATGGGTCGTGATCGGCAGCGGCATACCGACGTTCGTACCCGGGCCGGGGTTCAGCAGCCGTGGATGTGCGCAGTCGGAAATATCGTAGACCGACAGATATCCGGCCCCGACCAGCATCGGGACCCCGGTGCCCACCAACAGCTTGCGCCGGGCGTTCACCTTCAAGCTCTCCCAGGTACCGGCGACCATGGCCGGTTCGTTCAGGGTCACGGTCGGGCGCGGATGCGCCGGATCGGCAACATCGAGGACCTGCACCCCGCCGTTCTGGTGCAGCAGGTTCCCGGGGAAGAAGGTCCCCATATAGGCGCAGTGCTCGAAACTGGTCGAGGTGATCCCGGCGCCGCGGCCGGCGAACTGGCCGACCATCGACATATTGCAGCGGTAGCCCTGGGTGCTGCGTCCACTGTCGCGATCGGCCGCCGGAACGTCGCCCTGCAGCCCGGGTTCGGGCATGGCGCCGGGGCCGCATTCGGCGCGCGGTACGGCGGTACGGCCCACGTCGAGGAATTCCCGGACCTCGTTGTGGATATCGGCCTGCAGATCCGCTGTGGCGCTACCCGGCAGCAGGATCGCGGTGACCACCGTAACCACGCCGAGCACGATCGCCCGGGTCCGATGGAGTTCTCCGAAGGGACGCCCCATTGCCTCCTCGCGCTTCCCGAGCTACCTCGTCCGACCCGCCCGGACGGCATTTGGGACACCATCCGGAATTGTCCAGTGATGGTAGCGATTCGGAGCCCGCCCGAAGAGGGCTTTCGCCGAATGCGGTGTTCAGTCCAGGGCTGCCAACAGGGATTCGCAGGAATCCAGCAGCCGGCGGCGCAGCACCTCGGCCCGGTCCGCGATCGCGCTCTGTGCCCGGACGTAATCGGCGCGGCCGGCGGGGGTTTCGATCGGTACGGGCTCGTAACCGTAGTCCCGCAGATCATACGGGCTGGCCCGCATATCGAGTTCGCGGGCGTCACGAGCCAAGGCGAAACAATCCAGCAGCAGATCCGAGCACACCAGCGGGCTGAGCTTGAAACACCACTTGTACAGGTCCATATTCGCGTGCAGGCAGCCCGGTTGTTCGACGCGCGGCTGGTCGTCGCGGGTGAGATGCCGGTTGTTACGGCCCACGGCGGGCGGGGTGAAGAAGCGGAACGCGTCGAAATGGGTACAGCGCACCGGCATCGACTCCAGGACGGCATCGGTACCGGCCGCCCCCAGCCGCAGCGGGACCGAATCGTGGCGGACCTCGCCGCTGCGGTACACCATCGCCCATTCGTGCAGGCCGAAACATGACAGCTGGGCCGGCCGGGAGGCGGTCGCACGCAACAGTCCGGCGATATAGGACACGGTATCGCCGCGGGCGCGCAGGAACCGCGGATCGGCGGTCACCACCGGCCCGGAGGCGGTGTCTGGCCCGTCGAGCCGGTGATAACCGCGTAAACCGCTGTACTCGGCGGCGCCGGCCAAGGCGATGCCGAACCCCGGATGCCAGCGGCGCAGCTGCGCGGGACGATGCCCGTAGTAGGTCCACAGGAAGTCGAGCACCGGGTGGCGGGTTCCGGTGGCGCGCCGGCGCAGATAGTCACCGGCGAGCTCATCGGCGCGGGCGGCGTGCGCGGTGGCGCGCGGCCGCCACTCGGATTCGGCGAAGACCGCCACAGCGGCACCGACCGTCATTCGGCCACCCGGTGCGTGGCATCACGCACCGTACCGACGAACTGTTCGACCAGATCCTCGAGCGCCACGATCCCGACCGTATTCCCCCGGGCATCGACCACCCGGCCCAGATGACTGCTGGTGCGGCGCAGCCGGGCCAGCGCCTCGTACAGGGTGGTGCCCAGCAGGACGGTCGGCAACGGCCGGATATCGGTGCGTGGAATCTCGGTATTCGGTCCGGCCGACTCGTCGGAGACCTTGTCCAGAACATCCTTCACATGCAGGTACCCGACCAGCGACCCGTCCGCGGCCCGTACCGGATACCGGGAGAACCCGGTTTCGGCGACAGCGGTTTCGATATCGCCGAGCGTGGTACCGCCCGCTCCCCGTAACGGCACGGTGCGCATCCGGTGCAGCGGGATCATGACCTCGGCCACGAACCGTTCCCCGGTCCCCAGGGCCTGGGTGAGGCGGCGATGTTCCTCCTCGTCCAGCAGGCCCTCGGACCGTGATTCGCCGATCATCTCGGCGAGTTCATCGCTCGATACCGCCGATTCGAGTTCGTCCTTCGGTTCGATACGCAGCATGCGCAGTGTCGCGTTGGCCGCGAAGTTGTAGAGCGCGATAAGTGGCCGGGCGATCCGCAACCAGGCCAGATGCACCGGCACCAGCAACAGCGCACTGCGTTCCGGACCGGCGAGCGCGATGTTCTTCGGGATCATCTCGCCCAGCAGGATGTGCAGGATCACCACGATGGTCAGCGCCACCACGAACGACACCGGATGCAGCAGCCCCTCCGGCAGGCCCACCAGTTCGAAGGGGTATTCCAGTAGATGCGCGACCGCGGGTTCGCCGACCCGGCCCAGCAGAATCGAGCATATGGTGATACCGAGCTGGGCCGCCGCCAGCATCATCGAAAGGTTCTGACCGGCCCGGATCACGGTATCGGCATTACGTTTGCCCTGCGCGGCGAGCGCCTCGAGCCGGTCGCGCCGGGCCGAGATCAGCGCGAATTCCGCGCCGACGAAGAAGGCGTTGCCGGCGAGTAGCAGCACGGTGAACGCGACAGCGAACAGATCACCCATGGTGGTACTCCCGTCCGGCCGGCTGCTGTTCGCGTTCGAGCGACCGGTCGTCGACCGGTACGAGCCGGACCCGGTCCACGCGGCGCCCGTCCATCCGTTCGACGCGGGCGAGCCAACCGCCCGGGCCGTCGATATGGCGGCGGTCGTGGCCGCGCCGCTGCGGCAGCACGACGATATCGCCGGCCGCCGGGATGCGGCCGAGCCTGGTCAGCACCAGACCGCCGAGGGTTTCGTATTCGCCCTCGGGCGCCTGGTAGCCGGTGGCCCGGGAGATCTCGTCGATCCGGAGCAGCCCGGAACAGTCCCAGCCGTCGGAGACGCGGCGGACGTCGCGTTCCTCTTCGTCGTGTTCGTCGCGGACATCGCCGAGGATCTCCTCGATAATGTCCTCCATGGTCACCAGGCCGGCGGTGCCGCCGTATTCGTCGACCACCAGCGCGACCTGCATACCGTCGGCGCGGACCCGTTCGAGCACCTCGTCCCCGTCCAGGCTCGCGGGTACGACGGGAACGGGTTGCGCGATCTGTGCCAGACCCACCCCGGCGCGGGTGCGCGCCGGATGGGTGAAGGCCTGTTTGACGTGGACCACACCGAGCGTATTGTCCAGATCGCCGTCGATCACCGGGAACCGGGAAAAACCGGTGCGGGCGGCGGCGGCCAGCAGATCGCCGATGGTATCGGTCCGTTCGAGCGCCTCGATCTTGACGCGGGGTGTCATGAGTTCTTCGGCACTGCGCGCCCCGAACTGCAGCGACCGGTCCAGGATCTGGGCGGTGCGCTGATCGAGCGCACCGTGCTGGGCCGAGGTGCGTACGAGCGAACCGAGTTCCTGCGGCGACCGCGCCGAGCGCAGTTCCTCGGCCGGTTCCACACCGAGCCGGCGCACCACCCAGTTCGCCGTGCCGTTGAGGAATTGGATCATCGGTTTGAACACCGTCGAGAACGCCACCATCGGTCCCGCAGTAGTGCGCGCGGTGGCCAGCGGTGCCGCGATCGCGATGTTCTTCGGCACCAGTTCGCCATAGATCATCGACAGCGAAGTGGCCAGGATCAGCGCGAGAACCAGCGATATACCGGTGGCCGCGGAATCGGGGATGCCGACCAGGCCGAACAGCGGTGCCAGCAAGCGGGCCAGCACCGGCTCGGCGATATAGCCGGTGATCAGGGTGGTGATGGTGATTCCGAGCTGGGCCCCGGACAACTGGAACGACAGCGTGCGATGGGCCTGCCGGACCGCGCGGGCGCGGACATCACCGTCGCGGGCATGCGCTTCGACGGTGCTGCGTTCCAAGGCGGTGAGGGAGAATTCGGCGGCCACGAACAGGGCGGTGCCCGCGGTGAGCGCCACGAACCCGATCAAGCTCGCGATGGTGAGGACGACGGTCATATCACCACCACCCGGCGGGCTTCGGCAGCGACGGCCGGACGAACAGGTGGTCGGTGGAGGGTCGTGCGGAGGGGGACGCCGGGTCTGTCACCCGGCTCGATAGATGAGCCCTCCTGAGTGGCGCCCTCGGACGCGGGTGACAACTGGTTCCTTTCGTCCTGGTGAATTCATGGCCGGCATCGCCGACGCACCTTATGGTACCGGCCCGTACACCGGGGTGCACGGGCCGGTCGGCGGGGCTGCCCGCTCACCACCCGCCGGGCAGGGGCCGCCCCTCGGCGAATCCGGCGGCCGACTGCACTCCCAGGACGGCGCGGTCGTGGAACTCCGCGAGGGTGCGGGCACCGGCATAGGTGCAGGCACTGCGGACGCCCGAACATATGTGGTCGATCAGGTCTTCGACGCCGGGCCGCTCGGGGTCCAGCAGCATCCGGGAGCTCGAGATACCTTCCTCGAACAGGGCCTTACGGGCGCGGTCGTATCCGCGGTCGGCGGCGGTGCGGGCGGCGACAGCGCGTTTGGAGGCCATCCCGAAGCTCTCCTTGTAAGCGTTGCCCTCCCGGTCCACCCGCAGATCACCGGGCGATTCGTAGGTGCCGGCGAACCAGGAACCGATCATGACATTGGCTGCCCCCGCCGCGAGCGCCAGCGCCACATCGCGCGGATGTCGGACACCGCCGTCGGCCCAGATATGTGCCCCGAGTTCCCTGGCCGCGGCGGCACATTCGGCCACCGCGGAGAACTGCGGCCGGCCGACCCCGGTCATCATCCGGGTGGTGCACATGGCGCCGGGACCCACTCCGACCTTGACGATATCGGCGCCGGCGGCGATCAGATCCCGGGTGCCCTCGGCCGAGACCGTGTTCCCGGCCACGAGTGGTACGCCGAGGCCCAGGTCGCGGATGGAACGCAGCGTTTCCAGCATCTTCACCTGGTGCCCGTGGGCGGTATCGACCACCAGGAGATCGGCGCCGGCATCCACCAGCGCCTTGGCCTTTGCCGGGACGTCACCGTTGATACCGACGGCGGCCGCGATCCGCAGCTTCCCGTCCCCGTCCACCGCCGGCGTGTAGATCCCGTGCCGGACCGCGCCGGTACGGGTCAGCACACCCGCGAGGGTGCCGTCCGGGGCGAGCAGCACCGCCAGATCGGCATGAGCGGCCTCGAGCCGGTCGAAGATATAGGACGGTTCGGCCGTGGCCGGCGCGGTGACGAAATCGGTCGTGGCGATCTCGTGCAGCCGGGCGAACCGGTCGACATCGGCGCAGGCCGCTTCGGTGACCACGCCGACCGGCCGGTCCCGGTCGACGACGATCACCGCGCCGTGCGCACGTTTGTGGATCAGCGCCATGGCATCGGAGACCGAATCATCCCGGGTGAGCGTGACCGGGGTGTCCGCGATGAGCGAGCGGCCCTTGACGAACGCGATGGTCTCCGCGACCGCGCTGTTCGGCAGGTCCTGCGGCAGCACTACGATCCCGCCGCGCCGAGCCACCGTTTCGGCCATCCGCCGCCCGGCGACCGCGGTCATATTCGCGACCACCAGCGGGATGGTGGTGCCGGAGCCATCGGACGTGGTGAGGTCGACATCGAACCGCGACGCGATATCGGTGCGGTTCGGAACCAGGAAGACGTCGTTGTAGGTCAGGTCGTACGGCGGGGTTTGTCCGGGGAGAAACTGCACTGCACCCATGGTAATCGGCAGCGGACCGCGGCGGCGGGCATTGCGCGCGCCGCTCCCGGCATTCCAGGTGCCCGGCCGGCGGATACCCGGCTGTTCGCGCCGCCGTGAAGCCCTGCTACCGGTCGCAGAGTGCCGCCCGGCGGATGGCCCAGCCCGTAACCGAGCGCGAATCCTCCGGCGGCAGGAAGCGAGTACGTCATCCGTTGGACTGCACTCCTGTGCCATCCCTCAGTACTCCGATCGGCCGGCGTCGGACGATCGCGGGCGCTGCCCGCTGTCCGGCCTGCGGCCGCGGAAGCTCCGGCAGACAGCGATCGTGGGCGGCGACACCGAGCACATGACCGGCCACCGGACCGGCACACACGCTCAGCGAATCGACGCCGCTCCGGCGACCGCGACTCCGCGCGAACAGAGGCACGCTCCTGCGTTGCGGTTTCGGCGGCGAACCGAGTGCGGGCCAGTCCTGAAACAGGGCAGGTAAGGATCGCGAGGGACCATAGTGCGATAGTGCGCCGTACAGCTGTGCCGGTGGCCGTTGTGACGAAGTGGGGGGGCGGACGCGGGACGATTACTTCTTCCGGCGTCGATGTGGGCGGCGTGGCCGGGGCGCATCGGCGGTGCGGTACCCGCGGCCGGTTCCGCTCCGCGGCCGGGTATGGCCGGGGGCTGCCGGTTCCGGGGCCGCGGGTGTGCCCGCGGGGGAACGGGCGCCGGTGACCTGCTGGAGTTCCCGGTCCTGCGGCCCGACGGTGTGGATCACCACGTCCACGCCTGCCGCCTCGGTGAGGGCGGTGACCTCGGCGCGCTGCTCGGGGGTCACCACGGTCACCACCGTGCCGGTGGTGCCGGCCCTCGCGGTACGGCCGGCGCGGTGGACGTAGTCCTTCGGGTCGGTGGGCGGATCGGCGTGAACGACCAGGGAGACCGCGTCGACGTGGATACCGCGGGCCGCGATATCGGTGGCTACCAGTGCCGGCACGGTGCCGTCCGCGAACGCTGCCAGGGTACGCAATCGCCGGTTCTGCGCTTTGCCGCCGTGCAGGGCGGCCACCGTGACCCCTTGATCGCGTAGTCGGCGGGTGAGTTTCTCGGCGCCGTACTGTGTGCGCACGAACAGCAGTGTGCGCCCCTCGCGGGCGGCGATTCGCGCCAGTACGGCGGGTTTGTCGGCCGTTTCGACATAGAGCAGATGGTGGACCGCGACGGCTGCCGTGGGTTCGGGGGCGACGCTGTGGGTGACCGGGTTGCGAAGATGGCGCCGGACGAGGTCCTGGACGGATTCGTCGTCGAGGGTCGCCGAGAACAACAGCCGCTGGCCGTCGGAGGGGGTCGCGTCCAGTAGGCGCCGCACCTGGGGCAGGAAACCGAAGTCGGCCATATGGTCGGCCTCGTCGACTGCCGTGACCTGCACCGCGTCCAGTACCGCGGCGCCCTGCTCGACCAGGTCGGTGAGCCGGCCCGGGGTGGCGATCAGCAGATCGATACCGCGCTGCAGTTTGTCGGCCTGGCGGTTGGTCGGCATACCACCGACGGCACTGCCCAGCCGCAGTCCCAGCGCGAAGGGTTCCAGCGCGCGTTCGATCTGCAACGCCAGTTCACGCGTCGGCGCCAGGATCAGCCCGCGGGGTGACCGCGGAATCGCGGGGCGTCCGGCGAGGCGGGCCAGCATCGGCAGTCCGAAGGCGAGAGTTTTGCCCGACCCGGTCGGCGCGCGACCGAGGACATCCCGACCGGCCAAAACGTCGGGAACGGCCGCTTCCTGGATGGGCAGCGGGTCGGTGAGACCTTCGCGCCGCAGCGCCTGGACCGTCAGTACCGGCAGGCCCAGCCGGGCGAACGGGTGGCGTACGGGTGGCGCCGTGGATTCCGGTGACTGCCGCTCCGGGACGGATATCGGATCAGGCACGGAAGAGCCGGCTCAGCTCGACGAGCCAGGGGATCGCCACGGCCAGCGTCGGCACCACCAGGATGGCGAGCGAAGCGAGATAGGCGGCCCCGGCGATACGCATATCGCCGAGCGGGCCGGCCAGTCGCTGGATCCGGATGAGGGTGCTCGGGCCACCGACCGCGAGCGCCCCCTGCGGGGCGGTGGATTTCGAACAGGCGACCAGCGCCCGGGCCAGCGGTTTGGGCCCGGTCACCTTCACCGCAGAATCGTCGGCCAGCAGTTCGATCAGCAGTTTCACCGAATCCAGTGCCGACTTGCTGCGGACGAAGCGGGGGAAGGCTTCGTGCGCCGCGGTGAACGCTTCGAGCACCAGATCGTGGCGGGCCCGCAGATGCGACCGTTCATGGCTGAGGATGGCGGTCAGTTCCTGTTCGGTGAGATTGTCCAGGGTGCCCGCACTCACCACGACCCGGCGCCGGAGGCCGGGCAGGCAGTAGGCGATGGGTTCGGTGGCCGAGAGCACCCGGATATCGGCGGCGCGGCGGACCGGTCCGCTCTGGTCGAGTAGATCCACGAGCATGCGATGGCGGGCCCGCCGCCGCCGGGTGTGGATCCCGACCCTGATCGACGCGTAGACCAGCCGCGCACCGACCAGCAGGGTCAGCATGAAAACCGAGACGTAGGCCAGCCACAGCGGCAGGCCGAGCGCATCGATCTCATCGGTGGGCTTGGTGGTCGGCCGGCCGTCGGGGCCCGGGACCAGGAGTTCGGCGGCGATGGCCAGCCCGGAACTGAAGGCGCTGAGCACGGCCGCCAACGCGATGGCCTGCCAGAGGACGAGCGCGGCTCGCGGCACCCGGTAGGTCCAGGTCGCACGGCTGAGCGCCTCCGGGACGGGACCGGCGAGAAGCAAGGCAAGTACGGCGAATGCCGGTGCTGCTGCGTTCATCGACTCTGCTCACTGCGTTGTGGGGCCAGGGTCCGAGCTCACTGCGGCGGTGCGGTGTCCTCGGTTGCTTCGAGCTTAGCGAGCGCATCCCGCAGGGCTGCAGCCTCGTCCTTCCCGACCTGCTCCACGAAATGCACCAGGGCCGCTGCCCGGCTGCCGGCCTCGTCGGCTTGCTGCAGCGCATCCATCATGAGTCCGGCGACCAGTTCGTCGCGGCTGTGTACCGGAGCGTACCGGTGTGCGCGATCGTCGCGCCGTTGCACCACGAGATTCTTCTTCGCCAGTCGCTGCAGCACAGTCATCACCGTGGTGTACGCGAGTTCGCGGCGCGCCGACAGGGCCTCGTGCACCTGCCGGACCGTTTGTGGTTCGTCGGCGGACCACAACTGGTCCATAACCGCTTTCTCGAGTTCACCAAGTCCAGCCATCTCTCGATTTTACGACTTCAACGACACTTGGGCGTACTACAGGGTGTCGTAACGTCGTGGGATTGGTCATAGCTGGCAGTTCGCCCGCTCGGGCGGTGATTCCGAAGGTCGTGCGAGGCCGGCGTGCTGCGCATTCGATTCGTCTGCGCGAAATACTTGCCAAGTCTGGTTAGGCTAACCTATCTTTCGATCAAGCCGTTGCTGCAACGCCGATCCCGAGGAGGTTCGAATGTCCGAACTGGCCACTGTGCGCATCCCCCGTCCCTATGAGGCGGCGTTCGGTTCGGCATGTTCGCGGCTGCGGTCGCTACAGCCGGGGCATCCGCGGGTGTACGCCGCCGCGGCCATGGCCGATCAAGGCAAAAGGCGCTGGTGGGCGTTGTCCACCGGTCTGCGTGAGGGGCGGATCGACCTGATGTACCGGCGGCACGCCGCGGAGATGATCAGCGCGACCGCGGCCGCCGAGGTGGTCGCCACCGCCCTGATCCATGCGGTCGTCGGCCGGGTCGCGGCACTGTGGGTCGCCGACGGGCGGGCCTGGGATCCGGGGCTGGAGAACATCTGGATCCATACCGACAACGACGGTGGTATCGACTGGGCGGGTCTGGCCGATACGACGATTCGCGTGGTGGAGGGAGATCCGATGGCCGATTCGCCGGGTGTGGTGACCCTGCCGTGTGAGCGCGCGATGCGGGTATGGCTCGCGTACCGCTGCGAACCGTCGCTCCTGCTGGTGCAGGGTGCCCTGGCCCGGTGTGCCGGGTTGAGCTCTCGGCGCTTCGGGGCATTGGTGGCCGAATCCGTGTGTGGTGCCACGACCTACGTTCCCGCGCTGGCGGGGGCCGATCCGGTGGCGGGTGGCCGGCGCGGGGAGGGTCTGTTGACGGCTCTCGAGGATCGCGGGCTGGCACTCCGGCGCGCCCAACGTGTTGCCTAGTTAGGTAAGCCTGACCTATACTCGGAAACGGCGTACGGATCGCGCGAGAGTCCCGAGGGCTGCGGTGACCCCCGATCCAGACGCGCGGCGGGCTCCACGACACGTGGGGCCCGCCGCTTTCATTCCCGGAGGGCAGACGGACCGAGCTCTGCACGGATTGCCTACGGCCGGCGCGCCGCCCGGCCGCCGTACGCACAAGACGCTCCGGGGCCGGCGACCGAGCGGGGCGGCGAGGGTTCGATCGCACCGGAACAGAGCCGGCAGCGAGCGCAGCCGAAAGGTGAATCCCGGGACGTGTATCGGGCCACCGGTTCCGCCCTGTACACGGCCACCGTGCGATTGTTGAGACATGACCGAACAGCAGACCGGGCTCCCGCAGTCGATGGCCGATCTCGGCCCCGAGGAGCTGAACGAGATCAGCAAGGGCACCTTTGCGGGCCTGATGGGCCTGGAGGTGACCGAACTGGGCCCGGACCGGGTGCGGGGTGAATGGGTTGTCACTCCGCAGCATCATCAGCCGGCCGGGATCCAGAACGGCGGGGTCCTGTGTACCGCCGTGGAAACGCTCGCCAGCACCGGCGCCTCGGCCTGGTACGGGGACCGGGGAATCGTGGTCGGAGTCAACAACTCCACCGACTTCCTGCGGGCCGTGCGCGCGGGCAAACTCACCGCCGAGGCCACACCGATCCATCGGGGCGGGATGCAGCAGCTGTGGCAGGTCCTGGTCACCGACGAGGAGGATCGGCTGGTCGCGCGCGGTCAGGTACGGATACAGAATCTGCCGCACCGGTCCTGAGGCCGGTCGGCACAACAGCGGCCGAACGAAAGACGGGCCGCGGACAGCGCGTCCGCGGCCGGCGACGAGCCAACTCGGATATCTCCGGGCGCCTGGGATATCTCCGGTTGCTCGATTGCCTCCGGCTCGGGTCTGTGTGGTTGCTCAGATGCCGCCGGTCGACAGCAGACCGCCGTCGACGCGAACCGTCTCGCCGGTGATCCATTGCGCCTGCTCCGAAGCGAGGAACGCGATCAGCCGGGCCACATCCTCCGGCGCACCGAGCCGCTTCATCGGATAGACCTGCGCCGCGGCCTCCTCGTCGGCCGAGTACAGCGCATCCGCGAAACTGGTCTTCACCACCCCGGGCGCGACCGCGTTGACCCGGATCTTCGGACCCAGCTGCCAGGCGAGTTCTTCGGTGAGCCGGATCAGCGCCGCCTTGGAGGCGCCGTAGGCGGCGATCACTCCGGTGGAGCGCAGGCCCGCGACGCTGGCCACGTTCACCACTGCGCCGCCGTGTTCGCCCATCCAGGCCTTGTACGCCTCCTGGATGTAGCCCAGGGCGGCGACCACGTTCACATCGAAGATCTTGCGGACCGCGTCGAGATCGGCCTCCATCAGGGAGCCGTACACCGGGTTGATGCCGGTGTTGTTGATCAGAATGTCCAACGATCCGAATTCGGTGACAGCCCGCTGGACCGCGGCCGTGCGTGCCTCGGGGTCACCGGAGTTACCGGCCACTGCGACGACCTCGCCCTGATGCCCCAACCCGCGCAGTTCGGCGGCCGCCTTCTCCAGCGGCTCGGGTTTGCGCGCGGTGATCAGCACGTTTGCGCCCCGGCCCAGCAGCTCCGCGGCCACCGCGTAGCCGATACCCCGGCTGGCCCCGGAGACCAGCGCGCTCTTACCCAACAGATCGGTGCTCATAGCCGGGCACGTTACCGTGTCCGAGACGGCTGCCGGTCGGCAGCGGCGTGGAGGCAGCCGCAGCGGGCAGGGCCACGGTGCGGACGGGTAAAATCGGTGGTTCCGTGTCCGGATACGGCCGATCATGGGTGGAAAGTCCCGCCCGAACCCGCCGG
The DNA here is from genome assembly GCF_001613385.1 of Nocardia flavorosea NBRC 108225. Lineage (GTDB taxonomy): Bacteria > Actinomycetota > Actinomycetes > Mycobacteriales > Mycobacteriaceae > Nocardia > Nocardia flavorosea. The sequence goes on along the minus strand of NZ_BDCG01000002.1, from coordinate 660,226 downwards.
GCCACCGCCCCCAACCTGCTGCCGAGGAGATATCTGTGATCACCGCGACCGACCTCGAGGTCCGGGCCGGCGTCCGTACCCTGCTGTCCGCGCCCGGGCCGGCGCTGCGGGTGCAGGCCGGCGACCGGATCGGCCTGGTCGGCCGTAACGGCGCCGGTAAGACCACCACCCTGCGCATCCTGGCCGGGGAAGGTGAACCGTACGCCGGCACGATCACGCGGTCGAGCGATATCGGCTACCTGCCGCAGGATCCGCGCGAAGGCAACCTCGATGTGCTGGCACGCGACCGGGTGCTGTCGGCCCGCGGCCTGGACGCACTGATCCGGGATATGGAGAAGCAGCAGGCGCTCATGGCCGAGCTCGCCGACGAAACCGAACGCGAGCGGGCCGTACGCAAGTACGGGCGGCTCGAGGATCGTTTCTCCGCGCTCGGCGGCTACGTCGCGGAAAGCGAATCGGCCCGGATCTGTCACAGCCTGGGCCTGCCGGACCGGGTGCTGGGGCAACCGCTGCGGACGCTGTCGGGCGGTCAGCGGCGGCGAATCGAGCTGGCCCGCATTCTGTTCGCGGCCTCCGACGGCAGCGGCGGACGCTCCGACACCACGTTGCTGCTCGACGAACCCACGAACCACCTGGACGCCGATTCCATCACCTGGCTGCGCGGGTTCCTGCAGAACCACGACGGCGGGCTCATCGTGATCAGCCACGATGTGGAGCTGCTCGCGGATGTCGTGAACAAGGTGTGGTTCCTCGACGCTGTGCGCGGGGAAGCCGATGTATACAACATGGGCTGGACCAAGTATCTCGATGCCCGCGCCACCGACGAACAGCGTCGCCGCCGGGAACGCGCCAACGCCGAGAAGAAGGCCTCGGCCCTGCGGACCCAGGCCGCCAAACTGGGCGCCAAGGCCACGAAAGCCGTTGCCGCTCAGAATATGGCCAAACGCGCCGATCGGCTGCTCGCGGAATTGGACGAGGTGCGCGTTGCGGACAAGGTCGCGCGGATCAAATTCCCGGAACCGGCGCCCTGCGGTAAGACCCCGTTGATGGCGGAGAACCTCACCAAGGTCTACGGGTCGCTGGAAATCTTCACCGGCGTGGATCTGGCGATCGACCGGGGCAGTCGCGTGGTGGTCCTGGGGCTCAACGGTGCCGGTAAGACCACCCTGCTGCGGCTGCTCGGTGGCGCCGAGGAGCCGACCGGCGGCTCGCTGGTGCCCGGTCACGGGCTGAAAGTCGGGTACTTCGCGCAGGAGCACGACACCCTCGACGATACGGCCAGCGTCTGGGAGAACATCCGGCATGCGGCACCCGATGCGGGCGAACAGGAATTACGCGGTCTGCTGGGCGCCTTCATGTTCAGCGGTCCGCAGCTCGACCAGCCCGCGGGGACACTGTCCGGCGGTGAGAAGACCCGCCTGGCGCTGGCCGGGCTGGTCTCCTCGGCGGCGAACGTGCTGTTGCTCGACGAACCGACCAACAACCTGGACCCCATCTCCCGCGAACAGGTCCTCGACGCGCTGCGCACCTACGCCGGTGCGGTCGTGCTGGTGACCCACGATCCCGGTGCCGCCGAAGCCTTGAATCCGGAGCGGGTGATCCTGCTCCCGGACGGCACCGAGGACCACTGGTCGGCCGAGTACCTGGAATTGATTCAGCTCGCGTGAGTTTCATCACAAGAACTCATTGCCGGATGCTCGCCGAATGCTTAGCCTGAGAGTGACGCTGCTCGGCGACTCGGAGGAAGCCATGGGCGACAGGCCGGTACAGAGCAAGAGCACATTGGGTAAAGGCACCCGCGTCACGGGAAAGTCACGCGACCGCCTGCAGTCCCAGTTGAAGAAGCAATACGAAGCAGGGGCGAGCATCAGGTCGCTGGCACGTGCGACCGGGCGTTCCTACGGGTTCATCCACAATGTGTTGACGGAGTCGCATGTGCAGCTCCGCAGCCGTGGTGGCGCGAACCGTCGTAAAGCCCGCTAGCCGCACCGTATTGGCAGGCCCCGCCGCCGGATATCGACCCGGCGGCGCGAGGCCCGGCGTGCCCCGGACAGCGCCGGATCCCCCGGTCGTCAGCCGGGCACCGCGCTGTCGCCGTGAGCCAGCAGGCCGGCGAGGCTGGCGAAGATCGGCAGCCCGGTCTTGATCTCGAGATAGGCGAACTGTCCCTGCGGGTTGACCTCGAGGAAATAGTGCTCGCCGTCGAGACCCACCCGCAGATCCAGCACGCCGAAGCGGAGTCCGAGGGTGCCCATCAGGGTGGCCAGCGATTTGCTGACCCCCGCCGGAAGGCGAGCAGGGGAGAAATCGACCGAGACGTCGAGCCGCGAGTCGACACGGCCCGCACCTGCGCGGGAATCGATCCGCACCACCCACTCCTGCCCGTCCACCCAGACCACGCGCAGATCGCATTCGGGATCGATATACCGCTGGAAGATCGTCGGCGCCCAGCGGATCGCACCGAGCCGGTCCAGATCGGCGGGTTCGACGAGCCGGGTCTCGGCGAATTCCGCCCGGGACGTGCCCGTGCGTTTGAAAACGACCCGGCCCGGGCTGTTTTCGACGAATTCGCGGGCCGCACCGGGATCATTGGTGATCAGCGTCTCCGGTATCGCGCAGCCGGCGCGGCGGGCGGTATCGAGCTGGACGATTTTGCGGTGGGCGAGCCGATCGTGGCCGGGATCGTTGACCCACCGGGCCGGTAGCGACCACAGCAGACCCTGCGCGAACCCATCGCATTCGGCCTGCCGATAGGCGTCGTCGTCGGCGCGGACCCCGGCCGGGACCCGGCTGGGGTGCGGACGCCGCCACCACACGGCGCGGACGTCGTCGAGGCCGGCCAGGCCCGCCAACGACCGCGTGCTCGTGGACCCGTCCAGCCGGAAACTGCCCGGCTCCCGGGGAAAATCGCGAAGGTCGAGCCGTAGCGTGGTGACACCGAACTGTTCTCGTAGCGTGGCCTGCATCGCCGCGGCGTGCAGATCATCGGAGTCGGAGACGATGAGGACCGACCCCTGCCGGGTGGTCATCGGGGCTGCCGCTCAGTCGATACTGTCGCAGTGGACACCGTCGTCGCTGCTGTTGTGCGACCTCGTCTGCGCGAAGGTGAAGGTCGCCGGGTGCTGCGGGGACTCGGCGAGATGTAGCCGTCGCGCCCAGGTTTCGGTGAGCCGGCGTAGCTGGGTGTCGCCGAAGGCCGGTGACGGGGGCGCCGCCAGCGTCAGCGGCCGTTCCCCCACATCGATGCGGAGCCGGCGGGTGAAATCGGCGGTTGCGCCGGAACGGATATCGACCAGGACTGCGCCCGCGGGGGCGCCGGACCGGCCGTCGTGCTCGCGGATGCCGAGTACATCGCAGGGATCGAACGTCCACGTCCCGTCCGCAACCCGGATCCGGACAGCGCTCTCGTCGTCCCCGAGGAGCACACCGGCGAGGGTGGCCACCGCGTCGGATTGCGTTGTGCCGACAGGAGGCAGGACATCGGTCATCTGATTTCTCCGATCTAGCTCGCAATGTGCCATGACCCGAGCGCGTCCGGATCATAACGCCGCCGAGGGACGGCGGCGGCCGATATCGCCGGATTCGGGTCCGCAGAAGGCCGATCTGGAAACCAGGGAAATTACCGGGACGGAAGTTTTCCGGAAACCGGGCAGAACAGCGCGGCGGCCGGAAAGTTTGCCGGATGCTTTCCGGTGCCGTTCAGCCGCCGAGGAGTTCGGGTTTTTCGGCCAGTGCGCGCAAGCGGCCCGCCGGATCCGTGACCAATCGGCGGGCATCCAGATCCAGGACTCCGCCGACACCGACCACCTCGGCCGAGAGGGTGCCGTCGGCGCGGATCATCTCCTGCCGGATGCGATAGGTTTTTCCCGGACCCCATTCGAACTCGCAGCTCACCCGGACCTCGTCACCGCTGCGCAGTTCGCGCCGGTACTTGATGGTGGTTTCCAGAATCACCGGTCCCAGCCGGGCCGCCGCCAGCTTGTCCGCCTGCAGGCCCGCCGCCACCAGGCACTCCCAGCGGGCGTGTTCGGCGTACTGCAGATAGACCGCCTGGTTGACATGGCCCTGGACGTCGAGTTCGTAACCGCGGACGGTGATGGGGACGGAAAAGGTCATACCGGTGCGAACTCGCCGCGGGCGGCCCTTGTTCCCGCGTCGGCGAGGCCGGGCGTTGCGGTCCTGCCACTACTGTGGCGCGTCGCTGTCACGGGCCGGCTCATCTCGAAAGTGCGCACTGCCGCGGCTCTGTTCGGCGTCGGGGAACCCCCGCATGACGGCGCGGTAGGCAGCAGTACTCAGGGACGGCGGCGCACCGACGCTTCCACCAGATCCAGCACGGCGGTGAGATTCTCGTTCGTATGCCCCGAGGCGATACGGGCGATGAGACCGTCGAGCACGAGGTCGAGGTAGCCCAGCAGGACATCGGTGGGCACATCGTCGCGCAGCGCCCCCGCCGCCTTACGGCGCTCCAGCCGGGCCAGGGTGGCCGCGGTGAGCTCGGCCGAACGCTGCGTCCAGCTCGACCGGAACTCGGGATCGGTGCGCAACCGCCGGGCGATCTCCAGCCGGGTACCCAGCCAGTTGTACTCCTGCGGGTCGGCGAGCATATCCCGCATCACCTGCACGATGCCCTGATTGGCCGCGACCTCGGCCATCCGCTCGGCGTCCTCCTGGGCCAGCGCCAGGAAGAGCGCGTCCTTATCGCGGAAATGGTGGAAGATCGCGCCGCGGGACAAACCGATGGCATCCTCCAGGCGGCGCACGGTGGCGCCGTCGTACCCGAACTCGGCGAAACAGCGGCGGGCGCCGTCGAGTATCTGTGTGCGCCGGGCGGCCAGATGATCGTCGCTGACCTTGGGCATGGACTTCTCCTCCACAGCGGGGGATGGATACGAAATGACGAGCGGTGGGCGGTGAGGTACAGATACGCGCATCCCCGCCGCGGCCGAGACCGAGGCGGGGAATCCCGGTGTCTACTATGTGATCTCGCAGGAACCGTGCCGCATCCGGGGCCGGCGTGGCCTTCCGGCTGCCGGGCGCGTCGCGGACTGCTCGGGTCCGGCTCGCGTACCGGACCCGTGAACCGGATGCGCCGGTGGCTCGGTCACGGGCCCGGCACGCGAGCCCGGTAGTGCCCGGGCTCGCGGTACCGGCGATCAGCTACGGATCATATTCCGCAGCACGTACTGCAGAATGCCGCCGTTGCGGTAGTAATCCGCCTCACCGGGGGTGTCGATACGGACCACCGCGTCGAACTCCACCTTCGACCCGTCGTCCTTGGTCGCCGTGACGTGGACGGTGGCCGGGGTGGTACCGGAGTTGAGTTCCTCGATACCTGCGATATCGAAGACCTCGGTACCGGTCAGGCCCAGCGATTTCGCCGATTCGCCCTGCGGGAACTGCAGCGGGATCACGCCCATACCGATCAGGTTCGACCGGTGGATACGCTCGAACGATTCGGTGATCACGGCCTTCACACCCAGCAGGCGGGTGCCCTTGGCGGCCCAGTCGCGCGACGAACCCGAGCCGTACTCCTTGCCGCCCAGCACCACCAGCGGGATACCGGCTTTCTGGTAGTTCTGCGAGGCGTCGTAGATGAATGCCTGCGGGCCGCCGTCCTGGGTGAAGTCGCGGGTGTAACCGCCCGAGACATCGTCGAGGAGCTGGTTGCGCAGCCGGATGTTGGCGAAGGTGCCGCGAATCATCACCTCGTGGTTACCGCGGCGCGAGCCCAGGGAGTTGTAGTCCTTACGCGCCACACCGTGCGAGTCGAGGTAGTCGGCGGCCGGGGTGCCCGGTTTGATGGCACCGGCGGGGGAGATGTGGTCGGTGGTGACCGAATCGCCCAGCAGGGCCAGGACGCGGGCGCCCTTGATATCGGCGACGGGCTCCGGCTCCATGCCCATACCGTCGAAGTACGGCGCCTTGCGGACGTAGGTGGAATCGTCGCTCCACTCGAAGGTGTTGCCCTCCGGGGTGGGCAGGCTGCGCCACCGCTCGTCGCCCTTGAAGACATCGGCGTAGGACTTGGTGAACATCTCCTGGCTGATCGCCGATTTGATGGTGTCGTCGATCTCCTGGGCCGACGGCCAGATGTCCTTCAGGAAAACCGGATTGCCCTGGGTGTCCGTGCCCAGTGGATCGTTCTCGAAATCGAAGTCCATGGTGCCCGCGAGTGCGTAGGCGATGACCAGCGGCGGGGACGCCAGGTAGTTCATCTTCACGTCGGGGGAGATACGGCCCTCGAAGTTACGGTTACCCGAGAGCACCGCGGTGACGGTGAGGTCGTTGTCGTTGACCGCCTTGGAGATCTCCTCCGGCAGCGGACCGGTGTTGCCGATACAGGTGGTGCAGCCGTAGCCGCCCAGGTGGAAGCCGAGCTTCTCCAGGTAGGGCCACAGACCGGCCTTCTCGTAGTAGTCGGTGACGACCTGCGAACCCGGGGCCATATTGGTCTTCACCCAGGGTTTGCTGGTCAGACCCTTTTCCACCGCGTTACGGGCCAGCAGCGCGGCACCGATCATGACCGACGGGTTGGAGGTGTTGGTGCAGGAGGTGATACCGGCGACCGCGACCGCGCCGTGGTCGAGCACGAATTCGCCGCGCTCCTCGGAGACCACGCGCACCGGCTTGGACGGCCGGCCCTCGGCGTTGTTCGCCGCGGACTGGACATCGACGGCACCGTCGTCGGCGAAGGAGAGGTTCGGTGCCGGATCCGAGGCCGGGAACGATTCCTCGACGGCCTCGTCCAGCTTGGAGTGCGGAGTCGGGTACTGCTCCTCCACGTAGTTGTGGATGTCCTTGCGGAACGCGGTCTTCGATTCGTCCAGTGCGATGCGGTCCTGCGGACGCTTCGGGCCGGCAATGGAGGGCACCACGGTGCTCAGGTCGAGTTCGAGGTACTCCGAGTAGGTGGGCTCGCTGGCCGGATCATGCCACATGCCCTGTTCTTTGGCGTAGGCCTCGACGAGCGCGAGTTGTTCGTCGGTGCGGCCGGTCAGGCGCAGGTAGTTGATGGTCTCCTCGTCGATCGGGAAGATCGCCGCGGTGGAGCCGAATTCGGGGCTCATATTGCCCAGTGTGGCGCGGTTGGCCAGCGGTACCTCGGCGACGCCCTGGCCGTAGAACTCGACGAATTTGCCGACGACACCGTGCTTGCGCAGCATATCGGTGACGGTGAGCACGACGTCGGTGGCGGTGACGCCCGGCTTGATCTCGCCGGTGAGTTTGAAGCCCACCACTCGCGGGATCAGCATGGAGACCGGCTGGCCGAGCATGGCGGCCTCGGCCTCGATACCGCCGACGCCCCAGCCGAGCACGCCCAGACCGTTGACCATGGTGGTGTGCGAGTCGGTGCCGACGCAGGTGTCCGGATAGGCCTGCCCGTTGCGGACCATGACCGTGCGGGCCAGGTATTCGATGTTCACCTGGTGGACGATGCCGGTCCCGGGCGGGACGACCTTGAAATCGTCGAACGCGCCCTGACCCCAGCGCAGGAACTGGTAGCGCTCGCCGTTGCGCTCGTATTCGAGTTCGACATTGCGCTCGAAGGCGTCGGCACGGCCGAAGACATCGAGGATCAGCGAATGGTCGATGACCATTTCGGCCGGGGAGAGGGGGTTCACCTTCTCCGGGTCGCCACCGAGGGCGGAGACGGCCTCGCGCATGGTGGCCAGATCGACCACGCAGGGCACGCCGGTGAAGTCCTGCATCACCACACGGGCCGGGGTGAACTGGATCTCGATACTGGGCTGGGCGTCGGGATCCCAGTCGGCCAGCGCACGAATATGGTCGGCGGTGATGTTCGCGCCGTCCTCGGTGCGCAGCAGATTCTCGGCGAGGACCTTCAGTGCGTACGGGAGTTTCTCGGTACCGGGCACGGCCGAGAGGCGGAAGATCTCGTAGGAGTTGCTTCCGACCTCGAGGTTGCCCTTGGCGCCGAAAGTATCGATACTTTTGGTCACGTCAGCTCCACTTGTCGGGTGTGGGCGCCGTCGGCGGGGCTGTGCCGGCGGCGGTACGTCTCTGGCATGAGGTGCCGGCCCGGGATGGCGCCGGTTCCCCGCGGTTCCCAACCCTAACAGTACGCTTGTCCTGTGAAATTTTCGGGGCGGCGCCCGTCGCTCGCGGTCCGGCGTGGCAACCGTTCGGCGTGGCGGGTGTGCACCGACCGTGCGGGTGTCGCGTAATCTGCTCTCGAGCTGGACCGGATTGCCGGGGCGTGCCGTCGGGTACTCCCGGAATTCGTGCCCAGTGCTCGCGACCCCTGTCGCCTCGTCCTACGATGCGGCCTCGACCAAGACCGGATGGAAGATGACCGTCACCCACACTTCGGCCTTCTCCCACAGGGCCACCAAACTGCCGGACGAATTCGACACGGACACTCTGGCGGAAGTCCGGGCCGATCTCGCCGGCAACGGGGTGTCCACACCCGACGGAGACGACCAGAGCGAACTGGCCGCAATCGTGGCCGATGCGCGGGCGCACGGCATCGACCTGAGCATCGTGGTGATGCACGGCAACCCCGGCCACGATTCGGAACTGCGGGACCTGGCGACCGAGGTCGCCGGATTCCAGCACGGCACGGTCGCGGTCTTCAGCGACGACTGGATCGGCACCACCAGCGATTCGATCAGCCGCGTCCGGCTCGAATGGGCCGAGGACACCGCGAAGTTCAAAGGCGGTGACAGCGAGGAGGCGGCGCAGATCCTGGTGCACCGCCTCGCGCAGACCCCGACGGTGAGCTGGACCGAGATCACCTCGGTGCTGCTGGCCGGCCTCGTTCTGGTGATCGGCGGGTTGTACTGGGTCAAGGCACGCCGCCGCGACGATACGACGGCAGCGGATACCGCGCCGGCACCCGACGCGCCGGCACCCGCGGAAGACTCCGAGGTCCCTTCCGGTTTCGCCGAAGAAGCCGTGCGCGAGCCGGCCTCCCGATAGGTACTTCGCCTGTCGCGGCACGTGCCCGCAGTGCTGTTTCGGTCGGAGGCGGGCCCGGCGCCGCGCCGCCCTCTCCGGCACTGCATGACCGGGTTCGCGGGCACCCTGGAAAGCCGTTCGGCGGCGTTATCGGCTCGACGACCCGAGCGAAAGCGTGTGGTTGCGCGTGGAGCCGGTCGTTCTCTGGTTCGCGGATTCGCGTCCGGGCCGTGAGTGTACGTCGCCGTCTCTGTGACCGCCGCCTACGCCTGTCGGGGTATCGGGGTCCGGCGGATGCGGTGATCGACGAGTTGCCGCGCCTCCGTGGCGCTGTACCGGTTTGTGTGGGCACCGAGCTGATGCCTGCGGACCGTCTGGTTCGCTCCCGGCGTCCGCGCGTACCGCCGTCCGGTGCAATTGTGCAGGTTTCGGCGGCCGCTGCGGCGGGCATCATGCCTTATCGGTACGTATGGTCGAGGGCGACGGGCGATGCCGGTGGCCGCGGCCACCGGGTGGACACCATCCGCCGGACCGGCGACCGCAGGTGAAGGCGGCGAAATCCGCGACAGTGGAGCCGGTTGCGGCGGATACGGTCATCACCTGGAATAGTTGTGACAGCACGCACAGGACCGAGGCGAAAGCGGGGATGTTGGTGACTTCGACGGACGGTGTCAAAGGGGCGGATTTGGCGAAAGAACCGCCGGCGCCTGCTTCGAGCACCCTCGAACGCGACGTCCAGACCCTGGAAAAAGCGATCTACGAGGTCAAGCGGGTAATCGTCGGTCAGGATCGGCTGGTCGAGCGGCTGCTGGTCGGGGTGCTCGCCCGCGGTCATGTGCTGCTGGAAGGCGTGCCCGGTATCGCCAAGACGCTGGCGGTGGAAACCTTCGCCAAGGTGGTCGGCGGGTCGTTCTCGCGCGTCCAGTTCACCCCCGACCTGGTGCCCACCGACCTCGTCGGTACCCGTATCTACCGCCAGGGCCGGGAAGAGTTCGATACCGAACTGGGCCCCGTCGTCGCCAACTTCGTACTGGCCGACGAGATCAACCGCGCCCCCGCGAAGGTGCAGTCGGCGCTGCTCGAGGTGATGGCCGAACGGCATGTGTCGATCGGCGGTAAGACCTACCCGATGCCCGATCCCTTCCTGGTGATGGCCACCCAGAACCCGATCGAAAGCGAAGGCGTGTACCCGCTGCCGGAAGCGCAGCGTGACCGCTTCTTGTTCAAGATCGTTGTCGACTACCCTTCCGTCGAGGAGGAACGTGAGATCATCTACCGGATGGGTGTCGCGCCGCCGGAGCCGGGGCAGATCCTGGAGCCGGCGGAGTTGCTGCGTTTGCAGAAACTCGCCGCGAACACCTTTGTGCACCATGCGCTGGTGGATTATGTGGTCCGGGTGATCTCGGCCACCCGTGTCCCGGCCGAATTCGGTATGCACGATGTGGCGAACTGGATCTCCTACGGCGCCTCCCCCCGTGCCAGCCTCGGCATCATCGCCGCGGCCCGCGCGGTCGCGCTGATCCGCGGTCGCGACTACGTGGTTCCCCAGGATGTCCTCGAGGTCATCCCGGATGTGCTCCGGCATCGCCTGGTGCTCTCCTACGATGCGCTCGCCGACGAGATCAGCCCCGAGGATGTGATCCAGCGGGTGCTGCAGACCGTCGGCCTGCCGCAGGTGGCACCGCAGGCGGTGGCGCCCGGTGCGCCGTCCGCCGCCGAGAACGGCAACGGCCGGCCGCCCGTTCCGCCGCAGCAGGCGCCCCAGATGCCGCAGACCGCCGGCGCGAACCAGCCCCAGTGACCCGGCCGGACCCCCGTGCCCGCATGCCCATGGCAGAACACGCGCCCCCCTCGTTCCGGTCGGGCGAGCTGACCGATCCACATCTGGCGGCCGCCCTGAAAACCCTGGAGCTCACGGTGCGCCGCCGATTGGACGGCGTACTGCACGGCGATCATCTCGGCCTGATCCCGGGTCCCGGTTCGGAACCGGGTGAGGCACGCGCCTATCAGCCGGGTGACGATGTCCGGCAGATGGACTGGTCGGTCACCGCCCGCACCACCCACCCACATGTCCGGCAGATGATCGCCGACCGTGAACTGGAAACCTGGATGGTGGTGGATCTGTCCGCCAGCCTGGACTTCGGCACCGGCGCCTGCCAGAAACGCGATCTCGTGGTCGCCGCCGCGGCCGCGATCACCCATTTGACGATGGGTGGCGGCAACCGTGTCGGCGCCGTGGTGGCAACCGGTGAGCAGCTGCGGCGGATTCCGGCGCGCAGCGGCCGGGTGCATGCGCAATCGCTGCTCCGCAGTATCGCCACCACACCGCATCCGCGCGACGGGGTACGCGGTGATCTGCACGGCGCCATCGAATCGCTGCGCCGTCCGCAGCGCAAACGCGGACTCGCCGTGGTGATCAGCGATTTCCTCGGGGATATCACCTGGCAGCGGTCGTTGCGCGCCATCTCCGCGCGGCATGAGCTGCTGGCCGTGGAGGTGCTCGATCCGCGCGATATGGCTTTGCCCGATATGGGTGACGTCGTCCTGCACGATCCGGAGACCGGGCGGACCCGCGAGTTCAGCGTGACGCCCCAGCTGCGTGCCGACTATGCGGCGGCCGCGCAGCGGCATCGGGCGGAGGTCGAGCAGACCCTGCGCAGCTGCGGCGCCCCCGTGATGACCTTGCAGACCGACCGGGACTGGATCGCCGATGTGGTCCGGTTCGTCTCCACTCGGCGCCACAGCCTCGGCGCCTCGACTTCGCGGGTGCCACGCCAGTGAGTATTTCGAACTTCGCCGCCCCGATCTGGCTCGGGTTCCTTGCCGTCATCCTGCTGCTCGCGCTGGCATATCTGCTGGTCCAGCGTAGTAAACACCGCCATATGCTGCGATTCAGCAATATGGAGCAGCTCGAGAAGGTGGCGCCGAACCGGCCGGCTTTCTGGCGGCATATCCCGATCATCCTGGTGATCGTCGGCATGGTGTTCTCCACCATCGGCGCCGCCGGGCCGACCGCCGAGCAGAAGGTGCCCCGGAACCGGGCCACCGTCGTCCTCGTCATGGACGTCTCGCTGTCGATGGAAGCCACCGATGTTTCACCGAGCCGGCTCGAGGTCGCCCAGCAGGCGGCCAAGGATTTCGCCGAAGGTCTCACCCCGGGGATCAACCTGGGCCTGGTGACCTATGCGGGGACCGCCTCGGTACTCGTCTCGCCCACCACCGACCGCGGTTCGGTGAAGGCCGCTATCGACAACATCCGCCTCGCCGAACGCACGGCCACGGGTGAGGGGATCTTCACCGCCCTGCAGTCGATCGAAACCCTGGCCTCGGTCCTGGGCGGGTCGGAGACACCGCCGCCGGCCCGGATCGTGCTGATGTCCGACGGTAAACAGACCGTTCCGGATTTCGAGGATTTCGACAATCCGCGCCACGAATTCGTGGCAGCCCGGCTGGCCAAGACCAAGAAGATCCCGGTGTCGACGATTTCGTTCGGTACGCAGTGGGGTGTGGTCGAGATCCCGCGCGACGACGGAGGCACCGATCAGGTGGAGGTTCCGGTGGACGACGAGGCGATGCAGGAAATCGCGCAACTGTCCGGCGGAGAGTTCTATACGGCCTCCAGCCTGGAGGAGCTCTCCGGCGTCTACGACACCCTCGAAGAGCAGATCGGCTACGAGATCACCCGGGGTGACGCGAGCCGTCCCTGGTGGCTGCTCGGCCTGCTGGCGACCCTCGCCGGTGTCGTGGTGGCCCTGCTGCTGCGGCAGCGGCTGCCGTAACCGTATCCACCGGCGCTTCCTGCGGGCCGGTGACCACGCGACAGACGGGCCGGGTCCGATATCGGACCCGGCCCGTCGGTGTACCCCCCGGTTTTGTCCGAGACGCACAAGTACACCGGCGAAATATGGGTGGACGTCCCATGCGAGTGCTACCGGTGCCGCCAGGTAGGTTTGTCCCCATGTCGAACTTCACAGCACGCTCGGTTCTGGTGACCGGCGGCAACCGCGGGATCGGGCTCGCGGTGGCGCAGCGCCTGCACGCCGACGGCCACAAGGTGGCCGTCACCCATCGCGGTTCGGGTGCACCCGAGGGCCTGTTCGGAGTGAAATGCGATGTCACCGACAGTGAATCGGTGGATCGGGCGTTTTCCGAGGTCGAGGCTGCACAGGGGCCGGTGGAAGTACTGGTCGCCAATGCGGGCATCACCGACGACACGCTGCTCATGCGAATGACCGAAGAGCAGTTCACCACGGTGGTCGATGCGAACCTGGCCGGCGCGTTCCGGTGCGCCAAGCGGGCCAATCGGGCCATGCTGCGCGCCCGGTGGGGCCGGATGATCTTCCTCGGCTCGGTGGTGGGCCTCGCGGGCCAAGCCGGGCAGATCAACTACGCCGCCTCGAAGGCCGGCGTTGTCGGGCTGGCGCGTTCGATCACCCGTGAGCTCGGTTCTCGGTCGATCACCGCCAATGTCGTCGCACCCGGTTTCATCGAGACCGATATGACCAAGGACTTGCCGCAGGAGATGCGGGATATGGCCGAGAAGTTCATCCCGCTCCAGCGAGTCGGTAAGCCCGAGGATGTCGCGGCCGTGGTCAGCTTCCTCGCGTCGCCGGATTCTGCTTACGTCTCCGGCGCGGTGATCCCGGTCGACGGTGGTATGGGCATGGGGCACTGACCCGCCCGTAGGTCACCGAGCACATCTCGACAGCCGCGCCGACAGTTCGGTGAACACCGTCGGCGTGGCCGGTCGAACGCGATCCACAACACCACACATCAGGGAGAACCGAGAACTCATGGGCGGATTGCTCGAAGGCAAGACGATCCTCGTCACCGGCATCATCACCGATGCCTCGATCGCATTCCACGCGGCGGCGATCGCGCAGAAGGAAGGGGCCCGGGTGATCATCACCGGCCTCACCGAACGCCTGCGGTTGATCGACCGGATCGCCAAGCGGCTGCCCGAGGAGGTGCCGCCGGCCATCGGGCTCGACGTCACCAACCAGGAAGATCTGGACAAACTGCCCGAGGAGCTTCGCCGTCTCGCGCCCGAGGGGATCGACGGTGTCCTGCATTCGATCGCCTTCGCCCCGAAGACGCTGATGGGCCCGGATGCCGTGCCGTTCCTGGAGGGGCCGAGCGCGGATGCGGCGAAATCCTTCGAGATCTCGGCGTGGAGCTATGCGGCACTGGCGCGGGCGGTACTGCCGGTGATGAACGAGCGCGGATCGATCGTCGGCATGGATTTCGATCCTCGTACCGCCATGCCGTACTACAACTGGATGGGTGTGGCCAAGGCCGCGCTGGAATCGGTGAACCGGTACGTGGCGCGTGAGGTCGGCTACGCGAAGCAGATCCGGTCCAATCTGATCGCCGCCGGCCCGGTGAAAACCCTTGCCGCCAAAGCGATCGCAGGGACCGCGACCGATGACGCGAAACAGCTCAAACAGCTGGATACCTACTGGGACGGCGCGTCCCCGATCGGCTGGGACGGCGGTGCCGAAGTGGTCGGCAAATCGATCGTGGCGCTGCTGTCGGATTGGCTGCCCGCGACCACCGGATCGATTGTCTACGTCGACGGCGGGGCCAGCCACAACACCTGGTTCCCCGAGAACATGCCGCTGGACTGATCACCGGACCTGGTAAGGAGGCGCCGTGGCCCGCGCGGCCGACGCACTGCTGCTGCTGTCCTTCGGTGGACCCGAGGGGCCCGAGGATGTGCTGCCGTTTCTGGAGAACGTCACCCGCGGTCGCGGCGTCCCACCCGACCGCCTGACCGAGGTCGCCGAGCATTATCTGCATTTCGGCGGGGTATCGCCGATCAATGCCTGCAACCGCGCGATCATCACCGCGGTGGAGGCGAGGCGGGCGCGCACCGGATTCGATCTGCCTGTGTACTTCGGCAACCGGAACTGGCACCCGATGGTCGAGGACACGCTGGCGCAGATGGCCGCCGACGGGGTGCGTTCGGCCCTGGTGTTCCCGACCTCGGCCTGGGGTGGGTACTCGGGGTGCCGGCAGTACGACGAGGACATCACCAGGGCCCGGGCAGCGGTGGGTCCGGAGGCGCCGGAGCTGATGAAGCTCCGCCACTATTTCGATCACCCACTGTTGATCGCGGCCTTCGCGGACGCGATACACGCTGCGCGGGAGACACTTCCGGCCGGACGGGCCGAGAACGCCAGGCTGGTGTTCACCGCGCATTCGGTGCCGATCGCCGCCGACAATGCGGCGGGGCCGCCCGCCGGCGGCGGTAATCTCTACAGTCGGCAGGTGGCCGAGGCTGCTCGGTTATGTGCCACCGCAACGGGTTTCGGCGATTACGACGTTGTGTGGCAGTCGCGTTCGGGACCACCGCAGGTTCCATGGCTCGAACCCGATATCGTCGACCATCTGGAAGCCTTGCCGGACAAGGGGTTCGACGCCGTGATCGTCTGCCCGGTGGGTTTCGTCTCCGATCACCTCGAAGTGATCTGGGATCTCGACAACGAAGCCGCCACGAAGGCCGCCGAACTCGGGATCGCCTTCGCCCGCGCGGCGACTCCGGGTACCGACGATCGATTCGCCGAGCTGATCGTCGAGTTGGTGGCCGAGCACCTGCGCGCAACGCCGCCGCGGCGTCTCGGTGAGGTCCCCGGCTACGGGTGCACGGTCGACGGCGCGCTGTGTGCCGTCGGCTGTTGCGAACCGGTGCGGCGACCCAGCGGTCGCCGGCAGGACTGATCCCGGACACACCACAGCGGTGGTGCAGCGCGTCGCCGGTGTACCACCGCATCGTCGCTCTCGAAGCCCGGGCCGGCGCCTTCCGGCGGCAACCGCAGACCTGTGACGGGCCGGCCGGCGGATCGCTGCGGCCACACCCCGCAGTTCACGATGACCGGCACGTGGTGATCGCTCGGTCTCTCGGCCGGAGGGGCGGGGATCCCGGTCTGTGATATCCGGGGTCCGGCGGCGCCGCGGCCGCCGGCGGTGGTGCGAGTGGAGGTGACCTGTCTGCGAACCTGCCGCGATCAGGACGGACCGGTGGTGGTCGGTGCGCCGCACCCGGCGGCGAGGCCGTTGGTCTGTTCCGTCACGTCCGGCGGGGAGACGGTCGTCGTGCCGGTCGCTGGTCGGGAGGTGCGCCCCGCAAGGGACCGGCGATGATCGGAGCACCCTCCGTGGACGAGTCGGCCTGGGACACCGGAGCGGCCGGCGACGATCCGCAGGCCCGACCGTAACGAGCCCGGCTCAGCGTGACTGGGGAGCCGCCGTGTGCACGGCGACGAGGCGGGCGGCGCGAAGGGCATCCCACAGGGGACGGAGCAGGGATTCGTGGGTGGTGGCAGCGGTGGCCGAGGTCGGTGCGGAGGCGGGCTCGCGCTGGGCGACGGTGAGGATCGCCGCCACATGGTCGGCAGTGTCGAGGATGCGTTTTGCCCGCAGCGGTACGTAATCGGGGTAGGTGTGACGGGAGTAGTCGGCCAGTTCGGCCTCGATGAGTTCGCGCGGATCCGCATCGCCGCCGCCGAGACCGGTGGTATGCAGCTGCATGAGCGCGTCGGCGGCATCCCGCACGGCTTCGCGCATGGCGTACTCGGCCTCACCCAGCGACATCTCGGGGCCCGCGGCCGGTGGCATCGGAACGGCGTAGACCGTCCACTGCAGCGTCGAATCGTCCTCGTGATACGGGATGAGGCCGGTGCCCTCCGTGCCCGGAACTCCGATGAGAATTCCCTCACCCGCCTCGATCGCATCGGTGGCGAACGCAGTCCCCACCGGCAGCCCGCGGACATCGCCGGGTACCGGCAGCACCAGCCGCAGCTCCGCGCCGGGGGCCGACAGAGCCTGCCGAATCATCTTGAGCAACGGCATAACCGCTGTCGTGGCAGTCTCCCCGAGTGCGGTCCAGGGCAGGTCGGTGCGCCCACCGGTCACCGGATCACCGGCGGACAGCGTGTGCCGCGGGGCCCAGGCGTGCAATGCCTCGAGAACGTCGTCGGGCGCGCTGCGACCCGCGAGCCACGAACCGGCCCACAGCGTGAGGGTGGCACTGGGAGAGCACATAATCATCGAGCATAAAGGGTGGCGGCAGTCGGCGGGCAGCGTCTGCGCAGGCTGTCGGCACGCGTTAGAATTGTTGCCCTGGTTCGGTCACGAAATCGATCAGCCGTTCCACCGCGCCGAGTAGCGGCGCCTCCAGATCCCGGAATGAATCCACCGCCGAATACACCCGCCGCCAGCCGTCCTGCGGTGTGCCCCAGCCCAGTCGGCTACAGACACCGGTTTTCCAGTCTTCACCGCGTGGGACGCGCGGCCATTCCGGTATTCCGACGGCCGCCGGTTTCACCGCTTGCCAGATGTCCACGAAAGGATGCCCGGTGACGAGTACGAATTCACCGAGCCCGGTGGTGAGATGCGTTTCCTTCGACCCCGTCACCAGATGGTCCACGAGCACACCGACACGTTTTCCGGGGCCGGGACCGAATTCGGCCAGGCGGGCAGCGAGATTGTCCAGTCCTTCCAAATGCTCCACCACCACCCCCTCGACCCGGAGGTCGTGCCCCCAGACGCGCTCCACCAAGGCGGCATCGTGCACACCTTCCACCCAGATACGGCTCGGGGCAGCGACTTTCGCCCGCAAACCGTCGACCCGGGTCGAGCCGGAGGCCGAACGGGCGGGTTTCGCGGGTGCCGATTTCGCCGGCCGCAGCAATGTCACGGGTGTGCCGTCGATGAGGAAAGCCGCTTCGCGCATCGCGAAAAGGCGTACCGCGCCGCGGGCGTCCGCCAGTTTCACGAAATCGCCGTCGTAGGTGCGGTCGAACCCCACCACCGCGCCGCAGAAACCACTGGCCGCGTCCTCCACCACGAGGTCGTGTTCGGCCACGACCCGGGCAACGGTGCGTTTCGCGGTGCGTGGATGGCCGGAAAAGATATCGCCGTATCGATCGCTCACCGGCCCGAAAGTAGCGTATCGGCGGTTTCTGCGGCGGCTGCCGGGACAGGGTGTCGCCGTCCGGGCCCCCTGCGGGGCAATATCCCACTAGGCTGGACGGCGTGGCTGCTATTGTCTGGCTGGTCGCCGGTGTGTTGCTGGCGGCCGCCGAGATGTTCATCGGTGAACTGACGTTACTGATGCTCGGTTCCGCCGCGTTGCTGACCGCGGGGGTGAGCTTCCTGACCGATGCCCCCGTCGTCGTGGACGCGGTGGTCTTCGCGGTCTCGGCGGTGGTGCTGCTGCTCGGTGTCCGGCCGGCGCTGTTGCGGCGCTTCGGAACCCCACCCCCGACACCGACCAATGTGGACGCCCTGACCGGTAAGACCGCGCTGGTGCTGGAACCGGTCGGTGAACACGACGGCCGGGTGAAACTGAGCGGCGAGGTGTGGAGCGCCCGGTCCCTGGATCCGGGGGAGGAATACCCGGAGGGCGCGACCGTATACGTAATGAAGATCGACGGGGCGACCGCGGTCGTCTGGAAGGGCCCGTAAATGGCTGCATTGATACTCGTTGCCGCACTGGTGGTGCTGGCGGCGGTGGTGGTTTTCAAGTCGATCGCGCTGGTGCCGCAGGCCGAGGCCGCGGTGATCGAACGACTCGGCCGGTATTCGCGGACGGCGTCGGGACAGCTGACGTTCCTGGTGCCGTTCGTCGACCGGATCCGTGCCAAGGTCGACCTGCGCGAACGCGTGGTGTCCTTCCCGCCGCAACCCGTGATCACCCAGGACAACCTCACCCTGCAGATCGACTCGGTGGTGTATTTCCAGGTCATGCAGCCGCAGGCGGCGGTCTACGAGATCTCCAACTACATTGCCGCGGTCGAACAGCTCACCGTCACCACACTGCGCAATGTGGTCGGCGGGATGACCCTGGAGGAGACGCTGACCTCCCGCGACCAGATCAACAGCCAGCTGCGCGGGGTGCTCGACGAAGCGACCGGGCGCTGGGGTCTGCGGGTGGCCCGGGTGGAGCTCAAAGCCATCGATCCGCCGCCGTCGATCCAGGAGTCGATGGAGAAGCAGATGAAGGCGGACCGGGAGAAGCGGGCCATGATCCTGACCGCCGAGGGCAACCGGGAATCGCAGATCAAAACTGCCGAGGGTGCCAAGCAGTCGCAGATCCTGTCCGCCGAAGGTGCCAAGCAGTCGGCGATCTTGTCCGCCGAGGGTGAGCGGCAGAGCCGTATCCTGCGGGCCCAGGGTGAGCGGGCTGCCTCCTATCTGCAGGCGCAGGGGCAGGCCAAGGCGATCGAGAAGGTCTTCGCCGCGATCAAATCCGGCAAACCGACACCCGAGTTGCTGGCCTATCAGTACATGCAGACGCTGCCCATGGTCGCCCGGGGCGATGCGAACAAGGTGTGGCTGGTGCCGAGCGATTTCGGGAAGGCCCTGGAGGGGTTCGCCAAGAACTTCGCCACCAAGGGCGAGGACGGTGTCTTCCGGTACGAGCCCCCGGCCGAGGACGAGACCGCGGGAAAATTGGACGACGACGCCGACGAGGTCGCGGACTGGTTCGACACCAGTACCGATCCGGCCGTCGAACGTGCGGTCCGCGCCGCCGAGTCCGTGGCGCGGACACCGGTGGATACGGCAGCGCCCGTGAACACCGCGAAATCGGATCCGCAGCCCGCGCCGCGGCAGCAGCCGCCGCAGGCGGTCATGCCGCCGCAGCCGGGCCCCGCGTACGGCGTGCAACCACAGCAGCCGGGGATGCCTCCGCAGCAGTACCACCAGCAGCCGCGGCCGCCGCACCAGCAGTAACCTGTCCGCTGCGCGGTCGCTCGAGTGGCAGCAGTCGCAGTCCAGGACCGTCCGGTGCGCGCGGGCGTTCCGGCGGTCACCGCGTCCTAGGCGTCGCTACCGCTGTGGGGAACGGCCCGGGATGTAGTGGCCCCCGTGCGCGGCCGGGTCGTCGATATAGCGGGCCACTTCGCGCTCGGTGCGGAACGAGGCGATGATCCGTCGTTCCTGGGAGCGGGTGGCGGAGGTATCGGCAGGGTGTGGGTCGCTGCTGAAGAGCACACTGCGTGCGGCCGAGGCCGGCTCAGCCGGTCGCCGAGAATGTAGTGCGGCCCGGGGGCAAGGGACAGCCCGGCCGCGAGCTATCCGGCTGTCGCGAGCAGGAACTGCGCGGTGAACCGACTGCGAGTGAATGGTAACCGGTAAGAGGCTGGTTATCTGTTGGCAACGATATCATCGTGCGGCGTTGCGGCCGGTGACGTGGCGTGAGGTGATCCCGGGATTGTGGCCGGGCCGCTGACGACCGGTCGCCAGCGCTGGTCGATCATCAGACCGAGGCAGCCGGCGGCGATACAGGCGATCGACACCCCGACCATGACCGGATGCGTGCCGCCGGTCAGCGCGTCGGCGAGTACCACGGTGGCGGCCGTGCCGGGCAGGATGCCCACGAGTGTGGCACCCACATACGGCCAGACTCGGAGGGAGGACAGCGCGCACGAATAGTTCACCACCGAGAACGGCGCGAAGGCGATCAGGCGCAGCGCACCGACAGCCAGCCAGCCGCGGCGGCGCAGGCGGTCGTCGATCACCCGCACCGTGGGGTGTTCGAGATAGGGGGCAACCCGGTCCCGGCCGAATGCGCGAACCAGGAGGAAGGCCGCCGCGGCACTCAGCAGTGAGGCGGTGACCGCTACGCCGAGACCGAGGAACGGCCCGAAAAGCAGTCCCGATGCCACCGTGAACACGGTGCGGGGAACCGGCGCGATGATGATCATCGTATGTGCCGCGAAGAACAGCACCGGGAACCAGGGGCCGGCGTTCTCGGCCCATTCCTGGATCTGGCGGGGGTCGGGTAACGGGGTGAGCAGCGCCGCCGCGCAGACGACCGCGGCGAGGCAGAGCACGAGGACCAGCCGGCGGTCGCGGAGGAAGCGGGACACCGGGCGAGATTACCCAGTGTTGTCCGCACTGCGGCAGTCGGTGCCGACGCTGTGGCTGCGCACCGTCTCCGGGGGCGTGAGTTGTGGGATCGGCCGAAGTGGCCGAGAACAGTAGCGGACCGCTC
This sequence comes from Nocardia flavorosea NBRC 108225, assembly GCF_001613385.1. Classification (GTDB taxonomy): domain Bacteria; phylum Actinomycetota; class Actinomycetes; order Mycobacteriales; family Mycobacteriaceae; genus Nocardia; species Nocardia flavorosea. Next base: position 639,303 of record NZ_BDCG01000002.1, on the reverse strand, counting down.
AGTGGGCCGTCTCGGCCGGATGGGGTTACCCGTTGGTAGCGGTGGCCCCGGGCGCTCGATTCGGGCGTCCCGGCTAGCATCGGAGGGGCGGGCTGAATGCCCGTTAACCAAAGTATTCGCTGAGCTGGGCGGATGCCAAGGTACCCGCGCACGTAGTTGGTGCGCTTGTACTGGAACGACAAGAGGGAACAGGGTATGCCGATTGCTGCAGAGCCCACGGCCGGGGCTGATCCGTCCTCGTCCGCGGTGCCCGAATATCCCGCCTGGCGCAAGGGTGTGGCGGGTGTGCTGGCCAAGACCCGCAAGGTCGATGCGGCCGAACTCGGTGCGGAACCCGAAAAGCTGCTGAACCAGTCCACCTACGACGGGCTGGATATCGCGCCGCTGTACACACGCCGGGACGAACTGCCCGAGCAGCCGCTGCCCGGCGCCTACCCGTTCGTCCGCGGCGGCGACGGCACGCGCGATGTCCATCGCGGCTGGTTCGTCAACGTCCGTATCGCCGCCGCCGACGCGGCCGCCGCGAACCGGGAGCTGACCGCTGGTCTGGAGAACGGCGCGAGCGCCGTCGAACTCACCGCCGGTGCGCACGGCGTACCGGTGGGTGATCTGGCCGCCGCGCTCGACGGCTTGCTGTTCGAGCTGGCGCCACTGGCCCTGCGGGCGGGCACCGACGTCGCCGAAGCGGCCGAAGCCATCTACGAAATGGTCGACCGGTATTCGGCACCCGACCGCTCCGCGATCCGGATCTCGCTCGGCGCGGCCCCGCTCACCGCCGCGTTCGCCGGTACCGAGGACCTCGGCCTGGCCGAGACGACGGCCCTGGCGGTCACCGCCGGCCGGCGATCCGAAACCGTTCGCGCGATCACCGTGGACGGCACCGCCTTCCACGATGCCGGCGCTTCCGACGCCCAGGAGCTCGGTGCCGCTGTTGCCGCCGGACTCGAATACCTGCGGGTGCTGTCCGGGGAGATGCCGGTCGCCGAAGCGCTGCGCCAGGTGGAGTTCCGGTTCGCCGCCACCGACGACCAGTTCGCCACCATCGCCAAGTTCCGCGCCGCGCGCCGCCTGTGGGCGCGGGTCGCCCACGCGCTCGGCGCACCGTCGGAAGGCGCGGCTCCGCAGCATGCGGTGACCTCCGCCGCGATGATGAGCCGGCGCGACCCCTGGGTGAATCTGCTGCGCACCACCCTGGCCGCCTTCGGCGCCGGAGTGGGTGGCGCCGATACCGTCACCGTGCTGCCGTTCGATTCCGCGCTGCCCGCCGGTGAACTCGGGGTCTCGGCGTCTTTCTCGGAGCGGATGGCCCGTAACACCCAGCTGCTCCTGCTCGAGGAATCCCATCTCGGGCATGTGCACGACCCCGGTGCGGGTTCGTGGTACGTCGAGCAGTACACCGCCGATCTGGCTGCTGCCGCCTGGGAATTCGTGCAGGAACTCGAGGCCGCCGGCGGCTATCGTGCGGCGCTGGATTCCGGCCTGCTCGGCACCCGGATCGGTGCGACGAAAGCACAGCGGGAAAGCGATATCGCCCACCGCCGTACCGCCGTCACCGGTGTCAACGAATTCCCGAACCTGGCCGAGGCGCCGCTGTCGGAGGCTGCTCTGACGGCCGGACCGGGACAGCGCTACGGCGCCGCGTTCGAAGCGCTGCGCGATCGTTCGGATACCTATCTGGCGGCGCACGGCACCCGCCCGCAGGCCCTGCTGGTGCCACTGGGCACGGTGGCCGAGCACAATGTGCGGGTCACCTTCATCGCCAACCTGCTGGCTTCGGGCGGGATCGAATCCGTCAACCCGGGCCCCCTGGCCGATGGTGAGATCGCCGCGGCGGCACAGGAATCCGGCGCGAAGATCGCGGTACTCTGCGGCACCGACGCGCGGTACGGCACCGATGCCGCGGGCGCGGTGGAACAACTACGCAGCGCCGGTGTCGAAACGGTACTGCTGGCCGGGCCGGAGAAGGTCGTGGCCGGTATCGAGGAGGCCCGGCGTCCGGACGGGTTCCTGGCGGCCCGGATCGACGCGGTCGCCGCCCTGACCGCCCTGCTGGAGAAGGTGGGAGCCTGATGACGACTCAGCGAATCGAACAGGTGGTCGGCAGTTTCGCCGATGTGCCGCTCACCGAGCCGGGGCTGACCCCGGCCGCGGCCGACGACAGCGCACGTGACGCCTTTGTCCGGGAATCGGCCGCGGCGAACAACTACGCCCCCGAACAACTCGTGTGGTCGACCCCCGAGGGGATCGAGGTGCCACCGGTGTTCACCAAGGCCGATCGGGACGCGGTGGCCGCGGCAGGTTTCCCGCTCGACAGCGTCCCCGGTGTCGCGCCGTTCGTGCGCGGACCGTATCCGACGATGTATGTGAACCAGCCGTGGACCGTCCGCCAGTACGCGGGTTTCTCCACCGCGGCCGATTCCAATGCCTTCTACCGCCGTAACCTGCAGGCCGGTCAGAAGGGTCTGTCGGTAGCGTTCGACCTGGCCACCCACCGCGGGTACGACTCCGACCATCCGCGGGTGCAGGGCGATGTCGGCATGGCGGGCGTGGCCATCGATTCCATCCTGGATATGCGCCAGCTCTTCGACCAGATCCCGCTCGACCAGGTCAGCGTCTCGATGACGATGAACGGCGCGGTACTGCCGATCCTGGCGCTGTACGTGGTGGCGGCCGAGGAACAGGGCGTGGCGCCGGAACAGCTGGCCGGAACGATTCAGAACGATATTCTGAAAGAGTTCATGGTCCGCAACACCTACATCTATCCGCCGAAACCGTCGATGCGGATCATCTCCGATATCTTCGCCTACACCAGCGCGAAGATGCCGAAGTTCAATTCCATCTCCATCTCCGGCTACCACATCCAGGAAGCCGGTGCGACCGCCGATCTCGAACTCGCCTACACCCTCGCCGACGGCGTGGAATACCTGCGGGCCGGAATCGACGCCGGAATGGAGATCGACAAGTTCGCGCCCCGGCTGTCGTTCTTCTGGGCCATCGGCATGAATTTCTTCATGGAGGTCGCCAAGCTGCGCGCGGGCCGGTTGCTGTGGAGCGAATTGGTCGCGAAATTCGAGCCGAAGAATCCGAAATCGCTGTCGCTGCGGACCCATTCGCAGACCTCGGGCTGGTCGCTCACCGCGCAGGATGCCTACAACAATGTGGCGCGGACCTGTATCGAGGCGATGGCGGCGACCCAGGGCCACACGCAGTCGCTACACACCAACGCCCTCGACGAGGCGCTCGCGCTGCCGACCGATTTCTCGGCCCGTATCGCGCGCAACACCCAGCTGCTCATCCAGCAGGAGTCCAACACCACTCGCCCGATCGACCCGTGGGGCGGTTCCTATTACGTCGAATGGCTGACCCATCAGCTCGCCGAACGCGCTCGCGCGCATATCGCCGAGGTGGAGGCGCACGGTGGGATGGCGCAGGCCATCGGTGAGGGCATTCCGAAGCTGCGGATCGAGGAAGCCGCGGCCCGGACCCAGGCCCGTATCGATACGGGCCAGCAGCCGGTGATCGGGGTCAACAAATACCAGGTCGCCGAGGATCACGAGGTCGAGGTCCTCAAGGTCGAGAATTCGCGGGTGCGGGCCGAACAGCTCGAGAAGTTGCGGAGTCTGCGCGCCGATCGCGACCAGGACGCGGTGGAGCGGGCGCTGGCCGAACTGTCCCGGGCCGCCGCATCGTCCGACGGCGGGATGGAGAACAACCTGCTGGCGCTCGCTATCGACGCCGCGCGGGCGAAGGCGACCGTCGGCGAGATCTCCGACGCTCTGGAGAAGGTCTACGGCCGGCATCAGGCCGAGATCCGTACCCTGTCCGGTGTGTATCGCGACGAAGCCGGCAAAGTCACCAACATCACCACCGCCGGGGATCTGGTGGAGGAGTTCGCCGAGGCCGAGGGGCGGCGTCCCCGCATCCTGGTCGCAAAGATGGGTCAGGACGGGCACGACCGCGGCCAGAAGGTGATCGCCACCGCCTTCGCCGATCTCGGCTTCGACGTCGATGTGGGCCCGCTGTTCCAGACCCCCGAAGAGGTGGCCCGCCAGGCCGCGGACAACGATGTGCACTGCGTCGGTGTGTCCTCGCTGGCGGCCGGTCACCTCACGCTGGTGCCCGCCCTGCGGCAGGCACTGGCCGATGTCGGCCGGCCCGACATCATGGTCATCGTCGGCGGGGTCATCCCGCCCGGTGACTTCGACGAGCTCTACGAGGCGGGTGCCGCGGCGATCTTCCCGCCGGGCACGGTGATCGCGGACGCCGCGATCGACCTGCTGCGTAAGCTCGGCGCCGCGCTCGGACACGAGCTCGGTTCCGGCGCAACCGGTACCGAGGCGAATACCCAGGGATGAACGCGCGCGCCATCGACGTCGACGCGCTCGCGCAGGCAGTCCGCTCCGGTGAGCGGGCTGCCCTCGCCCGGGCGATCACGCTGGTCGAATCCACTAGGACCGATCATCGGGAGCTGGCCCAGCAGCTCTTGTTGAAGTTGACTCCGGAACCCGGTGCCGCACTGTCGAATCGGGTCGGGATCACCGGCGTGCCCGGGGTGGGCAAATCCACCTTCATCGACGCGCTGGGAATGAGCCTGATCCAGGAGGGGCACCGGGTCGCCGTGCTGGCGGTGGATCCCTCGTCCACCCGCACCGGCGGGTCGATCCTCGGCGACAAGACCCGGATGGCGCGGTTGTCGGTAGAGGCGAACGCCTTCATCCGGCCCTCGCCGACCGCCGGGACGCTCGGTGGGGTCGCCAAGGCCACCCGAGAGACCATCGTGCTGCTCGAGGCGGCCGGTTACGACGTGATCCTGGTGGAAACCGTCGGCGTCGGCCAGTCCGAGGTGACGGTGGCGAATATGGTCGACGTGTTCTGCTTCCTCACCCTGGCCCGCACCGGTGACCAGTTGCAGGGCATCAAGAAGGGTGTGCTGGAACTGGCCGATCTGGTCGCGGTGAACAAGGCCGACGGTAAACACGAGATCGAGGCCAAGGGGGCGGCCCGGGAGCTGTCCGGTGCGCTGCGGCTCATCCACCCGCACGATGCGCTCTGGAAACCGCCGGTACTCACCATGAGCGGCCTCGAGGGCACCGGACTGGACAAGTTCTGGCAGACCGTGCTGGATCATCGCCGGGTACTCACCGAGGCGGGGGAGTTCGCTGAGAAGCGACGCCGCCAGCAGGTCGACTGGACGTGGACGATGGTGCACGATCAGCTTCTGCGCCGGCTGGCCGACAATCCGAACGTGAAGTCGATCCGCGGCGAGGTGGAGGCGCAGGTGCGGGCGGGTGCGCTCACCGCTGCGCTCGCCGCGGAACGTCTACTGGACGCGTTCGACAGCTGACCGGAACTCCTGCGGCGCACAGCGCTGCCGGAGTTTCTTCCGGCGTGTGATCACACTGTAGTAGTGTAGATATGCGCATCTAACTATTTCCGAGGCGACGACCGGGACACGGTGGTGACGCTGGCCGACCGGAATTCAGGCGAGAGCGAAAAGCTCTGCGGCGGTGCGGTAGCAGACTGCGCGCAGCCAGTCGTCACCGAGGTCGAGACGTTCCAGCGCCTGCACGGCGTGGCGGTACGGGTAGGGGATATTCGGGAAATCGCTGCCGAACATGATCCGGTCGCCGTAATCGGCCAGCCGTTTCCGGGCATCGGAGGGGAAGGGGCTGCCCTCCTCGGCGAAATCGGTGAACGCCATAGTGGTATCGAGATGGACACCGGGATAGCGGTCGGCCAGATCGAGGAACTCGCGGTATTCGGGCATACCCATATGAGCCACGATCAGCGGTAACCGCGGGAAACGACGGAGTACCTCGGTGATCGGTTCCGGGCCGGTGAACGTACCGGGTGCGGGTCCGGAGCCGCAGTGGATGACCGTCGGTGTCTGTGCGTCGGTGAGCGCACCCCACACCGGTTCCAGCAGCGGGTCGCGGGGGTCGTAGGCGCCGACCTGGATATGTGCCTTGAAGACTTGTGCGCCCTGTTCCAGTGCAGCCGTGACGTATTCGGCTGCGGCGGGTTCTGGATAGAACGTCGCCGTATGCAGGCATTCCGGGACTTCTGCGGCGAATTTCGCCGTCCAGTCGTTGAGCCATGCCGCCATATCCGGGCGGTGCGGGTACACCAGGGCAGTGAACGCGCGAACCCCGAACCGCCGTAGCGTCTCCAGCCGGACCGGTTCCTCGTCCCGGTAGGTGATCGGCCACGGGCGCCCGATGAGTGGTCCGGCCGAATCGAAGTATGCCCATACCTTGCGCATGACCCGGTGCGGCATGAAGTGGGTGTGCACATCGATCAGCCCGGGCAGGTCGAGGCGCTGCCGCAACTGCGTCAGGTACTCCTCGTCGGCCGGGATCTCGGAGCCACCGGGTGTGGTCACTGGCTTGTCCTCCTGGGGTCGGGTCGGGTGCTGTCGTAGGACCGAGTCAGCCCGATTCCGCAGTGAGCGTGTGTTCGCCGACGGCCGCGGGGAAGCGCGCGCGGGCATAGTCGCCGATCCGGGTGATGAGCCGGTCGAAGAACCGGTCCGGGTCGGTGGCGACGACGATATCGGCGTTGGGCGGGCGGCCCCACATGCCCGCCCAGTCGGCGACGGTCGTGGCGCGGGTGAGAGTGCCGGCGAGCTCGACGTCCACCGTCGCGGGCCGAGTCCGGGCGAGCGTGGGGTCCAGGGCCACGGCAGCCGCGAACGGATCGTGCATATGGGCCAGATAGCCGAGGTCGTAGCCGTGGTGGAAGTCGAAATAGAAGCGGACGGCGTCGGTGACGTGGCGGATGATCGGATTGCTCGCCGCCGACCGCGCTGCGGGCGGGTCCGCCGGTGTGACCGTCTCGATCGGGAAGCTCCCGGCCCGGCTCGCCAGCCGTGTGAGATGTGCGGGTCGCATCTCGATGGTTTCGGTTATATCGAGTGCGCACACCACCGGTCGCCGATGCGCGGGTGCGGCGGAGAAAGCGTCGAAAACGATTTTCGCGGCTTCGGGATCGACGTGGATGTTCCACTCGTTGGTCGGGGTGGTATTGCCCGGATGGTTGAACGCCCCGCCCATGATCACCAACCGGCGCAGCAGCCGCGGGAGCTCGGGCTCGATCCGTAGTGCGAGGGCGAGATTGGTGAGCGGTCCGGTGCACAGGCCGAGCAGGTCCCCCGGATGCGCTCGCGCCAGATCGACCCACATCTGCGCCGCGCTGCGGTCGGAGATCCGGCGGGCCGGGGCGGGGAGTTCGGCGTAGCCCACGCCCTGCGGTCCGTGGGTGTCCTCGGTGGTGCGCAGTGGTATCTTGAGCGGATCGGTCGCGCCCAGCGCCACTTCGATATCCGGGGCATCGACCAGGTCGAGCCAGGCCAGGTTGTTGATCGCGACCTGGCCGGCGGGCACGTTACCGGCGGTGGCGGCGATGCCGGCGATCTCGGCGTCGGGACTGGCGAGCAGGTACAGCAGGGCGAGAGAATCGTCCACGCCGGTATCTACATCCACGATGATCCGCTGCCGCACTCTTCGAGCCTAGTGGGCATCGCAGGGCGACTGAGCCTGCGCCCCGGCTCGAGTCGTGGCGCCGATGAGGTATCCGTTGCCCGATGGCGCCGGGTTGCGCGGCGGCCACCGGGAACGGGGTTGCTCGCTGGAGGGTGGCGCTGCGCACCGAACGCTCGGCCGAATTTTGTGGTGACGTGATTACGTCACGTGATGCATACCGGTCACTGGAGGCGGAGGTTCAGTCCCGGGTCGGCCAATAGTTCTCGGTGGCGGGTCGTCGGGTGAGGGGGGTTGTGCCGCCCACCTCTGTGAGACCCAGGTGGAAGAGCATGCCGACGGTCACCAGGCTGACACTCACGATCAGCGGTGTGAGCAGTTGGGCGGCTCCGGCGCCCGACGGCGGCATATGGTGCTGCTGATCGCCGATATGCATGGCGAACATTCCTGTGTAGTGCATTCCGGCCACGGCCATACCCATCGCCAGGGCGGCGCCGAGAGTCGCGAGGGTGCCGCGCACGTTGAGGGTGAACCACAGCGCGGCGGTCGCGGCGAGGACCGCGATGAGCATCGACAGAATGACGGTGGGCCAGTCGTAGCCGATCGCCACATCGGTTTTCATGGCGTACATTCCGGCGTAGTGCATGGCGCCCACGCCGAGGCCGGTTACCACGCCGCCGATCAGCAGGCCGCGGTTGCCCAGCCTGCGCTGCTGGGCCAGGCACAGTCCGAACCAGACGACGATCATCGCGATCAGGGCACTGGCCAGCGTGATGGGGACGTCGTATTTGATGGCCGCTCCGTCGATCCGGAATCCCAGCATGGCGATGAAATGCATAACCCAGATTCCGGTGCCGCCGATGGCGACGGCCGCGGCGATGAGCCAGCCGTCGAAAATCGAACCGCTGCGCACCCGGCTCATGCACCGTAGCCCCAGCAACGACCCGGTGAACGACATGACGTACGCGACCACGGGGGTGAGCCAGCCGTGGCTGAAGTGGTCGATCTCCACCGGGACCTCCTCGCTGCACGGAATCCCGGCCGCTCGGCTGCGGAACGCGGGCATTCCAGAATGGTGAACGTGCAGGGAGTGAATTTAGAGGAGTTATGTCGTATAAAACAAGGGCCCCAGAAGCGACAAAGGCGTATTGGAGACAATCCGGTTTCGGGCGACTCCGGTGGCGATTCGCCACGTCCGTATTCGGTACCCGCCATTGTTTCGGCAATCGATCGGCACTCACCGGAATCGGCGACCGCGCAGTGGATCTGCCGGATCCCGCCGCACCGTACTCCGGTAACAACCCTCGGGGAAGTGCCGCCCCGCGAACCCCGGCCCGTCGTTTACCACGCACGGGGCGGCGCCGGATGTTTCCCGGTTGGGCTGTGCCGCACCCGCGGGCAGCGTAGGCTTCGAGCAACCTCGAAGGAGACCCATGCCTGGCACATCCAGCCGCCCCACCCCTGTCGATCACGAGCTACCCGAGGCCGAACTGGCCGAATTCGCCGAGATCCGCAGCGCCGAGCGGGCGGAGGTCGCCCGTCGCAGCGCCGTCGCCGCGCGGATCGTCGCCGGACACTCGACCGATGCCGCCGACTGCCGGAACCTCCTCGCGATGCTCGGACTCGACGCGGAAGCGGGGAAACTCGCCGGTCTCCAGACCTGATTCCCGGTCGGCTCGCGCACATCGCGGCCGCGCCGCTGCGGCGCAGCACCCTGTCGACGGCGGACGATATGACCGCGCCGGGAGACCCGTACCCTCGGGAGCATGTCCGATACGGCGGTGCTCAGTGATGGTCGCCCGGTAGGCGAGGACGCAGCCGATGAACTGGTCGCCCTGATCGGGAACCGGCGAGTGGTCGTACTCACCGGCGCCGGAATCTCGACCGACAGCGGTATTCCCGATTACCGGGGCCCCGATTCGCCGCCGCGTAATCCGATGACCTACCAGCAGTTCGTGGGTGATCCGGAATTCCGCCGGCGGTACTGGGCCCGTAATCACGTGGGCTGGCGGTATATGGACGCTGCCCGGCCGAACGACGGGCATCGCGCGCTGGCCGCACTCGAGCGTCACAACGTGGTGGCCGGTGTGATCACCCAGAATGTCGACCTCCTCCACACCAAAGCGGGCAGCCGGCGGGTGATCGACCTCCACGGCAGCTACGCACAGGTCCGGTGCCTTTCCTGCAATGCCCGGATCTCCCGGATGGCGCTCGCGGAACGGCTGGAACGCGTCAATCCCGGTTTCGCCGTCTCCTCGGTGACCGGCCTCGAGGTCGCCCCGGACGCGGACGCGGTGGTGGAGGATATCGCCGGTTTCCGCATGGTGGATTGCGAATACTGCGGCGGACTGTGGAAGCCGGATATCGTCTACTTCGGCGAGAATGTGCCGCCGGACCGTGTGGCCGCGGCCTATGCACTGGTGGACGCGGCCGAGGTGGTTCTTGTCGCGGGGTCCAGTTTGACCGTGTGGTCCGGCCGCCGCTTCGTCCACCGCGTCGCCCGCCGCGGCGGCACGGTATTGATCGTCAACCGTGGCCCCACCCGCAGCGACGACCTGGCCATGCGCACAGTGGACGCCGGCTGTTCGCCGATTCTGGCCCGGATTGCCGACCGCTACGCGGATCGCCGGACCGCGGTACCGCAGCGCACCGTGTGATCGCCCCGGTACGTAGGCGGGCGTGTCCGGCGTCCTTCGGTGGCGGCACCAACCCGGTCCGCCATAGGAAACCGGGTATCGTCGCGCGGGAGCTGCCGGTGGAGTTCGGCCGGATACCCGTGGAACGCGATCGAGGAGACCTCGGACGAAGGGCTGCGCGCGGTCGCGGTCGGCAACAGCGATCTGACGGCGTAGACCCGAATCCCTGGGGTCGGCCCATCGGCCGTTCGACGCAGCAGCGCTCGCCCGGACCTGCGATGACCAGCGCTCGAGGGGGCGGTGAACGGTCGGCGCCCCGACCGTCGCGGCGCTCGGAAGGCACCTGCTCAGCGCGCTGCGGCACACTGCCTGCACGCTGGTCGAGGGGAACTGTCGCCGCGTACGCTGCGGATATGCGGAGCACACTGATCGCGGTACGCACCGGGAACACCGAGACGGTCCGGGATATCACCGGTGAATGCTCGGAATTCGTGCGGCGGGCGGGTGGCGACGGACTGCTGCACGTCTTCGTCCCACATGCGACCGCCGGTGTCGCCATCATGGAACTGGGTGCCCACAGCGACGACGACCTGCTGGCCGCCCTGCGGGATCTGTTGCCCGCCGACGATCGCTGGCGGCATGCGCACGGATCACGCGGGCACGGCCGTTCCCATGTCCTGCCGGCGCTCATTGCGCCGTACGCGACCGTTCCGGTGCTCGACGGGGAGCTCGCCCTGGGGACCTGGCAGTTCATCGCCCTCGTCGATGTGAATGTCGACAACCCCGATCGGCAGGTGCGACTGTCTTTCCTGGCCTCCGCGGGGTGAGCGCCGGCGCCGGGTAACGTCGCGGGTATGAGCAGTCTCGGCGTCGCGATCATCGGGTACGGCCTGGCCGGTGCGGTATTCCACGCACCGCTGATCGCTGCCGAACCGCGGCTGCGGGTCGCCGCGGTGGTGACGGGCTCGCAGGAACGGGGCGAGCAGGCCCGGCGCGAGCATCCGGGTGTCCGGGTTCTGCCGGACGCCGATGCGTTGTTCGCGGATCTGTCCGGGATCGATGTGGTGGTCGTCGCCGCGCCCAACCGCACCCACGCCGATCTGGCATTGCGGGCGCTCGCCGCGGGCGTCTCCGTGGTGGTGGACAAGCCGTTCGCGGTATCCGCTGCCGAAGCCGCCGAGGTGATCCGGTACGCCGAGGAATCCGCCGGCGTGTTGACGGTGTTCCAGAACCGCCGGTGGGACGGCGATTTCCGGACGGTCGGCGAACTGGTGGGGTCGGGCAGGCTGGGACAGGTGCGCCGTTTCGAATCCCGGTTCGAACGCTGGCGGCCGGTGCCCAAGAGCGGCTGGCGCGAGACGGGTACCGCTGCCGACGCCGCCGGGATCCTCTACGACCTGGGTAGTCATCTCGTCGATCAGGCACTGACACTGTTCGGCCCGGTCGGCGCCGTCTACTGCGAACTCGACTCCCGGCGCCCGGGGGTGAGCACCGACGACGATATCTTCCTGGCGCTGTCCCATACCGGCGGAGTCCGCTCGCATCTATGGGCCAGCGCGGTCGCGCCGCGGCTCGGTCCGCGTTTCCGGGTACTCGGGGAGGAGGCCGGTTACGAGGTGTACGGGATGGATCCGCAGGAGGCCGCGCTACGCAGCGGCCGCCGCCCCGGCGACGGAAAACCCTGGGGGACCGTGGAACCCGAACAGTACGGAATCCTCGGCGCGGAACCGGAAGGAGCGGCCTTTCCGACCCTGCCCGGCGACTATCTCGCCTTCTACCGCGCACTGGCCGATGCGGTACTCGACGGCGCACCGATCCCGGTCGACCCGCGCGATGCGTTGACCGGTCTGCAAATCCTCGAGGCCGCCCGGGAATCGGCCGGGGCGAACAGTGTGGTGCACCTCTGACAGTGTGTGATGCAGCGTGCCGGACCCTGTCGGCGGGAACGCGCTGACAGGCACCCGGAACGGGCCGATGCCACCGCTCGGCCGTCCCGAGCAGCCCGCCGGTTTCGTCGCGATGAGTCCCAGGACCCGCTCCGGACGTGCAAGCGCAAGGATCGATGCCCGGGCGGGGAGTTGCCGGTACCTCTGCCATGCGGGCGTCGGCCGAGTCGTCGCCCGGGATGATCAGGACAGAACTGACTGAGGGCAGGGTACGGCAGTTATATCCGCGGAAACGGCGGAATACTCCTCGAGGACGGTGCCGTGGGGCCATGATGGAGTCATGGCCCGACCTACGTCTCCTATTGGTTCCGCGACCGGTTCGCGGAACCTCCTGCGCACCTGCCCGCTGTGCGAGGCGGTATGCGGTCTCGAACTCACCCTGGACGCCGACGATCGGGTGACCACGGTCCGCGGCGATAAACAGGACCCGTTCAGCGCCGGTTTCCTCTGCCCGAAAGGCGCGAGCTTCGGCCGCCTCGACAGCGACCCCGATCGCCTCACCGAGCCGCTGATCCGGGACCGGGCAACCGGCGCCTGGCGCACCGCGAGCTGGAACGAGGCCTTCGATCTCATCGCCGAACGTATACCCGCGATCAAATCCGCGCACGGCAACCAGGCGGTCGCGCTGTACCTGGGCAATCCCAACGCCCACACCGTTGCCGGCACTCTGTACGCCCCGGCGGTGATTCGCGCGCTCGGTACGAAGAACCTGTTCTCCGCCAGTACCGCCGACCAGATGCCCAAACAGCTGGCCTGCGGTCTGCTGTTCGGTGACCCGCTGGCCGTACCGGTGCCCGATCTCGACCGCACCGGCTATCTGCTGATGCTGGGCGCCAACCCGCTCGAATCCAACGGTTCGGTATGTACCGCCCCGGATTTCCCGGGTCGTTTACGCGCCTTGCGGGAACGCGGGGGCAGGCTGGTCGTGGTGGATCCCCGGCGCACCCGGACCGCGGCCGTCGCCGACGAGCATCTGTTCATCCGCCCCGGCGCCGACGCCTACCTCCTCTTCGGAATCGTGCACACCCTGTTCGCCGAGAACCTCACCGATATCGCCGTCGAGGCGAACGGTCTGGACGAGGTGCGGGCCGCGGCGGCGGATTTCCCGCCGGAACTGGTGGCCCAGCGGACCGGTGTCCCTGCCGATATCGTGCGCCGCCTGGCACGTGAACTGGCCGCCGCGCCCACCGCCGCGGTGTATGCCCGGATCGGGACGTGCACAGCCGAATTCGGCACTCTCACGCAATGGCTGGTCGATGTACTGAACGCGTTGACCGGTAATCTCGACCGGCCCGGCGGGGTCATGTTCGCGACCGCCGCCGCGCGCGGCATCGTCCGGACCAAACCCTTCCGTCCGGGCCGGTGGCGCAGCCGGGTCCGGCAGCTGCCGGAGGCCATGGGCGAACTGCCGATCGCGACCCTCGTCGACGAGATCATCACACCCGGTGAGGGGCAGGTCCGTGCCCTGATCACTATCGCGGGTAATCCGGTACTGTCCGCGCCGAGCGGCTCCCGGATGGACGGGGCGTTTGCCGGGCTGGAATTCATGGTGAGCGTCGACCGCTACCTTAACGAGACCACCCGGCACGCCGATGTGATCCTGCCCCCGCCCCGCCCGGTCCAGTCGCCGCACTACGATTTTGCGCTGCTGCAGTTCGCGGTCCGCAATTACGCCCGGTACTCGCCGCCGCTGGTACCGCTCGGTGACCAGCCTTCCGAGGCGGCGGTGTATGTGCGGCTGGGCGCGGCGGTGAGCGGGCAGCCGCACAATCCCACCGCGGATTTCGATCCGCTCGCCGCCTTCGACGAATTCGTGATCGCCGATACGCTGCAGCGTGCCGGTCTCGCCCAGCGCCGTCCGGATCTGCTCGGCGCCACCACCACCGAACAGCGCTTGGATCTGATGCTGCGCCTGGGTCCTTATGGTGCCTGGAACGGCGGCGAGCTGAGTCTGCAAACTCTGCTGGACAATCCGCACGGCATCGACCTCGGCCCGCTGCGGCCCCGCCTTCCCGAGGTGCTGCGGACCGCCTCCGGAAAGGTCGAACTCGCACCCGAGTTGCTGCTGGCCGATATCGAGCGGCTGCATGCCGGTTCGGCGGTGGCGCCGGCCGAGCTGGTGCTCATCGGCCGGCGTCACCTGCGCTCGAACAACAGCTGGATGCACAATGTGGACCGGCTTGTCGGCGGCACCAATCGCTGTACGCTGCAGATCCATCCCGACGATATCGCCCGTCTCGGTCTCGGTGATCACGCGATCGTGAAATCGGCCACCGGCTCGCTGACTGTCCCGTTGGAACCGACCGAGACGATCATGCCCGGGGTGGTGAGCCTGCCGCACGGCTGGGGGCATGCCGGTAGCGCGCAACAAGTGGCGGCCGGGAACCCCGGAGTGAACGCCAATACGCTGACCGATGATTCGGTACTCGACATACCGTCCGGCAATGCGGTGTTCAACGGTGTACCCGTCACCCTGGTGCCGGCCTGACCGATACCGGCTCAGTCGTGGCCGGAGCGCGGGTACATCAGCGGCGCGAGGTAGCGGCGAGCGAATTCCCGCGCGGCCTCGGTATCGCCGAGCGGGAGCACCCCGCGCGGGTTCGCGATGAACGAAATGGTGAGCCGGACGAACAACTCGGCCACCACCTCCGGATCGAAATCGCCGAGCTCCCCACGCTGCTGCCAATAGGTCAGGAAACGCGCCACCAGGTCACGGCCCTGGAGGACCGCATCGTCGCCGGTCAGGAAATCGGTGAGCTGCCCCGCGCCGCCCGAGGACCGCAGACGGCGGGTGAGCAGCAGCGGTGCGGTGGCCTCGCTGACGAACGCGGCAAACATATCCGCCAGCGCACCCACCGGGCCGGATGACCGGTGCATCGCGTCCGCCACGATCGTCGAGACTCGTTGCGATTCGGCCATCAGCGCGTAGCGCAGGATGGCCGATTTGGTGCCGAACCGCCGGTATACGGTGGCGACGCCGACACCGGCGGTTTCGGCGATCCGGACCATGGTCGTGTCGTCGAATCCTTCGGCGGCGAAACAGTCCCGGGCCGCGTCGACGATACCGCGTGATCTGGTATCCAACTGCTGCAGTTCGGTCCACGGCGCAGCGGTCTCCATTTGCGTCAGCCTACCGGCCCGCGACGTGGCGCGATGATCGCCCGGGGGCTCGGTTTAGTGGCCCGCGCACGCCCTCGGTGATAGTCTGAACGTAGTTTAACTATCATTCTCCACTCTGTCCGAGGTGACGAAATGGCGAACAACGCAACGGTGCGCACCGCCGAAAAATCCACCGACCCGCGGATTCGGCCCGAGGTCCTCCGGGAATTCCGTAAGCATTCCGGGAGCGTCCTGACCGGTGTTTTCGCCGGAGCGGCCTTCGACCAGGTCGCCTTGGTGCCGGTGGCTGCCTCGGTGGACCGCACCGGCCGGTTCGCTGCCAATTTCGCCGACCGCGGCGTCCGCAGCGGAGCCTCGGCGATGATCGCATTGTGGGGCGATTCCGACGACCGCCGCGCCGAGGCCGACTGGCTCAAATTGCGGCACCGCGATGTCCGTGGCACCGGAACCCAGGATTTCGGCGAGGTGAAATACAGTGCACTGAGCCCGTTCACGTGGAAATGGATCGCGGTGAGTGGCATCTTCGTCGTACTGAACACCTTCACCCCCTGCACCGGTACCGAACTGCGGCCGGAGGAGGAGGAAGCGGCCTACCAGCTGCTGCGTGAGGCGTTTGCCGATCTCGAACTTCCCAGCGCCGCAGGCAAATTGCCGGCAGACCTGGCGGAGGCCCGCGAATACTACGACACGATGGCGGCCGAGGAACTCCGCGCCAACCCGTTCCTGGTGGAGAAATTCGCCGGCCTCACCCACCTTCCGCTGCCCACCCTGGGGCTTCCGTCGCCTGCCCGGCGGGCACTCACCCCGATGTGGCTGGTGGTGCGACCGGTCGCGGGCCATGTGATCCAGGTGTGCTCGTCCAAAGTGATGCATCCGCGGGTGCAGGAGCTGACCGGGTTCGAACTGAAACCGCGCCACGACCAGGAATTCGCGCTCTACGCCCGGCTGCTGCAATGGGCCTGGCGGAACCTGCCCGACCGCCTGCTGCTCCAGCCACTGGCCTACAACCGGTTCCGATACGAGAAGCTGATCCGGACCCTCCGCAGTTTCGGGCTGGAATCCTTCGCCGTCCCCGAGAACCGGCGTTGAACCGGGCGGGGCGCCGCGACAGCGGCCCCGGGGTCAGTGCCGCCCGGCCCGCAGGAACCGCCCCGTGCGCTCGGTGCCCAGCACCGGATCGGCGGATCCGCTGCCGAATACGAAACGGCCGCCGATGTACACCGCCGTCACTGCGGCATCGTTGCGGTTGACCATCCGGGACAGATCGCCGTACTGGGCGACCGGGCTCTCGGCGTAGCCGTCGAGCGAATCGTCGAGCCGGGCCGGATCCACGATCGCCAGATCGGCGCGATCACCCACCCGCAGATGTCCGGCGTCGATGTCGTACCAGTCGGCGAGTTCACCGGTGAGGCGGTGCACCGCGCGCTCCAGCGGGATCACCGCCCGGCCGGCTTGCTCGGCCTGGTACATCCGGCGCAGGAACCGCAACCCGAAGTTGTAGAAGGCCATATTCCGCAGATGCGCACCGGCATCGGAGAAACCCAGCTGGATTCCGGGGTGGGCGGCGAAACGGTCCAGGATCTCCGGGCGGTGATTGGAAATGGTGGTGCGCCAGCGCAGTGTCGTCCCGTGCTCGAGTACGAGGTCGAGGAAGGCATCCACCGGATGCACACCACCCCGGTCGGCACCCACCTGACCGAATGTCTTCCCGATAACGGTTTCATCGGGACAGCCGACGATCTCGGCGTCGAAGAAATCGCGATGCCACACTCGCAATCCGAACTTCGCGTCGTAGTCCTTGCGGAATCTGCGACGGTAACTCTCGTCGGCCAGCAGCGCGTCACGCTCGACCCGGTCCGCCAGATGCAGCGCCGCAGCACCGGAACCGAACTCCTCGAAGATCACCAGGTCTATTCCGTCGGCGTACACCTCGAACGGCACCGGCAGATGCTGCCAGCGGAAATTCGCGCCGAGCCCGTTGACCAGGCGAGCCAGTGTCCCGATCAGCACGACCGCGAACGGGTTGGCCTTGATATCGGCGGCCGACAGCAGCGTGGTCTTCAAGCGTTTGCGGCCGATCCCCAGACTGCTGAAGATCATCGCCCCCAGACTGCGCGGCGAGGTGATATCCGGACCACCCTGCAGGACGCGCCCGCGCCGGCGCAGGATCGCGTTGAGCCGCCGGCGTTCCCGGGCCTTGGCGTAGGTCGACGGCAGGGTACGGGAGCGACAGGTCTCGCCGTCGACCTTGTCGAACAGCAGTTGCTGCGCCGACATCCCGACGAACCCGGCGTCGAGCGCCGCACTCAGTGCGGCTTCCATATCCGCGAGCTCCGCACGGGTGGGCCGCACCTCTTTACGAGTGGCCCGGTCCAGGCCCATCCGGGCAGCGCGGATATCGGAATGGCCCAGCATCGCGGCGATATTCGGGCCCAACGGCAGCCGTTCGAGTGCGGTGATGTATTCGCCTGCCGAATTCCAGGTCTTGGTGTCGTCGAGGGTGTCGATCACGTGGTGGCGGGGGATGGCCTCTACCCGGCCGAAGATATCGCCGGCCCCGGTGGGATCGATATGAACGGTCGACAGTGAACACGAACCGAGCAGCACCGTGGTGATGCCGTGCCGCACCGATTCCGACAGTGCCGGCGTCTTCAGCACTTCGATGTCGTAATGGGTATGAATATCGATCATCCCGGGCAGCACCCATTTTCCGCGGGCGTCCACCACCTCCGGGCATCCGGTGTCGTCGAGCGGGGTCTCGGATACGGCCACGACCCGGTCGCCGCGTAAACCCAGATGCCGGATCGCCGAGGGCGCTCCGGTGCCGTCGAACCAGCGGCCACCGTGGATGATCGTGTCGTAGCTCACACGCCCATTGCAACTGGTCATATGACCGGAGTCAAGGGTGGGGTGGTGCCGGGCGGACCGATCCGCCCGGCACCTGGTACTCAGCCGGTCCGGACTTCGGACCGGTCTTCACTCCACAGCGTGTGGTACTTACCTTCGGCGTCAACCCGCTCATAGGTGTGCGCGCCGAAGAAATCACGCTGCGCCTGGGTGAGCGCGGCCGGCAGCCGCTGCGCGCGCAGGGCGTCGTAGTACGACAGCGAGGACGCGAACGCCGGTACCGGGATACCCAGCAGGGTCGCGGTGGCGACCACGCGGCGCCAGCTGTCGATCGCGGTTTCGATCGCGCTGCGGAAATAGGGGGCCAGGATCAGGCTCGGCAGCGCCGGATCGGTTTCGTAGGCCTCCTTGATGCGGTTCAGGAAGCGGGCGCGGATGATGCAGCCGCCACGCCAGATGGTGGCCATATCGCCGGGCTTCAGATCCCAGCCGTACTCGGCGCTCCCCGCGGCGATCTGATCGAAGCCCTGGGCGTAGGCGACGACCTTGGAGGCGTACAGGGCCTGCCGGATATCCTCGGTGAACTGTGCGATATCGGCCGGTTTGGCGGCGAGTTCGCCCGCGGCCAGATCTTTGGCGGCGGCGCGCTGGGCCCGCGACCCCGACAGTGCCCGGGCGAACACCGCCTCGGCGATACCGGTCACCGGGATACCGAGATCGAGCGCCGATTTCACTGTCCAGCGTCCGGTCCCCTTCTGCTCCGCGGCATCGACGATCACATCGACCAGGGGTTTACCTGTTTTCGCATCCACCCGCCCGAGGACCTCGGCGGTGATCTCCACCAGGTAGCTCTCCAGATCGCCGGAGTTCCACTGGGTGAAGATATCGGCGATCTGCTTCGGATCCAGGTCCAAGGCGGCGCGGAACAGGTGATAGGCCTCGCCGATCAGCTGCATATCCGCGTACTCGATACCGTTGTGCACCATCTTCACGAAGTGCCCGGAACCGTCGGGACCGATATGGGTGCAGCACGGCGTGCCGTCGACCTGCGCGGCGATCGACTCCAGCAGCGGACCCAGCGATTCATAGGATTCGACCGGACCGCCGGGCATGATGGAGGGCCCGTTGAGGGCGCCTTCCTCACCACCGGAAATACCGGCGCCGACGAAGTTCAGGCCGCGCTCGCGCAGCGCCGCTTCCCGGCGGATGGTATCGGTGTAGAGGGCGTTGCCGCCGTCGATGATGATATCGCCGGGCTCCATGGCCGCGGCGAGCTCTTCGATCACCGCATCGGTGGCATCCCCGGCCTTCACCATGATGAGCACGCGGCGCGGTTTCTCCAGCGCTGCGACGAACTCGGTGACGGTTTCGGTACGGATGAACTCACCGTCGCCGCTGTGCGCGGCCAGCAGGGCATCGGTTTTGGCGACGCTGCGATTGTGCAGGGCCACGGTGTAGCCGTGCTTGGCGAAGTTACGGGCGATATTGCTGCCCATCACCGCCAGGCCGGTGACCCCGATCTGGGCACGCGCTGTGGAGGACGCCATGAACCTGCTCTTTCGCTCGACAGTTGTGTTTTCCGGCCGGTCGCACCGCGTCCGCGAACAGGTGCGGTTCGCTCGCGAGCACGGCTGACTGCCTCCGTTCTTTTCTACCGGGTGGCACCCGGCCCGCGCGCACGGACCCGCCGATGCCGCCCCGGTGCCCGCACACCTGGGCTGGCCGGACCACGGCGGCCCGGCGGTGCCGGGGGCCGGCGGGCGGCTCGACAACAGCCATCCGTAACGGAGTCGATTCCCGCGCAGGGGAACTGGAAACTGTCCGAGACGTTGTTACGCCGCGAGAACGGGTACAAGGGAAAGGTGCGGTGGAAATATTTGTTCGCGGTATCGAGTGCGGCGCTCGTCGCCGCCGTATCACTGTTCGTCCCGCCCCCGGCGGCGGCCACACCGAACCCACGGGTGGATGCGGAGCGGCCCCTCGGCGGGCGGGCCGTCCAGCTGGAAGTGTTCTCTCCGGCGATGAACACGGTGATCACCAACCGGGTCATCCCGGCGGCCGGCGGCGGGCCCGCTCCCACGATCTACCTGCTCACCGGTATCGGTGGCGGGACCGACGGCATCTCCTGGTGGGACGATACCGATGTCCGTCAGTTCTTCGCCGACAAGAACGTGAACGTGGTGATGCCGATCGGCGGCGCATACACCATGTACACCGATTGGCATACCGACGATCCGGCGCTCGGCCGCGCCCGCTGGCAGACATACCTCACCGCGGAACTGCCCACGGTGGTGGACGCCCGGTTCGCCACCACCGGCCGCAATGCCATCGCCGGTGTGTCCATGAGCGGCGGCTCTGCAGTGGACCTGGCGATCCAGGCACCCGGTCGCTACCAGGCGGTCGCCTCCTACAGCGGCTGCCCCTGGTCGGCGGACGCGGCCGGGGTCGCGATGGTCGCCGCGCAGGTGCTCCGCGGCGGCGGTAACCCCGGCAATATGTGGGGTCCGCCCGGCGGTCCCGGGTGGCAAGCGCACGACGCCTTCCGGCACGCTGCGCGACTCGCAGGTAAAACCGTGTACCTGTCCGCCGCCTCGGGCATCCCGGGTGCCATCGACCGCGGCTGGGGTTTCCCGCCCGTCGAAGCCGTCGCCAGTGCTTGCACCTCGGCCTTCGCCGGCCGGCTGGGCCGGCTCGGGGTGGGTGCCGTGCACATCGACCGCCCGGTCGGCGCACACACCTGGGGACAGTTCGAATACGATCTGCACGATTCCTGGCCCCATCTCGCGCGCGCCCTCGGAGCGTGAGCGCCGGTATGGCGGAATCGGCCGAACAGCCGGAGCCCGGCGCCGCAACGACACCGGGCCGCACCCGCACCGATCGGCGATCATGATCGTATGAAGGAATTGCGGTGCACCTACTGCGCCGGAACGGAACTGGAACCGGGGTTCCTGGAGGATCGCGGGGAAGGATCCGGCGGGCATGTGCGCTGGATCGAAGGCGCACTGGAACGCGGGATCTTCGGCGGTGCGAAACGCTTCGGCCGTCCGCGGCGTGCGGTCGACACGTATCGGTGCGTGCGCTGCGGCCACCTCGAGATGTTCGCCCGCGCCGAGCGCGAGTAGCGCTCGGCCGATTACCGGGACACGGCATCGGAGGAACTGCCGAACCGGTGCGAGGTATGGCGTATGGAGCCCGGATGCACCAGGATGGACGGCATCGGGGACGTATGGGCGGGGACAGGACCGGGGTTGTGAGAGTGGACGTCAGGCGAAACAGGGCTGTGCGCCGCGGCGACGGGTACGGCTACCGGGGAGTGCGATGATCGCCGCGGGCCGGGACCGGTTCCGGCTGTTCAATATCGGTGACCTGCTGATCCATCGCGGCCGTTCCCTCATGTCGCTGACCGTCATGGCCGTATCGGCGGCGTTGCTGGTCGCGGTGTTCAGTATCTCCGGCTCGGTCACCGGTTCGGTGGACAAACTCGTCGCCGGTCTCGGTGGTGAGGCCCAGCTCGAGATCAGCGGTATCACCGATGCCGGGTTCGGCCAGGAACTGCTGGGCGCGGTATCGGCGACCCCGGGAGTGCGGACGGCGGTACCGATGCTGCGTGCGCAGACCGGTGCCGACGCGGACCGGGCGCTGCTGGTCGGGGCGGATGCCCGGATCGCCGAACTGGGCAGTTCGCTCACCGGATCGCTGGGCTCGGATGCCGCGAAACTGCTGACCGTTCCCAACGGCGTGCTGACCGGTGCCGCCATGGGATACCGGGAGGGCGAAACGTTTCCGCTCGGCTCCGGCACCGCGACCGTGGCGGGGATACTCGATACCGACGGTGCCGGACAACTCAACGGCGGATACCTGATCGCCACCACCTTGGCGACCGCGCAGAAACTCACCGGCCGGACCGGGCAGCTCGATTCCATCCAGGTCATCGCCGAACCCGGTACCGATATCGAACGGCTGCGTACCGCCCTGACCGATACCGTCGCCGGCCGGGCGGTGGTCGCCGATCCGGGGCTGCGCGCCGCCCAGGCGGGTGGTGCGGTGATGATCATCCGCTACTCCACCCTGATGGCCGCCGCGGCAGCGCTGGTGGTCTCGGCCTTCCTGATCTACAACGCGATGGCGATGGCGATCGCCCAGCGGCGTCCCACCCTGTCGCTGCTGCGGGCGCTCGGCGGCCGCCGCGCACCGATGGTGCGTGACCTGCTGGCCGAGGCCGTACTGGTCGGAATACTCGGAGGCATCCTCGGCGCGGGTGCGGGAATCCTCATGGGGCGGATCGCCATCGACCAGCTGCCCGCCGCCATCCTGCAATCGGTGGAGGCCCGTACCGAGTATCAGCTGCCCGGCTATGCGGTCCCTGTCGCCATCGCGTTGTGTGTGCTGGCCAGTGTGGCGGCGTCGGCGTTCGCGGCCCGTGCGGTGTACCGGGTACAGCCGATCGAGGCGCTGGTGCCGGTGGGGGCCGCGGCTTCCGATACCGTGCGCCCGGCGCTGCGCTGGGTAGCGGTGATCCTCGGCCTGTTCATGGTAGGCGCCGCGATCTACCTTGCCGAAACCGATTTCGGGATATGGTCGCTGGCCTCGATCTCACTGTCCTTCGGTGCCGCTATCGCCCTGTGTTTCGCGGCCACCGGCCCGATCGTGCGCACGGCCGGAGCGATCGCCCGAATGTTCGGTGGTCCCGGCGCTTTGGGCGCCACCACCCTCGAACGCGCACCGCGGCGGGTCTGGGCCACCGCGATGACGGTGCTGATCGGGGTGGCGGCCGTCGTGTCCACCGGCAGCGCGACCCGCAACGTGGTCGATTCGGCCGGGGCAAGTTTCGAAAACCTGGCCGCGACCGACTTCTGGGTCACCCCGGGATCCATGGCGCAGTTCCCGACCGGTCCGCTGCTCCCCGACGGCCTCGAAGAACAACTCGAAGCGGTACCCGGTGTGGCGGCGGTGAATCCGGCGCAGCTGGCGTTCGCCAGTGTCGGGGCCGGCCGGGTTCTGCTGCAGGGGTTCCCGGCAGCCTCCGACAATACGAGGCTGAGTTCGGAGATCAGCCCGGAAACCGCCCGCCTGCTCGTCACCGGTCAAGGCGTGGTGATCTCCCGGGATGTCGCCCGGTCATTGAATGTCGCTGCGGGCGACGCCCTGACCCTGCCGACGCCGTCGGGCCGCCACGAGGTCCGGGTATTGCAGGTGATCCCGTACTTCTCCGCCATCGCCGGCGTGATCATGATGGATCTCGACCGGATGCGCGGCTGGTATCAACGGCCGGGGGAGACCACCCTGGCCGTGGACCTGGCCCCCGGAGCCGACCCCGAAACCGTCCGTGCCGAACTCCGGCGGGTGGTGCCGCCGGAGCTCTATATCGATTCCGGCCGGGAAGCCGTCGCGGCCACCTCGGCGAGCCTGCGCCAAGGAACCGCGCTGGCGACGAATATTCTCTGGATCGTCGTGCTGGTGGCGACCATCGCGCTACTGAACACCCTGATGCTGTCGGTACTGGACCGCCGCCGCGAGATCGGGGTGCTGCGGGCGATGGGTACCAGCCGTCGTTTCCTGCTGCGGTCGGTACTGGCCGAGGCCGCCGGGATCGGGGTGATCGGTGCGGTCCTCGGCCTGCTCGTCGGCGCCGCCGTGCAGTATCTGTCCGCGATCGCCATCGGCCATGCGATGACCATCGACGTCGTCTACGAACCGAGTCCGCTGCTGGTGGTCTACGGGGTGGTCGCCCTGCTGCTGGCACTGCTCGGTTCCATACCGCCTGCCCTGCGGGCGGCGCGGATGCCGATCGTCGAAGCCCTCGCGGTGGATTGAGATCCGGCCTACCCGCGTTCGGTCGCGGCTGCCCGGATGATCCGGCCCAGTGTGTCCAGATAACGCCGCACCGACTCGTGCGCGACGGGATTGTCCGGGTATATCACGCTGATCGTGGTTTCGGCCGGCAGCCGGTTGACCCAGATGAGGGCTTCCTCGCTGGGCGCGCGATTACCGTACAGACCGCTGCGGGCGATATCGAAGAACTCGCTACCGGCGAAATCGCGGGCATCGACATAGGAGATCATCGGGTTGGACCAGTTCGGCCCGACCGCGATACCGCTATCGGCCGGCGCCAGCTCGAGCACCCGGTGGATAGTCGTGGTCTTCAGCCGCATACCGTTCTCGTAGGCCCGCTGGGCCCGCGCCACCGTCCGTTCGAACGTGGCACGTGTCCCGATCGGGAACGCGACCGGAACCAGGGCCACATACCAGCCGATGGAGGCCATCTCCTCGAACGTGGCCCGGGTGTTGAGCGGTGTGATGCCGAAATAGTAGTCGCTGTCGGCGAGTTCGCGTTCGGCCAGCGCCGCCGCGGCGAACACCCCACCGGCGAACTCGCCGCCGTTGTCCCGGCAGACCTTCTCGAAACGAGCCGCCGCGTCCTCGTCGAACAATGTGACCGTGCGATGGGCACTGTGGTGTGTACCGCCGTCGCGGAGTCCGAGATCCAACGGGAACGACGGCAGTTCGCCGTCGTTGCCGCGCAGCAGCCGCAACCAGGTCGCGACCTCGGGGGAGCCGAGCGACAGCCGGGCCGAGGCGGCGCGTTCGCGGGCGCAGTACTCGGTGTAGCCGGCGGGCTGGAGGATGGGTGGCGCCTGGTCCCAAGCGTGCTTGGCATACAGGCAGGCCAATTCGAACGACGAGATGTGCTGGCCCACACCGTCGGTGTGCAGATGATCGATCGCCATGAACACGGTGGTGGATTCGTCGTGTTCGACGGCCCAGAAAGTGAAACAGTCCCACCGGGTGGGGCCGGGAGTGCGTGTCTGGGCGAGCTCCCGGATCGCCGCGGCGTCGTCGATCGGCCCGTGATCGACGGGCGCGAATTCGATCTCGCCGGGTGCCATCAGATGCCGCCGCAGTGCGCCGTCGGGTTCGAGGGCGAACCAGCTGTGGAAAGTATCGTGCCGGGTGAGGAATTCGTTGACTGCCAGGGTCATCGCCGCGCGGTCGAGCACGGCGGGGACCTCCGCGGTGACCAGGCACAACCCGGAACCCCGGTAGCCGGTACCGGTAGTACGATGCGCCTGTCTCAGATAATGCTCCTGCTGATGCGACGGCGGCGCGCTGTGTATCGGTGCGGCGGCGGCCGCGGCCCGCGCGGCGGAGGTCGCCTCCCAGCTCACCACTCGTCCGGGCGCGGGATTCCATTCGTCGATGAGTCCGAAATCGACCATCTCGTATTCCTCAGTTCATCGCCGGCGCGCGTGCCGTAGCGGAATTGTCCGGCGTGGCCGGTTCGGGAAGGGCCAGGGTGACGGCGGCCAGCACCAGCGCCAGTACTGCGATCGCCGACAGCATCACGGTGCTGCCGCCGAGCGTATGGGCGCGGAAGAACGCCGTCGCCAGCAGGGCGAGACCGACGCCGTTGCCGATCTGCTCGATGGTGGGCACCAGCCCGGAGGCCTCGGCCATCTGCGCGTCGTCGAGACCGGACAGCATGAGGGGTTGCAGGGGTACCGCGAAAACCCCGGCGCCGAAACCGCACAGGAACACCGGTGCGGCGCACAGCAGCATATTCACCTGCCCGCCGGTGATGTTCACATACACGACCCCCACGAGCACACACGCCGCATACAACACGAGACCGCCGGCGAGCACCCGTACCCCCCACCGTCTCACCAGAATCGGCGACAGCAGGGCTCCGGCGCCGGCGCCGAGCGCAAACGGGGTCATCGCGATCCCGGTGCGCAGTGCCGAGAACTCCAGCACATTCTGCAGAGTGATGGAGATGGCGAAGACGAAGGCGGTGAACAGCCCGAAGAAACCGGTGATCACGATCGAGCCGACCGCGAAACCACGGTCGGCGAACAGGTCCAGCCGTACCAGCGGCCCGGTATCGCGCCGGGTTGCGGCGCGTTCGTGGAGCAGGGTGAGCGCGCCCAGCCCGAGCGCTACCACGACGATCAGGCACGGAATCGGGCGCCAGCCGTGCAGGTGGATCTCCGAGAGCGCGTACAGGAGCGCGAACAGTGTGACCGCGCACAGCACCACGCCGGGGAAATCCATCGGGACCCGCCGCGGCGGCGTCTCCACGCGCAGGAAACGCCAGGCGAGGACGAAGGTCACGACCCCGAGCGGCAGATTCATCAGGAAAATACTGTGCCAACCGAGCCCGCCGATATCGGCGGTGACCAGGGTGCCGCCCAGTATCGGCCCGAGCAGGCCCGCGAAACCCGAGGTGGCGCCGTACAGAGCGAACACCTGAGTATGCATCCGGCGCGGAAACAGGGCCGTGAGGATCGCGATGGTCTGCGCCGCCATCCCGCCACCGGCCACCCCCTGGACGATCCGCGCCAGAACGAGCTCACCGGCACTGCCGGCCGTACCGCACCACACCGACGCCGCGGTGAACGCGACCACCGCGAACAGGAACATCCGCCGCCGACCGATCCGGGCGCCCAGCCGCGCAGCGGCAAGGAGTGTGCACGCGAAGGCCAGCGAGTACCCGGACACGATGAGCAATTGCTGCGCGGAACTCGCGTGCAGATCGGCGGTGATTTCGGGTAGCGCGGTGTTGACGATCGTCACGTCGATCATCTGCATGAACACCGAGAGCAGACAGCCGGCGAAGGCCGCCCACGCGCCCGCCCCGGTGCCGGTGCGGGCGTCGGCCGTAGCGCCGTTGATCATCGAGGAGCCTCCCTGCCGAACAACACGCCGTTGCTCGCCATGGGCTCGGTGCCGTCGGTCGCTACGGCTTCACGGCTCTCGGCTGTTACGGGCTCGGCGTCGTTGCCTGCTGCCGGATCACCGCCGTTGCCTGCTGTCGACCCGCTGCTGTTGCCTGCTGCCGGCGCGCCACCGTTACCCGTTGCAGACTCGGCGCTGCTGGCTGCCACGGGGGCGCCGTCGTGACCGGCTGCCGGTCCGCCGCCGTTACCTGACGCCGACCGGCCGTTGTTGTCGGTTAGCGCCCCGCCGCCGGCGTGTGGTGCCGGCCCGGCGTGATCGTTTACCGGCCTTTCCCCACCGTGGGCTGCTGTCGATTCGACGTGGTGTTCCGCCGCCGGCGTATCGTCGCGGCTGGTGATCGCCGCACTGCTGTTGCCCGGCTGCGCGCCTCCACTGCCCGGCGCCGGTGGAAGACCACTGGTGCTCGCCGCCGCTGTGTACGCCTGCGGTGCAGTGCTGTTCGGCGTGCGAGCCACGCCGTCGCCGTGTACCGGGCCGCTGCTGTCGGCCTTCCGGTTGCCGTCGGGCGCGCCGTCCGCCCGGCCACCGCCCGCTGCGTTCACGTCCCCTGACCCGTTGCCGAGGCCGGCGGCGGCCTCCGGATTCCGGACGGTGGCCGCCTTCGCGGAAGTGAGGGGCGCGGCATCAGGAGCCCCGCCCGGCCCGGGCGCGGCACCCGGCAGAGACGCCGCAAACCCGGCCGCCGGATCGGTGGCCAGAATCAGCTCGGCCACTTTGGGCCCCGCCTGCTCGAGGGTGAACGAACGCCCCATCTGCAGCGACATGAGCTCGATGCCGAGCTGTTTGCTGACCCGGGAACCGAATTCGACGGCCATCAGCGAATCCAGGCCCAGTTCGGTGACCGGGACGGTCAGGTCGATGGTGTCGGGTTGTACCCCCATGACGACGGCCAGTTGGTCGGCGAGCATCCGGGCCATGGCCTGCCCGCGTTTCCCCTCTTCGAGCGCGGACAGGTCGGCTTTCAGTTTCGCCAGCATCGAGTTGTCCTGGACCGCGGCAGCGACGAGCGCGGCGAGCCGTCCGGTACGGCTCATCTGCGGGAACGCCGCGGTGAGCTTCGACCAGTCGGTGGGGATGACGGCGGCCCGGGTGACACCCAGTCGTAGGGTCTGTTCCAGGTAGAGGGTGCCGTCGGCCATATCGATCGGCCCGAAACCTGCCAGTTCCAGATATTTCGCGACCTTCTCGTCGGCGGCCATACCGCCGGCGGCGCCGGACATATGACCCCAGCCCACGCACAGTACGCGTTCCCCGGCCCGCGACCATTCCTCGGCAAGGGCTTCCACGGCGAGGTTGGCAGCGGTGTAGTTGTACTGACCGAAGATCCCGAACATCGACCCGCCGGAGGAGTACAGCACGAACATATCCGGTCGTGCTCCGGCCCCGGTGACCGCGTCGTGCAGTATCCGCGCGCCGTGTACTTTCGACCGGTAGACCCGTGCCAGCTGCTCGGCGTCCATATGTTCGACCCGGTTGTCCGCGACCGCACCGGCAGCGTGGAACACACCGCGCAGCGGATATCGCGGATCGTGGGCCCGGGCCACCAGCGCGGTGACCGCGGCGGCGTCGGCGATATCGGCCCGTTCCTCGATCACGGTGACCTCGGCGGCCCGCCACGCGGCCAGTTGCCGGCGGGCCGCGGGTGTGGCGGCACCACTGCGACCCACCAGCACCAGCCGGCGCGCGCCCTTGGCGACGAGCCAGGTCCCGGTGGCCATGCCGAAACCACCGAATCCGCCGGTGATCAGATAGGTTCCCGCCGGGTCGATCGCCAGTTCGGGCAGCATCGGCCGGACCGGCGGGGCCTCGTCGGACAGCGACAGCGCGATCCGGCCGATCTTGGTCGAGCGGATGGTGTCGTCGAATGCCTTGGCGACCTCATGTGTTCCGTACAGCTCGTAGGGGAGCGGCCGGTATTCGCCGGTCTGGAACTTTTCCACCACCCGGCGCAGCAGGTCCGCCAGCTGCAGGGGCCGGAACCGGCACATGCGGTCGAGGTCCATCGAGAAGTAGGACAGGTTCTGGTCGAATACGGCGAGTTCGAGCAGGCCACCGGTGTAGATATCGGCCTTGCCGACCTCGACGATGCGCCCGAATTCCCGGATGGCCTTGAAGTTCTGCCGCAGGGCCTCACCCGGCGCCGAACTGAGAATCACGTCCACCCCGGCACCGTCGGTGAGGGCCAGGACGTCGTCGGCGAAGTTGAGCGACCGCGAATTCAACGCGTGATCGGCGCCGAGCTCGCGGATATGTGCCCGCCGCTCTTCGGTACTCGCCGTCCCGATGATCCGTGCCCCGCGCGCCTTGGCCACCTGGATCGCCGCGGACCCCACACCGCCGGCGGCACCGTGGATGAGCACGGTTTCGCCGGGTTCGAGACGGGCGAGGTCGAGCAGGGAGTATTCGGCCGTGCCGAACGCGGTGGTGCTGGTGCACACCGCAGGGTCGGTACCGGCGGGCAGCGGAATAACCGCGGTACGGTCGACGATGTGGTAGCGCCGCATCATGCCTTTCGCCGCCAGCGCGACCAGATCGCCGACCGCGGTATCGGTGACCTCTGTGCCGACCCGGGTGACGGTACCGACACCTTCCATTCCAGGGCTCGTGCCGAAGAAGGTGTCGGCGAGTTCGCGTTCACCGAGAATCCCCATGACCTTGAGCGGGTCCTTGTAGTTGAGACCGATGATGCGCATCCCGACCTCTACCTCGCCGGGCCCGGGGTTCCGCCGCGTCGTACGCCGCCAGGCCAGTGCGGAGAGCAGTTTCGATTTCGGGATCTCGAGCTCGAAATCGGCCTCGGGATCGGTGAGCGGTTCGGCGGTTTCCAGAAGGTCGATACGTTCCTGCAGCGGGGTGGTGATCCGCGGCAGCCAGCGTGCGCCTGCGCGCAGCAGCACCTCGTCGGAGTTGTCGTACCGGAATGCGCCGGGAATGCCCAGTTCGGTGACGAGGTCCTCGATGGATGTACCGGGTTCGGTATCGATGAGCCGCCAGCGCAGCGCAGGCTGTTCGTTCAGCAGCACCCGCCGTGCGCCGGCGAGCGCCGCCTGGCGCGAATCCGGCACCGCCGGGGTATCCGGCAGGGCGAAGGCGTGCTCGGTGACCAGCGTGACATGGCAGGCACCATCGCCGATACCGACGATCGGGGTATCGCCTTCACCGGGTGCGGCGAATTCGTGGGCGGCGACCGCGAGTCGTTTCAGGGTCCACAGATCGGCCAGATCGTCCTCGATACGTCCGGCCACGATCACCAGGTGGACGCGGTCGGTCCCGGGATCTTCCGTGCTCGTGCGCAGTAGCTCGATGAGCTCGGTCTCGAGATCGGGGTCGTCGCCCGTGGTGAGCCGGTACCGGGCACCGGGCAGGGTTTCGGCCAGTACCCGGGCGCGGTCGCTGTCGCCCAGCGCGAGAACGACGGTCGCCGGAGTACCGGTCTCACCGAGCGCCGCGGAATCGATGGGGTCGGCTGGCTCCATGGTGTCGGAGTAGTAGAAGTCGGCCATCCGCTGCAGTGGGCTGCCGCCGGGAGTGAGGGCGCCGAGGCGTACCCCGATCAGGTGCAGGCACAGCGTGCCGTCGGCGCCGAGCAACCGCACATCCGCGAGGCGCCCCGTTTCCGGATCACGCCGCGCGACAACGGTCACCTCCTCCGGCAGCTCCCGGTACATCCGCACGGCCTCGACCCCGACCGGGACCATCGCCCCCTCGCCGAGCCCGTCCTGCGCGAACAGCAGTGCCACGGTCTGCATGGCAGCGTCGACCACCGCGGGATGCGCGAGATGTCCGGAGCCGGCGGCGATGGTCGCGTCGACGGTGGCAACCACCGCATCGCGTCCGGCACGCACCGCCGTGACCCGCCGGAAAGCCGGACCGTACTGCAGTCCGCGCGAGGCCAGGGCCGCATAGAACAGTTCGGGTTCGAAATCGACCGCGGACTCCGGTTCCGGCACGGTATCCACGATCGTCTCGTAGCTGCCGTTGAGGATGCGTCCCGTGGAATGCACCGTCCACACCGATCCGGTGGCGCTGCGCGACCGGATCAGGAAACGGCCGCCGCCTTCTTCGACACCCAGTTCCAGGAACGGCACATCCGGTTGTGCCATGACCATCGGCGCCACGAACCGCACATCCTCGAGCGCGATCCGTTTGTCACCGGAGCGGGTGGCGGCCGCACTCAACGCCGCGTCCAGATAGGCCGCGCCGGGCATGATCCGCATCCCGCCCACGACGTGATCGGGCAACCACGGCAGCAGTTCGGTCCCGACCTGCAGCATCCAGCCCGGCCGGCCTTCCATGTCCGGGTCGCCGAGCATCGTGTAGGTGCCGGGACTGCCGAGCCGCAGCTGTTCGAACAGTGGCAGCGGATTGTGCAGCCGGGTGTTCTGCCATGGATACCGGGGGAGCGGGAGATGTTCGGTGGCGGGACGGTCCGGCGGAAACAGTGCCGCGATATCGAGGACGCCGGCGGCGTACACACCGGCGATCGCGCGGCGGATACTGTCCGCGTCGTGGGCTTTCCGGTTCAGGGTGGCGACCGTCGCACCGTTCTCGCCGGCGGCGAGCAGCACCTCCCGGATATTTCCGGACAGCACCGGATGCGGCCCGACTTCGACGAACACCCGATGCCCTGCGGAGACCAGCCCGGCGATCGCGTCGGCGAAACGGACCGGCTGCCGGACATTCGCACACCAGTACTCGGCATCGAAACCGTCCTCGGCCTCCACCACCGCCTGCGCGGTCACTGTGGACACCAGCGGAATCCGCGGCGCCTGCGGGGAAAGTTCCGCCAGCACGGTACGCAATTCGCCGAGAATCGGGTCCATGAACCTGCTGTGGTAAGGCACCTCGACCCGCAGCGCGCGGGCGAAGGCGCCGTCCTCGGTGACCTTTTCGGCGATCTCGTCGAGACGGTCGACATCACCGGCCAGGGTGAGCGATCCGGGACTGTTGACGGCCGCGATATCCACCGAGTCGGCGTCGCCGATGTACTCGCGGACCTTCTCCGCGCCGGTGCCTACGGCGAGCATGCCACCCGTCCCCGCGGTGGTGGCCTGTAGCCGGGACCGGTGGTAGGCGACGGTGACGGCTTCGCGCAGGGTGAGCATCCCGGTCACATATGCGGCCGATACCTCGCCGACGCTATGGCCCACGATCCGCGCGGGAGTGATGCCGTACTGCGCGAGTTCGGCCACCAATCCGACTTGCACCAGAAAGTTCGCCGGTTGCGCGACCTCGGTCGCGGTGACCCGGGACTCCTCCTCGGGGCGTAGCAGTTCCTCGAGGATCGACCAGCCGGCCACTTCGGTGAACGCGGTGTCGACGGTACGTGCGGTCGCGGCGAAAACACCGTCGGCGGCGAGCAGGTCGCGGGCCATACCCCACCACTGCGGCCCCATCCCGGAGAAGACGAATACCGGTTCGTCGGTGCGCTGGGACACGGTGCGCACCGCATCGCGCCCTTCGCCGCCCGCGTACTGCCGCAATTCCGCGGTGAGTTCCGCGCGTTCCCGCAGCGGTACTCCGGTGCGGAACTGGTGGTGCGCCAGCCGGGTCCACGCGGCCTCGGCCAGGTGATCGGGGTCTGCGCCGGCCTCGAGGAGATCGGCGAACCGGCCGGCCATGGCACGAACCGCGGGAGCGCTGCGCGCCGACAGCGGCAGCACGCCGAGATGGTGGC
Source organism: Nocardia flavorosea NBRC 108225 (assembly GCF_001613385.1). Lineage (GTDB taxonomy): Bacteria > Actinomycetota > Actinomycetes > Mycobacteriales > Mycobacteriaceae > Nocardia > Nocardia flavorosea. The sequence continues at coordinate 606,863 of NZ_BDCG01000002.1, read as the reverse complement.
GTTCGCGGTCCGTCGGGGGAGCGGCGGGCGGCCGGAACTCCTGCAGGATCGTGTGCGCGTTGGTGCCGCCGTAGCCGAAACCGTTCACCGCGATCGTCATCGGGCCCGCGTCCGCAGGCAGCGGCTGCGGTTCGAGCTGGATATGCAGATTGAGATCGGCGAACGGGATATCGGGGTTGGGTTCGTCGAGCCAGCCCTGCGGCGGGATGGTGCGGTGATGCAGGGCCAGCGCCGATTTGATGACACTGGCGATCCCGGAGGCGGCCTCGGTATGCCCGAGCGTGGCCTTCAGCGAGCCCACGCCGAGCGTTTCCGGACGGCTCCCGGCAGCGCCGTAGACCGTGCCCAGAGCGCGCAGTTCGATCGGGTCGCCCACCGGTGTGCCGGTGCCGTGTGCCTCGACATACGTGATCTCTTCGGGCGTGAGCCCCGACCGCGCGCAGACCGCCCGGGCGAGCGCCTCCTGGGAATCGGCGTTGGGCACGGTAATGGCCGCGGTGCGCCCGTCCTGGTTGGATCCGGTGGCCTTGACCACCGCATAGACCCGGTCGCCGTCGCGCACTGCCTCATCGAGTTTCTTGAGAACGACGATGCCACCGCCCTCGCCGCGGCCGTAGCCGTCCCCGGACGCATCGAAGGATTTGCAGCGGCCGTCGGCGGCCAGGAAGCCGCCCTTGCACATCATGACGAAGGTTTCCGGCTGCAGCATGACATTCACACCGCCCGCCAGGGCCATCGTGCAGTCGCCGTTCTCCAGCGCCTGACACGCCAGGTGGAACGCCACCAGCGAGGAAGAACAGGCCGTATCGATGGTGAGTGCGGGCCCGACAAGGTCTAGGGCATAGGCGATCCGATTCGACAGCATGGTGTAGGACGCCGAGGCCGCAGTGTGCATATCCACATGCGCCAGCGCCGGCCCCACCACACCGACCACGGACTGGTCGACCACGAATCCGCCGATATAGACCCCCACCGATTCCCCGCCGGCCTTCCCGGCGACCCCGGCATCGTCGAGTGCCTCCCAGGTGACCTCGAGCAGGAGACGCTGCTGCGGGTCGAGGCCGGTGGCCTCGCGCGGGGAGATCCCGAAGAAATCGGGATCGAATTCCCAGGGGTCGGTGGTGAGGAACGCGCCCCGTTTGGTGTAGCTGCGGCCCGGTGTGCGTTTTTCCGGGTCGTAGTAGCGCCGGTAATCCCAGCGGTCGGCGGGGATCTCGACGACGGCATCGCGTTTGCCGGCCACGAAATCCCAGAACGATTCCGGAGAGTCGATTCCCCCTCCGAATCGGCAGCCGATTCCGACTATGGCAATGTCCGACATCTACGTGTCCTCCCGGATCCGGGTGAGCTGCGGTATTCGCCGCCGACGCCGCCGGAAACATCAGTTGCGATGAAAGTCCGGCAGAAATGCCAAAGGTTCGCAAAAAATCCGGTGCCGCTACGGCATTGAGGCCGACGCTACCGATGCCGTTCGAGTGTCTGGAACTGCTTCCGGACAACCTTCCGTCACGACACAAGTGGTCACCGGCCGAATTGTGAAGTAGCCCAGCATGCCTGTGTTCACCTCCGCAGCGCCGCCGCGAACAGCGGCCACGAATCATGCAGTTCCCGCTGCCAGTATCCCCAGGAATGCGTACCGTCGGGTCGGAGCGCCACCGTCGCCGGGATGCCCAGCTCGTGCAGGCGTTCACCGAGCCGGGCCGTGCATTGCGCCGCGACGGTCTCCAGGGCGCCGCCGATCAGCAGCTGGTCGAGCAGTTTGCCCGGGTTACGCCGAATACCCGGGCCTTCCAGGGTGTCGAGAGCGCCGGGCGTGCCGGTTCCGGCGGAGACATACAGGGCGAGTCCGCGTAACTTCCCGGCGTGCAGGAACGGATCGTTGTCCGACCACGCAGGGTCTTGCGGCGGACCCCACATATTGAGTGGATTCCCCCCATTGCTGCGCACCACCACCTCGACCACCGCGCGACCCTGTGGATCACTGGTCCGGACACAGCCGCTGTAGGAGCCGAGCGCGCGGTACCGGCCGGGAGCGGCGAGGGCGAGCTGAAACACCGACGCCGCAGCCATCGAGACCCCGGCGAGTGCATTGGCGCCGCTGCCGCGGTAGGCGGCGTCGATCAACGGCGGTAGTTCCGCGGTGAGGAAAGTGGACCAGCGCTGGCGGCCCAGGACGGGATCGTCGCCACGCCAGTCGGTGAAATAACTACCCGCACCACCGATCGGGTTGACGACGGTGACCTGTTCGGAGCCGAAGAACTCGGCCAGATCGGTGCGGTCGAACCAATTGCCCCCGTCGCTGCCGCCGGTGATCCCGTTCAACAGGTACAACACCGGCGCCGCGGCCGTGGAGTCTTCGGCCGGTAACACTCGTACCGGGATCTCGCGGCCCATTGCGGCCGAGTACACGGCCAGTTCGACCGCGCGCCCACCGAGTGGCCGGGTACCGGTGATCCGGGGTTCCGGCGTCCCCGGCCGGCCGGGGATGGTGGGCGCGGCCGGGTGGTGAGGCGCGGCCGAGCCGGGGGAGACCGCGACCGGCACAAGAGCGAGCATGACCACGAGGACGAGCAGGATCCGGCGCGTGCGGCGTGGAGGACGCATCGCCGGAAGTTATTGCGTCCGGTGGGCTGCCGGGCGGGGTTCGGCCCAACTCTGTGACGCGGGCCAGCACGTGGCGGATTTTCCTGCCACCGGTCCCAAGCCGTCCACACCGGCGGACGACCCCGGAGTTATGGACATACGACTGGACAGGTGTCACCATCGGTGCGCAGCCGGTATTCCGTGGCTGTGCCGATCGAGGAGAGGAAGGCGCGTGGAAATCCGTGCGAATCGGGGACCGGAGCACAGGATCGGCGGTGGCCGGCGATGAGCACCATGCGTCCGTGTGAACGGGTCGGGGTCGAATTCCTCGAGAATGCGCCGGTGCGGTGCAGTAACAGCGTGGACCTGGCGATCACTCCCGAGCAGCTGTTCGAGGTGCTGGCCGATGCCGAATCCTGGCCGCACTGGGCGAGCGTGATCACCAAGGTCACCTGGACCAGCCCGGAACCCCGTGGCGTCGGAACGACCCGGGTGGTCGATATGCGTGGCGGGCTCGTCGGTGACGAGGAGTTCCTGGTCTGGGAACCCAACACCCGGATGGCGTTCCGGTTCAACAGTTGCTCCACCGCCGCCCTGGGGGCCTTCGCCGAGGACTACCGGATTGAGCCGACACCCGAGGGCTGCCGGCTCACCTGGACCCTCGCGCAGCGCCTGGCCGGCCCTGCCCGCTTCACGGCGTTCGCGGCGACACCTTTCATGAATATGGCGTTCCGCCGGTTCCTGGCCAACCTGCGTCGCTACACCGATCGCCGGTTTGCCCCCGCGCAGCCCTGAGTGCGCCCGGGGCGGACTACACGGGTCCGCCCCGGGTCAGCCCATCAGCAGGGAGCCCGCAAGCCAGGCGGCCAGCACCAGTACGACCCCGATCAGCGCGCCCGGATACAGCGCACGCCCACTGCGTGCCGCGTTCACCGATGTGGCGGCGCCGATCAGGAAGCCGAAGCAGCCGCCCAGCACGATGATCCAGTTTCCGGTACTCGGATCGGTACTGCAGCCGGCGCGCCCTTCGCAGACGCCGATCGCCAGCAGGAACCACGGGGAGATGACCACCGAGACGATGGCCAGCGTGGCGAGCAGGAACCACAGCAGCGCGGTGATCACCAGATCGGGCCCGCGCGGAGCGGGTAGCGGCGCGCCCCGGCCGTAGGCCTCGTCCGGGATGGGGGCGACGGGGTAGTCGGTGGACATCTGATTCGGGAACATATGCCTCGCGATCGCTCGAGTCGACAGGGCCGCTGACAGGTATTTCGGAACCGTGCCTGTGCCGCAACTGATCCGGCACGCGCGCGACACTACACGGCCAGGCCGAGCGCAGCACGGCGTACGACAGCGGCCGCCGGCGCGCCGTGAGCGGGAGGCTCTGCGCAGGTCCGCGCAGAACGTTGGATGCTCGGAGGCTGGAGCGCGGCCGATCGTTGTCCGATGGCGGGGCGCCCTACTGGTTCGAGGTCTCGGTCCCGGACTCGCGTGGACCGCTGTTGTCCGATGTATCGGCAGCTGTCGGTGAGTCTGCGCCTGCGGGCCGGTCCGGCCGGGGAGTTGCCGCGGAGTCCGGGGCGGCGTCGGGCGGGGAGATGTGACTCCCAGTAGTGCGCCTCGCCGTCGTGGCCCGGGTTATGCTCACCCGCAAGGGAATCCAGGTCGACCCCGACGTGCTGCGCGGCAGGGCGGCGATCGCGACCACCGCCGAACTCACGGCGAGGACGACCGCGACGATGGCGGCGGTGGTGAAAGTACCCGAAGCCACGTATTCGACCTGATTCAGGCCGGCCACCGGTTTGGTGCCGTCGTTGAATGCCCAGTTGATCCAGGAACCGACCTGGCCGCCGAGATCCCAGCGGCGGTTCGTCATGGCCTTCAGGTTCTTCTGCCGGATCGCCAGATACAGCACAGACATCACCACGAACGCTGCCGACACTGCGGACGCGCCGGTGGCGATCCGCGCGAACTTCGGTGAATCGGTGACGATGTATACGGCCACCGCGGCGACAGTCACCGCGATTGCGGTGCTGGCGAGCAACGCCCACCAGCCGGTGAGGTTGGCAGTGGGCTGCGGCCCCTGGGACGACCACACCGACAGGTAACGGGTGCTCGAATCGATCTTGCCGAACGGAGTGGCCGCGGCGGTCCCATCCGGCCCCTGCGCGATAATCCAGTGCTGGAACATCAGGACGAAAGTGATGATCGCGCCACCGGCCGCGAAGATGTAGCCCCATTTCCCGATGAGGCGCGGAGCTGTGCGAAGCTCCCCGGCGCGATCACGCGCACCCCGCAGTACGACAGAAGCGGCCGCTCGCCGTTCGCCCCAGCGTCGGGCCCGGGCCTCGGCGCGATGTGCGTCCGCCGTGCTCCCTTGGGCCGCAGTGGACGCGGCGCGCACCGCACCGGCCGGTTCGTCCCCGTGCCCAGTGCTCGCGCCCCATGGGGTCGGTTTGGTCACCACCCCAGTCTATTTCTGCGTTCACCACTGGGAACTCGGACGACGCAGTAGTCGGTGGGGCGGCTTACGTCGTCAGGCAGCCTCCGATCGGGGTCGCACGACCGTTGGCCACCAAGTTTACGACCGTATCGCGTAACACGGATTGGACCAGTACTGCGCGATCGTGCAGTGCCGGTTCGGATTCGGCGAGATCGACGAGTTCGTTGACGACATGACACAGTGCCAGCAAGCACCGCACCATTTCCTGCCGCTCGGTCGCCGGTATGACTTCTGCATCCACGAAGATGTCATCGCCCCGGGCTCGGTAGTCGTTTCGCGACTCGGCGGATCACCGGCCGGCGATTGTCGCCGCGCGGCACCGGATCACCGGGGCGCGTATACCTTCGGTAGCGTCCACATCACTGTCGATCTACCCCGCCGGGAGGTAAAACGGTGTACGCAGGCCGGGTACTGCTGACGCTGCTGGCCGCTGTGCTCACGGTGCCGGTCGCCGCCTGCGGTTCTTCCGACGATGGGCAGGTCACCGCTCCGGCGAACCGCGGGGAGCTCGTATCGGTGACCCCGATGCCCGCGATGGCCGGCCCGGAAACCAGCGCCTATCTCGACAAGTGGAAATTCCCCCTGCCGCAGGCAGGCGGTGTCCGCCGGTACAGCGTCGAATACCGGACCGTCGCCGCCGACGGCGCCCCTGTCGTCGCCAGCGGATTGGTTGTAGTGCCCGAGACCGAGAATCCGCGCCTGCGCGTGGTGTCCTACGCACACGGCACGATCGTGCGCCGGGACGAGGCACCGACCGAGGAAGGAGAAACCGACCGCGCCCGGGCGACCCTGTTCGCCGCCGCCGGCTATCTCGCCGTGGCCCCGGACTACCTCGGACTGGGCACCGGCCCAGGGCCGCATCCCTACGCACACGCGCCGTCGGAGGGAACGGCGTCCGCAGACCTGCTGCTCGCGGCCCGCGAACTGCTCGACCGGCAGGGCCGCGAGGTTCACCCCGAGGTCCTGGTCACCGGGTTCTCCCAGGGCGGGCAGGCCGCACTCGCCCTCGCCCGGGATCTGCGCGAAGGCGAGGTGGACGGTTTCGGTCTCCGTGCGGCGGCCGCGGTGAGTGGGCCGTACGCCGTCCAGGAGGTTCAGGCGCCGGCGGCCTTGGACGGTCGGGTGGAACCGCGCCAGGCGGTGGTCTACCTCGCCTACTGGATCACCGCGATGAACCGTATCTATCACCTGTACGACCACCCCGGCGAAGCATTCCGGCAACCGTACGCGCAGCGCGTCGAGGAACTCTTCGACGGCCGCCACGATCTGCTGAGGATCGGGGCGGGCCTCCCGCGGACACCGCAGGAGCTGCTCACCCCGGAATTCCTGGCCCTGGCCCGGAACCCCGTCGGCGCCGCCCTTCGTGCCATGAGCGACAGCGATGCGGTCTGCGACTGGCGGTCCGGCGTTCCGGTCCGGTTGTACGCCGCCCCGGGCGACCGCAGTGTGCCGTTCGAGAATTCGCAGCGCTGTATGAAATCCGAACTCGGCGCCGATGCCGAGCTGATCGAACTCGGTGATCTCGACCACGGTGGCACCGTCCGCGCAGCGCTCCCGCAGATCCTCGAATGGTTCCGGAATACGGCACCGCCCGCCTGAACCGGCTGGTTCGGGCGGGCGGCGCACCGGGGTATCGGCGGGGCTAGTGCATCAGTACCGGTGCCGGAGCGTTCTCGCCGGTCTTCGGCACCGAACTCGCCTTACGCGGCAGCAACAGCGAGAAGATGACGGTCACCACGCAGAGTACGAAGGCGACCCAGAAGCTGGTCGCGTAGGCATCCGCCATCTCGCCGAGCATGACGGCCTCGAACTTGTCACCGAGGCTCGCCAGGTACTGCAACACCGAAGGATCCGGCTGTGCACCGGTCTTCTGCGCCTCCATCATCGCCTGACCGGCCGAGACGGCCTCCGAGCTCTGCATCCGGTTGGTAAGCACCACCGAGATCACCGCGACACCCACCGAGCTGGCGATCTGCTGGACGATATTGAGCAGCGTGGATCCGCGCGCCACCTGTGCCTCTTTCAGCGTCCGCAGCGCGGCGGTCATCAGCGGCATCATCGTCAGACCCATACCGAGGCCCATGACGAACAGCACGCTGAGGACGTAGAAGTAGGAACTGTCGGAGCCGATCTGGGTCAGGCCGAACATGGTCGTGGTGAGAATCGCCAGGCCGACCGGGACGACCCGGCCCACCGGCACCTTGTCCACCAGCATGCCCGCGATCGGCATGGTGAGCAGCGATCCGAGGCCCTGCGGTGCCACCAGCAGGCCCGCCATGAGGGCGCTCTCACCGCGCACCTGCTGGAAGTAGGTCGGGATCAGCAGCAGTCCGCCGAAGAAGGACGCCGAGAACAGGAACATGGTGATCGTGGCGACCGTCAGATCGCGGTTCTGGAACAGCCGCAGATCCAGCAGCGGATTCTTCGGTTTGAACGAGTAGACGATGAATGCGGCCACGAGCGCCCCACCGACGAGCATGGTCGCCCACACCTTCGGTGTGTTGACGGTGCCTTCCTCCGGGATGGAGGAGATGCCGTACAGGAACAGCGCCAGGCCCGGCGACAGCATCAGCATGCCCACGAAATCGAACTTCTCGGTGGGCTGAGCCTCGTCCTTGGGCAGGGCGAACCAGGCGTAGACGATGGCGATCGCCCCGAGCGGCAGATTGATCAGGAAGATCCAGTGCCAGGACGCGTCCTCGATCAGCCAGCCTCCGAGGATCGGGCCGAGGATCGGCCCCAGCAGCATCGGCACACCGAGGATGGCCATCAAGCGGCCCATCCGCTCGGGGCCGGCGGCTTTGGTCATGATGGTCATGCCGAGCGGCATGAGCATGCCGCCGCCGAGGCCCTGGATCACCCGGAAGCCGATGAGCGCGCCGATGTTCCAGGACAGCGCGCACAGCACCGATCCGGCGGTGAACAGCAGCAGCGCCATCATGTAGAGCCGTTTGGTACCGAAGCGGTCGGCCGCCCAGCCGGTCAGCGGGATCACGGTGGCCAGTGCGAGGGTGTATGCCGTGACCGTCCACGCGACCGTCGAGTAGTTGGCGACGCCGAATTCGGACTGGAACGTCGGCATGGCGACGTTCACCACCGTGATGTCCAGAATGGCCATGATGGACCCGAGAACGACGACACCGGCCAGTTTCAGCACCGATGCGTCGATCTTCTCCGGGGCCCCCGCGGCGGGCGCGGGGGCTGGACTTGCGTTCACGAATTCTCTCCTGAAGATGCTGGGGGGCACGCCACGACGTTGTGTATGGCCCCGGATTCGAGGACAGCGGTGAGGACCCGGCAGAGGTCGGCGCGCAGTGGGTCCGGCAGTCCGTCCACCACCCGGTCGATCGTCGCGCGGTGGACGGCGATCTGGTCCCAGGCGAGCTGACGCCCGTCTTCGGTGGGACCGACCAGTTTCACCCGCCGGTCGGTCGGGCTTTCCTCCCGGGTGAGCAGACCCAGGCGCACCAGCCGGTCGACATTGCGGCCGGCCGCGGTCATCGACAGGCCGAGCTCGCCTGCGATGATGTGGATCGGTTGCGGCTCGCTGCGCCGGACGACGCTGAAAAGTACGCGCGCCTGGGCCAGGGTCAGATCCAGCTCGGCGAGCCGGTCCACCCCCTCCCACCGTCCTGGATCGCAGACCGCGAGCACGAAGTGCTCGATCAGTGTGCCTGTTTCCGCCTCACTTGCCACCGCGCGATGATATGGGGGCCCGTAATAGTTGCGGAAGCGGGATTATTGCGTCTGTGATGGGAAACATAGCCGGGCCCGGTTCGCATGACGGGCGGTGCGTCCCGGGAGGTACCGGCCGGACGGCCCCGGTGAGGAAGCCGACCACCGGAAGTGATCAGCTCCGCGGCACGGAGCCGTCGGCGAGGAAATCGCCGATCAGTCCGGCAATGGACCCGGGCTGCTCCAGGTGCAGGAAATGCCCCGCCCCCGCAACCATCTCGACGGCCCCGCCCGCCGGGGCCAGGACATCGGCGACACCGGCCGTGAACGCCGGATGCAACGTCGTATCCGCCGAACCGTGCAGATACAGCATCGGCACCCGAGGCGCCTGATCCCAGAACCGGTGTGGTCCGGCGTACGGCTCGGGAACCTTCGCGGTCAACCGCGCGAACGCCCGATAGTAGGACAGCGCCGCGGTCCGGTGAGCGCCCACGGGTAAGGCATCGAGCGCATGCGCGATATCGTCCGCCGCGGGGTAGCCCGGGGACCAGTCCTGCCACAGCCGGGGGACCAGTCGGTCGAGTGCGCGTTCGGCGATACCGGGCAGCTGGTTGAACAGGATGTACCAGCTGTACCGCAGCTGGCGCAGATACGCACCGGCCGACCGGTATGCCGCCCGCCGAGGCCGCATACCGGGCACCGGCGGCACGGCGAGCGAGACCACCTTCCGGAACGGGCAATCGGGATCGGCGGCAATCGTACCGGCGGTCAACGCTCCCCAGTCGTGACCTATCAGCACGGCATCGTCCGGAGCCCCGAACGCGCGGTGGATCGCGAGTGCGTCGTAGGCGAGCGCGCCGAGATGGTAGACCCCGTCGGCCGGGACCGCTGTCGGGGCGTATCCCCGGGTGAAAGGTGCGATCACGCGGAAGCCGCGGTCGGCGAGCGCGGGGCCGAGGTGGCGCCAGGTCCAGGCACTGTCGGGGAAGCCGTGCAGGCACAGCGCGAGCCGCCCGTCCGGCGCACCCCAGGCGAGAGCGGTCATCGCCAGGTGGGGGAGTCCGAACTCCAGGGTCTCGGGTTCGTCCCCGCGGTGTGTGTTCATCCGGCCGATCCTCTCTGGTCTGCCCGTCACGGTAGCCCGCCGGCTCGTATTCCGCCCCGGCGTCGGGGCATTCGTCCTTGGCGGTATGCTCACATCCCCCGGGAGAGGTGGCGGTGCCGGTGTTGCGGGCAGGCCCGGATTTCGCGCGGCCGCGGGGTTGTTGATGTCATAGGTGGCAATGTATTCGGGGATCGGAGGAGTAGGCCCATGGCGCGCAAGGTCGTCATCAGCTTGATCGATGACCTCGACGGCGAATCACCCGCAGCCGAAACGGTGGTGTTCGCACTCGAGGGAGTGACGTACGAGATCGACCTGACCGAAGCCAACGCGGGGGAATTGCGCGCAGTCTTCGGAAAATGGACCCCGTTCGCCCGCAAGGCCGGACGGGCCGGGCGGACCAAACGGGAACGGCCGGGCCGGTCGGCCTCGGCGAGGGTGGTCCGGGAATGGGCCCAGCGCAACGGTCACGAGGTATCGGCACGTGGCCGGATCCCGGCCGGCGTGCTTGCCGCATTCCATGCCTTGAACGGCTGAGCTGCGGGGCCGGGAACGGCCGAGCGGACGGCGTTTCGATCCCGGTCGTGTTGTACGGCCGGGCTCTCTTCGTCTCGTCTTCCGGCACCAGCGGCATCGACCGGGTGCGCGAGGCGGACAGTCTTTCCCGAACGATCGGAATACGGAACACAGACCCGGCCGAGGTAGGGCCGGCTGACGGAATCTCGCGCGGCGACGTGGGAAGGAAGACGGCCGCCGCGACGATCGGCGCGGCGGCGTCTCAGGGTTTGTAGGCGATACCGCCGACCATGACCTTCTCTTCCGGGAACCGCTCACGCAGCGGCGGACCTGCGGGCCACCAATCGTCGAGCTGAACGAGCCCCGGTGCGACGAGTTCGAGACCGCCGAAGTACTCCAGGATCTCCTCACTGGTGCGGTACCACCCCGAGCCCAGTCCCTTTTCGGTGAACCGCCGTTCGAGCTCGCGGGCCAATGCGTGCAGTTCCGGATCCTGTGGACCGGGATCGTAGAAGTGACTGATCGCGAGGTAGGAACCCGCGGGAAGTAGTTCGACGTACTTGCGCATCATGCTCACCGGATCGAACTGCTCGTCGATATGGTGCAGCAAACCGCACAGGATGAGCCCGAGGGGCCGGTCCATATCCAGGTATTTGGTGATATCGGATGCGGCCAGCAGCGTGCCCTCCTCGAGGAGGTCCGCGGAGACGAAATGGGTGTTCTCGTTCTGTTCGAGCAGGACCCGGCCGTGCGCATTGCACACGGGATCGTTGTCCACATAGACCACTTGAGCTTCGGGAATGAGTTGCTGGGCGATCTCGTGCGTATTGGCGACCGTGGGCAGGCCGGCGCCGATGTCGAGGAACTGGTCGATTCCCGAGGTTCCGGCGAGATACCGGACCACGCGATGCAGCCAGCGGCGATTCATGATGGACACATCGCCCTGGCGCGGCGCCACCTCCAGGATCTGCTGGTAGGCCGACCGGTCGACGTCGTAGTTGTCCTTACCGCCGAGGCTGTAATCGTAGACACGGGCGATACTGGCGCGGGTGGTATCCACCCCGACGGGTTCGCGGGGGCGGATCCGGGAGACCGGCTCGGCCATATCGACCTCTCTCTGCACGAAAATGACAAGCGAACGAAGTGTGAGTCGGATCACTCAGCGTAGAATGTTGCCGGGAGTTGAGCAATATCGTGATCACCGTGCGCGGCAACATACTTCGCGTTGTAGCGCGGCGCGCCTGAGTGTTGTGTATGTGTCGTTTGCCCGGATGGGGCGGAAAGCGCTGTTGCGTAACTCGATTCGAGATACCCGCGACGCACCGTGCTCGGCCGCCCCCGGATCCCGGCTATCTGCCTCCGTCGATACTGTGCAGCCGCGTCGCGGCGGGGTCCGGTTTGTACCCGACCCCGCCGATCACGACCCGTTCCTCCGGCAGTCGCTGCCGGGTGGGCGGGCCCGACGGCCACCAGTCCTCGAGCTCGGTGAATCCGGGCGGGATGAGCTCCAGCCCCTCGAAGTATTCGAGCTGCTGTTCCCGGGTGCGGTACCACCCCGAGCCCAGACCCATTTCGGTGAACGCCCGCTCGAGTTGTTTGGCGAGTGCGTGGAGTTCAGGGTCCTCGTCGGCCGGATCCCAGAAGTTGGTGATCGCGACATACGATCCGGCCGGCAGCCGGGAGATGTATTCGCGCATCACTCCCGGCGGATCGAGTTCGTCGTCGAGGTGATGCAGCAGCCCGCACAGGATGATCGCCATCGGCCGGTCCGGATCCAGATACTGCAGAACGTTCTTGTTCTCCAGTAGCGTGCGCTTTTCGAGGACGTCGCCGGAGACGAAATGGGTGTTCTCGTTCTGCTCGAGCAGGACCCGGCCGTGTGCGTTGCACACCGGATCGTTGTCGACGTAGACGACCTTGGCTTCCGGATTCTCCTGCTGCGCGATCTGATGGGTGTTGCCCACGGTCGGCAGGCCGGCGCCGATATCGAGGAACTGGTCGATTCCGGCCGGTCCGGCCAGGTACCTGACGACCCGGTGCAGCCAGCGCCGGTTCATCCGGGAGACATCGCCCTGCCGCGGGGCGTATTCCAGGATCTGCTCGAAGGCCAGACGATCGACGTCGTAGTTGTCCTTACCGCCGAGGCTGTAATCGTAGACGCGGGCGATGCTGGGCCGGGTGGTATCCACCCCGACCGGTGCGCGAACCCCCGTCCGAGGAGCCGGTTCGGCCATGAAAACCTCTCTCTGCATTATCGATCCGACAGCGTGATGGTAAGGCCGTGCGGCAGCGGGTGTGCGCTCAGGCTCCGTTGCCGCGTTCGAGCACCTTGCCCGGCAGCCAGCCGCCACCCAGATGGGTGACCCGCCACCAGTCGATATCGATGACGACCGCGGTGACGGGAGCGGCGAAGAACGGTTCCACCTGCGGTTCCTTGCGCAGCAACGCCTGGAAGGTCTCGTCGCGTTCGCTGTCGTCGCGCAGGGTCACCGTGCCGAGGCCCTGGGCGAACGGATCGGCGATACCGCCCGGCACGACCTTCACCCCCACATTGGGATTGGCCCTGAGCTGATCCAGCGTGCGGCCGCGGTTCTCGAGGATCAGTGTGAGGCGGAACAGATCCTCGTCGAGGTTGGCGAAGAACGCGCTGGTGGCCCAGTTGACACCGTCTTTGGAGGTCGCGAGATCGATACTGGAATGAGTGAGGACCTCGGTCAGTTTCTTGCGGATCTCGATGGCGGTGACTTCGTCGGACATACGACCCTCCAGTTGTTCTCGGTGTACCAGGTGGTGATTCGTTCTCGAAATGCCGCGGGTTCACGGCGGATCCGGGCCCGGATGGTTGCGCGCGAGCTTAGCGGCCCGGCTCGCGGTAGAACAGCCCGGGGCATGCCGGGGACGCAACGAAAAGTGGTTGCTGCCCAAGGTGTTACGGGTGTCCGTCGAGTTGTCCGGGGGGTAGCCGGAGAGGAAGCCGACGGTAATGCCGGGCCGATGTGGCCGTCCCGGCGGTTGCGGCGTTTCCCTCCCGTATGCTCGCCGAGGAGGTAGCTGACCGGACCGGCCGGTCGGTTGTCGCGATTCGGGCGGCCAAGCGGTATGCTGGGGACGGCTTCCGCGGTACCCGCACCTGCTCCCGGTGCCCTCATCGATGTCATCTCCCCAGGTCCGCGCCGTTGTGAGGCCGGATCGTCGTGTCGTGAGGGAGTTTACGCAAACAACGCCGACAGCGCGCGCAAACGTGCGAGAAGCTACGGATATGCGGCGCTGTAGAATTCGAGCCGAGGGGCGCGACAGTGGGTTGCCGAGTGGATGCCAGGTCCGCCCGGTGTAGGCGCGTTACCGATATTCAGTGCCTACTTGAGAGTAGGATCGCCTGCCGACCGGTGCGGTTCATCGGCGGCGGGCGCCGTACGATGCAGCACAGCACGAACTGGCCAGAGGCGATCATGACTAACGAGCAGGACGATTCCGATCTCCCGGATAAGGCGGAAGCCGATCGCGGGCCTACCGTATTGCGTATATCGCTCGGTAGCCGGCTGCGGCAGCTGCGCGAAGCGTGCGGTATCAGCCGCGAGGACGCGGGTGAGCATATCCGCGGTTCGCACGCCAAGATCAGCCGCCTCGAATTGGGTCGCACCAGGTTCCGGGAACGCGATCTGCTGGATCTGCTGAAGCTCTACGGTGTCGACGATCCGGAGAAGCTTTCGGTCTATCTGGAGTTGATGAAGAAGGCCAACGACCCGGGCTGGTGGCAGCCGTTCAACGATCTGCTGCCGCCGTGGTTCGAAACCTATATCGGCCTCGAACAGGCTGCGACAACGATCCGCACCTATGAGGCACAGTTCGTCCCCGGTCTGCTGCAGACCGAAGCCTATGCGCGCTCGGTGATCAAACTGTTCAACGAGGAGGACACCGAACGCCGGGTGGGCGTGCGGATGCGCCGCCAGGAGATCCTCAGCCGCGCCTCGGCCCCGACATTGTGGGCGGTGGTGGACGAGAACGCGCTGCGCCGCCCGGTGGGTGGTTACGCAGTGCTGCGCGGCCAGATCGAACACCTGATCGCCGTGTCCGACCGGCCGAACGTGAAGATCCAGGTGCTGCCCTACGAGGTCGGAGGGCATCCCGCCGCGGGCGGTTCGTTCAGCATCCTGCGCTTCCCGGAGCCGGAGCTGCCGGATATGGTCTACATGGAGCAGCTCACCACCTCGCACTACCTCGAGAAGAAGCACGAGGTGGAGGTGTACATGACGGTGATGAACAAGCTCAGCGTGATCGCGCCCACGCCGGGGGAAAGCCGCGACCATCTGCGCCGGGTGCTCGGCGAACTGCCCGACAAGTAGGCGAGCATCCCGTTCGCCGGCCGGCATCGGCGGGGGAGTCGACCGGGTAGGGAGGCTCCGAAGGTATTCGGGCCGAGAGTTCGATAGAAATGCGTGCTCGGAAGCGACGCGGCCCGTGCGGAGGGGGGAAACGCCACCGAGTTCCTCGGCTTGGTGTAGGTGCATCGGAAAACAAAGAGCTACATAGATATGCGCACCTGACTATGCGCGCCACACTCTATCGCCCCGAGATGCCACCACGCGCAACGCACCACACAGCGCCGAAAAGAAGCAATGATGCGCTTGATGGTAGGAAGGGTGCGTGGCCGCGACAGGTGATAACTCTGGCTCCGCTCGATCCCGTGCCGTATCCGAGGTGGTGGATCTGGTCAGCTCGCTGATCCGTTTCGATACCTCGAATACCGGCGACCCGGCGACCACCAAGGGGGAACGCGAATGTGCCGAGTGGGTCGCCCGGCAATTGGAAGACGCCGGTTACACCACGGAGTACGTGGAATCCGGCCTGCCGGGCCGGGGTAACGTCTTCGCGCGGCTGCCGGGGGCCGATTCGAGCCGTGGCGCGTTGCTGCTGCACGGGCATCTCGATGTGGTGCCGGCCGAGGCGGCCGATTGGAGTGTGCACCCGTTCTCCGGGGCGGTACAGGACGGGTACGTCTGGGGCCGCGGCGCCGTCGATATGAAGGATATGGTCGGGATGATGCTGGCGGTGGCCCGCCAGTTCAAGATCGAGGGCACCGTGCCGCCCCGTGACCTGGTGTTCGCTTTCCTGGCCGACGAGGAGAACGGCGGCAAATGGGGGTCGCAGTGGCTGGTGCAGAACCGGCCCGAGCTCTTCGCCGGGATCACCGAGGCAGTGGGGGAGGTCGGCGGTTTCTCGCTGACCGTGCCCCGTCCCGACGGCGGTGAGCGGCGGCTCTATCTGGTGGAGACCGCGGAGAAGGGCCTGGGCTGGATGCGGTTGCGGGCAAAGGCCCGGGCCGGGCACGGGTCGTTCCTGCACGAGGAGAATGCGGTGACCATTCTGGCGGCGGCGGTGGCCCGGCTGGGGACACATACCTTCCCGCTCGTGCTGTCCGATTCCGTTGCCGAGTTCCTCGCCGCGGTATCGGAGGAGACCGGGCTCGCATTCGACCCGGGCAGTAAGGATATCGAGGGGACATTGGCGAAGCTGGGGTCGATCTCCCGGATCATCGGTGCCACCCTGCGCGATACGGCGAACCCGACCATGTTGAATGCCGGGTACAAGGCGAACGTGATTCCGCAGACCGCGGAGGCGGTGGTGGACTGCCGCGTGGTGCCCGGCCGGCTGGCCGAGTTCGAACGTGAAGTGGACGAGTTGATCGGCCCGGACGTAGAACGCGAATGGATCACCGAACTCGATTCCTATGAAACAACTTTCGACGGCCACCTCGTGGACGCGATGAACGATGCGATCCTGGCGCACGATCCGCACGGGCGTACGGTGCCGTACATGCTGTCCGGCGGTACCGATGCGAAGGCGTTCGCGGATCTGGGGATCCGGTGCTTCGGGTTCGCGCCGCTGCGGTTGCCGCCGGAACTGGATTTCGCGGCGCTGTTCCACGGCGTCGACGAACGGGTGCCGGTCGATGCGCTCGAATTCGGCACCGATGTCCTGGAACACTTTCTGTTGCACAGCTGATCCGATTCGAGAGAGGTTCCCATGACCTACAACCCCTATGACGCTCTGCCTTCGGTGCCGTCGTTCACCGTGACCTCCGCCGATGTGCCCGACGGCGCGCCGCTCGGCAACGACCAGGTCAGTGGTGTGTTCGGGGCCGGTGGTAAGGATGTGTCCCCGCAGCTCGGCTGGTCGGGATTCCCGGCGGAGACGAAGAGTTTCGCGGTGACGGTGTACGACCCGGACGCGCCGACCGCCTCCGGTTTCTGGCATTGGGCCGTGGCCGACATCCCCGCATCGGTCACCGAACTGCCGTCCGGCGCCGGTAGTGAGGGCGGCACACTGCCCGCGGGCGCGGTGATGCTGCGCAACGACGGCGGCTTCGCCGGATACGTCGGCGCGGCACCGCCGGCCGGGCACGGCCCGCACCGCTACTTCATCGTGGTGCACGCGGTGGATGTCGAATCGCTGGGCGTACCACCGGAAGCCACCCCGGCCTTCCTCGGGTTCAACCTGTTCTCGCATACGCTGGCGCGGGCCACACTGGTGGGTACCTACGAACAGAAGTGAATCGCGAACAACACTGTGGCCCCGGGAAATCCGGGGCCACAGTGCTGTCGGAGTACGGTTCGGTTCAGCCGCGTACGTCGATCACGGTGCCGGCTGCCTTTTCGGCATAGAGCGCGGTGATCTGCTCGGCGTATTTCTCGGCGATCGGCGCCCGTTTGAGCGACATCTTCGGGGTGAGTTCGTCGCCGCCGGGCTCCCAGACGGTATCGACGATGGTGAACCGTTTGATCTGTTCGACCCGGGACAGTTTCGCGTTTCCGGCCTGGATCGCGGCGCGGACGTCGTCGACGATGCGGGGGTGCCGGGCGAGGGTGGCGATATCGGCGTCGGTGGCGTCGATTTCCTTCGCGCGGAGGGCCGCCATATCGGGGTCGAGCACGATGAGCGCGGTGATATAGGGTTTGGCGTCGCCGAGCGCCACTGCCTGCCCGACGAGCGAAGAGGCGGCCTTGACGGCGTTCTCGATATTGCTCGGGGCGATATTCTTACCGCCTTCGTTGATGATGAGTTCTTTCTTGCGGTCGATGATCCGCAGATAGCCGTCGGTATCGAGAGTCCCGACATCGCCGGTGTGCAACCAGCCCTCGGCGTCGAGCGCCTCGGCGGTTTTCTCGGGCATGCCACGGTAACCGTGGGTGATGATCGCGCCGCGGACGAGTACTTCGCCGTCGTCGGCCAGCCGTAGTTCGAGTCCGTCGACGGCGCGGCCGACGGATCCCGGCCGGGGTTTGTCGAGTTCGGTGTAGGTGGCGACGCCGCTGGTTTCCGACATCCCCCATACCTCGGAGACGCAGAAACCGAGACCGAGGAAGAATTCGAGGGTTTCCGGTGGGATCGGGGCGGCCCCCGAGGAAGCGACACGGAGTTCCCCGAGGCCGAGTGCCGCTCGTACTTTGGACAGCAGCAGCTTCTCGGCGATGCGGTGCTGGATATTCAGCAGCAGTCCGCGACCGGTACCGGTCAGATCGGCCTTGGCGGCCGCGATACCGGTGGCGACTGCCCAGTCGGCAATGGCTTTCTTGGCTCCGGTTTCGGCGGCCAATTTGGCTTCGACACCGCCCTTGATCTTCTGCCAGACGCGGGGGACACCGAAGAAGACGGTCGGCTGTGCATCGGGGAGGGCGGCAGCGATCTCCCGGGGGTCGGGAACGGTGGTGATCTGGATGCCGGTGACGAGGTTGATTGCGTGGCCGGAAATCCGGTCCGCGACGTGGGCGGCGGGCAGATAGGACAGTGCGCGGTCCTCGATACCGACGTCGAGCGGGCCGCTGGTGAGGGCGAGAATCTGGGCCAGCACGTTGCTGTGGGTGAGTTCGACGCCCTTGGACGGCCCGGTGGTACCGGAGGTGTAGATGAGGGTGGCGAGATCACCGGGTTCCACGGCCTGCCAGGCGGCGTCGAAATCGAACTCGGGATCGGGGTTCGCCTCGAGGTCGGCGAGTGTGATGGCACCTTCGGCCGGTCCGCCGACGACGACGAGGTGGTCGATCGGTACGCCCGCGTCCCGGATGGTGCCGAGGAACTGGTGCTCGGTGACGACTATCTTGTTGCCGGCGTTGCCGAAGACATGCGCGATCTGCTCGGGCGAGCAGGTGTTGTAGACGGAGAACGGGGTGGCGCCCACATGCAGGGCGGCGGTGTCGAGGAGGTTGAACTCCGGCCGGTTGGTGAGCATGATGCCCACCGTGTCGCCGCGGGTGAGGCCGAGGGCGGACAGGCCCGCGGCGAGAACGCGGACGCGTTGCCCGTACTCCCGCCAGGTGATCTCCTGGGTGCCGCCGACGGTGCGCAAGGCGACCGCGTCGGGGCGGAGAGTGAGGGTCTGCTGGAAAGCTGCGGGCACTGTGCGGGCAGTGACGCCGGTGCGGTGGGTGTAGGCGATATCTGTGGTCATGGGTCCGTTCCCGAGGTGCTGGGGTTCCGGAACACTCGCCGTGGTTACCGCCGAGAGCCGTAGGGGCGGCCAGCGACCGGCGAGTGACGCGGATCACCCATGGTAGCCGGGGAACGCCGCTGGTGGGGGCGTTCTGTCTGGGTCAGCCGACGACGGTGATCTGCTCGCCTATCGGCCGGTCCGTGGCCGGTGCCGGCGCCGAGGCAGGTTCGCTCGCCGGAATCCAGTGCCCGCGCCGACGACGTTTCGCTTCCAGATACGCAGCCGCTCGTTCGCTGAGTGGTGGTGTGCACAGCGGTTCGATCGTGACGTCGATACCGGCTGCGCGAACGGCCTCGACCTTTTCGGGATTGTTGGTGAGCAGCCGGACCCGGGCGAGTCCGAGCCTGCCCAGGCTGTCCGCGGCGTGCGCATAGCCGCGGGCATCTTCGGGGAAACCGAGGCTGCGGTATGCGGCGAAGGTGTCCGCGCCGGTGCGTTCGGACACCCGGTAGCCCTGAGCCTTCGCGATGAGCCCGAGGCCACGCCCTTCCTGCTCCAGATAGACCAATACGCCGTGCCCCGCTTCTTGGATGAGATCGAGGGATCTGCGGAGCTCCGGTCCGCAATCACAGTCCTGGGAATCGAGCGCTTCACCGTAGAGGCAGCGGGAGTGGATCCGCACCAGGCAACCGTCGGCGGGCCGGCCGAAAACCAGCACGTGGCCGAGTTGCGGTTCGCCGTCGACCACGGGTAACACCTGCAGTGGGGATTCGTGGCCGTTGCGGGTGAACCGGTGCTCGGTCGTGGCGACAGCGGAAGGCTCCGCGGCTGCGGTCAAGGTCGATACTCCTTCGGTGATTTGTCGGTACCGCAAAGTATGGATGGGTCCGGGCTACCGCAGCGCTCGGCCCGCCGATCGGGGACATCGTTCCCGTGCGATGGCGGGCCGGTAGGTGACTTTACGCCTGCCTGCACCTGTATGCGCACTCCGCGCGCGGCGGGGCGGTGAGGTCCGGGAACTCTCGGACCGGGCACCGGGTCAGTGCCTTTCGGCGGTGAGCCGGATGATGCGGTCCACCTCGTCGGCGGTGGGCATGGCGCCGGGGACGTCACCGGCGAACGACTGGGTTGCCACCATGGCGGCCGTCGCCCAGGTGTAATCCTGTTCGTCGGCCACCCGGCAGATCGGCCCGCCTTCGCCGTCGGCTACCGCCGGGCGGGACAGCAAGCGATACACCAGCGCCGCGGAGAAGGCGCCCCGCGAACCCGGTACATCGGTGAGAGCCGCGGCCTGGAACCGCGGGATTTCGAGGGCCAGCCGGTCGGAGCGGACGGTGCAGCCGAAATCCTCGACGACGCAGACGACGCGGGTGCCCAGCATCTGGAGCTGCCGAGCAATATGGGCCCCGGACCGGGCGGGTATCTCGGGAACCATACTGTCGAGCTCCTGGGTGGACCCGATCAGGTAGTCGACGGTGGACAGGTAGCGGTACAGCACCTGAGGGGTTTCGGCCTGGGCCGCGGCGAGCAACAGGGTGGGCCGCTTCGGAAGGTTCTGCAGCGTCGCCAGGACCCGTTCGATCACCGGTAGCGGCGGTTCGAGGGTGACCAGAACGGCATCGGTTTCGGTGAGCGCGGCCTGGATTGCCGGTCCGCTGAGTTCGGCGGTGGTGAGCCGGATGCGATCGTCCTCGCAGAAGATCGTGCCCGCGATACCCGTTTTGCCGACGATGAGTGCGGTGAGGGGGGTGGTGGCGTCGGGTACGACCCTGACCAGTGATGTATCGACCTTTTCGGAACGGAGGTAGTCGAGTATCCGGCGTCCGGCCTCGTCGTCGCCGACTGCGCTGATGAGCCGGACGTCGATACCGAGACGGGCGGCGGCAACGGCACGATCGAGTCCTTTGCCACCGGGGTTGTCGCTGAAACGGCCGCGGGCGAATCCGCGCGCATCCGGGATTTCGTCGACCCGGTAGATATGGTCGATGACGGCGTCGCCGACGATGGTGAGCGTGCCGATCCGGCCGGAGTTTCCGTGGCCGGTGCTGTGGGGGGATCGGGGGTCGGTGTAG
Source organism: Nocardia flavorosea NBRC 108225 (assembly GCF_001613385.1). GTDB lineage: Bacteria > Actinomycetota > Actinomycetes > Mycobacteriales > Mycobacteriaceae > Nocardia > Nocardia flavorosea. The sequence goes on along the minus strand of NZ_BDCG01000002.1, from coordinate 585,987 downwards.
ATGTTCCCGGTGACCAGCAGCGCGGCGAGCGCGGTGAAGGCACGCCGTTCAGGGGTGGCGCGCAGTGAGCGCACGGTGGGCGCGGGGGGAATCGCCTCGGCGTCGGCGATCTCGTGCAGCCGCCGCCAGTGCGCGGACAGGTATTTGCGGCGGTCACCGAGGTCCTGCGAGTAGAGATCATCGGGGTCGACTCCGGTGGTCTCGGTTTCCCGCAGCAGGCCGAGGGACAGTTCGGCGTCGGTGATGACGCGGTGAGTCGGCGGGAGGCGGCGAGCGTGTTCGCGGATGACCGGCAGCACGGCGGCGGTGCGGGTGATGCCGTGGGTGGCGGCGTATCGCCGGATGACCGGGAGGTCGAGCAGGGGAATGATATCGATTTCGGTGGTCGCCAGGCGGTCGGGGCTCAGTCCGGAGCGTTTGCAGAGCCGGGTCAGGATATTGCGGATCGCGACGATTGCGGTGTCGTCGGTCGGGGACATACCGCGGCCTTTCTCGTCTTTCGCCGTCGCCGAGGGGTTTCGACCCGGTCGCATATGGCAATAACCATAGTGCAGGACGGCGTTTGACATATGCATTGACCCGCGGAACTGTCAAATGACACACTGGAAGTAGCGTTTCCCTCGATCAGAGGTACGGGAGGGCCTGGTGATGACAATGACGACAGCCCGGTTCCGCGGATTCCGATATCCAGCAGCATGTCGATCCGTCGCCTGCGCCGGGACGGACCCGGAGGCATCCTCCGCGACGGCGCGCTGAGCGCGCCCGGCGGTCCGCCCTTATCCGACGGCAGCGATGCCGCGCCGGCTCTGGTTCCGGCCCGGTATCGGTGCCGAGCCCCTGAGGAGGCAGCTGTGAGCATTCATATCACCGACTGGCTGATGACCAGCGGTATTTCCCTCGAGTTCGCCGAGCGCGTGCAGACCCGCCACGGATCGTCGTGGCTGTTGAGCTGGTTGCCCGGCCGGGCCCTGTCGTTCGAACAGGCCTACGCGGCAATGGAACTGGACGAAATCCTGTCCGCCCCGGAGCTGGTCTACGACGACGCTGCGCTGGCCTGGGCCCGGCATCGGGCAGAGCTGCTCGGGCTCGTGTTCGAGCAGGTCGTGGTCCTGCTCGCCACCCGTGTCGAAGACAGGCTGGCGGAGGCGCGGATCATGCAGGACGAGCCGGTAACCGTGCCCACCGGATATCGCGACGATCCCGGCGCAATCCGTAGCGGTTCGGCCGCCTGACCCGCCCGTTCAGCGGTTGCCGGTGTGGCCGGCGCCCACGGCGTCGGCCAGGCTGTTGTAGCCGCCGGCGCGGAGCCGCTCGGCGATCCCGCGGTGTATCCGCCACGTCCACAACGGCCCGCCGTAGATGAACCCGGTGTAGCCCTGGAGCAGTGACGCGCCCGCCAGGATCCGTTCCCAGGCCTGGTCGGGAGTTTCGATACCGCCCACCGAGATCAGCACGAGCTGCCCGCCGACGCGGGTGTACAGCCGTCGCAGCACCTCCAGCGAGCGGTCGGCCACCGGCGGCCCGGACAGCCCACCGGCCCCGATGGCTTCGACCGCGGCGGGATCGCTGTGCAGGCCGTCGCGCCCGATGGTGGTGTTGGTGGCAACGATTCCGGCCAGGCCGAGCTCCACGGCCAGATCGGCCACCGCGTCGACATCCTCGTCGGACAGATCCGGCGCGATTTTCACCAGCACCGGCACCCGCACACTCTCCAGCACCGCGGTCAGGACGGGACGCAGCGATTCGACCGCCTGCAGGTCTCGCAGACCGGGAGTGTTCGGGGAACTGACATTGACGACCACGAAATCGGCGTGCGGTCCGAGCAGGCGTGCGCTGGTGGCGTAATCGCCGGCGGCGTGCTCGGCGGCCACGACCTTGGTCTTGCCGATATTGGCGCCGATCGGCACCGACGGCACGCGGCCGTGTAACCGGGCGGCCGCGGCGGCGGCCCCGTGGTTGTTGAACCCCATCCGGTTGATCAGGGCGCGGTCGGCGGGCAGCCGGAACAATCGAGGTTGCGGATTACCCGGCTGGGCGGCGGCGGTGACGGTGCCGACCTCGGCGAATCCGAAACCGAGCGCACCCCAGGCGTTCGCCCCGGTGGCATCCTTGTCGAAACCGGCGGCCAGCCCGAGCGGCGCCGGGAAATCGACCCCGAACACGCGGGTATGCAGGACGGGATCGGGTACGGCGAAAAGGCGGTGCAACAGGGCGCGGGTGGGGGCAAATGCGGTGGCCGCGCGGATCACCCCGAACACGAGGCGGTGGATCCGTTCCGGCGGCACCAGGAACATCAGGCGGAGCAGTAATCGGTACAGCACGTTCATAGCTCCGTGGTATGCCCCGCCGGGCTGGTGAGCGCGGTTTTGCGGCGGCGCAGCAGAACGCGGCGGCTGCCGTCGGTGTAGGCGCGGACCCGGGACAGTTCCCAGCCGCCGAATTCGGCCTGGATGGCCAGCCGCATCGATGCGGTCACGCGGGTGACGTCCGGGGGGAGCCGCAGGGGGATGTACTCGTAGTCGTCGCCGGTGGTCTCCCATCCGGTGGGGAGTTTTGCCCGCGTCGCCGCGCCACGGTGAGTGGATGCCATCACTGCCCTCTCTCGCGCTGGTCCGCGGATATCCGTTGCAGACCCGGTTCGGTGGCCGAGCCGATGTAGAGGTCGCCGGTATCGGCGTCGACGGTTACCGCGTTCGGCTGCCGGACGGTGGGGTAGCGGTCCACCTCCCGCGGTGCTCCCGTCGACAGGTCGTAGCCGACGATCTCGTTGCTCTGCGTGCACGTCACCCATACGGTGTCAGAACCCCGGTCGTAGGCGAGTGCGTAAGGCGACGATCCTACCGGGTAGCGCTGCCGGAGGACGAGCGGTTCGGTGGTGAACACCAGCAACTGACCACTGTCGGGGTCGGTGACGACGACCCGGCTGTCGGGGGCTTCGATCACATTCGCGGCGCCGATTCCGGCGCGTAGTGCCAGCCCGAGGTTCTCGTAGCCGGGCTCGATCTCGGTGAGCAGTGTCTGGCGACGGTCGAGGACGGCGAGGGTATCGCCGGTGAGCGCGATCCGGTCGGTGGAGGCCAGCCCGGTGACGGTCTGCCGGACCTTGCCCGTGCCGTCCAGGACGAGGACGCGACCGTCGGCGGTCCCGGCGATCAGGGTGCCGTCCGGGCGCGCGCGGGCAGTCTGCAGATCGCCGTCGACCGCGACCTCGGTGACCGTGCGGCCGGCGGCGTCGACCCGCATGATCACCCCATCGCCCGCGGCGAGGAATTCGCCCGGGGTACCGGCGGTGAGATCGCGGGCCGGAGTCGGTAGACGTACCTGATGGACGGTGGGCGGCGTGGTCCCGGGATCGAGTACCACCAGACCGGTGCCCGCCGGATCGAGGCCGGCGAGGAAACCGCTGCCGGGATCGGTGGTGAGGGTGGTGAGGGGAGCGGGGACCGGGTACACGTCCCCGGCCGGGGCCGAAGCCACGGGGGGCGATACCGCCGGGGCCGCCGGTTCCCGGGTGGGTGCATCGCCCGCACCGGAATCGGGATCGCCGGAGCAACCCGCCAGCAGGGCGGCGGCGAGCAGCACGACGACGACGGTACCGCGGGGTCGCCGGTGTCGCGCTCGTCTCGCTGTGCCCGGAAACGACCGATACTGCATGGGATTATCTGATCACGACCGGGTGGTCACCTGTACCGGCGGGGTGTGGGGTGTCGGCGGCCGGTCGCGTGCGGGGCGGGTTACCGTACGGATCTGACGGTGCGGAGTTCAGGAGTCGACGATGCACGAGGTGCCGGGGTTTTCCGCCGAGGAAGTGACGACGGGCCCGTTCGCGCACGGGTTCGGCCGTACCGGGGACGGGCGGACGTTCGCGTTCCGTACGGTCCGGGCGGCCCTGCAGGTGGAGATCTACCGTCCGGACCTGGATTCGGACGTGCCGGGGCCGGAGGACGTGGTGGCCGTGGCCGAAGCCCGGGTGACCGATATCGATCTCGACGATGCGCGCAGTGTCGTCGCGTTGGTGCGGGATCTGCTGCCGCGGGCGACTTCGCCGCCGGGGGGCCGTAATGTTCCGACGGTACGGGCCCTGCTGGCACGTATCGGCTCGGTGATCGAAGGCAGGCAGTGAGAGTGGTATGCAGGACGTGATGCGGTACACAGCTGTTTCCCGGCCGATGCGCGCGATGCGTGCGAGTGGCGCCGTGGCGGCCGCGGCCGCGGTGGTGCTGCTCACCGGGTGCGGGACCGGTGTCGACGAGGATTCGGTGGCGGCCGCCCGGTCCTCGGCGAAGGCGGCGTTATCGTCCTCGGCGGCGGCGACCTCGCAGGAGCTGGCATCGCGTGCGCTGCCGACCGCCGCGGAACTGGACACCCAGATCAAACGGGCGCTGGATCCGGCGCTGCCCGATACCGAGCGTACGAAACTGATCGAGGACGGGGATGCGTTCCGGGACGCGATTCCGGATATGTACAAGGCGTTGCAGGACAATCCGCGCGCCGTCTACGGCGTCACCGATCCGGTGTTCGACAATCACGACGGCACTGTGACGGCGACATTGCGGCTGGACAAGGACGGTTCGGGCACGGCGGTCCGCACGACGGTGGTGCATTTCATCTATCTCGACGGTGCGTGGAAGCTTTCGCGCACCGATCTGTGCGGGATCCTGCGGTCCGCGGACTACCGCACGCCGGCCTGCGGTTAGTAGCGGGCCGGCGCAAATGTTGACGGCGGGGAACGGACGGTGGGGTCGTTTCGTGTACCGGCACCGGATCGCGGTGCTGGTGATTTCGCTGTTCGTGGTCGCGCTGTCCGGGCTCTACGGCCGGGATCTGGCGGATCGGCTCACGCAGGAGGGCTGGTTCGACGAATCCAGCGAATCGGTGGCGGCGTCGAAATTGGCCGATGCCACCTTCGGCCGCGATACCGACAGCGATGTGATCGCCCTCTACACCGCGCCACCGGGGAAGACGGTGGACGATCCGCAGGTGCGGGCGGCGGTGACCGGACAGCTGGCGGGTCTGCTGCGCGACCATCCGGACCGGGTGCTGCGCATGGACAGCTATTGGGACAGCGCCCTGGCCGGACAATTCGCCGACGACTCCCGGACATACGCGTTCGCCAGCATCGGGCTGCACGGGGAGGGGTCGGCGACCGTCGACAACTACCTGGCGATCGCCGGCGACCTGGCAGCCGGCACTCCCGGCGCAGGACCGGCCGGGACGACCGTGGAGCTGGCCGGGCTGCAACCCGTGGTAGAGGGCATCAACACCGGCATGCAGGACGATATCCGGCGCGCGGAGATGATCGCGCTTCCGCTGGTGGCGCTGCTACTGTATTTCGTCTTCGGCGGCGTGGTCGCGGCACTGCTCCCGGTATTCGTCGGCGGTATGACGATCCTGGGCACCCAGGGCATCATGCGGCTGCTCACCGGGCATATCGACGTGAACGTATTCGCCGGCGCGGTGGTGACCCTGGTGAGCCTGGGGCTGGCGATCGACTACGGCCTGTTCACGGTGACCCGGTTCCGGGAAGAACTGGCCGCCGGCGGCGAGAGTGAGTCGGGCCCGGAGGCGGCAGCGAAGCGTAACCACGGAGGGCCCTCGTCCACGCCGGACAGAGACCGCAGGGTGGAGGAGGCCGTAGCGCGGACGGTGGCGACCGCCGGCCGCACGGTGATGTTCTCGGCGGCGATAATCGCGGTGAGCCTGGGCGCCCTGTTCATCTACCCGAACGGCGTGCTGCGATCGGTACCCTACGGCGGAATCAGTTCGGTGCTCCTGGCGGCCGTCCTGTCGGTGACCGCGCTGCCGGCCATGCTGGCGATCGTGGGCCACCGTATCGATCTGTGGAAATGGCGCCGATTCGCCCGCGCAAGTACCGAGGCCGAGATCGATCGCGGCATCTTCTCGCGGCTGGCGGTCCGCGCGATGGCGCGGCCGTGGGCGGTGATCGTGCCGGTGGTGCTGGGTCTGCTGCTGCTGATGGTGCCGTTCCGGCATATCGAGTTCGGCGGGTTGAGCGAGAAATATCTGGCACAGGACAATCCGGCGCGGGTGGCGCAGGAGAGATTCGATGCGCTGTTCCCCGGGTTCCGCACCGAACCACTGCGGCTGGTGGTGACGGGTGCGGATGCGGCGCAGTTGAGCGATATCCGCTTGCAGGCGAATGTGACACCCGGCCTGACCGGCCCGTTCGAACCGGCGGCGCCCACCCGGGACGGGATCAATGTGCTGGAAGCCGGACTGGTGGACGAACGGGCCGCCGATACCGCGATCGCGGTGCTGCGCGGTATCGAGGAACCGGACGGTGTACGGGTGATGGTGGCCGGGGTGCCGGCGCTGGAGCGGGACAGTATCCACGGATTGCTGGAGGGTCTGCCACTGCTGGCGCTACTGCTGGTGGCGGCTGCGGTGGCGTTGATGTACGCGGCGTTCCGGTCGCTGATCCTGGCGGTGAAGGCGGTCGTGATGTCGGCGCTGAGTCTCGGCGCCACGCTCGGCATCCTCACCTGGATCTTCGTGGAGGGCCACGGCGCGGAACTGTTCGATTTCACGCCCGGGCCGCTGATGTTCGCGGTACTCGTGCTGATCGTGACCGTGGTGTTCGGGCTGTCCACCGACTACGAGGTGTTCCTGCTGTCCCGGGTCGCCGAGGCGCGGGCGAACGGCGCCGACCCGCCGGAGTCGATCCGGTACGGGATCGCGCACACCGGCGGTGTGATCACCTCGGCGGCCGCGATCCTGATCGTGGTGACCGGTGCGTTCGGCTTCTCGGAACTGGTGATGATGAAATACATCGCCTACGGCATGATCGCGGCGCTCATCCTGGACGCCACGGTGATCCGGATGCTGCTCACTCCGGCGGTACTGAAGTTGATCTGGCGACCGAGATCCCCCGGCGCGGCGGCCGGTGTCGTGGTGGGTCCGGAAACGGCGGCCTCCGGGGCGCAGGCCGAGAAGACGTAGCCGGGCCGGCGTCACCGGTCGGACAGGGCCGAGAGATTGCCGGGACCGGCCCGGTAGCGGTGACCGGAAGATGGTGTGAGCCGGGCCGAGGATGCGGGTCGGTGCGGCTGTCGCCGGCGCACCGTCGGGTGTGGCCGGGGAGATCGGCAGTATTCCGCAGTCGGTCGTCTGTGGGCGCTGCGCCGAGGGGTCAGGTGCGCGCCGACCGGGCCGGAAGCACCAGTTGCACACCGGTATCCGGATGGTCGAGGACCTCGATCGGGTAGCGGTAGACGCGGCTGAGCAATTCCCCGGTGAGGACCTCGCGCGGTGTACCGGTCGCGGCCAGCTGTCCGTTGTCGAGGACGGCGACGCGGTCGGCGTAGGCGGCGGCAGAGGCCAGGTCGTGCAATACCACGACCACCGCGGCACCGGCGGCGGCCCGGTCGGCGGCCAGGGTCAGCACGGCCTCCTGATGGCCGAGATCGAGGGCCGCGGTGGGTTCGTCGAGCAGCAGGGTGGCGGTGTCCTGAGCCAGCACCCGGGCCAACGCGACCCGGGCCCGTTCACCACCGGACAGGCTCGGAAACGACCGCCCCGCCAGATGCGCACAGTCGGTCGCGGCCATGGCGCCGGTGATCACCGCATCGTCCCGGTCGGCTCGGGGAGTGCGCTGCCAGGGTGCGCGCCCCATCGCGATCACCTCGGCCGCGGTGAACGGAAACCCGACGATGTGGGATTGCGGGAGGACGGCGCGGCGACGGGCCATATCGATCGGAGTCCAGTGATCGAGCGGCCGGCCGTCGAGTTCGACCTCGCCCTGCTCCGGGACGAGTTCTCCGGCCAGCACGGCGAGCAGGGTCGATTTACCGGCACCGTTGGGTCCGACCAGCGCCAGAACCTGGCCGGCGGTGACGTCCAGGTCGACGTTGTCGAGGACACGGCGGGTGCCGCCCCCGCCACCGTGCCGGTCCAGGGTGACGCCGCGGGCATGCAGGGTGACGGTGCCCGGGTCGGTGGGGGCGGGCAATCGGTGCGCTCGCCGCAGTAGTCCGGTGACGCGGCGGCGCAGCGGGATCCGCCCCGCGGCCGTGCCGAGCCCACCGGCTACATGAGGGAGCCCTGCCCGGGAATGCCGTGCCGTGTGCTCCGTGCCCGATGCGCTCGTACCGTGCGTAGAGGCCATGGACGAGGGTCCTCCGTGGTGATGGCGCGCTGCGGTGTCCGGGTCCCCCGTGCCCTGTCCGTGCGGGATGGATGAACGCCCGTCACCGTTGCGGGACCCTGCCGTTTCCGGCCCTGGCTCGGTCATGCCCACCCTCCCGAACGCGCGCGGGTGCGGCGCAGCAGCCAGAAGAAGAACGGCCCGCCGATCAGCGAGGTGAGCATGCCGAGCGGCAGGTCGGCGTTGTCGACCAGCGAACGGGCGGCGACATCGGCGGTGAGCAGGACGACGGCGCCGGTCACGGCACTGACCGGGATCAAAGCGCGATGCCCCGGCCCGACGATCATGCGCACCACATGCGGGACGATCAGTCCGACGAACAGGATGATGCCGGTGAACGCGACCCCGGCGGTGGTGAGGACGGCGACGATCACGATCACGGTGCGCCGCAGCCGCTCCACATCCACCCCGAGGTGGCGGGCCGCGGATTCGCCGAGCGCCAGCAGGTCCAGCCGCGGCGCCACGACGACGGCCGCCGCGACGCCGGTCGCGGCGAGTACCGCGACCACCACAACCGCGTCCCAGGTGGCGCCGTTGAGGCTGCCCAACTGCCAGAAGACGATCTGATCGCGGGCGGCGGGGGAGGCGACGAACAGCAGAAAGGCGATGAGCCCGCCGGCGAAGGCATTGATCGCGACACCGGTGAGGACCAGGGTCACCACTTCGGTGCGGCCGCCGGACCGGGACAGTAGGTAAACCAGCACGGTGGTGATCAGTCCGGCGACGAATGCCGCGGCGGCCACCGACCAGGCGGCGACGAACGCGCCCCCGAACACGATTACCGCGCCGGCACCGACCGCGGCACCGGAGGACACCCCGATCACCCCGGGCTCGGCGAGCGGGTTGGCGAACACGCCCTGGAGCAGCGCACCGGCGGTGGCGAGCGCGGCACCGACGAGGATTGCGAGCATCACCCGCGGGAACCGCACCTCCCACAGGGTGACCTCCCCGGCCGGATGGGCGGGTAACGGCCCCCAGTCCAGCCCGATCCGGTGGGCGATACTGCCGGCCACTTCGGCGGGGCCGGTGGGAACCTGCCCGACGGCGGCGGAGACGACCGCCAGTGCTATCAGCGCGACAAGCGCGACTGTGAACGCGAGCGCCGCCCGGCGTCTGTGATGGTGACCGAGGTCCGGGGCGATGGACTGTCGCGGTTTGTCCAGCTCTACGGTCATGCCGGTACGCCCGTCGGCACACCGCGGCGCCGGGTCCGCGCCACCTCGCACGGGCTTCGGTGCTCGGCCCGGTCCGGGGGCTCTGCGCGGTCACCGCGCGTCGTCGGCTCCGGGCACGGCACCGTTATGCCGCGTCGATCGATGACCACGGACTGTGCGTGGCAATGCTTCGTCCCTGGGGGCGGACCTGCTGCGCTCATGCGGTGGGGTGACCATAGATGGCGTCGGACAGGGCGGTGATGACGCGACCGGTGTTCGGACCGAAGGACAGCAGCACCGAATCCGACATATCGACGATCCGTTTGTTGCGGCCCGCGGGTGTCTGCGCGATACCGGGTATCTGCGAGATACCGTCCACCCCGCCGATCGATTGCATTCCGTCGGTCATGACCAGCAGTACATCGGGCGCCGCGGCGATCATCGCCTCGCTGGTGATCGCCGTGAACGGTTCGCTCACCCCGGATTCGACTCCGGCGTCGCGCGCACCGAGCGCGGCGATGAGCGCGTCCGCGCCGGACCCGGGCCCGGCCAGCATCGTGATGGCACTGGAACGCAGGTACAGGAACGCGATCCGCAGCGGCGGGTCCTGGGCGGGCACCGCGGCCGATGCGGCGGCTATCTCGTCCTGGGTGCGTTGCGCGAGCTGCTGTCCGCGCTCGGGGACACCGAGGGCGCCGGCGACGGCCTCGATCTGCGGGACGACCCCCTCCATGGTGCGCTCGGGGTCGAAGTAGACGACGGTGACCCCGGTCGCACGCAGCTGTTCGCGTACGGCGGACGAAGCGCTGGTGGTATCGGTGAGGAAGACGCTGGGCCGCAGCGCGAGGATCGACTCGACATTCAACGCGCCGTTGCCGCCGGTGACGTTCGGCAGATCCGCCACCGCGGGGAACGAGGCGGCAGTGCTGCGGCCGACCAGGTTGTCGCCGAGCCCGAGTGCGTACACGATCTGGGCGAGCGTGCCGTACCGGTCGGCGGCCACGATCCGGCTCGCGTCGGTGACCGTGACCTCGGCGCCGTCGAAGGACCGGACGGTCGCGGGTAACGCGGGAACCGGGGGCGGGGTGAGCGGTACCGGGTCCAGGTTGTCCAGGACCGCGGTGGCCGGTCCCTGCTGTCCGGTCGTTGCGGCCGGTTCGGTGCCACCGCAGGCGGCGGTGAGCACGAGCAGTCCGGCGGCGAGGCCGGTCAGTAGCGCCCGCACCCTTCGCGGGCGGGTGCGCGCCGGGCCCGGGGTGCGTCTGGTGCGCACGAGCGCGGTCCCTCCGTGGTTACGTTCCGCTGCCGCCTCCGGACCCGACTCGCTCATGTAGGCAAGGCTAATCCGTGCCGCGGTGTGGTGATCGCCCCCGCCCCCGGCTACGGGGTGGAGCTCACATCGTCGAGGGCGGCGGCGATCGCGCGCGGCAGTTCCAGTGTTTCGGCGGCCAGCACTCCGGTGAGCTGGCCCATATCGCGGGCGCCGACGAACATGCTCGCCACTCCGGGCCGGTCACGCACCCAGGCCAGCGCGACCGCCAACGGTGAGGTCGCCAGCCCGTCGGCGGCGGTGACGAGGGCATCGACCACGGCGGTGGCGCGATCGTCGTCGAGGCGGCCGCGGATCTCCGCGGCGGTGGCTTCGTCGGCGGCGCGGGAATCCGCGGGTACCCCGTCGCGGTATTTGCCGGTGAGTATTCCGGCGGCCAGTGGCGCGGTGGCGACGATTCCCGCGCCGTGGTGGGTGGCGGCCGGTACCGTATCGTCCTCGGCGCCGCGGGTGAGCAGCGAATACGGCGTCTGTACGGCGGTGACGGGAGTGCGGGCGGCCAAGCTCGCCAGTTGCCATGCGGTGAATCCGCGGACCCCCGCGTAGCGGACGCGGCCGGAACGGACCGCGTACTGCAGGGTGTCGGCGATCTCGTCGAGCGGTGTGGCGGGATCCCAGGCGGTGACCTGCCACAGGTCGAGGTGATCGGTACCGAGTTCGAGCAGGGTGCGGTCGAGTTGGCGCAGCAGGGTGCGGCGTGAGCAGTCGACGGTGATCCGCGCCTGCTCCGGCATCGGCGGTTCGCTTCCGGCGGGGACAGCCGGTAGATAGGGCACTTGACCCGCGCCCGCGCACAGGACGAGGTCGTCGCGGGACACCAGGTCGCCGAGGAGGTCGGCAAGGATCCGCTGTGCGGCGCCGCCGCCGTAGGCGGGGGAGGTGTCGACGAGGGTGCCGCCCGCTTCGGTGAACGCGATCAATTGCGCGGCGGCGGTCTCGGCATCGGTGCGGCTGCCCCAGGTATGGGTGGCCAGCCCGATCCGGGAGACCCGCAGCCCGCTGCGGCCGACGGTGCGCTGTTCCATCACCGGGGCCCCGGGCCCAGCGGAGCCGGCACGATCGGGCGGGGCCGGGAGATGGTGGCGGAGCGTATCCACGCAGGACCCGCGCTCGTGCCGGGAGGACGCAGGACGAGCGGGTCGCGCCCGGAGGCGGTAGCGGAGCGTAACCGAGTAGGGCTGGCGCTCATGCGCAGACGGCACAGCACGGTTCGACGTTTCCTCACGGCGCCCAGCCTAGAGCGTGACCGGGCGGTGACCGCCCGCGGCGAACGGTGGGCGCGGCGTGTCCGCCGCCGGCGATATCGACTTCGCTGCCGGCGAAATCGACACCGCCGGGCCCCGGTCGCCGTGCGCGCCCGGGATAGGGCACTGTAGGGTCGCTGCGGTCGATCGCCGGGGATCGTGCAGCGGCTGCGGTGCCGTCGAGTGAAGGAAGAGCGGGGTTTTCGGCGTGGTTCAGGAGGATGTGTGATCGGCGAGTCGATGACCTGGGTGCAGGCGTTGGTACTCGGTGTGGTGCAGGGATTGACGGAATTCCTGCCGGTTTCGTCGTCGGGACACTTACGGATCGTGTCCTCGGTGTTCTTCGGTGAGGACGCGGGCGCGTCGTTCACCGCGGTCACCCAGCTCGGTACCGAAGCGGCGGTGCTGTTGTTCTTCGCCAAGGACATCTGGCGGATCGTGAAGGTGTGGTTCGCGACCGTGTTCGAGAAACTGAGCGCCCGGGAACGAGTGCCGCTCGCCGAACAGGTCACCACGAAGCTGCCGGTCGTCACCGGTTCCGGGCCCGTGGGGTACGACCCCGAGGCCGAGGCGCAGCGCGAACTCGACTACCGCATGGGCTGGTATGTGATCATCGCCACGATCCCGATCGGGGTACTCGGCTTCCTGTTCAAGGACCAGATCCGCACGGGCGCACGCAATCTGTGGCTGGTGGCGATCATGCTGATCGTTTTCGCGCTGGTGATCGCGGCGGCCGAGCACTACGGCCGCAAAGAGCGCCCGATGGAACAGCTCACCACCCGTGACGGCGTGGTGATGGGTTTGGCGCAGTGCCTGGCGTTGATTCCCGGTGTTTCGCGTTCCGGCGCCACCTCCAGCGCGGGCCTGTTCCTCGGTCTGAAACGCGAGGCTGCGGTGCGGTTCTCGTTCCTGCTGGCGATTCCCGCGGTCACCGCGTCGGGTCTGTTCAGTCTACCGGACGCTTTCGAGCCGGCCGGTGAGGGGCTGAACGCCTCCGGCCCGCAACTGCTGGTGGCCACACTGGTTTCGTTCATGGTCGGGTACGCCTCGATCGCGTGGCTGCTGCGCTTCGTGGAGCGGCATTCGTTCTACTGGTTCGTCGGGTACCGGATCGTGCTGGGTTTCGTGATCATCGGTTTGCTCGCCGCCGGTGTCGTGTCGGCGACGTGAGCGAGCCGGGACGGGAGATGGCGCGGGGCGGGTTCATCGGGCATCGCCGCGCCGCGGCCGCCGTTAGGCTGGCAACATGACGGTGATCCTGTTGCGACACGGCCTGTCGACATCCAATACCGGAGGGACCCTCGCCGGGCGCAGTCCGGGGGTGGAACTCACCGACCGCGGTGGCGGACAGGCGCGCGGGGTCGCGGCGCGGCTCGCGAGCCTGCCGATCACCCGGATCGTGACCTCACCGATGCTGCGCTGTCAGCGCACGGTATCGCCGCTGGCCGCCGATCTGGAACTGGAACCGGTCGTCGACGACCGGCTCGCCGAGGTGGATTACGGCGAATGGACCGGTCGCAAGATCAAAGACCTGCTGGCCGAACCGCTGTGGCAGGTCGTGCAGCGGCATGCGTCGGCGGCGGTGTTCCCCGGTGGAGAAGGGCTGGCGCAGGTGCAGGCCCGGGCGGTATCGGCCATCCGGGAACACGATCGCGCCCTGGCGGAGTTGCACGACGGGGACCGGCTGTGGGTGGCCTGCACTCACGGCGATGTCATCAAGGCGGTTCTGGCCGATGCGCTGGGAATCCATCTCGACGGATTCCAGCGGATCATGGTGGAACCCGCCTCGCTCAGCGTTGTCCGCTACACCCGGACCGCGCCGTTCGTCACCCGGATGAACGACACCGGTTCGGACCTTTCCGGTCTGGCGCCGTCACCGGCCCCCGAATCCGGGGCTTCGGGCCCGGTGCCCGGCGGTGAGATCGGCGCGGGAAGGAAAGACGGATAATGGGTATGCCCGATACCGGCGGATGCGCCACCTCTCGGCGGCGTCGGGCGGCTCGGCGGGTGCGCCGGGAAACGGCGCGGCGGAGCACCGCAGCCGAACAGGGTCACGTATCAGGAGGTGCATGTGTCACGAGCAATCCATGTATTCCGCACCCCCGAACGTTTCGTCGCCGGAACTGTCGGTGAGCCGGGCGATCGCGCGTTCTACCTGCAGGCGGTGGAGGAACCCAGGGTGGTGAGTGTGCTGCTGGAGAAGCAGCAGGTGAAGGTGCTCGCCGACCGGATGGGTCTGCTGCTGGACGAGGTGGCGCGCCGGTTCGGTGAGGAGGTGCCGCCGCAGGCCGAGCAGGTCAACGACAACGACCCGCTGGTGACCCCGATCGACGCCGAATTCCGTGTCGGCACCATGGGGCTGGGCTGGGATGCCGACGCGGGTGCCGTGGTGGTGGAGTTGCTGGCGATCACCGAAACCGAGGTGGACGAATCGGTGGTCCTCGACGACACCGAGGAGGGGCCCGACGCGGTGCGGGTATTCCTCACCCCGGACCAGGCGCGGGAGTTCGCGCTGCGGTCCACGCGGGTGATCGCCGCCGGGCGGCCGCCGTGCCCGCTGTGCGGGGAGCCACTGTCGGCGCGCGGGCATATGTGCGTGCGCACCAACGGGTACAAGCGCGGCGAACTGTTCGGCGCGAACGATCTGGAGGAATGATGGTGGCCGGGGACACGCTGTCCACCGGTGAGCTGACGGTTCTGGGCCGGGTGAGTGTCGCCAGTAACGTGACCCTGGTGTGCGATCTCGCGACCGGTGACGGTGCTGTGCGAGTGGTGTACAAGCCCGTGCGCGGGGAGCAACCGCTGTGGGATTTCCCCGACGGCACCCTGGCCGGCCGGGAGGTGGCGTCGTATCTGATCTGCACCGCGCTGGGCTGGCCCGTGGTCCCGGAGACGGTGCTGCGGGACGGGCCGTACGGTCCGGGAATGGTGCAGCGCTGGATCAGCACCCGCGAGCCCGGTACCCCCGGCAGCACCCGCCTGGATCTGGTGGATCTGTGCCCGCCCGGGCTGGTTCCGGACGGTTACCGGGAGATCCTGCGGGCCTACGACGGCGCCGGTGACGAGGTCTCGCTGGTACACGCCGACGACCCGCGGTTACAGCGGATGGCGGTGCTGGATGTGCTGTTGAACAACGCCGACCGCAAGGGCGGACACGCGCTGGAGGGCCTGGACGGCGAGGTGTACGGCGTCGATCACGGGATCTGCCTGCACCAGGAGAACAAACTGCGCACCGTGCTGTGGGGCTGGGCCGGTGAACCCGTTCCGGCGGATCTGCTCGCCGATATCACCGCCTTCACCGACGCCCTGCCCGGCGAGCTCGCCGACGGGCTGGCCGAACATCTCACCGATCCCGAGATAGACGCCGTGCTACGCCGCGCCAAACGGCTGCTCGACGATCCGGTGATGCCGTTACCGGTCACTTCCCGCCCCATTCCGTGGCCGGCATTCTGACGGCTCCACCAGCCCGGCTCATCGGATGATTCATTCCCGTCGAGGGCAATGCTTGTTTTCCCCGATCCGCGGGTTCCGTGCAGGTCCGCGTGCCGCCCCGGCCCGTGACCCGGGCCGCGGTGGCGGGGTGGTCGGTACCCGGCCGTTACCGACCTCTACTCTCGAAGGTATGCAGTCCTGGTCCGATACCCCGATTCCCGCGGTCCCCGGAGCAGGGCCCCCCTTACGCCTGCACGACACCGCCGACTCCTGTACCCGCCCGGTGACCCCGGGGGCGACGGCCACCATGTACGTCTGCGGTATCACCCCCTACGACGCCACGCACCTCGGTCACGCCGCCACCTATCTCACCTTCGACGTGGTGAACCGGGTGCTGCGCGACAACGGGCACGATGTGCACTACGTGCAGAACGTCACCGATGTCGACGATCCGCTGTTCGAGCGCGCGGCCCGCGACGGTGTGGACTGGCGGGATCTGGGCACCGGGGAGATCGAACTGTTCCGTGCCGATATGGCCGCGCTGCGGGTACTGCCGCCGCGCGACTACGTGGGGGCGATCGAATCGGTGGACGAGGTGATCGAGCTGGTGCGCAAGCTGCTGGCCGCGGGCGCCGCCTACACCGTCGAGGACACCGAGTTCCCGGATATCTACTTCCGCATTGATGCCACCGAACAGTTCGGCTACGAATCGGGCTACGACCGCGAGACCATGGCGCGGCTGTTCGCCGAACGCGGCGGTGACCCGGATCGCCCCGGTAAACGCGATCCACTCGATGCGCTGCTGTGGCGGGCCGAACGCCCCGGCGAACCGGCGTGGCCGTCACCGTTCGGCCCGGGGCGGCCCGGCTGGCATATCGAATGCGCCGCCATCGCGGTGAACCGGCTCGGCACCGAATTCGATATCCAGGGCGGCGGCAGCGATCTGATCTACCCCCATCACGAGTATTCCGCGGCGCACGGTGAGGCGCTGGTGGCCGGCCGCCGATTCGCCCGCCACTACGTGCATACCGGGATGATCGGCTTGGACGGGGAGAAGATGTCGAAGTCCAAGGGCAATCTGGTGCTCGTATCGAAGCTGCGGGCCGCCGGAGTGGATCCCGGCGCGATCCGGCTGGGCTTGTTCGCCGGCCACTATCGCGCCGACCGGATGTGGACCGACGAGGTCCTCACCGAGGCGCAGGCGCGGCTGGATCGCTGGCGGCAGGCGGTGATCGCCCCGGCAGCGCCGGCGGCGGCAGATGCCGTTGCCCGGGTACGCACGCATCTGGCGGACGATCTCGATACTCCGCGTGCCCTGGCCGCGATCGACGCCTGGGTGCGCGACACCCTGGACTACGGCGGGACCGATACCGCCGCCGGCGCCGAGATCGCCACCGCCGTCGACGCCCTGCTGGGTGTGCGGTTGCGCTGACCGGGCCGCGGTCTCACACCGGGGTGCACGAATTCGGCTATCGAACTGCGCAAGGACGCGACGGCCGGAGCGCAGGCGATCGTCACCACCGGGCCCCGGCCGGCGTCGGTGCCGATTCCTACCCGCGGCCCGGCGAGGGTTCGCTCATGTCGGTTCGGGCACGGCCCCTTCGGCCGTCCCCGGGGCCGGTGAACCCTCACAACCGGCCCTCTCCGCGATCGGGCCATACGGTACTGTTCGGTGCTCGAGATCCCCTCCGTTCCCCGAGCAGATCGGCGCCGTATGTCTCGTATCGTCAGTAAGGACAACTATTTCGACACCGGCCTGGAGGTGCTGTCCGACCTCGGGTTCCGGCATCTCAATATCGGTGTGCTGTGCCGCCGGCTGGGGGTGACCAGCGGTTCCTTCTACCATCATTTCGGTAGCTGGCAGACGTATGTGGATGCGCTACTGGAACATTGGGAAAACCGGCAGGTGCTGATCCTGCGGTCGCTGCGATTCGATCCCGCCACTCCCGATTCGGCGATCGGGGCGCTGTCGGATCTGACGCTGGGCCTGCATCATCGGGCGGAGGCGGCGATCCGGGCGTGGGCGGCGAACGACGAATCGGTGGCGGTGGCGCTCAAACGGGTCGACGAATCCCGCCGGCGTACCGTCCGCCGGACCATCTCCGGTGTGGTCGGTGACGAGGAGATCGCCGCGGTGGACACCGAATTGGGGATGGCCATGCTGATCGGGTATCAGCAGATGGTCGCTTCCGGGCAGGATGTCCGGCTGGAACAGTTGCTGAGTGAGTACGCCCGGCTCGTCTACTCCCATCACCGGCCCGCCACACAGGACTGATCGGGGCCGGGCGGACCCGGTATCGGCCGGAAACCGACGGCACGCGCCGGCGGCCCGGGTTATTTCAGGACGAGCAAGGCGGCACGCTCCAGCCGGTCGGCGATATCGGCGTACGACTCGTATCCCATTCCGGCGCGGACCAGTGCCCCTGCGTACAGCAATTCCAGCGATTCCACGGTGTCCGGATCGGTTTCCGGTTCCAGCGCGCGGGTGAGACGGTGGCGGATCTCCACTCCGATGCGGGTGCGTAGATGCTGGACGTCCGGGTCGCGGCCGAGTAGCGCGCTGGTCACCGCCCCCGACAACTCCTGTTCGTCGGCCACCAGCAGCGCGATCCCGCGCAGTTCGGCCAGTACCCGCACCGTGGGGTCGGCGTCTTCGCTGACCGGTGTTTCGGAGGCCCGCAGCCGGCGCCAGAAGATCTCTGCGACCAGGTGTTCCTTCGAGGAGAAGTAGGTGTAGGCGGTGGCGGTGCCCACACCGGCGGCGCCGGCGACCATTCTGATGGTGAGTCCTGCGAAACCTTCCCGCGCGAGCACTTCCATAGCTGCTCTGGTGAGCTTGTCGACAGTGTCCGCCTGCTTTCCGCTCAGCCGGCGCCGGGTGGCCTCGAGAATTCTGGAATCGCCTTCGGACATGTGTCTAGATAGTAGTGTCGGTGCGGTACCGGATCAACCGACTCCCCGGCCGGCGGGACGAGTAGTGTCGGTCACCGCCCATGCCGGACGAGTTCGCCGAAGAGAGACCAACCTGCGATGACTGCCCCAGCCCCCACCGCACCGCTGACCGACGAGCAGCTGTTCGACCATGCCCGCCGTGCCACCGGATTCATGCCGGAGGACGAGGGCCGGGCCCTGCACGCCGCCGCGGTGCACTACTGCCGCGGCGGGGTGATCACCGAAATCGGCACCTATTGCGGTAAATCCGCGATCCTGCTGGGTGCCGCCGCCCGCGCCCGCGGTGGGGTGGTGTTCACCGTCGACCACCACCACGGCTCCGAAGAACACCAGCCCGGCTGGGAATACCACGACACTTCACTGGTGGACCCGGTGACCGGCCGTTTCGACACCCTGCCCCGCTTCCGGCACACCATCGATACCGCGGGGCTGAGCGATACCGTCCTCGCGATCGTCGGTGCCTCGGCGCGCGTCGCACCGAGCTGGCGTACCCCGATCGAATTCCTGTTCATCGACGGCGGGCACACCGAGGAAGCCGCCGACCGCGACTACCGCGGCTGGGCGAAATGGGTCGTCCCCGGCGGCGGCCTGGCCATCCACGATGTTTTTCCCGACCCCGCCGACGGCGGGCAAGCGCCCTACGGCATCTACCGCCGAGCCCTCGACAGCGGCGAATTCCGCGAGGTCTCGGCCACCAGCTCGCTGCGCATCCTCGAACGGATCGCCCCGTCCGCCGGCGAGCCCGCGGGCTCGTCCACGCGGTCGTGACCAGCACGCCGACAACCTAGCGGTGCCGTGAATCCGGCTGCGGCGGCGCATGGCTGGATGTTCGGGAGAGCAGGCGCCGATCTCGCCTCGGCACCGCCGATCCGATCGCGACTACGCGGTGCCGTGTCCGGGCGTCGCCTGCCCGGGCGGCCTGCTGATGCCCTGATCAGTCCAGGCAGAACTCGTTGCCCTCGGGATCGGTCATCACGATGAAACCGGCCTCCATCGGCGGGTTCGGTTCGAAGCGCCGCACCCGCGCCGCGCCCAAGGCGACCAGTCGCTCGCATTCGGCTTCCAGCGCGGCCATCCGTTCCTCACCCTGCAACCCCGGAGCTGCCCGGATATCGAGATGTACCCGGTTCTTGGCCACCTTGTCTTCCGGTACCTGCTGGAAGAACACCCGCGGACCGCGGCCGTCCGGATCCTCGATGGCCGAGCGCGTATTGCGCTGTTCGGGCGGCACGCCGATCCCGGCGAGGAACTCGTCCCACGCGGCCAGCGGATCGGCGCCTTCGGGCAACCGGACTCCCGGCGGGCCGGGATGCACATAGCCCAGGACATCACGCCAGAAGGTCGACAGTGCCCGTGGATCGTGGGCGTCGAAAGTGATCTGCATATCGCGGCTCATCGTGGTTCTCCGTTCGTGGCGTGGGTGTGCAGGAAGAGGTCGTGCAGCAGGCAGACTTCGGACAGATGGTGAATCAGTTCCCGGTGAATATGTAGCACCAGATCGGCCATGGGGGCGTCCGGGTAGGGCTCCTTCGGGCCGACCGGTACGGCCGGCGCCGCGTTACGGAGGCCCCGCACTCCGTCCAGCCAGATACCCAGCTGGGTGTCGAGCTGCTCGAACGCCGTTCTCGCGTCGCCGACGTAGGTCCAGGAGTCGTAGGACGCGGCGGGCGCGCCGAAATGTGCCGCGTTCCGGGCGGCGAGCACGCCGACGATGACATGCCCGAGTCGCCAGGCGATGGTGGTGAACGGTGCGGGGTCCGGTTCCGGGAATCCGTAGTCGATGGTGAATTCCCCGATGCCGGCCTGAATCGGCGCGGACGAGGTGCCACGCGGCCGTACGCTCCAGGCCTCCGGCACCGGCGACCAGAAGTACTCGTCATCGGTGAGGTCCCGGAGCCGGTCGCGCAACTGATGCTTCCAGTGGAATTCGACCTGCTCACGCAAGCTGCGATTCCAGTCGAGTGTGTCGGTGCCCCATAACGCCACCCTGGCACCCATGGCGGACAGGATCGGTCCGCTATATCTGAAAGGCTGGACTGTGTGACAGAGAGTGACGAACGGGGTACCACCGAACGAGTGCTCACCCTGCTCGGGTTGTTGCAGCAGCGCCGAGTGTGGACGGGCCCCGAACTCGCCGACCGGCTGCGGGTCACCTCGCGCACGATCCGGCGCGATATCGAGCGGCTGCGCGCGCTCGGGTACCCGGTATACGCCGGTCAGGGCGTCGGCGGCGGGTATCGGCTCGGCCCGGGACAGGATCTGCCGCCGCTGCTGCTCGACGACGAGGAAGCGATCGCCACCGCGGTATCACTGCTCGTGGGGGCGGGCGGCGCGAGCACCGGCGATGCTGCGTTGCGGGCGCTGACCAAAATCGACCGGGTACTACCTACCCGGTTGCGGCACGAGGTGCGCACCCTGGCCGGTTCGGTGGAGTCCTTCGGCAGCGGCCGCCCACCGGTCGATGCCGAAGCGCTGATGACACTCGCCCGGACCTGCCGCGACGAGGTGGAGGCAGGTTTCGACTATCCCGCCGCCGGCGGGAAACAACGCCGCCGGGTCGAACCGTACCGCCTGGTGGCATCGGACCGGCGCTGGTACCTGCTGGCCTACGACCTCGATCGCGACGACTGGCGCACTTTCCGCGTCGACCGGATGACCGCGGTAGCCGCCCGCACCTGGCGTTTCCGTCCGCGCCCCGCCCCTGCCGCGGCCACTTACGTGCAGGAGGGCGTGGCGAGCCGGGCCTATCCGCACAGTGCGCGGTTCCTCGTCCGTGCACCGGCAGAAACCGTCCGCGAACAGGTTCCGGTGGCGGCAGCCGTGATACGGCCACGAGGCGACGACCACTGCGAACTGCTCAGCGGCGCCGGTGATCTCGATCGCGTACTCGCGCACGTACTGTTGCTGGGACACGAATTCGAGGTGCTCGACCCGCCGGAACTGGCGGTTCGCTGCCGCACGCTCGCCCAGCAACTCCTACGGGCCGGCGCATCAGCCGCCCCGCAGCCGGGGCCCGAGCGGTAGCCGGGTGCGGTGTGCCGCGGTCTCGTTGCGCCCGCCGGCGGGCGGATGGCCGGACTCCGGCCCACGCTCCTCTCCCTGGCCGGCCACCTCGGGCTCGACCGCGGCCACCCATCGCAGAGCGCGGTCCCATGTTCTGCGATGGCCGGCGCAGTGGCTCCTCATAGGTGTTCGGCCGGGGGTAGCGATTCGGCCGCGGGCCGGAATCGGAGTCGTGAACTGTCGGCGGGCACGGCGTGAGTCCGGTGCTGCCTACTCTCGATCGGCGCGGTAGTCGGGCGCGTGCCCCGCCGCGTACTTCCGGGCCCACGTGTAGTCGGGCTTCCCGCTGGGGGAGCGGGTCACCGTCTCGGTGACCCAGATTGCCCGTGGCACCTTGTATCCGGCGAGATGACCGCGGACATGGGCCTGTAGATCGGGCAGGTCCAGCGTGCCGCCCGCGTCGGCCGACAGGCTCACCACAGCGGCCACCTGCTGACCCCAGCGTGGATGGTCGACTCCGATCACGGTCGCGTCGTAGACGGCGGGATGGGCTTTCACCACGCCCTCCACCTCTTCGGCGAACACCTTCTCCCCGCCGGTGTTGATGACCATATTGCCGCGGCCGATCAAGCTGATCGTGCCGTCGTCTTCCAGAATGGCCCGATCGTCGGTGATGACGATCCGTTCACCGTCGACCGTTTTGAACAGTTTCGCGGTCTTGGCCTCGTCCTTGTAGTAGCCCAGCGGCACCGCTCCGGTTTTCGCCAGCCAGCCCTGGTCGCCGGGCTGTACGGGCCGGCCGTCGTCGTCGACGACCACCGCGCCGCGACCGATCGAGACGCGGGGTTTACGGGACGGGTCGGTATCGCGTTGAGCGAATCCGATCCCGCCGAAACCGGTTTCGGAGGAGCCGATGGAATCGGAGACGAACAGGTTCGGGATGAGATCGAGGAGATCGTTTTTCGTGGCCTGGGTGAGCAACGCCGCACCGGAGGCGATCATGAACAGGCCGGTGCTGTCGACCGGTGCGGCGCGGTAGGAGTCGATCAGCGGCCGGGCCATGGCGTCGCCGGTGATCACCATGACTCCGGGCCGCTCTGCGGCCACCGTCTGCCAGACGGCGGCCGGATCGAAGCGGGGTTCGAAGATCACGCAGTTCCCGGACCACAGCGCGATGAACGTGGGCATCATCGCCGCCAGATGCATCAGCGGCGGCAGGATCAGCCAGGTGGAGGGCTCCCCGGCCGCGCCGGTACGGGACTGCTGGTATTCGTCGGCGACGGGCTCGTTGCTGTAGAAGTCGATTCCGCCGCCGAGGACCCGCCACATATCCTCTTGCCGCCACAGCACACCCTTGGGCATCCCGGTGGTGCCACCGGTGTACATGATGAACCGGTCATCGGCGGTGCGGGTGATGTCGGGGCGGGTCGCGGGGGCGGCGTCGGTGACCTCGGCCAGGCAGTCCACTTCCGTATCCGCCGCGGTCCGGTCGTCGGCCGCGCACAGCAGGTATTTCAGCCGCGGTGACCGCTGCGCCGCCGCGCGCACCGCCTCCCCGTAGCAGGCGTGGTAGACGAGGTGCTCGAGGTCGGCGTTGTCATAGAGGTAGGCGAGTTCGTCCGGCCCGTACCGGAAGTTGATGTTCACCGGGGCCGCCGCCAGTTTGAAGCAGGCGATCAGCGTCTGCATCGTATCGATGCTGTTGTGCATCTGGAACCCGACGTGGGTTCCGCGTCCGACGCCCACCGATGCGAGATGGTGGGCGAGCCGGTTGGCTCGCTCGTCCAGTTCGCGGTAGGTGATGCGCCGGCCCTGTTCGACGAGGGCGATCCGGTCGGGCATGGCGTCGACGGAGTGTTCGAACAGGTCGGCGAAATTATTTGCCATATCAATCCTGCGGTGCTGGCGGAACCTCCCCGGGTGGGAGGATCAGAGAACGGTGAGGGGAAGCGGTATGCCGCGGTCGGTGAAGCTGAATTCGACGCCGGTGCTGAATCGGGTGATCGCCACTTCCGAAGCCTCTGCGAACGGTTCGGCCGCCGCGGTGATCTCGGCGGTCCAGCCGCCCGGACCGTTGTCGGTGACGCGGCTGTAGAAGTGCGGGTTCACGCCCCGCACCAGGGCATCCAGTGGACCGAGATGATCGGGGTCGATCATCGACGGCCATGCGCGGTCGGTGAGCGCACCGCTGGCGCCGGGGAACCGGATCTGCACGCTATCGATGCCGGGCTCGACTTCGACATCGGTGTAGTGCAAGGGGTTCAGTGCCGGGTGGATGCGCAGGACCTGTGCGAGCGCGTCCGTATCGTCGCCCAGCCCGAGACAGGCACGGATCCGTTCGGAGGCGACCCCGGCGATCCCCGTGAACTGTTTACGCCCGATTTCCAGCGCCGAATCGTCGTCGGTGCGTTCGTGGACGGCGATCATGAAACCGAGCACCAGCAGATGCTGTTGCAGGCACACCTCCTCGGCGATGCGCACGAGTGCGGAATGGGAGAAGTCCGGGAACCGCAGATCGCTGAGCAATGGTCCGCTGTAGTCGGCGCGGCCCTCGCCGGTGGGGTCGATCGCGGCAAGCGGTAGCCGGGCGGCCACCGATTCCGCGACCAACGGCGCATTGCGCGGAACCTCCGGCGGCGTGTGGGATTCGTCGATGATCACCGTCCACGCGCAGACCGGATGCCGGTCGGCGGGTACGCGCGGCGGGCGGTGGATCGGCCGGACCTGGGCGTATTTGTTGGTTGCCAGCGCGGTGGCATCGAAGGTGGGATCCTCGATATCGTGGCACATCGCCTTCACGTAGGGCTCGCCCATGGGTTCCACATCGGCCAGCGCCCCGCAGTGGTCGAGCCAGAACTCGCCGTGGCGGGAATCGTCGACGCGGAACCGGAAATCCATGAATTGCGGCGGTGCCCCGATATCGAGCTGGAGGCCCTTGAAGATGGTGACGATATCGTCACCGGTATACCCGAGAGCCTGCTGCATCCGGCGGGTATAGACCGGACTGGACAGCTGCCATTCCTCGATCGCGACTTCGGCCATCCCCTCCCGGCCGAAGGCGGAAATACAGTGCGCCATCCCGGATCGATCGATGAGCTGCCCGCACAACAGCAGCTCGGGTACCAGGGCCGCCAGAGCCTCCCGGCTCAGTGCATGGAACCTGCTGGTGGGTACGGTCATCGGAGTCACCACAGCGACGCCGGGGCGGTGCCGATCCGGTACCAGCCGGGCAGCCGGGAGGCGGTGGATTTCGCGATCCGCTCGTTCATCGGTTCCGACATCGCCTCGTCGGTCATCATTTCCAGGAACAGCGCCGAGACATTGCCGAAATCGAAGAAATCGCGCTGCCACGACCACTGGTAGTCGCCGCCGTACCGGAACCAGCTGCCGCCGATTCCGTTCACCGTGTACAGGCTGCCGTCTTCCCGCGGCGTGGTGGTGTACTGCTGCTTCCAGAACCCGATACAGTCACCGCTGCGCTCGTCGATGACGAACTGCTGGTACGGGTATTCCCAGCCCTGCAGGCCTTCCATTTCCTGGCCGAGGGCCAGCTCGCGGATCTCGTCGCGGCCCACCGCCATGAACTCGTCCTTGGGGCCGTAGTTCCAGCCGTAGGTGGCGTCCGCGGTGTACATCTCGGCCAGCGGCTTCCAGTCGCCCAGCTTCTCGCAGCGCTCGTTCTCGGCGATCCAGCGGCGCACCATCTCGTCGAGTTCGGCGCGATCGAAACCTGTCATCGGTGTTGTTCCCTTTCCGAAAGAACCTGCGGGCTGTGCATCGGTTCGGTGGTTGTGCTCGTCGGGCATCAGGGCGCATATCCGCGCCGCCGGAGCCGGCGAGGGGTGTGGCTTGCTCAGTCCGTGTCGGCGACGAGCAGAGCCTGGGTCGGGCAGTAGCGCACGGCATTCTCGACGTCGGCCTTGTGTTCGGGACCGGGGTTCGGGTCGAGGATCTCCACCTGGCCGCGTTTGGGTACGGCGAAGATGTCCGGCGCCTCGGCGGCGCAGACGGCGTGCCCCTGGCACAGGTCCATATCGGCCACGATCTTCACGGTGTGTGCTCCCTCGGCGTCGGATGTTCCGAGAACGAGTTCTTCCCGGTTCGCGCGGGGCGAACCCCTGGGGAAGACACATAGCTGGACATGTGTCTGGACGCTACCACCGGCGACTGCGTCCGACAACGATTCAGCGATTTTTCCAGAACTCGGCGCCGCTTCGAGGTGATTTGCGAATGCCGCCACGGCCGGCGGCCGGTCGGCCGGTGACGGGGCCGACGAGAACACGTTCTTGCGTGGCGGAGAGTGTCCGAATTATATTCCGTACACCTGTCCAGACACTTTCGCCGGACCGTTGCGGCGCCGAAGGAGCAGCATGACCGATCCCACGACCCAGCCCGCGGCGAACGACCCCGCAGCGCTTCCCACGGTGCGGGAGCGGGGGCTGGCCAAAATGGCGGAAGTCTACGGATGGGAATTCCAGGACGGCCCCGGCGACCATTTCGCCGTCACGGCCGACCACCTGTTCGCCGATATCTGGTCCCGCCCCGGGCTGTCGTTGCGGGATCGGCGGCTGCTGTTGCTCGGCGCGCTCACCGCACAAGGCCTGTTCGATGTCGCCGGTATCCAGATCGGCGCCGCGCTGAAGAACGGGGAACTCGACGAAACCGCGTTGCGCGAGATCTCCCTGTTCCTGTGCCACTACGTGGGCTGGCCTGCCGGCACCTCGCTGGACCATGTGATCGGCGCCCAGATCGATCAGCACGCCAAAGCCGCGAAGAAGGCCGCCCGCAACGGTCAGTGACCACCTCCGCCGGGACGCTGCCGCGGCCCGCTCCACCACCCCGACAGACAAGGCTCAGGTATGCGCTTCGGCATCGTTCTGTTCACCAGTGATCGCGGGATCAGTCCCGCAGCTGCCGCCCGCGCGGCCGAGGACAACGGATTCTCCTCGTTCTACGTCCCCGAACACACCCATATCCCGGTGAAGCGCGAGGCCGCCCACCCGCAGACCGGGGACGCCACCCTGCCCGACGACCGCTATATGCGCACCCTCGACCCCTGGGTCTCGCTGGCCATGGCGGCCGCGGTCACCGAACGCATCGAACTCGCCACCGCGGTCGCACTGCCGGTCGAGCACGATCCCATCACCCTCGCCAAAACGATCGCCTCCCTGGACCACCTCTCCGGCGGCCGCGTCACCCTCGGCGCCGGTTTCGGCTGGAACACCGACGAGCTGGCCGATCACGGCATCCCCGGCAACAAACGCCGCACCGCGCTGCGCGAATACCTGGAGGCGATGCGCGCCCTGTGGCGCGAGGACGAGGCGTCCTACGACGGCAAGTTCGTGCAGTTCGGACCGAGCTGGGCCTGGCCCAAACCGGTCGACCGCACCGTTCCCGTGCTCATCGGCGCGGCGGGCACCGAACGCACCTGCGCGTGGATCGCCGCCCACGCCGACGGCTGGATCACCACGCCCGGCGAAACCGATATCTCCGGTCGTCTGGCGACCTTGAAGAAGGCATGGGCCGATGCCGGCCGCGAGGGTGTGCCGCGGGTGGTGGCACTGGACTTCAAACCCGACGCCGACCGGCTCGCCGCCTGGGCCGCTGACGGGGTCACCGATGTGCTGTACGGGTTGCCGGACAAGCCGGAACCGGAGGTGCGTGCCTACCTCGAACGGCTGGCTGGCAAACTGCGGGACATGAATTCGATCACCCGTGAGGTCAGCTAGCCGTGCGAATTGCCTTGTTGTCCTACCGCAGCAAGCCTCATTGCGGTGGGCAGGGGGTTTATGTGCGCCGGCTCAGCGCCGGATTGGCCGAACTCGGCCACCAGGTGGAGGTGTTCTCCGGCCAGCCCTACCCGGCCGACCTCGACCCGCGCGTGACCTTGACCGAGGTGCCCAGCCTGGACCTCTACCGTGAGGACGACCCGTTCCGCACACCGCGGCCCGGCGAGATCCGCGACCGGATCGATCTGCTGGAACTGGCCACCATGTGGACTGCCGGGTTCCCCGAACCTCGCACGTTCAGCCTGCGCGCGGCGCGGATCCTGCGCGACCGGGTTCAGGATTTCGACGTCGTCCACGACAACCAGTGCCTGGGCAGCGGGCTGCTCGATATCGCCCGGCGGCTGCCGCTGGTCGCGACCGTGCACCACCCCATCACCAAGGACCGGGAGGTCGATCTGGCGGCCGCGATCTGGCGGCGCAAACCGCTGGTGCGCCGCTGGTACGGATTTCTCGGTATGCAGCAGCGCATCGCCCGGCAGATCCCCGATCTGCTCACCGTGTCCACCTCGTCGGCGACCGATATCGCCGACGATTTCGGCGTCGACCCGGCGCAACTGAAAGTGGTCCCCCTCGGCGTGGACACCGAACTGTTCGCGCCGCGGGGGCCGCGAGTTCCCGGCCGGATCGTCGCCGTCGCCAGCGCTGACAAACCGCTCAAAGGTATCTCGCATCTCCTGCAGGCGCTCACCCGGCTGCGGGTCACCCACAAGGTAGAACTGCAGCTGGTCGCGAAACTGGAACCGAACGGGCCGACCGAGAAACAGATCGCCGAACTCGGGCTCTCCGATATCGTCACCGTCCGTCCCGGACTGACCGATACCGAACTCGCCGAACTTCTCGCTTCGGCCGAAATCGCGTGCATCCCCTCCCTGTACGAGGGCTTCTCGCTGCCCGCGGTGGAAGCGATGGCCTCGGGCACTCCGCTCGTGGTCAGCCGCACCGGTGCCCTGCCGGAGGTCGTAGGCGAACCCGGCGTATGCGCCGAACTCACCCAACCCGGCGATTCGGCCGCCTTGGTCCAGGTGATCGGCCGTCTGCTCGACTCGCCGCAGATCCGGAAGCGGATGCAGGCCGCGGGCCGCGAGCGCGCCGTCTCCGTATTCAGCTGGGAATCGGTGGCCGCACAGACCGTGCAGGTGTACCAGAACGCGATCGACCGGCACGCCGGGCGAGTCGTGGGCGACCGGGGAGCCGGCGCATCCGCCCAGCTCACCACCACAGGAGGCGCATCGTGCTGACCGTCGACTTCGACCGCGCCGGGATCGGCCCCGGCACCCGGGTCATCGATGTGGGCTGCGGCGCCGGCCGTCATTCCTTCGAGGCCTACCGGCGCGGCGCCGATGTGGTCGCCTTCGACCAGGACGCACCCGAACTCGCGAACGTCGCCACCATGTTCGAGGCCATGGCGCAGGTGGGGGAGGCCCCGGCCGGTGCGAAGGCCGAGGCGGTCGAGGGTAACGCCCTCGACCTGCCCTACGGTGCGGGCGAATTCGACGTCGTGATCGCGTCGGAGATCCTCGAACACGTGCCCGCCGACGACGCCGCCATCGCCGAACTGGTACGCGTGCTGCGCCCGGGCGGCCAACTGGTGGTCACCGTGCCGCGCTGGCTGCCCGAACGGGTGTGCTGGGCGCTGTCGGACGAATACCATGCCAACGAGGGCGGGCATATCCGCATCTACAAGGCCGACGAACTGCGCGACAAGATCACCGCTCGCGGGCTGCGGCATACCCACCGCACCCATGTGCACGCCCTGCATTCGCCGTACTGGTGGATCAAATGCGCGGTCGGCGTGGAGAAACCCGACCATCCGCTGGTGCGTGCCTACCATCGGATGCTGGTGTGGGACATGATGAAACAGCCGCTGCTCACCCGGACCGCGGAAAAGGCGCTCGACCCGCTGATCGGTAAGAGCGTGGCCCTGTACTTCAGCAAACCGGCGGTGACCCGTGCCGCCGGTTGAGCTACCGTCGGTCCCCTCGGTCCTCACCCGCCGCCAGTGTCTGCAGACCGCGCAATCCATCGCCGCCGACCAGGAATCCTCGGGCGCCATCCCGTGGTTCTCCGGCGGCCATACCGACCAGTGGGATCACGTGGAGTCCGCGATGGCGCTCACCGTGGCCGGTCTCCGTGACGAAGCCGTCGCTGCCTACACCTGGTCGGCCCGCACCCAGCGGCCCGACGGATCGTGGCCGATGCAGTTCCGTGACGGCGAGGTCGAGAACGCCGCCACCGATGTGAATTTCTGTGCCTATATCGCCACCGGCCTCTGGCACTACCTCGCCATCACCGGTGACACCGCTTTCGCGTCCGAAATGTGGCCGGTCGTTCGCGCGGCCATCGACCTAGTCATCGACTGCCAGGGCGACCAGGGCCAGATCTACTGGCTGCGCGACGGCACCGATATCCTGCCCGAAGCGCTGGTCACCGGTTCCGCCAGCATGTACCACAGTCTCGGCGCCGCACTGGAATTGGCGCGCTGCCTGGGGGATCCGCATCCCGAGTGGGAATCGGCCCGCACCCGGCTCGGCAGTGCGCTGCGCGAGCATCCGGAGCTGTTCACGGCCAAGGACCGGTACTCGATGGACTGGTACTACCCGGTTCTCGGCGGCGCATTGCGCGGTCCTGCCGGACAGGCGCGGATCGCCGAACGCTGGGATACGTTCGTGGTCGGCAATATCGGTATCCGCTGTGTCTCGGACCGCCCGTGGGTTACCGGCGCGGAAACCTGCGAACTGGTGCTGTCCCTCGATGCTCTCGGCGACCGTGACCGCGCCCACCAGCTGTTCGCGAATATGCAACACCTCCGCGAAACCGACGGCTCGTACTGGACCGGCCTGGTGTATGCGGACGGGAAACGCTGGCCGGTGGAACGCACCACCTGGACCGGCGCCGCGGTGATCCTCGCCGCCGACGCCCTCTCCCGGACCACGCCCGGTAACGGTATTTTCCGCGACCTCGCGGCCGACGCCGTCCCCGCCCGGCCGGTACCGCTACCGGTCAGCAGCGGGTAGTCTCCTCCGTCCGTCGAACGCCGCATGCGTCCCGGAGGTCAACGCCCGGCGACCGTCCCTCGCTGAGCGCCCCGGTCGGCTCGTCCGCGAGACCATCCGGAGCCGACGTGGACCCACCTCAGTAGATCGGTGCCGGGCCGAACAACCACCGCGCCTGCCCTCGAGCGCAGTGGCGGTTCGACGACCGGGCGTCGAACAAGTAAATCGGGGAGCAGGATATTCACAATCCCTGGGAGTTCTCGGGATCGGCGGGGCTGCCGCCGGTGGGGTGGCGGGGCGACTCGGGAGGTTCGTGAACTCCGCGCGGCAAGCCGGTGGGCGACGGCGCACACTTGTTCCTCACCCACTGGGTTCGGCACGATGCCGCGCAGCCGTGGGGTGCCGACGATCTCGACCGGTCGCCCGGTCAGAGGTCGGCGAGTTGCGGAACCACCGGTGCGATGCTGTCGACCCATGCCGCGGGTGCCCCACCGGGCGGCATCACGATCGCGGTGTGCACGCCGAGTTCGGCGTAACCGGCCATCCGGCGGACGAAATCGTCGAGTGCGGCCGGATCCGGGCTGCCGGCCAGCACGGTTTTGCGGATCCGCTCGTAATCGGTGCCGACGTCGTCGCAGTGGCGGCGCAGTACGTCGAGTTTGTGTGCGACTTCCTCTGTGCTGGAAGCGAACAGGTTGCAGGCGTCGCCGTACTGGGCGACCAGCCGCAGGGTCCGTTTCTCCCCTCCACCGCCGATGAGTACCTTCGGCCGGTGGATCGGCTGCGGGGAACACAGAGTTTCGGCCAGCTGGTAGTACTTTCCTTCGAAAGGCCCGTTGTTTTCCGGATCCCACATCTGCGCGCAGATCCGCAATGTCTCTTCCAGCCGGTCGAACCGTTCGCGGACCGGCGGATACGGCACGCCCAGGCCTTGATGCTCCCGCTCGAACCACGCCGCGCCGATCCCCAGTGCCGCCCGTCCTCCGGACAGGACATCGAGTGTCGTCACGATCTTGGCGAGCACACCGGGATGCCGGTAGGTCACTCCGGTCACCAGCAGGCCGAGTTCGATGTCGGTGGTGTGTGCGGCCATATAGCCGAGGCTGGTGTAGCCCTCCAGCATATTCGCGTCGGCGGGCAGGCCGGTCGGCTCGATCTGGAAGAAATGGTCCATGAACGACAGCCAGCTCGCCCCGGCCTGCTCCGCCGCCGCGCCCACACGCGCCAACTCCCCGGCAATGGCGGCGGTGCCACCGTCGATATCGAATATCGGTAGGTGAAAACCGAGGTCCATACGTCATCCCCTTGTGATGGTGGGTACTAGGTCGCTCATACGCTACGACCTGGAGAGCGCTCCAGGTCAAGAGTCACGTGGAGTGTCTCCCACGGAATCCGGCCGGACTCCCCGACGATGTGGAGTTCAGCGGGCGGTCGTGCATACCTGCCAGGAGCGCCTCGCAGTCCGGCGAGCGGCGTCGCCGACCAGGAGCCGAGGCCCGCTGCGCAGCAGCCACCGGCGCGATCCAGGCGTCACGCGAAGCGACCGGCAGCTGGGCGATCAACCGAGTCTCGGATCAGCGGACCGCCGTTCGTGGTGGCGTCGGCACTACGCTTTTGACAGCAGTGTGGAATCCCGCGCGGATGTGTGCACGCATGACGGCTTCCACCCATTCGGCGTCGCGGTACGCGACGGCGTCAACGATCTCGAGGTGGTGGTTTGCACTGCGCCGCAGTTCCTCCGGGCCGTAGCTGCGGAGTGTGCGTGATGCGACTATCGGTTTGAGCAGTCCGAGGGCGACGTCGGCCAAGCGTCGGTTGGGACAGCTTGCCAGGATCGTGGTGTGGAAGTCGTGATTGAGCGCGGCGATCTCGGTGAGAGAGCCTGCAGCGCTCACCTCGTCACGCATCCGCAGGGCTGAGGCCCTCAGCAGATCGATGGTTTCCGACGACATCGCGGTGGCCGCGAGTCCCGCGGCCCGGGGCTCGACGAGGGATCGGAGGTCGAATGTAGCCTCCACCGATTCCTCGGTCTGCTCTCTGACGCGGGCACCCTTGTTTCGTTCGACGACGACGACACCGGTATTGGCGAGTTCTTTCAACGCCTCCCGGATGGGGGTACGGCTCACCCCCATCCGTTCGGCGAGCTCGGTCTCGTTGAGCTTTTCCCCGGGACCGTAGTGCCCGGCGACGACCAGCTCGAAGATGCGGTCACTCAGCTCGGACACGACCGCCACCATTCACGGGTCGTTCACTGCGCTTGTCCACGCAACCCATTCTTACCCATGTGTTCGGCCGGGAGCTTCCTCGGGCCATCGGGCATGTGCCAGTTCGTCACGCGTGCCGCCGCGGGTGACGAACGAGTAGGACGGTATCCCTGTCGCCTCGGCGACCGTGTCCACCGCCTTCAGGTACAGCGTGAGGTCGATCCCGGTGGCGATGCCGAGCTGGTCGAGCAGCACGATCAGATCCTCCATCGGCGCGTTCCCGAGAACGGACGGATCACCCGGAAACCACATGTCCCCGCCGAGGCCGCCGAACGAGCCCTCGAGCCAATCGGCTCCTGCGGCCAGGCTCGCAAGCGCGTTGATCCCGCTCAACCCGTTGCGATTGTGTAGATGCACCCCCACCGGGACGTCGGGGTGTTGGGCCTTGACCCGTCGCACACCGTCGGCGAATTCCCGAGGCGACTCCATACCGCTGGTACCGGCGAGATACAGCGAATCGGTCCCGGCCTCGACGACCCGGGCGACAACGGTGTCGAGCTCCCTGACGGGGATCGGACCACGACACGGCGCGAAGAACGCGGTGGCCACCGCCGCAGTGACCTTCTTATCGGTGGCCTGAGCCTCCTCGACGATTGCGGAGAAGTCGGTGAGCAACCGTTCCGGAGTCGTGTTCTGGTTCTTGACCGCCGTGTTCGGATCGACCGGGATGACGGCGACGATCTCGTCGATCCGGGTCGCGCACGCACGTTGCGCTCCGCGCAGATTCGGCACGAGGGCCTTGTAGGTGATCCCGTCACGGCGGGGCGCCTGCGCGATCACCTGTTCGGCGTCGCCGAACTGCGGCAACACCTTGGGGTGGGCGAAGGAAGTGATCTCCACCGTGGTGAAGCCGGCGGCGAGCACCTGCTCGAGTATCTCCAGTTTCGCCTCGGTGTCGAGAATCCCGCCCACCGCCTGCAGTCCGTCGCGCAGGCCGACCTCGACCAACCGGGCCGTGCCGGGCAGTCCGTCGAGCACCATCAGACGTCACCTTCTCGACGCAGCGTCTCGATGTCGTCGGTGGTGTAGCCGGCGACGTCGGCCAGCACCGTGTCGGTGTGTTCACCCAGACGTGGGCCGGGCCACCGCACCGAGCTGTCGGTGCGGCTCAACCGCGGGAAGGCGTTCTGCATCGAGATCGTGCCGAACGTCGGGTGCGCGGTCTCGATGATGCTGTTGCGTGCCCGAAACTGCGCGTCGTCGAGCATATCGACCGGCCGGTAGATCTTCCCGACCGGAACTGCGTGTTCGAGCAGTAGATCTTCGAGCGCCTTGGACCCTTGGGTCAGGGTGAACTCGGCGATCAGGTCGTCGAGTTCCTGCTGCCGTTCGCCGCGGGCGTGATGGCTGGAGTAGCGTGGATCGGTGGCGAGTTCGGGTTGCCCCATCGCCGTGGCGAGGCGAGTGAAGACGGTGTCCTGGTTGGCGGCGATGAGTACCCAGCCGCCATCGGCGGTCGGGTAGACGTTGCTCGGCGCCACGTTCGGAAGGATCGCGCCGCTGCGCTCGCGCTGGTGGTTCGAGATGACCCATTCCGGCACGATCGATTCCATGATCCCGAGCACGGCCTCGTAGATTGCCGAGTCGACGACCTGCCCGCGACCGCTACGGGTCCGCTCGTAGACCGCACCCAACGTCCCGATCGCGGCGAAGAGCGCTGCCAGCGTATCGCCGATCGAAATCCCCATCCGGGAGGGGGGAGTGGAGGGATCACCGACCACATACCGCAGCCCGCCCATCGCCTCGCCGATCGAACCGTATCCGGCACGGTTCGAATATGGTCCGGTCTGTCCGAAACCGGAAACCCGCGTCAGGATGAGCTCGGGATGCTCGGCGGTCACCTCTTCGTACGACAGACCCCACCGCTCGAGTGTTCCCGGCCGAAAGTTCTCGACGACGATGTCGGCCCCCGCGATCAACCGTTTTGCGACCGACTGCCCTTGGGCCGTCCGCAGATTCACCGTTACCGATTTCTTGTTGCGGCCGACGACCGACCACCACAGCGACTCGCCTTCGGGCAGGCTGCGACCCCACTCTCGCATCGGATCCCCCTTGCCGGGCTGCTCGAGTTTGATGACCTCCGCGCCGAGATCACCGAGGATCTGGCCGCAGAACGGGCCGGCGAGCAGCTGTCCCATCTCGATCACTCGAAGCCCCGAGAGGGGGCCGGCCGCGGGACCTTCGGTCTCGGGCTGGACGGTTGACTGTGTCATGGGTGTCTCCTAATCGCCGGCTGAACACCGGGAAACACTGGACGCCGGACGTGATATGTACACAATAGCCAGTCATTTCCGGTGAATATTCGCTGATTATTTCTAACAGGACACCAAAGTGTATACAACGGGGTTGACTCGGTGACAGGCGCCACATACGGTGGTCGTCATCGGCCGGGGGCACGAGACTCGTGCGTCGCAGATGACGACGGCCCTCGGCTGCTCACATCGCCATGCCAGGAGTACGGATTGCCTTCAATCGACACGACCGACCCCGTATCCGGGTCGGTCAAGGGCGGCACAAGGTCGGACATGAACGCGACGCTGGGACTCCCCCTGCGATGGTTCGTGCCGATGGCCCTCGTGGTGATCGTGCTCGGTTACCTGTTCACCCCCACCGGGGGGCATGACGGCGGGCTTTGCCCTGACCATGGCGATCGGCGGTCTGCTCGTGGTGATCGGCAACGCCATTCCCGGTTTGAACCGGATCGGCGGGGGCGTGATCCTGGCCGTTCTTGTTCCGGCGATCCTGTTCGGCTACGGCCTGATGCCCGACCGGACGGCCGACGCCATCACTGACTTCTACCAGCTCTCGCAGTTCGGCGAATTCATTGTGGCGGCGTTGATCGTCGGCAGCATCCTGGGTATGAACCGCTCGCTGCTCATCAAGGCGGGGTCGCGCATCATCGTTCCGTTGATCGCGACCATCACGATCTGCTTCACCCTCTTCGGCCTCATCGGCCTGGCCACCGGGTATGGCGTCGACCGGATGCTCTTCTTCGTGGTCGGTCCCGTTCTGGGCGGGGGCGTGGCGGCCGGCGCCATCCCGATCTCCGAACTCATCGCACAGAACGCCGGCGGAAGCTCGGACGAGTATCTGACGCAACTCGTTCCGGCGATCGTCGTCGCCAACATCATCTGTATCGCAGCAGCCGGAACCCTCGCCTGGTTGGGGCGTCGGAACCCGAACCTGTTCACCCGATTCAACGGCTACGGTAGCCTTGCCGCCTCCGGCATCGAATTCAAGGCACCGGTGGTGAAGAAAGTCGCCCCTGCCGATGGGGTGCGCGCGAGCATCATCGGACTGTTCACCGCGGGCGTGCTGTTCACCGTGTCCGACGCGATCTCGACGTACACGCCGTCCATCCATGGGTACGTCTACCTGATACTGATCTGCTCACTCGCCAAGATCTTCCTGCCGCTGCCGGACTTCCTGGTCGAGGGCGCTGACCTGTGGTATCGGCTGGTGGCCGCCGCACTCATCCCCGCCGTCCTCGCCGCGGTGAGTATCGTGGCAATCGACTTCCGTGAGGTGCTCTCACTCCTCGGCGACCCGGTGTACATGATCTCGACGGTGGCGGTGGTGATCGTCGCGCTGCTCGCGGCCGGTTTCGTCGGATGGCTGGTGAAACTGAACTTCATCGAGTCGTCGATCTCCGCCGGACTCGGACTCGCCGACTTCGGTTCCAGCGGCGACCTTGCCGTCCTCGGCGCGGCCGATCGCCTGGAACTGCTGCCGTTCCTCTCGATCTCGTCGCGCATCGGCGGGGGGCTGGTCGTTCTGTCCCTGTCCCTCCTCGGACCGCTGGTCTTCTGACGCCTCGGAGAAGACGGCGCCGCAAGGCACACCGCTCGCCGGGACCGTGCGCGATATCGACGCCACCGGCGGTCACCCGCGCGCCCGGAGAGACAGCATCGAGCATGGTGTTGAAATCGTCGATGGTCGCCCGCGCCGGCTGGGTGTTCAGCCGGGGTGATGTCGATGTCGGTCCATCTGCGCGCCGGCGGTGGGTGTCACCGGGTGGTGGCACCCGGACCTGAAGTGGTCAGGTACACACCGACAGATGCGGGTCGTGCAGTCCGATCGCCGCTGGGTAGGACCCGAGAAGTCCTGCCTCGCTGCCGATTCGGCACCCGGAAGCGTCCGCGCACTCCGGTGTCGTGGCGGAGGTGGCGAGTACCACGCGGGGCATGGAGGGGCGATCTACGATGGAACCGAAAACCGGGAAGGTCCGCTCGCCTGAGTCACCTGGGCGGCGCCGCGGTCGCGCGATCCGGATACCTCGATACATGTCCGGACGACTATCGCGCAAAAACTACCTCTCCCCGGATGAGGGTCGTGCGCACCGCGTCGGCGGTGGGGTGCGGCAACATGTGTTCGATCGGCCGGTCCAGCAGTACGAGGTCGGCCGGCGCGCCCGCCACCACGGCGCGGGCCGGGCCGCCGGGATCATGCAGCGGGGTGAGGTAACGGCCGAGGGCCTCGGCCGGCCCGAGTGTTTCGGTGGCACCCACCACGAGACCGTCGGGTGCGCGGCGCGCCGCGGCCGCGGCGATTACCTGCCAGGGATCGAGCGGTCCGTACGGGGCATCACTGGAAAGTGCCAGTCCTACGTCGGCTTCCGTGAGGCTCCGGCAACGATAGAGATCGGGCAGGTCGGCGGGTTCGATTCGGCGCCGGTAGTCGTCGCCGCGATCGGCGAGGAAACCCGGCTGGGTCACCACGGCGATCCCGAGTCGGCGGAGGGTGGCGATGGATTCCGCCGGAATCAGCGCCCCGTGCTCGATCCGGTCGCCGGGAAATGTACCGGTTTCGTCGAATGCGGCGAGCAGGATGAGCAGCGCTTCGCGGCTCACGCAATGCACGGCGACCGGGCGGCCGAGGGTGTGGGCGTATGCGATGGTCTTCACGAGGGTGTCGATATCGGGGAGCCCGGAATCGGCCAGCACGATCTTGTACGCGCCGGTGGTCACTTCGGGCCCGCCGGTGCGGCCGAGCGGGACGCCGAGGAGGTTCAGCCGCTGGGGGAGCGTGCCGGTCCGCCTCGCCGCCACCAAACCGGCAAGCGAGTCGTGCGGTAGATCGGGTGTGGCGTCGGTGATTCCGGTGATTCCGTAGCGGGCGAGCCGGGCACCGATGTCGGTGAGATCGGGCGGGCCGGTCTCGGGCAGCCGCGACCGCAGCCAGGTATCCGCGCGCCAGACCCGCCCCGTGGCGCGGCCGGACTCATCACGTTCGACTCCGGGTTCGGTCGCCGTCTCGAGGCCCACCAGGCGGGCGGCGGTGGAGTTGAGCGTCCACATCGCGCCGCTGCGATGCTGCATGCGGACCGGGCGGTCACGGTGCAAGGCGTCGAGCCCTGCCGAATCGAGTATTCCGGCGACCGTTTCGACGTAGCCGACTCCCCGGATCCATCCGTTCCCCGGCGCCGCGGCGAGTGCACGGGCGAGGTCGCCGGCGGTGCGTACCCGCGGGGGGCCGCAGCGCACCGAGTTCGTATCCGCGGCCAGGGCGTGGAGATGCAGGTGGTGATCGTGTAGTCCCGGCAGTAGTGCCCCGCCGCCGGCATCGAGAGTGGGCAGGCCGGTCAGCGGCACGCCGGGCCCGACCGCGGCGACAGCGCCGCCGCGGATCAGGACGTCGGCACGGTTCCCCGCGGATATCTCCGCACCGCGGATCAGAAGCTCCGTCATCCGGACCGCACACCCAGTTCGGCGAGAACGGCGGCGGTGTCCCGGCCACTCTCGGCTGCCACGCCCCTCGGCTCGCGCCGGCCCGGAGCGCGGACTGCCGAATCGTCGACCGGCACGGTGGTCGAGCCGTGATCGAGGGTCGCGGCGATCACCGCCGACATGGCGATATCCCACAGCCGGCCCGAACCGTCGGCGGGTGCCGACATGGCCAGTACCGCCGCGGTCAGCCCCGTCAGCGGATCGGCGATCGCATCGCCCACGAACAGCGGCGCGTTCCCGCCGGCGCGCGCCACCAGGCCCGCGGTCGCGGCGATATCGTCACCGAAACCGATCCGGTTCGACGCCCTTCCGTGCGCGGTGATCGAAATCCAGGTACCGCCGGATCCGGCGAATTCCGCCGCGTCCAGCCCGAAACCGGCGAGTGCCCGCGGCCGGGAGGCCTCGATCACGATATCGGCGGATTCGACGAGCTCATGCAGGGCGCGACGCTGCCTATCTACACCCGGATCGAGAACAACGGATTCGTGACCGCCGTGCAGCAGCCGGTAGAACTCGGGATCTCCGCGGCGGGCACCGTCGGGCCGGGCCGGAGTCTCGACCTTGATGACGCGGGCGCCGGCCAGCCCGAGGAGATGGGCGCACAGCGGGCCCGCCCACAGCGCGCTGAAGTCGACGACGCGTAGTCCGGTCACCGGGCGCGCGACCAACGGCTCCGGGACCTCGGCGGGGACGGTATCGATCGGGCCCGCGGCCAAACCCAGCAGCTCGGCGCGTTCGGCGAGTTCGGCGCCGGTATGCGTCTGCAACCAGTCCGCCACCGCCGGCCACGGATCGTCGCCGATATCGGCACAGACCAGGGCGCCGAGGAGAACGGGGTCGTCCGGGCGGGCGCAGCTGACGGCGGCCCAGCCGTCGGCAGTGGGCAGCAGGCGGCAGTGCCGGCCGGCCGATATCGTGCCGCCGCGGCGGGAGCCGGTGAAGGCGGCGCGTTCGGACAGCAATCGCGCACCGTCCAGGCGGACTCGGCCGCCGGTGGTCGCCGCGATTCGGTCGGTATGCCGCCGGGCGGTCGATGCTGCGGCGCCCGGGGGGATGAGCGGCGGCCCGTCGGTATACCCGGTGAGCGCGGGTATACCGCTGTCCAGCCAGTCGCGCAGTCGCTGTGAGTTTTCTCCTGCCGCCTCGGACACTGTCCGATGCTACCCCGCGCTAATAATCATGCGCAGGAATAAATGAGGCGCATAGATATTGACACCGGCGAAATTCAGACGCATGATTAGCATCATCACAGTGAGGCGGCTCACTCTCGATGCGAGGGTTGTGTCCACGAACCAATCAGCGCGCATCGTGTCCCAGCCGTCGGTTCCATTCGAGGGAGACTCAGTGTCGAAGTTCTTCACCCGCGCGGGCACGGCCGGTCGTGTCGGTGCTCTCGCTGCCGCCGGCGCGCTCGTGCTCGCCGGTTGCGCCGAATCGGGCCTCGGCGGCGCGAACGGTGGCGGTACGAGCGTCGCCTACGGCGCCACCAAAGCCGAGTACCAGGCGGCCTTCGCGGATATGGACACGATCCTGCTGCATACGCAGTCGCCGGGTGCCAAGGGGTCGGTCGCCGGGTCGTTCGTGGAGAAGTATGTCGACGCCGTGGAGGACTGGTCCGGCGGCAAGATCACCTTCGAGGTCGCCTACTCGGATGCCATCGCCAAAGCCACCGAGATCGACGACGCGATCGGCGACGGCCGTCTCGATATGGGCCAGGTGCTCACGGTGTACGAGCCGAAGGAGTTCCCCGCGTCGGCCGCGCTGCTCGACGCCGGGGTGCTGTCGGACCAGAGCGTGGTCACCGGCACCATGCAGTCCAATGCGTGGCCGGCCGAGGTGGCGTTCTCGACGCCCGAGATCGTCGCCGAGTTCGAGGACAAGGGCCTCCACCTGATGATGCCGGCCTACAACGCCGGCGTGAACGCCCTCTTCTGCGCGCAGCCCACCACGGGCCTGGCGGATTTCGCGGGGAAGAGCATCTCGGTGGGCAGCACGGTGGCGGGCGAGCAGGTGTCGGCCCTCGGCGGAACCTCCACCTCGGTCGCCTACACCGAAGCCTACGAGGCATTGCAGCGCGGGGTCATCGACTGTGCGATGGTCAGCCCGTCGGCCGCGCAGATCGGCGGCCTGATCGAGGTGGCCCCGAACACCGTGATCGATCCCGCGGCCGGGCTGGCCGTGCCCACGGGCAATATGGTGTTCAACTCCGACCTCTGGGCCAACCTGCCGCTGGCTGCCCGGCAACTGCTGTGGGACCGGCTCGACGTCTTCCTCGGAGCCTCGATCGAGGACAAGATCTGGCCGGTGACGGCGAATGTCGTCGAAGAGATCGAACAGTACGGGGGAGCGGTTGTTCCGTTCGCCGGCGACGCCCGCGCGCGGCTCACCGAGGCCAACGACAAGATCGTCGACGGAATCGCGGAGAACTCGGCGCTCGACGGTGCGGCCTTCGCGACCGCGGTCCGGGAGAAAACCCGGAAATGGAGCGATATCATCGCCGATCTCGGCTACGGGAACGATACCGACTACAACGGTTTCGGCGAATGGTTCACTGCCGGGAAGATCGATATCGATCCGTACGTTCAGCGGGTCTTCGAGGAAGTTCTCCTCGACCGGCGGCCTGCCTGACCCGGCGTTGTCGGCGGTCTCGTGTCCGGATCGGGTCGCGGCGGTCACCGGTAGCCGATATCGCGTGGCCCGCCCGGATCTTGCGAGGCCGCCCACCGCAGCTGGTAGCCGCGCCGCAACTGGGTGCGGAGGCCGGAACGGGTGGTGCGGAGATATGGCGGACCCCTGGCGTCGCCCTCGACTCCGGTGGCGACGAGATCGTTCTGGGCGGATTGCCGGGCCGGGCGGTTCGCGCCTCCGGCGCAGTCGCTGTGCGCAGGAGGGCAGCGGATCCGATCGGTGCCCGGCACACGGCGGAACCCCTGTTATGGCTGTGCGGTCCTCGTGCCCTCGCGCAGACGAGAAAGCCCGGTGGGGCGGAGCTCCTGTCCCACCGGGCTTTACGCGTTCGATCAGAAAGCGCTGCGGCCACCGTCGACGGTGTAGATCCCGCCGGTGATCCAATTCGCCTCATCGCTGGCCAGGAACAGCGCGGTCGCGGCGAGATCGTCCGGGCTGCCGAGCCGGCGCAGGGGGAAGCGGGCGGCGGCGTCGGCGTCCAGCACGGCCTGATCGGTATTCGGGGCGGCCGCGCCCCGGTCCACCCGCGACCGATAGACCAGCGGGGTCGGGATGGTGCCCGGGCAGATCGCGTTGACGCGCACATTGTCGGGTCCGTAGGTGACCGCCATCTGCTTGGTCATGGCGATGACTCCGCCCTTCGCGGCGGTGTAGGGGAAGATCCCGGGCAGGCCGATGAGTCCGCCCATACTGGCCTGATTGATGATCGATCCGGTCCGCCGTTCGATCATGTGGGGCAGCGCGTACTTCGAGGTGAGCCACACACCCTTGAGGTTGATCGCGATAACCCGATCCCACTCGTACTCGGTCGTATCCGCAGCGTTGCCCGCGCCGTTGATCCCGGCATTCGCGAACACGATATCGAGCCGGTCGAACTCGGCGAGTGTTTCGGCGATCATGCGCCGGGAATCGGCATCGGAGCTGACGTTCGCGGTCACCGGCAGTGCGTGCCCGCCCGCCGTGGTGATCTCCGTGGTGACGGATTCGGCAGCCGTGGGGTCGAGGTCGACGACGGCGACCGCCGCGCCCTCGGCGGCGAAGCGCAGTGCCGAGGCGCGGCCGAGTCCCGAACCTGCGCCGGTGACGAGGGCGATCTTGCCGGCCAGGCGTCCGGTCGTGCTCATGGTGAAACCTCTCGTGAGTAGGTGGGTATCAGGCGAACAGGGCGGTGAACCGCCAGTCCAGCACCGGGGCGGGGGCGTCGTCGCCGCGATGGGCGTATACGCACGACCGGAGGTCGAGCGTGCCACCGCCGCCGGGTAGCGCTTCGGCGGCCTCGACGTACAGCGAGCTGGTGAGGGTGTCGCCTTCGTGGACGGGGCCGGTGTGGTCGCAGGACTGCCAGCCCAGGACGGTCACCATATCGGGTAGTGCGCGACAGGCCTGGGCGAATGCGAGGCCGATCGTATGACCGCCGTAGACGAGGCGTCCGGCGGCGCCGGCTCGCTCGTCGTGATGGGTGGCGGCGATATTGAGGGTCAGTCTGGCCAGCTCGGGTGCGCTCGAGACGACATCGCCGCTGGAGGTGAAGGTCGTGCCGGCCAGCGACGGATCGAAATGGGTGCCGGGGACGCGCGCACGATAGGCAGCCAGATCCAATTCGGCCGGCGCGCCGTGCTGTGGTGCGCTGTCCGGCTCGAGAACGGAGAGGTCGTCGCTCTGCGCAGGCGCGTCCGGAGCGGGGTCTTCCCGCAGGGGCAGCATGGCGCAGCGGTGGAAATCGAGTACCGTCGCGCCGTGCTGGTCAGTTGTGGTGATCCGCAACGCGGCCAGGCCGGTCGGCCGGCGCCCCGGCTTGGCCGAATTGTGTTTCAGCCCGGCCACTCCTGTCGTGGTGTGCAAGGTGTCGCCGATACGCGGCAGCCGGTGGAACCGCAGTCCCCGGTAGAACAGGTTGGCCTTGACGTGGTGGGTGACCAGCGTGGACTGGCCGATCGACAGGTCGGCCACGAGCCCGGGGTGTGCCACCGGGGCTCCGGCGACGGCGGTGGCCAGATGTGCGTCCAGGGGCAGGCGGAGCCGGTCGCCGAGGATGCTCTGGTGGACGGCGGAGAGACCATCGGTGAGCGTGACCGCGGGGGCGGTATCGAAGATCTGGCCGACCCTCAGTTCGTCGAAGTACGGTCCGCCGACGGTGCGCGCGGTATCACTGCTCATCGCCGGCTCCGGCCATCGAGAGGGTGCGGCGTGCGGCTACCGCGAGGGCCTCGTCCAGCATCTGACCGTCCAGTTGGGCGGCTCCCGCTCCGCGGGCGGCGGCTTCCGCGAGTGTGGACAGCACGCGCCGCGCCTGCTCGGCCTGTTCGGCGGTCGGGGTGAACGTGGTGCGTACCGTGGCGATCTGGGCCGGATGAATAACCCATTTTCCGTCGAACCCCAGGTCGGCGACCCATTGCGTTGCTTCCCGGAAGGGCTCGTCGTCGGCGATACCGAGGAACGGCCCGTCGACGGCTTGGATACCGGCCGCCCGGGCGGCGTGCAGCACGCGGTCCTGGACGAACAGCCATTGATGCGGGGGCGCTGTGCGGGTCCGGCCGAGGCCGGCGCCGAGATCGGCGTACCCGATCACAACCGCCGCCAGGCGGGGACCGGTGACGATCTCGTCGATGGCGCCGACTCCGGCGGGTGTTTCGATCAGGGCCTGTACGGACACGGCGGTCCCGGCGCCGAGCAGGGAATCGGCGGCGACCAGGTCCGTACGGCTCTCCACTTTCGGGATCACGATCGAGGTGAGAGCATCACCGAGCGCAGCGCAGGCCGCGAGGTCCTCGGCGAACCAGTCGGTCGTCCGGCTGTTCACCCGGATCGAGACCGGCCGGGTCTGCCCGTATTCCTGGACCAGTTCCGAGGCCAGCGCCCGGGCATCGGCCTTCGAGGCAGGGGTGACGGCGTCCTCGAGATCGAGGATCACCTCGTCCGCGCTGCCGGAGAGCGCTTTTCGTGCTTTCTTCTCGTCGGAGCCGGGGGCGACGAGTGCTGCTCGTCGGCGGATGATTCTCACGGGCTGTCCTTCTCGATCGTGCGCTGCCTGCATGGATTTCGCCGGGTCGGGTCGCCCGTGCCCGGCGACCGGTAGGGGCGGCCCGCAAACGAAGACCATGCATATGCTTATCATGATTGACATTTTCTTTCAGCCGGTCGACTATGGCCGTACGGATCTCCGCGGGCTCGCCGGGCCCGCCACACGGTGAGGACATCGCGCGTGAGCTACTACCTGAACGACGAAGAAGCGCTGCTGGTACGAACGGTGCGCGAGTTCATCGATCGTGAGGTGAAACCGTCGGTACAGGAGGTCGAGCACGCCAACCGGTACCCGGAGGCGTGGATCGATCAGATGAAGCAGATCGGTATCTACGGGCTGGCCGTACCGGAGGAATTCGGCGGCACACCGGTGTCGATGCCGTGCTACGTACAGGTCACCGAGGAATTGGCCCGCGGCTGGATGTCGCTGTCCGGCGCCATGGGCGGCCATACGGTCGTCGCGAAGCTGATCGGGCTGTTCGGT
This sequence comes from Nocardia flavorosea NBRC 108225, assembly GCF_001613385.1. GTDB lineage: Bacteria > Actinomycetota > Actinomycetes > Mycobacteriales > Mycobacteriaceae > Nocardia > Nocardia flavorosea. The sequence goes on along the minus strand of NZ_BDCG01000002.1, from coordinate 541,743 downwards.
ACCGAAGACCAGAAGAAACAGTATCTGCCGCGGCTGGCCACCGGTGAGATCCGGGCGACCATGGCGTTGACCGAGCCCGGCGGCGGCTCGGATCTGCAGGCCATGACCACCCGTGCAGATCGTGACGGCGACGATCTGGTGATCAACGGGGCCAAGACCTGGATCACCAACGCGCGGCGGGCCGGAGTTATCGCCCTGCTCTGTAAAACCGACCCGGCCGCGACCCCGCGGCACCGGGGGATGTCGATCGTGCTCGTCGAACACGGGCCCGGACTCACGGTGTCCCGGGACCTGCCCAAACTCGGCTACAAAGGCGTGGAGAGCTGCGAGCTGTCGTTCGACGGCTACCGGATCACCGCGGATGCCATCCTGGGTGGCGTGCCCGGTAAAGGTTTCGGGCAGATGATGAAGGGCCTCGAAACCGGCCGCATCCAGGTGGCTTCGCGGGCGCTGGGTGTCGCCGCGGCCGCCCTCGAGGATTCGCTCGCCTACGCCCAGCAGCGGGAGAGCTTCGGCGAACCGATCTGGAAGCATCAGTCGGTCGGTAACTATCTGGCCGATATGGCCACCAAACTCACCGCCGCCCGCCAGCTCACCCGCCACGCGGCCGAAATGTACGACCGCGGTGAACGCTGCGATATGGAAGCCGGAATGGCGAAGCTGTACGCCTCCGAGGTTGCGATGGAGATCGCCCTCAACGCGGTTCGCATCCACGGTGGGTACGGGTACTCCACCGAATACGACGTCGAACGCTACTTCCGGGACGCCCCGCTGATGATCGTGGGCGAGGGGACCAACGAGATCCAGCGCAATGTGATCGCGACCCAGCTGGTCGCGCGCGGGGGTCTGTGAAGATGCGGGTTTTCCAGGGAATCGACGAGGTGGCGGCCGCGGTCGGAACCCACCTGGGGTTCAGCGACTGGATAGAGGTGAGCCAGACCCGGATCGATGCCTTCGCCGACGCGACCGGCGACCACCAGTGGATCCACGTGGATCCCGGACGGGCGGCCGCGGGTCCCTACGGCAGCACGATCGCGCACGGGTACCTGACACTGTCGCTGCTACCCGCACTGAGTGCCACGATCTTCGATATCGACGGCGTCCGCATGAAGATCAACTACGGCATGAACAAGGTCCGCTTCCCCGCGCCCGTACCGGTCGGATCGAAGATTCGCTGCGGCGCCCGGCTGGAATCGCTGGAACGGACGCCCAAGGGCGCGAACCTGATCACCACCTACACCATCGAGATCGACGGCGCGCAGCGTCCGGCGCTGGTCGCCGAGACCCTCCGCGTCCTGGTCGGCTGAGGAGCGAATTCCCCATGACACGCGCAGCATTGGTGGCGCCCGTCCGTACCCCCGTGGGCCGCTTCGGCGGAGCGTTGAAAGATGTGCCGGCCGTAGCCTTGGCGACCACCGTCATCAAGGAAACCGTCGCGCGATCCGGAATCGACCCCGACCGTATCGACGATGTCGCCCTGGGCCAGTCGTATGCGAACTCGGAAGCCCCGTGTATCGGCCGCTGGGCCGCCCTCGACGCCGGACTGCCGATCTCGGTCGCCGGATTGCAGACCGACCGCCGCTGCGGCACCGGCCTCCAGGCATTGGTGACCGCCGCGATGATGGTGCAAACCGGTGCCGCGGAGGTCGTACTCGCCGGCGGTGTGGAATCGATGAGCACCATCGAGCACTACACGACCGGCGCGCGCTGGGGCGCCAAATCCGGTGGACTCCAGCTGTTCGACCGGCTCGACCGTGGTCGCGAACGATCCCAGCCGGAATGGCGATTCGGCCGGATCAGCGGGATGATCGAAACCGCCGAGAACGTCGCGGCGAAGTACGGGATCACCCGGGCGGAATCCGATCGGCTCGCCGCGGAAAGCCATCAGCGCGCCCACGCGGCCTGGGAGGCCGGGCGCTTCGACGCCGAAGTGGTATCGGTCGAGGTCACCGACCGCAAGGGGGCGATGACGGTATTCGCCCGGGACGAGGGGATCCGGCCCGAGACCAGCGCTGATTCGCTCGGCGAGCTACGGTCGATCCAGCCCGGCGGTGTGGTGACCGCGGGTAACGCAAGCCAGCAGAACGACGCCGCCGCGGCGGTCCTCGTCGTCGCCGAAGACCGCCTCGACGAACTCGGTCTCGAGCCGATCGGCTTCCTCGAAGGCTGGACGGCGGCCGGCTGCGATCCTGCGCTGATGGGTCTGGGACCGGTCGCGGCCGTGGAGAAGCTGTTCGCCCGCACCGGGCGTGGCTTCGCCGCCTACGACCTGGTCGAACTCAACGAAGCCTTCGCCTGCCAGGTCCTCGGGGTCCTCCGAGGATGGGGGTGGGACGATCGGGACAGGTTGAATGTCAACGGTTCCGGGATTTCGCTCGGTCATCCCATCGGTGCCACGGGGGTGCGCATGCTGACCACGGCGCTGCACGAACTCGGCCGCCGCGGCGGCGGCCGAGCGCTGCTCACGATGTGTATCGGCGGAGGCCAGGGGATGGCGGCGTCGGTGGTCTCCGCCTGAAACCGGCCGGCCCGCCCGGCGGTCGGCGCTACTCGCCGCGGACGGAGTCGATCGGTAGCGAATACGATCGGCCGGGCCACCACAGGTCCGGGCGTCCACCGGTGCGTCGCCCGCCGTTGTCCGACTTCGGATGGCGGTGGTCCCGCAGCGTGATCGGGTTTCGCCGTGACTACCGAACCCGGTGGCAGGTCGGTCTGGGATGGCGGCGCGGTCGTTCGAGCACCGGGAACGGTCCGGTTCAGATACTCGGCGACAGCTGAACCAGCAGTTCACCGAGCGTGCGCGCGCCGGCGACGGGCCACGCTCCGCCCGTTGCCGGCAGTGAGAGAGCGCGGTGGCGCGCATTATCCCGGCCACCGGACCACTTGTCTTGCGACGCGCCACTGGTATGGTCGGATTCGTTCTGACACGGGGTGCTCCGCACGGTGCGGGGCTGAGATCACACCCGAGAACCTGTCCAGGTAATGCTGACGAAGGGATGTCTTGGCGTTGTCCGCGCACACCATGGAAACCGGCCGTTTCACCGATCATCTCTGGGACCGGACGAAGGCGCTGCGCGGCGCCATCGACGATCTCGAGTTCCTCCGGTTGCTCGGTGCCGGCACCTTGCCGCCCGAGGTCTTCCGCACCTATATCGAGCAGGATTCGCTGTACCTGGCCGGGTATTCGAAGGTGCTGGCCATCCTCTCGTCCAAGGCGCCCGACGCCGCGGCCGCGCGTTTCTGGGCGAATTCGGCCGCGTCGGCGGTGTCGGTCGAATCCGCCCTGCACGACGAACTGCTCGGCGGTGGGAAGCTGCCCGCACGTGAGGGGGAGCCGGAGCATTCGGCCGCCTGCCTCGGCTACGTCTCCTATCTGATCGCGACCGCCGCCACCGAGTCCTACGCCGTGGGCGCCGCGGCGGCGTTGCCGTGTTTCTGGATATACGCCGAGGTGGGCCGGGATCTGGCAGTACGTGCGGCCGCTGTCCTCGCCGCCGATCCCGATCACCCCTACGCGCGATGGGTGGCCACCTACGGCGATGCGGAGTTCCAGGAATCGGCGGCCGCGGCCCGGACCATGGTCGACGCCGCGGCGGAGATCGCCGGCGAGCGGGAGCGCGCGGCCATGCTGGCGGCGTTCACCGTCGCCACCCGGTACGAGCTGATGTTCTGGGATACCGCCCTGCATCCGCAGCCGTGGCCCGCCCCGTGAGCGGCCGCCTACGCCGGATTCTGGCCACGGCCGCCGCCGCGCTGGTAGCGCTGTCCGCGGTCACCGCCTGCACCGCGGGAACCGACGACGGGACGATCCGCTTCGCCCTGGACTGGACGCCGAACACCAACCACACCGGGCTGTTCGTGGCACAGCAACGGGGCTGGTTCGCCGAGGCCGGCCTGGATGTGGAGATCCTGCCGTACAACAACACCGCCGTCGATACGGTCATCGACGCCGGTAACGCCGAATTCGGTATCAGTACCCATAATTCGTCCACCTTCTCCCGGGCATCCGGCGGGCATACGATCTCGGTGCTCGCGCCACTGCAACACTGGGCGACCGGTATCGGGGTCAAAGCCGACCGTGCGGATATCGAATCCCCGAAGGATCTGGACGGCAAGACCTACGCCGGTTTCGGTGATCCGGGCGAGGTGGAAGCGCTGCAGCAGGTGATCCGCAACGACGGTGGTACCGGCGAATTCGAATCGGTCACCCTGGGGACCTCGGCGTACGAGGCGGTCTACTCCGGACAAGCGGATTTCACCGTCTCCTACCTCGGCTGGGAGGGGATCGAGGCCGAACACCACGGCACTCCCATGAAGTACTTCCGCTACACCGATTTCGGTTTCCCCGACGCGTACGCGATCGTGATCGACGCGAACCAGGATTGGCTGACGGCGAATCCCGATCGCGCGGCGAAATTCGTCCAGGCACTGCAACGCGGGTACCAGTTCGCCGCCGACGAACCGGCAGCCGCCGCCCAGGACCTGCTCGACGCCGAGCCCGGTGCCTTCCCCGACGAATCGCTGGTGTTCGAGAGTCAGCGCATGCTGGCCGAACAGTTCATGAAAGGCCCAGGAGGCCGGGTGGGCACCCAGACCCGCGAGCAGTGGGCCGCGAACTCCGGTTTCCTGTTCGACAAGGGCCTGCTCACCGGGCCGGATGGTGCCCCCTTGGCCGAGGAACCCGACTGGTCGACGTATTTCACCGATGAGTATCTCGCCTCCCCATAGCGCCGCGGCGCCCGGCAACCCGGCGTCCCCCACCCCGCCGTCGGTAACCGGTTCCGGGTTCTCGGCGCTCGGCCGACTGGTGCCGGCACTTGCGACAGTGGTGCTTCTGATCGCCGCCTGGCAGGTGTACGTCGAGATCAGCGGTATTCGTCCGCAACTGCTCCCGTCACCTCTACGTGTGCTGGAACAGGGGTGGGCACACCGCGACGAAATAACCGTCCATGCCGGCGCCACCCTGCAGGTGACCGCCACCGGTTTCGCGTTATCGCTGAGCCTGGCCTGGGTGCTGGCTGTCGTGGTCGATTTCTCACCCTGGCTACGCCGCGCATTCGTCCCGCTGTTCGTGGCCTCACAGACTCTGCCGATCATCGCGATCGCGCCGCTGATGGTCATCTGGTTCGGTTTCGGGTTGCTACCGAAGGTTCTCGTCGTCGCGCTGGTCACCTTCTTCCCGATGGCCATCGGCCTGATCGAGGGATTCGCCGCGGCCGACCGGGATGCGGGCGCACTGTTGCGCAGTATGGGTGCGTCACGCGCTCAGGTCTTCCGCTATGTGCGCCTGCCGTCGGCGATACCCCGGTTCTTCACGGCGCTGCGCATCGGCATCACCTACGCGGTGGTGGGCGCGGTGTTCGCCGAATACGTCGGGGCGCGCCAAGGGCTCGGGATCTACATGAGCCTGCAGAAGAACTCGTTCCGCACCGACCTGGTGCTGGCGGCCGTGTTCGTGACAGCGCTCATCAGCATCGCGCTGTACCTGCTGACATTCGCGGTCGAGCGGATCGTCGCGCCGTGGTCGCGGACAGAGGACAGGAGCGGCCGTGACCGACCCGCACGGTAATCGACTCGTCGTCGATTCCCTCGGCAAATCGTTTGCGCTGCCGGGCCGGCGGCACGGGTACCGGCAGGTTCTGGCCGGTGTGTCGTTCACCGCGCAGCCCGGCGAGTTCGTTTCCGTCATCGGTCCGAGCGGGTGCGGCAAGAGCACGCTGTTCAATACGCTGGCCGGGCTGGAAACTCCGGATTCGGGCCGGATCGGCTTCGGTGACGAGACCCGGCCCGCGGCCGCGCACTGCGCGTATATGCCGCAGAAGGACCTGCTCTTTCCGTGGCGAACCGTTCTCGACAACACCGTTCTCGGACTCCAGGTGCACGGTATCGCGAAAGCCGAGGCGCGGCGCCGGGCCCTCGAACTGTTCGATGCCTTCGGACTGTCCGGATTCGAAGATGCCCGGCCGTCCCAGCTGTCCGGCGGTATGCGGCAGCGTGCGGCGCTGTTGCGCACCGTTGTCCAGGACCGCGAACTACTGCTCCTGGACGAGCCTTTCGGTGCACTCGATTCGCTGACCCGCACCGAGATGCAAGCCTGGTTACAGGACGTCTGGCAGCGTTATCGATGGATGGTACTGATGATCACCCACGATATCCGCGAGGCGGTGTACCTGTCGGACCGCGTCGTCGTGCTGTCGGCCCGCCCGGCCACGGTGTGCCGCGAGGTGCGCGTGGACCTTCCGCGGCCGCGCACACTATCCATGATCACGGCGCCGGAATTCGCCGCACTGGAACAGGAACTGCTCGATGTGCTGACGGCGGAGTCGCGTTCCGCGGCGGTCGTGCAGCGGCCGGGTGCGGCCCCTGGCGGCTAGACAGCGTGCACCAGTGAACGCAGCGCCGAAATCTCCGGCGACGGTGTCTCGAGCAAGGCCCGGGCGACTTCGTCTGCGACACCCGGTGCGACGCCGGCGCGGGCGCAGTTGTCCCGGAACTTCCCGATCACACGCGAGGTACCCCAGGGACGACGGGCCCCGCCGTCCACATCGTCTATCCGGACCGTCCGGCTCGAACCGTCGGCGAATTCGGCCTCGACCGTGGCCGGGAAGACCGCCGGGTATCCCGAACCCTGCCACGGTTCCCACGCGATACGGGCTGCCATCGCGAGTACTGCCGGATCCGGCTCGCCGGCGAAGTCGTCCAGAGTCACACCACCGCGTACCACCTGCAGGGCCAGTACGTACGGCAGGCTCCAGCGCGCTTCGTCGGCCCGGAGGGGACGCTGCTTGCGCGACCACGGGACGGCGATGATCTGCTCCTGCCCGACCGGCACGCGGCACAGGATCCGCTCCGGCGCGCGGTCCAGGGTGGCGACCGCCTCGACGAACGGGTGCAGGAAATGACAGCACGGCAACCCCTTGAAGGCGGCCTCCGGCAAATGCCACCGGGAGCCGAGATCGTCCGAGAGTATTCGCAGCCGGTCGGCCGCCGCGGGATCCCGGGCGTAGAGGCCGAAGAAACCACGGTCGCCTTCGAAAACATCTGCGGCTCCCGTTATTCCACCTTCGACGAGGTCGACGGCCGACAGGGCGGCTTGTGCGCCTGCACCGGCCTGCGCCGCCTTGCTCGTCGCACCGCGACTCAGAAAGGTGAAGTTCCCCGCCGAGAAGCTCGCGGCAACCGCGACCACGTCGATCAACTGTGCGCGGTCGAATCGGTGCAACAACCCGACGGCCAGCGCGCCGGCCAGAGGGCCGGCCGCCGACGTGCCCTGGAAACCGGCACGCTGGAAACCACTGGGCGCCGCCAGTCCGAGACGGATGAGGATCTCCCAGCCCATCGCGAAACTCCGGATCACTTCGGAGCCGGTACCGCCGTGGTTCTCGGCGGCGGCGAGGACTGCCGGCGCGAGAACACTGCTGCCGTGCATGACCGATCCCGTGTGGGTGTCGTCGTACTCGAGCGAATGGATGAGCGTTCCGTTGACGAGCGCGGCTTCCAGCGGGCCGGTTCCGGTTCCTGTTCCCAGCACGGTGCACGGGCCGGTGGCGCGCGGCGCGGCGGCGAGCGTACGGGCCGGGCCGCGCGCGGCCGCTGCGACGCCGACTCCGACGGCATCGAGCAGGTGCAGGCGGGCGATCCGGTCGATCTCGGCGGGCAATACCTTCGGCAGGCCGAGAACGCCGTCGACGAGATGTTCGGCAGCCGTCATCGCAGAACCTCGTCGAGCAGCGGGCCCAGCGCCCGATCGAGATCGATCGGGCGGCCCGGATCGGTCAGTGCCCGGACCCGATCGGTGAATCCGGGCCGGAGTTCCGCGGTGAGGGTTTCGTACTTGTCCAGGAGTTGATCCCGGGTCAGTGGACGATCCGGCCCGCCGGCCGCGGACAGTACGGTTTCTTCGACGACGCGGCCGTCGGCGAGCGTGACCCGCACCCGCGCAGGGCGGTCGTGCGGTGGCGGCGGGGGATCGGTCCATTCTTCGATCGTCACCAGGGACCGCAAGCGCGCCACCTGCGGATCGAGCAAGGACGCAGCCGCGAAAGTCCGCGCGGAAGTATCGCGTGCCGACAGGACGGTCGCGACGGCATGCGGCAGCGAGAACCGTCCGGCGAGCCCGGTGTCGGGAGCCGGCTCGTCGAGTGCGGCGGCGAGCGGGTGCGCCCGGACGGCGATGGCCGAGATCGCCGCGGGCTCTACCTCCGGTGCGACGCGTGCGGCCGCTTCGACGCTGGAATGCAGGTATTGGCAGCAGGCGTAGGGCTTCTGGTAGCCGTCCTGAACCGCGTACCGTTCCCCGAGTCCGCCGGTCAGCTCAGCGAGGTTGCGGTCTGCGCCGCCCACGCGGGCGAACACTTCCCCGAGCACACCCGAGCTCGCAGTGAGCCCGGCAACGGCGATATCCGCTGCGGTGAAACCGAGCTGAGCCCCGGCTCCCGCCCACGCGTTGCGGACGGTGGCACCTTCGGTCGCGTGCCCGAACGGGCCGGTGAGCGACATCGAGGCGGCGCCGAGGACGGCGTGGGTGAACTGGTGCGTGGGCAACCGGCGCGCGGCGGCGATCGCGGCTGCCGCGCCGATCGGCGACAGTGTTGCGTGGGGATGGAGCGCGAGTGGTAGCGGCGGTCGGTAGGCACGGGCGATCCGCGCGACCACCTCGTAGCCGATCGCCACCGAGCTCAGCAGGTCGCGCAGTGTGCCACCGCCCGTTTCGACCTCGGCGAGCGCGGCCGGCAGCGTGTACAGCGAACCGTGGCATGTCGCAGGCCGGTAGCCGCCGTCGAGTTCGATCCAGTTCGCTGCGACCGCGTTCGCCAGTGCGGCGGCCCGGCGTTCGACCCGCTTGCCCGGAACACCCACGACTGTCGCCTCATTCGGACCGCATGCGTGCGCCGAGACGAAACGAACCTCCGGTTCGGTGTGGGCGCCGATCATGGCCGCGAGGTCGTCGCAGACGATCGTCAGTGTCGTCCGGAGCACGGGCTCGGGCGGCTCGGCGGATTCTGCTGCCCAGGTCAGGAGCGTGTGTATATCAGGCATTCTGCACCTCCGCTGCCGACCCGGCGGCACGTATCGATGTGGTGTGCCGGCGGTGAGCGAGCTCCGCGCATCCGGCGGCGAGTAAGGACAAGGCGATCACGTACCAGGCCATGGCACTGTTGCTCCCGGTGGTGCTGAACAACCAGGTCGCGATGAACGGTGCCGTACCGCCGACGAGTGTGGTCGGCAGCGCGTAACTCAAGGATGCGCCCGTATAGCGTGTTCTGGCCGGGAACAGTTCGCAGTAGACGGCGGGCTGCGGTGCATAGGCGGCGGATTGGATGACCGCCAGGCCGAGGATCATGCCGAGCAGGATGACCCAGCCGTTTCCGGTGTCGATCATGGCGAAGTACGGGAATATGAACGCCGCTGCGGCCAGTGCCGCCACTGCGACCTGGCGCCGCAGGCCGACCTTGTCGGAGAGCCATCCGAACAGCGGGATGGACAGGAGGTAGCAGACCGACACGATGGTCAGATGGTTGATCGTCTCGCCCTTGGGCATACCGAGTGTGCCGGTGACATAGGCCAGCGTGTAGGTGGCCACGGTGTAGTAGAGCGCGTTGTTCGCGGCGCCCAGACCCGCGGCGATGAGCACCGTGCGCCAGTCCTCGCGCAGCACCTGCACCACCGGGACGGCCGCCACGCCTTCGGTGTGCACGGTTTCGGCGAAGTCCTGCGATTCGGCGAGACCCCGGCGGATCGCGAGGCCGACCACCACGATGATCGCGCTCCCGAGGAAAGGGATCCGCCAGCCCCACTGCTCGAATTGGTCACCGCTGACGGCCGCAGACGCCGAAATGACCAGACTGGCCAGTAGCAGCCCGGCCGGCGAGCCGACCTGCGTCGACGAACCGAACAACCCGCGCCGGTCGGTGGGGGCGTTCTCCACCGAGAGCAGCGCGGCGCCACCCCATTCGCCGCCGAGCGCCACCCCTTGAGCGATCCGGCACACGATGAGCAGGCCCGGCGCCCAGACACCGATTGCGTCGTAGGAGGGAATACATCCGATGAGGACCGTCGCGCTGCCCATGATCAGCAGCGTGACGATCAGGACGTTTCGCCGTCCGAGCCGGTCACCGTAGTGCCCGAAGAGGATACTGCCGAACGGCCTGGCAAGGAAACCGACGGCGAAGGTAGCGAAGGCCGCCAGGGTGCCGACCACCCCGTCCTGGGTCGGAAAGAACACCTGCCCGAACACCAGCGAAGCCATCGTGCCGTAGATGAAGAAGTCGTACCATTCGAAAGTTGTGCCGACGAAGCTGCCGATTGCGGCGCGGCGCGACTGACCGGCGCGAGCCGGGGGTGAAGAGGACACGGATTGGCTCCTGATTGTTCGACGAGTTCAGGCGCGGGATGCGGCGGCATGCCGGCCCGCGAGCATGCCGAGGCCTAGCGCGGCGAGTAGTCCGTTTCCGGAGGAGTAACCGGCTCCCCCGTCGCGGCCGCTCACTCCGGCGGCGACTCCACCGGTCGCGTACACACCGGGAATCGGGCCTGCGGCACCGAGAACGCGCGCGTGCGCGTCTACCTGCACTCCGCCCTGGGTGTGGAAAAGCGCGGGGATCGCCCGTACGGCGGCGTACGGCGGCTGCAACGGCCCCCAGCCCCATTCGCGACGGCCGGTGGGATCGGGTGCCGAGCCGGCCGCCGCGGCATATGCCGTCTCGAGGGTGCGCGTCAGTTCGTTGACATCCACGCCGATCGCCGTGGCGAGTGCGGGCAGATCGGCCGCTTCCTTCACTCCGCCGGCGGCGACCAGATCGGCGAATTCTTCCTCGTGGGCGGCAACCGAATCGCGGATCCTCGTATCGAAGAGGACATGTACCGGTCCGGGTACTCGCGAGACCTCGGAGACGAATCCCGAATATCCGATCGATTCGTCGCCGATACGTGCACCGCGGGCGTCGACGAGGATGCCGCCGTGCTCTACCGTCGTCCAGGAGGTGATCGAGCCGTGCGGGTTCGCGACCGCGGCGTAGCCCTGGAAGGCGGAGCTGTTCGCCATGGTCGCGCCGAGGTCGAGTAGCCATCGCACGGCCTCCCCCGTACTGCCCTGCGCGCCGAGGTATTCGAGCCCGCGGGCCTGCGGGGCGAACCGGGCGATCATCGCCGGATCGGCGCCGAAACCGTTGGCCGCCAAAACCACTGCGTGGCTGCGTAATTCGTAGGTGCCCGAGCGGGGACCGGATACGACCACGCCGCGGACGGTGCCGTCCTCGACGATCAATCGTTCCACCGGACTGTGCGTGAGCACCTCGACGTCGGCGGCCTTGGCGGCGCGCAGCAGATCGGCGATCAAGGCGTGGCCTTTGCGTGAGGGCGGCGCGTGCAATCGCGGGACACTGTGGCCGACATGCTTGTAGTCCGTGATCAGCCGCAGGTCGATCCGATGCGTATCCACCAGCCACTCGACCAGGGGCGCGCTCGCGGTCGCGAGGATCCGCACGAGGTCCTCCGCCTCGTGCGGGCCGGACTGGCGCAGCAGGTCGGTCGCGAGCCGCTCGGCCGAATCATCGATACCGGCCTCGGTTTGCCAGCGGCTGCCGGCTCCGGGGACCGAACCTGTCGAGGCGGCGGTGTTTCCGCCGGGCCGGTCTTCTTTCTCCAGTACGACGGCGGTCGCGCCGCCGTCGGTTGCCGCCAGTGCGGCGGCGAGACCGGCACCACCGGCTCCTACCACTACGACGTCGACGTCCACTTCGTTCTGCTCGGGCTCTGTCACGGCGTCCTCTCTGCTCAGCTGACGCGCAGCGCGGTGTCGCGCGTCTCGGTCAAGGTCAGTGCAGTGCCCGCGCTTATCACGGCGGTCGCCACGAGGAACCAGGCCGGTGCCAGCGTGTTGCCGGTGATATCGAGCAGCCACAGACAGATCAGCGGCGCGGTGCCGCCCACCGCCATACTCGCGAGGTTGAACCCGAGCGCGATACCGGTGTAGCGGACGCGGGCGGGGAACATCTCGGCGAACGTCGCGAAAACGACCCCCATCAGCGCGGATTCCGGTAGTCCCAGAACCACGTGGGCGAGTATCGCCGTCCCGTAGTCGCCGGCGTTCATCAATGCGAAGCAGGGCACCGCCAGAACTCCGAAGGCCACTGCGGCGCCGAACAACAGTGGTTTCCGTCCCCACTTGTCGGCGAGGTGGCCGAACAACGGCATCGCCAGGCACGACACCGTCAGCGTCGTAGTGGTGGACCAGAATGCGGCCGTCGTGGAGAAACCGCCGGTGTGCTGCAGGTGCGTGGAGGCATAGACGTAGACCACGTAGTAGCCGGCGAAGAGCAGAGTGGACAATCCGAGTGTGCGCAGCAGGCCGGGGAGGTGTGTGCGCACGAGTTCGGCGGCCGGTGCCGAGGCGAGGCCACCGCCGGAGGAGAGGTCGTTGTCCGCCACGGAATCTTCGAGCCGGTATCGGATCCACAGGCCCACCAGCCCCAGCGGCAGGCTCAGCAGGAACGGTACCCGCCAGCCCCAATCCACCAACTGTTCATGGGTCAGTACCGATGTCAGGATCGTCACCGCCACGGAGGCCAGCAACGCCCCCATGAGCGCACCGAGTTGCACAGTGGAGCACAGGAATCCGCGCCGCGCGGGCGGTGATTTCTCCGCCACGTAGGCCGCAGCTCCGCCGACTTCGCCGCCGGAGGCGATGCCCTGGACGCAACGCGCCACTACCAGGAGGAATGCCGCGCTCACCCCGATCGCGGCATAGGTGGGCAGCACACCGATCGCCACGGTGGCGACGCACATCGACAGGATGGTCGCGGCAAGAACGCGTGATCGGCCGAATCGGTCGCCGAGATGCCCGAAGATCAATCCGCCGAGGGGGCGCAGGACGAAGGCAGCGGCGAAGGTCGCGAACGTTGCCAGCAGGGCACCTGTCGGGTCCGTTTCGCTGGCGAAGAAAACCACCGAGAGGACCGTGGCCAGATATCCGTAGATCCCGAAGTCGTAGTACTCGACGATCGAGCCGATGAGTCCGGCGGGTACCACTTTCGGGTCGATCGATTGCGGGGCAACCGGAGTGGCGTTTTCCGCGGCGGCCGATTCGCGGCGGGGGACCGGTATGGGCCGGGCGTCTACGTCCGTGCCTGCGGCGTTTGCGTTAGCCTCCACCGTGAGGACCTCCTGCTTCTGGTCGCCGGTGCCCGACCGGCTCCGTGATGCCTTACTCTGCGATACACACTGCCAACTGTCAACAGTTTTCTATCTTCGGGCAGCTGGCTAATATAGGAATCGACTATCGCTACTCTCAGGCTGTCGAGAGTTTCAGCCGATCTGGTGAGTAGCCCCGACGGCACGGCACTGCGCACAGGCCGTGTAAGGAGACCCTGGTGAGCGAGCAGATCCGTCCCGCCAAACTCGGCCGCGTGGCGACTTTCGCCGGCCGCAGCCTCGAGGTGCTGCGAGATATGATCCTCGACGGGACACTGGCGCCCGGCGAACGCCTCAACGAGGTACAGCTGTCCCAGGCCCTCGGTATCAGCCGCGGCCCCTTGCGCGAGGCGATCCAGCGCCTGGCCAGTGAAGGACTCGTCGAGGCAGTGACCCACCGCGGTGCTTATGTCCGGTCCTTCTCGGCGAACGAACTCACGGAGTTCTACGAACTCCGCATCGCGCTCGAAACGCATGCCGTGCGGCTCGCCGCCCGGCAGACCCCCCAGGAGCGCATCGACGAGCTGAACCAGCTGCTCGACACTACGGAGTCCAGTATGCGCCACGACGCGGCCGCCACCTATCCTGCCGATCAGGACTTTCATGCGCAGCTGGCCGGGTTGGCGGCGAAACCGCCGCTGCTGAATGCGCTGACCGAGGTCGGCCGCAAGATCCAGCTTGCCCGCGCTCGTTCGGCCCACCAGCCGCGGCGTGCGCGCACCGCTCTCGACGAGCACCGCGCGATTGTCGCGGCACTGTCGTCACGGGACGGAGACCACGCCGCGGCCCTGCTCGAGGCGCATCTGGTGAGCTCGCTGAACAACGCCTCGGCGGTGTTGTGTGCCGATGAGATCAGCGCCGGGCAGGAAGTTCCCGCAGCGCAGTCAGCAGCGAATCCGTCGTAGTCACATCCGCGTACTTCTGGGCCATATCGAAGAGATTGGCCTCGTGCACCACAGGGCTGCGGTCGTACACCGCGTCCGCGGGCACGCTGACCCGGAAGTTGTAGGAGAACGCGTCGGCGACACTCGATCGCACGCACCCCGATGTGGTGGCGCCGGTGACCACCAGGGAATCCGCCCCGGCCTCGACCAGATAGCTGGTGAGTGGCGTGCCGAAGAAAGCGCTGGGATGACGTTTGGGGACCAGCACGTCGCCCTCGACGGGCGCGATCTCGGCGACGAACTCGTAGCCCTCGGCCGGGATATCCATGATGCCGGGCACTTTCGCGCCCAGCCTGCCCGCGTCGTAGGGCTTCTTCGGCGCCACGTGCGGGTACAGGATCGGCCAGCCCTTCGCGCGGAAGGTGTCGACCAGCTGCGCGATCCGGGCGACCGCCTGCCAGCCGACTTCGCCGCAGCTGGTCGGAAATTCGCGTACGGCCGTCTCGAACGGCGCAGGCGTGGTGCCGACGGTGCGGTACTGCACATCGATGATCAGCAGCGCGGGCCGTGATCCCAGTCCGACAGGTTTGCCGAAGCCGGCGAGTTCGTAATGGCGCAGTGTGGTGTCGTCGATGATCCCCGCGCCGCCCACTGTCCAGGTGTGCTCGGTCATCCGATGTCCTTCCGTATTTGTGCCAGGGCGGCGGCGCCGCCGTGTTGCCGGGCGAGGTAGCTCCCGGCCGGGTCGTCGGACAGCTCGCCGTCGCGTAGTGCGAAGTGGCCGCGCACGAGCGTGTGCACGACGCGCAGCGGGATCTCGTGTCCTTCCCACGGCGAGTATTCGGCCGCGGAGTACTGGGTCTCGGCGCGCACGACGGTTGTCGCGTCGAGATCCACGACGGCGAGGTCGGCGTCGGACCCGACACGGATGGTTCCTTTGCGCGGGAACAGCCCGAACAGCTGCGCCGCCCGCGTGCTCGTGGCGTCGACGAGCCGCTCGAGGTCGATCCCGCGGCGGAGCCCCTCGCCGAGAGTCGTCGGGAGCACGAGACCGCTACCGGGAAAACCTGCCGAAGCAGACCAGATGTCCTTCTCCTTAGCGGTGCGGTGGCGGGCATTGTGGTCGGAACCGACCGTATCGACCGCGCCCGAGCGCAGGCCTTCCCACAGCGCCTCGACGTCTTCGCGGTGCCGCAGCGGCGGATTGACCTTGCCGTAGGTGCCGCAATCGGAATCGGTGGTCAGGGTGAGGTATTGGGTACAGGTTTCGGTGAACAGATGAGGGTAGGCCGATTGCTGCAACTGCATGGCGTTCAACGCGGCCCGGCTGCTGGTGTGTACCGCGTAGACGGAGGCGCCGGTGGCGCTGGCGAAGTACGCGACCCGCTGCACCGCCTCGGCCTCGACGATCGGCGGCCGGCTGCGGTACCAGGCCTCGAGCGGAGGGATCGACTCGTCCCGGGGCTGCTCGCGCAGTTTCCACACGAGTTCGATGTTTTCGGGGTGCGGGTTCACCATGGCACCCGCATCGGCGGCCGCCCCGAGCAGGTCGTACATATAGGCGTCGTCGTTGCCCGGTAGGCCGAGGTACTTGCCTTCGTCGCCGCGGAAGTTCATGAAGAACTTGAAACTCGGCACGCCCAGGTCCCGGACATACGCCGGGATCTGCGCGACCTGTTCGTCGGTGCCGAGAACGAAGTGGAAGCCGTAGTCGGTATGCGAATTGCCTGCCATCGCGGCATTGGAAGCGGCGAACACATCCTCATAGGGATCGGCGCTCATCAGATAGACGAGCATCGTGGTGATGCCGCCCGCCGCCGCGGACGCGGTTTCGCGGGACGCGTCGTCGGGGTCGCGGGGGACCCGGATGTCCTTGCCCAGGTGGACGTGCGGGTCGATGCCGCCGGGCAGGACGACCTTGCCCGAGATATTGCATTCCTCGGCCGCGCGCACCGGCGTGCCCGGTGCGACGAGGCCACTGATGGTGCCGTTCGTGATCAGAATATCGAGGTCCGGCAAGCCCGCACCGTGCTGGAACACCCGGCCGCCGCGCAGCCTCAGATCGTGGATATCGCTGTCGCTCATCGGACGTTCCTCCATTCCGCGGTCGCCGCGTACCGCTGTTCGAGCCGGTCGAATTCCGGTTTGCGCACGAGCGCCTGCCGGTCTTCCCAGCTGATCATCAAATCCGCAGCCGCACGCGTATCCCCGTGTTCGTGGAGATGCCCGAGCACTTCGCGCATACCGACCACCGCCCCGCGCATCGTGGCGTTCGCGTAGAGCGCGACAGCGAAACCGAGTTCGCCCAGCTCGCGCCGGGACAAGATCGGGGTCCGGCCGCCCTCGACCATATTCGCCATATGCAGCCCGGGCACGCGGCGCGTGATCTCGCGCATCTCCTCGACGCTTTCCGGTGCCTCGACGAAGATCAGATCGGCGCCGGCCTCGAGGTAGGCGAGAGCACGATCGCAGGCCGCCTCCAGCCCTTCGATGGCGCGGGCGTCGGTGCGAGCGACGACAACGAGGTCGTCATCGCGGCGGGCGTCGACGGCGGCGTGGATCTTGCCGACCATTTCGCCGGCTGCCACGACTTCCTTGCCGTTGAAGTGGCCGCATTTCTTGGGGCTCACCTGATCCTCGATCTGGATACCCGCAGCGCCGGCGCGTTCGAGCTTGCGGATGGTGCGCTGCACGTTGAGGGCGTTCCCGAACCCGGTATCGGCGTCCACGATCACCGGAATATCCACGACGTCGCAGATCGCGTCGACGTGCGCGCACAGCTCGTCGAGTGTGATCAGACCGTGGTCGGGCATCCCGAGGTACGTATTGGTCACGCCGGCGCCGGTGACGTAGGCGGCGGCGAATCCCGCCTCCTCCACCACCCGCGCAGCCAGGGAGTTCGCCACGCCCGGCAGGAGCAGTGGGCGATCCCGTGAGCCGATGAGGGCACGCAGTGTTCGCGCCGGGGTGATCATGGAGTCTCCTCGGGGTTGCTCGGAACCATGGATAGCCGGTGGTCGGTCACGATCTCCCGCCTTCCTCCCAGTTCATGAACTGACAACTGTCAACAGTTTGTAATTCTGGCATGCCTGGACGGGATATCCCGACCCGGGGTGTACGAGCTGCGGGTCACGCGGTCGGCACCTTGGCCATCAGTCCACCATCCACCAGCAACGAGGCGCCGGTGATGAACTGGGCATCCGGCGAGGCCAGAAATGCGATCGCGGCCGCGACATCCGCCGCAGTTCCCATCCGCCCGAGCGGCGCGGCCGCCGCCGCACCGGACGCCGCTGCTGCCGGATCGGCCTGGGCATCGAAGTAGCCTTCGAGGTTCGGAGTGCGGATGAACCCCGGGCATACGGCATTGACCCGGATCCCTTCGGCAGCACCGTCCAAGGCCATCGCTCTGGTCAGCGCGAGCACCGCACCCTTCGAGGCGACGTAGGCCGCGTCCTGCGGGAAAGCCGCGAAGGAGGCGGTCGAGGCCACCAGGACGATCGCGCCTCCGGCGGGTCGCATCGCGGGCCAGAGGTACCTGTTGAGGGTATGGATACTGGTCAGGTTCACAGCCAACTGCCGATGCCATTCCTCGGCCGTCAGCTGGTCCAACCGGCCCACCACGGTCTGCCCCGCCGCGTGCACCACGATATCGGGTGGACCGGTCCGGTCCAGGAGATCGGGCAACTGGGCGTCTACGGCGGCAGCGTCGGTGATATCGAAGGCCGCGGTGACCGCATCCGGACCGCATTCGCGGGCCACTTCGTCCAAACGGGAGCGGTTCCGGCCCAGGAGTACCACCGCGGCCCCGTCGGCCGCCAATCGCACGGCGGTGCCACGGCCGATACCCGAACTGGCGCCGGTGACATAGGCAATCATGCGGCCCCCATCGGCAGTGCGGGTTCCCCTGCCGTCCAGCCGCCGTCCACGGGCATCACCACACCGGTCACCGCCGACGCGGCCGGTGAGGCCAGGAAGGCGATCACGTTGCCGATCTCCTCGGGCTGGAACATCCGGCCCAACGGCACCCGCCGGGAAACCGCCGCATCCAGCTCCGGAGTCATCTGCTGCACCGCCATCGGGGTGAGTGTGAATCCCGGGCATACGGCATTGACCCTGATCCCCGCCGCCGCCCAGTCGATTGCCATCGACCGGGTCAGCGCCGCGACTGCACCCTTGGACGCCGAATACGCCGATTGATGTGGCAGACAGACCAGCGCCGCTTGCGACGCCACGTTCACCACCGCGCCCCGCGCGCCGGCGAGAGCGGTATGCAGTGCCTGGCTTGCGTGCACGATCCCGCCGACATTCACATCGAATGTGCGGCGGAAATCCCCCGGGTCGGTTTCCTCGACGGGCAGGTTCTCGGTGATGATTCCCGCGCAGTTGACCAACGCGTCGACCCGGCCGTACCGGGCGAGCACCGCGTCGGCGGCAGCGCGCACCGCGGCGAGATCGGTCAGATCCAGCGGATCCGCTTCCGGTGTTCCGGACAGGTCCCAGCCCACGACGGTGTCGTTCTGTTCGCGGAAAACCTGCACGGTGGCGTTTCCGATTCCGGACGCCGCGCCGGTCACCACCACTACTCGTCTCTTCGATGTCGGGCTCATTACTCACTCCTCTGCTGACAGTCGACAAGGCTTTGTGGTGCGTCGGGCACCACAGCGACTCGCCGACTCGATCCGATGCCCCTCACGTACCCCTGTTCGCACGTGACGTGGCCGACGCCGCCGCTCAGCTGCCGCGCTCATGTCCTGGCGCCGGTCTCGGCAGTCGATCCGGTCGCGTCCCGTGCAGGTCGGCGGCCCGTGCCACGCCGGCACCTCACCCCAGTCCTCATCGCATATCCGTCCCTTCACACGCGAAGGGATAATCGATGTATCCGCGATCTCCACCGCGGTAGAAGGTGTCTTCGTCCCACTGCGCCCGCGGCACGCCGTGGCGCCAGCGCCGGACGAGGTCGGGATTGGAGATGAACAGGCGCCCGACGCTCACCAGATCCGCTGCACCCGAGGTGATCAGCGGCGAAACATCGGCCAGCTCGCTCGCGCCCAGATACCCGGTGTTCAGCATGTAAGCGGTCGGCCAGCGGTTTCGTAGTTCCCGGTGCAGCGGGGACGAGCGCCGGCGCAGCGTATGCAGGTATGCCGGCCGCAGCGCGGCGAGCCCGTCAGCCAGGGCGAGGTAGGTGTCCTCGTTTCCCTTGTCCTGCATATCGTTGAACTGACCGCCCGGAGAGATTCGGATCCCCATCCGCCCGGCACCGATCTCCGCCGCGACGGCCTCGGCGACCTCGACGACGAACCGGGCACGCCTCTGCGCCGAGCCGCCGTACTCATCGCGACGCCGATTCGTGCCGGGGGAGAGGAACTGGTGCAGCAGGTAGCCGTTGGCCGCGTGCAATTCGACCCCGTCCAGCCCTGCCCGTCTCGCCCGAACCGATGCTTCCGCGAAATCACGCACAATGCCGGCGATGCCCTGCGCGGTAAGCGATTCGGGCAGCACCGCCGGCACCATCACCCCGTCGGCGCGGGCCACCTCCACCTGGGCCGGGATCGCGCTCGGCGCCACGATCCGAGCACCTTCGGGTATGAGGCTCGGGTGCCCGATTCGTCCGGTGTGCATGAGCTGACAGAAGATCCGGCCGCCCGCCGCATGCACCGCGTCGGCGATCTTTCGCCACGCCTGCTCCTGTACATCGTCGTGGATGCCCGGGGTGCCCGGATAGCCTTTGGCCGCGGCACTGGGCTGGGTGCCCTCGGTGACGATGAGCCCGGCCGACGCCCGCTGCGCGTAATAGGTCGCTGCCGAATCCGGAAGCACCCCGGCGGCGTTTGCGCGGTTGCGGGTCATCGGCGCCATCACCACCCGGTTGGCGAGCTCGACGGCACCGACACGCACCGGGTCGAAGACGGTATTCGTCGTCACGACTCCGTCAGTCATCGATATCCACGCAGACCGTTTTGACATCGGTGTAGTCGTGCAGCACCTCGTGCCCCATTTCGCGACCCCAGCCCGATTCCTTCATACCGCCGAACGGCATACTCGGGTCGAAAACGCCATAGGTGTTGACCCATACCGTCCCCGCACGCAGCCGCTCCGCGACCCGATGCGCGGTGCCGACCCGAGACGTCCAGATTCCGGCCGCGAGTCCGTAGCGCGTGTCATTGGCGGCTCGGACGACATCGTCCTCACTGGTGAAGCGATCGACCACGACCACGGGGCCGAAGATCTCCTCGCAGGTTACGTGCGCGTCGGGAGCGGCGTCCGCGATCACCGTCGGCTCGACGAAATACCCCGCGTCGCCGATTCGCCGGCCACCGGTGAGGATCGTGCCTTCCCGGCTACCTGCGTCGAGATAGGCGTTGACGCGGTCGAAATGCTCGCGACTGGCCACGGGGCCGATCTGGGTCTGCGGGTCGAACCCGTCGCCGACGCGAATCCTCTTCGTCTGCTCGACCAGGCCCGAGACGAACTCGTCGTATACCGAATTATGGACATACAGACGAGATCCGGCTGCACACGCCTGCCCCGCGTTGAAGAAGATCGCATCCGCGGACCCGGTGATCGCCTTGCCCAGATCGGCATCCGGGAACACGATATTTGCGCTCTTACCACCCAGTTCGAGGGTCACCCGTTTGAGGTTTCCCCCGGCGGCGTCGAGAATCTTGCGCCCCGTGGCGGTAGATCCGGTGAACGACACCTTGTCCACTCCCGGATGCGCGGCAAGCGCCGCACCGACGCTCGAACCGTAACCGTTGACGACATTGAGTACACCCGGCGGTATACCGGCCTCCAGCGCGAGCGCGGCGAGGCGCAGTGCCGACAACGGAGTTGCCTCGGCCGGTTTGAGTACCACGGTATTTCCGGCTGCCAGTGCGGGGGCGACCTTCCACGAGGTGATCACCAGCGGAAAGTTCCACGGCACGATCAGCCCGACCACGCCGAGCGGCTCCCGGCGCGTATACGTGTGGTATCGGCCCGGAGCCGAGATCGGAATGGTCTCCCCCTCGATTTTGGTGGCATAACCGGACATATAGTGGAAGAGCCCGGCCGCTGTGGGCACGTCGCCCGCCTGCGCGATCGCATACGGCTTGCCTTGATCGAGGGTTTCGATCCGGCCCATTTCGGCGGCGTCCGCGAGCAGCAGATCGCCGAGCCGCCACAGCGCGGCGGCCCGTTCCTTCGGCTTCATCCGCGGCCACGGGCCGGTTTCGAATGCCGCGCGCGCCGCGGCCACCGCGCGGTCCACGTCGGCCGCCTCACCCCGCGCTACCCGGGCGAAAACCGCGCCGGTCGCCGGATCGACGGTGTCCAGCTCTCCTGCACCCGATGCGTCGACCCATTCCCCGCCGATGTGCAGGCGGGTGTGTTCGACAGGTGCGGTCCGTAAGTTCGCTGCGGTCACAAGATCTCCTCAAAACAAGACGACAGGTCAGTGGCTGTGCACGAGAACACCGCGGATATTGCGGCCCGCATGCATATCCGCGACTGCCTCGTTGATCTCCCCGAGCGAATACCGCTTTGTCACAAGTCCTTCGAGCTCGAGACTGCCGGTGCGATACATCTGCAACAAACGCGGGATATCGGCGGTCGGATTGCAGTCGCCGTACATCACGCCCTTGATGGATTTGGCGAAGTTGGTCAGGTCCTGCGGGCTCACCGCGAGATGTAGCTCGGAGGAACCCACCGATACCAGGACGCACCGCCCGGATTTGCCGACCGCGGCGAAGGCTTCGCCGATGATGTCGCCGTCGACGCGGCCGACGGTGACGATGGCGATATCCACACCCTGTCCATTGGTGAGGCTGTCGATCAGGGGGCGAGCCTCCGCAATGGACCCGAATGCGGCCGTTGCGCCGAAATCGGCCGCCCGCTCCTGCTTGTACGGAACGGGGTCCACCACGATCACATGGTCGGCCCCCGCGTGCCGGGCACCTTGGACGGCGTTGGCGCCGACACCGCCCAGCCCGCAGACCAGCACCACATCCCCCGCCCGTACCGGCCCACCGTTGACCGCCGCGCCGTAACCGGTCGCCACACCGCAGGACACCAGGCAGGCCAGTTCGAAGGGAATATCGTCGGGCACCACGACGGCCTGGGTTTCGTGGCACACCAGGTAGTTCGCGAACGTACCCAGCCGGGTCACGCCGCCGATATCGCTGCCGTCGGTCGCGTGGAAGCGGGCGGTGCCGTCCATTGCGCGGCCGTGCTCCATCCCGGCACCGTTGTTGCAGATGTACTGCATACCCCGGGCGCAGTAGTGGCAGGTACCGCATGCGGGGATGAACAGCGTCGCCACATGGTCGCCCGGTTTCACCCGCGTGACCCTCGACCCGACCTGCTCGACGATCCCCGCACCCTCGTGCCCTCCGACCATCGGCAGGGTGACGGCGAGATCGCCGGTGACGAAGTGGTCGTCGGAATGGCACAGCCCGCTGGCCATGACCTTGATCCGCACCTCGTCGGGACCGGGCTCGTCCACCTCGAGGTCCTGGACCTCCCACCGTCCGTCGATCCGGTGGAGAACGGCTCCCTGTGCCTTCATCGGTTCACTCCTCAGTCGTTGGGGGAAGTCAGGCGGTCGCGACCCGGCCGCGGCGTTTACGTTCGCCGCGGGTGCGGACGAGCTTTGCGGCGATCACCGCGATGACGAGAGCGCCGCCGTAGAACAGCTGCTGGACGTATTGCTGCGCGCCGAGCAGTTGCAAGCCGGTAATGCCGGTGACCAGGAAGTACACCGCGATCAAGGTGCCCCAGGGGTTGAACCGGCCGATCTGCAGCACCGTCGATCCGAGGAAAGCCGCGGCGAAGGCGGGCAGCAGGAACGACGCACCCGATACCGGGTCGGCGCTTGCCGTGGTGCCGGCGTAGACCACGCCGGCGAGCCCGGCGGTGCCCGCGGAGATGATCAGGGCGCGCCACCGCAGCCGTGCCACATCGACCCCGTTCAGCCGGGCCACATCATGGCTCTGGCCGACGAACAGCAGTCGCTGCCCGAATGCGGTGTGGTCGAAGACATACCAGGCGACGGCACACAGCGCGAGTGCGAAGAAAAAGCCGGTGGGAATCGCCAGGAACGGCTGGGTGAGCACCGCATCGGACAGCGCCCGGTCGATACCGCTGATCGTCGCGGAGTCCGACAGCAGGTATATCAGTCCCTGCACGACGGTGCCCATACCGAGTGTCACGATGAACGGATTGATCTGGAAGACCGTCACGATCAGACCATTGAGGACACCGACCGCGAGCGCGGCCAGGATCGCGGCGAGTACCGAAAGCCAGATATTCCATTCCTGCTGGACGTTGAGCACAGCGACGACCACTGTGGCCAGATTCAGCGTCGACGCCACCGAAAGGTCGTAGTCGCCCGCCCGCAGCGGATACAGCAATCCGATCGACAAGATCAGCAGGACCACCTGTGAAGCGAGCATGTTCGATACATTCGCCGTGGTCGGGAAGATATCCGGGATCATCACGCTGAATGCGACGATCAATACGACCCATACGCCCAGCAGAGCGAAACGCTCGGGCTCGGCAGGTTTTCTGCCGTGCTTGCGTTGCGGCGGGGCGGCCGCGCGGCCGGCGACCGTAGTTTCCTTCTCGGTGGTGCTCATGACGCTTCCTCTGCGTAGACGGCGGACGCCAGAACGTCCTTGGTGATGTCCGCGCCGGTGATCTCGGCACTGATCCGGCCGCCGTCGAATACGAGGACCCGGTCGGCCATTTCGACCAGCTGCTCATAGTCGGAGGTGGCGCACAGCACGCCCATCCCCTTCGCCACGGCCGCACGGATGAGGGCGAAGATCTCCCGCCGGGCACCGATATCGACGCCCTGAGTGGGTTCACTCAGCAACATCACCCGTGGCTCGGTGTCCATCCACTTGCCCAGCAGGGCCTTCTGCTGGTTACCGCCGCTGAGATGCCCGAACATTGCCTGCGGATCCGGCGGGACCACGTCCAGCCGGTGGCAGGTGTCCTGCGCACGCCGGCGCAGCGCACGCCAGTCGATGGAGAGGCCGCGGGCCCGGTCGGCGAGGAACGGCAGCGACATATTCTCCAGCACGCTCAGCTCCGGCGCACCGCCCTGCGTTTTACGGTCGGCGGGAATCAGGACGACCCCGTTCGACATCGAACGCGCCGGGCCGGGCCGGCCTACGGTGCGCCCGCCGTGCTCGATGGTGCCGGCCGCTGCAGGCTCCGCTCCGAAGAGCAGGTCGGGCAGCTCCTCGAAACCCGATCCGGCGAGCCCGGTGACGCCGACCACCTCGCCGGCGAACAGGTCGAGGTCCAGATCGCGCACCCGGCTACCGCGCAGCCCGCGTGCCGCGAGCAGCGCCGTACGGTCCCGATCGACAGTCGTGCTTCCTTTCGCGACGTGCTCGTCGCGGGTTCCTAGGATGAGCCGGACGAGATCGTCGCGGGTCGCGCCGGTCGTTGTGCGGGTACCCGCGGTCCGGCCGTTACGGAACACGGTGACCCGGTCGGTGACCTCGAGAATTTCGTCGAGATCGTGGGAGACCAGCAACACCGCATCCCCGCGATCACGCAGCCGGCGTAGCAGGCCGAACAGCAGGCCGACCTCGTGCCTCGGCAGGAAGACAGTCGGTTCGTCGAGGATCAGGATCTGCCCGGTGCCGCCGGAGGCCGATTCCTGGGCGCCCACTGCCCGGACCACAGCGATCATGGCCCGTTGTACCGGCGAAAGCGAATCGATCACGGCCTCCGGATCGACATCGATGCCGAAGCGGCCCAGCAGGTCCCGCACCCGGCGCCGCTGGACGCGCCAGTCGATCCGGTGCAGGTTCGCGGACCCGCCACAGGAGTCGAGTGCGATATGTTCCAGTACGGTGCCCGCACCCGCGAGCCCGAGATCCTGGTGTACAAAGCCCAAGCCGTGATCACGCAGGCCGCGGGCACCGAACGGGCTGCCGATGGTGTGGCCGGCGACGGTGACGGCGCCCGCGTCGGCATCGTGGAATCCGGCCAATATCTTGATCAGAGTCGATTTTCCGCTGCCGTTGGCGCCGAGTAGCCCATGCACTTCACCGGCACGGACGTCGAGATCGACACCGCGCAACGCGGGAACTCCGTTGAACGCCTTCGCCAGTCCTGCCACTGCCAGCAGTGGTGCGTCCGGGGACATCAGGCCAGCCCCCACAGCCGCAGGAAGGCACCCGCGTACTCGTCGCCGAAGCCCTTGCCGCTCGTGGGCGGGTCACCCGTTTCCGCAACGTTCGACGAGTCGATCACGCGGACCGGGCCCGATTCGGCGGGTACCGGCGGTACGCCGAGCATGGCGCGGAAGGCGACATCGAGATTGACGTAGGCAACCCAATCCGGGTTCTCGGCCACATTCATCGCGACCGAGCCGTTCGCGACCATCGCGAGAATGGACGGAGTGCCGTTGAAGGTGTAGATCGGAACCTCGCGGTTGTACGCGGCCTGCCTGATACCCGGCGCTGCATAGAGGGACATCGAGTCGAATATCGGCAGTACGGCGTTGATATCGGGGTTGCGCAATACGGCCGACTGCACCTGCCCCTGAATCTGCTGCGCCCACTGCGGCACGGCGACGTTGATCACCGTCGCCTCCGATCCCGCGGGAGCCTCCTCGGCGAGCGTTTTCCGGATCGTATCGACCATGCCCTTCGACGGACCGGTTTCCGACGACTCGATGACCAGCGCGTGCACCGGTGTGCCCTGCTGCGCGGCCACTGCCCCGAGGGTCATCAGCCGGGCCGCCTCATTGAACGGTGCGAAGGATTCGTAGGGCACGCCGGGGTTCGCCGGGCTGTCCTTGTCGGAGATGTGCAACGGCACGATCGGCACACCCGCCTTGTTCGCGGCGTCGATCTGCGGGCCGAGCGTCGAGGGGAGTGGGCCGTTGAGCAGGATCGCGCCCGCCCCGGCGTTGATGGCCTGGCTGATGCCCTGCTGGTAGGAGATCTGGGTGCCGTCCGACGGGAAGGTCACGTAGTTGATACCCGCCTCGGCCGCGATTCCCTTCATCGCCTGCTCGCCGGCCTGATAGAACTCGGCCTTGCTGTCGATGGGAATGCTGTAGATCGTCTTGCCGCGCAACGATTCCACCGATATCGGCGGGCCGAGGTCGTCTGCCTTCGGGACGACCGCTGCTGCCGCGACGACCCGCTGCGCTGCCTGAGCCTTCTGGATTCCCTCCGGGGTGGCCACGGCATCGCCGGTCCCGCTCTGACAGCCGGTCAGCACGCCGACCGTTACGGCCGCCGTCGCGCATGCGGCAGCGAACTTTCTCCTACGCATGGGTTTTCTCCGTGTTCCTATCGGGCGCCGGAGCAGATATCGGGCGCCGCTATCGCGAGGCGAGTTCCGGCCTCTCGATGAGATCGGTGTAGACGCGGGCGATGGAGCGCCGCTGGAAGAACTCGATGAGATCGTCGGGGTAGCCGGGCTGGCCGGCGGTATCGACGTGAATATTGTCGGGGAACCGGATCTCGGCCGCGGCCTGCTCACTGTCGGCGCCGCGGCGAATGGCCTCGGCCACCTCGCCCACGACCTCGCGGCCCCACTCGCGGTAACGGGCGAGAACTTCGCGGCCGGCGACCTCGCCGTGCCCGGGGACGAGGAACTCGAAATCGTAACCGGCGACCTTGTCGATGGCATCGAACCAGTCGGCCACCCGGCAGTCCTGGAAAGACGGTAGTCCGGCCTCACAGACGATATCGCCGGTGAATACCACACCGTCCTCGGGCAGGTACGCGATCAGGCTGTTGGCGGTATGTCCCGGCTGGAAGGTCAGTTCCAGTGCGATATCGCCGAGGTGCAGATCGAGCTGATCGGTGAAGACGATATCGGGTACCCGGACCCTGTACTCGTCGAGCAGCGCGACCGCGGCCGGATCGATGCGCGCGAAAAGCCGTGCCAGATAATCATGATCGGGTGCGTCGTGCAGCAGGCGCCGGCGGGTGCCTCGATGGGATACGACCTCGCCACCCATCCAGTAATTCCCGATGGTGTGGTCGGGGTGGTGATCGGTGTTGACGACGTAGCGCGTCTTGCCGAACCGGTCCACTGTCTTTCGCCACGCGATCGCGTCGCTGGGCCGGTGCGGCGTATCCACCAGCGCGATTCCGTCACCCACGATGATCGAGTTGTTGCTGCCGAGGTGCGCCGTCTCGACGTATACATGTGCGCTGATCCGGTTCAGGGTCATCGCGGCACCGCCGGCATCGACGGACCGCCGAGGAAGCCCACGAGGTTCTCGATCCGCGCCGGTGCGAACACTTCGATAAATGTCGCCTCGCCTTCGATGCTGTGCCCGGAATGCTCGACACCGCGCGGAATCACCACGACATCCCCGGTTCCGAGCACGGTTTCCACACCGGCGACGGTGAATGCGATCCGGCCACTGGTGATGACCATGGCCTGCTCGGCGTCCGGATGATTGTGCTCGGGAAGCGTCGTGGGATGCACCCACCGGATCCGGTTGAGTCCCATCTCCTTACCCGTCACGGCGGTGCGGAAGTTACCCTCCAGCACCTCCCGTTCGGGAAGGTCCGACCAGCTGGCCCAGTAACCACACATCGACGTCACCGCTCCCTATTCGGTCTGGCACCCGCCCTCATCTTTCGGGTGCCTATGACTCAGGTCACTGTAAAGCGTCGCTCTAAAAACTGTCAACAGTTTTCAGTAGGCCGTGATTGTGGCAGGATTCGCCCTGCCGGAGGCTGAATTTCCCGCCACACCGGACGCGCTCGCCACATGCAGGCCGGTGCCTGCCTGCCGTGGATGCGCTCGCGGCGGGGCGGCGATGCCACATCGCCGGACTCCGGTAGCACAACCGATCAGATGCCGATGACCGACGCCGAGGTGGGCTGTCGGCGACGAACCGAATTGCCGTGATCGGGCGCCCCGGCCGGTCCGGGTAGAGGTGTCGGTTCGCTGTGCGAGGAGGCGGGTGTGGGTGACTACTTCGAACGATTGTCGACCTCGGCGTGACCGCGGCCGGCGCGATGTACAGCCTCCAGGTCGACCGAGGCCATATGCCGGGCCCGGACTGGTCGCAGTTCACCCAGGACTTCGGCGCCGACTGGATACCCGCCCCCGTTGCCGTCATCGCCGGCCGGTACGACGACTATGCCGGACAGGGCTGTATCGAATTCTCCTCCGCGGTATGCCCACGATGCGGAGCCGGCACCGTGATCATCGACTATCCGCAGCAGTGGGAGGCCGAACCCTTTGTCCGGCAACCCTTCACGACCGCGATCGATACCTGGAAGCGAACGCGCACAGGCGAGGTGGTCTGCGCCTCATGCGCCACACCGAGTCCCCTCACCACCTGGCGTGGGCGGACGAATTCGCTTCGGGCGCCCTCGCCTTCGACTACTGGGCCGGCCCCCGCTCACCGAGGAATTCCTCAGCGAGTTCGCTACCTGCCTCGGGCACCGGATCGAGCACCACGCCGGCGAGTTCTGAACCGTCACGAGGTGACAGTCCGATTCCGTGCCCTGGATACGCCGTCATAGCGGTGGTCGCCCCGCGGGCCGGCTTCCGTAGCCGGACGGGCGCGGTGACGGTTCATTCCGGCAAAGGATGGGCTTCGAAGAAATCCCAGATCAGCTGTGTGGCATCGATCGAAGTGGTATTACTGCCGACGAAGACCTCCGGGAAAGGGACCACGGTGTCCCCGGGCCAGACATGTCCGCCGCCCTGGACGGAGTACAGCTCGACGTCGGTGCCGGCGGGGCAGGGATAGCGTTCGCGGTAGACATCGGGTGCTATCTGCTGCCGGTCCGGTACGGCACCGCAACCGTTGCGCCGCGCCCATCCTGCGACGCTCTCCGGCACACTGGCGGGGCCCGGCCCGTTGACCGTGGGGCCGTTGCGGTCGGTGCCCACGGAGGACCCGGTGCCGTCGGGGGAGGGAAGTAAGCGGGCATTGGGCCCGGAACCTCCGGTATAGGCGACGATCGGATCCGCGGTGCCGTGGAAGGCGATTACCGGCACCGGCCGGGAAGTCGTGCACCAGGGGAAATCCTGTACTCCCGCGACCGGTGCGATGGCGGCTATCCGATCGGACAGATGGCAGGCCAGCGACGAGGTGGTGAACGCGCCCATGGACAGCCCGGCGACGAAGATCCGCCGGGTGTCGGCGCACAGGGTCGCTCCGACGTGATCGATCAGGCCGGCGAGCCAATGCATATCGGCACTCTGCGGTTCGAAGTTCCAGCGCGGTGGACCGGGCTCGTCGAGTTGGGGAGTGACGGTGATGAACCCCTGAGTGGCGCCGTAGTCGCCGAAGCCGCTGGAGGCGTGAGCGATCACGGCCGGCTCCAGATAGCCGTGCAGATCGAGTACGACAGGGCGGGGCCCCGGAGCGGCGGGGATATCCCTGATATAGCTGCCGGCCCGGCCGTCGGCCGCGAAATGCTCGAGCGTGCGGCCGGGTGTGGTCGCTGCGACGGCGCATCCGGGAGAGGGGGCAGCGGAAACATCCTCTGCGTTCGCGACACCTGCGAACAGGGTGAACGGCCCGAGTATTGCGACGATCGCTGCGGCGACCACGGTAGGACGAAGCGGGTTGTGCCACAGGGGTCGCGGGGACCGTGCCGGCCGGCCCGGCAGACCGGAAACGGTATTCCACTTCACGGAAGTGAGTTTCTCATGGCATAGATTCGCAGTCAGGGATTCCGGCTGTAGGTGACGACCGGCACAGTAGTGAACCTGCGCGGTGGGCCCCGGCATCCGATTGCACTCGGACCGAGGTGCGGCCGCCGGGCCGCGTCGCCTCGCTGGGGCTTATTCCAGTGCCGTGCGCAGCGTACGGAGTTCTGCGGCCAATGCATCCAACGTGTAGTGCGCATTGAGACCGCTCGGGTTCGGCAGTACCCAGACCTCGGTTTCACCGAGCGGGTCCGGCTGCCGGCCCACAGTGGTCCGCGGCCGGGCAAATGCCGTGCGATAGGCACCCAGGCCGAGGACCGCGAGGACCTGTGGACGGTACTTGCGCACTCGGTCCGAGAGGTTGCAGCCACCGTCGCGCAATTCCTGCGCGGTCAGTTCGGCGGCCTTCGCTGTCGTGCGTGGTACGACGTTCGTGATCCCCAGGCCCAGCTCGAGTAATTCGGCCTCCTCGTCGGGGCGGAATAGTCGAGGCGTGAATCCCGAGCGGAACAGCGCCGGCCAGAAGCGGTTACCGGGGCGGGCGAAATGATGTCCCGTCGCCCCGGACCACAGTCCCGGATTGATACCGCAGAACAACACCCGCAGATCAGCTGCCAGCACATCGGGAACGGTTGCGCCTTCGGCGGCCGCCAGCTCGGCCGGGGAGGGGCGGTACGCAGCGGAACGTGCCATCAGAACAGTCTGCCCCAACCTCCCGGCCGTCCGGGCAGTGCGGCCGACCGGCACCGGTTTGCCCCTTACCCGGCTGCCGGGGCAACAGATATGGCCGGGACGGTTCAGCCGAATCCGAGGCTCCCGCCGTCCACCACCGGCTGCGCCGGCGGTTCCGTAGCGACCGGGGCCGGGAGCGCGGTATCTGCGCCCAGGCCCTTCTCCGCGGCAGCGGTCCGGATCGCGTCCACCACGAGCAGCAGCGCGGCCCGGCGGGCCGAATTGGTGCGGTAGGCCAGAGAGACGGTCCGGGTGAGGATATCGCCGAGGGCGATGATGTCCACGCCCGCCGGTCGCAGGGCCAGGCCCAGATCCGATACCAGGGTCACTCCCAGGCCCGCCGCGACCATCGCCATCGCGGTCGCCTGCTCCTCCACTTCGTGGTCGATCCGCGGGGCGACTCCGGCCGACTGGAACGCCAGCCGCGCCGCCTGCCCGAAATGGGAGCGGGCCGGGGCGAGGATCCACGGATGCTCGGCCAGCTCGGCGAGTGTCACACTGGCCCCCGGCACCGCCCCGGACGGGACGGCGGCATGGATCCGTTCGACCGCGATCACCGCGCGCTGCAGGCCGCGGTCCCAGGCCATCGGGTAATTCGAATAGTCGAGCACGAAGGACAGATCCAGTGCGCCGTCGCGTACCGCCGCGGCAGTTGCTTCCGGGGCGAGTTCCCGCGTCCGCACCCTTATCCCCGGGTGGGTGCCGGCAAGGGAGGTGAGCGCGTCGGGCATCAGACCGGAGGCCACCGAGGCCCACACCCCGGCTGTCAGCGTTGCCGACACCGATTCGCCGGCGTCCTCGAGGGCTTGGGTCGCGCGTTCGACCGAGGCCAGGATCTCCTCGGCGTGCTCGGCGAGCAGGACACCGAGATCGGTGAGCTGGACGCGGCGACCGCGCCGTTCGAACAACCGGGTACCGACATCGCGTTCGAGCTGTGCGAGCTGCTGCGATACCGCCGACGCCGTATAGTGCAGCGCCGTCGCGGCCGCCGTAACCGTGCCGCGTCGATGCAGCTCGCGCAACATTCGCAGGCGAGGGATCGACAAGTCCATACAACGAGCCTAAGCGTTGTTCAGCAACGGTGAACAACGCCGTGAACCAACCGTAAATAGACGCGCGAGCAGGTACGACCGCACAGTTATGGGATCGGGCACACGTCGTGGCCGGGGACGAAGAAGTCCGGACGGAACATTTGCGCGCCGGGCTGCCGCATGCGGTGGTGACGGCCGAGCACGAAGGAGGTGGTTCATCGTGACGGCGATCGACAACCCTATGGGGGGTACCCCGCATATGACCGCGCAAACCTTTCCGGACATTTCCGCGGCACCGGCCCCGGCGCCACCGCTACGCCGGACCGAACCGTATATGCGTCTGCACTGGACGGATTCCCTGACCGGCGCGGTCGGCTACCTGGTTGTGCACACCCTGCGTGCGGGCCTGGCCACCGGCGGCACGCGGATGCGGGCCGGATGCAGCTTGCGGGAGGTCGAGGATCTTGCCCGCGGGATGGCCGATAAGACGGCCACCTTCGACCTGCCGGTCGGCGGAGCCAAGGGCGGTATCGATTTCGATCCGAAGGATCCCCGGGCGATCGGCGTGCTCGAGCGGTTCTGCGAGGCCATGCGCCCATGGCTCGACACACATTGGGTGACGGCGGAGGACCTCGGGGTTCCGCAGCACCTGATCGACGAGGTATTCGAGAAGCTCGGGCTGGGGCAGAGCTATCATGCCGCGATCAGCCGCGCCGGCGACCCGGCCGCGACCCTGGAACGGGTCCGCAACGGGCTCAACGCCGCCGTGGAGGGCGGGTTCCTGCTGGGTGATGTGATCGGCGGCTACGGGGTCGCGCACGCCTGCCTCGCCGCGGCGGTCTGGCGGGGCCGGGCGCCCGCCGAGACGACGGTCGCGATCCAGGGCATCGGCACCATGGGCGGTGCCGCGGCCTATTATCTGCACGAAGCCGGAATGAAGGTGACCGTGGTGGCCGATGCCGCCGGCGCGCTGTACTGCGCGGATGGCCTGGATATCCCCGCGCTGCTGGATTTGCGCGACGGTTTCGGCGAGGTCGACCGTACTCGGCTGCCCGAAGGTGTCGAACAGCTACCGCGCGCCGCGGTGCTTTCCGCCGAGGTGGACATCCTCGTTCCGGCGGCGATCTCCTACGCGATCACACCGGATAATTCCTACGATATCCGGGCCCGTGTCATCGTGGAGGCCGCGAATGCGGCGACCACCCCGGAGGCCGAGGCCATGCTCGCCGCCCGCGGCGTCCCGGTGCTTCCGGATTTCGTCGCGAACGCGGGGGCCGTGGCCTGGGCGTGGTGGCTGCTTCTCGGCGAGGTCGACGACAATCCGGAAAACTCCTTCGACCGGCTGCGCACCACTATGCACAGCAAGGTCGCGCAGTTGCTGGCCGCTTGGGCCGAGGAGGGGGTCACGCCGCGCGAGGCGGGTCACCGCCTGGCCGACGAACCGGCGCCGCCCGCCGCATCGGGTCCGGTTGTCATTCCCTGACAAGACAAGCAGTAAGGCCCCGATGGACGGTGTCTGCGCCGGTCGGCGATTGTGAATAGAGGATCGCCGCGGTCGAAGACGCCGCGCTCCGCCGCGACGCGAACGTCGGTCTGCTGGGGGCGATCACCGTGTGCGGTGATCGCCCCCAGCGCGTTCCGCGGCACGCTTGGTGTCCTGTTCTGCCGGAACCTGCCGGTTCCCCGGAGTATGCTCACGCGCGCCGGCGTGACGGTGACGATATGGAGGTACGTGATGGACGTACTGCTCGGAATCGGGACGCGCAAGGGATTGTTCCTGGCGCGCAGCAAGGACGGCCGGACGAACTGGGAGGTCGGTGCTCCCCAGTTCGCGGTGGCCGATGTGAAGGCCTTCGCGATCGATACCCGGCGGTCCACGCCGCGTCTGCTCGCGGGTGTATTGGACAGCCATTTCGGCCCGACCATGGTGGTCAGCGATGA
Organism: Nocardia flavorosea NBRC 108225; assembly: GCF_001613385.1. Classification (GTDB taxonomy): domain Bacteria; phylum Actinomycetota; class Actinomycetes; order Mycobacteriales; family Mycobacteriaceae; genus Nocardia; species Nocardia flavorosea. The sequence continues at coordinate 508,322 of NZ_BDCG01000002.1, read as the reverse complement.
CTTCGGCGCCACCTGGAGCGAGCCGGACGACGCGCCGCTGGCCTTCCCGGAGGACACCGGGGCGGCACTACAGGGCGTCTGGCAGATCGCGCCCGCCACCGCGGCAGAACCCGACGTGGTGTACGCGGGCGCCGAACCGGCCGCGTTGTTCCGCTCCACCGACGGCGGCCGGACATTCGATCTGATACGCGGCCTGTGGGAGCATCCGCACCGGCCGGAGTGGATGCCGGGCGGCGGCGGTCTGGCATTGCATACGATCCTCCCGCATCCGGCCGATACCCAGCGGATGGCGGTCGCCATCTCCACCGGAGGCGTCTATCGGACCACCGACGGCGGATCGTCGTGGAAGCCTGCGAACAAAGGTGTCACCGCCGATTTCATGCCGGGCGAACTGCCGGAATGGGGACAGTGCGTGCACAAGGTCGCCGTGGACGCGGATTCGCCGAACACCATGTATCTGCAGAACCACGGCGGGGTTTTCCGCAGCACCGACGAGGGAGCGCGCTGGCAATCGATCGACGGTGGATTACCCGAATCCAATTTCGGTTTCCCGATCGTCGCGCACCCCCGTCGCTCCGGGGTGGTCTACACCTTCCCGCTGGTCGCGGATATGGAGCGGTTCCGTTTCCCGCCGGACGCGCGCTGCGCGGTGTATCGGAGCGAAAACGGTGGCGACACCTGGTCCGCGCAGACCGACGGGCTCCCGCAGGGCCCGTTCTGGGCGGCGGTCATGCGCGATGCCATGTGTGCCGACGACGCCGACCCGGCGGGCATCTACTTCGGCACCCGCAACGGCGAGGTCTACTGCAGTCCCGACGAGGGCGATCGCTGGCAACTGGTCGCCGACAAACTCCCGGACGTACTGTGCGTGCGTGCCGCGGTCGTCGGATAACGCCGTGGCCCGCGTCCGCCTGCCGTCCATGCTGCGAACCTATGTCGACGGCCAAAAGGAGATCGACGTCGAGGGGACGACTCTCCGCAGCATTCTGGATGCCGTTCGCGAGCGGTCGCCGGGACTGGAACGCCGGCTTCGCGACGAGAGCGGTCAACTACGCCGCTACGTGAATTTCTACATCGGCGACGACGAATGCCGCACCCTCGAGGGGCAGGACACACCGGTGGATGCCGGTACCGAGATCATGATCATTCCGTCGGTCGCCGGCGGGTGAATATGCCGAAGGGCCGCTCACTCATCTGCATGGGTGCAGTGGACCGGTGAGACCGTCGCGCCCGCACCTGTTTTCGGAGAGTCCTGCCGACCTGTACGAGTAGGAGAAGCAATGCGTATCGGCGTGCCGAGGGAGCTCAAGGATCACGAGTACCGAGTCGCCATCACTCCTATCGGCGTACACGAGCTGACGAGCCAAGGGCATCAGGTCGATATCGAAAAAGACGCCGGTCTCGGCTCCTCCATCAGCGACGACGAGTACGCCGCCGCCGGCGCACGGATCGTGGACCGCGCCGAAGACGTCTGGGGCGGGGCCGATCTGGTGCTCAAGGTGAAGGAGCCCATCGCCGCCGAGTACCCACTGCTGCGCGACGGCCTGGTGCTGTTCACCTACCTGCACCTCGCCCCCGACCGCCCGCTCACCGACGCACTCCTCCACCGAGGCGTCACCGCTATCGCCTACGAAACGGTCCAGCTGCCGTCGGGCGTCCTGCCGTTGCTCTATCCGATGTCGGAGGTCGCGGGCTGTCTGGCACCTCAGGTCGGCGCCCACTCACTGCTGAAGGCGCAACGCGGGCGCGGGGTGCTGATGGGCGGAGTCGGGGGTGTGGCCAATGCCCGTGTCGTGATCCTCGGTGCGGGGGTCGCCGGTCAGAACGCCGCCAATATCGCTCTGGGAATGGGCGCCGATGTCACGCTGCTCGATACCGACCTGGACAAACTCCGGATGTCGTTCTGGCGCTACCACAACCGGGTTCACGGGCTCGCGTCGTCCCGCCTGGCCATCGAACAGGAGGTCGAGCAGGCGGATCTGGTGATCGGCGCGGTGCTGATTCCGGGAGCGTCGGCGCCCAAACTTGTCGGCAACGACCTGGTCGCACGGATGAAACCGGGGTCGGTGCTCGTCGATATCGCCATCGACCAGGGCGGCTGCTTCGAGGATTCGCGGCCGACCACTCATTCCGACCCCACTTTCCCGGTGCACAATTCGACCTTCTACTGCGTGGCGAATATGCCCGGCGCCGTACCGAACACCTCGACCTACGCCCTCACCAACTCGACGCTGCCCTACGTGGTCGCTCTCGCGAACAAAGGCTGGCGCGCGGCACTGCGCGACGACCCGGTGCTCGCCAATGGTCTCAACACCTGTGCCGGTGGCATTACCAGCGAACCGGTGGCCGAGGCCCATCGACTCACGCCCGTCGCGCTCTCCGATGTTCTCGACCAATAGAGCCGGTGTGCCGGAATGGTCGCGGCCGCGGCCACCGGGCATGCCGTGATGCCCGGCAGCACCGAGCCGCGCGACACGCATCGGTTCGGCGTATCGGAGTCCATCACCTCGGGCTGTCGATCGGACATCGGCGCGCAGGCCTGCGCAACTGGAGGGAGTACATTCGCCGGTATCGCCACATCCCGTTCTGTCTACGCCGCTGGTTCGTGCTGTGGGACCGGCGGATCCGAGTGAAGTGAGGTGTTCGCCAGATGCCCGCGCCCCGATGGATCGCTCGCGCAAACAAGGCCGGCCTGAACCGGATCACGAAGTTCATCGCACCCTGGGCGCCGGGCTGGGCGGTGGTCGTCCACCGCGGACGCCGCTCCGGCCGGATATTCCGGACCCCGTTGTGGGCCTTCCGCCGCGGCGACGGATATGTGATCGCATTGACCTACGGCGCTGAATCGGACTGGGTGCGTAACGTTCTCGCCGCCGGCGGATGTGAGCTCGAGTCGCGGCGGCGTCGCTACGCGGTCGGTTCGCCGCGTGTCTACCGGGACGAGTCCGCCGGCGATATGCCGGCATTCATCCGATTCATGCTGCGCCGGGTGATCAAGGCACCGGAATTCCTCCGGGTCGAGGTGATCGCCGAGCGGGGCCCCGGCAGTAGGTGACCGCCGAAGTCACGGCCTTGTGCCGACACTCTGATCGGTGCGAGGACCGCCGAGGACGATTCCGCTTGCCGGCAGGGCGAGTAGCTGCCTGAACTGTCCGGGGTGGCGGGTACGGTCGCGGGGAGAACCGGATCGGGCATCCTCGATGCCGGCGCACAGACGAACGAGGTGAACCGTAGTGCTGTCGACGCCCTGGTCGCGGGCGATGGGTTTGCGCGCGCCGATAGTCAACGCCCCGATGGGTGGTGTGGCCGGTGGCCGGCTGGCGGCCGCCGTGACCGCCGCCGGTGGTCTGGGAATGATCGGGATGGGCAGTGCGGGCTCGGCCGCCCGGCTGACCGATGAACTGGAAATGCTCGGTGCGGTGTCCGGTCCGTTCGGCATCGGGCTGGTCGATTGGGTGCTGGCACGGGAACCCGACTTGCTCGATACTGCTCTCGCCGCGCGTCCGACGGTGGTGTCGGTCGGATTCACCGGAGATTTCGCGTGGGTGCAACGGCTGCACCGGCACGGTGTCGTGGCGGTAACCCAGGTCTACGACGCGGAACAGGCCCGCCGCGCCGCCGACGCCGGAGTGGATGTGCTCGTCGCCCGGGGCGCGGAAGGCGGCGGTCACGGGGCGCCGCTGCTGGGTACCCTGCCGTTGCTCGATGCCGTGCTGGACGCGGTGGAGGTTCCGGTGCTGGCCGCCGGCGGGATCTCCTCCGGCCGGACGCTGGCCGCGGTGCTCGCGGCCGGTGCCGCGGGCGCCTGGCTGGGAACGAGGTTGTCGGTGTGCACCGAGGCCCTCACTCCGGACCACGCGCGTGCGGCGCTGGTTCGCGCAAGGGCCACCGATACCGTCGTCACGCGCGTCTTCGATATCGGTCAGCAGCTGCCCTGGCCGGCCCGTTTCCCCTCGCGGGTACTGCGCAACGATTTCACCGGGCGGTGGGGGCACCGCGAGGACGAGCTGACCGGGAACCTTGCGGCCCGCGACGAGCTGGCCGTGGCCATGGCAGCCGACGATCCCGAGGTGGCCCCGGTGGATGCGGGCCAAGGGGTGGGGTCGGTGACCGCGAGCGCTCCGGTGGCCCGGGTGATCGACGAGCTGTGTGCGACCGCGGAGAATGCGCTGAGCAGCTGGTCCACCCACTGAAACCGCTGTGGGAGCCGGGTTTCGGCAGTAGGCGGGCAGCCGGTGCTGTACCGGCTCGGAGGTGCTGTCGACCCGTCCCGCACCACGCGTAGGCTCATATAGTGAAACAACTGACGATCGGGGCCATTGCGTCCTCCCATAAGGAGGACGAGCATCGGCTCGCGATCCATCCCGCGCATCTCGCGCGGATCGACCCGGCAACCCGCGCGGGGATCTTCCTCGAGTACGGCTACGGCAGCCGGTTCGGCTTTTCCGACGTTCAGCTGGCGCCGCTGGTCGCCGGTCAGCGGACACGTGCGGAGCTGGCGGCCGAATGCGATGTGCTGTTGCTGCCCAAACCGATGCCCGCAGACCTCGAGACGCTGCGCCCCGGCCAGGTCGTCTGGGGCTGGCCGCATTGCGTGCAGGACCCACTCATGACCCAGCGGGCTGTCGACCGCGGCTTGACCCTGATCGCCTGGGAAGCGATGAACCATTGGACCCCGGCCGGAGATTTCGGATTGCACGTCTTCCACAAGAACAACGAGCTGGCCGGCTACTGCTCGGTTCTGCAGGCGCTGGCGCTGCGGGGTGTCACCGGCGACTACGGCCGCCGGTTACGTGCCGCGGTCATCAGTTTCGGTGCCACTGCCCGCGGTGCGGTGCGGGCGCTGTCGGCGCAGGGAATCAGTGATGTCACGGTACTCACGCAGCGTAGTGTCGCGGCGGTGGCTTCTCCGTTCGCATCGGTGCGGATGCAGAAGTTCCAGCGCGATCCGCGAAACCCGGGCCGCACGCTGGCCCTGCAGGACCCGGAGCCGGGACCGCTGGCCGAAATGCTGGCCCATTACGACATCATCGTCAACTGCATGTTCCAGAACACCGAGGAGCCACTGCTTTTCGTGCTGAACGAAGAGCTCGGGCTGTTCCCCCGCGGGACCCTGTTCATCGATGTCTCCTGTGACGCGGGGATGGGATTCGAATGGGCGCGTCCCACCTCGTTCGCCGACCCCATGTTCACTGTCGGTGACGATCTGCACTACTACGGTGTCGACCACAGCCCGTCCTATCTGTGGAATTCCACCACCTGGGAGAACTCGGAGGCATTGCTGGAGTACCTGCCGGTGGTCATGGGCGGTCCCGCCGCCTGGGACGGCAACGAGACCATCCGGCGCGCGATCGAGATCCGCGAAGGCCGTATCCAGAACCCGCGGATTCTCAGCTTTCAGGGCCGTGCCGCAGCCCATCCGCACGCGGTGCTCTGAGCCGGGCGGCCGCCGCGGCGTACGGCTGCGGGGCCACCACTACTTGGGCGCCGGCCGGGAAGGCCGGCGATATCGTTGGACTAGGCGTTCGCCGGTCGGGGGCCGGAGCCGCGCATGACCGCGATCAGCAGGTGACGAACACATCGGCGGCCGGTTCGAACGAGACGTGGACGTGGTCGTAGTGGTTCTGGGTCGGGCTGCCCCGATCCTCCATATACGACCATCCGCTGCCGTCGTTGTACTGCTGCTGCCAGATCACGTAGGACACGCCGAAACGCTCTTTGTTGGCGAGGACGAAATCGGCGATGGCGTTGCCGTTCGCGGGATCGGAGGTCATGAAATCGAGCGCCAGACCGGCGCCGTGCTCGCCGTCGTAGCGGCCGTTGGCGCCGCCGATATCGGCGATCCCGAATGTTCGGCCGATGAGATTTCCCACCTGGGCCACATGCGGTTGTGTTCCGGCGAGTTCGGTGGAACACGCGACTGGGGGAGGCGGCGGGGGCGCGAGGCGCTTCAGGTACCTGGCCGGTTCTCGGGGTTTGTCGACCGCCGCGACGGCCTCGGCCGAGGGCGGCGCGGGGGCCGGCGGGGTTTCCGACGCGGCGCCCATGCCGGCCGCGGGTGTTGCCTGCGTATCCGCCGCTACCGCGGTGGCTTGCGGAGCGGGAGTGGGGCGGGCCATTACCGACAGCGCGATGACGGCCGTTGCCGCGACCGTGCTCCCGGCTAGCGGAGCGATCTTCCGGGCTCGGGCCGGCTTGCGATGTTGACCAGGCATGATGGTGACTACTCGTAACGCTCGGAGACAAGATCACTGTTAGATTACGAAAGGGTCGCGGCAAAGTCACGGCAACTCGCTGGCGTACTCGAGTCATCGCTCGGCGAGTCGAATGCCGTGCGCGGCGGCACGGGGCCCGCGTGGGTTCGGACGCCTGCCGGCGGTCCGCTATGAGAATTCCGGCCCCACCCTCGCCGCTGCGAGAGACAATCGTCGGACCGCCGGCAGGATCCCCGGATCCGTCTCGCGGCCACGCGCACGATTCGTAGGAGGGCCATGTTCGTCCCGTTCAGCGTCGCCGATTTCCTCGACCGCGCCGAAACCGTGTACAGCGACCGTATCGGTGTGGTCGACGAACCCGTGCAGCCCGCACCCGGACAGGGCTCGCTGACCTACGGCGAGGTTGCCGGGCTCGCCCGCAGGCAGGCCGCCCGGCTCGACGAACTCGGTATCGGAGCCGGTGAACGGGTTGCGATCGTCAGCCACAATTCGAGCCGGCTGCTGACCTCCTTCTTCGGTGTCAGCGGCTGGGGCCGGGTTCTGGTGCCGATCAATTTCCGCCTGCGCCCCGACGAAGTGCGGTATATCGTCCAGGATTCCGGAGCCCGCGCCCTGTACGTGGACCCCGAACTCGCGGATTCTCTGGCCGATATCGATTGTGAACACACCTTCGTGCTGGGTTCCGACAGCGACCTGTACGCGCCTGCGGGGTCGGTCCCGCGGCCGTGGGAGCCCGACGAAGCCGCCACCGCCACCATCAACTACACCTCCGGCACCACCGCACGCCCGAAAGGTGTGCAGATCACCCACCGCAATATCTGGGTCGATGCCGTCACCTTCGGGCTGCACGCCACGATCAGCGACCGCGACGTCTACCTGCACACCTTGCCGATGTTCCACGCCAACGGCTGGGGTCAGCCGTTCGCGATGACCGGTGTCGGCGCCCGGCATATCGTGCTGCGCAAGATCGACGGCGCCGAGATCCTGCGGCGGGTCCGCGATCACGGTGTCACGGTGATGTGCGCGGCCCCCGCGGTCGCGGCCGCCGTCCTCGAGGCCGCGCAGACCTGGGAGGGCGAGATCCCCGGCCGCGACCGGGTGCGGATCATCATGGCCGGGGCACCGCCGCCGACGAAAACCGTTGCCCGCGTCGAACAGGAACTCGGCTGGGAGTTCATCCAGATCTACGGCCTCACCGAAACCTCGCCGCTGCTCACCGTCAACCGCACACGGGCGGAATGGGACGATCTCGATCCCGAGGCCAAGGCGGCGAAGCTGACCCGCGCGGGCGCGCCGGCACTCGGTGTGCGGCTGCGGGTCGAGCAATCGGAGGAGGGCGCGGGCGAGGTGCTGGCCCGGTCGAATGTGGTGATGGACGGCTATTGGCGCCGGCCGGAGGAAAGCGCGGCGGCGCTGGAGGGCGGATGGTTCCGCACCGGCGACGGCGGTGCGATCGGCGACGACGGCTACCTGACCATCGCCGATCGCAAGAAGGATGTGATCATCACCGGCGGTGAGAACGTCTCGTCGATCGAGGTCGAGGACTGCCTGTTCTCCCATCCCGCCGTCGCCGAGGTGGCGGTGATCGCGGTGCCGAGCGAGAAATGGGGTGAAACGATCAAAGCCCTGGTCGTGCTCGACCCCGACGCGGCGCCGGGGAGCGCGACGGAAGCGGAGCTGATCGCCTGGTGCAAACAGCGGCTGGCCGGCTACAAGGCGCCGACCTCGATCGAGTTCCGGGACGAATTGGCTCGGACCGCGACCGGCAAGCTGCAGAAATTCAAACTGCGCGAACCGTATTGGACCGGCCGGGACCGCCAGGTCAGCTGAGTCCTGCCCGGCGGTGTACCGGTCACGGGATAGGTACACCGCCGGACAGGCCGAGTGTTTTTCCTGGCGGGGCCGAACCGGTGCTCAGCCGGTATCACCGCTTGGCGTAGTCGGCGACACCCTGCCAGTCGATCATGACGCAGGGCTCTTCTCCGACGGTCCAAGCATCGTGCCCGGGCGGGACGATCATGAAATCGCCGGGCCCGTATTCCTGTTTCTCACCGTCGTCCATGACCACCGCCAGGTGCCCCGAGACGCAGTAGCCCATATGGGGCGCCTGGCAACTCTCGGTGCCGGCGATCGGTTTGACATGTTCCGACCAGTGCCAGCCGGGTTCGAATACGGCCCGGCCCACCGGGCCGGCGCCGAGGTTGATCAGGTCGAGTTGCCCCGTGCCCGCCTCGAACGGGCGAGTTTCTTCGGGCGAATCGAAATTCTTGCGTACCAAACGGGCCATGGCCGTTCTCCTCGGTACTAGTGCCCCCGCTCCAGCTCGGCGCTCCGTTGCGACCGAAGGCGGACGCGCGCTCGATAGTCGATTCCGCCGCCCGCGCATTGTTTCTTTCTGCGAGCTCGGCGCGACCGCGGATCCGTGGCGCCGAGCTGTGTCGGTGCGGTCCAGCTCCACCTGCGCCGCTGCCGACCCCATCCGAGCAATAGAATGTGATGGGAGTCATATTTTACGGTGATGGGTGTGGCAGCGGCAAGGCGCGTCGCACTCCGGCATGGTGGTGAATTCCGACTACCGGGAAATCGGACCGAGAGATGCGCTGGCGCGAGTTCCCGCCGGCCCGCCGATCACCCGGTCGGCTGCTTCGAGCGGGATCGGCTCGAACATCGCCGGCTCGTCGTCGGGGAACAGCGCCGTGGGGCCGTAGATCCAGTCGGTGAACGTGTAGTCGCCGGTCTTCCGTGCCCGCAGCAGCACGTTCCGTTGCGCGCGTTTGCGGCCGTCGAGATGCCATAGTTCGCCCCAGGCCCGGGCCGTCAGGACGACCCGGCGACAGTGCTCCGGGCGCACCGCCTCGTATGCGGCCAACGCGCCCGCCCAGTCGACGGCGCCGTCGGTGCCGCGGAGCCGTTTCGTGTGTTCGGCGAGAACCCAGCCGTCCTCGATCGCCATGATCGCGCCCTGGGCCATGTACTGCAGTGGCGGATGCGCCGCGTCGCCGAGCAGTGCGATACGGCCGTCCACCCAGGTGCGGATCGGATCGCGGTCGTACATCCGCCACCATTTGTCCCGCCACATATGCGGTAGCCGCTGCTGGACGAAATCACAGGTCTCGGTGAATGCGGAGTCGAGTTCGTCCGGAGTCCCCCAGTCGTCGAGTCCCGCCCGCGCCCTCGGGGATTCGAATACCGCGACCTGATTGAGCAGATCGCCGCCACGCAGGCCGTAATGGACGAAATGGCAGCGCGGACCGACGTAAACGACCACTTCGGCGAGATCGACCGGCTGATCGACCTCGCTGATCGGCACCGTGCCGCGGTAGGCGACATACGCGGAGGACACCGGTTCGTCGTCGGAGAACAGTGTGCGGGCGACCGAGTGCAGGCCGTCGGCCGCCACCACGACCCCTGCCTCGTGCACGGTCCCGGTATCGGTGGTCGCTGCGGCTTTGCCGGGGTCCTGCGCGTAGGACACCACTCGCTGCTCGGTGAGCAATTCGACACCGGTCGCCCGGCACGCGTCCAGGAACAGGGTGTGCAGATCGCTGCGGTGGATGACCATGTACGGGAAGCCGTATTCCTGTTCGAGGTCGCGGAGGTCGAGCGCGGTCAGCTCGCTCCCGTCGATCGCGTCGCGCATCACCATCCGGTCGGGCACCACGCCGCGGGCCTTCGCCTCCTCGAGCAGACCGTAGTCGTCGAGGATACGGGTGCAGTTCGGGGCGAGCTGAATACCCGCCCCGACCTCGCCGAATTCCTTGGACCGTTCGAGGACGCGCACCCGCAGTCCGAGCCGGGACAAGGCGAAAGCAGTACTCAGTCCGCCGATTCCGCCGCCGACGATGAGGACGTCCGGAGTGTTCACAGTGCAGCTCTCCTCTACAGCCAGGGGCCGAGGTCGGCGACGTCGGCGAGCGAATGCGGACGACCGGCGAGATAAGCGGCCACCGCCGGCAGCGACCCGCCGGGTACCTCGTCGAGACAGCGTTTGCCCTGGATATCGGTGATCAGCGCGGTCAGGAAGTCGTCGGGAAGGTCCGCGAAGGTGGTGCCCATGCCGAGGTCGACGGCATGGACACACACCTCGCGCGCCCGCAGCCACGGGATCTCCGTGGCCGGGACGGTCCGGCCCTGGGCAGTGACGACTTCGGTGCGCCACTGCTCGCCGGTCAGGGCGGCCATGGCGTCGCCCAGTTCGTGTACCGACGCGTTCAGCCACTCCGTGAGTTCGGTGACGGGACGTTGCGCGCCGGCCTCGATATCGGCATTGCGCTGCTCGGGCGAGGTGTACATGGGCGTGCGCTCACCGGTCCGCGCCCAGCGTACGAGGTTGCCGAGTGCGTCCGCGTTGGCGGCCACATGCGCCACCACATGTTTCCGGGTCCAGCCGGGCAAAATGCTCGGCTGCGACATCTGCTGTTCGTTCGATCGCGCGACGTGTGTCGTGAACAGCGCCGTTCCGTGCTCGACCCACCTCAGTGAATCGGCGTGCGTCCGTGTGCTCACGACGCTTTCACGACCTGGTTGGTGCACGCTCCGAGGCCGGCAATGCGCGTGACGACGGTTTCGCCGCCGACGAGATAGACCTTGGGGTCGCGGGCATGGCCGACCCCGGCCGGAGTGCCGGTGGCGATCATATCGCCGGGGTTGAGCCGGATGACGGTCGAAACGTATTGCACGAGGCGCACCGGATCGAACAGCAGTGTGCCCGTATCGTCGCGCTGCATGATCTCGCCGTCGACGAGTGTCTCGACTTCGAGCGCCGGCCGGACCCCGCCGACCTCGTCGGGAGTGACGACATAGGGCCCGACCGGGGTGGAGGAGTCCCAGATCTTGCCCTGCGTCCATTCGATCGTCCGGAACTGCCAGTCCCGCACCGAAATATCGTTCATGACGGTGAAACCCGCGATGGCATCGGCAGCCTGTTCCTCGGTGGCCCGGCGAACCGGTGTACCGATCACGACCACCAATTCGACCTCCCAGTCGAATGCCTCGGTTTCGCCGGGTTTCACGATCGGATCGTTCGGTCCGATGAGGCTGTCGGCGAACTTCGGGAAAAGTGTCGGGTAGCTGGGCAGTTCGCGACCCATCTCCTTGATGTGATTCGTGTAGTTGTGCCCGACGCAGATCACCTTCGACGGGTTCGGCACCACCGGGGCCAGATCGGCGCCGTCCGCGGGCCAGGTCGCGCCCGTGGCCTTCGCAGCGGTCGTGGCCCAATCGTCCTGGGCGAACAGGACGCCGAGGTCGGAACAGCCGAGGTCGACGAGGGTGTCAGCGTCCAGACGGACCGCGCGGGTACCGCCGTCGACGCGGAGGGTGGCGAGTTTCATCGGATGATCTCCTGACGGTTGAGCTGGAGGGCCTCGAACACGGGAGTGTCCGAGAAACGGAAGAGGTCGAGCGCGCCGGAATCGGAATCGGTGCTACCGGCTTCGGAGGTGGCGGAGAAGGGCTCCCAGGACGGGACGACGAACAGATCGCCGCGGGTGACCGACCAGGACTTCTCGCCCACGGTCACCGTGCCGGAACCGTCGAACACCTGGTAGACCGCAGAACCGGTCTCGCGGACCGGGGCGGTGCCCGCGCCGCGGGCGATACGGTGGAACTCCGCGCGGATGGTGGGCAGGACGTCGGTCCCGTTGTGCGGGTTCGTGAATCGCACCGCCGCATGCCCGGGTTCGACGGTACCGCCGTACCCCTCTTTCTCCAGCAGTAGTTGATCGTTCAGTGCGGCGTCGGTGTGCTCCCACTTGTAGGCCAGTAGCGGCGATCCCGGCGCCACCTCACCCACCGACAGCGGTCGCAACCCCGGATGCCCCCACAACCGTTCCGACCGCGAGCGCTCCGGCGTGACCCGCTCGCCGGCGCTGACCTCCTCCCGGCCGAACTGAAAGAACTGCGATTCCACAACGTATTGGAACGGAATATCCAAACCGTCGATCCAGGCCATCGGTTCCGAAGTCGCATTGTGGTGCGCATGCCAATTCCAGCCGGCCTGTGGCAGGAAATCCCCGCGCCGCATCGGCACGGCATCCCCCTTCGCATCGTTTCCACTGCCACCCACCACTGTCCATACACCCGATCCCTCGACCACGAACCGGAACGCGTGCTGGGTGTGGCGATGCTCCGGGGCGTCCTCGCCCGGCATCAGATACTGGATCGCCGCCCACAATGTGGGGGTCGCGAACGGCCGGCCGCCGAGCGCCGGGTTCGCCAGCGCAATCGCCCGCCGTTCCCCGCCGCGGCCGACGGGCACGATATCGCCGGCCTTCGCCGCCAGGCGGAGCAGATTCTCCCACCGCCACATATGGGGGACCGCCCGCGAACGGGGATGTGCCGGCATGAGATCACCGATCTCGGTCCACAGCGGAACCAGCAGTTCCTGCTCGAACCCGCGATAGAGCTCCTCGAGGGCGGGTGTCACGTCCGGCTGATTCGGCGCGGCCACCGCCCGTAACCGGACGGGAGTGTCAGTCGTGCTCATATCGCCTACAGTGGCGTGCGTCGAGGCAGCAGAACATCAAATTCTGGAGAGCAGAACGAACCGCATGGGTAGCACCGAACCGAAGAATCCGCCGGCGTACGTCGTGACCAGCGCCGACCACGCGCTGCGGGCAGCGGTGATGCTGCAACTGGAGGGCGGGTTGACGGTCAGTCAGATTGCGGAACGCCTGGGGGTGGCGCGGTCGACGGCGCACCGGCTGCTGCAGACACTGGTGTACCGGGACTTCGCCGTGCAGGACCAGCAGCGCAAGTACTACCCGGGGCCGGTGCTCGAACTCGCCGCCCATTCGCAGTCACGAACCTCGCGGTTGCGGGCAGCCGCGCTACCGCATCTGCAGCGGCTCGTCGACCTGGTGGGGGAGTCGGCGAATCTCACGATCCGCACCGGAGATACCACACGGTTCATCGCCAGCGTGGAATGCCGGCAGGCACTGCGCGTGGGTTCCCGGGAAGGCATGGTGTTTCCCGCGCATCGCACCACCGCGGGCTTGGTGCTCCTCGCGGACCTCGAGCCGGACGAGGTGGAGGAACTCTACGACGAACACCGGTTCGCGGAGAGGGCGGATGAACGGCCGGACCTGCCGAGCCTGCGCGCCCAGCTGGGGCGCGTGGGCCGTGCGGGATTCGCCCTCAACAACGGGTTGTCCGAGCGCGGTGTGGTCGCGGTGGGTGTCCCGGTGCGTGATGCCGCCGGTGCCGCGGTGGCAGGGTTGTCTGTCTCGATGCCATCGGTCCGTTACGACCGGAATCGGCTGGCGCCCCTGGTCGCCACTCTTCACCGGGCCGCCGGTGCGATCGAAGCCGATCGCCTAGGCGATTGACAGCCGCCGCCCGGCCGATCCGGCGAACTCCCGATATCGCGGCCGCACGCCGGACCGCCGCCCCCGCGGCCGAATCGACGGCGGACAGCCCGGCTACCATCAGCGGGGCGGGATCGAAATAGGCGGCGCGCCGGGTTACTTCACCACTCGGGCCGAGCTCGAAAACGTCGACCGCGTCGATTCGCGCCGCGCAACCGCCGAGGGGGGCACCGAGCCGGTGTTCGATATACAAGCGGTCCGTAGACCCGGACCAGCCGAGCACCTCACTGTGCAGATCGGTGGCGAAGCTCCGCACCCTGTCCACGGCATCCCACCCTCGCTGCTTCCTGGTGGCGGGTGGGAATCACCGGCTGCACCAGTGCGATATCTTCGGCCATGAGGGGATCGAGGGCCCCCGGGCTGTCGACCTGCGCCCAGCCGGCGGCGAAGGTTCCCGCGACCGTTTCGTGGATCGCGGCACTTCCGAACTTCGTGACCTGCTGCGAACCGCCACCGGTGCCCTCGCGCAGGGGCTGCTCACCCGTCAGGAGCCGCGGCGGGCCCCGCAGGCGGGCCGGCCGGGTCGTGGACAGACCGGATCTGAGACATGATCCGGGCCACGAGTTGGTCGAGTCGGCGCTGGTGTGTCCCTGCCCAGTAGATCCGGTCGCAGCCGGTGCACCGGCGGAAACTGTGCTGCTCGTGGCGGGTACGCGGTGGGAGCCGATCGACGATATCGGCCTTCGCGACATCTTCCAGGCGTGCGCCGCAACGCAGGCAGCGGGTGAGCGGGGCCAGACGGCGGGACAGATCGAGGCGGTCGATGACTTCCACGGTCTGCTCGACCGGGAGATCGGCGCGAACGCTGCGCGCCGACGCCGCCAGGGCCGACGGCTGGTCGGCCGGCGACTACGCTTACCGGGGCCGCCGGAGCGGCGGCCGTGACCGCTGCCCGCCGACCCGCGAACGGAGTGTCATGGACTCGAACACGAACAATGCCCGGACCATCGTGTCCAGCGAACCGGGTTCGTTCGCATGGGGTGTGCTCACCCACCGGCATCCCGTCCTCATCGAACAGGCCGGCGAAGCGCACCCCTACCCACTCGGAATCCGGCACCGCCTCGACGAGCTGCGTGAACACATCACCGGAACTGTGCAGCCGCTGCCCGACGGCGGCGCCGGTAAATCGCGATGGGACCGGTGGGGCAGCGAAATGTATGGGCAGCGGTGGCTCGATGTTCCGTTCCTCTGGGCCGAAAGCTACTTCTATCACTTGCTACTCGACGCGGTGGGTTACTTCGGGCCCGGCCCGTGGCGGGGTATCGACCCGTTCACCCGTAAACGTGCTGAGCTCGAGGATCCGGCGCTCGCTACCGAGCTGTCGTCGGTGCCCGAGGGCGGAGTCCGTCCGCGGCGGGAGCAGTTGATCGCGCTCCTGGACGCCGCGCTGTGGGGGAATCGGGCGGATCTCGGGTTCCGCCTGTCGAATTCCTCGCCGGCCGACCGCGATGTGCCCGGCCGAATTCTCGAGGATCAGTCTGCCGAGGTGGCCGACCACCTCGAGACCTACGCCACGGGCAATATTTGCCTGATAGCCGACAATGCCGGCCGAGAACTGATCCCTGACCTGTTCCTCATCGACCACCTGCTCGGAGTGCACCGCGACCTCACTATCGACCTGCACCTCAAACCGCGGCCCTACTACGTCTCGGACGCCACCACCGGCGACTTACTGGCGACTCTCGAGCGTCTCGCGGGTATCCCCGGAGCCGCGCGCGCGACCGCGGCCCGGCTGGATTCCGCACTCAGGACGGGCCGGCTGCGGCTACGGACTCACGAGTTCTACTGTGCACCCTTGTCTTTTCATCACTTGCCCGGAGATCTGCGTGCCGAGCTCGGACGCGCCGACGCAGTGATCCTCAAAGGTGATCTCAACTACCGGCGACTCGTCGGAGACTGCCACTGGCCTGCCACAATCTCGTTCTCCACACTCACGCAATACTTTCCGGCCCGAGTGATCGCGTTGCGCACCCTCAAATGCGACGTGGCCGCGGGTATCGACGGGGGTATCGTCACAGAACTCGAGAAGAACGAACCGGATTGGCGGGTCAGCGGATCCCACGGCGTGGTGCAAATGAGCGCCGCGGCGACCGGCGGGACGAGTTCGGCACCGACGATCCGGTAGAGCGGCGGCGATATCGGCCAGGGCCGGTCCCGGGCCCGAAACCCAGCGCCACCCCGGTGGCGTTGTCATTTGTTCGTGCGGGGGCCCTGTCCTTGCGGTGGTTTGGCTTTGAAGCGCGCCTTCTTCTGGCGATTTCCACACGTGTTCATATCGCACCATTTGCGGGTGCGGCTCTGACTGGTATCGAAGAAGGCGGCCCGGCAGGTCGGCGATGCACACAAGGCCAATCTGCCGTCGCGTTCGCCGGCGAGGATGTCGATCGCGTCGGCGGCGATCACGCTGAGGGCGTCTTCCACACAGGAGGCCGAGCCGAGTTGCCAACGGCGATTGCCGTCGGGCGTCAGGACAGCTGCGGCCCGGCCCTGAGTACTGCAGTCATTGATGACTCGGACGGCAGCCCCAGGGAGCTGGTCCCGGGCCGCGGCGGCTGTCGCGGCGGCGTGAACTGATTCGCGCAGTTCCCGGGCGAGTTCGAGCTGGGCGGGGGTGCACGACTTCACGGCGAGGCCGTTCACTGCCAGCCAATCGACGAGACGCTGCGGCGTGGGAATGCGCTCCACGGCGTTACCGCAACGCTCCGTCAGGGTCGCCGTGAAGCTGGTCGCCAGCACGCTGCCGAGGCGAAAGTCGGGGAACTGATCGCGCATGGAACCACCTTAGCCGGTTGCCTGTCGATGCGAAGCATGTTAGAACCGTCTTAGCCGGTTCGCATCGTGGTGGCCGGTTCGGCGACAGCCAGGAGGTGCTCATGCCCCGTTCGACCAGCGATGTAGAACCATTCGAATCCCGCGAAACCGACACCGACCTCGACGATCTGCGTGCCCGGCTGGCCGCGGCACGGCTGCCGGAGGCCGAGACCGTCTATCGCGCCGCGCCCGGCCCGCGCCGATGGGACCAGGGCGTTCCGCTCACCGACCTCATCGATGTCGTGGACTATTGGCGCACCGAGTACGACTGGCGCCCTTTCGAAGAGCGTCTCAACCGGATCGGCCAGTACCGTACGGCCGTCGACGGGCTGGGCATCCACTTCCTGCACCGCCGGTCCGCGCGCGCAGACGCCACCCCATTGCTCATGACGCACGGCTGGCCCGACAGCATCGTCCGGTTCATCGGCATAGTCGACGAGCTGGCACATCCGCAAGACCCGGGCACGCCGGCATTCCATGTGGTGATCCCGTCGCTACCGGGCTTCGGCTACAGCGATAAGCCGGTCATGACAGGGTGGGGAACCGAGAAGATCGCGGCCGCCTGGGTGGCATTGATGGAAAGGCTCGGCTACCGCGAATTCCTGGCCCACGGTGGCGACTGGGGCGGCAATATCACCTCGGTTCTCGCCGGTAGATTTCCGGACCGGATACTCGGTATCCACACGACATTCGCGGAGGCTCCGCCCGGGGTGTCCACGGCGGGGCTGACCGATACCGAGCGGAGGTGGGCCGAGGAAACCCGCGATTTCTGGGGCCGGCGCGCGGCATACGCGAAACAGCAGGCGACCCGGCCACAGACCATCGGCTACTCGCTCGTCGATTCACCCGTCGGGCTGCTGGCCTGGATCCTCGACAAGTTCGCCGAATGGTCCGATACCGAAGACAGCCCGTTCGAGACGATATCCAGAGACCGCGTCCTCGACAATGTCACCCTGTACTGGCTGACGCGGACCGGCGCATCTGCGGCCCGTATCTACTACGAAAGCCACAACTCGTTCGACCCCGAACTCCGGATCGATGTTCCGTCAGCGCTCACCATGTACCCGCGCGACGTGGAGAAGTGCCCACGCCCCTGGGCGCAGCAGCGATACCGGCACATCGTCCGGTGGAGTACGCCGGAATCCGGTGGGCATTTCCCGTCGTTGGAGGTCCCCGAGTATTTTCTCGGGGACCTCCGAGAAGGCCTCGCGGCAGTGCTGGCCGCCGGACGATGAACACGGCAGGGCGCCGTGGCCCGGAATCGAAACCGGATCGGGTCTGCGAACCGAGTGCACTGCACAGCGGGGGTGCTCGAGTTCAGTGCTCGCCTGCCCGATCCCGTTGTCCGTTGGGGGTATCGGCCTCGACGATCATGTTTCGGAGGGTGTAGCCGCCGATTGCGTCGTTGGCACCGACTCGGGGCGGGGAGTGCAGACGGACCCCGGGCATGGCGAGCAGTTTGCTGAGGAAGATATCGGTCTCGACGATGGCGATCGTCGCTCCGGGGCATTTGTGCGGGCCGTCGCCGAAGGACAGGACCGGGGCGGTGGCGTCGGTCCGAGGTCGGGCGAGGCAGAGCGTCAACGGGCTGTCACCGACCGCGGCCCGGTCGGTGTTGGTGGCCGCGATATCGATATCGATGAGTTGTCCGGGGTCGACCGTCACCGATCTGCCGTCGCCGGGAAGCTCCACGGGAGCCGTGGTGCGGCGCAGGAGGTGCGCGACCACGGGTTCGAGCCGGAGAATTTCGTGCAGGATGGCGATACGCTCGGGTTCCTCGGCGGTGCGGTAGCGGTCCCGGAGGGGCTCGTCGGTGAACAGGTGCCAGGCGGCAACGGTGATGTACTCGCGGGTGGTCACCATTCCTGCCGCGGCGAAAGTAATACATTCGCCGAGGATCTCGACCGAGGAGCAGCCCTCGTCGAGCAGATGCGAGATCAGGTCGTCCCGGCGCCGGACGCGACGGGCGCGGACCGCGGGGCGCACATCGCTGAGGAAGATGCTCGACCAGTTCCGCGCCTGCCGCCACATCCAGTAGAGGCCGTCGACGGTGGTGAATCCCGGTGAGCCGAACTCCTCGGGAAAGAACCGCTCCAACCGCCGAGTCAGCCCGGGACGACTCTCGGTGAGGCCGATCACCGAGCACACCACCCCGATCGCCAGTCCGAAAGCGAGATCCGCGAAATCCGCCCGGCCGTTGTCGCGAAGAACGGCCAGTTGCCGGTCGGCCAGGTCTCCGATGAAGCCCCGGTACGATTCGTCGACGCGGCGGGGCGTGAAGAAGCGCGCGGTCTGGCGCCGGTGCTCCCGATGCTCCGGGCCGTCCCGGTACAGCACCGGACGACGGATACGAGCGGGCAGATTATCGAGTGTCTCCACTCCCAACCCGGCTTGGACCGTATAGGGGCTGCGCAATGCGGCGCGAGCGGCAGCGTAATCCCGCACGAGCCATACCCCGTCGGCGTTTCTGATGACCGGGCAGCCACCGACGGCCTGATCGCGGTTGATCTTGCGTGCGTCGGTGCGGTCTGTCGGCATGATCCCGGTCCTCTCGTCGGCGCGCGATATCGGGCGGTTCGCTACTTCCGGCGGTGCTGGTGCGCCGGTCGCGGCAACCTCCGAATCTCTCGAATAATCTTGCGGGAGAGCGGTGCCCGATGTCACGTGTGCGCCTTTTCCGATGGGAAATCACCGGCCGGTCCAATCCGAGGTCGGTGGTGACTTCGGTGAGTGCAGGGTGCCGGGGCACAATGCCGGCGGATCGTGCTGTGTGACGCCAGTCGGGACTCGCCGAGCAGCCGGTTGTAGATGTCGGCATCGGATGAAGAACAACAGCAGTGTGGGCTGGCTGCGCCGGTTAAGGGAGGCGATGATTTCGTGCACCCACGGGAACCGGCCCAACCGAAGTGGATGGTTGGGTCGGTTTCTGGGGATCAACGCTAGGTTTCGCAGCCGACGCCGTCTCCGTCACGGTCGAGGTGCGGTGCATAGCCTGGCTGGCCGGCATGGATGGGGGGCGGCGGCAGCGCGGACCCCGTCGCAATTCTTGTAGTCCACGCGCGGCGCGGGTGGGACCGCAGGGGTGATGATTGTGTTTCGCGCTACGTTTGAACTCGATCAGGGTGGGGTGAAGGCTCGCTCGGCCGATCTTGCCGCGACATAGCGGGCAAGATGAGCGACGGTGGCCCATGGTTCTCCGGGCGAGGCGGCGCTACCAGGATTCGCTGTATCGCAGTGGTGAGTGCGCGCCCGGCCGGACGTCGGGTATCAGAACCGTGGTGTGCCAGCGGTCTCCCTCCCACAGCTGTTCTGGGAGGTCGGTGTGCAGCCGGTGTTCGAAGGGTTCGGCGAGTGCGATCACCAGGGTGGTGCGTTCGACCAGGCGGCGGCGTTCCCAGGTCATCGGGCCCGAGACTTCCAGTACTCCGGGCCCTGGGCCGACGGTCGCGGGAATGTTCACCGCGAGCGGCTCCGCGGTCCAAGTGGTGGGGTAGTCGTAGTAGCGGGCGGCGTAGGTGCGGGGGGCGGTTTCGGTGCCGAAGGACAGTGCGGAGAGTGCCCAATCGATATCGGGGAGGCCGAACAGCTCCCAGAACTGTGCCGAGAGCCAGGAATGGATGGGAAGAGCGATCGTCCGGTCGTCCCGGACGATCGCTGGGGAGTCGATGTGTAAGAGGGTGATTTCGGTGGTGCGGGTGCGCATGCTCGGGGTCGTCAGATCGATCATCGGGCGGGGCGAGGTGCGGCTGTGACGGTGTGGCTGTAGGGGACGGCGTCGAGCAAGGTGACTGCGATTTCGGTGCCGTTGGGCACCTTGTAGCTGCGCTGGTCACCGCGGCGGGCGCCGGTGAGTGCGGCGCCGAGGGGGGAATCGGGGGAGTAGACCTCGAGTTCGCTGTGTTCGGCATCGCGGCTGCCGAGCAGGAAGGTTTCGGTGTCGTCGGTGCCGTCGTAGCGGATCGTGAGCACCATGCCGGGTTCGGCGATTCCGTCGTCCGGTGGGTCTTCGCCGAAGACGGCGTTGCTCAGCAGGTTCCGGATATGGGCGATGCGGTTCTGGCGCTGGTGCCGGGCGGCGAACTGATCTTGTGTATCGGCGGCCTCGGTATGGCCGGCGTTTTCGATGGCGAGCAGTTCGGCGAGCTCGTCCTCGAGTTGTTCGCGGGCGTGCGTTGTCAGCCAGATAGGCGAGCTGCTGGTCATGTCCGTCCTACAGGGTCGTCAGGGAAAGGTGGGTTCGGCCGTCGGGGCGGTGGAGGGAGGGAGAAGAGGGCCGCCCCGACGGCAGAACTCCGTGGAGCCGGGTTCTCGGGACACCGGCTCCACGGATTTGGGGGAATGGCCGAAGGGCTCAGCCGGGTGCCGGATTCACCACCCGGCACCGTGCTGCTCGTTCGCGGTCGAGCCGACTCGTTACGCGCGCCATGCTCACCTCCACGTCGAACGATGCGCTTTACAGCCATGATGACCCGGCGGCCGCCGGGGTGCATGTCCGGCCGGCACAGTTTTGGTCCTGTCAGTTGTTCGATCTCTACAGCGATGGGCGGTCGTCGCCGAACGCGGCGAGGTCGATCGTCATCGCGAGGCGCGTGCGCGCATCCTCCAGATCCAGGACGGCGACTTCTCGCATCTTGCGCAGCCGGTTGCGAACGGTGTTCGGGTGGACGCCGAGCTGGGTGGCGGCTTCGGCGAGATCGCCCTGGGCATCGAGCCATGCGCGCAGCGTCGCGACGAAGGCGGTGGCATGCGCGCTGTCGTATCGGCGCAGCTCGGCGACGGGGCCGCGGGCGGGTATCCGGCCGGTCTGCGCGGCAGTGCGCAGCCGTTGCAGCAGGATCTCGCCCCAGGATTCGTCATAGGCGGGGGAGTCGCTATCGGTCGCCCCCTGTTCGTGCAATGTCAGGCATTCGTCGGCTTCCTGCCGTGAGTCCGGCAGAGCGGTGGCTGTGGCGGGCCCGCCGATTCCGGCCGACAGCGTGACTCGGGCGGGCAACGCGGCCCGCAGGGCGGTGACCCAGTCGCGGGCGGTGCGGACGTGCTCGCCGGGCAGGATCGTATAGACGGTGTTGTCCGACAGTGTGCTGCGTCCCGGACGAGACCAGCCGAAACCGAAGGTGGCCTGTTCGAAGGCGAGCAGCAAACCGGCATGGCGTTCTGCCGCGATTCGAGCGCGCACCGCGACCACCCGCAGCGGCGCCGGTGCCAGCCCGAGCCGGCCGGTCACGGTCGCCGCGTCGGGGCTGCCCTCCAGCAGCCGGATCACCAGATCCGATTCCACCTGACGCTCCAGATCCGCGCTGGCCCGCGACCGCAGCAGATGCAGGGCCACCGTGCGGGCACCGTCGGTGAGCGCGGCCCGCCGGGCGCGGGGCAACGGCTGCGCGCAGGCCACCCATACCGAGCCCAGAAGTTCGCGCCCTACGCGCACCGCGACCACCATCCGCCCGTCGAGTCCGAGTCCGGCATCCGGTTCGACGAACAGCGGCTCGTCGGATCGCAGCAGATGAGCGGGTACACCGCGCGATTCGGCGAGTTCGCGCAGCGCGGCCGGCTGTTGCCGATGCAGGACTGTCTCCGCCAGTGCCGGGTCGGCCGTACCGTGCAGGGTGGAGTGGGCGATCACGCGCGACAGTGGATCTTCGATGGTCACCGTCGCGTCGACTGCATCCGCGAGGCTGTCCGCCAGGGCGAAAAGATCCGTCGGTCCCCGTCCGGACGCTGTTTCGCGACCTTCGAGCACCAGCCCGTACACCACGCCGGCGAGCTGGCTCCACGCCACCGCGGGATCCACTACCAGCACCGCGACTCCACCGCCGGGCCCGATGGCGGCCGCCTCCCGTTCGGCGTCGGCGCCGCCACGGACGAGTACCGCGACCGCTTTCGCTGCCCGCGCCCCGAGGACCGCTTCGCTCACCGACCCGGTGCCCACGGCGAGGAAGATATCGCCGGGCGTCGTTTCCGTCCCGGCGGCATCGTGCATCGCGACGCTGCGGATCATGGTCGCCCGCGATACCGGGCAGTAGCGCAACCGCACGCCGTACCCGCCGAGCACGTTGACGAGATGATCCAACCGCACCATGAGCGACTCCTGTCCACACCGGTTCCGTCACCGTAACCGCCGCCCCGCGTCGCGCGCGGTTCTCGGCGAGGGCGGAGACGGACCGGGCGAACGTGTAGTGCGGCGGTGGGCTCAGGTCGTCATCACGGCACGCCGGACGGTTTCGCGGAGCAGTGCGCGACGCCGGTCGTGCGTCTCCCGCGGTTCTTCCGCGGTGGCGGCGTAGACGTTGCTGACCGGGGACCAGGCCATGGACATAGAGATCACCAGGGCCATCACGTCGAAAGGGTCGCCGGGGCGGACGAGCCCTGCGGTCTGCGCGTCGGCGATGACGCGCAGTTTGTGATCGTCGAGCCGGTCGGCGTCGTCGACCAGGTGGCCGGCCGGCCGGCGCT
Source organism: Nocardia flavorosea NBRC 108225 (assembly GCF_001613385.1). Lineage (GTDB taxonomy): Bacteria > Actinomycetota > Actinomycetes > Mycobacteriales > Mycobacteriaceae > Nocardia > Nocardia flavorosea. Next base: position 485,476 of record NZ_BDCG01000002.1, on the reverse strand, counting down.
CCAGGCGAGCCCAGGTGGCGAGCCGGATCAGGTCGGGACGGCGGAGGTATTCGTCGTACAACCGCACCGCCCAGTCCGCGAGATCGGTCGCGTCGATGGGTACGACGTTCACGATGCGTTCCAGTGAACCGGTGAAGATGGCGTCGAAGAGGCCGTCCTTACTGCCGAAATAGCCATAGAGCTGCGCCTTGTTCGTGCGCGCGTCCGCGACGATCCGTTCGATCCGCGCCCCGGCGATGCCGTGCGCGGCGAACTCACGGGTCGCCGCCTCGAGAATGCGGTCGCGGGTGGCGGCGCCGCGGGCGGTCAGGGGCCGGTCGGTCATGGACACAATTTACAACAGAACAGTCTGTTTACCGATTGCAGATCCCGGGCTACGCTCAATAGACAGAATAGTCTGTTTAAGGAGATGGATATGAGAACAACGGTCGGCTGGCACGCGGCGGATGCCGCGACGCTACAGCGGGCACCCGTCCGGCGTCGCACACTGCGCCCGGACGATATCGCGGTGCGCGTGGACTACTGCGGTGTCTGCCACACCGACCTCCATGCCGTCCGCGGTTACCGCGGCGAGCCCGGCCCGATGCTCGTACCGGGACACGAATTCACGGGTGTGGTAACAGAAGTCGGCAGTGAAGTGGCCGGATTCGAGATCGGTGATCCGGTCGCGGTCGGCAATATCGTCGACTCCTGCGGTGACTGCGCCATGTGCCGGGCCGGTCAGGAGAATTTCTGCCGCGAGTTTCCCACGCTCACCTACGGCGGCACCGACCGGCGCGACGGGTCGGCCACCCTGGGGGCCTACTCCCGCGAATACCTGGTCCGCGACCGATTCGCCTACCACCTGCCCGACGGGCTCGATCCCGCCGGTGCGGCACCTTTGCTGTGTGCCGGCATCACGGTCTGGGAGCCGCTGCGGGCGCTCGGGGCCGGGCCGGGTACCCGCGTCGCGGTGGTCGGACTGGGCGGCCTGGGTCATCTGGCGGTCAAACTGGCCGTCGCGCTGGGTGCCGAGACCGCGGTGGTCAGCAGATCCCGGGGCAAAGCCACCGACGCCCGCAGGCTCGGCGCACACGAGTTCCTGGTCTCCACCGACGATTCCGACATGAACGCGGCCGGCGACAGTTTCGATATCGTGATCGATACGATTTCCGTCCCGCACGATCTCGGCCCCTATCTAGGGCTGGTGGCCCTCGACGGCACGCTCAGCCAGGTCGGCTACCTGGGCCCGGTTACCGTGCAGACCACCGATCTGCTCATCGGCCGCAAGAAACTCGGCTCGGCCGGCAGTGGTGGCCGCCCCGCCACCTCTGCCCTCCTGGACTTCTGTGCCCGGCACGACATCACCGCCGATATCGAAGTCCTGCCGTCGGCGCGCGTGAACGAAGCCCTCGACCGGCTCGAACGCAACGACGTCCGCTACCGTTTCGTGCTCGACCTGTCCGACCTGGACCGATCGAGTATCTGATCGGAGACTCTCAGGGCATCCGGGCGGTCCCGCCGAGTCCCACGTCGAGCACCGATCCGGTGATGTAGCGACCGGATTCACCGACGAGATGATCGACTGCATCGGCGATCGCCTCCGGGGGACACCACGGGATCCGCATGGGGCTCATCCGCGCGTAACGGGGCTCGACCTCTTCCCGGGCGGGGGTGTCGAGGTCGGGGGCGAACAGCGAATACAGGGCTGGGTTGTGCAGCATCGGCGTATCGACATTGGTGGGACAGACGATATTCGCGGTCACACCTGTTTCCGCGTATTCGAGGGCGACGGATTTGACGAGGCCGATGACCCCCCATTTCGACGCGGAGTAGTGCGCGAGGTTCGGGGTGCCCTGCCGCCCGCTCATCGAGGAGATCGCGACGATCCGGCCCCAGCCGCCGGTCATATGGGGCAGGACCGCGCGGAGACAGTGGAATGTCCCGGTCAGGTTGGTGGCGAGCATATCCGACCACATGGCGTCGGAGAGTCCGGTGACAGGCGCGAAGCCGACGATGCCCGCGCAGGTGACGAGAATATCGATCCGGCCGGACGGCGCGGCCGCGGAATCGGCGAATGCCGTGACGGCCGCGGCGTCCCGGACGTCGAGTACGGAGGTCTCGCAGAGTCCGCCGTCTGCCTCGATCAGGCGGGCAGTTTCTGCGAGATCGTCTGCGGTGGCCAGGGGATAGGGGGCGGTATCGCTGGGCGCGCACAGGTCTGCGAGCCGGACGGTGGCGCCCCGTCGGGCCAGCGACCGCGCGACAGCCCGACCCTGGCCACGTGCGGCACCGGTGACGATTGCGGTGCGACCGTCGAGTTCACCCGTGGTCGTGTTGTCCGGCGGCATCGTCCGTACCCCTCTCGACGATCTGCTTGACCTTCGCCTTGGCGATCTTGCCGCCCGGCGCCAGGGGCATCCGTTCGAGCACCCGCAACCGTTCCGGCAGGTACTCCCGGGTGATCCCTTGTTCGCGTAACCAGGAATTCAATTCCGCGAGGGTCAACTCCCCGGCGGCCGGGGACAGAGTGACGGCGGCGCAGAGCCGCTCACCGAACAGCGGATCGGGGACACCCACCGCCGCGACCATTTCCACGGCGGGATGCTCGCGTATGTAGTCCTCCACTTCGAGGGCCGAGATGTTCTTCCCGCCGCGGATGATCAGATCCGCCAACCGGCCCACGACGCGCAGCCGGTCGCCCTCGTCGACTTCGACGATATCGCCCAGCCGGATCCAGCCGTCGTCGGTGAACAATTCTGCGTTCGCGGCCTCGTCGTTCCAGTAGCCGGGGGACATCAGCGGTCCCCGTACCGCGGGCTGTCCGCGCCGGATACCCGGAACGGCCTCGTTCGTCCCGTCGTCGAGGATGCGGACGTTCATCTCCGGAATCAGGCGCCCGCCGGTGCCGAGCCGGGTCTCCTCGTCGTCGTGGACGGTGGTGCCACTGGCCGCCCCGGTCTCGTTGGAGCCGTAGAACTGCAGGACCAGCGCCCCGGTGGCTTCCTCGAAACGTTTGGCCTCGGCGTAGGGAACGGCCTCGCCACCGGTGAACATGGCACGGAGCGCGCCGGCGCGCGACAGTTCCCGGTCCGGTGTCTGCAACATCATCCGGAACTGGGTGCTCACACAGGCGAGGATCGTGGCACGATGTCCGGCCATCAGATCGATCGCGACCACCGGATCGAACCGGCTCATCACCAACGCCGGCCGGCCGAGCAGGGCGGGCAGGAAATGCGAGGTCCACAGCCCGAAACCGAACGGCGCGGGAACGAATGCGGCGACGACCTCTTCGGGCCGCATAGCGGCGTTACGGCAGGCGATCGCGGCGAAGGTGCTCCACCGGCGCTGGGTCTGCATGACCAGTTTCGGTCGGCCGGTGGTGCCGGAGGTGCTGTTGAGCAGACAGATATCGTCCACCGAGAACCCGGGGACATCCGGAACCCGGTCGCTCGGCGCCGCAGCGCCGTCCAGGGTGACCCGCGCTCCCTCGACCAGCACTGTATGCGCCGGTGTCATATCGCGTAGCCGCAACTCCTGCACCAGTTGTCCAACCGGCACACCGCGGTTCTCGCCCGCGGTCACCAGCACGGTGGAACCCGACGCCGACATCAGGTGAGCCAATTCCGCCGGCCCCGAACGGGCCCCGACGGCGACGGCGAGGACCCCGGCCCGGTACGCGCCGACGAGCGCGGCATGGAACTGCGCGGTATCGGGCAAGTACACCGTAACCGCCGGAATATCGCCGAGGGTGTGCAGCGCGGCGCAGACGCGGTCGGCGAGGCGATCGTATTCGGCCCAGGTGGTGGCGCCGTCCGGGCTGATATACGCGGGTTCGTCCGCGCGGGTGGTAGCCCACGTGCGGACGAGGTCGCTGACGGAGTATCCGGTGCAGGCCTCGGGAGCCGCGGTGAACCCGGGGGTGATTTCGGCTAGGGGAACGTGTTCCATCACAGAGCTTCCTCGAGCATCCCCATGGATGCCCGGTAGGCGGTATCGAGGGCGTCGGCGCTGTCCTTCGGCTCGGAGAGCGAGCCACGGATCATGACGTACCCGCGGTCGACGATACGGGCCACCCGGTACAGCGCGGGTTCGGCAACGAGCACCGTGATACCCGAATCCGCCAGTGCGCGAACATGGTCGAGCAGTTCACCGGCGATCTTCGGAGAGAGCCCGGTGGTCATCTCGTCGAGCAGCAGTGCACGCGGCTGCACGAGCAGGGCCCGCGCCAGCAGCAGCATCTGCTGTTCGCCGCCAGACAGCACGCCGGCGAATTGTTTCGCGCGGGTGCGCAGAATGGGGAAGCGGTCGAAGGCCGATTCGAGGACGTCGTTGCGGGCTCCCAGTAGCCGGGCCCCGATTTCCAGGTTCTCCCGCACGGTCAGGCGCGGGAACAGTTGCCGGCCCTGCGGGACGAAGGCCACTCCGGTACGCAACCTCTTCTGGGCCGCGGCGTCGCCGAGGTCGTGCTCGTCGACCGTGACGGTCCCGGTGGCGGGGGTACTGCCGAACACCGCCGACAGCAGGCTCGACTTCCCGGCCCCGTTCGGCCCCACCACCGCGGTGACCTCTCCGGAGCGGGCCTCGAACGCCACATCGCGGACCGCGACGGCTTTCCCGTATCGGACGGTGAGTCCATGGGCGCTGATCATCGGGCCTCCTCGGTGCTGCCGAAGTACACGGATTGCATTTCCGCGCTGCGCATACAGTCCTGCGGGCTGCCGGTGAACGCGACCGCGCCGTCGGCCAGCAGCACCACCGAATCGGCCAGTTCGGCGATCAGATCGACGTTGTGGTCCACCAGAACCACCGAATGCCCTGCCGCGCGGACCCGGTGTACGGCATGGGAGATCGCCGCGATCCCCTCGGTATCGGAGCCGGCGAAAGGTTCGTCCAACAGCAGCACTCGCGGTTCGGCGGCCATCGCGCGGGCGATTTCGACCAGCCGCTGGGAGCCCAGGCCGAGACTGCCGGTGGGCACGCGGTCGGTGCTGACGCCGTACTCGGTGGCCACCGCTGCCGCCGTGTCGAGCACCGTCCGGGGCGTGCCCGCGAGTCCACGCAGCAGCGCCAGGAGGGAGGCACCGTAGGAGCCGATCGACCGGCCGACGATACCGGGCACGATGTTCTCGACCGGGGTCGATTCCAGCGCCAGCTGCGGATGCTGGAAGGTACGTGCCAGCCCGGCCCGGGCGCGCGCCGCGGGCCCCTCGGGCAGGGCGCGGCCGTCGACGTGCACGGTGCCCGCGTCAGGGGTCTGGGTGCCCACGATGCAGTCGACCAGGGTGGTTTTTCCCGCCCCGTTCGGCCCGACGAGGCCGAGTACGCGGCCCGCGGGCAGATCGAAACTCACCTCGTCGACGGCGGTCACGCCCCCGTAGCGTTTGGTCAACCCGGTCACGGACAGCAGAGCTGTGGATGCCATCGTCGTCACCTCCTGTCCATGGTCCGGGACGGTATGAGCCGTTGCAGCAGCCGGTGTGCCCAGCCGATCACACCGCCGGGTGCGAGCAGGAGGATCACCAGGACGACCACGGCCAGCAGCAGCTCACCCGACCCCTGGTAGCCGGGCATGTTCAGCGTGACTCCCACGACGATCAGCGCCCCGAGGGGAGCGCCCCACGCCGATCCGCGGCCGCCGATGATCGGCATGAAGATTGCAAGGAATACCAGGTCCAGGCCGAAGGTCTCCGGTGTCACCGCCTGCACCGAGACGGTGAAAAGTGCACCGCCCGTGGACGCGATCGCCGCGCCGACGGCCAGCGCCACCACGGTCAGATGGGGCGGGGAGATCCCGGCGGACTGGACCGCGGGCGCGTTCTCCCGTGCCGCGGACAGCGACAGCCCCCACGCCGACCGGCGCAACCGGTCGATCAGCACCGTTACCGTGCAGACGAAGACGATCGCGGCCACCACCTGGGCGTAACGCGGTGGTTCCCAGCCGAACAGCGACGGCACCGGAATATTCGCGATTCCGGACGATCCGCCGGTGATCGAGGTGGCATCGCCGAGCCAGTGTTCGAAGGCGATGGCGAACAGCAGGGTGACGGCGGCGAGGTAGAACCCGGAGAGCTTTCTGGTCGCCACGGCGAGGACGAGCGCGACCGCGGCGGCGATCACCATACCGGCGAGCCAGCCCCACCATGGCGAAAGCCCTTGCTTCACCGATAGGTACGCGACGGCGTACGCGCCGATGGCCGCATAGGCGCTGTAGGCCATGGACAGTGAACCGGCCAGGACGAACGGCAGGTACATACCCAGCGCCACCAGCGCGTAGGTGGCGGCCAGGAACACCAGGTCCTGCCGGTACAGGCTGGGGCCCATCCAGAGCAGTACCGCGGCGAGGACGGCCAGGCAGATACCCAGCTCCCCGAGGACGGTCCGCGCGGCGGTCGTCCCGGTTCGGGTGGCGGGGGTAGCGGTTTCGGTGGTCGTGACAACAGCCATCACACCCGCACCTTTCGTTGGAACAGGCCTTCGGGCCGGAACGCGAAGAACACGAGAGCGACGAGGAAGATGGCGATCGAACTACCGGTCGCGCCGAAATAGAAACTGCCGAACACCTGCACCCAGCCGAGCGCGAGGCCGCCGATCAGGGGCGCCCACGGTTTTCCGGTGCCGCCGACGACGAGGGCGAGGAAACCGGTGAGCGTCCACGACAATCCGCTGGTGAACTGGGCGCCGGATTTGGCCGCGAAGATGATGCCCGCGATCCCGGCGACGGCGCCGGACAGGCCGAAGGCCCATAACCGCACCCGGTGCACATTCACGCCGATCATCCGGGCCGCATCGTGATTGTCACCGACCGCGCGTAACAACTGGCCCGTGGCGGTGGAACGAAGCCAGAGCACGGTGGCCGCCAGCGCGACCGCGGTTACCAGGATGATGGTCGCCGTCGTACCTTGTACGCCCACCGGCCCGACCCGGAAGTCGGGCAGTCCGAGCAGATTCGGCACCGAGACCGGGGTCCGGCCGAACACCGTGCCCGCGAGCTGCTGAATCGCGAACAGCGTCGCTGTGACGGCGACCAGAGCCGGCAGTTCGGCGCCACCGGAGCGGCGTTGCACCGGCCGGACCACCACGATCTCGGTGACCAGCGAGATCCCCACCGCCACCGCGATACCGAGGATCGCGCCGAGCAGGATCGGCATACCCCAGTGCGCGGCGGCGTAACCGGCGAGCAGCGCGGCGGCCATCGCATACGGGCCCGCGGCGAAGTTGAAGAACGAAGCACCCACCACGACCAGATAGATCGACAAGGCGACGAGCGCGAAGAAACAGCCGATTTCGATGGCGGCCAGCCACAACTGCGGATCAGTCATCGACCGGCCCCCTTCGGCGTGCATTCGGGCTGGTACTCCGGCCAGGGGCCGGTGGGAACGTTGTCAGGGCCGAATTCGACCAGCACCAGACCGCAGGCCGAATCGGGGGCGATATGGTCGTCCGGCGCGAACGACAGGGTCAGCGGTGCCTGCCCGAAGCTCGCCGGAACGTCGCGGACCTGCTGCATCGCCTCGTTGAGCCGATGCCGATCGGTATGGGTTCCGGCGAGTTCGATCGCCCGCGCCAGCAACATCACCGAGTCGTAGGCCTGCGCGTCGTAGGCAGTCAGCGAGTAGTCCGGCCCCTTGACGGTGCGCAGCCAGTCCTGTAGTTCCGCGGTGCGGGGGTTGCTGTCGCTCAGGCTGCCCATGTACACGAGGCCGTCGAGCGATCCCGGTGCCGCGAGCTTCCACGATTGGGGCTGGTTTCCGATCGATGCCAGCGAGAAGCGCTGCAACCCGGGCGCCAGCCGGTGCACCGTATTCTGCGCGAGAAGTTCGAAGTTACCGCCGACGCTCGCGACGAGCACCACATCGGGGTCGCTGTCGAGCAACCGGCTCACCCCCGCGGTGAGGTCGGCGGCATCGACGGCGGCCTTCGACGTACCGACGATATCGATGCACTCCCGCAATTTCGGGTAGAGCGTATCGAGGATGCCCGCGATCGCCGGACTGGAATCGGCCAGCACCCCGAGCCTTTTCTTACCCTGTGCCGCGAAGGCGCCGCAGTAGACGTCGGCGTACTGGGCCAGCGGATTGGGCACCATATACGCGTACTCGTTACCGGGTGGCCCGGCGACCGCATCGGTCAGCGCGGTGGGGGCGATGGTGACGACTTCGGTGGACTGCGAAATCTGCTTGGCCTGCAACGCCGAACCGCTCCCCGTGGCGAGGACGACCGCGGAGGCGCCCTGGTCGACCAGTTTGCGAATGATGGAGGGCGTATTCGTCGGACTGCTCTCGTCGTTCTCCACCACCAGCCGGACCTCCTTACCGCCGATCCCGCCGTCGGCATTGAGCCGGTTCACCGCGGCGCGGACGGTATCGCCGGCGATCGTCGAATACGACGCTCCCGGCCCGGTCGAATCCTCGTCCATCCCGATAACGATGTAATCGTCCACCGGTTCACGGACCTGGGCACAACCCGCCGGCAACAATGCCGCGGCCAGCACCCAGGCGAGTACCCGGGTACGTCTCATGAGACCACCACCAATCAAGCAGGTGCTTGGCGTGAACCAAGCGATCGCTTGAGAGTGTGGCCTGTGCCACTGCTTCTGTCAACAAGTTACCGATGCGCCGCACCGGTGCTGACCCGGCTACGGCTCGTCGACCAGGCGTTTCGTCAGTTCTTCGAGCCGGCGCTCGATGCGGTCGAGCCGGTCGATGATCGGCCGGTCGGCGCTGTCCGGACTGCTGCTCGCGACGGTCACCGGGGAGGCGCCGCCGTCGACAAAAGCCGCCACCACGGTGTCGGTCACCTCGTCGCGCCGTTCCGACAGGTGCTCGCGGTGATACCGGATCGACCACCACACGCCTTCCCGCAACATCCGGGCGAAATCGACCGGGTCGAGCCCGGCGCGTAGTTCCCCGCTCGCGCTCGCCCGGGTGGCGGCATCGATCCAGAACGTATGTGCCGTACGCACCGCCTCCGCGATCGCGTCGGGCGCGCCCGGCCCGTGGTACGACATTTCGTTCTGGTAGATCTCGGTGGCATACGGATGCATCTCGGCGATCTCGATCGACGAGTAGACCAGCGCGCGCAGTTCCTCCCGCATCCCGCTCACATGGGGCAGTACAGAGCGGTAGCGGGAGTTCAGATCGGTCAGGAAATCGTCGAGTATCGCGAAGGCGATCGCATCCTTCGACGGGAAATGGTGATAGAGGCTGCCGGACAGCATGCCGACCCCTTCGGCGATATCCCGGACGCTGGTGCCCGCCACTCCGTTCTCGACGAACAGCCCGGCGGCAACACGTTTGATCTGATCTCGGCGGCTGACCACCCGCTCATCCTTCCTGTCCGTGGCCGCCACTGTCGAGCGGCCGTGCCCTGGAGTGGGACAGTGCTTTCGCTGTGGCCGCTGATGGGCGTGCGCCGGTGCGGCGAGCGTGGCCGGGATTCTACGAACGAGGTAAGGCCCTCAGCGTGGCGACAGTCGGCGAGATCGACTATGTGATCGATCCCGCCGGCACCCGTGAGGTCGTGCTCCGCGCGCTCACCGCCGCCGACTGAACAAGCGCCGCTACCTGCTCGCCGCGGCCGGGAACAGTCCCGGCCGCCTCGGCTTCTGTCCGGACAGTGGACAACGTGCCGATGCGCCGGCGATCGACAGCACCGATACCGGCCCAACGGCATCAACGCGGCCTGCGCCGCCGCGAAGCCGGCCGACGTGAGGCGCCGGTGACCGCCGGCCACCGGCTGCCGGAGCTCAGGCGGCCTCACGGCCGTGGTGATCACACCGCGACGGCCGGCAACTCTGTCGCCGCCGGACGGCGGGCAGGGTCGGGCGAGGGCACGGCGGCGACGAGAGCGCGGGTATGCGCTCGGCGCGGGGTGGTGAATACGGTGCCGACCGGGCCCACTTCCAGTACCGATCCGGAGCGCAGCACCGCGACCCGGTCGGCAATCCGATGCACCACTGCCAGATCGTGGCTGATGAACAGGCAGGCGAACTCCAGGTCGCGCTGGATATCGGTGAACAGCGACAGGACTTCGGCCTGGACGGAGACGTCGAGGGCGCTGGTGGGTTCATCGGCGATGAGCAGGCGCGGGCGCAGGGCGAGGGCCCGGGCCAAGGCGACCCGCCGGCGTTGCCCGCCGGAAAGCTGGTGCGGTAATCGGCCGGCGAAGGCGGCGGGCAGGCGTACGGCGTCGAGGAGATCGAGAACTCGCTGCCGGCGTTCGCCCGGTGTGCCGGCCTTGTGCACGTCGAGGGGCTCGCGAATACTGGCGGCGATCGTGAGACGGGGATCGAGGGAGGTGGCAGGATCCTGTGGCACCACCGCGATATCCCGGCGCAGCGCGCGTAACCGGCGCGGAGACAGGACGGCCGGATCCTGGCCGTCGAGCCGGTGAGACCCAGCTCGTCCCGTAACGCCGCCAGCGCTTCCGGCGAGGAATCCGGTCCGGCCAGGATCAGTGCGGGATCGCCCGGGACCAGGCGCAGCAGCGTGAAGATCGGCCGGGGTGAGATCGCCGGCGTCGCCGATCCGCAGCACCCCGCCCTCGGTGGCCTCGGTACCGGCACCGGAGGCTGCCTGCTCCACCGCGGACCGGCACCCGGCCACGGCGAGGATCGCAGCCAGGCACAGGGCGAAAACCGCAAGGGGGCGTGCGGGCGCGGTACGGCTGAGCACGGGACGTCCTTTCGAGGCCGGGCGGACCGGCCCCGCGGGATGCGGAACCGGTCCGTTCGGGCGGATGGTTCAGGCGTCGAACCCGGGAAAACGATCGACGGGATCGACGATCGAGAAATGCGAGGCGTCGCCGGTGCGGATACGGCTGGGCTCGTTGTCCACCGAGACCGGGATATCGCCGGCCAGTGTTACCCGGTGCACACTGCGCTTGTGGTCGCCGTAATCGGCGATACCGTAGTGCTGGGTGGCGCGGTTGTCCCAGATCACCAGATCGCCCGGGGTCCAGGCCCAGCGCAAGGTGTTCTCCAGGCGGACGATGCGGTCCTGCAGCAGCTGGAACAGCGCCGCCGATTCCGACGTTTTCAGGCCCACGAAGTTCTTCACGAAATGGCCCAGCAGTAGCGACTTCTCACCTGTCTCCGGATGAATCCGCACCACCGGATGCTCGGTTTCGAACACGATGCGGGTGAAGTTCTGCATATGGTTCGATGCGGCGATACCCCGGGCTTTGGCGTCGGCGTGCACACCGGCGTAGTCGTATTCGTTGCTGTGCACCGCCCACAACTTCTCGACCAGTGCTTTGAGCGGTTCGGGCAGCTGGTTGTAGGCCGCGGTGGTGGAGGCCCAGGTGGTCGCGCCGCCGTAGGGCGGGATATCCACGGCGCGCAGGATGGAGGCCTTCGGGATACGGTCGATGAAGGTGACATCGGTATGCCAGCTGTTCGCGGCCCCTTCGATCACCAGCGTCCGGTTGTCCTCGGAGGTGAGGGTCGGATGGGTGGTGGTGGGTGATCCCAGCGTCGAGGCGAACCGGTATTGGGTCTCGTCGTCGACATGGTGCTGCCCGCGGAAAACCACCACCTTGTCGGTGGCCAGCGCGTAGCGGATGGCGAACGCGGTGTCGCGGCTGATATCGCCCGAGATATGGACGCCTTCGATCAGCGCGCCGATGTTCTCACCCAGCTTGGTGACGGTGATACCGCCGGCGGCGTAGATATCGGCGGCGGTGACGGGACGACGCTCGGTGGTGGTCACGGTGGTCTCCTGACGGTCGAACGGTGGGTCGGCCCCGGATCGGGTCGGGCCGGAAGCGGGCCGAAGGTCAAAGTAATCGGCACGCATTAATTTGAGAACGAATGCGATCCCGATGATTCTTTGCTTGCCTGAACCCCGCGCAGCGGTCCCCGCCGGGTAGGCGGAAACCGTTGCGGGGGCGGTAGGGTGACGCCCATGACCGCCAAACGCGGCCGCTACAGCGCTGGGGAGGGAACCCGGGTACTCCTGATCGAAACAGCCGAGCGCCTGTTCGCGCGCCGGGGATACGACGGTGTCACCCTCGCCGATATCCGCGCCGCCGCCGGGCAGCACAACGCCTCGGTCATCGGGTACTACTTCGGTTCCAAGGAGAATCTGTTGCGCGCGATTTTCGCGCATCGACTGCCCGCGATCAGCGCCGATCGGGACGCGCTGGCCGCGCGGTCGATCGCCGACGGTGGCGCACCGACGACGCGGACCGCGTTATGGATCCTGGTGCAGCCGCTGGCGAATACGCTGCGCGACGGCAACAATTACGTCGGCCTGCTCGACCGGCTGATGGAAACCGAAATCCTGGCACACAGTTTCCGTTCTGTGGACCCGGCGATGACGGACAGCGGTTTCGGGGTCGACCGTGCCCTGCACACGGCACTCGCGGAACTGCCGGAAGAGCTCCGGCGGCAGCGTATCGGCATGGTGTACGAGAGCGCGCTGCACACCCTGGCCCGCTACAACCGGTCCGGCACGGTGCCTGGCCGAGCCGAGCTGTCGTCACTCATCGATGCGTGGGACGGTTTACTGCACGCACCGGCATCCGATGAGACGCGATCGATCCGCGACGGTATCCGGATATAGCGCAGATCGCCCGGACAACTCACCGGCCTCCGGCCGCCGATTCGCGGGCCGCCACCGGGCGACGTGGCCGCCTGCGGGATCTATCGGGCGGCCGTCCTGGGAAACGTCACAAAGGGACTCGCGAACCTCGGTGAAACTGCGGAGGCGGCGATAGGCTCCGGCAATAGAGGGATGAACACACGAACGATGGCGCGGCGGTGTTGTCCGGTGGTGCTGTCGGATCGGTGCCGTGCGCCCGGATTCTGCCCGGATGGTGTGCATTGCCCGTGATGCGGAGAATCTGTTGTGCCTAGACTGGACGCTATACCTGTGCTGTTCCCGAGGTTCGGAGAATCGTTATGACCGGCGAAGTCCCGCCCGATGATCTCAGGCTCGGCGATGGCGATCGGCTGCATGCGCTCAACGTGCTGGCCGAGCACTATGCGGCCGGACGGCTGAGTACAGACGAGTTCTACGACCGCTCCGGTGAGATCGCGGTGGCTCGCACCCTGGGGGCCGCGAGCGAGCCGTTTCGCGGGTTGCCGGGTGGCGTGCCGTTGGAGAACGTGGACGGGCGAGTGCGTGTGGTTGCCGCCGAGCCGGAAGCGCTGCCTGCGATACCGGCAGGTTCCGCCGAGGCCGAGCTCACGACGCTGCGTAGCCGGGGTGCGCTGGTCGAATCGCTGGACTGGCTGATCATCGGCGCGACACTGGTCGCTTTTCTCGTTCTGCAGCTGGTGGTGGACTGGGATTACGCCTGGCTGGTGTGGCCGTCGCTGATCGTCACCCTGAGTATCCCCCGGGTGGTGCTGCGGTTCAGCGATGCCGACGAGGAGATCTACGAGGAGCTGAAGGAATCCGATGCGGCCGCGCGCAAGAAGCGGTTGGGCATGGCGGCCGAGCGGATCCGCGAGCTCGGGACCGGGTCCGATCAGGACCGGAGCTGACGGTCCGCCGGCATCACGGCGGCCGGGGGATCGCTATCCGGCCACGGCGGCGCCCGTGCGTTCGGGACGTGAACCGACGTCGCCCGGAGAGCGGTGTCCGATAACCCGCCGGTCATCGGACACGCTGTCAGTCCCCGATGCGTTCGCCGGATACCGGATGGAAGACGTGGACGGTGGCGTCCGGGCGGACCGCCATCGTCGCGTTCTCCGCGAGTTTCGCCGGGGACCTGCTCGCCGACCGGGCGACGAAGGTGATCGGTACTCCGTTCGGCGCGGGGGTGGTTCCGCTGGTGCCGCGTGCGTAGACGTAGGATTCGCTGCCCAGCTCCTCGACCAGCTCGACGACCACAGCGAAGCCGATGCCGTCCTTGCGCAATTCGAGCTGTTCCGGGCGAATCCCGACCGTGACACGCTCCAGGCCGGCTTCGGCCAGCCGGCTCATGGCGGCGCGGGGCAGTTCGAGGGTGGTCGTCCCGACCTCGACTCCGCCGGTGGTGAGGGGCGCGGTGAACAGGTTCATGGCGGGGGAGCCGATGAATCCGGCGACGAAGGCGTTCGCGGGGCGGTCGTACAGTTCGGTCGGCGTGCTGAACTGCTGGAGCCGGCCGGATTTCAGCACCGCGACCCGGTCGCCCATCGTCATGGCCTCCACCTGGTCGTGCGTGACGTAGACGGTGGTGGTACCGAGGCGGCGCTGTAGTGCGGCGATCTGAGTGCGTGTCTGGACCCGGAGCTTTGCATCCAGGTTGCTGAGTGGTTCGTCCATGCAGAACACCCGCGGCTCGCGGACGATGGCGCGGCCCATGGCGACTCGTTGCCGCTGCCCGCCCGAAAGCTTGCCCGGTTTGCGGTCGAGGTATTCGGTGAGGTCGAGGAGTTTCGCGGCCTCGGCGACGCGGCGTTTACGTTCTTCGTGCGGTATACCGCGCATTTTGAGCGCGAAGCCCATGTTCTCACCGACCGTTTTGTTCGGATACAGCGCGTAATTCTGGAACACCATCGCGATATCCCGGTCCTTCGGAGCCACACCGACCATATCTTCGTTGTCGATCGTGATGGTGCCGCCGTCGATTTCCTCGAGCCCGGCGAGCATTCGCAGGGCTGTGCTCTTCCCGGATCCGGAGGGGCCGACCAGGACGACGAATTCACCGTCGCCGATATCGAGATTCAGCGAATCGACCGCGAGCTGTTCGGCGCCCTGGTAGACGCACGACGCGTTCTTGTACGAGATCTCGGCCATAACGGTTACTCCTGACTCTGCAAGGCGGGGAGGTTATTTGATCGCGCCGAACGACAGGCCGCGCACGAGTTTGTTCTGCGCGATCCACCCGGCCAGTACCACGGGTAATGCGGTCAGCACCGCCGCCGCCGAGAGCTGCGCCCAGTACAGGCCCTGACCGGTGATGAAACCGACCAGGAACACCGGGACGGTCTGCGCCTGAACGGCCGTCAGGTTCACCGCGAAGAAGAATTCGTTCCAGGAGAAGATGATGCAGATCAGCGCGGTGGCGGCGATTCCGGGCGACACCAGTGGCAGGATCACTTCGCGGACCGAGGTCCACAGGCCGGCGCCGTCCATACCGGCGGCTTCGAGTAGTTCGCCGGGAACCTCCAGGAAGAACGAGCGCATCATCCACACCGCGATCGGCAGGTTCATGGCCGTGTACAGGATGACCAGTGTCCAGATATTGTCGAGCATCCCGATATCGCCGACGATCACGTACAGCGGAATGATCGCCGCGACCACCGGCAGCATTTTGGTGCTGATGAAGAAGAACAGCGCATCCCTGGTTTTACGCACCGGCCGCAAGGACAGGGCGAACGCGGCCGGGATTCCCAGCAGCAAGACCAGAAGTGTCGAGATACCTGTCGCGAAAACAGAATTCAGTAGAGTGGTGCCGATACCGCTGTCCAGGACGTCGCGGAACTGCTGCAGCGTGGGGGTGAAGAACAGTTTCGGCGGATCCGTATAGGCGTCGCCTTCCTCTTTGAAGGCAGTGAGCACCATCCAGAGGACGGGAAAGAAGAAGCCGAGCGCGATCACCCAGGCCAGGACCGCCCATACCGAGTCACGGGCCCGGCGCCGGGTGGGCCGCACCGGTGTCGCCGCGGTGTCGTCGATACGTGCGGTAGCAGCGGTACTCATCAGGCCGCCTCCTCGTTCCCGGTGAAACTCTTGAAGATCAGGCGCAGCGCCAGGGTCGAGACGATGATGGTCGCGACCACGGTGACCACGCCCATGGCGGCTGCCTGCCCGATATCGAAGCCGAGGAACGCGCGCTGATAGATGTAGTAGGGCAGGTTCGCGCTGGCCACACCCGGCCCGCCAGCGGTCATCATGTACACGGCATCGAAGGTGTTGACCAGGTAGATCGCGCCGAGGACGGCGCCCAGTTCGATGAAGCGGCGCAGATGCGGCAGGGTCAGCTCGCGGAAGATCGCGAGCGCGCCGGCACCGTCGACCCGGGCCGCCTCGACGATATCGCGGGGCATGGACTGCAACCCGGCGAGGATGAGCAGCATCATGAACGGTGTCCACTGCCAGACCAGATTCGCCATCACCGCCGGGAGCGGGAACCGGCTGATCCAGTCGATCTCGCCGACACCGAACGGTTGCAGAGCGAAATTGACCAGGCCGAAGACCGGGTCCAGCATGGTCGTCTTCCAGATCAAGGCCGCGGCGACCGGCGTGACCAGGAACGGGGTGATCAGCAGTGTGCGCACGATTCCGCGCCCGAAGAACTTCCGGTCCAGCAGCAAGGCCAGCAGCAGCCCGAGGATCACCGAGATCACGACGGTACCGGCGATCATGAGCACCGTGTTCAGTGCCACGGTGCGGAATTGGCTGTCGGAGAAGACGTCGACGTAGTTGTCGAGACCGTTGAACTCCTGGGAGCCGGGACGTACCAGGTTCCACGATTGGGTCGAATAGTAGACCGTCACCAGGAACGGGATCTGGGTGACGACGATCATGAATATCAGCGCGGGCAGCAGCGGCCCGCGGCGGCGCCAGCCTTCCGCGCGGGAGACGGCGCGGCGTCCCGACGGCGGTATCGCCTTCTCGGGGCCTGGGTCGGCCGGGGGAGCCTCTGCTGTGGTGGTACTCGACATGGCTACTGCGCCTCCCGGTAGGTCTCGCCGACGACCTCGGCGTACTGCTGCGCCTGTTCGAGAGCGTCGCCGACACTGATTCGTCCGGCGATCGCGGCGCTGATCTGCTGACTGACCCGGGTACCGAGATCCTGGAACTCCGGAATAGTCAGGAACTGCACGCCCGTATACGGAACCGGTGCGACCGTCGGGTTCTCGGGATCGGCCTGCTCCATCGCCGCCAGGGTGGGCGGTCCGTAGGCGGCGGCTGCCCGCTCGTACTCCGGAATCGCATAGGTCGACAGCCGGCTTCCCGGCGGCACCCGTTCCCAGCCGAGCTCGGTACCGACCATCTCGAGATAGTCCTTATCGGTCATCCACGACACGAATTTCCAGGCCGCGTCGGGTTTGTCGCTGGTGGTCGGGATGCCGAGCGACCAGGAATACAGCCAGCCGGTATCGGATTTCACCGCGGCGGGCGCGGGTGCGTAGCCGATCTTGCCGACGACCCGGCTCGCCGCGGGATCCTCGAGGACCGATACCGCGGCGGTCGAGTCGTACCACATGGCCGTGCGGCCCTGGGCCAGCTGTGTTGCGCATTCGCTGAATCCGCTCGTGGCCGCGCCCGACTGTCCGTGGCTACGGACCAGATCGACGTAGAACTGCACCGCCCGCACGGTCTCGGGGCTGGTGAGCTGCGCGTTCCAGTTCTCGTCGTACCAGCGTCCACCGAAGGCGTTGATCACCGTGTTGAGCGGGGCGAGCATTTCGCCCCAGCCGGGTTTGCCGCGCAGGCAGATACCGGAGGTCGCGCCGGGTGCGTCGAGGGCGGCGGCGTATCCGGCCACCTGCTCCCAAGTAGGTTCGGCCGGCATCTCCAAGCCGGCCTGTTCGAACAGGTCCTTGCGATACATGAGGAACGACGATTCACCGTAGAACGGCACCGAATACATATTGCCCTCGTAGGACAATGACCGGCGCAGCGTGGGGATGAAATCTTCTTCGTCGTAGCCCGGTGTACGGTCGGCGTATTCGGAAAGATCGGTGAGCCAGCCGTTTTCCGCCCACTGCGGGGTTTCGTAATTGCTGATCATCACCACATCGAATTCGCCGCCGCCGGTGGCGACCGATGCGGTGATCTTGGCCCGGGCCTCGTTCTCCGACAGCGAGACGAATTTCAGTTCGATCCCGGGGTTCTCGCGTTCGAAGCGGTCGGACAGGGCGATGGCGTCCTGCATCTGCGAGTTCGAGATGATCGCGATGGTCACCGCGTCGGCGCCCCCGCCGACGAACGAGCCGGCGCCCGCGCAACCGGACAAGGTCAGCGTCAGCGTCGCCGCGATCGCGGCGGCGAGATATTTCGAACGAATCCTCATCGGGGCGCTGCCTCCTTGTGTTCTACCAGCCACCGCGCGGTATCGATATCGGTGACCACGATGTCGGCCAGGCCTGCGTTGAGTGCACCGAGAATCGCCTCGTGCTTGGATTCACCGCCGGATACCAGCACGGTGGCCGGGCATGCGCGTACCGCGCCGAGCGGAACCGATACGGTGCGGGCGGTGAGTGAACCCTCGATATCGGCGCCCTCGCGGGTGTAGAACCGTCCGCCCATTTCTCCGACGGCACCCAGTCTGTGTAGTTCGTCCAGCAGGGCGGTATCGAGATAGCTGCCCTCGAACAGCGTCGTCGCCGTGGAGACCGGCCCGATTCCGAAGATCATCACATCGGCATTGCGGCCGATCTCGAGTGCACGGCTCATCAGCGAATCGTTGTGCAGCGCGGTGACCGTCGCCGCGTCGGCGTACAGCGGCGCGTGCAGCCGGACCGGTTCGGCCTGCAACAGTTGCGCGCAGGTGCCGAGGGTGAAGTCGACACCGGTTTGATAGTCCGTGGTGGTCATCGACCCGTCCAGTTGGACGACAGTCGCGCAGCGCGCCGATCGTGGTCTGAGCGCCTGCGCCACGGCGACGGTCTCCGGCCCCCAGGTGAAGCCGAGGGTGTCGCGTTCGCGGAGCCGGCGCGCGAGCACGCCCACCGCGGCCCGGCCCAGCGCGTAGTACCCGGCCGGTGAGCCGTCGGGTACCGCGTGGGTGACGACGGCTTCGGTGAGGCCGAAGATCCGCTCGAGTTCGCGTTCGAGTTCGGTGTGCACGGTGGCGCTGAGCTCGTCCGGAACGCTGATCTCGATCCGGATCAGTCCCTGCGCGCGAGCCCGGGCGATGAGCCGGCCCGCCGTGGGCCGCGATACTCCGAGTTTCGCGGCGATCTCGGCCTGGGTTGCGCCCTCCAGGTGATACAGGGTGGCCGCGCGTAGTGCCAGCCGGACATCTTCGGATGCGAGCGGGCGGGGCGGCTCGGTGGTCACGGGCACTCCTCGGTGAGCGGGCCTGTCGGCGGCCGGATCGGGCAGGTTCGCCGGCGGCGTCCAGCGGAGCCGCGCGGTGAGCCGTTACGCTTGTGAGCAGATGATCAGACCGTGAACGGGTGCTCACACAAGGTAGCATTCCGGTTGTGACGTACACAACAGAAATCTGCCGGAGGGCTTGACGGGTGGGTTCGGAAAGCTCGGGAAGGAATGCGATGCAAGGACAGTCCGTGCTGTCCGGACCGGTGCGGTTGTGCGCCGCGGCGATCGGGCAACTCGCCGAGGTCGTCTCGGTACCGTCCTACGACCGATCCGGAATCGAAGCCGGCATCGTACATTTCGGTGTCGGCGGATTCCACCGGGCCCATCAGGCGATGTATCTGGATCGGCTGCTCGAACTCGGCGAGGGCCGGGACTGGGGGATATGCGGGGTCGGAGTCCTTCCATCCGATCGGCGGATGCGCGATGTCATGTACGAGCAGGACTGCCTGTACACACTGTCGGTCACCCATCCCGACGGAACCTGGGAAACCCGGGTCGTCGGGTCGATCGTGGAATACCTGTACGCGCCCGACGATCCGGAGGCCGTACTGGCGAAACTCGCCGACGAACGCACCCGCATCGTCTCGCTGACGATCACCGAAGGCGGCTACAACTTCTCGGCGGCGACGGGTGAATTCGATGCGCACAACCCGGCGGTCGTCGCAGACCTCGCACCCGGGGCCGTCCCGGCGACCACCTTCGGGTTGGTCGTCGAAGCGCTGGCCCGGCGCCGGGAGCGTGGACTGGCGCCGTTCACGATCATGTCCTGCGACAATATCGAAGGTAATGGGCAGATCGCCCGGACCGTCTTCACCGCGTTCGCCCGGCTACGCGATCCGGACCTGGCGGACTGGATCGAGCACAACGGCGCGTTCCCCGATTCCATGGTCGACCGGATCACCCCGGCCTCGACTGCCGGAACGGCAGCGGAGGTAGCGCAACGCTACGGTATCGACGACAGCTGGCCGGTGGTGACCGAACCGTTCACCCAATGGGTGCTGGAGGACGCATTCCCCCTCGGCAGACCCGCCTACGAAAAGGTGGGTGTCCAGACCGTTGCCGATGTCGCACCCTATGAGCTGATGAAGCTGCGCCTGCTGAACGCGAGCCATCAGGCGCTGGGCTACCTCGGCTATCTCAGCGGGTACCGGCTGGTCCACGAGGCCGCCCAGGATCCGGTATTCGAGCGATTCCTGCTGCGGTACATGGATACCGAGGCGACACCGACCCTTCGCCCGGTGCCCGGCGTCGACCTGGACGTGTACAAGCGCACCCTGATCGAACGGTTCGCCAACCCCGCCATCGGCGATACTCTCGCCCGCCTGTGCGCCGATTCCTCCGACCGAATCCCCAAATGGCTGCTGCCGGTGGTGCGCCGCCGGTTACGCGACGGTGGTGACATCACCTGTGCCGCAACGGTGGTCGCCGGTTGGGCCAGGTATGCCGAGGGCGTGGACGAACAGGGCGAGCCGATCGATATCGTCGACCCGCTGCGGGAGCGACTCGGCGCGCTGGCCCGGAAGCAGCACGCGAAACCCACGGCATTCCTCACCGAACGCGCCGTATTCGGGGACCTCGGCGACGAACCGGCCTTCGTCGCCGCATACCTGGCCGCATTGCGGTCGCTGCACGACAACGGCGCGCATACGACGGTGGCGGCCGCGTCAGCCGATTGACGTCCTACTCGCCCGGAAGGGCGAGGATTCCTACCAGCCCCCTGGTCGGGCGCTCAGTGGGTTCCTGTTTCACAGGGGCGTGCCTTCCGCTCACGCGGCCGGACTTGCTGCCCCTCCGTAGGCGTTTACGCTCTCCGCTCGTCCAGCGGCGAGAATGTTTCGTACGGCGTTCATATCCCGGCGTGGGTGATCGAGGACTTGTGGGTGAAAGGTCTGTCCCGTACCCGGTCGGCGAAGTCGGTCCACGCCGGGAGGTGGGGCATGTTCACCCGCATGCTGGAGGAGAAAGCCGCCCGGTACGGGCGGAGGTTCGCCAGGGTGGATCGGTTCTTTCCCTCGACCCGTATGTGTTCTGCGTGCGGGGCGGTCGGGGACAAGAAACCCTTGCACGTCCGCTCTTGGGCATGTGCCTGTGGTGTCACGTACCCTGCTTGGTTCTCATGGATAATCGCCGTCGAATGCTTATGCGCCCAGTTCCCTGAGCGGGCCCGGCAGTACTGGCGGGCGAAGCGCTTGTGGTCGGTTCCTACTTCGCAAGCTCGATGGCGGCGCCCCGATCTCGGCGCTGCGGCATCGAACAGTAGGCACTCCGGTTCAGCGCCAGCTCGGCGAGACGCTCGTGATCGACACCGAGCAGTCCGGCCATCGCGTCCGGGACCGGTGCGCCGTTGAGGGTGCACAGCAGCGGGAGCTGCCTGCCGGTGGCATCGGCGAACGCGGCCACCGCACCCGACGCGTCATCGGCGATGGTCGAGCTGATCGCTGAGACGACGCCCGAGGTCCCGATAGAGACGATCACCTCGTCTTCGCGAGCGTCCGGTGCGAGGGCCGCGGCAGCATTGTCGCCGGTCCCGGGGCCCCGGTGCCGCGCCGGGCGCAATTCTTGCGGCGGCACCGGTGATTTCGTTCGGTGCGGCCACCCGGGGCAGCACCGGCCGCCGGGTGGCGAAGGCGAGTTCGATCAGATCGGGCCGGTACCGGTCCGTGGCCGTGGCGTAGTAGCCGGTTCCGCTCGCGTCGCCGCGATCGGTGACGATCGAATCGATGCTCCCGGCGCCGGCCGGCTGCCAGCTCAGCCAATCGTGGGGCAGGCAGACGCCCGCCGTCCGATCGGCCGCAGCGGGCTCGTTGTCGGCGAGCCAGCGCAGTTTCGCCACCGTGATCGCCGCGAGCGGTACGACACCGACCGCGTCGGCCCACGCCTGGGCGCCGCCCAGCTCCGCGACGAGTTGTTGCGCCGCCGCCGACCGGTGTCGTTCCACAACAGCGCGGGCCGGACATAGCTGCCCTCCTCGGCAAGGGACACCATGCCGTGCTGCTGGGCGGCGACCGAGAGGGCGTCGATATCGGCGAGTCCACCGGCCGCGACTGCGGCGCGCTCGAATGCGGACCACCAGTGCATGGGGTCGATTTCGGTGCCTGCGGGATGGGCCGCGCGACCCTGCCGCAGCAACGCGCCGGTTTCGGCATCGCGAACAACAATATTGCACGACTGCGTGGATGAATCGACACCGGCAACGAGTGGCATGGGGTCAAGCGTAGGGGCCGCCGTGATCGCCGGTCGTCGATCTCGGCGGAATCCGTCACGCCCGATCGGTTGTGCGGATCGGCTCGCCGGTTGCCGGAGTGGCAGCCGGAAACCGCTCGGCCGGCCATCGAGTCGAACGGCAGCCGGCCCGGCCTCGAGCTGTTCCAGGTGGTGCAGACCGGCCTTGTCCGCAGCAGGAGGAAGTTTCCGGCAACATCGGCAAACGTTGGATGACGGATGGTGAGCAGGTTCACACTGGACGCGTGGACATGGACGACCGGGAACTTCTCGCCGCGACCGACATGGTGGTCGGCGAACAGTTGTCACTGGAACGCCGAGTAGCCGGTCTCACCTGTCTGGAGCTCGACAATGCGGCGTTCCTGCTGCCGGGTACGACCATGTATGCCGAACGAGGTGGGAAGCTGTCGCGGCGGTCGCTGGAGGCGATCGGGCTGGTACTCGGATTCGATCCGGGAGATTTCTCGCAGGCCTGCGAGCGGGAGGTGCGACGCCGGACGAGTTGAGCCCGGCCGGGTTCCGGCGCCGGAGCGCTTCAGCGCCGCGGGCTCAATCCCGTGATGGCGAGCCGGAACAGGCGGTGTGCGCGGCCGGCGGGGTCGGAGAGGGATTCGGTGGCCAGAGTGATGCCGATGATGAGGGTGATCAGCTCGGTGATGGTGGTGTCCGGTGCGACCGCACCGTCGCGGATCGCGCGCTGCAGGAGCGGGTCGCCGGCCTCGTGAATCGTCGCCGCGCACGAGTTCTCGTGCAGTGAATCGGGTTCGAGATCGTAGGACAGCGCGGCCGCCAGGCCCCGGGCCTCGACGCAGTACGTCACGACATCGCCCAGCCATTCCAGGAGTGCCGCCCGGCCGTCGGTGGCGCCGGCCAGTTCACCGGCGCGTATGCGCAGGACCTCGACGCGTTCGTGGGAGACAGCTTCCAGCAGGGCGCGGCGGGTGGGGAAGTGGCGGCGCACGGTGGCCGAGCCGACCCGGGCGGTGCGGGCGATCTGCTCCAGTGAGGCCGCGGATCCGTGGGCGGCGACCTCGGCCTCGGCGACCGCGAGGATGCGCGCGTAGTTGCGCCGGGCGTCGGCGCGTTGCTGCTGATCCGGCATCGGTTTTCCTCTCGGGATTGCTAAGTGGCGGGCCCCGCCGTATTCTAGCGAAAGCTAAACGGCGGGCCCCGCCATTTAGTGTTTCGTTGTTATGGAGGAGAACTGATGTCCGTAGAAACCGCACCCGTTCTGGTAACCGGTGCCACCGGCAAACAGGGGGGCGCCACTGCCCGTGCACTGCTCGCGGCCGGTATTCTCGTTCGCGCACTGGTCCGCGATCCGGCCACCGGGCCGGCACGTGCCGTCGCCGAGCTGGGGGCCGAACTGGTCGCGGGCGATCTGCGTGACCGGGATTCGATCGCCCGGGCCGCGGCGGGTACCCGCGCGGTCTTCTCGATACAGCAGGCGCCGCTGACGGACTCGGGTTTCGATTTCGCCGGGGAATTCGACCAGGCAGTCAATCTGCTGGAAAGTGCGCGCGCCGCCGGGGTAACGCAGTTCGTGTACACGTCGGCATCCGGTGTGGGCCCCCATACCGCGATACCCGGCTGGGCGGAGGGCCGCGGGGCTGCGGCCGCGCCGTCGATGAACACCAAACACGCCATCGAAGAGCAGGTTCGCGCTGCCGGTTTCGCCCGGTGGACCATTATCAAACCGGGTTTCTTCATGGAGAATTTTCTTCCCGAAATGGCTTTCCTCTTTCCTCGCGGGATTTCGGGTGGTTTGGTGAGTGTGCTGAAACCGGATACGCGGCTGTCGCTGGCCGCGGTGGCCGATATCGGTCGGGCGGCAGCCGCGGCCGTCGCCGACCCCGAACGATTCGATCGGGTGGAACTGGAGCTGGCAAGCGACTATCTGTCGATGACCGAAATCGCCGCGGTCCTCTCGGAAGTCCTCGGTACGCCGCTGACCGCCCCGGATATGACCGAGGAGCAGGCAGTGGCCGCCGGTATGCCCCCGATGGGCGCCTCCCATGCGTTCATGAACGTCGAGGGTCAGCCGGCGCGACCGGAATTCGCGCGGGCTCTGGGGATTCCGCTCACCGACTTCGGGAGCTGGGCGCGTCGGCATATGCGCAGCTCTTAGACCCCAGTGGCAGCGGTGGCCGCTGCGCGCCTGCCCAGGCGAATCGGAACAGGGATTGACAGTCAGGTCCCTCACCGATAGCGTCAGTCGCCTCATGGGTACTTTGTTGTTCTTCCTGTAATCACACCCCCTACGCGTCGAGCGCCACTCCACAGGTGAGTGCGCCTCCGCGTTCTTCACCCACCACACCTTCCGGCCGCGGCCGGTGCATTGCCTGTGTGTGGGTTCCCGTGATCACGGCCGCGTGCCGAGAACAGGAGGACATATGCTCACCGCTGCTCAACTCACCCTCTCCGAAATCACCAAACGCTACGGCGACCGCACCGTTGTGGACCGCGTCTCGCTGTCGATCCGGCCCGGCGAAACCGTCGGTATCGTCGGCGACAACGGCTCCGGTAAATCGACACTGCTGCGGCTGCTCGCCGGGCAGGAACTGCCGGATAACGGCGAGGTCTGCGTTTCGGCGCCCGGCGGGACCGGATATCTACCGCAAACACTCGCACTGCCGGGTACCGCGACTGTCGCCGACGCGATCGACCTGGCGCTGGCCGATATCCGGGAACTCGAAAACCGTTTGCGCAGTGTGGAAACCGAACTGGCCGACGACGGACCGCTGGAGCCGGTGCTGGGCCGCTACGCGGAGCTGCTGGCGCGGTTCGAAGCGCGTGGCGGATACCAGGCCGACCAACGAGTGGATACTGCGCTCGCCGGGCTCGGGCTGCCCGGCCTCGCACGAGACCGCCTGCTGGGCACCCTGTCCGGCGGGCAACGGTCGCGGCTCGCGCTGGCGGCCACCCTGGCGGCCGCGCCGGAATTGCTCCTGCTCGACGAACCCACCAACGACCTCGACGATGCCGCGGTGAGCTGGCTCGAACGGTACCTGCGCAGCCACCGCGGCACTGTCGTGGCGGTGACGCACGACCGGGTCTTCCTCGAACGCATCACGAATGTGGTGCTCGAGGTCGCGGACGGGCAGGTCGCCCGGTTCGGCGACGGATACGAGGGATACCTACGGGCCAAAGCGGCGCAACGGCGGCGGATGGTGGAAGAACACCAGCGATGGAAAGAGGAACTGGCTCGTAACCGCCGCCTGGCGGAGTCGAATGTGGCACGGCTGGACGCCATTCCGCGCAAGCTTCCGCTGGCGGTGTTCGCGGCGGGGCCGTTCCGGGCGCGCGGTCGTGACCACGGCGCGCGCGGACGGATCCGCAATGCCAAGGAACGTCTCGAACGGCTCACCGGCAACCCGGTCGCCGCGCCGCCGGACCCGCTGCATTTCGCCCCGGATCTGGACGGTCACATGCGGGATGCGGAGGGGCCCGTCGCCGAGATGACCGGCGTCCGGGTGCGCGGCCGGCTCGAGGCCGCCGAGGTTTGCCTCCCTGCCGGGGCGCGGCTGCTGATCACCGGCCCCAACGGCGCCGGGAAGACGACACTGTTGCGACTGCTCGCCGGGGAACTGGAGCCCGACAGCGGTTCGGTGCGGGTGACCGGTCGTGTGGGCTTCCTGCGACAGGAGGAGGTTGCGTGGCCCACGAAGATCACCGTGCTGCAGGCGTTCGCCTACGGACGCCCGTGGCATCCGGCGGAGCACGCGGACGAACTGCTGCGGTTGGGACTGTTCCGGCCGGAGGAGCTGGGTATACGCGTCGGAGACCTCTCCTACGGGCAGCGCCGGCGGATCGAGCTGGCACGCCTGGTGAGCGATCCGGTCGATTTGCTGCTGCTCGACGAACCGACCAACCACCTGTCCCCGGCGCTGGTGGAAGAACTGGAGGAGGCACTCACCGGCTATCGGGGTGCGGTGGTGATGGTCACCCACGACCGCCGGATACGTGAGCGCTTCCAGGGCGCCCGGCTCGAGATCCGGGACGGGGTGTGCGGGGGTGCCGCTGCCCCGGAAGCTCCGATAGCCAGGATCGCATGATCCGGGCGGTGCTCGGCCGGTGTGTAATCGGCCGAGGAGGCCGGCCCGGGCCAGCAGGACGGCAATGCTCGTAACCCGGCCGCACCGGCCGGTCGTGCGGCGCCGAGTCGGGGACCGCGCCGGCGCAAACCTCGCCGGCTCGGACCGTTCGTGCTGGGTCATGGGGCGGATTATGGTCTGCGCAACTTTCTGCGCAGAAGTGTCGATTCCCTCGGCGCCGGATCGTCATCTCTGCGCAAGGGTGAACGCACGGATACCGGATCCGGCCCCTGAAGAAGGAGAAACCGATGCGATACGCGTTTCTGGTCCACAACGAGGAGCCGGCCGAGGGGGATATTCCCGCGGCGGCGATCGAGGATATGCAGCGGGCATTCGATGCCTACGGGCGGGCCCTGCATGAAGCAGGGGTCCTGGTCGGCGGCGATATCCTGTTTCCGCAGGCAGCGACGACCACCGTGACCAGGCGTACGGGCATATTGCAGGTGCAGGACGGCCCGTTCGCCGCGACGAAGGAGGCGTTGGCCGGGGTGTTCGTCCTCGATGTCCCCGATCTGGACGCCGCGCTCGGCTGGGCCGAGAAATGCCCGGCCGCGAGCTACGCGACGCTCGAGGTTCGGCCCGTGGCCACCTCGTCTATTGCCGGAGAATGGACGGCGTGAGCCGTAGGGAGGCGGGGGGCGGGCCGCCGACGCGGCCCGCACCTCCTACGGCCGGTTGCTGGCATTGCTCGCCGCCCGTTGCGGCGATGTCACCACGGCGGAGGACGCCCTGGCCGATGCCTTCGAGCGGGCGGTGCGGCACTGGCCGGTCGAGGGCGTCCCCGTCAACCCCGACGCCTGGTTGCTCACGGTGGCCCGCAACCGCATCCGTGACGTCGTCACCGGGGCACCCGCTCGCCGCACCATCGCCCTCGACCCGGTGCTCCACGACCCGGGCCTGCTGGACGAGATCGACCCGGAGGCTCTGGAAGACCGCCGGCTCGAGCTCATGTTCGTCTGCGCCCATCCGGCCATCGACCCGCCCGCCCGCACTCCGTTGATGCTCAACACCCTGCTGGGCTGTACCGCCGAGCAGATCGGCCGGGCCTTCAGCGTGCCCACCGCGACGATGGCGGCGCGCCTGACCCGCGCCAAGAGGCGAATCATGCAGGCGCGCATACCGTTCCGCATGCCCGAGCGAGCCAGCTACCCGCGCGGGTGGACGCGGTGCTGGAAGCCGTCTACGGCGCGTTCGCCATCGACTGGCACACCACCGGCCGCGAACGGAACGAGTCGCTGACCGGGGAGGCACTCCACCTGGCCGAGGTACTCACTCAGGTGCTGCCCGACGATCCCGAGGCGTATGGTCTCGCGGCCCTCATCGACCTGTGCACGGCCCGCGCGCCCGCGCGCACCGATTCCGCAGGTAACTACATACCGCTGGCGCGGCAGGACCGCGGTCGCTGGGACGCCGAGCTCGTCGCACGGGGCCACGCCCATCTCCGCCGCGCCTATTCGTTCGCCACCCTCGGCCGGTACCAGCTCGAGGCCGCGATCCAGGCGGCCGAAGGCGCCGGTGCCGATCCCGTTGTCCTCCTCGACGCCCATCGCGCGCTGCACCGTTTCGCACCGACGCTCGGCAGCGCGACCTCACTCGCCGCTGCGACCGCCCGCGTACACGGGCCTGCCGCAGGGCTCACGATCCTGGACGCCGAGATCGGTGACCGGCGATTCCAGCCCGCCTGGGCGGTCCGCGCCCACCTGTGCGTTCTGCTCGGCCGCTCCGGCCGGGCGTACGCCGCCTACACCAAGGCGATCGACTTGTCGCACGACGCTGCCGAGCGCCGGTTTCTCATGCAGGCACGCGATGCTCTGGGCAGACGGTAGCAGGAATTCCGCTGCTCGCCGTTCCGCGCGCCGACCACCGGCAAGTGCGATCAACCGGCGATCACTCGCGGGCGGCGTACTACTGCACAGAAAGCAGGCGACTCCGATCCGTGAACCGCGAAATCGGTGTCACAGACCGGGTTCGCCACCTGTCGCCCGCCGTCCGGATAGGCCCCGTCCGCGAGGGTGATAGGTCAGGCGTCGCGGGTCGATCGCTCGAGGCCGGGGATCTCGCCGTTGCGGAACGCGTCGATGAAGAGTTCGTGATCCGCCCGGGTCCGCCGCGCGTAGCTCTGACCGAAATCCACCATATCGCGGACGAATTCCGTTTCATGGGAGCCGATGGCCGCCATGATCGCTTCTTCACTCTGGAAATCGACCAGGGTCTGCTCGGAGTCGGCGTCGGAGACGCAGTGCATCCCCGCGGTGGCCTGGCCGAGATACTCGATGACCGGCCGCATCTCGGCGGGTTCGGTGAGGTCGGACCAGTCGAGGTCGCTGACGTACGGGGAGAGTTCGGAGACGATATAGCCCTGGTCGCCGATCTCGGTGTAACCGAGCCACGGATCGGCGTGGGCCTGGAGCGCGCGCTGGGATACCGCGGTGCGGTGCCCGTGGTGGCGGAAGTATTTCCGGATCCGCTCGTCGCGCACGATCCGGCTGGGCGCGGCCACATTTCCCTGTTTCATGGACAGGATCACATCGTTCTCCAGAGCCTCGGTCTGCCCTTCCACAAGGATGTTGTACGCGGGCAATCCCGCCGACCCGATCCCGAAACCCTTGCGGCCCACAATATCTTTGACTTCGTAGGTGATGCTGCGGAAGCGTTTGTGCTCCGGGATGGTGTCGAGGTACCGGGTGAAGGCGTCGAGTACCAGCGCGCGTTCGTCGTCCTCCAGAGTCCGGACGCCTTTGCCCGGCCGGAACCGGCGCTCGTAGTTCTCGACGACCGTGGTGCCGGCCAGCAGTGCGGTGCGCGTATTCATCCGGGCATCCAGCAACACATCGTGTACCGGACCCGTGGTGTTGCGCAGGTGCAGTTTGAAACCCTGTTCGTCGCGGCTGCCGTCGTGGAAGGCGCGCACCATACGCACGTAGGACCGCGCATAGGTCGCGATCAGTTCCTCGATATCGGCATCGGATACCGCTTTCCTGCGGGACAGCAGCGCCACACTGGCGCAGAATCGTCTGATATCCCAGGTGAATGCACCGAGATATGCCTCGTCGAAATCGTTGACATCGAAAACGAATTGGCCCGCGGAATCCATATAGGTACCGAAGTTCTCCGCATGCAGATCGGCCTGGATCCAGATCCGGCCGGTGCGCTCATCGGCCCACGGATCCTCGACGGCCGCCATATCGTGGTAGAAGAGACAGGCCGAACCGCGGTAGAAGGCGAACGGGTTATCGGCCATCTTGCGGAATTTCTTGCGGAAGGCGTCCGGATCGGTGGCGATCATGTCACCGAAGGCGTCGGTGAAGACCTCGACGATTTCGGCCTTGCGGTCCTGCGTGGTGTGCTCGCTCGTCCCGGAATGCGTATCCACGGTATGGGCCGGTCCTCTCGTCGTGCCTTTTATCGCCGCCGCGGGCCGGGCGGCGGTACCGGCTTCGATCGTGCCAGAACCGAATCTGCCCCGCCCGCTGTGACGCGGACACGGATCGGCGCGATCGGTGCCGTGGTGGCAGCGGTCGGCGGTTCCCGTCCTGCGATGTGCGGGCTCGACGATCCAGGGTTTTCGCGGCAGGTGCTGCGCCGACATCTGCCCGCAGGTAGGGCGCGGATCCTCCGGGTCGGGCGGGTATCCGCCGAACTCGGTGAGCCGCGGCCGGTCTCTCGGCGATCACCGAGAGACCGGCCGCGAGTTCCGTAGGAGGCTTCCCGACTCCGTATGTCGATGATGCTGGGCGCAGGCCGGCAGCGTGGCACCCCGCCGCCGCCGACACAGCCGAACTGAACCGCTTCTGCGGGGGTGGTTTCGCGCGCCGCCATCTGGGGGGTGACCGGCGCAGTCTCTGATCTGCTCGGTGACGGCCCGTGGCGGTGTGCCGGTGCGGGCAGCGGCGTGTTACCCGGCGGTTCTCATCGTTGGGCGGAACATGTTGCCGTGATGTTCCTTCCGGACCTGGGCGGATCGTGCGAGAGAAATTACACTCGGCATCGGGTTCGGGTGAGAGCCTGTGCCCGGCTCAATGCGTTGCCCCTCGTGGAGGGTGTCGAGTAGGAACTGTCGGGCTCGGTGGGGAATGCGGGATCGACCTCGCGGGCGTGGATCGGTAGGAACTGGAAAACGCTCATGGGCAAGGAAGCTCGGGACGCCACCGCGGCGCTGGCGGACCGTCTGGACAATGATCCCGCCACGACAACGGTTTCGTCGTTCGTCATCGAGGCACGCCGCCGCGGTGTGGACCCGTCGCAGTTACTGGATGCCGACTTCTTTCTCCGCGGCACCGACTAGCTCGCTGGGCCGGATCCCGAAAGCCCGGCAGATCTTGTACAGCTGCGTCACGGTCATCGCCCGTTCGCCGTGTTCGAGCCGGGCGATGGTCTTCTTGTTGTAGCCGGTGGCCTCGGCCAGTGCCTCCTGGGTCCAGCCGTGGCGGGCACGCATCGCGCGCACCTCCGCGCCCAGCGCCGCGTCCAGCCTCGCCTCCTCGGCGGTCGCGTCCTCCGACTCGGCGGGCGTCGCATTCATGTCGACCATTCTGGGAGGGGGCAGGGTCTTAATCAAGTGCCCGATAGCTTCGGCACGGCGTTCTCGCGGACCACCCACAGAGGGACCAAACAGGGGTGCGGAGAGACCGGAAACGGTTGAAAAGGGACCGAATCGGGCCTACTCTGAAGTAGAGCGGTTGTCTATCACCGCAGTTCAGGTCCTTGAAACTGCGGTGGTTGCCGCCGAACGACAGGCGGCGCCGGGAAGCTCGGTGCACGCGCGAAACGAAACGACGTAGGAGGGTCCGATGAGCTGGAGCGGTGACCCGACCTGGCTGGCCGATGTGCTCCGCGACGCCGGCCTGGCCGTTGTCGAACACGACGGCTGGCGCGAACGCGGCCACGGCGATTTCCTCGATATTCGTGGAGTTCTATGCCATCACACGGCCGGCGGCGGACCGGACGACTGGCGCATCGTGCAGGACGGACGCCCCGGACTACCGGGGCCACTCGCACAACTGGTGCTCGAAAAGGACGGCAGTTACCGGGTGATCGCGGTCGGGGTCTGCTGGCATGCGGGCCGCGGCAGCTGGCCGGGCTGGCCCACCGACAACGCGAATTACCACACGATCGGGATCGAAGCCGTCTCTCGCGGCACTCCGCCCTGGGATTGGACGCCGGCCCAGCTCGATGCCTACACACGCGGCTGCGCCGCGATCCTGCGGCGGATCGGTCGCGGCTCCGGCGATTGCGTGGCCCACCACGAGTACTCCAGCGAGGGAAAGATCGACCCGGCGGGAATCGATATGAACGCCTTCCGCCGGGATGTACAGGCACTACTGGACGGAAGGGGCGAGGAAATGGCCTTCCTCGACGAGAAGATCACGAACTACCACGGTGAACAGGTCACCGTCCGGACCATGCTGCACTATCTCGACAAACATGTCGGGCACGCGCTCGACCAGCTCGCCGGATCGGGAACCGCTCGCGGCGCGGATTTCCCGGGCTGGGACTTCCTGGGCGACCGGACGACCGCCGAAGCGCTCGGCGTTATCGGTGCAGCCCTGAAAATCCCCGGCTTCCGAGACCCCACGAGCGACCGGCGCGCCTGACGAGTGCCCGCTGCGGCCGGAGAGGAGGACAGAATGATCACCGAGCTGGCTTCTGTCCTCGGCGGACTGGTCACCGGCGTCGGTGGTGTCTGCGCGGCCGGGTTGCTCAGCCGGCGCAAGCGCCGGGCCGATGCGGTACAGGTACTCACTCAGGCAGCCGCGCAGATGGTCGAACCATTATCACGGCAGATTGCGGCCATGACCGCCGAACTGGAGGCGCACCGCCGCGTGGTCGCCGATTCCGAACAGCGCTGCCGGCTCGCCGCGACCCAGCACACTTCCTGGGATGTCGTGGTCCGCTCGTCGCTGCTGAATCTGGGGGTCGACGTGCCGCCCCCGCCACCCATGACCGACGAAGGGCCCGGCCCGCCGCGTCGCGTGGACCCGCGACCGTAACCGGGCCGGCCGGCCGATATCGGCCCCGCCGCCACCGGGGCGGACCCGGACGGAATGGGGGGACTGCGGAGCTTCTACAGTGCGCTGGTCGCCGCGGCTGCCGTGCGGGTGGATCGGCCGACGGTGTTCAGATGCCCGATGGACTGGGCGTAGGAGGCGATCACACCGGTTTCGCAGTAGGGCACCCCGAGATCGGCGCAATACGCGGCGACGATCGGCTGGGCGCGGCGCAGGTTGGGGCGGGGCATGGACGGGAACAGATGGTGCTCGATCTGGTAGTTGAGGCCGCCGAAAGCGGTATCGACGACGAATCCCCCGCGGACATTGCGTGCGGTGAGCACCTGGCGGCGCAGATAGTCGGTGTTGTCACCGGCCGGGAGAACTTCCATACCCTTGTGGTTGGGCGCGAAGGTGGAACCCATGTACAGGCCGAACAGGCCCTGCTGCACCACGGTGAAAACGATGGCCTGCAGCGGCGGCAACACCAGGAAGACGACGGCCAGATATCCGGCGGCGTGCGCGAACAGCGTCCCGGCTTCCAGTCCGCGCCGGGGGATATCGCGGCGCACGATGGCGCGGACACTCGAGAAATGCAGGCTCCATCCTTCGAGCAGCAGCATCGGGAAGAACAGCCAGCCCTGGTACCGGAAAATCACCCGGCGCAGGCCCCGGCCCGTGCGGGCGCGCAGGGTCGAATGCGCGAGTATCCCCATGACGTCGGGGTCCGCGTCTTCGGTGTTGGGGTGCGCGTGGTGGCGGTTGTGGTTGCTGGTCCACCAGCCGATACCGACTCCGATCGCGAGGTTCCCGAAGAGGATTCCCAGGAGATAGTCGCGGTCACGGCGGCCGGTGATCTGGCGGTGCCCGGCATCGTGACCGAGGAAGGCCAGCTGCGCGAAGACCGCCGCCAGGAATGCCGCGGTACCCAGCTGCCACCACGATTCGCCGATCAGGACGAAAGCGGTCCACCCGGCGATCAGCGCGAGCAGGACGGCCGCGACCTTCCAGACGTAATACCGCGGCCGGCGGTCGAGCAGCCCCGCGTCGCGTACCTGCCGCAGCAACCCGGAGTAGTCGCTGCTCCGGGTGGTGCGGACCGGACGTGGTTCGTCGATCCGGTCGGCGGGAACAGCGTAGTCGGCGGCCTTTGCCGTCATGTGGTAACCGATCTCTGCACAGGTGTCTTTTCGCCGGTGGATCATCCATGACCGCCGCCGGCCGACCGTCGCGGTCGACTGTGCGCTCACCCTACCGTCGCCGCGGCGCGTCGCCGGTCCCGACCGCACGAATCGGCCGGTGACCGAGGCACCGGCCGAAACAGGCCGGTTCGTATCCCGTTTCCCGCTGGAGCGGGCATGCGCGATCCGCCGCCGGTGGCGCGACCGTTACCGCCACCGGATGCTCCGGCCGAGAGCGTGCCGGCGCGTAGCGCGGTCTCGGTGCGCGGGCCGAACGCGCTGCGGTGGGGTACGCCGAACGCATGATCCGGCTCTCCGACGATGTGGCCGCCGATACAGTCTCCGCCGGATACCCGCAGGCCAGCGCCGCGGTCGCCGCGGAATACGGCCGGGCGCAGACCACTGCGGGCGCGGACTGGAACACCGCCACGACCGGTACGGCCGACCTCACGGGATTCCTCGCCGCGAAACAGGCGATCGATCCGAGCGCGCCGATCCTCGGGTGGATGGCGGGTGCGCCGCCCACCGCCGCCGACGGGATCCGGCAGAACCGGGGTACCGCGCGACTGCCCGGCGTCCAGGGCGTAAACAGGGCTGGTCGGATCTCCGCCCGCCGGAGGCCGCATCAGCCTCCTTCGGTCCGGGGCTCACCGTTGCGGCCCACACCCGCGGCAACCCAGGAGACCAGCCGCCGCTGCCGAACGGGCGCTCGCCGAGGTTCGTCGGTGGTCCGGCGCCGGTCGCGGTGCGGTAGGACGTATCACCCGGATCGGCGTGCGGACTACCGGCCGGTATCGTGGACGACCCGTCGACCGGATCGCTCGATCTCATGGGCGGATTCCGCCACCGGTCTATACCTCGTGCCGGATACCTTCACTGGCGTGGAAGCTGGCCTCCTCCGGACTGACCAGACCGAGCAGGGTCAGCGGGCGAGGAGTGACGGCGTTGGTCAGATAGGTCAGGGTGATCGCCCACCGGTTGAGCCCGCGCGGCACCGCGTAGGTGTGATAAGCGCGGGTCACCGCCTTGGCAGGCAGGCCCGAGAGGCGAAACCCGAGCGGGTTGGCGACGGCGAAACGCGGGCCCAGGTCCACCACCAGCCCCATATCGCGATGCTTGTACGGCACGGGCGCCCCGATTCCCAGGCTCGCGGCGACATTGCGGGCGAGGATTTTGCCCTGCCGGGTGGCGTGCTGGGCGGTGGGTGGTGTGATCTTTCCCGGGTGGGTCAGGTCCGGTACCGCGGCCGCGTCACCGCCGGCGAATACGTCGGGATGGCCGGGGAGCCGCAGATCGGCGTCCACCGTCAACCGGCCGCGTTCCATCGGCAGATCGAGAGTGCCCAGTACCGGAGCCCCGGTGACACCCGTGACCCAGGCGACGGTGTAGGTCGGCACGGTCGTGCCGTCGGTGAGCACCACGCGGTCGCCGGTGAGTTCTTTCAGCGACATCCCGAGACGGATATCGATCCCGCGGCCGCGCAGGACGGACAGCACCTGATCGCTCAGTTTCTCGCCGACCTCCGGCATCACCCGGTCGGCCATATCGAGCAGCAGGAAACGGATCTCGGAGGGGTCGAAACCGCGGCGGGCGGCATAGGTGTCGGCGAGGGCGCGGAGCTGGGCGACCAGTTCGGTTCCGGCGTAGGAGGCGCCGACCACGACGACGGTGCGCCGGGCCTGCCGGATATCGGGATCGTCTTCGTGGTCGGCGAGTTCGAGCTGCCGGATCAGCTGTTCGCGCAGATACAGCGCTTCGGCCACGGTTTTCAGGCCGCGGCCGTGCTCGGGTAGCCCGGGGACATCGAACAACCGGGTCACCGATCCCGGTGTGAGCACCAGCCGGTCCCAGGTCAGTTCGCGGGTGCCGTGATGATCGCTGGTAACGGTGAGCCTCTTGTTGTTCAGGTCGATCGATTCCGCGGTCGCGACGATCAACCGCACCCGGGGCACGGCGTCGGTCAGCGAGACGGCGACGAACCGGGGATCGATGAGCCCGCCGGCGACGTCCGGCAGCAGTGGTGTGTAGAGCATGTAGTCGGTGGGGGAGACGAGGACGACCTCGGTATCGTCGCCTGCCGCGGCGAGCGTGCGGCAGAGTTTGCGGGCACAGGTGAATCCGGCGAATCCGCTGCCGACGATGACCACCCGCCGTGGTTTCGCTTCGCTGTCGGCGCTGTTCTGATGGTCCGGCACGGCCACCCTCCTTCGTCGTTCGGGTTTCCGGCGCGGTTCCCGGAACCCGGCGGTCGAAACGTGCCCGGCCGGTCCGAACGAGCGCAGCGTGGGAGCAGTACGGGCCGGGGCCCGTCAGCGATAGAGGCCGAGCAGGACACGGACCGCGGCGTCGGCGATCTCGTCGGCGGATACCCGTAGGGTGCCGTCCAGCCAGGCGGTCACGAGTTCGGCCATACCGCCGATGAAGAACAGTCCGGCGGTTTCGTCGGCGGTCTCGCCGCGGTGGGGGCCTCCGAAATGTTCCCGTGCCTCGAGCGCCGATTCGTGTGCCAGATGGCGGAGCAACTGGGTGCGGCGTTGCCGCAGTTTCGGGACGGCGACGGCTTCGATGATGGCGACCCGGCCCTTACGGGGGTCGTCCTCCAGGAGTTGGACGAACGCGCGGACCGAGGCGCGGACCCGGGCCTCCGGATCCTGTCCGGCGGCGTCGGCGGCGCGGCGGCTGATGTCCTCGATCTCGGCGGCGATATGGTCCAGCGCTGCCTCGAGCGCCGCGTCCAAGCCGGAGAAACTTTCGTAGAAATAGCGTTCGCTCAGGCCCGCCTCGGCGCATACGGCGGTCATCGTGGTCCGGATTTCGGGGTCCGCCCATACGGTCAGCGCGGCGTCGAGCAATCGGCTGCGGCGTTCGGCGGCACGATCGGCGGCGCTGACACCGCGATACACACCAGATTGCACAGCCACGTTTTCAGCATGCCACAGGCTCGGCGAATCGAAGGTTGACAGGACGTCCTTCCTGAATCAGGCTGGACGTGACAGAGACCACAGGACATGAGGTGAACCATGACGGCCGAGGCCTTGGGACCACGCGAGGAATCGGAACCGGCGCAGACCGCGGCACCGCGGCCGATCCCGGTTCAGCACCGCGACGACCGGGGCCTGCCCCTGGTCGGCCAGGTTTTCGAATACGCCAAGGATCCGGTGGCGCTGTGCCGCAGCCGCTGGGAGCGTTACGGCCCGGTGGCGCCGTTCCGTGCCCTCGGGAAATCGGCGGTCATGCTCCTCGGAGCGGACGCCTGCGGTGAAGCCTTCCAGAACAAGGACAAGGCGCTGGCCAATGGGCCCGCGTGGTCGGAACTGGTAGGGCCATTCTTCCATCGCGGCCTCATGCTGATCGATTTCGACGAGCATCACGCGCACCGGCGGATCATGCAGCAGGCGTTCACCCGGCCCCGTCTCGACGCCTACACCCGCCGTCTGCACCCCGCCATCGAACAGGGGGTGGCGGGCTGGGAACCGGGCAAGGAGTTCCCGTCGTACTGGAAGCTCAAGCAGCTCACCCTCGATATCGCCGCCGATCTGTTCATGGGCGGCGCCGAGGACACCGGCCAGGCCGAAATGGACCGCGTCAACAAGGCATTCATCGCCTGCGTCCAGGCCGCCGCCGGGATCGTACGTGCCGATATACCTTTCACGCGATGGGGCCGGGCCTACCGCGGCCGCAAGGTGCTCGAGGATTTCCTGCGCCACTACCTGCCCGCCAAACGCGCCGAACAGACCGACGATATCTTCTCGGTACTCTGCCACGTCGAAACCGAGGACGGTGAACGGTTCTCCGACGACGACGTGGTCAACCATATGATCTTCCTGATGATGGCGGCACACGATACCTCCACCATCACCACGTCCACGATCCTGCAGTACCTCGGTCAGCATCCGGAATGGCAGCAGCGTTGCCGTGAGGAATCGCTCGCGCTCGGCCCCGAACCGTCGATGGCGGAACTCGAGGGACTGGTCTCGATCGACCTGGTGATGCGCGAGGCGCTGCGCCTGCGCGCCCCGGTGCCGGTCCTGGTGCGGTATGCGGTGAAGGACACGGTGATCCAGGGGGTCCGGATCCCGGCCGGAACCGATGTGATCGTGGGTGTCCAGTTCACCCACATGATGGAGGACTACTGGACCGACCCGGCGGCCTTCGACCCTGCCCGCTTCGGCCCGGAACGCCGCGAGGACAAATCGCACCGTTTCGCGTGGGAACCGTTCGGCGGCGGGGTGCACAAATGTATCGGCCTGTATTTCGGCGGCCTCGAGGTGAAGGCGATCATGCATCGCCTGCTGCGCGACTACCACTGGACGCTCGACCCGGCGTATGTACCGCCGATGGACTACCACTCCCTGCCGTTTCCCAAAGACGGCCTGCCGATCACGCTGGTGGAGAACCGGGCGACCAGTTCGGCATCCACGGGGTGATCCGGCCCGGCAGGGATGAACGCCACAACGCCATCGGCCCCGCTATCCTTGACCGATTCCAGAAAACGGACGACACTTTCCGGTGTGCACACGGCCGAGGATTTCCAGCAGATGCTGCGGGGGGTTTCGCTACGCGTCACCGCACCGCGGGTCGCGGTGCTGAACGCTGTGCACGACAACCCGCACGCCGATACGGATTCGATCATCCGCACCGTGCGATCCCGCCTGTCGGCGGTATCCCACCAGGCGGTGTACGACTCGTTGCGTACGCTCACCGCGGCCGGCCTGCTCCGGTGTATCCAGCCGTCCGGTTCGGTGGCCAGGTATGAGACCCGCGTCGGCGACAACCACCACCACGTCGTCTGCCGGGGATGTGGGTCGATCGCCGATGTCGATTGTTCGGTCGGTGCTTCCCCGTGCCTGACGGCGTCCGACGATCACGGCTTCGCGATCGACGAGGCCGAGGTCATCTACTGGGGCCTGTGCCCCGAATGCGCGAAAGAGAACCGTTTTCGATAGCAGCCCGCACCACTCGTCAGGAAGGAATATCGTGACCTCCGATAGCCGTCCACCTGCTCCTGAGACCGGGACTTCGAGTAACAGCGAAAGCGAAAATCCGGCGATTCCGTCGCCGACCGCGTCGACCGACAACCGACCCCGCACCAACAAGGACTGGTGGCCCAACCAGGTCGACGTCTCGGTTCTGCACGCCCACTCCTCCAAGTCCAACCCGCTCGGCGAGGATTTCGACTACGCGAAGGAATTCGCGAAACTCGATGTCGAGGCACTGAAGGCCGATGTCGAGGCGGTCATGACCGACTCGCAGGACTGGTGGCCCGCCGATTTCGGCAACTACGGCGGCCTGTTCATCCGGATGAGCTGGCACGCCGCGGGCACTTACCGCATCGCCGACGGCCGCGGTGGCGGCGGCCAGGGCGCCCAGCGGTTCGCACCACTCAACAGCTGGCCCGACAATGCCAGCCTGGACAAGGCCCGCCGGCTGCTGTGGCCGGTGAAGCAGAAGTACGGCACCAAGATCTCCTGGGCCGATCTGCTGGTGTTCGCCGGGAACGTCGCGCTCGACTCGATGGGTTTCCAGACCTTCGGTTTCGGGTTCGGCCGCCCCGATATCTGGGAGCCGGAGGAGATCTACTGGGGGCCGGAGGACACCTGGCTCGGCGACGAACGCTACAGCGGCGACCGCGAACTCTCCGGCCCGCTCGCCAATGTCCAGATGGGTCTGATCTATGTGAACCCGGAGGGCCCCAACGGCCGGCCCGACCCGGTGGCGGCCGCCCGCGATATCCGGGAGACCTTCGGGCGGATGGCCATGAACGATGTGGAGACCGCCGCGCTGATCGTCGGCGGCCACAGTTTCGGCAAAACCCACGGTGCCGGTGATCCGAGCCTCGTCGGCCCCGAACCCGAAGCGGCCCCGATCGAACAGCAGGGTCTGGGCTGGAAGAGCTCCCACGGCACAGGGGTCGGCCGTGATGCGATCACCGGTGGACCGGAGGTCATCTGGACCTCGACCCCCACCCAGTGGAGCAACGGTTTCCTGAAGAACCTGTACGGCTACGAATGGGAGCTGACCAAGAGCCCGGCGGGTGCGTGGCAGTGGAAACCGAAGGACGCGTCGGGCGAAGGCACCATCCCCGACCCGTTCGGCGGCCCGGCCCGCGCCCCGAGCATGCTCACCACCGATATCGCCCTGCGCGAGGACCCGATCTACCGGGAGATCACCAGCCGGTGGCTGGAACATCCCGAGGAACTCGCCGAGCAGTTCGCCAAGGCCTGGTACAAGCTGCTGCACCGCGATATGGGCCCGATCAGCCGGTATCTCGGCCCCTGGGTACCCGAACCGCAGCTGTGGCAGGATCCGGTACCGCCGGTGGACCACGAACTGATCGACGAAGCCGATATCGTCGCGTTGAAGAGCAAGATCCTCGATTCCGGCCTGTCGGTCGCGCAACTGGTCAAAACCGCCTGGGCCTCGGCGGCGAGCTTCCGCAGCACCGATAAACGTGGCGGCGCCAACGGTGCCCGCATCCGGCTCGAACCGCAGAAGAACTGGGAGGTCAACGAACCGGCCGAACTCGCCCGGGTACTGCCCGTTCTCGAACGGATCCAGCAGGACTTCAACAGCTCCGCCACCGGGGGTAAGCGCGTCTCGCTGGCCGACGTGATCGTCCTCGGCGGCGCGGCGGCCGTCCAGCAGGCGGCAAAGGACGCCGGATACGACATCACGGTGCCGTTCTCGCCCGGACGTACGGACGCCACCCAGGAAAACACCGATGTGGAAGCGGCCGCGGTACTCGAACCGCGGGCCGACGGCTTCCGCAATTATGTGCGGGCAGGGGAGAAAGCGCCCCTGGAAACGCTGCTGGTCGACCGCGCCTACATGCTGGACCTGACCGCTCCGGAACTGACGGTCCTGCTCGGTGGCCTGCGGGTCCTCGGCGTCAATCACGGCGGTAGCACGCACGGCGTGTTCACCGATCGCCCCGGGGTTCTGACCACCGACTTCTTCGTCAACCTCCTGGATCAGGGCACCGAATGGAAGGCCTCGGAATCGGCGGAAAACGTCTACGAGGGCTTCGGCCGGCGAACGGGTGAGCGCAAGTGGACCGCCACCGCCAACGATCTGGTCTTCGGATCCCATTCCGTGCTGCGTTCGGTGGCCGAGGTCTACGCCCAGCGCGATGCCGGGCCGCGGTTCATCCGGGATTTCGTCTCGGCGTGGGTCAAGGTCGCCGAAAACGATCGGTTCGATCTCCGCTGACCATGTAGTCCTGAACCGGGCCGGTTCGCGAAGGACCGGCCCGGTTGTGCGCAACCGGGCCGGTCGCACGGCGCGGCCCGTCCGGTAGCGATTGCGCCACAACCCGGACACGGGTCCGGTGCGTGCGTGCCGGGGCCGCGGTACCGCCCATATCCTCGACGAAGGACGACGCGGCCCCGCGATTCCGCCGCACCGAGCAGGGCGAGGCGAGAGGCAATCCGATATGGCCACACATTCCGAACCGCCGATCATCGTCGGTATCGACGGTTCACCCACATCCCTCGACGCGCTGCGCTGGGCGGCCCGCCGTGCGGCGCTGCACCGCTGCCCACTCCACCTCGTCCACGCGATCGGCGCCCCGGTCACCTTCGGCCCGGAGATCAGCGTGGTCGGCCTCGACAATCAGGCGCTGCGCGCCGACGGTGAGACGATCCTCGCCGCCGCCGAGGAAACTGCCCGCGAAACGGCGGCCGATCTCGATATCACCACCACCGTCGCCGACCTCGGTGCTACCACGGTCTTGATCGACCTCTCCGCGGACGCCCGCATGGTCGTCGTGGGGACCCGCGGCCTCGGCACTCTCGGCCGGCTCCTGCTCGGCTCGGTGAGCACCTCACTCGCCCGCCACGCGCACTGCCCGGTCGCGGTGATCCCGGATACGGAGGAACCGGCCCGCGATCTCGGGCAGCGCCCGGTGGTCGTCGGTGTGGACGGGTCACCGCGCGGCCAGGAAGCCGTCGATATCGCGTTCGAGGAAGCCGCCCGCGGATACGTCGGCGTGATCGCGGTGACCACCTGGTCGGAATCGTTCCGCTATATCTCCCGTGACGAAATGCAGGAACAAGCCCGCGCCTTGCAGGCCGAGAGCCTGGCCGGCCGCGCCGAGCGTTACCCCGACGTGGCGGTCACCTCGGTCGTCGCCGAGGACCGGCCCGCCCGCCGGATCCTGGCCGAATCCGAGAACGCGCAGCTCATAGTCGTCGGAAGTCACGGCCGCGGCGGGTTCGCGGGGATGACGCTCGGTTCGGTCGGCCAAGCGGTCCTGCACAGCACCCGGGTCCCGCTGCTGATCGCTCGCTCCCGCGACTGATCGCCCGCTCCCGCGACTTACAGGCCGGTGTCCGGCGCCGGGCCTCGCCATCGACCGGAGTGGGGGCTTCGGGGCCTGGTCGTGCACCCGGCCGCAATTCGGCTGCCCGATAGCGGATCGGTGTGGCCCGTCACCGGTTGTGGATTCCTGGTCCCGCCCCATAGATCCTCGGCCGCCCGTCCGGGCGACGACCTACACGACCGCTCGTCACACACTCGTGGCGAGCGGTCGACACAGCGGACTCGGGTGCACACGCGGACTCGGCACGGATCCGGCGCGCCCGAGCCGCCGACAGCGCCCGCGACCGCAGTCACCGCGAGCGCGGCTCCCCGGCCGGTCGCCACCACATTGCCGGCCCCCCCGGGGGCTGATCATGACATTTGTCAGTACTTGCCCATGAACTATTCATCGCGGATCGATGACTGGCCGTACTACTGGTGACCGGTCGTCTCGGTGAGGGTGTAGGTATGAACAGAACGGAAAACCGATCGCCGGATCCGGGTGCCGAGCGGTCGTATGGAGCCGCTGCGGGCTCCCGGCCTACCGCACCGGCAGCGGCGAACGAGGTCATCAGCGCGCGTGCTCTGCGCCGGACCTACGGTCGGGGAAAGGACGCGTTCGAGGCGGTCCGGGGCGTGGATATCGACGTCGCCGAGGGGGAGGTTTTCGCGCTGCTGGGCACCAACGGCGCCGGAAAGACCTCGACCCTGGACATTCTCGAGGGGCTCACCGCACCGTCTGCCGGGGAGGTGCGGGTGTTCGGGCTGGATCCCCGGCGCGATCGCGCGCAGGTCCGCGCACAGGTGGGGATCATGCTGCAATCCGGCGGGCTACCGGCCGAGCTGACCGTCGGCGAAACACTCGAGATGTGGCGTGGGACGTGCACCGCCCCCACTACGGCCGATATGGTGCTCGCGCAAGTGGGGCTCACCGGCCGTGTCGATGTGCGGGTCGGCTCGCTCTCCGGCGGTGAGCGCCGTCGCGTCGATATGGCCTGTGCACTGCTGGGGCAGCCGCGTCTGCTGTTCCTCGACGAACCGACCACCGGTCTCGACCCCGAGAGCCGCCGCGCCACCTGGCAATTGCTCGCGGACCTGAAAGCGGCCGGCGTGACGATGGTGCTCACGACGCACTACCTGGACGAGGCCGAGGCGCTGGCCGACCGCATCGCGATCATGCACCGCGGCACGATCGCGCGCCGCGGCACCCTGCGCGATATCGTCGACGGCCATCCCGCCCGGATCGTCTTCGACCACCCCGGGCTACCGCTACCTCCACTGCCCACCGCCGTTGTCGATGCGGGAGAACGGGTTACCGTCAGCACCCACGATCTCCAGGGGCATCTGCTCGAACTGCTCGGCTGGGCTCGTGCGCACGGTATCCGCCTGGCCGGTCTGGACGCGCGCGCCGCCTCACTCGAATCGGTATTCCTCGATATCGCCGCTGCCGGTGGATCGGCGGACGAGCCGCAACTGATCGGAGCTTCCCGATGACCGCCACCACGACTCCGCCCGCCGGTTTTCGCCGCCGCCCGCTGCAGGCGCTCGCGAAGGCCGAATACCTGCAGTTCCGACGGAACAAGACACTGGTCTACACGGCGACCGTTTTCCCGATCGGGCTGCCGCTGGCGTTGTACTTCTTCTCGCGCCGGGATGCAGAACCCACCGCAGCGATGGCCGCGACAGCGTTCGAGATGTTCGCCCTGGTGGCACTGCTGTTCATGCAGTACTACTCGGTGCTGTCCATGGTGACGACCCGCCGCGGCGAGGGGGTACTGAAACGGCTACGGACAGGTGAGGCCGCCGACTGGCAGATCCAGACGGCGCCGGGCGTGCCCGGTGCCGCGGTGACACTGTTCTGCACGGTCGGCGTCGCCGCGGTGATCTACGGTACCGGTGCGCCCGCGCCGGTGAATCCGTTCGCGATCGTCCTCGCGCTGGTGGGCGGGATCGTCCTGTTCACGCTGCTCGCACTGGCCACCAGTGCCGTGAC
The DNA here is from genome assembly GCF_001613385.1 of Nocardia flavorosea NBRC 108225. Classification (GTDB taxonomy): domain Bacteria; phylum Actinomycetota; class Actinomycetes; order Mycobacteriales; family Mycobacteriaceae; genus Nocardia; species Nocardia flavorosea. The sequence continues at coordinate 441,733 of NZ_BDCG01000002.1, read as the reverse complement.
CAAGAACGCCGAGGCGGCCCAGATCACGTCGTTGCCGGTGATGACGGTCGCGATGCTCGGCCTCGGCTCGATCCGCGGGATATTGCCGGATCGGCTTGCCGATCTGGCCGAGTGGACTCCGTTCGCCGCCGTATCCGATCTGGTGTTCCTCGGTTCCGCAGGCCGGACCGCCCTCGGTTCCACCGACGATCCGGCACTCGACTTCGCGGGTACCTTCACCGCACTCGGCCGGCCGTTTGCGACACTGGCGATATGGATGGTCCTGGCGCTCGTGCTTACTCGCCGGAGTTTTCGCTGGGACGACCGCGGGTGAAGCGGGTGGCCGCATGGTGGCGCGCGCTGCCCGGTCCGGCCAAGTTCAGGCTGTACATGCGGCTGTCGCTCCAGGGGTCGATCCTGGGGATCGTCGTGGTGATGGTCGTCGTCGCGCCGCAACCGTTGCCGGCGGCCGGTATCGCGGTCGCCGGTATCGCGGCGGCTGCGGCGATCGAGGCACGCCCCGAATTCGCCACGTGGGCAACGGCCGCCACACGACAGTGGATGTTCCGAACAGCGACAGTGGTGCTGGCAGCGGTGTGGGCGATCTATGCCCTGGTGCCTGCGCCGGACGCGGCCGAGGCGGCACCCCTCGCGGGCACTCGGGCGGTAGGCCTCGTCACCGTGTTCCTGGCAGCCTTCGCCGTGATCCCGTACCTCCGGTACAGATGGTTGATTCTGGCGGCGCTGGCCTTCGCCACCGGTGTGAGTATGCGCCCCGACCTCGCCTCCGCTGCCCCGATCATTGCGGTGACCTTTTTCGGTGGTGCTTTCGTCCTCGGCACGATGCTGATCAGCATCTGGGGGATCCGGATGGTCGACGAGCTGGAGCGGACGAAGGATATCGAGGCCGAACTGCAGTTGGCGCAGGAGCGATTGCGGTTCGCCCGTGATCTGCACGATGTCGTCGGCCGCGGGTTTTCCGCGATCGCCGTGAAAAGCGAATTGGCGGCGGCGCTTTCGAAGGCCGGTGAAACCGGCCGGGCGGCCGGCGAAATGGACAGTGTGCGGTCCCTGGCCGTCGAGTCGATGGGGCAGATGCGGGCGCTGGTGCGCGGTTACCGGGATATCGACCTGCGCGAGGAGGTGGCAGGTGCACGATCGCTGCTGTCCGCGGTGGAATGTGCACTCGTCGTCGAAGGCGATCCCGCGGCCGTTCCCGCGCGATACCACGAGGTCGCCGCGTGGGTGGTGCGTGAGGGCACGACGAATATCGTCGAGCATTCCGCTGCCACCTCGGCGACGCTGACTCTCGGTACGGCGGGAATATCGCTGCGTAACAACCGGCCTCATCCCACGCTGGGCGCACGGTCGGGATTGCGTGGCCTGTCCGAACGGCTCGCCCAGGTCGGCGCAACTCTGGAGGCCGGTTCGGTATCCGACGAGTTCGTTCTCGAAATCCACTGGGAGAAAAAGTGATCCCTGTTTTTCTGGCCGACGATGAAACGCTGATCCGTGCGGCGCTGGCGACGATGCTCGACCTGGAAACCGACCTCGAGGTCGTCGGGCACGTCGGTTCCGGTGCAGAGCTCGTCGCCGCGTGGCGGCGGCGCCACGAGAACGGGGAGCCGGTCGGAGTGGCGGTCATCGATCTGCAGATGCCCGGTTTGGACGGGATCGCGACCGCCGGGGAACTGCAGCGCCTCACTCCGGGGGCGGGCACGGTGATCGTTACCAGTCACGGCCGGCCCGGGTATCTCAAACGGGCGCTGGCCGGTGGTGTGCGTGGTTTCCTGCCCAAGACGACCTCGGCGGGCACCCTCGCGGAGGTTATCCGTACCGTCCACGGCGGCGGCCGATACGTGGACCCGGAATTGGCCGCGGAGGCCATCAGTGCCGGAGATACGGTTCTCACCGCGCGTGAGGCGGATGTTCTCGAGTACGCCGCCGACGGCGCCTCCGTCGAAGAAATCGCCCGCCGCGCGCTTTTGTCGCCGGGGACCACCCGCAACTACCTGTCCGCGGCGATGGCCAAACTCGGGGTGTCCAATCGCTACGAAGCGGCGTTGAAGGCCCGTGAGAAGGGCTGGATCTGAGCGGTATCGACGATCAGGTCGAGGTTCTCCCCGGTGAACCCGGTGATATCACCGGATACGGCCTGGTCGCCGCGGGGGAGTTGACACCGCGTGTCGTGGCGAATTCATCACCGGTACGGAGCTGTTCGCGCACGCCGGGTACACCTAGGCCCCGGGCCCCGGCGAGCTTCGTAAAGGGGACGTACGCCGGGCCCCTGAGCCCGGAGTTTCAGCGGTCCCGGCTGAAAACGAACGCGGCCGATTTGGCCAGTCCGTTGGAGACGGTGACCAGTGCCCGCGATGCCTCGGGCACTTGACGTTCCCCGCCCCGCCCGGTCACCTGCAGTACCGCTTCGGCGAGGTGTGTCATCCCGTGCAGCCGGCCCTCGCCGAGCGCGCCGCCGCCGGTGTTGACCGGCAGTATGCCGGTGCGGGCCGTATGCCCGTCCCGCGCGAACGGCACGGCCTCGCCGCGGCCGGCGAAACCCATACCCTCGAGCCAGGTATAGACGAAAACGCTGAAACCGTCGTACAACTGGGCATTGTCGATATCCGACGGTCCGAGCCCGCTGGTGTGCCACAGTGTCCGGGCGATCTGCCCGGCGCCTTCGACGAGATCCTCGAGAGTCATCACCGCGCCCGTCGGCGCGGTGTGGGTACCGGCGGCGAACCCCGTGAGCAGGGCGGGTGGCTGTCGCAGGTCCCGCGCGCGTTCTGTCGAGGTGAGCAGGAGGGCGACCGCGCCGTCGACGGGGATATCGCAGTCCAGGATGGACATCGGGTCGGCGATCATCCGGGCGTTCAGATACTCTTCGGCCGACAGAGTGGCACCCCGCCAGTACGCATGGGGGTTCTTCTGCGCGTTGTCCCGGTTGGCGACCAGGAACGGCGCCAGATCCGCCCGGGTGAATCCGTTCAGGTCGAGGTACCGGCGCAGTACGGTCGCCGCCCAGGCCGGTGGGTTGCTGAAGCCGAACGGCGCCTGGAACTGATCGGGCCCGGCGGCGATCGTGCTGTCGTAGTTGACGTACTTCCCCTTGGGCACGTGCAGCGACCGGTAGACCAGCGCATGTGTGCACACCCCGGAGTGGATTGCCATCGCCGCATCCATCACACTCTGCGTGACCATGCCGTCGGTGGATCCGGTCCAGGTGATCTGGGGTGTGATCCCCAGTAGTTGTGGCAGGTGATACGGCGTGACGACGTCGATCCCCTCGCCGGTACCCTTCGTTCCGCCGTAGCGTGGCATGGACGGCGAGGTCGCGACACCGTCCACATCCGAGCGTTCCAGGCCGGCATCGGCCAGCGCGCGATCGCACGCTTCCACCGTGAGCGCCGCCAGAGTGCGCGGCACACGCCGCCCGAGCTCGCTGTATCCGACGCCGGCGACGGCGATCTTGTCCCGCAGTTCCCACATATCTCTTACGCTCCCGCCGGCCGGAACTGCGGTAGGACGCAGTCCTCGGAGATTTTCTCGAAACTCACTTCGACCTCGGCGCCGATTTGCACCTCGGCCGGGCCGGGGCCGAGCAGGTTGGCGACCATGAGCAGCCCGGGCTGTTCCACCAGTTCCACGACGACGACCACCAGCGGCACGAGCGCCGCGAAACCGGGGCCGGGTGGATCTTCCAGAACGGTGTAGCTGTGCACTGTTCCGCGGCCGGAGACCGGCTCGTAGCGGAGGTCCTCGCTACCGCAGGCGCGACACGTCAGGCTCGGGGCGTGGTTGAACCGCGAACACCGGGCGCACCGCTGAATGCTGAGCGTCTGTGTGCGGAGGCTGTCCCAGAAACCCTCGGTCACATCGTCGGGGAAGGGCACCGGGCGGGTGCTTGCTGTTGTCATCTCACATCTTCCAGGTCACGGTCGCCGCCAGCGCCTCGGCGTAGTTCTTCTTGGTGTAGCCGGCCAGCGCCTGCATATGTGTGGTCATCAGTTCCTCTGCGCGGCCGGGATCGCGTTCGGAGATCGCAGTGGCGATGCAGGTATGGATCTCGACGGTCAGCTCCCGCTGCCGGGCCGGATATTCGACGCCGACCGCGGCGCCGTCGAGAATGTCGAACAGCGCGACGAACAGCGAAGCGAAGACGAGGTTCCCGGACCCCTGGGCGACGGTGGTGTGGAAGCGCCGGGTCTGGCTGAGGAATCCCGTGTGGTCGTTCAGGTTCTCCTGTTCGAGCTCGACGATCTCGAACAGCGTCGCGATATCCGTCTCGTCCATCCGCTCGGCGGCGAGCCGGGCCATATGGGGTTCGAGTGCGGCACGGGTTTCGATCACCGTTTGGAACGGGGCCTGTTGGAACTGCAGTAGCAAGCTCAGCGAGGTGGCGAGGGCCGAGCTGTCGGGCTGCTGCAGAATCGGGCCGCCACTGGGGCCGGGCTTGAGCGTGATGACGCCCTGGAGTTCGAGGAACCGCAGTGATTCGCGCAGTGTTCCGCGGCCGACATCGTAGGCCTCCAGCATGGCCTTCTCCGGGGGGAGACGGTCCCCGACCTGATTACCCCGGCGATTGATGTCGTCGACGATGCGCTGTGCCACGAGCAGCGCCGTCTTCTTCGGTCGTTCGGTAGCGGTCATCTGTTCTCCCCTGATGTGGCTGTTGTGCGTACTGTTCCCACACCCTACATTCAATGCTATTCATGTGCAGAGATTAGGGTGTTCGGGGCTCTGGTGAGTCGGTGGCGACCGGATGGGCACGAGGTGGCGGTCATGAGTGGCGGTGAACTGGCCGAGAGCCTCGCCGGGCTGGACCTGGCCGGGGGCGGCCCGAGGGCATGCTCGGACCCGGCTACCGCGACGGCGTATATCGGATGTTCGGTGCCGCCCGCCGTCGGCGCGTGCAGCGACTCGAGGAAACGGTCGAGGTGCTGCGCCAGGCCTGGACCGGTGAGGAATTCGAATTCCGGGGCGAACGCGTGCTGGTCCGGCCCCGGCCTGCCCGCCTCGGAGGACCGGAACTCTATTTCGGTGGTTCGGCCGGGGCCTCGGCGCTGCGTGCGGCCCGGATCGGGGACGGGTACCGCCCGGCCGGTGCCGAAAGGGACCGGCTCTACGATCGACGCACTCCATGTGCGGTCCACGACGAACGCCAATGCGAACTGGGCGCGGGAGCGCGGCGTGGGCACCACTGGCTACCGTTCCGCCACGGGATCGGCCGACCTGCCGGCGGACCCGAATGTTCGCGTGGTCACGCCCGATGAATACGTAGCGCTCTGCGAGAAGCTGGGCCCGGATGCGGAATTGGTGTCCGGCCGCTGGTGGGCGGGCTGCCGCTGGAGGCGGGGTGGCGCGCGGCCCGGACCGGCGGAACCTGTTGCGGCCGCGGCCGGCTGCCGCGTTCGCGCAGGTCCACGCCCTCGGCGAGCCGGTGGTGCGGAATCCGGCGATGCCATCCGGTGAGCGCGACCATCGGTTCCGCATGGGCCGGATGTATGCCGAGGCGGCGGTGGTGGCCGGCACCGTACCCGAGATGGTGGGCAGGTGGGGGGCGCTCCGGAGCGAAAACGTCCGGGTCCTCGAAGGTTCGTGGGTCGTGGTCGGCCGATACACACCAGATGGCCCTTGTGGATCGGCGGTCCGTAGAGGTCGAGGTCGCGGGCGGCTTCGCGGCCGTCCTGGGTGATCGGGCATGCGGAATATGCGGTGGCTATGGCGTGCGTCACGGGTTGACATTTGCTCGTAATGATATGCATGATTCGGGTAATTACAAGGGTGATCGACCGCAGGAGGCCGCAGGTGCACAGGTTCGAAGACCACACGGCAGTGGTGACCGGCGGAGGTTCCGGAATCGGGGCGGCCTCCGCCCGGAGGCTGGCGGCCGAAGGTGCGGCGGTGGCCGTTGTCGATCTGCACCAGACGGCCGCGGAGAATACCGCCGCGGCGATCCTGGAGGCCGGCGGGCGGGCCGCCGCGTTCGGCGCCGATGTGCGGGACCGGGAGCGCGTGTTTGCGGTGACGGCCGAAATCGTCGAGCACTTCGGGGAAATCGGTGTCGTGTTCACCGGCGCCGGGGTGTCCGGCGCGCGGATCGACAGTCACGAACTCTCCGAAGACGACTGGCGCGGAGTGCTCGATATCAACCTGAGCGGCACATTCTTCACCATCCAAGCGGCACTGCCGTCGATGCTGCGGCGCGGCGGCGGATCGATCGTGACATGCGGTTCGACTTCGTCGTTCATCGCCACGCAAGGCGGTCTGGCGCCGTACCGGGCGTCGAAGGGCGGGATCAAGATGCTCACCCAGACCCTCGCGATCGAGTACGCCCCGCACGGTATCCGGGCCAACAGTGTGTGCCCGGGCGCGGTGAAAACGAACCTCGGCGCCAATACCGCGGCGATCGTGCCGACCACCGCCACGGTGCGCAATCCGTCGAAACCGCTGAACGTGCCCCTCGGCCGATACGGCGAACCCGACGAGATCGCCGCGGTGGTCGCATTCCTCGCCTCGCCGGATGCCTCGTACGTGACCGGGCAGGCGATCCTCGCCGACGGAGGTGTTACCGCCGAATGACACGCAACTCCGGAGCCGTGCCCGTCCTGCTCGACGGGGCCATCGATATGCACTGTCATTTCGGCCCGGAGCCACTGGTCGAAAAGCTCGCGAAACATCCGCACGCAGTCGACCCGATCGAGGCCGCCGGGGAGGCCGCGGCCGGTGGGATGCGGGCGATCGTGCTGAAGGCGCACGAGTTCCCGTCCACCGCGGTCGCCGATCTGGCCAACAAGGCGGTGCCGGACGTTTTGTCGATCGCGGGGATGTGCTGCGATCACCCGGTCGGCGGGCTCAATCCCCAGGCCGTCGAAACCGCGCTGCGGGCCGGCGCGCAGGTGGTGTGGTTGCCGACACTGTCCTCGATATCGAACACCGCGCAAGCTGTGGAGGCGGCGTTCGGGGTGCGGGAAGGGATTCCGGTCCTCGGCCCGGACGGTGAACTCGTGCCGGAGGTATGCGAGATCATGGATCTCGTCGCGGCGAGCGGTGCGGTACTGGCGACCGGGCATATCACCGTCGACGAGCATTATGCGGTGGTACGCGCATTCGCCGGTCGCGGGAATCTGGTCGTCACGCACGCCATGCACGCCAGTGCCGGGCCCGGACTCTCGGTGGACCAGGTCGTCGAGCTGGCCGGCCTCGGCGCCGTAATCGAATTCGCGGCCCATACCTGTATGGGGAAACCGTCGACGTTCGACCAGGTGATCACCGCCATCGGCCGGATCGGACCCCAACGCGCGATCGTGTCCACCGATTACGGCTGGACCGACACCCTGCCGCACCCGGCGGCCGGCCTGCGCGGATACGTCAACGCGCTGTGGGACGAAGGCGTCGCCGAAAACGAACTCCGGCTGATGGCCGGCGCGGTCCCGGCGCGACTGCTGGGTTTGGACTGACAACGAGGGAGGTTCTCGGAATGGGGCGAGTATCCGGCAAGGTCGCATTCATCACGGGTGCGGCGCGCGGACAGGGACGTTCACACGCGGTGCGGCTGGCGCAGGAAGGCGCCGATATCGTCGTTGTGGACTCCTGCGCGGATGTGCCGTCGCTCGAGTACCCGATGGCCACGATCGAAGATCTGCGCGACACCGAAAAACTGGTGCGCGATCTCGGCCGCCGGGTGCTGGCCCGCCAGGTCGATGTGCGGGATCAGGCCGGTCTCGATGAGGTGGCCGCCGAGGCGGCCGAGCGCCTCGGCGGTATCGATATCGTGAGCGCCAACGCCGGTGTGGTCGGGTGCCGTCCGACCTTCGACCTCACCGACACCGAGTGGCAGGATATGGTCGACATCAATATGACCGGTGTCTGGCGCACTGTGAAAGCCACTGTGCCGCATATGGTCGAGGCCGGTCGCGGCGGTTCGGTAATTCTGACCAGTTCGGTGGTCACCCTGGTCGGCGCGGCGAACGTGGCGCACTACAACGCATCGAAGAGCGGTGTCGTCGGCCTGATGCAGACGTTGTCGGCCGAACTGGGCCGCCACGGTATCCGCGTCAACGCGGTCCACCCGGGCAATGTCGCGACCGACATGCTGTTCAGCAAGTCCACCTTGCGCGTGTTCTGCCCGGATCTGGACAATCCGACGCCGGACGATCTGCGCGAACGGGCCCGCGGGTCCGATGTGCTCGGGCAGGGATGGGTCGAAGCCGAGGACATCAGCAATGCGGTGCTCTACCTGGCGTCCGACGAAGCGCGGTTCGTGACCGGCGTATCCCTTCCGGTCGATGCCGGCCGGCGGATCGGCTGAACGGAGATGACCATGGAATACGGAAAACGATCGACCGGCCGGCGGATCCTCATCACCGGGGGAGCAGGCGGGATCGGCGCGGCGGCAGCGCGGCGAGTGGCCGCCGAAGGCGCGGCCGTGGCGATCCTCGACACGGATTACGACGCGGCGCAGCGGCTGGTTCCGGAGCTGGGGATCGCGGCGGCGGTCGAATGCGATGTCACGCGGGAAGAGTCCGTCACCACCGCGGTGGCCGCGGCGGCGGAGGAACTGGGCGGTCTGGACGGCGTGCTGACCTGCGCCGGGATCGCCCGCTCCGGCCTGCCGCACGAAATGTCCTTCGAGGACTGGCATTCGGTGATCGCGGTCAACCTCACCGGAACCTTCCTCACGATCCGCGCCGCCGTACCCCACCTGCTGGAGGCGGGGGCGGCGAGCGTGGTCACCATCGGATCGGTGGCGTCACTGGTCTCCGCGAATACCAACACCTGTAGCTACGACGCGTCGAAGAGCGGTGTACTCGGGCTGACCCGGTCGATCGCGGTCGGCTACGCCGACCGCGGTATCCGGGCGAACTGCCTGTGCCCGGGGGTGGTGGACACGCCGCTCGCCCGCCGTGCCCGCGAGGTGGAGGGCGTGACGAGCAACGCGGTCGCGGCCACCCCGCTGGGCCGCCGCGCCGAACCGGACGAGATGGCGGCCGTGATCGCCTTCCTGCTTTCCGCGGAGTCGTCCTATCTCACCGGTTCGGTCGTCACCGCCGACGGCGGGCTCACCGCACGATGACCCGAACAGGAACTACCCGATCGACCAGGACGGGTATGGACGTGCGAGCAGACAAGACGGCCGGCAGCGGGCGCGGCCCGGCGACCATGAATCGATCCGGCAGGGAGCCGCAATGAGCGAGGAAGTACTGGTCGACGCGCAGGACGGCGTTCTCGTCATCACACTCAACCGCCCAGCGGCGCGTAATGCGGTGAACCTCGCGGTATCCGAGGCGGTCGCCGCGGCGATGACCGAACTCGATTCCAGCCCGGACCTGTCGGTCGGCGTGCTCACCGGAGCCGGCGCGACATTCTGCGCGGGGATGGACCTGAAGGCGTTCCTGCGTGGCGAATCGCCGGTGATCCCGGGGCGTGGGTTCCTCGGCCTGGTGGAGGCTCCGCCGGAGAAACCGCTGATCGCCGCGGTCGAGGGATACGCGCTGGCGGGCGGGTGCGAAGCCGTACTGGCCGCGGACCTGGTGGTGGCCTCGCGGACCGCGAAATTCGGTATCCCCGAGGTCAAACGCGGGCTGGCGGCCGCGGCGGGCGGGCTGATGCGGCTGCCCCGCCGGATCCCACCCGCCGTGGCGCTCGAGCTGGCGCTCACCGGCGATCTTTTCGACGCCGAACGCGCCTTCGCCCTGGGGCTGGTGAATCGTCTCGCCGACGAGGGACAGGCGCTGGACGTGGCCCTCGACCTGGCCCGTTCCATCGCGGCCAACGGGCCGCTCGCCGTGCGGGCATCCAAAAGGTCATCCGCGAGAGCATGGAGTGGACGCAGGACGAGATGTTCGAGCGGCAACGTGCGATCACCGGTCCGGTATTCGCCTCCGCCGATGCGCAGGAAGGCGCCCGGGCCTTCGCGGAGAAGCGACCGCCTCGCTGGCGTGGGGAGTAGGGCTCGGCAACCGGGGTAGCCGAGGGGCGGTGGGCCACCAGGGAAAACCGATGCACTGGGCTCGCCGAGACCGATCTTCGCGACAGTCGCACGTACGGGTGCCGCTTCCGCGGGCCGTATTCGGACCGGCTGGAGAGGCTGCTACCCGACCGTGTCCGGACCCGGTTCCTGACTGGCGCGGTATCGCCGGGAACTGGGCTTGCCTGATGAACACCCGCCGGCACGCTGTCATCACCGGACCCCGCATCGCCCCACCGCGACTCGCCGGCGTCGCCGGCCTCTCGGGGCGCGGACGAGCGACGACACCTACGGTGTCGATCAACTGTTCATCATCGGCTGTCCCGTCGGTCGTCGCGGTGGACGGCGCCCGGAACGTCGGTGGAGGGTCGATCGGCGGTGGACCGGGGACGGTTGCCGGTCGGCGCTAGCGGGTTCCGGTCACCCAGCGGTGTAACCAGCCGAACCGGGACTTCGGGCGCCCGTAGGCGAAGTGTGCCGGGTCCAGCCAGCGAGGCAGAGGTTCGCGCGCGGCGAGCCAGGTCGCGGGCAGACCGGCGAGGGAGTCCTTGCCGGTGTAGGTGGCGACGATTCCGCCGACGATGGCGCTCGTGGTGTCGATATCGCCGTCGGCCTCGATACAGGCCGTGATCGCGGCGGGATAGTTGTCGAGATAGGTCGCCGCGGCCCACATCGTGAAAGGCACCGTGTTCTGCGCGGTGACCCGGGAACCGTTGCCCAGCTCCGCCGCGGCATGCTCCACAGACGCGCCGAGCAGCGTGCGCGCCCGGCCGACCGACCGGGCCGTTTCCCCGTCGGCGAGGTGGCCCAGGACAGCGGTGAGGAACTCACCCGGCGCGGGCCGTACTCCGGTGGACCGGGCCCGGCCGGCCTCACCCGCCGCCAGCGCCACCGCGACCGCACCGGCCACTCCCTCCGGATGCATATGGGTCACCCGCGCCGAGCGGGTTGCTTCGGCCACGATGCGGTCCGGATCTCCGGCGTAGAACGCGCCCAGCGGCGCCACCCGCATGGCGGCGCCGTTACCGCACGATCCCTGCCCCTCGTACACGGATCCGGACGCCTCCGGCCACGGCACGCCCTCGCGGATCCGGCGCAGGATGCCCACCGAGTGGAAGCCGTAGTCGCGGGCCGGATCACAACGCCGGGCGAAGGCGGTGGCCAGCAGATCCGGGTCGATGGCACCGCGGGTACCCAATTCGGCGGCCACGCTGCAGGCCATCTCGGTATCGTCGGTCCACCCCCACGGCCCGGTCGGGAGGTTCCCGCTCCGGAGATCGGATAGTGAACGGCGCATTACCGGGAATTGTTGTCCCAGTGCATCCCCCACGGACAGGCCGTCCAGTGAATCGATCATCAAGTCGATAGACATCGGGCCCGATCGTAACCACGCCGCTTGCGTGGCGGCAATGTGCGCGCCACTTGTCCGGCCCCGGGCGGCCCGGCCCGAGGGTGCGTCTCTGTCCTCGGCCGTTGGCGCAGGTGGGGGTCCGCCGCTCTCGGTCCGCAGCTCCACCGGCGAGCGCAAGGTCAATGAGGTGTGTGTCGATCCACCTCGAAGAACGCAATTCGGGCCAAAGTCCATGTGAGCGCGGATGGCGTCTCGCCCGGCGCAGAGAGGAACGCGAAAGCACCTGGGCGACAGTCCCTCTCGTGCAGGTCCGTGCGCCGACCGGCGACTCGTGCCGACCCGATTTCCCCGTGGACCGGCGAACCCGGCGACTCAGGGCAGCGGTGCCGCAATATACCGGACAGCCGGTTTACCGGGGCTGACGACCAGTTCGGTGCCCGGTTCCCCGTCGCGGAGCAACTGCTCGACGGCAGCGGCCACCTCGTCCGCGTCCAGCATCGGGATCCCGGCCGCGCGGAAGCGCTCCCGCCCGCCGGCGGTCAGCGGAGTGTCCACCAGTCCGGGGCATACCGCGCTCAGCCGAATCCCCTCGCGTGCCAGGGAACCGTGCAGGGCACGAACCAAACCGATGACCGCATGTTTGGTCATGGTGTAGATCGGGTCCTGCGGGACGCCCTTGATTGCCGCATACGAGGCGGTGACGACGATGGAACCGCCGCCCTGCCGGCGCATCACCGGCAGGGCGGCGCGCAGCCCCCATACGACGGCGTGCTGGTTGACGCCGACGACCGCGTGATAGCGGTCGAGATCGAGGTCGGCCGGATCCTTGTCCGCCGAATTCGTTCCGGCATTGAGGACGAGCAGGTCGACCCGTTCGCCGGCGGCGGCGACGGCGGTTCGGGAAGTGGCCGGATCGGTGAGATCGCCGATGATCGCTTCACCACCCAGATTTGTGGCTATGTGCCGGACGAGTGGGTCGCGGTCCACGAGCACACAGCGGACGCCATCGGCCGCCAGTCGCCGGGCGGTGTGCTCGCCGATTCCGCCCGCCGCCCCGGTGATCACTGCGGTCTCTGTCATGTCTGCTCCTTTGCGCCCCCCGCGAGCGAGAATATCCTTCTCGTTGGCCAGAATGCAATTCTTGGGACGGTGGAGCCGGGACGTTCGGTAGCGCCGAGTAGGTTGAACCGGCCTGGTTCAGAGGGTGATCGCGCGGCGGGCGAGTTTGCCGGTGGCGTTGCGCGGCAACGATTCCGTCGTGATCCGCCAGCGGGTCGGCACCTTGAAATACGAGAGACGCTCGCGGGCGAATTCGGTGAGCTGCTCCGCGGTGACCGTGGCGCCCGGCGCGACCACCACCACCGCCGCCACTTCCTGCCCCAGGTCGGCGTGAGGTACACCCACGACGGCGCATTCGGCGATATCGGGGTGCTCGTCGAGGCATTGTTCGATCTCGGTCGGGTAGACGTTCTCCCCGCCGCGCAGGATGAGATCGGAGCGGCGGCCGGTCAACCGGAGTTCGCCGCCCTCGACGACGCCGTAGTCGCCCGTGCGCAGCCAGCGGTCCGGGGTGATCGCGGCCGCGGTGGCGGCCTCGTCTTTCCAGTACCCGAGCATGACGAACGGGCTGCGGACACACACCTCGCCTTCGGTGCCGTCCGGCACCTGCACGCCGTGGGGGTCGCGGATCTCGAGGTTCACGGTGAGGATCGGGCGACCGAGTGTGCCGGGGGAGCGGTTCAGATCCGCGGGGGTGGCGACCGCGATCGCGGTACTGCATTCGGTCAGCCCGTAGCTGTCGACCAGCGCGTCGCGGGCGAACGGGAATCGTTCCCGGAGCCGGTCCTTGAACGCGATCGACGACGGGGCCGAGGCCAGGGCGAACGCGGTGAGGGAGGACAGGTCGAAGTTCTCGGCGCCGTCGTATTCGAGGAGTCGCGCGGCCATGGTGGGCACGGCTCCCCAGTTGGTGACCCGTTCCCGCTCGATGAGCCGGAGCACGGTTTCGACATCGAAGCCGCCCTGGTTGAGCACCACCGCGCTGCCCGTGGCCAGCCGGGGCACGACCAGATTGTGCAAGCTCGCGATATGGAAAAGGGGGGAGGTCAGCAGGCATCGAAGCGGGATCGGCTGCGAGTCGTCGTAGTCGTGGCCCGACATTTCGGCGGCGAATGCGTCGCCGAAGCGGAAGTAGTCCACGACGGCCAGCAGATTACGTTGCGAATGCAGGGCGCCCTTGGGGCGTCCGCTGGTGCCGCTGGTGTAGAGAATGACCGAGGGGTCGTCCTCGTCGACCTCCGGCTGCGGGAGTTCGGCCCGGGCGTATTCGGTGATCAGGCGTGGCAGATCGTTTTCCGTGGTGAGCACACTGACACCGGAGGTGTCGAGTCCTTCCAGCAGCCGGGCGCGTTTCTCGTCCACGATCAGGACCGAGGGACGGCAGTGCTGTAACCCGTAGTCGATCTCGCGTGACACCCACCAGCTGTTCATGCCGACGGTGACGGCGCCCAGACTCTGGGTGGCCCAGAATGCCATCACCCATTCGGGGCTGTTGGCGGCCAGGATCGCCACCCGGTCGCCTGTGCGCACCCCGTACCGGTCGCGCAGTGCGACCGCCAGCGCCGCGACCGCGTCGAGGTGCTCGGTGAACGAGATCCGGCGGTCGGTGGTGACGAGATAGTCGCGGTCCCCCCACGACCGTGAGGTTGTCAGCAGATCAGCCACCCGCCGGCTGCGATGGCGAATCACCGGGATCTCGGCACCGAGTACATCCTCGGTCACGATCTCGAACCGGCCACCGGGACCGGTCAACCGCCGGATGATGTCTTCGATCCGGGACTGCATATCGGTTGCCGGTGTCGCCATAGTGGCCGCCCTTCTCTCCACGGTGCCTGTCGGACAGCAACATGCCACGGCCCGACCGGGCGGTCGGTGACCTGTACCACTCAGCGAGACTACGCAGGTGTGTTCTGCGGGGGCCGTGCAGGCCGGTCGTCGAAGGTGCAGCCCTGCTCGTCGGCGAGAGTGCGCAGGGCGGCGAGCTGGTCGCAGTAGCCGGTGGCGCCGGTGGCGGTGAGTCCGACGCTCGCGATGGTGGTGCCGGCGGTCCGGAGCCGGTCCAGGGCGTGCGCCGTGCGGTCCGGGGCGCCGATCGGGTCGAGGCGCTCGCCGGCGCTGAATACCAGATCGAATCCGGCGGGGAGTTCGACGGTTTTCAGCATGGCCTGCAGCTCGGGGAGCGGGAGTCCGAACGGGACCCAGCCGTCACCGAATTCGATCGCGCGCCGCAGCGAGCGCCGGGTCCGGCCGCCTATCCACAACGGGACCCGTGCCTGCACCGCGTTCGGCCGGACGAGCATATTGTCGAAGTTGTAGTACCGGCCGTGGTATTCGGGCCGGTCTGCGGACAGGGCGGCGCGTAGTGCGGCGAGCGCATCGTCGGCGCGGGCCCCGCGTTCCGCGAATTCGGCGCCGAGCAGCTCGAACTCCGCACGGAGGCTGCCGACGCCGAGACCCAGGATCAGCCGCCCTCCGCTGACCAGGTCGAGCGTGCCGTACCGCTTGGCGATTTCCAGTGGATGGTGATAGCCGAGCACCAGTACCTGGGTGGTCAGCCGGATACCGCTGGTGCGGGCCGCGAGGAAGCCGAAGGTGGCCAGCGGATCCCAGTAGGTGCCGCCTCGTTCGGCAGCGATATCGACCGGGACGGCGACGTGTTCGCTACAGGTCAGGTGATGGAAGCCCAGCCGGTCCGCGGTTTCGGCGATCCGGGCGAGTTCGGCGATTCCGGCGTCTCGTTCCCAGTCCGCGCACATCGACGGATGGGCGATGACGATGGGGGACGAGATTCCGATATGCATCCTGGCGAATTCTCCGCTACTGGTGTGCCGGCTCGGTGGGGTCGGCGTCCGTTCTACCGCGCCCGCGGGGGAGGGGCGTACCGGCCGTCCCGGTGGGTGGTATCCCGGCGCGGCGGCGGCCGACTCACTCGTTCTGCCGGACAGACGGAGTCCAGGTGCTACTCTGAAACAAGAATGAATTTCAGTTTTTGCCTGTGAAAGGCCTCTGAACAGTGCTGTTGGAGGAATCGATGACCGTCACGGACTTGGTATCCACCCCCCGGGCCGAGGTGCGGGAGCTGCCGCAATCGATGGTCGAGCGGATGACCGCGATACTCGATGCATTCGAAGGCCGCGCCGCACGTCTGTCCCTGGAGGACGTTGCCGATTCCGCGGGGCTGCCCCGCTCCACCGTGCACCGGATCCTGCACCAGCTGGTAGGCCTGGACTGGATCGAGCACACCGCGTCCGGCTACCGCCTGGGCCGCCGTGCGCTGGGACTGGCCGGTGGCGACGGCGGCCGCAGTGAGATCCGCGCGGCCGCGGCGCCGCTACTGCACCAGCTGCATCTGCAGACCGGTCTGGTCGTGCACCTGACGGTGCTCGAGGGTGGGGACAGCGTGTATCTGGACAAGGTCGGTGGCCGGTTCGCCACCTGCGTCCCCTCGCGGGTCGGTGGCCGGGTACCCGCCTACGCGACCGCCGGTGGGAAAGCCATCCTGGCCGGGCTACCCCCGGAAACCGTCGACGCCCTGTACGGCCCGCGCCTGCGCGGCTGGACCGACCGCACGGTGACCGATCTCTCCGCACTGCACCAGGAACTCAACCGGATCCGGCGGCGCAACGGTCTCGCTCTCGAACACGGCGAGTCCGCGCCCGGCGTCTCCTGTGTCGGGGCGGCGATCCGCGGTTACGACGGCCCGGTCGCCGGAATCTCGTTGTGTGGGGACACCCGCTCGGCCCGGCTCGACCGGGTGGCGCCGCTCGTCGCCGACGCCGCCCGAACGATATCGCGCACGCTGTACCCGGAACATTCGGATCGGCGCCGTACCCGGGGTAACGCCCGGATTCCCGCGGCGACGCCGGATACCTCCGCCCCGCTGGTATCTGCCCGTGCCGGCTGACGTGCCGTTGTCATCGGCAGCGAACCGCCCGCTCGCGCTGCTGCCGAAGCGGGCGGAGTAAGTGCGCGGCGCCGCCGCACCCGCGGGCGCGGGATCGCCGATGGGCGGACGCGAAAGGCCCTGAGCGGCCTGCGATCGGACCGCCGACCCCACCTCGGGAAAATCGCGGGGCCTGCCGATTCAGGTCCGGATTCGTGGATTTGCCGGAGCAGTTGTCACCGGGCTCGGGTACGTGACCGGCGGGTCGGTTCCCTCCGTCGATGAATTGCCTGATCAGCGTGAGGTTTTCGGCGGCTGCGGTGGCTCGTCCCGGCATTGCTACCCTGTCGGGGATCGGGCATTGGTGCTGCCGGATATCCGGACATCCCTGTCCGGGCCCGGCTTCGACCAGGTGATCGATCTGCCCGGCAGCGGGTATCGTCTGCACCGCTGGGTGGCAGTGAGCAGGGCCTGCGCGGAGTGCGGAGAGATATCTCCGGGCGGGAGAGTGTGTTCGACCCGATCCGAGATCGTCGCGTGCCGCATCCGGTCATGTACCCGGCCGCGTGCCGGCGCCGCTCTCGGATCGTTTCCGAGGACGAGCCGAGAGGAACTGCATGGGACGCGATATCACGCAGCACGAATTGCTGGTCGAGTTGGAACCGGTGGTGGCCGAGAATCTGGATCGGCACCTGGCCACGGCCAAGGACTGGAACCCGCACGACTACGTGCCGTGGGACGAGGGCCGCAATTTCGCCGCGATGGGCGGTGTGGACTGGGATCCGGAACAGTCACGGCTGTCGGAGGTCGCCAAGGTCGCGATGATCACCAATCTGCTCACCGAGGACAATTTGCCCTCGTATCACCGCACGATCAGTGAGCATTTCTCCCGTGACGGCGCCTGGGGCACCTGGGTGGGCCGGTGGACCGCCGAGGAGAACCGGCACGGTATCGCCATGCGCGACTATCTGGTCGTCACCCGGGGGGTGGATCCCGTCGCGCTGGAGAACGACCGCATGGTGCATATGACGCGCGGTGTGCATGCGCCGGAGTACTTCATGGGCATGCTCGACCAGGTCGCCTATGTGACCTTCCAGGAGCTGGCGACCCGTATCAGCCACCGCTGCACCGGCAGAGTGTGCGAGGACCCGATTGCCGACCGCATGCTCAAGCGGATAGCCACCGACGAGAACCTGCACATGATCTTCTACCGCAACTTGGCCGGGGCGGCGTTCGATCTCGCGCCCGACCAGGCGATGGAATCGGTCACCAAGATCATCAAGGACTTTGCCATGCCCGGCCGCGGTATGCCCAACTGGCGGCGTAACGGTGTCCTGATGGTCAAACACGGTATCTACGATCTGCGTCAGCACCTCGACGAGGTGCTGCTGCCGGTGCTGCGGATCTGGAACGTTTTCGATCGCGCCGATTTCACCGCGCGGGGCGAACGCAGCCGTGAGGAGCTGTGCGAATACCTCGAGAAGCTGGGCAAGGATGTGCAGCGGTTCGAGGAGCAGCGGGCGCGGATGCTCGCCCGGGAAGCCGCCAAGGCGGAGAAAGCCGCCGCCACGGTGAGCTGAGGCGATCCGCGCCGTTCGCGCGGTACATGGGAACGGTGTGCGAGGCTGGTTGCGGGCGCCGGTTGCGGGGTGTGGGCCGGTGGGTTGCGGGTATACGCGACGGGAGAAGGAGGCCCGATGAGCCAGCGAGATGTTGTGCACGCACTACTCGACCGAGCCGGTAGCACCTACGCCGCCGAAGCGGGAATCAAGCTCGACGACAAACCGGCGCCACTGTTCCAGCTGTTGATGATGTCCGAACTGCTCAGCGCCCGGATCTCCGCCGATATTGCGACCGCCGCGACGGCCGAACTCGTCCACAGCGGCTACCGGACCGCCCGCGAAGTCGCGGAAGCACCGTGGCAGGAACTGGTCGACGCACTGGGGCGCGGGCACTATCGCCGCTACGACGAGCGCACCGCCTCCCAGCTCGGCGACATCGCCGCGACCGTCCTCGAGAAATACGACGGCGATCTACGCAAACTCGCCGAAGAAGCCGATCACGACCCGGACCGCGCCGCCGAACTCATCCAGCAGTTCAAAGGAATAGGCCCGACCGGCGGCGATATCTTCCTGCGCGAAGTACAGGACGTATGGCCGTGGGTCCGCCCGCATTTCGACCGCCGCGCGGTACACGGTGCGCAACGGATCGATCTCCCCGCCGACCCCGGCAAACTGGCCCGCCTCGCCCCGGACCACGAGGCCGCCGAATTCGCCGCCGCGCTGGTCCGGGTGGCCGGCGACGACGATCTCGCCGCGGAGATACGATCGGCGGCCCACTGACCGACCGGAGCGGACCGGCCGGATTCACCTCCTGGGCGGGGTGCGGGGGTGTCGGTCGGTATCGAGGTCCGACCGCGGAGGTGGCCGGGTGACGCGGTACGCGGGGTAGCGGACCCGGCCGGGCAAGAGTCCCGGCCCGGCGGATCCTGGCGTGGAGGTTGCGGTGGCACGTGAGGACGCCGATGTGGATGGTCGGGGCCGTCTCAGTGCGGGATCCGCTCCTGGTAGATCGCCGCGAGATCGCGCAACGCGCGCTCGCAGTCGCCGGTGTAACTGGACCCGTGCATCACGGCCAGTGTGGTGGGCTGTAGCTCCGCGAGCCGATTCAGTGCCGCGGGAACGGCGGGGCCGATCGAGGTCGCGTGGAAGACGTCTTCGGCGACCGTGGCCGGCTCGACGAGGTCGGTCTCGGTGAGTGCCGGGCCGTCACCGAGTTGGGTCATCAGGTCGCCACAGAACAGCACCCCGGTGGTTTCCTCATACAGCACTCGCGCCTCCCAGTTGTGCGGTGCGTGCGGAGTGTCCAGATGCCGGACCCGGCGTCCGCCCAGATCGATCACCTCACCATCGGCCAGCCGTCGCGGCGGCCGGTCGGCCAGATCGTCGATCGACACCAGGCAACCGACCTCGCCGTGGGCCACCTCGGCGTGCGGGGCGGCCGCGAGGAAGAGGTTCATGGCCCCGCATTCGTCGGCTTCCACATGACCGAAGGTGATCCAGCGCAACTGCTCGACCGGCCTGATCCTCGCTACGGCCGCGGACACAGCGGGGAACAGGGCTCGCATCCCGGTGTGGAACAGTAGCGGTTCCTCGGCATCGACGAAGAACTGGTTGAAGGTGAACCCGGTGGGCCCCACGTCGGGAACGTAGGTGGAAAACCGGTAGATTCCGTCGGCTATCTCATCGGTTCGGGTTTCCATGGGAGACGTCCTGGTTGTTTCGATTCCCCCGGCAGCAGCACCCAGCGCGGTCCAACAGCGAATGTCGAGTTTACTCCCGGATGGCACCCGCGCAGAAGGTCCACCCGCCGGACAGGCCGTGAATCTTCTCCCGGGGCGGAGGTCGCCGAACCGGAGCGGCGACACAACTCACGGACCAGGCCGGACTGCGGCGTCGTCATATCCCAGCCCTTCCGGTTCGGGTGCGGCTGCCCGCGCCTCGGCCGGTGACCTTTCCGGTGCCGTGGCCGCGAAACCCGGCAACCATCCACTCACCAATGGGATCATCGCCTGGATCAGCGGCCCGATCGCGACGGCGTAGACCACCGTGCCGAGCCCCACGCCCCCGCCGAGCAACCAACCCGTGGCCAGCACTGTGACCTCGATCGTCGTCCGCACCAGACGGACGGACAAGCCGGTACGGCGCACCAACCCGGTCATCAACCCGTCGCGGGGTTCGGGCCCGAGCCCCGCACCGATATACAACACACTGGCCAGCGCATTGAGGACCACCGCGAGCATCATCGCGCTCAACCGCACCGGAAGCGATTCCCACTCCGGCAGCAACCACAGCCCCATATCGACCGATACCCCGACCAGGACGACATTGCTCAGCGTGCCGAACCCGGGCCGCTGCCGCAGCGGTATCCAGGCCAGCAGGACGACGGCACCGGTCACGATGGTGACCGTCCCGAAACTCATCGGGACATGCTCTGTCACGCCTTGATGGAACACATCCCACGGGTCCAGACCCACTGCGGCACGGATCATCACGGCCATCGAGAACCCGTACAACCAGAGACCGGCGAACAGTGCCACGAGACGTCGGATCATGTGATGAGCATGCCGGGCGACCGGACTGCTCGTACAGGTCCACTGATGTACTTCTGGACCCATTCCAGGATGATCGGTGGACTGCGCGGCGGCACCAGGCGACCTGCGGCTGGTAGTCCGGCCCGACCACCCGGGCCGACCGTCACCGGCTCCCCGGGTGTCGCCGGCGAAGCCTCCGAGGTTCAGGCGACCACCGCGAGCAGGGTTGTTGCTGCCTCCGTGAGCCCCGGGTCGCCACGCAGTTCGGAGCGCCCACGTGCCTGCTCGACTGTGATTCCGCGACTGGCCAGCCGCCAGAAGGAGTCCTGGTCCATACGTACGACCGCGGCGGGGTTCCCGGGCTGCGCGGCCGTCAGGTCCCAGCCCTCGCCATCGGACACCACCGACCAGCCACCACCCGCCGGGCCGGTGATCTCGAAATGTACCGCCGTCCCGGCGGGCCGGATCCGATCACGGAGCGCCCAGGGCGCCGCATGCAGAAAGGTCACGAGCACCGGTCGCATCAGTGCGACATCATCGGTGCCTCGCCGGGACGCCGCATCACGGATCTGCTGCTGATGGACCCAGAACTCGGTGTAGTCGCGGGCGATATCGAGCCAAGCCGGGCTGGTGCCGGTCCCGGCCCACGAAACATTCAACTGTGCGGGTCCGGTGAGATCAGCTGTTCCGGCCCAGACACGGTCCAGTTCGGGGCCCAGATGTGCGAGCAGATCGGTGAGCACACGAGGGCTGCACTGGCGCATCGCATGAACGAACTCGCCGTTCACTCGCGACAGATAGGCCGGCAGGGTTTCGTCGTCGGCGAACACCGCGCCACCGTGCCCGTCTCGGCTGCCGGATATCCGCCGCAAGTAATCGTTGACGATATGCGCGGTCACATCGGCCACACTCCAGCCGGGGCACACCGTCGGCTTCTTCCAGTCTGCCGGGTCCAGCGAACGGAGCAGCTCGAGCAACATCTGCCTTTCACGCGGGAACAACGGCCGAACGTCCAGTGGGATCATGACTGCGCAGTCAACCGCTGCCGGCCTCACTGTGCCACCGATTTTCGAGCCCCACCCGATACGAGATCGTCGTTCGTCCGCTGTGGGATTCGATACCGGACCGGAGCTGTCCTCTATCGAATCTAGCGTTGCCGGTGATGGCGATACGCCGCATCGACAGAGCCAGGAGCATATGATGAAACTCGTCTCGACCCGTGTGATCACCGATGACATTCAGCGAATGGTCGACTTCTACCAGTACGTGACCGGTGTCGAAGCCGACTGGGCTACAACAGAGTTCGCCGAGATCGTCACATCGGCCGGCACCCTCGCCATCGGGAGCGTCCGCACCGTGGCGCTGTTCGGGACCGGCAGCGCTCGCCCGGCCGACAACCACACCGCGATCATCGAATTCCTCGTCCCCGACGTCGACGCCGAATATCGGCGGTTGCGGGACACAGTCGAGGATTTCGTCAACGAGCCCACCACGATGCCGTGGGGAAACCGGTCCTTGCTGTTTCGCGATCCCGACGGCAATCTGATCAACCTCTTCACTCCGGTTACTGCGCAGGCGATGGCGAAGTTCGCCGGTTGACGCCCGGTCGCCTGGCCCGGCCGGGTGATGCGCCGAGCCGGACCCGTCGGCTGTGATCGGCGGCCGCGACGTCTCGTCAGTCGCCGTCGACCGGCGGAGTTACGTTCGCGCGAACACCCGAGAACGCGGTGCGGAAGACGTTCGAGTCGCCCCGGAGCTCGCCGGCGGCGACTGCCTGCTCGATGCTGATCGTTCCAGCGGCCAGGGCGACGACCACGTCGGGAGTGGCAGTAAATACCGTGGCCGGATCCCGATCGGGCACGAATGCGCGCGGACCGTTTTCGTCGATCCTCAGGACCATCAGGAAGCCGTCGGTCTCGATGCCGAGCTCGACTGGAGGGGAGGCAGTCGTACCGCGGAGGAGGGCGGGCAGTGCCAGGGTCAGCCAGCGCGGCCGGAAAGTAT
Organism: Nocardia flavorosea NBRC 108225; assembly: GCF_001613385.1. Lineage (GTDB taxonomy): Bacteria > Actinomycetota > Actinomycetes > Mycobacteriales > Mycobacteriaceae > Nocardia > Nocardia flavorosea. The sequence continues at coordinate 419,394 of NZ_BDCG01000002.1, read as the reverse complement.
CGTCGCCCTGGCCGGTTGCCAGCAGCGGTACGCCCCATCGGCCGAGGGCTTCCATGGGGTCTCGCAGCCCAGCCCCCCACGGCGTCAGGGCGTAGACGACACTCGAGCCCTCGAGGCGGCGTTCGGCGATTCCGTTCGCCTCCATGTTCTTCAGCCGCTCGGACAGCAGGTTGGTGGCGATTCCCGCGAGGGAAGTCTTCAGCTCGGTGTAGCGCATCGGGCCGGGGAGGAGTTCGCGCACGATGAGTAGCGTCCACCGGTCGCCGATGACGTCCAGGGAGCGTGCGAGGGCGCAGAACTGTCCGTAAGAGCGCGGACTCTTGGTCACGTGATTGGCTTTATCAACCGTGGTTGATTATATCAACTTAAATGTGGACGCCGAGGAGAGGTGACTCCCGTGGAACTGAGTATCAGCTGGCCGGCGGTCGCGGTCGCGAGCATGGTCGGCATGGCGATCGCCTGGATCTGGTACAGCGACTGGGGCCTCGTCGGCGGCACCTGGCGGAAGCTGACCGGTGTGACCAAGGAAGATTCGGCGAGGGTCGGCAAGCGCCCGTTCGTGGTGCTGGTGGCATCGATCGTCGTCACCGCGCCGGCGCTCGCCGCGGCCTGCTCGATCGCGTCCGGCTTCTTCGGCAGCGATTCGGTCGGGTTGGCCTTCGCCGTCGGGTTCGTCGCGTGGTTGGGCTTCTCGCTCTCAACGCTCGCGCAGCACAACGGCTTCGAGCAGAAACCTGTTGGGCTCACGGTGATCAACAGCGCATATCAGCTCGTGCTGTTCCTGGGGATGTCGTTCGCTGTCGGCCTCTTCCAGTAGCAACAGCACAGTCGGAGCGGTCCAGGCCGGGGCATAGCAGGGGTCTTCCGGTATGGGCGGTTCAATCGCAGCAGTCGCAGTCGTGGCTCTCGCTGGTGGTGTTTTCGGTGAGTTCGGCGGGGCGGGGGCAGCAGGCCTCGCCGCGCCAGGCCTCGATGCCTTCGCGGACCGCGATGGCGGCGATGATCAGGGCGGCGAGCGGGTCGGCCCATGCCCACCCGAACAGGCTGTTGAGCAGCAGTCCGGTCAACAGCACCGCCGAGAGATAGGTACACAGCAGGGTCTGTTTCGAATCCGATACCGCGGAGGCGGATCCGAGTTCACGGCCGGCGCGGCGCTGTGCGGCCGACAGCACCGGCATGATCACCAGGCTCACCGCGGCCAGGACGATACCGATCGTCGAATGCCGGGCTTCGCCGACGCCGAACAAGGCGCGGAGGGAGTCGACGGTGACGTAGAGGGCCAGAACGAAGAAGGAGAACGCGATGATCCGCAGCGCGACCTTCTCCCGCTTTGCGGGATCGCGGCCGGCGAACTGCCACGCCACCGCCGCCGCCGACGACACCTCGATCACCGAGTCCAAACCGAACCCGATCAACGCGGTCGACGACACCCGGGCACCCTCGGTCAAGGCGATGACCGCCTCGATGATGTTGTAGGTGATGGTTGCGGCGACGAACCAGCGGATCCGCCGCGCCAGCACCACACGACGGCCGGTGTCCACGCCCACGGCCGGTATCGCCGTTTCCTGCGAGCCCATCAGCAGCAGCCTTCGATCGCGGCGTCCGGGCAGCATGCAGGGTCCACCGCCAGCACCAGCCCGAGGAGGTCCTCCAGTGCCGCGGCGATCCGGGGATCGGCGAGTTCGTAGCGGGAGCGCCGGCCTTCGGGCACCGCGACCACCAGTCCGCAGCCGCGCAGGCAGGCGAGATGGTTGGACAGGATCTGCCGGGTCACCCCTATCTGCTCGGCCAGCTCGGACGGGTAACCGGGGCCTCGGCGCAGGCTCAACAGGATTCGGGTGCGGGTCGGATCGGACAGTGCATGCCCGAACCGGGCCAGGGCGTCGGTGTGTACAGCGGTCTCCACGACGCAAACGGTACATCAATTTCTGTATTCAGAAAATGGTGAACCTTCAGTCGTCGCAGCCGGCTGCCGGGCCGGTGTGGCCGGGGTCGTACGCCGCCGGGCGGCGTACCGGTCGGCAGGTCGTTGCCTCCGTCGGCCAGCGGAGCGCGCAAGGTAGTGCGCGCCGCGGTCGGCTCTGCGAGCCCGCGTCGAGCTCTTCCGGTTTTCGCCGTGGCATGGGCCCGCAACCCGGCCGCGGGGCAAAGGCCACGGAACTGGGGGGCTGCGAGGAGGCCGGCCACCTCGTCGAGGGTGAACCCGAGAAGCTGGGTGGCCTCGATCACCACAACACCCCGCCTGCGCGTACCGGCGGTGCCGGCCAAGGGGCGGTCCGGCTCGGCCCGTCGGCCGCGATGTTCGTAGTAACGCAGGGTCTGGGTGTTCACCCCGGCCGCGGCTGCGAGTGCGCCGGTCCGCAGCCCGCCGACTGTGCGCTACCGATGGCGACCCGCACCCGAGCGGCCAAGGCATCGAGAACCTCGGTATAGGCGCTGGGAACAGACACCGTCATCAACGAGCCTTCCGCGCCGGTATCGAAGTCGAAGGTGAAGAAAGAGCAGCAGCCCGACTCCCGCGCCGCCAGATCCCGGGCCACCGGTTCCGCGTCGGCGGCGAATACGCGTTTTAGTCGTTGCCGGCCCGGCCGCCGCATATCACGGACCGCGTCGGCGAAGAACCGGTCGAACTCGGCCACCCGGACCGGCTGTCCGCGGTCGGCAATGTGCATGCGTCCGGAACCGATGCGCCGGGTGTTGGGGAGGTCGTCATATCTCGACGGTAAGCCTGTACCCCGGTACAGGATGCAAGCCCGATTACGCAGGGCGGTCGTCGCCCGGCTTATCTGGAAGTTGTTTCACAACATCCCACGTTGCGTCACTCGGGAGTGTTGGTTCCGGCTCCAGTAGGGAACAGGCGCCGCGGCGCTCCTTTCGAGCGCGGCGGCCACCGATTGTTCCCGGTCCGCAGCGTCGGAGTCGATCGGCAGGCGCGCCGCCGCCGGATTGGAGGCGGTAGCTCACACCGTCCGCAGGGAGTCATGCCCACCAGCGGATCTGGTCCGACGGCAGCGTCCGGTCCGAGACCCGGCCGCGAGTTCTGAGACCCTGCGGGACCGGAGCGTTGTCGCGCCTGCGCTCACTACGGTCGATCGAACTCGCTGTTGGCGGCGCTGGTCAGGAATGCGTCCCACTGGCCAGGGGTGAAGACCAGTACCGGCCCGGTCGGATTCTTGGAGTCGCGGACACCGACCATGTCGCTGTCGAGGTGCGCGATTTCTACACACTCGTTGGTTCCGCCGCTGTGGCTCGATTTGAACCACTCCGCCCCGGATAGGTCACCGTTCACCGCTCGTACTCCCTAGCTAGCCGCCGAAGCATCTGTTTACTGTCTGCTGGAGACGACGCTACCGCTTGGAGCGTTCGGAATGTGTCCCGGTACTGGGCAACAGCTTCGGCGCGGTCGTAGTACAAGTTGCCCCGATACCCCTCCACGTACACGGTGGGAGGCTCGCCGGTCGCGCGATCGAAGTCGAGGACAACGAAGGGGCCGCAGGCGACCCCGAGTGGGAATCCGGCGGAGAAGGGCAACACTCGGATGGTCACATTGGCGGGCAAATCCGCGAGACGGCGCAGCGCCGCTGCCATGACCTTCGGGCCGCCGACGACTCGGCGGAGAGCGTTCTCATCCAGCAGTAGGTCTACCTCGACCGGGTTGCGACGTCGGGTGATTATCCGCTGCCTGTTCAGCCGCACGGTCACAACCTGCTCGATCTCTCTCGACGAGGTATCCGAGAAGTATCGAGCGCCCAATGTCCTCGCGTAGTCGGCAGTTTGGACCAGACCGGGGATGATCTCCGATTGATACACGGTCAGCTTCGATGCCGATGCCTCCAACCTGACGTACAGCTCGAAGTCATCCCGGATGGCGTCGCTGTACTCGTTCCACCACAGCCCTTGCTCGCCGTCTTTGCTTGCGGCCACCTTCGCCAGCTCCAGTAGCCCGGGAAGCTCGTCCATCCGGTCGTAGATCTGGCAGAGCGCCTGGATATCGAGCATCCGGATGCGGTTGGCCTCGCCCTTTTCCAGTCGTTGCAGGGTGCCGGCTCCCCGCTCGATGAGCCTGGCGGCGTCCTGGATCGATATTCCCGCTTCCTGTCGCATATCGCGGAGTCGGCGGCCGAGCTGGCGGCGCGGGATGGTGGTCGGGATCTTCCCCATGGTTTCGTTCCCCCTGATTGTGGGTGGCGCACGGTCGGTTTTGTGGATGGCCTGACAGATCGCGCTGGAAGAGATTGTGCCCGTAACGCGGACGGTTTGCTGGGGGATTGGGCGAACTCCCGAGGATCATCCAAACAGGCTGTCCACAAGAACGTTCCGCGTGTCTACTGGCGTCGCGCCCGGAACCGGGAAAGCCCGCGGCAGCTGACTGTGCCGGTGGGACATCCGGCGCGGTCGAGGAGCATCGTTGCCGGGTGGTGCGGTCCCGGCCCCGGTTCCGGGTGCTCCCAGCGCTTGGATTCGAAAGGGGACAGATGGACGGCGGGGTGCCGAAGGCGATCGGGCTGGAACGGCGAGATGTGCACGGTGACGGTGTGGATATCCATCGGGTTGCCGAGCGGCACGGCTATCGGATCGTGTGGACCATCCGGCTCGACACCGGCCCGCTGGCCACCGCGCTGGTTCTGTGCGGGGCCGTCATGGAACACGACGCGGCGGCGGTCGTGGTTCCCTCGTTCGAGCATGCCGATGCGGTACGTCATGCGATTACCGATATCGCCGCACTGGTCACGCCGATACGCGTCTATCCGCTCGGGTATCGCTGGCCTGTAGTCGATCTGGATCGGCGGTGAGGGAGTTGGGACTGGCGGTGGCGATCGGGTTGCCGCTCGGCGTCCTGCTATGGGCAATGTTCTGGCCGCAGCGTCAGCGGACCGGCTCGGTCAGCTCGTGGTTTCGTCCGGTACGTCGACCGCGACCTCGCCACCGAGCGTATGGCCGCCGGTGAGCCGCAGGTGGTCGCCGCTCCAGAAGCGGCCCGGGTCGTACCAGTCGGGACTGCGGTCCTCGGGTAGTAGACCCATCGCCTGATAGGTGGCGGCGACGATTTCCGCGCAGTAGGCGTTCTCGACTTCGCGCGCATCGGGTCGGCGGGGTCTGCGGGATCGGCGGCGCGGCAACTGGATCCGGCCCCGGAACCAGCGCCCGGCGAGGGCGGCGGTCGAGGGGAAAGGGGTGCCGTCGAGCCGGGCGACGGTGCGTAGCACGCCGTCTTCCATCGCGGGACCGGCCGGGGGATCGAGCTGGCGCAGCCAGGCCTGCTGCCCGTACTTGTTGGCCCACACCATCACTGCATCGCGCAGGTTGTGCAATTGGGCACCACGATGGGTGGTGCCCGACCACATATCGGTCAATGAGCGGCCGAGTTCGGCATGCCAGATGAGAGCCGGTAGATCGTCGATCACCACGGCCATCCCGACATGGTTGACCGGGCTGTTGGTGGTCATCCTGATCATCCGGTCGGCCGTGGAATGTCCACGGAACAACCAGATATCGCCCGTTCTGGTGATCTCGACAGCCCGGTCGAGATCGATATCCGCACCCGCCATACACGTAGCCTATGCGTATGAGGTGGTGGAAGCTGCTGGGTTTGGCGGGTGCGGCCGGTGTGGTGGCCACCGGTGTGGTGGTGGTGCGCGCGGAGCGGCGCCGCCGGGCGTATACCCCGGATGAGGTTCGCGAGCAGTTGCATGCGCGGTTCGCGCAGGCGGTGGCCGCGGAAACAGTGGAGGCGGCCGAACCGGAGTCCCGGCGGACGCGGCTGCGGGCCTGGGCTCGGCGGGTGCTGCGACGGTGACCAATATGCGGTGATCCAGATCACAGTGAGTTCCTGTCAGGAATCCGGACGCTGCCCCGTTCAGAGGGCACGCGAACGAGAGGTTCACGCGAACCGGACAGGAGCACCGTTATGAAGCACCGCATCATGGTCCTGGGGGCCGGATACGCCGGCGCCTACGCCGCCGGACTGCTCGCGCGGCGACTGCATCGCGACGAGGTCGAGATCACCGTCGTCAATGCCGAACCGGATTTCGTCGAACGGATGCGCATGCATCAGCTCGCCGCGGGGCAGGAACTGCGCCGGCACGATCTCGTGGAACTGTTCGCGGGTACCGGCATCAGGCTGCTGGTGGCGCGGGTGGACGCGATCGATGCCGAACAGCGGACCGTCACCGTGACCGGCGCCGACGGGACCGGCCGGCTCGGATACGACACCCTTCTCTACACGCTCGGCAGCACCGCCGCCCACCACGGTGTGCCGGGGGTTGCCGAGCACGCGTTCCACGTGGCCGGGCGGCCGTCGGCGCTGCGGCTGCGGCAGCGGCTGGACGAGCTCGACGGTAACGGCACTGTGCTCGTCGTCGGCGGTAATCTCACCGCGATCGAGGCCGCGCCCGAACTCGCCGAATCCCGGCCCGGCCTGCGGATCACCCTCGCGACCACCGGTGAACTGGGCGGCTGGCTCGGGCCCTCGGCCCGGCGTCATCTGTTCCGGGCCTTCGACCGGTTCGGGATCACCGTTCACGAGCACACCACCATCGAGCGGGTCGAGGAGTCCTACGCCGTCGCCACCGACGGCACGGTTCTGCCTGCCGACGCCACGGTGTGGGCGGCCGGGTTCGCCGTGCATCCGGTGGCCGCCGCCAGCGGGCTAGCGGTCGAAGAAAACGGGCGGATCCGGGTGGACCGGATGATGCGGTCGGTTTCGCACCCGGGGGTCTATGCCGCGGGCGACAGTGCTTTCGCCGTCCGCGACAACGGCCGCCCGCTGCCGATGTCCTGCGCGTCGGCGGGCTTCACCGCCATGCAGGCCGTGGCCGCGATCGTCGGCGACCTCACCGGCCGCCAGGCACCCGAGACCGCGCTTTCCTATGTGGGCAACCACATCAGCCTCGGCCGCAAAGACGGGATCTTCCAGCTCGTCGACGCGGCCGAGCGGTCGAAGTCCTGGGCCCTGCGGGGTCGCCCCGCTGCGCGGGTCAAGGCCGCCATTCTGAACGCGGGTCCGTGGAGTATGCGCCATCCGACCTACGGCCGGCCCACCCGCAAGCATCATCTCGCGGACGTACCGCGGCGGCGCAACGAGGAGGTCGCGGCCTAAAGTGGCGATCGTGGACACCGCCACCGTGGAACGCTTCGAGGCCGGCCGGTCCCGGCTGGCCTCGCTGGCGTACCGGCTGCTCGGATCGGCCGCCGACGCCGAGGATGTCGTCCAGGACGCGTTCCTGCGCTGGCAGGCCGCCGATCGCGATCGCATCGAGATCCCCGAAGCCTGGCTCACCAAGGTGGTGACCAACCTGTCGCTGGACCGGTTGCGCTCGGCGCGCGCCCGGCACGAACGCGCGGCCGGCACGTGGTTACCCGAACCGCTGCTGGACGGCGACCCCATGCTGGGTCCGGCCGAGACCGTCGAACAACGCGAATCGGTGACCCTGGCGGTGCTGCGGCTGATGGAGCAGCTGTCGCCGGTCGAACGCGCCGTCTACGTTCTGCGCGAAGCGTTTTCCTACAGTCATGCCGAAATCGGGGCGATCCTCGACATCTCCGAATCGGCCAGCCAGCAGCACACGCACCGGGCGCGGCAGCGGATCGCCGCCGGGCGTCACGGCGGCGCCGCCGACCGTGCGTCCGCCCGCCGGATCGTGGAGGCCTTCGTCGCCGCCGCCTCCTCGGGACGCACCGAGCATCTGGTCGCCCTGCTGACCGATGACGCGACCGCGATCTCCGACGGTGCGGGGCTCGCGGCGAAGCTCCAGATCTTGACGACGCCCCGCCGGATCGCGACCACGCTGCGCGCGGGCTTCAAACCGACCGCGGCCAAGCGTCGCCTGGTCGGTGGTCCGCTGTCCATTCACGCCGGCGTGGTCAACGGTGCACCGGCGATGATCGCCGCAACCGTGGATAGGGTGGTGGGTGTGGTGGTCCTGGAGGTCCGCGACGACAAGGTCGCCACCGTCTGCGGTATGGGCGCGCGCAGACTGGACCGCCTCAGTGAGCAGTGGCGGCAGACCGAACATCCGGAGCCGCTCATCGAATCCTGGTGAACGCGGAGTTGATTCGACTGCCCCGGTCGACGCCGCCCGGGAACGGGAACCGCATCACATCGATCGAAAGCGTCATCGACCCGGTCGTCGGTCGGTGCTGAGGCATTCGTGTTCCGCGGACGGAGACTGACCGGCCGGCTGGATTCCGTGTCGAATCGCCGGTTTTCAGGCAGAAGGGGCCGGGCGGGTGATGATCGGGGCGATCACGCGACGAGCGAGATCGCGGGCGACCTCGTCGTCGTCGAGGTCGTATCCGGGGGAGGGCAGTAGGAGGTAGCCCGCCGTCATATGAATGATGGCGTCGGCCTGGAGATCCGGGTCTCCGGGGGGCAGTGTGCCCTCGGATTGCGCGACACGGATCCGGGCGGCGATGAAACGGCGGCCGATCTCCATCGGTGCCGGTGAGCCGGTCGACAGCATGGTGAGCAGTTCGGCATTGCGTGCGGTATCCGCGGTGCCCGAAAGGAGTCGGCGGCGTAGGCGCAGGCAGGCGACGAACGCTTCCGCGATCCGCTCGGTGGGGTCGGGGATGCTGCGAAACGTTGTGGTGATTTCGCCGAGAAAATCACCCAGGGTGTGCGCGACGGCCGCCTCGAACAGGGCGTCGCGGCCGCCGAATCGGCGGAACAGGGTCGCGCGGCTGACTCCTGACCGGGCCGCGATGTCGTCCATCGTGGCAGCGCGGGTGCCGCGGTCGGTCAGTACGCGCAGTGCCGCCTCGTACACCTGCACGACCTCCGGACCCACCGGGCTGTGCACGGCAACCTTCGTCACCGCCCGGCTGAACAGGTTCGTCAGCGGCACGGAGGAACGAGGCATACGACGATTGTCGCACCTGAGACTTATGTGCTAACAATAGTCTCATGAGCGAGGGTGTGACCGTCCTGCCGGAGACCACGGAGGAGTTGGAGCCTCTGGGGCCGGACTCGGTGGCCTGGTCGGTGTTCGGGGAACTGACATTCGTACTCGGGGCCTCGCGGCGGCTGCTCATCGATGTGGCGCACCCGGTGGTCGCCACCGGTGTACGGGAGTTCTCGGTGTTCGAGACCGACCCGTACGGTCGCGCCGAACGCACCCTGGACATGATCATGGGCGTGGTCTACGGCCGGGACGAAGCCCTGGCCACCGCCCGCAAACTGCGGAATCTGCACAAAGACTTCAAGGGCCGCAATGCCGACGGCACCCGATGGAGCGCACTGAACCCGGAGGCATTCCACTGGGTGCATGCCAGCCTGGTACACGGCGTCTACACCCAGCAGAAGGTGCTCGGGCGCGGCTGGAAGTCCGGCGAGGTGGAGCAATTCTATCGCGAAATGCGGCAGGTCGGCCGCTTCTACGGTGTGCGCGAACAAGATATGCCGGTCGACTGGGCGGCGTTCTGCGCCTGGTTCGACGAGATGACCGCGACCGAACTGGAACGCTGCGACGTCACCGATCGGGTACTCGCCGTGGTCGGCAGGCCGACGCCACCGCCGATGATCCCGGTGCTGCGCCGGCCGATCGTGTGGAACTACACGGTGCGTCCGATCGCCGGCCGGGTACTGACACTGGTCACCGCCGGATTGCTGACGCCGGAACTACGTGAACTACTCGGCGTGCGCTGGAATCGCCCCCGCCGCATCGCCTTCGATGTCCTGGCAGCCGTCTCGCGCGCCGTACTGCCGCGGTTGCCGCGGATCGTGCGGCAGGTCCCGCAGGCGCGCCGCGCCGTGCGGCGGGCCCGGCGTTCCCGGGCCGCGGTCGGACAGGAGGCGGTGATGCCGGAGCCGGACGAGGTGCGGCAGGTGCGCAGTGCGGACGGCACCCGCCTGCATGTCGAGATCCACGGTCGCGCAGACGCACCCACGATCGTGCTGACCCACGGCGTGCTGTGCTCGCTCGGCTTCTGGCGCCGGCAGATCACCGATCTGCGCGCCGGCCATCGCGTCGTGGCCTTCGACCACCGTGGTCACGGGCGCAGCGAAGTGGCCCGCCGTGGCCGCTACACGGTGGAGCATCTCGCCGACGACTTGCACGCGGTACTTGCCGAGACGGTGCCGGCCGGCCGGCCCGCTGTTCTCGCCGGGCATTCCATGGGCGGGATCGCCATCCTCGCCTGGGCAAACCGGTATCCCGGCGATATCGCGGCCCGGGCCCGCGCGGTCGCGCTGGTGAACACCACCCCCGGCGAAATCCTCGACAATGTGCGCTTTCTGCGAGGCCCCGAACGTCTCCTCGGGGCCCGGCGCCGGGTGGCACGTACGGTGGCACCGCTGGCCGGGATTCCGCTGCCGCGCCGGATGCCGGTGCGCCGGCGGCTGCTCGCCCATATCGCGGTCGGCGCCACCGCCGCGCCGCGGATCGGGCACGAACTGGACCGCATCATCGGCGCCACCTCCGCCCGCGGCCGCGGCGGATACGGGGCGATGCTGGTCAACCTCGTCACCGCCCTGGACCCGGCCGCACTGACCGTCCCCACAGTCGTGCTCGCGGGCCGCAAGGACAAGATCGCGCCGCTCGCCCGGTCACAGCTGATCGCCGCGGCTCTACCGCAGCTGATCGCCCTGCATGAACTCGACAGCGGGCATTGCGCGCCGCTGGAATGCGCCGATGAGGTCACTGCAGCGCTGCGGGAATTGAGCCGCGACCGCGGCGAATCGATCTCGAGCCCGGTCGAGACGGCATGAGGAAAACGGTCTCGTGGTCGTATCCGGTAGGCGACACTGACCCGGACGGCGAAGGGGCCACCGCTCCCGGCTGAACAACCGGAGAGCGGAACGGGCGGGGTACGTCCGTTGCGCCACTACGGCGCGCAGGAAGAGGAGAACAATGATCCGAGGACGAGACAACGGTGTCGAGTTCCGCCGGAGACGCGGGTGGGGTTCCACTGCCGCGCGCGCCGGGGCCGTGCTGGCGGCGGTGACGCTGCTGATCGGTGGTTCGGCAGTCGGAACTGCCGCGCCACCACCCGGTTTCGACGAAGTCACCGGCGTGTGGCCCACCGCGGTGGATCCCTCGAACTGCCGCCCCGGCGACCGGGTGGAAACCGGGCTGCAGGGCGAGGTTCCGCTCGAGGACCGCAGATCCGGGCGCAGCCGGGAGGGATACAACTGCAATATCGATCTCATCGGCCAGTATCAGGGGCAAGGTGCCGGGCCGGTCAGTCCCACGTACAAGAACTGTGCCTACATCGCCTCGACTTTCCCGACCAACCTGCTCACCCCTGACGCGGGTGTTCAGGTGGTGGATGCCAGTGATCCCGCGAACCCGGTCCGTACCGCGGTGCTGAAAGAACCGGCAATGGTCGGCGGCACCTGGGAATCGCTGAAAGTTCACGAAGACCGCGGCCTGCTCGTCGGCACCGGCGTCGGCGTGATCGAGGGTGCGGGCTATATCTCGATCTACGATATCTCCCAGGACTGCGCGCATCCCCGGCTGCTCAACACCACCACCGGGTCGCTGCTGAACATGCCGCTGCCGATCACCACACACGAAGGCGATTTCTCCCCGGATGGCAACACCTACTGGGCCTCCGGTATCGCACCGGGCTGGGTGAGCGCCATCGATATCACCGACCCTGCCCGCCCGATGGTGGTGTGGGGCGGGCTCACCGGTGTCGAAGCGCACGGTATGGGTTTCACCCCGGACGGCAACACCATGTACCTGGCGAATCTTGGCGGGCTGACGATCATCGATGTCTCGGCCGTGCAGAACCGGGCACCGCGCACCGTGATCGGTCATCCGCTCCCGCATATCGGGCAGAAATTCTGGACCGATGGTCAGCTCAACCAGCACAGCGTGTACGTCACCTACGACGGCACACCGCATATCTTCACGGTCGACGAAGGCGGCTCGGGCGGCGTGAAACTGTTCGATATCGCCGATCGCGCGCACCCCAGATGGCGGACCAGCGCCAAACTGGCGATCAACCTGCCGGAGCACGCGGACCGCTGGGCGTCGAGCGCATCCGGTAACGGTGCGTTCGCCTACGACGCGCACTACTGCACCGTCGACCGTCCGGACAATCCGCGGGCGATGGCCTGCGGCTGGATCCAGTCCGGTATCCGGGTTTTCGACGTGAGCGATCCCGACCACTTCAAGGAGATCGCGTACTTCAACCCGCCCGCACAGACCGGTAAACACCTGCAGCTCCCGAATTCGCTGCACGCCACCCTCGGGTCCATCGCCGGACCTCCCGTCATCGGCACGATCGCACTGGCCCGGGCGGTGATCCAGGGACAGACCGGGCTCACCGGAGTCGTCAACGACCAGAGCAAGCTGCTGGGCGGGGATCTGTCCGCCGACTGGTGCCTGTCACCACCGGAGTTCCACGGCGACAAGCTGTTCGTGGCCTGTATGGACAACGGGTTCATGGCATTGCAGCTCGATCCCGCGGTCTACCCGCCGCGATGAGCACGGCAACGGAGCGCCGGACGTGGCGAAGCTCGGCCGTGATGGCCGTCGTGTGCGTGGTGGCCGGGGCGCTGCTGGGCTGGTTCGCGCGCGGGGGCGGCGAGACCGAGCAGTCGCTGCTCGCCGACGCCGATATCGCGTTCGCCCAGCAGATGTCGGCGCACCACCAGCAGGCGCTGACCATGGTGGATATGCTCGGCCTCGGCGTCGCCCGCGATGTGCGGGCCGCCGCCGAACAGATCCGTGTGTCCCAATGGCGCGAAATCGGCACCCTGACCGGTTGGCTCGAACTCGTCGGCGCCCCGCCGGCGCCCGCCGATACGCACGATCACCACGGCACCGGCGCGGAAATGCCCGGGATGGCGTCCAACGAGGAACTCACCCGCCTGTACAACGCCGCCGGGCGTGACCGCGAGCTCCTGTTTCTACAGTTGATGATCCGCCACCATCAGGGCGGTATCGACATGGCGGCGGCCGCGGAGAGCAGCGCCGCGCCCGCCGTCCGGATCCGCGCCCTGTCGATGGTCAACGGACAGCAGCAGGAGATCGCGTCCATGTCGGTCCTACTGCACCAGCGCGGCGGGCAGGTATTGCCGTACCCGTGACCCGCCGCGGCGGGACAGGTCGAACGTCGATCGGGCTATCGGAATCCGCAGAGTTCCTCGGCCACCGTCCACAGTTCCCGCTCACGGTCGGGGGCGTAAAATTCGCCGGACGAACGGGCCGGACGGTCGCGGTCGATATAGCTACCGGTGGTGGACGTAATGCGTCCTGACGAAATATCGGCGAGGTGGTGCCCGGCGGTTGCGCGGCCGCCGGCGAGCGGGGGCATCGTCATGATCGGCAGGAGGTAACGCATGGCGAACCGGATACCGGATCGGCATTGCGGGTCAATCCGGTACCCACGTACTGGAGGTCCCGGGCGTCGACCTGAAAGTTGTCGTCTACACGGCTGCGGCCGGATCACCGGAAGCGGAGAAACTCGACTCCCTGCGGGTCGGCGTGGTCCGGTTCCCGGACCGGCACATGGGATGACCACGGCGGCTTCGCGCGTGCCCTCGGCCAGGACGGGTCACCACTCCACCGGGAGGGGCAGATGTGGTGCCGTCGCGGCCCACTGGCGACGCACACGACCCAGTTTGTCCGGGTTGACCTGGACTCGGATCGTCCGGATACCGTCGGAGGCGGACTCGAGGCAGAAGACACCGAGGATCTGTCCGTCCACCTCGACCAGCAGTGCCGGACCATCGTTGACGGTGACGCTGTAGAAGGCCGGCCGGCCGCCGATGAATGCCCGCTTGGCAGCGGTCGGGTGGAACAAACCGCTGAGGTAGCGGGCGATGGCGAAGCCGCCGAACACAGGGCCTCTACGTGCCGGAACTCGGCCGCCACCGTCGGCGATGCTGATCGCGTCGCCGGTGAGCAACCGGATCAGTGGTTCGGTATCGCCGCTGAGGGCCGCGGTCAGGAATTCCCGGACGATGTCCCGCGCGGTCGCCGAGTCGACGGAAGTACGGGACCGCTCGGTGGTCACATGCTGTTTCGCGCGCCGGTAGATCTGCTGGGAGTTCGCCTCGCTGAGGTCGAGCATGTCAGCGATCTCCCGATGCTGATACTCGAATGCCTCCCGCAGCACATACACTGCTCGTTCTTTCGGTGACAGCCGTTCCAGCAGGGTGAGCATCGCGAGGGACACCGATTCACGTTGCTCGACCGTATCGGCGGGGCCGAGTATCGGGTCACCGCACAAGGCCGGTTCCGGAAGCCACTGCCCCACATAGGTTTCCCGCCTGGACCGCGCCGAGGTCAACTGATTGAGACAGAGGTTCGTCAGCACCTTCGTCAGCCATGCCTCGGGGGTTTCGATCCGTTCCCGGTCCGCCGCATGCCAGCGCAGAAAGGTCTCCTGCACCGCATCCTCGGCATCCCCGGCCGAGCCCAGCAGCCGGTAGGCGATCGCCTCGAACCGTCCCCGCAACCCTTCGAAGAGATCGGCCTCGTGCGAACTGAGTGACATTGCTACATCGTCGACCATGCCCGCAGGACGAGTCCAGCCGACCCGTGCCCCCCGTCGGCCCGCATTTCCGGAACGTGCCCGGTCACTCGTTGCCCGGCGCAGCGCTGCCCGGACCTGCCGGGGCGAACTCGTCGCGCAGGGCCCCGACGAGAGTTTCCGGCGGGATTGTGCGTGGCCGGTCGCTGACCTGACCGTCGCCGAGTTCGATCAGTCGCCAGGTGCCGTCGGCACGCAGCGCGAAATCCGCTGTGACGAAGGGCAGCCCTAGATCGCGGATCGGCTGTTGCGCGATAGCGGCTTCGAAGCCCGGGGAAGGCGTCTCCTCCGGACTGTCGGGATGGGGGCCGATGAGGTGGCAGCTGCCACCGATCCACCAGGTCCGTATCTCGGCGGATATGAACGGCTCGTAAGCGCGCAGAACGAAACCGCCGGTCAAATCCACACCACGCAATTCCCGGAACCGGCTCGCCACCCGCCAGGCGGCCGCATCGTCACCTGTCTCGGGCATGAAGGCGGCATCGTTCCAATAGTGCTTCATCGACTTCGTGTAATCACGCAGTACAGCGGGGCCCGCGCCCAGACGTTGCCGTGCCCGGTCGAACTCCGCCCGTGCGGTGCCGGTTGTCCATACCGACCGCGGTGTGAGGTCGCTGAGTTCGGCGTACCAGCCGGGCAGTTCGTGCGCCCGCCGGTATTGGTCCGGCGTGGTGCGCAGGACGATGTTCCGGCGGCGCAGCGCATCCGCGAATTCGGCGTACCGCTCGCTGCGCACCATCCAGCCCCGGTATACGGCAATCCCTTCGGCATGCACTCGCCGCACCGCCTCCTCGGCGCCGCCCGGCCGGGTGATCCGGTCGTGATCGACCAGAGCCACGTCGATCCCGAGGGCACGCGCGGCCTGGGCCTCGGCGGCGAAATGGTCGTCGGGGCGGCGGGGACGGAGCGAATCGGCGGGTACGAGCAGGATCATGGCCGGTATCGTCGCCCATCGACGCCGGGCGGGCCAATCGGTTTCGCCGAGTCGTCCACCGCAGGCGACGTCTGCTGTGTCAGTGCAGGAGTGTGCCCAGTTGCCGGGCGGCCTCGGCAACCGCGGTGGCGAGCGCGCGTTCGTCGTCGATTTCGAATACCGAGATTCCGATCGACGACAGCGGTGCGCCGCGGCGCCGGGGGATGAGGGCCGAGATGCCGTACACCGTGGAGACGACCTCGCCGCGGGTGACCGCGTAACCCCGCTCCCGGGCCGTCTCCACTTCCGGGCGTTCGCCGGGGACCGGTGGCAGGGCGGCCAGCATCGCCAAACCGGCCGATCCCCGGTCGAGGGCGTGCACCTGGCCCGGCCGGAACGCCACATGCACCTCGGCATTGCGCGGCTCCACCACCACCAGCGCGCGCACCTCGGACGCGCTTTCGCGGAGAACGAGGTGGACAGTGGCACGCGTACGTTCGGCGAGATCCTCCATCACCGGCCGGGCCACGGTCCGCAGATCTTGTTCCACCGGCTCGGCCAGGGTGACCAGGCCTGTGCCGAGCGTGACCCGTTTGGTGTCGTCACGGCGGCACAGGCGGTGGGCTTCGAGGGTGCGGACCAGCCGGTGCGCGACCGTCCGGTGCACGCCGACCGCGTCGGCGAGATCGCTGGTCGAAAGCCCGTGCGGATGACGGGCCAGCACCTCGAGGATCGCCACTCCATGGTGCAGCGTTTTCGACATTCCGGAGTCCAGCTCGACCGCGAGCGTGTGCTCGCCGGCCGGTGCCGTGCTGTGGTTCATCTCGTCCTTCTTGACTTCTGTGAGGGCGGACACTTAGCCTTCATGCATATCGCACAGTGTGTGCGATTATCGCACGGCCGGAGGGTGGGGGCAAGCCGGCCGATCAGCGATCACCCGAGGAGAATGTCGATGAACACGGTGTCGCCCGGAGGTCTGCCCGATCCGGCCACGGTGGCCGCGGTCCACCAGCTGTACGGCTTCCAGAGCCACTACATAGACAACGGCCGCGCCGCCGACTGGGCGGCCACGTTCACCATGGCCGGGGAATTCCATTCGCCGAGCTATCCCGGACCGGTGGCAGGCCGGGCTGCGCTCACCGACTTCGCCCGCGGCTTCTACGAGGCGGCGCAGGCGGCGGACGAGATCCATCGGCACGTGGTCACGAATATAGCGATCCGGCAGCTCGACGACTCGACGCTCGAGGCCGGTGCCTATCTGCAGATAATCGCCACCCCCCGCGGCGGCCGCTCGCTCCTGGTACGGATGACCACTTTCGAGGACCGCCTCCAGCGCACCGACGATGGCTGGGCGATCACCCGTCGCCGCGTTTCGCGCGACGACACACCTCCGGCATAACCCGGTCACCTCGACTTTCTCCCATTTTTCATCTCAGGAAGGACCAGAAATGAGCACCACCACGGACCGGGACAATCCGGGCCGCACCGACGCGGCCCCGATGACCGCGCAGTACCCGGAAATGGCGGGCAAGGTCGCCGTTGTCACCGGTGCGGCCCAGGGGATGGGTGCGGTATTCGCGGCGGGCCTGGCCGCGCGCGGAGTGTCGGTGGTGGCCGCGGATATCAACGAGGATCAGGTCGTCACCACCGCGGAACGGATCAATGCCGAACTCGCCGGGAACGGCTCGGACGTATCACCCGGCCGGGTCGTCGGTATGCGCGCCGATGTCACCGCGCCCGCCGACCACGAGGAACTCGCCCGGCGTGCCGTCGCCGAATTCGAGCGGATCGATTTCTGGATCAACAACGCCGGCATCTTCCCGTTCGCCCCGGCCGAGGACATCTCGCCCGAGCAGATCGGCGCGACCCTGCGGGTGAACGTCGAGGGCGTGCTGTACGGCGCGCAGGCCGCGGCGCGGCATATACGGCCCGGCGGCGCGATCGTGAACATGTCGTCGGTCTCCGCCCTGCGGGTGCGGAAGGGCCGGGGCGCTTACTGCACCTCCAAGGCCGCGGTCGCGCATCTGACCGAATCACTGGCAGTCGAATTCGGTGACAAAGGGATCCGGGTGAATTCCATCGCTCCCGGCTACATCGATACCGCCATGACCCGCTGGGTCCAGGACGATCCCGCCGCGCTCGCGCACGCCCTCGAGGTGGTCCCGCTGCACCGGCTCGGGTCGCCGGAGGAAGTTTTCGGACCGCTGCTGTTCCTGCTGTCCGACAGCGCCCGCTACATCACCGGGCACAGCATCGCCGTCGATGGAGGCTCGCGCCATGTCTGACCGTCCGGAGTACCCCGGAGTCGTCCTGGTGACCGGCGCCGCGGCCGGTATGGGCGCGGCCCATGCGCGGGCGCTCGGCGCACTCGGCACCCATGTCTGTGCCGCGGATATCACCGACACCGCCGAACTGGTCGCCGAGATCACCGCGGCCGGTGGTTCGGCCAGCGCTCATCTGCTCGATGTCGCCGACCGATCCGCCTGGGACCGGGTCGTCGACGAGATCCGCACGCAGCGCGGGGAACTCGGTGGCCTGGTCAACAATGCCGGTATCTCGCGGCGGCTGGAATTCACCGACACCCCGGACGAGATCTGGGAGAAAACGCTGCGGATCAACCTGTCCGGCCCCTTTTACGGGATGCAGGCGGTGGCGCCGCTCATGCGGGATTCCGGCGGCGGATCCATCGTCAACATCTCCTCGATCACCGGGCAGATCGGCTACTTCTCCCCGGCGTACTCGGCCAGCAAATGGGGGCTGACCGGGCTGTCGAAATCGGCGGCCGGCGGCCTGGCGAAATGGGGTATCCGGGTCAACTCGGTCCATCCGGGTCTGGTCGGGACCGCCCTGGTCACCGGTTCGGGTGGGTTCGTGGAATCGTCTCTGCGGTCCATTCCGATGGGGCGGATGGGCGCACCCGAGGAGATCACCGACGCCGTACTGCATCTGCTGTCGAGCCGGTCGAGCTATATGACCGGCAGCGAGGTCACCGTCGACGGTGGACTGGTGTCCAACGGCCTGTACCACCGCATCGTCGCCGAAACCGACGGGAGCCTGTGATGGACGACGAATTCGATGTGATCGTGATCGGCGGGGGAGGGGCCGGTCTGGCGGCCGCGGTCTCGGCGGCCGAAGACGGCGCCTCGGTGCTGCTGTTCGAATCCGAACGGGAACTCGGCGGCTCCACCCAACTGTCCGCGGGACTGTTCACCGCGGCGGGAACCAGCGTGCAGCGCGCCCTCGGGATCGAGGATTCGCCGGACAAGTTCTTCCAGCACTACATGGACCTCAACCAATGGGTGTTGCGCCCGGGACTGATCCACGCCTTCTGCGAGAATGCCGGACCGACACTCGAATGGCTCATCGGCCTCGGACTCGAGGTTCCGGCAGCCGTTTCCGGTAACGCACACCAGCCGGGCCTGACCCGCGCGGGAGTGGAGGACGTGTGGCGCGGGCACGTACCGAAAGACCAGGGCTACGGTCTCGTCCAAGTCCTCGCCGGGGCCGCCCGCGCGCACGGGGTCGAAGTGGTGCTGGGCACGCGGGTGGAGAGACTGCTGGTCCAGGAAGGACGGGTGGCAGGAGTCGTCGCCGACGGAATCGATATGCCTGCGGAAGCTGTCGTCGTCGCCTCCGGAGGTTTCGCCCAGGATCCCGGGTTCGTCGACCGCTACTTCCCGGACGCGCGGGAAGCGGGCGAATCCCTGTTCGTCGTCGCCGCACCGGGCAGCCGGGGCGACCACCTGCGCTTCGCCGAAGCCGCCGGCGCGTCGCTGACCGGCCACGGCTGGGGCCTGCTCATGCCGACCGTGTACTTCCAGCGCTACCACCACTGGCAGTCCGGATTCCCGCCCGCCTCGCGTATCCATGTGAACCCGCAGGGCAGGCGTTTCATGGACGAGGACGCGTCCTACGCGGTTTCCACCGGAATCCTGGACCAGCACGGTGGCTACGGCTGGATGATCTTCGACGAGAAGGCCCGGACCGGACTCGCCCCCGGATACACCGACTGGACCGCCGAACGGGTGGCCGAGGAGGCCGCGGCCGGACGTACGGTGCGGGCCGGCAGCTGGGACGAGCTGGCGGCAGCCATCGGAGTCCCGGCCGCTGCCCTGCGCACGAGTATCGATCGGTGGAACGCCGAATTGCCCGCGGGTCAGGACACCGAATTCCGTCGGCACGTCTCACTGGCCGCGAAAGGTGTCACCGAGCCGCTGGACCCGATCGAAACAGGACCTTTCTACGCGGCCAGGATCCTGCCCGCGGAACTGGTCTGCACCCACACCGGCCTCGAGATCGACGCACGCGCCGCCGTACTCGATACCACCGGTGCACCGGTGACCGGACTCTTCGCCGCCGGTGAGGCCGGCGGCGGGGTCCTCGGACAGCGCTACGTCGGCGGCGGCAACGCGGTCGCCAACGCGCTCACCATGGGCCGGATCGCCGGCCGCAGCGCGGCGCTCGCGTCGCGCACCCTCTCGAACGCACAAGGACGATGACATGTTGGGAAACGAGCTGATGCCCGAAGCAGCGCACCGCTCCGAAACGGCCGCCGGCACCGGCCCGGCCAAGGCGCAGTCGCCGGTGAAAGTGGTCCGCGCGGCGGTCGTCGGCACCGTCGTCGAGTACTACGACTTCGGCATCTACGGCTATATGGCGACGGTGATCGCCTCGCTGTTCTTCGTCTCGGAGAACGATACGGCCGCGATGCTGGGAACCTTCGCGGCCTTCGCGGTCGCCTTCTTCCTGCGGATCCCCGGCGGTATCTTCTTCGGCCATATCGGTGACCGCTACGGCCGCAAGAGCGCGCTCTCGTGGACCATCCTGCTGATGGTGATCGCCACCGTCGTCATGGGCCTGCTACCCACCTATGTCACGCTCGGCGTCTGGGCCACGGCCATCCTGGTGCTGGCCCGGTGTGTGCAGGGTTTCGCCGCCGGCGGAGAACTCGGTGGCGCCAATGCCTTCGTCTCCGAATCGGCGCCGCCGCGCTGGCGGGCGACGCAGACCTCGATGGTCAATTCGGGCACCTACCTCGGCTCGCTCGTGGCCTCACTGGTGGCGCTGGGCCTGACCTCGTTCTTCGACGAGGAAACCATCCTGTCCTGGGCGTGGCGTATCCCGTTCCTGCTCAGTGTGGTGATCGGCGTCGTCGGCATCTGGATCCGCAACCATATGGAGGACACCCCGCAGTTCGAGAAGCTCTCGGAGAAGGGCGAGACGAAGAAGCTGCCGATCATGGAGTTGCTGAGCACCTCCGGCGGCGCGGTCGTGAAAATCATCTTCCTCGGTGCCCTGATCACCGGTGGCTACTACATCGCCTCGGTGTACGCCGCCACCTATCTGCAGACTTCCGGCGGGCATTCCTCGACGCTGGCGTTCCTGTCCACCTCGCTCGCGCTGGTACTCGGTGTCATCACCCTTCCGATCGCCGGCTATCTCGCCGACCGCTACGGCCGCAAACCGGTGCTGTTCGGCGGTAGCGCCGCCGCAGCGATCCTCGGTGTGCCGATGTTCATGCTGATGTCCGGGTCAGGGGCATGGCAGGCCGTGGTCGGACAGTCGGTGCTGTTCATCTGCGTCTCGGTCGTCAACGGCGCCTCGTACGTGACCTATGTGGAGATGCTCAAGGCCTCGGTGCGCTACAGCGGCCTGGCCCTGGGCAACAACACCACCAATATGCTGCTCGGCGGTACGGCACCGTTCGTCGCGACCTACCTCATCGACCTCACCGGCAATTCGCTGGCACCCGCCGGATACTTCGTGTTCTGCGCGCTTCTCACGCTGGTGACGGTCTTCTTCATCAAGGAAACCAAAGGTATCGCCCTGCGGGTGGACTGATTCCGCGCCCGTCATCGACACACACCCGACTTCCCGAGGAGGCAGGCATGGCGTACTACCGCCGGCTCGGCGATGTTCCGCCGAAACGTCACACCCAGCACCGCGACGACAGCGGCCGGCTGTACTACGAGGAGCTGATGGGCGAGGAGGGATTCTCCTCCGATTCGTCCCTCCTCTATCACCGCGGTATACCGTCGGCTATCTCCGGATCGACCGTCTGGGAGTTGCCGGACCAGACCACGGAACCGAATCATCCGCTGCGGCCGCGGCACCTGAAACTGCACGAGCTGTTCCCGCAGGAGAGCTGGTCGCAGACCGATATCGTGACCGGACGCCGACTGCTGCTGGGCAACGCCGATGTGCGGATCTCCTATGTGGTCGCGCGGCAGACCTCGCCGCTGTACCGCAATGCCCTCGGCGACGAGGTCGTCTACGTGGAATCCGGTGCGGCGCGGGTCGAAACGGTTTTCGGAGCGCTGGAGGCGCGGCCCGGCGATTACGTGGTGATCCCGACGTCCACGACCCATCGCTGGATCCCCCGCGGCGACGAACCGGTGCGCGCGTACGCGATCGAATCGAGCAGCCATATCGCGCCGCCCAAACGCTATCTCTCGCGATACGGGCAGCTCCTGGAGAACGCGCCGTACTGCGAACGCGATCTGCACGGGCCGTCGGAGGTACTGCTCGCCGACGGCACGGATATCGAGGTACTGGTCAAGCACCGCACATCCCGTGGGATCGTCGGCACCCGCATGGTGTACCCGCGGCACCCCTTCGATGTGGTCGGCTGGGACGGTTGCTTGTACCCATACACCTTCAACATCGACGATTTCGAACCCATCACCGGTCGCGTGCACCAGCCCCCGCCGGTGCACCAGACGTTCGAAGGCAACGGGTTCGTGGTGTGCAATTTCGTCCCCCGCAAGGTCGACTACCATCCCCTGGCCGTCCCGGTGCCCTACTACCACTCGAATGTCGACTCCGACGAGGTGATGTTCTACTGCGGCGGGAACTATGAGGCGCGCAAGGGATCCGGGATCGGCCTGGGTTCGGTATCGGTACATCCCGGCGGCCACGCCCACGGCCCGCAACCGGGCAGTATGGAACGTTCCCTGGGCCTCGAGTCCGTCGAGGAGACCGCGGTTATGGTCGATACTTTCGCGCCGCTCGAACTGGGGGAAGGCGCGCTGGCCTGCGAGGATCCGAACTATGCCTGGTCGTGGCTGGGAAAGGCGGTCGGATGATCCCCGCCCTGCTGCGCGGCCTGTGTGACGACGCGGCGCTCTTCCCACCCGGTAACGCACCGCTGCCGGCCGCGCTCACCGCGCATGCCCGCTACCGCGACAGTGCCTTCGCGGCATTGGTCGGTCCGTTCATCTTCCCGATTCCCCGACTCGCCGAACTCGCCGCGTCGCACCCCGCACCGATCGAGGTGGTCCTTACCGCGCCCGAGGGCCCCGGCACGGTGGCCACCGCCCTGGACCGGGCGTCCGAGATCGCCGGGGTCACCGTCGTGGGCGTCGAAATCGCCGCCCGGCCAGGACAATCGGCGGAGGAGTTCTTCGCGGAGCTACCGGCGGCAAAACCGCGATGGCCGGAACTCGCCGTCTCGGTCGAGGTTCCCCGGGACGGCCGCCGGCCGCAATTCTTCGACCGGCTCGCGGACTCGCCGTATGTGGCGAAATTCCGCACCGGAGGGGTGGTCGCCGAGGCCTACCCGGGCACACCGGAACTCGCCGCCGCCATCCGATCGGCCGTCACCGCCGGCACTCCGTTCAAAGCGACCGCGGGCCTGCATCATGCGGTCCGCAATACCGATCCCGCGACCGGATTCGATCAGCACGGATTCCTCAACCTGCTGCTCGCGACGCACCTGGCGCTGGCCGGCGCCGATACCGCCGAACTCGCCGACATACTGGCCGACCGGGACGGTCGCGCGCTCGCACAGCAGCTGGCCGCACTGACCGACGGCGAGACCGCCGCCGTGCGGGCAGCGTTCCGCTCCTTCGGCACCTGCAGTATCGGCGACCCGTTGACCGAGCTGGTGGGTCTGCATCTGCTTCCCGCCGCCCTGCGGCCCGTCCCCGAAAGTTCAGCACCATGACCGTCATAGACATACCCGCCGATTCACTGTTCGGGATCGGCAATCTGCCCTACGGTTCCTTCTCCACCCCGGGTACCGCGCCCCGGATCGGTGTGCGGGTGGCGGACAAGGTCGTCGACCTCGCACTCGCGCTCGACGACGACGTGTTCGCCCGGCCGGTCCTCAACGATTTCATGGCCCGCGGCCCGCGGGAATGGTCGCGGGTCCGGGCCCGGATCACCGAACTCGTCCGCGGCGAGATCGACGCGGACGCCGTGCACGACGTCGCGGACGTGATGATGCACCTGCCCATCGCCGTCGCCGACTACGTCGACTTCTATGCCTCCGAACACCACGCCACCAACCTGGGCCGGCTGTTCCGCCCGGATTCGGCGCCGCTCATGCCGAACTGGAAACATCTGCCGGTCGGCTACCACGGCCGCGCCGGTACCGTGATCCCGTCCGGCACCGATATCGTCCGCCCGTGCGGGCAGCGCAAAGCCCCCACCGAGCCGGCGCCGTCCTTCGGGCCGTCGCGTCGACTCGATATCGAGGCCGAACTGGGCTTCGTTGTCGGAGTACCATCCGCACCCGGCACGGTGATCACACCGGACGAGTTCGCCGATCACGTCTTCGGCGCCGTGGTGGTGAACGACTGGTCGGCGCGCGATATCCAAGCGTGGGAGTATGTCCCGCTGGGCCCGTTCCTCGGCAAGAGCTTCGCGACCTCGATCTCACCGTGGGTGGTACCACTGGCCGCGCTCGAGGCGGCCCGGGTCGACACCCCGGTACAGGACCCGGAGCCGCTGCCCTACCTGCGCGGTACCGAGAAATGGGGTCTCGACATCGATCTCACCGTCGAATGGAACGGGCAGATCGTCTCCCGCCCGCCGTACGCCCAGATGTACTGGTCGCCCGCGCAGATGCTGGCCCACACCAGCGTCAACGGTGCGACGGCGCGCACGGGTGACCTCTTCGCGTCCGGGACGATCTCCGGACCCGAGCCGGACCAGCGCGGCGCATTCATCGAACTCACCTGGGGCGGTGCGGAACCCGTCGAGGTGGCCGGCGAGACCCGGACCTTCCTCCAAGACGGCGACGAGGTCGCCATTGCCGCCACCGCGCCCGGACCCGAGGGCTCACGGATCGGATTCGGGGAGGTCCGGGCCCGGATCCTGCCCGCCACACAGGTGGGCTGATGAGGGGCGAGGTCGTGACGCCGGTGCGTTCCCGCGTCACGACCTCGCGATCAGGCCGGCGTTCGGAGGCGGGACGGCAGCAGACGGCCGTCGGGGCCATAGTCACCGCCTCTGGATGACGTACTGCTCGGGTGCACCGGACACGTCTGGCGAGATCGGTGACCACACCGCCGCCCCGCCGGCGGTGTGGTAGCTCCGGCTGATCGAGACCATGCCGCCGTTCGCCGGCACCGAGTCGTTCGACGGGGCAGCACCGGCGCGCTCGACCTACTGGGTCCGGCATCAACAGGCCGGCTTCCGGCGCGCTCGGCGGCGAGATCGAACAATGGCGCATCTCGCCGCCCGGGGGACGGCCTCCCGAGAGGGCGGCGCCGTCCGGGAACGGCTCGGGTCGCAGGCGTGGCCCTACCGTGGCTCTGCCCGACGCGGATTCCGTGCTGACACCCCGGCGAACAGCGATTACGCACCGTCACCGACGTGGCCGTGGCCGTGGCCGTGGCCGAACCGGCGGGAGGAGGCGTGGTCGCGTCCACCCGACCGGCGTGGGACTCGAAGTTCTGGCCACAGGGAGAGGACGATGGTGTCGTGTCCGATGATTCAGCTACCCCCGCTACCCCCGATATGAAACCCCGCAGCCGCGATGTGACCGACGGCCTGGAGAAAACCGCCGCGCGCGGAATGTTGCGCGCAGTCGGTATGGGCGACAACGACTGGGGGAAACCCCAGATCGGGGTCGCCTCCTCGTGGAACGAGATCACACCGTGCAACCTGTCGCTGGACCGGCTGGCCGGCGGCTGTAAGGACGGTGTGTTCGAGGCCGGCGGGTTTCCGATGCAGTTCGGCACCATCTCGGTGTCCGACGGTATCTCGATGGGGCACGAGGGGATGCATTTCTCACTGGTCTCCCGCGAGGTCATCGCCGACAGCGTGGAGACGGTGATGCAGGCCGAACGGCTCGACGGTTCGGTGCTGCTGGCCGGTTGCGATAAATCGCTGCCCGGCATGTTGATGGCGGCCGCCCGGCTGAACCTGGCCAGTGTGTTCCTCTATGCCGGATCCATCCTGCCGGGTATCGCGAAACTGTCCGACGGCAGCGAACGCGAGGTGACCATCATCGACGCGTTCGAGGCCGTGGGCGCGTGCGCGCGCGGGTTGATGAGCCGGGCGGACGTGGACGCCATCGAGCGCGCCATCTGCCCCGGGGAAGGCGCCTGCGGAGGGATGTACACGGCGAACACGATGGCCAGCGCGGCCGAGGCGCTCGGCATGTCGCTGCCGGGGAGCGCGGCGCCGCCGGCGACCGACCGCCGCCGCGACGGTTATGCCCGCCGCAGCGGGGCGGCGGTGATCGAACTGATCCGTCGCGGGATCACCACCGCCGATATCCTCACGAAGGAGGCGTTCGAGAACGCCATCGCGGTGGTGATGGCGTTCGGCGGCTCTACGAATGCGGTACTGCATCTCCTGGCGATCGCGCACGAGGCCGGGGTCGCGTTGAGCCTGGACGATTTCGCCCGCGTCGGCCGGCGGGTCCCGCATCTGGCCGATGTCAAACCGTTCGGCCGGCATGTGATGACCGATATCGACCGTGTGGGCGGCGTACCGGTTCTGATGAAAACCCTGCTGGACGCCGGGCTGTTGCACGGTGACTGCCTGACCGTGACGGGCCGTACGGTCGCGGAGAATCTCGCCGAGATCGCGCCGCCGGACCCGGACGGGAAGGTCGTACGTGCGCTGTCGTCCCCGATCCACCCCACCGGCGGAATCACCATCCTGCACGGTTCGCTGGCGCCCGGTGGCGCCGTGGTGAAGTCGGCGGGCTTCGACTCCGACGTCTTCGAAGGCACGGCAAGGGTTTTCGACCGGGAACGAGCCGCCATGGACGCCCTCGCCGACGGGACGATCACCGCGGGCGATGTGGTGGTCATCCGCTACGAGGGCCCCAAGGGCGGTCCGGGTATGCGCGAGATGCTGGCGATCACCGGTGCCATCAAGGGCGCCGGACTGGGCAAGGATGTGCTGCTGCTGACCGACGGGCGGTTCTCCGGTGGTACCACGGGCCTCTGCGTGGGCCATGTTGCGCCGGAAGCGGTGGACGCGGGCCCCATCGCCTTCGTCCGCGACGGTGACCGTATCCGCCTCGACGTCGCGGCAGGAACCCTCGACCTGCTGGTCGAGCCCGTCGAGCTCACTCGCCGCCGCGACGGCTGGGCGCCGCTACCGTCGCGCTACACCCGTGGAGTGCTGGCAAAGTATGTACGCCTGGTCGGTTCGGCGTCGAACGGGGCGGTCTGCGACTGACTCCGGCAATGCCGGCCAACTGGTTCGAGACCCGGTGTCATCGCGTCACGATGCCGGCCACCTGCGTAACCGCCACGACCCGAGGGGCCCGGCAGTGGTGCTCGCTGCCGGGCGCCTCGAATGATTACCGGGCCGAGGCCGACCAGCCGTAGTGGGTCGCGGTGTGGCCCGCGGGCACCGTGGCCACGGGTACACCGGTGCAATCCGGGGTGTTGTACACGCGGAAATCGCGCGTGCTCCGGTTCTCGAAGCGGATATCGCGCTGGAAGCCACTGGCCCAGCACGCACCGAGATCGCTCAGCTCGAGTGTGTTGTCGATGATCACCACTTCCCGGCCGTTACCGAAACCGGCGGAGCCGGTGGGGAACGCGGCCGCGGCGGGCGCCACTGCGGTTATCGCGGCGACTGCGAGAACACCTGCGATGGAATATCTTTCGGTTTTCATCCACTGAACCCTAGCCGCGCGCCGATCACGGTCCGGAACCGCCACGGTGCCCCCGGTCACTCCGGTGCATCGTGGCCGTCCGCGGACTGCGATCGGAGTCCCGGGGAGTGTGCGCGAAGACCGCTTGCCGATCGGCACTACCATTTGACGTTGATCGGGCCGGGGGTCCATAGCCCGCCGTGAGTTTCCTGGCCGACCGCCGGTTGTGCCGGACGCGCCGCGCGGTCGATCGGCGTGAACCGCTGCAACTGACCCCAATCGTGGCTCCAATCGTCCTTCAGATAGGTGGCCAGGGTTTGTGAGCGCAGCAGCTGGCGGGTCCAGCCCAATGGGCCGCCGCCGTCGTGGCTCTGCCACAGCGAGGTGGTGTGCGAGGCCGGTCGGTTGGGCAGGATACGCCAGCCGGGCGGTTGGGCGATCCCGTCTTTGTGGTCGTAGGGCCGCTGGCACGGGAACTGGAGTCCCACGGCCCAGTCCAGCAGGACGGGCTGTTCCGACCCGATCAGTTCGTTCAGGGTTTGCGTCCGCGGAATACGCGGTGGGGTGAGCGCCATCCACTCCTGGGCATCGACGGACAGATCCTTGGCCTTGATACGGACCACGTCGGCCTGCTCCGGGATCTGGTCGAGCGGTACCCGCATATTCCGCCAGGACGGGGTCGGTCCGATATCGATGGGCATCACCTGGCCGAGGGGCCGGGCACTGGTCGCCGATTCCGCGGTGCCGTATTCGATATCGATCGGCTGGCCGGGCATCACCGAACCGTCCTGGGTGATCGCCCGGAAGCGGCCCGCCGCGGTGATCGCCATGATTCCGTCGCGGTCCTGCGGTGCGGGCAGCCGGTACCAGCCGGTGGTCAGTTCGGCGGCTTCCTGCTGTCCGGCGGTTCCGAGCACAGGGGTGGTGGCGGACAGGCCGAAGGGCAGGGGCGCGCCGCCGGTCTGCGTCCGGGAACTACCGTCGGATCCCTCGTCTTCCAGGGCGTCGGCGATACTGCTCTCCTCGTCCTTGGACTGATCGTCGTCGGAGGTCACGTTCGCGACCCCGTTCGGTACGAAACCGGCGCTGTCACCGGCGAAGGTGGTCTCGGCGTCGCCGGACAGCGGGCTGAGCATCGCGGCATTCGGATCGGTTTCGACCAGCACATCGTCGGCCATTCCGCACGGTTGGCCACGGACCGCATCGATATTGGACCGGGCCAGCGAGAATGCCGGGTATTGCGTGGCGGCGGCGGTCGCAAACGAGCCTACCTGGAACACGACGATCACCGCTGCCGCCACTGTCAGCGGCGGGATCTTCGCCATCCGCCAGGCGCGGCGCGATACACGATGCGGTGTTCCCGGTTCCGGGGCCCGCAGATGCCACCAGCCGGCCGATACCAGGCACACTACGGCCACGGTCAGAAAGATCTCGCTCATGCCGAGACCGGCGATCGAGGGCGGTTCGTTCCACCACGGTATGCCGTGATCGGAGGCGTAGAACCATTTGTTGACGCCGGTGAAGATCTGCGCCATCGCTATGGCGACAACGGCCGCGAACAGGGCCCGGTAGCGCGGGGCCCGCATCACCTTCGGACCCACCGCCACCGCGGTGACGACCGCGACGGCCCCGGCGAGTCCGGCGAAAACACCGTTGTGGTGAGTGAACTTCGTCGGGACGGTCGCCATCAGCAGCATCGCGCCGAAAGTGATCCCGAGCAACCGTTTCGCCGGCCCGGGGGCGACGAACGGGATCCGGCCGCCCTTACGCAGCATCACGAACGCGCACACGAGCAGCCCCAGCCACATCGCGACCATCCCGAACCGGCGCCCGATAGAACCATCGGCCGTGGGAGTGAACAATCGCTGATAGGCGACATAGTCGTCGTACCAGGGGATAGAGGGGCCAACCTCGTTGTGTACGCGGGTCATCTCGAACATCGCCGACAGGGGCTGGACGGCGAAAGCGAACACCAGGACGAGCGTTCCGGCGGCCGCCAACGGTGCCAGTAGCGCGCCGTAGGCCATGATCCGCGCGGACCAGGACGGTCCGGCCGTGACCGACGTGCCGGGAGCCGGCATCTTGCGGGCCCGGGCGATGCCGAAGCGGACGACCGACCGCGCCCCGGCCGCCAGCGGCGCGAAACAGATCACCCCCGACGGTGCCGCGGTCAGGCTGAACGCGGCGATCAGAATGGCGATCGCATACGGCAGCAGCTGCCTGGTCGCGATGGCACGTTCGACGAAACACCAGGTGAGCAGCACCGCGACCGCGATTACCGGTTCCGGGCGCAACCCGTTGTTGTATGGCAGCCACACCGCCAGGAAGCCCAGCGCGCCCGTCCATACGACGACCTTGTCGTGCCGCAGGACGACCCCGAGGCGGGGGATCACCTCCCGGCTCAGGGCCAGCCAGGCGAGGAACCCGGCGAGCAGGGTCGGTAACCGCACCCAGGGGCTGGCGATGCTCAGCTCGGTCATATGGGCGATCACGTCGTAGGGCGGCGTGCCGACCGGGTTCTCGGGTACGCCGAAGAACCGGAAATAGTTGGCCATATAACCGGACGCCAGCGAGGTCCGGGCCATCCCGAACTGGTAGCCGTCGTCGGAGGTCGTGGATCCGATGAAATGCCAGACCACGAGAGTCGTGAACACCGTGGCGTCGACCGCGGTGAAAGTCAGCCAGCGCTGCGGGAGGAGACGGCGTACCCGGCGTCCTGCCGAATGGTCCAGCCGGAACAGTGCCACCAAGGAGACCAGTGCACACAGTACCGCCAGCACACCGGCGGCTCGTTTGACGAAGGTCGGGACGACCGAGAAGCGGCTGTCCACCTCCGCGGTCACCGTCGTCCCTGCCGAATCGGTCAGATCGCTGAAGACACCGACCATCTGTGGCCGGAAATCGCCCGCGAGGAAGACCGGCTCGGTGTCGGTACCTGTGAGCTCGGCGGTGGTCCCGGAATGATCGGAGTGCACAGTGAGGGTCGCCGCGCCGAGTTCGGCGACCGGGACACTGAACATCGACTGGCTGCGCAGCACCACCTCGAGGCGGGCGGGCGAGCCGTCCGCCGCGGGCTGGACCCGCGCAACGAATCCGTACTTCTCCAGATCGGGTGCCTCGGCGGGCATGGTCGCCGCCGCGAGGCCCCCGGTATCGGTCAACTGCTGTAGTGCGGAACCGGGGATATCGGCATCGAAGGAAAGCGGTGCATAGGAGATCAGTGGGGCCGCGATGCTGTCCGTGGAGCCCTGCTGCGGCCAGGTGAGCGTCGTCTTGTCCACATGGACCGGGAGGAGCGGGACAGCGAGGGCGAACAGCGTGGCGAGGAGGCCGGCGAGCAACGCCACCGGCCTCGCCCATTGTCCGCGTGCGGACCGGCCGGCCCGAGATTGCTCCGGGGGCGTCAGGTCCGCCCTCACCATGGTGTCGGTCACGGGGGGCGATGGTAACGTGACGCATTCGTTACCCGCGAAGTCGGGCAAAACATCCACGATGCTCCGGTTCACTCCCGGCCGTGTGAGCAGGGATGATTCCGGACCGGCCGTATCGCGGTCGGAATGCTCCCCGGAAACCTGGGCTTGAAACGAAACTATTTCCGTTCGGCCGCGTTTCTTCCGGAACGGCCCGTCGCGCGGTTCGTGCCCGGCCGGTGGTCGCGGGGCTGGGAGTATCGAACTTCCGTGACTGCCTGGTGCTCGGGCCGGGGTGGCGCAAGGCAACTATCGCAATCCGTCGATATGGAGCCGCACCTATGGGTAACGTTGTTACCGAATGGTGGAAACGGGGTACTTGGTTCCGGCACTCCCGGTCGTGGAGGCCCGGCACCGGAAGATCCTCGCAGCGATCGAAGGAGTTCGCCATGGCCCGTGCAGACCGGATCTATTGGGACCCCTTCGACCGGGATATCGCCCGCGACCCGTATCCGACCTACCGCCGGTTGCGCGAGGAAGCGCCGCTCTACTACAACGACGAGCACGATTTCTACGTGCTGAGCCGCTACGACGACGTCGACCGGGCCCTGCTGGACTGGCAGACCTTCTCGTCGTCACGCGGCCCGATCCTGGAGATCATCAAGGCCGGCGTCGAGATCCCGCCGGGTACCCTGCTGATGGAGGACCCGCCGGCGCACGATATCCACCGCGCCCTGCTCGCGCGGGTGTTCACGCCGCGGCGGGTGCTCTCACTGGAACCCCAGATCCGCGATATGTGCCTCCGGTCGCTGGACCGCCTCGCCGGCACGGGACGGTTCGATCTCATGACCTCCTTCGCCAACGAGGTCCCGATGCGGGTGATCGGCATGCTGCTCGGTATCCCCGAGTCCGACCAGCAGGGTGTCCGCGATCGAGCGGACGCGAATCTGCGCACCGAACCCGGGCAGCAGATGCGGGTATCGGATCAGGCGATCCCGCATACCGACACCTTCGCCGAATACATCGACTGGCGCGCCGAACATCCGTCCGACGACCTGATGACGGAACTGCTGAACGCGCGATTCGAAGACACCGAAGGCGTGACACGCACCCTGACCCGGCAGGAGATCCTGACCTACATCACGGTGGTCGCCGGCGCCGGTAACGAAACCACCGCCCGGTTGCTCGGCTGGCTGGGAACACTGCTGGCCCGCCACCCGGAGCAGCGTGCCGAACTGGTCGAGGACCCGCGGCTGATCCCGAAGGCGATCGAGGAAACCCTGCGTTTCGAACCGACCGGCCACGCCATCGCCCGCTACGTCACCACCGATATCGAACTGCACGGCACCACCGTGCCGGCCGGTAGTGCCATGATGCTGCTGGTCGCTTCCGCCAATCGCGATCCCGGCCGCTGGGACGATCCCGACACCTTCGATATCCACCGGCGGATCAGCAATCTGCGGACCTTCGGCTTCGGCACCCACTACTGCCTCGGCGCCTCACTGGCCCGGCTCGAGGCGCGGGTCGCGCTGGAGGAATTCCTGAAACGCTTCCCGGTCTGGGAGGTCGATTGGGAGGCACTGGAACTGTCGTCCACCTCGACCATGCGCGGCTGGGAAACCGTACCGGTCACCGTCGATCTGCCCGCCGTGCATGCCTGAACCCGACGAGGTATCGGTAAGCAGTCGATGCCCCTCGGGGAATGACGAATACGCTACGAAGCGATAGGGCTCGGGCGTAGGCTTCGGATTCGATCGACCGAATCTGGAGTGCAACATGGCCGGTGCTGCGGAAATGATGTCCCGAGGAATGAGCGCAGGCGATCAGCTCGCCCGCCACGCACGCAAGACGCCGGACGCTCCGGCCTTGCGATTCGGTGGAATATCGCGTAACTACCGCACCTTGGACGAGCGGGTTTCCCGGTTGGCGAACGCATTACGAGACCGCGGTGTCGGCGCGGGGGACCGGGTGGCCGTGCTGGGTCTGAACTCGATGGAAGTCGTCGAGGCGTTCCTCGCACCGATGCGGGCGGGTGCGATCTGCGTCCCGATCAACTTCCGGTTGACCGCCGCCGAAATCGCGTACCTGCTGGAGGATTCCGGCGCAGTCGCGGCCGTGGTGGATGCCCGGTTCGCGAGTGTTCTGGCCGATGCGCGACGGAAGGCGCCCGGGGTGCGGACGTGTCTGGTGATCGGCAGCGAATCCGGCGCGGCGAGGGAGTACGGCGACGATTACGAAACCGCCCTTGCCGCGGCCGATCCGGAGTGCCCGGCCCATCCCGTCGACGAGAATTCGGCGGCCTACATCATGTACACCTCGGGGACCACCGGCCGCCCGAAGGGTGCGGTGCTGACGCATACCAATCTGTTGCTGCACGCCTTCAGCGTCAGCCTGCACCAGGGCACGTCCGGAGAGGTCGAGCCGGTGGCGCTCAACGGCGCACCGCTGTTCCATATCGCCGGGTTGTCCAGCTATCTGATGTGCCTGCTGCCCGGCGGTACCTTCGTCATCACGACGTCCGGCGGATTCGATCCCGCAGCGTCGGTGGAACTCCTGGCGCGGGAACGTGTTTCCAGCTGTTTCTTCGTCCCGGCCCAATGGCAGGCGATCTGCGCGCTACCGGATATCGGAAAATACGATCTGTCCGCGCTGCGGCAGATCTCCTGGGGTGCGGCGCCCGCCTCGACCACGCTGTTGCGCACGATGATCGAGACCTTCCCGCAGGCATCGGTGTCGACGGCGTTCGGGCAGACCGAATGCAGCCCGGTGACCTGCACCCTGCGCGGTGAAGACGCCATCCGCAAGATCGGCTCGGTGGGGATGCCGATTCTGAATGTCGAGGTCCGCATCGTCGACGACGAGATGAACGATGTGCCGGTCGGGGAGGTGGGCGAAATCGTCTACCGCGGCCCGACGGTGATGAAGGAGTACTGGAACAAACCCGAAGAGACGGAACGGGCCTTCGCCGGCGGCTGGTTCCACTCCGGGGATCTGGTGCGCCAGGACGAAGACGGCTACCTCTTCGTCGTCGACCGGAAAAAGGACATGATCATCTCGGGCGGGGAGAACATCTACTGCGCCGAGGTGGAGAACATTCTCGCCGCGCACCCCGGGATCGCCGAGGTCGCGGTGATCGGTGTCCCGCATCCCACCTGGGGCGAGGCACCGCTCGCGGTGATCGTCGCGGCGGACCCTTCCGCACCGCCGACCGCCGAGGGGATCGAAGCATTCGCCCGTACCCAGCTGGCCGGATACAAATGCCCCAAGCAGATCGCGCTGGTCACCGAGCTTCCGCGCAACCCCAGCGGCAAGGTATTGAAAACCGTCCTCCGGGAGACGTATGCACAGGATGCTCGGTGAGGTTCGGGGCATGAGAGCCGGAGGTGGCCGGCCGGTCGTGACAACGCGATGCCCGGCGTCGCCGGACCAGTCGAACATGCCGGTGTGTCCCTCGGCAGGCCGCGGCGAACCGGCATGCCCGGCGATCCGTGCCGCGTGATCGGGACAACCGGCCCGTGAGCGCCGGCGGTGGCCTCTGCGGGCCTGGAATCACCAGGATCACCACGTGACACGGCAGCATGAGGAATGACATTGTGCTGGTACGTCCGGTATGTCCCGCTGCGGCGCGGGATTCGGTGCCTGCCGAACCGCGCGCCGTACCCGGTCAGGTGTCCGGATTTCGGTTACTGTGGCGACTCGCGCGTCCGTGAGTTCCCGCGGGCCGGTGCCGGGCCGGTCTGCCGTCGACGAGGGGAATCCCCGTGAATCTGTGGAGTTACGTCCAGGGGCGAGGTGAGACGCTGGCGTTCCTCACCTATCAGCATGCGTCACTGGCATTCCAGACCGTGCTGGCCGGCAGCATCGTCGCGGTCCTCATCGCCGTCGCGGTCTACCGGCTGCCGCTGCTGTCGGCGCTGTCACTGACCTCGAGCCGGGTCGCGCTGACCATTCCCTCGCTGGCTCTGCTGGCCCTGCTGCTGGTGCCGTTCGGACTCGGTGTGGTTCCTTCTTTCCTCATGCTGGCGTTCTTCGCGGCGCTGCCGGTGATCGGCAATGCGATCGTAGGATTGCGTTCGGTACCGGCCTCGGTCGTCGAATCGGCGCGGGGCATCGGCTTTTCCCGGTGGCGGATCCTGCTCACCGTCGAACTGCCCATCGCGTGGCCGGTGATCCTCACCGGTATCCGGGTATCCACGCAGATGATCGTCGGCGTTGCCGCCATCGTCGCCTACGTGCTCGGGCCGGGCCTCGGCTCGCTGATCTTCAACGGCCTGTCGCGGCTCGGGGGTGCGAATGCGCTGGAGATGGCGTTGACCGGCACCATTCTCATCGTCGCCATCGCGCTGGTCTTCGACGCGCTGCTCGTCGTGCTCGGGCGTTTCACTATCGCAAAGGGATTGTCATGACCGAGGCTGTGACCGGCCGGCCCGCGCCGGCGACACCGGAACGAGCGGTGACCGGCGCGTCGATCACCCTGGACTCGGTCGTCAAACGCTACCGGGGCCAGGAGACTCCGGCAGTGGCCTGCCTGGACCTGGAGATCGCGGCGGGGGAGATCGTCGCGTTCGTCGGGCCGTCGGGCTGCGGTAAGACGACCACGCTGAAGATGATCAACCGGTTGATCGAACCGACCGAGGGCCGGATCCTCATCGGTGATCGTGATGTGACCCGCGAGGACCCGGACAAGCTACGGCAGTCCATCGGCTACGTCATCCAGTCCGGTGGCCTCTTCCCGCACTGGACGGTCGCCAAGAATATCGGCGCGATTCCGCGGGTCCTGGGTTGGGACAAACAGCGGATCGCCGAACGTACCGAATACCTGCTCGACCTGGTCGGGCTCGACGCGGCGGAATTCGCGGGCCGGCTGCCCAAGGATATGTCCGGCGGGCAGCAGCAGCGCGTCGGAGTCGCGCGCGCACTGGCGGCCGATCCGCCGGTACTGCTGATGGATGAACCGTTCGGCGCGGTCGACCCCATCACCCGGGCCCGCCTGCAGGACAGCCTGTTGGCCATCCAGCAGGAACTCGGGAAGACCATCGTGGTCGTCACCCACGATTTCGAGGAGGCGACCAAACTCGGCGACCGGGTCCTCATCCTCTCCGAAGGCGGCCATATCGAGCAGTTTGCGACCCCGGAGGAAATCCTGACCGACCCCGCGACCCCGTTCGTCGAGGAATTCGTCGGCTCCGGCGCCAAACTCGCGTACCTGACCGTATCCCGGGTCCGCGATGTCGAGACCCACGAGGTGATCACTGCCCGCGTAGGTGAACCGGCGCCCGCCGTGATCGAACGCGCACGTGCCGCCGGGCACACCTGGGTGGTGGTGGTCGACGGCGCCGGCCGGCCGCGGTCCTGGCCGACGCTCACGGAAATGGCGACCAAACCGGAAGTCTCCGATTTCCTGGACCGGCGACTGCCGGTGGTTGCCCGATCCTCGACCCTCAACGACGCGCTGGACGCCATGCTCGCGACCAGTCAGGGTGCCGCGCTGGTCACCGACGGCCGCGGCGCGGTGGTCGGCTCGCTGAGTATCGGTTCGGTGACCGAGCTGATCCGGGACAAACTCGCCGAAGTGCGCGAGGAGGAGAGCGAGGTCTCCTATACCACCTACGTGGACGGAACGGATCCGGCGCCGACCCCGGTGGTTGCGGCCGACGACGAACCCGTGGCCGCGGCCGGTGACGAACTCTCGGTCCCCGAAGCGGCCGCACACCCCCCGGAGACCGGCACTGCGCCGCCCGAGACGACCGGCACTGCACGGTCCGAGACGGCGGGTACCGCGCGGCCCGCGGCCCGCGACCGTGGCGACACCACGGAACCTGGTGACGACGACAGCGATTCGGCCGGTCCGTCATGAACCGGTTGCGCCGTCTACCCCTCGACGTCTGGTTCGAGCCGCTCATCATCGTGGTGATCGGCGCCGGCTACCTCCTGTGGTATCGGTCGACAACCTTCACCCCGACCGAGCAGGCGTCGCTGAGCTGGGCGAATCTTCAGACCACCATCCTCGAGCACATCAAACTGACCGTCGTGGCCACGGTGATCGTCGTCGTGGTGGCGATACCGCTGGGTATCGCGCTCACCCGGCCCGCGCTGAAACGGTTCGAACCTCTCGCCGTCAATATCGCCAATATCGGTCAGGCCGCGCCCGCGGTCGGCCTGTTGGTGCTGTTCACCTTCTGGCTGGGCACCGGATTCCGGACGGCGATCGTGGGCCTGGTCGTGTACGCGGTGCTGCCGATTCTGCAGAACACGATCGTGGGCCTGCGGCAGGTGG
This sequence comes from Nocardia flavorosea NBRC 108225, assembly GCF_001613385.1. Classification (GTDB taxonomy): domain Bacteria; phylum Actinomycetota; class Actinomycetes; order Mycobacteriales; family Mycobacteriaceae; genus Nocardia; species Nocardia flavorosea. The sequence goes on along the minus strand of NZ_BDCG01000002.1, from coordinate 382,459 downwards.
ATCAGCGCACGATCGAGGCCTCGCGCGGGATCGGTTTCTCGGGAACCCGCACTCTGCTGCAAGTGGAGTTACCGCTGGCGGTGCCGGTGATCCTCAACGGTGTGCGCACCGCGCTGGTCATCCTGGTGGGCACCGCGACGCTGAGCACCTTCATCGGCGCCACCAGCCTCGGCACGCTGATCACCACCGGCGTCACGTTGTTCCTGCCGAAGCTGCTCGTCTCCGGCGCGATCCTGGTCGCGTTGCTGGCCCTCATCATCGATTGGCTGGGCCGGCTCGTGGAACTGGCTGCGACTCCGCGAGGTATCTCATGACCGCGCCGCGCGCCCGGCTGCTCGCCCTGATTGCCGTGCTGGCGCTGCTGCTCACCGGTTGCGGTCTGGTGAGTTCGTCGGGGACATTCCACGATGCGACCCTGCCGGGCGGTGCCCGCCCGCTGGACGGTGCGCGGATCACCGTCACCTCCAAGAGCTTCACCGAAGGGGTGTTGCTGGGCAAGATCAGTGCCACCTATCTGGCCGCAGCGGGTGCCGAGGTCACCGATCTCACCGGTGCGCCGGGATCGGCGTCGTCGCGGCAGGCCCAACTGAACGGCGACGCCGACGTGCTCTGGGAGTACACGGGCACCGGTTGGGTGAACTACCACAACCGGACCGAGATCATCCCTGATCCCCAGGAACTGTGGCAGGCCGTGCACGATATCGAGAAGAGCGAGTACGACCTGGAATGGTTGCCGCCCGCCAACTTCAACAACACCTATGCATTCGCTGCGTCGGCGCAGACGGCCGAACGCCTGGGCGTGCGTTCCCTGTCGGAGGTGGCCGCGCTTCCGGTCGGCGACCGCACCTTCTGCGTCGACGACGAATTCTTCAGCCGCTCCGACGGTTTCCTGCCGATGCTGGAAAAATACGGGATCCCGTACAACGATCCGAACGGTGTACCCGCCGCGAACGTCACCCGGATGGACGCCGGGGTCGTCTACACGGCGACGGCCGAGAGCTCCCCCTGCAACTTCGGCATGGTCTACACCACCGACGGCCGGGTGAAGAATCTGCACCTGGTGGTCCTCGAGGACGACCGGAAATTCTTCCTGCCCTACAGCGGCACCGCGGTGGTGCGCGACGAGATCATCGAACGATATCCACCGCTACGCGCGCTGCTGGGCACGATCTCCGAACGCCTCACCGACGATTTGATGCAGGACCTCAATGCCCGCGTCGATATCGACGGCGAGGACCCGTCCGATGTCGCCTACGACTGGCTGAAGAGTGAGGGGCTGGTCGAGTAATCCGGCGCTCGACCGGGGAGCGCGTCCGGTCCCGCCGCGGGGTTCGCGCGCGCGATCTCGACGCCCTGCTGGACGCAGTGGTCGATCGGCTCGCACAGGGCATCGTCGGCCGGGCGCTGCTGCTCCATTCGTCCCCGCCGTGGGGCTATTGCTCGTCCGGATTGGTTCGGGCGAAATGCCGGTTGCACGGGGCCCTTCCGTAGTACTTTTCAATCAAGTGATTGAACGAAGAAGGATCGGGCGCGCCAGTGGGTACAACGGATCGGTTGTTCGGCATGCTCCGGCCGGAGCTTCCGGTGGTGGATTTGGCCGAATGGAGCCGCGGGACCAGGGCGGAGAAGATCCGGCCGATGGCGCGGCACTGGGCCGAGGTCGGTTTCGGGACACCGCCGCCGCTGCACCTGTTCTACGTGGTCAAGATCGCCCTCTACATCCTGGGCGGAATGCTGTTCGCGCTGACCACCACCGGTATCGACGGGTTCACCGCGGCCGGATCGTGGTGGTCGGAACCGATCGTGTTCCAGAAGGTCGTGTTGTTCACGATGCTGTTCGAAGTCGTCGGCCTGGGCTGCGGTTTCGGACCGTTGAACAACCGCTTCTTCCCGCCGATGGGGTCGATTCTGTACTGGTTGCGGCCCGGCACGATCCGGCTGCCGCCGTGGCCGGGCCGGGTGCCGCTGACCCGGGGCACGACCCGGACCCCGTTCGATGCGGTGCTGTACGCGGCATTGCTGGTCATGCTGCTCGTCGGGTTGTTCTCGGACGGTACCGGGCCGATACCCGAGATCGGGTCGTCGGTGGGCCTGCTGCCGGTCTGGCAGATCGCGGCGATCCTGGTTCTGCTGGCGGTGCTGGGGTTGCGCGACAAGGTGATCTTCCTCGCGGCGCGCGGTGAGGTGTACGGGGCGCTCGCGGTCACCTTCCTGTTCGGCGGTGCGGACACGATCGTCGCCGCCAAGGTGGTGTTCGTCGTCATCTGGGTCGGCGCGGCGGTATCGAAGCTGAACAAGCATTTCCCGTTCGTGGTGTCGACGATGATGTCCAACAGCCCGGTCGTGCGGCCGCGGGCGCTCAAACGCCTGTTCTTCGAACGGTTCCCGGACGATCTGCGGCCGGGCCGGCTGTCGAGGCTGTTCGCCCACGGTGGTACGGCGGTCGAGATGCTGGCGCCGCTGGTGTTGTTCTTCAGCGACGGTGGCCTGCCGACCACGGTGGCCGCGATCGCACTCATCTGCTTCCACCTGGTGATCCTCACCGCGATCCCGATGGGGGTGCCGCTCGAATGGAACGTTTTCATGATCTTCGGGGTGCTGACGCTGTTCGTCGCGCACGCCGATGTCGGGCCGGCCGATCTGGCCAATCCGCTACCGGTGGTGCTCTTGTTCGCGGTTCTCGCGGGGACCGTCGCGATCGGGAACATGGTCCCGCGCAAGGTCTCCTTCCTGCCCGGGATGCGGTATTACGCCGGTAACTGGGACACCACCCTGTGGTGCATCAAACCATCGGCCGATGCCAAGATCCGCGCCGGAATCACCGCCGTGGCCGCCATGCCCGCCGCGCAGCTCGAGCAGTACTACGGCAGCCGGGAGGCGGCGCAGATCCCGCTGTATCTGGGATACGCGTTCCGCGCGTTCAACACTCACGGCAAAGCGCTGTTCACCCTCGCGCACCGGGCAATGGACGGGCACGACGAGAAGGATTACGTTCTCACCGACGGGGAACGTATCTGTTCCACCGCCCTGGGCTGGAACTTCGGTGACGGCCATCTGCACAACGAACAGTTGATCGCCGCCCTGCAGCAACGCTGCGGTTTCGAACCCGGTGAGGTACGAATCGTGCTGCTCGATGCCCAGCCCATCCAGCGGCAGCAGCAGAACTACCGTCTCGTCGACGCCGCGACCGGTGAATTCGAACGCGGGTACGTGCGGGTCGCCGATATGGTGGTCCGCCAGCCGTGGGACGACGATGTGCCCGTGTATCCCGAGAACGGAAGCTGACGCCCCGGCTCAGCGTGCGGCTGCGAACCGGAGCCGGCGTACCGCTTCGTCCAAGGTTTCCGGGCGCTTGCAGAAGGTGAACCGGACGAGGTGGCGCCAGGACGCCGGATCATCGGTGAAAACACTGACCGGCACCGCGGCCACGCCGAGCCGTTCGGGCAGTTCACGGCAGAACCGGATATCGTCGTCCGCGCCGAGCGGTCGGATATCGGCGCAGACGAAATAGCTACCGGCACTCGGATGTACGCGGAACCCGGTATCGGCCAGTGCCGCGGACAATCGCAACCGGCGTTCGGCCAGCGAATCCCGGAGCGTGGCCACCCAGTCGAGTTCGTGGGTGAGGGCATGGGCGACCGCCGGCTGGAACGGGCCACCACCGACGAAGGTGAGGAATTGTTTGGCGGCCAAGACGCCGCCGATCAACGCTGCCGGACCGCAAATCCAGCCGATCTTCCAGCCGGTGACGCTGAACGTTTTCGCCGCGCTGGAGACGACCAGTGTTCGCTCCGCCATTCCCGGCAGAGTGGCGATGCTGATGTGCTCGGTGCCGTCGAACACCAGATGCTCGTACACCTCGTCGGCCAGGACCAGTAGATCGTGTTCGCAGGCGATCTCGGCGATCGCGGTCAGATCGGCACGATTCAGGACGGTACCGGTGGGATTGTGCGGTGAGTTCAAGATCAGCATGCGGGTGGCCGGGGTGATCGCCGCGTGCAGGCTGTCGTGGTCGAGAACGAACCGGTCGCCGTCGGCGGTGAGCCGGGCGGTACGGCGGCGCGCCCCGGCCAGGGCTATTGCCGCGGGATATGAGTCGTAGTACGGCTCGATCAGCACGACGTCGGCACCCGGCTCGACCAGACCGAGTACCGCCGCGGTCACCGCTTCGGTCGCACCGACGGTCACCAGCACTTCGCTATCCGGGTCGTACCGGGTGCCGTAGCGCCGGGCCCGGTCCGCGGCGATCGCGCGACGCAACGCCGGCACGCCCCGGCCCGGCGGGTACTGGTTGCCGCCGCCGGCGATGGCTTCGCGGGCGACCTCCAGCATTGCCGCGGGACCGTCGCTGTCCGGGAACCCCTGCCCGAGATTGACTGCCTCGTGCCGGATGGCGAGTTCGGTCATCTCGGCGAAGACGGTGGCCGCGAACGGCCGCAATCTGGTGACTGTGGGAAGCGGGGCAGGCATGAGACGAGGGTAGACCGCGGTTCGGGTGCCGCGGCCGGCTCGGTGCAGTGGAGCGCGGTGGTGGCCCGGGAGGCGTAGCGCTGTGGGTTCGGCGCCGGACGGATACGCGCCATTGGGCAGGGATGCGGCGTGCCGACGGGCCGCGGTCGATACAGTCGCAGGTGATGCGCATCGATCGGAAAGTCCTCGTACTGCTGACGATCCTCGGTCTGGCCCTGGCCGGTTGTTCTTCCGGGCCGCCCGAGCCCGAAACCACGGCCGGCAGTTTCGCCGACGCCCTCAACCGCGACGATATCGCCGCGGCCGCGCAGCTCACGGACGACCCCGCCCGAGCGGAGCAGACCGTCGGCGCACTGTACGAGGGTCTGGGGAAAGAGGTGACCTACACGGTCGCCGGAGCCGAAGACGATACGTTCACCCTCGAGGCGACCTGGAAACTGGGAAAGCAGGGCGCCGAGTGGAAGTACACCACCACCGGCACCGCTGTCGAGACCGACGCGGGCCACCGCATCCGCTGGAATCCGGCTGTGCTCGCACCCGGTCTCGACCAGGGGGAACTGACCTATGCGCCGGTGTATCCGGAACCGGCGCGCGTCCTCGACTCGTCGGGCGGGGAATTGCTGACCGAACAGGTCGTGACCCTGGTCCAGCTCGCGCCCGGCGCCGACACCGCGGCAGTGGCGAATCTGGTCTCCCCGATCGCACCGGGCATCACCGCTGCCTCGCTGGACGCCGATCTGGCCGACTCTGCCGGTGCCTCCGTGACGGCGATCAGCCTGCGCGAATCCGATATCGCGCCGATCCGCGCGGCGCTGACCACCACGCCGGGGGTGACCCTGGCCCCGCAGACACGGCTGCTCACCACCGACCGGGCGCTGTCGGCCCAGACCCTGTCCGGACCGGCCGAGCTGTGGCAGGAACAGGCCGATGCGGCGGCCGGCTGGGTCGTGCAGGCCGCGACTCCGGAAGGGGCGGTCCGTATCGCCGGCCGGGACCCGGGGCAGACCACCGATATCCACACCACCATCGACGCGGGCCTGCAGCGCGCCGCGGAAACCGCCCTCGACTCGCTCGAGCAGGCGGCGGCCATCGTGGCGATCCGGCCGTCCACCGGTGATATCGTGGCCACCGGCCAGAACGCTGCCGCCGACGCCGAAGGACCCATCGCGTTCACCGGCCTGTACCCGCCGGGTTCGACCTTCAAAACGGTGACCACCGCCGCCGCCCTGGACGCCGGGACCGCCACCCCGGATACCGTGCTGCCCTGTCCCGGAGTCGCCGATATCGAGGGCCGCCGGATCCCCAACGACGACAGTTTCGACCTGGGGCAGGTGCCACTGCATACCGCCTTCGCGCGTTCCTGCAACACAACCATGGCCGGGCTGGCAGTTCAGTTGCCGCCGGAAGCACTCACCACCACCGCCGAACGCCTCGGCCTCGGTGTCGACTACGTGACCCCCGGCGTGACCACGGTGACCGGTAGCGTGCCGGTCCCGGCGAATTCGGCGGAACGGGTCGAGGCCAGTATCGGCCAGGGCGCGGTAACGGCCTCCCCGTTCGGGATGGCGCTGGTGGCCGCCTCGATCGCCGACGGTGCGACCCCGGCACCGGTCATGGTGGCCGGGCAACCCGGCACCCCGGACCGCACCCCGCCACCACTGCCCGCCACCGTCACCGACCAGTTGAAAACCATGATGCGCGAAACCGTCACCGCCGGTACCGCCACCCAGCTGGCCGATATCCCCGGCCTGCTCGGCAAGACCGGGACCGCCGAATACGGTGACAACACGAACGCGCACGGCTGGTTCGTGGGTATCCGTGGCGACCTCGCCTTCGCGGTCTTCGTCGCCGATGCGGGCAGTTCGAGCCCGGCCGTCGAGGCGGCAGGCCGGATGCTGCGGAACTCGTGACCGAACCGATCGAACCGGTTCAGGCCGCCTGTTCCCGCGCGGCATCGAGCAGCAGTTCCACCGCGTAAACCACGACCTGATCGAGGATCTCGGCGGGTTCACCGGCGAAAATCCGATGGTGCGTCCGCACCGAGCCGTCCACGGACACGGCGAACCACACCGACCCCGGCTCGTGCCCGTCCTGCGGATCGGGACCACCGGCGCCCGTGACACCCACCGCCAAGGACGCTTCGAACAGCGTCCGCACCCCGTCGGCCATCGCAGCGGCCGCAGGTGCACAGACCACGGGCCCGTCCGGCACACCCAGCACATGATGTTTGACCGCTCTGCTGTAAGCGACCACCGCTCCCCGGAACCACTCACCCGAATCGCTGGCCGCGCCCAGCGCCGCCGCCAGCTGCCCCGAAGTCAGCGATTCCGCGACCGCCACCTGCAACCCGGCCCGACCGGCGATCTCCGCCAGCTCTTCGGCCCGCTCATGCCCTCGCCCCAGAACAGCCGGCACCAGCAGCTCCTCGGAATCAGATTCGGACGACATCGACACCCTCCGGGCATGATCGGCGCACCACCACGCCGGCAGCCCGCAGCGTTCGGTCGCAGCACATGAACGCCATCGTAGCCGCGCCACCCCTCGACGCCTTCTCACTTCGCCGGAGCCGTCCACTCCGTAATGCCGTGGGATTCGTGGTGCCGAGTTCGGCGACGGTAGTCGACGAGGCTGTCGCGGTTCAACACTTCGCCCGATACTCTGCGACGATGACCAGCCCGGTACCGTTCGAGGAATCCGAATCGCTGCGGCTGGCGCGGCCGTTCCTCGGCCGAACTGTCGATCTCGTCATCGACCGTCCCTACGGGAGCCGCCACCCGACCTGTGGATTTCTCTACCTGGCCGACTACGGCTACGTCCCCGGCACTCTCGCGCCCGACGGCGAGGAACTCGACGCCTACTACCTCGACCCTTCCGAACCGATGACCTCGGCACACGGCACCTGCATCGCGATCATCCACCGGTTCCACGACGATGACGACGAACTCATCGTTGTTGCCCGCCCCGCCGCAGAAATCACCGACGCGGCTATCGCCGCGGCGGTCGAGTTCCAGGAAACCACCGGGCACTATACGATCATCAGGCCTTGAACCCTGCCATGCCCTCGACGAACACCGCCGCAGTCACCCGTGGTTCGCGGAAAAGGTGGGCTGGCATGGAGAAACCGCAGGTGACTCGTCGACCGAACTGCAGGTGGCGTTCTGCCGATCAAGTGCGTGGCGCTGCATGGTCAGTGGTGCGAGCCGTGCGGCCCGAAGCGGGGCTGCCTGCTATACACAGCACATGCCGGAGAATTTCTTCGACGCTCTGATCGCCGCGGCCGACCCGCCGGTGTTCGTGGTGACTCTTGCCGCCGATGGGCGGCGGGCCGGATGTCTGGTGGGGTTCGCCGCGCAGGTGGCTATCGCACCGCGGCGGTTTCTGGTGTGCTTGTCCGAAGTGAACCACACCTACCGTCTCGCGCAGCGTACGGAATTCGTGGGAGTGCATCTGATCGGCAGCGACCACGCCTCGCTCGCGCTGCTCTTCGGCGGGGAAACGGGTGACGAGATCGATAAGTTCGCGCACTGCTCGTGGCGGGCCGGTCCGCATGATGTGCCGGTACTGGACGACGCCGCGGCCTGGTCCTGTGGTCGTGTTCTCGCCCGTCACGATTTCGGCGACCATATGGGTTTGGTGCTTGCGCCGGAGACGGGGGAGATCCGGCAGTCGGAGCCGGGCGCGCTTCGTTATCACCACGTCGCGGATCTGGAACCAGGCCACCCCGCCTGATTCCGTGGGTGTGTCCTCTTCCAAGATCCGGGAGTGCTGCCGGGCGGGTCCGGGGTGGTGCGGACGGGCCGCCGATCGCTGCCAGAGGCCGCCTGAGCGGCCCCCACAGGCCGTTGCGGAGTCAGTCGTCGATGAGTACACGTCCTCCACGATGAACGCATCCCCAGGGATCTCCGCTGCCCCGGCGAGCGCGCTACCGAGGGTGAGTTGCGTGCCGGTGGCCACCGCTGAACTCGCCGGCGCTCGACGAGCGATGGAATCGGACGTTTCGGCGTACCGCCTGTTTACGGGGCCGGTCGGTGGATACCCACGCCGCAGACCGGCTGGATCGCGCAGGCCGGTCGCCCCGACGAAAGGAGTCCGGCTGTGAGTGGAACCGACAAGGCCGGCAACAAGGCCGAGGAGCTCGCCGGTCAGGCCAAGGAGAAGTTCGGCGAGGCCACCGGTGACGAGGACAAGAAGAACGAAGGTAAGGCCGATCAGGTCAAATCGAATCTGAAGGATGCCGGCGAGAAGGTGAAGGACGCCTTCCGCGACTGATCGGTCGATTGCGGTGGCCGGGGTCGGTGGAGGCGTTCGACCCCGGCGCCGTCGCGGAGGTCGCCCGTGCTGGGGCGAGGCCGTAGTCGGTCGAATGGAGCACGGGTGCGGCTCCGTGGCGAATAGCATTGCGGCGAACTGTCTTTGCCGACTTGGGTGAACACCGCGCCCCCAGCCGTATTTCATGCTACTTTTCGTCACATATATCCCGGCTGGTGTGGAGGTCCAGTGCCGAACGGTGCGCACGAAATGATCGGGCGGTCGCTTGCCCAGGGGAGCGAAGGCGGTGGCGCCGCCCTGGATCAGGTCGCCCTCATGACCGGGGCCGCCGGGGTGATCGCCCTCGGATTGATGTGGGTGGGCTACCTCCACCGCACCCGCCGCATCACCTGGTTACAGCGGGTAGCGGACCGGCTCGGCAGCTGGTTCGATCAGCCGGGCTGGGTGGCGCTACCGCTGGCGATGTTCCTGGCCACCATCCTCACCGCGCTGCTCGGCTTCATCTGGGATGTGAGTCTGCACATCGGCAACGGCCGCGACGAGGGTCCGCTGGCCAACCCGGCGCACTATTTCATCCTCGCCGGCCTGTTCTTCCTGTTCACCGCCGGAATGGCGGCGATCGTGCTGCCACTCGACGAGAAACCCGGGCCGGCGGCGGTGCGGATCACCCGCACCTGGTACGCGCCCGTCGGCGGGATCCTGCTGGCCGGTGCCGGGCTGTATGCGCTGATCGGTTTCCCGCTCGACGATGTGTGGCACCGCATATTCGGCCAGGACGTCACGCTGTGGGGTCCGACGCATCTGATGCTCATCGGCGGTGCGGGGCTCTCGCTGGTCGGTGTGCTGCTGCTCGAATTCGAGGGCCGGCGCAGCCGGCCGGATCCGGAGGAGCCGCGGCCGCGCCGGATGTGGTGGATGCGGGCGTTCGCCTTCGGGGGCCTGCTCATCGGGTTGTCGGTATTCCAGGTGGAGTACGACTTCGGTGTCGAGCAGTTCCGGCTGGTACTGCAACCCATGCTGATGGTGGCGGCGGCAACCGTTGCGCTGATCGCGGCCAGGATGACCCTCGGAACGGGTGCCGCGCTGGTAGTGGCCTGTTTCGCCGCGGTGGTCCGGCTCGTGGTGGCCTGGCTGGTCGGCGGGCCGGTCATCGACGCGCCGCGTAACGTCTTCCCGCTCTATCTCGGGATCGCGGTGGTGGTGGAGGTGCTCTGCCTGCTACCGGCGGCTCGGCGCCGGGTCCTGTGGGGCGCGCTGACGGGTCTGGTGGCGGCGACGCTGGGGATCTGGCTGGAATCCCTGTGGGTCGCCGCGGTATTCGTCGATCCATGGCCCACGGCGATGTGGCCGGAACTGCTGCTGATGACGGTCCCCACCGGAATCGCGGGTGGGGTGGTCGGCGCGATGCTCGCCACCGTGCTGCTGGGGGAACCGTTACCGCGCCCGGCCGTGCGGCGCGCACTGGTCACCACCGCCGTGGTCGTGGTCGCCGCGGCGACCGCCAATGGTCTGATGATCGATATTCCGCAGGACGCCCGGGCAACGGTGCAGTTACGGGAAGCCCCGGCGGACGGCGGCCGCATGGTGCACGCCGATATTCGGATCACACCGGACGATCTGGCCGGAGACGACCCCGAATGGGTCCAGGTCCTCGCCTGGCAGGGCGGTGTGGGCAGTGACAGTCCGGGCCGCGGGCTCGTGGTGGATCAACTGCGCCGGATGGGCGAGGGACATTACGTGACCACGGAGGCGGTTCCGGTCCACGGCACCTGGAAGACGATCCTGCGCGTCCAGGACGGGCGCACACAGACCGCGCTGCCGATCTTCATGGCCGCCGACGCCGGTATCGGTGCCGAGGAAGTGTCGGCGCCGGCCGAGTTCACCCGCCCGTTCGTCGCCGAGATCACGGTGTTGCAGCGGGAGCGTTCGTTCGATCATCCCGCCTGGCTTTTCACCGCGGCCTCCCTGATCGTGCTGCTGTGCAGCCTGGCGCTGATCGCCGCGTTGTGCTGGGGCGCTGCCCGGATCAACGATCGCTACCCGCGATCGTCCGCGGTGCGCGCGCCGGAGCAGGCGCCGGTTACGTGAACGACCGGTTCGACGATGTGGTGGTCCTGGCGGACCACTCGATCCTGTTGGCGATTCCCGCCTTCCTTCCCGCCTTTCTCATCGCCGGAGTCGTCCTTTTCATCGCGGTGCGCGACCGCAGGGCCGGCGCGGACGAACCGGCTCCGCCGCATGTGACCGATACGGCGCCCGATACCGACGAGGAGAACTGATGTCCCTATCGCGCCTATGCCTGCCACTGCTCGTGGCAGGTCTGCTCACGGCCGGCTGCGCGGCCTCCGAACCACCGGGTCCAGGCGCGGAGAAAACCCCTGGCGTGACCGAGTCCGCGGCGAGCGTGCGCCTGACCGTGCGGATAGCGGACGGGGTGGTGTCGCCGGTGGACCGCAGGCTCGACGCGCGGGTCGGTCAGCCGGTCGAAGTGATCGTGGACAGCGATATCTCCGACGAATTGCATGTGCACGCCGAACCCGACCATACGTTCGCTGTCGCCCCGGCCACGGGACAGCGTTTCCGGTTCGCTGTCGAGGTACCGGGCCGGGTGGAGATCGAACTGCATCATGCCGGGGTCACGGTGGCGACCCTGCTCGTGCGCCCGTGACAGCGCTGGCCCACGGGATCGGCGGGGCGTCGGATCTGCCGATCCCGCTGACCTACGCGCTGATCGGCGCGGCATGGGCGCTGGCCTTCTCGTTCGCGGTGCTCGCCTTCGCCTGGCGCGAACCCCGGCTGGACCCGGCCGCGCGCGGGAAACCGGTACCGGCGCCGGTGCGTGCGGTAGTGGATTCGCCGGTTCTCCGTGCGGCCGTCGCCGTGGGAAGCGTCGCCGCGACCGCGCTACTCCTGGCAATCGGCGTATTCGGTTCGGCCGATCCGGCTGCGAATCCGGTGTCCGGTGTCGTCTACGTACTGGTCTGGGTCGGGGTGATGGTGGCCTCGCTGGTCGCCGGACCGGTGTGGAAGCTGCTGTCCCCGGCGCGGGCCGTGCACCGCGGGGTGTGCGCGCTCACCGGTCGCGCCCCCGAGTCCGGATGGTTGCGGTATCCGCGGGCGTGGGGCCGGTGGCCGGCGGCGGTCGGGCTCTTCACCTTCGTCTGGCTGGAACTGGCATCCCCCGATCCCGGCTCGGTGACCGCCGTGACCGTATGGGTGGCCGGATACCTGATCGTCACTGTGGTGGGTTTATTCGTTTTCGGCACCGAATGGGCGGAGTACGCCGACCCGCTGGAGGTGTACAGCAGCCTGCTCGGCCGGTTGAGCCCGCTGGCCCGGGGGCCCGCCGGTGTGTTTGTCCTGCGCTCGCCGTTGGCGAATCTGGCAGGCACGCCGGTGAGTCCCGGGGCGGTGGCGGTCGCGGCGACGCTGCTGGGTTCCACTGCATTCGACAGCTTTTCGATGTTCGAATGGTGGCGGGGTCTGCTTTCCGATGCCGGCGGCGCCCCGGGGCGCACCCTGGTGGGTACCGCCGGACTGCTGGTGTTCATTGCCGCCGTCGGGGTGAGTTTCCGAGTGGCCGCCGCGGCCACCGGTGGACTCGCCCGCGCCGAACGCCACCAGCTCCCGGCTCGGCTCGCGTACACTCTGACCCCGATCATTGCGGGGTACGTGGTCGCGCACTATCTGAGCTTCCTGGTCGAGAAGAGCCAGGCCACCGTGATCCTGTTCGCGGATCCGTTCGGCGCCGGGTGGAACCTGTTCGGCCTGGCCGACCGGGAGGTCGCGTACCTCCTGTCGGCGCATCCGGCGGTGCTGGGCACCATCAAGGTCGTGGCCGTGGTGACCGGCCATGTGCTGGGTGTCGCCGCCGCACACGATCGCTGTCTGCGGCTGCTGCCGCGGGCGCATCGGCTCACCGGCCAGCTCGCGCTCATGCTGCTCATGGTCGGCTACACCTTCACCGGGCTCTATCTGCTCTTCGACGCCTGAAACCGCGGACGGTACCGGCCGGGGCCGAAGGGCGCGGCGTTCGATCTCAGCAGATCAGTCGCCGTTCGGACGCCGGAGGGATGGTGGATACGTCGCGCAGGACCGCCCCGGGGGCCAGCTCATGCACCGGACGGATCGCTTCCACGGCATTGACGCAGGTCAGATGGTCGGCAGGATGGACGCCCGCCATACATTTGAAGCGGACGTTCGCCGTTCCCTTCCCGGTATCGGTGGTCGTGGTGAGTCGGTAGCGCAGTGGTGCCCGTTCCGCGGTGGCCGCCGACCAGATGGACCGGTAGCTCAGCTCGGCGCCGAGAGTGCGGTTCACGATCACCTGCTCGACCGTGCCTGCCGCGTCGGTGACGATATCCACCGTGCCGGCCGGTGTTTCGGTGCTGCCGGTCGTGCTGCCGAAAACTGCCTCGTTCAGGATCCGGAGTCCCGCCGTGTAATAGCCGTCTATGAGGGCCGCGGCCCGCGTGGCGACGGCGGTGTCGACGGTGCCGATACCGACTTCGCCGGGTGGGCCCCACGGGTAGACGCCGGCGCCGGTGAAATCCAGTTCCTCCACGAGCTCCACCCGGCGGATATCGCGGGTGACCTCGGTGACCGCCCGAAGGAGGCGGGCGGGGACGGTGGTCTGGAATGCGCCGGTCGCATGGAAAACCGAATTCCCGTCGTGGCAGGCGTCGGCGAGCGCGGTGTCGGGACCGTGGCTGTTCTGCGGCGCCGTGGAGATCACGTCGTACCCCTCGCGCAGCAGGCGCGGCAGTATCGTGGCGGGCGCCTCCGCGGCGATTTCGGCGAACGACGGTACGTAGACGAGGCATCCGGTGCCCGCGGGGGGCACCTGCGGATCCGTGATCAGTCCGGTGAGCTGCAGATCGGGCCGGGCGCCGATCCGGTCCGCGATCGGTTCGGCGAGCAGGCCGGCGCCCAGCACCGCAACGGCGACGGCGGATGAACTCATGCGGGCTCCAACGGTAGTGCGGACGCAGGTCCGGTATCAGGTCTTTCGATACCGGTCGGGCCGCCGTCGAGGGTGATTCCGTGCCCCAGCGAGGCTGCTTCCCGTACAAAGCGTAGGCAACCGGCGCCGAGTACGGCATCGAAACCGGCGGGTTGTGCCGAACCGATCACGTCGACGGAATCGATTGCGTCCTGCGGTATTCCGGGCGCGTGCGGCCCGTACCGTGAGGAGTGGGTGTGGCCTCGACCGTTGTCCGAGGCCACACCCGCCGCGCGGGTCGCTAGACCTCGGCGACGCAGGTGACGAGTTTACGTTCGTCGTAGGTGTAGTAACTGGTGGTCTCTGCGGGGCAGCCGGCCTCATCGGTGGTACCGGGCAGGATCGCGAGCACCCGGACCGTATCGGGCGTGCCTGCCGTGCACGGGCTGTGCGTGGGGCTGTCCATACCGGCCGGAATGGTCATGCACTGGCCGACGACCCAGTCGATATCGAGGCACAGGGCACCCTGTTCCTCGCCGCCGAGGGTGACGTAGTACGTCTGGTCGACGTCGGCGGCGCACTCGTCCTGGGTCGGCGCCTTGGCGACGACCTTGTAGTTCGACTTTTCGCTACCGCATTCGGCGTGGTCGATCTCGGCGTCCATCATGGTTCCCGACAAGGTCACACACTGGCCGATCTCGGCGTCGAAGGAGACGTCGCCGCCGGCGTCGGTTCCGTTCTGGCCCGGAACGGTGGTCTCCGGGGTCGAGCTCGCGGAGCTCGACGAATCCGTGCCGGAGCACCCCGACAGTGCGAGTACGGCGCATCCGGCTATGACGAACCCGGTGAGCAGGTTCCGGACCCGGAATACGGGCGCGCGTCTGGACATGACAGTTCCTCCATCGATATCGATCGCATGAGTGGATGGGGGGAGAACTCATGAATCGTTCGACGAGGCGCCATAATGTAACCTGCGCACTACTCGTCGCCCCCGACCCGATCAAGATCATATCCGGTGGGCGCGCCATATGGTCATCGACCGGTCGGCCGAGCGCGAGCCGGGGATCGCACAAGCTCGCGCGCGGGCTCCCGAATCGGTGAAATCCGCCGAGTGACCCACCCGTTTGGGCAGGTCACCCGGCCGACCACCGTCGTCGCGGGAGACTATTCGGTATCGGTGGATCCCTTCGGATCCTTGGCGTCGCGCAGGGCGGTTTCCAGTTCCCGCCGGAGCCGCGCCGCGGTGGCCTCGTCACCTGCGTTCTCGGCGGTGGTGATGTCCTGGTTCAGCTGGGCGATCGTATCGCGGGTGCTCATCGAACCTCCCTTCTCGTCGGGGTGCCGGCCGTGGGATCCGTGCCGGCATCCTCCACCGACCGCGTGTCCGATTTCCGGCGGTCGAAACATGCGTGCCGAGCCCGGCAGAGCTGCGAGCGGCGCTGCTGGGTGCGAGTATTTGCCGTATGAGAGGAGCCAAGCGGATGCGCTTGCAGCC
Organism: Nocardia flavorosea NBRC 108225; assembly: GCF_001613385.1. GTDB lineage: Bacteria > Actinomycetota > Actinomycetes > Mycobacteriales > Mycobacteriaceae > Nocardia > Nocardia flavorosea. Next base: position 367,283 of record NZ_BDCG01000002.1, on the reverse strand, counting down.
GGTCGCCCAGGGAGCCGCGGTCACCCAGCTGGAGCTGTTCTTCGATCTGGTCGTGGTCTTCGCCCTCACGAAGGTCACCGATCTGGCCGCCGAGGACACCTCGGCCGTGAACATGCTGCGGGCACTGCTGGTCCTGGCGGTGGTGTGGTGGGTATGGATCTCCTACAGCTGGCTGGGCAATGTGGTGCGGGCCGACGAAGGCCTGGCCCGGGTGGCCGTGTTCACGGCCATGGGCGCCGCGTTCATCGCCGCGCTGGCCATTCCCGAGGCATTCAACGACCTGCCCGGCGGCTGGTCGGGGCCGCTGGTGTTCGCGCTGGCCTATCTGGTGGCCCGGCTCGTCCACCTGGGTATGTTCTGGCTGGCCAGTGCACAGGACCCGCAGTTGCGCGGGCAGGTGATCCGCTGGGGGCTGGGGTCGATCACCCTCGGCACCGCGCTGCTGGTGGTCGCGGCGACCACTTCGGGCGCCGTGCAGATCGGATTGTGGATTGCCGCGGTGGCCGGGGATATGGCCTGGACTCTGCTCTCCGGTAACGGCTGGCGGGTGAACTCGGCCAAGCATTTCTCCGAGCGCTACGGGTTGATCGTCATCGTGGCGCTGGGCGAATCCATCGTTTCGATCGGAATCGGGGTGGCCGCGCTGCCCATCTCGTGGCCGATCGCCGTGGGCTCACTGCTGGGCCTGGCCATCTCCGGCCTGCTGTGGTGGGCCTACTTCGACGTCGCGGCGCTGTCGGTGGAGCATGTGCTGGCCGCGGCCGACGGGGAACGGCAGATCAAGATCGCCCGTAACTGCTACACCTACTGGCATTTCCCGATGATCGTCGGCGTGATCGCGCTGTCTCTGGGCCTGAAGAAAGTGCTGTACTACGTCGGGGACAGTTCGCATCACCGGCTCACCGACGCGCTGTACGGAATACCGTTGTTCGCCCTCTACGGCGGTGTCGCGCTGTTCCTCATCGGGCTCGTCGGTGGCAAGGCCTACGCCACCGGGCAGGTCACCGTATCCCGCGTCGTGGCGATCGTGGTGCTGCTCGCGCTGATCCCGTTGGCGGCGGTGCTGCCCGCGCTCGCCGCCCTGACGATCCTGTGCGCGGTCCTTGTCGTACTGATCGCCTGGGAGACCGTCCGCTACGCCGCACCGCGCGACGAGATCCGGCACGGCGAGCATCATTCGTAGCGGGGTCCGGCCGGGGAATCGTCGCCGGACCGGCACCGGCCCCTGTTCGGCCGCCGTTCGCGATGCCTGCCGACGGCTGTACCGGCGGAGCGTGCCCGGAGTATGTTCGCCGGAGGCGGCCGTGACCCACGCCGGGTGTTCCGGCCGGCCCCGGCCGTGCCGTATCGGAACGAAGGAGCCTGCTGTGCCCAGGGAACTGGACCTGACCACGGACGAACTGCTGTCGACCACGCGAGCGGTGCGGAAACGGCTCGACCTCGAGCGCGCGGTACCGCTCGAGGTGGTCCGGGAATGTATCGAACTGGCGGTGCAGGCGCCGAGTGGGTCGAACCGGCAGGGCTGGCACTGGGTCGTCGTCACCGATCCCGGACAGCGCCGGTCCCTCGGCGAGCTCTACCGCAAGGCGTTCGAGGAGTATGCGTCGTCCCGGTATTTTCCCGGTAACCAGCTCAGCGGTGATTCCGAAGCGGATGCGGCCCGGCAGCGAGTCGCGGATTCCGCGCGGTATCTGGCCGAGAAGATGGGCGAGGTGCCGGCTTTGGTGATCCCCTGCCAGTCGGGCCGCCTCGACAACGCGTCGAGTGCGGAGAGCGCGTCGTACTGGGGGTCGCTGTTTCCCGCGGCGTGGAGCTTCTGCCTGGCGGCGCGATCGCGCGGACTCGGAACGTCGTGGACGACATTGCATTTGCGATACGAGCGGGAAGCGGCGGAAGTTCTCGGTATTCCCTACGACAAGGTTTCCCAGGGTGCGCTGCTCCCCGTGGCCTATACGTTGGGCACAGATTTCAAGCCCGCCGCGCGGGCGGATCTGGATCGGATCGTGCACATCGGCGGCTGGTAGGCAGCCGGCGCGGGCGTCGTCGAGGGCCCGCCGGCTGCTCCGTCCGGCCTCTGCGGTCGATCGTGAATCATTGCTGTATACAGCATATTTCGCGATACTCTCGTCCGGTGTGCGGGTGCCCGACGGAAGGTACCGGCCGGTAGGTCACGTTTCGATCACGTCGAATCGGGTAGTTCTGAAGGAAGTCGAGCCGATCAGCGAGCCGATTGGGAAGACCCGAGGAGCCACCGATGAACGAAACGACCACAGTCACCATCGACACACCCGCCGTGACCCACAACGCCCGACCCGGACGGCCGCGCGGCGGGGACAGCTACGACAATCTCGAACCCTGGTTCGACAAGCTGGCCGGCCTGGAACCCGACGATCCACGCTGCCAGGAAATCCGCACCGAAATCGTGCATCTGGGCCTGCCGCTCGCGGACCATATCGCCCGGCGGTTCAGCGGTCGCGGCGAGGCATTCGACGATCTGCTCCAGATCGCCCGGATGGGTCTGGTGCAGGCCGTGGACCGCTTCGATGTGAGCCGGGGCAGTTCGTTCCTGTCGTTCGCCGTGCCTACCATCATGGGCGAGGTGCGCCGGCATTTCCGCGACCACACCTGGGCCGTGCGGGTGCCGCGCGGTACCAAGGAACTGCATCTGCGCATAGGCCCGGCCTCCGAAGTATTGTTCCAGCGGCTCGGCCGGACCCCGACCGCCCGCGAGATCGCGGCGGAACTCGGAGCGGAACTGACCGAGGTCACCCAAGCCCTGATCGCAGGTAACGGACATACCAGCAACTCGCTGGACGCCGCGGTCCGCGAGCACGACGACGACACCCCGCCCCCGGCCGTGCTCACCAAGCTGGGCACCGAGGAACCGTGCTTCGGGTTGCTCGAGGACGCCATGGCCGTACGCCCGCTCATCGAGGAACTGCCGCGGCGCGAACGCCAGATCCTCGTCTGGCGCTACTTCGGCAATATGACCCAGAACCAGATCGCGGGGCGGCTCGGTATTTCGCAGATGCAGGTTTCCCGGATCCTCGGCAAAACGCTCCGGACTCTGCGCGAGCAGGCCCTCGCCGAACCGGATACGGCCGCCCCGATAGCTGCCTGAGCGGTCTCGCCGGCGATTATCCGGGCAGCGGGATCGTGACCACGAAACGAGCCCCGCCCGGTACACCGTTCTCGACCCGGATCGACCCGCCGTGCCGTTCGACCACATCGCGGACGATGGCCAACCCCAGCCCGGCACCGCCCTCGTCACGGCTGCGGGCCTCGTCGAGCCGGACGAAACGCTGGAATATCCGTTCCCGATCCGCCTCGGGCACACCGGTCCCGTCGTCGGCGACCACGAGCACCGCGGCCCCGTCCACACATTCCAGCGAGACCTGAACCACGGTGGCAGTATGCCGTTGCGCGTTGTCGACGAGATTGCCCAGTACGCGGGCCAGCTGGGTGCCGCTACCGGTGAGCACGACCGGCTCGTCCGGCAGGGCGGTCTCGACCGGGACGCGGTCGCCGGTACGCCGCGACAGTTCACCCGCGACGAGCGCCGCGATATCCACCCGGCCGGGCCGGGGCCGTTCCCCGGCGTCGAGGCGGGCCAGCAGCAGCAGATCCGTCGCCAGATGTTCCAGTCGCACGGTATCGCCGAGCAGCCCCTCGAGTTCGAGCAGGTCCGGATGCGCCTGTGCGACCTCGAGCTGGGCTCGCAGACTGGCGATCGGACTGCGCAACTCGTGCGCCGCATCGGCGATGAACCGGCGCTGCCGGTCGGCGGACTCTTCGAGCGCCGCCAGGGTGTCGTTGGTGGTCGCCGCGAGCAGGGCGATCTCGTCCCGCGCCGGTGGCTCGGGGACGCGCCGGGACAGGTCACCGTGCATGATCTCGGCGAGTTCGCGGCGAATGGCTTCCACCGGGCGTAACGCGCGCCGGGTGACGAACCAGGTCACCACCGACACCACCGCCAGTACCGGGAGCAGCCCGAGCAGCATGGCGCGCCGGGCGTCGGCGACCGCACTGTCGGCGGTATCGAGTGCGGCACCCGCATAGACGGTGACCGGTTGCCCGTCGGCGGTGGTCGCGGCGAGCGCGGCGACCCGGAAATGGTCGGGAGTCGAAGCATCGCCGACCCGCAGGTATGCCTCGCCCACGACGGCGTCGGTGGTCGACGGCGCCGCGGCGACAGCGCTTCCCGGTGCCGCCGCGATTCCCGCGACGGTGGCGCTGCCCGGGGTGGCGTCACCGTCGGGTTCCTCGTCCGCGTCGTCTGCGTCCGCCTCCTCGTCGTTCTCGTCGTTGTCGTTGTCGTCCTCATCGTCCTCCGGCTCGTCGTCGTCCGAGCCGGGTTCGCCCGACGCGTACGGCCCGAAATCGGCCATCGGCCGCCGGCCCCGCAGTTCGTCGTCGGCGGCGAGTACCCGGCCGTCCGGTGCGACGATCTGCACCGGTTCGTCGTCCGGATCGGGAAACCGCAAAGTCGCGAGATCGGCGCCGCGGCCGATCCTGTCGGCGATATCGCGCGCCGTGTGCTCGGCCTGCGTGCTCGCACTCTCGACGAGGTTGTCCCGCAGCACCACCAGCACGATCATGCCTGCGGCAACCAATGCCACGGCCACGACAGCCGTGGCAGCGGTGGTGGTGCGGGCCCGCACCGAACTCCACCACCGGCGGCGCGGGGTGCGCTCAGCCACGGTCGCCCGCCAACCGGTATCCCGCGCCGCGCACCGTATGGATTGTGCGGCATCCGAAGGGTGCGTCGATCTTGCGGCGCAGGGCGCTGATATAGACCTCCACGATGTTCGGGTCGCCGTCGTAGGCGAAATCCCAGACGTGGCAGAGGATATCGGCCTTGGAGACCACCTCCCCGGCCCGTACCGCGAGATGTTCCAGTACCGCGAACTCTTTGGCGGTCAGCGTGACATCCCGGTCACCGCGGCGGCAGGTGTGGCTGCCCGGATCCACCAGCAGATCGCCCACCCGCAATACCTTGGCGCCGCCACGGGTCCGGCGGCGCAACAACGCCCTGATCCGGGCCACCAGCACCACATACGAGAACGGTTTGCGCAGATAGTCGTCCGCGCCGGTATCGAGTCCCTCGGCCTCGTCGTATTCGCCGTCCTTGGCGGTGAGCATCAGCACGGGGGTCTCGTGTCCCGCGGCGCGCAGTGTTTCGCAGACCCGGTAGCCGTTCATCCCCGGCAACATGATGTCGAGGACGATCAGGTCGTAGTCGGTACTGGTGGCCCGGTGCAGGCCGGAGACACCGTCGTGGACGACATCCACGGCGAATCCCTCGGCGCACAAGCCTTTTGCCAGTGTGTGGGCCAGACGCTTCTCGTCCTCCACGATCAGCAGACGCATTCGTCAAGAGTGGCAGATCGTTGCTGAAACGATCTTCAGGTGGCTTCAGGCGGGTTTCAGCATCCGCTTGCCACAGTGGTGAACATCCGCTCATACAGGAGGTTTGCACCATGGGAACATTTTTCCGCCACGCGGCTTCGGCGATGCGCTGGTTACTGGTCGGCGCAGTGGTGGCGGCGGTGGCGGCCGGCGCCTGCCTCGGTGTCGCCGCGGTCGCTACCGGCTCCGGCACCGACCACGACGGCGCGCCGTGGTCGCTGGTGGCCGCCCCGGGGATCGATCGGCAGAAGGCGATGGATGCCGCGGTTGCCGCGGTCCCCGGCAGCACAGCGGTTTCGGCGGAACTCGATTCCGAGCGGAACACCACGGTGTGGGAGGTGGAGGTCGTGACGCCGGAGGGGGTGGAGTACGAGGTATCGGTCGACGCGAACACCGGTGTCGTCCGCGGGACCGCCGAACGCGATTGACCACCGGTGCTCGCGCTGCGGGTAGCCCGCGAAAGGGCGACCCCGGCGGCCCGGTTCCCGGCTGCTGCGGCGGAACGGTGGAGCCGGAGGTGAATCATGGACCTGGTATCCGGAACTTCGGATACCAGGTCCTTTCCTCCTGTGTCCGGCCGGTTCCCGGCGGTGCGGGAGTCGGCCGGGATGGCTCGCGCTGCAGCCGGGCCACGCGGTATGCGGTGCCGGCGAACCGGTTCCGATACTTACCGTGACAGGGAAGCGGATCGCATATGCGTATCGGTAATCAACGTACCGTTATGTAGCGGCATAAAAGCCCCGCAGAACGCGGGCGCTCCGTGGAAAACGATGGGAGAGTGCGATGGGATCCCGATTCCTGGGTTTCATGATGTTGATGTTCGGTGCCATGATGCTGATGTAACGGGCATAGTGGATAGTGTGGCCCGGTGGTTCGCGCCCACGGCGTTCGTCGCCCGCTGAGCGTGGATGTGGGATTCGTTCCGCCCCTCTTTCACGGACACTGCAGGTGGCCCGCCGGAAAGGCCGCGCGCTCCGGTCTGCCGGGGTGGACTCCCCGTCGGCTCCGGCTGTGGACGCTGCGGCCGGGTGACCTATTCCCGATGAAAGGGGTCAGTCGCCGGTATCGGTCTCGGGGTCGCGCAGATGGGCGTCGAAGAAAGCGGTGATGCGGTGCCAGGCGTGTTCGGACTCCGGTTCGGAGTAGGCCAGCCCCGCGGTACGTTCCACCACACGTAGTGGTGGCGGGGTGGGCCAATTGTTCATGAACGAATGGCCCACACCCGGGTATTCGTGCACATCGTGCGGCACACCACCGGCGGTGAGTACCTTCTCGAGCTCGGCCGCGGCGCCGGGCAGCATCCGGTCGCGCGCCCCGTAACTGGCCACGGTCGGGCACGCGTCGCGTAATGCGTCCAGGCCCTGCGGTAGGACACCGTAATTGGGTGCGGTCGCATCGAACACTCCGCGCGGCGCCAGCAGCAGGCAGAATCCACCGCCCATACAGAACCCGGCCGAGGCCACCCGGCCGGTGCTGCGCCGGTCGGCGGCCAGATGATCGCGGGCGGCGACGATATCGTCGACGGCGTCACCGTCCCCCGCCGCCAGCGCCCGGAAGGTGCGCACCACACAGCCGACCCGGCTACCGCGCCGGAACAGTGCGGGCGCGAGCGCAAGATAGCCGTGATCCGCGAAACGGTCGGTGATACGCCGGATATCGTCGCTGAGGCCGAACGCATCGTGCACGACCACCACCGCCGGCCACGGTCCGCCGGACTCCGGCACGGAAAGGTATCCGGGCAGCGGACCGCGCGGTGCGGGAAATTCGATCATCGGCACGGGGCTGCTCCTCGCGAACGGCGGCGTCGAGATGTCCGATGGTCCCACATACCGTCGCCCCGCGCGTCCGGTCGGCCACCGGACAGGTTCCGGGTACGCCCGCCGTGGCGGTGGGCACCGATTCCCGGATACCGGCACCGATCTGCCGGACGAGGCCGGGTGCGGCATCCGCGCCCGGATACCCTCGTGAGATGGGCGACGAGAAATCGATGCGGGAGCGCATGCTCGCCGGTGAGCTGTATCTGGCCGACGATCCCGAGATCAGGGAACAGAGCCTGCGGGCGATGGAACTGATGGAGGCCTACAACAGCACCCCGGCCCGGGATACCGCACGGCAGCACAAAGTGCTCACCGAACTGCTCGGGGCGGTGGGGCAGGACACCGAGATCCGGCCGCCGCTGCGGGTGGACTACGGCAGCAACATCACCATCGGATCGGGTTGTTTCGCCAATTTCGGGCTCGTCGCCCTCGACGTCGCGTCCATCACCCTCGGCGACGATGTGCAGATCGGGCCCAATGTCCAACTGCTGACGCCGACCCATCCCTTGGATCCGGGGCTACGTCGCGCGAAATGGGAAGCGGCCGTACCGATCACGATCGGCGACAACGTCTGGCTCGGTGGTGGTGTCATCGTGCTGGGCGGGGTTTCCATCGGGGCGAACACCGTCGTGGGCGCCGGTGCGGTGGTCACTCGCGACCTGCCCGCGAACGTGGTCGCGGTGGGTAATCCGGCGCGGGTGATCCGCACGCTCGGCCCCGCCGGCGACTGAGCGGGTGCCGGTCGAACCGGCACCCGCCCGCCACTACATCTGCGGTAACCGGTCGCCCTGCACCACCTGGATATCCAGGTCCAGCTTGACGGTCGTACCCACGGCTGCCACACCGGCCCGCACCATCGCGTTGTAGTCGATCGCGAAATCGTCGCGGCGCAGCAGTGTTTCGGCATGGAATGCGGCGCGGACCCCACCCCAGGGGTCGGGTCCGAAGCCGCCGTAGGTGATATCGAGGTCGACGGTCCGGCGCTGGCCGTGCAGGGTCAGTTCACCCGGCATGATCCAGGTGTCGCTGCCCGTGCGCCGCAGGCCGTTACCGGTGAACGAGATCAGCGGGAACCGTTCGACATCGAGAAAATCGGCCGACCGCAGGTGGTCGTCGCGCATGGCGATCCCGGTGTCGATACACGACGCCTTGATCTCGGCGTAGCCGGTGGACCGTTCGAACGGCTCGCCGATATCGAGGCGGCCGCCGACCTCGGCGAACCGCGCCTTGATACTCGAGATACCGAGATGGCGGGCGGTGGCGATCACGGTCGAATGCACCGGGTCGATCGTCCACGGACCCGACAGCGGTAGAGCCACCGTTTCCGCCACGGCCACCAGCGTGATATCGCCGAGCGTGCCGGTTCCGGCAGAAGAGATCTGGGCGGTACGGGCCACCGGCTGGTATCCGGGCGCGGTGAGCACGGCGGTGTGCAGACCCGGCGGCAGGGTAGCGGTGGTGACGGCACCGGTGTCGTCGGCGACCGCCCGGCCGATCTGGCGGCCGGTGCTGTCGGTGACGGTCAGTACCGCCTCCGGTACCGGCCAGTTCTCGGCATTGCGTATACGAGCGGTGAGTCCGGTCATGAGTGCTCCTCGGTGTCGTAGCCGAGCCGCACGTCGAAGTCCGCTTGCGCGCCGGTCACCGCAACCTGGCCGGTGATCGGCGGGTAACCGCGGGCAACGACCGTGTACTGCCCTTCGGGCAGATCGGTCACGACGTAGCGGCCGTTTTCGTCGGTTCGCACGGTGGCGTTCACCTCGCCCGCGGCGTCGAGCACGGTGATCTGGATATCTTCCAGCGTCCGTCCGCTCGCCGACCGGGCCGATCCGGTGAGCACGGCCATCGGCGCGAGCTCGATATCGTGGCGCAGCAGACCGCTGTCCGGCACGGTCAGGGCGGTGGCGCTGGGTCGCATATGTTCGGCGACGGCGACCAGGGTATAGGTCCCCGGAACCACGCCGTGGCAGAGGTAGGAACCGGTGCCGTCGGAAGTGGCCGAGGCCACGACCTCACCGCGCTGATCGGTCACCGTCACGGTCGCCCCGGCCAGCGGTTCCCCGGCGGGCGCGCGCCGGACGGTGCCCGACAGTTCGCCGAGCCCGGTGAGGGTGAGATCGGTGCGGACCGTACGGTCGGCGACGGCCACATTGACCGCGGTGGGACCGTGCCCGGTGGCGGAGGCGATCAGCACATAGTTCCCGGGGCCGGGTGCGTCGATCGAAAAGCCGCCGTCGGAGGTGCCGATCGTCCGGGCAACCTGCTGGCCGCGCTGGTCGATCAGGGTGAGCGCGACACCCGGGACCGGCCGGCCGTCCTCGCGGCGGATGCGCCCTTCGACCGCGGATCGGCCGGATCCGCCTTCGGAGTAACCGGCGACGGGCAGTGTTTTCGCCAGGCCGGCGGCCGAGTAGCCGCCGTGTCCGTTCCGATCGGCCGGGACGGGTCCGGCCGGTGCGCCGACGGCGACCGGCACGCGATCGGTCCGCGGTGCCTCGTCCTCGGCGTAGCCGGTATCGCGCGCGGCGGGTTCGGTCACGGCGTATGCCGCGGTATCGAGCTCGGCGATATCGTCCGGAATCTCCGTCTTCGCCGCCATATCGGTAGCGGTCGCGGGATCGACGGTCGGCTCGATATCGATCGTGCGGCGCAGCGGGCGGTTCGGCAGCAGGAGAGCCGCGAGCAACGCCACGGCGGTCGCGAAGGCCGCGATCAGGAAGATGCGGCCGGTGGCGTCGCCGTAGGCGAATCGCACGATCTCGGCGATCGGCGCCGGGAGAGCGCCGAGGTCGAGATTGCTCCCACCGGAGGAATCGGTGTGGATGCCCAGTTCGGCGAAGCGGGCGCTGGACAGTTCCCCGACGCGGGTGGCGAGCACCGAGCCGAGCACCGAGACGCCGATCGCGCCGCCGAAGGTGCGGAAGAAGGCGACGCTACTGGAGGCGGCGCCGATGTTCTGCACACTGACGGTGTTCTGCACGGCCAGCACCAGATTCTGCATCATCATGCCGACACCCATGCCGGTGACGGTGATGAAGGCGCCGATCAACCAGATGTTGGTGGCGTGGTCGACGGTCGACAGCAGGGAGAAACCGATGACCAGCAGCGCGGCACCGGCGACGACGAACGGCTTCCACTTGCCGAAGCGGGTGATCAGCAGTCCGGACGTGACCGAGGCGACCAGCATGCCGGCGACCATCGGCGAGGAGAGCAGGCCGGCGGCGGTGGGGGAGTAGCCGCGCGCGGTCTGCAGGTACTGGCCGAGGAAGGTGGTGGCGCCGAACATCCCGACGCCCACGGCGATCGAGGCCAGGATGGCCAGCGCGGTGGTGCGTTCGGTGACGATCTTCAGCGGGATGACCGGGTCCTTGACCTTGGCCTCCACCAGCACGGTGGCGATCAGGAGCAGGACACCGCCGCCGACGTACAGCGCCGATTCGGTGGACCACCAGTCGTAGTAGCCGGCTTTACCGGCGAACGAAACCCAGATCAGCAGAACCGAGACGCCGGCCGTCAGCAGCGTGGCACCCAGCCAGTCGATGGACACGTTTTCTTTGCGGGTGGTCGGCAGCTTCAGCGTCCGCTGGAGCAGGAACAGGGCGATCAACGCCAGCGGCACACAGATGTAGAAGCACCAGCGCCAGCCCAGGGGGCTGTCGACGATAACGCCACCGAGGATCGGTCCGCCTGTCATCGATACGGCCATCACCGCGCCCATATAGCCGGAATAGCGGCCGCGTTCGCGGGGCGGGATGATGCTGCCGATGATGGCCTGCACGAGTGCGGTGAGTCCGCCCATGCCGATGCCTTGCAGGGCGCGGGCGACCAGCAGTAGTGCGACGTTGTGGCTGAGACCGGCGATCACCGATCCGATGACGAAGATGACGATGGCGGATTGCACCAGGGTCTTCTTGTTGAACAGATCGGCGAGCTTGCCCCAGATCGGCGTGGAGGCGGCATTGGTGAGCAGGGCCGTGGTGATGACCCAGGCGTAAGCAGTCTGTGATCCTTGCAGGTCGCCGATGATGGTGGGGAGCGCGTTGGCGACGATGGTGGTGCTGAGCAGCGCCGTGAACAGGGCGGCCAGCAGCCCGGTCATCGCCTCGAGGATCTGGCGATGACTCATGGCGAGCGGATCGCGAGATGGCGGTGCCTCTGTGTCAGACATCAGTTCTCTCTTTCGGAACCTGCGGGTTCTCGCTCGTCGAGGCGCAGCGGGAACGGGCATTGAGGGAATTACGGAGTCGTCGTACGGCCAGATACGCCTGTTCGGCGTCGTCCTCGGACCAGTCGTCCAGGGTTTCCTGAAGATGCCGGGTATGGACTTCCCGTGCCCGGTTCAGGAGATCCAGGCCCTCGCCGGTGAGTTGAACCAGCGCGGCCCGGCCGTCGCTGGGGTCGGCCCGGCGGACGATATATCCGGCGGCGGCGAGCTCGGTGATATGCCGGCTCAGCGCTGACTGGGTGATACGCATATCGGCTGCGAGGTCGACCTGCCGGCAGGGGCCGGAGGCGTCGAGGGTGGTGAGGACGGCGAGCCCGCCGGGCGGTAGCTGGCCCGCGTCGGTGAAGAACAGGGCGCTGCGGAGGGCTCGGCCGATATGGAACATCTCACCGAGTAGGTGCTGTGCGGTATCGGATGAGATGGGCACTCGGACTCCAAGAGGGGAATAGTTTCTTTCGCTAATCAACTTTAGAGCAGTTGCTTTCGCTAATCAACTAACTGGCCCGGTGAACGGGTGCGTGGGGGTGTGGCATTGTGCACAGTGAAGAAGCCGGGACGGCCCGCCGCGTAACACGCGGGCCGGGGGTCTCCGGAGACGTCAGGGTAATACCCGGGCCGGTGTGGCGGGCGCCGGGGTGGTGCGAAAGTGCGGCCGCGGCTCGGCTCCCCGGGCATCGGTGTCCCGGAGGTACGATTTTCCCGCTCGGAATATGAAACGTTCTGCGTATCGGCGATTTTGGGCATTTCGGACTTTTAGTGCACGAGAACGCCGGGTACGTGCCCGGGAAGCGCACCGCGACGCATGGGGATCGCTGTGTCACCGGCCCGGGCTAGCATCGGCGGTCATGGTGACCGATGCAGCGGGCCCGGCCGGGCCGGATTTCCAGGTCCTGGTGATCGGGGCCGGTCAGTCCGGTTTGTCGGCCGGTTACCACGTGCAGCGGCGCGGGCTGGTTCCCGGACGCGATTTCCTCATCGTGGACCACGCCCCGGGCCCCGGCGGCGCCTGGCAGTTCCGCTGGCCGTCGCTCACCCTGAGCACCGCCAACGGGGTACACGATCTCCCGGGGATGTCGTTCGCGGAGAATCTGCCGCCCGGTGCCACCGTCACCGCCGACGTAGCGGCCGCGACAGCCGTCCCGTACTACTACCGCCGCTACGAGGAACATTTCGGGCTGCGCGTCCACCGCCCGGTGACCGTCCGAGTGGTGTGCGATCGCCGCGAACGCGACGGGCTGCTGCACGCCGAAACCGATAACGCCGGCACCTTGCGCGTCCGCGGCCTGATCAACGGCACCGGTACCTGGGAACGCCCGTTCATACCGCACTATCGCGGTGCGGAAGTCTTCGCCGGCCGCCAGCTGCACACTCGCGACTATCGCGATCCGCAGGAGTTCGCCGGGCAGCACGTTGTGGTCGTCGGGGGTGGGATCTCCGCCGTCCAGTTGCTCGACGAGATCTCCCGGGTCACCACCACCACATGGGTGACACGGTCCGCCCCGGTTTTCCGCGAAACCCCGTTCGACCAGGATGCGGGCCGGCGCGCGGTGGCCATAGTCGAAGACCGGGTGCGCCGCGGGCTACCGCCGGGGTCGGTGGTCTCGGTGACCGGTCTGGTGCTGACCGAACGCCTGCGCGCCGCCCGCGACCGCGGTGTCCTGCACCGATTGCCGATGTTCGAGCATATCGAGCCGGACGGGGTGCGGTGGTCCGACGGGACGTTCCAACCGGCACAGGTGATCCTGTGGGCCACCGGTTTCCGCAGCGCCCTCGACCATCTGGCGCCATTGGCGTTGCGGGGCCCCGGCGGCGGAATTGCGATGACGGGCCGTTCGGCAACCCAGGTCGCGGCCGACCCGCGGATCCATTTGATCGGGTACGGCCCGTCCGCCAGCACGATCGGCGCGAACCGGGCCGGTCGTTCGGCGGCCGTTGAACTCACCGCACAACTCGGCCTCGGAGACAGTCCGGCCCGCAGGTGATCGCCGGAACCGCGGCCCGCATCCCCTCGGGCGCGAGGTGCCGGGTGCGTCGCGTCGACCCGGCGCGATGTTCGTGTGCCGGGGACTGTTCGGGCAGTCCGGGGCGCGCTCGATCGCGTCGACGCGACGATCGAGGACGAGCCGCATTCACAGCGGGCGCCGGGCCACCACTACCGGGCCGCCGACCGCGAGGCGTGGCACTTGCGCGGGGCCCGTCGGCACAGCGGCCTGGACCGCGCCGCAGCGATCGCGTGGCCCGGTCCGTCCGACGGTGCTGAATTTTCCGGCCTGTCGGATTTCGGGTGCCGCCGATCGTCTAATGGGTGAAGGAGGTGTTCGAGCATGAAATACGTGCTGATGTTCTGTGAGACCGAGCAGTGGGAGAAGGACTGGGAGGCGATGGACGATGCCGCGCGCGAACAGGGATTCGCCCGCGTCCAGACCTGGCTGGCCGAGTACGGCGACAAGATCCTGCACAACCGCAAACTCGCGGGCGGCGACACCGCGACGACGGTTCGGCTCGACGCGGCCGGCGGCGTTCTCGTCACCGACGGCCCGTTCGTCGAGGGCAAAGAGGTCGTCAGCGGGTATGTGGAGGTGGAGGTGGCGGATCTGGACGAAGCGCTTGCCATGGCCCGGACCTGGCCGGGCTGCCCATTGGTGGAGATACGACCGGTCCTGATGTGACCGGCGCCGACCCCGGCCGGGTGCTGGCCGCGGTGCTGCGTGAGCACGGCAGCCGGCTCGCCGCGTCGCTGGTCACCTTGCTCGGCGACTTCGCGGCCGCCGAGGACCTGGTGTCCGACGCGGTCGAGAAGGCGTTGCGCACCTGGCCGGTCGACGGTGTCCCGGACGATCCGCAGGCGTGGTTGTTCACCGTCGCCCGCCGCCGCGGTCTCGACATACTGCGCCGGGAAGCCAACTATCGCGACAAACTGCGGCAGTTGCGGTGGCCGGTGCAGGCGGAGGCCGATGATCGGTTGCGGCTGATGTTCATCTGCTGCCATCCGGCGCTCCCGCGCGAGGCGCAGGTGGCGCTGACCCTGCGGATGGTGTGCGGACTGGACACCCGCCAGCTGGCGCGGGCATTCGTGATATCGGAAAGTGCTGTCGCCCAGCGCATCACCCGCGCAAAGCGCAAGATTTCGCAGGCCGGTATCCCCTTTCGCACTCCCTCGGACGCCGAACTCGCCGAACGCCTGGACGAGGTGCTGACCGTCATCTACCTGCTGTTCAACGAGGGCTATCTGGCGACCGAAACGGTCGGCGACCCGGGCCTGGCCGCCGACGCCGAATGGCTGGCGGCGCTGCTGGACCGGCTGCTGCCCGGCGAACCGGAGGTGATGGGACTGCTCGCGCTCGTCCGATTGCATCGGGCACGTGCCGGCGCGCGTTTCGACGGTTCGGGCCGTATCGTGCTGCTTCGCGACCAGGACCGCACCCGCTGGGATCACGCCGCCATCGGGCGGGCGATCGACCTGCTGCTCGCCGCCGGCCGGCGGCGACGGCCGGGCCCGTACCAGGTGCAGGCGGCGATCGTGGCCTGCCATGCCGAGGCGGCGGACTGGGCCGCCACCGACTGGCCGCAGATCGTGGTCCTCTACGACTTGCTGTCGGCGATGACGCCCTCACCGGTGATCCGGTTGCATCAAGCGATAGCCCGCGCGCAGGTGGAGGGGCCGGAAGCGGCATTGGCGACCGTGGACGAACTCGCCGCGCAACTGGACGGGTACCACTTGTTGCACGCTACCCGCGCCGAGTTGCTCCGCGAACTCGGCCGGGCCGACGACGCCGCGGTGGCGGACCGGAAAGCGCTGGCGCTCACCCGGAACCCGGCCGAGCAGGCCTTACTGGAACACCGCTTGTACCGGACTGCTGTGTCACACAGGGAAGGAGGACCGCGGTGAATGTCATGGCTATGGCGCGTGCCGAGCGCGACGATATCGCCGCCCTGCCGGCGACTTTGACGCCGCAGCAATGGGAGGTGCCGACCTTGTGTGTGAGCTGGCGAGTGCGCGATGTGGTCGCGCATATGGTGAGCTACGACCATCTGGATGCGCGGGGTCTGGCCGGGCGGTTCGTCAAAGGCCGTATTGTGCACGCCAACCAGGTCGGTGTCGACGAGTTCCGCGCGTACAACATCGGTGAACTGCTGGAATTCTTCGACCGCCATCGGCAACCGCGAGGACTGACCGCCGGCTTCGGCGGGATGATCGCGCTGGTCGACGGCCTGATCCATCACCAGGACATCCGTCGTTCGCTCGGCGTGCCGCGCACCGTTCCGGAGGACCGGTTGCGTTATGTGCCGGCGCGGACGCCCGGCAACCCCCGGCTCGGCGCCCACCGGCGCATCCGCGGACTACGGTTGTCGGCAACCGATCTCGAGTGGTGCCACGGCCGCGGCGCCGAGATTTCCGGCCCGGCCGAATCGCTTCTCATGGCAATGTCCGGGCGGCGCGGTATCACCCGTGAACTCACCGGCCCAGGAGTTCCGATCCTGGCAGCCCGGATCGGCGACTGACCGTACAGGCTTTCCTGCCCGAACCGTGCGACAGTGGTGGAAATTCACGATTCCGTAGTGCCGTGCGTCGCTGAGGGCTAGTTTTCGTGACACCGCGAACTGTCTTCGGCCCGCACCCGGCCCCGGATGGCGCACTCGGGACGCACTACTGCGTTCGCATGACATAGTTCGCAAGGTCTGTGTAGTGTCTCTGCAATCTGAAACACGCATGAACGAAGTAGGGGCGCAGTGATCGGTATCGATGGATGTCTGGAACGCATCATGGACATCCCGGGGGCGCGCAGCGTGACCTTGGTCGACGGGGCGAGCGGACTGGCAGTGGCCGGGGCCGGACGCCATGAACCGGTCGACCAGCACGAGGACGCGGCCACCACCACCGATGTCGTGCGCGCCGTACTCGGCTGTCCGGCGCTCGCGACCGGTGCCGACGATGACGACATCACCGAAATCATCGTGTACGGCAGCGGGGGATACCACCTGATCGACCTCGTCCGCGGTGATTTCGACGGACGGCTTTTCGTGCACGCGCTGTTCGACGAGGGTTCGGGCAACCTCGCGATGGCCCGATACCGGTTACGCGGGATCCTCGCGGAACTGACCGGGGACGATCACGGACCGGAACCGGAGGCCGGCGGCGGTCCTGAGCCGGCGGAGCCGGCCGGGGGCGGCCGTGGAACAGAACCGGGCCGGAGCAGTCACGGGGTGGAACCGGCCGAGGGCGGTTATGGGAATTGAGCTCGTGGACGAGCTGCGGCGGCTGGAAGACGAGGGAAGCACCGGCGTGCTGCACGCGGGTGACGGGGTTTTCCATCTCGCGGACGGCGCCATAGCCTCCGCCGAATGCCGTCGCACCACTGGGCTGGATCGGCTGGCCGCGGAAGCCGGGGTGGCCGGGGCCGGCGAGTGGCAGCGCGCCGCCGCGGGCGACCCCAGTCCCGTGCTCGGCCGCCCGGTGTTCGAAACCTTGGCGCTGCTCTCGGTATTCGACGCCGCCTATTTTCTCCTGTCCGGCCCGGTCGTCGCCGAATTCCGGCCCGCACCCCCGCATTGGCTGGCGCCGGTCTGCCATATCCCGCCGCGGGTATTGGTTCGCGAATGCGCACGACGTGGGGACCCGAACGCCGGTCCGTGGCCGGCGCAGCTGGTCGATCGGTCGCCCGTGGTGCCGGTTCGCCGGATCCGCCGCAATCGAGTCGTACTGACCGGCGGGCAGGCCGAAGTACTTGCCGCCGCCGATACCCGCCGCAGCGTCACCGTTATCGCCCGCGACCTCGGCCGCACCGCGTACGGCTGTCTGGAGGCGGTCCGCGACCTCACCGCGGCGGGGTTGATCGAACCGCCGGCGGACCGGCAGACGCAGGCCTCGCCCCGGCCCGCCGCCGAGCCGGCCCTGCGCCGGCGGGTGCGGCAGGAGGTTCCGGTTCCCGAGGACGGTGAGTGGGAGCCGGTGGATCGGCAACTGCTCCTGCGGCTCCGCACGGCACTGGAGGACCTCGCGTGACAGCGCGCAGGAAATTGCTCGGTGATCTGATGGGGAGGTTGACGAAAGTGCCGATGCCCGAGCCGGATCCGGCGGTGTTTGCAGAACTCGCCGGACTACGGGCCCGGGTGCCCGGGCTGATCGGAGCCCTCGTGGCGTCCAGTGACGGCCTGCTGGTCACCCACGACCTACCCGGACATATCGAACCCACCGGAATGGCCGCGCTCGCCGCGGCGCACCTGTCGCTGTCGGACCGGCTGGCGGCTGTCGCGTACGGGGGCGGGTTCCAGGAGGTCGTGGTGGACGGGGCACGCGGGCACATCGTCATCTACGCGGCGGGCTGGGCATCGCTCACCGTGTTCGCGGAACCGGACGTGAACATCGGCCGGTTGCATCTCGAATCCCGTCCGGTGGCGCGCAGTATCGCCGAACATCTCGCAGGCACCGCCCGCGATCCCGACCGGACCAACCGAAGACCCGGATAACCCATCGAAAGGAAACACCTGTGTCCGATATGGACTTGGCGCTGAAGGACATGATGGCGATCGACGGCGCCGTCGGCGCGGCCGTCGTCGACTACACCAGCGGTATGGCGCTGGGGATGCTCGGCAGCTCGAAAGCGCTCGACCTCCACGTCGCCGCCGCGGGCAACACCGAGGTGGTGCGCGCGAAACTGCGGACCATCGAACAGCTCGGCCTGCAGGAGGATATCGAGGACATCCTGATCACGCTGAGCTCCCAGTACCATCTGATCCGCCCGATGACCGGCCGGAAATCGAAAGGTTTGTTCCTCTACCTCGCGCTCGATCGCGGCCGCGCGAATCTGGCTCTGGCCCGGCACAAACTGCGCGGTATCGAAGAAGACCTCGAGGTGTGATCCGCCGCCGGATCGCGGTGCGCCACCGCGATCCGGCCATCGGTGCTATCGGCTCGCCGCCACTTCCCCGGCTGCTGGTTCGCGGACCTGGGCGGGTGGTTCGGGGCGGTAGAGATCGGTGATCCGGTCGGCGTACTTCTCGGCCACCACCGTACGTTTCAGTTTCATGGTGAGGGTGACCTCGTCGCCGCCGGCTTCCCAGAAGACCGGCAGGACGGTGAAGCGTTTGATCTGTTCGACGCGGGCCAGCCGCGCATTTCCGGCGGCGATACCCGCGGCGATCGCCGCCAGAACCGCGGGGTCGGCGGCGAGTGCGGCGGGCGTGGAATCGGTGAGACCGTGCTGCGTGGCGT
Source organism: Nocardia flavorosea NBRC 108225 (assembly GCF_001613385.1). Taxonomy (GTDB): domain Bacteria; phylum Actinomycetota; class Actinomycetes; order Mycobacteriales; family Mycobacteriaceae; genus Nocardia; species Nocardia flavorosea. Next base: position 348,619 of record NZ_BDCG01000002.1, on the reverse strand, counting down.
AGGGGCCGGCGGTTTCGGCGTCGAGGACGACGAGAGCAGTGTTGTAGGGGCGGCCGTCGCCGATCACCGCCATGGCGCCGATGAGCGGCGTGGCCGCCTTGACGGTGTTCTCGATATGCGTCGGCGACATGTTCTTACCCGACGCGTTGATGATGATGTCCTTCTTACGGTCGACGACGGTGTAATAACCTTCCGCGTCGACGGTCACGATATCGCCGGTGGACAGCCAGCCGTCGGCATCGATCGCCTCCGCGGTTTTCTCCGGTAGACCCCGGTACCCCTTCATCACCAGCGGTCCGCGCAGCTGGAGTTCGCCGTCGGGTGCGGTCCGGGCGTGCATACCCGGCAGCAGCGTTCCGACCGTACCCAGCCGGGCATCGCGGGGATGACTGACCGTGCAGATACACGACAGTTCCGACATTCCCCAGATCTCGGTGATCGGCACCCCGAGACCGGCGAAGAAGCCCAGTGTTCCCGGCGGGATCGGCGCGGCACCCGACATCGCCCAGCGCATCCGGTCGAAGCCGAGTGCCGTCCGCAGCCCCCGCAGGACCAGCTCGTCGGCGCGTTGCCATTCGGCGGCCAGATCGGCGGGGAGCTCGCGGCCCGACAGGGCGTATTCGCCGCGGCCGGCGGCTACCGACAGCGCCCACTGGAGGGCGGCGCGCCGTTCGGCATCGGGCTCGGCGGTGGCCTCGAATTCCACCGCGGCGCGGATCTTCTCCCAGACCCGGGGCACCGCGCCCCAGATGGTCGGGTGTAGATCGGCCAGCGCGCCGGCGATCCCGGACGGGTCGGGAACACAGGTCACCTGGACGCCGAGCACCTCCTGCGCGTAGAGCGCGGTGAGCCGATCGGCGATATGGGCCGAAGGCATATAGGAGGTGATGGTGTCGCCGAATTCGATACCGAGCACGTCGGCGACCCCGTAGACCTGGAACAGCAGGTTGGCATGGGTGGTCTCCACACCCTTCGGGGCGCCGGTGGTCCCGGAGGTGTAGATCAGGGTCGCCACGTCGCCGGGTCGCACGGCACGCCAGGCCGCCTCGAAATCGAAGTCGGCCACACCCGCGGCGCGCAACCCGTCCACGGGCAGAGTCCCGGCGGGAGCCTCGTCGAGACAGATCAGACGTTCGAAGACGACCCCGCAGTCGCGCAATCGCGGCACATACTGGGGTTCGCAGATCACCACGCGGGCACCGGCATTGCCGAGAACGTATCCGAGTTGATCCGGCGGCAGGGTGTTGTAGACCGAGAACGACGTCGCGCCGAGGTGCTGGGCGGCCACCTCGAGCGGGTAGAAGTCCGGCCGATTACCCATCATCAGCGCGACCGTGTCCCCGCGGCGGACGCCGAGCGCGGCGAGTCCGGCGGCGAATTCGCGGACCTGCTGCGCGTATTCACCCCAGGTGACCGTGCGGGTGTCACCGGGCGTGCGGAGCGCGACCGCGGCGGGGTCCACGGCGGCGATATGCTGGAACGCGGCGGGGAGAGTGTCGAATCGGACTGTGCTCACGGGAGAGTCTTTCGGATCAGACCGCGGCTGCGGTGGGTTCGAGAACGGCGGCGGCGAAGCGGGCCGCGGACCGGTAGGCGAGCCGCGATTCCGGAATCAGGACGGGCAGCACCTGGAAGGCATGGATCTGGTCGGGCCATATCTGTAGGTCACAGACCGCGCCGGTGGCGGTCCACCGCTGGGCCAGAACGAGAGCGTCACCGCCGAAGAATTCGGTATCGCCGGCGTGGATGAGCGCCGGTGGCAGCGTTTTACCGGGGGCGGGCAGCAACTCGTAGGGGTCGGGGGTGAAATGGGTGACCGCGCGCCGCGACAGACCGGCCGACAGCAGGCCACACGTCCGCGCTCCTTCGTAACCGGTGGCCACACCGAGGCTCAGATCCGCCATCGGTGAGAACAGCACCACTCCGCTGGGTGCGGGCAGGCCGCTGCGGGCCCGGTCGATGACGAAATCGGCGGCGAGGAACCCGCCCGCGGAATCTCCCGCGACCAGGATCCGGCCGGGGGCGTAACCGCGGCCGGTCAGCCACCGGAACGCATGGTCGATATCCTGCGGCGCCGCCGGATACGGGTGTTCGGGCGCGCGGCGGTAGTCCAGGGTGAAAACCGGCAGTCCGGTCGCGGTGGACAGGCGCGAGGCCACTCCGCGATACCCGGCCGCGGATCCGGCGACGAACCCGCCGCCGTGCACGTACAGCACGACGGCATCGGTCCGGCCGGCCCGCGGCCCCCGCACCCATTCCCCTCTGACCCGGCCGTCGCGAACCTGCTCGACCGTGGTGCCGGACAAGGCCGGTGCGACCGTGCGCAACGCCTGATCGATCAGTGCCCGTGCGAACGGGAGCGTGCAGGCGTTCACCGGTGCGGCCGCCGCGAGCCGGCGCGCGGTCAGCGCCGATACCTGCCGGACAGCGCGGGCTTGCCACGAACCACGGACCGGCGGCGCGGTCATCGCCGTTTCTCGATCGCGCGCACGATATCTTGTACCGATGCATCGGCGGCCAGCCGGCCGTCGAGAACGGTGTTGATCACCCCGCGCAACAATGCGTAGGGCTGCCAGCCGCTGGGCGCGATGGTGCGTGCCGCGCGCCGCGAGATCCCGTCGGCGATGGTGCGCGCGGCCTGTTCGGCGGTGATCCGCACGCTCAGCGGCCACGGCAGCAGATCGTTGATCCGGCGGCCGAGATCGTCGGCGTCGAGCATCGCATGCGTCATCGGTGTTTCCACCAGGCCGAAGTAGGCGATTCCGGCGGTAGCGCCGGAGGCAGCCAGTTCGACCCGCAGCGCCCGGCCGAGCTGTTCGACCGCGGCCTTGCTGATCATGTACGGCGAACCACCCATTCCCGGCGCGAACGCGGCACACGACGACACGACCACCACATGACCGCGGCTGCGGACGATCTCGTCGAGCGCCGGATGCACGGTGTTGAACACTCCGGTGAGGTTGATGTTCAGCACCCGGTCGAAATCGCCGGGTTCCATGGTGCGCAGTGTCGCCGGTACCGGGGTGACGCCGGCGTTGGCGACGACGATATCGAGCCGGCCGAACCGGTCGGTCACCTCGCCGATCACCTGTTCCATCCGGTTCCGGTCGGTGACATCGGCGCCGATACCGCAGGCCCGCGATCCCAGCTCATCTGCGGCCCGTCGTGCGGCGGCCTCGTCGATATCGACTGCCGCGATCACGGCACCACGCCGGTGCAGGATCCCCACGAGTTCGCGGCCGATACCCTGCCCGGCGCCCGTCACCAGCACCACCTTGCCGTGGATATCGAATACCGGCCCGGCGAGCCGGTCCAGCGGGCCGGGCAGCGGCGGCTTCATGAGCTCACCTCGTAGGATTCGGGGTCGAAACGCTGGGTGCGGCGGCGGTATTCGAAACTCCAGCTCGGGTACAGCCCGGCATTTCGGCCGTCGGGGGTGGTGTAGTAGGTCTGGCAGCCGCCGGTCAGCCATACGGTGTCCGCGCTGCGGCGTTCCATTTCCCCGACGAACGCGTCTTGCGTTTCCCGGCGCACCTCCACCCGGCGGGCCGCGCGTGCACGCAGGGTGCTGAGAGCGTCGACGATATAGGTGATCTGCGATTCCAGCATGAAGATGGCGGACTGGTTACCGGCCGCGCCGAACGGTCCCAGGGTGCAGAAGAAATTCGGGAATCCGGCCATCGCGGTGCCCAGATAGGTTTGCGGTTCCTCGTAGTACAGCTCGGCGATGGAGCGGCCGTCGCGGCCGGTGATCCGTTCGAACGCGGTCGGGATGGGCGTGAACCCCGTGCCGTAGATGATCGTGTCGACCTCGATTTCGTCGCCTTCGCGGGTGACGATCGAGTGCGGCCGCACCTCCGCGATACCGTCGGTGACCACTTCCACGTTGTCCTTGTCCAGCGCCGGCAGGTAGGCGTCGGAGAAGATGGCGCGCTTACAGCCGATGACGTAATCGGGTGTGGCCTTGCGGCGCAGCCGTGGATCCCGGATCTGGCGCAGTAACTGGAGTCGGCCGAGCATCTCGAAGGGGTGACGGAACCGGTTGTCGACGAAGCCGACCAGGCCGAAACTTTCGATGAGGCCGTACCAGGTACCGCGAACGGCCTTCTGCGCCAGCGGTAGACGCCGCAGCAGGCTCCGCTCCAGTCCCAGGGTGGGCCGATCCATCCGCGGTACGATCCACGGCGCCGACCGCTGGAACACCGTCAGTGCGGCCACCTGTGGCTGGATCTCCGGAATGAACTGCACCGCGGACGCCCCGGTGCCGATCACCGCGACCCGCTCGCCGGTCAGATCGTGGTCGTGATCCCAGTGCAGGGAATGGAACGCGGTACCGGTGAAGCTCTCCAAGCCCGGGAGATCCGGGTACTTCGCTTCCGCGAAGATCCCGGCGGCGGACAGGAAGTAGTCCGCGGTGAGCGAGCCGCGGGAGGTGTCGATCCGCCAGACGGCGTTCGCCTCGTCCCAGCGTGCGCCGGTCAGTTCGGTATTCAACCGGATACTGCGCACCACATCGTGCTCGGTGGCGACGCGGCGCAGGTAATCGAGGATTTCCGGCTGCCGCCCGTAGGTGCGCGACCAGTCGGGGTTCGGGGCGAAGGAATAGCTGTACAGCTGGGAAGGGACATCGCAGGCGCAGCCCGGATAGGTGTTGGCCTGCCAGGTGCCGCCCAGATCGGCGGCGCGTTCGAGCAGAACCACATCGTCGAAACCGGCCTGTCGCAGTGCGATCGCCATCCCGATACCGCCGAAACCGGCCCCGAGCACGACGATGTTGTGATGTCCGGAAACCGCGCCGGACTCCGCCGGGCTCATCGCCGCGCCCCCACCGCGTCGCGCCGGACCCGGCGGGTGATGCCTTCGGCGATGGATTTGGTGACCAGCCGGTTCACCGGGCTCGCCGCGGCCAGTACGGGGCGGAGCAGCGGATTGCCTTCGAGGGCGAATGTCCAGACCAGCCGGGTCGCGGTGCCCAGGGACAGGAGGGTGAGGTCCTCGGCGAAACGGTGCAGGCCCGGGACAGACGCGGAATCGACGGTGAAGGTCATTCGGGTGTTCTCCGCCCAGCGGTAGAAACGCTCGTCGAGACGGAGTGCGCCGCCGAGGGTCACCTGCCGGGTGGTGCCGGCGCCGAACGGGCGCGGCGAAGTCCAGCGGGCGGCCGTGATCACCGGGGACCATGACACCAGGGCGTCGTCGGCGGTGAGGGTTTCCCAGACCTGTTCCCGGGAGGCCGGGATATCGACGATATGGGTGTAACGCCGGGCCGCGGTGTTCAAGAAGGTGTCATCCGCCGGTTCGAGCGGGAAACTGGGAGGCATTGTGCTGGTGGACCTTTCGCTTCAGAGATCGAGAACCAACGGCCCGCCCGCGGACCGGGAGACACACGGAAGCATGTGGCCGGGGCGTTCGGTGTCGGTGAGGGTGCGGTCGCGGTGGTCGATATCGCCCGCGAGGACCTTGGTCTTGCAGGTACCGCAGAATCCCTGGCGGCAGGAGAAAACGGCGTCGGGATGTATCCGGCGGATCGCGTCGAGCGCGGACTCCGCGGCACCCACCCGCACCTGTTTGCCGGAGGCGGCAAGGGTGAGCTCGAACTCCCGGCCGTCGACGATCGGTGGCGCCGAGAATCGTTCGGTATGCAGCGAGCCGGTCGGGTTCAGCGGGAAGAAGCTGCGGTGTGCGGCTTCGAGAACCGGCGGCGGGCCGCAGACGTACACCGCGGCCCCCAGGGGCGCGTCCGCCAGGATCGCGGGGATATCGGGGGTGCCGAATTCGTCGTCGGGCCGGATATCGGTGCCGGTGGGAAGTTCGCCGAGGAAAGGCATGGTGTCGCGGGAACGCCCCAGATACACCAGCCGCCCGCGGTCGCCGGCGGCGTGCACCATGGGCAGGATCGGGGTGATGCCGATACCGGCGGCGACGAACAGGTAGGCCGGGGCGGTCTCCACGAAGGTGAACGCATTACGGGGTCCGCGGATCCGGAGCACATCACCGGGTGCGAGCGTGTGCATCTCCGTCGACCCGCCGTCACCGCCGGGCAGCCGGCGCACGGCAATGCGATAGCGCGAACGGTCCCGCGGATCGCCGCACAGGGAGTACTGGCGTTGCCGCCCGGAGGGCAGGAATACATCCAGATGGGAACCGGGACGCCAGACGGGCAGCTGCCGGCCGTCCGGCCGCCGCACGGTCAGCGAAACCACGTCCGGTGCCTCGGCGTGTACTGCGTCCACGGTGACGGTGATATCGAAACCGCTGCGCCGCACCGGGTTCGGGCGAGATAGTGCGGGTGTGGTGAACACCTTCTTATAAAGGTCCATGGCAATGCCCAGCATCTGCAGGCTCCGCGACGGCGCCGGTCCGGTCGTATTCATCCGCGGGCCGCGGGGGAGTGCGCCAGATAGCGCAGAGCGTTGTCCATCGAACCCAGCTGTGAAGGATGGAACCCCGGCCGCAGATAGCGCGGCATCTCGGTGAAGAACGTGGTGAAACTGGGAATCACACCGCGCACGGTCGCGCTGAGGAACTGCTGCCCCCAGAAACGTCCCTTCGCCGGGCTCGGGTCCTTGCGGTAGAGGTAGGCGGTGGATACCACGAACAACGGCAACAGCAGCCCACTGGCCAGCAGGCCGGTGCGGACCCGGCGCGCATAGCCGCCGTCGACGTGCATATAGGCGTCGAACACCACGCTGCGGTGCTCGACTTCCTCGGCGCCGTGCCAGCGCACGAGGTCCAGCATGGTCGGGTCCATCCCGAGTTCCTCGAGCACCTTCGATTCGAGGAGCCATTCACCGATCACCGCGGTGAAATGCTCCATCCCGGCGAACAGGCCCATGCGTTCCTTGAGCCACTCCTGTTCGGCGCGGCCGGTGAGCCCGTGGCCGCCGAGTACCCGGTCGACCAGCCAGGCGACCTTGGCGACATACGATTCGACGTCGAGTCCGATCGACTGCAGATGGCGACGTGCGCCCTCGTGGCTGCCCGCGTGCATCGATTCCTGGCCGATGAACCCGGTGACCTCCTCGCGGAGCCGTTCATCGTCGATATAGGGCAGTGCCTCGGCCAGGCAGGCCGCCATGGCGCGTTCGCCCTCGGGCAGGACCAGGTGCATCACATTGGTGACATGGGTCGCCAGCACTTCGCCGGGGATGTAGTGCATCGGGACGCCGGAGAAGTCGAAGTGCACGTCCCGCGCGTGGATCGCGTGGGCTTCCTCGCGATAGGTGCGCGGCGGTGCGCTGTCATCAGCCATACCTGAACCGTACAATGCAACAGATTGCCTTGCAATGTGGTCGCAACAAAATCTTCCGGATTGTTGTCGACCGGGTGCGCGCTGCTAGCGTGTCCCGCGTGCCCGCTACCGCCCCCACCTCGAAAGACCCCGTTCCGGACGATCTCGAAGAACGTATCCTCGATGCGGCGCGACGGCAGTTCGAACGACTCGGCGTGAAGAAGACGACGATCGGAGATATCGCTCGGGAGGCCGCAGTCGACCGCGGGACGGTCTATCGGCGCATCGGTTCACGCGACGAACTGGTGCGTGCGGTCACCGCGCGCGAGGTCCGCATTCTGCTCGACGAGCTCCACGGGATTGCCGCGCGGCACGCGACGGTCGACGCCGTCGTCGCCGACCTCTTCGTCACCGTGATCAACCGGTGGCGCGGCCACCCTATGGTCAACCGGGTGCTCGCGGTGGAACCCGGACGACTGCTGCCGCAACTCACCATCGAGGGTGGGGCGTTCTTCACGATGGCGATCACCACGGCCACCACCGTGGTGGGTGATGCGCTGCGCCGGCTGCGGCTACCCGAGATCCCCGATCTCGCGACCCGTATCGAGATCGCCGCCCGGATCGTGCACTCGCTCATCCTGCAGCCGGTCGGTGCGGTCGACCTCGAATCCCGGGACCGGCTCACGGAATTCGCCCACCGGCATATCGTGCCGGTGATCACCGGCGGGCATGCCGCCCACTGAGGGTTGCGGGCAGTGCCGCGCACAGCACCATGACAAAGAGTGTGCGCCGGCCGAATCCGGCCGGCGCACACTCCGATGTTGCGCCACCGGCCGCATATGGCGCGGCCGGTGTGGTTCAGCGACTTGCGTAGACGACGAGAAGATCGCGCATAGCGCGGATTTCGCGATTCGCCTCGTTCAATGCGGTACGCAAACGGAGATTCTCGTCGAGAAGGTCGTCGAGATCACCCGTGGTCTCCGCGGTCCGGTCGGCGGTGCGGATATGCACGAGTTCGGCAACGGACGCCGCCGGGGATTCCGTCAGCGACTCGGCCGGGGCGTCGGCTTCGCCGATGGTCTCGGCGGCCGGAACCGCGGCGCTTTCGGTCACCGGGATCTCGGACTCTTCGACGGGTGTCTCGATCTCCGTATTCTGTTCGGATTCCGCAGCTTTCGGCTCGGATTCCGGCGCCGTAGTCGCGGCGGCCGGGGCCTGTTTCCGGGTCGCGGTCCGGCGGCGGCGTTTCTTCGGTGCAGCCGGTGTGGCCTCCTCCGCAGCCGGTGCGGCCTCCTCCTGGGCCGGCTCGGCCTCGGGAAGCCCTGCGGCCTTGAGCCAATTCGCGAGCGTGTTCGCCGCGGGCTGGCCACCTTCCCGTTCGGAAACCGAAGTGCACGCGGCGTTGACCGTTTTGCCTTGGGCGATAAGTTTTTTCACCCGATTGACGAGTTTGGTCTGTTCCCTTTTCGAGTAGCGCACTGCCATCCTCTACCTCCTGCACTCCGAGCGCTTGCTGCGAGAATTGAACCATTGTGCAGTCGTTCTCGTCCGGGCGGGGGCAATAGATTTTCCCAGGAGAGTGTGCTGCCATTCGGCCGGCATGCACCGAAGACCATTTCCGGCAATGATTTACCGCGGCAATCGGCCACGGCCGCCGCACCGGCGGATTGGGCGGAAGCGAGTGAATTCACGGTGGGTTCGTGAGGAAACTGTGCGCCCGGCGCATACCCGGCCGGGTATGCGCCGGGCGCACGCCGGTGTTCGCGGCGTCGAGATTCCGTACGCCGACGTGCCCGATTCCGCGGTCCCGGCGGCAATCGGGATCCGTGCGTTCCACGTCTCGGCTTGGCAACAGACATGCACCGCATCGGGCCCCGGCTGTTAGTTTGGGGCTGCTTTCCGTCGATTTCCGGCACCACGAGTGTGCAGAGGAGGCAGGTGGATGCAGGGCCCGGAGCGCACGATGATCACCAGGCTGGTGGTGTTCGGGGGAACGGGTGATCTCGCCGGGCGCTATCTTCTGCCCGGGCTGGCCGCGCTGCGCGCCGCCGGCTACGTGGACGACGATTTCGAGCTGGTCTGTGTAGACCTGAAGGAATGGGACGATTCGCGTTTCGAGGCCTGGGCGCTGGACCAGCTCGATCGGCATGCGGCCGGGATACCGGTCGAGGCGCGGCGGGCACTCGTGGCCACCGCAGCATATCGGCGTTCCGATATCGGCGATGCCGTCGAGGTGGCCGCACTGGTCGCCGGCGAGGGACCCGTCGCGGTGTATCTCGCGCTGGCCCCGAACCTGTTCCCGGTGGCGATCCGGACCCTGCACGCGGCGAAGATGCCGGCCGGGAGCCGGATCGTGCTGGAGAAACCGTTCGGCGAGGACCTCGCCACGGCGCAGAATCTGAACTGCCTGCTCGCGGATCTGGTACCCGAACAGGCGGTGTTCCGGGTGGACCATTTTCTGGCGATGACCACGGTGCAGAATCTGCTCGGCAGCCGGTTGGCGAATCGGGTGCTCGAATCGATCTGGAACAGCGCGCATATCGCCAGAATCGAGATCGTCTGGGACGAGACCCTCACCCTCGAGGACCGGGCCGGTTATTACGATCGGGTCGGGGCGCTCAAGGATATGGTGCAGAACCATCTACTGCAGTTGATGTGCCTGGTGGCGATGGAACCACCCATCTCGCTGTCCGAGCGTGACCTGCGCGACCGCAAGGTGGATGTGCTGCGTACGGTGCGGCCACTGTCGGAAGCCGATATACCGTACCGGACCCGCCGCGGTCGCTACCGCGCAGGCGCAATCGGCACCCGGGAAGTCCCGTCCTATGTGGACGAGCAGGGTGTGGATCCCCAACGGGGTATGGAGACCTTCGCCGAAATCGAACTGAGCCTGGAAAATTGGCGTTGGTCGGGAACCACCTTCGTCCTCCGCAGTGGTAAGGCGTTGGCCGAAGAGCGCAAGGAAGTCGCGGTCCACTTCCGGCCGGTGCCCTCGATGCCGTTCGGCCGCGACGGCGCCACCCGGCCGAATATCCTGCGATTCGGGCTCGACCCGGAATGCCTGACACTGGCCCTGACTGCCGCCGGTACCAGCGCGGACACCCTGGAGCCGTTGACCATGACGGCGCAGATCGCGCCGCCGGAGCTGCCCGCCTACGGGACTCTGCTGCTGAACGTTCTGGCCGGCGATCCCGCCTTGTCGATCCGGGCCGACGAGGCAGAGGAGGCGTGGCGGGTGGTGGCCCCGGTGCTCGCGGGCTGGGCGCGCGATCTCGCGCCACTGGAAGAGTATGCGGCGGGCTCCCGCGGCCCCGGAGATATCGACCGGGGTGGATGAAGCGGGTGGACGTTGTGGGGGCTACACCGCGTTCGTCGCTGCCGTGTGTCGTCGTGATGGGCGTTTCGGGAAGCGGGAAGAGCTCGACGGCCCGGTTACTGGCCCTGCGTCTCGGTGTTCCGTTCGCCGACGCCGACGATATGCATCCGCGGGCCAATATCGTCAAGATGCGGTCGGGCCGCCCGCTGGACGACACCGACCGGGAGCCGTGGCTGGCGGAGGTCGGTCACTGGTTGCGTGATCGGGCGGCGGACGGAACCGGGGGAGTGGTCGCCTGCTCGGCGCTGAAACGTCGTTACCGTGACAGCCTGCGGGCTGCCGCGCCCCGAATATACTTCCTGCTCCTGACCGCGGACCGTGACGAACTGCTGGCGCGGACAGCGCAGCGAGGCGAGCATTTCATGCCCGCCTCGCTGCTCGATTCCCAGCTCGCCGCATTGGAACTACTGGAACCGGACGAGCCCGGTACGGTTCTGCACGGCACCCACGGCCCCGGCCAGGCCGCCGATCTGGCGATCTCGAGCCTCGATGAGGTCATCGCCGGTGAGCAGGACTGACCGCGCCCGGTCGGCGCGATCAGCAGCCCATGGGAACATCCTCACCACGGAACCGTGCCTCCACGAAACTCCAGGCATCGGCGAATCCCGCGACAGCTGCCGTCATATGCTCGGCGATATCGTAGGTGGTCAGTTTCACCGGGGCCCCCGCCTTGCAGGCGCGGTCGGCATATTCGGCCACCCCGTCGTACGGCGTCAGTGTGTCGAAACGGCCGTGCCACAGGTAGGTGGGCATCGCCGGTACACCGTCGAAATAGCGCAGGCTGTTCTCGTGCAGCACCTCCCGCGCCTCGGGACTGTCCATCAGGCTCTTCGACGCCGCCATCTGCTCCGCGCTGCGGAACGCGCCGTGGAACAGCAGGAACCGGCGGCAGGCGTCGTGGGTGAACTCGCGGAACCACAGACCGTTCTCGTTGAGCTGATCCGATACCGGCAGCCGGTGCGGGTATTCGCGTTCCAACCCCATGGCCGCGGCGAAAGCAAGCCCGAATCCGGGATGCGGGGCGAACCCGAGCCCCAGCGCCATCTGTTCCAGATCGGCCGGGATTCCGCCCGCCACGGCGGCGTCGATTTTCAGCTCCGGGGCATAGGTCGGTTGCAGGGCCGCGGCCCAGCCGGTGGCGAGCCCGCCGCCGGAATAACCCGCGATGGCAACCGGGGCATCAGCCAGGCCGAGTTCGGCGACCTGCTGGACGGCGCGGATACTGTCCAGGGTGATCATGCCGCTGAGCCGGCCCGCGGCATAGGCGACGGTGGGCCCGAGGTAGTCGGGTACGGAGATGGCCCAGCCCCGGCCGATCGGGAGCATCGCCCCGACCGCGTCCTGGAGTTCGCCGTTGAACAGCGACCGTGACGGATTACAGCGGGTGCCGAGCGAATTGATCAGCGCCTGATAGGACACCAGCGGCGGGTTGTCGACGCCGACCGGCATGAGCACGGTGGTGACACCCAGGATGGGCTGGTTACGGGAATTGGTGGACCGGAAGGCGATCTGATGGCCCTCGGTACCCAGGTAGAGCCCGGTATCGATGGTCCGGGTCCGGACCACGTCACCGGGCTGGAGGTCGGCCAGGTTGGCGGGTTCGGCGTAGAAAGGGTCCGGATCGGGCTGGGGATACAGCGGTTCGGCTTTCGCCTCGACGCCGAACAGCCCCACCGAGACGAGGGTCAACAGCAGGATCAGGATTCGGGTGGAAACTCTGAACACGATCTTCTTTCGGACAGCAGGAAACGACCCGGTCCCGGACCCGGCACTCGTGGTGCCGTTCGTCCCGTTACCAGGGGGTGGGCGAGGTATGCGGGCGACTACCGCCGCCGCGGCGGCCCGGAGGCAGCGAGCGCGGTGATCGCTCGAACGAACTGTCTCCGTTGGCTTGTGGCCGTGGCCCCAGTTCCGCACGTGGCGGCTTACTTTACGACGCGCACCGATCGTAGCGGTCGGCTCGGCCCGCGTATACGCCTGTTTCTGCGTGAGGTCACAAGGAACCGGGCGGCTCTTCTCCATCGGTCCCAAGAATCAGTGCCGACCCGTGCCCTGCGATGGGTGCCGGTCAGCGGGCACGGCGCCGGTGAGTTGCCGACGAGACCGCCGGTGTGGTCCCGGCCGTGCTTCTCTGCGTCCGGCCTGTAGGCCCGCCGTATGCCCGGTGGCGCAGCCCTGTGCGGGTGATCAGGCGGTAGCGCCGTAGGCGTAGTCGTCCAGTGGGAACCGCACTGCCTCACGGTGGGCGTTGACGGTACTGGTCGGGCGCAGGAGTGCGGCTTCGCCGTGCTGATTGAAGTAGTAGCTGCGAGCGGTGGCGCAATCGCCGCCGTAGAACACCGAGGAATCGAGTTTGCCGGTCACCCGTTCCAGAAATTCGGTGTTGGCGCGTTCGGTGACCTCGAAGGTCGTTTCGCCGCGGCGCCGCAACTCACCGAAGAGCCGGCCCATATGCTTCATCTGCGCTTCGATGGTCGTGAAATACGACAGCCCGCTGTAGGAGTACGGGCTGTTCAGGCTCAGGAAGTTCGGGAATTTCGGCACCGTGATGCCCTCGTAGGCCTGGAAACGGTTTTCGCGCCAGAATTGTCCGAGGTCCACCCCGTCGCGGCCGATGATCTCGAACGCCGGGAAGTTGGCGTCCCACAGGTTGAACCCGGTGGCCAGGATCAAGGTATCGATCGTGGTCCGGCGGCCGCCGGCGGTAACGATACCGTCGGCCTCGACCCGTTCGATCGAGTTCGTTTCCAAGTGGACGTGGGGCTTGTTGAACGTGGCGAAATAGTGGTTGGAGAACGTCGGCCGTTTACACCCGAAATCGTAGTGTGGTGTCAGTTGCTCACGCAGCCGTTCGTCGGGGACCTGGGCGCGTAGATGTGCCTTGGCCAGTAGCGCGGCGGCCTTGTTCAGCGGCCGGGCCTGTTTGTAGTGCAGGACGCCGACCACCATCAAGGCCTCCAGCATGGTCGTATTGACCATCCGGGCCGCCTTCTGTGTCGCGGGGATCCGGGCGAAGAGCCGCTGCACCGCGCCGGGGATCGCCGTATCGATCTTGGGCACCACCCAGATGGGGGTGCGCTGGAAAACGGTGAGTTCACGGGCACGGGCGGCGATCTCGGGCACCAATTGCACACTCGTGGCACCGGTGCCGATGATCGCGACCCGCCGATCGGTGAGATCGTAGGAATCGTCCCAGGCGGTGGTGTGGATGACCTTGCCGGCGAAGCTGTCGATACCAGGGAATGGCGGGGTGTAGGGCTGGGAGAGGAAACCGGTCGCGGTCAGCAGATAGCGGGCGGTGAGCGTTTCCCCACCGGCCACGGTGACCACCCAGTGCTGTTCTGCGGCGTCCCAGTGGGCGCGCTCGACTGTGGTACCGAAGCGCATCCGTTCCCGGAGCCGGTACTTGTCCGCGACATGGTCGGCGTATTTCTTCAGTTCGGCACCGGGGGCGAACAGTCGCGACCAGAACGGGTTCGGTTCGAAGGAGTAGGAGTAGGTCACCGAGGCGATATCGACGGCCAGGCCGGGATAGTGGTTGACGAACCAGGTTCCGCCCAGATCGGCTTCGCGTTCGAGTATCACGAAGTTGCCGAGACCGAGACGGTCGAGTTCGATACCCGCCCCCATCCCACCGAATCCCGCACCGATCACGACGGCGTCGTACCGAGGTGCCACGTCGAACCTCCCAGCGAACTGAACCACACGTCACGGAATGACACATCATTCCGTTTGTGATGACCGTATCATCAGGGACGTGACGAAGCCACAGACGCGGGCCGAACGCCGCAAGGCCGAACTCCGGCGCGACATCATCGATACCGCCTTCGTCTGCTTCGCGGAGAAGGGCTACCACGCCACCGGTATCGCCGATATCGCCGCCGACCTCGGTATCGGGCACGGCACCTTCTACCGGTATTTCAGCAACAAACGCGACATCATCGACCATGTGATCGACGATCTGGCCGCTCGTATCGTCGACGCGCTCGGCACCGACAATGCCCCGGAGGCGGCGAGCACGCTGGACGAATACCGGCAGCAACTCGAACGGATCGGTGACGCGCTCACCCGCATCCTGCTCGCCGATCGCCGGGTGGCGCAATTGCTGCTGTTCCACGCGCCGGGGATCGACGACGAGCTGACCCGGCGCCTGTACGGCCTGCTCGACACCGCCGACGCGCTCACTGCGGGCTACCTCGACCACGGGGTGGAGCTGGGCTATCTGCGTGCCGATCTGGACACCCGCAATACCGCCCGCGCGGTGACCGGCATGTTGCTGGCGGGGGTGGTCCACGGCCTGCGCGACCCGGACGAACAGGCCATCGCGGAGTTGAACGAGGCCATCCGCCGGCTGCTGATCGACGGGGTCGCCAAGGGGTGACCGGCGCCGGTACGGCCGATCGGCGCACCGTGCGGGGATCCGATGGACGCATACAGTGGAGTCCATGTCGCCGATGGACGAATGGCATCCGTCCACCGTCGCGGACTGGAGCGATGAACGCCGCCGGGCCCGGTTGCGCGAAACGCGCCCGAGTTACCGGTGGAGGGCATTGTCGCGCACCAGACAGGCGTTGCTTCGGGTTGCCGTACTACTGACGATCGCCCTGGTTGCCTTTGCGCAGTACTGGGAACACGATGTGGCTCCGGAACGGCAGCGCCTGGCCCGCACCGAACCGGCGCTGCTGCCGGTCGCCGGACCCGCCGACCCGGATCTGCGGGATACCGCGGTTATCGATTTCGTCGGGCTGGGCGGGCTCAACGCCAGCGATACCGCCGCTGCATTGCCCGCGCTGCGCGAGATGGGGTCGGTCTGGGCGATCCGCTACGACAACAACGGTATCGATACCGAGGTGATTGCCGAACTGGTCATTCGCGCCGCCGTCATGTCGGGGGTGCGCAATATCGTGCTCGCGGGGCACAGTATGGGCGGAGTGATCGCGCTGGAGGTCGCCCGGCATATCCACACCGGCAGCGACCGGCGGCTACTGGCGGTAATACTGGATTGCACACCCCTGGACCTCGATGCCGTGCGCCCCGAAAGCCGGGGCCTCGGTGAGGATATGGTCCGGTGGATGGGCTGGCTGCCCGGTGCCCGGGAGAGCCGCGGCCTGCGGATCGCCGTGGAAACCTACGCCCGGCGTGAACGGTTCATCGACTACTCGGGCGTCCCGGGAATCCGGCTCGACCAGCTGGGCGCGGCGGTCGAACAGGTGTTGCGGGACAAGATTTTCAACGCCGATGCCGCCAGCAACGGGCTCATCGAATCCCAGTTCCTGGCCATCGTCGCCGGCGGTGCGACCGACGACCTCCGGCAACTGTCCGGTGCGGCGCGCGGTAAACCACGCCCGGCGATCGTCTTCCTCCGGCCACACGACGCCACCCGTGACCGCGTGGTCGACGTCGCCTACACCCATCAAGTGCTGATCGACGAGGTCGGTGGTGTGGACGGCAATCTGCTGGTGGTGAAGCCGCGTGGCACCGGGCATGCCGATCCGCGGCAGCATCCGGCCGAATACAACAAGGTGATCGGCCGGCAGGTATTGCCCTTTGTCGAGCGGTACCGGGCGCAGATCACCGCCGCGAGCTGGGCCGCACCATCGTGGTGATCTCCGGCTCCGCCGTGCCGCTGAGGTAGCGCTGCACCGTCGGGCCGAGCCAGGCGATCACCTCGTCCCGGGGCATGGTGACCAGCGGCGGAAAGCACAGAACGAACCGGCACAGGGCCATGCCGAGGATCTGCGTGGCGGCGAGGCCGGCGCGGACCGGTGCCTGGTGAGGGGCGGTGCCCGCTGCCGCGATCACGGGGCCGAGCTGGTCGGCGAAGATCGCGCGCATCCGTTCGGCGACGGCCTCGTTGGTGACTCCCGCCCGCAGCAGGATGAGCAGGGCCTCATCGCGTTCCCAGCGTTCCAGAAAGTGTGCGACGAGTGCGGTACCCCTGTGCTCGTGCGGTACGGCCGACAGGTCCGGTAGCTCCAGATCGAATTCGACGGCCGCGGCGAAGAGTCGTTCCTTGTTGCCGAAGTAGCGCATGACCATGGCCGGATCGATCGAGGCGTCCGCGGCGATCGCACGGATGGTGGCACGTTCGTAGCCGTCGGCGGCGAAACGTTCACGCGCCGCCGCGAGGATCGTCTCTTTGCCCATGCGCCCGCTACCGGGTGAGCCCGCCGGCTACACCCTGATCAACCACGCATCCTGGCCGGCACTGCGCACCTTTCTGCCCGGGCTGCTGCTGCGGCCGACATTCCGTTCGTTCGTCCTCGCGAACTTCTCCGCGAACGGGATCGCCGCCCAGCCGATCATCTACCGGCGACTGTCCTGAACCTCCACGCCGCGGATACCGGTATCCGGAAATCCGCGAGCAGTACCGCCGCCGGCGTGCGTGCCCGGCACCTTTCCTATCGGCGCAGCGCGTGCGCCCGACGCAGTGCGCAGACGACGCTCGCCGGTGCTGCGCCGGCGTCCGGTCCGCGTCGTCGGCACGCACTCGGACGCCGGTTCGGAACGGGCGTTCCACGAGGGGCACGGTGGTGGCAATCTGAATTGCCGGTAGGTCGCCGGGGCTTTCCGGAAGATGCCGATCTCACGGTGCCACTGTCGTCGCGGAGGCTCGGGAGCATCGGCAGTATTTCGCCGGCGCCGGATGACAGAGCGGTGACCTGCATCGGACCTCCGCTACCGATTCCGTATAACCCTGCCTGCTACGGCCGGGACCCGGAAAATTTTTCGGTCGCCCTGTTTGCCTCGGAATGTCCCGGGTAGTTGCCAGGATGTAGCCGTTCGGCACTCCGCACTGAGTGCCCGGCGGTTACCCGGAAAGAGCCGATGCCGCGCCCGATGCGGAACCGAACACCGGGAGCGGCGAGCACGCCGAATCGCGGCAGCGACCGGCACCCGGGCCGGGGACAGCCACCCCCGAAGCGCCCGGATCCGGGAACGGTCCGCGTGACGCGACTCGGTTCGCCGATCACGTATCGGACGAGAAGCTAGGAGGAGCCATGGCTCAACAGGTGGAAGAACTGATCGGAGACGCCGTCTACGACCTGGACGGCGACAAGATCGGCAAGGTCAAGCGGGTCTACGTCGACAATTCTTCCGGCGCCCCGACCTGGGCGTCGGTGAGCACCGGACTTTTCAGCGACGATTCACTGGTACCGCTGGCCGGAGCGCAACTGCGGCAGGACACCAGCGAGCTGCAGGTCCGGGTGCACAAGGAAGCGGTGAAATCCGCGCCGCATCTGGAACACGACGGTCTGATCAGCCGCGAATCCGAGGACGAACTGTTCGTCCACTACGGAATCGACCCCGGTCATGCCGGTTGGGAAGATTACGGGCGGCACGCCGAGCGTCCCGGTGGTGAGACGACCGGTACCGGTACGGCGGCCGGTATGGGCAGCGCTGCCGGTATGGGCACCGCCGCGGGTATGGGCACCGCCGCGGGGATGGGTGGGACCACCGCATCGCCCGAGGACCGGGAATCCATGGTGCGCTCGGAGGAACGGCTCGACGTCGGCACCGAACAGCAGGAGTCCGGCCGGGCGCGGATGCGTAAATACGTGGTCACCGAGCAACAGTCGGTCACCGTGCCCACCAGCCATGAGGAGGTGCACGTCGAACGGGAACCGATCACCGACCCCAGCGCGGTGAACGCGGACCTGGGTGACGAAGAACGCGAGGTCACACTGCACGAAGAGCGAGTGACCGTGAACAAGGAATCCGTCCCGGTGGAACGGGTTCGTCTCGCGGTCGACGAGGTCGAGGACGAACAGACGGTCTCCGATACCGTCCGCAAGGAACGGATCGAGACCGAAGGGACCGACCGCGACAACCGTCGCTAGCCACACACACCGCGGGATCCCGGGTGACGAACCCGGGATCCCTTTTCGGTCGGGAACCCGCCCTGCCCTGCATTCGCCGACCGTCGTTGCGGAGGAGCGGATGCCTTCTCGTGCGAAAGCACACTCGGAAGCACCGATGACTTTTCGGCGGATCTGTCGTCCCTACGTAGGGACGAACCGGCAGACAGGAGTGTGGGCGTGGCAGGACAGTTTCTATCGGCACAGACCTCGGTGCGGGCAAACGGCGTCGATTTGGGCGTCGAGTGCTTCGGCCGCGAGGACGATCCGCTGATCCTTCTGGCCGGTGGTACAACAATGTTGTCCTGGCCCGGCGTGCTGTGCGAGCGGCTCGCCTCGGCCGGGAGGCGCGTGGTCCGCTACGACCTGCGAGACTCCGGTGCCTCGACGACCCTGAACCCGGAAAGCCCGGCATACAACCTGCGGGATCTCGCTGCCGACGCGGTCGCGCTGGTCGAGGTGCTCGGTGCCGGCACCGCCCATCTCGGTGGGGTCGGCGTCGGCGGGATGGTCGCCCAGGTTGCCGCGCTGGATCACCCCGACGTGTTCTGCGCACTGACCCTCGTCGGCACCCGGCCGGTGGCACCGGGTCCGGTCGACGAGGACCTGCCCGATCACGACCCTGCTGTCATGGAGGCGATGTTCGCCCGCCCACAGCCGGACTGGACCGACCGGGACGCCGTCGCGGCGTTCGCCGCCGAGGGCGCGGAACCGATGGGCAACGATCCGCAGCAGGCGCGGGCGACGGCGGCCTGGATCTGGGACCGGACACCGTCGAACGATCCCGCGGTGCACCAGGCGAACCAGCTCGGGATGGTGTTCTCCCGGATCGACTGCACCCCGCGCTGGCGGGAGCGGCTCGGCGAACTCGGGATGCCTGCGCTCGTCGTGCACGGCCGCGCCGATCCGTTCTTCCCGGTCGGGAATGCCGAGGTCCTCGCCGCCGAAATCCCCGGGGCGCGGCTGCTCGTCCTCGACGATATGGGGACCGCGCTGCGTCACACGTCAGCTGAGCGGGTTGCCGCCGCCATGCTCGCCCGGTAACCACGCGAGGCATCTCGGGGCGGCGGACCGCACGGTATACCGCGCAGCGCGACGCCACATCGCTCGGTGTATGTCGCCGCCGATCTCTCGCAACGGCCGGCGGCTCCGCAGGCAGGCGGCCGTCGATGGGAATCCGGCTGCGGTGCCGGCCCCGGCCGCCGAAGGTGCGCTGATGCGCCGTCTACTGCGCATCGACCGGGATTCGGCGCGCAGGATGTCAGCACAGCGCAGGAGCCGTTCCCGTTTCACGACCCTCCGGTGGGCGGCGATACCGGTGACGCGTCCTGCTCGACCTCGTCCGGTTCGGCGCTTTTCGCCTGGGTGAGCGATTCCTGTTCGCCGCCGGGCAAGGCCGGGTTCTCGGCGCGACCCGCTTCCACGCTCGGAAGCAGTCGGGGGAGCAGGGCGGAACCCGCGGTGGCACCTGCCGCGGCTGTGGTCGCGACGGACCAGCCGATCGGGCCGAGCGGGGTACAGCCGAAGTAGGCCCCCAGCCCGGGTGTCATGACGACGACCCCCAGCACCGCACCGCTGGCGGCGGTGGTGAGCCAGACCAAGGGGCTGCGGTACCCGGCGACCAGGGTCTGGCCCAGCTGGGTGCCGATCAGCGCTACCAGCCCGATGGTGTCGGCGCGCCGCTGGGTGCCGGTGTAGCGGCCGACCAGCCACGCGGTGGACGCACCGGTCGCGGTGGCGACACCGCGGACGGCGATCGTCCGGATCAGATCGGAGCCGAGGCTCGCCGGTGGGATGGCGGCGAGCTGACGTGCCCGCTGCTCCACCCAGTCCGGGTCGTCCTGTGTTTCGACTCCTTCCTGGCCACCCGCCAGGGCGAGCGCCAGGGCCGGGAACATATCGGTGAGCAGGTTGACCAGCAGGAACTGGCGGGTGCCCAGCGGTGCCCGGCCGCCGACCGCGGTCCCGAACAAGGTGAACGCGATCTCGCCGGCGTTGCCGCCGACCAGCACCGCGACCGAATCGGCGACCCGCTGCCACATACTGCGGCCCTCGACGAGGGCGTGCAGCAGGGCTCGCGGGTCGGGTTCGGTGAGTACCAGGTCGGCGGCATTGCGGGCGGCCGCCGAACCGTGCGCGGCGATACCGATCCCGATATCGGCGGTGCGGATGGCAGCCGCGTCGTTGCTGCCGTCACCGGTCATTCCCACGACATGACCGCTGCGGCGCAGCGCCGTGACGATCCCGACCTTCTGCTCCGGGTCGATACGGGCGAAAACGGTGCTGCGTTCGATCAGCTCCCGCCGCTCGGTGTCGTCGAGTTCGTCGAGGTCCGCGCCCGTGGTGACCGTACCCACGGTGATCCCGAGCTGCCGGGCGACCGCGGCTGCGGTGACCGGGTGGTCGCCGGTGATCATGCGGACCCCGACTCCGTTGTCCTGCAGCGCGCGGACGAGATACGGGGTCTGCGGACGCGGGGTATCGGCGATTCCCAGGAACCCGAGCAGGGTGAGTTCCTCGACGGCGTTCTCCATATCCCGCGGATGCTCCGGCAGATCGCGGCGGGCCACCACGAGGACCCGCAGCCCCTGTTCGGCGAGGTCGTGCACCGTGGCATCGGCGCGTTCACGCAGTGCCTCGGTCAGGGCCGGATCAGGTTTGGTGCCGGTGCGTACCCGCGTGCACCGCGGCAGGACTACCTCCGGTGCGCCCTTGACCATGAGCCGCAGTTTGTGCGCGGTCTGGCCGAACGCCGCGGCGTACCCGCGGTTGGATTCGAACGGGATCTCGTCGAGGGGATCCCAGCGGTGTGCGTCGGAGCCGAGCGTTTCGGCGGCAGCGTCGAGTACGGCACGATCGGTGGCATGCAGTACCGGCCCGTCGTCGGGTTCGGGGCAGGCCCGGGCGGCTGCCCGTAACAACCGCCGCGCCGTGGCGGAATCGCTGTCCGGCCGCCATTGCTCGTCGAGATCGGCGAGCGCGGTGAGCCGCAACCGGCCCTCGGTGAGGGTGCCGGTTTTGTCGAAACACAATTCGTCGACCCGGCCCAGTGCCTCCACCGCGCGGTTGGCGCGGACCAGCACCCCGTAGCGGGACAGCCGCCGCGCGGCCGCGAGCTGCGCCACTGTTGCCACCAGCGGCAACCCCTCGGGTACCGCGGCCACCGCCACCCCGACACCGTCGGAGATCGCCGCGCGCAGCGTGCGCCCGCGGAGGCCGCCGAGCGCGGTCACGATCGCGCCGCCGGTCAGTGTCAGCGGGAGTGCGCGATCGGTGAGCGAGCGCAACTGCGCCTGCACACCACCCTTGTCCGGTGGTACCGCACCGGCGGTCGCGCGGCCGGCCTGGGTATCGGTGCCGACCGCGACGACCACCGCCACCGCGGAACCGCTGACCACGGTGGTGCCTTCGAAGACGAGGCAGGCGCGATCGCCGACAGCGGCGCCCGGCGTGGCCTCGACGCCTTTGGGGACCGTCACCGATTCACCGGTCAGCCCGGATTCGTCCATCTCCAGGTCCTCGGTGCGCAGCAGCCGCGCGTCGGCGGGAACCACCTCGCCTGCACGGACGACGAAGACGTCGCCGATTTCCAGACAATCGGCGGGCACCTCGGTCCCCGCCGGTTCCGCGGCGCCGATTTCGGCCCGGTCGATCACCCGGCCGGTCAACCGCTCACCTTCGAGGAGTTCCTGCAATTCGTTCTCCGCGGCCTGCCGCTGACGGGCGGAGATCATCGCGTTCACGGTGAGCACCGAGGACAGCAGCACGGCATCGGACGGGGCGCCGAGGATCGCTGTCGCCACCGCACCCACGCCGAGCACCGGGGTGAGCGGGTCGGCCAGTTCCCGCCGCATATGGCCGAGATAGCCGGTGACCGGCGCCAGCGCGTTCGGTATCGCACCGCGGCCGGACGGCTCGCCGGTCTGCCGTTCCGCCGGTTTCCCGGGCTCCGGTAACCGGGACAGCACCTCGTCCGGTTCGAGCGCATGCCAGGGCAGCAGTGGCGCGGGCGCGCCGGTGACATCCGGCCGGGCGGCCCGCAGGCCGGTCACCGCGCCGTTGAACAGTCCCGCGAAGTTCGCCGCGATCATCGGTGCGGTCCGGGACCGGGCGGCCGGTGCGGCGGCCAGGATCAGCCCGGTGAGGCTGCAGGCCGACAGTGCCAGGGTGCGACCGCGTTCGCTGACCTGCCGCGCGGGTCCGATCGCCGCCAAGGTGCGCCGCACCTGCTCCAGGTTGCGGCACAGTAGGTCCGCCGACCACGGCACGTGGATACCGCCGCCTTCGCACCCGATGAGACCGATTGCGACATCGGCGTGGTCGAGTGCCTTGTGTGCCCGGGTACTCAGCACCGCCACCGCGTGACCGTCCTGCTGCAGGCGTTGCACATGTGCGCTGAGCGATCCACGCGCGGCGACGAATTCGTCCGCGAGCCCGCGCAATTCGGCGGCGTCACGATGACCGGCCAGCACGATGCGCAATCCGGCGCGGCGGGCGGCGTTGAGCACGCCGTGCGCGCGCGGATCCAGTTCGCGGCCGACCAGTACCCGTCCGACGGTCTTGTCGCCGTCGCGCAGTTCCCGTTCGACCGGGCGGCTGGTGGTGCCGCGGTCGCGTGTTCCGGACTGCGGGTGCACCAGCCGCAGTGGATGGCCGTCGGCGCCGGTGTCGGCCTCCGGTTCCCACAGCAACCGCTGTGCAGTACTCCAGACCCGCGCGTCCGGCCACTCCGGATCCGAACTCTCGGCTTCGAGCACCACCCGCCGGCTGGTGGCCAGGGATTCGGCGTCGACGACCACCGCCGTCAGCCTGTCGAAGCGACGCCACGCGGCCGGGTGCAGAGTCAGGACACCAGCGGCAGACAGGGTGGTGGATACGGTGGCCGAGTAGACCTCTCGTCCCGCGCGCGCCGCTTTCGGGGCGCCGAGGATGAGGGCGTCGGCGATATCGCCCGCCCGCCCGAGTCCGGCGAGAGTAGTGGCGCCGGCGAGAGCGGCGGCAGAGGTTTCGTCGGCAACCCGTTCCACCGGCCCGTGTGGCATATCGGCAGGCCGGGTGAAACGGGGTAGCGGTTTGTCGACCCGGAAATGCTCGGCGTCGACGATATCGGCCTCCCATTCGCGCCACTGCGCGTGCCGGGCCACGGCCTCGGTGAGGGCGAAACCACGCTGGACGGTATCGGCCACCAGATTGGTGACGCCGCCGGCCGCGCCCTCGCCGAGCGCCGAACCCGCGGCGTTGGCCACCGCCAGCAGCAGATCGGTGCGGGTACTGCCGAGTCGCTCCTCGAGGTGCCGGCGTAACCGGGGCTGGGCGTCGGTGAATGCCGCCACCGAGCGCACACCGCGCATGAACCCGCGCAGCGGCGGTACGGTGCCGGCGGCGGAGATCGCGATCGCGCAGATATCGCCGGCCACCTCGATCGCGGCAGCGATCACGGGCTCCCGATCGGCCGGGAACTCCACGGCGCGGCTCCAGCCCGCGTCGGCTACCTCGGATTCGCGTTCGACCTCCTCGATCTCCGCGAGCAGCCGGTCGAGGTCGGCGCCGCTGGACAGCGCCGTCACGATCCGCCCGGTAACCGCGTTGACCCGCCACCACTGCACCCCGCGCAACCGGCCCAGATGCTGTTCCAATGCCCCGGTGACCGCGGACCGGTGGCTGTCGTCCAAGCCCTGGACCTCGATGGTCGCCATATCGTCGGAGAACGCGACCCGGCGTTGCGCGCGCCGGTCCCGCGGGTCGAGCAGGGCGGTCAGATCGTCGCGTAGTCCGCTGTTCTGGCCGGGGAGCAGGGGCGCGATCCCGGAGGCCACCGTTGTAGCCATCTTTTCCGCGGTCCGCACCGGGGTTTCCACCACCTGCAGTCCGGTGTCGACTGCTCGCTGGGCACCCGAACGCATCGCCCCGGTCACCGTGGCGACAGGTGTGGTGATCAACCGGGGAGACAGGAGAGAGCGCACAGCGGGGGACATACCGGGGCGCTACCCCGCAGACGCCGCCGCAAACGCGCCGGACGGGCTCGCCGGGGTGTCGTAGGACCTCGATAGTCTCGCCGCATGTCTTCGGCATGGTTGCGCGCGAACGCGGTGTCCTGGTCCCTGCCCCGTACGCCCGGTACGCTCGCCGGCGCCCTTGCCGATATGGAGTTCGTCCAGGCCGACCCGATCCGGTCACCGGCGCGTGCCCAGGATCTGATCCTGCGCCAGCGTGTCCGCGGTTACCGGGCCGGGGATCTCGACCGCCGCTATCGCGAACTCGGCATCGACGAAGATTTCGTGTACGCCTACGGCTACACCGTGCCCTGGCTGCGTCCGCTCCTGCATCCCCGTCGTCACCCGCGCGCGGCGAACGGCGCCTACCCGCACGACCCCCATTCGGCCCAGGTCCTGGCATTCGTCCGGGACCGTGGAGTAGTACATCCGCGCGAACTACAAGAGTATTTCGGTCATCGCGGGGTGGTGAACGCCTGGGGCGGCACCTCCTCGGCGACCACCGTGATACTCGAAGATCTGCACCGCTACGGGTTCCTGCGAGTGGCCGACCGCGTTTCCGGTATCCGGCGCTACGAGGCGGCCCCGGCTGCCGTGGAACCGGTGTGGGAACCGGCTGCGCGGCGCCGGGCGCTGGCGTTGCGGATCGCCCGCACCCTCGCCCCGGCCGCGGAATCGACCCTCACCGCGACGGTCAACCGGGCGGTACGCCCGATCGGTGACGCCACCGGCTCGGCCACGGTCCGCGAACTTCTCGCCACCGGTGACCTCGACGCCCGCACCGTCGACGGTGTGCGCTACCTGTGGCCTGCCGATCTGGTTCCCACCGGCCGCCCGGCCCCGGCCCGGGTGCGTTTCCTGGCGCCGTTCGACCCACTGGTGTGGGACCGGAAACGGTTCGGCGCGATCTGGGGATGGGATTACCGGTTCGAGGCCTACACCCCCGTCGCGAAGCGGGTCCGCGGCTATTACGCGATGCCGATGCTGTGGCGCGACCGGGTGATCGGCTGGGCCACCTGCGCGGGCGCGGACAGCGAGGTCGACGTGGGTTTTGTGGATGGCGCCCCCGGGAGCAAGGCCTTCGCGACCGCGCTGGACGCGGAGATATCCCGGTTACGGGACTTCCTCGGCTCGGTGGACCGGAAAAAGGGCCGCGCCGCGTGCTGAGAGCTGCGCCGGATCCTCTCGATGCCGTTGCCGGCGCCCGCACGCCTCACTGCCGGCCGGTACGCGCGTTGTGCGCCTGTCGCACCGGGCGGATTGCTCGTTTCCGTGACGTTTGCGGCAACCGGTCGCGGGTAGGCCGCCCACCGGACCAACCGGCAAGCCGGCGCGGCCATTGGACCGCGGCGTGTTTGCCCGGAACAGCGTAGGACGCCGTCGGTCGAGGGAGCGGATATGAAGGCTGTGACGTGGCAGGGCAAACGTAATGTGCAGGTATCCGATGTCGCCGACCCGCGGATCCAGGAACCGGGTGATGCCGTCGTCCGGGTGACCTCCACCGCGATCTGCGGATCCGATCTGCATCTGTACGAACTACTCGGCCCGTTCATGTCCGCGGGTGATGTGCTCGGGCACGAGACGATCGGGGTGGTCGAGGAAGTCGGTTCCGCGGTGACGAACCTCGCGAAGGGGGACCGGGTCGTGGTGCCGTTCCAGATCAGCTGCGGTGGTTGCGTGATGTGCCGCCAGGGGCTGATGACCCAGTGCGAGACCACGCAGGTGCGTGATCAGGGATGCGGTGCGGCACTGTTCGGTTACTCCAAACTCTATGGTCAGGTGCCCGGTGGCCAGGCCGAATATCTGCGGGTGCCGCACGCCGATTTCACCCATATCCGGGTGCCAGACGGTCCCGCCGACACCCGGTACCTGTTCCTGTCGGATGTGCTGCCGACCGCATGGCAGGCCGTCGAGTACGCCGCCGTACCGGACGGCGGGTCGGTGGCCGTGCTCGGGCTCGGCCCGATCGGTGAGATGGCGGCCCGGATCGCGCACCATCGCGGGTTACGAGTGATCGGCGTAGATCTGGTCGCCGAACGGCTGGATCGCGCTGCCGCGCACGGTATCGACACCATCGACCTGGGTGCCGTGGGTGGTGGCCTCGCGGATGCGGTACGCGACCGCACCGACGGCCGGGGCAGTGATGCGGTGATCGAGGCGGTCGGTATGGAGGCGCACGGATCGCCGGTGGCGGCAGCGGCGCAGCGGATGGTGTCGTACTTGCCCGACGCGGTGGCCGCGCCGGCGATGAACACCGCGGGTCTGGACCGGCTCGCCGCGTTGCATTCGGCGATCGATATCGTCCGGCGCGGCGGCACGATCTCGATCATCGGGGTGTACGGCGGGATGGCCGATCCGCTGCCGATGCGGGTGCTGTTCGACAAACAGATCCAGTTGCGCATGGGCCAAGCGAATGTGAAGCGCTGGTCCGACGATATTCTGCCGCTGCTCGACGACAGCGACCCGCTCGGCGTGGAATCCTTCGCGACCCATCACCTGCCGCTGTCCGCCGCGCCCGAGGCGTACCGCATGTTCCAGGCCAAGGACGACGGCGCGATCAAGATCGTCCTGGATCCGGCCGCCTGAGCCGCGTCGGACGATGTTCACGTGATCGCGAGATATCCCGCAAGGCCGACCCCGCACAACGCCACCCCGATCCGCATCCCGGCGGGTGGTAGCCGGGCGACCAGTGCGGGCCCGAACCAGCCGCCCGCGAAGGCACCGATACCCATGGCGGCCGCCGCGAGCCAGTGCACGGGGCCGAAGATCGCGAAACCGACCGCGGCCACCAGGTTGGCGACTCCGGTCAGCACACTTTTGAGAACGCTGGCCCGCCAGATCGTCTCGGAGGTGCAGACCAGGATCAGCGCCAGGAACATCACGCCGGCGCCGGCACCGAAATACCCACCGTAGAGTGCCACGACGGCGGTGCCGAGCGGGTACAGCCGCGGAAAGGTGCGGTTGCCCGCGAGGGCCCGCAGTTTCGGCTGTACGAGCAGGCTCACCGACGCGAGCGCGATGAGCACCGGAACGACGGCGTCGAAGATTTCGGCGGGTGTGGTCAGCAGCAGCATCGCGCCGCCCAGTCCGCCGAGTGCCGCGCAACCGGCATGCAGGGCGAGCGCCCGTGCGTCGTCTGCCACCGCCGCACCCGCTTTCGCCGTGGATCCGGCACCGACTGCGACCATCGCGACGGTGTTGGTCACGTTCGCCGATACCGGGGACAAACCGGCGGCCAGCAGCGCCGGATACGAGATCAGCGAGGCGATACCGGTGACGTATCCGACTATTCCGGCGAAGAATCCGGCGACCGTGACAAGTCCGAAGGTGAGCACGGTCAACGGTGATGGTCTCCTGTATGGCACGGGCCCGTCGGTGGTCACGTCACCGGGGTGTGACCGCTGCCGCCTCCGGGCATTCATCCGACGACTTGCGGCAGCATAACGCGCTCGGGGATGCGCCACCCGACGAGGATATTTGCGACGAAAAGACACAATGTCTCAGTTCGGGTTGAACTCCGGGCCGAAGTGCGGAATACCTATTAGCGGAGTGCGATGTCGCGACAGCGCGCGGCACGGAATCGAAGGAGACGCCTGTGCGCACATTCACCGGCAAGGACGAAGTTCTCGCAGCAGTGGGGGAGACGCTCGGCACCAGTGATTGGGTGGAGGTCACCCAGCAGATGGTCGACCAGTTCGCCGAGGCGACCGGAGACCATCAATGGATCCATGTCGACCCGGAACGGGCGAAGCGGGAGAGTCCCTTCGGCGGGCCCATCGCCCACGGCTACCTGACCCTGTCGATGCTGCCGCTGCTCGGTTCGCAGATCTTCGCGTTCGAGAATGCGAAACTGGGCATCAATTACGGCTCCAACAAGGTCCGGTTCCCGAGTCCGGTCCCGGTGGGTGCGAAGGTTCGTTCCACCGCCGTACTGGCAGATGCCACCGAGGTGTCCGGTGGCGCGCTGCAACTGGTCGTACAGCACACCGTCGAGACCGAGGGTGGCAGCAAACCCGCGCTGATCGCGGAGGCGGTGAGCCGGGTCGTGTTCTGATCCGGTCGGCACCGGCGCCGGTCAGCGATCGGCGTCGGTGAACCGGATGATCCCGCGGATATTGCGGCCCTCGAGCATATCGGTGATCCCCTCGTTGATCTGCTCGAGCGAGTATTCGCGGGTGATCATATCGCCGAGTCCGAGATCGCCCAGCTTGTAGAGCGCCAGGACCTCCGGGATCAGCAGTTGTGGATTGCCGCCGCCGAACAGGGTGCCGCACAGGCTCTTCTGCTGGAAGGTCAGCGCCGAGAGGTTCATCCGGGGATTGGTTTCCGCGGCGTCGCCGGTGGCGGCGAGTACGCAGCTGCCGGCCTTGGCGGTGATCCGCATCCATTTGGCCAGATCATGGCCATCGCACCGGCCGACCGCCACGATCACCGTCCGGCACATCTGCCCGCCCGTGAGCTCTTCGATCGCGCCGATCGCGCTATCGATATCGGAGTAGGTGTGGGTGGCCCCGAACTTCGCGGCCTGCGTGCATTTGGCCTCGACCGGGTCCACCGCGAAGATCCGCCGCGCCCCCGAGATCACGGCGGCCTGCACCGCGGCCGTGCCCACGGCGCCGGCGCCGATCACCGCGACATCTTCCCCGGGGCGCACCGTGGCGGTGTTGACCACGGCGCCATAGCCGGTGGTGACGCTGCAGCTGGCGAGGCAGGCGATATCGAACGGGATGGTGGGGTCGATCTTGACCACCGAACTCTTGTGCACCACCGCATAGGGGGCGAAGGCCCCGATCAGGGAGGTGGGGTGCACATCCTGGCCGCGGGCCCGGATGCGGAATGTACCGTCGGATACAGCGCCCCGGGTGAGCAACTCCTGGCCGCGGTCGCACAGGTTGTGATGACCCGATAGGCAGGATTGGCACAACCCGCAGGCCGGGATGAACGAGAAGACCACATGATCGCCCACCGCGAGCTGGTCGACTCCGGCGCCCACTTCGACGATCACCCCGGCGCCCTCGTGCCCGCCCAGGATGGGGAACTCGGCGGTGGGGACATCGCCGCTGGCCAGCCGTTGATCGAATTGGCACAGGCCGGCGGTTTCCACGCGAACCTTCACCTCCCCCTGCTGGGGATCGCCGATCTCGATCTCCTCGACCGACCACGGCTGCGCGTAATCCCAGATCAAAGCACCCTTGGATTTCATCGGCTTCCCTAACTGTCGCGACGGTCGTGCACGTGGTCCACGGCAGTACCCAGATTGCCTGATAATGCCGTTCTCGGAAAGTGTTATATCGAATTTTCCTACGGATTTCCCACACGACCCGCACGAAGGCCCGTCGCGCCGCGCGCGACCGCGCCGCGACGGCCGCTGTCAGTACTGCGCCGAACCGAGATCGACCGAGATGCTGCCGGCGGTGACGAACCGGGATTCGTCGCTCACCAGCCAGCACACCGCGTCCGCGATATCCTCCGGCATCGCGATTCCCTCCGGTAGCAACGGAGTGTTCATCCCGGACAGCTGTCCGTTGGTTTCGGCGGCCCGGGTGAGGGCGCCGACCATATCGCCCGAACCCATCGGCGTGGCCACCGGACCGGGGGCGACGCTGTTGACCCGGATCGAATGCTTACCGAGTTCGGCAGCGAAAGCGCGCGCCATCCCGGTGACGGCATGCTTACTGGAGGTGTAGTGGACCATGAACGGCTGCATGGCCACCCCGGACGCCGAACTGATGAGAACGATCGACCCGCCGCGCCCGCCGTCGATGATGTGCTGCGCGCCGGCCATCACGGTGTTCCAGGTACCCGTGACATTGGTGTCGATCACCGCCTGGAACGATTCCGGGGTGATGGTGTTCCAGGGTTCGGGCGGACATATCCCGGCGTTCGCCACGATCACATCGAGGCGGCCGAACCGGGCGACGCCTTCGTCCACAACGGTGCGCAGCGCCGCGAGATCGCGGGTATCGGCGACGGCGGCGAAGACCTTGCCACCGGCGCCCTCCACCAGGCGTACGGTTTCGTCGAGATCCTCCGGAGTCGCCGAATCGTAGGGCACCGCGGGCGGCAAGGGGCCGCACAGGTCGACCGCGATGATATCGGCGCCCTCCGCCGCCAGTCGCTGCGCGTGCGCGCGGCCCTGGCCACGCGCCGCCCCGGTGACGAAAGCTACCTTGCCGGATAGTCGACCGCTCACTTGCTCTACTCCTGTCGTTACGGGAAACGTCCGACCATTGTGGGCCGACAGGCGTTCCACCCGCACGGGCCGGTGCTCCCCGGCCGGACCGGCAGCCGCCCGCAGCAGTGCTGTCGCGTTGCTGTTGTCCCAGAGATCTACTCCGACAAGGCTTTCAGTGCGACCTCGGCCATTTCCGGCCGGCAGATGATCAGATCGGGCAGGTAGGGATCGGGCCGGTTGTAGCGCAACGGGGATCCGTCGAGCCGGGACACATGGAGCCCGGCCGCGAGCGCGACAGCGACCGGGGCGCAGGAATCCCATTCGTACTGCCCGCCCGAATGGGCGTAGATATCGGCCTCACCGCGCACCACCGCCATCGCCTTGGCTCCGGCCGACCCCATCGGAACCTCGGTGGCCGACAACCTGGTCACGAGTTGCCGGACCTCGAAGGACAGGCGATTGCGCGACAGTGCGACCCGTACGGTGCCGGGAGGCGGCGGGGGAGCGAGCACCGGCGGCCGGCCGGTATGCAGGACCACGCCCGCGGCCGGTAGTGCGACGGCACCGGCCACGGGTTCACCGTCCACCGCCAGCGCCACGTGCACGGCCCAGTCCGGCCGCCCCGGTTCGCCGAATTCCCGGGTGCCGTCGAGGGGATCGACGATCCACACCCGGGAACGTTCGGTCCGGGCCGCGTCGTCGGGTGACTCTTCGGAGAGCACGGCATCTGCCGGGCGCAGCTCGGCCAATCGGTCGAGCAGCAGACGGTTGGACCGCTGGTCACCGACCCGCCCGCCGAGTTCGCGGATCGACAGGAGTAGTTCGCCGGCCTCGTCGGCCAAGGTCGCGGCGAGGGTGTGATCGTCCATGGGGATCCTTCCTGGCGGGCGTTGCCGTCCGGATCCATATAACACGCCCGCGTCCGGCGTCTCGTCGTGCGGTTGCCCGTACGCCGGGGCGAAGCGGCCCGCGTCCGGCCGGGTCCGGCGGCCGGTACGGGCGCGACGGGCCTGGTGTCAGAAGGCCATGAACAGGATCTGATCCCGGGTGTAGTCGTGGCCGGGGTGGTTCTCGGCGAGGTGTTTGCGCACGTTGTCGACCAGTTCGTCCTCGTTCGCGCCCGTCAGGTGTTCACCGCACGGGCAGTTGAGCTGGGTTTTCATCGACTGTCGTCCTTTCGTCATGGGGAGATAACGCCGCTCAGCGTAATAGCCGGGGCGCCGCGATGACGACCGATCAGACCCGCTGCACGGCCATCCGTTTGACGCCGTGGATGAAATCGCTGTGTACGTACTCCGGCTTCCCGAGCGCCACTTCGGGGACGCGGGTCAGCAACTCGTGGAACAACAGCCGCAATTGCATCCTGGCCAGCCAGGCGCCGAGGCAGAAGTGGGCGCCGCCACCCCCGAACCCGGAGTGCGTGTTCCGGGTTCGGGTGATATCGAAGATATGCGGATCGTCGAGTGCGGTTTCGTCGCGGTTGGCCGAACAGTAGAACAACACGAGTTTTTCACCGGCCCGGATCCGGGTGCCGGCGACGTCGGTATCGGACACCGCATGGCGGGCGAAATGCAGCACCGGGGTCGACCAGCGGATGAACTCTTCCACCGCACCGCCGATTCGCGCGTCGAAATCCTCCAGCAGCCATTCCCGCTGGGCGGGCCGCTCCACCAGCGCCTCGAAAGCATGGGAGGTGGCCTGTTTGGTGGTGTCGTTACCGGCCGATGCCAGCAGTACCATGAACGCCCCGACCTCCTCGTCGGTGAGCCGATGGCCGTCGACCTCGGCGGCGACGATGGCGGACATGAGATCGTCGCGGGGCTCCGTACGCCGCAACCGGGCCAGATCGGTACCGGCGCGGTGCAGAATGCCGAACTGCGCCATGAAGAATTCCGCGCGTTCCGCCAGGGCGGCGTACTCCTCGTCGCTGGAGCCGAACATGGCCTCGGCGGCCTGGGCGACCGCGTCACGTTCCGCCGGATCGATTCCGATCATGTCCGAAATGGTGCGCATGGGAAGTTTGCGCGATACGCTGTCGACGAAATCGACCGGCGCGCCCGAGGAGAGGTCCGCGAGGAATTCGCCGACGATTCCGGCGGCATTGGCCCGGATCTGGGATTCGATACGCCGCACCTGTTTCGGCGTGAACGCCGAACTGATCAGACGCCGGTACCGAGTGTGCTGTGGCGGATCCATGGTGAGGAAGAACGTGGTGGGCCGCTGCAGCTCGATGGGCATCGGGTCCATGCTGATACCCAGTGCCGACGTGAACAGCTCGGGATGGCGGCTGACGAAGGCGATATCTTCGTGTCTGGTCACCGCCCAGTAACCGGGTTCGGAATGTGGGAACACCGCGGGCGGCGGTGCGTGCCAGGTGAGTCCGGGTTCGGTACGCAACTGTGCGAAAACCTCGTCGCGGTCACGGAAATCCCGGGCCCAGAACGCGGGCTGGGAAATATCGAGCCGGTGGTAGCGACGCGAGGTGGCGGGCGCGCTGTCGATAGGGCTCATGAGCGACTCCGAGCTCGGTGATGCATGGTGCGCGCGGAACAGGCTGAGTGCGCGCGAGTCGTAGAAATACTCTAGAGCGCCAATCCTTTCCTGGCGGTGGCTTCCGGCGAATCCAGATGTGCCCGGCGCACCCGGTGCAGGAAATCGTCCAACGGCGCCTCGTCCGGCGCCTGCGGCAACGCGGTGACGGCGGTATCGAAACGATGCTCGTAGTCGGCGACGACTCGATGAACGGCCTCGGCACCGGGATCCGTCTCGATCGCGGCACCCAGTGCGTGATACCGCGCCGGGTCGGGAACGCGGATCGGCAGGCGGCCGGTGGTGTAGAGCTCGTAGCCCTGCCACAGCAGGCGCAGGGTATGCCGGGCGTGCTTGGCCCGGCGCGCGGCCGGCGCCTGCGGCCGGGGACCGGTCAGTCGGCAGAACTGGCTCGTGGCGTAGCCGAAGAACGCCTCGCGCACCCGGTCTGCGGACAGGAAGCAGGTCCGCAACTCCACCAGTTCCCGGCCGAACGCCGAATCGGCGGTGTAGTCGTCGAGCCAGAGGATTTCGGTCGCGGTGGGGTTGCACGAGAGCATGAGTCGCATCGCCTTGCCGATTTCGTGATAGGTCGCATCGGCACCGCCGCGGCCCTGGCGGGTCTGCCGGGCCGGCGGATGCAGGCCCAGCAGGTTCCGCGTCGGCTCCACATAGATTCCGGCGTAGTCGATATCACTGGTGGGACCGGCCAGACCGTAGGCCGTCGAGCCGACCACCCCTTCGAGCAGCAGATCGTGTGTATGGCCCATCCGTGGACCTCCTTCGTATCTCGCCCGCGTGCTGTTCCCGGGCGCGTGAGCGCTCCTGCGCCCGGCGCAGTCCCCGGGTGATCATGATCGACCGGACGTGCTGTGGCCAACGATTTTTCGGTGGGTACATGCGCAGATGAGCGCAGCGGAAATATTTTCGGAAGGTTTTTCTCCGGCCGGCGATGAATTCGCGACGGTGCCCCCGTCACCACTGTCGACCCCTACCTGTCGACGTCGCACCACACCACAACCGGATAGAGAGAAAACCGATGCCAGATTCGTCGTTCAGCTCGCCGGACCCCGGTCGCCCCCCGGCGGGGGCCGATACCTCGCGGGCCGGTATCGCCCGCGTCTACGATGCCAGCCTCGGCGGCAAGGACAATTTCGAGGCCGACCGTCAGGCGCTCGACGCGGTTCTGGAGATCGCGCCCGGAATGTGCGCGGTCTCGCGCCGGAACCGGGCCTGGCTGCGCCGGGTGCTGCGGTACCTGGCCGGAGTCGTCGGTGTGGAGCAATTCCTGGATGCCGGCGCCGGACTGCCCACGGTGAGCAATACCCACGAAATCGCCCAGCTGGTGAATCCGTGGGCGCGAGTCGTCTACCTGGACAACGATCCGATGGTCAGCGCGCACGGCCGGGTGCTGCTGGAAACCAACGAGGACACCGTCTACCTCCACGGCGACCTCACCGATCCCGCGGTCCTCGGAACGGACTCGCCGGTCTGGCGCTACCTGGACCAGGACCGGCCGGTCGCGGTGGTCCTGGGCTCCGTACTGCACCACCTGCCGGATTCCGCGGATCCCGCGGGCATCGTGGCCCGGCTGGTGGAGGCGCTGAGTCCAGGGTCGTATGTGGCGATTACCCATTTCTGGGATCCGGGTGAGGGTTCCCCGGACCATGAACTCGCGCGTGAGGTGGAGCGGCGTTTCGTAGAGAAGGGCTTGGGCTCGGGCTGGTACCGCACCCGTGCGGAGATCGAATCCTATTTCGCGGGGCTGGAATTGATCGATCCGGGCGTGGTGCCGCTCGACCAGTGGTGGCCCTCGGGGCCGGTACGTGCGCCGGAGACCGCCGAGGAACGGTTGATCCTGGGGGGAGTGGGTCGGAAGGGCGGCCTCGTGGCCGTGCCGCAGGCGGCTCCGCGATAACGTTATTCTCTCTGATGGAGAATTGTTTTATACTTCCGCTGGACCGGCTGTCCGGTGGTAGGCGACGGAGCGCGACCCCGGACGGCACCGCACCCGCCGGAACTGGATAGATGCCGTGAGCTCGTCGAACCAACCGTGGACAGCGGCCGGAGCGCCCGATCAGTCGGGCCGTACCGCAGTGGTGACCGGATCGAACACCGGTATCGGCCTGGAGGTGGCGCGCGGGCTGGCCCGCCGTGGCGCTCAGGTCGTTCTTGCCTGCCGTAACGACGACGCGGCCGCGGCGGCCCAGCGCGATATCGAGGCTTCGGTTCCGGGGGCCGACATCCGAACGACCCACGTCGATATCGGCAACCTCGCTTCCATCGCCGAGTGTGCGCGCCGCCTGCACGCCGAACTACCCCGGCTCGACCTGCTGATCAACAATGCCGGTGTCGTCACCGGTACGCGGACGTTGACCGTCGACGGTTTCGAAAGCGATTTCGGGATCAACTTTCTGGGGCATTTCGCGTTGACCGCGCAACTGATCGATCTGCTCACCGCCGCCCCCGCCGCACGGGTGGTCAGTGTCGGCAGTCTCAGCCACGGTCGCGGCAATGCCGAACTGGATTTCGACGATCTGCAGTCCGAACACAGTTTCGGCCGGCTCGTCACCTATTCGCGGTCGAAAATGGCCGCCACGACGTTCATGGTGGAGTTGCAACGCCGCCTCACGGCGGCCGGGGCGCCGGCCCTGTCGGTCGGAGCCCATCCCGGCGGCGTGCGGTCGACCATTCTGCGGGAACAGAGCATCGTCGCCCGGGTCGCCTACAGCGGTGTCGTGATGACCCTTGCCCGCCTCTTCACCCAGACGCCGGAACAGGGCGCACAGCCGATCCTGCGGGCCGCGCTCGACCCCGCGGTCCAGGGCGCCGGCTTCTTCGGCCCCGCACACCGCTGGGGGCTGGTCGGCCCCCCGATCGCCGTGCCTGCCGCGCCGTCGGCCCACGACCCCGAAATCGGCCGCCGGCTGTGGGCGGTGGCCGAAGAACTGACCGGCGTGCAATTCACCCTCGGCACAACGGCTCCGGTGCCGCCGGACGATACCCCGCCCGCCCGGCATATCGAATCATCCGTGAGGGAAGCGGCCGACGAAGGCGCGGCGCTGGATCGGGGCCGATAACCGGTCGTCCCGGATGCGGGCCGCGGCGACGTCGATACGGTGCGGTCGGGCCGGCCGCAGGACATTCTCCGGTATGCCGGCACCGTCCGGCGGACGACCGAGGCCGAGCGCGGGGCGGCACTGCCGCTGTGCCGGTCACCGTCACCCGGACCGCAGTACAGCCGCCGGGGATCACCGTGGACTCAACGGCGGCGGATCAGGCCTTCCTGCATGGTGGTCGCGCACAAACGCCCGGACCGATCGAGGATCTCGCCGTGGGCGAGCCCGCGGCCACCGCCGGCCCAGCGGCCGTACTGGTCGTGCAGGAACCAGTCGTCGGCCCGCAGCGGCGCGTGGAACCACAGGGAGTGGTTGACAGTGGCCACCTGGAGATCGCGGTTGCCCAGTTCTTCGCCGTGCGGGCCGGTGGCCGCCGAAAGCAACAGCAGATCGCTCAAATACATCAGACAGGCTGCCTGCTCGAGCTGCGTGTCGGGAAGCGGCGCCCGGGTTCGCAACCACACCCGCTGCCGGGCCGGGGCCACCTCCCCGCGCATGGCCTGCGCGCGGGCCGGCGGCTCCGGGAACCGGGCCTCGAT
This sequence comes from Nocardia flavorosea NBRC 108225, assembly GCF_001613385.1. GTDB lineage: Bacteria > Actinomycetota > Actinomycetes > Mycobacteriales > Mycobacteriaceae > Nocardia > Nocardia flavorosea. The sequence continues at coordinate 311,798 of NZ_BDCG01000002.1, read as the reverse complement.
ACCGAGTGCGTCGAGGAAGACCGAGGTCCACTTCAGGGCCTCGGGAAAGCCGGCGAAAGCCGTGGCGATATCGGGTAGTTCATCGGGCCCGGGGGTGTCGAGTGTGGCGACCTGATGTTCGAGACCCTCCTCCGGGCGGTGAAAGGAGGCGAGCATCGTGAAGGTCACCCGGTCGTTCTGGATCGCCTCGACCTGCCGGGTGGAGAACGAACCGCCGTCGCGCACCGGTTCGACCACGAATTCGGTGGGAACGGTGGTGTCACCGGGGAGTAGGAAATAGGTCTGCGCGGAATGGATCGGCCGATCCGCGGGAGCGGTGCGCCCTGCGGCCAATACGGCTTGACCCGCGACTTCGCCGCCATAGCTGCGCCGCGCGGGCCCGTCGTGGGTGCGTCCCCGGAAGCGGTAGTCGCCGAGGCGTTCGAGGGTGAGGCGGTCGGCCACCGATTCCGCGGACCGCACGGCTTCCGGGCTCATGGCCACCTCCAGTGGTGCGCGGCCATGAGCCGCGATGTTCGAGCGGACGGAACGTGCCGTCGTTCCGGTCCGGCATACGTGCTGCGAGAGGGTTCGGCCCCGGTGCCGCACTCGTGCGCCGGGAACCATTGTGGATGCGCAGTTCTGCTCCGGTGCATGCTGCGCCGACGAGCCGCGCCGCGGACGGCCGGGCCGTCCGCGGCGGGTTCAGCCATTCACTTGGGCGCGAAACGCATACCGGCGTCCAGGCGCAGGCACTGGCCGTTCAGCATGGGGTTGTCGACGATGGAGCAGGCCAGCTTCGCGTATTCCTCCGGCCGGCCCATCCGCTTCGGGAAGGCGTTGCCCGCGACGAGCGGCGTCACCATTTCTTCCGGGACACCGGCCAGAATGCCGGTATCGAACAGGGACGGCGCGATGGCCAGCACCCGGACCCCGACCGAACCCAGATCGCGGGCCATGGTCAGCGCCATACCGGCGATACCGGCCTTGGCGGCCGTGTAGGCGACCTGCCCGATCTGGCCCTCGAACGCCGCGATCGAGGCGGTGTTGACGATGACACCACGCTCGCCGTCGGCATTCGGCTCGCCCTGGCTCATATGCCAGGCCTGCAAGCGGTTGAGGTTGAAGGTGGAGATCAGGTTCAGATTGATGATCTGCTGGAACGATTCCAGGTCGTGCGGCCCGGTCTTGGACAGTGTGCGCTTGGCGATACCGCCACCGGCGGTGTTGACCGCGATATCGAGCCCGCCGAGCTGTCCCACCGCTTCGGCGAGTACCGATTCGACGCCGGCGTGATCGGTGACATCGGCTTCGAAGAAGGAACCGCCGAGGTCGGCCGCGACCTTGCTGCCCTCACTGGCGGTGCGGTCGACGACGACAACCTTCGCGCCGCGGGCGGCGAGCAGTTCGGCACTGGCCCGGCCCATTCCGGAGGCTCCTCCGACGACGACTGCACGTGCTCCCTGAATCTCCATATTTCCTGTCCTTCTCGGTGTACGGCACAGGCCATCGATCGACGATGGGGCCCGGTTACGTTATATCCGCCGGAGGAGCTTGCCCCCAAGTGTTTCGTAGAAGTGTCGGTGAAAGTGCTGATCAACCGCTCAGGAGGCGGGTGCGGTGTCGAGCGGATATCGGGACGCGGCGCGGTCCCGGTCGCCGTAGTGGAAACCGGTCACCAGATCATCGGCGACCTGGATCAGTAGATCGCGGCCCTCCACCGCGCCGGCCCATTCCGCGGGCAGTGCCGACAGTCCGTGCCCGGCGCCGAGGAGATTGCCGGCCACGGCGCCGGTGGAATCGGAATCACCGGAATGATTCACCGCTGCCAGCAGCGCACCCCGCACATCGCCGGTGTCCTGCGCGGACACGGCGCAGTAGACGGCCACCGCGAGACATTCCTCGGCGATCCAGCCTTCCCCGGCTCGTGCGACACCTTCCGCGGACGCGGTTTCCGAGTCGGCCAGCGATACCGCGAGTTCGAGGGCGTCGATCGTTTCCTGCGCGCCGGTGATCGTGTGCAGCCGCGCCACGACTTCCCCCACCGCCGCGCGCAGTTCCACTCCCCGGATCGAGTGGTCGATGAGCGCCGCGAACGCGCCTGCGGCCAGATAGCCGGTGGGATGACCGTGGGTCAACTGGCCGCAACGGGCCGCGAGGTCGAACGCGGCGGCCGGTCCGGAACCGGTCAATCCGAACGGCGCCGAACGCATCACCGTCCCGCAGCCCTTGGAATGGGAGTTCACCGGCCCTTGCGTGCCGAAGGGCCGCGGTGGCAGCAGCTCGGCGGATTGCCGCCGAAGCCCGGTCATACACGCATTTCCGGGTGCCCGGACCGCATAGAGGAACGGCTGTGCCGCCAGCCATCCGTCGGGGGCGGGTGCCGGGCCCGGCGCCTGCTGGGTGTTCAGCCAGCGCAGATAGGCGCGGTGCACCGCGGGAACCGCGTCGCTACCCGGCGGGCAACGCAGCAGCCCCTCGGCGGTGAACAGCGTCATCTGTGTGTCGTCGGTGATCGCCGCCGGCGCACCCGGCTCGGGGCCCGGCAGGAATCCGGTGACACCCGGTTCGCCGTACCGGCGCAGGATCTCGGCCCGGGACAGGAATTCGATCGGCCATCCGAGAGCATCCCCGACCGCACCTCCCACCAGGGTTCCACGGACCTTGTGGACGAGGATCTCGTAGTCGCGCACGATCGCCGATCCTTCCAGTCCCGCGATGACGGGCCAACATATTTCAGGGTGGTGGTACCACTCGCTGTTCGGGGCGCAGGTGCAGGTGGTCGCGGCCGAGTTGCCGAGGAACCCCGCAGCACGGGCGCTGCCGGTTCGCCGGTGCCGATACCGGGCGCCATCGCGCAGCGGGCTCGTTACCCCGTGGCCTGCAGGTGGTGTGCGGACATCCCGACCTCCGCCGGCCCGGAACCGACCAGCAATTTCTTGAACGCCGCCTGTTCTCGGAGTCCGCGTTCCGCGGCACGCTGCCGGGCGGCCGGGCTGATCCGGGTGGCCGCACTGCGTGCCAGGTTGACCGGAACGCGCAGCACGGGATACCACGGCGGCATATACGGCCACAGGCCGAGTTTGCGCATGGCGCGCGGCCCGAGGTACATGCTGGAGATCGACAGATGCTGGGCGCGGGCGATCCTGCCGCGCAACCACGGCAGATTCGGGTAGTTCCAGGTGAGCGGGTCGTTGGCCATCGGCAGAGCGAGCTGACGGGTGGTTTCGTCGGGATTCGTGATGGCTGTCATGGTGTGGTAGAGAATGCGGACGCTGTCGCGGAATCCGGTCGGCAGCCACTCGTCCGCAACCCCCATCAGCCGGCCCACGTAACGGGCGAGATGGACTGCGGCCTCCCGGTCCTCGCGGGACGGCACGATACCCATCACCAGGCCGCCGACGAACGGCGCGATGAGCGCACCCACCAGGGTTGCGGCCATATCCGTCTGGTTGATCGGCACACCCCATGCGCGCTCATCCCAGTCGGGCATGGCGCCCACGTGCCGCCGGACCAGCGAATGGACGAACCGTACATGCAGGGTGGAACGGTAACCGGGTTCGAACTTGCCCATGCCGTTCTGGACGTCGAGTGCCCACTGCATCGTTTCGGCGAACCGCTGGGCCGGCCCCTTCTCGAGCGCGCCTGTACGCAGCAGTGTCTTGTTGAATCCGGAGGCCAGGTACCCGCCGAGGAAAGATACGTCGCGCGCCAGGTACAGCCCGTCGTAGCCACCGCGGCGCAGGACCTGTTCGCCGCGGCGCAGCATCTCCTCGTCCAGCCAGGCGGGGGGAGTTTCGACCGCGGTGAAGAACTCGCGCAGCGGTTGCGGTGCGTCGGTGACCGAGTCGATGCCACGTGCCACGGCCTGCTCGAAAAGTGGCCGGGTATCGGCCATTCCGGTGCCGATCATCCAGTCGACCAGGTCGTCCATCGGCTGGTCGCCGATCAGCAGCGATTCGCCCATGGCCGCCCAGCGCCGGGCGTCCGGTGCGCCGATCCCCATCAGCATGGCGAACGGTTTCAACCCGGGCACAGCGACCGGACCGGACGGGTGCCGGGTGGGGATTTCGGCACTCGTGTCTGAAGAAGCCATGAAACGAATGTATTGAGTGCGTTACATTGTGTCAATGATGGGGTCTATGGTGAACCGGAGCGCGGTATGAACGATTCCCGCCGATATGTCGTGATCGGGGGCGGGCTGGCCGGGCTTGCCTCCGCGGTCTGGCTGGCCGAGGCCGGTAAGCAGGTGACGTTGCTCGAACGCCGCGCCCGGCTCGGCGGGCGCACCCACGCGATGCAGGTCCCCGAGGTCGGGGATGTGCCCGACAACGGCCAGCACGTGGTGGCCAGCGGCTACCGCAGCCTGTTCCGGTACCTGGAGAGTGTGGGCACGCGCGACTGCCTGGAGTTCCCGGGGGGCGGTACACTGCGCTGGCCGGGCGGCCGGGCGGTCCGGTTGCACACCTCGGGGCCCGGCGCCGTACGCACGCTGCTGGGTGCCCACCCCGACGCCGGACCGCTGGACCGGCTGCGGGCGTTGCGGGCCACTGCCCGGCTCGGTCGGCAGGCATTGTTCCAGCCCGCGGATCTGGCCGATATCACCACCGAGCAATGGTTCGAACGTGTCGGTATGCCCGCGAAGGCCCGGGCGGCCCTCTGGGATTGGCTGGCCTTGGGGATCGCCGCCGAACCGGTGCAGCGTGAATCGGCGAAGGTATTTGCCGATGTACTGGCCACCGGTATCCGGATCGGTGTGCGAGATCGGTCCGGTGTCACCATCGGCTACCCGACGGTCGATCTGGACACGCTCTACATCACCGGCGCCGAACGGGTTTTCGGGAAGTACGGCGTAGACGTCCGATACCGGTCCGTCGCCCGCAAGATCGTCGTCACCGACGGTCTGGTGACCGGTGTGCAACTGGTCGACGGTACCGAGGTCGCCGCCGACGGCGTCATATGCGCAGTCCCCAACTCGCGGATCCGCGGCCTGCTCGACGATCTGCCCGAGCACGCCGAAATCTATGCCGCCGCAGACAAACTGGGGGCCACCCCGATCGTCAGCACGAATCTTTATCTGGATCGCCCGCTGCGGACGAAATCGGCGATGGAGGCGCTGATCGGCGGTAGCGGTGTGATCGACGAAGTCTTCGACCGCCAGCGTATGCATCGGCGTGCACCGGACGGCTCCTGGCTGTACTGTCTCACCACCAGTGGCGCCTACGAACAGATCCACAAGAGCAACGACGAGATCGTCACCGAACAGCTGGCACTGATCCGCCGCTACTACCCGGAGGCGCGGGCGGCGAAGCCGGTGCACGCCCAGGTCGTCAAAATGCCCAAGGCGACCTTCTCGCAGGTCGTCGGCACCTCCGGTGTGCGCCCGGATCAGCGCACCTCGATACCGAACCTGATGCTGGCCGGGGATTGGACCCGCACCGACTGGTCGGCCACGATGGAGAGCGCCGCGCAGAGTGCCGAGCGGGCCGTGCAGGCGCTACTCGCGCACAGCGCGCACGAGGGCCGGGACACAATGCAACGCGGTCTATAATTCCGCTACATGTTCCGTACCTATGACGAAGTCGACGAGCGGATCCTGGACGCGACCCTCGGACGGATTCTGCAGGTCGGCATCCGGCGGAGCAGCCTGGACGATATCGCCCGCCGCTGCGGCCTGAATCGGGTCACCCTTTATCGCCGCTTCTCGGGCAAGGATGCGTTGATCGAGGCGGCGCTGTCCCGGGAGATCGCGCGGGTACTGGCGGAGGCGACGGCGATCGCATCCACGACCGAGGGCACCGATGCGCAGATCGAGGAGACAGTTCTCTTCGTACTCCGGCTCACCCGCACCCACCCCCTGGTCACGCAACTGCTGGCGGTGGCGCCGGAAGAGGCGCTGGGCTTCTACACCGTGCGCGGCGAGGAAATGGTGTCGCAGGGCATCGAATACATCGCCGGGGTGCTGGCGGCCGGTCAGGAGCAGGGGGTGCTGGCCCGCTACGATCCGCGGCCGGTCGCCGAACTCGTGGCCCGGATGGCGCATTCGCTGATGCTCACGCCCACCGCGGGGATCGATTTCGACGATGAGCAGGCGGCGCGCACCTTCATCCGGAGCACCATCGTGCCGCTGATGAAGTACGGCATCCGCTCCGGGGTCGATGCCGGTAGCGACGGGCCGTCCTCGTCGGAGCGTGCGGCCGGCTCGTAGCGAAGCGGCCGGTACATGTGCACCGGTCCTCGGGGGACCGTTACCGCTCGCGCGGCCTCCTGGATCGGCCGAACTTAGGATCGACAACGACCAGGACCGATAAGGAGTTACCGCCGTGGGGAAGATAACCCGGACCATCGAGGTGTCCGACAGCATCGTGGTCGGCACCGACCCCGGTACCGCCTACGACGCGGTGAGCGATGTGACGCAGATGGGGCGCTGGAGCCCGGAGAACACCGGGGCGGCGGTCGCCGAACCGGGCCGGCCGGCGTACCCGGGAATGACTTTCGTGGGTGCCAACCGGCGCGGGGCGATGCGGTGGCGTACCGAATGCACTGTGACCGTGGCCGAGCGGCCGGGCCGGTTCGCCTTCCAGGTGCGCCGGTGGGGATTGTGGAAACCGTTGTTGCCGGTAGCCGTGGCGACCTGGGAGTACCGGTTCGACGCCGTCGCCGGGGGAACCCGGATCACCGAGATCTGGTACGACGACCGCACCCACTGGCCCGATACGCCCGCCCTGTGGTTCGACCGGGTGGCCACCGGCAAGCGGGGTTTCGCCGAATTCCAGAAGGGCAATATTCGCCGGACTCTGGAGCGGTTGAAATCGGAACTCGAGGCTGCCGGCTGAGCGGAAAGTGCCTTCGGGCGGCTCCGCTTGCCGGCTCTTCCGGCCGTCCGTGCGCCGGAATCGCCGCGGCGGCGGGCTGTCGCGGCCCTACGCCGGCCTGTTCGACGCCGTCGCCGGCGAGAATATGACCGCACTGTGCGCCGCCGGACTCGGCGGCGGTTCCCGGCTCTCCGGATGAACCGGTCGCGCACCCGAACTACAAGGCCGGGCTGATATTCGCGCCTCATGCCGCGGCGGCCGGGCTGCCGGTATCGAAGATCCCGATGCCCATCGTCTGGAACTGCGCGCCGGCCGAAACGCGTGGTGAGGTGACGGCCTTCTACACCCACGGTGCCGGGGTGTTCGGTGTCGACAACGGGGCAAGCTTTCCGTCGATGTCACCTATGTCGCGGTGGGCGAACGGGTGCTGGTCGATCCGGTCGCCCAGGATGTGGGCGCCGCGAGCTGACGGCAGCCGGAAGGGGGCGCGGCGGTTGTCCGGATTTGCCACGGGGCAAGTAGAACGTGTTCTAATCTGGATATCCCGCATCGAACCGGGATCGTTGCCCGACACCCACGACCGGAGTGATAGCCGTGCCCGTTGCCCTGACCGCCGACCAAGCGGCGCTGGCCGAAACCGTCGCCGGATTCGCGGATCGGTATGCCGCTCGCGAATACACGCGTAAGCACACCGATCGTCTGAAACAGGGCAATCTGCCGGAGTTCTGGCCGGAACTGGTCGCGCTGGGGCTCACCGGCGTGCACCTCCCGGAAACGATCGGCGGCCAGGGCGGAACGCTCGACGATCTCGCCGTGGTGCTCGCCGAATCGGGCCGGGCGCTACTGCCCGGACCGCTACTGCCCACAACGGTCGCCGGTGCCGTCCTCGCGGACGCCGGAGATACCACCGAGGCGCTGCGGCGGATCGCCGAAGGTGCGCCCGGTGCGGTGGTCGGCCCGGAACACCGGGTCGGTTGCACCGTGGAAACCGGTGGCGACACGACGCGACTCACCGGTGAAAGCGGCGTGATCCTGGGGGCCGCGTCGGCGGAACTGTTCGTGGTGGCGGCTCTCGCCGGGGCCGAGACCCGGTGGTACCTGGTCGAGCGCAATGCCGCCGGTATCGAGGTGGAGGCGAAAGACGGCGCCGATCTGGGCCGCGATCTCGGGGTGGTCCGGTTCCGGGAGGTGGCCGTGGCCGCGCCGCTCGAACTGGACACCGATCGGGCCGAAGCCCTCACCACGGCATTCCTCGCCGTGGAGGCGGCGGGGGTTATCCGCTGGTGCAGCGAGACCGCCACCGAATACGTGAAATCCCGGGTCCAGTTCGGCCGGCCGATCGGCGCCTTCCAGGCGGTCCAGCATCGCACCGCCCGGCTGCTGATCACCAGTGAACTCGCCGCGGCCGCCGCCTGGGACGCCGTCCGAGGCCTCGGTGGCGAACCCGGGCAGCGGACCCACGCCGTCGCCGGTGCGGTCCTGACCACGCTCGGCAACGCGGTGCACGCCGCGGTGGAATGTCTCGGCCTGCACGGGGCGATCGGTTTCACCTGGGAGCACGATCTGCATCTGTACTGGCGGCGGGCGATGACACTGGCCGGCCTGGCCGGGCCGGTGGAATCGTGGGAACTGCGGCTCGGTGACGCCGCCCTGCAGGGGCCGCGCACCTTCGCCGTTCCGCTGCCGGAAGCGGATTCGGCATTCCGCGACCGGGTATCGGAGATCTTGGACCGCGCGGCACAACTGGACAATCCGAATCCGTCGAAGGTCGGCGACCACGATGCGGTGAACACCGGTGCCCGGCGTACCCTGCTGGCGGACAGCGGCCTGGTATCGCCACCGATGGCCAAGCCCTTCGGTATCGAAGCGGGACCACTGGAACAGCTGATTCTGCAGAACGAATACGACCGGCACGGTATCGCCCAGCCCTCCATGGGGATCGGGCAGTGGGTGGTGCCGATCGTGCTGCATCGCGGCACACCCGAGCAGCTTGCCCGGCTGGCCGGTCCGGCGTTGCGCGGTGAGGAGATCTGGTGCCAGCTGTTCAGTGAACCCGAGGCCGGGTCGGATATCGCCTCGCTGAGCCTGCGCGCGACCCGGGTCGACGGCGGCTGGCGGTTGCAGGGCCAGAAGATCTGGACCACTCTCGCCCACCGCGCCGACTGGGGTCTGCTGCTGGCTCGTACCGACCCCGAGGCCGGCCGCCATCGGGGGCTGACGATGTTTCTGGTGGATATGCACGCCGAAGGTGTCGAGGTACGGCCGATCGTGCAGGCCAGCGGCGATGCCGAATTCAACGAGGTGTTCTTCGACGACGCATTCGTACCGGACGAGATGGTTCTGGGCGAACCGGGCCAGGGCTGGGCGCTGACCCTGGAAACCCTGGCCCAGGAACGCCTGTTCATCGGCGGGGTCCGCGATCCGGGACACAACGAGCGGATCCGCGGCATCATCGAGCGCGGTGAATACGCCGGTACCCGTGACGATGCGGTGCGTACCCTCGGGCGGATCAGCGCGCGGGGCGCGGCCATCTCCGCGATGAATCTGCGGGAGACGATCCGGCGGCTGGACGGTCACGCCATCGGCCCGGCCACCAGTGTCGCCAAAGCAGCCGCATCGATTCTGCACATCGATGCCGCGGCTGCCGCCCTGAACCTAATCGGCCCCGCTGCCGCGCTCGGCGAAACGGTGTCCGAACCCGTGCATCACGAACTCGATATCCCGACCTGGGTGATCGGCGGCGGCACCCTCGAGATCCAGCTGAACACCATCGCGACCCTCGTACTGGGCCTACCTCGGAAGTAGGGAGTCCACTGCGGTGCGGCCGGCATCGTTCCCGGCGCACTGACCGGCGCCGCCGAATCCCCGGGATTCCCGAGCTCCGACGGGCCGAAGGCCGGGCGCGATATCTGGGCGCCGGCCACGGGGTCGGTGCCGTCGGGGAGGTGCGAGCGACCGCCGCGGCGATGGCTCGCCTTCTCGAGAAGTACCGACTCGCGCACGTCCGGGGCGCCACACTTGCCTGACCCCGGTGGACACCTGTTGCGGCGCTTCCGTCCTGCCGGTACCAACTCCCGGGCAGTAGGTGAACGGGCGGCACCAGGGCCACGTCCGGCTCAGGGCCGGGCAGGCCCGTAGTTTAGGTGCACGACACCGTTGGCGTAGACATCGTGCGCGTTGAGCTCTAGTTTCGTGGGGTCGGCTCCGTCGGTGAACAGTTTCTCGTCCCTGCCCAGGGCAACGGGACAGACGAACAGGCGTAGATCGTCGACGAGACCCTCGGCGAGCAGTGCCCGGACCAGGGTACCGCTGCCGCTGATGTAGATCCTTGCGTCGATATCGGCCTCGAGCGCGGGAATCTTCTCGGGATCGTAGGCGCCGAGGGAGATGCTGTTGGCCCATTCGGCCTGCGGTTCCCGGGCGCCCACCACATATTTGGTGGTGTTGTCGAAAGAACGGAGCACCCGGGTCGTCCTCGACGGTGCGGGTGGACCAGGCCGGGGCGAACATCTCGAAGGTGTTGCGACCGAGCAGGACGGCTTTCGCCGCTCTGGGGATTGCGGCGAGGGTCTCACCCATTTGCGGATCGAACCCGAATTCGAAGGTGAACGACGGATCCTCGTACGACCCGTCGAGGGATACGAACTCGTGTACGGCGATGGTTCCCACGATACTTTTCATTTCCGGCCGCCGCTGGCCTGCGGCCGGTGTGTGCCCTTCGTCTACGGTGCCTCCGGGCATTGTCGGATCTCGTACCGGTAGACGGAACCCGGCGGGATGTCTCATCGCACCCGGCGGTCCTTCTCCGTGAGGTTCCCATCAGCGGGAGTGCTGCGCGGGAACGTGGGACGAAACTCTGATACGCATGTGCTGGCGCCGGGCCGAGAAAGGTGGACAACGGCCGAATGACCCCGTGGCCTCCTCGGCTGGCCGTCGCCGGGACTCTCGGCCGGGTTCACCGCGCCGGCATGTCGCCGCGATCGTATAGGTGCCCGGTAGCTTGCTCTTGCCACCGCGGAACGAAGACGGCTCCTGCCCCTCGGTCCCGCAGGCGATTACGTACAGTGACTACCGGAAAACAGTGTTAACACCACGCCGCCGTGGGGAAATTAGAGTAGGACGCGGCGCCGAACCGGCTCCGCGCAGGACAGCAAGGGAAACAGGACTTCCGAATGGGTCACCCGCAACCCCCCAATCCGTACCATCAGCAGCCGGGTCAGCCCATGCCCCCCGGCCAGCCGTACTCAGGGCAGCCGATGCCGGGCCAGCCGATGCCGGGCCAGCCCTATCCGGGTCAACCGCAGTACGGTCAGCAGTATCCGCCGCCGGGTCAGCCGCCGTACGGTGGGCCGGGGGGGTACGGTCAGCCGCCCCGTCCGTCGGGTGGTGGTGGAGGTAAGATCGCGCTGATCATCGGTGGTGTGGCCGTGGTGTTGATTGCCGTCGGTGTGGGGGCGTTCTTCCTCTTCAGCGGTGGTGGTGGCGCCATCGGCGGCGGATACGACGACCCCCGCGATGTAGCCCAGGCCTGGGTGGATCAGGAGGGCGATCCCAAGGATCTGGTATGCGCGGCAGATCTCGACGAAATCGAACAGTTCGAGAACCAGAATCCGGTGAAACCCACCGGTGTTCCGTCGAGCATGCCGGAACCGGAGATGAGTTTGAAGAGTGTGGACGTGTCCTCAGGGAGCGATTCCGGGACGTTCACCATTGAGATGACCATGGAACTGCTCGGCGACGAGACCACGTCGACCACGACCTATGACCTTGTCAAAGAGGACGGCGGCTGGAAGGTGTGCGGAATTCTCAACCCGGAGGTCGACGTAGAGACACCTGGTTTTCCTGGTTTCTGACGCGACAACCGATGAGCCGTGAGTACGGCTCATGAATTTACAAGACCTCGGCGACTCGGATGATTCCGTCGCCGGGGCCTTGTCTCGTTCAAAGGCTCTCCCGACGTTCCGGATCCGGTCGATCGGTTGCCGGCCCGCCGCAGCCTGCCAGATCCGGCGTGACATCCCGGTGAGGCAGTGACGGACCACAGGACCTTTGTGGCCGTTCTGACTCTAGGATTTTCAGAATTCTTGGCAATCACCCGGCCACTGTCCGGGCCGCCCGATAGCTGGCACGACGGAGGGCGCTTCCAGTGTAAATAATGTGACTCCCGTTCGTTTCAGTATCCTGTTCCAAGGATCTGCCAACTTTGCGCAACCACGCGAGCGCGCTGTCGAATTGTCATTGCGGTTGAATTCTGGTTGATTTGCTGTCTCAACACCGGAATTGGTGATCGAATGTATATATCGCACCGATAGTGCGCTATTTCGGGCCCGCCGCCCAGGAGGTTGTTGCCGTGACCGAGACCAGCGGTCCAACGTTACGTCCTTCCCCATTGGACCGGCTGCTACGCCTCGATCCGAACAGTGAGCTGCCCCTCGACACCGTGCGGTCCGCCGCGCAACAGCTGGGGATAACCGAGGAGACGCTACGGCAGTGGCTGGATGCGCGCCGGTCGCCGAGCGCGCCGGTTGCGTCGAAGCCGCCGGAACCGGGAACCCGGCAGATGGGATATCGCGATGCCGGCCGCCGGGTTCGGGCCACGGTGTCCGTGACGGCCGGTGACCATCTCCTGTCCCGCATCCCCGACAGCGATGTCGCCACCTTCCGCGCGGACGCCTACCGGCGACTCGCACCATCGGAATTTGCACGGGTGGACGCCGTCTACACGGCCGGTCTCGGAGCGACCTGCCGGTGGATCGCCGCGCGCACCGGACTGCCCTGCCACCACGACCTGGATCGCCGGAGCAGGCCGGTCTGGTTCGGACGTGACGAAGTGGCCCGGGCCGAATACATGCGGACGATACTGCGTCCCCGGCCCGCGCCACGGCATTTCCTCCCGGGCGGTCCGAGCGTGGGCCGCAACGACGAGTGGCTGGATATTCTGGGCCTCTATCGTTTCCTCGGCGGGTTCGTCGCGGGCAGTCCCGGCCGCGGGCATACGATCGTGCGGTTACGCGGTGCCCAAGCCGCCTTTCTGCTCCACGGCATGCGCCTGGATCTACCTCCGGACCTCAATTATTCGGTGGGTTCCGGGCTGACCACCGTGCGATTCGATCGCGGGACAGCGGAGCAGATCCGGGCCCGGGCCGGCAACCCGGTCGACGCCGCGGCCCTCGCTACGGTGCTCTTCACCGGCGCCACGATGGTCGAGCTCGCTGCAGTGCCACAGCTGGCGCTGAACCACGACTCACTCATCTTCACCGGGCCGATCGGCTACAGCCGGGCCGCCGATGTGTATGTGTGGGTGATCCCGCCTGCAGCCCAGGACCTGTTACACGATCTCCAGATCTATTACGACAGCCGCGCGGACAGCGGTTCGAAACTGTTCACCGGCGCCATAGGTAGTGGCGGCCGCCGGCTCCGCGGCACCGCGAATCGTTGCGGGGTGGCCATCCCGCAGCTCCATCACTGGAACCACAGCTGGATTCGCCGGGCCGGCCTGCTCCGCGGGATCGAATCACCGGAGTATGTGCGCAATTCCGATCTCCTGTTCGGGCTCCGGCTCATCCCGTCACCCGGGCCGGTCCGCGAGGGTTGAATCGGCGAGCACACGCAACCACCCTTGGGGGTGGTACTTGCTCACCTTCGGTGCAAGAACTGCCCCTTGGTAGGGTAAAAACCGTGCAGAACAAAAGAATTCGATAAGTTTGTGGAAAGCATAGACGGCCATTGTCGGAGTGAGACGCTCGCTAGGTCCGGGAGGGGCCCGGATGATCGATAAGCGGGCCGGATTCCGACAAAGGAGCCTTTCGTGCGAATCGCCCCACTTCCGGTATCGATGGCACTCAGTGCAGTTCTGCTTCTCAGCGCCTGCACACTCTCGATGATGGGTACGGCGGAATGCTTCGGGCGGTTCGATCTCGAGCGCGCAGTCGAACATATTCTGGCGGAACAGGAAGGTTGGGGATTCTTCCTGGCCCAATGCCCGGGCGTTCTGCAGATCCGGGTGGGCGCCGAAACTCGATGCGAGGTCCGGCGCGGCGACGGGTCGGTGACAGAGGTGACGGTGGTCGTGATCCAGGCAGCGCAGGACCGGGGCCGGATTGCGGTGCAATCACACGCCGCGCAACCGAGGTAAGTAATTCGGCCGGTTCGTGACCACTTGCAGTGTCGTCGCGTCGCGATGGTTGTAGGTTCGAAGTGGCCGGGAGTGCGGGGTGGTCGACAAGCACGTCCCCCAGCACGTCCGGTAGAGTTCCGAATGTTCTCGACGCCAGCTGAACTCGGCCCAGCCGGCGTCGAGGAATGCGGAACGCGAAAGTCACACGATATCGAATCCCTGGCCGATGCCCCTGTCGACAGCGATCATGTTGTCCAGTGCATAACCGGCGCTTGCGTTGAGGTCGCGCAGAATCTGGGTGGTGTCTGCGAGCTCTTGCATCAGCAACGAATGCGTCGCGTCGAATCCGGCCTGCGCCTCGGCGCCCGCGAGGCTGTCGCGGAAGGCTGGGCCGGCGAGGCCCAGTTCCTCGATCTGGGTGTCCATTGTCCCGGCATGTGTATTTATCGCATTGACCATTTCGATGATCTGGCCCTTGCTGTACTGGATGAAATCGGTCATAACTTATGTTCTTTCTCTCGAGAGTTTCGGGTGATCGTGGTGAATGGGTGATGGCGCCTGATCAGACGTTCGCTTCATCCCCTTCGCCGATCTTCTTGCCACTGTTGTTGACGGCTTCCTGAAGCAGTTGGAGCTTGTCGTTCAGCCTTTTTGCTTCTCCGTCCCATTCAACCAGCTTGTTCTCGAATGACGTGTTCGCCATGCCTTTCCAGCCACGCTTGACGTCCTGGACTTCCTGATTGATGAGATTGAACGTCGTGCGAAGGTTTTCGATCGCGTCGTTCATACGGGTTGCGACGTTGGCGACCGCGGCCTGGTCCGCTCCGATCGAGTCGGTGTCGAGATTGGTGAAACTGCCAGTCATGGTGTTGACCTTTCATAGGTATCGGGACGCCCGATCCGGCGACCCGGTCGATACATGGTGGAATCAATCGCTGTGCGACGGGGTAAGCCACCTCCCCCCGGGAAGGCCTTCGAGCAACGTGGCAACGGCCTGTGTTACCCGGTGGCCGGTTCCGCTCGTCACGGTGGTCCAGACTTGCTGGTCCGGGGTGACCATGGGCGCAGCAACAACCCGTCCGCGATCGGTGTCGTAGACAACCACCGACCCGCGCGCCCGCGTGATGATCCCGTCGGCGGATGCGCGCGCCACGATCTCGGTGACGGCGAAACAGGATCCGAAAGCCGCCCCGAGGATCGTGGCCTCTCGTTCGGCGGCGCCCAGGGCATAGAACGCATCGGCGAATCCACCGGTGTCTTCCGCATTGTCGAGGCCGTTCGCGAGCTCGGATGTGGGCGCGCTGAATGCTGCTACGTCGGCAGGGGCGCAGGCCGGGAGAGCGGAGAGTATCGGTGTGGTGAGGCTGTCGGCCGTTCCATCGCTCCACAGCGTTCCGATCTCGAAGTCCGCCCCGGCGCGGACGGCCAGCGCGCAGCGACCGGCACGGAGCGCTACACAGACCCGAGTGCCCGGCTGCCCGCCGTAACTTCTGGCGAGCAGTTCGCGTTCCGGTTTGGCCAGGATGTACAGAGCCTGGGCGAGATCGGACTCGACATCACCGTACGGGTCGATGATGCCCCCGGCTCGCAGGTCGGCAACGGCAGAATCGCGCGCCGTGTGCCAGTCGTCGTACGAATCCTGTTGTGGCCCTGCCCCGAGCACATTCGGCAGCGTTTGAATGTCGAGTTGCTCCGCGAGTACGAGCAGCGCATCGTTGCCGAGGGTTCTCATCGCGCCGCCTCCGCCGAGGTACCGTCGGTGCGGTCGGAACCGCTCGTGGGAGCATCGGCGACACCCAGCACGGCGGGTGCGGCCTGCAGGTGGCCGGCGACATCGTCGGGGTCCGATCGGTAGGGCGATTCGGATCCCCGGCTGTTGCGTTCGTTGTCGCCGGTACCGGTCGCCTGGGCCATGGCGCCGGGCATCATGCGTCCATTGCCCGCCTCCGGTTGAGCCGTCGAGGCAGCGGGAGAGTATTGCGTCGAAGGAGATGACTGCGCTGTCGGGGTGCTCCGGTAGGCCGTGAGTTCCCGAGGTATCGATACCGTAGGCATGCGGGGGAACGCGGCAACGGCACGAGAAACCGGTGGCGGTGGCGGGGGTGTCGGCGTACGGGCTGCCGCCTGTTCCGCACGCAGTGCGGTGTCCGGGGCGACCACCTGGGGAGGTTCGTGCTGCCATGGCATTGCCAACGGCTCGCTCGATGTTTCGTAGGTTCGCATTACTCGTGCGGCGTGAGTTTTCGCGACATCCTGCTGGGTGTCGGTCTCATCGCCCGTGGCCAGCAGCGGCGCACCCAGTGTCGCGCTCACCTGCGCGAGCAGCCGCTGAGCGTCGGCCAGGGCGGAGAGCTCCACGGGATGCGGCATAGCGGCTCGGGCCACCTCGTAGTCCACGATGTGGTCGGCGGTGCGAGTGGCATTGGTCGCGGCGGCCGCGGCCGCTTTCTCCAATGCGGTGCGCAGCGTGGTGATCTGTTCGAGGAAGGCGGTGCTGTTATCGGAACGCCAGGCCTGGCGAAGTGTTGCGAGGATTCGGTCGTAGTCCAGCAGGGCCGTCCCGAACTGGGCGCTCAGCCGGGTCCAGGCGGCCACCGATTCGGCCAGTTGTGCGGTACCGGCGCCTGCGTTGAGATTGTGAGCCAGCTGCTCCGCGGGCCGTGCCTGCCAGACCACACCTGTGAAACCTGGCGGTTCGATCATCCAGCCACCTCGCGAGCCGCACCGAGCGCTATGGAGTTGTTGTGCTCCATCTCGAGGATCCCGGCGGATTGGCTGCGGACGACGGCGGCGAGCTTGCGTAACTCGTAGACCACGAGGTCGCTTGCCTCGTTGTAGGAATCGCCGACGCGGCGCAGGGTATCTGCGGCACGCGTAGAGACCTCGTCGCCGCCCGCGGGTTCGGTGCGCAACAGCGGCCCGTCTTCGCGGAGCGCGGTGCTGAGCCGGTCGGCGAGGGCTTCGAGATCGCGGGCGGCGGTATGAGCGAGTTCTGGATCGTATTGCATGGTGTCGTCCCCGATTTCACAGAGTGAGTGCTTTGTCCGGTGGCGGGCCCTCGGGCGCCGCGTCCGCGGTGTGCTCGGCGGCGCCGATCACGGGCGGGGTTGCGATGTGGAGGTCGCCGACGACCTCGCTGCCGTGCTGGCCGGTGACGAGTTGTCCGCCGAGAGGGCCGCCGGTGGATACCGACTCTCCTGCTCCCCGCGCCATTCCACCGGCGGCACCGCCGGGCAGGAATCCCGGGGTACCACGCATCGGCGTACCTGCGGATGAACTGTTGGCCGACGACGGCGCGGCCGGTGTCGTGGTGGATCCGGTACTGCCGGCGGGGGACCCGGACCACGGTGCGAGCGGCCGGGCCATGGGTGCCGGTCCACCACCGCCGCTCAGGATCGGCATTCCACTACCGGGTCCACCGCCCTTCGGACCGTCGTGTGGACCTTTCGTGGCGGTGCGCTGTGCGGTAGCCGTCAGCGTCTGCGGGTGTAGCGCGGCGTTGGCTTCGGCAAGGGGTTTGGCTCCGGTGGTCGCCGCGTTCAGCACGGTCGGCAGGACCTGCATGATCTGCGACAGAATCTGCATGGCCTCGGCGTTCGGCGCGTCGGTGACCGGGATCTTGGCCCCGGTTGCGGTCATCCCGGCGCTGTGTGCGGTGAGTTCGGTACGGGTCTGGGCGACGACGGCAAGTGCCTCGATCATGGTTTCGATCGTGCTGGCGGTCAGGAACGCCTCCCCGGCCCCGGTGCCGAGGAACGGGACGGCCATGGTGACCTGCGTGACGTACTTCGCGACGATGGCCGCCATGGTGATTCCGCCCCGCATCACCGATCCCGCCGCGGCTGCCACACCCACGGAAGTCTGCGCGCTCTGGGCCGCGACTGCGGCACTGTCGGCGCTCACCTGGCTCTGTTTGGCCGCCGCGGCCTGGGCGCCCTGCCCCTCCCAGAGACCGGACGCCATCTGCATCGCCGACGAACCGACCTGGATCGCGGTCTGAACTACCGAGGACACCTGAGAGAGCACCTGTACCGGATCGACCTCCGGCGCCGCGGGGAACTGCCCGGTGCCGAAACTGCTCGCCAGATCGGTGAGTGGCCGGGTCAATGCCGTGAGATCGAGTGTGGGCAGCGGGAATTCCGGAAGCTCCGGGAGCGGCGGCAGACCCATATCCCGCAGCACCTGATCGAGGGGTTTGTCCATGATCGGGCCGACGGGGCTCGACCGCAATGCCTCGGCAATAGTGGGGTCGAGCGGTGGCATCATCTGAGCTCGCGAATCTTGCTGAACGCGGCGGCGGAGCCCTGTTCGGTGGCCTCGTAGGTTGCGGCGCTTTGATGAGCTGCGACGGCTGTGGCGGCATGGACGGCCGCGATCTCGTTCACCGACAGCAGATTGTTGGCCTGCGCCACCGCGAACGCCGCCAGGAAATCCTGCCCGATCAGACCGAATACCGGTACCGCGGCCGCGATGAGTGCCGCCTGGTTCGTGGCGCCGGCGGTCGCGACTTCGGCGGCCGTGATCGCTTCTGAATCACCGTAGGCGTGAATCGCATCGGGTGCTGCCTGCAGATCGTACATTCGCGTACCCCCAAACCTTTCGTGCTCGAGGTTTGAAACTACCGAACTGCACACGAATTGCGCCCGTTTTCATGCTCAAGTTTGGGTTAAAAATCGTACCGGTTCAGCACCCGGCCGGCGGCGAATTTACGTGTCTTTGACATCGCCATTGCTGGGAATTATTAAGCGGTGAATTCGGCACGATCGGCCGGGTCTCCCGCCGTGCCGAGCAGGGGCGGCTGAAATGTGCGGCGTGCCGGGCCCGGCAACATCGCTGTCAGGGGGTGGCACTGTGGTGGTAGGAGCCGCTGCAACACCCCGGGCCGCGAGCTCTTCGATGAGGGATTCGACACGGCCTGCTCGTGGTTCTCGGCCTCGTGTGGTTCCGGCCAGCACAACGCCGCGGCCACTATCCCGATATCGATACATACAATCACAGCAGCCACTATCTGTATGGTGGTCATCGTCCGACCGTCTTCCTCCGTTTCGGCGGCGGGCGCAGAGTGCGGGGCCTCGGTGCGGTAACGGCCCCGGACCTGCACGTCTATGCTGGTCCAGCCGCTTGGATATGCCGAGCTTAATGACGGCCGAGGTCGGTGCCGAGTGCCGGATGCGACAGCTCTCGTGCCTTTTCGGTCACGCGCACAACGGGGCAGGTCATGACGGCCACAAGCGCCTGCGACTGTTCATGGACGGATGGTGGTCGCGGGTGCGGGCCGAATCAGAGGAATCCGGATTGCGCAATGCGGGAAGCGACAGATCCCCTACGATTCCCGGCATGCAACTGGCGGTTTTTGTGGTGGACGGAGTGGCCGATTTCGGTCTGAGTGCGGTACTGGAGGCCTTCGACCTGGCCGGCTCCCTCCGTGGCGAAGTAGCACGCCCACCCGCGGATTGGGACATCCACATCGCCGGACTAGGCGACAGCGTCACCTCGGCGCGCGGCCATGTCATTCCCACGACACCGTTGTCCGAGCTGGCCGCCGAACCGATCGACACCATGGTCGTGCCCGCGGTCAACGTGCTGGCGGCGGAAACCCTGGTCGATCTGGTGTCGGGCCCCGTGCACGCACCGGTGCTCGACCGGCTCCGTGGTGCCCACGCGGACGGGGTCCATCTGGCTGCCGCGTGCACCGCGACCTACTTCCTGGCGGAGGCCGGCGTCCTGGACGGTTCGCCGGCCACCACCAGCTGGTGGCTCGGCCCGGACTTCCGCCGCCGATATCCGAACGTCCAGCTGGACGAAAGCCGGATCATGTGCCACGGCAACCAGGTCACCACGGCCGGCGCGATCCTGTCCCATATGGACCTCGCGTTGTCGCTGGTCTACCGGGCCAGTCCCGACCTCGCCGAACGCACCTCCCGGTTCCTGACGATGGGGAACCGGACTAATCAGTGGCAGTATGTGATCCCGGAAATCATGGCCCGCGGCAACCCGCTGATCGCCGAGTTCGAGCGGTGGGTGCGTGCCCATATCGCCGATCAGTTCCTGATCGCCACCGCGGCCCGGGAGCTGGGCATCTCGGAACGCAGCCTGCAAAGGGTGGTGCGGGCGGACCTCGGGATGTCACCGAAGGACTTCGCCGACGATATCCGGTTGGAACGGGCGGTGCATTTGTTACGTTCCACTACGAAGACGGTGGACGCGATCGCCTCCGAAGTGGGCTATCTCAGTGGCGGCGCACTGCGGGCGCTGATCCGGCGCCGCCGGGATCTCACCATCGCGCAGATCCGCGGATCCCGGGCCTCCAGATGAGGCAGGAGCACCTCTGACGCCGGTCTCCGCCGCTGAACAACCGGCGACCGCTGCGGATTGGCGGCCGGAGCTGCAGCCTGTGGAGCGGCCGGACGGCGTTGCCCTCCCTGCTTCGTCATCGGCAGCTACGGACGAACAGCGGCGCCCGCGGCTGGCCGATTCGAAACTGGATCCCCGGGAGCAGCCGCAGCAAGAGTGGCTACATCGGTGAATCCCGACGTCGTTCATCGGCGAAGCTTGACGGCGGCCAGAGCAGGCTGGATGTCGTATCGGCGAAATCTGACGTCATAGCCCAACTTGACAGCATCGTGGCACGTGCACTGCGCGGCATAAGCGGACGTCGCGCGTAGCAAGGCTGGCGCACGCCGCGAGCGGCATTCTGTGACACTGGACGACGAAAATCGTGTGTGCTCCACCGCACCAGCGTTCTAGCGTTGCCACATGGCAATCGCAAAGAAGGGCCGGCGCAGGATCGTGGTGGGCACTCGCGAATTTCTATGGTGGGTCCGCGCGGGCTGGGAGAACTACAATGCGCCCGGCGCAGCCACCCTTACGGTCGCGACCGACGATCGACGGATTCTCCTCGGCTACGTCCTGAACCAAGACGAGAAAACGCGGCATGTCACCGTGCTGGGCCCCGAGTTTCGCGGAACGACCCAGAACGGCCCAACTCGCCGTTTTCGCTGCCCGATGTTCGGCCTCACCGACGAGATCCGCCCATCACACGTGGCCGAACTCATCACGTGGTGCACCGATCCTGGACCACTCCCGGAGCACACAGACTGGCGGGGGCATGCCATCGCGGCCTCACGGACGTGATCCGTCATACGCGCGTGCATCGTCGGACATGCCCATGCGGCAAGACACGCTCGCGGATGACGTCATATTTCACCGATGCAGAGCGAGGTCGGCCTCGCTGGCCTGCGCTGAATTTCACCGATATCCGACGTCAGAATTCACCAGCGTAGCCAGCAAGAGTCTGCCGCGTAACAGTCCCGGGTATGGCGCTTCCTGGCCCAGAGCACAGTGTTCAGAACGTGCGAGCAGGCCGAGGTGGCGGTGCCGGCGTGAGAGCCGGCCTCCGCCGGTGCGTCCGATCCTGTCCTGCTGCTCTGTCGGCTTGTATGGATGGTGGCAGCCGGAGTGGATCCGGACCTGTCACGGATATGCCGGCCATGGCCAGCTGGGTCACTGCATGGTCGACGTTGAAATATGTCGAACCGGAGAAGATGCAGTCGATGACGGTGCGCGCGACGGTGCCGAGCTCTGCGGCGCAGACCATCGTGACAGCCGCCGCCCGGCGCTCCTCATCGTCGGCACCCACCAGGTCGCAGATGGTGTCGACGGTGCTGTCCGTGGTGCAGATATCGGGCAGTGCTTCTCCGTATTTGCCGCCCGCCGCCGGTTCTGTGTGGTACCAGCGACCGGCTTTCCAACGGTAACCGAACGGCCGCCCCGCGGTAACCGCCGAGCAGTGCGCTTGGACCTCGCCCCAGAGCTCCGCCGTACCAGGCGCTCGGGCATACAGGACGGACCCGCTGCCGCATCCGCTGGTGAAGCATGCCACCAGCGGCAATACTCGCGGCCCCTGGGGCATGCGTGCTGCTGCGCTCGCCGCGGCGACGGCCGCCCACCGCGCCCACAATTGCGGAAGCGGCGGAAGCGAGTCCGCGGTCGAATAGTTGTCGCCATTCATGCTCCGGTCCTTCGTGCCTCGCGCGGTGCCGCCACTTCGATTGCCATGAATCCTGATCTCAGAGCGGTGCGGTGAGTTCGAGATGGATGCCATCGGGGTCGTCGAACGAGAGAATCGCGATGCCGAACTGATCCATTTCGATGACCTCCCCGTGCGAGATGCCGGCGGCGCTCAGCCGTGCCGCGGCGTCGACGAGGTCGTCGCGGGTGGCGACGGCGAAGCTGAGGTGGTCGAGCCCGACACGGTCGGCATCGAACCGGTCGGTGGCCACCGGGCGTAGTCCGAGGAGAGCTCCGTTCACTTCGAAGACCACTCCTCCGTACAGCCGGAAAGGGTCGGTACGCACAGCGGGATCGTCGGGGCTGCCGGGGGATTCGGCGGCCACCGGGAAACCCAGCACATCCTCGTAGAAGCTGCGGGAGCGCCGGATATCGGTGACGGTCAATCGGATGTGGTGGATTCCAGTGGTCGGAACAAGTGGCATCGTCGAGGCTCCTGGATCGGGGGATGGCGGCATGGACCCGGTGATGCGATCCGGCCGGTTTGCTGCATCGACCGTAGGCTCGGGTTGCCGTCGGAAGTAGTATCGGATGCGACCTATTCGGCACTGTTCCCGACAGCATCCGGGTGCGTCGCTTCGCCCTGCGGGCAGATCTTCCACAAGGTTGAGAACAGCTGGGGCGAAGCGGTATCCGATCCGACGGTGCGGGCAGTGGA
This sequence comes from Nocardia flavorosea NBRC 108225, assembly GCF_001613385.1. Lineage (GTDB taxonomy): Bacteria > Actinomycetota > Actinomycetes > Mycobacteriales > Mycobacteriaceae > Nocardia > Nocardia flavorosea. The sequence continues at coordinate 289,159 of NZ_BDCG01000002.1, read as the reverse complement.
CCATCACGAGTTGGGAGGATGCTTCCTCCGTAGACGAAGAGGTTGCCGAGTCGCCTGCTGCTCGAGGTTATTCCGGCGTCGGTTGGATCAGTTGGCGATGCTTACGACAAACTTACGGCGCTGGAGGCAACTCAGATCACTAGGACGTGGCAGTAATTCATCGTGGGATAGGGCAGTGCGAGATCAAGCGACTGTAAGCGATTTGTGGTTTGTATACGCATCGATTGACAACGGCACGCACGGGCGCTGAACTGGATTCGAAATCTCGGAGCATTCGTCCGCGGTGCGCCAGGTACACGGCCACGCGTGGTCCTCCGGTCGAGGCGAGGGTCGAAAGGGTTCCCATAGGATGGCGGGTCAGGACAGCGGCGGCGACGCGGCGAATTCTCCGGACGTAGCTTTCACCCTCGACGCCGCCGCGGAAGCAGACGGTGCCACTGAGTCTGCCCGGACAACCGAGCCTCCTGCTGTCGCGAGCACCGAGGGATCCGATGCGGAGTCCGGGACCGGATCGCGAGACGAAACCGAATCCTCGGCACAGGCCGGCGAATCAGCCTCATCCAGGGGCGCGGACGCGACAACGGCCGAAAACGCCCGCGAACAGGACTTCGGCGACGCGGATACCCGGGACCATGTCGAGCGGATTGTCGATGCGTTGATCGCATCGGCCCCGGCTTCGTGGGAACGGTTGTACGGGGAGTTCGCGGTGACAGTGACCGAGGACCACGCCCAGGTGGTATTCACGTCGGGGGGCGTCGACACCGTTGTCGCCGTACCGGAGCCGGCGGTCGCGCTCGCCCGGGAATACCGAGCGGTGTCGGCCGAAGACGATCGAGGGCCGTGGTGGCGGCTGTTGCTGCATGTCACGCCCGACCGGGTTATCGAAATCGACTATGACTACGGCGACGACCCGTTCCCCGAAGGCCAGCTCTTCGGTCCGGCCGCCTACCGAGCCGATCTCGAGACATATCCGCGGGAGCGACTGCCCCTCTGGCTGGCTGCCTATATCCGGCACGCGGACCGGCAGACCCGCAGCCCGCAACGCGCCGCCGCGATGGCGCGCGCCGACCGCGCCGAATCGGTGTGGTCGGAACTGGCCGAAAACGAATTACCGCCACTACCGATCCTCTGGGCGCGCTGGGCCACCCTTGCCGCCGCGTTCGTGGCCGCGGGTTCCGAGTGGGGTCCCCGAATACTGCCCTCGCTAGGTTGGTTCGAAAGCGCCCGGCGCAGTGGCGCAACCCTGGCGCTGCTACCCGGCGACCGTGCCGTGCTCTCCGGCGGTGTGTGGAACGCCCCCGCCCTCGACGCCACCTACAACGGCGCCGGCGATATGCCGAAGTTGTATGCGGGCGCACCCGAATGGGTGGCCGACCCGGTCCTGAATCCACGCGCGGCTTCCGGACTGCTGTCGTTCTGCTACTGGTGGGAAGGTGGTCGCTGGTACCGCGGCGAATCCCCGAACGCCGAACAGTGCGCCCCCGCGATACCCGGGGTGTGGACCGCGGACACCGTGCGCGATATCGCCAACCGGGTGGTGACAGGCCAGCGCACGCCGGGCACGGGCTCGGCCATGGCGACCCTGGTGGCCACCGCGGAAAACGGAACCGTGACCGAAGAAGCCGCCATTGACGCCTTCGGCGGAGCCACTGCCGATATCGACGGTGCACTGTTCCAGTTCCGCCTGGCCGGTCTGGTCAGCGATATCCCTACGGTGATGCCCGAGGAACTGGCACTCGCCAGGGTCCGGCAATACATCACCGGCCGCGGCCTGGACACTACCGGTTACCCGCTCGACGAGTTGGTCGCCGACCGGCTCGACTGCGGGTGGATGGTGTACGTGCCGGTGCCGAAGGGTGAACTCGCGATCGGGCGAGCGATCTTCTATATCGCCGACGACGGCGTGCTGGAACCGTCGTCGTCCTCGGTGCCGCCGGCTCGGTTCGTGGCGGAGTTCGAGAAGCGTTATCAGGCGCGACACAGAGTCGGGCTGCTGGACGGTGGACTCTCAGCCGCTGCGGCCGGGCCGAGTACGTGACCTGCTCGAGAGGGGTATGACATGTCAGGCGAGGACGAGGAGACCACGGAGGAGCCGTCCGCAACCGATCCAGAGGCGCCGGATGTTGCGGTGCCTACGTGGTCATCACTCAATGAGATGGCTTCTAGCGGTGACTTGGTAGTCGTCGATGGCTTGGCCGTATATCAATGCGCCGAACATTGTGTTCAACTCATGAGTATCTTGGAGGAAGTAAAAACAGAGGGAAAACTTATAGGCGAATTTCCCAGCGCTGAGTATGCGGTATCGGCGCCGACTTCTCTGATCGAATTGGACAAGGAACTCGCAGGCCTGGGTAACGAACTGTACGAGATTATCGGCCGTGTGGGGCAGGAGGGTAGCTATCTGAATATACTGGATAATATCCTCGAAACGTTGAAGACGGCCATAAAAGCCTACCAGGAGACTGAGGAAGGATCCGCCAGAGACTTCGATCTGGATAGTCTTGCGTCGGCCCCGAGTGGTGAAGTCGAGATTCCTCCTCACTCTGGAGTTATACACGATGAAGAATTTCTGCGCGAACGTCTGGAGGCAATGGAATCTGCTCGAAGCACGGGCTTCTACGCGGAACCGTATCTCTCCAGGAGCTGGAATGACCTGTATAATCTGAGGTCCCTATTATCCATATGCGGGATTCCCGGTAAATATGTGGATCTCGGGAGCAAGTGGTATGAGCTCGGGGATGCGGTATATGCCGCTGCGTCAGAGTTCGTGACCAATTTCAGAGGTTCGACAGCGGATGCTTGGGACGGTAAGGGTGCTGTGGGCGCCGTGGCGGCCGCGACAGCATTCGCGACACAACTCGAAGCCCTGTGGCCCGCGATGTGGCGAGTGGCTGACACTCATCGGTTGGCAGCCTATTGGCTGGAGAGAACGCACGATAGTATGCCGACTGTGGCATACCAGCCAGCGCCGGTCTATGTCTCCGGCGGAACGTATGGGCAAAGCTATTCGATGACTTTTGACCTGTTGCCCTATCAGAAGGATTATAAGGCAACGTACGTCGCCGGATATGAGGAAACGAATCGGTTGTTTCCGGTGTTACCCACAGCTGTGTTTACTCCGGAAGTTCCGCTCGACGACACGGTGTTCGATGACAACGCAGAAGACGATGGTTCCAGCGATGGTGGGGGATTTGATTCGTCCGGTGACGGCGGGGGGATTCATCCGTATGGGGGTGGAAGCGGATATCCGTCGATAGATGACGGTGCGCTGCTGCCGGAGGAGGAATTGAGAGGGCGGGCCGCGCTCTCGGTCGGCGTTCGCGAGCCCGACCCACAAGAGGCCTGGGAGCAAGCCCGGCAGGACTCCGCCCAGCAGCAGCTGATGCAGCAGGGCATGCAGGCCATGCAGCAAGGCCTGAACACCGCGGGGCAGGCGCTGCAGGACGGGTTGACCGCCGTCCAAGAGAGTATGGCGACTAGCGAGATGCCGGGCCCGTTCCCGACTGGTGGCGTTCCATCCGTCGGGGACACGCCGAGGGGGGTAGGTCTGCCCGGGCTCCGATCGGGGGGACTCGGTGGCGGTGCTCCTGGCGGCACAACTTCTAGCCCTGGAAACAGTCCGATTCAGTCGAGGCCATCGCTGGATACATCGAAACTGTTTCCTCGCGCGGGTCTTCCGGCGGCGGCGAATACGCCTCTGGGTGGTATACCCGGCTCACAGACCGGTGGGCCTCCGATGGGGGGAATGCCAATGGGTGGTGCACCCGGTGCGGGAGGCGCAGGGGCTGGTCGTGGGCAGGGTGAAGATACGCACGAACGGGCCAAGTATCTAGATCGGGTCGGCAACTTGGACGAGGCACTCGGTGATGCCATCGAGATGACCAGGCCGGTGGTCGGTGAAACCGGGGGACGACCCGCGGCACCCGACCAGCCGCAGCCCTCTGGTGGTCAGCGAAATCCAGTGCCGGTACGGGAGCCGCGAGTACCACCCCGCCAGGGTGGGCAAGAGCAGCCAGTGATGTTGCCTCGGACAGAGAATAACTGATGGAGCGTCAGTGGGCGTTGACTGGGCTCGAGCTCGTCCTTCTGTGGGAAGATCTTCGTGAGGTATCGCTACCCGCCCCATTCACCTTTCTCTCCGATATCGATTCGGCGGTTGAGAGTGAGCGGGAAATACACTCGACTCGGGAGCATCTGCGCCAGGTCGGGGACTACGGGCTGGATGATGTCCTCGACGTCGTTGTCAAGCCCGACTTGCGCATGATACTGCATGCCTGGGATCCCCGATCTCCCGAGGATCCGTCCACTCATATCCGTTTGCACGTTGCGCGTCGTTCTGGCCGTACCTATCTGCTGGAACAATTGCCCGGTAGAACTGTTCAGCACAGCGGCGGATTCATAATCACGGAAACCGGATACCTCACGGTTGCCGATCAGATGGTCCAGCGGCTCCCAGCCCGGGAGGGCGGGAGGCTGTCGGAGATTCCGCTGTCCTCGAGAGATTCGCCAGGTGATGATCGGCGCCGAGTGTTGGTTCGAGAGGAAAACGACGATGTCGGACTCCGCAGAGGGGCTGAACTCCTGCAGTTGCCACACAGTTTCACCGGCTATGTGGAGGTAGGGCAAGGAGTGACGCCGCTGGGTCCTAGATATCGGGTATGGCGGACATTCTGGGTGTTCGACGTGATCGGAGACGGAAGATACGTAGTCTCGCCGGAGGGGTTCGCTACCGGAGCCGATTCCCAGAAGTTCGCGGATCGAATCAATCATGCGGCTGCCGAGGTGATTGCTGCGATCAAGGAGCAGCGTAGACGGCTTTGACGTCGGGCACGGTCGGAATTGGCTCGGAGCTCCGAGAAGGTGACGCTGGAGCTGGCTTTACGGGTTTCGAGAACCAGGGCCGCCGATACGGCGGTGGTAGTCGGACAGGCCTGGTGATCGAATGTGCATTGGTGTTACTTCTGGAGCAGGGCAGTCGTTCCAGGAGATGTGTATGCGAAATGGGGACTCGAACTGTGGCCAGGTGGTCGGTTCGAGGTCGTCCGTCCTCACCTCCCTTCTGGTTGTGGTAGGCGACGATACGCCGGTATATGGTTGGGCGGGGAGGAGTTCGAGATTCGTCATACGGCAGCGGGTGGTGCGCGGTGGTGGCCGGCATTCCGAACCAGCGGTTGCCAGGGCCGGTTCCGCATCGCTGGCCTGCGGGGTGAATTCGTACCTGGTGTAGTCGACGTTTTACATATGCTTGAGTCATCAAGGGCTGTGATCAACGTTGTCCCGGAATACAATCCGATCAAGTAATTCGCTTGGGCTGCGTCGGATACGTAGTGCATGCGCCCTGCGGTGGACGCGCGGCGCTCCGGTATCGGGCGGAGGAAGAGGTGTTCAGTTATGTCGGAGCTCGAGGTCGATACCGAGGCCCTGCGTAAGGCGGCTGGGAAGGGGGCCGATATCAGTGATGCGGTGGATTCTCGGGAATCGCGTTTCGTGGAGATCCTGTCGCGGCTGTGGTCACCGGCGGTGAGTGGCAGCGATCAGTACCGACAGGATTTCGAGCACGGTATCGGTGGGCAGCCCGGATTCAGGGTCGGCAGTGAAGCGGTCAAGGAGGGGATGGGTGTGCAGAAGCAGTACACCAGCGATGTATCCCAGGCGCAAAGGGACTTCGCGAATCAGCTGGAAGTCGCAGAGGAGGCGTCCCGGCGCTCCTTCGAGTGAAGGACGCGTTCGGGGGCGGAGTCCCCACTGGTGCCGGGTAGTGAGAGTTGGTGATGCTGACGATGTGGAATGGGCGCATCACCGAGGGGCGCTCGGAGATGGAAGCTGTGCTCAGCGGTTTGCACGAGCAGGTGCGCCGGGTCGCCGAGATCGAGCAGCAACGTGCCGAACTCACAGTGACTGTCGCGACGCCCGATATGCGTGTTACCGTCACCGTCGACGCGCAAGGTCACCTTACCGATCTCCGATTTTCGTCCGATATTTCGACGCTGAGCTACGAAGATATTGCGGCGGCAGTGATCTCCACGGCCCGACGGGCGGTGGTAGAGGTCGGCGAGCGGAGCGCCGAACTGTTCGAGCCATTGAACGAGCATCGAGCAGTGATGCCGGGTCTGTCCGAACTGTTCGAGGGGTTCCCTGATGTGGAACTGCCTTTCGACCCGAGCGCGGCGCCTGTGGCTGCGGTGAATCATCCGGATGTGGCGGACCAGGAAATCGTACCGGTCGCCACGACTTCCTTGGTGTCTGTGGATGTAGACGAGGATGACCTCGTCATGGAGTACGAGGACGCGGTGGAACTGGGGACGGATTCTGCCGATGCGGATAACGCCGCGGTCACGGATCGCGGCTGGGTGTAATAGACCGTGGGGCTGGAGGTATTCCCCTTCGCGAAACCGTTCGCCTGGGTCGTGGGCGGATACTGGCCGGAGGCCGACGAAGAAGCAGTCTGGGGTGTTGCCGATGATCTACAGGAACTCATCGACGAAGACGCGATCACCTTCCAGCAGGCCGAATGGCATCGTGCTACCGCATTGTCGGTAATCAAGGGGGAGGGTGCCGAGGAATTCGAAAAGCATATTCGTGACCTGAGTTTTCTCGATGACGATCTCGAGGAAAGCGCCCAGCAGCTTGTCGACTATATCGGCCAATTCGGAAACCAGGTGTACTCCACCAAACTGGGAAACAATATCGCCCTGGCCTGGATGATCGGCGAGATTCTTGTGGCGACCATGGCCGGACCCGCCGGCGAGGCCAGAAAATGGACCGTCATCTGGATAACCCGCGAGATATCGAAGCGGCTGGGGTCCATCCTGCAGAAATTCATCGCATGGTTGGGACGCAAGCTGGCTGGTATGCCGATGCTCACCAGGTTCCCGAAAGTTCCGGTGTACCAGTCGATTCTCGAAAGCTTCGGTTACGAGATCCTGCAGGAAATGCTTCAGGAAGTAGTGCAGGGCGGGCTGGAGCAGTCGGTGATCCAATGGTCGCTGATGGCGAAAGATCGCCAGGAGGATTACGACTGGGAGCAGTTCTTCAAGTCGTTGCCTGCGGCGGCAGCCGGTGGCGCCGGTGGCGGATGGTTCGGTCATCTGCTCTACCGGTTGCTGAACCGGTCGGTGAAAGTCATGCAGATCCTGCCCCTGGATACCCGGCTGGGCGGAACGATTCGCGGGGTCATACAGGGAGGGGGGGCCGGTATCGCCGGGGCGATATTCGGCGGTTGGGCCGGTGGTGAACTCACACTGATGTCGATCGTGAGCGGCGGTCTTTCGGGCGCACCGTCGAGCGCGATCTACGGGTTCCGCGGCTATTCGGATTACGCGGGTATGTCGATCGAGGACCAGAAGCGTCACTTCGACATGAATAGTTGGATGAGCAAGAACGAAGCCAAGGCCCGCGCGGATTATCTGCTGCACCAGCTGAAAACCGATGTCGAGCAGCATTTCACCTCCGGGACGGAACGGGACGCGGCACGCCAGGAAATTGACAATGCTGCGAAGAATATCGAGCAGGTTGCGACCGGGCCCGGCGAGGGCGGCGGTCGGGAGGTGAACCAGCACGTTCGGCTGATGCATCTGAACGAGCTCGATACCAATGTGCAGAACCGCTACGCGCAGGATGCCTCGTTGGCGGGTGTCTCATACAAGCCGGATATCGATGTCATCGCGACCCGAGCGGCGGCCGATAAGATCGCGGTCGAAATCTTCCAGCAGGTCGATCAGTTCTTCGGGCCGCACCAGCGCGCGGCGGCGCATCTGCTGGTATCGGAAATGTTGCTCGGCGTGGACGCTTCTGATGCGGGTGGGCGGCCACTCGCGCCTGCGCAACGACTCGAACGGCTCCAGCAATTGCAAGAAACCGTATCGAGCTGGGTTTCCGCGAACGCCGAGGTTGGCACCACATCGGATCCCGCGTCGGCGCCGGCTGAATCGACAAGCCAAAAAACTGGTTCGAGCAGGATCGTCTCGACAGTGGTCGGTACCGGAGTGTTCGGTGCCGCGAACGAGATCCAGGTGAGCAAGGTTGTCGACCAGGTCATGGGGTTGGTCGAGATTCCCGAGACGAGTGGCACATTGACCCCGAGCCAGCGCAAACAGCTGGCCGCGTTCGAGGGTCGCGTGCAAGGCCTCCGGGAATCGGTTTCTGCTGCGGTGCTCGATGCGGTTCGCCGGACGGGGCCCGGGGTGCGTGTGACTGCCATGCTGGTGGGTGATGGTGAGTTGCAGGTCCGGGTGGTGGACGGGGCTGTGGATATGGAACTGCATGCCGAGGACGTGATCAACCGCCTCGAGCCCGCGTCCTCGGTGCCGGGTGAACTCGTCGGTACCTCGTCCAGTCCGCCCCGCGTGGGTTTGCCAGGGATGCCACCGCTCCCTTCGGTGGCCGCTGCGAGCAGCAGGGGCACCAGCACCCGCCGGACTCGCGGTACTGCCCCTGTCGCTGCTCATGCTGACAGCTGGGAGACCGGGTGGAACAGGGATGGGTACAACGAGCTCCGATTCAGCATGACACTGGCGCCACCGAGTTTCGGTTCGGGGAAGACCGGGGCCACTCCTCTGGCCGGCCGTGGGCCGGGTGGTGCCGCATTCGACGGCTGGTCCGGGTTGGCGGGACCGCAGGCAGACTTCGCGGAATCGGTGGGGGGGTCTGGGCCGCGGAGCACCGGTAACGGCGGCCCTCCGCCAGGCGCGACGAGTGTCACGGCGCGTCCCGGGCAAGGTGCGAGCGTGCAGGATATGCCGACGGCGCCGCCGGTGCGCACGGATGACGATAAGGGAGACAATGCCGCCGATGGTGCTGGTATAGCCGATGATGCCGGTACGGGTAGCGGTGGGGCGCTGGATGCAGACAAGCGGACAGTGCAGGAACTGCGTGGCCATCTCTCGAAATGGTCTTCCGGACAAGAGTTGAACTGGCTGCTGGAGGGCATCCATCAGGGCAATATCGGCCCTGATGGCCGACCGGTACCGGCGAAACCGGATACCGCCGATGCGCAACCCCCGGTTGGCGCGGGACACGGTGTCTACGAGATCAGCGGCTCCGGCGACCTGGAGGGGGTCACCGAGGGGTTGGCCGCGTTCGGTCTCACTGTGTCCGGCGATGATGTGGCCACTGGAATTGCGCTTGCGGAACAGGCAATGGATGCTCTGACCGTCGACTGGCCGCCCGAGCGCGTGGGTGATGCGAAAACCGCATTGACCCAGGTACTGCAGGATGCCGCCGACCGGTCGGGCGGACGGCGCACCCGCGTGGAAGCCGAAATGGTCCCCGAGGACTCCGGACAGCAACAACGGTTGCGGGTGCACGTCTTCGATCTCGGCGAGGACATGCCGGGTGAGGTGTCCGGGGAACCTGGAGGCGACGGTCGGTTTGCCCCGGCAGTTGTCGAGCATGCGGACGATTACGGCGTGGATGTCGCTGCGGCCGACAGCAATGATTTCGGTTGGCGTAACAGGTGTCGCTTCGACATGCTGGTGGGCGGCTTGCCAGCCGTCGAGCCAGCGGAGGAGCTTCCGAAACTCGCGCCCCGACTGCGCCGGTCCCTCGGGCTTCCGGAGGGGAGGTCGGCCACCTCGGTGGGTGAGGTTCCCGAGCCGGAAGAGGAGCTGGCGAATACCCTCGGTGGGCTGGTCGAGCTGGCACGTCGTGTGCTACAGGAGTCGGATATCGACGCGGCGATCCGCGACGACCTCACCGACCTTGTCGCCGAATACGAGACCCTGCGGACTGAGGCTCTCGATGCTGCGGCCCGAACTGCCCTGGAACATTTCGACGACCATGAAGAAGCGGAGCCCGGTTCGGCCGACGCTCGTGGACTGGGCGTGATGAAGGTCGGTGACTGGGCCCGGATCATCGACGGGAAGCTCGTGCACATAGTGCCCGACGGTGCGCAGGACCTGGTCCTGGACGAGCAGGTATTGCAGGAGCTGGCCGAACAGGGGGTTCTGGTCGAGCAGTGGCGGGTGGTGCTCGACAGCTCCGGAAACGCCGGCTACGAGCGTCGCGGCGCGACAGACTGGAGTTCGGCTCCGGTAACCGATAACGAGCGGGAATCTTCCGCTCGCGATCCGGAAACTGCCGCCCTACGACAGGAGTACACGCTGCAGTGCGTGCTGGAAACACTCCGTTCGCATGCGACCAGCGGCAGCGGCGAGCATCGCGCACCACAGCAAGGGGCGGGCGGTTCGGCCGATTCTGGTGGCACCGAAGCCGCCACGGGGCTGGACCGGGATGTATTGGAAGCACAGCAGGCCACTGTCGAAGGAGACCTCGCAACGGCAGAACGAGATGTTGCCGAGGCGGAGGCCGAGCTGAATGCAGTGGTGCAGGCCAACGAAGAAGTGCGCACATCGGAAAGAAGCCGCAAACGCCTAGAGTTCGAGCGACAGCGCGCTACCGCGAAAGCGAAGGAGGAAGCACGGGCTGACGCGGAACGTCAGGCTGCGGAGCAGGAGCTCTTGGCGGCCGCGAGGGCGTTTGAGGAAGCAGAGCACCGCCATCGGCGCGGATTGCAAGGCGCAGGCGAGCTTTCCCAGCTGCCGAGCCCTGGTGGGCTGGCGTGGGATTCATTCCGGGAATGGGCGAAATCGGTGCGCTCACAATACGCGGAACATGAGCTGGCAATGGCGGTGACGGCGGCGGAGAGGAAACTGTCGGCGGTCGACAGATCCGCTGCTGCCCGGATGGCCGACATACGGTCGATATACTGGGTCCCGCCGGCCACAGACCCACCCGCCCCTCCACGTGCCGATGATGCCGAGGTCGATTCCCCCACTCAGTCCCTGGAAGCGCAGCGGGACGAGCTGATCGAAGATCTCTGGGGACGTGAACAAGTACGGGACCAGCTGCGCAGCGAACAGGAGCGCATTACAGCGGAGCTGACCGCGCGACAAGAGCAGCAGCGACGGGCCGAAGCGGAACGAACACAGGCCGCGCAACAACTGCAGGTAATCGAACAACTATCAGAGCACGGGGCTCGCGCCGACGACGACCTGACGGCGGCGGCCCGCCGGCAATCCGAGGTACTGACTGCTCAGCTGCATTCGTTCGTCAGCGGTATGGAATCGAAACAAGCGCACCGGATCCGGTATGCGGCAATGAAGGCGTTGTGGCAGACCAGCGGTACGGATACACAGGCCGTATTCGAACGAATCCGGATCCTCGAGGAGGCACTCGAACAACTGGAAGACCATTTCGGCTCACGGGCACCGGACGAAGACCCCGGACCCCCCTCTGTCGAGCAGCTACGGGCAGCGAAAGCAGAATTCGAGAATATCGACGGTACCAGACTGGGCACGTGGGGGCGGGTGCTGGGCGACCGAGTGGTTGTCGTCGTTCCCGCCGCCGACGGCAATCCGATCACCGACCCGGCCACCTTGTCGGCGTTGGAATCCGAGGATGTCCTGGTCGAACGTCGGACGGTCACTGCGGCCGGCGAGGTGACCAGTGCATACTGGAGTGACGGTACATGGCGTGCCGGTGCTCCCGGGCCGCGGGAACCGCGCTTGCAGGGCAGAACGCCGTCCGCCCGTCTGCGGCACTCCGACACCCGGCTGCAGGAACAACAGCGGACCCTGCAGACCGTGAAAGACGTGCTCACCGCCCAGGTCCTCGGTATCGCGGAACCTGCCGACAATACGGTGGAACGTGCGCTGCACGAGGCTTCGATTGCGGCGATGTCCGCGGAAGCGAACAAACTGACCACGGCAAGTGACGATATCGTTGCGCTGTTGGTGTGGAACGACGCGGCGCTGGCAGACAATCAACGCGCACTCGATGCGCTCGCCAAGGATCGCTCCGAGGGGGAGAAACTCCTCGGGGGCCTCGCCGAGTATGCCGGTACAGCTGGTGAACTCAGGAAACTGATCGAGGCATCGCTCGCTGCGCAGGTCATCGAGCATGACCGGCTGCGAACCGAGCGCCAGCGGCTGCAGACCGAACGTAGGACGCTCGAGGCAAAGCAGCGCGAGGCGCAGCGTCGGCGTGATGAGTTCATCGACCAGGTGGGTGGTGATGTCGCGTGGCGACTGCTGACACGGGCACTGCCCGATCTGGATGCCGCCGATGGACAGCTGCGTTGGCAGCGGGCACGGATCCGCGACACTGCCCGGCAGGCCGGCGACGATCTGGTGCGTAGGCTGAACCAGCGTTACGGCACCGGTTACCGAGATCCGCGTCGGGCCCGCATTGCGCGAGAGGAGATCGTCAAAGGCCGCGGACCCACCGGAAATTCGAACGACCGCGCCGCCGATGTCGAACTCGAACGGTTGACTCGACTGGAGGAGATGGCCGCCCGGCAGGAGATGTACGCTCGGGCGGAGGACGACGCCGATGCCCGCCACCGTGCCGAGTTGCGCCGCGCGACCCGATCCGAAACCGAGGCCCTGGCAGCATCCCTCGAATCAATCGGGGAGAAGATCCCCGGCCGCGACGTCGACGAGTTGATCGGTCTGGCGCGCACCATCGTCGCCGATGACGATCGGCCGTCCGCCGACCGGCAACTGATGACAGACGCCCTGGTCGCCTACGAAACGCGTGTGGTGCTGGCTGGTTTCGGTGCGGCCGCGGCCGGATCCTGGTGCACCATCGTGGGCGGAACAGTGGTGCAGGTGCTCCCGGCCGGTATCGCGGACCCGGTGCTCGACCTGGGGGTGCTGCAAGCCGTTGAACATCAGGGCGTTCCGATCGAGCGCTGGCAGGTGGGTATCGACAGCGCCGGGCAACCGGTCGTGCAGAAATGGAAAAACGGCGCGCTCGTTGCCGCGAAGCCGACGCGGCCCGGACCGAGTGACCGTGCTGCTGCTCTGCTGCAGGAGTACGCACAGCAGGCGACAGCGCGGTGCCTGCTCGAGGAGGCATTCGCTGTCACGCCCGAGCAATTGTCGGCAGAGCAGGAACAGATTGCCGGCTTGGCCGCCGCGGCAGCCGATCTCGAGGATCGGATCGATCGGGCCGAGGCGCGGCTGGTGCGCAGCGAGAAGCAGGGCGATGCACTGACCGAGCAGGACCGGTTTGAGCGGGCCGCCGATACTCTCGAACTGCGCCAACAACTGCGTGAACTCGAGGAGGAACGGGAGCAGTTGCTCGTCGTGCTGGTGGATATCCACGACTCCGCCGAGCAGTTGCCGAAATATTCCCGGCAGCTGCGTATTGCTCACCAGCTGTCCACCGGCCGTGTGAGCAAGGATCTCGCGGACGCAATCCGGTCTGCCGCTGCCACCCGCGAACAGCGGCTCACTGCTTACCAAGCGGAGGCTGCGTACCCCGAAGCCGCGGCGTCCGCCACCGACGCAATCGGCTCCGCGCACGCTGTTACAGGTGATGGCCTGGCGGCCGACGCACAACGATTGCGGCTCTTGGCTGCGGGGCTCGGTGAGGTGCGTTCCGAGTTCGGTGCTCCGCCTCCGCCTCCGTCTGGTCTGCCGTCGAACGGCGAAAACGCGGAATCGAGCCAGCGGACTGGACAAGTCCAGGACGATTTCACCGAAGTGCCGGCATCAGACGGGCGCGAGCGCACCCTTGTGGCGGAAAGTACGGCAGCCGAAGGTGGTGCAGGCAGTCCATCCATGGGCGGTACGGGGAAACCCGCGGATAGGTCGCCGGATCAAAGCGCGGCGGGCGCATCCGGCGCCGCCTCCACTGTCGGTGCGGCCATCCAACGGTATGAGCAGCAGGCTCGAAGTGATCTGGATAATCTGGCGAACAAGTATTTCCCCGCGAAACGGCCGCTGACTGGGCAAGAACCCGCGGTGAATATTCGGGGGCTGTTCGACTCCGGGGAGATCGTCGACCGCTGCGATACCGAATTAGCCGGTCTCGATTCCCGCATTGGGGATTTGGAGCAGCGCGATCGAGGCGACTTGTCCGGCGACGAACAGCGCCGCCTCGACGAACTCCGGTCGACTCGTGACCGTCTCCTGGCGGAGCGGGTCAGTGCCCGAGATAAGTGGTATGAGTGTGCGGACGAGCTATCACTCGACCCACCGCATTTCACCGACGCCCCCCGCGCCCCGCTACCCCATCGGTTGCCCGCCGCCCTACGGCAGCTCCGCGACCAGATAGCTGCAGCTGATAGCTTGGTCGAGCGGCTCGACAATATAGCTCGTACCGGAACGGACCCGGACGCGACGCGAGACCGGGCGGCGCAGCACCGGTGGGTTTCGCAGCGAAAACAGCGGCTTACCACCGAATATCAGGCGCTGGCCGCTCAGCTGGGCCAGGATTCGAGCCTTGCGCCGGATCAACTCGGTGCGCCGATCCAGGCCTTTATCGACAACTGGACCCGGTTGGAAGCCGCACTCGTTGCGGCGCATAATGCCGCAACCGAAGCGAACCAGGCACATGCGGTCCACCAAAGGCTTCTGGACTCGATCCGCGACGCACTGCGCGCACAGGGGATCGACACCCCGCCCGACGAGGAGCTGCTGCGAGTTGCCCGGGAAACAGTGGCGGGCCGACCGCCCGATCGCGCCGGCGGCTCGGATACCACCGCGGCACTGGCCCGAGCCCTCGCCGCATACGATGCCCCGCTCACCGATATCCATGCCGGTTGGGGAACCGAGTCGTTCGGTCGTACACATCCGAGGCAGGGCAGCACGCTGACAAAGCTGCGTGGTCGGCTGATCACCGCGGTGGCCGCGGCACACGGTGAATCGGAGGCGTTTACTTCATGGTGGACAACCGAGCAATTGGCTGCGATCGCCGAGCGGCTCGGCGCGGAACCGGAGGGCAAGCATCGAGAGCTGGCAGAGCTGGCCGCCGAATACCGGCGGTTGATCCGTCGTCCGGTGGAGGACGCATGCCGGACCGCACTGTCGCAGTTCGGCGGTGTTCCGGCGGGACCATGGGCGAGGGTCGACAAGGGCCGGCTGGTGATCATCGCGCCCGCGGATGCTACTGATCCCTTGCTCGACCCGGAGCAGCAGCAAGCACTCACCGCGGCCGGGATTGCCATCGAGCAGTGGAGAGTCGGCGTCGACGACGCAGGTTCTCCAGTGTTCGATCGGCGCGACGGCAAGCGCTGGTTGCGCGGCACACCCGAGTGCGACGAATCGGATCCGGGGCAAGCCCAAACGACCGGCGACCGCCTGCAGCATCAATATGCGCTACGCGTGGTTGCCGAGATCCTGACCGGGCACAGGTTGGGAGTCAGCCCGGGAGAAGCATCGGCGGCCATCGATGCCATAGCCGGATTCACCGACGCTGACGACGATGCGGATCGTGGGCGAGAGGCTCTCGACCAGCAGATCGCACGGGTCGAAACCGAGTTGGCAGCGGTGGAACGGCAGAGGCCCGTGCCGCGCGGGCGCGCCCGGAAAGCGGCGCGGGAGCGGGCCCGTGCAGAGGACGAGCGGCAGTCGCAGCGCACCCGGCTGGAAACCGAACTGGCAGAGTTGCGCACCCAGCGGCAAGAGATCCGAGACGGCCGCGCGGAACTGTGTCGCACGCTGGGCTGCACGGAGGACGAGCTGACCGGCCTCCTGCCGGAATTGCGTGCGCTACAACCGCTCTGTGAGGTTGCCGGCACGGACCGGTTGGAATTGGCTCGGGAGGCACGTGAGCATGGTCAGAATGTACGCTGGCAGATGTATGAATACATCCAAGATCAGCGCGAACACCGAACTGCCGACGAGTACGCGCCGATCCGTAGGATCTATGTCAATGCGATCGTTGCTGCGAACAACGTACCTCGTTCGGGGCATGCGGACATTGCCCGTCTCCGGAGCCAGGAGGCCGGCCTCGCTCGAATGGAGGCATTCGGTGTAGCCGCAAAATCTCGCACACAGCACGATCCAGTCGGGGCGCCACCGGCGTCCGATCCGGAATCCCGAGCCACGAAGGTTGCGCAGAACGCGGCTGCCCGCGCCCACTTCGATCAAGTGGATGGCGCGCCCCTCGGTACCTGGGGGCGGGTGACCGGCGACCGGTTGATCATTGTCACCATCGACACCGCACAGCCCTGTCTGCAACCGGCGGAGCTGCGGTCGTTGCAGCAGGCGAATGTGCTGGTCGAACAGCATTCCATTGCGGCCGACGGCACCGCATCGGCAACGTTTTTCCACGACGGTGGCTGGAAATCCGATCCACCTCCCGACGATCCGGCCCCACTGCAGGTCGGAAGCTCGGGTACCGATCTGCAAACGCATGCCGCGCAGCTCGCTGAGCAGCGTCGCACACTGCAGACGATCCAGGACATGCTGGTTGCGGAAACTTCCGGCGTCCAGGATGCCGGCGCGGTGAGTTCCGCGACTCAGTTCGCCGACGCCGCGGACGAACTGACCCGACTGGATTCCGAGATCGAGGAAATCGAAACACGAACGGCACAGGTCGGATCCGAACTGACGGCTATCGCCGCCGCAATGGCCGAACTCAACCAGCGAATATCGGATATGCTCGCCGAAGACTCTTCCGATCCCAACGAGTTGCTACTCGACCTGCAGGCCCGGATCGGTGCGGCGCTCGCTGACCGCGCTCGGCTGATCGCGGAGCAGGAAGAGTTGGGCATCCGGTATTCACAAGCCCGGAGCCGTCGTGATGAATGCGCGACTTTGCTGCACGGCTGGGGACTGCAACATCGTGATTCGCACGGCGGCCTCACGGTCCCCGATCCCCGCCTGCTTTCGTTGCGGGCGCTGCGGGACGCCTCCGCCTGCGCTTCCGAGCTGGACGGCAGGCGCGCCGAGCTCCGAGCGCAGGCCCGCCGGCAGGCAGAGGCCCTGGTACAGGGCATGCGTGTGGCTACCACCGAAACTTCCCTGCGGGTGGAGGACCGCGCCGCATTACTCGATGAACTGGACCGGCTGTCAACAGTGTTCGACAGTGCCTCTTCCAGCACTGAACACGCGGCAGAGCCCGACTTGCAGCGCCTGGTCGAGGTGGAAAAGGCGTGCTCCCACTACTTCTTGGAGTTGCGGCGCGCAGCAGAGGTAGCTGCCGAAGTCCGGAACAGAACGGCGCAGCCGGTCGCCACGCACGACGAGGCAGCTGCCCCGGCGACTGCGGAATCGGCGCCAACGGATCAAGCGGACTCGTCCGAAGAAACCGGATCTGCGATATGGGCGCCACCCCTCGAGGGAGACGCGGAAAATGCCCAGGGGGCCGGGCCGGTGCCCGAGCCTGCCGCGGCCGATGCGCGAGCGTTGGCGCGCGATCTCCTCGGGGCACTGCGTCGGGTCGAGCGAGAGCGCATGGCGGACGCTGACCGGCCCGAAGCGAACCAGCCGGGTCAGCTTCCTGAGGGCTGGGCGGGACGCTATGCGCGCGGACTGGTGCGGGAACTCCGCGAGCTGGTCGATCCGTCGCGGTTGGCTTCCGCGGACGATCGCGAGGCGCTGGCGGTGATCGGGTACCGGGTCCAGGCGGCGATAACCGCGGGTGTTTCTGTCGAGTCGCTCGCGGCAGCGGTCGACCTGAGTATTCGGGCCTCATTCGAAGCGCCGGTCGATAATGCAGAACAGTTGCGGCTCGCCGGTGAACTGGTCGAGGCACTCGACGGCCTGGTGCCGAATCCGGAGCAGGTGACTACCGGTGATCTGGTGTCCAAGGCGCGGGCACTACTGTACGCGGAAGACGCGGACTTCACCGATCCTTCCCTGGTGGCGGTATCGGACCTCGTCGCCGAATACGACCGTACGGTCGATGAGCAGGCGCAGCGTCGAGAAGAGGCTGTACGAAACGAATTCGACCGATCTGAGGGAATCGCGGTCGGCCGGTGGGGAAGGATTTCGGACGGACGGCTGATCCTTTTTGCCAGTGCTACCGGCGAGCCCTACTTGAAACGTACTGAGTTGCAGGTACTACGGGAAGCGAACATCCCGGTCGAACTGCGGCGCGTCGATGCCGACGGCACGGTGTCGGAATCTTGGTTGTCCGACTTCGGGTGGGTGCCTCGAACAAACGGTGATTCCGGTGAGCGCGCCGGCGCCGAAGCAGCGCCACCTTCGGTGGAGACCGCTGACACCTACGTGAACCGGAGAATTGCGACCGCCGTCCGGGATGCATTGGTGGCGCAGGTTCTCGCGGTTGTGCCGGGGTCCACCCACGCTGATTCCGCCGTCGCCGAGGCGATCGAATCGGCCGAGGCAGCGGACTCGGTCGTATCCGCACCCGCCGCTCTCACGGCTCTCGACGGCCGCCGCTCGCACCTCGAGCATGAACGATCGCAAGTCCGCGCCCATCTCGTCGAGGCGAATGAACAACGTGACCGTCTCGCCGCGATACCGGACGTGCAGCGGCGGTGGGTCGACGTGGACGACGAGTTCACGCACCTGCCGTCCAGAGTCGATGCCTTACGCACCGATGAGGATCGACTCTCGGCCGAACTCGAAGACCTGGAAATGCGGCGGTCATCGGTCATCACGCGCCGAGAGCAATGCGCCGAGCACCTCATGGATCGAGAACTTTTGGCCGCAGATGCCTTCGGCGAACCGAGTGTGCGGGATACCGACCGTCTGCAATCGTTGCGGGCCGTGCGCGATATCGATGCCTGTGCCCGGAGTTTCAGCGATATCGCTACCGATGGGCCGGAGGATGTACAGCGCCGGATGAGCGTGCAGCTCGACGCGGCGGACCGTCCTTCCGTTCCGGTCGATTCGGATCACCGGGGTGTCGACCACAAGGTTGTGGAGGTCGCCGATTGGACGGGCCTCGAGAGGGAGGGCCTCCGGAAGCTGATGGCGGCACGAGCCGCCGGAGTGACTGTCGTGGGTGCCGATGATGTGGAGCTGGCTTGTGCCGCAGTGAATGTACTCACCAGAGAGTGGTCACCGACGCAGCGTAACCAGGTGAAAAGTATGGTGCGGCAGGCGCTACAGTACGCGCTGGATCGGTCACGGGCGGCTGCGGGTGTACGGTTCGTGATCCATGTCGATGCCGCGACGCCGCACGCGCAGGTCGACGTCTACGCGAAATTGAAGCGCTCGCCACTGCGCCGCCATAGCGACTGGGATCTGCCGTTCGTCAGGGTCATGGCCGATGACTCTTACCGTACCGAGCGTATTGACGGTGACCGGCCCGACCACCTGCTGTTCGAGTACCGTTCACCCTACGACGACCGCACAGACCGGCCCGAGCCACTGTCTTCCACAGATTCTCCGCGCGACCAGGCGCTTCGGTTTGCCGAGCCGCCGCAGAATCTACCGCGCCCGTGGCCGGTCGATCCTGCGTCCGGGTACGAGATCCAGCAACGTGACCTCGATTTTCTCGGATTGACGCGCGAACAGGTCCAGTGGCGGATGGCTCGGAGCGCGGCGCCAGGTATGTGGCCGCAGATGTACCGCGCGTGGCGGGTCGCGCTTCTGGAGGCTCTGGTGCGTGACGGGGTCACTCTGGAGCAGGTGGATATCCGATTGCATGGTTCGGGAGTGAATTTCTTCTCCAGTGATGCCAAGCCGCTGCCGACAGCGGAGGAACTGGCCGGGAACCCCGAGGCAATCGAGCGGCTGAGCGCATGGCTGGGTGACGATCCGGAACGGCCCAGGAGGAGGCCATTCGACACAATGCACAGGCTCGGTGTGGAAGAACCCAGTGACTTCGACATGAATATCTCCTCCGGGGAAATGTTCGCCCGGGCTGTCGCGAGATGGGATCCGAAGCGGTATGCCGGTCCGCTGACGAAGGACCACGGCTACCTCAACAAGGAACTCGTGCGTTCGGAGTTTCCGCATCTGCACCAGTGGGCGGAGGACTGGCAGCTACTGACGGATCGGGAAATGTCTATTGCCATCTTCGATTCCGGTGGCCCGGTGGATGTGCGGCATCTCGGATTCTTCCGGGACAACCTGGAGTTCCAGCCGTGGGATTGGATTGTTCATCTTCCATCGGCTGGTACGGGTGATGCTGCGGCTCGCGAGCCCAGCGCTCCGTTCGAAGAACCGGCCCCCGCAACCAACACCGACCCGGTGGGTCGAACTGCGGCCGAGGAAGATCCGCTGGATGTGTTTGTCGATGCGGTGGAAAGGGGCGTTTCGGACGAATCTGCGGCGTCTGTCGGTGTTCTGGGTGATTATGTGCGCAGTCTCATCGAGGACGTATCGGAATTGATGGCGTCGCTTCCAGACGATGACGGCGAGGCCCGCAGCGCCGCGCTGAGGAAAATTCGCATCCGAGTTCAGGCGGCGTCGGCGGCGGGTGTCTCCCCTGAATCGCTTGCCGCTGCCGTGAACTCGATGCAGACTCCGGCGCCCGAGAAGCCGGCGACGCCGGGTCTCGGGAGTCTCGGATATTCGGGGGGGAAGCGCCCGACTCGAGGTCCCGATGATGGCGGCCATCGTCCTGGAAAAGAGGGGCGCCGCTGGCGGGACGAAGATTCCGGCTCGCCGGAGGACGCGGAGTTGCGGGCGTACCTGGAGGTACAGGCGGAGTTCCCGGAAGTAGACAGTCGGGGTGACGATCTCCAGCGCACCGCCAGACTTCCAGGGGCAGCTGGGCTGGAGGGCTTGGGGCATGAACCGACTGAGCTCGAGCGGAGGTTGGCCGCTGCCACCGACAAGATCGAGATGGCCCGTGTCGAGATCGAACAGATCGTCGACGAACTGAGAACTCATCCGGGCGGACGGAGATATTACAATCTCGATCCAGTTGCGCTGCTGGACCCTGCGCGGCGGGAGGGCATTTTGCAAGAACTGGAGAGTTCCCAGTTCATGCTCAGGGGCAAGGATGACAGGATCCTGAACTTTGCGTTGCGTGAGCCCCTCACTGCCTACGACGAAGTACTGGCCGAGAAGAACCGGGTGTTGGCAGCGTTGGCGTCCGGAAACCAGGGTTGGGTGGAGGTTCCGTCGGCGCCTGATCGCCCGGGTGCTGCCGTATCCACGCATCCACCGACCGGACCTGCCATGGCTGATTCCACAGGCGGTGGCGACGAGGCTGCCCAGCCCGGGCCGGCCCAGCGCCGAGCGGGGAACAGACAGGACCACAACGTCGCGGGGCTGCGGCGGCTGGACCACGGGGTTCTGCTGTCCGTCACCAGCGGTACTGCGATGGTGGAGGCCGGTGGTGACCCGGCAGCGGTCGTGCGCGCCATCGCGGCTTCGGACGGGGCACGGCGGCGTATCGAACAGGCCATAATCGGTCAGATCGGGAGGACCGACGGGGAGTCCGGGGTCCCGGTCCGTTTTTATGGAGGTGCCTACCGATATGACACCGGCCTCGTTCTGGTCGCGGACGGCCGGGTGCTAGTACGTGATCCTGCAGGCCGCTGGTACGACGCGAACGGATTTGTGCAGGAAGGCGATATCCAGGCCGCGGCGGTCCGCAGATCGCTGTTCGCGAAGGCGAGGCAGGAAGACGACAACGACTCTGCGCTCGATGGCACGGACGAGGCGGATCCGGAGCAGAACGGGCCGGTGGCGGTCGAACCTCAGCGACAGCCTGCGGCAGTTTCGGTTTCAGCGCACGAGAATGCCCCCACGTCAGCGATGGAAGGGTCCGGAAACCCTGGGTCCGGGTCTGCTACGCCCCCGCAGACTTCAGTCGCCGGCGCCGGAATACCTGGGCCGCACGCCTTCGGGATACACGACGCGATGGAGTATGTGGTCGTCGATCACGGCGGACGGCCGGTCACCATCGCGGTGGTCTGTGGGGGCGCACCCGGCGTCGAGGACACCGATGTGGGATCGCGGGTAGGAGCCGAAGCAGCTCGCAGCTCGCTGGTAAGCGCGCTCACGGGCGCCGATCGCGGTTTCGACCAAGCGGAAATGCAGCGGGCTGTCGATGAGGCCATGCAGGCCGCCCAGGACGCCGTGCTGGCATTGGACAACGATGACCCCTTCCGCTACCTCGCCAAAGCGGCGCCGGCTTGCACTCTCGCGATTGCCGTGGTCGAAGGCGATCGAGTGACGGTGGGGTGGGTGGGTAACAGCAAGGTCCACCTGGTCGGCAGCGATGGTGGTCGGGCACAGCAGTTGACAACCGACCACATCACTAAACTGGATTACCTCGTACTGATGCAGGCAGTGAAGTACCTGAAACCGGACGGTTCAGTGGACGCCGATGCGGAAGCGGCAGTACGGCAGCACCTTCAGGCACGGTTGGCCGACGATGAGCGCGTCCATTGGCCACTGGCGCTGATCGGTCGGAAGAGTCAGCTGGAAATCATTCGCCGCCGCGAGGACCCGCGCCCCACGGAGACCGGTGTGGTCAGTGTGGAACTGGATTCGCCGGCCCAGGTGGTTTTGGTCACCGGCGGGACAGGGGACGGGTACCTCGATTCCGCCGACATCGCGCAACTCGCCGAACAACACCAAGGTGACCCAGGCGCCATTGCTCAGGCGGTAGCCGAGCAGTCGGAGGAAGCTCGTGGAGGTGCCACCGCTGTGGTTGCCGCCGCGCCAAGCGTGGGCGTGGCCCCAACAGGGCAGGAGAGTCAGGTCGGCATTAAAGACAGGACGACGCCACCGGCGGGCGTAGCAGCTGCGGTTGCATCTAGTGGCGCCCTGGAAGCGGCCGGGATGCCGACCGATCGTTCGTCAAGTGTCATCGCGCCTGAGCCCGCGGTGACAGTCGATGGGGGATCGGACGAGCTGGGGCGGACGGTTGTGGTGGCGGGCACGGCCGGACCACCATCGATCATGCCGGGTCACGGTCGGTTCGCAGGTAGGGTGCGTGTGCCTGCGCATATGCTGGCGAACGAGATTGATGGCGTTGAGGTGCGTCCGCCGTCCGGTGACGAAGGATCGGGTCTCGAATCGGCAGCGGTTCCGTACGGTACGAGGTGCGGTCGGGTGATGCTGCAGGTGACGAATCTGTGGGCACCCAGCCAGAATGTAGACGCTTCCCCGTTGACTACGGACGAGTTGGAAGCCGGTCTTAACCTGCAGAAGTATGAGGAGCGGGTAAAGGCTCCTTGGACACGGGCCTACTACGCGCCGTCCACGCGTGTTACCGGAGGCGCCGGCGAGCCGGCCGCCCTCCGGCCGCCGGGTGCTTTGGACCAGGCCGCCCAGCGCCTGTTGACCCAACCGGCCGGGACCTGGATGGAGGTTGTGGTCGAGTTCGTTCGGCCGGTGGAGATCGACGGCAAACGCGTGTGGAGGGTCGGGTCGCACATTATTGCGATGCGCCGGACCGAGACCGGTATCCGATGGCTCGAGCCATTGAGTATTCCGCCCGAGAAGCAGCGCCTGTTGGAAAGCGGACGGAATATCGACCTTTACGAGTACGAGGCGGATTATCAGCTCGCACCCCCGGAATGGTCGGAACATGTTATCCGCGCGGTTGTCCGCGAGTTCGATGCGCATCAGCGGCCCGTGCCGCCGGAGCACCCGATTGCGGGAGACCGGGTCCGTGAAATTCAGGGTGATGCAGTGCCGGCGAAGCCTGCAGGTCGTGATCAGCAGGACCGGAGCGGCGATATTCTGTCGGGGTTGGTTCCGGTGATTTCTGCCGGTGGACTTCTCGCCACAAACGATCTCGAGGCCACGTGCCGGACTTTGTTCACCGGTGTGGTGGGTGATGAGTTCTCGACAGTTTTCGAAAGCACTGAGATGGTCGAAGCGGGACACGCGGCTTCGATATGCGTGGAGGTTGCAGGCGTTCAGGTTGGCCGCGCAAGGGTTTGTGTTGTCCGGGGGCCGGAATCCGTGGACGTTTTCCTGGATGCGGTGGAAGGCGAGACCGAATCAGCGATGCAGGCATTCGCCGACCGTGTCGGACAGTGGGCGCTGGCATCCGGATCCCGTTGGCTGGGCGCGTCATTCCCCGGTGATCGGTCGTCTGCCGAGCCAGATGGCGGACTAAGTATCCAATTCGGACCTGCGGATGCTATCGGTGGTGGCGGCCTGTTACCGGACGCGGTCCCGCCGTTTGCGATTGACACCGAAGCAGTATGGACGCTTTCGGACGATGAGCTGCGTGATGAGATCGAGCGGATCGTTGCTGACGTCCGGGAGCGGTTCGATGTTCGTCTCGTCGGATTCGACCTGAGCCGTCGGGTTGTGCCGGCTACTCTGGACGCCCTGATGAAGATCGCTGCCCTGGTTGAATGGTCGTACGTGGCAGGTAATACGGCGTTGCCGGCGTACATAGCTATTTCCGAACTGGGTGGGTCGTTCGGGCATACCTACACCTATGTTCGGTCGGGCGGCGCATTCTGTGCAGTCGTGCTGGACGAGAAGGCGGTAACCTGTCCTGAACGGCTGCGGAGGCAGTTGGAAGACGGTGTGTCTTCTGGATTCAAGCACCGGCACACCGGTGACATTCTGGCCGTTCTTGCGCACGAGCTGGAACATGTCGACCACGTCATCAATTCTCCGGATATTGATGCCGAGACCATCCGATCCGCAGTGGAGCAACGCTACCGCGCGCACAATGGGATCCCGGCAGGCGTTCCGTTCGACATGTTGAAGTACCTGGTTTGGTTCCGCCGCGAGTTCCCGGGTTACTGTCTCGATTCCACTGCGGGTTTCGATATCCGCTGGTTCGAAGTCGTACCAGAGTCATTGGTGGCGAGGCATCCCTGGACACCCAGAGCCACCGGCGGCCAGCAATCGGTCATCGATTTGATCGAGCAGAGCCGTGGGAATCGGGAGACTGACCTTCGGGCCCAATGGCTGGAACAGGTGGATCGGTTCGAGTCGGCAGGTGCATTACTCGCGTTGGACCACTCGTTGCTGCCAGGCGGCGAATTCGCCACCGCACTGGAGCGGCGGGGGCTGGGGTTCGGAACCGTGGACCTGCTCCGGACAGCACTCGTCGAAGGCGTTGACGATCACCCGAGAGGCACCATAAGCGTCTTCGAGAATCCGGAACTCGGAATTGTTCATGTGGAAGCCGAGGACAGCACGGGGAGTTGGTTCTCCGCCGCCATCGACAATGACGAACCCGGAATGCGATTGCGTTTGACGTGGACGGCGAGATCTGGCCGAGGCGGAAATGATGCAGAGTTCGCTGAGCGAATCGTGCGAGGTTTGCTGGCCGGGCACGATGATCCCGATGCGATCAGGCGTGGCGCAAGCGGGCTATGTTCTGCCATTGCTCAACTGCGGGAGACGGAAGGTTCCGCGGCGCCCGAGATCCACGCAACCTTAATCGGCAGTGGTACCCAGCATACGGTGACACTCACTGCCGAGGGAACCGGTTACAAATGGAGCTATCCCGAATCCGAGGAAGCTCCGCCGACCGGAAGTTCCGGGGGTCGGATTCGTGCCATAGGAGAATTCGGTACGAATACTGCAATGGACCGGTCGCTCGAGAGTCAGCATGAACTGCGCAGGATGCTGCTTTCCTCCGAGGAGTACGCCGACGTAGCGGACCGAATCGTCGAGCTGGTGGAAGTATGGACAGAAGTTTCCGGAGCATCGGTGACCATTGTCGATTCAGTCGGCTGCCTCCAGATTTCGGTAGACTATCGCAACGATAACTGGTCGGTCGAGATATCGGGCGCCCCGGGCGGTCGCCGTTGGCGGATGTTCACCGAAATCTGTCGCGACACCCTTTGGCTATATCTCGGAGGTCCGAGATCGGCAGATGTACTGATCGGGCAGGAATGGCCCGTTGAATCGGCCGGTGCCGTCCGGCGTTGGCTGGCCGACGCAGCGATACTAGGGCAATTGTGTGATGGTGGCTTGCTCGAGATCGATCTCCGTGGTGAAGCGGGACAACGAAAACTGCACACCAGGGTCGCCGATCCCACGGGCGATATCACCGCAGAAGCGGAGTTCGATGAACCCTCAGACGGTTTTCGGCCCGGTCTTTTCATTCCTGAGAAGGCCGAACCTGCAGACGTAGTGGAACCGGAGAGTGTCCAGCCGCCGGTAGCAGAAACCTCGGTGCCAGAGATATCGGAAAACCTGCACAGTGTCATGCACGGCGAGCTCGCCGATATCGGCGAGAAACTGAGACAAGCGACCGGTCACCTCGAAAACCTCGACAGCCTGCCGGAGCCAGCCGGACCGACTTGCACCACGATAATAGATGCGGTTGCCGCGGCACTGACCTTCCTCCGTGTGCGTGGTGTAGCAGGCGATCCATACATCGGCTCCTGCATCGAGCGGCTCCTCGAGGCAACTACCCGCGTCGCGGGCCTGGCTGGTGCGACCCGCCTCGCGCGAATAGGCGAGGTCGAACGACATCACGGCGCAGTAGTCGCTGCGCAGAAGGAAGCAGTACGCGGGGGACATGTCACCTCTGACGGCACCATCCTGGTGCGGACCCGGAAGGCCGCTGTCGGATCGGCAGCCGGTTCGCTGTCGAGCGAGCTCGCCGGTTGGGCAGGGCTCGGCGCCGCGGAGCATGAGATGGTGCCGAACGCCGTGACATGCGGTCTGGTAATGCGTGGCGGGGAGGCCGTGATCGCCCGGGGCGGTGTCGACGACGTGCATATCGCGATGTTGGATCCGGATACCGGATCGGCATGGTTGCGTCGGCGGACTCCGGGGACCTCAAACCGATCGCCGGCATGGCGAATGCGTGATGATGCGGAGCTCCTGCTCGAATGGACCTTGCGGCAGGTCGATGACGATCCCGTCGGGCTCTCCGATCGGCTTCTACGCGGTGCCGCATTGATGGGTCTCGAACCCGAGCGTATCGATGCGATCTGCGCGGATACTGTTCGGGAACTCATGAGCAGCCGAGCGGTCGGTAACTGGCCGGTCTCGCTGAAGGTGCAGCTGACTCCGGACGATGTCACGATTGAGATTCGAACAGAAAAACTTGAGCCTCGCACCCGGGAGTATCCTCGCCACGGAGCGATATCGGGGCCGGCGCTGGGGTTGGATGGCAGCGCCGGGTTCACACTGGGCGCGTTGCGGACAGGGTTCGCGCCGGAGCGTACGGGTGTCGACCATGTGGTGCAGGCCGTTCCCGGGGCCGAGACAGACGCCGCGGACTCCTATCTCAGTCGTGCGATGAATGGTCGGCATTTCCGGACCGGTTCGAAAATTACCCAGAAAACAGTCGGTGAGAGGTTGGGTGCGGACGGTGCTGCGACGTTGACCGTCGCGTTCGCCGAAGAGCACGATCCAGGCGACGCTGATGGCTTCATCGGGTTGTTGAGTAACGATGTGGATTT
Source organism: Nocardia flavorosea NBRC 108225 (assembly GCF_001613385.1). GTDB lineage: Bacteria > Actinomycetota > Actinomycetes > Mycobacteriales > Mycobacteriaceae > Nocardia > Nocardia flavorosea. The sequence goes on along the minus strand of NZ_BDCG01000002.1, from coordinate 262,152 downwards.
CATCGCCGCCCTTGTCCAGGCGGAAGGCGGCGGACCGTCCGAGGTGGCTGCTGTGCGAGCTCGGTTCGCAAATGGGGAGAACGTCTGGATGTTCGACCCACTGCAGCGTCGCTGCCGGGTATGGGATAGCACAATGGTGCCGAGGCAGAATGGCCGGACAGGTGTCGTTGCCTACGGTAAGGACGCGCAGGCCGTCGACTTCCCCGGCGCGGCCCAAGTGATGATCTTGACGTCCCGTCATGGGCCGGAAGCCGCGAACGATGGGTCGTCAGAATCCCGACTTCGGCGTGTTGGCGCTGACACTTCCTCAGGATCCGAAGGCGGGGATCTCAATGGCGATACCCGGACGCCTGTGCCGTGGTTCGAGTTCGAGGATTCCAAGCCAAATGTGTCCGGGCTGATTGCCGAAGCCGGGCAACGCGACGAATCCGCGGCCCGAACCGAGGCGGAAGAACGGGAAGGATTCGGAGACGATTCGGGCGCTGAGGCGGACTATGTGGAATTGTTCACGGGTCCGCAAGCTTTGCCGACGCCGATCGAGCGTGGGACGGTTCGGTTGTCCGGTGACTTCCGACTGGAAGACAGTTCATCCGACGGTTACACCGAATGGAACGAGATAATTCCGACGAGCATCGAGGAGCTGCTGGGTGCGCTGCAGTCCAATCGCGGGTTCGGGCCGGTCGCCGAAAACCTGACGTACTTGGTGAGAAACTGTCTGGCCATCGGGATGACATCTATTGCAATTGCGCAGTATGGTCAGCGGCTGGAGATTACCGCCGAGCACCGTTCGGAGAGTCTGTCGTTCACGGTTACTCCGGCGTCCGACGACGACGGGCACGGTCACAACTGGACCGGGCGTATCGAGATCACCCGCAATGTTCGATTGCTCAGCGCAGGTGGCCCCTCGTTTGTGCAGAACCTGATTCGTGCGCGGTGGGAAGAGGCGGCTGACGCGCCGGTGCGTTGGCTGGCGGACGCGGTGGTGTTCGCCGGAATCACCGAAGCGGGGATGCAGGCGGGTGGTTACTACCGCACTTTCGGTATCGAGCTGAACGGACGGGACGGGGAGCAGCGGCTGTCGGTCTGGATCGGTGACGGGGCGGGTGAGCGAATCACCGGCGCCGAGTTCACCCAAACCGGTGTTCACGGCCGGGGGTCTGTCGAGGGATCGGAAGCCGGGCAGGAAGATTCCAGCCCCCGCGGCGAGGAAGATGGTGGTACGGAGCCGGAACCGGGTAGTGATTCCGCTGCGCCACTGACAGCGGTTTCGGAAGCCTTGAGCTCGGTCCTGACCTCTGGCGCCGATGGCGTCGAGGGGCGACTCGTGGCGGCGATCGCGGCGGTTGAAGATTCGGACCAGGCCGACGGACCGTTCGATGCCGAAGTTGAGCTGTTCGCCACCGTCCTCGCTTATCTCCGATTCTCGGGCGTGGCCGGCAGAACCGACGTGGCGGGCTTGGCAGACCTGCTAGGTGTCAAGCTGGGCACGCGGTTATCCGATTCGGAGGAGGCTGTCGCCAGGGTCGACGCCATTGTGCAGCAGCATCATGCGATCCAGCAGGCCCGCCGTCGCCCCGACCGGTCGCTCCCGGACGAGGTGGGAGCTGTTTCGGTCACCGCGATCGGACCGCGGCCTGCCAATACCGTCATCGATCAGCTCAGGACCGACTTCCACGACTCTGGGGCCCTTGCCTGGGTCGTGCACGCCTATGACGACAACCCGCTGGGAGTCTCCGACACTCTGCTTCGTGACGTCGTTCTGACTGGTATGTCACCAGATCGGGCGAACGCTGTACGCGGCGACCTCGCGCTGGAGTTGCGGAACCGGCGGGCCATGGGCCACTGGCCGGCTCGGGTCAACGCCACGCGCACCCAGGAGGGTGTCGTGTTCACGGTGCAGTCGGATGGCGGTGTCGATCGCACCTTCAGCTACCTCACCGACGGAGTGCGGGGACGGGTCGCCGGGTTGGATGACTGTGCCGGGTTCTCCGTGGGGGCCGTCGGGACAGGCTTCTCGTCTTCGAGGACGGGAAGAGATTCTCCGGTACGGCCGGTGCAGGTGGGCGGCAAGGACGAACTTGGTGTGGAACGGCCCGGCTCCTTCGGCGGCTACATCAAACGCGCGATGAAGGGCGCGAACTTCAAGACCGGTGAGGGACTAACCCGGACATCGATCTACGAACGTCTCGGCGCGCAAGACGCGGAAACGATGACGGTCGTGGTCGCCGAGGAACGCCCCGGCACGGGCGACGTGGATGGCCACATGGTTTTGCTCAGCAACGATGTGGACTTCGTCGTGGCCCTTGTCGAGGCCGAAGGCGGCGGACCGGCTGAAGCAGCGGCGGTGCGGGCCCGGTTCGCGCTCGGCGAGAACGTGTGGATGTACGACCCCGACCAGCGGCGGGTACGGGTGTGGGATCCCGAAGACGTCCCGAACGGTATCGACCGCACCAGCGTGGTGGCCTACGACAAGGATGGTCGTCTCATCGATTACGAGGGCGCGGACCACGAGGTCGAACTACGCAGCCGGTTCGGGCGGGATCGAGACAGTGCTGAGAGTGGGCGCAGCCTGAACCACACCAGGCACGGTTCGGGTCTGACACGGCGTCGCGCGAACAAGCATCTGGGTATCGCCACTGGAACGGTGGCGCTCTGTATCGCCTATGGAGCGTTCACAGCGATTGTGGACACCGTGGTCCCCGACGAAGGCCCGCCCCGACCACCTCCGTCCGGGCTCGGGGACAGAGTGAACGAGCTGCTCGCGGCCGCGCCATCGCTGGGTAGGAAGCTGGAGAAGCTCGCCACCGAGCAGGTCTGGATCCTGCGGACGGCACCTGGACCTGGCAGCTTCGTCGACTTCGAACACCGTGAGATCGTCCTCGACGAAGCGCTCGAGCATAATCCGGACGAGGCGCTGTTCGTACTGTCGGTGCTGGTGGGTATCGCCACCTACGGTCCCGAAGCCGCGCGCGATCTCCCGTCACAGGTCGAGCCGATCGACGCGTTCCGAGTTCTGCGTGCGCGATGCGCGATCGATGCGGAAGGCCTGCTGGTTCACGCGCAAGCACGGCAGGAGATTCTCGACAATATCGGTGCGGATATCGGCAGTTTCGTGGCCGCATACTACGGTGCCGAGGACTTCGGTGAACACGATATATTCGCGGGCGCCCAGCGCGACGCGCAAGCGCAGTCGAAGAATGTGGTCACCTGGGGCGATGCTGAGCGAAACCATCTCGTTGACCTGATGCTGGATCCGGAATCGGGGTATTTGCAGTACCTGGAATCGCTCGAGGATGCACCCTCCCAGGACGTGTACTGGCTGTTGCCCAACGGCGACCGGGTCGGTGGGGGGTATCTGCGGCCCACGGCAGATGTTGACGGCATCGATAGTTCCGCGGACGCCCTCGTCCCCGGCCTTGCAGCCTGGTTGGCAAGGAGGTCGGGAGACTCCGGTTCGGATGATTCTGCTGTGAACGCGGAGGGTGACCCCAAGGCAGGGGAGTCGGTCGGTGAAGACCGTGATCCGGGGGAGGCTATCTCGACCGGACCTGGTAGCGCGGCGGGACCGACGAGGAAACGCGTTCTCGGAATGATGGGCGGCGCCGGTGTCGGCGCACTGGTGGGTGCTTTCGGTTTCGATGGTATCGCGAATTTCGTTGCCGATGAGCGGCGGACGGTGTGGACCGGGCTCGGCCCCGAGGTCGACGCCCTGGTGAGAAAGTCTCCTTACCTTCGCCAGCTACTGTGGCGGGCACAGGAGCTGGGCTGGACTATCGCATTCGGGGAGCCCGACAACGAATCGACTGCAGCGTTCGGACCAAAAGTTATCGACCTCACCGGCAAGCTTCATGGCGATCTGTATCAGACCGTGGCCGTTCTGGCGCATGAACTGAACCATGCGGTCACGATCACCGACAGTGATGAGCAGGTGGAGCCGCCGGTCGACGGTGACCGCAAGAGCGACTGGGTTCTGCGGCAGCTCCGCCGGCATTTCGTAGTAGAGGCGCGAGCCGGTTTGGCTGCCGCCCACGTTCGACGCGAGATCCTGCAGGCCACCGATGGAAAGACGGATATCGGATTCGGTGGTCACACCTCCGGCGTGGAGGACATCGTCCAGACGATGTACGAGGCGGCTGTCGCCGGTGAGCTGACGGATGGCGAGGCGTGTTCGGCGATTGCCGAGGAGATGCTTCGGCAACCCGAGAACTACTACTACTACACGAAGTACGAACCCCACTACCGGGAGCTGTGGCATCAGTTCGTGGGCGGTGTGGACACCGGCCTCGGTGACGAAGTCGATGCGCTGGTGCTGCACACACCGTCACTGGCCGAGGCGATCAAAGCGCTGAAATCCGATGGTTGGCAGATCGGTTACCGTGAAGGCTTCATGCGTTCGGCCGGTCTGGCGAATTTCGGCGTTCCCGCAATAGAAATCGATGCGGACCTTGATGACAATCCGAATGCGGTGGTATCCGTTCTGGCGATGAAGGTCATGGAGGCACAGCAAGGTGTGCCCGATCCGATTTCATTCGATCCTTCCACCTCCAGCGCTGACTCCGACGAGGTGCTCCTGCGGGCCCGGATCGAACCGATCGCACAACGCGTGGTATTCCTGGGCATCGTCCGATCGGAAATGGGCGTCGCCGGTCACGATATCGGCGGCCATCTCACCGAACTGTACCCTGCGGCGGACAATGAATACGGCGAGCTCGAGATCGGCCACCAAATACGAAACGGGGATCTCGACAAAGCGGAGGGTGTCACCCTCGTGACGGACGCCCTCCTGGCCGACGCCGGAGCATTCGTCGATGTTCCGGACAGTCCCGCGGACGATATCGGGTCGACCTCCAGCGGAGCACCGGAATCCGATACGGAGTCCGGCAACTTCGGCGCCGACTACCTCGCCCCCGCGGCGGCGGCCATGTTGCCGCCGATTGGCGGGGGGACACATCGGGCCGAAGACAGCATCTTGTCGCATATGCGGGCCTCTCCACCGGAGGTCGAGGCTGCTGCAGCCATCGTGCAAGGCATCAATTACCTGGATCTCGACTATCTCGAATATCGGATTCGAGAAAGTGGACTGGACACCACATGGAGGGAGGTCTGCGCCGCTGCCGGAATCACGCTGGCTGATCTGATCGAGAGAAGTGCCGCGCCAGGTTCATCGGAGCGGGATGTCACCGCTGATTGGGATGATCCGAAGCTCGCCATGGAACGCGGAATCGTGCCCTCTGATCTGACGGAACTGCCCCTACCCCCACAGGATCGCGAAAATTCCGAAACCCATGAAAGGATCGTGCATGCGATCGCTGATGCCCGTGATCGCTATCTGGAGCTCCTGACCTTCCAGCAGATGCTGCACGGCGAGATCGCCAGTGCACTTGACCTCAGGGATCGACCTGTAGGCATTTTTCTCCGGGACTCACGTGGCGGTTCATTGACCGACGGTGTGAACTCGCTGGTCTCGGCAGCCGAAGTGGCCCTTGATTCCAGCAGCACGGAGTACCTCGCGCTGTTGAGCCTGGTGCAGAATGAGCGGAGCCAGGCGATGGACATCGAACACTGGAATCAGCGGATAGCGCATCTGATCGAGCTTGCTCAGCGTGTTAGCTCGGTGGAGCCGGAGTCCGGAACGATTGAGCCGGACGATCTTTCCAAGCTTTGGGACGCTGAGGTCAAGAAGGACCAAGCCGCATCCGAAGTCCGTGCCGCACTCGGTGGTCTGGGGTTGTGGGTGCCGTTCCAACGGTGGCAACCGGACCGGGTCGAAGAGACCATCAGGGAACTTCAGGCAGAACTGATCCGCTCGTCCGGCTCACTGACACTGGATCAGCAGACTGGACTGGAAGAGCTGTTCGAGAAGGCTGGACAGTACCGTTTGGCCGCTATGGTTGCCGACCTGCATGCGCAACCTCTGCGAATCGAGGACAGATTGATTCCGTCCGATGCGGAGATGACGGATTTCCTCGCATCTTCTCTGCCTCACATCGAGGCCGCAGGTGGTCGTTCGCTCGAGTCGGTCGATATCGCCGAGAACGACGACCACGAGAGAGTTTTCGCCGGCCTCCGGGAGCTGGGCGGAGTCGACGACGATGTGGCAGACCTGGTGTCCGGACTGCTCTGGCTCGGCGAGCCGGGTACAGCCGGCACCGTGACGGCAAGTATTGCCGAGTCCGGGGAAGTCATCGTCAACGTTTCTGATCTCGTCGGCGCCAGTGTACGGATCCGTGTTTCGCCGGAATCCGTGGAGGTGGTGTGGACCGCTGTCCCCGGCGCGTCGGACCAGAAGGCACGAATCACGAATTGGCTGGGAACTCGGCTTCGTGACGAGCTGGTGCGGAATGCCGTAACCTTGCGGGCGGAAGGCATGTTGAATGGTTACGGCACCGAACACGCGATGTTACGGGTGCTACTGCCGGGAAGTACGACACTACCGGTCGAATTGAAACACGCCTGTTTCGGAGCGACCTCGGAATCAGCGTTCCAGCCCTCACCGATCGGGCAGCCGGTCGCGCCGTCGGAGCGCCGCCGTGATCGGGTGGACGTCGAGATACCAGCCGATGCCACCACTGATGCCGTGCTCGCACAGTTCACGGAGATCACCGAAGCGCACCGCTTCCCACACGCGATGAAGCTCATTGGGTTGTTGAAGCTGGCAGCGCAGGACGGTAGCCGTGTATCGCTGCAGGCAACGTGCCGCCCGGGTGTTGCGGCGTCCCTCGCGATCACCGTCCGTCATGAAGACTATGTGTTGTCGATTGATATCGACGAACTGATCGGTGATGGACTCACCGTCACCCTCCAACACCTGACAAACCAGCCGACCGGGTTGAGCGCCGACGCCGCAGTGCGGATCATCGCCGACGGTATGGACGACGGTGTCGTGGATTCAGCGGTTACCGAAGCTGAGCGATTGGCTGAAGCCGGGGCTGTCACCGTGGGGCTCCTACAACTCGACGGCGATACCGAACTGCGTGTCGATCCTGGTCGAACGAACGATACGGACAGCGCGGCGGTGCCGGTCGATCAGGATTCGACACAGGAAACCGATAGTGCAGGTACGGAATCGCACAGCCGAACCTTCGACGCCGGTGACGACCCCGATGCCGCCCGACTCGAGGTTGCTACCTGCACCGATCTCGTCCCCGACTGTTCCGGCGACCCCACACTCATCGCCGTCGATGCTGCTGTCCGGAGACTGCTGGTCGACGGACCGGCTACAGTCGAACTCACCGGTGATCCGGGCACGCGGCGCCTGGTCTGCGTCGGTGGCGGCGATCGCTTCGAGATCCGCGAAACCGACACCGGCTGGGTCGGTCCGCTGCAGCAGCTTGTGTCATGGAGCCGATTCGAGCAGCATTGGATGACCAACGGGACAGATCCGGAACCACGGGATGTGCGTGCCACCACCTATGCCGCGGCCAAGGCGTGGGACCGGGCCGGTTGGCAGGATCGCGAATGGCTGGCCATCGATCCGGAAACCGGTGCCGCACGAGGTCCGTCCTGGGCTGATGTCCATCAGATCAACTGGGCCACACTTCAGGCGAGGACCGAAGACGGCTCTTCGGACGAGGTAGCAGCAGAGCCGGACGCTTGGACTCTTGTCGACGAGTTGACGGACCTGTACACAACGGCGCTGCCTGCTTGGCAGGAGGCTGTGGCGCGGACGCTGAAGTTGAGTCCTCCCGAGTTGCGCATCCTGCATGTGGATCAGGATCAGGATCGGGCCTTGTTTGCTTTGGGGCAGGAGACCGCCGATCGGATGATCGTTCTTACCGGTGATGGTGGGCTCGAACAGAACGTCGATCTGTGTAATCGAGCTCTCGATACGTACCGAATGATCGCCGCCGCTGACCCGGATAAATCGGTAACGGTTGTGGTGGGAGTCGGGTATGGAAAGCACCCGCCGAACGGATCGATGTTGAACAGCTTGCTCGCCTCACTCGCCGGTGGAGCGGAATGCCGAGCGGGGCGGCCACCGGAGATGCATGTCGTCGGCTATGGTCGGGGAGCCGGCAGCGTGGCGGTGGCCGCCAACCGGGAAGATATGCCGGACGAGGTCCGCACCATCCGGTACATCGACCCGCATCTCGCGAGCAGCGATCCGTGGTATGAACCTTCCGACGGTCAGGCAAGCGACGGGGACGACAGAGCCTTCTCGGTCGGCTACTCGGACCAGGGTATTACCCCGGAAACACCAGGGTTCGCCGTCGACATTCCCGTCGTCAACGATGCGCGATTTGCCTCGAACATTACTGGTGCACAGCCTGTCGACGGCACCGGCGAGGAATCGAGCGGAGACAACGAGCAACCCGGTGACCGGTGGCCGGGCTTCGGTATTCCGCCGGACTATCCCCAAGCCCCCGGAACACCCGATGAACAGGTGGCCGCTGCCGCGACAGCGTCGCTCGGCTCGGTGAGCGGTTCGACCGGTGCCGGGTTCGACAGGACACGATCGGGTTTCACCAGCGACGACGATTTCGTCGCGGCGACAACGGCTGCCGTCGCCGATCCCGAGACCAAGGCGCTGGTCGATTCGATGGTGTGGCAAACGCTGCTGCGCAGCATGGCGAAGGGGAACGTAAAGGTCCAGATCACACCCTCGGATGATCAGCTGACGGTGTCGGTCTTCGACAATTCCGAGCAACCGTGGCTGACGCTGACCGTCGATGAGGGCAACATGACTCTCACCGCAGAGGTGGAAACCGCGGACGGCGATCAGTTGATCGGTGCTGCCGAGATCGTCGGGTCTGCTGTCGAAAAGTCTATGCCTGGTCGCGGCAGACAGGTGTGCCGAACCGTCGAAACCCATGTGGACCACGTCGGTGTCGGGGCAGTGCAGGTGGTGATGGAGATCACCGGCTCCACCGAGAACCAGGAGATAGCCGTTCGGCTGGCAACGACAACTGTTCAGCGAGGAAGAACAGAGATTACCGAATTCGGCCCGATCGGTAAGGGATGGCAGATCGGGTCGCGGTGGATCAGTGGGGACCGTATACCGCCACCGAGCACGGCATCCGACCAGTTCACGCCGGGGTCTCGGCGGTCCAAGAGTCCCGACCAGATAATCGTGTGGAGCGCTGACCTCGTTGCGGCGACGAGAGATAGGCTGCAGGTCCTGCTCGGCAGGTATGAGGATGTTCGGGCGACCCTGATACACCTGATCCAGGGCGCCCTCGAATCCGCCGGGGGCGGCCGGGTCGGTCTGGATGGCGAGGTCGGCGTGCATCCGTGGCTGACGTTGTCACTGGATGATCGCGACACGCCCTGGCTCGAGGTGACAGTCGCCGGGAACGTTCCGGCCCACCGCACAGTAACCGTGACGTTGCGACCGGACATGCCCGCTGAGGTAGTGGTGAACCCGGTTCAGGCATTGCTGAGATCGCTCGGTGAGCGGTGGGGACTCGACGCGGCCCGCGTGGCGCAGGTGAGTGCACAGCTCGGCGAATACCACGCGGCGGGGTGTTCGGTGCGTGTCACGGTGACCGCCGATGGTGACGTTTCGGTCAGCCCAGGCCTTGGGGAACAACCAGATTCGTCGGACAGCGCAGACGCCGCGCTGGACCCACCGGGTGAAGGCGCACCAGCGAGTGCTATGGGTGAGGCGAGACCTCAGGACTCGGGAGCTCAGCCTCTGGATGAAGCGGTGCCGTATCACCGGGCCGGGGGCACAAGGCCGACGGCTGATCTACTGGACACGCTCGCGAGACAGGCCTTGCCGCCCGGGACCGAACCGGCCACGACCAAGGCCGCCGGCCGGTGGGTCGGCCGGATACTCGAATCCTTCGATGTCTTTACCAGTCTGGATCTGGCGATCTCGACCACCGACACGGCGCACGGTTCCACACTTGTAGTACACGTTGATGAGCGCGTTCCTCCAGGCGAAGAGCCCGTGGCGCAGCAGCGAGTGACACGGCTGGGGGCGGAAGCGACCGAGACCGAGGATGGTCTGCGTTATACCTTTCAGGTTGCGCTGTCCGAAGTCATCGAGGTGGTCGACCAGCCACGTGCCAGACGATTGGGTGACTTCTCCGGCCCCGAGCCTCCCCAGCGTAGCCACGATGGTAGTGGTCATCGTCCCCCGGGGACGACGGCGAACCGGCCGAGCGGGTCCGCGGACCGTGCAACCGCATTCGATGCGTCTGCCGGCTTCCGGGCGCGGCTGCTGTCCGCCTTGTCACCGCTGGAAACGGGACTGCTTCGCCATGCGGGGCTGGTACGTGAGCTGACCGAAACGAGTGTCGAAGATCTGCTCGCGGTGGCTGGGAGTGTGCTGCGAGAACCGGGGCTGGTCGCCGCGGATTGGCAGCCGGTTGCCGATATTATGGCCGATCACGGCATGGTGGTCGAGCGGTGCCGGTCGCGACTGGAAACGGCGCTCGGGCTGCTGCCGGAGTATTCGGCGGGAATGGCTGGGCTCCAGGAGGAGTCTTCACCGCAGACGAAGCTCGCCGAGCTGGTGAACAGCACGCGCGAGCTCGTGGCCGGCGACGCGTCGTTCGGCGAACTCCTGCAGGCGGCACGTGAGCTCCTGATCGAGGACCGGCGCCGCAGAACTGCGTTCGCCGATGAAAACCGGCGGAAGGCGGCCGAGAACCAGCCCGAACGCGAACCGGCAGCCGAAGAGTTCTTGCCGGATTGGGCGCGGCGGTGGATCATCGATGCCGTCGCCTCCTACGATGGCTCGCTCGACGGGACACAAGCCCCGCCCGAGTCCGGTGAGCGGCCTCTGCCGGTGGCCGGCGCGTACCCGGGCCGCCGGTACCGCCCGGTGGCCGCCGTGACCGGGAGCGTGGCGGCGGGTTTCGACACGGGCCGCGAGGACTGTCTGCGGAACGGGGTGATGTCGGCCAAGTACATCGGCGCCATCACCGGCGACGGGCCGGCACCCCTGCCCGGTAAGAAGAAGGCGCCGACCCCCCGGGACGCCGAGATCGCACTCGACGGACGGCACCATCCCGGCGGTTTCGGTTCCCTCACGGACCCAGCGGCTTCCGACGATCCGTATCAAGCCATCAAAGACGCATACCGGGAGATGGCGGACTGGCTGCTGTACGGGGATCCGCCGGACAGGTCCGCCGACCCGGCAGTCCGTGACGGTGCCTGGCTGATGGCGTTCGAGCAGGACCCGTCGCGAATGGGTCGCGACGAGATCGGTGCGCATGCGGTGATCCTCCGCAACGAGGGTGGTCGCGTTATGGTGTACGAAACCGATAGCGCCCCGAATTTCGGCACACCGATCCCGTTCGAGAAATGGTCGCCACGCGCGAATATTCTGCCGTGGATTCCGGCGATCACTTTCCACGGTCCCGGCCGGCCGGAGATTCCACGGCAGGGCGGGTTGTTCGGTCGGTTCCTTCCCGCATTGGGTAGCCGGGGTAAGGACTACTCGTTCTCCCGGATCGGTTCACCCGCGACCGGTGCGGCACCCGCCGTGCACAACGTCCACCTGGATACCACCAGTACCGCAGAGGACCTGCCGGATGGGACGGCGGCGTTCGTCGGTGACGGTGCGGCCGACGCGGATCCTGGTACCGGGATGAACCGCCGGGGAATCCTGTTGGGTGCCGCGGGAGCCTTCGCGGTGACCGTCGGCGCTGTGGGGTCGAATTCCGAAAGCCCGGAAGAGGAGTCGCCGTCGGTGGACCCGGCTCCGGTGGATGGTCCGGTGACCACCGGTTTCGGTCCCGATATCGATCGGTTCGTCAATCAGTCGGCCCTGCTCACCGATGTGTGTAAGACACTGCTGCGGAGCAACTGGCGGTTCGCCCTCGGGCAGGGAAGGTCCGGGATCACGATCAATGAGCATCCCGTGCCTTCCGTTCTCGTGGTCGACGATCAGTTGCTGGGCGATCATGCGGCTTTCCTGCGGAAGCTGGGTGAACAGCTGGCCACCGCCCTGACCGAACTTCGCACACCCCGGCGACAGGACATCACGCCGCCGGTCGACGGCATGAGCCTCGAAACCTGGTTGACACTGGAACTCGAGCACCGCTGGCGTCCGTGGGCCGCGTCGGTGGCCATGAACGCGGTGAGCCGCCAGCAGATCTGGGTGAGTTCCGGCACGGATATCGGCTCCTACACCGAATCGGTCTACGCCGTCGAGAACGCGTTCGGCGCGGACAATACGGCCGCCGCTCTCGACCCCGCCACGACCGTCGGCGACGAAGCGTTCGAAGTATTCTGCGATGAGGTGTTGGACGCGATGATCGCGCAACGCCACGATGTCGAACTGCTGCGTGAGTCCATCGATGATGTCGAACAGTATTGGAGCAGAACCGAATCGGGTGACGGACGGCGGCCAGGTGGCAAGAATATGCCCTCGACAGGCGAGGGATTACGGGCCGGACAGCCCGGTACGAACAGCGTCGTAGAAACCGGCGCTGCGGCTGCCGTAGGGGGGGCCGGAGGTCGACGGCGCGAAACGGGAGGTTCGGACTCGTCCGAATCCGGCGATCGAGGTGCACCACGTGACGAAGCAGTCGGCGGCGCCGGTCGGAGCGTGCGCCACCCCAGGGATGCGCTGGGTTTCGGCGAGACATGGGCAGAGCCCCGGTCGGAAGAGTTCGACAGGCAGGTCGGCGCGGTGGGCAGTGTTCCGGCATTGATCGCCGCTGTCCGCAGCGGTGCGACCTCGGTCGAGGTCCCGGTGGTATGCACGGCCGATGGCGTGCTGGTGGCCTACGAGGCGCCTGCGGATACCGCCGCCGAGGAGGTCGCCCGGTCCGTTTACCGGCATTCGTCGGTAGAGCTCGGTGTGCCCAGCCCGGTCCGTCCGGACTCGGAAACTCCTTACAACTCGGTCCCGGTCGGCGAATCCGATGCCCGAGTCACGGGTCTGGGACCGCTGATGAACTACCTCGGCGATCTCGACCTGCCGATCACCGTCACTCTACGATTGGACGCCGACTCCGAAGGCGACCAAGCCCGGTCCCTGGTGCCACAGACAGTGATCACTCTGAGCCAGACAGGCGTCGCCTGCCGTGTGGCGTCCAAGCGGTGGGATCTGCTCGCCGAGGCCGCGAGGTCGCTGCCGAATGTTCCGCGGGTAGCGATCGTTGACGGCTTCCCCGACAAGGGCAGCAAGTCGGCGAGTGCGCTTGGGGAGAAGTGGGCGAAGAAGATACGGCGCCAGGGGTTGCTCACGGCTGCGCGCGAGGTCGGCGTGGCGGAGTTGTCCCTGTCGGGGGATCTCATAGGTCCCGAGCTGATCTTCTCCGCACGGTCGGCCGGCGACGACTCCATGCGGGTGGTGGGCCGTATCGATGGCGACGCGCCGGCCATGCGCCGCCTACTGGCTTCGGCGGTCGATGGAATCGTGACAACCACGGCGAATTTGCTGTCCACGACGTTCGGCGAATCGGTCCGATCGCCAGAAGGCGTAGCACACATGTGGGTATTGAACCTGACAGGTGGCGAGCTCTTCCCTGTGCTGAGAGAGGGCGCGTCGGGAAGAGCTCGGCGATGGGCTGCGGATGGTTCCGAGGTTCTTTACCGATGGGATAGTGGCTGGGCGGTCGCCTACGCGATGCGGCTCGGGGCCGACAAAATCCTGCTGGACATTGCGGTGACCACTGATGGCGTGCCCATCGTCGTGCCAGGAAGTGATTCCACTCACGAGGAAGCACAGAAGCTCACTTATGCTGAGGCATGGGAGCAGGGATACAACTCCCTCGAGGAGGCGCTACGTCTCGTTGGCGCGCGGGATGTCGGCTGGGAGGTCTACTACCGGGGAACCTCGTCCCCATACGGAAGGGAAGTCGAGGTCAAATCGGATGCCGCCCGCCGTGGGGTGGCTTCGATCGTCACGCTGATGACACAGGCGGGCACGCAGTTTCGACTGGCAACCGACGCTACTTCGGTTGCGAAAGAGTCGGCGAAACTCGCGCCTCACGTGGATGTTCGACGGGGTAAGACCTCGGTTGACTGGAGTTGGGAGGAGGAGCGTCGACGCGCCCGGCAGGATCCGGGCGAACACCGGACAGGATCGCCACAACCAGGAAGTGTCACCGATATCAGTGAAACCACACCCGGTGTTGTCGATGCGCAGATTCGCTACGACAACGACTGCTGGTGGCAGGTTCTGCGGGAGTTCGTTGCCGACCAGACCATAATTGACCATTTGCCCGAATATTTCGAAGTGGGCTGCAGTGGCATCACTGCCCGCCGGTTCGAAGAATATGCTGGCCGGCGGCTGGAGGAGTTCCGCGATCTGGACGCGCTGAAACGCACACTCGAGAAACTCGGCGATGGCGCAAAGATCGCCGTCGTCGAGGAGTACGAGGATCTGGTCGATGCGCGCCACTGCGTGGGCGCGCATGCCTTAGGGATGAAGAACGTAGGCGGCCGAATCAAGGTATATGACACGAAAACGCTTACCTGGGTCGACTTCTCGGTGTGGGCGTCGCAGCACCGGTCGGCACAGGTGCGATCGATCCACGGCATGATCTTCGGACCGCCGGAGGTAGAACGGTCGACCGACGATTTCGTCTCCACCACCGACATGGCCGTGAAGATCGGATCCATTTCAGGCGAAGACGGTGCCTCCTCGACGCAACAATCAGACGGCAGCTCGGTGGAGCAATCCGAGATCCTCCGGTCCGTTGCCGAAGAGCGGTCTGGAGGCATAGTGGAAGCGGCCGTCGCGCCCGCGCCGTTGAATGAGTCGGACGAGAAGACCCTCCGCCCTGCGATTCACGCGGCGGCAGGACATGTGGACGGCGTGGGTGTGGACGAGCGGCGCGAAGCCCACGAGAACCGGCCGGCGGACGTTGTCCGCACGGTAGCCGCCGTGGGCGGGTCCGACGACAACTCGGGCCGCCGGGCGGACCTGGGCAGCACGCGCATCGGGCGGACAGCGGGCGCTGGACCTCGCTTCCGGGTGGGCGAGGCCGGGATACCAGAGCGATCGGTGCTCACAAAATGCACTGTGGTCGAGGCGACCGTACGAGCCGCTGAGGACGGCGAGGCGATCATCGTGGGCCGGGGCGTTCCCACATCGGTCGCTGTTTTGGCGGAGCTGGCCGCACGGACCGGCACGAAGGTCGTGATCAGGGTCGAACCGGACCCGGACGAGAGTCACGAAGAATCGCTACGACGTATGCGGGGCGCGGTGGCGGCAGCTGTCCTGGTGCTGGAACATCACGGCGTGGAGTACGGGCTGGCGAGCTCCTATTGGCCGTTGCTGGCTCAGGTGGACGATATCGCAGTGCGTGCCCGGGAACGTGTGGCTTGTTTCGAGCCGGGCGCAATGGGTTGGATGACGCGAAAACAATCGGTGGACCCGGCGAGTACGGCGTACAGCCTGCGGGCGACTGCCGTGCAGATCCCCGAATTGAGATATCTTGCCGAGGATGGCGCCCGGCAAGCAAGCGATACCGATCTCGTTCTGTGGCAGGTTCGGCAGGTTCCGGGGCTGAGACTGTATGTGGCCGCGAACGATACGCCCGCGGCCGATGTCGCGCGGGCGCTGGGAGCCGATGCGGTGTCCGTAGCCACCGTCGAGTCGATTTCGGCGGCGGATACGCGCAGGTCCGCTGATGCGGACGCCCCGGGCGCAATCGCGCTCACTGGCCCGAACCCCGGCGCGAGGCTCTCGGCCGAAGATCGGGCGGCGGGCCGGCTTGCGGAGTTCGAGGTGCAGTATCCGCTTCCTGTGGTCACCCCCGAAGGGGTGGATGCCGCCATTGCTGACGGTGCCAATGTGCTCGGCGTCGATATCTGGGTGGTCGAGGGAAGCGTGATGTGTTCCGGTCCCGGCACCGGCATCCTCCGAGCCGTCGATACCGTCGCGGAGGCACGTGAGCTCGGCGCCATGCCGTTGCTCGAGCTGGGGGAACGACTTCATGGGCGTGGTGTGGGCTTGAGCCTGGGCCTGGCGCTGGGACCGCGGCCGCGGCCGGATAAAGCGTTCATACGGGCCGTTCTGCTGCGTAGCGGCGCGGTGCTGTCGGGACTTGGCGTGGCGCACCGGTGGCAGGCGTCACCGATGACGGGCGCATTGGCTGTCACGGAGGTTCTGGCTGAGAGCGGTGTGCAGGTCGGGCGAGCGGCTCAGGTCCGCGAGGTGAGCTCGTTCGGCCGCATCGGCGATCGTGGCGTGACTCTGGCAATCGTCTCGGCCGAACACCTCGATGCGGCGACAGTCGGACGTTTCAGGAGGCAGGGTATACCGGTGCTGGCGTCCGATGTGTCCGGCGAGCAAGCTGCCTCCGATGTCCAGAAGTACGGTGCGGTGGGCATTGTCACCGGCTACCCCGATCGTTGCCGGGCGATCCTGAAGACACCATCGCCCGGAGAACCAGGCCCGGCGGATGGGGCGAACGATCTCGTATCCGTCGAGGCGGTGAGTAGTGAGCCAGGTTTGACGGCAATACAGTCGCTGCTGCGCCCGGATGTCTCGGCCATCGGCATACGGGTGAGTTGGTCCAAACCGGATCAGCAAGTAGTTGTTGTCCCGGAGGGCGAACCGAAGCCGGACGAGCCGGTTGCCAGGCAGTGGCATTCCGGGGTATTTCTCCTGCGTCAGCTCGTTATAGCCATCGAGACCGCCCGATGGGGAGGGCGTATCTCCCTGGAGCTGGAAACTCGGGGATTGACGGGGGCGGATTTCTCCGCGATGGTTCGGGAGCTCATCGGCTCCGCAGCACAAGTCGGTGTGGTTCTTCGCCTGGGCAGCAGCAAAACTTCCGAGCTCGCCGCAGCCCAGAAGATTATCGACGAGCTGGATGCCCAGGTCTCCACGGGCAGGCCCGAACTCGTCGCGGTTATCGAGAAGGGGAAGAAGCCGCGCCGGGCTATGCTCGAGATCGCGCAGATTGTCGCGGTCGATATCGGCGATATCTCCTGGGAGTTGCTGCTGCGCACCCTCGGGCATGGGCTGATTGTTCGTGGCGCCGACCGGAATGCGCAGATCATGCGAGCCGTCGCGCTCGGTGGGGAGATCAGCACACAGCGCCCGGACCTGGTCCCGAAACCGGATGCGCTGGTGCCGGAGAACCGGCCGGTCCTACCGATCACCGGATTGCACTACCGATGCGATTCTGGTGGCCGCGACGAGTTTGCCCGCGCACTGGCTTCGGGGGCCTCGATGATCCACGTAAATGTCCACCTGCTGGACGGGGTTCCGGTGCTGGGCAACCTCGTTCCGAATCAGGCGGCAATCGAGGATCGGTCGGTGTTGACCCTGACGGAGGCCATGTTCCTCGCCGAGAGCTGCGGCGCCGGACTGGCGATGTCGGTCGGGTTCAATGCCGAACGACGAACCGAAGAGACCATGGCTATCACGACGGTCGTCGTCGCTCAACGGAACAGGCGGCGATTCGGCCAGGAATCAGCTGTGCGCCATCAGATCTACAGCCGGAAGTCGGGCATCGCGATCGTGCTCGACGATCTGGTGGACGGAGAACGAATCACCGGAGTGGATCCGTTTTCCGGGTTGGAATTGGTCAGTGTCATCGACGAGCGGTTGTCAATGCGCGGGGCTCGGGGACGGAATGCGCACAAGGTACTGGTTACCGGTGAGTACCTGCAAGAGTTGCCGAAGGCGCTCCGGCATGTAGAGCCCGGCGAGCTGGTCCTTGTTGTGGAGGACCCCATCAGCCCGCGTCAGGCGCGAAACATGAGGGCCCGGTTTCCCGATACGGAGTTCGTTCTGGGCCGCTGGAGTCACCAAAAAGTCGACCTTTACAGCGCTGCGTTGGCGCAGGACACGTGGTTCGAACTCGACGACAAAGCGCCTGATCGGGGGTGGCAGCCGGCGCTGGAACAGTGGCTGGCTACCCAATTGGCAGTACGCGGATGGTCGACGGAGACCAGGCCTACCAAGGCGCTCATCGACGCAGTAGTACAGGCGTTACCGGATGCTGAGCCCGGTACGAAGGCAACTGGAATCGCCCTACTGGATACCGTGCCGTATCCGACTATCGCTTACTCAATCGAGCATCAGCGGGTCGGCCCGGTTCACGATTTGCCCACTCCACCGGCCGGACCAGGTCACCGGGTCGAGTGGGTCCGCGACGAAATCACACGGGCATGGCGAGTTACTCTTCGCGACGAATTCACCGATCCTGCCGCCGGTCGAGGAGTCGGTTCCAGACAACGGCCGGGTGACGAACCAGGTGTTGACAGTTCGGTGCCACTGCCCGGAGCGCCGCCGGACACAGAACCGTTACCCGAGGAGGCCGGTCCCCCAAAAGCTGA
Organism: Nocardia flavorosea NBRC 108225; assembly: GCF_001613385.1. GTDB lineage: Bacteria > Actinomycetota > Actinomycetes > Mycobacteriales > Mycobacteriaceae > Nocardia > Nocardia flavorosea. The sequence continues at coordinate 243,951 of NZ_BDCG01000002.1, read as the reverse complement.
AGGGGGTGCAAGTATCACCGGCGACCCCGGATCGGGAGACGAAAGCGTCGAGGAACGCGGCCATACCACGCACCGTGACGCGGATAATCCGATGGACGCCGCGACCCCGGCGTCCGGCCGGACGCGTCGGCTGCCGGGCCGTGTTGTCGGTTCACATCAGGGAATGGGCCCGTGGCCCGGGCGGCGTGGCCCGTTACGGGGTCCCGACATCCCGGATATCCCGGGAAGCGCCGGCCGGATGCCGGCCGAGCAGGCCGCGCTGCGGGTGCTCGGGGCCCGCTTCGATGAACTATCGGTCCCCCTGCGTGACTCCCTGCGATGGATGCGTTCATTGCTCGCGGAACAACCGGCGGCGGAAGACGATGTCGTCGCTGCTGTGCGGCGCGCGTATCGGCAGAGTCCGCACGCGGTGCAACAGGTCTCACTGCTCATGGATGCGACCGAGCGGGCGGCCCTGCTGGAGTGGTTGGAAGGCGGGCAACCGCCGAGTTCCGGGCAGTGCATTGCCGCCGGTGCGCTTCTGAGCGCTGTGTCGCGGGACGTGGTGTCGATGAATCTCTTGCACCGCAATATCAGGCTCCAAGCTCATTTGCTCTTCGAGCTGGCACAGGGCGATTCCGGGGAACTGTTGCGGAGGGTGGCGGACGGATATCCTCGCGAATGGCGGGATACGATCGAGGAGAAGATTCTCGGAGCGCGAACCGCGTCGGCTGTCGAATCAGTAGTGTCGGACGCGGCGAATCGGTCGGCAAACAGTCCTTATAATGCGGCCACGGCATTGTTTATGGATATTGCCGGCGCGGCGATGCCGGCAGGCCCGGAGCTGTTGCCCGAATGGCAGTTCGTCGCCGACTCGGTCTTCCAGTGCAACGTGGCCTGGTGGCATTGCCTGGACCAGTTGTACGGCTCGGATTTCGAGGCGGCGGTTTTCCTCGACCATTTCCTGTGCCGTGGCAGATTTCCCAGGGAGATCGCCCGTGATCTCGGCCTGGACACGACATTGTCGCTGCAGGTGCAGCGGCGCGGGTTCCGTACGATGGCGGGCTTGCTGAGGTCATTCGATCCGCAGTCCGTGGTGGTGCCCGAGCTACCGGACCAGCCGTGGACCGACGATGAACTGGTAGTACACGGCAAAGGCATTCCGGTGTCGGTGGTGCGGGCCTGGATGCCGGCCGGCTTTCCGGCCGGCGACTACTGGGCGGTGCTGTTCGCGGGTGACGAAAAGCAGTATCTGTTCCGCTGCATGCACGATCCGCATGAGGTCTGGTTTGCGCTGCGCCAGGTTGCCTATTATCGGGGTGACGCCGCGCTCGGGCCGACACTGTCGCCGGTGACCACACCCTACTATCTGGAGCCGTTCGGCTGGGGTGTGCTGATGGAGTACCCGGACGATATCCATTATGTGTCCGCGCTCGGTGCTCCCGAAATTCCCGCGGCACCCGACGCTGCCCCAGCCCAGTTCCACGACCCGGAATTCCGGCAGACCCTGATGCGCAACGACTACATCTGGGGAACACGGAGCCGTGCATTTGCCCGTCGGCTGAATACATACGGTATCACCGCCGACCTGAAACCCTACCCGTTCGGCAATTGGCATACCGCACTACCGGCGGAATCGCCGGTCCGGGACGAGTTCGATCCGCGCTCCGATTTCGTGCTCAGCGGACTGGGACAGCCGCTGCTGCCCACAGTTCGGAAACCGCTGCGAGCACCGGATATCGAGCATCGGATCACGGATATCTGGCAGCGCACCACGATTCCCGGCCATGATATCGCCATCGGTTCGGGAGAAGGTGCGGGGATCCTTCAGCGTTTACGCGAACTGCGGGATGAGCGGAGAATCACCGGCAATGCGTGGCCGGAGGTGCTGGCCCTGCTTCCCTCAGGAGTCGATGTACCCGGCGGGCGAGATATAGGTGCTGTGGACCGCTTCCGGCTACTGGTGTCCGACCATCCCGCCCCACGCGGCGACCGCACCCCGCTGGGTACGGCTACCGCCGCGGAACTGGAGTGCTATCACGGGATCATCTGGGAGTACCAGTGGGAATTGCACCGGGCGGCCGACGAGATGGGGTTGGTTCTGGGAGTGCGTCCCGGCTCGGCCGCCGGGGGGTGGTGGCAGCGACATGCGGGCATCGAACCGAAACCGCGCGATATCAAGTGGAAGACATCGACATACGACGATGTCGCCGCCGCTGGATTCGAACCTGAACTGGTTGGTTTGCTGCAACTCCATGAGCCTGTCGACGGATCTTCCCTGGCATGGGATGTGGCGCGGCGTGAAGAATTGGCACGCCGGTTCTATCAGCGAAAACGGAATTGGGAGGAATTCCGTCGCACGGCTCCTAGCGGCGGCGCGTGGGCCCGAGGCCCCCTCGGCACTGTGCGGTACTCGGACAGCAGCTCGTACATCGGTGCCGATATCGATATGGCGGAGTTGCTCTACTTCCCCAGCCTCGACCTGGTCGATGATCCCGAGGAGTACGAAGACTTCCTCTTTCATCTCATTTTCGCCTACGGTTTGCCGGTGACACACGGTGCACACGGAAACTGGAACGCACGCGGGAGTAGGGCACAATCGGCCCAGGGTCAGCTTGTGCGCCGCCATGAAAAAGGCGGCGAGCCGATCGTCTGGTTCATTCCGGGTGTACCGCAGGCGGTGATCATCTACGGCCCCGGCCGCGCCGAGATCGTCGCAGCGGGAGAGTTGTCGAAGCGCTGGCGCGAGGCGGCGCGTGCGCTTCCTTCGCATCGCTGGCCTTGGTCGAACCGGCGGCCCTACGTTCACCCGAACGATGCCACGGAGGGGCTTCCGGAATTACTAGTGCGGTCCGGCAGGCTCGATGGATACCCATTCCGTATTCCGGACGCAGCACCACCGCTGCCGGAAGAATTCCGGCGGATATGGCAACGTTTCGGGCGGCAAGTATCGGATACTGTGGAGTTCTGTTGTTCTGATTCGATATCGTCGTTGTACGACGACTACACGTATGATCGGGTGGAACCCGCCACCAGGTGGAGGCTCATCCGCGAGATAGCCGATCGCGCGCAGCGGGAAATGGTCGCCATTCCAGAAGGTTTCGACCATGAACGATGGTTGTTCGACCTGTGCAATCAGCGGATCGAACGGTACTTCCGGTTCCGTCGCCAGCGTTTCGAGCTGCATATGGCTTACCTCGAGCATGGACAGGACGACCCGGGGAAGTTACTTCGCGAGCTTACCGAAGATGAGCTGCGGCAGTCGATATCGGCCGCACCCGATCCTTGCTGGGCGCGGCTGCTGCTCGATCTGCTCACCGAAACGCCTGCGGCACTTGCCCGGCGTGCCGATCAACTCGGGATCCCGGTGGCTCAGTTGGCGGAGGTGATGCACGAGTCGGTTCCCGCGCTGGTTCGGACGATCGAACAGCTCTCCACAGGGGGTGATCATGCGACCAGCACACACAGCGGAGGCCATATCGTCGCGGACGAGGATCTCGAGACGCCGATCGCCTTGTCGTTCGGACTGGACCCGGTAACCGGGACCCCGGAGAAAGCCGCGGCGCTCGGCGCCCCGGACCGATTGTGGGCCGCTGTCGAACACCAAATATTCGAATACGTGTTTACTTACCTCATCGATGTGGTGCCGGACGGTACAGAGCAGGAGGTGGCGCGGGCGCTGCTGGCCGACATCGAGAGCGCCGTGCACGAGTTCGGTGGGCAGAGCCCCACCCACGAACATCCCGATAGCTGGTTGAGCAGCCTCGTGCAAAACCGGCTCCACGACTTCCGTGAAGCCCGGCTGGCCCGGGAACGGCTCCTGGCCGCGGCGATGGGCGACGACGATTCCGCCACCGTCCGGGCGCTGCGGACCGTGCCGGAACACCAGTTGCGGGCAGCCATGGCCGGCTTCGCCACGGATCCTGTCCTACTGAGCTGGTTCCGGTTGCGCTACCGCTTCGGCCTCACCGCACACAATGCCGAGAAACTGATGGCGATAACCGCCGAGCGCGCCGAAGAACTCGAGTCGACCGCGCTTCCGGCATTTCTCGGAAGTCTGGCCGGGTGGGGGGCCGCGGGTTGAGTCACCCGAGAGGCGAGCACCATGCCCAGCGGCCACCGGATCAGCACCCCGCTCCGTGAGGTGCTACCCGTGGGCACTGCCCGCCCCACAAGGAATCGACGCACCGCCCGGACAACCGTGGACGGGTACGGCATTGGAGTCGCTCGGCAACAGCAATCCGACTCAGCTTCCCACCGCCAACGATACGCACTCCGAGGTAGAAGCAGGTTTCGAACCGCTGTCGTTCGACGAGGCGGGAAGTAACTTGGTGGAAGTCCGTTCGGTTCCGGCAGATTTTGAGTGCCGACGCGGCGCTGCCGGTGACCTACCGGCGCGTCGCCGCGGCCCTGGGCTTCGATGTGGCGGCAGTCGCCACGTTCTTCTACCACGACGCGGAGTTGGCCCGGGGTGTTCTCCTGCCGTTTCCCGCCGCTGCGCCATAGGCGGCACCCGAATCTGCATCGAGCCGTGGATCCGATCACCCGCGGTCGGTCGATCAGCGCTGCTTCCAGGTCCGCTGCCAGGCCTGTCGGCAGCCAGCGCCTGCCCGGCGGACTGGAGCTCCACCGAGATCGCCGAGGCCGTTCTGGCCACCACCCACCAAGCGGGGGTGGAGGCACGCATTCGTTTCGGTCAGCGCCTGCGCGGTACGAATTGTGTACCGAGTTATTCGGTTCAGGTATGCGTGCGGCGCGAGTGGTGTTGTGCGCGATGGTTCGAGTAGGAAATGACAACCAGGCTCGGCCGTACAGTAGTGGCCGGGCCTGGTTGTCCAGTATGTCAGAAGCTTTCATCTCGGAACAGGGCAGTCGTTCCGGGAATCATGTGGTCGGGAATGTATTTCGAACTTCAGGGCGAGCATTGAAACCCGAAGCCCGGATAGCCCTCACCTCCTTTCCGGCGTCGAAAGGGACAATACACCGGTATATGGTCGAGGCGGCGGTGATATCCGGAAACGCCTGGATACTTTGGATTCCGTTGATTGAGAGACTCGGCTGGGATCGGCTGTACCGACGGATTCGATTCCTGTGCGAGTGGCCCGGTTCGGCGATCGATATGGGCGGGGCCGGGCCACGCCGGGGTCAGACCACGACCGGCAAGGATTGGAAGGTGCGTAGCATGTAGTCGGGGGCGTAGTCGATGCCTTGGCCCGGCAGCGCAAGACGCATATCGGGAAATCGGTCACGCAGCGTTGTCAGTGCTGTGGCGACCGCTAGTATGGCGAATTCGCGTCCTGCGCACTGGTGTGGTCCGGCGCTGAACGTGACCGGCTTGACGTTGTCGACTTCTCGGCGTTCCGGCAGCACAGTATGCGGGTTTGTGAATTTTCCGGGATCACGATTGGCTGCACCGATCATGACGAAAATCGAACTACCCTTCGGGATCATCGAACCGTCGGCGAGCGAAACGTCTTGTTCGGCGTAGCGGCGCCAAGCAACAACCCCGGTTTCGGGTGCGGAGGATATCTTCTACCATGCCCCGAACTCGTTCGGGTTTGCGCAGCATATCCCAGTGCTCACTTCCCTCATCGGAGAGTAGGTACCGGGTGCTGTTGAGCAGTCCGCCGAAGCTGGAGGAATAGCCGGCGACCATGACGGTCATCAGGGCCGATGCGGCAAGTTTGGGCGTCAGGCCCTGGGCCGGCAGATGGCTGGCGAGATCTTGGGCCGGTTCTTTCGCGCGAGCGTCCACGAGCCGTCGGCAGCCACGGGACAGGTCGGCCAGTCCGCCTATATTGGCGACGCGGTCGCGACGTCCGATGATGCGGGCCAGCAGGGCGACATGGGCGTCGCTCCAAGCCTTGATCTGGGGTTCTTCCTCCGGGGAGAACCCGAGCAGCTCGCTGATCGAACCCGCTGCCGACGGCCTGGCGACAGTCGCCTCGAAATCGACCGGTTCGCCGGTTCGAGCGGCGGCCGCCAGGGCTTCGGCCGCGGACTCCGCCCGCCGGGTGGCCATCGCCCCGTAGTTCGCATACATCGTATCCGCCCGCAGAGAAGGTCCGCGCGTGCGGGCGAACATCGCCTTCATCACCGTACCGTGGGTGGCCTTGGCAGCATTGTTGATGGACTTCGGCACCCCGGCGAGGTGAGCGATGTGCGGAATTGCCTTCAGGTGCGTCGCGAATTTCGGAAACGGAGTGAGGGGGTCCAAGGTGTTCCGGGTGGATATGGCCGGATCGGAACCGTTGAGGATCTTCTCGACATCGTCGTAGCGCCACACTGCACGCAGCCGGGTCTTCTGGTCCAGAAAGGTCGAGATCTGAGGGGAATGCAGACTGTCGTAGTAATCGGCGAGTATCGAGGGCTCGTAGGCTCCCGGCTCGGTGAACGGCACACTATGTGATATGAAATTTTGTCCTATGCTGCTTGCTACTACTGTAATTGCCGCGTGTAGCCGGCTCGACGCCTCTGACGCTATGTGAACTCATCGGTAGACCGAGGCCCGGTTCGGTGCGAATGTGGTGGATACGTACCGGCGTTCGCCGGAGAAGCCGGAAGCCGCGTACCCCGATTCGAACACCTGCCGCGGCGAAGGGCGCTTCCATCCTGGCAGGCAATGTATTGCGATGAGGTGCAGAGTAGAAGCGTAAGAGTTGGAACGCAGGTGCGCCGGTGAGAATTTGAAGTCCGTTGATGTTGTCGAAGTGCTGCGCTCTGCCCGTCGAGGCGCGACGATTCAACATCGCTGGTGGCGCAACGGAGGAACGTCGGGAGCGATGCGGGCGCACTGTGGGAGCTGTGTCGGTCAGGGTGCCGCGGAGCGGGATCAGGCCGACAGCGCCGAGCGTGGAGACGATCGCACACGCATGGTGACGCACGGCCGAATAATAGCCATGAGGTGCGGATTCGTCGATCCGCACCTCATGGCTGTCTTCCGGGGGTGATCAGCTGCTTCCGGAGGGAATACTGCTGCCCAGGCCCGGAATTCCGCCGTCCGGATTCGTGACCCGGAGGGGCGCGGTGTTGTCGGTGGGATCGGAGTCGTTGTCGGTGGCCAGGGTGATGGTCCCGGGGGCCAAGTAGGCCGAAGGAGAATTGACGCGGACGTTGATGGTCGAGGTCGAACTCCATCCGGGACCAAGCGAGTCGTCGACCGGGGTCTTGCACGTGACCTGCGTGTTGTCCGAGTTGATGGAGCAACCGGGGATATTCTCGAGCGTCGCGCCCGCCGGCGCGACGAAGCGAAGTGTTGCCTGTGCCGCGGGACCTGATCCGGTGTTGCGGAGTGTTACGTTCAGAGGTGCGGTGGCCCCGATTGCCGCGGAGACCGGTGATGCGGTGACGGACAAGTCCGGCGATCCTGCCGCTGCTGCGGGAAGTGCGGCCCACGTGGCGAAACCGACCGATTCGATGGCTGCCGCGAGAACGACCGCGACCGATCTCATAGTCATTCCCGCTACCTTTGCTCGGGGTGTAATTGCAGGGTCCGTCGATTCAGGAGAAACTGGCTCGAACCAGCACTCCGGATTCGGGAGGCCGCGTTCGAATGATAGCCCGGAATTTTCCCGGACGACTTCCGGAGATATGTGTTTTACGGCGTTTTAAGGTGGAATCGGCGAGAAATCTCGCCGGTTTCCGGTGCTTCGAGTCGGGAGCGGTCGGTAGTATCGAGTCGATGTAGTCGGGTAGCTTATTGTCCGCGCCGGGCAGTGTGTGACGAAGCTCAGCATGATGTAAATTTCGCGCGCCCCGTGCTTTCCTTGCGCACCGGCGGCTTATGGTCGCTGGGTGAACTCCGGTGCCGGACGGAGACCACAGCGCAATATCAGGGCACCACGTCGCCGTTCGCGGCAGGAGGATTCACAGTGCTAGACCGCGATGACTCGGATGCAGGACCGGCACAATCCCGTTCGCCTCGAACCGAATTGTCCGACGCCACCGAGCTTCCGCCGCTACCGATCCCCACAGCCGGGCTTCGTCCCGGCCTGATCCGGGATCCTTTCGCGTATCTCATGGATGCCGCCGCCAGCTATGACGGCTTGGTTCGGATCGGGCCCGCGGCCCTGCGTATCTTCGTGGTCAGTCACCCGGACCACATCCGCCGGATCCTGGTGACACACGCCGCCAACTACCCGAAAGGGTCGATGATGCGGCCGTTCCGGGCGGCGCTGGGCAATGGTTTGGTGACCAGCGAGGGCGACTATTGGAAGCGGCAGCGCCGGTTCATGCAGCCCGCATTCCACAGTCGGCAGCTGGAAGCCATGGAAGCCCATGTCGCGGCTTGCGTCGAACGCGCAGTGGCCCGCTGGTGCGACGGTGCGCGACGAGGTGTGCCGGTGAATATTCTCGACGAGTCGATCCGCCTCAATGTCGAAATCGTGCTCGGCGCCTTGTTCAGTACCTCGATCGACGGGCCGCGGGCCGACCGGCTCCGTGAGCTGACCTCGCAGGTATTCGTGGGACTTGCGTCGAAAGTGTGGACGTTCTTCCTCCCCGACCGGCTGCCGATGCCAGGTACCACGGCCTACCGGCTAGCGGTAGCCGAACTCGACAGCGAGGTGTTTCGCATCATCGGCGAGCGCCGCGGCAGCGACGACGATCCCGAGGACCTGCTCGGGCTTCTGCTCGCTGCCGAGGACAGCGAGACCGGGGAGCGGATGACCGACCGGCAATTACGGGATGAGATCTTCACCCTGTTCATGGCCGGTTACGAAACCACCGCGACCGGAACGACCTGGATATCGTACGAGCTGGCCCGCCACCCCGAAATCGCCGACAAATTGGTCGCCGAGTTGGATCGGGTGGCGTCCGGCGAATCGCTTGCGCTCGCCGAGCTGTCCCGACTCGAATACCAGCGCCGGGTGATCCATGAGGCGTTCCGGCTGCATCCACCGTTCCCGATCTGGTTCCGCGAGACCGTCGACTCCGATACCCTCGGCCCGTACCGGCTGCCGGCGAAGGCGCGGATCATCCTCAATCCGCATATCACTCATCGTGATCCACGATATTGGGATGATCCGGAATCATTCGATCCGGATCGGTTCGCGCCCGACCGGTTCACTTCGCGGATGCGTCATGCCTACTATCCGTTCGGCAAAGGTAGCCGGGTGTGTATCGGTGAACGTTTGGCGACGAGTATCACTCAGATGGTCGTGAGTGCGCTGGTCCGGAACTTCGAGTTCACGATCCTCGAGGGTTTCCGAGTGGAACCCCGGTATGTGGTGACCTGTCAGCCCAGGGGTGGGCTTCCCTTGGTTCTTCGGGAACGCTGAGAGCTACCTGGGCAACCGTGTAGGACCGAGTTCCGGGGAACGCGCCAGGTTGTTCAGCCTTGCACGGACCAGTGGTGTGCAGGGTGCGATGGTAGGCACGTCGCGACCTGTGGACGGGGGATGCTTGGCAATGGGTGTCGACGGAAAGCTTTCCCCAAGCGGTGATTTCGACGGCTTCTCGAGTCGGATGGTCAGGTCGGTCGTGTATCGAACGGCTGCGGACCCCCGAAACCTGGTACGCTCAGCTCACGGAAGTCGGGATCGCCGGGCACTCACGCGTGGGCCAACGAGCCGTCGCCCACACATTGCCCAAAGCCACGATTTCTGCGAGCAGCGCCGTGCCGGCCTCGCCGGGTTTGGTATCGACGTGCCTGTCGGGCTGACGGCGGCCGAACAGGCAGATAACGCGCTCGAAAGCCCGGCGATGGACTTCGAAGACGCCGGGTGTCCCAGTCCTCGAGCGCCTACGCAGAGGCTGCCGTGCAGCTGCCCTGGAGTGTGCGGCGGCCGCCCGTAACCATTTCGAGCAGATGGACGGTGTGCCGATCGGTTCGTGGGACCGAGGGGCGGATGGCGGGGCTGATCGCTGTGACCACCGAGGCGACACTCTCGGCGCTGGAACCGGAAGACCTGCGTGCCCTGCAGCGGGCGAACATACCCGTGAACTGCGCAGACGAACAACCCAGCTCGACACCGAAGTTGCGGCACTGGACGGGCGGAGCGAGCGCGCCGAAGAAGACCTCGACCGCCTCGCGACGCGGCACCGCAAGACAAATATCGAACGGGACGTGTCGGCCGCCGGTCTCCGGGCCCAGCAGAGAAGTCACGAAATCTCGACAGGGCTCGGCTCGACGATCTCAGCGCAACCGTCCGGCGGCTGGACTCGGAGATTCGGAAGTGGTTCTACCTCAACTGCTTCGGCTGGCACGGCTGTAGCAGTACCCAGGCGGAAGCGCTGTCCGTCTCCGATCTCGCTTCTCCGGAAAGAACATCTGGGTTTACGTTTTCTTGAGCGACTGGCGGCTCGGGTTTGTGCCACGATCGTTGTCAGCATGTCACGTGCGGCGGCATCGGAGTGTGCGCCCAGTTCTCGGCGGGCGGCGTCAGAGCGAGCGAGGAGGAAGGAAAAATGGCGAATATCGAAGTTGACCTCGACGCACTGCGGAGAGCTTCCGCCAAAGGGGCCGACACCAGGGACGCCGTCGAATCCTGGACATCGCGGGTGGTGCAGATTCTGTCCCGGCTGCCGGCGGCCTGCGGTAGTGACGATTACGCGAGAGACTTTTTCGAAGGGTCCGCTGGTAGACCCGGCATTCGTACGGCCTTGGAGGCGACAACGGAGGGCGCGGGCGTCATGCAGCGCTATGCCGGTGATGTATATCGCGCTCAGTCCGACCAGGTCGATCGGTTCAGCGCGGCCGAGGACGTGTCGAGCCGGTCGTTCGGCTGAACGTCTTCAGTGGCTGCCGGATCGGCGGCATCGGTGAAGGGGTAGGGAATGTGGAATGGCCGTATCGCGAAGAGCGATTCGCGGATGGATGCGATCGTCGATGGTCTTCAGGAGCAGATCCGCCGGATAGGTGAGTTGGAGCGGGAGCGTCGTGAACTCAGGGTGAGCGCTGCTGCCGAGGGCGATCGGGTTACCGTGACAGTGGACGCGCAGGGGCGTCTTGTCGATCTGGAGCTTTCTCCGCAAGCTCATGAATTAAGTCATGCCGAACTCGTGGAAGCGATTCTCGCTGCGTCCGGGGAGGCTGCCGCCGAGGCGGAACGACGCGGGGGCGAACTGTTCGATCCTTTGCATGAGCAGCGTGGCCGGATGCCGAAGCTGTCGGAGCTGGTTGAAGGTTTCCCTGGTATGGAAGCTGTGGTGGGTGTTCTGGACGGTCCGGAGAGGCCGGAAACTGCGAAGCCGGTCGGAGTTCCAGAAGATGAAGTGGCCCCGGAGAAATCTGTGGGCGATGAGAAGGCATCTCCGGTGGCTGTGCACCCGGACGAGGACAGCCTGACGATGGAATTCGACGAGACTGTCGATTTGGGCCAGGTGTCCGGCGAAGCAAAGGGTTCCGCGGTCCTGGATCGCGACTGGGTGTAATTGCCGGTGGCAGCGGATCTGGGGTGGCTCTGGGCAGTCGTCGTCGGTGGTTCCTGGCCGGAGGCCGATGCCGACGAGATCTGGAGTATCGCCGACGAGCTCCAGGTGGAGATCGATAACGGCGAATACGACGCCGAGGCACTGGAGTGGGCACGGCAATCGGTGCTGGGCTATATGGAGGGGGAGGGCGCGGAGGTACTCGAACAGCATATTCGGGATCTTCGTTTCATCGGGCAGGATATCTCGGACAGCGCCCAGGCCCTGGTGGATTACATCGGCTTGTTCGGCAATCAGGTGTTCAGCACAAAAATGGGCCAGATCATGACCCTGATCTGGACCGCCGGTGAGGTTGCTGTCGCGGCGTTTCTCGGTCCCGCCGGGGTGCCTCTGAAGTGGGCTGCCATCGCACGCGGTCGTGCGGCTTGTCAGGCGCTCGGTGCGGGACTGCGAAAAGCGATCGGATGGCTCGGTCACGGTCTGGCAAAGGCACCTGTGCTCTCTCGTTTTCCGAAGGCACCGATCTATGAAGCCATTGCCGTGGGCTTCACGTATGAAATGATCCAGGAAGCATTTCAAGAGCTCTTTCAGGGAACCTTCGAAGAACTGTTGATCCAGTGGACTTTGATGCTCAAAGGTCGTCAGGACGATGTCGACTGGGCACCGATTATCGCGAACCTATGGCCGTCCGCTGCCGGCGGTGCGGCGGGCGGCTGGGGCGGGCATTACCTGCATCGGGTGATGAGCCGGTCGCCATGGCTGGCGCATGTGCTGCCGCTGGACAACAGGTGGGCGTCGATGACCCGCGGGGGGCTCCAGGGCGCCGGTGCGGGTATCGTGGGGGCTTTGTTCGGTGGCTTGGCGGCCGGGCAATTCAGCTGGCTGTCCTTGACGAGCGGGGCGCTTATGGGCGCACCGTCGAGTATGGTCTACGGATACCACGGCGCATCGGAATTCGCTGGTATGCCCGTGCAGGACCAGCAGCGCTTCCACGATCTGAATACGTGGATGAGCAAGGAAGAGGCGAAAGCACGCGCGGATTATGCCGTCCGCCGAATGCACACTGATATCGACGACAAACTTGTCCAGTCGGGCGAACGGGTTGCGGCTCATCAGGCCGTGGACGAGGCGGTCGCGCAGATCGTTCAGCAGGCTACCTTCCAGAACGAGCCTGCGGACGGAGGTGCGGCTACCAAGGAGGTGAACGAGCATGTCCGGCTGATGCAGATGAAGAACCTCGCGGCCAATGTCGCGGACCGGTTCGATCAGGGTGCGTCACTTGCGGGGGTATCGGCCGAGCCGGACGTGAATATCGCTGAAGTGCGGGCAAAAGCCGATGAGGTGGCCGGCCGGCTCTTTCAGCAGGTAGACGAACAGTTCACAGGTTCCGAATCCGAGCGCGCAAAGGCGCGTCAGTTGCTGGCGGAGATGTTGCTCGGGGTCGACGGCTCCGACCCGACCGGCCGGTCGCTGACCGAGGTGCAACGTCTGCAGCGGCTGGAGCAACTGGAGGAAGCGGTACGGGCCTGGATTTCGCCGGACGACGCGGCGGGGGCCGACGGGAAGGAAGGATCCGGAACGTCCGGTGCGGAGCGGGCCGAGACCCCTGCCGCGGCCGGTGTATCCAGCGGCGGCATCGTTTCCCGAGTAGTCGGCGACGGATTCTTCGGCGCCGAAGACGACGTCACCCGCGTAGTCGACGAGGTGATGGCACTGGTTCCGGTCCCCGATCGCCCTGCGACGCTCACGCCGGCGCAGCAGCAGGAGTGGCGGGCCTATCAGGCCCGTACGCAGCGAACCCGGGAGGCGGTCACGGCGGCGATCACCGATGCGGTACGCCGGACGGGAGCGAACGCGCGGTTGATCGCCATGGCCACAGCAGACGGGGGGCTACAGGTCCGGGTAGTGGACGCCGTGCCGGATCTGAAGTTGCGTGCTGCCGAGCTGACAGGTCGTGTTCGGAGCACTACCGGATCGGTACCGGCTGCCGCCGCTGCCGGACTCCCCGGGATCGACCTTCCATCGGCCGGTATGTCGATGGCTTCACCGGGAGGCAGCGGGAGCTCAGCGCAGAGTGCGTACGGTCGCCGGATCGACGCGGTCGAGCAGTACTCCGACAGCTGGGAGACCGGGTGGAACACAGAGGGCCAGAGCGAAGTCCGTTTCATGGTCGGCCTGAAGCCACCGAATGTCATCCGGTCGACGGCTGGGAAAGCGGCATCCGCGGATAGCGCCGGGTCGGCACATGGCGGTTGGGCCGGTGTCGCTGGTCCAAACGTGGGTTTCGCCCAGCGATCCGGTGGCTCGGTGGATACCATTCTCGATGATGACAGATTCGCCCGCGCTGCTCCGATAGGGGAGGATGCTGTCGCGACGGTATCGGTTGCGTCGGTGCTGCAGGGCGAAACTGCTTCCGGTTCAGATCGATTCGCAACGGATCTGCGCGACCACCTGCACTCCTGGTTGAAAAAGCGAAGTATGCCATGGCTCGTCGAAGCGATGCAGGCTGCGGGACCAGATGGCCCGTCGAGTGGTCACTCTCCGGACAAGGATGTTCAGCTGACGCCGATGGGCGGCGACAACGGGATCTACGAGCTGTCGGGTCCTGGCGATCTCGAGCTGATTTCCGATGGACATGCAATCGTCGACCCATACCTCGGTGTCGAACTAGACCTCGGTGACGATGAGGTGGACCACGGCACTGGTCTGACCGCTTTCGGTGCGACCATCGACGGTGGCGATGCCGATGCAGGTATCGAGATGGCGCTGCGCGCGCTGGATCTGCTGATTTCGGACTGGCCGCAGAGTCGGGCCGAGGCCGCGCGGGATGCCGTCCGCGAGGCGCTCGACGAGGCTGTGGCACGAGCGGGGGATCGCCGCGCCCGGCTGGAAGCCGACGTTCTCACCGATCGCGCGTCGGGACAGCAGCGACTGCGGGTCCAGCTTTTCGATCTCGGTGACCGGCTGCCCGACGACGTTCTGGACCGATCGGATCACAGTGATCTGTTCGGTCCCGCAGTGCGCCACCATGCCATGGGTCTCCAGGCGGACGCCGATATCGCGGACAGTTCGGATTTCGGCTGGAAGAACCGGTTCCGATTCGAGGTCCCGTTACTTCCGGGGCAGCCGGCCGCGATGTCCACCCTTCCCGATATCGGCCCCCGGCTCCGGCGCGCATTGGCGAATCTTCGCCCGGTCCCGAGCGGAGCGGGGGCCGCTGGTGGATCGGACGAGGACGAGGAACGTTTCACCGAGGAAGCCGCCGCACAGTGGAAGAAGACACTCGACCAGAAACCGTTCGGCGAACTGGTGGAACTGGCGCGGACGGCGCTGACCACACAGGGTCTGCCGGCAGCGACCGTGCAGGAGCTGACCGCGGCATTGGCCGACTACGACAGGCAGCATGCGGAAGTGGTCGAGTGGGCGGCGGATCAGATCGTGGAGCGCTGGGACAACGCGACGCGATCGAACTCATCCGGCGTGGATGGCCTCCGGATCGGGCGCTGGGGCAGGGTCGTCGACGGGGTCGTGAAGGTCGTGGTGCCCGCGGGAACCGATGATTCGGTCCTCGACGAACAGACTCGCCGGGAGCTGCGAGACGCGGGCGTTCAGGTCGAATACCACCAGGTGATGATCGATGCCTCCGGACGGCCGAGACATCAGCAGTCGCAGACTTCCCGACGAGTCCACACCGATCCGGCGAGCACGACATTGCGTCAGGAATACGCCCTGCGCACCCTCTTGGACATTTTGCGTTCCCGGCCCGAGCCGGAGCCGGGTTCGGATGACGAGACCGCCGGCGTCGCGGAACATCAGCTGGACGAGCGCACCGGGGATGTCGCGCGTAGCCGGTCGATAGAGATCCTGACTGCTCTCCATCTGCGTAATCCGGACGACATCGCCGACGCCGTAGCCGATCACACCATTCACATGTCGGCGCAGATGAAATCATTGGTCGCCGGCAAGCGGGAGCGTGAAGCTCACCGAATTCGGGCGGAAGCCCTGCTGGCGTCCGACGAAGTCGTGGGTTCGGACCCACCCGCCGCCTTCTCTCGCCTGGCCATCCTCGAAGAAGCTCGCGATACCCTCGAATCGCGATTCGGCGCCCGCGTTGCCGACAGCGATTCGGCGCGGAGCGGCATTTCCGCCCCCGTGGAAACCAGTCGTAGCCCTGCCGCCGGAGCTACCCCGTCCGCGGTGGACGAGCCACATTCGGCGAAACCGCTTCCGGATCGCGGCTTCTTCGTACAGTTCGGCGTGCCATCTTGGGAGCGGATCGATTCCGAACCGGCGGTGCCGGTCGAGCCCTCATTGGCGGATGTGTTGCGGGGTCTGGTGCCGGACCTGGAAGCGTTGTCGCCGGCGGAGCTGCGGACGGCGGCGTATCGGGTTGCCGGCCGAGCGGATCTTCCCGAATCGACGTGGGGCCCGATTGTGGCGGTGCTCGCGGATGCGGGAGTAGTGCCGTCGAATGCTCCCTTGTTCGGACCGAGCGATGCCCAGGATATGGCCCGCCGCCTAATCGCCGGGTTGGATGCGTTCCTCGATCACCCGGCTCGGCTGATGAATCGCAACCCCACAGAGTTGACGCTCGACGAGCCGCTGGCGGATGCACGCAGTGTGGTGGCGGCGTCGGGTCCGGCTGGGCGGGGGACAGGGGACAGGGGACTTCAGCTCCTACAGCAGGTGTTGAGCGAGCACAGTGACTTGGTGCGTGCCGCCGCCCGCGTGGAACGGAAACGGCTGGGCGGAGTCGAGTTCGGTAAATGGGGGGCGTTGCTTCCCGGCCGGATGGTGTGGGTGATGCCCGAGGGTCTCACAGATCCCGAGGTAGACGTGGCGGGGAGGACTGTCGAACCGGTTGTCCTGCCCGAGGGCAGCCCGGTGGAGTTGGGATATCTGCGGGTCCGGGTCGATGGCGCCGGCCGTTCGGTGACCGAGCGGCGGGGAGCGTCCGGGGAATGGACCTCGGTGGACGAGCCCCCCCATCCGGTGGCCGCGGACGATGTGCGCAGCGGGGACCTGTGGACAGCCGCGGAAGCGTTGACCGTGCAGAACATCGCTGCGATTCCCGCTTCGCGGGTACGCGAAACGGCCGCCGCCGTACTTGCCCTGTTCGAAGCCGCCGCATCGGTGAATCGTTACGATGAGCGACTTGCAGAGAACGCCAGGACTCTCGAGCGGTTGTTGCGCCGTGGTGGTGCGCCGGCCTCGGCAGGGACGGTGCCCTCGCTCGCGGAACTCGCTGCCTTCGACACCACCGGGTCGACGCTTTCACCCGAGGACCGCGCCACTTTCCGCACCGCGAGGCAGCTGCGGGAAACTTTGCTGACGGGCCGTGCCGATGCGTGGAACAAGTGGCAGGAGCAGGCCGGCGGGCTGATAGCCGAGCTGCCGGACTCGGGCGACCCGGAAACGACGCCACTGCCGGGGAAGCAGGAACAGTTGCGGGCGATCAACGAGCTGGCGGTCGCCGCGGCCGCGGCCGAAGTCCGGGAAACCGAGAACGCGCTGCGGCAGCAGGCGGATTCCCACCCCGACGCCGCACAGGGCGCGGGACTGAACGCGCTCATCGATCGTGAGCTCGCCAAGATCGACACAGCCGCCACCGGCCTGCTCGAGCGGGCGAAACAACGCACACTGTTCGCATCCGAACTTTTCGGCGTCGAGAACGACGCTGGAGAACAGCAGTGCACGTTCGTGGCGGACGGGCCGAATCAAGTGGGGTTGGTGTCGGCGACCGGCGTTCCGCACCTCGTAATGATTGCCGACCGCAGCCAGTCGCCGGACACGGTGCGTGATCGACTGGCTACTGCGCTCGCGAACAATCCTGACGCGTTCGCCGGCCTGGGCGAGAACACCGAGGTGGAGTTCTGGCTGGTCGACGATCACGGCACAGCCCTGCGTCGGACAGGTAGCCTTCGTTCCACCATCGATGGCACGACGATCGAAGTGCCAGAGACCGGGTGGAGGCAGCCCGAGCCTGAACCCGAGCCCACCGATCCGCGATCTCTTGCGCAGAATCTCCTCGAGGTGCTGGACAGGATCGAGCGTGGGCGGACGAAGGACGTGGACTCGGGTTCCGAGCGCCCTGCATATGAGACAGACCCGCCGGGGCTGCTCCCTGAAGGTTGGCCCGGACGCTATACCCGGAGACTGGTAAAGGAACTAGGTGACCTGATCCTTCGGTCGCGGCCGGTTTCCTCCAGCGATTACGATGCGCTGGCAGAAATCGGGTACCGGGTGCAGGCGGCGGCTACCGCGGGAGTTCCCGTCGAGTCTCTGGCGGCAGCGGTCGACACATGTCTTCGGGCATCATTCGATGCGCCGAAAGTCGCCCCGAACTCCGAACAACTGCGGATAGCGGGTGAACTGGTCGAGGCACTTGCCGGTCTGGTCCCTGATCCGGAGCAACTTGTCACCAGCCGACTGGTGTCCGCAGCGCGGGAACAGTTGTCCGCGGACAACGTGAATTTGGACGACCCTGGTATGCAGGCGATATCCGTTCTCGTCGCCGAATACGACCGCACGCTGGAAGAGCAGCAACAGGCGGTCCGCAACGAATTCGACCGAAGTGGTGGAGTTGCGGTCGGTACCTGGGGAAGGCTTTCGGATGGGCAACTGGTGTTGTTCGCCGACACTGCCGGTGACCCCTACCTGGAACCTGCGGAATTGCAGGTGTTGCGGGAGGCGAACATCCCGGTCGAACTGCGGCGAGTCGCCGCAGACGGTGCGGTCACGGAGGCCTGGTTGTCCGACTACGGCTGGGTACCGCGCTCGGACGTCGGCTCCGCTGCGCGGGCGAATGCCGCGGAAATCCGGCGTCCGGCCGAGGCGGACGACACGCATGCAGACCGGCGTACCGCGGCCGCGGTACGGGACGCATTGGTAGCGCAAATTCTGCAGAAGGTCCCAGGGTCGCCTGCCGCCGATGTTGCTCTGACCTCTGCGGTCCAATACGTCGACGCGGCCGCCGCGGTCCTCTCCGCACCCGCAGATCTTGCTGCTTTCGACGACCGCTACGCACAGATCGACCGCGAACGGTCGAAAGTCCGCGCCGATCTCGTCGAGGCGAAAAAACAGCATGACCGGCCGACCGCGATACCGAATGTGCAGCGGCGGTGGGTCGACCCGGGCGACGAGCAACGCACCCACCTGACGAGCAAAATCAATACCTTACGCACTGATGAGGCTCGTCTCTCGGCGCAACTCGAAAACCTGGTAATGCATCGGTCATCGGTCACCGCGCACCGAGATCACTGCATCGCACTTCTCATGGAGTGCGGCCTGTTGCGCGCGGATGTTCTCGGCGAACCGACTGATTGGGATACCGGCCGCCTGCAATCGCTGCGGGCTGTGCGCGATATCGACTTCTGCGTCCGAGGTTTCAGCGATAGCGGTTCCGGCGGGCCGCAAGGCCCAGTGGGTACTTCCGAGCAGGTTGACCTCGACTGGATTGCTTACCAGGAGATCGGCGACCCGAATGCCGGAATGACGACGACCGGACTTGCTGAAGGCACAGCGGGGAGGAGCGCCGATTCTCTCGGCATCCGGCGATCGATCGCATCGCTCCGGAACAGGCTCAGCGCGTCGCGGGCTTCAGGATTCCGGGACGGTCTGTTGCGCATATTCCTCCCGCGCATCAGTGCGTCTGCGTCTGCGTCGCCAACCGAGGACGGTGTCGGGCCGGCGGAGCATGCAGCCCTGAAATTCGCCGGGACAACAGCGGCTGAGGACCTACCGGCCTGGCTGAGGTCGGAGACGGGCGCCCTGTTCGCCGGCCTGGGGCAGAGCTACGGTGTCCGGACAGACGGTGATACTGTTGCAGGCTTCTCCGCTGTGCGCTTCGAGACATCCGGTCTCGACGCGGTCACTGTCGCCGAGTTTGCCGACGGCCTGCATCACCTCTTCGCCAAGTACGGCGTCCCGGGCATCCGCGGAGTAGGGGTGATTCGCGATAGCAACGACCCCCGGGATTTCGCTGTGGTGCCGGGTCGCGCGATTGCAGTGCACGAGCGGCTGCTCGCCGACCGCGACGAACTGATGCGGGTGGTCGGCGAGTACGGGGCGTCGGTCGACCGGCCGGGCTTCTTCCTCGCGGCATTGGCATTCGGTGAAGCGTTACGCACGGCTGTGCCTCCGGAACAGAACTCGGAGTATCGACTTCTGTTCCGGGTGTTTCGCCAGAGTGATCGTGCGGGCCGGGAAAGCTTCGCCATTTGGTTGGGTCGGGAATTCGGCATGGATTCTCCGGACGATCCGATCGACACGCTGATCGACAAGCTGGCCATTCATGCCTTTGCGGCTTCAGAATCCGGCTCCGAGTTGGGTTCTATCGCAGGCGGAGAATTGCACGCACAGTTCGAGATGCGGGCGGGGGTTTACGTTCCACCAGAACTTGTAACGGACGCAGAAAATATCGCGGAGAATTCTTGGGCTGCGTCACGGCCCGCGCGGCGCGTGCTCGAGGAAATGATGGGATGGCTGGGCGACAAGCACGGTATCGAAATCCCGCGCTATCTCGGCTCGAATTTGACTGTACCGGCGCTGCGGGAACTCGTTCGTGCGTTGGACGATATGCTGACCCGATACCCGGATATCGATATCCGTGCGGTGCAGATAATGGAACCGTTCGACGACGAACCGGTATCTTTGAGTATCGAGCCGTGGGGTGGGCGCGAGGGCGGCGGTTACATCAATGCGATCACTATTTCGCCACGGCTCCTCGAAGAGCCATCGCCCAACGGCAGTATTTACCGCACGGTAGTTCAGAAATTCGGAGCCGCAGTGGACGCTTCGGCGTATTACGCGACAAGCCTTCGGGCGGAGATGGTACTCCGGGAAAACTATGTTTCGTGGCTGTCGACAACGTGGTCGGAGCCAGCGGGCGGGTTCTCCGGGTGGGCGAGTCAGATCGGCGATGTGTTCGATGATGCCGGGTTCAACGGTAAGCGTGCGGTGGAGTTCGCCTTCGAATTGGTTGATAGACTCGGCGACGGGGCACCGCAGCCGGCCAGGCTGCTGTATCGATTGCTGATGGCCGAGTCTGCGGCTGCGATACGTCTCGCGGGGTCTCCGATTTCCCGGACTGTGCCCGCCGAGTGGTTCGAGTCGCGTCCGTCGGCCCGCCTGCCGGTATTGACCGAAGGTTCCGTCCAGGAAATCTCGGATTTCCTCAGAGAAGAGCACGGTCTGCGGGTCGACTTCGAAGATCGCTGGGACCGGGGCAACGAACCACCGATCGAGGTGGAAGTCGTAAGGCAATTCGCGCAAGCCGTGCACGACGTGTTTTCCGCCCATCCGGAGATGGGGCTGGTGAAAACCGAAGTCCGGGATATGCCGCGTTATGAATACGCGGCCACCGAAACACCGCTTTCCCAAATGAAACGAGGTGAGTACGGGAGGAACTCGATCGAGTTCAGTCGACAGTGGGCTGCGCGCTTGCCGGAGTTCGAGCGAGTACTCGATGACGCTTCCAGGAACGGGTACATACACAGCGGAGATAAGCCCGTCTACCTCTGTGTTCTTCACGAACTAATGCACGTGATGGACAAGAGTGGCGCGAAGCGTGCCTCGATCGAGGCAGGACGCGTAGTGATCGAAGCGTACGTGGCGTCGAACCCGCCGGACCCGGAACTGGGCATGGTAGGGCTCTACGCCTGGCTTCACCAGATCAGTGCCCGTGGGTTCGATGCTTCTGGGGATCTGGAGGCGGCGGAGTTCGTGGCGGAAGCCGGTGTCCAAGCCGAGGCGCTCGGCCCGATAACAGTTCCCGGTGCGGAAATGCACGATCTACTGGTCGAGGCACTCGACAGACAGCGGAGAAAAGAACGGCGCCGTCCTCCGCCGTCGGAATCCGGATACCAGGTACCCGAGGAGGAATTACGCGCCGCCGGGCAGGGCGACCCGTCGGCGGAAGGCACCGAAGTACCCGACCAAGTGCTTATGCGACTGGCCGAACGCCGCCACGAACTGGGGGACAATGGATCCACCGGGATATCCGGACATGTCGGGATGAGTTCCGCGGATGGCGCACCGCGTCTCATTGTGCTCGGAGTGGACGGCGAATCCGAGGCCGATCTCGCAGCTCGGGCGTTGCAGGCCATCGAAGATTCGGGCGAGGTGTTCGGCCGCCGAGATCGAGACCCGGTTGATTATCCTGTCGATTTCGAATGGATATCGCCGTATACCGGTGCGGTGACTCGTCGTCACGGTGTGGTCCGAACCTCTGCTCGGGAAGTACTGGTGGAAACACCAAATGGTACAGTACATGCCGCTGACGGTGAACGTCTCGCGAGTGGCCGGGCGGAGGCGACCTCGGACCAGGTCTCGCGAACAGACGACGCGGCCACCATGCCCGACTCTCCCGTGACTGATCAGACCGAACCGATTGTCGTGGAACCGGAGCAGCATCTGGCCGATCTTCTGGACCGAGCCGGCCTGGATCCAGCGGACCTCACAAATAGCCGGGTGGCTCGCGCGAAGCTCTTGCGGATGTTCTGCAACACGGAGTTGAGACTGGTCGCAAGCTGGTTGGGAGTTCCACCGGCGCTGGTCGATCGAAGTTTGCTCGAGTTCGAACTGCACCGGATCGCGTTGCGCGCACAAGGTGAGCAGGCATCCCGGCCTCGAGGGACCGGCGTACCGGACGACCGGGTGTTGCGGGAACAGTTCGAACGGGTTCTGGCGCTGGCGGCCGCGGTAGATATTGCGGAGGAGGCCGCGGGCCTCGTCGGCCCGGATTTCCGTGGGCCGCAGCCGGTGACCGACGGCACCGACGGTTATGTGTTGTACCGCAGCGGGGAGCCGCGAAATGGGTGTGTGCCCAGGACGCTGGCCGGTCTGGGGCTGCCGGTCGACCTGAGTTCCGCGCACCGGCCGGAAGGAACTGACCCCGTTGAAGCAGTGTGGGCTTCAGGCGGACTTTCCATGCGGTTCGACGAGTTGGCTGATATCAGAGAAAAGATGCGCGAGCTCGCCGGAGACGGCGTCGGAGTGGTCGGGCGAGCGGTGATCTTCACCGAACACCAGAAACCGTTCGATCCGATCCATTCCTCAGTGCGGGTCCACGCGTTCCAGCTTAAAGCCTTACGCGATAAGCAAGGCGGTCCGGTGCGCTTCGAGATCGATGATCCGAATCCGGTACCGGCTGGCAGTAACATGGTTCAGGCGTATTATGGCGTGTTCTACCGGGGCGCTGATCGTATGCCGATCCACGTTGTGGACATCGACGCCGATGAGCCGGGGAAGGCCGCGTGGCGCCGGGATCCGGAAACCGGACGATTGCTGAATCCCGATCGGCTGGGCGATGTGCCAGAGTTCGATATCGGTGCGACTGCGGCAGGTGGCAATCCAGGACAGGCCGGACAGAATCGCCGTTCGAATGCCCTTCACGTGACGGAGTTGTCGGGGGAACACAACCTCGCCGCGTTTTACTCCGCGGAACTGGGGGAAGTGCGACCCGACAGTTCGGTAGGCGCGGAATCACAGGAATCTCGCCCGCGCCATAGGAAAAGCGGTCAGTCCCGCGGCTACTCTAGTTCAGTCGAGCATGGGTTGTATGGAGCGAGCTACTCGAACGGCTATGGCGGCCGCGCTACCGGGCCGGACTTCCAGGGTATTTCCGGCAACGTCCAGGGCGGTGTTCTGCACTACCGGATCGCTACGGGACCTGCCACACCCCGTGGTGGGGTGATGTTCGAAGCGATGGTTGCCGAGTTCGGCGATGTGATCCAAGGTATCGAGGACACTTGGTCCGATGATTTCGGTGGGTCGCAACTCGAGACATTCAACGCGAGGTTGCGTAGCGCCGAACCCATTACCAGAGCAGTTATCACAGAAGCTCTGTGGGATTCTTTCACCGGTAAGATGGCCGAGCGGCTACTCCAATTCGATCGTGTTGTGCTTGATGAGGTTCAGTCGGAAATCGGGCCAGCTGGTGACTACACGAAGGTTGTCGTTCGGTTCTGGAATTCTCAGAATCCGCCGGAGGATTCAGGTGACGAGAATCGGTGGGCGGACAAGTATGTCGATGCTCTGGGCGTTCCAGGCGGCGCTGGACTCAGTGAATCAGGGGCTTCCGCGTACCAGCGAGCGCCAGCGGACGCGGAGGGAGCCCGGCCTCCTGCCACCGAGACGACTGCCATGCCCGCTCTGGGGATAGGGCAATCGGACCGTACTTCGGCTCAGGCGGCTGCCCTGCAAGTGGAGTGTGTGGTCAACCCGCTTCTGGACTTGATCGGATTCGGCCTTGGACCGCAGTTGGTCTCGGACCTGCTGAATCCGGCTACACGTCCGGGTGCGCAGCGATGGTTGGCGACCCGGCTCATCGAGGGGCTACCTGTATCCGATCGCGTCGCGACGCTTCGGATCATGGGCTTGTATCGGCAGTTGCCCGGCATCCTCGACTGGTACGACAGAACAAGCAATCGGGTTGGGGGCGTGTCGGATCCGGCAGTCGGAGTTTATGTTGTGCCGTCGGTCGAGGAAGGTGCACGGGTGGCGGATTCACCGGTGGTTAAACATCCGAATCCGAAACACGAGGAGCAGATTGATGCGTTTGCCGCACTGGTGGATGCGTTGGAAGTGTTGGCAGAGCGGCGCCGGGATATGCCGGTCTGGACCGACTACTGGAACCGGTTGACATCGGTTGAGCCGAGCGATCGGGCGGGTATCCGCAAGCATCTGGACGGTATGGCTCGCAATCTGCTGCAGGTCGATCCGCTAGGTCTTCTGGTCATGGCCACCCAGCGTCTCGAGGAGTCAGGCTTCTGGGAGTCAATGGACGCTGGCAAGAACCGGGCCGCGGTGACGCCGCGGGGCGCGACGGAAGACACCGAAATACCATCCGATCCTTCATCAACTCTGACCGCGACTGACTCCGCGGTGACGGTCGCTGAGGGATCCGGCGGTGAGCCGGGACAGGTGATTGCGGCGCCGGGCACAGTCGGTTCGCGATCGTCTATGCCGCGTCTCGGTGGGTTTGTCGGAAGGGCTCGGGTTCCTGCACATCTGCGGGCGGACGAAACTGCGGATAATGGCGGCTCGGCTTCAGACTCGCGAATCCGATCTGGAGTGGCAGGCCGTGAACCGGCCTCGATTCCGTTGGCCGAGGTCCGCGCGACCCTATGGTCCGCCCGCAACCGGGGTGACCACCATTATGTGGTGGCGTTGGGGGCGTTGGAATCGGACGAAGCCCGGTTCATGGTCGAGGCGCGATTGGACGGGAAAACCCACGCCGAGATCACCGCGGAGCTCACGGGGCAGTTCGATGGCTCGTGGGACGAAGTGACGGTGGCAGAGGCCGTCCGGAGTTACCTCCGGCATATGTACGAGTACCTGCAAGTGCTGGCCATGGCTGAGGGGAGTGGTCGACAAGCCTCTGATATTGCCGCGGAGGGATCCGATCCGGCCGAGTTGTCGGAACAGGGGACGGCGATGCGGTCTGCCGACGTGCTGGGCCCCGAACTGGACGCAATGCGTGCCGAGGCGGAACGTGCGCGCTGGGAGATTTCGAACCGGCTCGGGTTCGGTCTCGAAAACGATGACTTGCGGATTGATCCGGAGTATGTGGCCGAGTGGAGGGCCAATGTGCGGCGGTACACCCGGGAGTTGGAAGCGGAGACGGCCGATGCCGCTCGGGCCGAGCGGCTTCAGCGGTGGATCAGCGAGAACCAGGGGTTGATAGCCGACGTCGAGCGATACCGCCTGATGATGACCAGGGTGCGGGCCGCAGATATCTTGGTGACGGAGTTGCTCGAGGCCGGCGCTGAGCTGGATCGAGCCCGCCTCGCCTACACAGAGTCTCGGGGTGAAGCGCGTGATGTGTCCGGCAGTTTGGACAGCGAGTTCATCGAACAGCTCTCCGCCGAGGTAGAAGCGGCGTATACCGAGCTACCTTCGAACCCGGATCACTTGCCCACTGATGACCGACAGTCTCGGCCTGCTCGGAGCGAGCATCTCACCGCCGCCCGGAGCCTGATCGGTCAACAGCAAAAGTATGACGACCTGGTCCGCCGAATCGGGGAACTCGCCGACCTGAAACGTACCGGTAACGAGGAAGAGCTCGATCGTGTCCTGGCCACAATCCTGGCCGAAAAGCATTCGGTGTCACCGGCGTCGGACGCGCACGCGAAGGAGGAGCCGTTCGCGCCCACGACCGGCTCGTTGTCCGGAATCTCCCCGCATACGGTTCCGTCGCTGGTCCCGGACGCTGATCGGAGTTTGCCCGAGGGTTCCACCGTGCCCTCGAACAAGACGACCCAAGCCCTGACCCGACTCGGCTATCGGATCGATCCTCCACCGCAAAGCGGTCTCCGCAAGGCGGCGTTTGTCGTCGAAGACCGGCCATTCGGTCTTTACGAGCCGGGCGGCGCCACCGCAGACGGGGTTGTGCGGCGTCTGCGAAAACTGGGTGAGCAGTCCTTGTCCGAGCGGAGTCGACCAACCCGGATCGTTGTGAACCTCGCAAACACACCGGTGCATTCGGACGCGATACGTAGTGCGTTGCAGGACAAGCCGGTAAGCGGCCTCGAAGAAATCCTGATCGTGGACAAGGCGGGGGGTGTGACACAGATATGGCTCCCGGATATCGGGGTAGATGTCGAGCCCAGTGGGTCTGTGACCGTCGAGTCATCTGTGTCCAGCATGTCGGAGACGGATTCGGCATCTGCACCGGCCCCTGCTGGTGGTGGGGAACTGGATGGGATGATGCCCGGGTCCGAGGTCTCTGGGATGGGCTCTGCGCGAGGGCCTTTTGTGGGACGTGCTCGAGTGTTGTATGAGATGGGCCGGGGATCGGGGATCCGAGGTCCGGTCGGCGGGGCGTCGGATGGGAGCGGGATTGTCGATGGAAGTGCGGTCGCGACCGGGACGAATCCGCCTGTCGAGGAGTTGACGGGTTCGGATTGCGGTTGGCGGATGCTTTTGGTGACGCAGATGCAGACGCCGGAGCATTTCGCCGTGGATTCTTCTCGTCCGGTGAGCAGTGGGGACGGTGCACCCGAGTTACGTGGTGTCGATTATGCGATGCGTCGCGGTGCGATGTGGTCGCGAGATATTCGGTATGGTCCTGGCGGCCTGGTCGAGTCGTGTTATTCCCTCCCGCCGGGTTGGCGTATGGAAATCGTGTTCGATTATGCCCGGAAGAACCGGGAGGATGTGTGGCAAGTCGGTTCCCACGCATTCGGTGGTCGTCGGTCCGTGAACGGCAGTGAACTCATATTGTTGGATCTGACGAAGATTTCGGACGAGGATATAGCCCGGATGGAGGCGGGCGAGGCGGTCGACCTGAGTTACGCGGAATCTCGTTACGCGTTCAGTGAGGTAGCTCGATACTGTAAGGATCTTGCCGATTACGAATCCGGTAAGTTGAGTGTGAAGCCTGAACTGCCTGAATGGGCGAATATTTGGGCAGGTGATGCGTCCGGGATAAAGGTGATACGCCGTGACGCCGAGGGCCGGCCCGAAACTTCCCTCAACGAGGCCTTTTTGGAGGGTGAGGCGGATTCTCGTGATTACGGTCCGATCAGTGCCTATGGGCCGAACTATAGGATCGAAGGAATCGGCTCCGAATTCGGTCCGGGCGATTCCGATGGGCCCCACTCGGAGGGTTCTTCGGGGCCCGGGGAGCCCGATGGCGAACGGTTGCTGGGCCGGGATGGTGAGAGGAGTGAGGTCGTCGAGGCCGGCACGGTGGAGCAGCGGTTGTTTGCCGCATTGACCGATGACCTAGCTGCCGTGGACGCGCTACGTTCGAGTCTCGAGAACGACGCCGTCGAGTACGTCAGGCTGAAGTCGGATTCCGGCGCCACTGGCGTGCCATTTGATCAGGACAACCGTCTAGAGCAGGCGTACAGAACGTATCTGGTGGCTGTGGAGACCGCACATCGGATCGAGCAGCGATTGCGGGACCTGCACCAGGCGGGTGTATCTGCGCTGGCTCCGGCGGCAGTGGTGGATGAACTGCTCACTCCGTTGGTCACCCGTGATAATGATTTCTTCGCGGCGGTGTCGGGCGGAACGGATGTCGATGCGCTCACCGAGAATATCGTCACCGGTGCTGCGCGCTCGATCGCGGATGCCGGGCAGGAACCGATGGCGCAGTCCCCGGCGATCGAATATGCCGCCGATGCCTTGGTCGCGGGCCTGGAAGCGAGACATCTCGAGCAGCAGCGGGCCTACCTGCAAGGTCGTGGGAATGATCCCGACGGTAGGCAATCACCTGTATCGGATACCGAACGGGCATACGGCGCGGCAAAGTGGGAGCGCGGCGGATGGTATGCCAAGGCGTTGTGGGCCGGACAGTCCGCCGGGTGGGATCTGCTCGACACGAGGGAAAATGTGCGGTCCGGCGCGTTCGCGAGTGACCTCAGAAGGGACGGCCGCCGATTGCGCGAACGCGAGGCTTTCGACGCGTTGATGAGTAGCGTCGACCTTCCGGTAACCACGGATTCCGATCGAGAAACGGAGGAGACGACCAACGAGCAGCCCCGAAATGCGGCGGCCATTGCAGATCTCGAAAACGCCGTTTTCCGACTCGAGTTGGCCGAGGTGGAGCTGGCCCGGCTTGCCGCACGGGTAGAAGCATTGCGCAATCCCACCCGGACACTGCGGCCCGTGCTGCCCGACGCCCCTGCCGATCGCCAGGAGACCCGCCGCCGTGCACTGGAGCTGCTGTCCGAATTGGGGATCGCCGACGACGACCCGGCTGGTCTCGCAGCGCGGTGGCTGACGCTGAAATCTGAGGAGCGGTGGTCGCTGGTAGAGGGTGTGCCGGAGGTGGTCGCGGCAGCCGAGGGAGTACCGGCCCGGTGGCGTCACCGGGCATTCGCCCAGCTGATCGCGACGGGGACCAGCGACGTGCCGGGTTCAGCGGAGTCCGACCACCGGAGTGGTGCGCAACAGGTGCCGCAATCGTCGCCGCACTCGCTCGCGACACCTCTGGAAAATGCCGCGCGCATGGTAGCCGGGCTACCGGGACAGCCGTCGATCCACGTGGTCTCGCTGGGTGACAGTCTCGTCGTCGCGGTGGGTGATATCGACACCGCCGACCTCATCGAGATGCACACGTTCGCTGATACGGACAACCAGCCGCTGGAACTTCGGCTGGTGGATGCCATCGACGGATACGAAGCCGCGAAACGGGCCGACCCGGGGCAGGCCGTGGCCTCACTGATGCGAATCGGACCGATGACGGGCGAGGCTATTGCCGCCGATCTCGAGGGGTTGTTGCAGTCCCTGATACACATCGGTCAACTGTTCCCCATGCGTGCGCCCGAAATCCGGATCGTGGGTCACCCAGCGGTTGGCGCGGAGGTGGCAGAAGCTGCGTCGGACACCGCCGACTTGCGTCGGCTCATCAGACGTGGCTTCGCGATCGAATGGGTCGATCACCTCCCGGTGGACCGGGCCGCCTGGCCCGAGTACGACGCATCCAGTGCGTCACTGGACGATGCCGCGCTGGACCAGGCGCTGGAAGGTGACCAGCCCGACTGCGAGGCCGCCGTCGCGGCGGATATCGACCGATGGCAAGCGACCGGCAGCAGCTACCGAGGCGATCGGGACCTGCCGCCTACAACGGCCGGCCGAGAATCCGAGGTCATCGCCTCCGAACACGATTCGGCGCTGGACATTATTTGCCGGCAGTTGAAGGATATGGGCCGCGGTGCGCGTGCTTCCATCGTAGAGGAATACCCGGTATCGAACGATGAAGCCCCGTACCGGCACCCCTATATGCTGATTTATGAGGGTACGGACGATTCGGGTGCCGACCGCTTCGTCAGGCGTGACTGGCTCCGGGAAGACCCCGTCCAACGCCCGGTCTCGGCATCACCGAACCATGAGCTGATCGACCGTCCCTACACCATCGGGCAGCAGAATCCCGGCGTCGGAAGAACTTTCGCAACGCTGTATCCCGCTGACGGTGATGTTGAGGACGGCGACTCGGTGACAGTCGGCGATGACGGCACAGGTCTCCCTGACCCGGGCCGGGTCGAAGACATGATCGTGTCGCATATGCAGGCATCACCGCCGAATATCGGGGACGCCGCGGATATCGTGCGCGGGCTGAACTATCTGGATCTCGACTATTTCGAGTATCGGATTCGTGAATTGGGCTTGGGCGGGATCTGGGACGAAGTCTGCGCAGCCGCCGATATCACGCCGGGCGAATTGGTTACGAGAGTCGCGAACTACCAGGCCGATTCACTGCTGCAGATTGTTGTCACGGCGATTTCTCGCCTGTTCCCGGACACGCAGGACGAAACTCTTGCCAACATGGAACTGAGCGAGGACCGGTACCTCGGTGGCGAGGTATTCGGTCCCGATTCGGACCTTGTCGAATGGGACGACGATGCCACGCCGCGCGATGATGTCGCTCTTGGTGAGGTCCGTGCGCAGGCAGCGAACACAACTGTATGGGCGGACTGGGGGAATGCTGTCCGGCCGGGCTGGTTCGGTATCGCGCCGGGTATCGACGGGGTTCGGATCCAGGTCTTCCGAACTGGTGACGGCGGTCTGGTGGTCCATCACTACCATCAAGTACCGGATGGGACCGCGATCACCGATTTGAGCGTCGAACAGGCGGTGCGCGACTATGCTCTCACCTCTTTGGATGATGCTCTGTCGTCCATTCGGTGGGGTCGTGCGATGCCGGCGATCCGGGTCGACGACACGGAAACCTTCGAAGCGGTTCTGAACGCCGTTGGGCCCGATCCGATCCGTTTGGAAACTTCTGATCCGGACGTGGTTTCGGCCGCGCGGGAACGGACCTTACCGGACAACGTGACCTTGTTCTTCGAGATCAGGTACGACCTATTTGAGCCCGAGAAGACACTCGCAACTGTTATTGCCGATGACACGGGCCCCATCAAATTCCTTATCTGGGTGCCGGCGAGAGTGGGGCCGGAGGCCAGCCGCGATGGCATATTCGGGCTCGCTCGAAACAACGAGGGCGTAGAAGTTGTCTGTGGTCCGGTCGACGGGCGCGAGCTGTTGTACGAGGCGATGGCCCGGGGTGCATCGGGCATCTGGAGCAGAACGGCGGAGCAGGCCGGCCGAGCTCTCGCCGGACTTCGCGAATCGGGCACCGGGGGAAGGGACAGCGGACACTCGTCCGATCCGAGCGCCGGACCGGGCCGGTCAAGTCTCGCAATTCCCACCGAGAACCAGCTGCGGTCCGCGCGTCTGATAATTACGAAACTCGAAGAGATCTTCGCTTTCGATCCGAGCGATCCGGTGACGATGGCACGGCGACGTGCTGAAGCACTGCGCATTGTGTTCGACGCTGTGGCGGAGGTGCGTTCGGACCGTCCGGAAGTCGGCGCGGGCCTGCTGCACCCCGATCTGCTGGGTTTCATGATCGAGGAGGGCGTTCCGGCAGATCAGCGCAGCGCGGCGGTTCGGACCGCGGTCACCTTTATCGCGACCCAGGGCAATTCGCGCGGCGCGGCGGTAGCACGCACTGTAGAAAACCTACTGTCCCGCATGGCCGCCGACGGAGACCAGGTACGTGCGTTTACCTGCGATCCGCTCGCGCTCGGAATCGACACCGAGAACGAACCTGCCGATCCGCACACCATCCAGTTCGTTGCCGGCGACCTCGACTCGGGTACAAATCATGTGGAGATCGTCCTACCGCAGGACACCTCGTGGGAGACGGTCGAGGAGACGGCGCTGACGTTGCCGCTGCTGCACCGGGAACTCGAGGAACGTCTCGGTTCCGACCAGGTCGTGGTCACGTTGCACGCGCCGTTGCCCGCTGCTCTCCGGCCGAGCTGGTACCCGAGTGCCACTGCGTCGCCGGCGGGCAGGTCGTTGCAACACGGAAAGCGCCTCGCGGGCCGCCGCGGTGTTCGAGACGGTTTGCTTTTCGAACCACAAACGACATTAGTTCTCCTCGGTGAGGAGGCCACGTATCTGCCTGCGCTGGATTCTTCCGGCGCGCTCGACGGGATGGCCCGAGTTGTCGTGTCCGACGGTGCGCCGCAACCGGAGGAGGTGTCCGCAGGCCTCGATACGAACACACTGCCGCCTGGCGGGTTGATGTCGCGGGCTGTTCGTGAGGTGCTGACCAGCCATATCGCAGCGACATCGGATGGTTCCAACACACCCTCACTGCCGGCGGTCACCGGCTCCGAGGCTAGAGCCCCGATCGTGCCCGCCGCCGCTTCGGTACCTTCCACGGATGGTGCCGACGAACAGGACGAAAATGCCCCCGTGGCGCAGGCGTGGCGGGCGCGGTTGCTGGGGCGCGATTCGTCGGAGGAGTTCGAAAAGTGCGCTGCTCGGACGCAGGTTATTCGGCGGTTTCATCTTCGCGCGGCGGCTGCTCGGGCTCCGGAGGGTTCGGAGCTGCGTGCGGAGTTGGAACGCCGGGCGGCTCTGCCTTCGGGTACGGCGGGGCCTGGTGGTGCGTGGGGTGTGCACTACGCGCGGCAGGGACAGTCTGATTGGGATCCGGCTGTATATCCGAATTTGAAGGCTGCTGCCGCGGGGTTATATGGGCATCCCAATGCGTGGTTCGAGATTGCGATCGAGTCGGTCCGTAATGAGACGCTGGGTGATGCCGATGCGCATATCGTCATCGTGCGCAATGTTGTAGGCGCCGACGGTCAAGAGCGCCTGAGGCTGTTCGATCCGACGGATCCTCGGATTACCGAGGAAATAATGGCCGAAATTCACGAGGGGACGCGCGACCCGTCGGAATTTGAGATCGATCTCAAGGATTATCCGACACTTCCCGGCGAGAATTGGGTGACTGTCGTTTCGCATACCGAGGACGGTCTGCCGGTGTACAGGTTGGCCGAGGGACAGGACCCGGAGTTGTTCCGGGGCCCGTTGAACCGGCCCGCGGGACGTCGGGATATGCCGATGGATCCGCCAGACAGGTCGGATACGCACGGTGTGCCGCGGCGGGATGGCGCTTCGGTTGCCGAGGAGCAGGATGGTGACGGCACCGCGCAGGATGTTGCAGTTGAGCTACCGGTACGCGGACCGAGTCCGGCGCCGGGTATCGAAGCCGAAGTTCAGCGGGTGTCCGGAGAACTGTGTCTCAGGTATCCGGAGGTCGTGGTCGAGGGCATTCGTTTCGTACGCTCCGGATGGCGAACCGTGGACGACCGGCCCGGGTGGATCACGATCGAAATCGATGATCTGACCGACATCGATTCGGTGCAGCGGGTTGTCGAATCAGCATTCGGAGTCATCCGGGCAGAACTAGGTGAACCCAGCGCGACTGCCCGGCCGGGCCCGATGTTCGAGCTCGGACCCGATCAACGGGAATCCATCTTGCCGCTGTTGCGCGCGCAAGTGGCCGAACTCGAGCTTCCCAGCAGTGCTTCGCTGGCCATCGACATGGTGGCGAGTGCCGTGCAGGAAGCACAAACACCGTCTTTCACGTCCGAGGTGAAGGTGGACGACGATGGATGGCGGCTGACCGCAACAGTAACCGATGCTCCGGAGGGCAACTCACTGACGGTGGAGATCGCCGAGGCAGCGAACTCCGGTATCCGTTCCCATGCCCAGGTACGCAGCCAGGCGGGTAACACGGTTTGGCAGAGTGTCGCGGAGAATTGCGCGAAACTGCTGGCGGTGGAAGTGAATGCCGGGTTGGAAAGCCCGGGGCTGCGGGCGCTGAATCTGCTGCTGAACCGCTCGGTGGACGAAGACTCACTGATTGTGCTGTCGAACACGGTGTCCGGATCGCTACCGATGTTTGTGCAAATCAAGACCGGCAGCGTTGGGAAGCCGGCGGGCCAGCGGCTGGATCTGGGGACGATGTGGGATCTGATGGATTTGGGGGTGCCATTCAGTCAGAAGCCGCTGGGTACGGACGGAACTGGGAGGGGAGGTCCATATGGCTATGCGGTCACTGTCGATTGCGAGGCAGGCCCACACTCACTGCGGACGGTCGCCGACCCTGCGGCGTCGGCGCCGAGCGTTCCTGCCGCCCCTTCGGCCCCTGCCATGGATGGCGCTGACGAGCAGGCCCCGGGATCCGACGGTTCCGGGGAAGCATCGGGCGCCAACATCCCCGGCGATGAGCCCGGTGATGATAGTGCCCCTCATCCGGACGATTCGGGCAGGGGAACTTCCCGGCGTGCCGGCGACCCCGAGAGCGGCGATCCTCCGTCGGCCATCAGTGACAAGCCACAGGGCCGGCCCGTGACCTTCGCGAAATTGGCGGAGACGATCACCAATGCGTATGCGATGGCGGAAGGGATTTCGGATGCGAAAGGCAAGATTCCCAAGAAGGAGCGCGAGAAGAACCCGGTACTCCGGGCTTTCGACGGTGCGGAACGAGAAGCGTGGGAGCGCGCCCGTGGGGCGCTGGAGCAGCAGCAGAAAGCGGTGGTTGATGCCGCGCTTCAGGGACGGCTGAGCATCCCGGATCCCCTTCTCGCCTCAGCGGCCCAGCGTTATGCGGTAGCTCTTACTCCTGGGCGCCCCCCCGAGGTGCTCGGCAGGTACGGGACAGCGCTGTGGGATGCCGCCGAATCGGAGAACGTTTCCCGGCTGCGTGCGGTCATCGATGAACTCGAGAACCAGGCCATCCATCAACCGAGTGCAAGCAAGGAGCGCGCGTTCACCGGGCATATCGTCGAATTCGCGCGGCGCAGGTTCCTCGATCGTCAGTCACCGGCCGCCATTGCGGTCGATATGGGCCTGTCGATGAAGGCAGTAGAACTGCTGGAACAGCAGGCGATTCAGAGAGTGTCGGGTCTGCTGCCGGTGGACCTGCGCGGCGATAGGCCGAAACGAGGCAGGTGGCCGGATAAGATTCCCTATGAGATTTTCGAGGAGGCACTCGACCTCACGATATCGAGGTTCTACAAAGCTGCCCTGGACCAGTTCGGTGACGAGCTGGACGAGCTGCTCGCCCAGAAGGGCTTCACAGCGGAGGACAGGCGGCGTGTTCACGCCGAACTTGCCGACTTCCTGAACAAGCAGGTGCGCCACGCTCTGCACAGCCACGGCACACAGAATGTGCGGTTTGTCACCAACAGTCTCGACGGTACTCGAGTGCGACTCGAATTCGTCGACAGCGAAACCGGTTTCATCTGGAACGAGCTGAAAGTCGGCACCGGCGAGGACGGTGAGCCGACGTTCGAGCACACGAGGTTGCGACGCAACAGGTCGGAGGGTTCCGCGCGGCCCCAGGGCCGTGACGGTATGAAGGTCTCGGCTACGCCGGCAGCGGAACCCGATGACGACGCAGCGACCGCTGCAGCATCGGAACGCGCGGACAACGTCGTCGTTACCGAGACAGAGCGCTCGGGTGATGAGCGCACCGGGTTCGCTGGCGACCAGCCGACCCCCCGGGGTGAACCGGCCTCTGAGCAGGAGGCTGTGGACGTTGCGGACGCTAGCGATGCACCGAGCGTGTTGCCTCTGGCGGCCGCCAGAGGCAACTTCGGGGCCGATGTGCAGGCATTGCTCACGAGCTTTGTGTTATCGGTTGCGGATGGAGACCGCGGCAAGGTCGGCGTGGTGGTGCTTGAGCATGAGGGATACCGCCGCGGGCCGTGGTGGGCGGTAACGGTTGAGCACGATGGTGTGGCCGAGAACGTGGTGTACCTCGGGTTCTTGGGCTGGTTCGAGATCGACTGGTCGGGTTGGTTGCGTGACTCGGCCCGGCGGGATCGGCTGGATGCGCATTGGAAAGCGCTGACGGGCGGTCCGGTCGGCGCCGGGCCGAAGCATCCGGCGCTGGAACGTCTGAAATCCCTGCTCGACAACGGTCAGCGGGTCCGGACGCGGGTCGCAAGCGAATGGCTTGGGAACAAGAGTCGGCTCATCGTAGCGAATATCGTTGAGCCGCACTCCTTCGGCCCGCAGACGGAGCGGTTCGACCTTCGGCTACCTTCGTCCGACCCCTCCCACACCGATCCGACGCATTCCGACAGCCCGGCGAACGATCGAAGCGGCGCGGATGGCGAACATTCGGTGCCGATGGATCAACCGGGCACCACCGACCCTGAAGACCCCCACTCCACAAGCCCTGACGACGGTCGTATCAATCCTTGGTCGCCGCTGTACTACGACGGCGAGGGCGAACTCAACAGGCAGTTGCCCGACGCCGCTCGCCGTTCGGGCGGTGGCCGGTCCGGTGACGGCCATGGCCGTGATACCGCGGCGAGTGCACGGGTCGATCGCGTGATGCGGCGGGCGGCCCAAGAGTTGGGCAAACAGGAGGCGAAACGCTCTCGGCTGCAGCAGCAGATGGAGGCGGAAGCGCGTCGCCTCGGTATCGAGGAAGGGCTGGGGCCGGACGAGGTCGATGCGACGCTGGCCCGGCACCTGCCAGCGGACAGGGAGGGAGCCGAGCGTTTCCTTGAGCTCCAGGAACTCGCCGCCTATTACCAGCGTGCGGTGCTCGCATCCCATCATTATCGTCGGCGCACCGAGCATTTCACCACCTTGTCTACCCGGTTGCGGGATGTGCCGTCGGTGCCGGAGCATCTGCTGGCGGAGTACCTGGGTGATACCGACGACCTCGGGGGAGTGGTCGGTGACAGCGAGGACGCGGCGAAGGAGCTGCGGGAAGCCGTCGCCACTTTGGAACTGTGGATAGATCCGGAGGTGCTGACGGTCGGGCCGATCGATATGGAGGCGCTGGCCGAACACGCGTCGCGGCCGTTCACCGATGAGGAGCGCGAGGCGTTGGCTCCTGTCGTGGTGCAGGCGCAGCAAACCTCCGCGAGGATGGCCGAGCTGGAACGCGAGCTGACCGAACCATCCAAGGATGCCGGTGGGCCCAGCGATGCCCGTGAACCGGACAATCCGACCGAAACACCGGACACCAAGCCGCAGGCCGGCCCGGGCCTCGGCAGCCTGTGGGCTTTGGGCTCGACCGCTTTCGATCGAAATGCGAGCTTTCGGGCGCGGCTGGAGAGTGCGTTGAGGCCGTTGGTGGATTGGCCGGTGGGAGATCGCCCGGAGAGGCTGGCTGGGCTTGCGGACGGTGTGGACGAGCTGTCCACTGAGCAGTTGCTCGACTTCGCACGCCAGGCGATGCTGACGGAGGGGCTGACGCGGTACCAGTGGTCGCCGATCGCTGATGTGCTGGCCGACTACGAGGCCGAGGTCGAGCGGTTGCGGCCTGCGTTCGAGCTTGCGGTGGCAGCGACTGGGGACGACCCGGAGCTGCTGGCCGGCTTCGACCAGCTGTTGACACGCGTGCGCGGACTTATGGGTGCTTCGGTGTCCCCGAGAGGGTGGGAGTTTGCCGCCGATGCGCTCGATGCGTGGGAGATGCTGATGGAGGGCGCAGGTGCGTCGCCTGCGGACGCTGAGGTCGGTACGCCGAGCGATGGGTTCGGGTCCGGGCCGGAGCCGCCGGAGCCGGACGGCGATCTCGACTGGGCCACCCGGATGTCAGCCGCATTGCAGGGATTCATCGACCTCCCGGAGCATCCGACGACGTCGGAACTGCTGAAGGCAGCGCGCCGGGTGATGCGCTGGCCCGGCCTGGTTAAAGAGCAGCGGTGGGAGCCGGTCGCTGCGTTGCTCGTCGAGCACGAAAACAGCGTGGGCACCGGCGAGGAAGACGGGGGGGTGGCCGCCGGTTCGGCGGATACGAATGGCGGCCCGCCCGATGATGCATTCTCAGCCCGTGGGTCGGAGGCTGTTTCTCTAGGCGATGACGCCGACGCCGAGGTGCTGTTCGGGCAGTTGGTCGACGCTTTGTGCACTCTCACGGCACCCGACCACGACGATCTGGAAGCCCTGCTGGCCGGGCTCGTGAACGCACTCGCCGGGAATGGTGACCCGGATGGTGTATTCACCGCTACCGACCAGCACGGTCGACGGATTTTTGTCGACAACCCGTTGAGCCGAACCGATGTCGACACCTGCCGAAGCACACTCACGCCGCTGCAATCACAGTTCGAAGAGCGCAGTCGTGGCGCGTGGTTTGCAGCGATAATGGCCCGCTTCGACGAGGTGGCGGCCCACGCTACCGGCGATATCGACTTGCTCTCCCTGGCACCTGACGGGGGGAGGGTGCCCTCGTCCGGTTCGGCCGGCAGCACCCGCTCGTTGTGGCAGCTGCCGCTGGAGCGCCGCACCATCATTCGGGCGTTGGTGTTGCAGATCTCTGCCGGCTTCCTTTTAACCCGTGCGTCTGGTGACAGTTCGGACAGTTCCGACGGTTTCTTCACGCTCGGCCAGGATGTGGTGGAGTTGGCAAAGAAGTCGCCGGACATGTGGAGTCGGCTGAATTGGGCGCTCGATGAGGGCTATGAGATCGAGTATGGTGATGTGCCGGACGGTGCGGCTGGCGCGCACGTGGTGGGTGACATCAATCTGCACGGCAACCTGCGCGCGCTGAACGGAAGTTCGGCGGGTGTGCTGGCCCACGAACTCGGCCATGCCACGGGTGTGCAGATCGACACTACCGCTGATCTTCCGCGCGCCGGCGAATCCTTCCGGGACTGGATCGAACGCCAGCTGCGGAAGAAGTTCACGAATGAGGCCGAGGCGAATCTGGTGCACGCCCGAGCCCGCCACGAGATCCTCGTCAACGCCGGAATCGATATCGACGCGCGCCAGATCCCTGACCGTGAGGGCGTCGTCCGCCTTGTGGTGGACAACACGTTCGAGAACGACACCTATGCCCGCGTCGTCCGTGGGGAAATCACCTTGGAACAGGCCCGCAAACTGGTCACCGACCACCTGATGGCGGACTTCGAGCAGGCATACGAGTCCAATTTCGAGGACCACGGCGTGTGGTACCGGGATTACAGTGCCCACTACATCGAGGAGTGGTACCGGCTGCTCGATATCACGGTGCGGACCGGCCTCGGTCCCGAGGTCGACGCGTTGGTGCAGAAGTCGCACTCGCTTCGTGACGGTGTCGCGGAACTGCTGAATACAGGCTGGACTATCCGATATGCCGAATCGTTAAGGGCGGCTGAACACGTCGGTGACATCGGACGCTTCGTCGATGTCGAGGACGAGGAGATCCTGGTTCCGGCTCACTTGACCGACTCACCGGAGCAGGCCGTGTGGCTATTGCCTGCCCTCGTCGCCAGGGCGCGCGGCCGAGCCGAGGCCGTGACACGGCAGCCACCGACCGAAGGCATGACCGAGGACGGGTGGATCGAGCGGGAAATGCGCCGGCAGCTGGCGCCGATAGCAGCCGATCTGTTGTCATCGGCCCGGACCTGGTGGGAAATCGACCAGACCGACGGCACGGATATCGGCAACTTCACCCGCGAGTTCTACGAAACCAACGAGGACTACGGCGCACTCGACGTCATCGGCGAGGTTATGAACGGCGACCTCCAGCTGAATGAAGGCGTTGCGCAGGTTCTGGAGCAAATGGTCGCCGACCGTACCTCACCGCTGCAGAAGGATCTTCGTCAGGAACTGGCAGACCTCTGGCGCTTGCTGTACTCCGACTCGAGCCCCATGCCCCCTGAGCTCACACCGCCTGGAACGGACTCCGGCGGCAACTATCTGCCGACTACCGGTGAGGCGGGTATCGGCGCTGCCGCAGCAGCCGGTGCGGCAGGGCTGCCCGGTAGCGACCCCGCGGAAGGCGCATCGGAATCCGTCGATCCGGCCGGCACCCGTATCCGGGCTGCCGCCGCCGATAAGGCCGGGACAGCTGATGGAGATTTGCTGTCGATACCTGACGATACTGATGGAAATGTCGATGGTCTGTCGGACCGCCTTCCGAAGTCGTCGGGCCGTGGGCGGTGTCCCGGATTGACGTTGCATGTGATGGCGGCTCTGCAGGCGGTTGGGTCGGGTGCGGGTCCGCTGGTGGCTGCACCCGCGCTGTCGGACGATATCTGGCGATTCGGGTCGGATTCGGTGGGGTTCGCGGAACGGGCTGGTTGGCGGTGGTCCGGTGATCAGTTCCTGGTGGGCGCGGCGCAGGACTCTTCTGCTGCGGGCGATGCGCAGTTCCCGGGCAGTGCGGAGCTGGATGAGTCCGCGGTTGACGGTGCGGCGGTCGCGTGGTTCGAGGACGAGTCCGCCGCGGCCGAAGCCGCCGTCGCGGCGTTGAAAGATGAGCCGGGGTCGTGGGCGGTGCTCGCAATGGACAAACCGGGCGTGGATTACCGGCGCGACAAGGACGCGGATTACGCGCGGGACGGTTACCGGGCGTTGGCGGGTGGGTTACGGGGTACTGCGCACCTGGTCGTTGTTCGTAATGTGGGTACCGCGGATGATCCGAGGCTGGTGGTCATCGATACGGATGATTTCACCGATGTGCAGGTGGAGGCGCTGCTGTCGGGCGACATCGAGGTGGCGACGGGTGCCGGGATCGATTTCGCCGAGGCTTCGCGGAAGTGGTCGGGGGTGCGCCGGCTCACGGTGATGCGCTGCACCGCGGCGGAGTTGGCATCGCCGTTGGTAGGCGAGCCGCCCAATCCCGCATACGGTCCGGCGAACCCGTTGGAAGGGTTCGGCCGGGGTACGCCGTCGGATGGGGGGGATCAGGACTCCGCCAACAGCGAACCCCTCACCGACGTCCCGACCGACGTCCCTGGCGAGTTCGGCCGGTGGCTGGCCGCGACCTATGGCGGGTTGTGGACACGCGGTTTGGAAACGGTGACGACACAGCAGTGGCTCACGGCCCTGCGGTACCTCGACCCGCACGCCCGGGTACTGGTGGACGGCCTGTTCTGGAACCGCCCGACCGATGCCCACGTCCTCGCCGCCGCCGAACCGGCCCTCCGCCGCGCCATCACGATGCTCCATCCCGGCGCCGCCCCACTGCGGGCCGACTTCACGGCCGCGATGGGCGAACCCCCAGCAGCATCCGAGACCACGATGGAAGCCGCGCCTTCCCGCCCGGCTGACCCCTACGACCACTTCATCGCCGCACGGGAAAGTCTCGAGGAGCTTCGGTCCGCGCACGATGCGCTGCTCGCGTCCGTGGACAGTCCTGGATTTGCGCGCGCCCAGGAACTGACCCGGCAGTTGGGCGAGCTCCTGGGTGTGGCGCACTCGGCGGCGCAGCAGCAGGTCGCGGCGCTGGTGGCGATGGCAGGTGAGCTGGGGGCGGATCCCACGACGCTGGCGCGGGTGGTGCGGTCCATACAGTCGGCCCAGGCAGGAGACGGTGCTCGACCCGCGGGCAAGGCCCTTCCACCGTCGCTGTTCGATGCCGTGGTTGCCGTCGGGGAGTCGGAGGCGGCCGTTCGACAGGCCGAAGACGAGATGTGGCTGGCCAGATGCCGGATGTGCGAGCTCGACCTCTTCGGCGAGGCTGTGCCCGACGCGGAGAAGCGGTGGGCCGCGCCGCTGGAGACTCGAGCCGTATCAGAGCTGGGAACGACGCTGCGCGGCTGGGGAGTCGACCTCGAGACCCTGTCCTCGGTGGCCGAGATGGTGCGCGCGGCTGTAGGCCACGGCACGGGGGTCGTGGCCGCGCGGCAGGACACCGACGGCACCACGCACATCGAGATACTGCTGCCCGGCCTGGAGCGTTACGAGCTCACCCTCAGCGACGGACAGCTGCGCTACCATGCGGAAAACGGCGACCTCGAGGACATCGTGAGGCGGCATTTCGGCGAGCTGCTGGCCATGGTCGCCGACCACCGGCGCCATCCGCTCGAACTGCCCGGCGACCCTTTCGAACTGCTCGGCGACGCGCCCGGCCGATCCGCCATCGACGTCACCGTGACCGGCCGGAAGCCGTGCCGCGTACTGACCGGGACCGAGGGCCTGGACGTCGGACCGATGTACGAGACCACATTCGAAGCCCACGAAATCGAGCCTTGGCGCGGTTCCGATGAACTCGGCATCGTGCACACCGACGACGGTGACCGGCTTGTGTTCATCCGCCATCCGAGCCGGCTGCAGTACCTGCTGACCTCCGACCACGAGCTGCGCGAGCTGGTACTCGCCGGCATCGACGTCTACTACTGCCAAGGGGCGTCCACGCGTTCCACGATCGGTGCCGTGGCCTTGGAACCGGCGGAGATCGACGCCGACGAGCTGCTACGCCATCACGGAATCCGCGCCGTCGGATTCGGTGATGAGCGCCTGGACCCGGCGGCGCTGCGGGTGGCCGCCCAGACTGTGGCCGAGCTGTCGACCGCCTACGGGCCATTGCGCGGGGTCCGGATTCCCGGCAGCGAGGGAATTGTCGGCGGTGACCAGGGGAGCTGGTTCACTCTCGACCGGGACCTGTGTGACGGATCGCTGACTTCGGACGAGCTGCGCGTGGCCGTGCTCCGGGGCTTTGCGGAGCGGCTCCCCGGTCTGGTGTCCAGCACGTCCGCCTGGCCGGCGCACACACCTGAGCCGGTTCCCGTTCGCGATATCGAGGGCGCGCGAATGGAATTCGGCGCGACCCGCGAATTCCGCCCGGACGAGGCCGATTCCGCCACCAGGCACCTTGCGGGACTATTGGGGCGGGGCCAGTTCCGTGGAGTCGCGACCAGCGTTATGACCGTGGTGTCCGAGGCGCTGCGGATTGGATCGTCGTGTCGCACCACAGTCGAATTGACCGGTAAGACAGACGAGTTCACGCTGCGGATCGATGTGGTCGATGATCACGGTAATTCCCTGACGCTGACGGTGGATTGCAGCGTCGGCGTGTGCGTGCCGTCCGTGGAGATCGACTGTGGTGCACAATATCTGGCGTGGGTCGGGGTGGGGCACCGCGCACTGACGACGTTCGAGGCCGGTCGCGGCATCGGCGTCGGACACCCTTCGCGGTCGCAGTCGCGGGAAGCGCTGGCCGCCGCGGTCGGGCGTGACAGCAGGCTCACTATGATCATGGATCCGGACGCTCCCGGGGGACTGGAGTTGGCGGTCGCTGTCGACGGCGTCCGGCCGCGGCGGGTCGACTATCACGTCGAGCGCGAGTCCGAAGGCTCGCATCCGCCGTCGGAGGTCAGGGACTTCAATCGTGCTCTGAATGCGGCCAAGCAGCGGATGGGGGCCGAGGCGTCGGAGCCGGAAATTCCGACGACCCTGGGTGACCTGTGGCCGGCCGTTGATGCGGCCGACCACGAGTTGTCGGCGCGACGCGCCGAATATCGTGCATTGCAGGTACGGTTGCGGGATAGCGACTTCAGGCTGGCGCGGAGCTTGGTCGGCGCGTTGCACGAGGTGGACGCGATAATACACGCGCCCGCCGACGTCGATGTCTACCGCAGCAATGACTTCGCCGACGATGACTACGGCAACGAATACGATCTGACCGCCGATATCGCCGAGCTTCTCCGCTACGCGGTCCATCTGACCGACACAGCGACTCTCGCTGCGGCCGTGGCCGCGATGGCCGCCGAATCCGCCGATGCGATCGGCGACGTCGATTCCGACTCCGATGACCCGTTCCGGCAGGTGATCGCGTTGCGCGCAGCGGAACTGCGCCTGCGACATGCTGAGCACCACCGCGCCGAGGTACTGAAGGCGCTGAGGTCGAAAGCAAGCGGGAGCGTCGACCCCAACGGCAAATCCCCGGGCCCGGCGCACGACGCGGGACGGCGTTACGACGAAGACATCGCCGAAGCGGCGCGGCGGCAGGCGATCCGGGCCGGGGTGCAGGGCGACTATCCCGCCGACCGGCTCCGCGCCGCGGTCGAACGGCTTGCCGAGCTTGCGGTGCTGAACGGGATTACCCTGGCGGAGTTGGATATTTCGGGAGGCCAATGCATCCCGACGGTGCTGCGGCTCTGCCACGAGGCCGAAGCGGCAAACCAGCAGGATCGGGTGGAGCGCTTCGACGCGATGCTGGCCATTGCCGTCACCATGACACCGGTCCTGTCGCCCGGCGCCGACGGCGCGATGCACGGACAGTGGAACGTGCGCCGCGGTGCCGTCGATCGGTGGAGTGAGTTGTGGCTGTGGCTCGGTGACCTGAAAGCCGTGTGGCCCGATCGCGCCGTCACCACGACCGAAGAGCCCAGCCGGGGCCGCATACACACGCACACCAGCCATGTCAGCGCGATCGATGACCTGCAATCGTGGATGGCAGCCGTCGCGTACGACCACTTGAACGACTCCGACCTGGATGTGTCGGTGCGCATCGAAGGCCCTGCCGGCGCACGCTCCCTCGTCGTCGAAGTCGCCGGTCAGGACTGGTCTGCGCGATTCGCGGCCCGCGAGGACGACGAACCCGACGCTCGGTCGGAGCCCGCAGGCACCGCGCCGACGACCGCGCTCGACCGCGCGCGTGCCGGCGCGATGATCGCGTTGGTCATTGCTGATTCCGATACTGGACGTCTCGCCGTTGTCGGCGAGCAGGCGCTTCCAGCCGACAAGCTGCATACGACCCTCAGAGGGCTTGGTATGGCCACTGATTGGGATGAGGAGCAGAAGGCGCAGCTGCGCGAGATCGTCGAAACCCTGGCCGCGCGGTTCAGGCCGATCCACGCACACACAAGCGAGGGGGACGTATTCAGCCGGGGTCGAGAGTCCGAGTGCATTGTCTACAAGGTCGCCGACGAGACCGGCGAGCTGCAGGAGTTGCGTACCGCGGTCATCGGTCTGCTCGCTGAAAGTGGGCTGACTGTACAACCGGAACCATTCGACGAAAACGATTGGAAGGCGCACGTCACTCCGAAATTCGGAACGGACGACCTTTCGGAGCTGGAACCGGGGTTCGGCAGTGTGACCTACGTCGGTATCGCCGTTGCGTTCGGGAATGAGTGGACCATTTGCCGGTTCAGCGGGGAGTCCACTGCCGGCCTCGACCAAGATTCGACACCTCGGCCGAGTAATGGGGACACTGACGCCGAAACCGAGTTGCCGGCGACCGGAAGTGCGGCCCGGCGTGAGCACGCGGCGGCGGTATCGCTGGTCCGTACTGCAGTCCAGGCGCTGCCGAAGGTGGTGCGGTCGGCTGTGCTGTCGCTACCCGGCGACCATCGGCTGACGGCGGAATCCTGGCTACGGGGAGAGGTGCCGGAAGAAGCAGCCTCCGCCACCATTGTTCAGTTGGCGCATATGCTGACGGCGTCGAAGAGCCCAGAGCATCTCGATGAGCAGATCGTTGCCCACAGTCTGGAACGAGGGGACAATCGCTGGGATCGGGCGCTGGGCGATCTGTCCGAGGAAGATCGAGAAGTCCTCGAGCTGTTGCTGGCGGGAGCCACGGACGACCGGATTGCCGAAGCCCGGTCCATTACGCCGGACGAGGCTGCTCGCGCCCGCGCGCAGGTACTGCACGGTGCCGCGCAGCTGTTGCGCGACGAGTCCGATGCCGACGCGGTAACTGGCGTGATCGCCGCGGTCGAACGCGATGCTCCGGGCTATTTCGACACGTGGTACGAACGATTGACCACCCGCCTCGAAT
Source organism: Nocardia flavorosea NBRC 108225 (assembly GCF_001613385.1). Taxonomy (GTDB): domain Bacteria; phylum Actinomycetota; class Actinomycetes; order Mycobacteriales; family Mycobacteriaceae; genus Nocardia; species Nocardia flavorosea. Next base: position 199,334 of record NZ_BDCG01000002.1, on the reverse strand, counting down.
ACCGCTATTGGTCCACCGGGATCGTCGAGGGCAAACTGAGCCATATTGTTGCCGAACAGCTCAGAGTCGGCGAAGACGAGTTGTCCGCCCTTCGATTCGATGTCGTGAGAGCTCTTCTTTCCCCATTGACCGATTCCGGCGCAGCGCAGCACCTACCGGTTGATGTCGCAAGCGCGGGACCAGCACCGAGAGTGCTGTTCACAACGGGTAATGCGACAGATGACCTGGAAGCCGCGCGGGGCCGCCTGGTGATCGCGGGGACCGCGGCGGATTCGGAAGCCGACCTGGTACGTGCGTTGACTTCGCAGCTGCGGAAGTCCGCGGTACTGCGGGAACTCGCCGAGCTCGAGTTTCCGGTGGAATTCCGCTACGGAGATGCGGGAGCGTGGCCCGCCGCGTCTGCAACCGGTCGCGTCAAGTTCGCCGAAGGCTTCGTCGTGACCCATGGAGTGGACGGAACACGATATGTGGACGGTGCAGAGATCATCGGCGAAGTGTCGGCACCCGTTCAGTGGGGGGACACCGAGGGCACGACGTCGGTTGTGGCGGATATCTGCGCGTTGCTCGGTACTGCCGAGGCCGCCAGGCATGCGGAACCGATTGCCCTGCTGGTGAATGAGTTGGTCGAGCATCTGCCTGCTGGAGGTGAGGGCACGGTGCGAGCCGAACGTGCCCAGGGGCTGGTGCGAGTCACCGTTACCGGAGGCGGGCCGCCGGAAAGTACTGTCCTGCGGCTCATGTCGGCGCTGGCGCACAGGTCCGGGTGGAACGGGACCGAGTGGGCCGGGAAACGGCGGGTTCCGACCACGCTGTGGTTCGAGTTCGACGATGCCGGCGCCGACACCTCGGGTCGGATAGCGGAGGGCGTGCCCGCCGGCGGGTCTGCGCCGGCGCGCGCCCCGGAGCCGGTGGAACCCCGCCCTGACGTGGCCACCTCCTCACTCGGTGAGATGGACGACTACATGCGGCTTTTCGGCGAGCCGTACGGGGAATCCCCTTCGCGGGTGATCATGCCCGGGACCGTAGAGCTCGTCGAATTCGGTGACGGTTCCGCGGAGGAGACGGCGCCGGTCGGCAATATCGATGAGTTACGGGAAGAACTGGACCGATTCGTCGCGGACGATATCGTCTACCTGGTCGAAACCTGCCTGGCCGCCGGGGTGACGCCGATCCGAATAGCGAAGAACACCGTCGGTGTCGAGATCACCGCCGGGCGTGGCTCGGAACTTGTCAGCTTCATGGTGACAACGGGATCCGATGGGGCACTCGATTGGCAGGGAACCACCCAATTCGAGTACGACATCCGTTTGGCGGGTATCGGTGGCGTTCGGATTGTGCAGAAACTGATCGAAGACTGGCCTCCGTCGGCGAAAATGGCGGCCTTGCGGTGGCTCGCCGACGCGGTGCTGTTCGCCGGAATGAACCAAGGCGGCTGGCTCCATCTGCATCTGAGCGGTCGCCCCGGCGCTCAGCAACTGACAGCGGAGGTCACCGATCCCGCGGCGCGTGTCGGTGCCGAGGCCGTGTTCTCCGAAACGCCGGACGAGTCTTCGGTGATTCGGTTCGATCCGCAGGTGTGGGAGGGCGATGTCGATTCGGGCCCGGAGCCGGAGGGGGTGGCTGGCGACGTCGATGCGGATATTGCTCCCGATGAGCAGCCGGGCGACCTCGCGGCCGCATTGCGCGCCGTCATCACTGGCCGGACCGAACACAAGGCCCGGCTGTTGCGAGAAGCGGTGGAAGTCGCAGCGCAGACCGCCGACAGTACCGGCGACTTCGGCGCCGAGAACGAACTGTTCGCCCAGGTGCTGGCATACGTCCGGTGGACGGGCCTGGTCGCCGACGACACCATGGACGCCGATATCGCCGAGCTGTGCACCGAAATGGTGCGGCTGGCAGGCGACCCGAATGCCGCCCCCGGTCGGCTCGTCGACGCCAGTGCGCAGCAACATCGAGCGATTCGAGAAGCCCGCAGTCCGGGGGCGCCACTGGTGGCTGACGGCACCGTGCTGGTCAAGGCGATCGACCCCACGACGGGCGAAGGATCGCTGGCAGACCTTCTCGGCATGGCCGCCTGGACAGAGCCGTTCACCTGGACCCTGGACTCCGCCGACGACGATCCGATCGGCATCTCCGATCGGCTGCTTCGTGAGATCGCGCTCGCCGACCTGCCACGGGCCCAGGTCGATGCGATCTGCGCCGGCACCGTCCTGGAGCTGATGAACAGCCGGGCGATCGGCCATTGGCCGGCCACCGTGACGGTTCGGCACACGGCCGACGGAATCGAGGTCGAGATACGAACTGCGAACGGCCGACCTCGGACGCTCACATATCCAGCTGGGTCGGTGTCCGGGCTCGCGTGGGGGTTGGACGACTGTGCCGGGTTCTCCCTGGGGGCGTTGCGGGTGGGATTCTCACCGACCCGGACCGGTCGCGAGCATGTGGCGCGCGTGGTGCCGGTGGGCTGGACAGATGAGGCCGGTTCCGAAGTTTCCGGCTCCGAGGGCTCCTACATCAGACGTGCGATGAAGGGGAGGGACTTCCGGACCGGTGCGGGGATATCCCGGGAATCGATTGCTGCGGAGTTGGGCCGCGACGGTGCCGATACAATGACCGTCGCTGTAGCCGAGGATTACGGCTCGGGTGACGTCGATGGCCACATGTTGCTGTTGAGCAATGATGTGGATTTCGTCGCCGCCTTGGTCGAATCCGAAGGTGGCGGGCCGGCCGAGGTGGCGGCGGTGCGGGCTCGGTTCGCACGCGGTGAGAACGTGTGGATGTACGATCCGGTGCAGCGACGCTGCCGGGTGTGGGATCCGTCACTGATGCCCGCGCAGAAGTGCCGGACGGGTGTGGTCGCGTACGGCGCAGATACTGACGAGGTTTCTTTCCCGGGCGCCGACCAGGTACTGGTCTTGAAGACCCGATACGGCCGGGAGCCGGGCGCGGTACCCGGTCCCGATCCGGAAATCATTGCGGGTTCGCATAAGGACGGGTCGCCGACACCCCCCGTCGGTGGATTCGGCGAGGACGCGATACGACGCGCTCTGACGTCGACCGACGGTAGGTTTCGAACGTATCCCGCTGACGACGTTATTGCGGCAGCGGGCGCGATCCTCGGTGCCAGCGGCGGTAGCGAACCTCTGATGGACGTGCGCGTGCGCCCGGATCAGTCCGGAGTGCCGCTGGTGGAATTGGATACCAGGCTCGGCTTCACGCTGACCGTGAGCAGTCGTGCTATCCAGTACACCGCGACGATCGAGCAGGGTGATACCGAGAAGATCGACGTACTGCGTAGGCATGTGGCGCAGCTGTCGGCATTGGTGGGGGCCGAGTATTCCGAACCGCTGGATCTGCTGCTCGGGGCATTGCCGGAAGAGAACGGAGACTCCGGATCGGCCCGGCAGCAATGGGACCGGCAGATCCGATCCGCGCCGACCACGGTGACCCTGACTGTGGCTACCGGACTGCGGTGGCGGGGACTGCACGGTGGGGTGAGCAGTGCGGAGTCCGAACGTCCGATAGCGCCGGTGTACGAAGCGGTCCAGCGGACGGACGCCACCGGCGATCCCGTCGAGATTCGCGTCGAAGCACCGGATTCGGCGGCGTCGGTGCACTATGTCGAAGGGCGCGACGTGGCCGCGGCTGTGCAGCGCGACAAGAACGCGAAGAACCAGGTGTTCGCCGCGCTCCATGGGGCCCGGTACGCGGTGGTCGAATACCGGGTGGGTGATGATTCCCTGCCGAGTGGGTGGTCGGCGACGATAACTGGGGGGCACGTATATGTGCAGGACAGGGCCGGTCTTTGGCACGGCTCGAATGGCCGTGTCGTCGATGAATTCGACCATGGCCTGTGCTGGACGGGCTCCGGGCTGATCACGACCGGGCCTCCCGCGGACTGGGTGCGGTTCCCACGTACGGAATCGACGACCTTCCCGCAGTGGGACGACAGAGCAGCGGGTGCAGTGCACGACCCGTTCATGTCGCGCAGTGCGGCACAACTCATTGCCCTTGAGATCCCGTACGGCACCGAGCAGGAAAAAACGTGGCTGGACAGCCGCTTGTACGACGTCGTGCGAGATACGGAGTTCCCCGACGAGTGGACGTCGCTGATCTGGGACAGGTGTGCCGCGGCGCTCCGGTCGGCTCGGGATTCGGGCCGGGAGGTGCGCGAAGTCTGGGTGGGCAGGAAGCGAAACGCGGTATCGCTCTATTTCGTCGAAGACGGGACGCCCTGGTACTGCCTGCGCATTTCCGAGAAATACGGTTCGCTGGAATCGTTTACCGAGATATCGCCTGCCGGTTTCGAGCCGGACGCCGCGGTCGGCATGGTTCGGCGCAGTATCGAGGATTCCCTCCGTGGAGTGCCGCCGGAACTACGGTTCGATATGCAGCAGAAGATGCTCGGGGAGGCGCAGCGGCCACTGGATGATGCGCGGCGGGGAACCACGCCGGGGCATGTCTGGATGTCCGTAGGCATGGAGCCGGGGAACTGGAATCCCATGGTCTCCTCCGTGAGCCGCCCGATCAGGACGTATGGGGCGCCGACGGTGACAGTGGATGCCGAGCTGATCGCCGGCCGCCAGGCACTGGCTGCCATCGCCGCCGCACGGGGCGATCACCGGCCTGCCGCAGATATCCCGGTGAACCCGGGACCGCGCCCGGACCATCGAGTAACCATCACCGGTTCCACCGATTCCGGAAGCACCCCGGATATTGCGGACTGGCTGGGCAGCTGGGGATTCGGTGCGTGCACAGCCGAAGTGTCCGCGATCATGGCGGAGTGCCCGGCCGGCTCGCTGACCGCATCGATTTGGTCTACGGCGGAGCATGCCTGGCTGCTCGTGGAGTTCTACGACGATTCCGGGGAGCGGCGGGTGACGCTGGATAGTGTCGGCCACGACGGCGATCCCCGGATCGTCCGGATGGTGGCGCCACCTGTCTCGGCCGCATCGGCCACGGATGCCGACCGCGGCGAGCATGCCGATGATTGTGCCCAGGTACGGCGCCTCGGGCAGCGGGCGACCCGCCCTGCCACAGCGGATGCCGGTCCGAATGGATCCGGGGCGATCCTGGCCGATACCTATCGGGTGGTGGATGCCGCCGTGCAGTGTGCCCGGCCGGGATGTGTGACCACCGAGATTCTCGACGGTTCGAGTGTTCGGGTTACGGTGGAAGAGGCTGGCGGTGGCGGCACTCGGATGACGTTGGCCGAGCGGGCCCACGGTGCCGACCAGTGGCTCGATATCGAGGTGGGCACCCAACTGGCGGCCGACGAACAGGGCCGGATCCTCGACGCTGCGGTGGGGTGCCTGCCTGCTGGTGGGCCGGCGGCGGCTGGCCCATGGGTCGGAATGCTGGCGGAAGCCACGGATCGATCCCAGCCGATCCGGCTCACGCTGGCGGGCACGGAGCCGCCCGGGATGGTGGCCCACCGCGGCGACCGGACCGGCGATCCTGTGCCGCGGATCGAGTTGTCGCCGGATACTGCGAAATTCGTCGGGCAGGTAGCCGGCGAGATGACACCCGAGGCACTGTCCGCGCTGTCCGCGTCGCTGGTGAATGCCGTTCCGGGGGTGTCGATGCCCTGGCTGGCCGAATGGCTGGAGGCCGGGATCACCCCTGGCACCAGGATCGAAGTGACCACGCGCCCGGACAACTCCGTGGGTATCGAGCTGTACCAGCTGGGAGAGGAAGGATGGTGCGACAAGCCGTTCCACGGGCTGTCCATCCCAGCGGTCCGACGACCGGCGACGACGATCGACGGCACGGTGAAATGCCGCTGGGACAAACGGAATATGAGCGCGCAGCTGCGCCACACGTTTGTCGACATGGTACGGACCCAGCTGCTCCGGGTGTGGAGCCACGGCGAGAAGCTTGTCGAACTGCACGATTACGATCGGACGCTCGCTGCCGCGTCGGCGCTGGCCGTGGGCGGGGATCACCTCGATGTGGTCCAGGCGGGTCTGGCCGGGATTCCGCAGCAGAGTCGACTCCGCCTGAGTGTGTCCACAAATGTCGGACGCGAAGTCGGCTACGTGGCTGTACCGACAAGCATGGTCGAGTTGGTGCAAGACGAGCTGGAAATTGCGGAGCGCAACCGCCGTCGGAGCCTCGGGGAAGTGGGTTGGGACGGTCTGGGGGAAGCGAGGGCCGCTGAGGCCAGTGCGGTGGCCGAGCGCAAGCATGACGAGCTGAGAATGCTCGCGGAGCACCCGTTCCTCGGGGACCTTCCCCCAGTGTGGGATCCGCGGTTGGGGACTTTCAGACCGGACCTGTCACACGACCTACCCGAACCGGCCGATCTCGAATCGCTGGGTATCCCGGCCGATGTGGCCGCACAGATCGTTGCGCTGAGCGCGACCGTCGAGTGGAGAGACGGCAGGCCGCACTACCGCACCGAGGATATCGAACCGTGGGCTCTGGACCGCATGTTCCGGTTCTTGATGGAGAAGCAGGAAAACCTTCCGCATCAGTTTTCGATCATGCTGGAGGTCCTCAGCACGGCATCCGGTCCCGTCGGGATGCGGCGAAAAGCAGAGCAGACCTGCGATAAGTTCTTCGCCGTCAAGTTGGAGAAGGACGACGGCAAGCCGAAGAAGGACGACGGTGTCCACGGGCGTGCGGAGTTGCTCGCGCAGGTGAAGGCAAATCTGGCCGATGAGGCCAGGAAGGCCGAAATCATCCGTGCGGCGGCAGAGATCGTGAACGACCCGGAACAGGCGGATCACCTGTTGGAGATGTTGGAAAGCAATCTGCACACGATGACCTTCATGAGGAGGTGGTTCGTCGATGACGAGGGCAAGGGCGATGGCGTACTCGGATATCCCCGAGTCGACTTCGACAAGCTCACCAGCCCTGACGGCAAGCCTCTCAGCAATAAACAAAAAAAGAGGGAGAAAGCGAAATGGAAGGAGGCCGAGAAGGAATGGTTGCACGCTGAGCAGGAAAAGAACGATGCCCGGGTGAAGTACCTGGCCGGTAGAGAAGGTGCGCTGGTCGGCTTGGTTGAGGCCGTGCTTGTCGACCACTGCGCTCGCAGTATTCTGAAAGAAAGGTCGGAACGGAACCGGAAGCATCGGAAGTTTTCTCCCGAGAAGGCGTTGTCGGATCTACTCGAAAAACCCGACACCTGGATCGAAGAGGCTATCGATCGGGTAGGTGCGGAGTGCAAGAAAGCGCTGCCACGCACGGATATCGACGATTTGATCGAGATATGGTCGGTGGAGGAGGCGGAGCGCCGGCAAGATCAGCTGCTGACACGTCTCGACAACTGGTCCGGGTGGATCGAGAAGGTCGTCGCCTGCCGCGAGTACACGCTGCGCCGGGTCTGTGGTGGTGACAGCTCCTTCGATGGGGTGCGATGGAATACCGAACACGGGATCGAACCGGTGATTCCGGTGGTGGGCGACGATCCGATTCTGGAGATCGCGTTCAGCTACTTGACCGAACTGTTGGTCGAGGTGGAGGGCGCCGGACCCTACGGCTGCAAGGCCATGGAGCTGAATGCAGACGGCAGCATAACGATAACGCTGAAGAATGCGCCACTCGACGAGATTCTCGGTGCCCACATCGCGGCCACGATCTATGAAATGCTGCGGGGCGAAAAGGTCCATGTCGTCATGCTGGTCGACTATATGCACGAGCAGCCCGGTCGCGCCGAAATGGAACAGAAGTTCGAGGAACTGAAGAAGAGCAACCCGGCCCTGGCCGACGAACTGAAAATCCCCCTGATCAAGGGCGAGTCGGACGGTGTCCTCACCTATACCGATGAGGCCAAGGGCTACTCGCTCATGTGGCATCTCCACAATGCCGATGTACTCGGTATCGCACCGCAGCACCTCTTGCAGGTGGATGAGGGCAATGTTTCGATCGAGGGTCTGCTGGCGTATCTGGAGAAGGTCGCCGAAATTCCGGACAGCGACGTCGAGATGTATTGGGCGTGCCGCGATCACGAAGGCCAGCACTTCGCCGAGGGGGGTCACTGCGGTGCGCTCGTCGTCGACGAAGAAAGCGGCGAGGAGAGGCAGTGCGGCAAGAACCTGTGCCGGTACGGGCGGATCCGCGGGGTGGATGTGCGGCTCACCGAGGAAGACGGCACGGGCACCTGCGAGGCGCTCGATCTCGGCGCGTACTTCCGGGATGGGCTGGCTTTCATCCGCAACGGAAGTATTTTCACCGCCGTCTTCCTGCGCAATTATATGCGGGACCAAATGTTGAAGGTCGGCACCGGCGCACAGGCTTTGGGCCTGTACTACAACAGCGCGGGATTCGAGGTCGACGAAACGTTGGCGACCGAACCGGAGATGATTGCGGGTCTGGGATTCGGGATAGCGAAGGAGTTCGAGCGGGTCGCCCTGGTTCTTCGGGAGATCCTTTCGGATAATGCGAAGCTCGCCGAGATGTTCCGGAGGCGCCATGTCAGCGCGCTGTTGGGTGATAAGAACCGCCACGATGTCGGATATCGAAAGTATGAGGCCGCCCTGGCCGAGCAGGATGAGGCCGCGGCCCGGGAACGCGCGGAGGCAGAGAAGAAAAGAAAAGCGGACGAAGAGAAAAAGAACGAGGCCACGACCCGGGACACTGCGGCCGCTGAGCCGAGGGTTAAGTATGTGGGCTCCGGGCGGGCCCCGAAGCCCCCGGCAGGCACATCCGGCGCGCCGGCCACACCACCAGCTGACCTGACGCAGGCCGACGTGGCGACGTCGTCCTACGTGAGGTCAGCTGGTGGTGATGAGCTGGCCAATGTTTGCGCCCCGCTGTCGCTGGACCAGTTCGGGGAATGGGGAATCAGCGGTGATTGGCTGCGCAGGCAGCCGTCGGATCCGGCGGGATACACCGAGGACCAGATATTCCACGCAACAGGTCATCGAAAACTCATGGAGTACTCCGACACCGAGGGCGGTCCGGGAACACGCGAGGCGCTGGTCGCGCGGATTCCGGTGGGCGGCCGCGCGCTGGCTGTCGATGTGTACACCAACGGGGCCCACGCCTATGTGATCGAGCGGGTCAGCGTTGACGAGGTGCGGGTCTACGACCCCGCGCGTCAGGACTGGATCGACTGGGATCTCTTCATCCACCGCGAGTGGTCGCGCAACCGTTTCCCGGTGCGGGTACAGCGCACCGTCGGCACGATTTTCACCCGCGAGTCCGGTGTTGCCCCGGATATCGCCGTCCGGCGCCGGACGACCGGCCTCATGCGGCAGCCGAGGCTGTCGTCCCCCCGCTACTCCGACGGACCAGAGGGTCGCGAGGCTGATTTGGGCGATACCCGGATCGGGCTGACCGAAGGCCGAGGCTCCGCCGAAGCCCACTTTCGGGAGGAACCACCCGAGGAGGGCGGGCCGACGCCGGAACCGGCGACCGACGAGATAGACCCGGGTGGAGTCGCACCTCCGGAGGTCATCGAGGCAGATACCTTGTTCACCGATGCCGTGGTGGTGGACGGCACCGGTGGGCGAGCGTTCGTGGGCAGTGTGGCGGTCAAGGACGGGATCATTGTCGCGGTCCGTGAGGGGCCGGGGGCCGGGATTGCGGGTGTTTCCACTGCCACCTCCATCGACAGCCGCCGCCGGACGCTCGTGCCGGGATTCATCGATACGCACACCCACGCCGACAGAGCGCTTTTCGACTCGCTGGAGGAGCTGATCAGCCAGGGTGTGACAACCATTGTGATCGGCAACTGCGGGCTGAGCCTGCAACCAACCGCCGAGGACACGACCGCGACACAGCCGGTGAACATCCTTGTCGAGCCCGGAGAGCTTGCCGAGCGCAAGGCGCGCTTCTTCCGGTCGACCAAAGAATTTTTCGCGGCGGTCGCCGCCTTGCCGCCGGTGATAGACGTGGTGGTTTTGGTGGGGCACAGCATGCTGCGGAAAGTGGTGATGGGTGATGATCAACTCGATCGGCCGGCGACCGACGCGGAAATCGCCGATATGTGCGAGTTGCTCAGGGACTCATTGGAATGCGGCGCCGCGGGTATGAGCACCGGAACCTTCTATCCACCGGCGGCGGCGGCGAACAAGGCCGAGCTCATCGCCCTGGCGAAGGTGGTGGCCGAGTTCGATGGTCTGTATGCCACTCATATGCGGGAGGACTCCGGTAGCGAAGCAGACCTCGAGGAGACTTTCGATATCGTCCGGGCGACCAAGGGGTCGGTGGCGAACGGCGTGCGATGTGTGATTTCGCATCTGAAGTATCCCGGTGCGGAAAACCACGGCGGGGCGCCGGCCGGTTTGGCGTCCATTGCGAACGCTCGTAAAGACGGCTTGCGGATTTGGGCGGATGTCTATCCGTACGAAGCCGGATCGACCATGCTGGGCATGGATTCGGTGCGCGAATCGAGCCGCGTGATGGTGGCGTGGTCGGAGCCGCACCCGGAGATGCAAGGGTGGGACCTCAGAGCGGCCGCCCTGGCGTTCATGGAGCCGGAGCGTCTTGCTGAATGCTTCCGCGGCGACCAGGCCACTGCTCTCGCGTTCATGCAGCCCGGACGCATCACCGAAGTGTTCGGAAACGATGCACAACAAACCGAAACCGGCTTCCGGCAGCTGGATTTCGGCAAGTTGACCGTGGACGAGCTTGCCGCATTCGAAGCCGGCGGCATGGTCCGAGAGGCAGACAAGGCACAGGCGGTAGCGGAGCTGAACCCGGCTGGCGGGGTGTTCTTCATGATGACCAAGGAGGATGTCGAGATAATCGTCGCGGATCCGGACGTTCTGTTCGGCTCGGACGGTCTGCACCACGACGCGCATCCGCATCCACGCCTCCGTGGTAGCTTCCCGCGGATCTTCGACCTGTTCGTGAACGCCGGCCTGATCCGCTGGCAAGGAGCCGTGCGGAGGACTACGAACCTGCCGGCGCACGTCCTCGGATTGGCCGACCGCGGAGTAATCGCGCCGGGCAAGAAGGCGAATCTGGTGCTGGTTGATCCGGAGAACTTCCGTGACAACGCCACCTTCGAGGACCCCGCGCAGGTGTCCACCGGAGTAGATCTGGTGATGGTCGATGGTGTCGTCGTCTGGGAGAAGGCAGAGGGCGAGACGGTCCCGACGGCAACCGGTCGCCGGCCCGGTGAGGTGATCCACCGGGAAAAGCTGGTTCCGGAAATCGCGCCGTTGGTTGCCACCACAACAGCCGATGAAGCCGGACCGGCGGTGTCACCGGGTGGTGCTCAGCAGACCGGATCCCAGTCGGCGAGCCCCTCCAGGGAACCGACCGGAATCACGGTTTCGGCCGGCCCGGCCGGTGCGGTATCGCCATCCGGCGGTCGGTCCGAGATGGATCACGCGGTCGCGGGTACCGGGGCACCCGTGAGCCGGTCGGCGCCTGCACTGCCCGAGACGGGCGATCCGGCTACGGTGCTCGGCTGGATCGCCGAGTACAGGCGTATCGGTGTGGAACCGCCGTTGGATCTGCTCACCGACGAGCAAGTGGTGCGGCTGAAGAAACATCTGTGCCGCGATCAGCGGGTACGTCCCGAACAATTGGAGAATTTGCTCGGAGACCGCGGTAGGACGTATTTCCGGAATGGCCGGATGGAACGATTCATCGCGGCTCGGGAAGCCATCCGGGGGTTCTTCCGGCCGATACCGCGGCAATTGTTCGAGCAAGAGGTTCATGAGCTCTGTAGGACGGGTGATATTGCGGCGGAGGCGGCGCGGCGGGCGGGGGCCGTTCCGGAACCGGCGATCGATGGAAAGCAGCTGCTGCAAATCGGATTCGAATACAGTCCGGACTTTCGAAGCGAAGCGCATCTGAATCTCCAGCGTCGATTCCGGGTACGACTGAACGAATACCTCGCGGGACTCGATACCGACGGGCTTCGAGACACGCTCGCGGCATGGTTGGACGGCGAGAACCAGGTGATCGACGGGGTGATCGACGCTGCGGTCGCCGACACCGCTGCGGCTTACCTGTCCACGGCCCGGGGTTTCCTGAAGTACGCACCGGCTGAAGGGGAAGCATTCGACGGGGAACGCGCCAATGCGGAGGAAGCTGCGGCAGAAGTCACGACGACAGTCGGCGAGCGCTTCGGTGCGCTGCAGGAACGTATCGCCGGAATACGCCGCAGCGCCGAGAACGAACTCGCCTGGGCATTGCCTTCGGCAGTGCCGCCGAAGGGTGTCGATTTCGAGGACATAGCCGAACAATTGGGGATCGAGACAACCGGGCCGGCCGCGGACGAGCGAAGCGTGTTCTTCCGCTCACTGCTGGCCGGCGATTTGCTGCGGTCCAAGTTCCCCGAGATCGATGCACTCTTGCTGGACGGAGGTTCTATCGGACGTATCGGTACCGGGACCGGCCCGGAGAGTATTCCGCCGAACCTGCGGCTGGACGCAGAATTGGCCGCGCAACTGTATACCGTGGTCGATGGTCGCGCGCATATCGTTGTGCCGATCGATCCGGTGGACGGGCCACGAGATCAATCGTCTTGGTCACGTGAAGAGCTCGAGGGCTTCATCCGCTGGCATCTATGGCTGGAATCGCTGGGTATCGACCGCGAACACCTGCTACCCGTCGACGGCGGAAAAACCGACATCGTCGAGTATCGGCGACTCCTGGAACAGGAATCGGTCCACAACTCGGCAATCGATCGGGAACTCTCTCCGCGCGAAGCCCGGTACGGCGCGAAGTTCGCCAGTGACGAGTTCGACAATTACGAGGCCGGGCGCCGGAATCTGAATGTCGGACACTACTCACTGGGTGACGAGAGCCGCAGAGGCGAGCTGATGCGCGCACAGCGCAACAACCAGGCGCTCGGCATGGTCCACAGCTCGGCTGTCTATTCCGGAATTCGGGCTCAGGCGCCTTCGGACGACGCGTACCTGGCGGCTATGAAGGTCGCTCAGATCCGGGAGATCGAAGCCACCTTGGCGGGCATGGCAGCGGAAATCGCGTGCCCGGCGAAACTCGCGGAGCTCATCCTGGAGTTCGGTCATACGGCGGGAACGGCGGAACTGGCCCGGGCGAAGAGCGCGATGCGGGCGGTGGCCACCCGGGAACGCCGACGGTCGCCCGGAACCTGGATGCATACCGCTGCATTCCCGGCCCAGCATTACGGGGCCGGCGATACCGTGGATGCCCGCTATGCCGACGCCGCAAGGCGATCTGGCGTGCCATATAGGGACGGTTCGGATTCACGCGACGCAGTGGCGAGTGCTGACAGTGGCGAGACGATCGGACGGTCCATGGCGTCGGGTGCCGGCGACCTCGAGCGGCGGCTGGGGGAACTGCTGGACCGGGCGGGTGTGGACCCGGCGGGTCTGTCGATCGAGCCGACGGCTCGTGCCGCGGAGCTGCGTGCGATCAGTGATGTGGTGCTGGAGTCGGTGGCCGGTTGGTTGGGTGTCCCTCCCGACGGATGGCGGGACTGGCTCGCCGGTCTCGATCGGCGTGCCGATTCGCGATTGGTCCTGGCGAAACTCGGGATCGTCTGGGATTACCTGCGTAACAGGCCGAATCGGACGGCACCATTGGACGAGGACTGGAGTTTCGACCCCGGAACCGCTTATGTCGCCGCGTTCCTTCCGGGTAACGACGATGACGGTACGCCGTACCAGTTCACGAACTGGGTCGGCGATCTGCCCGGCTCGGCCCGGCAGGCTATCCAGATCGCGGTGCCCTCCGGGGATCTGGCGCCCGGGTCGATGTACGCGGAGCCGGAATCGGCGGAGTGGCGGCGGCGGCTCGAACAGGGTGGGCTGCGGGGGATTCCGATCATCGAGGACCCGCACGCCCGCAATACCCGGGAGAACGTGCGTAACTTCGTCGAGAAGATGCGGGAAACCGGTGTCCTGCAAGGTCCGGACACCGGCCCACTGCCCATTGTTCTCGTCTGCACACCACAGCATGCGCGGCGGATCATCGCTTTCATCCGGGAGATCGCACCGGAGATCGGGAAGATCGCTGTGGTGGCGGTGGATGTGCCGGTGGAGGTGTATCTGCGCGAAGGATTGCGGCCCGACCCGGCGGTACCGACCCCGCCGGGCGATGTCGCGGTCCCGATCCTCACCGAGTTGAAGGGCCTCATCGAGTGCGCCCGCCGAGGTGAGATCGCCGATCAGAACATCCCTGATTCCGTTCGGGATGCGTTCGACTGGTTGTGCGCGGTGTTCCCTGAAACTTTCAAACTGGATATTCCGCGACTGGTCCACGACGCGCTCGGGGTCGGCAACGAGCCCGGCGCCGCCGAACAGGATGCCGCGGCCCGAGCTGTCGAGGCTGTTTACGAACAGTCCCGGCAGACAGTGGCCGAGATCAAGCAGCGGGAAGGAATCACGGGTCTCGAACAGGCCGGCAAGACGGCGCACTGGGCGGCCGGGTTCGGCCGGTGGGCCCATCAGTGCTATGGGGCACCGGCCGCGGTGCTGGACGGGGCGGCCGCGTTGGATATCTGCCGCGCGCTGGCCCTGCTGGATCAGGAGAGCCGGGCTCTGGTCGGCCGGTTGTTCCTGGCGGTGAGCGGCGACGGCCTGCTCTCGGACGAGCTTGTTGCGGAAGCCGAGCCGGCTGTGCGCCGGATCAGCCTACTGACCGATACGGCTGACGGACCGGTGGACCACAACGCCGGCGCCGTTGAGCTGGCGGGCGAATTCTCGTCGTGGCTCAGCGCGCTGCAGGAGGAACTCTCAGAAGGAACGCCGAGCTCCGTGGTGGCCGAGCCGGAAGATCAGATAATTCTGCACCCCGGTGCGGAGCTGCCGGAGGTGCTGGCGTCCCGGTGCGAGCAGCTGACTGCCGGCCTGGCCCGGGCACGGGCACACAGTGCGACTCTGTGTGAACACTGTGATTCGTTGACAGCCGAATTCCGCAGCCCGGAGTTTCTCCGTGCGGCCGAGCTGGTGCGGCAGGTGCGGCAGCTGCACGCGGCGCGGAACGCGACATCCGGCCCGGAGCAGCAGGCGCACCTCGCGGAACAGCTCGGTCATCTGGTCCGAGCGGCAACCGATATCGGTATGGGCTGGACGGATCTGCTCCGTGCGGTCGCGGCGGGTGCGGCGGCGCCGGACTCTCTGGATGCCTGGCACCGGGACGCTGAATCAGACACGCTGACGAGCCGATTGATCGCCGCGCGCGCGGCGCGGTCGCGGCTCGAGGCGGCAGAGCAGGACGAGGCCCGGATGCGACAACGGCTCGCCCAGGCCGAATGGCTGCGCCCTTTTGCTCCGGAGATCCAGCGCACGGTGCACGAAGCGTTCGGCCGCGGACGAGTCGCGCGACTCACCATGGCCGATATCGTCGCGCGGGCCCAGCGGGGTGTCGATCGACTCAGCAACAGGCAGCCGGGTGAGTGGCTGCTGCATAATGTGATTCCATTCGTTGTGGAGGCGAATACCCGGGCAGTGGGATTCGGCCGGTGGGTCTCGACCGTCTACCGTCCGGCGTCATGGCGAACTGGGTTCGAGTTGATCACCGCTCAGGAATGGGGCGTGGCCCTCGATACTCTCGGTGCCGAGGACCGTACACTGGTGAGCCGGTTGTTCTGGTTGCGGGCACAAGGCAAGGCTGTCGATGCCGATTCGATCGTCGATGCGGAGCCCGTGTTCCGCCGACTGGCTTCCGCCCTACCGGCTGCACTCGACGATGCGCCCCCTCCCGTTTCAGCTGTAGTGCCCGGAAAACAGCAAGCGCGTGCCTATCGCGATGAGGGACGTCCTCCAGGAGCCGGGGGCAAGCGGCCGCTGCCTCGGGGGAACTATATGCGGGCTCCCCGACGTCAGAGCTCGGATCCCCAGATCGCGGGCGATGATGGGGAAAGTGACAGTTCTGGCGAGTCGGCCCCGCTACCCCCCGGTACGGAATCCGCACCGGGGGATCAGGTCTCCCGCGGTAAAGAAATTGCTACAGAAACCGGCGGTGACGGGTCCGGGGAGCATTCCGCACCTGCCTCCGGGCTGCCCGGCCACCCGGCCGGGCACCGGGGCGACTGTGTCGATCGGGTGTTCGATGAGAAGGACCGTATCGCCGGTCGTAATTCTGCCGGGCCGGGGGCTTCCGGACCGGGTCCACATACACAGGAAGAGTTCGAAACGCGGGCGGGCCGGCCCCTGCGAGCGGTGCCGTCGCCGGATTCGGCGGCGGCCGAACTCGCCAGGTCCGGCGATATAGCGTTCGCAATGGTCGTACAGCGTTTTCATACCGGCCGGGTGGGGGCCCATGTGACGCTGTGGACCAACGATATCGATCGTGTGATTTCCCGCGGTGGCCGGGTCGCCTCGGTGCCGGCACCGGACTCGCCGCCGGTATGGTTTCTCGATCCGGCCGAAGAGTCTCCGGTGTGGCGCCCGTACCAGGATGATCCGTTTGCGGTGTCGCCGGAGACTTCGGTGGTCTACTTCGGCCGGGCGGGGGAGCCGGTCGAAGGTGCCGGTGCCGGTGTCGCTCTGGACACCGCGATCGGGTCACATCCGCAGCGCGGCCGCCCGCCCGAACCCGAGCCTGAACGGAGTGATCCGTTTGCACCGGTTTCCGGGCCGCGAAACCGCTCCGGAAGCGATGAATACACAGTGAACCGCCTTCGGCGGGAACTGGCCGATCGGTTACCCGAGGGCGTTACGCTCGACGGTATCCGTGGCAGTACCGGGCCGGCGGATCAGGCCGATGCTGTTGTCACGGCGGTGGCCGACTGCTGGAACCGCTGGTCTTCCGCCGAGAAGCGGGTTCTGATGACCGCGGATCCACACCTGGCCGGCAACCTTCCGGTGGATGACGCCGAGGCGCGGACCGAGGCGAACCTCCGGGCGATGCGGGCGGATGTGCAGGAATTGTCGCAACTGCTGGAGGGGACGCACGGTACTCGAGCGGACCGGCGACATTGGCGCAGGACACGTGACGATCTCGCGGATGCATTGCGGGTTATCGACACTTTCCGGGCCGATATCCGACATCCCGCGGCGCTCCTTCCGCTTCCGGTGTGGGTGCTGTTCTACGTGCGCGGCAAGGACGATTTCGGGATCGTGGCAGGTGTGGGCGACCCGAATGCCTCCATGATGTCCTGGCTGGCCCTCAACTTTCCCGACGGTGCCGGATTTCGCGATACCCTGGGCCGGGCTGCGGCTCTCACCAGGGCGACATTGTGGGCAACGCTTCCGGAAGGACGGCGGTACCCGCTCGTTTCCGACCCCACCGCGGGAGCGGTCGTGTCGTACGAGCCGGTGCGATTTCTCCGACCGCCACATCTGCACGATGCCGCGATGCTGGCCTGGCAGGTCGCCACCACCGATTCTGTGCGAAGAATCAGTGGGTCTGCCACCACGGCTCCGGCCTATATCACACTGTTCGGCGAGCGCCGCCGGAACTGGGTGGTGGCACAGGCACGCCGGCAACTCGATCGCTCACCCGCCGCGCGATCGGTCAGCACGGTGTACCTCGCGCCAGATCTCGCTCTCGAAACGACCGCCCTGCTGGAGAACTCGGCAAAGGCCTATTTCGCCGCCCCGGACCGGGAAAGACAGAGCGGTGGACATCGGATCATCTTCCCGGCATCGCACTGCTTCGACGACGATGGCATGTACGTACAGCCGCGGACTCCGGCGTTGGCGAACTTCGTCCGGATCATAACGGGGCGGTACGACGAGATCACCGAGGCGGAACTTTCCTGGCGGACGGAACCGGAGGACTGGTTGCTGTACCCTGCGCTGAACCCGGCAATGCCGATCGCCCGGGTTCTACCGACCGCGTTCGGTAAGCACTACCTCGCCACATACGGGGAAGAACTGGGAACGCCGGTATGGGAGCCCGAATCCGGTGAACGCGCAGTGACGGAGTGGGAGCTGCTGGCGATTGCGGTCAACGATTTCGCCTGCTGCGTCGGCCGGGATCTCCGATTCTTCGTCGAACCCGGACCGGAGGGGGTGCCCGGCGACGTCCTCGAGCAGGTTCTGGCCGGGCGGTTGCGGCGGTTCCGCTCGCTGAGCGATCTCGCGGATACTCTGGAACGATTGGGCAATGACGCGGCGGCGCTGGTTCCCGGCGCCGATTCGGAGCAGCGACGTGGGCCGTCGGTTCTCGCCGTTCGCGGCAAGGAAGTGTTGTTCAAGGCGCCGCGAGAGAGAATGTTGCGCGGCCTGCGGGGTACCGAATTCTACGACGGCGACCCGGTGTTCGCGATCGTCTATGACCGGCACGGTCCACTCCATACGCTGAGCATGCACCGATCAATCGTGCCTCCCGGATGGCGTTTCTGTTCCGGACAGGATTCACCGCTACTTGCCGCCGGGGACAAGAGCGACGGGGAGTCCTACCGAGCTCGGGGCCCGGCGGTATTCCCCATGCGATCGGGTACCGCACAGACGACAACCGCTCGCACAATGTCCGGCGACGGTGTCGGAGCTGAATCGGAAGAGCGCCTGTCGGGCGCCGGTCCGGACCCCGACGAACTTCTGAACAGGCTGGCCGAAAAACTGCCCGCCGGAATCACCGTGAAAGACCTCGTGTTCGGTGCTGCGTCGAACCCGGGGGCGCGGGTGGTGACCGCGGCAGTGCGGAAATGGTGGCGTCGCCTCGATTCCACCGAACGGGCGCTGCTCGGCGAAACCCGCGCGTGGGCGGTCGGCAACTTGCCGGGAATCTCAGAGGATCTGCGGCGTGCGCGGAATAAGACCACACTCGGTCGAGTAGCTGCGGAGGGGCCGGCCAAGGCGGGTCTATGGGCGCCCAAGGAACGGTCGGCACAGCGGATGGATCTGCGACTGTGGTCGACTCTGGTGACGTCCGCCGCCGATTTCCCCGGGTGGTTCGGCGGCGAACTGGGCGTTGTCAAATGTGTACTGGACGGCCCTTGCCCGCGGATCTTGGTCCAGGCCGGTCCCCTTGACGCGGACAACCTCACATGGTTTCGGCCGGAGCCGGACATGCATTCGCTTCAGGCACTAAAATATGCGACTGCGCACAATCGTGCGACGGCGAATGCCGCAAGACCGGCAGACCGGCCGATTGTCTTCGGACCGGGCGGGCGGTTCGCAACGATCGTGTGGTGGGAGCTGGAACCGAATCGACATTCCACTGTCAGACGTCGTGGATCAACTGCGAAGTTCTTGATCAAGGATCTCTTGGAACATAACGCGGCGCGGCGCGCGGTCGGGCAGTCCCCGGCCAACTATCTACTCGCCGCAGGCAAACAGGTCCGGGGTATGGAGGTCGCGCGGCAACTCCTGGAGGAACTTGCTCCCGAAAGCTATTCGGCAGCAATATATCTCGGCACGCCGGGCCTGGGACGAGGAGTCAGCGGGGAAAAGGTTGTCGAGATCCCGGAACCGGGCCCGGCGGATGTGGGCCTGATCATCGCGCACCGATTCGATACGAGGGCGGCTCCGTGGCAATCGACCGGCGCCCGGAAACTCTCGGCCGTTCGCTCGGTATCGGGTCCGGGCACGGCGACCGATGGTGAAATGCCGGACGAGAATCAGGGGCCGGTTCCGCTGGTGCCCCGGCGATTCCTGCTACCGCTGATCGTGGCGAAATTCGGTGAGCGTATCGGCCGGGATCTGCGGTTCGGCCGTGAACCCACCGCGATCGGGGTTTCCGCCGAGGACCTCGAAATCCTCACCGGGGGCAGGTGGCGGCGGTACGAATCGGTCGGCGATATGGTCGACGCCCTGTCCCGAGCCGGGCGACCTGCCGACCTGCCGGCCTGTGCGCTCGTTGTTTCCCCGGGCGGAAGCCCGGAGCAGTTCCCGGTCCTGGTGACAGTGGACCGTGCCGGCGTATCGTTTTCGGACCGCCAGCTCGGCGTGCCCGAGGGCCCGAGGCGCTTGGAAGCGGGGCCCGTGCTCGCGTTGTGCGCCGTAGAGGGCAGGCTGCTACACCCGGTGACGGAATATCCATCGGACGCCGATCCCGGACAGTACTTCGGCGCATCCCTGGCCTGGGTACCAGCCACTCCCGGCGCGGGTGTGGTGATCGCCGCCGAGGAGATTGATTCGCGGTATCCCCCTGATTTTTGTTGCGGGCGCACACCGGCGGAGCACGACGAGATAATCGATTCGCTGGCCCGATATTCCCGGAGAGTATACCGGGACATCGGTTCCGCGCTCACCACCGCGGAAGCGGAGGCGTTTTCCGGTATCACTGCTACCGAACAGCAGGTGGCCGGGACTGTGGCCGAAATATTCAACGTGCTGATCGGTTTCTGCGAGGCCAATCCGGCCGGGGTGCCGTTGCGCACCCATACCGGGGGGGTACCGAAACCGGCGTGGCTGGCAATGAAGGGACTGGACGAGCTCGATTGGATACTGGGTGCGGACCGGAGGAATCTCGGCAAACTCGGCATCTATCGGCCTCGGCTACCCGAATGGCTTTCCGATCGCCTGCCGCCCGGCAGCCGACAAGCGGTACGCGAACGGTTCGAAAGACGGTTGCGGGAATGGGACGAATGGCTGCACGAACCGCCGGATGTGTGGGTAGACGTAACGATCGGGATCGACGGGGTCCTCTATATCCGAGACTCGAACGGTGAACTGCAGCCGATCATCACCGACCTGGACGGTATGGTGATCCAATGGGGCAGCGCTGGTGTGTCGGCGGGTGGAGATTTATCCACCAGACGCAACGAGGGGGCGTTCTCTGCCGATTCACCGGCGGAAGAGCGGGAATTCCCGTTGGAGTGGGAATTCTCCTTCGATTCGCCGCCGACGGTGCCAGAATTCAATTCTGAATCGCTGGTCGATGATCCGGATTTCTACCATTTCCTTGTCCTGGCCCTGTATCTGCTCGGCATAGTGCAGCACGGATTCCGCGGGCAGTGGGATACGCGCAGCGATTCCGAGACGGCGAAGCGGAGCGGATTGCTCGCCAAGGACAGATGGATGGTGGTCGTCCTGCCGGGCGGCCGGGTCGTCCGGATACCGAGTCCACGGCCGGAGCAGGCACTGTCTGTCGGCGACCTGCCGACTCTGTATGATCCGGGCGCCACTTTGCTGGACTACCTGCATTGTCTCCCGGAGCACGCGGCATCGGCGTGGCAGGGGTTCCGGCAGCGAATCGTCACCGATTTCCGGTCCGTGGTCGGTGCGGCCGACGATGACCTCCGAGCCGAACTGCTCCGGAATGCCACGGATTCCGACTTGCTGGCCGCGCTGCGCGACCTCGATACAGGTACTCGGTGGGTCTTCGACGGGAAATCGCTCCTCAGACTATTCGGCCTCGAAGTACCGGCCGCAGAGATCGCCGCCGAAGCGACACGGGCCCTGCTGCGGACCACGGGCGGGCGGCTGACGGTCACCGAAAGCGACGTCGATGAGGCACGCGCATACGGCCTGCGCAAGCTGGTCGCCGCATTGGCCCAGCGGGCACAGCTGCAGAATGGGACGGAACCAGCTCCCTCTGCGCCGTGGACCGTCGAGACGGAAAACGCCGACGCCACCGCGCGGAAGGACGATTCCGCCGCGCGGAACCAGGGCGGTCGAACGGAAGCCGACGCCGCTGGGAAATCGGCCGCCGCCGAAATACCGACGACGTCGCCGCTCGAGACGGCCCTGCGTGAAGGCCGGATCTCGCCTCAGGCAGCGTACGGATTCGCGATGTCTCGTGGCATGGCGCCGCCGATGTCGTTCACGATGGCGGGTGGCGACACCAATGGCGGCGACCGTTCAGGGCGCCCGCACGAGCGCAGGGGCGCGAAACCCGGGAATTCCACGGGAGAAACGCCGGCACCGAACCATGCCGACGACGTCGGCGCGGTGGACCGCGGCGCGGCAATCGAACGTGTAGGCGCCGTACTGGAACGGGAAGCAATCAACCTGCGCGAGTCGCTCAGCTCCCTCGCATTCGCCATACGCGCCTGGCAGGTCAAAGACGGTGAATTCCATCCGGGCCATCTGCGAAGTATCTATGCGCGGCAACGGGACAGCATTCGCTGTGTCGCCGGGCTGCTGTCGCGCGAACATCGAGAATGCCTGCTGAACTGGCTCGACAGTGACGGATCCACCAAGGAGATCGAGTCCACGGTCCTGCTGGCGGTTACCGATCTCATAGGCATGGTGCTTGTAGCGCGCCCCAATCCGGCCGGAGGGTCTACCGACGACTATTTCCAGCGCAGTGTACTCGCGCGGGTGGTCGCCGAGGCCGGGGCGGACGAAATGATGACCGTCGTATCCGGATCGCCACCTGACAGCCGGGAACCACTACAGGAGTGGATCCGAAGTGATACGCAGAATATTTCACCGACGGGTGGTCATCTGAGTACGCCCTGGAACAACCCCTGGTATCGCCTGTACGCCGAACTCGGTGGCAGTGCTGTGCCGGAGCCTGAAGACACGGGGGTCTGGGATGAGGTCGTTGGATACTCCAGTAGTGAACCCTTCATCTGGTCGGATTGTCTGGAGGCACTGACCACCGAAGACCCCGACGCGGCAGCTGTTCTCGAGCAATGGCTGATGGCAGGCAAACTGCCACGGGAGCTCGCCCGCACCTGTGGTCTGCCGTTATCCAGTATCCAAGACCTGCAACGCCGGGCAGTGGCCCGGATGCACCAGCTGATCATCCAGTGGCGTCCCGCCGGCCGGTCTGCACCCGAGCTGCTGCCCGAGCAGCCGTGGACGGAGGAAGAATTGGCATTCCACCGTCTTCGCGGTCCGGTCCGGTCGGTGCCGGCGGACGGGTTGCCGGGTGAGTGGGACATTCTGTGGTTCGCCGATGACGCGGATCGAACGTATGTCTGGCACCCGCTGGTGGTCGATGACCCCGGCGATGCCGAGGGTATGGGTCCTGCCATGGCGGTGGCGTATTACCGGCTCGATCGAAAGCTCGGGTTCGAAGTCACCCCGATGAGGACCTTCTACTACAACAGGTTCCGGCGCGAATGGGGTGTTCTGATGCAGTTCACTTCGATTCCGCGGGAGGGTCTGTCCGCGCCGTCGGTCTCGGAAGCCGCAATTCGGCGCGATCGCGTGGTGATCCTGGACTACCTGCTGGGGGTGCGCGGCTGGGCGGTTTCTTCCCCACGTGGCAGGCTGGTATTCGATTCGAGCGGGAGCCGGTATTTCGCCGTTTCCGAATTCTGGGCTCTTGCGACCGGGGTACGCCGTATCGATTTTCTGGATCCGCTTTCGGAGTTCGTGCTGAATTCTCTCGGCCGGCGACTGCATCAAAATGCGATCGGACCGGTTATGGGCCTGAGCGGGTCTGTTCTGGAAGCAGTGATCCGGAGCACTCCGGTGGCGGGCGATTCCGCGCCGTGGGCTGCGCGGGTCGAAGCAGCGAAGAAATCTCTGTTGGAACTCCACACCCATCAGACGATCTACGGGCACGCACGCCCCGAGCTCCGGGCATCGATAGCCGCGGCTACGGATGCGCCGGTGCTCGAAGGCGGTGAAAACCCGATCGTTACCGCGGACGAGGGGCCGGTCGACGGGTCGGCGCGCAGGGAAAATCCATCGTCCCATGCGCAACCGGAGTCGGCGACACCCCGGTCCGCCCTGGACCGGGCGCGGGATCTGCTCGATGCGGAGATGACAGCCAAACGTAAAGCGGTGCAGTGGTTGCGCGAGTACCTCGAGGCCAATGTCGAGCACCGCCACATCGACGGACCACTGAGTCGTGGTGAGGATCCGCGGGGGGTCGAAGATGATGATCCGAATCTGCAGTGGGCCCGCCGCACCGGACTGGACATCGCCGCCCAGGTGTGGGCCGCTCACTGGCACGATCCACACGCATTCGAGATTGCCACCGGGCATCTTTCGAAAGAGGTACGGGACAGTCTCGCCCGCTTGGTGTGCGCGGTATCGCCGGAACATATCCGAGACACAGTCGAAGAGGAGACGTGGTCGCCGACGACCGGAGTTGTGCATAGGTCCACCTGGCCGCCGACAGCTGGTGCCCTACTCCTGCACAACCGGCTCGCCGAGTGGACGCCGGCTGTGAACGTGGCCGCGCAGGAGCAGGTATTGCGCGGCGTGGCGCAGCGGGAACCGGATGCTATCCGGGCGGCCATCGAGGACTACCCCGATCTGATGCGCCGGTTCATCGAAAACCGGGTCCTGGGCTCGGATCCGGACGCTATGGATCTGTTGATGGCGCTGGTCACCGATGACAGCCGAGCACAGCCGAATACGCTGTGGCCGGTCTATGAGACCGCGATCATGCGGCTGTTCGCCGAACTGAGTGGCGGTGCGGTCGTACCGCCGCATCGGCTGCAGATGTTCCGGGATGTCGCGCAGGCTCCGTTGCGAACACCCAGCCGTGCCGCGCAGCGATCGTCGGTCAGGAATTGGCAGGACGCCTGGCACCAACTGGCTGCCGAGGACGAGGGTGCCGCCGAACTGCTGAGATGGTGGCTGATCGAACATCGGCAGCCGCGGGAGATCGCCGAGATACTGGGATTCGACCCGGACGATATGCCCCGGTTACAGCTGGACGCGGTGACCCGAATGCATGTGCTGCTGTTCGGCGCCGACTCGGATCTCGAGGCGCCGGATTGGGTCGATGCCGCATACGACCTGCTGGACCGTGTGAAACACCTGCAATCCTGTTCGCAGGCGGCGCACGCTCCGATGCCGGAGGAACTGGCTCGCTGGGGTCTCACCGTCGCCGACCAGCAACGGCTCCAGTACGCGGCCGAGGTGGGAAAAGTGGGGCTGCACATTGCCATCGAATGCAGCATCGACGCGGATACGGCGATTCCCGTCGGTCCCGAGGGGCAGCATTGGATCGAGGCCGGTATCACCCACCCCGCGCCGGCCGATATCTCGATCGCGAGGCGCGATATCCTGGATTATCTTCTCGGCGCGCCCTGGCACACCCTGGGTCTGGTCGGCCCGTACAGGCCGGTGCTGCCGGATTGGCTTCGCACTCTCGCCACTCCGGATGTCATGCCGCTGGCGAAGCTGCTGACCGCCCGGTACGAGTCGCGGATGCGTGAATGGCAGATCTACGCCGAGCGCGGAGACCTCGATTTCGACGACGACTATATTCTGCACGGTACCGATATCGAGGGCCGTCGTCGTCCACTGCGCGGGCGGCTGGAACTCGCGGGCGTATACGAGCCGGGCCACCCCGAGGAGTTGATTGCGGATCGCAGGCGGCTTCAGGGGACACTGATATCACTGCACCAGCGGCATGGCTTGATCCAGCGGGGGGCATGGCTCCAGGCGGACCCACCGTTTGCGGAGGCCAGGGATCAGCTCACCGTGGTGTCGTTCGAACCGGGGTGCGATCCTGTGATCCGCCGTCTCGTCCGGCCGCCGAGCGGTTGGCCCCGGGTGAGCGAGCTGCCGGAGCCGGAACGAAACCGGCTACGCACCCTCCGGATGCGATCGCGCCGGCTGCTGCCTCCCTACCAACTGACCGCCAGGGAACAGGAACTGCACGACAAGGGTGTTCCCATGGACGGCCCGGGCGACAACCGATTCGTGGACGACCATCTCGGACCCGATTCGGCCGGCCTGCGGCACTACTGGTACGCGAACGGGACCCAAGCCTACTTCTGGAGTTTGAACGCGACCTTCGAACTATTTCCCTCGGCACGCCCGCTTCGTCTTGCCCCCCGGCTCGTCGCGTACTCGCGGGTTCACGAATACGAAGTCGAATCGGAAAGCGCGGAACCCCCTGAAAACCGGCAGGGAACCGGACGCTCCGGCCATCTCGATGCCATTCCGACCAGTACCCTCTGGTTCTCCCAAGACGGCTGGGGCGCAATGACTTCGAACCTCGACAAACCCACCGAGCTGACCGGGAAGTCATTACATTTCAAAGCAGTAGGCGATTACATCTGCGGTGCTGTCTGCCTGCCCGCCGATCCCGGCCGGAGTTTTCTCACCGAGGACATAGATATCCGTTTTATCGAGGATTTCGCATCACCGGATGTCGACAAGGTATTCGGGCAGCCGTTGGATGCGGAGGCGGTGCAATGGGCTGCCAGGATTCGTAATTCGCTCCGGGAGCGGGTCGGCGATATCAGAGTCGATTCGCTCCAATCGGTGGCCGGGCAAATGCACATCGCAGAACATGGGCAACTGATCGAAAGCTCGGCGATAGATTTGGCGATCGCGCGATGCACCGAAATCATCGAGCACGGCGCGATCACTGGGGACGCCTGGCCGGGATTCGAGGAAGCATTGCGACGTGCCCGGTCGGCGAAAGCCGCGGAGGAACTGGCATCGGCCGAAGCCCGGCGAATCGACCAGACTATCGATCGCACCACCCACCGGGTCTTGCCGCTCGGGCAACTGACTGCACACGCGGCCGAAAGTCACTACGGCGTTCCCACCGGCATGCAGGACGCCTATCAGGAGGTGGCCGACATACTCGGCGTCGAGATCCATTTGTGCCCGTCCAACCCCGACGGCCTCGAAGTCTTGCGGAGTGGGGAGGGCGCGCCCAAGGAGCGCCACGTGAAATACAAGAGCATCGGGCTGCTCGACTTGGAGCTCGGTGCACCGCGCTGGGCGCTGGGCAAGGTAGTGGTCTACGAACCCGAGGTGCCGAGCGGCCGTATCAGCGAGTCGAAGAGGAAGATACTGGAGGAACTGAAGGCGCAGCGCCTCGCCGATCTGGCGGACGCGACCTCGCGCACTGACATCGAAATCGCCCCGCGGGGCGAGATATTCACATTTGGTCCCCAAGGCGAGCGGCGACAGATGCGGGTCGATGTGGACGTGTACAACATCTGCTATCCGGACGGCCGGACCGTCGACGATGCCGTTCTGGTCAAGAAATGCCTGGATATGCTGGTCGAACGGGGGCTGGCCACCCACGGAGACATCGTCCACTGGTGGCCGTTGAACGATACCGAGGCACGTGCGCGGGATAGGGAGATGGACCGGTTCGCGCCACCGGGCGGTCGCCCGGTTCTCGTGATCCGGCCGGCGCGGCCGCCGGCCGGTGCGCCCGGGTTGCGGCCCGACCAGGTTTTTCCGCTCCTCCTGGAATTCGATTGGCACGGGGTGCCGCATTTCGGCGCCGCTTACCCGCCGAGGACCCCCCAGGCTCCCGAGGCGGATCACCCGGATTGGGCAGAGTTGCGGCGGGTGACAACCGAACGGGTGCGCCAGGCGCTGAGCGGTTGGCCGAGGCATTTGTGGCCCGAGTCCGGCGATGGGAGCGCCGAAGTGGAATTGCTGGTGCACGACGTTTTCGCGCGGGCCCGGCAGGATGTCACACGCGAAGACTTCGGCGGCTCGGACCTGGCATGGCTCGATCGGCTGATCGCCGACCGTCTGCGGACATACCGGAGTTTCCTGAACTATCGGGCGGGGATGGTCGAGATCTTGCGCTCCGCCGGTGGTTCGGAGACCCCGGATCCGCGTGTCCGGGCAGTTGCGGGGATGACCGAACACCAGTGGGATATCGTGCTGGCCGGCTACCCCGACCGTATATCCGCGGTACTGGGATTACGGGGAATTCTCGATCAGGTCCCGCTGGGGGCCGACCGGGTGGCCCACTATCTGGAAACTCCCCATCGTGACGCGGTACGGCGGATTCAGCGCCACGCCGGGAGAATTCTCGACCGGGTATTGCGGGTCGTCACCGAGGGGGCGGCCGAACTTCCGCCGGTCGAGTTCCCGACGCCTACGGCCACCGGACTCGACCCTGGCGACCCGTGGGAGACCGGGTTCGATACCGGGCTGCCGGCTGAATCCGGCCTGCTGGCCCGAGCACGAAGCGGTGACGTGGACGCGTTCGAGAGCTTGTGGAATGCGGTGGTTCGGCAGGTCGCCGACTATGTCCATGCTTGGACGTCGGCCGCGGACAACCTGCCGGCCGATCCGCTGCGGGAGGATCGGCTCGTCGGCGAAATCCGCTCGGCTGCGCAGCGAGAACTCGGGTTGATACACGACGGCGATACCTTCAGCGGGTGGCTGGGTGGTATTGCGGTCCGGACGGTTCGGGACCATCAGGGCTTTATCCGGTTGCGCGAGAGGGTGGTCGATCGGTATCTCGCCACGGCCGGGGCCGGCCCGGAAGACGTCGGCGCACTGCGGGTGCACCAGGCGGCCGATGCCGGCTTGCGGGAATGCCTGGACGAATTCACCGACAAGTTCGCGCTGCGCGATGTCCTGCTGCTGAGAATGTTCTATGGGCTGTCGGTCAAGGAGACCGCGACGATGATGGATATGCCGGACTCGGTCGTGGAGCAGCTCGAACGATCGGCCGCTACCGCCTTCGTCACCACATTGATCGACCGGTCCGGTACCACCACAGCGCCCCGGGAATCGGCCTCGGCAGAGGATTTCGACACGGTGACCGATGACCTGGTCGCCGAGGTGCTCACCCGCGCCTCCCGGTCCCTGGACTATCCGGTCGGCGAGGAACTCACCGTCGAACAGGCCGGGGAGCTGGCCAATATCCCAGCCGACGAACTACGGCAGATCCAGCAGCAGGTCGATCGTCGCGGTTGTGGCTTGTCGATTCGATTGCCCAGCCCGCACGGTGTGCGCTGGGTGCGATCCGGTGTGGCATTGCCCAAACCGAGATTCATTCTCGGACGGTCCGTCAAAACCGTCACCGAGCTCGATCTCGTTCTCGGCGCGGACCCGCGGAATCTGGGTTTGGCGGGAATCTTCGAGCCGGTGATGCCGGCCCGCCCCGGAAAACCAGAGGGGGTGACCGATGAGGAATGGGACCGGGTATGGCAGCGGTTGATTGCCAGATTCGAGTACCGGCTGCGGGAATATCACGAGATCCTTCCCGAAATGGCGCACAGCGAGGACACCCGGGTCGACGCGACCGGTGCGATATATCTGCGCGGTGCCGATAGCAGGTGGCGGCCCGTGAGCACGGATTACGATATCTACGCCGTTCACCGGCCGGATGGGTCACTGGAGGTCGACCGGGCCGACTACGAAGCCCATATCGGCTACTTCATCGAGCAGCCCGGAAGCCGCTTCGAACACGGCGCCGTAGCCCAATTACAGATATGGCATCCTGAACACCGATGGGCGAAACCATCGCTGATCGACGAGCACAAGGAAGGCGGAGTTCCGGTCCTGCTGCTGATGCCCGGGCAGCCGCCGAAACTGATCTGGGGCCTGGACCCCGATCGCGACGAAATCCCGTCCGTCAGTCCGATGTAATCGCGGCCGCCGCACGGACTGCGGAAGTTCCTCCGCGATTCCTGGATTTTGTCCGTAAAGGCGGAGAGGCGGTCACCAGCTCCCGAAGAGAGGTGCCCGACTCTCCTGGGGGCCTGATCGAAATGCTGACTGGCGTCTGATACCTGCAACGACACTCGGTGGTCAGGTGCGTGGGTGGCCTTGGTGTCGGCAGTGGCCCAGGCGGGCTTGCCGACGCCACTCTTCGGATTCGCCAGTACCGCTCAGCCCAGGGCCGTTGCAGTACTAACCTCCAGGAGTCTGTTGGACAACGGAGGAGGTATCCGAATCATCCGCCGCCGACCCCGGTCCGCGATGGGGTCCGCTTACCGCGGTGCGAAGCACGGGTGTCGGTGGGTCGACCAGACCCGGAGACGACAAGGAACGCATGATTTCCGACACCAAGTCGCCGGAGATCTCCGCGTGCACTATGCCGGTCGGCAGGTAGCGACGGCCTTCCTGGAGATCGCGGTACAAATCGGCGTACTCGAGTTCCAGCTCGGCCAGACGGGTCCACGCGCGGTGGACCCGTTCGCCACCGATATCGTCACGTAACAGTAGGTCGAACGCTTGCGCGGCGGCCCAGGTCAACTGGTCGACGAGCAGGGCGAGCCCTTGCTCGTACGGGCGGCCGGCGGGCGAGGGGGCCGGCGACTTCGGCGTCAGAGCATCTATGCGGGCCAGTACCGGTATTCGCAGGGCCAGTAGATTCTCGTCGGAATCCGGACGGATCAGCCGCCGCCGATGGATTTCGACCAGCTGGTAGGCAAGTACGCAGAGCGGACCTTCGAGATGCTGCCCGGCCATGGCGCACAGTAGTGCGCTGGGACTGGGAAGGGAGATGGCCTCTGCGCGGTCGTCGTCTCCCGTAGGGTGCCTCACGGCAGTGTGCTGCCGGAAGACCGGATGCGCGGACACGGAAAACCGTTCGCGATGGTATTGCACAACAGGCATAGCGGTGTCCCGAGGTGTCGGTGGGATCAATTCCGCAAGCGGTTTCGACCGCCATGCGTTGCGATTCCAATTCGGTTGGTACACCGAAGAGTAGGACTCGTTCGACATGCCCGGTATGGACGCACCCGACATTTTCCATACGATTTCCGACAGCTGATCTCCGCATAGCTTGGGCCGGCCGAGTCATGGTCGGCTGTGATCTGAGTGCGCGGTCGGCCCTGTCTCGGCGCCGGAAATCATGCGCGCGTATTCGACACCGGTCGATCGTTCCGACTCGACCCACGACCGTGCCTGCCGTACGCCTCCATGAACCGGTATCGCCGGTGTTCGGCAGGCAAGTCGGCGACAGCCGGGCTCGGCGATGGGTGACACGGCTGACCGTGACGGTCCGGGCGCCGGGGTCCGGCGCGATCCGGTCCAGCAGGAACCTGGTGAGTGCAAAGGGGCCAGGTGGTTGGTGGCGAAAGTGGCCTCGAATCCTTCCGGTGTCCCGGACACGGCCGGCAGCTCGGCGCGTTACGACGTTCGAGCAGCCAGTCGGGAAAGTAGCTTCCGGACAGCAGTTTCGGAATCGCTACGTCGATCGTGCCGGCGCGGGTATCGAAATCGCGGTGGCGGTAGCCGTTGCGGGAGTTGAGGCATTCCGGGCTGTGTTCGCCGCAATTCGCGTCGGCATCCGCGCTCATCATCGTGTGCATGAACGACGGGAGCAGGTCCGGGCTCGCCGCGGCGAGTTGCTCGGCGCACGGGGTGTTCGGGTCGATACGCTGGACATCGGTCGTCGTGCAAATACTTCCCTCGTGGACTCGGTCAGGCGGTGACCACCGACCTTCCGGCTACGACCCCGCTCAGAACCTGCTGGCGTCGGTCGTACACTGCCTTGCCGGACTAGAACTCGGGGGACCGGGAGATGGACCGCAACGACGGCTCGCCAGCGCTCGCCGTCAGGCCGGCGCGGCCGCCGCCGGCGTCTGCGGTCTGCCGCCGGACCAGGTGTATCTGCCTGTTGCTGGAGTTCGGCTGGGACGGGGTGCCGCATTTCGGGATCGGGCACCAGCCCCGGGGCCCGGTTCCCGGCGCGGACCACCCGGCCTGGGCAGAACTACGGTGCGCTGTCGATAAGCGGGTCCATCGGAGGCCGGCCGATCGGCCCGGACCCCTGTGGCCCGATGCCCGACTACCGGCGATCCGGTTGCCGAACCCGAACGGGGTGCGATGGGTACCCTCCGGTATCGCATTGCCCGAACCGCGATTCATTCTCGGCCGGTTCATCAAGAGTGTTACCGATGTCGACCTCGCTCCCGGCGCGGACCCCGCAACCTGGGTTCGGTCGGTATGTTGGAACCGGCGATGCCCGCGTGCACCGAGCAGCCGGGCGGGGATCGAGCAGCCGGAAAGCCGCTTCACAGATGGCGCTGTCGCCCAGCCGAGGATATGCGCCCAGAGCGAAATGGGCGAAGATATCCCGATCGACGAGCACATGAGAGGCGGGTCCTCGATCCTGCTGCTGATGCCCGGGCAGCAGCAGCGCCTGATCTGGGGGTTGGACCCCGGCCGCGACGAAATCCCGTCCGTCAGTCCGAAGTAATAGCAAATCGATATGTACTGATCGATGCAGTGGAGCGAAGCGTCCGGCTCAGTTGTCGAAGTCCGGTAACTGTCGGCTCAGTCTGTGCCGGCCGAGACTCTTGTCTGCGGGATGGCTCTGCTGATCTTCGACATCAGCGCTCGCGAAATCTCTGCGTGTACTGTCCCGGCCGGCAGGTAGCGAACGCCGGCGCGGATATCGCGATACAGATCCGCGTACTCGAGTTCCAGCTCGGCCAACCGTGTCCATGCCCGGTGTACCTGCTCGCCACCGATGTCGTGACACATCAGCAGTTCGAATGCCTCCGCGGCAGCCCAGGCCAGCCGGTCGATCAACCGGGCCAGTCCCGGCTCGTACGGGTGGGCGGTGGGGCCGGGCGGCGGCAACTGCCGCGTGAGGGCATCGATGCGAACCAGCACGGGGATTCGGAGAGCCAGTAGGTTCGCGTCGGAATCGGGGCGGATAATCCGGCGCCGATGAATGTCGACCAGCTTGAAGGCGAGATTGCAGAGCGGCCCTTCGATATGCTGCCCGGCCATGGCGCACAAGAGCGCGGTGGGATTCGGCATCGATACCCGGTCGGCGTGGTCGTGGCCTCCAGCTACGGCCGTCGGCGGGGAAGGGTGCTGCCGGAAGGTCGAATGCTCGGCCGGAGAAAACCGGTCGCAGTGCGATTTCACAACAGGCATGTGGTTTCCCTGAACGTAGGTGGGAACCATTCCGATAAGCTGTTCCGCTCGGCTTTCGGGTAGATTTCCGATGGGCTGGTACTCGAATGGTAAGAGCACTTGCCCGGGCCGGGTACGGTCGAATCCGACATTTTCCATACGATTCGCGACAATTGACCTGCGCGTAAGGTGAGCGGTCAAGTCAAGGTCGGCCAGGATTCCGGCCTACGTCCCGGACCATCTCGCCGACCGCCAGTGCGTGCGGATATTCGACCCCGGTGAGTCGCTCGGATTCCGTCCACAACCGGGCTTGTGCTGCCTCGTCGTAGGCGTGGGCCGCAGCTCGGGTCAACTCGGGCCGGCCTTTGAAGCCGAACAATCGTGTCGGGCCGTAGAATTCGCCACCGCGAACGTTCTCCCCGACGGCGGCCCGGATGGTGGACAGGGCCCCCTGTGCTGCCGGTTGCTGACTCCAAGATACGAGGAGGTACCACGGCATTCGAGTGAGTATCCGGGTGAGCAGTCCCATATTGTTCGAAAACTGCGACCGCGCCGATCCGGGATGGGCGGCGACAGCGATCGCCTCGGCATGGAGACCGGTCAGCCGCCGCTGCAGTTCGAAGGTGAACAGCAAATTCGCCAGTTTGGATTGGCCGTAGGCCTCCATGTACCGATAACGTCGGCGCTCCGCGTGCAGGTCTTCGAACGGCAGCCGGGTCCGTCGGTGGGTGACGCTGCTGACCGTGACGATCCGGGCGCCCGGGACCGGTGCGAGCCTGTCCAGCAACAACCCGGTGAGTGCGAAGGGGCCGAGATGGTTGGTGGCCAGAGTGGCTTCGAATCCGTCCGGCGTCCGGATGTAGCGCCGTGTCGCCGCGCCGGCGTTGTTGACGAGCAGGTCGATTCTCGGATTCCGGCTGCGCAGAACCTCGGCTGCGATCCGCACGGATTGCAGTGACATCAGGTCCAGATGCACGCATTCCAGCTCCGCGCCCGGCGAGACCACCCGGATTCGATCCGCCGCATTCGAGGCCGACTCCAGGTTCCGGCATGCCAGTACCACCCGGGCCCCGTGCTCGGCCAGGATACGTGCGGTCTCGAAGCCTATGCCGCTGTTGGCGCCGGTGACCACAGCCGTGCGGCCACCCAGGTCGGGGATCTCGGCCGGGTTCCACCCGGGGCGGCTCGTCGGTTGGGGCATATCTCTTGTACCTCCCGCTGCGTCTCGCGTACGAGAATCGTCCAGCCCTGATCCGGCACCTCTGGATGCAGTGACATGGGGTGCCGGGTTCACTGATCGGTGGGTATCGGTGGATCTCCGATATGGGCGGTGACTATTCCAAGTTGGTCGTCCCGGGAGAAGTCAAGAAACGATCAATTACCAGGCCGAGCCCGGGGACGGCGGTGGGTTCCGGCCGGCCTGGCCTGCGTATCTGTTCGCGTGGATTCCAAAGCGACGATCAAGGATATCGGTTCAGTGAGTGTTCGCCGGCCCGGGTCTCGTAGACTCCGTGGTCTACCCAATACGCGGAGGGGGCGACTCCCGATGGCTTCACATGCCACAAGCGGTCGGTGGGTTGCGAGGATGGTGTGTGGTGGATACCGAATTCGCTGACTCCGGCAGAGTATTCGGAAATTCGCTCGTTCCCGCCTGCCCGCACGAGTTCGCTGAGGCATTGCCGCTGCTCCTTGCCGATGCCGTGTGGTCGATCGCGCGTCGGACGGATCGCAGTACGGCAGACGATGTACTCGCGGCTCTCGATCACTGGTCCGGCCATCCCGAGGTGTCGCGAGCGGCCGCGGCGCTCGCGCTGCGGGTGAGCTTCGATTTCGAAGAATTCGTGGCGCTGCACCGCGCGTTGACGGCGGCCGCGCGGACAGCGTGGCTTTCCGAGTCGAGCCCCTGGTGTGTGGTCGAATCGCTGCACGACCGGGCCGAGGACGCAGAAACCGAGGGAGCGTGCGGTCTCGCGGCCGATCTGCTCGATCTGGCGATCGAACTCTGCGAGGGGTCCGCGGAGCGCGATCGGGCAGTCACACAACTGGATGAGTTGTTGCCAACACTCATCGTTGTCCTCGCCCAGACCACGGTCGCAGCGCATGATGCTGGTCGGCTGGCCCGGACGACCCGTGCGGTACTCCGGCAGATCGACGTTCTCGAGGCCCGGACCGGAGACGAGGGGGACCTTCCGCGGAAAGAACTGGCCGAGGCCCATCGGATCGCGGCCGAGTACACGGCATGCACGGAGGGCACGGAGGAGGCGATCGGCCATTCCGAAGCCAGCGTGCTCCGGTATGAGGAATTGATGGCGGAGGAGGGCCCGGCAGTTCTAGGCCGCCTGAATTTCATGTGGAAGAGCCATATCGCGCTGCTGGAACGATTCGGTGAAGCCGCCGCAGCACACAAGTGGGAACGGCATCGGATCGGGATCGTGCGGGAAATGGCCACCGGTGACCTGACCCGCCACAGTGATCTCACACGGGTACTCGGAGTGAGTGCTCGGCTGGAACTGTGGGCGGAGGCTGCCGCCCTGTCAGCACGGCTTGTTGCAGCCACTTCGGCGGAAGTGGACAGTGGGCGGTCGAGCGGGCTCACCGCGGCCCGGCGACTGCGCGACCACGGTAACTACCTGCATCGCGCGGGCCGGCCGGCCGAAGCACGTGCAGCCTGGCACCGCGCGGTCGAGGTACAGGCGCGAGCGGCGGCGGGCGCCGACAACGAAATGGCTGTCGTCACCACCGGATACCGGACCATCGTGTCGATGGCCGAGAAGGTGGGTGATCCCGACGCGGCAGTGGAATTCGGCGCGGGACTGGTCGCCGTGCGGCTCTGTTTCGCCGACTCCGATGCTACGGCGCATCTGGCGGCCGCGGTGGACGAGCTCCGTGCCCAGGCACAGCGGTTGCGCCGGGCGGGCCGTCACGCCGACGCCTCGGATACGGCGGAACAGGCTGTTGCCGCGGCTCGTGAACTGACCGAACTGGATGCCGAGCGATACCGGCCGAATCTGAGCTGGGCACTGACCTGCGCCACCCGGATGCACATGCAATCGTCGCGAACGGACGATGCCGAACAACGTGCCCAGCAGGCGGTGGAAGTACTCGACCACCTGGCTCGTGACGAACCCGGCCGTTACCAGGTCTCGCTGGCCAACGCCCTGCACAATCGCGCGATCATCTACAACCGGCGGCGTGATCACCGGGCGGCGCGCGGCCCGCTGACGCGCGCCGTGGTTCTGTACGAAGACGCCCCCGGTGACGAGAACGAAGCATCCTTGGCGAATGTGTTGTGTACCTGCTCGATCACCGACGCTGCGCTGCGCCGTTTCGAAGAGGCGCTGGTTGCCGCGACGCGCGCGGAGCGGATCTACACGCGCCTGGCGGAGCAGCAGCCGGACACCTATCTGCCCGATCTCGCGTATGCGCTGAACCGGCTGGCTTCGGTGTACGAGGATATGGCCGACAGCGGTCCGGTCGTGCCGCTGGCCACCCGGGTGCTGGAAATCTGCGAGCAGCTACCCGAGGGCCCGGCCCGCGACGACACTCGGGCCTCGGCGCTGCATCGGATGGTGCGAACCCTGCACCGCCAGGGCAGACCGGCGGAGGCGCTCACTTACTCGACACTTCTTGTCGAACTGCGGGAGCGGATGACCGCGGCAGATCCGGTCGGCGGACGGGACGATCTGATCATTGCCCTCGGCAATCACGCGATGTGCTTGTCCGAGACCGGTGCGTTGCGGGAGGCGCTCGCATACTCGCGTCGCGGTGTCGATCTCGCCCGCCGTGCCATGGCGGACGACCACCGGCGGTATCGACGCGAATTGGCCGCCGCATTGAACAGGCATGCGGAGAACCTACGCGCGGACGGAGCTTTCGACGAGGCGATAACTGTATCGTTCGAGGCTGTCGGGTGCTACGAAGTGCTGCTGAAGGAGAACCGGGAGTGGTACGCAGAGGCCGCGGCCCGGTGCTTCGACCATCACGCAATCCAGCTGGGAGCGGTCGGCCGGAACGAGGATGCTGTTCTCGCCGGTGCCCGCGGTGTGGAGCTGCTGGAAGAGCTGGTCACCGGGAACCCGAGCCTCTTCGGAGCGCTGCTGAGCGGTGTTCTGGTCAACCAGGAAATTCGGCTCGCCCGACTCGACCGGATCGCGGAGGCCGTCGTCTGCGCCGAACGCGCGGTGCAGCTGCTCGACGAGCTGACCGGCGGCGGCCGGCGGGATCTCGTGCCGGATTTGCTGCACGTGCTGTACCGGTACTCGGCTTCTCTCGCCCGTTCGGGCCGGCACGCCGACGCGGTTGCGGCCCAGGAGCGCGCGGTCCGGATCGCCGCAGCCGAGGCAGCCGGTGAACCAGGACGTGATGGCGCCGCCCTCGCCCGAGCCACCGCGCGGCTGGCGTCGCGTCTCGTAGAGGCAGGGCGATGGGAAGAGGGAGGTGAACGATCCCGAGCCGCAGTCCGGCTGTGGCGTGCTGCCGCCGGCAATAATCCGGAGCACCAACTACCGGAACTGGCCGCCGCACTCGGACAGCACGCCGAATTCTGCCGTGAACACCGGGACTGGCTGGAAGCCGCCGAGTATTCCGAGCAGGCCGCAGCGGTCTACGAGAGGCTGAGCTCGAGGTTCGCGGGGGACTACCGCGACGAATGGGCGCTCTCGGTGGAGTACACAGCATGGGCGTTCGAGTCGGCAGGGCGACACGACAGTTCGTCATCGGCAATCGATCGCGCCTTGGCGATTCGCCGGCAGGCCGCTGCCGAAGCTGCCGGGGCCGGACTGCCTGCCCTGGCACACAGTGAGGGCTGGGCCGCGCGGTTGCGGATTTCGCTGGACGAGCAGGAGCGGGCAGCTCGGCACTGGGAACACAGCGCGGCACTGTACGAGGAAGCCATCAATGCCGGGCGGGACGATCTGGTGCCCGCCCTCCTGGATATGCACCACCGTTACGCGAATCAACTGGGCCGGTTCGGCCACCGGCTCGAAGCGGTGCCCGCCATGGCCGAGGCGGTGCGCTGGGCGTTGCGTCTGGTTGCGGCGGACCGTACCCGCTACCTGGGCAGGCTGGCCGGCGCCCTACGTGACCAGACATTGACGCTCGGTGAAGCCGGCCGTCGGCAGGAAGCGCTTACGGTGGCCCGAGCAGCGCTGTCGCTCGGTCAGGAGTTCGCGACCGTGGATACCGGCGACCGGCGCCGGCATATCGCCGATGGCCACGACCTGATGGCCGACAGCCTGGCGGAGGTCGGACGTCTCACCGAGGCGCTCGAGCACAGCGTGCGGGCGGTGTCGCACTGGGAAGAACTGGCGGCGGAGACCGGCGAGCCGTCGGAGGATCTGGCCTGGGCGCTGTGGCACCGCGGCCGCTGGTTACACGAACTGGACCCGGCCGACGATGAGATCTTGCGCTTATCGCACCGCGCTGTCGACCTGTACGAGCGCATCTGCGCGGAAAAAAGCGACCGCACCAGATTTCTCGCGGGTGCGCTGGTGGATCATGCCCGGCATCTCGCGAGTGCCGATAAGCATCGGGACGCACTGGAATCCAGTTCGCGTGCGGTGGCCATCTGGGAAACGCTGGCGGCGGCGGAACCGCGCCGGTACCGGCCGGAACTGGCGGTTTGCCTGCGAGGGCACAGTCTCCATTCGGTGGGGCTCGGCCATGACGACGAGGCACTCGAGTATGCCCGGCGTGCCTTGCGGCTCACCGAGGAAGTGGTGGATCTGGCCCCCGCCCGATTCGCCCCCGAACTGGCCGCGGCCTGCGGCGTCACCGCGGGTCTGCTCGCTCAGCGCGACCCCGGCGCCGCTATCGTCTTGGCCGACCGTTCGAGCGCGTTGTACCAGAAGCTCGCCGACTCCGAACCTGCGGTTTTCGGGCCCCGATCGATACGGGCGCGGCATCGGGCCGCCGGGCTCCGTGCCCGGTCGGCGGCCGGCGAGGACGATCCCCGGCGCTCGATGTAGGCCGCGAATGTGAGGAAGGCCCGGCCCCCGTCGGTCTGGGCCTGCCTCGACTGCGGGGACCACCACCTCCCGGAGAACCCCCGGCTCCGGGCGGGTGGTGGTCGCGGTGACAGAATATCCATACCTGACTGCTTTATGCATTTTCCAACCAAATCCTTAACGATTTTTTGATTTTCTGCAGCGCTTTTCGGTGTCGGTTTCCGCAGAAAATATGGATTTGGAAGTTGCGAAATACATTGACCGATAGTGGAATACGTCGATACTCGCCGGAATAATTTGAAGGGCAATCGATTACGAATTTCGGTCGCACCTATCGAATGCTGATGACTCGACGGCCCCGGCCGGATATTGCGCTCTGCCGGAGGTCCGGGGGACGGCGAACCGGGCGGTATGCGCTCCAGGTAATCCAAAGCAAGTGCAAAGTTTGTGGGTTCCGGGATGCGAAACCAGTTGTCAGGAGGAAGTATCGGTACTGCTCCGCAGAGCGGCACGGTTGCCGGCCCGGCGATCGGACGGCAACCGTGCGGGCGGGGTGGTTTCCAGCGTCTGTTCATCGGCCCTGCCGCTCGTACGACCGGCGACAGTGCGGGCCGAGGTGCCGATCCAAGCGCTTCCGGCACATCTTCGCAAAGGACAGTCATCATGGATCTCGGATCCCACGACCCCGCCCCCGACCGTACGGTTCTCTCCCTGACCATGGGGTTCCTGGCAAGCGCCGCGATCGGGGCCGTAGTGCGGCTCGATATCGCCGACCATATCGCCCAGCAGCCCCGGACCGCCGCGGATCTCGCGGAACTAACCGGTGTGGACGCCACCGGGTTGCAGCGGACCCTGCGATTCCTGGCCGGGTCCGGGACGTTCTACGAGGACGGTAGCGGGCGGTTCCATCTCACCGCGGCCGCCGAACGACTGCGTACCGGGGCGCCCCAATCGTTGCGCGACGCGGTGGTCTTTCTCACCGAGCCGATGTTCTGGCAGGCGGCCGGCAATTTCGGTGCGAGTCTCCGGCGCGGCAGCTCCACCCTCGACGAGATCTTCGGAGTCCCGCTGTGGGAGCATCTGGCCGCGCATCCGGATGCCGCGGCGATCTTCGACGCGGGAATGGTGAGTTACTCCGCGCCGCAGGACGCCGCGATCGCCGACACGTTCGACGTATCGGGCTACCGCCGTATCGTCGATGTCGGTGGTGGCCGCGGCGGCCTGCTGTCGCTGCTGCTGTCCCGTAATCCCCAGGCCACCGGCCTGCTGTACGACCGTGCGCCCGTACTCGGTACCCATCTGCTGGATATACCGGAACTGGCCGGTCGCTGGACCGTCGAAGCGGGGGATTTCTTCGAATCCGTCCCCGCCGACGGCGACCTCTACGTTCTCAAACACATCCTGCACGACTGGAACGACGACGAATGTATCCGCATTCTGCGCCGATGCCGCGAGGTGATGCTGCCCGGAAGCCGGCTGCTGGTCGCGGAAAGTATCGCCCCGCCACCGAATACGCCGCACTATGTGTGGTCGCTGGACCTCATGATGCTCGCGGCCCTCACCGGCCGGGAACGCACCCGCGAGGAGTTCGAGCAATTGTTCGAGGCGGCGGAGCTCGCGCTCGTCCGCGTGCAGACGACGGCTTCCTACAGTTCCATGGCGATCATGGAGGTCGTACCGTGTGAGCGCACCGTGGCGAGTGAGGAAACAGGCCGGTGAACGACGTACCTGTGCTGATCGTCGGCGGGGGGCCGGTCGGGATGATTCTCGCCCTGGAACTGGGGCGGCGGAATGTCTCCTGCCTGCTGCTCGAGGAGACCGATCGGTCGCCGGCAGTTCCTCGGGCGAGTTCGTTCAGTGCGCGGTCGATGGAGCACTTCCGGAAACTGGGAATCGCCGGTCGGATTCGGTCCTCGGGCCTGCCCGCGGACTATCCGACCGACGTCAGCTACCGCACCCGCATCTGTGGCCCGGAGCTGCATCGCATCGCCCTACCGTCGTCGGCCCGGATACTCGCTGCGGCCGGATCCGGCCACAGCGGACCGACGGCGGAGCCGCAACATCGGATTTCGCAGCTCTACGTCGAACCCATTCTGCTGGAGCGCAGCCGGGACTTTCCCCATGTGCGTATCGAACGCGGCAGCAAACTGGAGGGGTTCGAGGAGACCGATCACGGTGTTCGCGCGTTCGTGCGCTCGGCCACTACCGGGGAGACCCGGACCGTCACCGCCGATCATCTCGTCGGTTGCGACGGTGGCGGCAGCACGGTGCGCAAGACGCTGGGAATCGAACTGACCGGAGACGAAACGGTGCTGCAGGCGATCACCGCGTTCTACCGCGTGCCGCAACTCGCGGAACTCGTCAGTCCGCCTGCCTGGATGACCTGGTCGGTCAACGGAGAGGTGCTGTGCGTGACGGTCGCCGTCGACGGACGCGATCACTGGCTCATCCACGCGTTCTACCCCGCCGGGACCGATACCTCCGGGGTCGACGCGGGGGCATTACTGACGCAGGCGATCGGACGCCCGACACCCCATGAAGTACTGGGCATCGAGCGGTGGGCCGGACGACGCCTCGTCGCCGATCGATACAGCAGCGAACGGGTATTCCTCGCTGGCGACTCGGCGCACCTGTGGGTGCCGATGGCGGGTATGGGAATGAACATCGGTATCGATGAGGCCATGCATCTGGCCTGGATGCTCGCCGCGGTTCACCAGGGCTGGGCCGGTCCGGACCTGCTCGCGGCCTACGAGGCGGAGCGGAGACCGGTCGCTGAAGCCGTTTCCGGGTTCGCCACCGGAATCGGCAAGGGCCTGCTGGACCTGGTGAGTGCCGAAGTGAACGAGGAAGACAGCACCGCCGGCATCGCCTCGCGGCAGCGTCTCGGCCGGGAGGTAGCGGTGGCGGACAGCGGCCAGTTCACCCCGATGGGTCTCAGTTTCGGCTATCACTACCACGGTTCACCGCTGATCGCCGCCGACCGGCGGCCGCCCGAGTTCAGCGTTGCCGAATATCATCCGTCCATCACCGCGGGTGCGCGGCTCCCCCATCTCGTCCTGGAGGACGGTACCCCGATCTACGATCGGCTGGGACGCGATTTCACGCTGCTGCGCATCGGCGACCAGGCTCCGGATCCGGAACCTGTCGTGCGGGCGGCCAGTGCCTGCGGTGTGCCGTTGCAGGTTCTCGAACTGCTGTCCCCCGCGGCGATCGAACGATACCGCAGCCCGTTGCTTCTGGTCCGGCCCGACCAGTACGTGGCCTGGCACGGCGCCGCGATTCCCGAATCTCCGCGAGACCTGATCGATCGCGTGCGTGGAGCGGGAGTGCCGACCCGCAACGCCGGAGTGGGAATCAGTGTCAAGGTTCCGTAAAAGCTGGTCAGCTGGTCATCGTGGGCGAAGGTCCGGGGCAGTTGGGCGGGTGGGTTCGTGGCCGGTCGGCGACAATTGGGTTCGTGAACATTTATCGCCATGGTCGGGCGTACGCACCGCACGACTACCAGTCGCGTCCCGCCCCGGTGCGTGTCCCGGAAGAGGCCGGGGAGGGCCGGCTGATCTGGGCTGCCGTCACCGATGTGCTGCTGGCTCCGGGGATCGGCGTCGCGGTGGTCGCGGGGTTGCTGCAGTACTCGTTGAGCGACCTGGTCTTCGCCCCCGCGGTTCTCGGGATCGCGCTCGCGGCTTCCTTTGTCAACCACGTGTTCGGCACTGTGCTGTTCCGGGGAAGTTTCGGCAAACAGCTGTTCGGGCTGCGGGTGGTCCGGGCAACCACCGGCCGCCGGTCCGGTTTCTGGCGTGCTGTCGGTCGGTGGCTGTTGGGCTTTGTACTGTTGGCGGCGGCAATGCTGGCGGAGGACGGCGTCGGCATCGGTGAGGCGAACGGACTGCGGGTGATCCGCCGCCGCGACGAGCGGCAATGAGCCGCCGGGAACCGGATGAAGGGCACAGAGACGCCGCCGCGTCCCTATACTTCGGACGGTGGCTTCAGCTCCATCGACATGTAGACGGCGGACGCCCCGTAGCCGGCCGGGAGTGTGAGCTCGCTGTGCGGCCGATAGCCGAGGCGGGGCCACAGCACCTCGGTCCCGTGCACAGCTACCAGCGAAGCCGTTCGGAATCCGCGTGATTGTGCGGTAGTGGCGAGATAGGTCAGCAGCAATGAACCGAATCCCTGCCCTCGGAATTCATCCCGGATCACCATATCGTGCGTGTGGATATTGTCCGAACGACCTTCGAAGCTCTCACAGCGTTCGAGATCCGGGCAGCGGAACAGCGGAAGCGGCAGTGCCAGGAGGTAGCCGCCGAATTGTCCGCGATGTTCCAGGACGAAGCAGCTGCTGTGATCGGTTCCGCGCGAGCGCAGGACCGCCTCGTCCTCGGAAAGCCCACTCGCGGAATAGGCCCGGCGTTCGAGAGCAATGATGCTGTCCCAGTCCCGTCCGGACAAGGGCCGGATCTTCGTGTCGACGCTCATATCCCGTGTGCTGCCCCGGAGGGGCCTCCGACGCAGGTGTACGGCAGCGGATTGAAACCGTTTAAACCGCGGGTGGTATAGGCCGTGGTATAGGCGCCGCAGGAGAAGATCCACACCGGATCGCCCGAGGCCGCGGTCCGTGGGACCCGGACGAGGCCGTCGCCGGAACTGTCGAAGGCATCGTCACTGTCGGAGGTAGGGCCCGCCACGACCGCAGGTAGGTATTCGTCGCCGTCGTAGGACGGATATTCCAGCCGGTCCTGGATCCTGTCCATCTCGTACAGGCCATTGAACTTCCCACAGCTCAAGTAGAGCCAGCTGACGCGATGGCCCTCGGTATGGCACCGTGAGAACAAACGAGCGACATGTGCGCGGATCGCGTCGTGATCGGCCACCAGATGCCGCCCTGGCTCCATCAGGAACCGCAGCGGCGCACGGGACACTCGACCCAGCCGGCTCATGCTTTCGCGAATGGCGGAGAACATCTCTCGCAGTGGCGGATTCAACGGCTTCCCGTGGTGGTCGAGACATCTCAGCGCCGGCAGGCCACCCCCGAGATTGACGTGATCGACCGTGATTCCGTGTGCGTTGAGGCCGGACAGCACACCGGCCAAGGTGTCGAATGCGGTGTGCCACGTTCGACAGGCATCTGCTGCGACTCGACATGTTGCGATAC
Organism: Nocardia flavorosea NBRC 108225; assembly: GCF_001613385.1. Taxonomy (GTDB): domain Bacteria; phylum Actinomycetota; class Actinomycetes; order Mycobacteriales; family Mycobacteriaceae; genus Nocardia; species Nocardia flavorosea. The sequence goes on along the minus strand of NZ_BDCG01000002.1, from coordinate 155,997 downwards.
CCCGGATGGGATGAGACCCGTCTCCGCCGCGGTGCGGTCGAACTTTCGGCTCAGTTCCCAGTGCGCCTCGTCCCCGCTGGTGGCGAGCCGGCAGAACACCCGGGAGCCGGGCGCGTGCACAGCCAGAGCCTCCGCATCTTCCAGGCTGTCTGTCGCGAAGTCCCGGATACCGAGGCGGTAGGCCTCCGCGATCTGCACATCGGATTTGATGGTGTTGCCGTAGTGGATTCGGTTCGGTGGCACACCTTCCCCGAATACCTGTGCGATCTTCTGCGGGCTGGTCGCATCGAAGTCGGAGCCCTGACGGGCCAGGGTGGTGAGGACCTCGTCCACCGGGCAGGACTTCACCGCGAAGCGGATCACGATACCCGGGAATTCCTGTAGCAACGCGGAGTACTGCGTGGCGATATCATCGAGGTCTATGACGATCCGGTCATCGTTGGCAGCCGCCAGCGCGGCGCGGATCACTGTGCGATCGGTGTGAGAGGCCGTGGCCGGGTGCTCGGCCGTGGTGGCGGTCGCCCGGCTGGCGGCGCTACGGTCGACAACAAGGTTGTGGTGGCCGTCCGGGGGTAGGTCGCCGCCGCGACCGGGGACGGTAGCCGCCCTGCCGATCCCGATCCGGACCTGTGTCGTTGAGAGAATACCGGCGGCTGGTCGAATAACCACCTGCACCTCCTGAATTCGTCCTCGCACATCGTGTGGGAAAGTCTGCTGCCACGGTGCCGGCCGGGGACGCCTCCCTAACCGGCTTCTGTCTTGTGGAGGGTCGTCGCCGTCGGTTTTTCGTCGTCGAGGCCCTCCCTGACCAGCGGGTTGGCGGGCTGCCGGATGAACCCGGTGATGGTCGGTGCGGTACATCGTTTCCGGGCGGGCTTTTCGCATGATGACCGCTGTCGCGGCACCGGCAGCGGTGAGCAGGAACATGGGCACCCCTGCGGCGACGGCGTAATCCGAGCTTGTGAGGGTGTGCATCAGCGTCGGTCCGAGGAATCCGTAGGACCCTGCCAGTGTGCAGGTCGCAGCGACGACGGGTAGCTGGTCAGCGAACCACGATGCGTGTCGATATCGATCTGGGTGGAGAGGCTGCCGGCAGTGAGCAGTGCGATCAACACGGAGGCGGAGTACGCGGCGAATATCACTGTGACAACGACCCGGCTGAATCCCCAATCTCGTTGATAAATAGGGTAAAGCGGAGTGGGTGCGCTTCTCGCCGCCCAAATAGTGACGGTGACCGATGCAGCGAGGAAAAAGTACTCGATCGGTACCGGGCGTCCGTTCGGCCGTGTTCCGAGTAGACCGGGATTTCCGGGCCGGCTGCGGAGATACCAGGGAAATTTTGGGATCGCTGGTGTCCGATCGATGCAAGGCGTGATTTCCGCATGTTCGGTTGTTCCTCTCGGTGCCGGGCGCCGTTGCACGTGATTGTTGACACTTTGCGCCCACTGCACCGGGTAAGAGCCGTCTTCTTACCCTCCGTTGAGATTCATTGTGACGCGTTGATATTCGGCTCGGAGGCAGGCGCCGTGATATTCGACGACACCGTCTGAAAGATGCCGTGATCCCGCGCGTAGCGGCCGGCCGGTACGAGGGCCGTCAACGGTGCTGGCTTCGGTAGTAGGCCGCCGCGGCGGGGTGGAGCGGGATGCTGCCTGTGTTCACCAGCCAGCGCCGATCGAAGAACTGGAAACCACGCACATGCTCCGGGACGAGTGTGTGGCTGTCATGTAAGAGGAGTTCGGCGAGGGCGCGCACGGTGTCATCACTCGCCTGACGTGACACGAGTAGCAGAACCGGTGCGCCGATCGTCTCGAACCCGGAAACGCCGGGATAAGTACTCCCAGGAACGGGGACCCTGTCGTACAGGTAGCCGAACCGATCGCGCATCGGCTGCACTCGCTCGCCGAGATCGAGCATTCGCAGAACTGGCGGACTCGAGGAAATACCCCAGGTGGGTATACCATCGCCCCAGATGAGCGCGTCCACCCGTCCGGACCGGATAGCGGGGAGCGTCTCGGCCAGCGCACGCCGGTCCACACCGAAGTCGATACCTGGTTCCAGGCCCGCGCTACGCAGCATCCGCTCCGCGGTCACCGCCGCGCCCGAGCCGTTCACCCCGATATTCACCCGGGCGCCGCGCAGGTCGGAAATCCGCTGGATTCCGCTGTCGGTGGGCACAGCCAGATGGAGGTAACTCTCGTAGAGCCGGCCGATCGCGAGCGCTTGGGTACCGACGGCGGCCGCGGTATCGGCGAGGGTGAGCGCGGCCTCGAGAGAGCCGCGATCGAGCAGTTGCAGATTGGTCGCAGATCCGGTGGTCGGAATAGCCTTTATCCGGATGACCGGGGAGTATCGCGACCCGGCTGCCAGCGCCGTTCCGAAATCGTAGAACAAGTCACCGGGTAGTCCGGAACCCAACCGGATGCGCGGTGGCTCGGTCTGTTCGTACCCCGCTGCGGCACATGCGATCGTCGCGGCGGAGTAGCCGATAACCCGTCGCCGGGTGATCTTCGGCGCACGAGTAGCGCTTCCGGACATCGATCGTTGCGCTCCTCGAAATCCATAAAACTGCTGCCACCATGGTTACCGACAGCGTTGTCAACCGGTTCAAGACTAGCGCAGCAATCTCGGGGTAGCCAACGATTGCCTATAGTTCCGCGGTCTCCGATCACGGCGAAGCTCCGAGCTTCGCACCGATGTGGTTGCGAGACGGGTGGTGTAGTGACGGGACGGGCTACCCGTGCACGCTTCGGTAGTGGTCGGCGGCGGCCGGATGAAGTGGAATATCAACGGTGCTGACCAGCCAGCGCCGATCGAAGAATTGGGTTCCGTGCGCTCGTTCCGGCATGAGTGCCCCACTGTGGCGCAGGAGAACATCGGCGAGGGCGATCACCGTGCTCTCGGCGAGTGCGGGAGCGGCGAGCAGCAGGACGGCACAGCGATCGTTTCGAAGGCGGCGATTTCCGGATAGGTGCCGGGACCGGGATCCGGTCATAGGCGTAGTAATAGCGATCCCACATCGGCTGCGCCAAATCACCGAGGTCCAGTAGCCGAACGAGTGCCGAAGCCTCGATGTCCGGGGTCGGCACGCCGGCGCCTCAGACAACCACGTCGACTGTTCCCGAACGCAGCGCGCGGATGGCTGCGGAGAGCTTGTGGTGGGTCATGGTGATATCGATCGCGGACTGTGAGGCCCGCGGTCCGGAAGAGGCGGTCGGCGGTGAGTGCACCGCCCGAGCCTGCAATCCCGAGATCGCCCGGGCGCCGCGGAGATCGCCGATGTGCCGAAACCGGCTGTCCCGCCGGCCCGCCAGATGGATGTAGGTCTCATAGAGACGCCCGATTGCGGACCCGCGGGTGCCGAGTGCCACGGCCGCATCGCCGAGGACGAGGGCCGCGTCTATGGTACCGAGTTCGAGCATTTGCAGGTTCGTCACCGAACCGGCGGTGGCAACGGTGGGTATCCGAACCGACCGAGACCGAGTGCTCGCCGCCGCCAGGTTCATTCCGAACTCATGGAAGAGGCCCCCTTTGTGGCCGGATCCGGTGCGATGTATCACCGCAGACAGCCGAAGCCGCGACCACGGCCGCGGAAGTGAAGCCAGGAATCCACGATGTGTCGCCGGTGCCGCATGAGCAGCGCTACCGAACATGGACGACCGCTGCGCTCCTCGACTCAATCCGATCGGCGTGCCGGTCTAGGACGTGGCGTTCGCCGTCTTACGAACAGCGCTGATAGTAGCGCAGCCTGCGAGTGGTTGCCTGCTGATGGCCCGGATCGGCGACCCGCAGCACGCCGAACCCGGACGTGCCGATGTGGTGACCGGCGTCCTGTCATACCGCATTCTGTGGCACTCCCTGTGCGTCGCCGGGCACACTATGGAAGAGTTCGGTGTGGTGCGTAACCCTCGCCGGGAGTTGCTGGGACGGATCGGCGGTGGCCTGCCGCGGTTCGGTACAGAAACCGGCAATCGGACACCAATTGGGCGACGCTGCGCCGGCTACCGGGATATCAAGCGGCGGATAACTTTTGGTGATGTCTTGAAATGCGGTCCCAAAACATAGTTCGATGGTACGGGTGGCGATCCGACCATGGGCACGGGGCGGAGTTTCCGAACCGGACCGGTAGCCGACCGGTGAACGCGCCGGGCGGGAGTTCCGCGACTTCTGTGTGGAACGCAGATCGTTCGGGAGCGGCCCTCTACCGGGAAGGTTGGACGATGATGGACGTCGAAACGGCGGGCGGATTCCGTGGGTGGTCCGTCCCGGCGCGAAGGAGCGTGGGTTCGTGACCAGCGAGACGACAGGTGGCCCTGGTCGGGCCATCGGGGCGCACAATGACCACCCCGCGATGGCCGACCGGCGGATCCGTATCGGAGTGGTCGAGGACGACGATGATGTCGGCGCCGCACTGGTCGAGGTCCTAGGCGAGTACGGGTATCGCGCCGAGCGGAAGTCACGGGGCGCCGATCTACTGCTGGGACATCGTGGCTACGACGCGGTGATCCTCGACCTCGGCCTTCCGGACGGCGACGGCCTGGAGGTGCTGCGCAAACTGCGCGAGGTGAGCGCAATCCCGGTCGTTGTCCTCACCGCTCGTGACGATGAACGCAGTGTGGTCCGTGGCCTGCGGATCGGCGCGGACGACTACCTGGTGAAACCACCGCGTGTCGCCGAATTGATGGCACGCCTCGAGGCCGTCGTGCGCCGGGCGACGCCGGTGGACCAGACCGGGCCGGGTGCCGCAGTTGTCACCGGCGACGTTCGGGTGGATCTGGCAGCGCGTACGGTCACCGCCGGCGGCGCCGAGGTAGATCTCACTCAGAAGGAGTTCGAGCTGGTCGAGGTCCTGGTCAGCCGGCCGGGATGCGCGGTGAGCCGGGAAGTGCTGATGGACAGGGTATGGGGTGACGCGTTCCTGGCGGTTTCCCGTTCGCTCGATGTCCATATCTCGACCCTGCGGAACAAACTCGGGCGGCCCGGTCTGATCACCACTATCCGAGGATTCGGGTACCGCTGGGGTCCGTGAGCGCGGGCCAGGATGCGTAATCGACTTGTCGCGATACTGGTGGTCATGGCGGCCCTGACCGTCTCCGGTCTCGCCATCCCGTGGGGTATCTCGTCCGCCACAGCACGAACTCAGGAACTGTGGTTCAGCAGGTATGTCGACGCCGAGTGGTTCGGCGATCTCGCTGCGCGAGCAATCGCCACCGGAGACAACAGCGGCCTGGTGCTGGCCATGCGACGGTACAGCGATCTGTACGGCGATCGAGTTATCGTGGTCGATGCCGCGGGCCGGGAGGTGGCGAATACCGGAGTCGCCGCCGATGACCCGGCTGTGATCGCGAGCCTGACCGAGGCGCGGCGCAACCGGCACCCCCGGCAGCCGCCGCCGCGGCTGCGTCTGCAGGGCCCGTCGACAATGCTCGTCGCGCTTCCCGTGGGCAGCGGTATACGAGTAGACGGTGCGGTGTTGATCGAGTCCTCCACGAGCGCTGCCAAGCAGGACATCCGAGACGCATTCTCGGTTATCGCCTTGCTGTCCTTCAGCGCGATGGCGGTATTCGCACTCGTTGCCGTCATGGTGAGCCGATGGATACTGGGTCCGCTGTGGAGGTTGTCGCGTTCACTGCGCGACCTCACCGGTTCGCTGCCGAAACCCGCGGCGGGGACAGCGCCCACCGCGATGCAACGGCATTATCGGGGCCCGCCCGAGGTTCGGGCGCTGGCCCGGTCGTTCGATACGATGGCCCTCGCGGTGACCGAGTCGGTCGACGCGCAACGACAACTGGTCGCCGACACCGCACACGCGATCCGGAATCCGCTGGCAGCATTGGCAATCCGGCTCGAATCGCTGGAGCGCTTCATCCCCGACGAGGGGACGGGCGCGTTTCAGCGCGCCATCTATCAAGTGGACCGGCTCGCCGCGGTTCTCGATGGACTGCTCCGATTGGCGGTAGCCGAAACCCCCACTGGGTTCGCTGCGGCTCATCCTGATGCCGACTGGCTCAGCGATTGCGGAGTGTGCCCGGTGGTCACTGATCGGGTGGAGGAGTGGCGTCCGGCATTCGAGGCCGCCGAGATGGTCCTGGACCTGGACCTGTCCGCGGCGCCGAATTCGACGACGGTCGCGGCACCTGCTCAGGCGCTGGAACAGATCCTGGACGTGCTCCTGAGCAATTCTTCCCGCTATGCGGGGCCGGGTGCGCACACCCGAGTCACCGTGGAACCGGTCGCCGCCGACGTCCGGATCGCAGTGACCGACGATGGGGCCGGGGTCGCACCGGCTGAATTGGATAAGCTGGTGAACCGATTTTTCCGCGGCGCGTCCGCAACTACCGGTGGTACCGGCCTGGGCCTGCCCATCGCGGTGGCACTCGCTACGCGACACGGTGGTGAGCTGGTCATCGAGTCCGTAGAACCGCAGGGACTGCGGGTCGAGGTCCGCTTTCCCGGGGTTCCGTGACAGTGCACGCCGCACCGGTCAACCGTGCCCGGTGCGATAGTAGGCGGCGGCCGCGGGGTGCAGGGGCACCTGCCCGGTGCCGACCAGCCATCTCCGGTCCAGGAATTGGAAACTGATCGTATGGGTGGGGACGAGTTTGTCCCCGTAGTTGAGCAACAGCTCGGCGATCGCGGTGACGGTGGAATTCGTGAGGTGCGGGGACGTCAGCAACAGTGTCGGCACGCCGACGGTATCGATCGCCGTAGAACCCGGGTAGGTATTCATGGGAACACGGACCTGGTCGTACGGGTAGCCGAATCGGCGGTGCATCGGGATCACCCAGTCGGCGAGATCCAGCAGGCGTAGCCGCATCGGAAGGTCGAATGCCGGGGTAGGGACCTCGTCGCCCCAGAGGATCGCGTCCACTTCTCGATTGCGGAGTGCGCGTACGGCCGCAGTGAGCGCTCTGTGCTCGACAGTGACATCTATACCGGGCCGGAGTCCTGTGGTGTGTAGCAGCCGCACCCCGGTGCGCGCCGATCCGGATCCGGGCAGCCCCAGGTCGATCCGCCGTCCGCGCAGGTCTCCCAGCCGTGAGATCGGGCTGTCGGGCCGAACCGCGACTTGGATATAGCATTCGTGAACCCGTCCGATTGCCAGGGCCCGCGTACTTTCGGGCACCGAATCGCCGAGCACGAGTGCGGCATCGATGTCACCGTGCGCCAGCAGACGCAGATTGGTCACCGATCCTTGCGTCACGACCGGTTCGATTCGGATCCGGCTGTGCGACGCCGCCGCGGCCGCGAGTGCCGAAGCGAAGTGGTGGAACTGGCCTCGCGGCTGCGCCGAGCCGAGCCGGACGGGGCCGACCGCACTCGCGCAACCCGCCGATGCCAGGGCCACCGCCACACCGGCGAGGCCGAACGTGCCACGTCTACTGACCTGTGCCGTGCTCGGTGTCCGCGGAGAGACATCGGAGTAAGACTGTGTCACGGTGTGTTTCACCGGAGCCGAAGGGGCGACGGCATATGTTGGTGGTGAGGGCCGGCGATCGGGGTAGTCCACGGTTCAGGGTGGAGCGCGGCGAAGCGCCGCAGACGAACCCGAAAACTTCCGCATCCGGAAGGTGGAGGGACGGGCGATAGCGATTGGTGATCGCTGCCGTACATGTATCGCTTTCCTCGACCCTACTTCTCTGAGCGCTACCGACACTCTGGTCGGCGGACGCCAGTGCGAACAACTCCGTGGAAAGTAACCCTATCCATAGTGGGCAGGATTCGAATAGCAGGGGTCGCCGTTGGCGGGAACACCCGCAGTGATCACGCCCTCGAGATATCGCGGGCCGGCGTGGTACCCGTGGTCGACTCGCTCACTCACCGAGGCCGCCGAGCGACTCATGATTATCCCGGTCGGTCCCGGCCGGGCGATATCGATGTCTCAACCGACTGCAAAGAGTTCGTTCGGACGAGCTGGGTGTGTGTCGCGCGGAATACGATCTCGATGCCGGCCGGGCGGATCAGGTGCCGGAACTTTCGTTACCAGGAGCGCGGATGCCCATGAGAGATTTCGATGCTGTTGCTGCCGGCGCCGCAGGCAAAAAGGGTGTTCCGGTCGTAGTGGCCCCCCTCGTACTCGTCACAGGCATCTGGCTGGTGAGTACCTTCGTGCACTGGGCTGTTCGAGGGTTCTCCTGGATCGTCGCGGGACTCTCGCTGTTTCTCGCGGTCACATTGCTGATCTATGCGTCGGCGCTGATACTGGCCGCGTTCTCCGCCCGGATCGACTCGGTGCGTGGGCAGATCATGACGGCGGGCGGAGACACCCGCGGCGAGCTGCATGCGGAGCTCACCGGCCGCGCGGCGCACGGCGGATTCGATCCTCGATACTGGGTACGGGCGTGGGCGCTTCATACCTGTGAACAACCCGGATTCGTCGATCGCCGTTCATATCTTTTCGTGGTGGAAACCGGCAACGCGATCATCAATACCGTGCCGGTCGTATTCCTACTGGCAATGATGACCTGGCAGGCCGTACCTGCACAGGTGTTCGGAGTGATCATGGCCGTGGTTTTCTATCAGATCCTCCATGGAACCTGCCTACATTTCGTCGCCGCGTCGCTGGGCCGGGTCCAGCGGTCCGCGTACGAAAGCGAATCGAAGGTGTTCGATTTCGGTGCGAACCTGCCATGGATCTTGTTTCCCGCGGCAGGTATCGCGGTCGGCGTGCACCTGCTGATCACCGATAGCTATTCCATCGCGCTATGGTGATCGGAAGCAGTGGAAAACCCCGGAACGATATCTCTGTATCGTCACACCGTATTCAGTGCCCGCTCCGCTGCGGGCCCAACTCGGGCGGGTAGAGGACCGGAGGGGTAGGTGAGATGAACGCGGCACACCTTGTCCGGCGGGGGTGTGGTGAGCTCTACTGACCGGGCCTCCAGAATATGGCCGACCACGCCCGCGATCAGCCTGCGGGAGAATTCACCCGCTACACACCCGAACGGACCGGTGCCGAACAGTGCTGTGCGTGGCGAGGGCAGGCCGCGGAATCGCTCCGGCAGGTAGCTTTCGGGTTCGGGCCACCTCTCCGGGTCTCGGTTGAGCAGATAGGGGAACGCGCCGACGATCGTATTTTCCGGAATGTAATAGGGAGTGCCGTCCGATGCGGTGTAAGTGAGTGGTTTCTTCAGCCAGCGGATGAGCGCAGAGACGGGATTGAGCCGTATGGTTTCCCACGCACACCAACCCAGATATTCCTCGGGATCAGGCGCCTCGGTGACCGCTCGGCGCACACGAGGATCGGCGAGAACATCGACCAGAGTCCACAGGGTGTAACTGCCGGGATAGGTCACCGCGTTCCACAGAACGTACATCATCATCCAGGGCACATCGGCCTCGGCGACTCCACCGTCGCGAATTGCCCGGACGATCGGTGCACCGGGCATTTCGCGCAGTGCGCGGGCGAGGAGCGCCTCGAGCTTTCCAGTGGCGCGGTACTCCGGCATGAGGCGGTAGAAGGGGGTGGCAGCGAGTGCAGCGCGGGGAACGTCGATCCCATTCGCGATCGAGCGGAGCAACGGAACGAGTTGGGCACCGTATCGATCCCAGAATGCGTCGCCCGTAAAATAGCGTCCCGCTATTTCGTACACGGCTGGATATAGGCGCGCCGACAAGTCGATCACCGGCGGCCATCCGCGCATATGCGCGTCGAGGATCGGCGGAATCATCGCACTCACCGCAGCGGCGCGGTCCGGCGACAGGAAACCGGCAAGAATTCTTTTTCCGGCTATTCCGAGTTCCTGCAGGGAATCGGGATCGCGTCCTTGGCGCGGATACCAGAATCCCACGGTCGGGACCAATCCGAGGACCGGGCCCACCGAGCCGTGATCGGTGGGCAGTGAGAGGACCGTAGCGTAGCCGTCGGGATGATTGAGGTACGTGAGGTCGTACTGTCCAGGTATGCGGATCGTCACCACTTCACCGTGTCGGCGTGCCGCGCGGTCGATCATCTCGACCGGACGGGTGGCGAAATCGCGTAGTCGGGTGGCGTATCCGAGAATCGGGACAGTGTCCACCCCTTCGAGGTACAGCGGACCGGCCTGGTATTCGTGCGGAACTCGCCACGGTCGCCGGTATGAGTTCCATGATTGCAGTGCGGCGCAACTGCCGAGGAAGGCGATGGGCGCGAGCCAGCGATGAAGCGTCAACGTGTTCTCCTGCCGCAAGGGGTGGTATGCAGCTGCCCCATATCGAGGGATATGGCGCCGAATCATGCGGCAGCGTCAACGGTATGCCTGCTTACCCGGCAGACGAATTACACACAGCGTGTTCTTACGTCTCGTTGAGGAAAAAGCCGGGCAAGGGGTCTCGCCGGCAGTTCGCGGCACCTGCTGCTTTTGCGGCTGTCCACACGCGCGTCGGTGTCGATCTCGTGGTTCCGGGATCGGTGTGTACGAAGATAAAGTTGCGGCGTACCCCGCAGCGCCGCAACCATATCTTCGTACACGTAGATCCCGGGGGTATTCACGACGCGATCGGCGAATGCGCATTCGAAAGCCCCGAGGGCGGTTCTGCGGCCGCGGTGTCCGGCCGGTTGCTCGGAGGAGTGTGCGGTGCGGGGCAGGTGCGCCGTGGGCCTCGTTCACGCGCCCGGCTCGCGGGTCGCGCAATGCTCATATCCGGCGGTTCACCTCGATCTCCCGTGTTCATACGAACGACGGTGCGGTCGCCGGACGCGACGGCACCGTTGCCACCTTGAGGTTACTGTGTGGGGCAACCCGATCGGAGGGGCGGAAGCGACAAGATTCGATCCGTTTGCGACAGGCCCCCGGATGCTTCGGCGGCGCAAAAGACCGATCGGTTTTCATGGGACGTTTCAATATCCGTATCCTGCCAGCGTGGATGTGGGCATTTTCGTCGTGGACGGCGTGGGCGAACTCGGTTTGGGCGCCCTCCACGGGGCGTTCAGTACTGCGAACGTCCTGCGCAGTGAACTCGACCATCCACCGGCGGCGTGGAACGTGCATACGATCTCACTCGGTAGTTCCGTGCGGTCGGGTAGCGGAAACACCGTGCATACCATCCCCGTGAGCGAGGTGTCGACGTCGTTCGATGCCCTCGCGGTGGCCGCGGTGAATGTTCTCGAGCCCGAGCCGCTGGTCGCACTCGTCTCCGACCCCGGTAACGCATGGCTCCTCGACCGGATCCGTAGCGCACGTGAACAGGGTGTCCATCTCGCAGCAGCCTGTACCGGGACGTTTTTCCTGGCCGAAGCCGGCGTACTCGACGGGGCGCCGGCGACGACCAGTTGGTGGCTCGGGGCGAATTTTCGCCGGCGTTATCCGGGCGTGGATCTGGACGAGCGGAGCATCGTCTGCCATGGTGACGGCCTCACCACGGCCGGTGCCTCGCTGTCCCATGTGGATATGGCGCTGTCACTGATATACCGCACCAGCCCGGAACTGGCGGAGCAGGCTCGGCGGTATCTGGCCTTCGAAGGCCGCACCAGCCAGGCGCCGTACGTCATCCCCGAAGTGGTTGCCCGGGGTAACCCGCTGATCGTCGCGTACGAACGCTGGGTGCGCGAGCATATTTCGGAGCAGTTCCTGATCTCGGCCGCGGCGCGGGAACTGGGCGTCACCGAACGCAGCCTGCAGCGCGCCACTCGCGCGGCACTCGGGATGTCGCCCAAGGATTTCGCCGACGATATCCGGCTCGACCGGGCCACCCGCCTCCTGCGGACAACCGGTCTCACGGTCGAAGGAGTAGCCCGTGAGGTCGGCTACGTGAACGCCGGCGCCCTGCGTGCGCTCATCCGCCGACGCCGTGGCCTGTCACCGGCGCAACTCCGGGCCCATGGTGGTCTGTGAGGCCCGGAGCACCGCTTATGGGTGGCGGCGCCGCGATTCCTCCCTACACTGACCGCATGTATGTTCGACGGCTGATTGCCGTAGCCGGGTTCGTGGCCAGCTTGTCACTGGGAGTTTCCGCCTGTACCGCCACCGGCGCGGGTGCGACCAGCGAGTGTGATGTCCAAGGCTGCACCGTGACCTTCGACCGCGGTGTGGACGCGAAGATCAGCGTTCTCGGCGTGGACGCGGAACTTGCCGCGGTAGAAGGCAATGTGGTGACACTGAAGGTCGCGGGTCAGGATGTCACCGTGCCGATGGGCTCGACCGAATCCGCGCAGGGCCTGGATTTGACGGTCCGGGAGATCACCCAGGAGAAGGTCGTGGTGCAGCTGTCCACCGGACTCTGACCTCGACGCCCCCGCACCGGTGTGAGCCGGCTGCCCTCGCCCGCCGCGACCTTCCCGCGCCACGCGGGTGGTGGGTTCCGCGGGGGTCGGAGGAGGGCCCTGGCAGTCGGGGCCGCTGCGGCCCGCCCGGGACCGGTAGGGGGAGGGGAGATACGTTGTCAGGCGCAGTCGTCGTCGGCTGCGGTAGAGGGTTGTGCGAGGAGAAGTGGTGGCGGGCGGCCGGTGTGTCGCCTGGAGTTCGGACACAGGCCTCGGCGTGCCCGCCGGACCCGCGCAGGAACGAAAATGTAACCGCGGGCAGTTCGTCGACGGACATCGAACTGCAGGTCACCCGGCGCCGGCGACTCTGCCGGTAACAGCGGCCGTGAGAGGTCGGCGGGTCCCCGCGACCGGAGCCCGGTCTCGGCAGACTGCTCGTGAGCGCCCGCGCAACGCGTTGCCGGCGACCGTCCGGGCAGCCGGTTCCCGGGACTCGGTGGATACGCCCGGGCGACAGTGGTGCGGTGCTGTCTTCGTCCAAGGGGCCAGGATCATCGCTGTTCGCGGACCGGTGTGTCGGTCCAGCGGGGTTCGGCGCGACCGTAACCGCGGGCCGGGAACGGATAATCGGGAAATTCGGCGAGCACGGGTGCGGCGGTGACGGTCCGTCCGTGTGTCACGGTGTTGCGTGGGCCGGGTACCGCGGGGGCGGGATGGCCGGGGGTCCGGCCGCGTTCGGACAGCAGCCAGGTAGCGGTGCGGGCCAGTGAGACCCGGACGTCCCGGCCGAAACCGTCTCCGGTGCGCGCGGCGAGCGCGTCGATGATGCCGGCGGCGAGCAGATAACCGGAAGCATGGTCGAGGGCCTGGGCGGGTAGGGCGCCGGGGACTGCGGAAGCGCCCTCGATCACCGCGATTCCAGTGGCGGCCTGCACGATACTGTCGAAGCCGCGCCGGCCCGCCCAGGGGCCGGTGAACCCCCACGCGCTCACGCGGGCGTGAATCAGCCCCGGCCGGCCGGCCAGGCCCAGCCCTTCGAGCGCTCCGGGCCGGTAACCCGTCACCAGAACATCAGCGCTGTCCAGCAGGCTCTCCCAGCGGGTGCCCGCCGTCCGCAGATCCAGCAGAGCCGACGATTTGCCCTGCCCGGTATCGGTGAACTGCCACGGGATCTCGGGGAGTGTGGGCGGGTCCACCCGCAGGACTTCGGCGCCGAGCAGCGCCAGCGCCCGGGTGGCCACGGGGCCCGCGATCACCCGGGTCAGATCGAGCACCCGTACCCCCTGTAGCGGCTGATACGGGGTGCCGGATACCGGCAGCGTGTAGCGCCGCCGGTCCGGCCGTTCCGCGACAGCGACGAGCGGACCGGCCGCGGCCGAACCCGAGTGCGGATGGGCCCGCCACTGTGCCTCGTCACGTACCTGCACCGCGATCGCGCCGCGGGCCGCGGCCAGTTCCTCGAGGTCCGCGGCGCGGATCACCGCGATCTGCGATTCGGCCTGTTCTACGGGCGCGTCGGCAGGTAACTCGAGCGCGGCCAGCAGGCGGGCGCGGTGATGCGGGTAGTTCGCATGCGTGCGCACCCAGCCGTCGAAGGTGGGGAAGAAACCGGACAGATCGGCGAATCCGGCGACGGGGGCACCGTCGATCCGTAGCAGCCGATCACTGGTGAACGATGCGGCGATCCGCTCCGGGTCGAGGCGGTGCCGGATCGGTGCGGTCGCTGCGGTCTTGCGATAGCGGTCGGCCGCCGCGACGAAGGCCTGTACGGAACCGGCGGCCAACCCCCACACCGGCAGGGTGGCGGCGAGGTAACGCCCGGGGTCGGGCCAGTCCACCGGCGCCGACACGGCGACGCCCGCGCCGTCCTCGTAATCACGGACCAGCCGTGCTCCCACATCCACTGCTCCGAGCGTACTGGCGTTCGGTGCGGGCGATCCACGGGTTACCGGTGGGCACAGCGATTTTCATCACACCGTCACCCGGGGCCGCACAGTTCAGACGAGGGTGCGCGCAGTGGAGCTTCCCGGCTGGTGCCGGACCCGCCACCACCAGCCGGCCCACGACACCAGCACGCAGATCGCGACCAGTATGCGCACCTCGGCGAGCATGCTCTCCGGATAGATGACGCCGGTCAGGTAGTAGTCGATGAACCCCTCCGGGGGAAGTCCCTGCATCCCCGCCCGCTTACGTGCCCAGTTCTCGGCATAGGTCAGGGGGCAGTCGTAACCGATCAGGACCGTGCCGAAACCCCAGGCCGCGGCAACGCCGTGCAGCCAGATCGTGCGCGGCAGCCGCCAGGCAACAAAACCTCCCGCCACCACGTAGCCGATGAACAGCACATGCACGGCGGCGGTCAGATCGGCGAGCAGCCGGTACCACACCCTTCCAGGGTATGTCCTGATCGTGAGTGCTGCGCCGGATTCACCAGGGTGAGGGCCGGTAGTCCTTCAGGAAGCAGCCGTAGAGATCTTCGCCGGCTTCGCCACGGACGATGGGGTCGTAGACCCTGGCTGCACCGTCCACCAGATCCAGAGGGGCGTGGAATCCCTCGTCCGCCAGCCGGACCTTCGTGTAGTGCGGCCGTTCGTCGGTGATCCAGCCGGTGTCCACCGCGGTCATGAGGATCCGGTCGGCTTCGAACATCTCCCCGGCGCTGGTGCGGGTCAGCATGTTCAGCGCCGCCTTGGCCATATTGGTGTGCGGATGCCCCGGCCCCTTGTAGCCTCGGGAGAACTGGCCCTCCATGGCCGACACGTTCACCACATACTTACGGCGGGCCCCCGACGCGGCCAGCGCCGGGCGCAGCCTCGACACCAGGATGAACGGGGCCACCGAATTGCACAGCTGCACTTCGAGCAGTTCGGTGGGATCCACCTCGCCGACCGTATGCACCCAGCTGTTGGTGTGTGCCAGATCGGGTACCAGGCCGCCGGCGTCGATGGCGATCCCACCGGCGATCCGGTCCGGCGTGGCAGAACCGGCCACCAGCGCCAGCTCGGCCACATCGGCGCCGGTGAGGCCGGGCGTGAGCGAGGCGGTGAGGGCGGTCGGATGCGCGCGGGTGGTCTGGCCGAAGGTCACCGTTTCGGGGAGTTCGCCGGCAGGCAGCGGATCGGATTCGGCGGCGGCCAGGGCACTGTAGGCGCCGGGGGAGCGACGTACGGTCTGCGCGGCGTTGTTGACGAGGATATCGAGCGGCCCCTGGGCCGCCACATCGTCGGCGAGCGCCACGACCTGGGCGGGATCACGCAGATCGATCCCGACGATCCGGAGTCGGTGCAGCCAGTCGGCGCTGTCGGGCTGGGCGGCGAATCGGCGGATCGCATCGTTGGGGAACCGGGTGGTGACGGTGGTGTGCGCGCCATCGCGCAGCAGCCGCAGCGCGATGTACATACCGATCTTGGCGCGGCCGCCGGTCAGCAGTGCGCGGCGACCGGACAGATCCGTGCGGGCGTCGCGGCGTGCGTGGCTCGAAGCGGCGCAGTCCGGGCACAACTGGTGATAAAAGGCGTCGACGCGGGTGTACTTCTCCTTACAGATGTAGCAGCCGCGTGCCCGCAGCAGGGTTCCGGCCGATGCGCCGGAGGTGGCCGAGCTGATCGGGATGCCGGCCGTTTCGTCGTCGATCCGATTCGGCGATCCGGTGGCCGTGGCGGCTACTACCGCGCGATCGGCGGCGAGTTTGGCCTGGCGGGCGGCGATGCGGCGCTGTCGTTTGAGCTCTTTGAACATGCCGCCGACGGCGCGCTGGACGGTGACCGAGTCCGGGTGGCCGGGGTCCAGCCGGCCTGCTTGTTCGAGTACGCGCAGGCAGGTGGTGAGGTCGTTCGGATCGATGCTGGTCGCGGCCATCGGTGCGGGGGATGTCCTTCGTGAGCTGGGAAAGCGTGCCCACCATTGTGGCAAGGCGGGGGAGCAGGCCTGCGACCGGGCGTGGACGCCCTCGCCACCCACTCGTTGACAACACGCCAATAGTGCGGGAAAGTCGTCCCGGACGATCCGGCACCTCACCGTGCCGAGCTGATGATCACGAACCGGAGGATGCGGATATGGCACGCCCCGCGTGGAGCGATGACGAGGTCGAGGCGGTACGGGAACTCGCCCGCACCTACTTCGAAAAGGAAGTGGTGCCGCATGAGGAGCGGTTCATCGAACAAGGCCACCCGGATCGGGAGCTGTACCGGCGGGCCGGCGAGCTGGGCCTGCTCTGCCCCGCGGTCGCCGAGGAATTCGGTGGCGGTGGCGGCACCTTCGCCCACGAGGCGGCCATCATCGAAGAGCAGGTGCGCGCGGGCGACGGCGCGCTCGGCATCCCGGTGCACAGTTCGATCATCGCGCCGTACCTGGCCGAATTCGGTTCGGACGAGCTCAAGAAGCGCGTCCTGCCCAAGGCCTGCAACGGCGATATGGTGCTGTCCATCGGGATGACAGAACCGGGCACCGGTTCGGATCTGCAGGCGATCAAGACCCGCGCGGTGCGCGAGGGCGACGAATACGTGATCACCGGCTCGAAGATCTTCATCTCCAACGGCTGGCTGTGCGACGGCATCATCATCGCCGCCAAAACCGACCCGGAAAAGGGTGCGGCAGGAGTCTCCCTGCTGTTTGCCGAGGTGAGCGACGATACCCCCGGTTTCACCCGGGGCCGGATCCTGTCCAAGATCGGCGGGAAGGGGCAGGACACCGCGGAGCTGTTCTTCGACGGCCTGCGCGTTCCGGCGGCGAACCTACTGGGCGGGGTCGAAGGCCAGGGCTTCTACCAGATGATGCAGTTGCTGGCCCAGGAGCGGCTGGTCACCGCGATCATGGCGGTGGCGATGATGGAACGCGCGGTCGAGCTCACCGTGGAATACACGAAGGGTCGCGAAGCATTCGGCAAACCGCTGTTCGCCATGCAGAACACCCGGTTCGAACTGGCCGAATGTGCGACCATCGCCCGCACCAACCGGGTGTTCCTCGACGACTGCCTCACCCGGCATCTGAAGGGTGAGCTCGATATCCAGACCGCGGCCATGTCCAAGTACTGGTCCACCGATCAGCTCGGCATCGTCGTGGACCGCTGCCTGCAGCTGTTCGGCGGCTACGGATACATGACCGAATACCCGATCTCCCAGCTCTACACCGGTGCCCGGGTGCTACGGATTCTCGCGGGCAGCAATGAGGTGATGAAGGATCTCATCGCCCGTGGACTCTGACCTCGATGCCGGCCCCGTCCCCGCCCCGGCCACGAACGGGGCCGGGGCGCCCGTGCGGCGGCGCCGCCTCGAACCCGACGAACGCCGGGCCCAGATCCTGGCCAAGGCGATCGAGATGTTCGGGGAGCGGCCCTACGCCGCGGTATCCACCGCTGAACTCGCGCAGCGCGCCGGGGTGGCCCGGGGGCTGATCAACCACTACTTCGGCAACAAGCGAGACCTGTACCTCGCAGTGGTGCGCCGGATGGTTACCCTGCCCCGGCCCGACGATCTCCGCGTTCCGGCGGGCACCGCCGACGAACGGATCGACGCCAGCGTCCGCTGGCTCCTCGATACGATTTCCGAGCACGGCAGCACCTGGGTGAAGGTCACCAGTCACGAAGGGGTCGGTGACGATCCGGAGGTGCAGCAGATTCTGGACGCCGCCGACGATGCGGCGGCCCAGCGGCTGCTGTTGATGATCGGCCTCTCCGGAGACAAGGCGGCGGAGCCGCGCCGGGCGATGGTCCGGGCCTACGGCGGGATGGTGAAAGTCGCCGGTCGCGAATGGCTCACCCGTGGCACGATGACCCGCGACCAGGTGCACGTCCTGCTCGTCGATGTCCTCAGCACACTCGTCACCGATTCCCTCCCGCGAGTGAACGAGGAGAACTGACCGCCGCGACGGGTCTCGTTATGGAAAACCACGGCGTGTCGGATGGACATCTGTGATCTGGGCAACCCTCGTTTCCTGCAACGGCCGGCCCGATCCCGCTTATTCTTGGCGCACTGCCGGGCGGATCGACTGCTCCGGGTTCCTCCGGCAGCAGTTCGAAGGGATCGCGCATGGCATACACGCAGCGCTGGGGCGAGCAGCGCTGGCCGGAGGTACCGCGGGATCGTGGTGCCGGCCCACCCACGCGGGCGGGCCGGCGGCGGCCGGAACCGCCCCCGGAACCGTACGAGGACCCCGAGGATCTCGACTACCCCGACGATTCACCCGTTGCCACCGACCGGCCGGTCGTGAACCCGTACGCCGTGGTCGCGCTGGTAGCGGCCCTGGTTCTGCTCTTCCCGGTCGCCCTCGTTTTCGGGCTGATCTCGTTCACCTATCCGCATGGCCGGCTCATGGCCTTCGCCGCGTTCGTGCTCGGCGCGGTGGAAGCGGCATCGGTGGTGGCGTTCGTCGTGCTGCCCCGGGACCAGGTCTCGGACCTGTACTCCCGCGTCGGCGATGTGCTGGGGGTATCCGCTGGTTCCGGTGCCGCCGCAGGCGTTTCTGCCGAGGGCGCCGTGGAAAGTGCCACCGCCGTCTCCGTTCCGGCTCCACCCAGTGTGCCGCCGGTGCCCAGCGCGCCGCCGGTCACCCGGGCCGCGCCCGAGATCGCGGCACCGGTGGCCGCCGAAAAGGACACGGCCTGCCCGGAGCCCGCCCTGATCGGGGCGGCCGCCGACGGCACCATCTTGCTGTGCCTGGCCGGCACGGGGTCTGTCACCGGATATCAGTGGTCCGGGCCGTACCGGGTCGCCGCGGCGATACGGGACGAAGGCGGGGACTGCACTGCCGGCGCGGGCGCTACTGCCCGGACCGCCGCCGGGCAGGCACTGGTCTGCGAGGAGGGCACCTGGGCGTTATGGGTCTCCTGAATCGAGCCCGTGACGGACGCTGCCGGCACGCGCCGAATCCGTCCGGGCGGAAACGAACTACCGCTGATAAGGCGATGGCGCGGACGTGCCGGTCACGTGCTCGGGGCGGGACCTGCCGGTGACGTGCCCGGCGAAGGCCTGCGGATCGGCGGGGCGCGAGGCTAACCGGCCGGATCCGGTTTGCGGGCACGGCTGGGCTGGACCCGGGGTGGTTCGTTCGGCATCTTCGGGTACTGCGGCGGCCACGGGGCGTCCATGAGCCCGCCCGCCAGATCACGTTCGGACCACTCCAGCAGTGGTTCGATGGATTGCGGCGGGCGATCCGCCCATGGATCGCCCGCTTCGGCCAGCCGCGCCGGAACGGTCGCGATCGTCAGCTCGTCGGGCACCACGGTATCCAGTTCGGACCAGCGCAGCGGGGTCGATACCTGCGCGCCCACCTTCGGCCGGACACACCATGCCCCGAAAACGGTTTTGTGCGGGGCATTCTGGTTGTAGTCCACGAAAACCCGCCGGCCTCGTTCCTCTTTCCACCAGTGGGCGGTGATCTCGTCCGGATACCGGCGCTCGAGTTCCCGCGCCAGCGCCACGGCGGCGGCGCGCACCTGGTAGCCGTCCCAGCGCGGTTCCAGCGCGATGTACAGGTGCAGCCCGCGGGACCCCGAGGTTTTCACCCACGTCTCGATACCTAGTTCGGTACACAGTTCACGGGTACGCAGTGCCGCGGCGCGCAGCTGGTCGAAGCCGATTCCGGGAGAGGGATCGAGATCGATCCGGAGTTCGTCGGCGATACCCAACTCCGCGGCCCGATTGGGCCAGACATGGAAGCCCAGGCAGCCCTGGTTCACCGCCCACAGCACATGCGCCATATCGTGGGCTACCAGTGCGTCGCTGGTCGTGCCGTTCGGCGTGGACACTTCGACGGTGTGCAGCCAGTCCGGCGCCGATTTCGGCACCCGCTTCTGGAACCACGATTTTCCCGACGCCCCGTCGGGATAGCGCTCCAGCAGCAGCGGGCGGCCGCCGTTCACGCGCAGGAATGCCTCGGCGACGCTCTGGTAGTAGCGCACCAGATCGAATTTGGTCTCGCCGCGGCGGGAGAAATAGACCTTGCCGGGGTTGCTGACGGTCAGCACCCGCCCTGCGACCTCGATATCGACGGATTCGCTCATTTCGCCACCGGGGTTCCGAAGATTTCGTGCAGTTCGGCAGGCGGCACTTCCTCGAGCTGAGCGTAGGTGCACGATTCCGGGGTGCGGTCGGCGCGGAAACGGACCAGTCGGCCGCCGTGCCGGAAGCGGCCGGACTGCACATGTTCGTACCGGACCTCCGCCACCAGTTCGGTACGCAACGGTTCCCAGGACAGGTCCTTACCGCCACTCCACCGGCTGATCCCGCCCGGCATCGAACCACCGGATGCGGCCTGCGCCGCGGCATCGGCCCAGTCGCGCCACGGGTGGTTGTCCAGCGCGTTCTCCCGATACGGCGCGAGCTCGCCGACCAGTTCCTCGCGGCGGGCGGCGGTGAAACTACTGGCAACACCCACGTGATGCAGACCGCCCCGGTCGTCGAAGAGACCGAGCAGCAGCGATCCGACGCCCGCGCCGTCCTTGTGCCAGCGGAATCCGGCGACCACACAGTCGGCGGTGCGCTCGTGCTTGACCTTCAGCATCACGCGTTTGTTCTGCTGATACGGCTGGTCGTCGGCCTTCACCATCACCCCGTCGAAACCGGCGCCCTCGAACCGCGTGAACCAGTCCCGAGCCAGGGCCGGATCACCGGTGAGCGGGGTGAGGTGAACCCGGCCCGGCGCGGTGTCGAGGATCGATTCGAGCAGAGCCCGCCGCTCGGTGAACGGCGCGGCGCTGAGGTCACGGTCGCCGAGCGCGACCAGGTCGAACGCGACGAAACTCGCGGGTGTTTCGGCGGCGAGCTTGGCGACCCGCGACGCCGCCGGATGCAGACGCTGCTGCAGAACGTCGAAATCGAGCCCGTGCTCGGTGACGACGACGATTTCCCCGTCCACCACGCACCGCTGGGGCAACACCGCCTTCAACAGTTCGGCGACCTCGGGAAAATACCTCGTCAGCGGCCGGTCGTTACGGGATCCGAGTTCGATCTCGTCGCCGTCGCGGAAAACCACACAGCGGAAACCGTCCCATTTGGGTTCATAGCTGAGCCCGGGACCGGGTGGGATCTCGGGCGCGGTTTTGGCCAGCATGGGCCGGACGGGCGGCATCACCGGTAGATCCACGCGGTCCTCCTGGGGTCGATCCTCACCCGAATCGACGTCGCGACCGACGCCGATTCATCGCCCCCGAGCATAGGAGTTCACGCCGACAAGTCGGCGGATCCGCGCGTCAGTCCGTGATCCAGCCCTGATCTCCGGCGAAATCGGTGAGCCGTTCGCGGATCACGACGATCTCCCCGGCGGTGAGCGCCGGGGAGGCGTCGAGCAACAGTTCGGTGACCAGCCGGGTGTATTCGGCAGCCGTGAGCCGGGACTCGCCACCGGCAGTCGGTTCGGGACGAGACCCGGCCAGCCGCGGCGACCGGAGGTTCACCGCCTTCGGCCCGCGGTCTCCCTCGGTGACCTCGAATTCGAAGATCCGTCCCTGACGCAGTTCGTCCTCACCGAGGCCGATATCGTTGACGTGGACGAATACATCGGGACCACCGTCTTCGGGCCGGATGAAACCGAATCCCCGCGATCCGTCGAACGACACCAATTTCCCGCTGGCCACCACACGCTCCTCGCCGCAGTTACGCGGTCACTCTATATCCCGCTTTTCCTGCTCGTCGGTAATAAGCGCCTTTTGCAGGGAGTTGAACACCGTCAGACCCTGTCCGACCATGCCGTTGAGCAGTTCGCCGACCCCGTCGGGCCCGTTGAGCACGGTCAGGTTCGCATTCGACAGCCCGCGCGCAGCCTGTTCCACGATCAGCGGCAACTGCTCGATCAGCATCTGGTCGAGCGCGATCCGGTTGTTCGATGCCGCGGCCTCGGCCTGGATCCGGGTCCGGTTCGCCTCGGCCTCGGCCAGGATCCGGACCCGGTCGGCCTCGGCCTGCGCGGGTTTGACCACTTCGGCCTGTAGCTGCTGTTCACGCAGTTCGGCCTCTTTGCGGGCCTGGGCGGCCTGCGCGCTGAGCACCTCCTGCTGGGCGAGCGCCGCCGCCAACGGGCCGGCTGCGGCCGCTTCTGCCTCGGCTTTGTCGATATCGCGCTGGTAGCTCGCTTTGAGGATCGACGTCTCGCGCGAGTATTCGGCCTGTTTACGCAGCGATTCCTGCTCGGCTTCGGCCGACCGCTGGGCCGCCTGCGATTTGGCGATCTGGGCGTCACGGTGCACGGCGGCATTGTGCGGTGCGGCGAGGGCGGAGATATAGCCGAGGTCGCCGTCGTCGATGGACTGGATCTGGAACGAATCGACCCACAGCCCGATATTGCTCATCTCCACCTTGGAAGCCACGAGCACTTCATCGGCCAGGCGCTGCCGTTCGCGGATGATCTCCTCGACCGTCATCGAACCCACGATCGATCGCAGATGACCGGAGAAGATCCGCCCGGTGAGCACCGACATCTCCTGCTCCTGTTCGGAGAGGAAACGCTGCGCGGCGTTCACGATCGAGGCGGTGTCGTTGGCCACCTTGAAGGCGATAACCGCCCGCACCTGCAGTTGAATGGCCTGTTTGGTGACGCAGCGTTCGGAGATCTCGGCCTCGAACATGGCCAGTGAGAGATACCGGACCTTGCGGAAGAACGGGATAACCCAGGAACCGCGGCCGATGATCACCCGGAACGGTGCCGCATCGCTGCTCTTGGCGCCGCTGACCAGCATCGCCTCGTCGGGGTCCGGGACGTGATAACCCAGCACGGAATGACTCCTCGCGTTCGTCTATTCGGATGCCGGGTCCGGGCCGAGGGGTATCCAGGGCACCACCTCGGCGATACGGCCGGAATCGACCGCGATGACCAGCACGGTGCTCCCGGCCGCTATGGCTTCGGTCGCCCGCGCGATGTAGCCTTCGGTTCCCCCTCGGACGGCGACCAGGACCTCACCCAGCATCCCGGGGCCGCGGATCGGCGAGATCAGCTTACCCGTCGACCCGACAACTTCGTCGTGCAATTTCCCCGAACCTCCAAGCCGTGCGGTGGTTTCCGCCTCCGCGAGGTTACTGGTAGAGGGTGCGATACGCGCCGAGCATCGCCACCAGATGATCGACGATCTCTTCGCGCGTCGCGCGCAGCGAACCGTTTAACCAGGCCGAGAACATCCCGGCGTTGCCGCTGGCCATGGTGACGGCCGCGAGCCGGCGCCGCACGGGATCGTCGATCCGGGCGAAGAGATGGTCCTGGATGAGCCGGGTGAAGGCGGGCATCACCGAGATCGTGGTCTGGCCGAGACCGGTACTGGAATAGGGTTCGACCAGGAACAGGCGGGATTTCCGGGGGTCGGCGAGCACCTTGTCCACCAGTGCCTCCGACAGTGCCCGATCGCGGGAGGAATCGTCGGCCACGGCGAACGCGGTCATAGGTTCCAGGAAATCCTCGGCTGTCTGCCGGTAGAGCACATCGAGCAATTCGTCGCGGCTGGCGAAGCTTTCGTAGAAGTACCGATCGGTGAGGTTGGCCCGGCGGCAGACCGCCCGCATGGTGACGCCGCCCGCGCCGGCCTCGCCGACCAGATCGAGCGCTGCCTCGAGCAGCGCACTGCGGCGTGCCTGCCGGCGCTCCGAAAGCGTGGTGCCGCCCCAGATCCGGGGCCCGCTGTCGTCCGATCGCTGGTCTGCATGCACCCGTCCACAGTAATCTGCCGCCGTACGCTGCCCGGCCGGTGGTCATCGGGACGACCGGCGCACGAACTGCGCCGTGTGGACGGGTGTTCGGGCGGTACCGGCCGACCGGTGGCTGCATACACCCAGAGGGCGGCCGGTCAGGTATTCGCGGCTCGCTCCGGCGACCGGGCAATCAGGACGGCGCGACCCCGGTCGAGGTCGATCAGGTCCCGTGGCGGCGCACCGGCGCTGTGGTCTTCGCGAAGCATGGACTGTTCCGCCCGCTGGTCCAGTTCACGGCGTTTGGTGCCGTACCAGAAGGCGGTGATCTCCTCGACCCCGGCCGCGGCGAGACGGGTGGATGTCTGCCCGGACCGCGCATGCCCGGTCTTCGGGAATCGGGTGTAGACCCAGCGGACCGCTGCCGCCGCGCCCAGCAGCATCATGAAACCGGGGGCACCGAAGAAGAGGAGTTCCACGCATTCACGATAGAGCTCGGCCACCGGAATCCGCGGGCCGACGGTAATGGCGCTTCGCTACTCGGCGGGCGGCCCTCGGCCGACCTCGTCCGACCCGGCCGGAAGAGCGGGTTGTCGCGATCCCGTCGAGGGGTGCCGCAGCGGACCGTTCCGAGGCCGCCCCGTGGGACTTGCGGGTATCTGCGGTAGACCGGCGCCCAGCCGACCATGTCCGGTTTGTAGTAAATGTCCAGCAGCTATCGTGAAACGTATGGTTTTGTCCGCTGTGTTGTTGCTCGCCGCCTTCGCCATACTGACGGGGACGGTGCTCGCCGGGGTCGTGACCGGGCTCGACATGGCGATACACGAGTGGTTCCTCGGCTTGCGGGACGAAACGCTCACCACCGTCGCGGTGGTGATCACGCATGCCGGTGGGTCGGCCGTCATGTGGATGCTGGCGCTGGTGGCCTGTGCTGGGTTGCTGTGGCGTGGCCGGCGCCGTGATGCTGCGCTCGTGGCGGGTGTGGGCGCGGCTGCCGCCGTCCTGGTGCCGGTATCCAAGGAGTTGATCGGCAGGGCCCGCCCGCCCCTCGACGACCGGCTGGTCGCCGTCGACAGCCCGGCCTTCCCGTCCGGGCACAGCGCCGGCTCGACCGCAGTGATCGGAGTGCTGGCGGTGCTGTGCTGTCTGCGGTTCCGGCACCGGGTCGCGGCGCGCATGACGGTGGTGCTCGCCGCGGTATTCGCGGGTCTGGTCGGCCTGTCCCGGGTCTATCTGGGTGCGCACTGGGCCACCGATGTGCTGGCCGGCTGGTCGCTCGGTGTGCTCCTGGTGCTTCTGGGGGTGCTGATACATCGCCGGGCCGGCCGATCCGCGTCGCCCGGCGACTCCGTATCCGCGGATTCCGCAGCGGCCCGTCCGCATGCGGAGACGGCCTCCGCGGCCTGAACCTCGCTACCCGCGTTCCAGTTCGAGTCCGGCCGCCCGCCAGCCCGCGATCCCACCGTCGAGGCTGTAGGCGAGATGGCCCGTCTGCTGCGTGGTGGCGGCGAACCGCCGGGAAATATCGCCGGTGGGGCAGGTGAACACCACCGGATGTGCCCGGGAGAACGGCGTGCCCTGCGCGAACAGATCGGTCAGACGGTCGTCGGGGATATTGATCGCACCCGGAACATGCGCGATACGGTAGGCCATCGCGCCGCGGGTATCGACCACCACGGTATGCCGTGCCCGGATCATCTCGGCGAGCTCGGCCGGACCCAGTACCGCGGCGTCGGCGATATCCGCGGGGGCCGGTGCCCGGTGCCCGGTATCGCCGCCGAACAGCTCCGGTCGTCGCTGCCGGATATAGGACAGATACGGTTCGAGCCGATCGCACACGATGACCACGGCGACCAGCGGTGACCCGCTACGCGTCGATCGTGCGAGGACATCGCGGGCGGCGGTGTAGGCCGCGCCACTGGTGGGTCCGGCGAGCACTCCGTGGCCCATGGCGAGCTCCAGGGTGCCCTCGATGGCACGCCCGGATTCCACCGTGACGATCTCGTCGTAGAAGTCGGGCTGGAACAATCCGACCTCCCACATTTCCCGTTCCGACCGGATACCGGGGATGAAATCGCCACGGTCGGACACCACGGCCACCGTCCGCAGCTCGGGATGGAATTTGCGCAGATAGCTTCCCGCGCCCCGGCTCGAGCCGGTGGTGCCCAGCCCGCCGATGAGATAGTCGAGTCGGGCGATACCGGCGTCGGTGAGGTCATCGTGGATCTCCCGGCCGGTACCGTCTTGATGTGCGGCGATGTTCTTCTCGCTCGTGTACTGCGACAGATGGCGGAACCGCTCCGGCTCCGCGGCCATCGCGTTCTCGATCGCGGAATAGACGTCGTTGGGCGTGGTGGGGTCCGGGCATTCGGAAAGCCCGGGGAGTTCGACGATATCGGTGCCGAGCAATCGCAGCAGATCGCGAACCTCGCCGACCTTGATCCGGTTGGTCATGGCCCGCAATCCGATACCGTGCACGGCCCCCAGGACGCGTAGTGCCTTGGCCGTGTTTCCGCTGGAGGCCTCGATCAGGGTGCGGCCCTCGGTGCGTACGGTTTCGAGTTCGTCGCGCAGCATGGCCCAGGCGACCCGGTCCTTCACCGATCCGAACGGATTGTGTGATTCCAGTTTCGCGTACAGGTCGACGCCGTCGAGCCCGTGGACGCTCGGGTCGAGGCGGAGCAGGGGAGTGTCACCGATCAGTTCGGTGATGTGCTGATAAATCGTCACTGTTCCTCGGGAGATAGTGATTCGCCGCCGGGTGATACCAGGCGGAACTCGGCGTCCGGCGTGGCCCGGAAAATACCGTCCTGCCGGTCGATCGCGACCTTGTGCGCCGGTGCGTGCATGGCGGCCGTCGCGGCCGACAGATCGGAGTGGTAAGCGGCTGTATTGGGGAATACGACGAGATCGCCCGGCCGGGGATACCAGGGCAGCCATATCTTGTGTGCCGTGACGAGATCGCGCTCCAGGCAGAGTCGTCCCGCCAGGTACACCCCCACC
Source organism: Nocardia flavorosea NBRC 108225 (assembly GCF_001613385.1). Lineage (GTDB taxonomy): Bacteria > Actinomycetota > Actinomycetes > Mycobacteriales > Mycobacteriaceae > Nocardia > Nocardia flavorosea. The sequence goes on along the minus strand of NZ_BDCG01000002.1, from coordinate 129,210 downwards.
GGTTCGCCGGGCGGTGCGGGCGTACGTCCTGGCAGCAACAGCGGGTCGGCCATCACTTCCTGATCCGCCGGGGTCACCGAGTCCCGGCTCAGATCCAGATGGACGAGCACACTGCCGTCGGCGGCCTCCTTCACGAATTCGACCCGGGCCAGCGTGATGCCGGCATGATCGGCGAGGGCTTTCCCCGGTTCGAGCCAGATCTCCAGCAGGTTGTCGGCGGCGACGCGGCCGATTCCGCGCCCACCGTGCCGGTCGAGCGGCGCGGTCAACAGGTCGGCGAGCATCTCGTCGGCCGCGACGGTATTGGCGTATTTGTGGAACACCGGCGTACCGCGTACCGCGGCACCGTTCACCTGATACCCGAACGTGTTGGCCCCCCAGCTCATCCGGGGACCACGTCCACTCAGCCCGTCGCGCAGGCGGTGCACATAGTCGTCGAACCGCTGCGCGTCGGCCGTGAAAACCTGCCGCAGCCCGCCGCCGATATTCAGCACCGAAGGCATCAGCTCGCGGGTATAGGCCTGTTCGAGCAGCGCGAAACAGGCCTCCGCGGCCCGCAGCCGTTCCGCGATATCGCCGGTGTCGAGATGGAAGGCGAACCCGCGGAAGTCGAGTCGTTCACGATGGTTCGCGAGCACATCCAGGGCACGGTCCACCGAATCCACCGGAATCCCGAACCGGCTGGGCCGGGAGTCGGGAAATCCGCTGATCCGCAACAGGACCGGGACAACTGCCTCCGGCCGGGCGAGACCGGCCAGCGTGTCCAGCTCCCACTGATTGTCGATATTGATCGTGACCCCGCTGTGCACGAGAGCCCGCAACAGCCTCTCGCCTTTCGGTCCGGTGACCTCGATCCGTTCCGGAGTGAATCCGGCCCGAAGGGCAGATTCCAGCTCCCCGGCCGAGGCCACATCCACCGACGCGCCCAGCGCCGCCGCGGTGCGCACCAGCGCGGCCGAACGATTCACCTTGTGCGCATAGTAGATCCGGTACCCGGCCCGCGCCGTGTCGAGTACCGCCGTCAAACGGGCGAGGTTGCGGGCGAACACCTGCGGGAAGACCAGGTGCAGCGGAGTCCCGAACCGGTCGGCCGCCTGGTCGAGCGCCGGCCGGTCTGCCAGGAAATCCATCACCAGCGGGTCCCAGTGTGCCGGTAGCGCCGGTGGCGGGGCAGTCTCCGCCGCGGTCCGGGTATCGGGGTCCGGCGTGTCCCGTCGCGCCGTCATCGCCCGGGCACCGCCGGTGCGGTATCTGTCCGCCGGTCCACGGGGTTGTATCCGCCGTCGCGCAGCGCCTCGAAGGCCCGGGACCGGTTGCGTGGACTGCGGAATTCTGCGATCACCCGTTTACTGTCGAGGTCGATGTCCACGACCCGGATATCCATGGATTCCAATACGCCGCCGATGGTTCGCACACAGTGTTTACAGGTCATATCGGGCACGTAGAAAATTCGGTCTTCGGCGGCCACGGGCAGATTTTCGGGGGCGTCGGCGGCCGCCTGTGCCGCCACCGGTTCGCACCGGACCACGAGCTCGCCGAACACCGCCACGAAATGGCGGGTGACGAGCGGAAGCAGGCTGTAGTTCTCCCCGCCCGCACGGTGGGTGACCGCCGCCAGGCATACCGGATGTTCCTCCGCCGGTAGCAGCGCGTACTGACGCGAGATGAGGTCGAGATCGTCGTGATAGCGGGCAATGGCATCGGCCACGGACAATCCCTCTTCCGTGGTCGCCCGGCGCATCACGCGGTGAGCGTCGGCGATGGTCGCGTCCTTCATCGCCCGCAGGGTCGCGACGGTCTGCTCCGGATAGCGGACCGTGCCGTCGGCGGTGACCCGCAGATCCACCGGGATCATCCCGCGCCGGTAGGTCGAGGCCTGGAGTTCCCAGAACCAGCGGGTCGCGACCGCGGTGAAGATCCCGGAATCGAGGAGTCCGTGCGCGAATTCGGCCGCGGACGGGTACGGTGCCCGGGCGGCGATCAGCGCATGCTGGGCGAGCGCCCGGCCGGCGGATTCGACGCCGACCCGGAAGATATCGATCGGATCGTGATCGGTGGTGGTCGCCGCCAGGACGTCGCGCTCCGCGGCGCCGAGGGCGTCGATCCGCTCGGCCAGCGCGTCCTCGGCGGCGAGCTGTTCCCAGAGCACGAGCACCGCCTCCCGGGCGGCGATGGGGATCTGCGGCCCGAATCCGTCGTCGCGATAGAAGCCGGTGTTGGGTATGCCGGCGCTGTCGGTCCAGGTCATCCGGTGGGTCGCGGAGGTGACTTCGCCGGCGGTGCACGGCCGCATGAACCGTTCCAGATACAGCCGCTGGGAGAAGGTGAGGTGGCTGCCCGGTTCGGGCTGCAGTTCGGTCGCGGTGTATTCGAAACTCCGTGTGGGACGTTGCGCGCTGGGGCCGAAGAGCCCGGGCCGGGCGAGCCCGGACAGGATCTGCGCGGCGGTACGCCGGTGGTAGCGGGTCGTCGTTTCGGTGCTCCCGGTGGACGTGCCGGTCTCGATGCTCATGAAATCTCCTCGGCCAGGGCGCGGACACGGTCGGTGAAGCGGTCGATATGGTCGGGTCCGGTGTAGATCTGGGTGCTGACCCGTACGGCGTCCCCGGCGGCACCGCCAGGGACGCACTGCGCGCCGGTGCGGACCAGGAAGCCGTACTCGGCGAGTACGAAACCCAGATCGGCCGCCGAGATACCGTCGAGGGTGAAGGAGACGATGCCGTGGCCGGTATCGTGCCCGCCGTATGCCGGGCCGGGCAGGAAATCCAGCCCGCGGACGGTACGCAGGCCGGTCAGTAATCGGTGCGTCAACGCGGTGTTGTGGGCCGCTATCGCGGCCATCCCGTACGACTCGAGGACCTCGAGGGCGGTACCGAGAGCGAGGATGCCCGGAATGTTCGGGGTGCCGCCCTCGAGCAGCCCGGGCATACGCCCGGATTCGAAGCCGGTGGCGGTGAGTCGTACATCTGTGGTGCCGCCGGGCAGGAAAGGTCGTAGTTCCGGGTGGACCCGGCGGTGGCAGTACAGGATGCCGGTGCCGGGCGCGGCGAACATCTTGTGCGCCGCGAATACCGCGAAATCGGCGGCCAGGGCGGTCACGTCGACCGGTAGATGACCGCCGCTCTGACTGCAGTCGTAGCACAGCAGCACCCGCTCGGGCAGTAGCGCACGGATACCGTCCAGGACAGTTGTGCTGCCGAAAACATGGTGCAGATGGGTGACGGTGAGCAGCCGGGTCCGCGGCCCGGCCTTGGCGGCGATATCGGCCAGGTCGGCGGCCCCCGTCGCGGTCACCCGGTAGGGCACGAGTTCGATCCGCCGCCCGAACCGGGCGAGGGTGTCGCGTAGGAGGTACCAGGGGTGGATATTGGCGGCGTGGTCGCGGGGACTGTAGAGGATCTCGTCTCCGTCGCGGAGCGCGGTGAGCCCCCAGGAGAGCGCGACGGCGTTCAGGGCCGCGGTCGCGCCGCCGGTGAAGACGATCTCGTCGGGGTGGGCGGCGCCGACAAATCGGGCGGTATGCGCCCGGATCGCGGCGATCCGCTGGGTGAGCGCGGTTGCCCACGGATAGGTTCCACGGGCGGCGTTGGCTGTCGCGGAGGCGTGATACTTCCGTACGGTCTCGATGACGGCATGCGGTTTCTGCGTTGTGGCCGCGCTGTCGAGATACACCTCCCGGGCCTCGGCGAGGGCGGGAAAAGACTCCCGTACCTGCGGCGGGAGTAGCGATTCGGGCGAGGCGGGGCGGGCTTGTGCCGGGTGATCCCGGCCGGGCAGGGAGGATCGCATCGTAGTGGCTCCCTCCGCCGATTCGCCGGACGGCAACAACGATACCGATCAGTGGCGTGCACGCCCAGTAGCTTTGGCAGGCAATCATTTTGGGTGGCCGATACCCCTCTTCCGCCGCCTTCCTCATTTTGTCGGAGGTGCGCGTTAGGGTGCGCGTATGCCCCTGACTCCCGAAGAACGACAGTCCTTCCTGGCCGAACCGCATATCGGTGCCCTGTCGGTATCCGCCGGTCCGGACCGGGGGCCGCTGACGCTACCGATCTGGTACCAGTACACGCCGGGCGAAGACCTGTGGGTGATCACCGGTCCGGAATCGGAGAAGATGCGCCGGATCCGTGCTGCGGGCCGGTTCAGCCTGATGGTGCAGCGGGTGCAGCCGACGGTCCGCTACGTGAGCGTGGAAGGTCCGGTCACCGCGGTGGAACCGATGCCGGATGCCCGGCACCGCGAAATGGTGGCGCGTTATCTTCCGCCGGATCAGGTGGACGGCTACCTGGCCTTTGCCGAGGCAGAGCTGGGCGAGCACGTCATCGTCCGGATGCGGCCGCAGCGCTGGCTTTCCGGGGATCTCGGCTGAGAGGCTCAGTACCCGCCCTGCAGGTATCCGACGAGCTGTTCCCGTTCGGTCGTGAGTTCGGACAGCGCGCTCTTGACGACATCGCCGATACTGACGATGCCGGTGAGCCGGCCCTGGTCGACCACGGGGAGATGGCGTACCCGGTGATCGGTCATGATGCCCCGGAGCCCGTCGACCCGGTCGCCGGGGCTGCAGGTCCGCACCTCGGTGGTCATGATCCGCGTGACAGGGAATTCCAGTAGCGCCGCACCGTGTCGGTGCAGGCCGCGGACGACATCCCGCTCGGAGACGATCCCGGCGATACGGTTGCCGTCCGGGGAGACGACGGCGGCGCCGATGTTCTGTTCGGCCAGCAGTGTCAGTAACGCCCGGACATCGGTTTCCGGCCGGACGGTCGCTACGGCGCTGCCCTTGGTGTTGAGGATTTCGGCGATACGCATGGTCACCATCCACATGAGCGCGGGATTTCTACAATCCCGCGGCCGGGGGAGGAATACCAGCACGAATCGGCATCGACCGGACGCCGTCGTATCGGCAGGGGAAGGAACGGCGGGTCCGCGGGGTTATTCGTCGTCGAGCCCCGCGGACAGGTAGGCCGCGGCGGCAAGCCATTGCCGGCACTGGGGTCCGTGCACATCGTGAATCCGCAGGATGGCGCGGGCCTGACGGTAGGTGAGGACCGGTGGTTCGGCGCTGCAGTCGGCTCCCGCCTCGGGGGCGAAGTGGCGCAGGGGTTCCGGATTGTGCCCCAGGGTGTGCGTACCGGGAACGCTTCCGACAGCGTTCCGGTGGGGACTTCGGAATGGCTGGATCATTCGGTTGCCCCTCACGTGCGATGGTGCGGGGGCGGCACTCCGGTCCGGCGAAGCGACCGGAAGATACTGCGTATCGCCCCTCTTGGTGGTGCGAGTCTATGTCGCCGTCGCTTACAAATGCAAGTACATCTGCAAACAACATTCGAAAAATCATTCGGCGCGGATCGCCCGTCGCCGGCGGCCGGGGGGCCGGGGGGCACTGCACTTCTCGCCGGTTGCGCGCCGGGCCGGCCACCGGCCGGGCTACGGTTTGCGCGCTACACCCCCGTATGCCGGAATCGGCCGGTCGTCGCCGGCTACCGGTTTCCCGGGGTACCACCGGTTCACCGCGGTGAAACCGGGCTCGACCGGCTCGAGCCCGTCGAAGAGTGCACGGATCTCCGATTGTGGCCGCGGCACATACGGCTCACCGCCTATGTCGGCATACTCGGCGCACAGTCGCACGTAGTCGTCATCGTCGTCGGTGCCGTCCCAGAGCGCGAGGTAGCTGCCACCGGTGGTCGATTCGAGCACGGTGTGCACGATGCGGCGCCGCTCGGCGGCGCTGTGAACGTGGCCCAGGACACCCAGGAACATCACCGCCACCGGCCGGGTGAGGTCCAGGATGTGGCGGGCGTCGGCCACGACGATCTCGGGGTGGCGGTAGTCGGTGTCGATATAGGTGGCGACGCCCTCGTCGGTGGTGCTGGTCAGCAAGGTTCGGGCGTGGGCCAGGACGACCGGGTCGTTGTCCACGTAGACGATCCTGGATTCCGGCGCCACGCGTTGCGCGACCTCGTGGGTGTTCTGCATGGTGGGCAGTCCGGTGCCGATATCGAGGAACTGGCGAATTCCCTTCTCGGCAGCCAGGTATCGCACTGCCCGCACCAGGAACTCGCGGGACTCGGTCGCCAGCGTCGTGATCCCGGGGTAGACGGCGCTGCCCGCGTCCGCGGCTATCCGGTCGACCTCGTAGTGGTCGCTGCCGCCCATCCAGTAGTTCCAGATCCGGGCGGGATGCGGGATATCGGTTCGGATACCGCGCCGGTGTTCGTCGGACATGGCGGACTCCTCGGCGATACGGGCCGGAAGCGTGCCGGAGGCCGCGTCGCGGCCGGCTCTCGGGGGCTGGTGGAACCGGTGTCGGTTTGCGACAGTACAAGGCTCGCCGGTGGACTCCCGGCAGGCGCGCGGCCCTACGGAATTGTCCGGCGCCCAGTTGCGGTGAGGGCTGTTCCGGCGCCGCCGGCAGTGTTCGTCCGGGCGGCGGAGCCTGTTCGGAGGCTCGCAGGGGCGCGTCGGCGAACTTCGTGCTATCGTCCTGATGTCGGTGCAGATGCAAGAACACTTGCGAGTGCATCTGTAAGGACCGGCGGTATGCGACGAGTGGTGTCAGCAACCATGAGCAAGGAGTAGGTCCTATGTCGGAAGTAACCAATCGGGTGGTCGGAGCTTGGCGCAAGAGCACCTTCAGCAATCCGAGCGGGAACTGTGTCGAGTTCGCCGAAGCGGCCGGCGACCTGGTGGCCGTGCGTAATTCGCGTTTCCCCGACGGCGGTGTGCTCTTCTATACCCGCCCGGAGATCGAGGCGTTCCTGCAGGGCGCGAAGGCCGGAGAGTTCGACGATCTGGCGGTATGAGAGGTAGCATGGGCCGTCGGCGTGGTGCGCCGTGGATTGCACTGTGGCGCACCGTGGGTTAACCCGAAAGCGGAGACGACTCCATGATCGCAGAGCCCGGGAATCGTGGCGGTAGGCAACCCATCGAGGGGGAGCGTGGCCCCACGGTCCTACGTATCGCTCTGGGTGGCCAGCTACGGAAACTGCGTGAAAGCAAGAAGATCACTCGCGAGGCCGCGGGCGATGCCATCCGTGGCTCTCATGCCAAGATCAGCCGGCTCGAACTGGGTCGGTCGAGTTTCAAAGAACGCGATATCCGGGACCTGCTGACGCTGTACGGCATCACCGATCCCGAAGAGCGCGAGCGCTTTCTCGATCTCGCGCGCAAAGCCAACGAACCGGGATGGTGGCATCGCTACGGCGATCTGCTGCCGTCCTGGTTCGGGCAGTATCTGGGCCTGGAACAGGCGGCGAGCAAGATCCGCACCTACGAATCGCATTTGGTACCGGGGCTTTTGCAGACCCCGGATTATGCGCGCGCAGTGGTGACCCTCGGTTACGAGGACGCCGATACCGATCGGCGGGTGGCCTTCCGGCAGCGCCGGCAGGAGATTCTGCACCGTAACGATCCGCCGGTCGTCTGGGCGGTGATCGACGAGGCGGCGCTACATCGCCCGGTCGGCGGGCGTGACGTACATCGAGCGCAGATGGAACATCTGCTCGACCTGACCCGGTTGCCGAATGTGACCATTCAGGTCGTTCCGTTCTCTGCCGGTGAACATCCCGCGGCGGGAAGCTCTTTCACCATTCTGCGTTTCGCCGAGCCGGATCTTCCGGATATCGTGTATCTGGAGCAGTTGACGAGCGCGTTGTATCTGGACCGGCGCGAGGATTTGGCACTGTACCTATCGGTGATGGACCGATTGAGTGTGCAGGCCGCGACGCCGGAGGAATCCCGGGCGATTATCGCCGAATACACGAAGGGCCTGTAATACCAGGCAAATAACCGGCGAAGGCGGGCGACTCTCCATACCGACCCGGCGCCGAGCCGCCGAGACGGTGTGGATTATGTGCGTCCGTCAGGCCCGGATGAACGTGGACGCCACGCGCCAGAACGTATCCGGTTGCAATGACCGGAAATCCCAGTCGTCGGACAGCGCATGGACCGTGGTGACGATCTGGTCGATATCGAAATCGTCACGTGTCGCTGCGCCGGTGGATTCGATTGCGTCGATGACGAACTCGACGGCGGTCTCACGGGACGAATCGTCGCGGACGCCGAATGCACTCATATCAATACCGTTCGCCGGCTTACCTGTCGGGACAGGATCCATTCGGGTTGAGCTGCTACCGAATTGATTCGGACCCGCTGGGCTGTTCCGCAGCTGTGGCAGTAAACCACTGGCGAATGTTGTCGTCGGCTCACTCACGCGGCCTCCCCATGTTTTCCCCTGTATAGCGGTGTGGGATGAGTCTAGGTCGGTAGTGCTTTCAAATGCAAGTACATCTGCACGATCGATTCCTTGCGTCGTAACGGTTTTCGTTTGATCTTGTCACTCGGCCAGGGCGGCGACCGCACCCTCGATCGGGGTGTCACCGGAAACCAGTTCCAGCGTATGACCGGCTGTATGCCGGGCATCGAGCAGCGCGACGACGACATCGGCGACATCGGCACGGGGAATGTCGCCGCGGCCGATCCGCGGTGGCGCCAGGGTGACCGAACCCGTGCCGGGTTCGTCGGTGAGGCGGCCCGGACGCAGAATGGTCCAATCCAGGTCGCGGCTGCGCAGATCGTCTTCGGCCTGGGTTTTCGCATCGATATAGGCGGCCCACACGTCATCGGTGCCCGGTGCGGGCGCGAGACCGGCTCCCATGGCCGAGATCTGCACGAACCGCCGAGTGCCCACTCGTTCGGCGGCTTCGGCGAGCAGAACCGAACCGTCCCGGTCCACGGTGTACTTGCGGGCCGCGCCACTGCCCGGCCCGGCGCCGGCAGCGAACACGGTTGCGTCGGCTCCCTGCAGGGTTGCGGCGAGATCGGTCACCACCGCCTGTTCGAGATCCAGGACCACCGGTTCGGCGCCCGTGGTGTAGATCTCGGAGGCGTGCGCCGGGTTGCGGATCAGGGCGATCGCGCTGTGCCCGCGGCCGGTGAGCCGTTCGGCGAGCAGTAGGGCGATCTTGCCGTGTCCGCCGGCGATGACGATGCGCATATCGGACTCCTCTCGTATCTCAGCGTTCGGGCCCGCCGGGGTTGCAGGCGGCGCCGACGGTCTCGTCGTAACCGACCGGCGGCCGCCAGGGTTCCAGATTCCAGGTGGGCTTATCGGGTGCGATGAGCCGCGCCCACTCCCAATGGCAGCGGAACTGATCCCACATTCCGGGTGTGTCCGCGGCCGGGTCGAGCCTGTCGATTTCCTGCCAGGCGCGTTGGGCGGCGCCGGGGTGGGTGGTGTCGCGGCCTGCTCGGGTCGGGTGGACCACGAGGCGTGGACCATCGATAGTCGAGGTCCATTCCAGCCGGTCGATCAACGGCATCCCGGCGTAGGGATCGACGGCGGGGGTGGATGTGCGTGCGACGGTCGCCGCCGGTGATCCGCTCGGACGCGCGGTCGCCGGCGCCGCTGTCGTGGTTTCGGCCGCTGCGCCACCTCCCGGCTCCGGTGGATCCGGAGAGTCGCAGCCGGTGAGCAATATTGCGCACAGGACAGCGAACGAACCGGCCACACGGGATGTGGGGTCGGTCGGCATGGACGCTCCTGCGGTCGGTTCCGGCGGTTCGTCGCGCCGGTGCTTCCGAGCTTAGAGGCGGGGCGGTAGTTATGGGGTGAGGCCGCCGAGTGCGCCGCGGGTTTTCCGGATCGTACGGGGAAGTGGGGTTCGAATCGGGTCAGCGCCACAGGGTGTGGCACGGTAGCCGGCGAAGTCCGGGCCTGATCTTGCTGTCCACGGTGACCGTGAGCCCCGCATGGACGGCCGCAGAGGTGAATTCCCAGGCTTCGGCGTTGGTTGCCGCGTATTCCAGGACGAGGGCATTCTCGGGTGCCGGGCCGTCGAAGTAGACCGTCACCCGGCGTGTGAGGTTGTCGCGACTGCTGGTGTCGCGTCCGGCCGTGGCCGGTGCTGTAGCGTCCACGATTCACGCCTCCTTCCGGGGCAGCGTCCTCGTCGACGCTGGTGTGTGTAACCCTAAGTGCCGACCATGGGTGGGAACATGTTCCGGAATAGGGTCTGGGTGATTCACAGCATGTTCCGGGTCCCCTCGGGCGGGGTCACGAAGCTGCTCGAGCCCAGGCGCGGGCCGTGACGACAGCCGGTGGTGGCCGTGATCCGGCCGGTTCCCGATATGGGTGGTATCGCAGGCGGCTCGCTCGCCGGCTATCGCTGAACGGCTCGGCGCCCGAATGTCGTTCACTCCGCGAGAGTTTCGTTTGGTCTCCGGTACCGATCCCATGCGAAACTCGAATAATGGGTGCTTCTGGGATGCGATCGGCGTTGGAGACGGCTGCCTCGACCGGATCGGGGGCCACGGCGCGGGCCGCGGTGGACGGCGGACCCACTGTGCTGCGCATGGTGCTCGGAGGGCGGTTGCGGCGGTTGCGTGAAGCCAGTGGGCTGTCCAGGGAACAGGCCGGCGATCACATCCGCGGGTCGGATTCCAAGATCAGCCGGCTCGAGCTGGGCCGGACCAGTATCCGAGAGCGTGATCTGGTGGACCTGCTCCAGCTCTACGGGATCACCGACGCCGAGGAGCTGGCGGCGTTCCAGGAACTGGCCCGCCAGGCGAATACCTCCGGCTGGTGGCACCGCGACAACGACTGGCTCCCGAAATGGTTCGATATGTATCTGGGCCTGGAACAGGCGGCTCAGGTGATCCGGTGTTACGAACCGCGTGCGGTGCCCGAACTGTTGCAGACCCCGGAATATGCGCGAGCCCTGCTCACGCTCGCGCATCCCGGGGAGACGGCCGAAGCCATCGAACGGCGGGTGGTACTGCGGATGCGCCGGCAGCATATTCTGAATCGGCCTCATCCGCCGCATCTCTGGCTGATCGTCGAGGAGGCGGCGCTGATCCGCCGGATCGGCGGGTCGCGGACCTGGTCGGCCCAGATCGACCGCGTGCTGGCCGCCGCCAAACAGCCGCATGTCACCGTGCAGGTACTGGCCGACCATGTGGGTGGCCCGGCCATGACCGACGGCGCGTTCACCTATCTGCGTTTCGCGGAGGCCGATCTGCCCGATATCGTGTACCTACAGCAGCTCACCGGTGCGTTGTACCTGGACAAGCAAGCAGACTTGGATGCTTACCGGTCGGTCGCGAACCAGTTGTCGGTGCATGCTGCCCCGCCCGAGCACACCCCCGGGCTGCTGGCGGCCCTGCGGCGCCGGCAGCCACGGATCTTGGACCAGCCGGTGCGCCGGGAAGCCGGCCGCGGTCACTGAACCCAGCGGATCTCCGTGCCTCCGGGCACAGGAAAGCGGCAACGCGGCGTTCGCCGCGTCGTTACCCGTTTGTGACCGAACCCAATTCACGGTCGTTCCCCTGATGAACTCTCCGGACTGATGCCGGAGGGGGCGCCCGCGCCCGAGTCCGTGGTTACTGTCCAGTAGTTATGGTGGGCAGTAAGGCAACCGGCTCCGGAAGCACAGACCTGGGAGCCGAACTCGTAGCGCATTTCCGGTCTCCCGAACCGGAAATGGACGCGGCCGATATGGTCACCACCATCCGGCACTGTCTGGCCGCTGCGGCGCACGACCTCGGTGCCCGCCCTGCCGCTGCGGCGACGATCACCACGGCGGCCGCACGCTGGGCCCGTGAAGGGGTATCCCTGGAATCGGTGCTCACCACCTGCCACGACTGTGCGCGTAGCGGTTTCGAATTCCTCGCGACGCGGATGGCGGAAGCCGCCGCGGCCGGGCAGCCCATGGCCGACGCCGCCCGTCTTCTGGTGCGCGTCGTCGAGGTGGTGACCACCGCAGCCGCCACCGCCTACTTGGACGAACACCGGATCGTCGCTCGCGAGCACCAGACTTCGGCGCAGACGATGGTGGCAGCCCTGCTCGCCGGTCATGGGGTGAGCGCGCTGGCGCGAAGGTCGGGCCTACGCGTCGCCCCCGCCTATCAGGTGGTGGCTCTGGCGATCCCGCCGAATGCCGAGGAACGGGCAGGCGGCCCCGGCACGGTATCGGCGGCCCGCCGCAAGCTCCGCCGGGTTCAGGCGGCACTGGGCCCACCGCTGGGTTCGCGTTGTCTCCCGCTGCTACACGCCGACGGCGGCACCGTGCTGATTCCTCTGGAAGCGGCGCACGCCACCGGTGCCGGCTCGGTAACCGCGGGAGTGATGAACGCCGAGGTGCTGCAGCTGGTCGCGGAAGCCGCGGAGGCCCCGCCGACCGCGACCGTAGCCGCCGGCGCCACCGAACAGATACCGGAACTGGCCGGACGCACCCATGAGCTCCTGGATAGATTGCGTGCCGGTGGCCGGCCACCGGGCCTGTACCGAATGACGGAAGGCGCGGCCGTGGAGCCGGATTCGGTGGTGGACGCGAGGCGGTTGCGCCGGCTGCCGCGCGTGACACCCGGCATGTCCGCGCGGCCGGGCAAACCAGGGGCGGCGTGACGGGCGCCCGGATGGCAGTGGTACCGCGAGGTGTGAGATGAGATCCCGGTTGACGGTTCTGGCCGCATTGGCAGTGATGAGTATCGCCGCCACCGCTACCCCCGCGACCGGTGTCCCGCCGGTGGAGTTGCCCGGCGCTCCGCCGGGGCCCGCCGCCGCGGCCGATCAGCCGGGCCCGCGGTTGTTACGGGTCGAGGTGCTGGGCGAGCGCCGGATCCGCTTGCACATCCGCTCCGCGGCCATGCGCCGGGAGATCGCGATCGACACCTTGGTGGGGACCGGCCCGGCGCCGCGCCCCACGCTGTATCTGCTGGACGGCGTGGACGGCGGCCCTACCTCGGGCTGGCTGACCGAAGGCGGTGCCGCGGAGTTCTTCGCCGACAAACCCGTCGATGTCGTGCTCACCACCGGTGGAACCGCGAGTTTGTACGCGGACTGGATACGGGTGGACGCTGCTCTGGGCCTGAACCGATGGGAAACGTTCCTCACCGAGGAGCTACCGCCGATCGTCGAGAAATACCTGGGGTCCGACGGCGTCCGCGCTATCGCCGGGGTGTCCATGGGCGCGCAGGCGGCGATGATGCTGACGCAGCGGCATCCGGGGTTCTACCGGGGAGTCGCCGGGTTGAGCGGCTGCTATTCCACGGCAGATCAGCTCGGGCGCGCGGTCACGGTGATGACGGTGGCCTCCCGGGGCGGCAATCCGGAGAATCTGTTCGGCCCGCCGGCCTCGCCGGAATGGCGGGCCCACGACAGTCTGCTGGGCGCGGAGGAGTTGCGTGGGACCGAGATCTATCTGTCGGTGGCCAATGGAACGCCGAGCGGTGCGGCCTTGATGTCGATAGGGGACAGTCCGGAGATCCTGGCGGTATTGCTGGGGGGCGGCTCATTACTGGAACAGGGCGCACGCCTGTGCACGGAACGCCTGGCTGCCCGTCTGGACGAACTGGATATTCCCGCGGTTGTCGATTTCCTGCCCGAAGGTATGCATTCCTGGCCGGATTTCGAGGTTCAATTGCACCGGAGCTGGCCCACTCTCTCCCGTGCCCTGGAGATCACCGGAAGTCCGTGACGACCGGCCGGTATTTCCGGCTCTGTGTAGTAATGGTAATTCCATCCGGAATGGGTTGTTTGCCGCACCGGCTTCTGCTTTCACGGACCCCATACGGCCACGAATCCCGGAATCTGGCGGGGCGTGAGAGTGGCGGCGACAGATACGCCCGCCGCCGTGAAACTGTCCGCCGCGCGGTCGATATGGTCCTCCGATGTCACCACCACCGCATCGTGTACGCCGAGCGCGCGGATGAGTTGTGCGCTGCGTCGTGCGTTCTGCACGGTGGTGGCGGCCGCGGGCTCCTGATGGACGCGATGCGCCGGTAATCCGTGGCCGACGAGCCATTCGGCCATGGCGGCGGCCTCGGTGACCCCGTTGCGGGGGTTTCCGCCCGTGACGATCACCGGCGAATGCGGCGCGAGTAGGGCTTGGATATACCCGGCGCGCAATCGATTCACCAGTTCCGGTCGCATGGTGCCGTCGGGTAGCAGGCCGTAGCCGAGTATCACGATCGCGGTCCCGGGGCCGTGTACGCGGGGCAGTGGTCCGGTCGGCAGATCGCCGATCCCGGCCGGTAACCCGCCCGGGAGGGTGGGGACGGCGGCGACCGGTGCACACAGGCCCGCACTGATCGCGGCGGCGGTGAGGGCGGTGGTCAGTGCCGCCCGGAGTGAGCGGTGGCGGCGGCGCCGGTGGCGGCCGCGGTGGGTATCGGACATAGGGAACTCCGAGATGACGGGGCCGGAACAGGCCGTGTATCGGAATGTGGTGACTATATTTTCACCTACCCGTATGTGATCGATTCGTGATTCTGTGCGCTATTGGATAACCCACGGAATGGGGATGCGTTTATTGGTGCGCGCAACGGTGCACGACGGCGAGACATTCGGCCGTTTCCATTAATTCGCCGCCGAATATTCTGTGACGGGCGCCAAGGCGGTTCGAACGGTTTGGTGAGCTGCCCAATTCCACCACCGGAACAGTGGAGAACAGATCCGCGGCCCGTACTGTCGGCGCAGCTTCTCTGCCGCGAAATACCTGCGCGGCAAGGGAATCGGACGACGAATTTCTCGGCAGAAAGGATCCCGATGATTCGACCTACCTCCGCCCGGTTGCGCGCCGCGGTGCTGTGTGCCGCCACCGCACTCCTTTTCGGGTTCACCGGTGCGGGCGCGAACGCGGACCCGCCGGCGGCTCCCACGGAACAGGACCTGGCCGCCCACATCGCGGCCGGCCGGACCGCCGGGCCGGTGGCCGATTCCGGTAGCGCCAGCGGTTCGGCCTGTAACTCGGGCAGCGGAGCGGGCTCGGGTAACGGCTCCGGAGACTGTTACGGCGGTTCGGGTAGCAGTTCGGGTCTGTCGGGCGGGTATGCCTCCGATACCGTGGGCCACGGCCCCGCGCAGACGGCGTTCCTGTCGGCATTCGCGCACGGCCTGTTCAATGCCGATGTCGCACCGCCCGGAGCCAACGACTGGAACTGCAAACCCACCGCGGAGCATCCGCGGCCCGTACTGTTGATCCACGGCACGTGGATGAATGCGTACAACGGTTTCGCGTTCATGGGACAGCCGATCAAGGACGCGGGTTTCTGCACCTTCACCTTCAACTACGGCCGGGCGAACCTGGTCCAGGGCGGTGGACTCGGGTCGGTGCTACCGGGCACGATGGGGACCGGATACATCCAGGATTCGGCAAAGCAGCTGGCTGTTTTCGTGGACCGGGTCCTCGACGCCACCGGCGCCGCCGAGGTGGATATCATCGCGCATTCACAAGGCGGCTCGATGTCGAACTGGTACACCAAGTTCGAGGGCGGCGCCGACAAGGTCGCCAAACTGATCACCTACGGCGCAACCCACCACGGCACCACCCTGGACGGGATCGGTGCGCTGGGCCGGGCGATCAACAACTTCGGTATCGATATCCTCGGATTCATCGAGATCTTCGTGGGCCACTCCGGGATCCAGCAGACCGTGGGCTCGGATTTCGTGAACCAGCTGAACGCGGGCGGCGATACGGTTCCCGGTGTGGACTACACCGTCGTCGGTACCCGCTACGACGAGGTGACCACCCCGTTCGATCTGACCTTCCTGAAACCCGGACCGGATGCGCCCGTCCACAATGTCACCCTCCAGGACGGCTGCGAACAGGATCTGTCGGACCATCTCACCATGATGTACTCGCCGCGCGCGCTGTCCATCGCGCTGCAGGCGCTGGACCCGGCGCAGTTCCCGGCGCTGCAGTGCACCTTCAACCCGTGGCTCATCGGCGGCGGCGGCAAGCTGTGATCCGCCGGTAAGACGGTGCGCACCGGCGGACTGCCCGACTCCACAGTCGAGCTCGGTGCGCACACACCGCCGTTTCCGTTCGGGTGGGTCCGGGTGCCTCCGGACCTGCTACCGAATCGGCGCGGCGGCCGCGAACCCACCGATGGCGTCACCGTATATCCGCCATCGGTGGGTTCGCCGGGAGCGGGCAGTGTCTCCCCGCGCACCCGCCGGGTCCGCACCGCGTCCGGGCCCGGCGGGTGCGCACCTCAGGAGCGGGTCAGGAACGCGGCGGCCTGCGCGCCGATCAACACACTCGGCGCATGGGTGTGGCCGCGCACCAGGACCGGCATGATCGAGGCATCCGCCACCCGCAGGCCCTGGACTCCCCGCACACGCAGCTGCGGGTCCACCACGCTCGTATCGTCGGACCCCATCCGGCAGGTACCGGCCGGATGGTAGAGCGTGTGGGCGTATTGCTCGAGGGATTCGGTCCGGGTTTCCTCCGCCATTCCGTCGGTGGCGTCCGGTGGGTAGCACAGGTCGCCGAGTACCCCCTTCATGGCATCGGCGCCGGCGATTTCGGCGCAGTGCCGTAATCCTGCCATCAGCGCGGCCCGGTCGGCGCCGTCGGGATCGGACAGGTACTTCGGGTCGATCACAGCCTTGGCGAGCGGGTCGTTCGAGGCCAGGGTGATGGTGCCGCGGCTGCGCGGGCGCAACAGTACGGTGGCCAGGATGACGCCGTGCGCGGTCGGGTCGATCAGGCCTTCGTGGTAGAACGGCGCGGGTGCGTACACGAGTTCCAGATCGGGGTACTCCAGCCCCGGGTCGCTGCGCACGAAACCGTAGGCCTCGCCGACGTTCGAGGTGAGCATGCCGCGGTGCCGCACCAGGTAATTGACCAGCTGCGCGGGCTTTTCGGCGCCGAACAGCGAATCCGCGGTCACCGAGTAACCGAGCCCCGCGACGAGATGGTCCTGCAGATTGGCGCCTACGTCGGGAGCATGCCGGCGGACGTCGATCCCGTGGCGCTCGAGCTCGGCCCGGTCACCGATCCCGGACAGCATGAGCAACTGCGGACTGTTGATCGCTCCGCCGCACAGGATCACCTCGCGGCCGGCCCGCACCTGTTCGAGGCGCCCGGCCCGGTGGAACTCGACCCCCACGGCGCGGTCCCCGTCGAACAGCACCCGGGTGGCGGTGGCTTCCGGGAGTACGGTGAGGTTGCGGCGTTTCATGGCCGGCCGTAAATAGGCGTCCGCGGTGCTCCAGCGCCGGCCCCGGTACTGGGTGACCATGGTCTGGGTGAACCCCCGGGGTTCCGGAAGGTTCGCGGTTTCGACGGGGAACCCGCGTTCGGCCACGGCCCGCAGGTAGGCGGCTGTGGACGGGCGCGGACTGCGCTGGTGGGATATGTGCAGGGGCCCGCCGGTGCCGTGATCGTCACCGGCGGGCCCTTCGACATCCTCGATGGTGCGGAACTGTTCGACTGCCTTGTCGAATCCCCAGTCCGGACCGGCGGCCGCGGCCCATTCCTCGTAGTCGGCCCGGAAACCGCGGACCCACATCTGCGCGTTGAGCGAGGACGACCCACCGAAGGTCTTACCGCGCGGCCAGTAGATCTGCCGGTTGCCGAGCTGGGGTTGCGGTTCGGTGAGATAGTCCCAGTCGTAGGGGCTGCGGAAGAGTTTCGAGAAGCCGGCCGGGATCCGGATGAACTTGTCCTTGTCGGCGGGCCCCGCCTCGAGCACGATCACCGACCGTCCCGGATCAGCGCTGAGCCGGTCGGCGAGCACCGCGCCCGCCGAACCCGACCCGACGATCACATAGTCCGCACTGACTTCTGTCACCTTCGCACCTTTCGACATCGTGTAGGGCAAACATACGAGAGTCGGCCCGGGTGTGGGGCAGGATCGTGCCGGTGCCCCGGCAGCCGGGCCGGGGAGGTCCGATTCGTACTGCCGGACGTTCCCGCACGGGGTATAACCGGCCCATGAATTACCCGGTGGACCTCGGGGTGCTACAGACCGGTGCGATCGTCGTGATCATCGCCGGTGTGGCCCTCGTGATTTCGGCGCTGGCAGCGTTGCGCGGGAAGGGGCCCCGCACAGTGCTCCTCCGCGGTGGGGGCGGGCTGCTGCTTCTGGCGGTTGCGGCGCTGGTGCTGTGGACGGCGACCCTCGTGCAGACATATCTCGGCCTGACGGGCGAGGTTCGGGCCGCCCACGTCGTGGTGACTCCGGTTGCCGGTACGGAGCACCGCCTCGACGTCGAATTGACCCTGTACGACGAGGAAGGGGCACCGACCGAACGCAACATGCATCGTGTGGAGGGCGACCTGTGGGTGCTGCAGGCGCAGATCGTCGAATTGGAGCCGTGGGTGAATACGCTCGGCTTTCATTCCGGCTACAAGCTGTCCCGCCTGTATGGGCAGCGCCTCGACGGGGAGGCGACCGGGCAGGACCATATCCTGCTCAACGGCGGTGATCGCGATTTCTTCCGCGAGATGACCGAGGACCGGTGGTTCACCGCACCGTTCGTGCGTTCCGCCTACGGCAATGCGGTGATCGCGATGCCGGGGGAGTACGACGTCTTCATCTCGCGGGATGCGATCAAGACTCGTCCCGTCGACTGACCGGCGCCGAGGCGCCGGTGCCGACCGCCGACCGGCACAGCACGCCGAGCTCGTCGACCACGGTATCGAGTGCGGCAGGGTCGCGTTCGGTGCGCGCAACGATGAGCGCACCTTCCAAGGCGCTGATCACCAGCACGGCGACCGACCGGGCGCGCTGGGGCGCCGCGCCGTCGCGGACGAGTTTCCCGGCGATCAGATCACGCCAGGTATCGAAAGTGGCTCCCGCGGCGGCCACCGCATCCGGTTCGTTGCCCAGTGCGGCCGCGGCGATCGGGCAACCGACGGCGTAATCGCCGCGGTCGAGTCCGCGTGCGAGGGTTTCGGCGAGTTCGCGCAGCGCGGCCGCGGTTTCCGGCGTCTCCAGTACGCGGGTGAGTTCGCCGGTGACCCGTGCCCCGGCAACCCTGGTCGCTTCGGTGACCAATTGTGTCTTCCCGCCGGGGAAGTGGTGGTAGACCGATCCGCGGGGCGCGCCGCTGGCATTCAGGACATCGGTGAACGATACCGCGGCGACCCCGCGCCGGCGGATGAGTGAGATGGCGCTGCGGATCATTGCCGCCCGGGGCCCGTCCGGATCCTTACGTCGTGGCATGACTCCGCTCCCTGTTGCCTCCTATTCCTATGTATGTTGTCATACTTATATTCGTTCCACCAGCCGCCTACCGCCACAACCCCAGGAGGACCCCGTGACCGGGATCGATGCGCCGCCCCATCCCTTCGATACCGCGGTCGCCACCGAGTACCTCGGCGGGCACCGTATCGCCGGCCGGACCTGCCCCGACTACGCGAACATGGTCGGCCCGTTCGGCGGTGTCACCGCAGCGGCGCTGCTCCGCGCGATCGAAGGGCACCCCGACCGGATGGGTGACCCGCTGGCACTGACGGTGAACTACGCCGGCCCCATCGCCGACGGCGAATTCGAGATCAGCGCCCGCCCGGTCCGCACCAACCGCACGAATCAGCACTGGCAGCTCGAGCTTGCCCAGAACGGGGCGGTCACCACCACCGCGACCGCCGTGTTCGGCATCCGCCGCGATACCTGGTCGGATCTGGAACTCACCATGCCGTCGGTACCCGGCCCCGACCAGGCCGAACCGCAGGAGTTCCCGGAATTCATCGCCTGGGGCCGCAACTATGACCTGCGTTTCGTCACCGGCGCCGTTCCCGAGCCTGTCCCGTCCGAAGCGCAGCCGGGAAACCCGGATTCGGTGAGCACCCTCTGGCTGCGCGATCGGCCGACCCGCCCGCTCGATTTCGCCTCGCTCACAGCGATGTCGGATGCGTTCTACCCGCGGGTTTTCCTGCGCCGCGGCCAGTACCTCCCCGCCGGAACGATCTCACTCACCGTCTACTACCACGCGTCCGCCGCCGAACTGGCTGCCCAAGGCACCGAACACCTGCTGGGCAGCGCCCGTGCCCACCGCTTCGCGCACGGCCATTTCGATCAGAACGCCCATCTCTGGGGTCGCGCCGGCACGCTGCTGGCCACCAGCCACCAGCTCGTCTACTTCAAAGGCTGATGCCCCGTTGCGCGGGCTGAACCGCTGCGGTTCAACCCGCCGCGGTGTCGGTGACGGGAGTGATCGGCAATCGCAGTGCGCCCGGCGCAGATTCCGGCACCACCGGGGCAATCGGTGCCACCGGCGCAATCCGGCGATACCCGTCGCCTTGCGCGGGCCGGGTGTCCTGCTCGCCCTTGTTCGGCCAGTACGCGGCGGCCCGTTCGGCCTGTGCGGTAATGGTCAGCGACGGGTTCACGCCCAGGTTCGCCGAGACCGCCGCGCCGTCGACCACACTCAGTGTCGGATAACCGAAAACCCGGTGGTAGGCATCGATCACCCCGGTCTCCCGGTCTGCGCCGATGGCGGCTCCGCCGAGGAAATGCGCGGTGAGCGGGATATTGAACACCTCGCCCCAGGTGCCGCCCGCGGTTCCGCCGATCTGTTCGGCCACCCGCCGGGTCGCCTCGTTACCGGCGGGAATCCACGTCGGGTTGGGTTGTCCATGTCCTTGCCGGCTGGTCAGTTTCCGCCCGAACAGGCCACGCTTGGTGTAGGTGGTGATCGAGTTGTCCAGATGCTGCATCACCAGCGAGATGATCGTGCGTTCACTCCAGTTGCGGACGCTGAGGAAACTGATCAGCAGCAGCGGGTGCCGCAGCGCAGTCCCGAGGAACCGCAGCCACCGTGGGATACGGCCGCCGCCGTCGACCATCAATGTCTGCAACAGCCCCATCGCATTCGAACCCTTCCCGTAGCGCACGGGTTCGATATGGGTGTCGGGGGTCGGGTGGATCGACGAGGTGATCGCGACGCCCCGCGTGAAATCCTGGCCGGGCGCGAGTTTCTTGGTGGCGGCGCCGACGATGGATTCGGAGTTGGTGCGAGTCAGCAGGCCGAGCCGGTCGGAGATTCCGGGCAGGATCCGGCGATCACGCATATCGTGCAGCAGCCGCTGGGTGCCCAGGGTGCCGGCGGCCACCACGACCTGCCGCGCGGTGTAGGTGGTGCGCTGTGTGCGAATCCACGCGCCGGTGCGTTTCGCCGCGACGATCCAGCTCCCGTCGGCCTGCGGCCGCAATTCGGTGACCGTGGTCATCGGTACCACCTGTGCCCCCGCCTGTTCGGCGAGATACAGATAGTTCTTGACCAGAGTGTTCTTCGCGCCGTACTTGCAGCCGACCATACAGTCGCCGCATTCGATACAGCCCGTGCGGGCGGGGCCGACGCCACCGAAGTAGGGGTCGTCTACTGTTTCACCCGGTTCGCCGAAGAACACCCCGACCGGTGTCTGCACGAAGGTGTCACCGACGCCCATATCCTCGGCGACCTTACGGAACACCTCGTCCGCCGGGGTGATATGCGGGTTCTGCACCACGCCCAGCATGCGTTTCGCCTGCTCGTAGTACGGCGTGAGCTCGGCGCGCCAATCGGTGATATCGCGCCACTGCGCGTCCTGGAAAAACGGCTCCGGCGGAACATAGAGCGTGTTGGCGTAGTTCAGGGAGCCGCCCCCGACCCCGGCGCCACCGAGGATGAGCACGTTGCGTAGCGGATGGATGCGTTGGATTCCGTAGCAGCCCAGCTTCGGCGCCCACAGGAATTTGCGCAGGTCCCAGCTGGTTTTCGGCAGCTCGTCGTCGGGATAACGGCGGCCCGCCTCGAGTACGCCGACGCTGTAGCCCTTTTCCACGAGTCGCAGCGCGGTGACACTGCCACCGAAGCCGGACCCGACGACGAGTACATCGAAATCCGTGGTCGCCTCGGACATGGATTACTCCTTGCTTCGGAAGGTCAGCAGTGACTGGCGGTAACATTAACACAGTGACTGGGGAGCGCTGATCACTTTTGTTGACACTGCTCTCCGAAGTCGTCAGGCTGTGCGGGTGACCACCCCTCGTGCCCGGGCTCGCGCCCAGACCATGTCGGATATTCTGCGCATCGCGCGCGAACATCTTGCCACCGGCGGCGCCTCGGCCCTGTCGTTGCGCGCCGTGGCCCGCGATCTCGGAGTGGTCTCCTCGGCGGTATATCGCTACGTCCGCAGCCGCGACGAACTGCTGACCCTGCTCGTGGTCGACGGCTACGCCGCCCTCGGCGACGCCGTCGACGCCGCCCTCGCCGACGCCGGCGACGACCCCGTCGAACGTCTGCGGATCACCGCGCGCGCCGTGCGTGCCTGGGCACTGGCCGAACCGGCGTGGTACGGGCTGCTGTTCGGTACCCCGGTCCCCGGCTACACCGCCCCGGCCGACCGCACCGTCATCCCGGGAACACGGGTGATCCTCACACTGGTGCGGATCATCGCGGAGGCCCACGCCCGGCAGCTGCTGACCCGCCCGGCCGTGGACCCGCCCGTCCCGAGCGCCCTGTCCCGCGACTTCACCCGGATCCGGGACGAGTTCGGCATGGATCTACCCGACTGGGCACTCGCCCGCGCGCTCACCGTCTGGTGCACCCTGTTCGGGGCGGTGAGTTTCGACGTCTTCGATATGTACGGCGGCGATACCTTCACCGATCGGGGTCAGGTGTTCGACCTCCATATCGCGGCGCTGGAATCGCTGCTCGGCGCCTGAACCGCCTATGTCTTCTCGGCGGCGCCGGCATCCTCGACCGGCACCGGATCTTCGGAAACCTCCACGTCTCCGCCGGACCCGGCGACCTTCACATCGACCTGTTCGCTGATATACCGGATGACCACGGCCACCACGGCCACCACCGGGACCGCCAGGAACGCCCCGGTGATCCCGTACAGCGTGCCGCCCCCGGTGACGGCCAGCAGCACGACGACCGCATGCAGTTTCATGGTCCGGCTCTGCAGTACCGGCTGCAACACATTGCCCTCGAGCTGCTGCACCGCGATGATGATCACCAGCACGATCAACGCCGTGGTGAATCCGTTGCCCACCAGTGCCACGAGCACCGCGAGCGCGCCCGCGACGAACGCGCCGACCATCGGGATGAATCCGCCGAGGAAGGTCAGCGCGGTCAGCACACCCCACAGCGGCACCCCGAGAATCACCAGCCCGAGCCCGATGAAGAAGGCGTCGATAAAACTGACCAGTGCCTGCGTGCGGATGAACCCACCGAGTACCTGCCACACCCGTACCAGCACTTCCTCGAAATGCCGCCCGCTGCGACCGCCGAGGAACTTGTGCAGCCACGGCAGGAATTTGGGCCCGTCCTTGATGAAGAAGAACGTCAGGACCAGGACGAGGAAGATGGTGACCAGTACCGAGGTCGCGGTGCTGACCCCGGTGAACACCCCGGAGGCGATCTGCTCGGCACTGGACTGCACCCGCTCGACCACCGCGTCGACCGCCGAATCCAGCTGTTCATCGCGGATGTTCAGCGGCGGCCCCTGTAGCCAGTCCCGGACGGTGTTGATACCGCCGGTGGCCTTGTCGGAGAGTTCGGGCATCTGATCGACCACCGACGGCACGATCAACGCGATGCCGCCCGCGAGCACCCCGATGAACCCCACCAGAGTCAGCGATGCCGCGGCCGCCGGTGGCAGCCCGATCCGCATCAGCAGCCCGGTCGGCGGCCACAGTACGGTGGCGATCACGACCGCCAGCAGCACCGGCAACAGCACCACCCACAGTTTCGCGGCCAGGAACCCGAGCACCCAGGCCCCGGCCGCGATCGCCACGATGCACAACGCCCATTTCGCCAGCCACAGCACTCCGGAACCGATCACGTCCCCCCGTTCCAGCCGGGTAGCGGTGGACGCGCCGGTGCTGTCGTCGCGGATTTCTTTCTCCCCGTTCACCCGGCCAGTCTCGCACGACCGGCCGGTCCGGGCAGTGCACGACCTCGACGGCGCGGTGGATACCGGATCAGCGCGGTACGGTCACCTGATCGGCACAACTGGACAATCCGTCCACGATCGAGCAGGCCGCCGGAGCCCGGGTCGGCCGGTAGTCGCCGGGCACACCACCACGTCGGGTGATCGCGGTGTAGGCAGCGACCGCATCGGTGGGGCGGCGAGTGAGTGCGGGATCGCCGAGAACGTCGACGGTGTAGAGCCCGAACCGTGGAGTGTAGGAACCCCATTCGTAGTTGTCGGTGAGGCTCCAGTAGTTGTACCCCATGAGGTTCATCCCGTCGGCGGCCGCGCGTTGCAGCCAGTAGACGGTGTCGCGGAGCAGATCCGCCCGGGTGTAACCGTCGGCGCGGGCTCTGCCGTTCTCGGTCGGCATACCGTTCTCGACAATGTAGAGCGGTGTGCCGGGGAACCGCCGCGCGTAATGATCGAGCGCGTAGTAGATGCCCTCGGCCTGCAGCGACAGCGTCCAAAGTTTCCCGGGATCCGGGAACTGGGTGAGCACGCTGTGCGGTGAGAACCCGTAGTAGTAGTCGATCCCGATGTAGTCGAGCCGCCCGCCGATCCGGTCCACGAACGCGCCGTTGATCACCTCTTCGGCGGCCGGAATATAGGCGACATTGCTGCTGACCATCGCCCCCGGCTGCACACGATGGATATGGTCGTAGGCGGCGTCGTGCGCGAGAGCCATCCGCTCCTGCATCACCGGAATATCGCCGGCGCCGATACCGCCGTACCGTACCTCGTTCATCAGATAGGCCGCGGGTTCGTTGAACGTTATCCACAGTGGGTCCGTCGCCGCATACCGGTCGACGACGGTCCTGGCGTTGGCCAGCCAGTCGTCTACCATGCCCGCGCGCCGCCAGCCGCCGCGCTCGGCCTGCCAGCCCGGATACACCCAGTGGTCGAGGGTGAGCATCGGCCGCATACCCGCCTCGCGGATAGCGCCGACGACCTCGTCGTAGAACCGGAACCCGGCCTCGTCCCATTCGCCCGGCCGCGGTTGCACCCGGGCCCATTCGATCCCGATGCGATACACCCGCACACCCAATCGCCCAGCCAGCGCGATATCGGAACGGAATCGCGAGTAGAATTCGACAGAATCGTGGTAGGGGTCCTCGGTCTTCCCGGCAGCGATATAACGGGTCCAGTTGCTGTCCGGTGCATGCCCCTCGGACTGGAATCCCGACGACGCGACGCCCCACAGGAATTCCGGTCCCAGTGGTGCGACCTCCAGTGGGGGAGCGGGGCGCGCGGCCACCGGTCCAGTACCCAGTGTGAGGGCTCCGGCGGCCAGTGCGCCCGTAGTCAGAAAACGGCGACGGTTCCACGGCCCCATCGAATCGGCCTCCTTCTCTGTACCCGGCCCGGTGCTGGTTCCGACGCCACAGCCTAACGGCCGGAGTCGATCTGATCCGGTGTTCCGCCGACAAGACCGGAAGAGTCGATAAACCCAGATACGCAGATATGCGCATCACACCATGTATTCTCCTTGGTCGATCACTCGTTCGAAACCCTCACGCTCGGAACCGACACCGAGACAGCAGAGTGATCAATCGTCACGAAACCCGATCTCAGGCGCCGGAAAACAGGAGGCGCAGCGCCGGTTCCCACCGCTCGGTGTACTGCTGAAAGCAGCGCCCCAGCAGTTCCCGCATGATCGCCGGGGCGGTGGATGCCCCTGGTGAAGCCCCGAGCAGGCCGGCAATCGTGCCGTCCGCCGCGGTGACCAGTTCGGTACCGAAGGTCAGAACCCCGACCTTGCGCGGATCCGGTTTGACGAGCTGAGCGCGCTGCCCCGCCTGTATCGGATACCAGTCCGCCGGATCCGCCTCGGGATAGAAGCGCCGCAGCTGCGCGAACTTGCGGCCTCGAGTGGCGAGTAGCTGTCCCACCAGATACCGGACCAGCCCCGTGTTCTGCAGGCCCGCAGCGAGCAGAACGGGCAGATTCGCCCAGCGCAAGGTCGCGAAAAGGTCGGTCGGGCGACCGTATGTGAGCAACCGGGTACTGAAGGTGGCGTAGGGCCCGAACAGCAGCGCTTCGTGACCTTCCACGATGCGTTTATCCAGATGGGGCACCGACATCGGGGGAGCGCCGAGGGCTGCCCGGCCGTACACCTTGGCACCGTGACGGTCGACGACGGCGGGGCGGTCGGTGCGCAGGAACTGGGCGCCGAACGGGAAAACGGCATAGCCGCGCACCTCCGGGAGACGGGCCTTCTGCAGCAGCCGCAGCGTCTGCCCGCCGGCGCCGACGAACACGAACCGCGCTCGGATCACTCGGCGCGCCCCGGTGTTCCGGTTGCGCACCAGCAGTCGCCACACACCGCCGGCGTCCCGCCGCAAGCCGGTCACCTCGTGGCCGAGCAGCACCTGCGCTCCGTTTCCGGTCGCGACCTCGGTCAGCGACCTGGTCAAGGCGCCGAAATCGATATCTGTGCCGGCTCGGTGCCGCGTGGCGGCCAGAGGTTCGCCCGCCCGGCGCCCGGCCATGATCAGCGGCGCCCATCCGGCGATGGTGGCCGGGTCCTCGCTGTATTCCATTCCGGAGAACAGCGGCAGCGACCGCAGCGTTTCGTACCGCCGCCGCAGATAGGCGATATCGCGCTCGCCGAAAGCGACGGTCATATGCGGCGTCGGGTTGAGGAACGAGGCCGGGCGGGGGAGAGATCCGTCGCCCAGCAGAGCCTCCCAGAATTGCCGTGAGACCTGGAACAGCCGACCGATATTCGCGGCTTTCTCCGAGTCGGCGGGGTCGGGCATATAGTTCGGTTCGCAGAGCCCGGAATGGCCGGTGCCGGCGTTGTTCCAGGGCCCCGAACTCTCCCGGGCGAGTTCGTCGAGGCGTTCGATCAGCACCGTCGACCGATCTGGTAGCAGTTTCGCCAGCATCGCGCCGAGTGTCGCGGACATGATACCGCCGCCGATCAAGGCCACATCGAGCACATCTTCTGTTGCTTCCACTGTTCGGCGGGTACCGGCTGATCTGCGGAATTTCATGATGCTGCCTCCTGGAGAACTGGTGCAGACATCGTCGCGCCGGCGGAAGTAATCCGTCTACGGCCAATATTGCTCGAATATGATCCATATATGGATGAAACGTTCGCACCCCCGGTGGAGGAGCTGGTTCCGCTGCTGGCCGCGTTCGCCACCGCTGCCGATGAGGGCCATATCACCCGGGCCGCACAGCGGTTGGGTGTTCCGCAGTCCTCCCTGAGCCGGCGGCTGAAAGCGGTCGAGCGGTCGGTCGGTGTGCCGCTTTTCCAGCCGCTGGGCCGCGGTATCGCACTCACCGCCGCGGGTCGCGAACTTTTCGATCGCACCCGGGATCTGGTCGGTGCCCTGGACGACGCGGTTACGGTGGTGCGCAGCCACGCCGATGCCGACAGCGGCCTGGTCCGCTTCGGGTTCCCACTCACCCTCGGCCCGGTGAGCATCCCGTCGCTGCTGGCGGATTTCCACGGCAGCGCACCACGGATCCGGCTACATCTCGTCCAAGCCCACGGTGAGGCCTTGGCGGAGATGATCCGCGACGGCCGCCTGGACCTTGCGGTGATGATCCCCGCTCCCACAGATCTGCCCGCGATCACCCTGGGACACCAGCGGATCCACCTCTACGTAGGCCGCGATCATCGTCTGGCCGGGCAGGGCACCGCCGAACTCTGCGACCTCGCCGCGGAATCGTTCATCGCGAACCCACCGACTTACCACCTGCGGCACCTACTCGATACGCTGTGTGCCGCGGCAGGATTCACCCCGAAGGTGGTGTTCGAGATCACCGAATTCGACACCCTGCGCGCGCTCGTAGCCCGGAATCTCGGCATCGCGTTACTGCCCGAACCCGAAACGCCGCACCCGGATCTGCACCGCATCGCGCTGAGCATCCCGGTCCAGCGAAGTGTCGGGCTGGTGTCCGGACACCACCGCCCCACCCCGGCCGTGGCCCGCCTCCGTGATTTCGTCGCCCGCCATGCATATTCGACGGTTGCAGCTGCGTCGACCGGGCCATCGACGTGATCCGGTCGTGCAACCGCGAGGCGGACAATACCGCCTTCCGCAGGCGGGGTTGTCCGGACCCCGCGCAGTTCCGGGCCGACCCCGGTAGCGGTCGACTCCGTGCGACACCGAAGGCCGGAAAGCTTGGCTCGATGTCACCGAAGCGCAGTCTGCGAGCGTTGGGGGACAGGGGTAGGTGGATCTCTATCCGGGTGCCTGGAATCCGCCGATCTTCTGCTCGAGGTGTTCGGCCAGCCGTAGTGGTGTGCGGTCTTCGAACATCGGCCCGATGAGCTGTACTCCCACCGGTAGCCCCTCAGAAGACCGGCCCGTGGGTATGGCGGTGGCGGGCAGCCCGGGCATAGTGGCGACACCGGCCCAGATGAGCTGGTCGTAGTACGGGTACGCGACGCCGTCGATATCGATGTGCCGGTTCTCCAGGCCTTCGTGGTGGTCGTGCGGGAACGCGGGGGTCGGGGTGATGGGGCACACCACGGCATCGAACTCGGTGAACAGTTGCCGCCAGGCGTGGCGGTGGAGTTCGCGGCGGTTGTTCGCGTCGACCCAGTCCCGGTGGCGCAGCACCATGCCCCGGAGGCGTGCCGCATCGAGGCTCCGGTCGTCCGCGCTCAGGGCGGCGGCGTGGGTCTGTAGCCGGTCGTACACGTCGGTGGGAAGGCTTGCGGCCGAGTTCGACATCATCAGCAGCATGTAGAGCATCGCCGCTTCAGCCGGATCGGGTAGCAGCCGACTGTGTCGTTCGACGCGGGCGCCTTCGTCGATGAGCGCCTCGGCGACCCGGTGCACGCCCGCCCGCACCGCCGATCCTGTCGGAATGAGCGGATGATCCTCGATGATCAGGACCCGGAAATCCGACAGCCGCTCGTGCCGCGCGGGCGGCAGTGCGATGTCGTAGGCGATGCCGTGTGTGAGCGGGTCCGGTCCGGCCATCACGTCGAGCAGCAGCGTGAGGTCGCGGGCGGTGCGCGCCATCGGGCCGGCGACGGCGAGGTCGAGATCGATCGGCAGGGCGGGCGCGGGCGGTGCGACCATGCCGCGGGTCGGCACCAGTCCGAGGGTCGGCTTGTGCGCGTAGATACCGCAGAAATGCGCGGGGGTGCGTAGTGAACCGGCGAGGTCGGAGCCGATGGACAGCGCACCGAATCCGGCCGCCAGCGCCGCGGCCGAACCGCCGGACGATCCACCCGATGTGCGGTCGTGGTCCCACGGGTTGCTGGTGGTGCCGTAGATCTCGTTGAAGCTCTGGATATCACGCAGCATCACCGGCACATTGGTCTTTCCGAGTACCACCGCGCCGGCTGCCTTCAACCGCGATACCTGTAGTGCGTCCTCGGCCGGCATATAGTCCCGCTGTGCGGGCATGCCCCAGGTCGTGGGCAGTCCGGCGATGTGGTAGCTCTCCTTGACCGTCACCGGAATACCGAGCAACGGCCGCTCCTCGCCGCGGGCGCGTGCCCGGTCTGCATTGTGCGCCGCGGCGCGTGCACGTTCGAAGTCCCGTACACAGATCGCGTTGATCATCTTGTCGTCGCGCTCGATACGCGCGATCGCCTCGTCGGTCAGTTCCTCCGATGTCACCGCCCCGGCACGTAAGGCTGCCGCGAGTTCTTCGGCCGGCTGCATAGTCCACTCCATGAATCCGACGCTATTGGCCTGCCGCGGGGGCCATAAAACAGCGCTTCGCACAACGGGAAAGCCGCCCGCACCAGCTGCATCGGTGAAGTGACGCACTCGCCGTGGCATCCGGAACGACCGACTGCAGGTCACAGGGCCGGCGGTGGGCCGGCTGCCTCAGTGCAGGGCATGAAATGCCCACTTTTGCACAACAGGACAGATGTCTCAATTCTCTCTGAACTCTTCCCTGACCATGGCGCCGCGCGGTGGGACCGATGGTGGCAGGCGGGGTAGGGGAGTAGAACCCGCGCGGGAGAGCAATGGACAGCCTCAGCTGAGGCGCAACTTCAGACCCTGTAGATCAGGCTTTCCGGAACGACAGTGACCGGTGGAGCCCTCGAAAGAACAAGAACCGAAGCTGATATAGAGCGCTACGCGGATATGCGCATCTATACATGATTACTCCTTCCTTACGTCTCACCAACAAAGTCAACTCACTCCAACACAGCGAGGCGGAGGGGGTTCCTACCTCACTCGGAGTCAGTACCGGCAGCGGTCATCTCGGCGACTCGTTCGACGATGTTCGGGTACCGCATCGTATGGGCGCCACCGTTGAGGTCGATCGCCGCGCCGGTCATCCAACCGGCGTCGCCGGAGGTGAGGAATGTGATCGTGCGGGCGACGTCTTCCGGTGTGCCGGCGCGCCCCAGCGGTGTGTTCTCGATGTATTCGTCGACCAGTCCCGGCACGAGCGTCGCACCGTAGGTGAGAGGTGTGTGGACGAACCCGGGGTTGACCGCGTTCACGCGGATGCCGCGGGGTGCGAGTTCCATGGCGGCGACCTCGGTGAGCATGAGGACTCCGGCCTTGGCCGAGCAGTATGCGCCCATCCCCACGCCCGGTTGCCGGCCGTTGAGCGAGGCGACGAGCACGATGGATCCCCCGTCTCGCACTGTGTGAGCGGCATTTTTGACGGTGAGGAAGGCTCCGGTGAGGCAGACGTCGACGGTGGCTTTCCAGTCGGCGAGGGCGAGGTCGGCGATCGTTCCGGGGCGGGAGATTCCGGCGCAGTCGACGACGGTTCCGATCGGTCCGTGTTCGGCGGCGACGGTGTCGAAGAGGGTGCGCATCGCTTGTTCGTCGGTGACGTCGACCTGGTGCCCGGTCGCGTTTCCGCCGAGTTCGGTGGCCCGGGTACCGGCCGCGACGCCGTCGAGGTCGGCGATGATCACGGTATCGCCGCGAGCGGCGAGGAGTTGGGCGGTGGCCCAGCCGATTCCGGAGGCGCCGCCGATGATGATCGCGATCTGCCGGGGTGTGCTCATGGCGGTTCCTCCGTGTCGATGCCGGGTCGGGCGCCCCGCGCCGGTGGTCGGACATATATCTATACAGCTGTCTAGCAGCTCGTCCGGGGTTTGGCTAGCATGCAGCCATGTCCACAGGTGAACTTCGCACGGTGCATGTCGGTGATTTCGATTTCGAGGTGCGGGTCCACCCGGGTGAGCCGGTACACGGCGCGGACGTGCTGCTCCTGCACGGGTTTCCGCAGAGTGCGGCGTCCTGGGATTTCGTTTCCGAACACCTGAGCTCCCGCGGAATCCGCTCCTATGCGCCGGAACAGCGCGGCTATTCGCCCGGAGCCCGTCCCGCGGATATCGCGTCCTACCGTCTTTCCGAACTCCGCGCCGATATCGTCGGCCTCTGCGATGCGCTGGGCGTGCGGCGAGTTCACCTGGTCGGCCACGATTGGGGCGCGATCGTGGCCTGGGATGTGGCGGCCCGGCATCCGGAGCGGGTGGTTTCGCTGACCGCGGTGTCGGTGCCGCATCCGGCGGCATTCGCCCGGGCCCGCGAGACCGATCCGGTGCAGGCCGAAAAATCCGGGTACATGACCTTTTTCCAGCAACCGGACGCGCCCGAAGATCTGCTGCTGGCGAATGATTGCGCGGGTTTGCGTGCCGGTTTCGGGGATCAGGTTCCGGCGGTGCAGGCGGCACAGCATATTGCCCGGCTCCGGGAACCGGGGGCGATGACGGCGGCGCTGAACTGGTATCGCGCGGCGGGTGATTCCTGGAGTACGGTTCCCGCGGTGGGTGTTCCGACAACTTTCGTGTGGAGTGACGCCGATCTGGCTGTGGCGCGGTCCGGTGTGGACGCGACAGCAGGGTATGTGGATGCGGAATACCGCTTGGAGGTGCTGGAGGGTGTGGGCCACTGGATCCCCGAGGAAGCACCTGATGCGCTCTCCAGAATAATCCTCGACCGCATCGGCTGCTCGTGGTAATCCTGCGGTCGCTGCGCCGGGACGGTGAATTCTGCCATGCTCGGCTATATGCCCGGCCGGTAGACGTCGACCGAGACACGCGGCAATTATCAAAAGCGCAATTGTGAGCTGCGTCGTTTATCCGTACCGGAATCCACTGCTGGTTCACCGGGCCGGCGTACGGGGCGGGGCCCGGTGATTCCACCGGGCCCCGCGAAGGCATACAGGGCTGCTGCCCTGCGGTTGCCCGGTATGCACTACATCTGCCGTACCTGCTGGCGCATCTGGTGCATCTGCAGTTCCCACTGCATTGCGCGATCCTGGGCCCGGGTGGACTGTTCCTCGGCCTGCTGGGCGAGGTAGGCGGCCTGGTCGGCCTGGTCCTGCGCCGACTGGCAGCGCTGGTTGGCCTGGTTGGCGTCGGCCTGGGCCTGCTGGGCCTGGCTCTGCGACCGGTCGGCTTCGCTCTGCGCCTGCTGTGCTTGGTTCTGTGCCTGCTGCGCCTGCTGGCGGGCCTGCTGGGCCTGCTGCGCGGCCTGGTTGGCCTGGCTCTGCGCGATCTGGGATTGGTGCTGTACCTGCCGGGCCTGCTGTTGCACCTGGCGGGCGAGGTTCTGCGCCTGCTGGGCGTACTGCCGTGCACTCTGGGATTCCTGCCGGATTTCGTCCAGGCCCATGCGCAGCATTTCCAGGCTCTGGACTTGCTGACCACTGCCGTTGCTGGTGCTGGTGCGGGTGGCGGCGGTACTGGTGTCTTGCGCCATCTGAGCATCCTTCCAAAGAGGGGTTTTTGAAACGGACTGACTCGTGGAGCGCTCAATATCCTCGCACAGCAGCGCCCGGTGGCAACCCTGCGATTCCATCCCGAACACACTGCATACCCGCTGGTGGCGCGCCTGCTCGCGGTTATCGGACGTGACGGTGCCACCAGGGCGGCGGATATGCGCACCCCCGTCGCGGGGCGATGCCCGATCGAGACCACACCGACATGATCTGTGCGTACTTCAGCGTCGGATGAGGCCGAGGTCGGTGGCTGCGGCGACGGCGGGCGCCAGTGTGGTCCGGCCGGCTGCCGCGGTGCGGACGGCGGCGGCGAGGTCTTCGGGTGGGGCGTCTTTGAGGAGGTATCCGGTGGCGCCGGCTTCGATGGCGGGCAGGGTGTCGGCGTCGGCGGCAGCTCGCGGTTTCCGCTGACCTGGACACCACAATTGCGGCTTCTCTGCGAAGCGGACGAATCTCGTGGTTGCCGATCCCGGCGGCCTGCGGGTGACGGTGGATTCGGCAGAGGGGACGGTGGCCGCCCATGTCGCCCCGGTATATCCGGACGCCGTAGACGGCATCGCCCCCGGTCGTACGCTCTGTGGCCGATGGTGTATCGAAACCGCGCTGTGTGGCCGCCCGGTATCTTGGAGGGAGTGCTTCTCGGGGGTGAGGGTATGGATACAGGGGGGATGCGTCGTTGCGTCCCTGGTCTTTCCGCTGGATCTCGGCGTCACGTGGTCGGGCGGTATCGGTTGCGGCGGGTCGTGAGGACGGTGTGTGCGTTGCCGTCTGCGGTGGTGACCGCGGCGTTCCTGGCGTTACTGGGGGCCGCGGCCGGGTTGCCGTGGGCGCTGATTCCGGTGGCGTGGCTGTTTTGCTGTGGGGCGTACTTCTATCTGGCGGTGGACCCGGCCACTTCTCCGGCGGTAATGGGCTATCGTCGGCCCACTGAAGCCGAGCAGCGGGTGCTGGGCCCCGCCTGGGATGAGGTCTGCTACCGGGCAAGAGCCGACAGTTCGCTTATCACGCTGTGGGTGCGTGATTCGTCCGCTGTGAATGCGATGTACGGACCGGCACCGGATATTGCCGTCACCTCTGCGGCGTTGGAAGCGCTGAAACCTGACCAATTGCAGGCGGTCTTGGCGCATGAGTACGGCCACGCTGTGCTCGGGCTCCGCTGGGCGGAGCGTTTCGTTTTATTGTGCGGTAAGCCGGTTTCGTTCGTCCTCGGTGTTCTGTTCGGTGTTGTCCGCTTCGTGGCCGATCCGATTCAGCGATTCTCTCGCCCGATGGCGGTGACTGTTACTTGGATCTGGTTCGTAGTAGTGGGGATTGCAGTTCCGGTGAGTCCGGCCCTGGTTCTGGGGTTCGCCTGGGCGGTGACGGCGGCGGTACTGTGCTATTTCCAAGGGCTGGTTGTGGCGTGGATTCGGGTGCTGGACGAGTTGCGCTGCGACCGGATGGCTGTCGATCTGCGGTACGGGCGGGAACTGCGCAAGGCACTCGAACTGCTGGCGCGTTCCGGCCGCACGGGTTTTCCCTCCGAGCGCGGCGGGGATTGGGTCACGTTTACAGAACTGCGTATCTATCACATCCTGCGCCGGATGGACGAGTTGCGGCGTATGGGACGCCCCGACTGCTGATGCCGTCGGGTCAGAGTCCGAGTTTGGTGACGGCGTTGTCGGCAAGGGGGTCGGCGGTTCGGATATAGCGGTGGACGGTGCGGGGGTTGCTCCAGCGGCCTTGGCGCATGATTTCGCGGTCGGCGGCGCCGCCGAGGGCGGCTTGGGTGGCGAAGCCGGCGCGCAGGGAGTGGCCGGAGAAGAGGGTGGGGTCGAGTCCGGCGCGGGCGGCGTAGCGTTTGACGATTTCGGCGACCGCGCGGCCGGAGAGGGCGGTGGCGCCGATTCCGCCGTGGCGGTTGACGGCGGGGAACAGGGGTTGTGCGGGGGTGAGGCGGGGGTCGGGGTGGTAGCTGTGGCAGCGGTGGATATGGGGCTCGCCGATGGGGTTTTCGTCGATCCAGGTGTGGACGCCGCGGGGGTTTTCGGTGTGGGCGGCGAGTAGGCGTAGCCAGTCGGCGCAGGCGCAGATGGGGCAGGTGTGTGCTTGGCTGCCGCGGGGCAGGGCGACGTGTTGTTCGGTGATGCCGGTGGGGTCGGTTTTGGTGGTGGGCAGGTGGATGAGTAGGAGGGGTTCGCCGGTGGTGTGGTCGGTGCCGAAGTGGATATCGGCGATGCGGAGGGCGGCGAGTTCGCTGCGGCGGAGTGCACCGGCGAAGCCGAGGAGTAGGAGCAGGGTGTCGCGGCGGCGGGCGGGTTCGCCGGGCCGGCCGGGTTCGGGGAGGCCGGTGAGGAGTTCACCGAGGGTGTGCAGCAGGATCGGGCGTTTGCGGGTGGGCCGGGTGCGGCGGGTGCGGCGGATTCCGCGGAGGGTGAGGCGGACGACGTCGCTGCGGGTGGGTGCGGGTAGTCCGTTGGCGGCGTGGACGGCGGCGATGGCGGCAGATTTTCGTTCGAGGGTTGCGGGGCTGTAGGCGTGGCGGCCGTTGGCGGTGCGGGCGTCGGCGGCGGCGGCGAGGTAGACGGCGACGTCGAGGGGGTCGGCGGGGAGGGCGGTGCGGTTTTCGCGGGTGCACCAGGCGGCCCAGGCGATCCAGTCGGTGCGGTAGGCGCGCAATGTGTTGGGGGATTGGGAGGCGGTGAGGTAGCGGCCGAGCGCGGTGGCTTGTTCGGTGTCGAAACGTTCGCGGACGTTACGTAGTGCGGCGGTGTCGACGAGGACGCTGGTGACGCCGCGGCGGAGTTCGGTCCGCACGGTGTCGGGTAGGTCGACGGCTGTTTCGGTCACGGTTCTCCTCGTCGGTAATTGCGTCACGCAATACGTTGCATTTGACCTAACGTAACGAAACGTATTGATCGGAAACGAATCTCCCGCAACTGTACCCTTCTAACCGCCGATAATGTTCACTTATCGGCGGTTAGAAGGGTACATGTTTCCATCGGGCCGCTGATGCCCACTCAGAATTTCGTTTCGTGTTATACCGTTGGTTTCGACGAAACAAACGCTACGATTCTTGGGTGCCGACCACCTGCAACTACCCCGGCTGCACTCAGCCGATCCCACGCCCCTCCGGCCCCGGCCGCCCCTCGGAATACTGCGACCGCCCGGAGCACACCCGATGGCGCGCCTGGCGCGAAAGGCAGCGGCTACAACAGGAAACCGAACCCCAGCCCGATTCCGTCACAGTGACACAAACCGGCCCCGTCACTGCCGCCCGGCTACGCGCCGACGAACTGCTCACCCAATTCCGCAACCTGGCCGAACAACTCGGTACCACCCTCAACGCCGC
Source organism: Nocardia flavorosea NBRC 108225 (assembly GCF_001613385.1). Taxonomy (GTDB): domain Bacteria; phylum Actinomycetota; class Actinomycetes; order Mycobacteriales; family Mycobacteriaceae; genus Nocardia; species Nocardia flavorosea. Next base: position 93,516 of record NZ_BDCG01000002.1, on the reverse strand, counting down.
AGTCACCGAAATGTCGACACTGGCCGACCCCTCGGCAGCCGAAGCGCAAGTCCAGGCCGTACAGGCCGACGCCGCGCGCCGTATCGCCGAAGCCGAAATGGCCGCGGCCGCTGCCGAACAGGCACGCCGCGATGCCCAGCAGGCACGGATCCACGCGGAAGAAGCAGCCGAGGACGCGGCAGCCACCGCAGATACCGCCGAAGCCCGCATCGCGGAAGCCCAGTCACAGACCGCGGCCGCCGAAGCCACCCGCGACGACGCGCTACGCGAAGTGGAGGCCGTCACCACTCGCGCCGCGGACGACGTTTTCGCGGCCCGCTGCGCGGCAGAAGAAGATATCCGGGCCGCGCGAAACGAGGCCGCCGCGGAGGTAGAGCGGATTCGGTCCGAATGCGCCGCGGAAATCGACCGTGCCCGCCGCGCCGCCGACGCCGATATCGAACGCGCGGACCGGGAGAACACCCAGAAGGTGAAGGCTGCCACCGCCGACCGGGATCTGGCCCTTCAGCGGGCCGCCGATACCGAGCGCGCCCTGGAACGGGCCGAACGGGCGGCCACCGAACGTGAAGAAGCAGCCCGGGAAGCGCGCACCGAATTGCAGCGGTTGCGCGGCGAATACGACACCGTCCGGCAGGATCTCGCCGATGTCCGTCGCGCCGCGGCCGCGGACCTGGCCGCTGCCCGCGCCGAGGCCGCAGCCGCCGTCGAACAGGTGCGCACTGAGACCGCGCAGCGTATCGAGGCACTCGATCAGGCGCGGACGCAAACCCTGGCGCGTGCGGAACGTGCGGAGCAGCAGCTGGACACTCTGCTATCCGATCGGGCGGCGCCGCACACCGAACCGGATCCTGTGTAAAGGCGCTGCCTTCGCAGACCCGCGTCACTCCCGGGGGCCCGCTCAGCGCGGCCCGGTGCTCACGTTCGCTGCCGGGGCCCGTCGAGGACGACATCGCGGGCCCGGGCGCCGGGGTCGGTGAATGCCAGCAACTCGTGGGCTTCCTCGGTCACTGCCGCCGCGTCTTCTGCAGTGAACGGACCATCGTAGGGACGTATGGTGAGGATCGCGGTTCCGGCGTCCCGGGTGATCGTCCAGTCTGCTGCGGTGAATCCGTCGACCAGCAGGATCTGCGGGGCGGGGCGCTGGGTGCGGTATCCCTGCCGGTTGTATTCGTCGGTGATCACTCGGGTCCGGTCCGCATAGGAGAGCAGCAGGTTGTCGAAGTCGTACAGAAACCTGGGTGGGGCCGGGGTGTCGGGGTCCGGGCGTGCTGCGTCGGGGAGGTCGAACAGTTCCTGCCCGTGCTGGTCGCGGAAAACGATGAGTTTCGGCCGGATCCGGTCCACGATCTCGCGCAGCTTGGTGAGGCCGGACCACATCTGCATGTCTTTCACACCCGCCGGGCCGAAGGCAGCCAGATACCGCAGGACCATCTGTTCGAGCGAAGCGGTACTCGTCAGGTCCGCGCCGAGCCATGCGTCGGCGGTGTGCGCGATGGACCCGCTGCGGCCCCACACGCCGCGTGGTGGCACCTGCACCAGCGGCACTTGGTTGCGGATGGCGTAGACGAGCGAGGCCGGCGCTCGGCCGGGCCACCGCTGGGCGAGTAATGCGCCGAGCTGCTTGTTGGTCAACGGTTCCGCCGCGAGGAGCTCGATACCGTCGGCGACCAGTTTCGCCATATCGATGCCTTCGATCGGTGTTCCGTGGGTGTGGTTGCGGTAGAGATCGCGATCCAATACGGGCTGGATCAGTGGCCGCAGCGCACGTGCATCCTGCGGGGTGACCAGGTGAATCGTGGAGCGCATCAACGCAATACGAATCAACGCGCGGTCGGTGAGCAGGTCGGCGGCGTGTTCGGGGACGAACCCCGCCAGTCGTGACCACAATCCGACATACCAGGTATGCGGGGTTTGGGCTTGCAACCCGACCAGATGCTCCACCGCGTCGACGACCGGCACCTCGGAACGCCGTAACAGCAGCTGCCGGTCGAGCGTCGCGCGATTGAGCGCCCGGCGGCCGAGGACTCGGGACATCAGTGGAAACCTTTCGACAGGACAACGGTGTGGTGGCGCGACGCGACGGCACCACACCCGTGGCTGCCCGGTCGAACGTGTGCCAGGACGCTACCGTGATCTCATGGCCGAGGATCCGTTGCCCCGTCTACGCCGGCTGTGCACAGCGCTGCCGGAAACCACCGAACGGCTCAGCCACGGCGAACCCACCTGGTTCGTGCGCGGGAAGAAAACGTTCGTCACCTACGCCGGCCGGCATCACGACGACCGGCTGGGTTTCTGGTGCGCGGCACCGCCGGGCGCGCAGGAGGCGCTGGTGGCGGCGGAACCGCAGCGATTCTTCCGGCCACCGTATGTGGGCCACCGTGGCCGGCTCGGGGTGTATCTGGATGTTCCGGTGGATTGGGCGGAGATCGCCGAGCTCGTCACCGACGCCTACCGGGCGGTGGCGCCGAAATCACTGGTGGCTCTCCTCGACGAACGGTAGCGGGCCGGCTCTCATCCGGTCGGGCTGCCGGGACCAGGAACCTCTACCGCTGGGCCGGCGCTGCGGCCGCCGAGGTAGCGGGCGAAATGCTGTTCGATCGCCCGGTACAGCATGATCTGATTCTCCGGGTTGTCGAAGCCGTGCCCCTCGTCCTCGGCGACCAGGTATTCCACCGGAACACCACGCTCCCGCAACCGGGCAACGATATTGTCCGATTCGGCCCGGACCACCCGAACATCGTTGGCGCCCTGCGCGACGAGCAACGGGGTGCGGATTTCGTCGACCATGGTGATCGGTGAGCGGGTCAGCATATCGGCTTCCTGCTCCGGGATTCCGGGGTCGCCGACGTAGCGGTACCAGTTGTTGACGCTGTAGGCGCGAGTGAACGGCGGTAGGGTTCGCAGGAAATTGGCGAGGTCGGAAATGCCGACGTAGTCGACGGCTGCGGCGAAGCGGTCCGGTGTGACGGTGACACCGACGAGTGCGGCGTATCCACCGTAGGAGCCGCCGTAGATGCCGATGCGGGTCGGATCGGCGTATCCGGCGGCGACGGCCCAGTCGGCGGCGTCGATCAGGTCGTCGTGCATCGCGCGGGCGAATTCACCGATCGCGGCGGTGACATGCCGTTTCCCGTAACCGAGGGAGCCGCGGAAGTTCACCTGCAGTACCGCGTACCCGCGGTTGACGAGGAACTGCACATCGTTGCTGAACCCCCACGAGTCGTGGTACCAGGGGCCGCCGTGCACCACCAGAACCAGCGGGAGGTCGCGCGGTGCCACACCGACGGGGAGGCTGAGGTAGCCGTGCAGGGGCAGCCCGTCGCGGGCCGGGAAACCGACCGGTTGCATGGGCGCCATAGTGTCCGGATCGCGATCGGGGTAGGACCGGAACAGCATGCGGGCCTCGCCGGTGGTGTGGTCGTAGAACCAGGTGACACCGGGGTCGCGGTCGTGGGCGAAGGTGGCGATCCAGCGCTGCCCGGAGTTGTCGCCGGACAGGGTGCCGAGCACGCCGTCGGACAGTTTCTGCAATTGGGCATAGATTTCGGCGAAGTGCGGGTCGAGGATTTCGATATGGGGGCGGTCGGCGACGAATCGGGCGGCGAGGCTTTCGCCGGTGCGCCGATGGGTGTGGACCGGCGGCGGGAGCACGCCGGGCAGCATCATCCCGCTGAGATCCAGGTCGTGACCGTCGACGGCGGCGACGACGGTATCCGCCCCGGTCTCGTGGTCGATGCGTACCAGCCGCAGGTTGTCGCCGTCCTGGAAGGAGCCGACGAGCAGGCCTTTCCCGTCGGCGGTGACCTGCTGGGGGTGGACACTCATCGGGTGTTCGGCGCCGCCGAGCCGGCGCAGTGGCCGTGTCTCACCGGTGGGGTCGATCGCGGAAATCTCCACCGTGCCGTCCGCGGTGAGTGCGGTGCGGAATACGGGTGCACCGGCGCGGTCGAGGAGCACGGTGGCGGCCGGATCGTCTTGTTCGAGATGCAGGGTCGTTTCGCCGGTGGCGACGTCGATGCGGAATGTGTCGAAGAACAGTGGACGCCGGTTCATCGTGACCAGCACAGTGCCGGGCATGGACGGTAGGTCTTCGGCGCCCACCACCCGGGATCCCGGGTCCATCGGCGTGAGGTCGACGGCGGGCGCGGTGGGGTCGTCGAGGTCGACGCGGAACAGGTGCCAGTCCTCGTTACCGTCGGTGTCCTGCAGGTAGAGCAGCCAGCGGGGGTCGTCGGTCCAGTAGTAGGTGGTGATCCCGCGCCGGGTGTCGTGGGTGACGGGGACCGCGTCGTCGTCGGTCGCGTCCACACCCCGGACCCAGACGTTGCGGCGCCCGCGGTGTGGGGCGAGGTAGGCGATGCGGGTGCCGTCGGGGGAGATCGAGGGGTACGCGAACTGCGGATCGGCGAAGAAGGTTTCGATATCGATCAGTGCCGGCCGCTGGTCGGTCGGTTCTCCGGTCATGGTCACTGTGCACTCCGCTCTGTTCCGGATCACGTTGTCGTCACCGACTCAACACTGTGACGCAACGGCATACTCAAGCCTGTCGTGCCGTGTTCCCGGCCACGTTCTCACTCCGATACCCCTGGGCTTATATGCGCAGTGGGAGTCCGGCTTCGATCCGCGCGATACGGTCGGCGTGCACGAAATGGGCCCGTTCGAGCAGCGCGACCAGTTCTGTTTCGCCTTCGCGGATCCGCCGCCGGTATTTGGCGGGCAGGCCGGCGAGCGTTTTCTCTTCGCCGAGCATCTTGTTGTAGGTGCGTTCCCGCAGGCTCTGGTCGGCTTCGTAGCCGAGGTCGAGGTAGCGGGTGGCGTGGCGGCGGGCATTACCGACGGCGGTTTGCGCGCGCCCGGCGGGGCTGAGCAGGGATGCGACGACGGTGACCACCAGTATCAGCACGATGAGGGCCAGCGACAGGCCTGTCGATATCTCGGTGACCGGTACCGGTTCGCCGTGGTTGATGAACGGGACGTTGTTCTCGTGCAGTGCGTGCAGAACCAGTTTGACGCCGATGAGGGCCAGCACGGCGGCGAGACCGAAACCGAGGTAGATCAGGCGGTCCAGCAGCCCTTCGAGCAGGAAGAACAGCTGACGCAGGCCGAGCAGGGAGAACGCGGTGGCGGTGAAGACGATGAACACGTTCTGGGTGAGCCCGAAGATGGCGGGTATGGAATCGAGGGCGAACAGGACGTCGGTGCCGCCGATGGCGACCATCGCGAGCACCATCGGGGTCATATGGCGGCGGCCGGCGACGGTGGTGAACAGTTTGTCGCCGTCGTAGGTGTCGCTGGTGCGCAGGAAACGCCGGGCCAGCCGCAGGACGATATTGTCGTCGGCGTGGCTGTCCTCCCCTTCGGGGCGGAGCATGTTCCCGGCGGTGAGGAGCAGGGCGGCGCCGAACAGGTAGAACACCCACGCGAACCGGTTGATGAGGGTGGCGCCGACGAAGATGAACCCGGTGCGCACCACCAGGGAGAACACGATACCGACGAGCAGCACCTTCTGCTGGGCGGCGCTGGGGACGCGGAAGGTGGTCATGATGATGAGGAAGACGAACAGGTTGTCCACCGAGAGCGCTTTCTCGGTGATGTAGCCGGCGAAGTATTCCAGGCCCATATCGGATCCGCCGAACCCCCACACCGCGAATCCGAAGGCCACCGCGACACCGATATAGGCGGCCGACCACACTGCGGCCTCGGTGAGCGACGGGGTGTGTGCGCTGCGGACGTGGAAGAAGAAATCGAACAGCAACAGTCCGGCGATCAGTGCGAGGGTGCACCCCCATACCAGCGCGGGAACGGTCACGACGGCCTCCTGACTGGTGCCCTCGATACGTGTCTCGCTGCGACTGTAGTGCCCGAACCGGCCGGTGCCGCGGTTCACCGCCCGGTGTCGCAGGCCCCGGCGGCCTCGGCCCGGGCCTGTACAGTGACCCCGTTTCGCGCCGGGGTCGTAGCGGTGCACCGCCGGTTTCGTCCTCGCGGTACACCGGACTGTGTCGGCGCTGCTCGAATTCGATGTGTTCGCCCCTTGGCACAGCGCCGATCCTTCTTCGGCTTCGGTGGCGGCGGTGCGCGGCGGCCGGTGAGTACGACGTGCGAGCGGCCCCGTCGGGCAGTCCGCGACAGGCGGGTAACGGCAACCGTTGGGCAATCGGGCCGACCGGCCCATATCATTCTGCTATGCCGACCTACGAGGAAGCGGGGGCCGCTCCGGTGTTCGGTCGCGGTGTACGTCAGACGGTGCTGGCGATGGGGGTGTGCTCGGTGGTGATCGGGGTCGCGACCGTGGTGTGGCCCGATAAATCGCTGGGCGCGATCGGGAATCTGTTCATGTTCTCGCTGCTGTGCGGCACGGTGTCGTTGGCGACGGTGGCGTTCGGTAGCAAACTGGGCCGTTTTCCGCGGACGCTGCTGTTCTTGGCGGCGGTGGTGTCGCTGGTGACGGCGACGCTGTGTTTCCGGGCGGGGAATTGGACGCTGCTGCTGGCAATGTGGCTGGGATTGGCGTGGTCGGTGCGGGGTATCGCGCATGCCGTGGCGGGGGTGTGGGACGACGACGAGGTGACCGGGCAGGGGAAACAGGAACTGTTCGGTCTGGTGACGTTGGCGTCGGGTCTGGTGATCGCGGTGGCCCCGTTCGACAGTATCGAGATGCTGGCTGCGGTCGCGGGGTGCTGTATGACGGCGTTCGGTGCGCTGGAGGTGTGGACGGCGTTGCGTTCACCGCTGGCGGTGCGGTCGCCGGAGTCGGACTCGTTGACACCGGAGCAGCATTTGACATCGGTGATCGCGAGTGCGGGAGGTTCGGGGGGACGCGCCTCGGACTGAACCGCCGGATCGGTCCGGGTTTCGCTACTCTTTCCTGCTATGGCGATCATTGCGAGCCATCGGATCATGCGCCTGCGTGCTCTTATCGAGCACCCCAATACCGGGGCCGACGAGCGGGCGACCGCGCAGCGGATGCTGGATCGGCTGCTGGCCCGCAGTGGTGGCGCGCCGGTCGGTGACCGCACCTACGGCGACCGTCATCACCGGGTCGGTAAACATGCGGATCTGCCGGCGGTGGCGGAGATGATCCGAGCCGATATCGCCCTCGGGCGGATCATGTTCGCGCCGCAGACCCGCCTCGGTGAGCCCGCGATCCGCGACCCGCTCGGCGATGCGCCGGTGCAGATCGAGATCACCGTGGATCTGCCGCATCACGCGTGTATCGATATCACCATCGACAAGGTGCCGCGGGAATGGGGCTGGGTCGTCGAGGACGGTATCGAACGGGTCAGTCCACAGTTGCAGGAGCTGGCGACCGAACTGGCCGACATCATGAACGGTTACAACTTCGACGGCAGCGATATCGCGAAACGGTTCTTCGGCCGGGTCCGTATCCCGGAACTCACTCTGGTTTGGTAGATGCCGTAGTGGCTGCCCGGTCGGCAGCTGCGCCGGGGAGAGCTCCATACCGTCCCGGACCCGGGTCTCGCCGGTAGCCCGGTTCAGCCGCCGCCGACTTCCACTCGCGGGGTGTGGCTCACCGGGAAGTTCACCGAGGCCGCGATGAAGCATTTCGCCGCGGCGTCGCCGTGCAGGTCACGGGCCCGGTCGACCATATCGGCGGCGGCGACCGTCACCACCGGCCGCAGTTCCACCCCGGTGAAATGCCCGCCGCCGTCGGCGGTCTCCGCCATCGTTGCGTGCGCGTCGTCGTGGTATTCCAGCACTGTGACCCCGTTGACGGCGCACAGGTGCAGGTACCACAGCAGATGACATTGGCTCAGCGCGGCGACCAGTAGCAGTTCCGGGTTCCAGCGGGTGTCGTCGCCGCGGAACGCCGGGTCGGCGGAGCCGTGCAGATCGGGTCGGCCCGGAGACCGTGTCACATAGGACCGTTCGTAGGAGCGGTAGTCGACGGTTCCGGTGGTGCCCGCCCCGGTCCAGTCGGTGCGGCATTCGTAGTGGTGGGTCCGCGTCATATCCGCGATCCTGCCGGGCTGGGGCGGGTTCGTCGACTCGATCACCTCGGGGCAGCGATCTCCCCGAGGTCGAGCCCGATGGGGGTGACGCGCGGGATCTCCCCGGCCGCGATCACCGCGTTCGTCAGGGGTCGCAGGACACGTAACAGTTCGTCGCGTTCCTCGGTGGTCAGGGCGGTGTATGCGGATGCTGCGGCCGCGTCGGTCTGTGTTTCGATACCGGCTTTCACCTCGGTTCCGGTGTCGGTGAGGGTGCTGTCACCGGCCCAGCCTCGGTCGCGGAGACCGTCGAGGCATCCGGTCCATTCCTGGTCGTCGTAGTCGCGGGAGACGGTGTATATGCCGCGGTCGGTGCCGTTGGCCAGTGCTTGCAGCACATGCGACTCCCGGCCGCCGACTCCGGCGGCGACGAGGGCGGCGATATGTCCGTCGCCGCGGTGTTCACGCAGGAGGGTCGCGGCGTACCACAGGCGCGCGACGGGATCGGTGGGTTCGGGGAGTGCCCGGTTGGCGGCGAACAGTGCCCGGCCTTCCAGTGGTGCCGCGGTGGCCGCGCGGCAGGCGAAGTCGGCGGCGGTGGCCAGGTCGGGGCTGTCGGCGAGTTCGCCGAGCTGGCGGCGCAGGGCCGCGGTGGCACCGTGTTCGCGGGCGGTGAGCGCGGCGGGCGGGGCGGCGAATTCCCAGGCCGACGGGAGGGCTTTCGCGATCCGGTCGTAGGTGAAGTTGTAGAAGAGGGCGTGCACGGTTTCCGGCCCTACCGGCCCGAGTGGCGCGGCGCGGCCGGCGAAGTATCCCATCCAGAATCCGCGGTATCCGGCGGTTTTCAGCGCCTGGAGTGGTTCGGGTGAGAAGTAGGTGACCGCGTGCAGCGGTTCGAGCAGGCTCCAGGCCTGCCGGGCGTATGCGGAAAGGGTGGTGCTCATAGCTGTGAAAACTACTCGCCGGAACGCGGGCGAACCGGGGGTGCGGGCACACGGAAGGGAACGCCGGGGCGCCGAGGGCCACGCCGCGTGCGGGGTCTCTGATCAGTCCGCCGTTTCGCGGACGTCTTTTCCCTGCTCGGCGAACGCTTTGAAGTCCTGCATATGCTGTCGGGACTGTTTGCGGAAGGCGCCGGGCATCAGCAGCCCCATCAGCTTCATCAGGAAGCCGTCGAACCGGTATTCGTTCTCGCACTCCCACAGAGTCGTTTCCGGGCCGGTTTCGGTCAGCCGGTCGCGTACGGCGCTCCACATGCCCTCGCCGGCGATTTCGCGGTCGGAGTGAACGACAGCCGTGTCCGGGACCTCGCGAAGGTCTGCCGGTTCCCGGCGTGTGATGGTCTCTGTGCACTCCATCGTTCGCCCACCCGACTGCATCACGATTCGCGATGTGGTGCCGAGTTGCCCGTGCTCCCCGGTCAAGGGTTCGTGCGATACCACGCCTCGCAGCCATTTCGGCAGGTGTGCCGGGTTGGCGAGCAGCTGGACCACCTTCTGCCGCGGCAGTGCGATCTCGATGGAGTCGGTGTATTTCATGGGGCGCATCTTAAGGTGGGCGGCAGACATGACACCTGCGGTGGAATGCCGGCCGCAGATGGTGGCTCATTGGTCCCGATTTTCGGAAGCCCGGGCGATCTCCTGATAGGCGGCGGTCAGTTCGGCCAGCACACCGTTCTCGGGTGCCGGTCGCCGGTGCAGGTGGGCGTCACGGAGTTCGTTCATGAAAGGTTGCCCGAGTTCGGGTCCGCCGTCGGCGAGCAGGCGAGCGCGGATGGCCGGCTCTGGTGTGGTCGGTAGCCAGCGGGCGCCCCAGGCGCCGAGTTCGGTGATCAGGGGAACGAGCTGGATGGCGGCTTCGGTGAGGTGGTATTCGACACTGGTTGCACATTGAGATCAGAAGGAGTCCAGGATGAGCCCGCTCGTGCGCGTACAGAATTTCACCGTCTCCGCCGACGGCTACGGAGCCGGTACCGGCCAGAGCCTGGACCGGCCGTTCGGGCACGCGGATCCGGCGACCATGATGGCGTGGGCCGGCGCCACCGCCAGCTGGCCCAACCGCACCGATCCCGGCGGTACCCGCGGCCTCGACGACTACTTCACGCGCGATTTCGCCCGCAATATCGGCGCCGAGATCATGGGACGCAACAAGTTCGGTCCCCAACGCGGGCCGTGGGAAGACCACGAATGGGAGGGATGGTGGGGTGACGAGCCGCCGTTCCACACCCCCGTGTTCGTTCTGACCCACCATCCGCGCCCATCGTTCACTCTGAGCGATACGACCTTCCACTTTCTCGACGCCACTCCGGAAAATGCCTTGGAACAGGCATTCGCCGCCGCGGACGGCAAAGATGTGCGGATCGGCGGGGGCGTGGCGACGGTCCGCGAATTCCTGGCCGCCGATCTGATCGACACCCTGCACATCGTCGTCACCCCGAACGAACTCGGTGGCGGCGAGCGGCTGTGGGAGCGTCCCGAGGATCTGCTGGACCGGTTCCATCTCGAGAAGGTGCCCAGCCCGAGCGGAGTCGTGCACCACTTGTTCTGGCGCCGCTGAACAGCAGAGTGCCCCCGGGTATCCGAAGACACCCGGGGGCACTGCCCACGGTTACCCGGCGATACCGATCAGGCCAGGTCGAACCGGTCCGCGTTCATCACCTTGTTCCAGGCGGCGACGAAATCGTGCACGAACTTCTCCTTGGCGTCGTCGGCCGCATACACCTCGGCGACGGCGCGCAGTTCGGAGTTCGAGCCGAACACCAGGTCGTAGCGAGTCCCGGTCCATTTGACCGCACCGGTCGCGGCGTCGCGGGCCTCGAAGGTCTCCTGGGTTTCGTCGGTGGATTTCCACTCCACACCCATATCGAGCAGGTTGACGAAGAAATCGTTGCTCAGTGCGCCGACGTTGTCGGTGAGCACGCCGTACTTCGACTGCTTGTAGTTGGTGCCCAGAACACGCAGGCCGCCGACCAGCACGGTCATTTCGGGTGCGGTGACGCCGAGCAGGTTCGCGCGGTCGATCAGCAAGTGCTCCAGCGGCAGCCGGTGGCCCTTGCCGATGTAGTTGCGGAAACCGTCGGTGCGCGGTTCGAGCACCGCGAAGGAATCCACATCGGTCTGCTCCTGCAGGGCATCGTTACGGCCTGGGGTGACCGGGACGGTGACCTGCACACCGGCCTCCTTGGCGGCCTGCTCGACACCGGCGGCGCCGGCGATCACGATCAGGTCGGCAAGCGATACCTTCTTGCCGCCGTTCTGGGCGGCGTTGAACGATTCCTGGATCTTCTCCAGTGCACCCAGCACCGTGCTCAGCTGCTCGGGCTCGTTGACATCCCAGCTCTTCTGCGGTTCCAGCCGGATCCGGGCACCGTTGGCGCCGCCGCGCTTATCGCTGGAGCGGAATGTCGACGCCGACGCCCAGGCGGTGGACACCAGCTGCGGCACGGTCAGGCCGGCGCCCAAGACCTGCTCTTTGAGCGCCGCGATATCGGCGTCGTCGACGACCTCGAAGTCCACGGCGGGGATCGGGTCCTGCCAGATCTGGACCTCGGCGGGGACCTCGGGGCCGAGGTAGCGGTCGATCGGGCCCATATCGCGGTGGGTCAGCTTGTACCAGGCGCGGGCGAAGGCGTCGGCGAACTGCTCCGGGTTGTCCTTGAAGCGGCGTGAGATGGGCTCGAATTCGGGGTCGAAACGCAGCGACAGGTCTGTCGTCAGCATCATCGGCTTTTTCTTCTTACCCGGGTCGTGGGCGTCGGGGATGATCTCCTCGGCGTCCTTGGCGACCCACTGGTTGGCGCCCGCGGGGCTCTTGGTGAGTTCCCATTCGTAGCCGAACAGGATCTCGAAGAAGTCGCCTGTCCACTGGGCGGGTTTGGTGGTCCAGGTGACCTCCAGGCCGCTGGTGATGGCGTCACCGGCCTTACCGGAGGCGTGGGCGCTCTTCCAGCCCAGGCCCATCTGTTCGATGGCTCCGGCTTCGGGTTCGGCGCCGACCAGGTCGGCGTCACCGGCGCCGTGGGTTTTACCGAAGGTGTGCCCGCCGGCGATCAGCGCGACGGTTTCCTCCAGGTCCATCGCCATCCGGCCGAAGGTTTCCTTGATATCCACGGCCGCGGCCAGCGGATCCGGGTTGCCGTTGGGGCCTTCCGGGTTGACGTAGATCAGGCCCATCTGGACTGCGCCCAGTGGGTTCTCCAGGTCGCGTTCGCCGCTGTAGCGTTCGTCGTCGAGCCAGGTGGATTCGGGGCCCCAGTAGACGTCCTCGTCGGGTTCCCACACGTCGGCGCGGCCGCCGGCGAAGCCGAACGGGGTGAAGCCCATGGTTTCGAGGGCGACGTTGCCGGTGAAGATCATCAGGTCGGCCCAGGACAGTTTCTTGCCGTACTTCTTCTTCACCGGCCACAGCAACCGGCGGGCCTTGTCCAGGTTGCCGTTGTCGGGCCAGCTGTTCAGCGGCGCGAACCGCTGCTGGCCACCGCCACCGCCGCCGCGGCCGTCGATGGTGCGGTACGTGCCGGCGGAGTGCCAGGCCATCCGGATCATCAGCGGGCCGTAGTGGCCGAAGTCGGCGGGCCACCAGTCCTGCGAGGTGGTCAGCACCTCGGTGATGTCCTTGCGGACCTCGTTCAGGTCGAGAGTTTTGAACGCCGCAGCGTAGTCGAAGTCAGGTTCCATCGGATCCGAGGCAGGCGCGTTCTTGCGCAGGATCTTCAGGTTGAGCTGGTTGGGCCACCAGTCACGGTTGCCGGCACCCGTGGTGGGGTGTTTGGCCGCGAACGGGCACTGGCCTGTGGTGGTCTCGGACACTGCTTTCCTTCCGGTTGACAAAAGGTCATTGCGGGCTGGACGACATGGAACAGGTGGGGCACAGGCCCCAGTAGACGACCTCGGCTTCTTCGATGGTGAAACCGTGGCTGTCGGCGGCGGTCAGGCACGGCGCGGCTCCGGTGGCGCAATCGACGTCGGTGATGGCGCCGCAGGAGCGGCAGACGAGGTGGTGGTGGTTGTCGGCGACCCGGGTTTCGTAGCGGGCCACCGAACCGGTGGGCTGGATACGGCGCAGCAACCCCGCGACCGTCAAGGCCCGCAGCACGTCGTAGACGGCTTGCTGGGAGACGGCGCCGAGAGTGGAGCGGACCTGTCCGATGATTGTGTCGGTATCGGAATGTGGGTTGTCGTGTACGGCGTTGAGCACCGCGAGCCGGGGGGCGGTCACACGCAGCGCGGCGTCGCGCAGCATGTTCTCGAACTCCGCGGTCGTGGGCACGGCAGCAAGCTTACCGCTTTTCTGGAGTCAATCAAGTATCAGTATCTATCCAGAAAAGGCCCCGGAATCGCCGTCCGGCGGGTACCCTGCGCGCTACACCGACGGCACGCGGGGGAGTCCGCCCGCTCAGGAGGTGGACGATAATGCGTCTCCCGATCTGCCGCAGGACAATCGCCACACCGGCCGATCTCGCCGCGCCCGCGGTCACCACCGTCGCAGCCACCGGCCGGCCTTCCTGTCACGTTTCCGAGATCACCCGGCGTAATCACCTGTTCCGCAGCCGCCGCGCGATGGCGCTGAGGTGGTAAACGCGCCACCCCGTCCTGTACCCACGAGGCCGCGCACCCTCTCGCCCCGCACAGAGCACAGAAAATAAATACCCATTGCGCCCCTCCTCGAAACTTGCTTATCATTGCCTTCTCAAGCTGGTCGTCAGAACGCAAGTGCGCTCCGGCGACTGCCGGACCGGATATCGTCACCGACCGGTCGGGCGAAACCGATGAATCCTCCAATTGTCGGGGTTGCGGGGAATCCATAGCGCGAATTCGACGACAGTGCGGTCGCCGAATTCTGCTGGAACAAACTGGTACATAGGCACGCCACTTCCGAGAAGGCGATCCAGTGCAACCAATGAATTCCACTACGGTCCGCTTCCTGCTCGCCGCGCCCCACTCGGGGTCGAGACACCGCTGTGACCTGCGTACCCACTGCCCGCCGGGTAGGGGTCGCCCGAGTGCGCCACCGACGCGCACCAGGCCGGCCGGGAGTCCACCCCGGAATCATCGGGTACGCCGGAAACGGCTCGCCCCGGGATTCGAAGCCGCCCGCACCGATGACCGTCCGGTCTCGTGCGCGACGACTCGCGCCCCGGCCGCCGATAATTTTCGACGGCCCGTTACACGAAACCGATAACCGTCAGGTCTCAATACTCGAAGATGATTCATCACGGGTTGACCACAAATTGTCCGGCCATTGCCGAATGCCGCATAAATCGCGAACCAATTCCGCACCGGCGGCATTCGGTGCCATTTCGATAATTCACTCCCGCTTTTCCGGAGTGATCGACGTTTCTTGCGGTGCGGGGGCGGTCTGGACGTGTCGACCGGCCCTCGAAACGACGAAATTCATGGAGGTCAGGTGACCCAGTCCGAGCGCAACCTCGACAGCAGCCGGAAAGAGCCGGGTTCCGCGCCGGGCGGCGCAGCAGAGTTCCCCGGCCCGGTTCCCGGTAACGGCGGACACCCGCACAACGGCAACGGCAGCCACAACGGCGTCTCGCCGAGCCCGCGGCCCGGCCACCCGTTGCGTCTGTCGGCGGCACAGCGCGGGATCTGGTTCGCCCAGCATCTGGCGGGCTCGTCCCCGATTTCGGTGGCGCAGTATGTCGAGATCACCGGCCCGGTCGACGTCGATGTACTGGTCGCGGCCTGTGAGACCGTCGGGCGCGAGTTCGGTTCCGCCTATGTGCGACTGGTCGAGGAGGACGGCGAACCGTTCCAGATCGTCGACGAAGGACTGCCCTCACCGGTGTCGGTGCTGGATCTGCGCGGACACGACGATCCGGTGGCCGCCGCACACGACCTGATGGTCCGCGACTATTCCGCCCCACTGGACCTCCACAGCGACCGACTCATGAAATGTGTTGTCTTCCAGGTCGGTTCGGACCACTACCTGTGGTATCAGCGCGCCCACCATATCGTCCTCGACGGTTTCGCCGCGGTGACGATGCTGCAGCGGATCACCGAACTGTACAACGCCTGGGTGACGGGGGAGCAGGCCCCGGAGTCCACGGCGAAGGACCTCGGTGAAATCGTGGACCAGGACCTGTCCTACCGGGGGTCGACACGATTCGACAACGACCGCAACTATTGGACCGAACACTTGGACGGCGCCCCACCCGTCGTCAGCCTCGCAGGCCGCGTCGGCAAACCCACCATTCACCCGGCCCTGGTCAGCGCCACCCTCCCGGACGACACCGCCCAGCTGCTGGACCGGGTCGTCACCGACCGCGGGACCAGCGTCACCCCCGTGATCGTCGCCGCGTTCGCCGCCTATCTCGCCCGGATGACCGGAAGCGACGAAGTGTTGCTGAGCCTGCCGGTGTCGGGCCGGCACTCCGCGGTGCTGCGCCGGTCCGGCGGAATGGTCGCCAACGTGGTCCCGTTGCGGGTCCCCGTCGCCGGCCGCGGCACCGGCGCGGTGATCGACGCCGTACAGGGCGAGCTCACCAGCGCCCTGCGACGCCAGCGATACCGGCAGGAAGACATCTTCCACGATATGGGGATCGCCCGCGACGAAACCGCGTCGTTCGGCCCGGCGGTCAACCTCATGATGGTGGACAACGAGATCGTGCTCGGCACCACCACCGGCCGGTTACATGTGCTGACCTCGGGCCCCACCGCCGACCTCTTCGTCAACATCTATCCAGGCGCGGGCCGCGACAGCACCCAGATCGATTTCCAGGGCAACCCGGGCGCCTACAGCAGCGACGAACTCGCCGCCCACCACACCCGGTTCCTGATGTTCCTGCACGAATTCCTGGCCGGCGGACCGGAACACCCGGTCAGCACCCTGCCGCTGCTGGAACCGGCGGAACGCGCCGCGCTGCTGCCCGTCCGCGGACCGGACAGCACCGGCGACCGGCTGCTGCCCGATATCCTCACCGAAGGCGCCCGCCGCGACCCCGCCGCGACCGCGATCGCCGCCACCACCACCACGCTCACCTACCACGACCTCGACACCCGCTCCTCGCAGCTCGCGCGGTACCTGATCGGCCGCAGCTGCGGGCCGGGGACGGCGGTGGCGATCGTGCTGCGCCGCTCCGCCGAGACGATCGTCGCGGCATGGGCGGTCGCGAAATGCGGTGCCGCGATCGTGCAGGTCGACCCGGACTATCCGGCGAAACGTATCGAGCACATGATCACCGACAGCGGCGCCCGGGTGGTGATCACCCTCGACGCGCTCCGCGACCGGCTACCGGACGCCACACCTGTACTGCTCGTCGACGACCCCGCCACCCGGCAGGCCTACGCGGACAACGATCCCGGCCCCGTCACCGACGCCGACCGCACCCGCCCGCTGCACACCGGCGACCTCGCCTACCTCACCTACACCTCCGGTTCCACCGGTGTGCCCAAAGGTGTGCAGGTCACCCACCGCGGCCTCGCGAATCTCGTCGCCGACCGCAGCGACATCTACGATATGAACTCGCGGTCGCGGGTGTCCTATGCTCTTTCACCAGCTTTCGACGCCTCCTTCGAACAGTTCCTCACCTGTTTCGCGGGCGGCGCCACACTGGTGGTGGTGCCGCCGGAGGTGATCGGCGGCGACCGGCTCACCGCGCTGCTGGCCGAACAGCGCATCACCCATCTGACGTTGACACCGGCGATGCTGGCGACCGTGGACCCCCATCCGCTCACCGACCTGCGGGTGGTGGTGGTCGGGGGTGACGTATGCCCGCCGCATGTGATCGAACGGTGGTCGCGGCACTGCGCGATGTTCAACGAATACGGGCCCACCGAAACCACGGTGACCGCCGCGAGCGCCCGGATCCGGCCCGGCCGGGACCTCACCGCCGGCGGCCCGGTCCGCGGTGTAGCGGCGATGGTGCTGGACCGCGCACTGCAACCGGTGCCGGTCGGCACGGCCGGGGAACTGTATCTGGCCGGGCCCGGCCTGGCCCGCGGCTACAACCGGCGGTTCCCCGATACCGCGGCCCGTTTCGTCGCCGACCCCTACGGCGGCCCGGGGCAGCGCATGTACCGCACCGGCGACCTCGCCCGCTGGACCGTCGAGGACTCGCGGGTTTCGCTGGAACTGCTGGGCCGCAGCGATTTCCAGGTGAAAATCCGCGGCTACCGGATCGAACCCGCCGAAATCGATACCGCCCTTACCGCCCATCCGGACGTCGACCTGTCGGTCACCGTCCCGGTGCACAACAATGCCGGCGCCACCGTCCTTGCCTCCTACGTCGTCCCCGTCGACGACCACCGCGCCGACCCGGAGCAGCTGCAACGGTTCGCCCGCGAATCCCTGCCACCGCATATGGTGCCGGCGGTGATCGTGCCACTGGACCGGCTGCCGGTGAACGCATTCGGCAAACTGGATCGCGCCGCGCTCCCGGAACCGGAATTCGGGGCGGCCCCCGCCGGGCGTGCCCCGGAAACCGCCCGCGAAATCCTGATGGCCGGCCTGTTCACCGAGGTCCTCGGTGTCCCGCAGGTCGGCGCCGACGACAGTTTCTTCGCCCTCGGCGGCGACAGCATCCTGTCGATCCAGCTGGTGTCGCGCGCCAAAGCCGTGGGTCTGGGATTCTCCACCCAGGACGTGTTCGAGCACAAAACCGTCGCGGCCCTGGCCGCCATGGCCACCGAAGCCGGTGGAGCACCACAGTTGCGGGAACTACCCGGCGGCAGCACCGGCCCGGTCCCGCTGTCGCCGATCGTGCACGCCATGCTCGACCGCGGCCACTACGACCGCTTCGCCCAAGCGACCCTCGTCGAACTACCCGACCGCCTCGACCCCGCCCATCTCGCGCGCGCCCTGGACACCCTGCTGGACCGCCACGACATGCTGCGCGCGACCTTGCGCGTCACCGCCGCCGGTGAACACCGCCTCGACGTTCCGGCCCCCGGATCCGTCGACGCCGCCACCGTCCTCACCGACCGCACACTGCGCGACCGCGACGCCGCCGAAATCGACCGGCACCTGCAGGCGGCCGCGGACCGACTCGACCCCGCCGCCGGTGTGCTGATGCAGGCCGTCCGCATGCAGGACGGCACCGGCACGGGCCCGGACCTGCTGTGGCTGGTAATCCACCATCTCGCCGTCGACGCGGTGTCATGGCGGATCCTGCTCGCCGACCTCGCCCACATCTGGCTGCAGGTGTCTACGGGCGAGGACCCGCAGCCCGGCGCGGGCACCACCTCGGTGCGGCGCTGGGTGCACGGCCTGACCGAACAGGTCTCCGCGCGGCGCGCCACAGAACTGGCACGCTGGACAGAGGTACTCGCCGGCGGTGAACGGCTGCTCGGAACACGGCCACTGGACCCCGAACGCGATGTCATGGCCACCGCCGGCCGGATCCGGTTGCGTATCCCGGCCGATATCACCGACGCAGTGCTCACCACCCTCCCGGCCCGCTTCCACGGCAGCGCCAACGACCCACTGCTGGCGGCGCTCGCACTGGCTTTGGCGCAATGGCGGGCCCGCCGCGGCGACCCCGCCGGTACGGAACTGATCTCCCTGGAGGGTCACGGCCGGGAAGAGCAGGCGGTGCCGGGCGCGGACCTCAGCGCCACCGCCGGCTGGTTCACCACCCGGTTCCCGGTCCGGCTCGAAATGTCCGGCGTCGACCTCGACGACGCCTTCGCCGGCGGCCCCGCCGCGGGGTCGGCGATCAAACAGGTGAAGGAACAACTGCGCACGGTCCCGGACAACGGGATCGGCTACGGGATGCTGCGTTACCTCGATCCCGTGGGCAGCGCCGAACTCGGGAGCGCGCCGGAACCCCAGATCAGTTTCAACTATCTGGGGCGGGTGGGTGTCCGCGACCACTCGGGGGCGTGGACACCCACCACCGAATTCACCTCGCTGACCGCGACCACCGATCCGCGGATGGCGCTGCCCGCGGTACTGGATGTGAACGCGATCGCCGAACCCGGCCCCGACGGCCTCGAACTCGACGCCACCTGGGAGTTCGCCCGCAACATCGTGGATGCAGACGCGATAGCCGAACTCGCCGATCTGTGGGTGCGGGCCCTGCACGGCCTGGCCGCGCATCTGCACACCGAACCCGCCGGCGGTCACACACCGTCCGATTTCCCGCTGGTCACGGTGTCGCAGGACGATATCGACGAATGGTCGCGGGAATTCCCGGCGATGACGGATGTGTGGCCGCTGACCGCGCTGCAAACCGGGCTGCTGTTCCACACCCTCTACGACCGCGACGGCGACGACAGCTACATCGTGCAGGCGACACTGACCCTCGCCGGTGACGTGGACCCGCAGCGGATGCGCCAGGCCGCGCAAACGCTGATCGACCGGCACGACAGCCTGCGCACCGCCTTCGTCGAAACAGCCGACGGCCCCCGCCAGATCGTCCTGCAGAACGTCCGGGCCGACTGGCGCGAAACCGACCTCACCGATCACGACCCCGCAGCCCGCGACCGCGAACTCCGCCGCCTCACCACCGAAGCCGCGGCACCGTTCGATCCCGCGCGCCCGCCGCTGCTGCGCTTCCACCTGCTGCGCACCGGCATCACCGAATACCGGCTGCTGATCACCGACCACCACCTCGTCCTGGACGGCTGGTCGATGCCGCTGCTGATCCATCAGCTGCTCGTCCTCTACACCAACGGCGGTGAGGCAGCTGATCTCGCGGCCCCCCGGTCGTTCCGCGACTACCTGCAATGGCTGCACACCCAGGACAACGATGCCGCCACCACCGCATGGCAGCGGATGCTGGCCGGAGTGGACAACCCGACCCGGGTCACCGGCCGCCCGGACCGTACGGGCAGCGCAGCCGCCGGTGAAGTCGGTCTCGAACTCGACACCGCGACCGCCACCGCGGTCCTCGACCTGGCCCGCTCCCACGGTGTCACCGCCGGCACCACCGTCCAGGTGGCGTGGGCGATGCTGCTCACCGCCCTCACCGGACGATCCGATGTCGTGTTCGGTAACACGGTGTCGCACCGTCCGCCGCAACTGCTCGGCGTCGAACACATGGTGGGCCTGTTCATCAACACACTGCCGGTGCGGGTCCGGTTCGACCCCCGGGAAACGGTCGCCGACCTGCTGATCCGAGTGCAATCCGAACAGGCCGCGATGCTCGAACACCGCCATATCGGTTTGGCGGAACTCCAGCACGCCACCGGCATCGCCGATATGTTCGACACCGTCACGGTGCTGGAATCCTATCCGCTGGACCGGGAAGGCCTCGCCCGCGACCTCGACGCCGCCGGACTGCAGTTGATCGATCTCGACGCCCAGGACGCCACCCCCTACCCGCTGAGCCTGCAGGTCACCCCGCCGCGCCCCACCGGCACCTACACGATCACCCTGCGCTACGCCACCGACCGGTTCGATACCGAACAGGCCACCGCCCTGCTCGCCCGATTCGAACAGATCCTCACCCAGCTCGTCACCGACCCCGCCACCCGCACCGCCGCCGTCACCCCCGGCTACGACCCCGCAACCCACGCACCGTCACCGGCCACCGGCGCACCCGCCGTCCCCGAAACCACCCTGCACGACATCCTCACCGCCACCGCCCACCGCTACCCGGACGCGGCCGCCGTCCGGTCCGGCGACACCACCCTCACCTACCGTGCCCTGCAGCAGCGCGCCGACGACCTCGCCGCCCTGCTCACCGAACGCGGCGCCCGCCCCGAAACCTTCGTCGCCCTGGCACTTCCACGGTCGACCGACCTGGTCGTCGCGATCTGGGCCGTCGCGAAAACCGGCGCCGCGTTCATCCCGCTCGACCCCGCCAACCCCGGCGAACGAATCGCCGCGATGCTCGCGGATACGGGTACCGGCCTCGGTATCACCACCGCCCCCGTCGCCGCACACCTCCCCGGCACCGTCGACTGGCTGACCCCCGGCAACACCCCCCACAGCCGGCCCCCGGCACCCACGCGCGTGGCGACACCCGAGAACACCGCCTACCTCATCTTCACCTCCGGGTCGACCGGCACCCCGAAAGCAGTCCAGGTGACCCACCGCGGTCTGGCCGATCTCGTCGCCGCCCACACCGAAGCCTTCGCCCCGGACTCCACCTCCACGGTGTTGCAGGTCGCCTCACCCGGATTCGACGCCAGCGTCTCGGAACTGCTCCTGGCCCACGGCAACGGCGCCTGCCTGCTGATCGCACCCCCGGACGTGTACGGCGGCACAGACCTCACCGAACTACTCCACACCGGACACGTCACCCACGCCATCATCACCCCGTCCGTGCTGAACACCCTGGACCCGGCACGGCTACCGGATCTCACCACCGTCGCAGTCGTCGGTGAAGCCACCGGCGCGGACACCGTGAACCGGTGGGCGCCCGGCCGGCGCCTGCTGAACCATTACGGACCGACCGAAACCACGATCTGGGCCACCGGATCCGCCGCCCTGCACCCCGGACAACCGGTGACCATCGGCGGACCCGTCCACGGCGTATCGGCCGCGGTCCTCGATATGTGGCTGCGGCCGGTACCGGCCGGCGTCGCGGGGGAGCTGTACCTCGGCGGTCCCGGCCTGGCACGCGGCTATTTCGGCCGGCCCGCCACCACCGCCGCCCGTTTCGTCGCCGACCCCTGCTCCGCCCACGGTGAACGCCTCTACCGCACCGGCGATTCCGTGCGCTGGATCCACGGCCGCACCGGACTCGAACTGGAATATCTGGGCCGCAACGATCAACAGGTGAAAATCCACGGCCTCCGCATCGAACCAGGCGAGATCGACACCCAGCTCACCCGCCACTCCGCGGTCGCGAGCGCCGCCACCATCACCCGCACCGGCCCCACCGGCGAACCGATCCTCGTGTCCTACGTCGTCCCCGCGCCCGGCGCCACCCTCGACACGACGGCACTGCACGACCACCTCGACCGCACCCTCGCCCACTACATGAACCCCGCGGCGATCATCGAACTCGGCGAAATGCCGGTCACCGCCACCGGCAAAATCGACCGCAAAGCGCTACAGCACCACGAATTCACGACACCCGATGTCACGGGCCGCGCCCCCGCCACCCCGGAAGAACACACCATGGCAGACCTGTTCGCGCAGGTCCTGCGCGTGGACAACGTATCCGCCGACAGCAACTTCTTCACCCTCGGCGGCGACAGTATCGTCTCCATGCGCCTGGTCGCACTGGCCAAAGCCGCCGGCCTCGTCCTGACCCCCCGCGACGTGTTCGAAGGCAAAACGGTCGCCGCACTCGCCGCCACCGCCCGCCACGACCACCCCGCCACCGACACCGGCCCCGCACACCGGCCACTCGTCACCCTCGACGAAACCGAGATCGACGCACTACGGCAGCGCTATCCCGGCCTCGCCGACATCTGGCCCCTCTCGCCGATGCAAGCCGGTATCCACTTCCACTCCACCTTCACCGGCGAGGACACCGGCACCACCGACAACTACACCGTCCAGACCACCATCGCCTTCACCGGCAATATCGACACCGACCGCCTGCGCCGCGCCGCCCAAGCCCTGATCGACCGCCACGACATCCTGCGCGCCGGATTCGTCGAAACCGCCGCCGGGCCACACCAGATCGTCGTCGAACACACCGGCACCGTATTCCGTGACATCGACCTCACCCGCGGCGATCCGCGCACAGCCACCGAGATCGCCGCCGCCGACGCCGCCGCCGGTTTCGACCTGTCCACACCGCCGCTGATCCGGTTCACCCTGCTGCACCTCGAACCCGGCGTGCACCGGCTGCTGGTCACCAACCATCACATCATCCTCGACGGCTGGTCGATGCCGCTGCTCATGGGCGAACTCCTCGACAACTACGGCACACCGGAACGAATCGGCGCCACCGAACCCGCGCCCTCCTACCGCGACTACCTGACCTGGCTGCAACACCAGAACCCCGCCGCTTCCAAAGCCGTGTGGGCACGGGAATACGCGGACGTGGATTCCCCGACCCGCGTCGCCCGTGGAACGTCCACCGCGAGCACCGCCGCCGAAGTGAACGCCGACCTACCCGCCGACCTGTACGGCGCGCTACGCGACGTCGCCGCCGACACCGCAGTCACCGTCAACACAGCCGTCGCCGCGGCCTGGGCGCTGAACCTGCGCGTCCTCACCGGCGACACCGATATCGTCTTCGGTTCCGCGGTCTCGGGCCGCCCACCGGAACTACCGGACGTGGACCGCGCCCTCGGCATGTTCCTCAACACCATCCCGGTGCGGGTCCGCCTCGACCCGGCACACACACTGCGCGACCTGCTGACCCGAATCCAGGACCAGCACGCCCGCATGCTCGACCACCACTACATCGGGCTGCCCGAAATCCAGCGCGCCGCCGGCGTCACCGAACTGTTCGACACCGCGATCGCGTTCCAATCGTTCCCCGTCGACCGCCCCGCCCTGCAACGACTCGTCGAATCCGCGGGCCTGCGCATCGGCGAAATCAACGGCGTCGACGCCACCCCGTTCCCACTGAGCCTCGTCGTCGCCCCCACCCACGACGGCTCACCCGGCCTGCGGATCACCCTCCGCTTCCTCGAAGACGACGTCGACAACACCCGCGCCCACCACATCCTCACCCGGTTCGTGGACATCCTCACCCGCATCGCCCGCGACCCCGCCACGAGGCTCGGCGCGCTCGCACTACCCGACGTACCTTCGCCCGACCACCCCGACACCGCCCATCACACTCCCGAAACCCTCGCCGCCATCCTCACCGCCACGGCCGCCGCCACCCCCGCCGCGGTCGCCGCACGCTACGGCACCACCACCCTCACCTACCGGGAACTCGACGAACAATCCAACCGTCTCGCCCGCACCCTGCTCCGCCGCGGCGCCCGCCCCGGCCGGATCACCGCCCTCGCACTCCCACGCTCCCTCGCCGGTGTCGTGGCCCTGTGGGCGGCCGCCAAAGCGGGAACCGCGTTCGCCCCGATCGACCCGAACCTGCCCGCCGGGCGCATCGAATACCTGCTGTCGGATTCCGCGGCCCGCCTCGGCATCACCGATACCGCCACCGCACCGACCCTGCCCGCCGGAATCGACTGGCTGATCATCGACGACGAACCCACCCACCACAGTGTGGCCGCGGAATCGCCGGAACCGGTCACCGACACCGAACGCGGCACCCCGCTGCACCCGGACCGCAACGCCTACGTCATCTACACCTCCGGATCCACCGGCACCCCCAAAGGTGTGCAGGTCGGACACCGCGCCCTCACCGACGTGGTCGCGGCACAACACCGCAGCCTGCACGTCGACGAACAGTCCACGGTCCTGCAGGTCGCCTCACCCAGTTTCGACGCCAACCTGTTCGAACTGCTCATGGCACACGGATCCGGCGCACGCCTGGTCATCGCACCCCCCGACGTGTACGGCGGCCGCGAACTCGCCGACCTCATCCGCCGCGAGCACATCACCCACGCGGTCATCACCCCGTCCGCCCTGTCCACCGTCCCCGCCGACGACCTCACCGGCCTGCGAGTGCTGGCCACCGCAGGCGAACCCGTCGGACGAGAACTCGTCGAACGGTGGGCACCCGGCCGCACCATGATCAACCTCTACGGCCCCAGCGAAACCACCATCTGGGCCACCGCCGGCGAACTGACCGCCGCGACACCGATCGGGATCGGCCGCCCCGTCGGCCCCGTGGCCGCCGCTGTTCTCGACACCTGGCTGCGGCCCGTACCGCAGGGCGTGGCCGGCGAACTGTACCTGTTCGGGCCGGGACTGGCCGAAGGCTACATCGACCGCCCCGGACTGACCGCCGCCCGGTTCATCGCCTGCCCGTTC
The DNA here is from genome assembly GCF_001613385.1 of Nocardia flavorosea NBRC 108225. Lineage (GTDB taxonomy): Bacteria > Actinomycetota > Actinomycetes > Mycobacteriales > Mycobacteriaceae > Nocardia > Nocardia flavorosea. The sequence goes on along the minus strand of NZ_BDCG01000002.1, from coordinate 68,815 downwards.
GACACCGGCGGTACCCGCATGTACCGCACCGGCGACCTCGTCCGCCGCACCCCCGACGGCGACCTCGAATTCGTGGGACGCAACGACTTCCAGGTGAAAGTCCGCGGTTCCCGCGTCGAACTCGGCGAAATCGACGCCGTCCTGTCGGCCCGCCCCGACATCACCTTCGCCACCACCCTCGCACACCACGACGACGGGGGACCGGCACGACTGGTGTCCTATGTGGTGCCCGCACCGGAAGTGAACGTCTCCGCCGACACCCTCACCACCGCACTCGCCGACGCGCTCCCCACCTACATGGTGCCCGCCGCGATCATGATCCTCGACGACGTACCGCTCACCGCCCACGGCAAACTCGACCGCGACCGCCTCCCCGAACCCGAATTCACCGCACGCGAATACCGGGCCCCCGCCACCTGGCCCGAAGAACTGGTCGCCGACACCTACGCCCAAGTCCTCGACGTGCCCCGCGTCGGCGCCGACGACGACTTCTTCGCCCTCGGCGGCGATTCCCTCAGCGCCTCCCTGGTGGTAGCCCGCGTCGGCGCCGCCCTCGGCGTCCGTGTCCCCGTCCGGGCCCTGTTCGAAGCGCCCACCGTCGCCGCCCTCGCCCGCCACACCACCACCCTGCGCAGCGGTGACCGGATACCGCTCACCGCCCGCCCCCACCCCGAACCCGTACCGCTGTCACTGGCCCAGCAACGCATGTGGTTCCTCAACCGGTACGAACCCGACTCCGCCGCCTACAACATTCCCGTGATGCTGCGCCTCACCGGCCACCTCGACACCGGCGCACTGCACGACGCCCTCACCGACGTCATCGCCCGCCACGAAGTACTCCGCACCATCTACCCCGAAACCGCCGGCGAACCCCGCCAACAAATCCTCACCGACCCCGCACCCGCCCTGCACACCCTGCCCGCCGACGCCGACACCCTGACCGACACCGTCACCGCGTTCGTACGCACCGGATTCGACGTCACCACCGAGGTCCCGCTCCGTATCGGACTGTTCGACCTCGGCACCGGCGACTACATGCTCGTCCTCGTCGTCCACCACATCGCCGGCGACGGACAATCCATGGGACCACTGGCCCGCGACGTCGTCACCGCCTACGCCGCCCGCGCCGGCGGCCACGCACCCCACTGGCAGCCGCTCCCCGTCCAATACGCCGACTACGCACTCTGGCAGCGCGAAGTCCTCGGCGCCGCCGACGACCCCGAATCACTCCTGTCGGCTCAGCTGCGGTTCTGGCGCGACACCCTCACCGACGCCCCTGACCGCCTCGACCTGCCCACCGACCGCCCCCGCCCACCGGTCGCCTCCCTCGCCGGGGGCCGCATCCCCGTCGCCCTCGACGCCGACCTGCACACCAAACTGCTCGACCTCGCCCACACCCGCGGCTCCTCCCTGTTCATGGCCGTACACGCCGCCCTCGCCGCCGTACTCGCCCGCCTCAGCGGCAGCGACGACATCGTCATCGGCACCCCCGTCGCGGGCCGCGGCGAACCCGGCCTCGACGACCTCGTCGGCATGTTCGTCAACACCCTCGCCCTGCGCACCCCCGTCCACACCGGCGAATCGTTCGCCGAACACCTCACGCGCACCCGCGACACCGACCTCGCCGCCTTCGAACACGCCGACGTACCGTTCGAACGGGTCGTCGAAGAACTCAACCCGCAACGCGCCACCGACCGGCACCCACTATTCCAGGTGATGCTCGCCTTCCAGAACCTCGCCGGCACCGACGTCGAACTCCCCGGCGTCACCGTCACCCGCGCCGACGTCGACACCGGACTGTCCCAATTCGACCTGCAACTGATCCTCGCCGACACCTACGACGACAGGGGAGCGGCCGCCGGGCTCTCCGGAACCCTCACCTACGCCCACGACCTGTTCGACGACACCACCGCACACGAATTCGTCACGCGACTCCTGCGCGTCCTGGAAGCCGTCACCACCGACCCCGCGGTAGCCGTCGGCGATATCGACTGGCTCGACACCAGCGAACACGACGACCTGCTGACCCGGATCGGACCACGCCCCACCGGCCCGCGGCCCCCCGCCCTGCTACCGGACATATTCGCCGACGCCGTCCACGCCGACCCCACCGGCATCGCCGTCCTCTCCGACGACACCGAATTCACCTACCACGACCTCGACACCCGCTCCAACCAGCTGGCGCGGCTGCTGATCCGCCGCGGCGCCGGACCCGAACACCCCGTCCTCGTCGCCACCGGCCGCACCGCCGAAGCGATCGTCGCCTGGTGGGCCGTCGTCAAAACCGGCGCCCCTTACGTCCCGGTCGACCCCCGCTATCCCACCGGCCGCATCGAACAAATGGTCACCGACTCCCACGCCCACCTCGGCATCACTCTCACCGCCGCGCGACCCCAACTGCCCGGCAACGTCGACTGGATCCTCCTCGACTCCCCGGACACACACCGGCAACTCCACACCGAATCCGCCGAACCCCTCACCGACACCGACCGGCTCCGGCCACTCCGCCCCGGCAACACCGCCTACATCGTGTTCACCTCCGGCTCCACCGGCCGCCCCAAAGGTGTCGCCGTCACCCACACCGGAATCGCCGACTTCGTCACCGCACAACGCGGCGGCACCCCGCCGGACACCGGCGACCGCGTCCTGCACTTCGCCTCCCCGTCCTTCGACGCCTCCCTCCTGGAAATCCTGCTCGCCGCCGGCCGTGCCGCCACCCTCGTCATCGCCCCCACCGGCATCTACGGCGGCGACGAACTCGCCGAATTCCTGCGCACCCACCGCATCACCCACGCCTTCGTCACCCCCGCCGCCCTCGCCTCCGTCGACCCCACCGGACTCGACGACCTCCGCACCGTCATGTCCGGCGGCGACGAAGTCCCCGCCGACCTCATCAACCGGTGGGCCGGCACCGACCGCGCCGGCACCCGCGAGTTCCGGGTCCTGTACGGACCCACCGAAACCACCATGGTCGCCACCGCCACCGCTCCCGTGCACCCCGGCGAACGACCCACCATCGGCACCCCACTCCCCGGAATGCAGGCACTGGTCCTCGACGACCGCCTCCGGCCCACCCCCGTCGGCGTCACCGGCGAGCTGTACCTCGCCGGGCCCGCCCTGGCCCGCGGCTACCTGCACCGCGCCGCCACCAACGCGGCCAGATTCACCACCTGCCCCTACGCCGAACCCGGCAGCCGCATGTACCGCACCGGCGACCTCGTCCGCTGGAACACCCGCGGCGACCTCGAATTCGTGGGACGCAACGACTTCCAGGTGAAAGTCCGCGGCTACCGCGTCGAACTCGGCGAAATCGACACCGCACTCGGCGCCCGCCCCGATATCGCCTACGCCGTCACCATCCCGCGCCGCGACGGCACCGGACCCGTCACCCTCGTCTCCTACGTCGTCCCGGCCCCCGGCGCCGACCTCTCCGCCGACACCCTCACCACCGCACTCGCCGACACCCTCCCCGCCTACATGGTGCCCGCCGCAATCATGGTCCTCGACCGGATCCCGCTCTCACCCAACGGCAAACTCGACCGCAAAGCCCTGCCCGAACCCGTCCTGCAAGCCAAACACTTCCGCGCCCCCGCCTCCCCGGTCGAAGAGATCGTGGCCGGCGTCTTCGCCGACGTCCTCGGCCTCGACCGCGCCGTCGGCGCCGACGACGACTTCTTCGAACTCGGCGGCAACAGCCTCGTCGCCACCCGCGTCGCCGCCCGCATCGGCGCCGCCCTCGACGCCACCGTGCCGGTCGCGATGATCTTCGACGCACCCACCGTCACCAAACTCGCCGCCCGCGCCGAATCCCACGCCGACACCGGACGCGTAGCCCTCACCCCGCAACCCCGGCCCCCGCATATCCCGCTGTCCTACGCACAACAGCGCATGTGGTTCCTCAACCGGTTCGAACCCGACTCCGCCGCCTACAGCATCCCCATCATCATCCGCCTCACCGGCCACCTCGACACCGACGCCCTGCATCACGCCCTCACCGACGTCATCGACCGGCACGAAGTGCTGCGCACCTACTACCCGCACACCGACGGCGAACCCGCACAGGTCGTCCTGCCCGCCGACCACACCGCACCACCCCTGCACCCCACCCCGGTCGACGACACCGGCCTACCCGCGGCCCTCGCCGGATTCGTCGCCACCGCCTTCGACGTCACCGGCGAAGTACCGTTACGCGCCCACCTCTACAACACCGGCCCCGACACCTGGGTCCTGGCCGTCGTCCTCCACCACATCTGCGGCGACGGATCCTCCCTCGCCCCACTGGCCCGCGACATGATGACCGCCTACCAGGCCCGAGTCAACGGCCGCCCACCCACCTGGACACCACTCCCGGTCCAATACGCCGACTACACCATCTGGCAACACACCGTCCTCGGCGCCGAACACGACCCCGACTCGCTGCTGCGCACCCAAATCGACTACTGGACCACCCAGCTCGCCGACCTGCCACCCCTGCTCGAACTACCGGCCGACCGGCCGCGGCCCGCGATCCAGACCTACACCGGCGCCGATATCCCCCTCACCGTCGACGCCGGCCTCCACGCCGAACTGGACAACGTCGCGCGGACCCACAACACCACCCTGTTCATGGTGTTCCACGCCGCCCTCGCCGCCACCCTCGGCCGGCTCGCCGCCACCGACGATATCGCCATCGGCACCCCCTACGCCGGACGCGGTGAACCCGAACTCGACGACCTCGTCGGCATGTTCGTCAACACCCTCGTCCTGCGCACCCACCTCACCGCCCGGATGACGTTCACCGAACTCCTCGACCACGTCCGCAGCACCGACCTCGCCGCATTCGGGCACGCCGACGTACCGTTCGAACGGCTCGTCCAAGAACTCAACCCCGTCCGCTCCCACGCCCACCATCCCCTGTTCCAGGTGATGCTCGCCTTCCAGAACCAGACCGGCACCGAATTCGAGCTTCCCGGACTCACCGCCACCGCCGTCGAAGCCGACACCGCGACCTCCCTGTTCGACCTCCAGATCACCGTCTCCGACACCTACGACACCACCGGCGCACCCACCGGAATCACCGGCGGCATCACCTACGCCACCGACCTGTTCGACCCCGCCACCGTCACCGCCGTCGCCGACCGCCTGCACCGCATGCTGCGCGCCATCGCCGCCGATCCCACCCGGCACGTCCACGACATCGAACTCCTCGACAGCGCAGAAGAAGACGCCGTCCTGCACCGGTGGAACGCCACCGCACACCCACTCGACCCGGACGAAACCCTCCCCGCCCTGTTCGCCCGCGCCGCCGCCACCCACGCCGACCGGCCCGCCGTCGAATCCGGCACCCACACCCTCACCTACGCCGAATTCGCCGCCCGCGTCAACCGCCTCGCCCGCTGGCTCATCACCCGCGGCGTCGGCCCCGACACCCTCGTCGCACTACGCATGCCCCGATCCCTCGACCAGGTCACCGCCATGTACGCCGTCCACGCCGCCGGCGGGGGATACGTCCCCATCGACCCCACCCACCCCGCCGACCGCATCGACTACATGCTCACCACCGCCGCCCCCGTCGTCGAACTCACCACCCTCGACGGAATCGACCTCACCGGTTACGACGACACCCCCGTCACCGACACCGACCGGCTCCGGCCACTACGACCCCACAACACCGCCTACGTCCTGTTCACCTCCGGCTCCACCGGCCGGCCCAAAGGCGTCGCCGTACCGCACAACGCCGTCCTCAACCAACTGCACTGGATCATCGACACCTACCGCCTCACCGCCGCCGATATCGTCCTGCAGAAAACCCCCGCCACCTTCGACGTCTCGGTATGGGAACTGTTCGCCACCCTCGCCGTCGGCGCCCGCCTCGTCATCGCCCGCCCCGACGGCCACACCGACCCCGCCTACCTCGCCGACACCATCGACGACCGGCACATCACCGTCACCTCGTTCGTCCCGTCCATGCTCGCCGCATTCGCCGACGCCGCCCCCGCACAATCGCTCACCTCCCTACGGGCGCTACTCGTCGGCGGCGAAGCATTCGGCGCCGACGTGGTCGCCACCGCCCGCCGCGCCATGCCCCACACCGAACTGCACAACCTCTACGGCCCCACCGAATTCACCCTGCACGCCACCTCTCACCCCGTCACCGGCACCGACGACGGCAGCGTCCCCATGGGCACACCGGTCTGGAACGTCCGCGCCCACATCCTCGACACCCACCTCCGCCCCGTCCCACCCGGAGTAGCGGGAGACCTGTACCTCACCGGCAACCAGATCGCCCGCGGATACCACGCCCGCCCCGGCCTCACCGCCGAACGATTCGTCCCCGACCCCTTCACCGACGGCGAACGCATGTACCGCACCGGCGACCGCGCCCGCCGCCTGCGCACCGGCGAACTGGAATACCTGGGCCGCACCGACTTCCAGGTGAAACTCCGCGGCCTGCGTATCGAACTCGGCGAAATCGAAGCCGTTCTCGCCGAACACCCCACCGTCGCCCGCGCCATCGCCGCCGTACACACCTCCGGCACCGGCGACCGGCTCATCGCCTACCTGGTACCCGCGACCGGCGCCGCCGTCGACACCGACGCCGTCCTCGCCCACGCCGCCACCGAACTACCCGACTACATGGTGCCCACCACCGTCATGGTGCTCGACACCGTACCGTTCACCGCCTCCGGAAAACTCGACCGCAACCGCCTACCCGAACCCGTATTCGCGGTAGGGGAGTTCCGGGAACCCGAATCCTGGCTGGAAGGAGAAGTCGCCCGAGCCTACGGCCACGTCCTCGGCGTGGACCGTGTCGGCGCCGACGACGACTTCTACGCCCTCGGCGGCAACTCCCTGAAATCGGTACAGGTGGTCAGCGAACTCCGCAGGGAAATCGACTACGACGTCCCCGTCAGCTGGATCCTGTCCGACCCGCGCCCCGCCGAACTCGCCAAACGGATCGAAACCGGGATGCGCACCGGACAGGTCACCACCGAACCCACCGCCCCCGGATTCGATGTCCTGCTACCGATCCGCACCACCGGAACACAACCCCCGCTGTTCTGCATCCACCCTGCCTCGGGCCTCGCCTGGAGCTACCGTCCCCTCTGCGAATACCTCACCGGGGACCGGCCGATCTACGGTATCCAGGCACCGCAACTCAGCGGCGCCGGGCAGGGACCCGCCACCATCGACGACACCGCCCGCCGCTACCTCGACGAAATCCGCACCCTCCAGCCGCACGGCCCGTACCACCTGCTCGGCTGGTCTCTCGGCGGCCAGATCGCCCACGCGATCGCGGTCGAAATGCGCGCCGCCGGGGAAGAGGTGGCCCTGTTGGCCCTGCTGGACGCCGAAGCCGACGGATTCGACCGATCAGCCGTCACCACCGTGACCGCCGGCGAACTCGTCGCCAACCTCGGCCCCGTCATGGGTATCGATTTCGTCCCCACCGACGCCACCGCCGAGGAAGCCGCCACCCTGATCCGGCAGAACCTGGGGGAGGAGCTCGGTATCGACGCCACCCTCATCCAGCGCATGACCGACGCCTACAACCAGTCGATCCGCGCCGCCGCCGAATGGCAACCCCGGATCCTCGACAGCGACATGCTGTACTTCACCGCCACCGGCGAACGCCGCGCCGACGCCACCGGCCACCACGGCTGGGAACCGCACGTCCGCGGCCACATCACCGCTATCGATATCGATGCCACCCACCTGGCGATGACCGAACCGGCGGTCCTGGCCCGCATCGCCCACGTCCTGAACGACCAACTCGACCGAGAAACCGCCGGACACAACGGATGACCGCGCCGGGTGGGGGGCGGCGCCTCCACACCCGGCGCCCGAATTCAGCTCAGGGAGTCCTGTCAGTGCGCCGCAGGGCCCGCGTTGTGCTCACACCGGCGGCGGCGACCACTGCAGCAACCTCGAGGAAACCGGCGTGGGGACTGGCTGTTTCCGAATGGAGTTGCACGACAAGCAGCGCGCCTCAGGCCGCCGGCGTGCACGCCACCTAGGTGCCCAGTGCCGGCCAGACCCGTGTGGTAGCCGATGATTGCGGTCCCGCGCACAGGAGCGGGTCTCGTGCCGCGATTCGGAACAGGGCTCTCACCATGTTCGGCGGTACCGATTCGCGCATCACTCCGGAGTACTGACTTCTCGGCGTATCAGTGGCAGTGACCGGCACTCCGGGGCCGGCAACCCCAGCGACTCGACTGTATTGCTGGAGACCGAGGCGGTCGCGTGTGGAACCGGCCGCCGACTGCCGGGGGAACGTCCACAGTCCGTCTCCTGGACGTTAGTTGACGTAATGTAGATTATCGGCAGTCTTCGGGAGGTCGGGTCGGAGACCGAACACCGAGCCGTGGCGGCCAGTTCACGACTGCGTACCCGGACTCAGGGCCCCTCTGCCTGCGGGGAAGTTCGGCCGAGACATGTCGGTCGGGATCGGAGACGCAATCGAGTCGGTGCTGGACGGGCGCATTCTGGCACCTCACGCATTATGTCAACTCGGGGTCGGTGCGCTCGGCGGTAGACAGTCGGTCGATTTCGGCTGCCACAGCCCGCAGGTGCGACTCCGGCCCGTTCCCACCGCGCTCCGGATTCTGTGCCGGTGGTGTTCCTGTCTCCTCCCCTGCGTCCGGGCGCTGACGGTGCAGCCCGGCCGCGAAGCGCTAGAGCGTCCCGTCGACCCGCTGCCCAGAAGGCCAGCGGTCGGTGATCATCTCGGTCATCTCGGTCACCCAGGTGTCGTCGAGGGCGGCGTCATGGCGGATGAGGATGCGGAAGATCGCGGTGCCCGCCACGACCTCGGCGAGCATGGGCAACTGGTCGCCTGCTCGGCGCTCCTGGCCATAGCGGGATTCGAAAGCGGCCAGATTACCGGCCAACCGGTCGATCATCATGCGGTGCACGTCGGGAGCGGCGACAGTGTCGGCGATCAGACCCGGCAATGCCAGCCGCACTTCCGGTCTGTCGAACATCGCGCGGACCGTCTCGACCAATGCCCGGATGTCCCGGCGGATATCACCGGAACCGTCCGGCGTGGGAATCGTTTCGGCGGGCAGCACGGCCTCGTGGACGAGCTGCGCCTTTCCCGACCATCGCCGGTAGATGGCGGCCGTGGTCGTCCCGGCTCGCGCGGCGATCGCCGACAACGACAGCGCCGGATAGCCCGTCTGTAGCAGGAGTTCCCGGGTGGCCGCGATGATCGCGGCGTCGATCCTGCCGTCGCGCGGGCGGCCCGGCGTAGATCGCGCAGACCTCTTGCCTTCCCTGCCGCTTTCTGCTGTCATGATCCCATCGTAATTCCAATACGGTGTGCATCATATTTGAGGGAGACCGTGTGAACCTGAGCCCACTCGACGAATACCCGATTCATCAGACACCGGCGCCCCTCACCTGGCCCGCCACCTCCGATCGGAATTTCTACGACCGCTCGTACTTCAACGTGCTCGACCGGGACGGCCGCTTCATGGCCCTGACCGGAATCGGCTACTACCCACGCCTGGGCGTCAAGGACGCCTACTTCGTCGTCCGCCGCGGAGACACCCAGACCGCCGTGCACCTCAGCGACGCCATCGACGACGACCGGCTCCACCAGAACGTCAACGGCTACCGCCTCGACGTCGTCGAACCGTTACAGGAACTGCACCTGACCCTGGCCGAAACCGAGGGCATCTCCGCGGATCTGACCTGGCGCGGACTGTTCCCCGCCACCCTGGAACAGCCGCACGACATGCTGACCGAACGACGAGTGACATTGCAGGCGTGCCGGTTCGCCCAGGTCGGCACGTGGCAGGGCTGGATCGACGTCGACGGCGAACGGCTGACAGTCGATCACGACACCAGTGTGGCCAGCCGCGACCGATCCTGGGGCATCCGGCCGGTCGGTGAACCGGAACCGGCGGGCCGGCCCGATGCCGCATTCCGCGGAATGTGGTGGCTCTACCTGCCGCTGGCCTTCGACGACTTCCAACTGTTCCTGATCCTGCAAGAAGACCCCGACGGCCACCGGAGCCTCTACGACTGCACTCGCCGCTGGCGCGACGGCCGCGTCGAACAACTCGACGGAGTGCGCGCCACCATCCACTATGCGCCCGGGACACGGATCCCGCGGGGCGCCCATATCTCGTTCATGAACCGCGCCGGCGACCGGATCGAACTCGATATCGAATCGAAGCTCTTTGCGCCCATCGCGTTCGGGTCGGGCTACGGTGGCGACTCCTCATGGGCACACGGCACCTGGAAGGAGGGACCGTTCGCCGAACGCGTCAGCTTCGACCTCACAGATCCCGCGGTGATGGCCCGGGCGCCGTTCAGTCTCATCGACCATATCGGCGCAGCCGTATGCACCGAAGCCGACGGGCAGGTCCGCGAGGGTGCCGGGCTGTTCGAGCACGGCGTGCTCGGACCGCACTATCCGTCGGGCTTCTCCGACTGGACCGACGTAGCGGAATAGGCGCGACGTATGAAGATCATGACAGCGCTGTACGGGCCCACCGATGCGGCCGAACGCGCGAAAGTACTCCAGGAAGCCGGCGCATCCGGTGTGTTCACCTTCGAAGGCCCGTTCGACGTGTTCACGCCGCTGGTGCTGGCATCGGCGGTCGAAGGTCTCGACGTGATGTCCAACGTCGCGATCGCGCTCCCCCGCAATCCGATCCAGCTGGCCCATCAGGCCAACGATCTGCAACTGCTCACGAAGGGGCGTTTCATCCTCGGGCTGGGCACGCAGGTGCGCGCGCAGATAGAGAAGCGCTACGGGGCCGAGTTCGACCATCCGGTCGCCCGGATGAAGGAGATGGTGGGGGCGCTGCGCGCGATCTTCGCGGCATGGAACGACGGCGCACGGCTGGACTTCCGCGGCGAGTACTACCGGCACACCCTGATGACGCCGACATTCGTACCCGGGCCGAACCCGTTCGGTCCGCCGCCGATCTATCTCGGCGCCCTGGGCCCCCGGCTGACCAGGGCGACCGCGGAGGTGGCCGACGGTTTGCTGGTGATGCCGTTCGGGACGAAACGGTACTTGCACGGCACGACGATGCCTGCTGTCCGTGCGGGGCTGGCCGCGGCCGGTCGCAGCGAGGACGATTTCGAGGTCGTGCCCGAGATCATCGTGTCGGTGGCCGGCGGACGAGACGACGACCACGCCTCGACCCGGATGCTGCTGGCGTTCTACGGTTCCACCCCGGCCTACCGGCCGGTGCTCGATGCGCACGGCTGGGGCGATCTGCAGCCGGAACTCAATGCGATGTCCAAGCAGGGGCGCTGGAAGGAGATGGCGTCCCTGATCGACGACGAGATACTGCACACCATCGCCGCCTGCGGTACCCCGGCCGAGGTGGCCGCGCATATTCGGGACCGTGTCGACGGTGTGTCGGACCGGATCTGTCTGTATCAGCCGGGCCCCATCGCGATCGACGCGCTCGCCGAGATCGTTGACGCGCTGGGGGGATCGCCATGTCGGTGACCACGATCGAGTTCGACGACGTCACCGACGACCGCTACGGCGGCAAGGCGGCCGGCCTCGCGCAGCTACGCCGTCTCGGGCTCGCTGTGCCGGTGGGATTCGTCGTCGTCGATATTTCCGGACCGGGCGCGATCGAGGCGGCGGCGGAGAGGTTCGTCCGGATGGCCGCCGCCGGAGCGGCCCCGGTGGCGGTCAGATCGTCGGCGGTCGGAGAAGACGGGGCCGACCAGTCCTTCGCCGGGCAATACGACACGGTGCTGGGTGTCGATTCCGTCGACGCTTTCACCGCGGCTGTGCGCACCTGCGCAGCCTCCGTCCATTCCCGGCGAGCCTCGTCCTACAGCGGACAAGGCAGCGCCACGATGCATGTAGTGGTTCAGCAGATGGTCGACGCGCGCGCCGCCGGTGTCGTGTTCACCGCGGACCCGACGACGGGCCGCCGCGACCTCATGGTGATCGACGCCGTCACCGGGCTCGGCGAAGCGCTGGTCGACGGTACGGCCTCCCCCGACCATATCGTCCTGGATTCGCGCGGTGTGCCCGCGGTGCACGAGGTGGGCGAGGTGCCGGTTCTGTCGCCGGAGGAGATCGCGGATATCCGGTCCGCCGCTCTGCGCGCCGCCGAACACTGGGGCCGGCCACTGGATCTCGAATGGGCGATCGACCGCTCCGGGAAACTGTGGTGGTTGCAGGCCCGGCCGATCACCACCCTGCCCGGCGATCTGAACGAGATGGATTCACCGCTCGCGGGTGCGGATCACGTGTACACGCGCTGCAATATCGGCGAGATGATGCCAGGGGCGTTCTGCCCGCTGACCGCATCGGTATCCGGCTATGCCATCGACTACGCGATGCAGATGACGCAGGTGGTGGCGCGGGCCCAGCCCGGTTATGAGAAGCCGTGGCTACAGGTCGGCTATTTCTACGGCCATATGTTCTTGAACCTGACCGAGGGTACGGCGCTGAGCTCGGGGCTTCTGGGGAATTCGCTGGAGCAGTTCTCGATGTCGATCTGCGGTCGGGTGGTCGACGAGTTGCAGGCGAAACCACCGAAGCCGTTCGCCCGCAAGCTCGTCAACACCGTCCGGCTCACCACGCATGCGCTGTCCGCCGGTCCGGCGATTCGCCGTTTGGGTGACCGGATCGCCGAATTCCGCATTCCGGCGAGTGACGACCCCCGGCTCATCATGCGCCAGTTGGAATCCGGCGTCGAACAGTACTGCGACATCACCCTGACTCATGTGCGGTCGTCGTCACGTGCCGCGGTGGCCGCCAACATTCTCGAAAGCGTCCTCATACGACAGGCGGCCGAGAACGGACGCAGCGAGGACGAGGGCCGGGCCGAAGCGGCCAGGCTCATGGCCGGCGCCTCCGAAGTCGAGAGTGCGCTGATGCTGGAGGAGCTGGATTCGGTCGTGCGTATCGTCGCCGCGGACGCTGCGGCTGCCGAGGAGTTCCTGGCGAACGAGCCGGACCGCGCTGTCGGCACGTTGCAGGCCGCCGACAGCCTCGGCGGGAGGGCGTTGCGGCGTTTCCTGGGCCGCCATGGCCACCGTGGGTACCGCGAGCTGTGCATGCGTGATCCTTCGTGGGCGGAGGACCCGGGGGGTCTGGGAGCGATGATGCAGGTCATGCTGCGCTCAGCTCTCGATCCGGCCGGCCGTGGGGCGGTGCACACGCGTATCGAGGCGCCTCGATCGGGGGTTGTCGGATTTCTCGCCCGGCTGGCGCGGGGCGGTGCGCGTGGGCGCGAGGAGACGAAGTCGAAGATGGCGCTGATGGCGCATGCGCTCAAGCTCGGCTACCGGCGTCTGGGCGAGGTGCTGGCCGCGTCGGGGCGGCTACCCGATGCCGATCTCGTCTTCTTCTTCGATCGTGGGGAATTGCACCGCGTCGTCGGCGGGGAGGACATCGCCGGTCTGGTGCAGTGTGCCCGGAAGCGTCGTGAGGCGTTGGCGTTCCAGGAATTGCTCGAGTTCGATGACGTGTCGGTGGGCCGGCCGGAACCTCTTGTCGTCGTGCCGCTGCAGGGGATCACCGGCGACCAGATCTCAGGCCGGCCTGCCGGGCGTGGAACCGTGGAAGGCGTGGTGCGTGTCGCGAAGTCGATTGTCGATGCACGTGACGTACAGCGGGGTGAGATTCTGGTCGCGCCGGTCACCGATGTGGGTTGGACCCCTTATTTCACTGTCATTGCTGCGCTTGTCACCGATATCGGCAGTTCGGTATCGCACGGCGCGGTGGTGGCGCGTGAGTACGGTCTACCGTGCGTGGTCAACACTTTGGTGGCCACGCGAGTGCTGCGGACCGGCGACCGCGTACGCGTGGACGGGGACCGAGGTCTGGTCACCCGCGTGGACGAGCCCAGGACCGCGAACTGACGAATATCCCTCTCCCCCTTCTCAGGTATGCCAGTACCCCGAATTTCATCACAGTGACACACTGTGCTGGGGTGAGGAGCGCGAGCTCCGAATCCTCCACGAAATCCCCGCCCGCCCGCGTGGCGATCGACGGCCGCGCGCGGCATCACCACCACTGGGTAACCTGAGGCTGAACTAACCTACGGCGGTGGCAGCAACCTCCCGGCCACCACACCGCAGCGTCGCCGACCGCGAGGATGTGCCGTCGATCACGGTGCAGAGGAAGATCACCCACAGTTTCGTTCGGGGAGCATCGCGTTTACCGCCCGCAGGGCGAAGACGAGGGTTGCGGCGGCTCGTGAACCGACGATCACGAGCCGGCGGTCGTAATGGTCGGCGGCGGTACCGCCGATGAGAGTGCCTGCGAAGGCCGAGAGACCGATGGTGGTGGCGACGGCGGCGTCACGGGTGTGCGTCCCTCGTCGCCGAGACCTCAGCCGTATCGCTTCTGCTCCCCCAGCGCGGACATGTCAGTCCACCGCTGATGTGCAGTTCGAGTTGTGTGCAATATGCCTCTTCCTTTGTCTTTTTCTTGTGTGTCGGCAGTACGAACTGATTGATGGAGTCAGACATAGTTAGATGCGCATATCGTCGTAGGACGATTATTTAATGTTCGGGTCGGCTGTTTCCGAATTTCGGACGAGTTTTCGGGGTCCGTGCGTTCGGCCGCGGCCCGCGGTGGCGGCCCGCTGTATCCCAACGCTCGGGTGCTCCTGTCCCCTACGTGCTCGTCCCGCGTCTACGACGAGCCGCCGGAACCGGCCGGCGAACTCCTCGCTCCCCCACTACCGCCTGCGCTCACCCGAGTGATTTCGCACCTACCTCGCCCTGCTACGTCGGCGTTCCGCCCTCGCGAAGCTCTCCGCGCAGCGCGCCACACGTTGCGGGCGAGGATTTCGAGGTGGCCGCGCTGCGCAGGCTCGTTTCTGTGCGGCCCAGCAGTGTGATCGAGGCGCGGGCCGGGCGGGTGGCGGCCGATCTGCCGAACCCGTCTCGGCCGCCGGTGATCAGCGCGCCGAAGCCGGTGAGGGGTCAGGGCATGAGGTGGACCGCCGGCCTTCGTAGAGGTGGATCGTCTCGTCGTCGCGGAGGCGCCGGGGGCCCGCACCGGTTACCTGGGCCGGGCGCCGGCCGAGTGTCAGGGCGATCTCCCGGGCGGCTGCCACCACCAGCGGGGCTGCCCGCTCGAACGGCGCGGCGTCGGCGGGGCCGCAGACCGAGAGCGCGGCGAGCGGGCCACGGGTACCACGGATGGCTGCCCCCGCGCAGGCCAGGCCCCGGAAGGCCTCGCTCCAGTCGAAGGCGAGGCCGCGGCGCCGGACAAGATTCAGTTCCCGGTGCAGTGCGGTGATCTCGCCGATCGTGCGATCGGTGCACCGGTGCAGGCGCTGCCCGTACAGGCCGTCCACCCATTCGGGGGCGAGGAATGCGAGCATGGATTTTCCGCAGGCCGTCGCGTAGGCGGGTCCGCGGCCGCCGATCCGGGACGGCAGCGTGGACGCGTCACGTCCACCTACTTTGTCGAGGTAGACGTTTTCGCCTCCTTCCAGCACAGCCAGGTGCACGACCATCCCGGTTTGCATGTGCAGGTCCTGCAGTACGGGGGCCGCCGCGGCGCGGATCGCGCTGTAGCCTTCGGAGATTCCGCCCATTCGCAGGGCGCGGCGTCCGATGGTGTAGCCGAAGGGGGTGTGCTCCACCCAGTGGAGCCGGACCAGCTGTTTCAGGATCCGGTGCACGGTCGAACGCGGCAGTTGCGACCGGCGGCTGATTTCCTCCAGGGTCAAGCGGGAGGTGCGGTCGTCGAAGACATCGAGGATTACGGTGATCCGTTCGATCATTGCCATGATGTGTTCCGTCGCCCGGGTCAGCGCCGCGCGCTGCGCGGGACAGGTACGGGGATGGCTGCCAATAGTTTCTGCGTGTATTCCTCCTGGGGGTGGTGGTAGATGTCCTCGACGGTGCCTGATTCGACGACTCTGCCGCCTGCCATGACCAGGACCCGGTCGGCGATCACTTCGATCAGTGCGAGGTCGTGGCAGACGAACAAGTAGGCCAACCCGAGTTCGTCCTGGAGGTCACGCAGCAGGTTGAGCACTTGGGACCGGACGGAGACGTCGAGGGCGGCAACGGGTTCGTCGCAGACGATCATTTTGGGTTGCAGGGTGAGCGCGCGGGCGATCGCGACGCGTTGCAGCTGTCCGCCGGAAAGTTCGGCCGGGTAGCGCGCGAGGTAGCGGGCGCCGATGCCGACCTTGTCCAGCAGGGCTCGCACGGTGGCGGTGCGGGACTTGCGATCGAGGTCGGTGTGGACGACGAGTGGTTCGGCGACTGCGTCGAGGATGCTCATCCGGGGGTCGAGTGAGCTGTGCGGGTCCTGGAAGATCATCTGCATACCGCGGCGCAGGGCGCGGAGCCGGGTGGGTGTGGCGGCGCGGACGTCGTGGCCGTCGAAGGTGATGCTGCCGGTGTCGGGTTCGATCAGCCGCAGCACGATTCGGCCGACGGTCGATTTCCCGGCGCCGGATTCGCCGACCACGGCGAGGCATTCGCCGGTGCCGAGCTGGAATGAGACGTTCTGGACGGCGTGGGTCCAGCCGGAGCGGCGGCCGAGGATATCGCGGCCTGTCGAGAACGACTTGGAAATATCGGATACCTCGAGCAGGCTCATGGTTGCTGCACTCCTTGTAGTTCGAGCTCGGTGGTGCGCAGGCACCGCGCGGTGCTCCGGTCCCCGGTGGGGGTGGTCGCCGGGTGGGTGGTGTCGCACAGTCCGGGCCGGGCATGTGGGCAGCGTTCCCGGAACCGGCATCCGGACGGCCATTCGCCCGCGACCGGTACCCGGCCTTCGATGGCGGTGAGGCGCCGGTCGCGGTTGCGGCCCGGGTGCGGAATCGAGGCGAGCAGACCGGCGGTGTACGGGTGGCGGGGTGTGTAGAACAGCTCTTCGGCGCCGGCTTCCTCGATTACTTCGCCGGCGTACATGACGACCACGCGCCGGCACAGTTCGGCGACCACGGCGAGGTCGTGGGTGATGAACAGCAGGCCGATACCGGTTTGCTCCTGCAGGTCTCGCAGGAGTTGGAGGATGGTTTCCTGGACGGTGACGTCGAGTGCGGTGGTGGGTTCGTCGGCGATGAGCAGCCGCGGATTGCAGGCCATGACCATGGCGATCATGACGCGCTGGCACATTCCGCCGCTGAAGGCGTGCGGGTATTCGTGGACCCGTTCGGCGGCGCGGGGTACCTGGACCAGCTCGAGCATTTCCACCGCGCGGGCCATGGCGGCGCGGCGGTCGAGGCCGAGGTGTCTGCGGACGGATTCGGCGATCTGGTCGCCCACCGTGTAGGCGGGGTTGAGGCTGCGGATGGGCTGCTGGAAGATCATGCCCATTCCGGTGCCGCGCAGTGTGCGCCATTCGCGCGGCGGCAGTGCGGTGAGGTCACGGCCTTCGAATTCCACGGAGCCGGCGGAGATGCGGCCGCCGGTGTGTGCGGTCAGGCCCATGACCGCCAGGGACGACACGGTTTTCCCCGAGCCGGATTCGCCGACCAGGGCGACGGATTCGCCCGCACCGACATCGAAGGAGGCACCGTCGACGACGGTGGTCCAGCGGCCGCGGCCGACAGGGAATTGCACGGTGAGATCGCGGACTCGCAGCAGAGTGCCGGTGGCCGCGCCGGGAGCGGGTTGTGGCTGCTGGAGTCCGTCAGTTGCTACTGCCATTGCGGCTCCTTGTCAGGGCTCGGCGCACACCGTCACCGAGGTAGGTGAAGGCGAGCACGGTCAGGAAGATCATCACGCCCGGTGGCCACACCAGGTGCGGGGCGAGTTGCATATTCGAGGCGGCGGTGCTGAGCATCGATCCCCAACTCGCGGCCGGGGCCTTCGCGCCCAGGCCCAGGAAACTCAGGCTCGCCTCGGCGGCGACCGCGGTGCCCAGGGAGACGGAGATGACCAGGACGATCGGGGGCATCACATTCGGCAGGATGTGCCGGAGGATGGTCCGTGATGGCGTGCACCCGAGGGCGACGGAGGCCTCGATATAGGTGTCGCCGCGGACGTCCATCGTGGAGGCGCGGGCGACGCGGAAGAACCGGGGCGCCATCACCAGACCCACCGCGAACATGGCGTTGGTGATTCCGGAGCCCAGGACAGCGACGATGGTGATCGCCAGGACCAGCGACGGGGCACTCATCAGGGCTTCCATGAGACGGGTGAGCAGGGTGTCGGTCCAGCCGCCGCGGTAGCCGGCGATCACCCCGAGGGGCAGTCCGAGGATCAGTGCCAGGGCCACCGCCTGCAGGGCGGCCGTCAGCGAGATACGGGCGCCGAAGAGCAACCGGCTCAGCGCGTCACGGCCGTAGTCGTCGGTGCCCAGCAGGTGCGTGGCGTCGGGGGGCTGGAGCCGGTTCAGCAGATCCTGGGCGTACGGATCGTGGGGGGCGATCCAGGGTGCGAAGAGCGCGACGAGGATCAGCAGAACGACGAACAGCGCCGCGGTCGCGGTGGCGGGCCGGCGGCGCAGGAAGTCGAATACTCTGCGGCCCGCCCCGGGCCGGATACCGGCGTCTGCCGGTGTGGTCGCGGTCATGAACGCACCTTCGGGTTGAAGTAGCCGTAGGAGATATCGACGAGCAGATTGACGACGATGACGACGAGGGTGGTGAACAGGACGAACCCGAGGAGTACCGGGACGTCGTGATTCTGGACGCTGTTGACCGCCAGGCTGCCCAGGCCGGGCATGTTGTAGATGATCTCGATGGTGACCGCGCCGCCGAGTACTTCGGAGACCCGGAAGCCGAGCACGGTCACCACGGGGATGCAGGCGTTCTTGAGCCCGTGCTTCCCGATCACGCTCGCCCGGGACAGTCCGCGGGCTTCGGCGTTGAGGATGTAGTCACTGCCGAGGACCTGGCCGAGCGCGGACCGCAGTTGCAGTGTCACCTCGGCGGCGGGCAGCAGCGCCAATGCGACACCGGGCAGCACCAGATGCTGGAACCACGGCACCACTCCTTCCGATATCGGCACATAGCCGAAGGCGGGAAATATCTGGTGCGTCACCGCGAACACCAGGACGAGTACCAGTCCGAACCAGAAGGCGGGGATGGCGATCGCTACCGAGGCCAGGGCGTTGATCCCCCGGTCGACCACACCGCCGGGCCGCAGCGCGCCCAGAATGCCCAGAACCACGCCGATCGTCACGGCCAGCACGATCGCGAACAACACCAGCGACAGGGTCGTGGCCATCCGCCGCAGCAGCAGTTCGGCCACCGTCTGGTTCGACCACAGCGACATACCGAGGTCGCCGCGTAACGCCGACCCGACCCAGTCCAGGTATCGCATCAGGACGTTTTCGTCGAGGTTGAGGTTCTCGCGTAGTTCCCGCAGCCGTTTCGGTGTCGCGTTCTCTCCCGCCAGTACGACCGCCGGATCGCCCGGAGCCAGATCCATCAAAAGAAATATCAACAGTGGAACGATCAGCAGCAGCGGGATCGCCGCCAGTAACCGCTGCCCGGCATAACGCAGCACAGGTTCTCCTCATGATTCCGGCGGACTATTCGGTCATTGCCACGTGGCGGAGGTCGAAGATTCCGAGGTCCGCCCACGGGATGTCTTGTGCGCCGACGACCTGGCTGGTGAACAGCGTGGCGTTGGTCTGATTGCAGATAGGGACGTACATGGCTTCTTTCAGCGTGAGGTCCCACGCCTGGTGGTACAGCGGTGCGCGCTGTTCGTCTGTCAGGGTGGGGTCGGCGGCCCGGGTCGTCAGATCCCGGATCTGCTGATTGCCGTTGGCGAGGGCGTAGGCACCGAACAGGAAGGTGTTCACGGTTTCCGCGGGATCGACTTTCGCGTTGAAGCTGTTGGCCACCATCGATTCGAAATCGCCGGCGATATAGCGGGGTTCGTTCTGGGTGTTGGGGACCGGGTTGAGGTCGGCGTCGATACCGGCTTGCGACAGGCTCGATTGCAGGACGTTCGCGGTGTTCTCGGTGTTGGTGCCGGCAGCGAAGGTCAGCGCTATCCGGGCGCCGCCGGCCGCCTGTACCAGGGCACGGGCCTTGTCCGGGTCGTAGGGATACGGGTATTCGTAGTTCTCGTCCGCGGGCCAGCTGCCGGCCGGGTACAGCTGCCGGTGGGGTGTGCAGGTTCCGGAGAACAAGGCGCTGACGGCTGCGGGATCGATGGCGGCGGCCACGGCCTGCCGGACTTCCGGTTTCGCGAGATCGCCGTCGGGCCGCATGTACAGGCCGAGCACGTTGCGGAAGACGACCTCGTCGACGCCGACGGTCCGGTTGCGTCCCAGTGTCTGGGCTTCGATCACTTCGTTGGCGGAACTGACCCAGCTCAGATCGGTCATCCCCGTTTTCATTCCGTTCAACCGGGTCCGGGCGTCGGGGATCCATTCGAACTCGATCCCGGCGAGTTGCCCGGCCTTCGGGTCCCAGTTGGGGCCGCCGCCGGCGCGCACCAGCGATAGCGATTCCTCGGGTACGTATTCGGTGACCACGTAGCCGCCGGAGCCGGAGAGGCCCGGGTCGTTGCGGAGATCGGTACCCGCGGCGATCGTTTTCGGGCTGACCATCATTCCGACGTTGGTGCTGAACACCCCCGGCAGTTCAACACCGGTACCGGGCTTCAGATGCAGGCGGACGGTGTAGTTGTCGACTTCCTCGACCGAGGTGATGTTCTGCAGGGCGTCGGTGACCGTGCTGCCTTCCATGTTCTGGCCGCGGTGGATATTCGCGGCCACCGCGGCGGCGTCGAAGGCCGCCCCGTTGTGGAAGGAGACGCCGGAGCGGAGTTTCAGCTCCAGATACGAGCCGTCCCGCGCGAACTGCCAGGATTTCGCCAGTCCGGCAATGAGGTTGCCGTCTTTGTCGACGGTGGTGAGCCGGTCGAAGATCACGGTCAGATACCCCCAGCCGCCGTAGCTGGTCTGCAGGTAGGGGTCCAGGTTCCTGGTCGGGGAGCTGCTGGTGACCCGCAGGATGGCGTCCGGATCGATATCGCCGACCGGGCCGCCGAAACCGCCGTCGATGGGGCCGCCTCCGCAACCGGCCACGACCAGCGTCGCCACGGCCGCGGCCAGTAGATGCCGGGCACGGCGAGACCTTCTGCGGTTCATGGAGTTCCTTTCACGCACGATATGAGCTTCGGGGGTGGGCTGCCGGTGGGTGCGGGCTGCGCTCACATCGGAAATCGCCCGATCACATGGGGTATTTGCCGTTGCGCGGCTGCTCGGGCGCGGTGTCCGAGAGGTATCCGGCCGGTTCGGGGCGGTGGTCGTCGAATGTTCCGGGGTCGCGGTCTCGGCCGGCGTAGGCACGGTCATTCGGTCCGGCTCCGCACGTTCGCGCCGCCGGGGTCCGGCGGGGGCCCGGTTGGTTACCGGGGGTTGTTCACCGGAAGACCGGTCCGGCCGGTTTCCGGGTATCGCGGTGCCGGCGGCCGCCGGGGGCGCTCACCACGATTCCGACTGCGGCGGGACCGGTTCGCGCCGGTTGCCGCGGTCTTCGGTGTGCCCTTGTACCGAGGGGGAAATCGGCGGAATCGCCGCATCGAATGAACCGAGACCCATGCTCTCTCCTTGCATGCTGCTTGGTTATCAGCGGTCACCAGGGGCCCAAGCAATATTAGGGCGTTCCAAAGCAATCGCTTGCTTGGAACGTTAGATGGATCACAGCGGCCTGTCAACGGTTTGCCGGGATATCTCTCACCGAATGCATGAAGTACGCGACATCGGAAGACCCAACTGCAACAAGGCAACTCACATCGAATCAGAGCAAATACCTATTACACAGCCGGCTCCCCCGCAGGCTCGCGGCGCTACCACCCTCTTGCCAGGCCGCCCGCGTGCGGAATACAGGTCCGGGCGTTCGTGTAGCCTTCGATTCAAGCAAGTGCTTGATCGGGAACCGGACAACACGGCACGCGAGGAGACGCCAGGTGTCACCCACTCGGAAAGAGGCCATCCTGTTCCACGCCGCGAAACTGTTCAGCGAACGCGGTGTCGCCCGCACCACCGTGCGCGATATCGCCGACGAAGTCGGGATCCTTTCGGGCAGCCTCTATCACCACTTCGCCTCCAAACATGCCATCGTCTTCGAAATCGTCACCACCTTCATCGACGATCTCAACGACCGCTACGAAGCCGCGCTCGTCCCCGGCGAAACCGCACGCGAGCGGCTCGACCGGATGGTCGCGGTCTCCTTCGAATCGGCCACCGACCACCCCTACGCGACGGAGATCTACCAGAACGAGAGCGCGCTCTCGTCACAACCCGCCGACAGCCGGATCGCCACCGCCGTACGCCGCGCCAACCAGTACTGGGCCGACGCGATCGCCCGCGGTATCGCCACCGGGGAATTCCGGACCGATGTGGACCCGCACCACTTCCACCGCCTGCTGCGCGAATCCGTCTGGTTCACCGTCCGTTTCCACCGGGACTCCCTGGCCACCGGCGCCGACCGGCTGCGCCACGATCTGATCGCGGTCTTCCTCGACGGTTTCGCCGCCGCCGGTCCGGCCCGGGAGCCGGCCGCACCCGCTCCCGGGATCACGCCCGATCGATCGGCACCCGCGGCCGAGAACACCGGCAGCGCGCCGGCGCTCCTCGACCTACAGCGCAATATCCGTGAACTCGAGGAAGCTGTACGGGAGCTGCGCCTGCCGCGAAGCTGACGAACCGCACAGCCACGCAACCGCCCACGCGACCCTGACCGCCGGCATCACGAGGATGTCATTCGACCACCAGGCCGGGCGACTCGGGCGCAGTCCAGCGAAGTACCGGCTCCCCCGCGCCCCGTGGACGCGTCACGGTTTTGCCGATGAACAAACCCTCGGCGGAGACACACAACTCACCGTCCGCGGTGTGGATCGCGCCGACGGAATTGATCTTGTTGCCGTTCTGCGAGACCAGCCGGCCGCTCACGGTGAGCGGCACGAACAACGGTGTCGGGCGGTGGTACCGCACATTCAATTGCGCGGTGGGACCGTGGCAACCGGCCCACGTGTTGGCTACGCCGAGCGTGTGATCGAGCAGTTGAGCCGACACTCCGCCGTGCACATGCCCCGGCGGGCCCTGATACGGGATGGTCAGGGTGACCACACCGTCGACCGAACCGTCGGCACGGCCGGTGAGCACCAGTGGCGGTGCGATCGCGTTCTCCGGGCCGGTGACCGGGTCATGACGTGTGACACCCTCACCGTGCCACATGTCCACCAGCCGTTCGGCCACCTCCGGGGCGTGCTGCTCGAGATGGGCGGCGATACTGTCCAGCTCCTCGGCCACCCGATCCAGGTTCGCGTTCGCGCGGTCGGTGCGCAGCAACGCGTCGATCACCCGCCGCGCGGCCGCTGTCGCCCGGTCGACCGGTGTCTGCTGGGGTGCCGAGGTCAGCACGCTGCCGGCCGCCGCCGTGCGCACGGTGGGCCGGGCGGGCGGGTCGTCATTCATCGCGGTCTCCCGGAGGTGGTGAGTGAGCGGACTGGGTGCTTGATGTGCCTACCCCATTCGCCTTCCGGCGTCTCTCGGCGAGTGGGAACGGGCGGGGGCTGCGACGGCCGCGCACGACCCTCACGCAACACCGAGCACCAGACCACTCGTGGGCACCGCGGTTCCGGCAGTGACCAGGACATTCTCCACACCGGCCGGCTGGTTCGCCGATGTACCACGCAGCAGACGCACGGCCTCCGCGATCCCGTTGACGCCGTGCAGATAGGCCTCCCCGACCTGACCGCCGTGGGTGTTGGTAGGCAGCCGGCCGCCGAGTTCGAGGTTGCCGTCGGCGATGAAATCCTTCGCCTCCCCGGGTGCGCAGAACCCGAGTTCTTCGAGCTGCGGGAGCACCAGCGGCGTGAAATGGTCGTAGAGAATCGCGGCGTCGATATCGGCGGGTTGCAGGCCGCTCTGGCCGTACAGTTGCCGGCCGACCAGCCCTATTTCGGGAATGCGCGTGATATCGGGCCGGTAGTAGCTCGTCATCATGTGCTGGTCCTTACCGCTGCCCTGCGCGGCGCCCTTGATCAGCGCCGGTGTGTGGGTGAGGGTGCGGGCGCGGTCGGCGGAAACGACGACGAGGGCTTGTCCGCCGTCGGTTTCCTGGCAGCAGTCCAGAAGATGCAGTGGTTCGGCGATCCAGCGGGAATTCTGGTGATCGGCGAGCGTGATCGGCCGCCGGTAGAACCACGCGTTCGGGTTGTTCGCGGCGAATGCGCGGGCCGCCACGGCGACCCGGCCGAAATCTTCGCTGGTGGCGGCGTACTGATGCATATACCGCCGAGCGAACATCGCCACCCACTGGGCGGGAGTGGACAGGCCCTGCGGGGTCAGCCACGCATATGCCGCCCGGTCGGCGGTGCTGTCCATCGGCCGGTCGTGCTGCCCCAGACCGTAGCGGACTCCGGAACGTTCGTTGAACGCCCGGTAGCAGACGACGACGTCCGCGACCCCGGTGGCCACGGCCATCGCCGCCTGCTGCACGGTCGCGCAGGCGGCGCCGCCGCCGTAGCCGACGCGGGAGAAGAATTTCAGCTCCCCCAGCCCGCAGTTGCGGGCGACGAGTACTTCACCGTTCGTTTCGGCGGTGTAGGTGGCCAGGCCGTCCACTTCCGAAGGGTCGATCCCGGCGTCGGCGAGCGCCGCGACAATCGCTTCGCAGGCCAGTTGTAGCTCACTGCGGCCGGAGTTCTTGGAGAACTCGGTCGCGCCGATACCGACGATGGCGGCCGCGCCGGACAGTGTGCCTGCTGTCATCGCCCATTCCCTTCCATGAAAGCGACGGTGACGAGGCCGCGGACATGGTCGCCCAGGCTGTTGGCGCCGCGGACCTGCACCGACACCACGCCGTCGGCGATATGGGTCACCTCGCCGCTGAGGGTCATCGTGTCGCCCGGATAGTTGGGGGCGCCGAGCCGGATGGCGACCTTACGCAACGAGGCCCGCGGCCCCGCCCAATCGGTGACGTAGCGGCCCACCAGTCCGTTGGTGGTGAGGATGTTCATGAATACATCCTTGGAGCCGCGTTCGACCGCCAGGTCCGGGTCGTGGTGGACGTCCTGGTAGTCGCGGCTCGCGATGGCCGTCGATACGATCAGAGTGCGGGTGAGAGGAATGGCGAGTTCCGGCAGAACCGCGCCGACCGTGATATCCGCCGCCGCGCTCATACCGCCACCTCCGGGCGGGCGAGCAGGTCGCCGAGGCGGGCGAGGTCGGCGCTCGCGGCCCCGAGGGTTGCGGCGATCTGCTTACCCCACAGCAGGTACCGGTGCACGGGGTAGTCGATATCCACCCCGATCCCGCCGTGCACATGCTGGACGCGATGTACCACGCGTTGCCCACCGTCGGTGGCCCACCATTTGGCCACCAGCACCGCTGTGCCCGGGTCGTCGCCGTTACCGAGCAGCCATGCCGCCTGCCACAGCGTGACCTGCATCGCCTCGAGGTCGATATAGCAGTCGGCCAGTTGATGACTCACGGCCTGGAAGGTCGACAGTGGGCGCCCGAACTGGCGACGCTCGTTGAGATAGGTCACCGCCTGCGCTGTCGCGGCGGCACCCACGCCGGCCTGTAGTGCCGCCAGTGCGATTTCGGCGCGGGAGACCAGCCACTGCACGGAATCTCCGTCGGCGAGGTGTTCGGCCGGGGCGTTGTCGAAGGTGAGGTTCGCCGCGAGCGCGCGCGTCGTGGTTTCGTTGGTCTCGGCCCGGACGCCGGCGCCGGTGGGGTCGACCAGGAACAGTCCGGTGCCGGTCGTTGTCGTGGCCGAGACGACCACCCGGGTCGCGATATGCGCCACCGGGACCACTGCTTTCGCGCCGGTCAAGACCCATGTTCCGGCGCTGGATCGGTGCGCCGACGTCGCGGGTGCCGCCGGGTCGGCCGGGCCGAACTCCTCCAGCCCGACGCTGAGGAACAGCTCGCCGGCCGCCGCCGGCGCCACATAGTTGCGCTGCTGCTCCGGGGTGCCGAATTCGGCGATGGCGGCCGCAGCGAGCGCGGTCTCCCACAGCGGAACGGGGGCCACGCTGCGGCCCTGCTGTTCGAGCAGTACACAGAGTTCGGTGAAACCGAGCCCGCCCCCGCCGGATTCGGCGGGGAGCGCGATCCCCAGCAATCCGGCGCGGGCGAGCTCGCGCCACAGGTCCCGGTCGATCCGTTCCGCGGACGCTTCGACGGCCCGGATCCGCTCCGGGCCCGACTTGCCGGTGAAGATATCGGTGGCCAGGTCGCGGATCGCGGTCTGCTCCTCGGTGAAGGCGAAATCCATCAGTTCTCCTCGCGTATGACCGGACGGAACGCGGGCAGCGTCAGCTCCGGGTCGGCGTCGATCCAGTCCAGTTCCACCGGCATATCGACCCGCATGTCGCTGGGTTCGGCACCGACCATGTTCGCGACGAGCCGGGTGCCCTCCTCGAGTTCGACGACCGCGACGATCAGCGGGTAGTCGAAGGCGTCGAGCCGCGGATGGTGGTTGACCACGAAGCTGTAGACGATGCCGCGGCCGCAGGCGTCGACGGTGTCCCAGTCCAGTGACCGGCAGTGCCCGCACATCGGTCCGGTCGGGTGCCGCAGTGTCCCGCAGGACACGCAGCGCTGGATCACCAGGCGATGGTCCTCGGCCGCGGCGAACCAGAAGGCATTGTCCTGGTTGATCGCCGGGCGTGGTCGTAGCGCGCGGGGCGTTTCCTTCGCCGCGGGCCGGAACCGCAGGATCCGCCACCGCTGAGTGGCGACGACCGTGCCGTCGGCGTCCCGGTACGTTTTGACGGTTGTCACGAAATGCCCGGGCCCGAGCGCGGTGTTCTTCTCCGGGGAGATCGATTCGATCACTTCCGTGACATTGATCCGGGTGCCGGGACGCAGCTCGGCGAAATACTCCTGTTCGGAGTCGGTGGCGACCACCGAGGTGAACCCGGCCCCGGCCAGGGTGTCCAGCAGCTGAGTGGCGACCTCGGAGACACTGCCGCCGGCGGCGGTCGCCGCGTATCCCCGCATCGTCCACGCCTGCACCATCGTGGGTGGTGCGATGAGACCGTCGCGGCCGCTGGCGCGGGCGGCGTCGTCGTCGAGGTAGATCGGGTTGGTATCGCCCATGGCTTCGACCCAATGCCGGATCATGGCGGTGTTCACCGGGTCCGGCGCCCAGGTGGTGGGTTGCAGTTCGCGGCCGACCAGTGTGTTCAGGGTGTCGAGTACGTTCATCGGCCGCGGCCCGCCTTGACGGTCCCCAATCCCAGGGTGGCGACCATATCGCGCAGCACCTCGTTGACCCCGCCGCCGAAGGTGTTGACCACCCCTTGCCGGGAGATCTGCTCGATCTGCCCGGCCAGTACGGCGCCCGGGCTTCCGGGGCGGATCCGGCCGGCGGCGCCGAGGATGCCGAGCAGTGTCCGGTAGACGTCGATATGGGTTTCGGTGCCGAACACCTTCGTGGCCCCCGCGTCCGCACCGGAGAGGGTGTCGGCTGCGACGGCGGCGGTCATCTTCCAGTTCATCAACCGCATCGCCACCAGCTTCGCGTGGGTACGCGCGAATTCCTGCCGCACCCACGGTATGTCGATGGCACCCGTATCGCGGGCCCAGTCCAGGACCTGATGCCACAGGCCTTCGGTACGCCCACCCAGTGCGGCCAGCCCGATACGTTCGTGGTTGAGCTGCGCGGTGATCAGCCGCCATCCGCCGTTCGGCTCACCCACCACGGCGTCTGCGCCGACGCGGATACCGGAGTAGTAGGTGGAGGTGACGGTCAGACCGCCGACGGTATGGATCGGTGACCAGGAGAATCCGGGTGCGTCGGTCGGCACGATGAGAATCGAGATGCCTCGGTGTTTCGGGGCTTCCGGATCGGTGCGACACGCCAGCCAGACGTAGTCGGCGGTATTCGCGCCGGAGGTGAAGATCTTGTTGCCGTCCACCACCCAGTCGTCGCCGTCACGCACGGCGCGGGTTTCCAGCGACGCCAGATCGGTACCGGCACCGGGTTCGGTGTAGCCGATGGCGAAGACGATATCGCCGGCCAGGATTCCGGGCAGATACTTCGCCTTCTGTTCCTCGGTGCCGTATTTCTGCAGGGTCGGGCCCACCGTGTTGACGGTGACGAACGGGAAGGGCAGCCCGGCACGCTGGACCTCGTCGAAGAAGACGAACTGCTCCTCGATGGAGCGGCCCTGACCACCGAACTCCACCGGCCAGCCGATGCCCAGCCAGCCGTCCGCGCCGAGCATCCCGACGATCTCGCGGAACCGGTCGCCGCCTACACCCTGTTCACCGGCAGCGCGGCGTTCGTCCTCGGGCAGCAGCTTCGCGAAATAGGCACGCAATTCCCGCCTGAGCTCCTGGTGCTCGGGTGACTCCCGCAAATCCATCGTGGTTCTCCTATGCCGTGCACGGCTGTCGCGACGTGGTCCGGACGCTAATCCGCGAACCGGTTGCGGGTCTGCCGAGGTCTCACCCAACGGAAAGACCGGTTCCCTTCCGTGTCCGGCCGGGCTGAGATGAGGCCATGGAAATCGGGCTCAACATTCTCGGCGCCGAAGCGCTGTTCGGCGGCGATATCAGTGCTGTCCCCGATCTGGCGGCCGAAGCGGATCGACGCGGAATCGATCTGATCTCCACCGGCGACCATCTCGGTTTCGCCGCGGACGCCCACGCACAACGCATGCGGGACAACAACTTCCCGTTCCCGCTCGACCACCCGTGGTACGAACCGATCTCCCTGCTGTCGGCCGTCGCCGCCGTCACCGAACGCGCACAGCTGGGCGTATCGGTGCTGATCGCCACCGTCCGGCCCGCCGCCCTGCTCGCCAAACAGATCGCGACCCTCGACCGCCTCTCCCGCGGACGGGTCACCATGGGTTTCGGTGTGGGCTGGCAGGAAGCGGAGTACACCGCCACCGGTATGCCGTTCGACGCCCGGTTCGGGCGGATGGAGGACACCGTGCGCGCCTGCCGGGAACTGTGGACCCGGGCGCCGGCGCAGTTCACCGGACGGGATTTCGCTTTCGAGAACTTCCACAGCCTGCCGTTCCCGGTGCAGGACCGGATTCCGATCCTGTTCGGTCTCGGTCCGAGCCCCCGTAACTTCGACCGTATCGCCCGCGTCGCCGACGGCTGGTCGGTCAACCCCACCGACCTGCCCGGGTTCACCGGCAGTGTCGCACTGCTGCGTGACAGGTTCGCCGCACAGGGCCGCGATCCCGGCACGCTCCGTATCCAGGTGTCCCTCACGCCGGTGCGTCGCTCGGACGGCAGCGTCGATCTGGACGCCACCGCGCGGGCCGCACAGCAGTTCCGGCGTCACGGGGCCACGGCCGTCGTCTTCCGACCGACCGCGTTCGGCAGGGAAGCCGATCGGCTGCCCGAACTTCTCGACTGGATGATCGGGCTCGGGCACGACTGACAGAAGGAGTACCTCGGTGACCGACGCATTGCAGGAACTACTGCACAAACAGGCCATCTATGAGGTGGTGCTGCGCTATTGCCGCGGTATCGACCGGCTCGACTTCGATTTGGTGCGCGGCGCATACCATCGCGACGGCATCGACCACCACACCGGATTCGACGGCACGGTGGACGAGTTCATCGAATGGGTGCGCCCGAAACTACGTGCGCTCGGCGGCACCATGCATCACATCGGCAACCACTTGGTGGAACTGCACGGCAACCTCGCGATCAGCGAATCGTATTCCACGGCGGCCCATTGGGGCGCGCCCGGGCGGGACGATTTCACGAGCGGCTGCCGCTATGTCGACCTAATGGAGTTGCGCGACGGCAGATGGGCCATCGCCGAACGGTGGGCGGTCCGCGAATGGACCCGCTCCGATGCCGGCCGGCTCATCGCTCCCGAAGGTCGCGGCCCCCGCGGCCGCCGCGATACGTCGGATCCGCTGAACCTGCTGCGCGCACGGATGGGCGAGGGCTCTGCGCCTCACTGAGTGCGGAGCACGTGGACCCGAGTGCAGGCGGCCCGGACCGTAGCCGTCCGCACTCGGGTCGTGCTGCGCGCGAGAAGCCGATACGCCGCCTCGGCCGTGCGCGTTTTCGTTCAGTCGCCGCCCCCCGCGTATGCCTGGATCACGTCGAGTCGCTTGACCTTGCCGGTGGCGTTGCGGGGCAGCGGTTCGGTCGTGATCTCCCACCGCGTGGGCACCTTGTAGCGTGCGATCCGCTCGGCGACGAACGCGCCCAGTTCAGCGGCATCCACCGCCTCCGCGTCGCCCGTGACCACCACCGCGCACACTTCCTGACCGAGGTCCGCGTGCGCGACGCCGAGCACCGCGCATTCCCGTACCGCGGGGTGTTCGCTCAACGCGTTCTCGACCTCGATCGGATACACGTTCTCGCCGCCGCGCAGGATGAGATCGGATCGGCGGCTGCTCACCCAGAGGTATCCGTCGTTCATCGTGCCCAGATCGCCGGTGTGCATCCAGCCGTCGGCGGCGATCGTGGCTGCGGTGGCCTCCGGGTTGTTCCAATAGCCGAGCATCACCAGCGGGCCGCGCAGGCAGATCTCGCCTTCGGTCCCGTCGGGCACCGGCGCGCCGTGTTCGTCGCGGATCTGCACACTCATCGTCGGCACCGGGGTGCCGACGGTTTCGGGGCGGGCCTGCAGGTCGGCGGCGGTCGCGAAGGTCGCTGCCGTGGAGGATTCGGTGAGCCCGTAACTGGTTCCCAGCGACTTCGCGGCGACCGGGAGTACGGTCCGGAGCCGTTCTTTGAACGACGCGGACGAGGGCGCGCTGTTCACCGAGATCGTCCGCAGCGACGACAGGTCGTAGCCCGACAGGTCGCCGTGTTCCAGCAGCCGGTGCAACATGGTCGGCACCGCACCCCAGTTCGTGACGCGTTCGGTGGCGACGAGCCGCAGCACCCGGTCGATATCGAAGCGGCCGGTGTGGATCACCGCGGTATCGCCGAAGGCGAGCCGCGGGACGGCGAGATTGTGCAACGCCGCGATATGGAACAGCGGCGTGGCGAGCAGGAACCGCCGGGCGCCCGGGGGGCTGCCCATTTCGGTGGCGACGGCATCGTTGTACCGGTAGAAGTCGACCGCGGCGATCATGTTCCGATGCGAATGCACGGCGCCCTTGGGGCGGCCGGTGGTGCCGCTGGTGTAGAGGATGACCGCCGGATCGTCCTCGTCGATCTCGGTGCCGGGTAGCGGCGTACCGGGCGCGGCCGTGGCCAGCCGCGGAATATCCGCCTCGACCGAGAGGGCAGGAGCTTCGACCTCGCCCAGCAGGGCCCGGCGGGCCTCGTCGGCGACGACGAGCTTCGGGGTGCAATGCTCGATCCCGTAGGCGATTTCGCGTGACGACCACATCGAATTCATTCCGACGGTGATGGCGCCGAGCGAAGTCGTCGCCCAGAATGCGAGGATCCATTCGGCGCAGTTGGCGGCGAGGATCGCCACCCGGTCGCCCTTGCCTATCCCGTAGGTGGTGCGCAGGGCCTCGCTCAGGGATGCCACGCGGTCCAGATGTTCGGCGAAGCTCCAACGGGTTTCACCACAGATGAGATATTCGCTGTCGCCGTAGCGGGCCGATTCGATCAGCAGCTGCGGCAGGGCGCGCTTGCGGTTCCGGAACACCGGCATCGGAATTCCCCGGACCGGCTCCTGGCCGATTTCGAGGTCTGCGCCGGGTGCGGTGAGGCGGGCAATGACGGCCGCGCGGGGGTCTGGTGTCGATCGATCGGACATGGGCAAGATCCCTTTCCTCGGAAACCGCACGCGGGGCGGTGAACGTACTACGGCGGATCGGTCAGCGAACGGTCAACTGACCACCGTCGATATTCCAGGATTGGCCGGTGACCCAGCCGGCTTGTTCGCTGGCGAGAAATACCACCGCCCAGGCGACTTCACGCGCGTCCCCGGCCCGCCGCAGCGGCAGATTCGCTTCGACATAGCGCTGCCACGCTTCCGCCGACAGGTCGTCGAGGCGGCTGGTCCCGGTCACCCCGGGGCAGACCGCGTTCACCCGGATCCCGGCGGGACCCAGCTCTTTCGCCATCGACGAGGTCAACGCCTGCACACCGGCCTTGGACGCGGCGTAGGCGGCGGTGTTCGCGCCTCCGAGTTTCCCGGCGATCGACGAAATATTGACGATACTGCCGCCCGCACCCTGCTCGACCATGGCGCGGGCGGACGCACGACTCACCAGGAAGGTGCCGCGCAGGTTGACCCGCATCACCGCATCCCATGCCTCGGTAGGAAGGTCGAGCACCGGAACCCGGTCCCCGGCACGCGCGGCGGCGGCATTGTTCACGACGATATCCACGCGGCCGTATTCGTCCTGCACCTGACGAACCAGTGTGTCCACTGCCTGTTCGTCGGCGATATCGCAGACCACGGCGGCAGCGCGGCACCCCAGTGCGCGGATCTCGTCGGCGACCGAGTCGATATCGCGCCAGCCGCCGGCGCGTTCCTCCTCGGTGTACCGGTCCGGAGTGCGTCCGGTGCCGGTGACGACCACATCGCATCCGGCGCGGGCCAGCGCCAGCGCGGTCTCCCGGCCGATGGATCGCTTCCGGCCGGCGCCGGTGACCACGGCGACCTTGCCGTCGAACCCGGTGAGGTGCATGGCGTCAGATCCTTTCGATGATGGCACCGGAGACCATCGCGCCACCCGCGCAGACCGCGACCAGCGCATACCCGCCGTCGCGGCGTTCGAGTTCGTCGATCGCCGCCCCGACCAGCCGGACCCCCGAGGAGCCCACCGGATGTCCCAGGGCAATGGCCCCGCCGTTGACGTTCAGTAGATCCTCGTCGATCCCGTGTGTACGCGCCGCGGACAGGGCGACCGCCGCGAATGCCTCGTTGACCTCTACGACGTCGATATCACCGAGTGACATCCCGGTGCGCGCCAGCAGATGTTCGATCGCCAGGACCGGGCCGTCGAGCAGATAGGGAACTTCACTGCCGAGCAGGCACTGCCGGACGATGCGGGCACGCGGCCGCAATCCCAGCGAACGCGCGAGGTCTTCGTCCATGAGTACGGCGGCCGCCGCGCCGTCGGAGATCTGCGATGCCGTCCCGGCGGTGTGCAGGCCACCTTCCAGAACGGGCGCGAGCGCCGCGAGCGCCTCCAGGGAGGTGTCCCGTAACCCTTGGTCGCGGGATACCGTGCTGGGTTCGGCCCCGTCGCGGCCCGGTACCTCGACGGGAATGATCTGCCGGTCGAACCGGCCCTCCTGCCACGCCCGCGCGGCGCGCTGCTGGGAGCGCAGCCCGAATTCGTCGAGATCGGCGCGGGTGAAACCACGGCGCTGCGCGATCCGGTCGGCGCCGACGAACTGCGTGGGCAGATCCAGCGCCCAATCGTCGGGACGGGGCCGGCCGACATTATCGGGGATGTTCGACAACAGCGGCACCCGCGACATCGCCTCGACGCCGCATGCCAGGCCCGCATCGATCACTCCGGCGGCGATCTGGGCCGCCACGATGTTCACCGACTGCTGACCGGACCCGCACTGGGCGTCGATGGTCGTGGCGCCGGTGCGTTCGGGCAGTCCCGAATACAACCATGCGGTCCGGGTGATATTCGCCGACTGCTCACCGGCTTGGGTGACGCAGCCGCCGACGACCTGTTCGATCAGCGCGGGGTCCAGCGCCAGCCGGTCCAGGATGCCTTTCTGCACCGTCCCGAGCAGTTCGGCGGCGTGCAGCCCCGACAACCATCCGCCGCGGCGGCCGATAGGTGAACGCGCGGTGTCGACGATAACCGGATTGCCCATGGGAGTCCTCCTTGACCGAAAACCGAAGGTGCTGCCCTTTTCGATCGATAAGGACTGCTGAAACACAATTCTATCCAACCAAGCACTTGTTTGGTAGTTGGTTGGCGCAAGATCTCCGCCGATCCGCCGTGAACAGGCCACCAGACCGAACGCTTACTCCTGTAACGACAGAATCTGCTGTTCCAGCTCCGGGTCCTCACGCAGTTCCGCCCGGACCGCGGCCTCCCAGAATCCGTGGAACCCGTTCCCGTCACTGCGGCGTTGCCGGTCGATCCACCAATCGGGCAGTGCGGACTTCTCCGGCCCGCGCGCCGCCCGCACCATCCACGCGTTCTTCGCTCGCTGCTCCAGCGCGACCGCCCGCAAGAACACCGCCCGCGCGGTACTACCGATCACCAGGACACCGTGCCCGCCCAGCAGCGCGAGATCGGCATCGCCCACCGCCGAGATCGCCGCGGTCGCGGCCTGCGCGCTGTTCACGGCACCCGCGTATTCGTCGACCAGTACCAGCTCTCCGCCGCCGAGGCTCGAGCTCTGATCGTAGGCCGGGGGCACTTCCGCGAGATCGCCCCAGACGGTCCCGAATTCGGAGTGGTTGTGCACCGCGAACTGCACATCCGGGCGCGCGTGATGCAGAGCGAGATGCAAGGGAATACCCAGCGGCACCGGCCAGTCCCCTTCGAGCAAGGTCCCGTCGAGGCCGATACGGAGAACGTCGCCGGGGCCGAACTCCTCCCAGGTCAGCAGCCACGGATTGCACAGCAGCGTGCCGTCACCCATATTGCGGGTGATATGGCCGGCCAGGTGGTCGCGATAACCCTCGCGCCACAGGGCGCGCGCCAGCAGCACTATCTCCTCGGCCGGTGTGAGCTCGGGAACGAGCCGGTCGGCGCTCGGCCGGAAAACCATCCGGACCTCCTCAGTCCCGCGGCAGCACGATATCGGGCAGCGGATGGCGGTAGAGCTGTGCCGCGTTCTCGCTACACATCTTGCGGAGCTCGGGCGCCGGGATCCCGGCCCAGTACTGTCCGATCACGTCCTGGGTATGTGGCCATGTGCCGTCACCGTGCGGGTAGTCGGTTTCGAGCATGATGTGGTCGACACCGATCACCTCGCGCAGGGCGATCGTGGACGGATCGTCGAGCGTGCAGAACCAGAAGTTGCGGCGCAGGATATCGGCCGGGCGCTCGTCCCAGCCCAGGCCGTAGCCGGAACGATCGATGATGTTGTTCAACCGGTCGATCAGCATCGGCACCCAGCCGATACCACCTTCGCTCATCGCGATTTTCAGCGTCGGATTGTCCTTCGGATATCCCGACCACAACCATTCGCTACATGCCCCGAGCGAGAGCTGGCCGAACATCGTGGCGCCCAGTTGGAGGCCGGGCGCGCCCTGCGGGTAGGAGTACATTCCCGAACTGCCCACATGCAAGGAGATCACCGTCTCCGTTTCGACACAGGCCCGGATGATCGGATCCCAGTATTCGCGCTCCCACAGCGACGGCAGCCCGATCGCATGGGGTCGTTCGGGGAGGGTGACCGAGGTGAATCCACGGGCGGCATTGCGCTCGATCTCGGCGACGGCCTCCATTGGATCGCCCAGGTAGGTGATACCGCCGGGGATCACGCGTGACGGATAGGCCAGATACCACTCGTTGTAGAGCCAGTCGTTCCAGGCCCGCACCGCCGCCTTGCCGACTTCGCGGTCGGCGGCGAAGGCGAACACCCGGCCGCAGAAACCGGTGATCTGGGACGGGAAATTGAGCATCGCCCAGATTCCGCCGAGATCCATATCCTTGACCCGGGCATCGATGTCGTAGCAGCCGGGGCGCATCTGCTCGAAGCGGAACGGCTCGTACTTCACCGATTCCGAGCGCCGCCCCGCCACCGCGTTCATGCCCACCTGGGAATAGGTCTTCCCTTCGAACTCCCAGATCTGCGCGCCTTCCGCGGTCTCCCGGATCTGTGGACCGCGCTCCCGCAACGCAGCCGGCATCCAGGTGTCGAACAGGTGCGGCGGTTCGACCACATGATCGTCGACCGAGATCACGGTGTAGCGGACGTCCGCCGGCTCGGGTTCCGGATCGAACAATTCGGGATCGAGTTGCTGCTGCGGTGCTTTCACGACGTTCTCCTCCACACAGCGGTGCGCTACCGGAAACGGCGCACATCTTGACTCAAGTATCTCTATGCGATACGGTCGTATTTCTTATTGATACCAAGGTAGGGGTGATCCATATTCCGGTCAAGACTCTGAGCGGACTGCTGCGCGGCCTGCAGGTGGTCGAAGCGATCGCCGCGGATCAGCCCGCCGGGCTGACCGAGCTCTGCCGGACACTCGGGGAGGACAAGAGCGCGATGCAGCGCGTCCTGGCGACCCTCCACGAAGCCGGATGGATCCGGCCGCTTCCCGATTCCCCACCGCGATGGGAACTCTCGGCGAAAATCGTCACGATGGCAGGACAAGCACACAGCACGTCCTCGCTACTCGCTCGCGCGCGTCCCGTACTGGCCGCCCTGCGCGATACCACCGGAGAGACCACTCACCTCGCGCTCCTGGAAGGCGGGAAGATCGTCGTCGCGACCGTCGCGGACGGTACCCATACGGTGCGAACCGCCCTGCCGATCGGCCAGGTTCACCCGCCGGAGACGAGCGCCGCCGGACGCGCGATCTTCGCGCACCTCCGCCCGGCCGAACGCATCGACCGCGCCGAATCGGCCGACGCGCTACCCTCCGCCACCGAATACGACCGGATCCGCACGCGCGGATGGTCGCTGTGCGAGGGCGCGGTCCAGCACGGCTCGACCAGCATCGGCGCGGCGATCTTCGATATCGGCGGAGCACCCCAGGGCGCGATCGTCGTCAGCGCGCCCGATACCCGGCTCACTCCCGACCGGTACGCGCGGACCGGGGAACTCGTCCGGGATGCCGCTCGCCGGTTGAGCGGCTCCACCGGCGAGTAGCGGCGCCCGGCCTCGATGACCCCCCGGCCCGCGATCTTCGATGCCGGAGGGGCAGACTACGTGCGACGTCGCGCTGCGAACAACAGTGGCGCAGCGCGACGGCAGCCACCGCAGACCGTCGACGCCCGAGAAGGACGACCCCGGTTATCGGCCACGCGGTCAGGCATAGTCCGCGAGGACGAGACGGATCACGTCCTCCACATTGCGTAGCGCCTCCGCGAAACTGATCCGCCCCGACGTCCACGAAGTGAGTGCGGTGAACATGGTGCCGCCGATGGCCAGCGAGGCCACCCGAGCCGTTTCCGGCGGCACCCCCTCCAGGAGATCGAACAGCGCGCCACGGTTGGCGGCGGCGCGCTGATCCAGGGTCTCGATCACGTATTCGTCCGTGGACGAGAACAATTCGATCTCCAGACGGGCGAAATGCGGGCCCCGCTGGAACGCCCGCATCTCCCGCCGGTACAGCCCCAGCACACGTTCGCAGATACTGCTGTCGTCCTTCGGACCGGGCGCGCGGCGTTCGGCTTTCAGTTTCTCCGACAGCCGGTTGTTCCAGCCGAGCATCGCCGCCGCCAGCAGCTGCTGTTTGGTGGGAAAATAGCGGTACAGGGTGCCCAGCGCGACCCCGGAACGTTCGGAGACCTCCCGCATCTGAATACGATCGGGCTCCATCTCGTGCAGCATCTCGATCACCGTCTCGGCCAACCGGCTGCGGCGCCCCAACTGGCCCGCAGTCATCGATTCGGTGGTCATCGGCAACTCGGCCCCACGGGAGGTCACGGTGGTGATACTAGCCGGACGGGTGGCACCCGCCCTCACTGCGTCCGCTCCCGCGGCAACCCGAGGATGCGCTCACCGATGACGTTGAGCTGGATCTCCGCGGTACCGCCGCCGATCAGCATTGCCGGTGTCGAAAGATACGCCGCGAGCGTGCGTCCGGCCTCCCCGGACTCCTGCGCCGCGGCGGGACCGGCCCATTCGATCATGGTCCGGGACAGTTCGACCTGATGTTGCGCCGACAGGTATTTCAGGACATTGCCTTCCGCGCCGGGTTCCAGGCCGGAGAGCCGTTTACGCAGAGCGCGGCGGCCGAGCGCTTCCAGCGCCCCCGAGGTCGCCGTCACCGTGCCGAGCGCCGGCAACGCGGCGGCCCGCTCCCCGGCCGGAAGCGCCGCCACCGCGGCGACCGGATCGAGCCGGATCCGGGCGCCCACCGCACCGGAACCCATCGCGATCCGTTCGTTGCCCAATGTGGTGCGCGCCAGCCGCCAGCCGTCCCCGGGCGCGCCGACCAGGCAATCGTCCGGTACGAAAACGTCGTCGAGGAACACCTCGTTGAACATCGACTCGCCGTTGGCTTCCCGCAACGGCCGCACCTCGATACCCGGTGTGCTCATATCGACCAGGAAGTAGCTGATCCCCGCCCGCTTCGCGGCGCTGCGGTCGGTACGGGCGAGGCAGACCGCCCAGTGCGCCTCCCGGGCATGCGAGGTCCACACCTTCTGGCCGTTGAGACACCAGCCGCCGCCGACCTTTTCCGCGAAGGTCCGCACGGCCGCGAGATCCGATCCGGCGCCCGGCTCGCTGAACAGCTGGCACCATTCGATCTCACCACGCAGTGTCGGTCCCACCAGCCGTTCCCGCTGGGCATCGGTGCCGTGCTGCAGGATCGTGGGCAGCGCCCACTCCCCGATCACCGTGGTGGGTTGCGCCATCCCGGCCCGCCGGAACTCCTCGGCGATGATCACCTGGGCGGTGGCGTCGGCGGCGCGCCCGTAAGGCGGCGGGTAATGCGGTGCCACCAGGCCGTGGCCGGCCAGGATCCGGCGCGCAGCCTTCTCGTCGGTGATATCCGGCCCCGCCGCTTCCGCGATCGCTGCCGCGACCTCCGCCCGCAACTCGGGTCGATCCTCGACCCCCACAGCCGGTGCCCGCTGGGTGACCAGGGCGAGCTCACCCGCGCGACGCGACCAGTCCCGGTGCGGGCCGAGCAGGGTGAACAGGCCGGTGGCACGCCGCCAGTACAGGTGCAGGTCATGGTCCCAGGTATTACCGATACCGCCCAGCACGGTGAGCGCATCCAAGGCGATACCGGCGGCCTCGGGCAGGCATTGCACGGCGGCCCGCGCCGCGGCGAGCGCGCTCTGCGGCCCGTCCGGTCCGTCCTCGTCGGCCGCGCACGCGCCGTCCCACGCCGCAGCGGCCAGTAGTTCCACCCGCAGGAACAGCTGGGCGCATTTGTGTTTGACGGCCTGGAACGATCCGATCGGCCGGCCGAATTGTTCCCGCACCTTCGCGTACGCCACGGCCGTGTCCAGGCACCAGCGAGCCAGGCCGACAGCTTCGGCGCTGAACAGGACGGCGGCCAGGCTGCGGACACCCTGGGTGGAGCAGGACAGGACATGCTCGTCCGGTACCACCAGGCCGTCCAGCTCGACCCGGCCGAGGTCGCGGGTGAGGTCCACACCCGGCATCTGCTCCCGGGTGATACCCGGCGAATCCGGCGGAACAACGAACCACACCGGACCTTCGGGTCCAGCAGCACCCAATACGAGAATATCCGCGCCCACACCACCGAGAATCGGGCCGCTGAGACCCGAAACCCGCAGGACACCGCCGTCTGACGTGGCCACCGGACCCGTCGCGTCGAGAGCGCAGGCCCCGGTGGCGCCGTCGACGAACCGGGCGAGCAGATCGTGCCGGGCCGCGGGTGGGCCGTGCCGGTCCACGAGCGCGCCGGCTGTCACGGTGGGCAGCAGGGGTCCCGGGATCAATCCGTACCCCGCCGCGTCGAGCGCCACGGCGAGCTCGACGATTCCGGCTCCCCCACCGCCGAACTCGGCCGGAAGGTGGATCGCGGAAATACCCTGGTGGCACAGTTTGTCCCAGATCGGCGGGCGTACACCGCGGGCGGAGAGGTCGGAATGTTCGCGGGTCAGCATGGTCGGCGCGGCCTGCGCGGCCAGTGCGGATATCGCCGCCATCAGGTCGGTGTGTTCGGTGGTCAGGCCTACGCAATTCGTTACCATCCGCGGCTAACCTTCCAGCTTCAGAACACGGCGCGCGTTCCCGGACAAGAACTTCGGCCACACCTCGTCACGGAACGGCACATCCGGCATCTCGTTCGCGATCCGCTCCAGCGACAGCCCCGCCGGGAAATAACCGGCGTAGATGATCTTGTCCGCGCCGCGGGTATTGGCGTAATCGATAATCGCCTTCGGGTAATGCTTCGGCGCGAACGCGGAGGTCGAATAGTACAGGTTCGGCCATTTGAGCATCAGTTTTACGGCCAGATCCTGCCAGGGCTCGCATCCGTGCCTGGTCACGAACACCAGGTCCGGGAAATCGAACATCACATCGTCGATGAGTTCGACATGCTGCACCGCGGCCCGCAACCGCGGACCCGGGATCCCGGCGCAGGCAAAGATCGGGATATCCAGTTCCACACATTTGGCGTAGATCGGGTACATCTGCGGGGCATTGAGCGCGACCTGCGGAAACGTACCCGCGGCAAAAGAACTCACGGAGCGGATTCCGAACTCCTCGAATTCGGCTTCCATCCGCCGCAGGGTTCCCATGATGTCATTGGGATCCACGGCGCTGCCCTGCGGTATGAAACGCTGCGGGTGCTGCTTCACCGCCCGGCGCCCCGACTCGCCGGCGACACTGACCATTCCCATCGTTATCCCGTGGCGGTCCATTTCCCGCAGCGTCACCTCCACGGGATCATCGGTCGGCAGATCCTGCGGTACACCCTTGAACATGTACTCGGCGGGAAAGGAGAACGACTCCTTGCTTTCGCGGTCCTTCGTCTGCCGGGTGATGAAGTCGTACTCGTTCGCCCCGGACTCACGGAAACCGATATGGGTATCGATGACCGGGAGACCGGCCCGGAAACCGCCGCGCGCCTCCTGCTCGCCGGTCATACGTGCACCGCCGCGGCGAACGACTCGCGCAACAGCACGTCGTTGGGCTCATCGGGCAGTTCCACCAGCGGCTGCGCCACTTCCGCCACGGTCGGACCGTACTGCCCGGCCAGCGGTGCCAGGGCGTCGAGATCGAAATCGTACAAATCGGCCGCGTTGCAGGCGAGCATCTGCCGCAACTCGCCGGGATCGACGTCGTGCATCACCTGGCGGAGGCATTCCCGGGTGAACGGGTAGGTCCCCTCCGAATGGGGATAGTCGCTACCCCACATGAATTTTCCGGAACCGAGCACCTCACGGGCCGCCATATCTTCCGCGGACGGCATACTCACACCGATCCAGCAGTTACGGCGGAAATACTCGCTCGGACGCAGCGGCAACTGTTCGTCCCGGCCGTACACGAGCTCACCGATCCGTCCCGACCGTTTGATGCGGTAATCGATCAGGTCGAGCTCACGCAGCAACCGCGGGGCCCATGCGCATCCTTGTTCGGACATCGCGAACTTCAGGTTCGGGAAACGTTCGAAAACGCCGGACAGAATGAACTGCACGAGGGGCCGCTGCGCGTAGAACGAGACCTCGGTGATGTAGAGCAACCCGGCCGTCTTGTACCGCCCGTAATCGGGCAACCCGTTACCGGCGTGGCTGTTCACCGGGACACCGAGCTCTTCGCACGCCCGCCAGATCGGGTCGTAGACCGGGTCGTACAGCGGTTTCACCCATTTCACATCGGGCGCCACATTCGGTATCAGAATGCCGCCGCGCAGACCGTTCTCCTTGATCCAATGCACATCCTCGACTGCGCGGTCCACATCGTTGAGGAAGATCTGGCCGACACCGGCACGCTGTGCCGGGGCATCGGCGCACCAGTCGGCCAGCCAGCGGTTGTGCGCGCGGATACCCGCGAGCCGGCGTTCGAAATCCTCGCTGTCCGGCGGCGCCGCCATCACGGCCGCACTGGGAAAAAACGGCGGCACAGTGTTCGGATAGATGACTTCGGCGACGACACCGTCGGTCGCCTGTTCGTTGATCCGGCGGTCGCTGTCCCAGTTGCGGGTGCGGCCGTCGTCCTGCAGATCCCGATACGGGTTGCGGTACCGGTTGCGCCAAGCATCGAATTCCTCGTGCCACCGGGGATCGAGGTACTCGCGGTAGGTGGCGTGGTCGGCGCCCGCATGGCAGTCGGCTGAGATCAGCGTGTACCGCTCGCCGGACTCGACAGCATGTGCAGACATCGGCATCCTCTTCCCATCTCACTATTGAAACACTGTTCTAGTTTACGAACTCGACGATACGTGCTTACCGCCGCAGATACACCACATTTCGCTATATTTCGAGAATACTGTTCTATTTCTGCATCTCAGGACCGCTGAGGCCGGCGACCTGAGAACACAGCGCACGGTGGCGCGTCCATCGCCGGCACCGGAAACCACCCACCCGGTGCCGACCGGACCCGGCCACACGGACCGCGCTGCCGGGCAGCGGACACCGGCAGCGATAAGCTCGGGCAGCTGGGCTCGTGTCGGCGACAACCTCTCGGAGGCTGCTGTGCACAGACGTCGGTTGACGGCTCTCGGGGCCGCGGTGGCGATCGCCGCCGCGGCGGCCACCGGATGCGGGATCGAGGAACCGGTGCCCGGAGCCACGACCAGCACGAGCCCGGCCGCACCACAGCCCGCCCGCGCCCCGGGGATCACCATTCCCGACGGGCGCGTGGAACATATCGTGGACCGGGTGGATCAGCGTGCGCAGGAGCTGATGAACAGCACCGGTATCCCGGGTATGGCGGTTGCCATCGTCGCCGACGGCGAGGTCGTGTACCAGGAAGGCTTCGGAGTCCGCGAGGTGGGCACCGAAGATCGAGTCGAGCCCGGTACCGTGTTCCAGCTGGCGTCGATGTCGAAACCGATCGGAGCGAGCGTGGTGGCCCGCGAAATCGCCGCCGGGCCCCTGGAATGGGATACACCGATTCGGCGGCTCGCGCCCTGGTTCGCGCTGAACGATCCCTACGTCAGCGATCACGCGACCATCGGCGATCTGTATGCGCATCGATCCGGGCTGCCCGATCACGCCGGGGACCAGCTCGAGGACCTCGGATTCGACCGGGCGCAGATACTGGAGCGGATGGCGCTACTGCCGCTCGCACCGTTCCGGGACACCTACGAGTACACCAACTTCGGGGTGACGGCGGCGGCCACCGCGGTCGCCGACGCAGCGCACACGGACTGGGCCGACCTGTCGAAACGCTCGATCTACGAGCCGCTGGGAATGACGGCCACCAGCTCCCGCTACGCCGATTTCGCAGCGGCCCCCGACCACGCGGTGGGCCATACCCGCGTGGGCGAGGACTACCGGCGCACCGAACCCCCACGACAACCGGACGCGCAGTCCCCGGCGGGCGGGGTCAGCTCGTCGGTGGCGGATATGGCGCGCTGGATGACGATGATCCTCGGGGACGGAGCGTACGAAGGCCGCGAAGTGATCGCGCCGGAAGCGCTACTGCCCGCAGTATCACCGCAGTCCGTATCGTCACCGCCGGAAACCCCGGACGCGCGCGCCGGTATGTACGGCTTCGGGTTCAACGTCGGCACCTCGGCGGCGGGCCGGGTGGTACTGAGCCATTCCGGGGCGTTCAACGCGGGCACGGCGACCGCGTTCACGGTGATCCCGTCGGCGAATGTGGGGATCGTGACGCTGACCAACGCCGCGCCGATCGGGGTGCCGGAGACCCTGAACGCCGAATTCGCCGATCTGGTGCAGTTCGGGGAGGTCCGGGAAGACTGGTGGGGGCTGTACCAGGAAGCCTTCGCGCAGATCGAGGGGCCCACGGGCGAGCTGGTGGGTGCGGAGCGCCCGCCGAACCCGGCGCCCGCAGGGCCGCTGGAGAACTATGCGGGGGTGTACGGAAACGACTACTTCGGTCCGGCCGAGGTCGCGGCGGAGGGTGCCCATCTACTGCTGACCCTGGGCCCCCGGAAGGTGACCGTACCGCTGCGCCACTGGGACGGCGATACATTCGTCTTCACCCCCACCGGCGAGGCCGCGAACCCGGGAACGATCTCCCAGGCACGATTCGAGGGCGACCGCCTGTGGCTGGAGTTCTACGATTCCGACGGATTCGGCACTTTCACCCGCTGACCTGCGAACGCCGAACCACCCAGCCGAACCACCCAGCCGAACCACCCAGCCGAACCACCCGGTCACCGGCGGCGTGATTCGCCGCCGGTGACCGATCGGTTCCCTTACTCGGTCAGCTCCCGACGTAGGCCGCCAGATGTTCGCCGGTGAGAGTGGACCGGGCGGCGACCAGATCGGTGGGGGTGCCTTCGAAGATGACGCGTCCGCCGTCGTGGCCCGCGCCTGGACCGAGGTCGATGATCCAGTCGGCGTGTGCCATCACCGCTTGGTGGTGTTCGATGACGATCACCGATTTTCCCGAGTCCACGAGCCGGTCCAGCAGGCCGAGCAGGTTTTCTACATCGGCGAGGTGCAGGCCGGTGGTCGGTTCGTCGAGGACGTAGATTCCGCCTTTCTCCCCCATCCGGGTCGCCAGTTTCAGCCGCTGGCGTTCGCCGCCGGACAAGGTGGTGAGCGGTTGCCCGACCTTGATGTAGCCCAGGCCGACGTCGACCAGGCGGTCGAGGATCTTGTGCGCCGCGGGGATACGGGCGTCACCGGCGCCGAAGAACTCCTCGGCTTCGGCAACCGACATCTCGAAGACCTCCGCGATATTGCGACCGCCGAAGGTGTAGTCCAGGACTTCGGCCTGGAAACGCCGGCCCTCGCATTCCTCGCACGGCGATTCGACGGTGGCCATGACCCCGAGATCGGTGTAGATGACCCCGGCGCCGTTGCAGGCCGGACAGGCGCCTTCGGAGTTGGAGCTGAACAGGGCCGGTTTCACCCCGTTGGCTTTCGCGAAGGCTTTGCGGATCGGGTCGAGCAGCCCGGTGTAGGTGGCGGGGTTGCTGCGGCGCGATCCCTTGATGGGGGTTTGGTCGACCATGGCGACGTCGTCGTGCCGGGCGACGGCGCAGTCGATCAGCGAACTCTTACCGGATCCGGCGACACCGGTGAGCACGACCAGC
Source organism: Nocardia flavorosea NBRC 108225 (assembly GCF_001613385.1). GTDB lineage: Bacteria > Actinomycetota > Actinomycetes > Mycobacteriales > Mycobacteriaceae > Nocardia > Nocardia flavorosea. The sequence continues at coordinate 24,221 of NZ_BDCG01000002.1, read as the reverse complement.
ACACCGAGCGGGATATCGACGTCCACATTCTGCAGATTGTGCGAGTCGGCGCCGCGGACCTCGAGCGCACCGGAAGAGGTGCGGACCGAGGGTTTGAGGGCGGCACGGTCGTCGAGGTGGCGGCCGGTGATGGTGTCGCTGCCGCGCAGGCCCTCGATGGAGCCCTCGAACATCACCTGCCCGCCCTCGGTGCCGGCGCGGGGTCCGAGGTCGATGATGTGGTCGGCGATGGCCATCACTTCGGGTTTGTGCTCCACGACGAGCACGGTGTTGCCTTTGTCGCGCAGTTGCAGCAGTAGTTCGTTCATCCGCTGGATATCGTGCGGGTGCAGGCCGATGGTGGGTTCGTCGAACACGTAGGTGACATCGGTGAGCGAGGAACCGAGATGCCGGATCATCTTCGTCCGCTGCGCTTCACCACCGGACAGGGTGCCGGCGGGGCGTTCCAGCGACAGGTATCCGAGCCCGATCTCGACGAACGAGTCGAGGGTCTGCCCGAGCGCGGTGAGCAGCGGCGCCACCGAGGGTTCGTTCAGATCACGCACCCAGACGGCGAGATCGCTGATCTGCATCGAGCAGGCGTCGGCGATGCTGATGCCCTTGATCTTCGAGGAACGGGCCTCGGCGCTGAGCCGGGTACCACCACAATCCGGGCAGGTGTCGAAGGTGATCGCCTTGTCGACGAACGCGCGGATATGCGGTTGCATCGCTTCCCGGTCCTTCGACAGGAAGGATTTCTGGATGCGCGGGATGAGGCCCTCATAGGTGACGTTGACGCCCTCGACCTTGATCTTCGTGGGCTCCTTGTACAGGAGGTCGTTGAGCTGCTTCTTCGTGTACTTCCCGATCGGCTTGTCCGGGTCGAAGAAACCGCAACCGCGGAAGATCCGGCCGTACCAGCCGTCCATGCTGTACCCCGGGATGGTGAGGGCGCCTTCGTTGAGTGACAAGTTTTCGTCGTACAGGGCGGTGAGGTCGAAATCGGATACCGAGCCGCGGCCCTCACAGCGCGGGCACATACCACCGGTGATGCTGAAACTGCGGCGTTCCCGGACGGTCTGACCGCCCTTTTCCACGGTGACGGCGCCGGCGCCGCTGATCGAGGCGACATTGAAGGAGAACGCCTGCGGCGACCCGATATGTGGGGTGCCGAGCCGGCTGAACAGGATCCGCAACATGGCGTTGGCGTCGGTGGCGGTACCGACGGTGGAGCGGGGATCGGACCCCATCCGTTCCTGGTCGACGATGATGGCGGTGGTGAGCCCGTCGAGGACATCGACATCGGGGCGGGCCTGATTGGGCATGAAACCCTGGATGAAGGCGCTGTAGGTTTCGTTGATCAGCCGCTGCGATTCGGCGGCGATGGTGCTGAAGACCAGGGAACTCTTCCCCGACCCGGAGACACCGGTGAAAACGGTCAACCGGCGTTTCGGGATCTCGACGCTGACGTCTTTGAGGTTGTTCTCCCGCGCGCCGTACACCCGGATCAGATCGTGACTGTCGGCGAGATGCGGTTCGGACGTCTGCCTGCCGGTCTTCGTGGCCATACTCATCTGCTCTCCTGGTTTCCCTCTGCTGCTCATACCGCCCGCGCGGACCCCCACCGCCGTTGTCGTCCGGTCGATCCAACCAGAACGCGGTGACATTTTTCGTTGCGCCGGGCCGGGTGGTCGTGGTGGTCGCGAGCGTTCCGCTGCACCCGGGTGGGCACCGGATCCCCTCGTGGATCCGGTGCCCACCCGCTCGGGTATCAGATTCGCTGCCGGCGCCACCACGAGATGCGGACGCCCGGTCCGGTCAGCCGGCCTGCTGGATACGGATCATATTTCCGGCGGGATCGCGGACGGCGCAGTCGCGGATACCGTATGGCTGGTCGGTGGGTTCCTGGATGATTTCGACGTCACCGGCCTGGAGCCGGTCGAAAGTGCCGTCGAGATCCTCGGTGGCGAAGTTGATCCCGGCGTACGTGCCTTTCGCCATCATCTCGCTGATGACGCGGCGTTCGTCGTCGGTGATACCGGGGTCCACCGCCGGCGGGGTGAGCACGATGGAAGTACTGGGCTGGCCGACCGGCCCCACGGTGATCCAGCGCAGCCCTTCGTAGCCGACATCTTTGCGTACCTCGAAGCCGAGGAGATCGCGGTAGAAGGCCAGTGCCGCGTCCGGGTCGTCGTGCGGGAGGTAGCTGGAGTGGATGGTGAGGTTCATGACGACGACGCTAGCCGCGCCGCGGTGACCTGCGCTTCTCGATTCCTGATCGGTCTTGTCACCTGTTTGGCGACACAGCTCGGCATCCCGGCCGCTTCACCGTCCGCCTGCTGCCGGTAGGTGCTGGGGGGTACGCCGACCAGTTCGGTGAAGCGGGTGCTGAAAGTGCCCAGCGAGGAGCAGCCGACGGCGAAGCAGACCTCGGTGACGCTCATATCGCCGCGACGCAGCAGCGCCTTGGCACGTTCGATCCGCCTCGTCATCAGGTAACCGTAGGGCGATTCGCCGTACGCGAGGCGGAATTGGCGGCTGAGGTGGCCGGCCGACATATTGACGCCGTGGGCGAGTGCGGCGATGTCGAGGGGTTGCGCGAACTCGCGGTCCATCCGGTCCCGGACCCTCCGCAACAGCGCCAGGTCACGTAACCGGGGATCGGCACCGGGTTTGCTGGTCACGGCAGAAATCGTGCCACAATATGCGCGCGGTTGCCCAGCCCGGCGGCCGGGGTAGACGACGAGAAAGCCGAACAGGTCGAGGTCCTCACTGCGGGACACCGCACCGCCGAACATGGCGGACGCCGGGACTCCTGCGAGATCCAGACACCGGGTGACCTGGCCGATGGTGTCGATAGGTGCCACGACGGCAGCAAACCAACACGCGCTGCCGCGGCCCCCGCGGCGCGAGAGGGCCCGGCGGCCGACCGGCCGGGCCCGGCGGTGGTGACCTACACGGCGCCCTGCCCTGCCCCGGGTTATCCGCCGGCCGCGAGGCGCATGAGGTCGGTATCGAGATCGATACCCACTTCGCTGCCGCCCGCACTGCCGAAGGTGTGCTGGTAACTGTCCCAGGATTCGGCCTTCACCCGATGCGCGAATTCACTTTCCATGAGCAGCATCAGTTCCAGGGCGGCCCGGTCGATCCGCTTGTTCAGGTCGGTGTCGTTCCAGTCCTCGGCGGCGGCGAACAGGGAGGTGGGCACGGTCATGGTCCGCAGGAAGGCGAACAGTGCGCGCATCTGCTCGTCCACGACCAGGGCATGCCGGGAGGTACCGGCGGTGGCGGCCAGAATCACCGGTTTGGCGATCAGCAGATCGTTGTCGAGAACGTGGAAGAAGGAAGTGAGCAGCCCGCTCGGGGCGGCCTTGTAGACGGGAGCTGCCACCACCAGCCCGTCGGCGGCGGCCAGGGTGTCGATCGCCGCGGTCATCTTCGGGCCCATCAGCTGCGATACCAGGGCGGTGGTGATCTCGGTGGCCAGTTCCCGCAGGTCGATCACGGTGACGGAGACCTCGGCGTCACGGCGGGCGGCCAGTGCGCCGACGCGGGCGGAGATCCGGTCGGCAAGCATCCGGGTCGAGGACGGGTTGCTGGTGCCGCCACTGACCACCACCAACCGGTAGGGGTCGTGTCCCTGTCCATTCGATGTCATAGCTGCTTCCTGTTCGTGGTGTCGGCGAGTTTTCCGCAGATCTGCTCGAGTGCGTGCAGTTCGTCGTCGGTGAGTGCGCCGGTCAGCGCGCGTGCCACGCCGACCGCGTGCCGGCCACCCACCCGGCGCTGCCGGGCCCGGCCCTCGGCGGTGAGGGAGAGCCGGACGCCGCGGCCGTCGTGCGGGTCGCGCGTGCGTTGCACGAATCCGCGTTCGACGAGCCGGTCCACCATCCGCGACAGTGCCGGCTGGGTGAGCAGAACGTGGCGGTTCAATTCGGCGGGCCGGATCGGTTCCGGGCATTTCGACAGTGTGTAGAGCACGTCGTATTCCCGCATGGTCAGCCCGTGCCAGACGTCTTCGGCGGCGAACTGCTTCATCAGCGCGGCATGCGCGGTCAGCAGAGACTCCCAGGCATCGTTGGCGAGCCGGCTGCTGGTCCTGGATGTGTCCGCGCGCTGCCTTGCCGCCTCCACGCCGGGCTCGCTCACGCCCGCGTTTCCAGGTACGGGCTGGCGCCGGCGAGGTTGTCACCCCGGTTGGCGCCCGGCCGGGCCTGCCGAGGCGGGGTGTCGCCGTACTCGGCGGCGACCCGCGCCTCATGTGTGGGGGCGGGCGCCGAAGCCGGGTCGCGGCGCGATTCGAGTTCCTTGCGCAGGACCGGCACCACTTCCGAGCCGAGCAGGTCGAGCTGGTTCAGCACGGTCTTGCGCGGCAGACCGGCATGGTCCATCAGCCACAGCTGACGCTGATAGTCACCGAAGGTGTCGTGGAAGGTGAGAGTCTTGTCGATGATTTCCTGCGGGCTGCCCACCGATAGCGGGGTCATCTCGGCGAAATCCTCCAGCGAAGGTCCGTGACCGTAGACCGGTGCCTCGTTGAAATAGGGCCGGAACTCGTTCCACGCGTCCTGGGATTTCTTCGCGATATACGCCTGCCCGCCGAGTCCGACGATGGCCTGCTTCTTGGTGCCGTGCCCGTAGTGCTCGAACCGCTGCCGGTAGAACTCGATGAGCTGCAGCGAATGCGCGGTCGGCCAGAAGATGTGGTTGGCGAAGAACCCGTTGCCGTAGTAGGCGGCCTGTTCCGCGATCTCGGGGGTGCGGATGGAACCGTGCCACACGAACGGCGGCACACCGTCGAGGGGCCGCGGGGTGGCGGTGAAGCCCTGCAGCGGGGTGCGGTATTCACCTTCCCAGTCCACCACGTCTTCGCGCCACAGCCGGTGCAGCAGATTGTAGTTCTCCAGGGCCAGCGGCAGACCGGCCCGGATGTCCTTGCCGAACCACGGGTAGACGGGCCCGGTGTTGCCCCGGCCGAGCATGAGATCCATCCGTCCTTTGGACAGATGCTGCAGCATCGCGTAGTCCTCGGCGATCTTCACCGGGTCGTTGGTCGTGATCAGAGTGGTCGCCGTGGTGACGATCAGACGCTCGGTGAGGGCGGCGATATGGGCCAGCAGAGTCGTCGGCGAGGACGAGAAGAACGGCGGATTGTGGTGCTCCCCGATGGCGAAGACATCCAGGCCCACTTCCTCGGTCTTCTTCGCGATCTGCACGATCGCCTCGATCCGTTCGGCCTCGCTGGGGGTCACGCCCGTGACGGGGTCACGCGTGATATCGCTGACCGAGAAGATTCCGAACTGCATTGATGTCACTCCTGCCGTAGGTTCTATGCATTTGCATCTACTTGAACAGGGAGTGCGGCGGGGTTATTCCGGAGTGCGCCGGGTGGCGGGATCCGGCGCACAGCCATCCGGCGGGTCAGGTATTCACTCCGCCGTCGCGCATCAGCGCCGGCGCCGCCTCGGGACCAGTGCCCGCGGCAGCGGCATACCTTTCCCGTTGCTCGGACGCGGGTACACCACCTGCCGGAAACGTCCGCGTGCTCGATGCCGGTGTAGGCCAGGTCGAGATCGACTGTCTGCGGCAACCGCGGGTACAGCGCGCTATGGGTGAAGCGCGCCGCGTCTGGGTTCCCGGCCGGGCAAAGCGGCGGACGTTGGCGTTACCGCGCACCATCGCCCCGAGGGCGCCGGCACCACCAGCTGGAAGGCCGGGACCACGAAAAACGCATCGGCCATCTCGACTCGAAAAGGCCGAGTTTTCGACACTACCGGCGTTTCGGCCTTCCCCCGGCGCCGGGATGCGGAGTGCGCACGGGCGCCGGGTGGGCGGTGAGCGAATCCAGATCGCGGATGGCGGCGCAGCTGCGGCGGATCATGGTCGCGAACATGGCGTCGCCCCGTTCGGTGGGCGTGCCGTAGGCGGCGCCGAATACCGCGACCAGCGGACCTTGCAGTGTCGCGAACCGGTAGTCCCGGCGGCAGTCGTCGAGTGAGTAGCCGGTGACCCCGAGTTCGAGCAGACGCCGGTGATAAGTGGTGAGGAGCGCCTCCTCTTCTGCTCGCCGGATCTCCGGATCGAGGCCGGTGGTGACGAAGTAGGCGAGGTCGCGGGCGGGCAGACCGAGGTTGACCGTCTGCCAGTCGACCGCGGTCACCACCGCCGGCTCCCCCGCGGCGAACAGGAGGTTGTCCAGGCGGTAGTCGCCGTGGACCAGGCCGAACCGTTCCGGCCGGGCGACCAGCCAGTCGGCGATCACCGCACCGCAGGCGCGTACGGTATCGCGGTCCTCCGGCGTAAGGCGATCGCCGAGGCGGTCGAAGAAGAGAGCGGTGGTGGGGCCGTAGAGTTCGCCCAGAGTCGCGGCTTCTTCGGGTCCGTTACGGCTGAACCCGTCGATTTCCAGCAGGGACTCGTCGCACCAGCGCGGCGCGTGCAGGCCGGCTAGGTTCGCGACGGCCTCGTGGGCGTGCGGGATCGGACAGCCGGCGATCTGATCGCCCTGGGCGGCGGGTGCGAGATCTTCCAGCAGCAGCACGAACTCGCTCCCGTCGCCGTGGATTCCGGCGTAGTGGCAGCGCGGGGTGCGGACTGCCACCGTCATGGCGATCTCGCTGTAGAACCGGACTTCCTGCCGGTAGGCACCGGCGAGCATCGCCCGGGTGCCCGGGTCCGCGGCAGGAAGTTTGGCCAGCAGCTGTTCCGGAACGCCGGCGCCGGTGAGCCGCAGCCGGTAGACCGACCCGATCTGGCCGGTGCCGACGGGTTCCGCGACAACTTCCTCGACCGGTCGGCGTAGCACCGTGCTGAGCCATTCGGGGGTGAGCGCTGCGACGGTGGTGGGGATGGTCATCGATCACTTCTCCGGGAATCGGTCCGCCGGGCCCGCGGACTCCTCGTTCCTGCGGTACTCCTGCCACGCGGTGAGCACGGGGTTCAGCTCGGCAGGTGTGTTGCCGTGCAGGATGACGCCGTCGACCCCGGCTCGGAACTGATCGGCGATCCTTGCGGCGCAGTGCGTGGCGGTGCCGGTCGCCGAGGCGGCGAGCCATTCCTCGGGAAGCAGGTCCTCGACTGCGGTCAGGGTTTCCGGGCTCGCGACCGCGTCCAGCGCCCCACCGGCACCGGTGACCAGAGGGTGTGCGCGGAAGTCGTCGAGTACTCGCTGCTCCCAGCCGTTGACCCGGACGAGGATATCGCCGTACCCCTGCAAGTAGGTACCGAGGCGGCCGACGAGCTTGCGCAGCCGCGCGAGTTCGCCCTGCGATTCGTCCACGACGGCCAGAACGGACCAGATCCGGAGAGCGGCAGGGTCGCGGCCGGCGGTTGCGGCGGCGGTACGGATGGTGTGCACCGCGCGGGCGGTGGTGTCGTCGGTGAAGAAGGTGTGCAGGACGACGGAGTCCGCGATCTCCCCGGCGAGCCGCAGGGTGGCGGGGCCGATGGCGGTGAGGGTGACCGGGATGTTCTCGTCGTAGGACGGGTCCAGTTGCAGCAGCGGATATTTTCCGGCAGGGCCGTCGTGGCCGAGAACGGTCTCGCCGCGCCAGAGGCGACGATAGATATCGACGGCGTCGCGTAATTGCGCGGAGGTGATACGGGGTAGGCCGATCACATCGAACAGGGCGTCGAAACCACGCCCGAGACCCAGACTGTAGCGGCCGCGGGTGAGGCGGTGCAGGGTGACGGCGCCGGCCGCGGTGACCAGCGGGTGGCGGGTGTTGTGGTTGGTGGCGGCGGTGCAGATCCGCAGGCCGGTGGTGACCGCGCCCGCGGCGCCCGCGAGAGCGAAGGCTTCCTTGGTGTTGAAACGTTCCGACAGGAACAAGGTGCCCAGGCCGAGGTGTTCGGCGGTACGGGCTTCGTCGAGCAGCGCCTGCGGGTCGGTGGCGTGCCCGGCAAGCCCGTAACAGCCGAGTTCCGGGAATTCGCCCGGACCGTGGCTACCCGGTGATTCTCCCTGGTTACGCACGTCCGGCACCGGCCTGCTCATGCCTGCCCGGCCTGTTCGCCGTCGCCGCTGATCATTGTGTGCAGTTCCTCCGGTGTCCACGGCGGGGTGTCGTTGTGGTCGCGGAAACCGAGAATGCTCGGAGTGGGCCGGTCGTAGCGGCCGACGAACCCGCCGGCGGCGACGAAGATCTGACCGGTGACGTTCCGGGCTTCCGCGGCGGCGAGGTAGAGGTAGAGCTGGGCTACGTATTCGGCGGGTGGCGCGTCGAGGGCAGCGTCCTTGCTCATTTCGTCGAGCATGCCGCGGCGATACAGCTCCATGATCTTGGCCTCGTATGCGAAACCACTGGAGAGCCTGGTTTTCGCGCCCGGGCAGACGACATTGGCACGGACTTCGTGTTCGGCGAGTTCGGCGGCGATGGCGAGGGTGAGACTGTTGACCGCGCCTTTGCCGGCGGCGTAGCCGGTGCCACCGTAATCACCGAGGTAGGCGAAGGAGCTGGTGTTGATGATGCTGCCGCGGCGTTGCGCCACCATTTTCGGGACGGCGGCGCGGCAGGTGTTGAAGGTGGTGGTGAGGTGGGAATCGAGCAGTTCGCGCCACTCGCGCGTGGTGACGTTCAAAATCGAGGATTCGGCGGGTTCGGCGGTTCCGGCGCAGTTGACGAGGATATCGACGGTGCCGAAGGTGCGAACGCAGGCGTCGACGAGTTCGGTGGCCACCGTTTCGTCGGCGGCACTTCCCGCGATACCGATAGCGCGCCGCCCGCCGAGGACGAGGGAGTCGACCGTGCGTTCGACAGCGGATTCGTTGCGACCGTTGACGACCACTCCCGCGCCGTGCCGCGCCAGGGCGTGGGCGACGGCGTGACCGATACCGCTCGTGGCGCCGACGACCACGGCGCCGCGGCCCCACAGGGATTGCTGACCGCTCATGGACCTGCTCTCACTTCCGGGGCCGGCGACCGACCGCGACCGAACACTATTCCGTACAGGTGTCCGGACAGTATGGCATCCTGGCGTGATTCCGGGCGGCGGTTCGCGAACCCGGCCCGTGCACACCTTGATTGCGGCCCGCGTGCCGTAGTACTGTCTGGACAGGTGTCTACCATAGATCCTGGACAGTAATCTGGGGAAGGATTTCCACATGACTTCGGTGAAACCGCCGCGGGTGTCCGGAGGCGAACACGAACACGGCCATCTGGAGGAATTCCGCACCGACCCGATCGCGCTCATGCGCCGGGTACGGGAGGAATGCGGCGACGTCGGCCAGTTCGAGCTCGCCGGCCGCCACGTCATCCTGCTCACGGGAGCCGAGGCGAACGAATTCTTCTTCCGTGCCGCCGACGAGGACCTCGACCAGGCCGCCGCCTACCCGTTCATGAAACCGATCTTCGGTGAAGGCGTGGTCTTCGACGCAAGCCCGGAACGCCGCAAAGAGATGCTGCACAACTCCGCGCTGCGCGGCGATCAGATGCGCGGTCACGCCGCCACCATCGAACGCGAAGTCGACCGGATGCTGGCGAACTGGGGCGACGAAGGCGAGATCGACCTCCTCGATTTCTTCGCCGAACTCACCATCTACACGTCCTCGGCCTGTCTCATCGGCACAAAGTTCCGCGAAGAACTCGACAGCCGGTTCGCGCACCTATATCACAACCTGGAACGCGGCACCGATGCCCTGGCCTACGTGGACCCGTATATGCCGATCGAAAGTTTCCGGATCCGCGACGAATCCCGGGCGCAACTGGTGGAACTGGTCCAGGAGATCATGCACACCCGGATCGCGCACCCGCCCGCCGACAAGGAGGATCGCGATCTGCTCGATGTGCTGGTATCGGTGAAGAAGGAAGACGGCACACCGCACTTCAGCGCCAGCGAAGTCACCGGCATCTTCATCTCGATGATGTTCGCCGGCCATCACACCACCTCCGGTACCGCCGCGTGGTCGGTGATCGAACTGCTGCGCCATCCGGAGGTGCTGTCGGGGGTGGTGAAGGAACTCGACGAGCTCTACGCCGACGGCCAGGAGGTGAGTTTCCACGCGCTGCGCCAGATCCCCCAACTGGAGGCGGTGCTGAAGGAAACACTGCGGCTGCATCCACCGCTGATCATCCTGATGCGGGTGGCGCAGGGCGAATTCGAGGTATGCGGGCACACCATCGCCGAAGGCGACCATGTCGCGGCGACCCCCGCGATCTCCAACCGGCTGCCGGAGGATTTCCCGAACCCGGACAGTTTCGACCCCGGCCGCTATATCGACCCCAACCAGGAAGATCTGGTCAACCGCTGGACCTGGATCCCGTTCGGTGCCGGCCGGCACCGTTGCGTGGGCGCCGCGTTCGCGCTGATGCAGTTGAAGGCCATCTTCTCGGTGCTGCTGCGGGACTGGGAATTCGAGATGGTTCAGCCCTCGGAGAGCTACCGCAACGACCACTCCAAGATGGTGGTGCAGTTGCAGCAGCCGTGCACGGTGCGATATCGGCGCAGGCGCCGGGAGAACTGATGGCGTCATCACGCAGCGCTGCTGCAACGATGCGAGCTGCGTGGCCGAATGCCCGGTGGACTGCATCCGGCCAGGCCCCGAGGACCCGCAGTTCGCGACCGCCGAAATGCTCTACATCGACCCGGACACCTGTATCGACTGCGAGATCCGGGAGGTCGTGATCCTCGGCAGGCGCGGGCTGCTGCAGGTGGCCTACAGTGCCCCTGAATTCCGGGCACTGGGAAGGTTGACCGGCGTCGATATCGTCGTGGACCCGGCGGATGCGGATCTCGACGAGGCCGGGCACGCGTTCCTGCACAGCGCGGAAGCACCCTACGAGCTCGGGCTGAAGGTCGCCGCCGCCGGCGAATACGCGGCGGGCACAAGCGGATCCGGTTCCGGTACTGCGTCTCCCCCACCGAAATCACCGGCGACGAACTCACGCCATGAGGGCCCGGCGCGCGTAAGCGCGGACATCCGCGTCGGTATCGTCCACCGCACCTTGCAATGCCAGGCGAGCCGGTTCGAACCCGGGCCAGGTCGCCAGAGTCAGCACCGCTGCCTTGCGTACATCCAGGTGTGGGTCCGCGAGCGCGCCGGTCAGCGCGGAAGTTGCCGAGCCGGAGTCGGCCGCCGCCAAACCTCGGGCGGCACCGACTCTGACCTGCCAGGCGGTGTCCCGCAGCGCGTCGATACAGGTATCGATATCGGCCGGCGTGGCGCCGGTGCCGGCGAACGCGGCCAGTGCGGCGGCCCGCACCAGTGGGTCACTGTCACCGGACAGCGCGCGCACGATTTCGGCGCCGCCGTTCCCGATCGTGGCCAGACCCTGCGCGGCCACGATGCGTACTTCGCGGTTGGGGTCGGTGGCCGCGGCCGCGATCGCGTCGCGTTCGTCGAGCGAGACCAGCGCTCGCACGCCTTCGATCCGGACGCGGTGATCGGGATCGGCCAGCGCCGCACGGTAGTCCGCCACCACGCCCGCCCGGAGCGCGCGCAGCAGGTCGACCACGGCCGCGCGGACGACCGGATCCCCGGAACCGAGCCGGCCGGCGAGGCCCGCCGGGGAGGGCAGGACTTCCACGAGTTCACGCAGTGCGGCCGCGGCGGCCGCGCGGACAGTGGCCGACCCGTCGTCGAGGGCCTGCACCAGGAGCGGTGCGTAGCCGTCGGGGGTGTTCTCCGTCAATACCGCGATCGCCGCGACCCGCACCCGGTCGTCGGAGTCGTCCAGGTATTCCACGAGTTGCGTGGCAGTGGGCGCGTCCAGGGCGAGCAAGGCGACGATCCGTGGCGAGGCGGCGGAGGCGGGTGCGGCGGCACCGTTCGGTCCGGGCTCAGTGGTTTCCGGGGCGCGGCGATGCCCGACGAGTTCGGGTTGGGCGATGACGACCGGTTCGTCCGAGGAGGGGAGCTCGTCGAGTCCGGGTACCGGCACCAGATAGGGTGCGACCGGGCGTTTCAGGAACTCCATCGCACCGTCGGCGCGTTTGCGGAGGTTGAGATGGTAGCGCCACTGCCGGTCGTCGCGTTCCGGGAGGTCGGCGCGTTCATGGTAGAGACCCCACCGGGATTCGGTCCGGGTCAGCGAACTGCGGGCGGCCATTTCCGCGCAGTCGCGGATGAACGACACCTCGACGGCGCGCATGAGTTCGTGTGGGGTACGCGCCCCCATATCGGCAAGATCGCCACGCATCCGTTCGAAAGTTTCCACCGCCAGCGAGAGTTTGGCGGCGGTTTTCGGGGGCGCCACATAGTCGTTGACGAAGCGTCGCAACTTGTATTCGACCTGCGGTTGCGGCGGCCCGTCGGGATTACGCAACGGCTGGTAGACGAGGTCGTGCGCGGCGGCGATCTGGTCGGTGGGCAGCGTTTCCGGGGCGGGCACCTCGGCGAGGGTTCCGGCGGCGTGGGCGCCGGCCAGTTCGCCGAAGACGAAGGCGCCGATCATGTAATTGTGCGGAACGCACGCCAGATCACCGGCGGCGTACAGGCCCGGCACGGTGGTCCGGGCATTCTCGTCCACCCACACTCCGGACGCGGAATGACCACCACACAAACCGATCTCGGAGATATGCATTTCGATATCGTGGGTGCGATAGTCGTGGCCGCGATTGGCGTGGAAGGTGCCCCGAGTGGGGCGTTCGGTGGTGTGCAGAATTCCTTCGAGGGTGCGCAGGGTTTCGCCGGGCAGATGTGACACCTTCAGGTAGATGGGCCCACGCGCGGAATCGATCTCACGTTTCACCTCCGCGATCATCTGCCCCGACCAGTAGTCGGAGTCCACGAACCGCTCCCCTTGGGCGTTCACCTGGTAACCGCCGAACGGGTTCGCCACATACGCACATGCGGGTCCGTTGTAATCCTTGATCAGCGGGTTGATCTGGAAACATTCGATCCCGCTCAGCTCCGCGCCGGCGTGATACGCCATCGAATAGCCGTCGCCGGCGTTGGTCGGGTTCTCGTAGGTGCCGTACAGATACCCGGAGGCCGGTAATCCGAGGCGGCCGCAGGGGCCGGTCGCCAGGACAACGGCCTTGGCTCCGACCGTGACGAATTCGCCCGTCCGGGTGTTCAGCGCGGCCGCACCGACCGCCCGGCCGCCGGCGGTGAGAACCCGCACCGGCATCAACCGGTTCTCGATCCGGATCCGCTCCCGGTTCTTGCGCTGCCGCAGCACCCGGTACAGCGCCTTCTTCACATCCTTGCCCTCGGGCATAGGCAGTACATACGAGCCCGACCGGTGTACCCGGCGCACCGCGTACTCCCCGTATTCGTCCTTCTCGAACTTGACGCCGTAGCGTTCCAGCCGCTGCACCATGGCGAAACCGCGCGTCGCGGTCTGGTAGACGGTGCGCTGGTCGACGATTCCATCGTTGGCGCGGGTGATCTCGGCGACGTAATCCTCCGGTTCGGCTTTGCCCGGGATCACCGCGTTGTTCACACCGTCCATTCCCATGGCGAGCGCGCCGGAGTGCCGGACGTGGGCCTTCTCCAGCAGCAGCACATTCGCGCCGTGTTCGGCGGCGGTCAGCGCGGCCATCGTGCCGGCGGTGCCGCCGCCGATGACGAGGACATCGCAGTCGAGGCGGACGGTATCGGCGAGGTCCGGCGCCGTGAACAGGGCGGGAGCGGTCACGACAGGGCCTCCATGATGCGGGCGCGAGCGTCGCGCCGGTCGGCGGTTTCGCGCGGATTCGGAATATCGACGAGGCCGCGCAGCGGCTGCCCGGCCCGGCCGAGCACCGCGACCCGGTCACCGAGCACCAACGCCTCGTCCACGTCGTGGGTGACGAATACGACGGTGGTCGGGTGGGTTTGCCAGGTTTCGACGAGCAGTCGCTGCATGGTGGCGCGGGTCTGGCTGTCCAGCGCGCCGAAGGGTTCGTCCATCATCACCGCACGCGGCGCACCTGCCAGGCCGCGCGCCAGCTGCACACGCTGGCGCATACCGCCGGACAGGCTCTTGGGCAGGAAATCGCCGAACCCGGTGAGACCCACCTCCTCGATCCAGCGGTCGGCGCCGGTCCGGCACCCGGGCTTCGGTTCGCCCCGTAACCGCAGCGCCAGCTCGATATTCGCGCGCACAGTACGCCACGGCAGCAGCGCATTGTCCTGGAAGACGACCGCGCGGTCGCGGGAGGTGGTGGTGACCGGGCTGCCGTCGGCAAGAACCCGGCCGGAGTCCGGTGTCAGCAGGCCGGCCAGTGCCCGCAGGACCGTGGATTTCCCACAGCCGGACGGCCCGGTGAGGACCAGGATTTCGCCGGGCCGGACATCCAGGGTGAGATCGTGGATCACCGGATCACCGGTATAGGACAGCGATACAGCGTCCAATAGTAGTGCCATCCCGTGTTGGCCGGTGTCCGTACGAGAGCCCCGGGCGGTGAGGGTGCTTGTCATCGGGTGTTCTCCTCTCCTCTGGGCAGCCAGCGGGTGACGCGGCGGCCGAGCAGTTCGATCGCCGCGGAGGTGCCGAATCCGAGGGCGCCGATCGTGATGATCCCGACGAACACTCCGGGATAGTCGACGATGGTGTAGGCCTGCCAGGTGCGGTAGCCGACACCGAGACGGCCCGAGATCATCTCCGCGGAGATCAGGCAGATCCAGGCGACACCGAGTCCGACGGAGAGCCCGCCGAAGATACCGGGCAGCGCGCCGGGGAACACCACGCGCACCAGAACATCCCAGCGGTCGCCGCCGAGGGTGCGCACCGAGTCCTCCCACAAGGTGGGCAGGGCGCGCACCGCGTGCCGGGTGCTGACCATGATCGGGAAGTAGGCGGCGAGGCCGGTGATGAATACGATGCCCGCTTCGTCGTCGGGGAACAGCAGGATCGCGATCGGCACCACCGCGATCGCGGGGATGGGCCGGGCGAGTTCGGTGAGCGGGCCGAGGATTCCGGCGAACACCCGGGACCGGCCCAGCGCGATCCCGCTCGCGACACCGAGCACGGTCGCGACGGCGAACCCGGTGAGGATCCGGATCAGCGATTGGGCGAGATCCAGGTAGTAGACCTCGGTACCGAGCTGGCGCCCGAAGGCCGCGAGTACCTCGGTGACGGTGGGCAGGGTGTCGAATCGCAGCCACAGCCGGATATCGGCGGCAGTCAGCAGCTGCCAGATCAGCACGGCACCGGCCACCGATCCCACCCGTAGCGCCCGGTCCGGCCACGGTGAACGGGCTCCCCGTCGGGACCGGGGGCGGTCGCCGTGCAGCGCGGCGCCGGAATCGGCAGGGGCGGCGACGGTCACGATCGCACCTCCGCGACGGCCTGGTCGTAGCCGATGGCGCGGGCGGCGGGGTGCGCCTGTTGGTAGCGGCCGGCGGCCGCCGGGGTGGTGAAGGCGAAGTAGGTGTCGCCGTCACGCAACCACACGGCCTTGTCGGCGAACCACCGGGTGCCCAGTTCGGAATCGACCACGTAGGCGGCCCGGATCGTCTTCCCCTGTGCGCGAGTCGATTTCACTGCCCGCAGCAGGTCGGTGGGGTTGCCGGCCGGCTGGGTGGTGTCCTGCCCGTCGACCCAGAGTTCGTTACCGGAACCGCTGGTGCGGTTCGTGGTGTCGGCCAGCGCCGCGTCGTAGTCCCGGCCGCGGGCGGCGAACGCCGCACGGATCAGACGGTCGTCGGCGAAAACGGCAGTGTCGAGGTCGGCGAAATCGCCGATCGACTTCAGGTACCGCATATCGTCTGCGAACGCGGCGAGCAGGCCCGGTTTGAGCGTGGCGTCGAAGGAGGTACCGCCGGGGCCGTTGTAGAGGTAGACCACTTCCTGCGGCAGTTGCGAACCCTCCGCCACGATCCGCGCCGCCTCCAGCGGTTCCCGCCACAGGAATTCGGTGGCGTCCAGTTGCGCCTGCAGGAAGGCGTCGACCACTTCGGGATGCTGCGCGGTGTAGTTCTGCCGGGCGACGACCCCGTGGAACGTCGGAACATTCAGCTCGGCACCGTCGTAGAGAAGCTTCGCCTTGTCCTGGAAAACGAGCAGTCCAGGCCACGCCACGAACTGTGACAGCCCGCTGACCTGCCCCGACTCCAATGCCGACGCCCCTACCTGCGGCTGCTGGTTCAGCACCTCGACACCGGTGACCGGGTCGATACCCGCACGGGTCAGCGCCTGCACCAGTGTGCCGTGGCCGGCGGATCCGACGCTGGCCGAGATCTTCTTGCCCGCCAGGTCCGGCAGGCCCGTGGCCGGCGAATCCGGCGGCACTACCACCATGTTCAGTGCACCTCTGGCGTTGTATCCGGTGACCGAAAGGAAAGCGGTGCGAGATCGCTCGTTGGCCTGTGTGCGTGACCCGTTGATCAGCAGGGGGTAATCACCCATCGAACCGATATCGATCTTCTCCGCCACCATCTGCGCGGTGATCGGGGCGCCGGTGTCGTAATCCTGCCATTCGACCTCGTAGGCCGGTCCACCGTCCTCGGTGAGCCGGGCCAGCCGCTGCTCCAGATATCCCTGGGCGCGCAGCAGGGTGCCGGCGGTGACGGTGTTGATCGTTTTGGACTGGTATCCGATGACGACGCGCACCGTATCGCCGGTGGCCGCGTCTTCCAGCGAGCACCCGGTGAGGGCGAGCGCCCCGGCCGCGAGCAACGCGGCCAGGCGTTTCAGTGTGGGCATGGCGGGTCTACCTCAGGAGATACGGCATGTTGACGGTGACGGCGCCCGTAGGACAGCGGGCCGCGCAGGGGCCGCAGTACCAGCATTCGTCCACGTGCATGAACGCTTTACCGTTGTCGGGGTCGATCGCGAGGGAATCGAGCGGGCAGATTTCGACGCACAGGGTGCAGCCTTCGATACACAGGGATTCGTCGATGGTCACGGGGATATCGGTGCGCTGGTTCGCCAGGGCCATCTACAGGACCTTCCATTCGGGGTTCGTGCGGGACAGACTGCTGCGCAGGGTGATCCGGTCACCGCGCATCCGGATGTACTCGAGGTCGACCGGTGTTCCGTCGTCGAGACGGGTGAGCCGTTCGAGCATCAGCAACGGTGCGCCGGCGGGGACGTCGAGGTTGGCGGCGGTGTGCCGGTCGGCGGGTATCGCCTCGACGGCCAGGTCCGCCGAACCGAGGGGTTGTCCGCTGAGCTGTTCGAGGAGGACGAACACATCGGTGTGGGCGAGATCGTGGTCGAGGACGCGGGCGCCGATATCGGGAGCGAGATAGGTGAGGTCGAGGCTCAACGGCCGGTCGCCGAGATAGCGCAGACGTTCCAGGTAGACCACCTGCTTGCCCGGTTCGAGGCCGAGCCGGCGAGCGACCACCGGCGGAGCGGTGATGCGCTGGCCGACCCGGACTTCGTTACGTACTGTTCCGTGCCCCTCCAGGGTTTCCTGCAGGCCCAGCAGCGCGTCCAGCCCGTGGTCGAATTTCTGTACGGCCACCCGGGTTCCGACCCGGGGGGCGCGGTCGATCAGCCCTTCGTCGCGCAGCAGAGCCAGCGCATCGCGGATGGTGTTACGTGAGGTCCGGTGTTCCGTGGCCAGTTGCTGTTCGCCGGGCAGGGTGTCACCGACGGTGCCGTCGTGGATCTGGTGGCGCAGGATATCGGCAACCCGTCTCGCCTGGTCCGCACGCGTTCGGCGGGCGGTCGCGCCGCCGCCCGACCGCCCGGTGTTCGTCTCACTGACCTGCATGAACGGTGACGATAGTGGCGTTTCGCGACGGTCCCGGACGACCGGCGTCATGGTAGGTACGGGAGCTGGCGAATGCGCCGGATGGATGATGGGCGCGACCAGCGTGGACACGCGAACTCGCGGCTATTGCGCCACCCGCGGTGCGGCCGGGCCGATTGGGATCAGCCCGATTCGAATGAACCGCGAGAGCGCGCGCAATCGGACACTCATTGCCGGGTCCGTGCCGGTTCTCAGAACTGTCGAACCTTTCCGCGTGCTCGGCCCGGATCGCTATGCGTCGTCCGGATCGGCTCCATCGGTGCGTTGTTCCGAATCGTCGGTTGCGGCCGCCGCTGAAATCCCGGCCCGGCCTCGTCCCCGTTCATGGACACCACCTTGCCGGTGAGCGGAGAGCCGCAAAGCCGCCCGTACCGGCGCCACCGCTACGCAAGAGATGCTGCCACCACACCACCGAAAGGTAGTGTAGCCTCCCCTAAGTACCGGAAAGGTCCCGGCGGGCCCTCCGAGGGGAGGCAGAAATCCATGTCACCACGGATCGAGTGGCTACCGCGCGCCGAGAGGCCGGCCGGAGAATCGTCCGGTCTGCCGCAGAACCCGGTGCCGATCCGATGACCTCCATAGAAGGAGCACATGTGGCAGCGATCCAGGTCGTCGATCTCGTCAAGAAATACGGCGAGGTGACGGCCCTCAGCGGGATCTCGTTCGAGGTTGCCCGCGGAGAGGTACTCGGCCTCCTCGGCCCCAACGGCAGCGGTAAGACCACAACGGTCACCCTGCTGTCCACCCTGCAACGACCGACTTCCGGTAGCGCCCGGATCTGCGGTCACGATGTAGTCACCGAGGCGGCCCGGGTACGCGAAACACTCTCGCTCACCGGGCAATACGCCGCGCTGGACGAGGGCCTGACCGCCGTGGAGAACCTGTCCGTATTCGGCCGGCTCACCGGTTTACGTGGCCCGGGTCTTCGCGTCCGCATCGACGAACTCGTCGAGCAGTTCGACCTCGCCGCGGTGCGCAACCGGCGGGTCGGTGCCCTTTCCGGTGGGATGCGACGCCGGGTCGATATCGCCGGCGCCCTGGTCACCCGGCCCGAGGTGCTGTTCCTCGACGAACCGACCACCGGCTTGGATCCACGCAGCCGCGCCTCGGTGTGGGACACCGTCGCCGGCCTGCGGGAGGCAGGGATCACGGTTCTGCTGACCACCCAATATCTGGAGGAGGCCGACCGCCTCGCCGATCGCATCGTGATGCTCGACCGGGGCTCGGTGGTTGCCGCCGGCACCCCCGGTCAGCTGAAGAAGCAGGCCGGCGCGGCTGTTTGCGAGGTAACCCTCGTGGATCGAGCCGATACCACCCGGGTCGTCGGACTGCTCGAGGGACTGGAACTCGTCGAATCACCGGCGGACGGCACGGCCGCCGGGGCGCAGGCCCATCCGCGCCTGGTGGTCCGGGCACCGAACGGAATGGCAACGGTGTCCGGCGTTATCGACCGATTGGACTCCGCGGGAATTGATGTGGTCGATATCGGTCTCCGGCAGCCCTCACTGGACGAGGTGTTCCTCCAACTGACAGAGACGAGCTGATGAGTGCGACCACTGTCCGGCCCGTGCCCGCCACGAACTTCCCGGGCACCGTCCCCCGGAGTTCGGTCGGGCTCGTACCGGCCACCGCTACCCTCGCCCGCCAGAAGATTCTCGCGGCGGTCCGCTCGGGAGATGTCGTCTTCGCCGTCTTCGGGCCGGTCGTATTCTTCCTCTGCTTCTATACGCCGCTGCACCGCCAGTTCGAACTCGGCGGTGGCGACTATGCGCAATTCCTCACGCCGATAATACTTTTGCAGGCCGGTCTCTTCACCGCCATCACCGCAACCGAGACTGCCGGACACGACGCGCGAGCCGGTGTGCACGAGCGGATGATGTCGCTGCCGATACCGCGCATCGCCCCGTTCCTCGGTCGCATGGCCTGGGTTGTCGTGCGGATGACCCTGGCGCTCGGTGGCGGTCTCGCCATCGGCTGTGCCCTGGGGTTCCGGCTCCAGGGCACAGCCGTGGAAACCCTCGGCTTCATCGTTCTCGTCATCGTCTTCGGGCTGGCGATGAGCCTGATCACCGATGCGATCGGCACCGTCGCGCGAAATTCGGTGTCGATTGCGAGCGTTCTCATGATCCCGCAGCTGATCCTGGTGATGGCCTCCACCGGACTGGTCGTGGCGCAGGCATTCCCCGACTGGGTGCAGCCGTTCGTACGTAATCAACCGATGTCGGTCTACGCCGATGCGCTCCGTGCGCTGGCCACGGGTGCCGAGGCGGAACTGACTGCCGTAACAGTCTGGTCGGTGGCGCTGCTCGTCATCGGTGGCGCGGCAATTGTGGCCGCAGGTCGAGCGCAGGTGAAACGATGACGGAGACGATGACCTACACAGCAACGTGGCCACACCGGCAGAGCGTGCCGGTACTGCGCCAATCGATCGTCCAGGCAGGCGCGCTACTGCGTTCCTGGTCGCGCGATCCGGGGATCGTGGTGCAGTCGATAGTCTTTCCCGCCTTCCTGCTGCTGATGTTCCAATTGGTCCTCGGCAAGACCGTGACCTCCATGGGTGGCGGTGACAGCATCTTCGGCAACACCGGTCTGGTGGCGCTGGTGGGGGCACTGTTCGGCACTCTGGCCACAGCGATCAGCCTCATCCATGAACGCGATACCGGGCTGCTGGCCCGGATGTGGACGCTGCCGGTGCCACGCGCGGGTTTTCTCGCCGGACGACTACTCGCCGAAGCGGTCCGCACCGGGATCGCCACCCTTGTACTGTTCGCGGTCGCGATTCCCCTCGGGTTCCGGTTCGAGCAGGGGATCGCTGCCGGAATCGGCGCGGTGCTGGTAGCCATGGTCTTCGCCGTCGGTATCGCGGTACCGGTGATCGCCATGGCAACGGTCGCCTCCGGCCGGCAGGCCATCCAGCAACTCAATGGATTCTTCCTGCTGCTGCTGTTCTTCAACGGAGGGTTCGCACCCGTCAGCGAATATCCCGGCTGGCTCCAGCCGGTGGTCCGGCATCAGCCGATGACACCGGCGATCGATACTGTGCGTGGCCTGACCGAGGGTGGTCCGGTGGCGGCGCCACTGGCCGCCACGGTGCTCTGGACGATCGGGCTGGTCGTCGTATTCGGCCCGGTGGCGTTCCGCGGCTACCGCCATGCCGCGGAACGCCGCTGAGAACGCCGGCCGCTCCCCCTGCGTCGATCATTCGCTCTTCATATCCCCCGTGGCCAGGCGCAGGGTTCCGAGTACGAAAACGACCAGGCACGGGACCGCAAAGTACAGCAATGATCCGTTCGGGCCGCCGAAGTAGGTCTCGATGGTGGAGAGCTGGCCGACGCCGAGCTCACCGTTCTTGAACGGCGACAACCGTTGCAGCATACGACCGACATCGTTGTTGACGAACGTGACGAACACCTCGATGCCGAACTTCCACAGCAGCACGATCATCACCACCAGGCCCGGCTTCGGCAGCAGTGCGGCCAGGCCGAGGCCGAGGGCACAGACCAGCACGGTGAAGATCGGCACGCAGATCAGCAGGCGGATACCGGCGCCGGAAAAGGCGTCGACGTCACCCCATACATCCGGGAACAGATGCGGAAAGCCACCCAGCAGAAGGAACGTGGTCGCACCGGCGACCGCGCCGGAGAGCACGCCGTACACGAGCAACTTCGCGACGGGCAGCAGCCAGCGGCGGGCCTGGATGCCGGCGACGGTCTCGACGGTCTTGTCCTTGAATTCGTTGCTGAGGGAGGACACCGCGCCCGACATCAGGATGAACGTCGAGAAGATCAGCACCCAGTAGGTGGCATTGCTGGTCTCCATTCCGCCGTAACCGTTGATGGCTTCGGCCTGGGAGGCCTTGGCGATTCCGACGTTGAGCGCCACCGGGATCAGTATCGCGAGCGGGACGACCGTGTACCACAGGGGGTTACGCCACGACAGCTTCGCGAGTTCGCTGCGGACTGCGCGGACCAGATAGCGGGCGAGCATCAGTCTTTCCCTCCATCAGTGGTGTATTCGACGCTGTTCGCGGTGATCTCGAGGTAGGCGGACTCCAGTGGGCGTGGGCCGGAGCCGCGGGCGACCAACTCGCCCTTGCTCGTATCGGACAACACCTTCCCCTTGCCCATGACGACGATCCGGTCGCCGGTGATCTCGACCTCGGTGAGGTTGTGTGATGCCACCAGCAGGCATTTCCCGTCGGCGGCGAGCCCGGTGACGAGTTCGCGCAGCCACAGCGTGCCTTCGACGTCGAGCCCGTTGGCCGGTTCGTCGAGCACCAGGGTTCGCGGATCGCCCAGCAGCGCTGCGGCGATACCGAGCCGTTGCAGCATGCCGTAGGAGAATTTGCCGACCGGGCGCTTGGCGACCTTGTCCAGCCCGACCCGCTCCAGGGCCCGGCCTACGGCGGCCGACGGCAGTCCGCCCAGGCGGGCTTGCCACAGGAGGTGCTGCGTCGCAGTGTGCTGGGGATTGCGAGTGAACGCGCCGAGACCGAAACCGATTTCGCGGAGGGTGTCGCGGAATTCCAGTAGGCCTTTGCCGTTGATGGTGAGTGTGCCGCCGGTGGGCCGTGTGAGGCCGGCGATCATCCGCATCACGGTGGTTTTGCCGGCGCCGTTGGGCCCGAGCAGATAGGTGATCGAGCCGGGTTCGGCCTCGAAGCTGACATCGTCTACGGCGAGGATATCGCCGAAGTGTTTGGACACGCCGCGAATACTGATCATCGATACATTCCTGAACGACTGGGTGGCTGGTGAGCGGGCACGGACGCAGAACGACTCCCCGTTCGGCCGTGGCGTCGGCGGGGAGTCGCTCCGGAAGTCCCTGCGGCTGTCAGTACCCGAAGTCCGGGTCACCCGCGCACTGCATTTCGGCGCAGATCGCCTTCCAGTCGTACTTCCACAGACCGTCTTCACGGATGAAGTGGTAGTTGATGGAGGTGGCCGGGAAGCCCGCCATCACACCCTCGACTCGCACCGACATCGTGTTGCCGGAGATATTGATATCGCCGACGGCACGGCCCTGGATCGAGAAGAAGTCCATGGTCTGACTGTTCGCCATGACCTGTTCGAGCGCGCCACGCGCCTGCGGGCCGTTGTAGCTGACCTCGAGCTTGGGCTCGACACCGATATTCGGGTTCCAGAAGGCAGCGAACTGCCGCTCGAGCCGGCCGAGGTTCGGGACCTCGTCGCGAACGTAGAGGTCGCCGACCTTACCGTCGCGGATCGACACATCGGCGGCGGCCGGCTGGGCCAGGCCGAGGCCGAGCAGAGCGGCGAAGACTAAGGCGGAAACGATCCTGATGAGTTTCGGCATGGGCTGTCCCTTCGAGCCAAACAACGAACCAACCCGGGCCTCCGGGCGGTCCAACAATAGGCCGCACAAGTTAGGCAAGTCAATCCTAACTTGTGCGACATTCGGTCAAGACGGAATAAGGCTTGCGGCCGTCGAACGGCGCAACTTGCCCGACGGAGTCTTGGGCAGAGCACCCTTGTGCACGATCGTGACGACTACTGGGGCGATTCCGATATCGTCGTAGACCGCCCTCGCAACTTCCTTACGGACCTGCTCACACTGCTCGGCATCCTCGGCGTGATCAGACTCCGCAATCACAGCAATACCCTCGCGTGCCATCCCGGGCAAGCGCACGGCCAAGGCCGCCACGCCGCCGGAACGCACACCAGCAACATTCGCCGCCGCCCGTTCCACTGTCGTCGGCGCAATATTGCGACCAGAAACAATGATGATGTCTTTCTTACGTCCGGTCACCACGGTCTCATCGGCTTCCGTGAGATACCCCAGGTCGCCAGTGGCGAGCCAGCCTTCACTGTCCACAGCCGTGACATAACCGTCGGGAAGCAGATACCGCCGAGCGACCGCATCCCCGCGAATCAGTATTTCGCCGATATGGTCAGCAGGCAGTCGCACCCCGGCACCATCAACTACCTTCAGCTCGATACCGGGAACGGGCGTACCCAATCGCATCAGCGTCCACGACTTCTCCACCGAAGCTCGGTCTACCACGCCCTCACCTTCGGCGCGCTCGGAGTCGATGACATCCACCGAATAATGCGCGTCGGCGTCGGCGAACGCCACCGCGAGAGTGGCCTCGGCCATCCCGTACGCAGGCATCAGAGCCTCCGCCCGGAAGCCGAATCGACCCGCCACATCAAGGAATTCAAGCAAGGCTGCTTCGTCGACGACCTCCGCGCCGTTGACAGCGATCCGCACGGACGACAAATCGTAAGCGCCTTCCGGCGCGCGGCGCAGTCGCCGGGCGAGCACCGCATAGGCGAAGTTGGGCGCCGCGGTGAAGTTTCCACCGAATCGACTGATCATCTCGGCCCAGGACAGCGGATTCTTCAGAAAAGCGACCGGTGAGGTGATAACCGTCGTTGCCTGCGCAAGCATCGGGGTCACGAGTAGACCGATCATGCCCATGTCATGGTACAGCGGCAACCAGCCGATACCCACGTCATCGGAGGTGAAGCCCATCCGGGCAGCCAGGGCGGCGTGATTCTGGTACAGGTTTCCATAGGAGATCGCCACTGCCTTCGGCACTCCAGTCGTGCCGGAGGTCAGCTGTAGAACGGCGATATCGTTCTCGGTGGTCG
>NZ_BDCG01000001.1 GCF_001613385.1 Nocardia flavorosea NBRC 108225 | reverse complement strand
TTTCGGTCCGCTCGGCCAGCTCCTCTATTACAGCGATGGACGCACCGAGGTCGAGATCGCGCACGGAATCGGTGAACGGCTCTCCGGCAACGACCAGCCGGGCACCGAGCATCTCGATCACGGCGCGCGTATCCGCCAGCCAAGTCTCGAGATTCATGCGCGGGGTGGGCTGATGCAGCATGGTGAACACCGCTCCGCGCATCCAGATCGCCTGTATGGCAACCGCGACATTGTCGGCCGGACCCGCGAGGATCGCGACGGAATCGCCCGGCACCACCCCTGCCTCGGCGAGGCCGGCCGCAACCCGGCCGGCCGTAGCCCGCAGCCGATCCCAGGACCGGAACGTCAGCTCCGAAACGTCGGAGCCACTCCACAAACCCTTCGCTTCAGAAACCGGGTTGTCGAAGAGCAACTGGGTAATTCTGCTCATTAGAACTTCCATTTCTATCCGCCGGACGATTCAGCCGGTGCGAATCAAGCCTCGCGAAGCACCTGGCCGAAGTGCTTCACGAAGGTGTCGGCGTACCCCTCAGGCAGGGACACCGGGTCGGCAACGACACCGAACGATGTCCGGTTGCCGAGGATCAGCGAGGTCACCGAGAACGAATAACCGACCAGCGGCGACAACGCGGACAGTTCGACTATCGGCGTGCCGAGTACCGAGCGTGCTCGCGAGAATCCCGGGTTGATGCCGACGTGAATATCTGGACCCATATACTTCATGGCTGCACCGCCTGTGATCCGCCGTAGCACCCACGGCAAACCGGGTTCCCTTGCGGGCGCAGCGGAGGCGAGCTCGGGACGACGCTTCTCGACGATGGCCAGCTCCGATTTGCACCGCTCGAGCTGCCGGCCGAGATCAGTCTCGTTACCGGCCAGGTTGAGCGGCGTGACGATCACGGCGTTGCCGGTATGCCGGAACTGCGGATCGTTGGTCACCGGTAGCGTTACCCGGATGATTTCGGCGGGTTCCGAGCCGGGCGGGGCGATGCTGATCGCGCGGCCGATGGCGGCGAGTAAGAACTCGTGCACCGAGGCACCGTGTGCTTTGGCAGCGCGGCGCACATCGCGGGTGGACGCACTGTACAGGGCGTATTCGCGCCGGCCGGATGTGGTGAGTTTCGGCCAGTTGCGGCCGGACTTTCCTGCGGCGTGCTGTGCGGCGAAGGCGGCCTTTGCCTCCTTCAGCACTTCTGGCTCGATCTCGGGCGTGCGGAACCGCGGACTGGTCGCGAACCGCTCGAACCCGGCAAGTTCCTCGGGCGTGCCATCGGCCAGCAGCGCGGCGAATGCGGCGCCCGCGATACCGTCGGACACCGCATGATGCACGCGCAGCATGAAGTATTGGGAGCCGTCGCCGGCCGGAGTGAACAGGGTGATGTGCCACATCGGTTGCGGCCGAGGCAGCGGCGTCTCGAGCAGTGCGGTGACCCGCTGTCTCAACTCCGCCGCATCAGCGTATTCGGCGGCGGCGAGATGACGGTCCACATCGACCTTCTCGGCCACCACTTCGCGAGGTCGGCGCCACCGCCCACCGTCGATGCCGAGCCGGAACAGTTCGAACAGTTCGCTGCGCTCACGCACCCGGTCGCGCACATCGCCGATATTCACCTGGGCGCCATCGGCGGACAGTTCGAGCAGCATCGCCCAGTGCATCGGGCTGCTCTCGGTGTCCAGGTACAGGTAGGTGTGATCCGAGGGGGTCAGCGTCGTTACCGAGGCGTCTGTCATTACATGTCCACTTTCGCGAGTAAAGCCTGATAGCCGTCCGTGTCGGGCTTCATGGCCGCGGCCACCAACTCCCACAGCACCTCGTCGGTACCGCCCCCGACGCGCGCCAGTTTCATATCCCGGAACCAGCGGTTCAGCGGGAGACCGGTATCGAGGTAGCCGATACCGCCCCAGATGTGCAGGCACTCCGAGGCCACTTCTTCGCCCAGATTGGCGGCAGTGACTTTGAGCGAGGCGGCGGTACGCAGATTGATACGTCCCTCGGCGGCGACCCCGGCCAGCGCGTGGCGCAGGGTATCGACCCGCGACTGCAGATCGGCGACGCGGAGTCGCAGCGCCTGATGGTCGTAGAGGCGCTTGCCGAACTGGGCGCGGTCGTACATCCGGGCCAGGGTCACGCCGAGCATGCGCTCGCAGGACGCGGCGATCTGACCGGCTACCGAGTAGCGTTCGTGGGCCAGGCCCCAGCTGATCACCGCCAAACCCGTGCCGGGACGGGCGAGGAGCGCGTCCTCTGGGATCCAGGTGTCGATGCTCACCGGGGCGGTATCCAGCGGGCCGGCACCCAGCTTCCGGTACGGCTCGCCGACCTGCACCTGCGATACCGGCACCACGGCCAGCGCGACATTGCCCGAGTCGGGGGCCGGTTCGTCGCCGAGGCTGCGCCCGACGACGAGCATGTAGTCGGCAATCGGCGAGAGCGAAACGAACTTCTTGTGCCCGACGACCCGGTAGCCGCCGCGCTCCGGCTCGATCCGGGTCCGGGCGTTCTGCAGATCCGAGCCGCCCGATTCCTCGGACGCCCCGATGCACAGAACTTTGTCGACCGCGATCGCCTGCTCGGCGAGTTGCCGCAGGAAATCGGTCCGCCCGAATCGGCGCAGCACGGCGATCGCCGAATCGTGCAGGCTGACGCCGACGCCGATGGCCGCCGAACCGAGCGCCCCCAGTTCGCGAGCCAGCGCGAAATGGTCGCAGAGGTCGGTGACCTTGCGGTCGTTCCATTTACGGGCGAACACTCCCTCGGCACCGAGATGTTCGAGCAGGACGCGCGGGAACTCGTTGACCTGTTCGGCCTGTTCGGTCCACCGGACCACCCGGTAGTCGAAGGCCCGGGCGAGCAGATCGGAGTACGAGTCGGCGGGCGCGGCGACTGTCATGCGGCGGCGCCGGATTTGGCGCGGATCAGGTCCTCCAGATCGCCGACCGATGCGGCCTCGGCCATCTCCCGCTCGGTGAGCTTGACGCCCAGGCGCTCTTCGATGGCCACGACGCCGATGGCGAAGGCGACCGAATCGATGCCGAGATCCTCCACCAGCAGTGACTCCCGGTCGAGGTCGGTGAGCGACAGGTCGAGATCTTCCTCCAGAATGCTGTGCAGTACGTCGCGAATTCGGTCGGACATCTAGAAACTCCTCGGAAAATGTTCGGATCCGTCGGCTGCGGGGCCGACGTTGTTCCTCCGGTCGGACGGAGAGACACCACTGGTGGAGAGCGTCCGGCGAACGGGCCCGGCACACGGACGCACTGCGCAAGGCATACCTGGTAACGGGTGCCGGCCCACTATTCGGACCCCTCCTCGCCGGTGACCCCGAAGCTGGTGAACGCGGTATTCCGCGGAATGCGATAGACCTCGCGCCCGGTCACGGTGTTGAGGATCTTGGCGTTGCGCACAGCACCGATGTCCAGGTTCGGCGCGGAGACACCGTGACTGTGTTCGTCGGCATTGGCCACGAACAGCCGGCCCCGCAGCGCGTCGCCGGCGCTCACCGCATGGTTGTTCTCGATCACCAGACGACCGCGCGAATCACGCCGCAGGTGCTCTTCCACGGGTCCGAGGAAGTCGGTCCTCCGGGGCCGGTAACCGGTCGCCGCGATAACCAGGTCGGTGGTGTGTGCGATCTTCGTTCCGGTGTCCCGGTGCTCGCCCCGGACTCGGAGGCGGCCGTCGGGCAGCGTATCGAGTCCCTCGACCGTGACACCGTTGCGCAGCTCCACCGGTTGTGGCTTCTCCAGCAACTGACGCCGGTAGAGCAGATCGTGCAGGCGTTCCAAGGTATCGGTGGAGATGCCCTTGTGGAACTGCCAGTGCCCGGCCCGCACTCGGTCGCGGGTGGCCTCCGGCAGGCTGTGGAAGTAGTCCATGTACGCCGGTGTGGTCATTTCCAAGGACAGCTTGGTGAAATCCAGTGGCGCGAACCACGGGGTCCGTGTCCACCAGCGCACAGCCGGACCACCGCGAAAATTCTCTTCCAGCAGGTCGACGACGATCTCGGCACCGGACTGGCCGGAGCCGATCACGGTGACGGCCTCCGCGCGATGGGCGGTGTCGCGGCGGTACAGGTATTGCGCGCTGTGTACCAGTGCGGAAGAGCCGTTCGCAAGCGTCTGCGGGATGGACGGTTCGGTACCTACGCCGACCACCACATGCTCCGCGTACACCATCGAGGTGGTGCCGGGCCCGGACATCGACACCTCGAAATGCCCTCGCTCGCCGTCCCAGCGCACCGCGTCGACGGTGATGCCGAACCGCAGCGAATCCAGCCTTCCGACTGCCCACAGCAGGTACGCCTCGTACTCGCGTCGCGTCGGGAACCAATCCTCACGAACCAGGAACGGGTACAGGCGGTCCACGTCGGCCAGATAGGCCAGGAACGACAGCGGGTGCGTCGGGTCGACCAGGGAGACCAGATCGGACAGGAAACTGACCTGCAGTTTCGCCTCGTCGAACAGGAGGCCGGGATGCCAGCGGAATTCCTCGGCGGAGTCCACCACGAGGAGGTCGAGGCCGTCGACCGTCGAGGCCATGGCCGCCAACGACAGGTTGAACGGCCCGCAGCCGATACCCAGTACGTCGACTGTCCGTATGTCACTCATGGATCTTCACCATCTCGCCGTGCTCGCGACGCAGACCTTCGGATTCGACTTCCAGCCCGATACGCAGGAGTTCGTCGAACAAGACATCGATATCCCGCTCGGTGGTTTCCGGGTTGAGCAGGGTGAGCTTCACACAGGTCCGGGGCTCGCCCGCGCCGTGGACGCATACCTGGGTGCGGCCGATCAGCGCCTTACCGGTGCTGATCAGTCGCCGGCGCAGTTCCCCGTTCACCTGGTCGAGGTCCAGATCCTCGCAGCGGTAGCGGAACACGACCGTGGTCATGGTGACCGGCGCGACGAGTTCGAGCTGCGGCTCGGTGACGATACGGCGCTCGGCATGGCGGGCGAGGTCGTGGCAGGTATCGAGCATCTCGCCCAACCCGGTGCGGCCGTAGGCGAGAAAGGTCGCCAGAACCTTGAGCACATCGGGGCGGCGAGTGGTCTGCAAGGTCTGGCCGAGCAGGCCGCCGAAACCGGCCTCGATATCGTCGTCCGGGTTGAGGTAGGCCACCGACCGGTTCAACGAGGAGAATCGCTGCTGATCGGCCAGCAGCAGCACGCTGGCGGCGGCGGGCTGCCAGCCGACCTTGTGCAGGTCCAGTGTCACCGAGTCGGCCCGTTCGAGGCCGGTGAGCAGCCCGGCGAGCTTATCGGAGAACAGTGTGCCGAAACCGTATGCGGCATCGACGTGCATCCAGACGTCGTGGCGCGCCGCGATGCGGGCGATCTCGGGCAACGGATCCACGGAGCCGAAGTCGGTGGTACCTGCGGTGGCCACGATCGCGACCGGGCTGTGGCTCTCGGCGAGTCCGGTGAGCAACTCGTCGAGGGCCTCCGGGATCATCCGGTGCGCGGAATCGACCGGAACGCCGATCGCTGCGCTCTCCCCGAGACCGAGTGCCGCGCACGCGCGGTGGACGGAGAAATGCGCGATCTGCGAACACAGCACCACCGGGCGGGGCAGGCCGCTCACCCCGTTGCTGCGGGTATCGATACCGAGCCGGGCGGCGCTGTAGTCACGAGCGATCAGCAGCGCGAGCAGATTCGAGTAGGAGCCACCGGGGCCGAAGACACCACCGGACCTTTCGGTGAATCCGGCCAGCTTGGCAAGTGCGCTGATGGTCCATTTCTCGATGGCCAGGGTTGCCGGTCCCGAATCGTAGGTATCCAGCGATGCGTTGGTGGCACCGGCGAGCGCATCGGCGATCACCGCCACCCGTAGCGAGGGCGGCTGCAGGTGTGCCGCCGCATGCCGGTGGGTGAGGTCCAGGCCGTAGGCGGCGATCAGTTCGGCCACCCGGTTCAGCGCCGCGTCCTCTCCCGCCCCGTGGTCCGGAACCTGCTCCGGGCCCAGCTGCTCGGCCACGGCGTGGAGCACGGCGGCGGGATCTCCCCAGGGCAGTGGTGCGCCGTGATGCCGGGATTCGACCGGCCCGGCCAGTTGCGCGAGGCCGTGGCCGATTGCCGTCCACCCATCTCCCGGCGTGGCGAACTTGGATCTCTGTCTTCGTGGGAATGCGATTTTCTCTGACACGGGTAGCCCATCGACTCGGATATGGATAGCAACTGCGTTCGTTTTCCGTCCGTCCCCACGCGGCGCGGCGAAGCAGTTTTCGACTGCGTGATCTAGGTGCTTGCGGCGGTGGATTCGCGGACGGTCCGAACGAGTTCGTTCAGGGGGCGGTCCAATGCACGTGGCACGGCCGCAACTACTGCGGACACGACAGCGCCCGCAGTGCGGGCGAGATCGGCGCCGACGGCATCCGGCTGATAATCGACCTCCAGGTGGACGCGTTCGTCGGCGCCGCGTTCGAAGGCCAGCGTCAGCGGATAGTTGCCGACGCCGTGAAATACGGATTCGTAGTTCACCGGGCCGCGATCCGATACCGGGATGCCTCGCAGCGGCGCGTTCCGCACGGACGCCATGATCTCGGCAACGGGGAAGCGTCCGCCCGCGGTGCGCAGGGCGGTGAGCACGGTGCCGTAGTCGACAGTGGCGAACTCCATCGCCCGGTACACCACCGAAACCGCCGCGCGCAATGAATCATGCACGTTCGCTGCCGGGTCGAAGCGGAAACGCATCGGGACGATATTGCCGCTGTAGCCGACCCGGTCGGGGCCGTCATCGGGATCACGGTTGTCGGCGGGCACCAGCAGGACGTGGTCGGCGGCGCCGGTGAGTGCGTACACGCTCACGGCGCATACTCCGATGAGAAGTGCGTTGAGGGTGGCGCCGACTTCGCGGGCGACACCGTCCAACGCCCCGATGCCGGCGGGCTCGATCGGTGTTCGGAGGCGGATACCGGCGCCCTCGGCGAGCGGAGCGAGCCAGCTCTGCTCGGCGCTGTCGCCGGGCAGCTCACCCGACAGCGGGTACCGGACGTCGGTGGCCGCCCAGGTGTCCTGGGCGTGCCGCAGTGCCCGATCGATTCCCTCGGGGCTCACGACCGTCGCAGGGCGGGCGGGCCGGCCGATGACGGCAGGCCAGGAACCGGAGACCAGCGTACCCAGCAGCAACGGCCAGGAGGTGTCGTCCACAGCCAGGTGATGGACGACCAGCGTCACCGTGACCGCACCGCGGGCATCCGCGAAGATCCGCGCCCGTAACGGCGGCTCCCGGGTGAGGTCGAACGGTGCCTGCGCCAATGCCTGGGCCGCCGCCCGGATCTGCTCGCGGCCGACCGGTTCGCCGGTAGCTGTCAGTGCGCCGTGCGCCGACAGGGTGCCCCACTCCCAGACGACGCCGGGCTCGACCCAACGGCCGGTGTGCTCGATGGCCTCCCGGCGTGGATCGCCCGCCGCCCCGGTGACGATCACCGAGCTGAGCACCGCCGCATTACGCACCATGACCTCGAACGCGGCGATCACCGAGCCGATCGTATGGGAACCGGTGAAGTCCAGGATCAGGCCGATGTTGTGGGATATCGAGTCCGGGTCGAGCTGGTAGATCTTCCACATCCGGCGTTCGGCGACGGCGAGACCGGCGGTGGACACCGTCTCGGCGGTGGGGGGATCCGCCGCCGGGCCGGCGCCTGCGCCGGCGACCGCAAGGCGCCGGCGCAGGACCTCCAGTCGCGCGTCGGTCAGTAGGTTTGTCATATTTCTTCCTGCTTCGGGCCGATCGGGGACTGCTCAGCCGCCGCGGACAGCGCGAGCCGCAACGTCCCGGCGATCCGGGTGAATTCGTCGCGCCGCGCCGCGGTTTCCCGCAGCGTCGTCCAGTCGCTGACGATGTCGATCAGCTCGCCCTGTGCCCAGAGCGGCGCCTGATCCTCGAACCAGGGGGAACGTGGATCGCCGCTCGCGCCCAGCGGCACGATCCACCGGCTCGCGTCACGGTCGGCCAGGTTCCACGCATAGCGAGCGGCCGATCCGACACCGCAGGCGTGCGAGAAGCCCACTGCACTGCCGTTGGCCATGACGCACTCGGCATCCCCACCCAGCGGTTGTGGTTGCGGGCGGAGCTGCCGTGCGACCTCGGGGTGCTTCGGTGTCGCGCCGACCAGGTCCCATCCGTGGATCGGAGCGAGTACATGCACACTCCCCCAGGCCGGAAGCTGCCCGTCGGCGTCGGCAGCTTCCGCGACGGCGTCGAGTGCGCCGATGACCAGCCGGGTGATATCCACGCCCAGCGCCGCGGCACCGGCGACCACCGATTCCAGTGCGGCCGCAATCCGGGTCTGCACCACGAACCACGGGGTGAAGGTGGCGCCGTACCCGTGCGGTGCGGCGAGCCCGGACAGCGCCGGGTCGGCGGCGACCGCCCGGACCAGATGAGCTCGTACTTCGGCGAACAGGTAGGCGTCGGTACTGCCGGCGTGCATACGGCGGTCCCAGCCCAGCAACCGGCCACGTAGCCGGTCGGCGCCCGGGCTCAACCCGGTCAGCGGCGGTAGCAGGCGCAACACTGCGTCGGCCGCACCGTTGTGCACGTCGGCATGGATACCTTCGCAGTCGGCCACCGTCATGGCCGGTGTGTCCGCGAGAAGCGCATCGATGCGGTCGGCTCGATGGGGTGGCACGGTCTCGGTGGTGGTGGGTTGCAACGAAGCCGTTTCCGGGATGCGCTGGTTGGCGATCACCGAATACGCGGGCACACCCGCATCGAACTGCTCGTCGCGTACCGACTCGGTGACGTACCCGTGCCACTGGTAGCGCTCGTCCCAGCCGGGCACCGGCAGCCAGTAGTTCTCCGGGGCCCGCCGTGGAAACTTCCCGGTGACGTGGTGGATGAGCCGCCCGGTCGCGTCGGCGATGACGATCCGGTTGACGGGCTCGACCCATTGGGCCAGGGCTTGTTCCACATCGCCGGTGGTTTCGGCGAACAGCACATCCAGTGCGGCGTCGAAGGTCATCCCGGGATCGGTGAGCATGGGGGTGCGCAGGCTCACTGCGAACGATGCGTCCGGACCGCCGAATACGACGCCGCCGTTCCCCGTGGTGATGATCTCGAGCTCGAGCGGTTCGCCGTCGCGTACGAGAATCCGCTCGGTTCTGCTCTCGGCCGGGCGACAGCCGGTGGCGGTGTCCGCGAGCACGCCGGCACCGCCCCGGGTGAGCCGTTCGATGTACAGGTCCTGGTAGTCGGCCATCCCGTTGGTGATGCCCCAGGCCACAGTGCCCGCGTGGGCGAAATGCGGCGTACCGGGTACCCCGGCGAAGGCGAAGCCGACAACATCGAATTCCGGTGCCGCCAGATGGAACTGCTGGTAGATGCCGGGGAGTTCCAGGAACCGGTGCGGGTCGCCTGCGATCAACGGTGCACCGGTCGCGGTGCGTGCACCCGCGACGCCCCAGGCATTGCTACCGGACAGGGCATCACCGAACAACGGGATTGCCGAGGCGCTCTGTTCGGAGCCCGCGGGGAATATCGCGAGCAGTTCGGTGAGGAATGCGTCGTCCGGATACTCGGGCACCGTGTCTCCCGCCGGATCCACGCCCTCGCAATCGAACAGGGTCAGCGCGTCACGGCCGAGTGCGCGCACCGCATGCAACCGCCACAGTTTCGTGAGAAAACGGCCGAACAGGATGTGGTGCATGAGGAACACCGCGATCGGCGTCCACGGCTGCCACGATGCCGGACGGTGTGCGAGTTCGGTCAGCTCAGGAGAATCGGCCGCCTCGAGAGTGCTGTTGACGCCATCGGTATAGGCAGCGAGCAGGGATCGGGTGCGCGCCGAAGAGGCCCGGTAGATCCGGCGGGCGGCGCGGTCCATTCCGGCACGGCGGGCGAATGCGTCCCATTCAACGGTGTCCGCACCGAAAACCTCCGCGGTGCGCCCTTCGGCACGCAACCGCAGGAATTCGATCTGCCAGGCGCGGTCGACACCGCACGCATATCCCTGGCCGAAGAGTGCGCCCTCGGCGGAGTCCGCGGTGATATGCGGGATGCCCTGCGCGTCCCGGATGATCTCCAGATCGGGCCGGTTGTCGTCTGCGATGCTCACGCGGCATACACCCCCGGACCGGAGGTCGCCGCGATTGCGGGCCGATGCCGGGCGATCGGGTTCAGCAGCTCGTGATCGTCGTCCACCAGTGTCGAGTACGAGTCGCCGAGGTTCACCATGCGCCGGTTGTCCGACAGCTGCAGGCGATTCAGGTGGATGGCCTTGAAGGTGGGGGCGAACAGATCCCATTTCCGGAAGCGCTCGGCCAGATCCGGATGCCCGGTCTGGAATTCGGCGACACTGTGCGCGACGGTGGCCCAGAAGTCCTCGTCGGCGACGATCCCGTTCTCGTGCAGCAGCAATGCGAGGTGACGCAGGAAATCGTCGAACACATCCGAGAGCACACCCAGATTGCGGATCTCGTCGGCTTCCTCGGTCACCGCCCGGCGGCAGGCCTCCGGGATATCGTCGGGCGCATCGAAGAGGCAGATCTCTTCACCGATGTCCTTGAGGACGGCGCGTACCGGTACCCCGTTGTCGAGTACGAGGATCAGGTTCTCGCCGTGCGGAGAGAACTTGAACTCGTAGCGATAGAGGAGATAGATGATCGGGTGCAGATAAGCCCGCAGATACCGGGCCACCCACTCCTGCGCGGTGAGGCCCGATCTCTGAATGAACGCCCCGGCCAGGGGAATACCGTTGTGGTCGATATGCAACAGGGCGGCCATGGTGGTCAGCTGCTCCTGTTCGGCGACCCGGGACACGGGGCTTTCCCGCCACAGCGCGCTCAGGAGTTTCCGGTACTCCGAACCCGGCCGGGTGATCGCGGTGAGCGTGGTGTTGCGATAGCCGATCGCGGCGACCTCGTAGATCATCTCGAAGCCGATCGAGGCCAGGTAGGGATCGTCGTGGACCCGACTGCGGACCCAGTCGTTGATCAGCGGGGTGGTGCGCATGTAGTCGGCGGACATCCCGCGGGTGAAGCCCATATTGACGATGGACAGCGCCGTTTTCACGTAGTGGCGCGTCGGAACCGTCACGTTGAACAAGGTTCGGATGGACTGCTGCGGCTGGTAGCGATCCGGTCCCGGGCCCACCGGCACGATCCGGCCTTCCGCGATATCGAGCGCGTAGATCCGGGCGATTTTCTCCGCCCACTGCCATGGATGTACCGGCATGTAGTAGTAGGATGCCGGGTCGTACCCGTGCCCGGTGAGCCTGCGATCGAACTCGGCAAGGATGTCCTCGCCGAGTTCGTCGCGAATCAGGTCGTCGTAGTCGATACCCGACATCGCGGCGAAATCGGTGTTCGCACGCAGCACCGCGACCCACTCCAGCGCGAAGCGACCGCCCGATTCCGGCGCGTACCGCCCGATATCGTCGGCACTGAAGCCGAGGCGCCCTGCATTGGCGACGAGGCACGGATGTCCCTCGGTCATCGTCTTCTCGATGGTCTGGAAATCGGCGACCGCCAGTTCCGCCGCCGGGATCCGGCGCGTATCGGGCCGGTCCATACTGATCGAGGCAGTGTTGGTGAGCTCCTCGAGGTATTCGGGTAGAGCGTCGATCGAGATGCCGAGGCTACCGCTCACATCGACGATCAGGTCGATCGCGTCGATACGCAGTTCCTCGCCCTTACGGACCCGCCGCAGCGACGCCGCGTCGATACACCAGCTGTCCAGCGACAGCACCTCGGCGCGGAACCGGTATTCGGTTTCGCGATCGTCGGAATGGACCACATACTCGCCCGGAGACACCTCGGTGGGCCGAACAAAGCGTTCATGACAGAACTCGGCCAGTATCTTCCTGGCGAGCCGGGTGTTGTAGACCTGCCGGTACGAGCAGGCAGGCGCGGGTACCTCGATGGCACCCCGGACATCGATACTCACGACTCGACCTCTCCGGCCATAGTGCGCCCGTTATCGGTCGCCCTGGCGAAATCCGCACGGGTGCAGTAGCTGAGCCGGGCGGTTTTGCCGGATACCGGGAAATCACCGGCAACCCGGAAACCGACGGCGGCATTGAGCCGCTGCACATCGGCGTTGCGTACATCCGGTTCGACCACCACACGACGGGCACCGGCCTCGAAGAAGGCGGTGCGCATGATGTGCACCATGACCGCACCGGTGAAACCGGGCAGTCGCCGTTCACTGCTGGACACCAGCAGATGCATGCCGATATCACCGGTTTCGTACACGTAACCGGTGCCCGGCTGGGCCAGATCACTGGTCAGCGGGTTGTACAACTCGAAGAGGAACTGGCGTTCCCCCTCGAAGTACCCGATGCGCATACCGAAGCGCGGATCCGGGTCGGCGCCGGCATCGCGGATCAGCTTCTCCACATCGGCGAGCGAGCTGTTCAGCATGTCCCAGTAGTGGGATTTGGGGTGGCTGAGCCATCGGTGCACGGATTCCAGATCGCGGTCCACATCGATTCTGCGGGACTGGAAGTGATACGTCGTAGCACCACCGTCACCGGCCTCGGCCCGGACCTGCTCGTCGGACAGTTGCGCCACCTCGAGGAAGATCTCGGCGACCTGCGTGGTCCGCGCACCTTCCAGTTCGATCAGTCGTTCGGCCAGCGCAGCCAGGGTTCGGCGCCGGAAGATATCGGACACCGTCAGGCGCGGCACGTCCAGCCACTGGCGTACCTGAGCGACGAACGCGGTGGCGAGCACGGAATCTCCACCGAGGGCGATGAAATCGTCGGTGACGCCGATCGGGCGGGTACTCAGCAGTTCGCCGAGCACAGTGACCAGCGCGGTCTCGACGGGGGTGCGGGGAGCGACGGATCCCACCCGCCCGGCGCCGGTGACCAGTGTGCCGATGGCGGCGCGATCGTATTTGCCGTTCGAGGTCAGCGGTAGCTCCTCGAGCACGGTGACGGCCCGCGGAATCAGATGGGGCGGCAGCACCTCGGTGAGTGCTTCGCGGATCGCCGGACCGTCCGGACTCGTGGCGGTCACCGCCGCGAGCAGTTCGTTTCCATCGGACCAGGCGACCGCGGCGGTGACGGCGTCCAGGGTCAGCAGGCCGGCCTCGACCTCGCCGAGCTCGACTCGATAACCGCGGATCTTGACCATATGGTCGGCCCGGCCGAGGAAGTCGAGAAAGCCGCCGGGCAGGTAGCGCACCAGATCTCCGGTGCGATACCAGCGGACGCCGTCGTAGTCCACGAATCGGTCGGCGGTGCGCTCCGGGTCGCCCCGGTAGCCGTCGGCCACACCCGCACCGCCGATCCACAACTCGCCGGGGACCAGATCGGGCCGGTCCCGTCCGGCCGGATCGACCGACCGGCAACGCACGCCGCCCAGCGGGACTCCATACGGCACGAAGGCCGCGCCCGCGGGGATATCGCTCGCTTCGCAGATGGTCGAGTGGATCGCGGTCTCGGTGGTGCCACCGAGACCGGCGACGCGGCAGTTCGGCAGCTGCTGCGCGACTCGGTCGAGCAGGGAGGCGGCGACCTTGTCGCCACCCATGATGATCGCCCGCAGCGACTCGGGCAGCGGCGCCAGGTCCAGCAGCATACCCAGGATCGACGGCACACAGTTGAGCACGGTGACAGCGCCGTCGCGCAGCAGCCGGGACCATTCGTCGACCTTGGTGTCCTCGTCGGCACCGGGGACGACCACGGCGCCGCCGACGGCGAGCAGACCGAAGATATCGAAGACGGAGAGATCGAACTCCAGCGACGAGACCAGCAGGCTACGGTCTTCGGGACCGAGACCGTAGCGCCCGGTCAGGTCGGTGAGGGTGGCGACCGCGGCGCGATGGGGTACCTCGACCCCCTTGGGCTGTCCGGTCGAACCCGAGGTGAACAGGATGTAGGCGAG
Source organism: Nocardia flavorosea NBRC 108225 (assembly GCF_001613385.1). GTDB lineage: Bacteria > Actinomycetota > Actinomycetes > Mycobacteriales > Mycobacteriaceae > Nocardia > Nocardia flavorosea. Next base: position 139,720 of record NZ_BDCG01000001.1, on the reverse strand, counting down.
GGCCTCCGGTGAGACCGGCACCGGTTCGGCAGCCGCGGCGGTACGGGCGGCCGCCAGGTCGAGAACCGGGCGCTGCGAATCCGCCCAGCGTGCCGGTAGATCGGTGAGTACGGCGGCGGGGGATGCGACCGCGGCGATCCGTTCTCTGCGTACCCGCGGCTGGGTGGGCGCCATCGGCACATAGGTGGCACCCGCGGTCAGCACACCGAGCGCCGCCAGGATTTGTGCACCGCTCTTCGGTAGGTCGACGATCACGGTGTCGCCCGACCGCACTCCCACGGCGTGCAGGGCGCCCGCAATGCGCCGAGCCTCGACAGCGACTTCCCGGTGCGTCCATGTCCGGGCGTCGGTGATGACGGCGGGAGCATCCGCGCGATGATCGGCCGCGGCCAGGAAGTGCCCGTGCAGAGTCCCGTCGAAAACCTCGGTCGCGGAAAGTGGACGTTCGGTGGCCCGCCGTTGCGCCCGAACCTCATCCGATACCGGATCGGGTGCGGTGCCGTCCCACTCCCCCGCGATCAGCAGGTCCAGCAGCCGAACGTAGTAGTCGAACATCGCCCGCGCGGTCCGGAGTTCGAGGTCGGAAGCGCGGACGTCCCAGTTCAGCAGCAGTCCACCCGAGACCTCGGTGATCTGCGCGTCCAGCAGCACTTGCGGGCCCTGAGAGACAATCCAGGCGGGCTCACCGAGTACGTCGGTGACCGCTTGCGAAAAAAGTTCACCGAGGCCCAGCGCACTGGTGAAAACCACCGGTGACACCACGGGTCCGCCACGCCGGCGGCTCAGTTCGCGCACAACATCCAGACCACCGAAACTGCCGTGCGCGGCCGCGTCGTGCATCGCAGCACGCATCTGTCCGGCCCGCTCGGCCAGAGTCGCGGGCACACGCAGGTCGGCATCGACCACGAGCGAGGAAGTGAAGTCGCCGACCACTTTGTCGACATCGGCATGGTCCATATCCCGGTCGAACAGCGGCACGGTGAGCAGGAATCGCGGGGTTCCCGAGTACGCGCCGACGGCCTCCGCGAAAACGGCCGCCACCGCGGCTGCGGGTGTCACGCCGCGGCGGTGCGCGTGTTCCTCCAGCAGGCGCCGGTCAGCGGCGTCGATGAGGTGATGTAACCGCACGGTGGCGGCATCCCGGCCTGTCCGCTCCTCGTTCACCGGTAGTTCCGGGGGGCCCGGCAGATCGGCGATCTTCTGCTGCCACCAGGCGATATCCTCGGCACGGGCGGTACGTGCGGCGCGCTGGGCCGACAGTTCCGGGTAGGTCACGCCCAGTTCCGGCAGCTCCTCGCCCCGGTAGAGACGCGCCAGATCGTCGACGAGCACGCGATAGCTCATGGCATCGGCGGCAATCATGTCCACATCCAGGTGCACCCGGGAACCGCCCCCGGGGAGCTGGGTCAGTTCGATACGCAGCACCTCGCCGTCCTCGATCGGTAACGCGCGATGCGTACCCTCGGTGCGACGGCGTTCCAGGACCGCGGCGGCGGCCTGCGGAGTTTCCGACGACAGGTCGTGTGCCGCAAAGACATCTGCGTGCTGCCCGATGATCTGCCGGCCGTCGGGCAGCACCCGTATCCGCAGCATCGGATGACGCGCAACCAGAGCCGCCACGGCCGTCCGGAGACGTTCGGGATCGAGCTCGCGGCCATCGAACTCCACGTAGAGGTGGGCGGCCACACCACCGTAGGTGAGGTTCGCGGAGCGACCTATCCAGTACGCGTGCTGCATCGGCGCCAAGGGGAAGGGCTGTTCGATATCGATGGCGAGGGCGGCATCGGGAGTGAGCCCGAACTGCTCCCCGGTATCGCCGGACCGCAGGAGCAGCGACCACGCGCCGATCGTCGGCACGGTGGCGAGCCGGGCGAAATCGATATCCATTCCCCGCTTACGCCACCGGCCGGCCAGACGCATCATGCGCAACGAGTCCAAACCCTGCGTGACCAGGTCGGTATCCAGCTCGAGGGTCTCCGGTGAAATCCCCAGGATCGCTCCCACTTCTGCCCGGATGTCGATATCCGCACCCGCCTCTGGACGAGCAACCACCATGAGACGCCTCTCGAAGATCACCGTACTGCACACTTAGCATACCCTAAGTAATTAGGGCATGCTTACCAATCCCGAGGCGATCGGCCGCCGCACGGAAACCGCTGCACCGCAGGACATCCATGAGCGCCGGCGCGCCGGGGCAACCAAAGGAAGCTTAGCCTAAGCTAAAGCAAACAGAAATGGGATGTATTCAACTTCGCTCGCCTCCCCGGCCCGAACAGGCCGGGGACCACCTACCGTGGATACCCCGCCCGGTGGGTACAGGCGGCCGTCAGGGAGTCCCCACGGCCGCAGGTTCCGCGCCGATCCGCCACCCGGCAGCCGCGTGCTGCTGCGCCCAGAACTCGGCGAAACGACCGTTGGCAGCACGTAATTCGTCGACCGTGCCGTCCTCGACGATCCGGCCGTCGTCCAGGAACAGCACCCGGTCCGCGCCTACGATGGTGGAGAGGCGATGCGTCACCACCACACGGGTTCGCTGCTGCGGGTCGCCGGTGATGGCGGCTACCACCGCGGCCTCGTTCTCTGCATCGAGCGCACTGGTGCCCTCGTCCACGAGCAGCACCGAAGACCGCTTCAGCAGCGCCCGCGCGATCGATACCCGCTGACGTTCACCACCCGACAGCGCCGAACCCGCCTCGCCGACCGGAGTGTCCAGCCCCTCCGGCAGCCGCTGGGCGAACTCGTCGACCCGTGCCAGGCGCAGAGCCTGTGCCAACTGTCCCGGATCGGTCTCCGGGGCGCCCGCCAGGACGTTCTCCCGGATGGTGCCGGCGAACAGGTACGGCTGCTGGAATACCATGCCGGCCACTGCCGGCCGGTCCGTGGCATCGGGAGCACCGAGCTCCACATCGCCGACGGTGACGCTGCCGGACGTGGGCATCTCCAAACCCGATATCAGTGCGAGTAGCGTGCTCTTTCCGGACCCGGAGGGCCCGACCACCGCCGTCACTCTGCCCGCCTCGAACTCGACATCCACATCGTCGAGCACCGGCTCGGCACCATAGGCGAAACGCACTGCACGCAACGTGATCGAAGCCGGCTCATCGGCATCCCGCATCGCCCTGCTGTTCTGCTCGGGTTCGGACGCCTCGACGACGGTGCGGATATCGCGCAGCGCACCACGGCTGGTTTCCAATGCCGTCGCGAGATCACCGAACGTAGCGAACGGTTCCAGGAACCGCACCACCACCACGATCAGCGCAACAGCCTCGGCAATCCCGATCGTGCCCATTACAGCCAGCCACGCGACAGTACCCGCCATCAGCAGGAGCACGAGCTGGCTCGCCAGACCGAACAGCACCTGCCCCGGGACATTCAGCAGCAGCAACCGGGTTGTTGCCCCGTGCTGGGCGGACAATGCCGCACCGGTTTCGTTGCGGGCCGGCTCGGCGCGTCGTGCCGCACGCAGCGCGGCCTGGGTACGCGCGAATTCGAGAATGCGCTCGGTGAGCACACTGTTGGCTTCCCTGGACACCGTGGTGGCGCGCCGGGTGAGCAGGTTGGTCAGCCACAGCGAACCCAGCATCAACGGCAGGGCGAGCAGCGCGACCAGCCCCAGCTGCCAGGCGACCGGCACCAGCGCGACGGCGATCGCGACCGGTAGCGCGACAGCTTGGAACAGCGGCGTCACGAGGTAACCCACCAGGCCCACGAGGTCCGGGCCGGTGGTGGCGATCGCGCGCCGTGTGACGGCCGAGTTGTGCTCCGTGAACCAGCGCAGCGGAATTCGCGCCACCTGTGCCGAAACCGACCGCTGCGCGTTGTCGAGTAGGTGGAATCCGAGGTCGAAACCGATCCTCGAAGTGATCGTGTCCACAACCCAGCCGGCGGCGACGGCGAGAGTCAATGCCCCCACCCACCGCCACGCATCGGCCGGTGTGTCCCCGAACAGTTCCGTGACCAGTGGCACCACCAGGACCACCGCGATTGCCCGCAGGACTACCGAAACCATCAGGAGAGCGAGATATCCGGTGGTCCGGCTGCGCTGTTCGGCCGGCAGCAGGCTCATCATGGTACGGATCATCGGGCGATCTCCTCGACATCGGCGCCGGCATTCCACAGCTGCCGGTAGCGGCCCTCGACGGCGAGGAGTTCGGTGTGCGTACCGGATTCGGCGATCCGTCCACCTTCCAGGACCACGATCCGGTCGGCCTCGGTGATGGTGCGCAGCCGGTGCGCGATCACCAGCACCGTCCGCCCGACGGTCAGCCGGTTGAGCGCCTGCTGAACCAGATACTCCGACTCCGGGTCGGCATACGCGGTGGCCTCGTCCAGCACCAGCACCGGGGTGTCGGCCAGCAGCGCCCGAGCGATGGTGAGCCGCTGCCGTTCACCACCGGACATGGTGCTGTCGGCACCCAGCATCGTGTCGTATCCCTGCGGCATTCGAAGGATTCTGTCGTGGATCTGTGCGTCGCGCGCCGCGCGCTCGACCGCATCGTCGGCGGCGTCCGGTACCGCCAGAGCGATATTCTCCCGCACCGTGCCGCGTACCAGCTGGGTGTCCTGGAAAACGAAGCCGACCTGCGCGTACAGCTCATCCGGCGTCAGCGTCGCGATATCGCGGCCACCCACCCGGATCGCACCGCAACCGACATCGTAGAAACGGGCCAGCAGCGCGGCCAGTGTCGACTTTCCGGCGCCGGAGGGGCCGACCAGTGCGGTGACCGTGCCGGGGTCCAGCGTGAGCGAGACGTTCTCGATCACGGGCGCGCCCGGCCGGTAGCCGAAGCTCACCTCGTCGAACACCACGCGGCCCGGTTCATCGACCGCACCCGCCGGCCCGGACCGCACCTCGAGCTCGTCGGTGTCCAAGACGACCTGGATCTTCTGCGCCGCTTCCCGGCCCTCCCGCAACCCCATCATGCCGTAGCCGATGCCGAGCAGGCGTGAGCCGAATGTCGTGCCCAGGAACAGGAACGGCAACAGATCCACCGGATCCATGCCATCTGCCGCGACCAGCGCGGTACCGGCCACGAGGATCAGCCACAGGAAGGTCACCGGCCGGGTGATCAGGTCCATCGCCGACTTCTTGCCGACGAACGGCCGCTGCCAGCCGTCCAGGAAGGCTATGTACTGATCGAGGCTGCGCCGGAACGGCGACGCAGCCGAACCACCGAATACCCGGATCACCGGCTGACCGTCCATATAGGAGGTCGCCTCGCGCTTCATCCGTTCGCTCCAGCGTTGCGCCTGCATCGTCTTCGGCCCCGATGTCGCCATCATCGTCATCATCGTGAATACGTAGGCCAGGATCGGTATGAGCAGCACCAGCCCCATTCGCCAGTCCACGAAGAACAGGTAGACCAGTACCGCAAGCGGCGCCACCACCGCGGCCACCGCATCGACCACCGCATGCGTGATCAGGTAGTGCAGCGAGAGCGTGTCACCGTTGATCAGCTTGTCCACCTGCCCCGAACTGCGCGCGGTGAACCAGCCCAGCGGCAGCTTCGCCAGCTTGCCGAGCAACCGTCCGCGGAGGTCACGGCTGAACCGTGCGTCGACCGTGTGTAACCACAGCTGCAACGCCGATTCCAGCAAGGCCCCCAGCCCGAACAGTCCCAGCGCCCACAGGCCGAGACGCCACAGCGTGTCGCTTCCACTGCCCGCGAGCAGTTCCCGCGCCAGTTCCACCAGCAGTACATAGGGCGCCAGTTGGATCAGTGTGACGAAGAATTGCAGGAAGCCCGCCACGTAGAGCTTCGTCTTGATGCCGGCGAACAGACGGCTACCCGCCTGAGAGCGCCACCTTCCGGCCCGAACGGATCGCGGATCCCGCGCCGAGCCGTTCGTTGCGACCTGCGCCGCGGGGGCAGATCCGGCATCGAGTGCCTCCGGCGCTGCCTCGTCGGGCACCGTCGATACGGCACCGCCCGAAGCAGTGCCGGCGATCGCACTCTCCGCGGCACCGGCCGGGAGAACGGAGACCGCGGCGGCACGCTCTTCGGCGCTGCGTTCTTTGCCCATCGCCCGGCCGTGCACCCAGTACGCTTGCGCATACACATCGGTCTTGGGGAAGCCGAATTCCTTCACCCGCGCCCGAAGGTGCTTGAGGGCCTTCGATTCCGGCCCCATCCAGGCGTACCAGTTCGACCAATCGCGCACTTCCAGGGCCGCGGCAAGCGCTTCCTCCGAGGTCCGCGGAATCCAATGCACCTGCGCCAGCGGATGATGCACCAGCGGGATCAGCAGATCATCCTCGTGATGCTGTTCCAGGTAGACCTCGACGGCCACCTGATGTGGCACCGCGGCCAGGATCGTATTGATCGCCGGGACAGAGGCCGAATCACCGATCAGCAGATAGCCGGCCGGTAGATCCTCCGATACCGAGAACCCTCGCGACCCGAACGAGGTCACCTCGATCGTCTCACCGCCGGTCACGTTCAACGCCCACGCCGAGGCCGGGCCCGCGGGCTCGTGCAGGACGAAATCTACCGCGAACCTGTCGGCGGTATCCGGGTCGACCTCCGCAATGGTGTACCCGCGCTGGAATTCCGCGTCCGATCCCTTGTTGTCGGGGAACCACATCCGCAGCCACGCCGTCGGTTCGATATCGATATCGGCCAACAACGTCGGCGCAGTCAACCAGACCCGGCGCATCCGCGGTGTCAATTGCTCAGCAGTCGAGACGGTGGCGGTGTGGTACTGAACACCGAAGGCGTTCAGTACCACACCTTGAAATCCTCTGCGCGCCATTGTGGTATACGTCCTCCGATACCGAACTCGTGACCGTTGAGGTCACCTGCCGAACAGTGCGGGCACCAGCGGCGCACCGGCTATCCACCATCGCCTTCTCCCGGTGGAGACACGGTCGACAACTTTGGTTAGCCTACACATACCCACGACACCGAACCAGACCCAAACCAGCGATCTTTCTCCGCCCGCACCGAGAGAGCAAAAGCTAAGGCTATGCTAGCCTAACTTTCCGCGTCGGGTATGACCTTTGGAGGATCGTTGTCGATCACGGATGAGCGCTCGCAGGCGGGCTATGTGACCGATCCGGTGGCGGCGGTGGCGGGGCTGGCGGGGGCCGACCTGTTCGGCGAGTACGTGGTATACGAACGCCCGGGAGAGTGGGTGTTCGCGGCCGACCCGATCGGTACCGTCGAAATGGGCGTCGAGGAGTTGCGCATCGAATGGGGTGGGCGCAGCAGCATCCGCCGATGGACCGGCAGGCCCGCACACACCCTCGATCAGGCACTCCGCGCGCTCCCCCTCGAGGGACGGAACGTCTACGGTTGGGTCGGATTCGAATTCTGCGCCTGGGCCCTGGATGCCACCGCCCATGTGGCTGCGCCCACGACACTGGCACATCTGATGATTCCACGTATCGAGGTGCGGATCGCGATGTCCGGTATCCGGATCTCCGGTGCGACGCCGGACGAGACCCGGGCGATCCACGACCTCGTCGTTGCCGCGCAGAACAGTGCGCTGCCGGTACCGCATCCGGCAGATGTCCGCAGCGATCGGACCGGCTACCGTGAACGAGTTACCCAGGCGGCTGCGGAAATCCGCAACGGCCGGTACCGGAAGGTCATACTCTCGCGGAAGGTCGAGTTGCCCTTCATGGTCGATATACCGGCCACCTACCGGCTGGGCCGCGCACACAACACCCCCGCTCGGTCCTTCCTGCTGCGGCTGGGCGGGCTCGCGGCGGCCGGGTTCAGCCCGGAGCTGGTCGTTTCCGTCGACGACGGCCGGGTGATCACCACCAAACCGATGGCCGGCACCCGCCGCTTCGGGCGCAGCCGGGCGGCCGACCTCGCCGCGCGCGCGGACCTACTCGGCGATCCCAAAGAAATCGCCGAACACGCGATGTCGGTGAACACCTCGTTCACCGAGATCACCGCGATCGCAGTACCCGGCACACCGGCCATCATCGATTTCATGACAGTGCGCGAACGCGGTAGCGTCCAGCACCTCACCTCCACCGTCCGCGGCCTGCTCACCGCCGACCGCACCGGTTGGGACGCCTTGGAAGCCCTGTTCCCGGCCGTCACTGCCGCCGGAATCCCCAAACGCGAAGGGATCGATGCGATCTTCCGGCTCGACCGCGATCCGCGGGGATTGTATTCCGGCGCGGTACTGACCGTTTCCCCCTCCGGCTCACTGGAAGCCACGCTGGTGCTCCGCGCTGTCTACCAAACCCTCCACGGCGCATGGCTGCGCGCCGGAGCGGGGATCATCGAACAATCCACACCCGAGCGCGAATTCGAGGAAACCTGCGAGAAACTCGAAAGTATCGCGCCCTACGTCGTCGCGGCATAACCGAGCAGCGGCACCGGACAGCCGGCGCTCATCTGCGCCGGCCACGGGATCGGCCACCCGACCGGCTGCGCCGGCTCGACCACCTCCTTCGTCACCCCTCGGCGCGCAAGGCCTTCTTGTCGATCTTGCCGACCGCGGTCGTGGGCAGAGCGTCCGCACGACGCAGCACATCGGGAAGCTTGTACGTGGCCACGCCGCGGTCGGTCAGGAATGCCTTGATCTCGGACAGCGCCGGCATCTCACCGGCGACAACCAGGACGGCACAGACCCGCTCACCGAGCGCGGCATCGGGCAGCCCGACGGCGGCAGCATGGCGGACCGCCGGATGAGCGAGCAGGTGCTCCTCGAGCTCGTCGCAGGAGACGTTCTCACCGCCACGGTTGATGACGTCCTTGATACGGCCGGAAACGACCAGATGACCACTGGGCAGGCGGCGCACCAGATCACCGCTGCGATAGTAGCCGTCCGGAGTGAAAGCGCGGCTATTGTGCTCGGGCGCCCGGTAGTAGCCGCGAATCGTATAGGGGCCCTTGGTGAGCAGTTCACCCTCCGCTCCGGGAGCGACGTCGTTGCCGTCACCGTCGACGACACGGATCTCGTCGCCCGGGGACAGCGGCCGCCCCTGGGTGCCGCACACCAACTCGTCCGGATCGTCGAGGCGGGTGAAGTTGAGCAACCCCTCGGCCATACCGAACACCTGCTGCAGCTGTGCCTGGAGTGCAGGCTCGACCTCGCGAGCGTTCACCTCGGCCAGGCGAGCGCCACCGACCTGTAGCAACCGCAGTGAGGACAGATCGGCCTCTTCCCACTCGACTGCCGCACACCACAGTTGGGCAATCGGCGGTACGACCGCGGTCACCGTCACCCTGTTCCGCTCGATCGCGGCGAAGGCAGTTTCCGGACTGGGTTCGGTGACGAAGGCCACCGCACCCCCCACAGCGATCGTGCCCAAGATTCCAGGGCAGGCAAGCGGGAAATTGTGCGCGGCGGGAAGTGCCGCCAGGTACACATCGTCCTCGGACAGTTCACAGACGTGCGCACTCGCGGTCGCGTTGTAGACATAATCGTCATGGGTGCGGGCGATCAGCTTCGGCAGCCCGGTGGTGCCCCCGGAAACCAGCATGAGCGCGATATCGCCCGGATCTATCTCGGGTAGTGAAGCACCCTCGCACGGCACGGAATTCAGGCCGACGAACGGGCCGGGGTCACCGAGCACCAGGACGTGCCGCAACGACGGCACTGCCGCGCGAACCTCGGCGGCCAACTCCCGGTAGTCGAAGTCACCCATCCTGTCCGCGACGATATAGCCGACCGCTTCGGAAACCCGGGCCAGATGTTCGATCTCGCTACGCCGATGGGCGGGCAAGGTGAGCACCGGAATGATCCCGGCCCGCAACAGCCCGAACAATACCGGCACGAACTCGGCCACATTCGGCAACTGCACCACGACCCGGTCCCCCGGCGCGATCCCGAGCGCCCGGAACCCGTGCGCCAGCCGATCGGCCTCCGCGTCGAGCGTCGCGTAACTATGTCCGTCGGTGCCGAGCAGTGCGGTCCGATGCGGGTACCGCCGCGCGGTCTCACGCAGCAGCTCACCGAGCGAGCGTCCTTGCCAGTAACCCGCGCTACGGTATTCCGCGGCCTCCTCGCCGGGAAAGGGCACGTAGCCTTCGCGATGGGTGGTGGAGGTGGCAGGGGGAGTCACGATACGCCTCTCAGGTACGAACACGGGAGCCTCTGGGGAGGTTCGGGATTCGACGACCACCGGCCCTCGGAGGTCCACCTGCCCGGCGAATATCGTCGGCGCAGGTCATCGGCCACCTCCTGACGCGGGCAGCGCCGGGGTGCCGGTCACCACCGGATCGCTCACCACCACTTCCGCCCCACTGTTCCGCACGGCCATTACCGGACCCCGACCTCCGTCACTTGCGATCTGCTTAGGCTAAGCTAACACTCTGCTCCGGGTCATGGGCGGCCAGCTCGAAATCGGACGCACTGTGGAGGTGTGTCCCGGCCGGAAGCAGTCGCGTTATGCGTGGTAGCCGTCGGTTCCGGCGCGCGATATGACGATATTCGGTACGACCGCACGCGAGGACAACCGCAGCAGCGCGTCGACCATCTCGACCACGTCGTTCACAGCCAGCATCCGGTCGGGCGGGATACGGTCGTGGATCCATGCGCTCATCTCGGTGTCCACATAGCCGGGTGCGATGCTGGTGGCCGTGACCCCGTTGGGCGATTCTTCGGCGTTCAAGGTCGTAATCAGCGAGATGAGCGCCGCCTTGGCCGCGCCGTACACCGCCAATCCGGCCTCGGCGTATACCCCTGCCATCGAGGCGAGTGCGATCACCTTCGCGCCGCGGCCGGGGTCGGCCGCCGCGCCTGCCCGCAGCATCGGCAGAGCACCCTGGATGAGTAGCACGGGTGCGCGCAGATTCACGGCCAGGGTTTTGTCGAAACGACGCATCGAGGCGTCGGCGAGTGCGCCGGCGGTACCGACTCCCGCATTGAGGACCAGCGCGGACATCGTGTCGAAACGCTCCGCATGCGCGCCCAGCACTCGCTCGATACCGTCACCGTCGGCCATATCCGCGGCCACCGTCACGATATCGGCGGCGCCGGACACGCGCAGCTCGGCGGCGACCGCGGCGAGTCGCTCGGTATCGCGAGCGGTGAGTGTCAGCGCGTAGCCCTGCCGGGCGAGCAGTGTCGAGATACCCAGGCCGATACCACGGGTTGCACCGCTGACGAGCGCGGTTTTCGTGGTGCCGCCGGTCATTTCCCGTCTCCCTTCAATGCCCGCAGCCCGGCCGCCATGAACTCCGGGGTGGCTTCGGCCGCCCGCCCGGCGGCCGAACCTGCGTCCGAACCGTGCCGAGCCCGGTGGGTGATCCCTTCGGCGATCACACCGAGTTTGAAATTGGCGAGGGCGAGGTAGAAGCCCCAGTTGCCGAGGTCGCGACCCGAGGCGGTGGCGTAGGCCTGGGCGAGCGCGTCGGGTGCAGGCACCCGGTCGCTGGTCCAGGCGGCGCGGGAGCCGAGGACCAGGTCGAACACAGGCGAGCGGTATACGCACATCAGCGCGGCATCGGTGAGCGGATCGCCGAGGGTGGACAGTTCCCAGTCGACCACGGCGCGCACCTGGCCGGGGTCGGCCGCGCCGAGGATGGTGTTGTCGATACGGAAGTCGCCGTGCACGATCGAGGCCGCCGATTCCGCGGGTACCGCGTCCACCAGCGCCGCGTACAGGGCGGCGACGTCGGTGAGTTCGCGGGTTGTGACCCGCTCCCACTGCGACGCCCACAAATTCACCTGACGGGTGAGAAATCCTGCGGGCCGGCCGAACTTCGCCAAACCCACCGCCGCGGGATCCACCGCGTGCAGCTCGGCGAGTACCCGCACCAACTCCGCAACGGCAGCGCGCACCTGCTCGTCACTGAGCGCGGCGAGATCGTCCTGGTCGCGGATCACGGTGCCGTCGACGAATTCGACGACTGTCATCGGCGCGCCCAGCGCGGTGCCTTCCGCATCGAACGCGATCGTTTTCGCGACAGGTACCGCAGAGGCCTGGAGCGCGTCGGTCACCGTGTATTCGCGGGCCATATCGTGGGCCGACGGGGTGAGGCCCGATACCGGTGGGCGGCGGACCACCCACCGCGATACATCGTCGGCTGCGGTGAAGGTCAGATTCGACCGGCCACCGCTGATCAGTTCCACGCGCAGGTCACCGCGCACCTCGATACCCTGCTCGCGCAGGAACCGCTCGAGCGCGGCGACATCCATACCCGGTAGGTTCATTCGCTGTCCCGCAGTGCCCGTTTGGCGGCACCGACCGTGCGTTTGGCGATCGCCCACCGATGCACCTCCGAAGGTCCGTCGTAGATACGGAACGGGCGCACCTCACGCGAGAGCCGCGCCAGCGGCAGGTCACCGGACACCCCGAGACCACCGCACATCTGCATACTGCGATCGACGATCCGGAAGATCGCTTCGGCCGCGTAGGTCTTCGCGATCGAGGTGGCGTTACCGGCGGATTCGCCACGGTCGAGTTCCCAGCAGGCGCGGGTGAGCAGTGCGCGGGTGGCGGCGATATCGATTTCGTTGTCGGCGACCATTTTCTGGACCATCCCGAGATCGCCGAGTTTCGCACCGAATCCTTCGCGCCGTGCCACCTGGGCCACCGCCACATCGTGCCCGCGGCGCGCGGCGCCGAGCCACCGCATCACATGCGTCATGCGGGCCGGGCCGAGGCGCACCTGCGCGTATTCGAAACCCCGGTCCACCTCGCCCAGGACCGCCGAGTCCGGGACCAGTAGATCCTCGAATAACACCTCGCAATGGCCGCCGACCATCGACCGGTCCAGCGTGTCGAGATGACGTCCCACCCGGATCCCCGGGGTATCGGCCGGAGCCAGGAACATCGTCGCACCGCCCCGCGCCCCCGGCTCACCCGAGGTGCGCGCCATGATGATGAAGAAACCGGCACCGTCTGCGCCGGTGATGAACAACTTGGTCCCGTTGATCCGCCAGCCGCCCTCGGACCGCACCGCGCGCGTCGACAGCGCGGAAGGATCCGATCCGGCGCCGGGAGCCGGCTCGGTCATCGCAAACGCCGAACGCATATCGCCGTGCGCGAGCGGAGCGAGATACTGCGCTTTCTGCTCCGGGTTCGCGATATGCGCGAGCATATGCACATTGCCTTCGTCCGGCGCGGCGATATTCAGCGCCGTCGGCCCGAACAGGGAATACCCGGCTTCCTCGAAGACCGGCGCCCGGTCCGACATTCCCAGACCGTGCCCGCCGTACTCGACCGGCGCGTGCGGGGCGAACACTCCCGCCTCCTGGGCCGCCTGTTGCAATTCCACCCGGAACGTGTCCCCACCCGCCGCGGCGATATCACCGTCGTGCGCGTCCTCCAGGGGAACGACATGTTCACGGACGAAGCTGCGGGTCCGATCGACGAGGGCTTGCACCTCGCCGGGAAGGGACAGATCGATCGCCACGGGCCGGCTCCTCTATCTCGTTTGCCGAACGATCGCTCGGCCACCACCATGCAAGCAGGGTGACATGACTTGGACGACGCTGTCAATCGCAGGTCAGTGCACCATGGCGACCGTTCAGATATGCTGAACACCATGCGTGACGCGAACCGGGATCGGCACAGCGCGGGAGCCAGAGTGCGGCAAGCCAGGATCGCGGCAGGCCTATCGCTGCGGGCGACCGCACAACAGCTGAGGGTCAGCCCCGCCACCCTCAGCGCCGTGGAGAACGGTAAAACCGGCATATCCATTCCGCGACTACACGCGCTGGCGACCGTTCTCGGTACCACCGTGTCCTGGCTGGTCGGCGAACACGAATCGCTCACCGGCGGAAATCTCCGACCGCGCGAAAGGCTCGAGTCTCCGGCCGAACCGGGCACCGAGTCGCCCAACGCGTGGCGGAAGTTCCCGTCACTGGATATCGACCCGGTACTCGCCGGGGCGATCTCCGCCTTCGTAGAAACCGGCTACCACGGTGCGACCATGCGTTCGATCGCGCGCCGCGCCGGCATGAGCGTGCCCGGCGTCTACCACCATTACCGCGACAAACAACATCTGCTGGTACGAGCGCTCGACCTGACCATGGACGAATTGCACTGGCGGGTCCGCGCGGCACGCCGCGACGCGGACACCGGACGAGGCCGCGTATCCCACGTCGTCGAAGCGCTCGCCCTCTTCCACACCCACCACCGCGAACTCGCCTTCATCGGAGCAAGCGAAATGCGCAGCCTGACCCAGGACAATCGGCGACGGATCACCAATTCCCGCAACGAACTCCAGTACATCCTCGACGAGGACATCGACACCGCCCTGAACGAGGAGAATCTGCCGACCGCCCGGGCCCGGATCGCGGGCCGCGCCATCACGACGATGTGCACCTCGCTACCCCAATGGTTCCGTCTCGACGGACCCGCGACGCCGGAGCAGATCGCTGCCGAGTACGCCGGCTTCGCCCTCGACCTGCTCGGGATTCGGGTGCGTGGATCCGACGCCATCGTCCGGGGAGACCGCGGGCTCGAGGGGTTTCCGGCCTGATCGGCAACGGTATGCCGTTCGATGCCACGACGCTCGCAGATGCTATCAGCCCGCCTCACGAGCCGACAACGGAATTTCCCGGACAGGGCTACGGCAACTTGTCGACGGCCCGGGGTGTGCTCCGCAGGTACCTGCGGCGAGGACCCCTGCTTCCGCAGCCACCGGCTGCAACTCTCGATTTACCCCGGCGTCGGCGGAACTGGGCAGAGCCGAAGAGCCGTCCTCGGCCCCTGTAGCCCGGGCTGTCGTCCGCTCACTCGAGCAGATCGTCGGGAACGCGGATCAGATGCCGACGAGATCGGCCAGCAGATCGGTGTGGTGGGCGTGGTCGCCGAACAGAGGTTCGGTGGCCTTGGCCCGGCGGAAGTACAGATGCGGGTCCGCTTCCCAGGTGAACCCGATACCGCCGTGGATCTGGATGTTCTGCGATGCGCACAGCGTCAGGCATTCCGCCGCTTGCGATTTCGCCATCACCGCGACGCGGGGGAATTCCTCGTTATCCGATTCGGCGCACATCGATGCGTACATCACCGTCGCCTGCGCCGCATCGATCGCGATCGCCATATCGGCGCATTTGTGCTTGATCGCCTGGAACGAGCCGATCGGGCGGTTGAACTGAACACGTTGTTTGGCGTGGGCCACCGCCATCTCCAGCACGGCCTCGGCCGCGCCGAGGGCCTCGTTCGCGAGCAGCGTACGCACCAGATCGACGACGCGGCCGATCGATTCCGGATCCGACCCCAGCAGCGCGGCGGGGCTATCGGTCAGCTCGACTGTCGATACGGGCCGGGTCGGGTCCAGTGACGGCTGGGCGGTGACGCGCACACCGGACGCCCCTGATTCGACGGCGTACAGACCCACCGTATCTCCGACTGGTGTCAGCGCGGGCACCACCAGCAGGTCGGCCACGTGACCGAAGGCGACGTAGTCGAGCCGGCCGGTGAGCAGCGGGGCGGAGGGATCCCCGGTGGCGCGTACCTGCGCGGCGGCGACCGTGGTGTCCTTTGCTCCGCTGAGCGCGAGGGAACCGATTGCGCTGCCGTCGAGGAGTTTCGGCAGCAGCGCACGATGTTGCTCGGCACTGCCGAGCCGTAGGACGGCCTCGATGGCGCCGGTGGTGGTCAGCATCGGCACCGGGGTGAGCCCGCGGCCCAGTTCCTGGGCCACGATCGCGGTTTCGAGGACACTGAATCCGCCTCCGCCGAACTCCTCGGCGATATGCAGGGCCGGGATCCCCATATTCGAGGTCAGCAGCTGCCAGGTCTCGGCGTCGTAGGTGCCGTGTTCGGCGACCTCGCGCACGCGGGTCATCGGGGCACGTTCGGACAGGAGACGGCGCAGCGAGCTCCGGAACTCCTCCTGGTCGGAGTCGAAAGCGAAGTACACGGTGTAACTTTCCGTTCTTCCGTTCCGCCACGGTGATGGCGGAAAGCAGCGAGTCAGGCGCTCTTACGGCGTCCGATGTCCTGGAAGGGGCCGCCGTCGAGGCGAGGCTCCTTCGGCAACCCGAGCAGTTGTTCGCCGATGATGTTGCGCTGGATCTGCGAACTACCGCCGTAGATCGTGGCGGCGCGAGCGTAGAGGGCGATATCGGTCCAGCAGCGCGACGAATTGTCGGCGCCCGGGTTGGGGGTCACCAGCATGCCGTCGTTGCCGCCGCCGGTCGGGGTGAGTACCTCGAGGCCGAGGATCTGCATTCCGACCTCGGTGAGCCGCTGGAAGAATTCGCTCCAGATCACTTTGGAGAAGGACCCGTCCACGCCGTAGGAACCACCGTTGAGAAGTTTGGTGAGCGCGCGGTAGCCGCGGAAGCGCATGGTCTGCACCCGCGACCAGCACCAGGCGAGTTCGGCGCGGATTCGCGGATCGGAGGTGAGACCGCGTTCGCGAGCCAGCTCGATGAGCCGTTCGACCTCGCGGCCGAAGCGGACGGCATCGGTGGTGGCGCGCACCCCGCGCTCGAAACCGAGCAGGGTGTTGGCCGTGTTCCACCCACCGTTCACCCCGCCGAGGACATAGGAGGCCGGCGTCCGGGCGTCGGTGAAGAACACCTCGCTGAATGCGACATAGCCCGCCGCGTTGACGATCGGGCGTACCTCGACCCCGGGCTGGTCCATCGGAACCAGCAGGAACGACAGCCCCTTGTGTTTTGCCACCGTCGGATCGGTCCGGGCGATCACGAAGATCCAATTGGCCCGGTGGCCCTGGGAAGTCCAGGTCTTCTGGCCGTTGATCACCCATTCGTCACCCTCGAGGACTGCGCGGGCCCGCATCCCGGCGAGGTCCGAACCGGCTTCGGGTTCCGAATAGCCTTGACACCAGACGTGTTCGCCGGACAGCACGCGGGGCAGGAAGTACTGCTTCTGCTCCTCGGTCCCGAGCACGGTCATGGTGTTGCCGAGCAGTTTGATGCCGAGGGTGTCGTTTTCGGTACCGTCCGGTACGCCGAGCCGCATCAGCTCCTCGTTCAGCACCACCTGCTCGATACTCGACAGCCCGGCCCCGCCGTACTCCTGCGGCCAGGAGACGGCGAGCAGATCATTGTCGGAGAGCACTGTGCGCCAGCTCGTCAGGAATTCGTCCTGTTCGGATTCCGACAGCGCCCCGATACCGCGCCACCCCTGCGGCAGTTTCGATTCGAGCAGCGCACGGATCTTTCCGCGGTACGCCTCTGCTTCGGCGGGATAGATGATATCCATGGTTCAAGATTCCTTTGCCGCGGCCGCGGGCAATGTGCACACGGTCGCCATCAGTGCGGTGATCTCGTCGGCGGAATAGCCGATTTCGCCCAGGATCTCGGCCGAATGCTCACCGAGCCGGGGGCTGCCGCCTTTGAACCGGCCGGGCGTATCGGACAGGTGGATCACCATGCCGACCTCTCGCGACCAGCCGTATTCCGGATGGTGGTGTTCGACCACTCGCTGCGAGTCGAGGGCCCATTCCTCCCACAGCAGTTCGGGCATGATCGGATAGTCGAGCGGGATCTCGGCGGGCACCTGGTTGCCGTCCAGCACCGCGAACGCGTCGGCGCTGGTGAGCTCCGTGAATCGTTCGGTGAGCCGCTGGGCCAGTGCATCCGCGTGCATGGCCCGGCCGGCGGCGGTCGCAAACCGTGTATCGGCGGCCAGATCGCCCAGGTTCAGGGCACTCACAAGCCGGCCGAAGGCCGCGTCACCGAACACCGCGATCGCGATCCAGCCGTCGATCGTGCGATACAGCCGGTAGAGCGGCGACAGACCCATCTGCTCGGCGTCCAGCCGGTGCGCGGGTACCGCGGCGCCGTCCACGGTGGCGCAGTGCTCGCTGATCACGAACAGGCTCGAATGCAACTGCGGGCTCTCGACGTACTGTCCCACACCGGTATTGGCCTGATGATGCAAGGCCAGCAGCACGCTGACGGCGCCGAGGAACCCGTTGTAGAGGTCTTCGTTACCGATCACCCGGCGGATCGGCGGATTACCCTCGCCGGCACCTTCGAAGTTCAGCCCGACCAGGCCCGAGACGAGCGGGGCGAACGATTTCAGCGTGGATTTCGGCCCCGCGGAACCGAATCCGGGCAGGTAGGCGTAGATCAGGTCGGGGTTGATCGCCTTCAACTGCTCGTAGCCGAGGCCGATCTTCTCGGCCTTGCCGGGACGGTAGTTCTGCATCACCACATCGGCGCCGGCAACGAGGCGGTGCGCGATCTCCTGCCCTTCGGCGGAGCGCAGGTCGAGCGCGATGGTGCGCTTACCGCGGTTGGCGCCTTCGAACAGGTCGCCGAGCGGGCGCATCTGGTCACCGACCAGCGGTTCGACCTTGATCACCTCGGCGCCGAGATCCGACAGCAGCCGGGCACCGAACCCGGTGGCGAAATAGGAACTGAAGTCCAGAATGCGCACACCCTGCAGCGGTGCGGCCACGGGGTCACCGGTCGGTGCGGGCGCCCACCGCGGTGAACGGGTGATCTCGTCGATCCGATCGTTGTGCGCACCCACGCGCGGGGCGGGATCCGGTGTGCCCGGGGCGGATTTCTCGAATCGGACGACGGGGCCGATCTGACGGAGGGTGCCGTGATCGGGATCCGGGATATCGACCGCGATTCCGGCGAACCGCACCTGGTCGTCGGCGAAGGTCTCCTCGGGATGCAGCACGGGCAGGGCCGCGATATCGGCGGCGTGGAACAGTTCGAGCCATTCGTCGCGCGGGCGGGACCGGAATGCCTCCGGCACCTTGTTCCGGGCGATATCCAGTTCCACCTCGTCGAGCGGTACGGACATCTCCGGTCCGGCGATGGTCTGAGTCTGCTCGCCGAAGCCCAGCAGATCCATCATCCGCTTGTAGGAGCCCGGACCGCCGGTATGCGGGATCAGCCATTTACCGTCCGCGCACTGGAACGGGTCGGTGATGAGCCGTTTGTTGCCGAACCCTTTCTGATTGCCGCTGCGGGCGAGATAGGAGATATCCTGCTCGTTCCACCACCAGTTCATCGACGAGATGGCCAGCATGCCGTCCAGCAGAGACGTGTCGACCTTCTGCCCGGTCCCGTTGACCTTACGGGCTCGCAACGCGGCAAGGATGCCGATCGCGGTGATGAACGCCGTCCCGTAGGACACCGTCGGATGCCCCATGAACACCGGCCCGGCGCGATGTCCCTGCTGTTCGGCCATCTGGCCGAGGCGCGCGTTCAGCAGCGCTTCGTAGCCGGGACGGTCGGCGAGCGGCCCCTCGGGGCCGTACCCGGTGACCGAGCAGTACACCAACTCCGGGAATTTCTCGTGCCACGCGTCATAGCCGATACCGAGCGCATCGGCCCGGCCCGCACCGAAGGATTCGACGAAAACGTCCGCGCCGGCCACGAGCCGTTCGGCGATCGCGCGG
The DNA here is from genome assembly GCF_001613385.1 of Nocardia flavorosea NBRC 108225. GTDB lineage: Bacteria > Actinomycetota > Actinomycetes > Mycobacteriales > Mycobacteriaceae > Nocardia > Nocardia flavorosea. The sequence continues at coordinate 120,461 of NZ_BDCG01000001.1, read as the reverse complement.
CCTTCGGGAGTGCCCAGGTCGGCCTCGACGCTCCACTTTCCGCGATCGGTCGATTTCCGCAGGACGGAATCCATATCGGCCGGCCCGCCGGGACGTTCGAGTTTGACGACCCGGGCGCCGTAGTCGGCGAGCAGCATCGTCGAGATGGCCGCGGGCATTCCCCAGCTCGCGTCGATCACGACGAGTCCGTCGAGTGGACCAGCCATCAGAGACTCCTTCTGTTACACACTTGCCGCGCCGCCCGCGCCCGCCCGGGGCGCGCGATATCGCGGCACATCACTTCCGAGTGGTGCCGCGGCCCTAGTCGGACGAGGGCAGCGGTTTGGCGGTGCGCAGTTCCATCGGCGCGCCGTGGCAGGTGAAACTGCCCTCCCCTTTCTTGACGCAGATGACCTGGGTCGAACACGTGGCGCAGGTGTAGCGCTTACCGGTTTCGTTCATCGGGGTTCTCCTCGATCTGATGCGGTCAGCGACCGGCGAAAGTGATCTCGAGTGCGACGCCGCAGCAGCTCAGCGCGGAACCGCCGGCGGTCGTGACGATTGCTTCCGAGCCGCATTCGTTGCAGCGCAACCGGCTGCCGTTACCGGCCTCGGTACCTGCGGTGTTGTCGGACATCCTCACTCCTTCGCTGTGGTTTGCACCGGCGGTGCGGGGTTACTTCCCACGCCTGCCGGGACGCGAAACATGCGCCAGTTCACCATAATCATAGTCATGAATTAAGGCAAGGTTTCATCCCATGACCGGAGGCCGGCGTGTCCGGCCGCGGGTCACATCAACCGGCCGCCGGTCACCTCGAGCACCGTGCCCGTCATATAGCTCGACAGGTCGCCGGCCAGGAACAACACCACGGATGCGACTTCGCTGGGCAGGCCCGCACGCCCCAGCGGGATCTCCGCCATCTTCTGCTCCCAGATCCGCTCGGGCATGGCCTCGGTCATCGGGGTCTGGATCAACCCCGGCTGAACGGCATTGACCCGAACATTCTTGAACGCGACCTCCTTGGCCGCAGCCTTGGTGAGACCGACGATTCCGGCCTTGGCGGCCGAATAGTTGGTCTGCCCGACGAGGCCCACCTTGCCCGAGAGCGAGGAAATGTTCACGATCGCCCCCGCCCCGTGCTCACGCATCCGGTTCGCGGCCGCCCGGGTACCGTTCCACGCGCCTTTCAGGTGCACCGCGATGACATCGTCGAAATCCTCTTCGCTCATCCGGCGCATGGTCGCGTCCCGGGTCATCCCCGCGTTGTTCACGAAGACACCGAGCGGACCGAACAGGTCCTCGGCGGTATCGACCAGATCCGCCACTGCGGCACCGTCGCGCACATCGCACCGCACGTAGGCGGCCTTGTCCGCTCCACCGAGCTCGGCCACCGCCTGCGCACCGGCATCGTCGTTGATATCGGCCACGACAACCCGGGCGCCCTCACGGACGAAGGTACGCGCGATCTCCAGGCCGATCCCCTGCGCGGCCCCCGTGACGACGGCGACCTTTCCTGCCAGCAGTCCCACTGCCCGCTCCAATCGTTGATCTGTGAATACGACGCGCGAGCGCGCGCTACTGCACGATTCCGGCCGACCGCAGTTCCGCGATCCGCTCGGCACCCAGGCCGATCTCGGCGAGCACCGCATCGGTCTGCTCCCCCAGCGCCGGCACCGCGCCCATCCGCAGCTCGACATCGCGGAAAGTCATGGGCGGCAACACGGCACGGATCGGTCCGGCCTCGGTCTGCACCTCACGCCACCGGTCCCGGGCCGCCAGCTGGGGGTGGGCGATCAGATCCTTCATATCACCCAGTTGCGCGGCCGGGATACCCGCTTTCGCGAGGCGGTCGTCGAGATCGGCGGTTTCGAAACCCGAGGTGAGCTCACCGACCACGGCGTCGACTTCGGCCCGGTGCCGCACCCGTTCGATATTGGTCGCGAACCGCGAGTCATCGGCCAGATCCGGGCGCTCGAACACATCGGTGACCAGCGTGCGCCAGCCCCGGTCGTTCTGTACGCCGATCAGGATCTGCCCGTCCCGGGTCGGGTAGGCGTCGTACGGCGCGATCGACGCGTGCGACAGCCCCATCCGTTTGATCTGGATGTCCTGGTACATCTGCATGTACATGGAATGGCCGAGCCATTCGACGGTCGCGTCGAACATCGCGATATCGATGATCGCGCCCGTTCCGGTCCGTTCCCGGCGCAGCAGTGCCGCCTGGATCGCCGACAGTGCGTACATTCCGGCCGCGATATCGGAGGTCGGAATACCTGTCTTGGTGGCGGTTTCGGGAGTACCGGTGATCGATACGAGTCCGGTTTCGGCCTGGACGAGCATATCGTAGGCCTTGCGGTCCACGAACGGGCCCGAGGTTCCGTACCCGGACATATTGACCGCGATCAGCTCGGGGTGATCGGCGCGCAGATCCTCCGCGCCCAGGCCCAGCCGCTCGGCCGCGCCGGGTGCGGAATTCTGCACGAAAACGTCCGCCCCGGCGATCAGCGCGCGGACCGCCGCGATACCCGCATCGGCCTTGAGGTCGACGCACAGCGATTCCTTACCGCGGTTCAACCACACGAAATGCGAGGCAAGCCCGTGCACAGCGGCATCGTAGTTACGAGCGAAATCGCCCTCGCCGATCCGCTCGATCTTGATCACCCGGGCGCCGAGATCGGCGAGATGCCGGGTCGCGATCGGAGCCGCGACGGCCTGCTCGAGGCTGACGACGGTGAACCCGGCGAGCGGCAGGCCGGTATCGCCGGATACTGCGTCGGACCACATATCAGCGCCCTCCAGCCTTGGCCGATTTCTTGGCGGCGTTCACCAGACCGCCACCGATGATGAGGCGCTGGATCTCGCTGGTCCCTTCGTACAGGCGCAGCAACCGCACATCGCGGTAGATCCGTTCGACGGCGACTTCCCGCAGGTAGCCGGAACCGCCGTGGATCTGCACCGCGAGATCGGCTGCCTTGCCGACCATTTCGGTGCAGAAGAGTTTCGCGGCCGACGGGCCGGTCCGCCGGTCCTCGCCGGAGACATACCGGGCGGCGACCTCCCGCACCATCGCGCGTCCCGCCAGCACACCGGTGGCGATATCGGCGATCATCGCCTGCACCAGCTGGAAATCCCCGATCGGCGTTCCTCCCTGGGTGGCGGTCGCGGCATAGGCGACGGATTCGTCGAGCGCACGCTGGGCCGCACCCACGGCCAGGGCGGCGATATGGACGCGACCCCGCGCCAGCGAGGTCATCGCGGCCCGGTACCCGACATCCTCGCTACCACCGACGAGTGCCGCATGCGGCACCCGGACATCGGTGAAATGGACGTCGGCCGTCCAGGCGCCCTCCTGACCCATTTTGCGGTCCTTCGGCGCAACCTCCACGCCCGGAGCATCGGCGGGGACGAGGAACACCGCGATTCCGGTGCCGTTCTCGTCGGCGGGCCGGGTGCGCGCGAAAACGATGAACAGATCGGCCAGCGGGGCATTCGTGATGAAGCGCTTCTCGCCGTTGATCACCCAGTCGTCGCCGGTCCGGACCGCTTTGGTGCGCAGTCCTGCGGGGTTCGATCCCGCGCCGGGTTCGGTGAGCGCGAAGGAGGCGACGACCTCACCGGACGCGATGCCGGCGAGCCAGCGCGACTTCTGTTCCTCGGTACCGAACCCCACCAGGACCTGGCCCGCGATACCGTTGTTGGTGCCGAACATCGACCGCAGCGCCAGCGATGTGTAACCGAATTCCATTGCCAGTTCGACGTCTTGGGTGAGGTCCAGCCCCAGACCGCCCCACTCCTGAGGGATCGCGTAGCCGAACAGGCCCATCGCTGCGGCGTTCTTGCGGATATCGTCGGGAATGCTGTCGGTATCCGCGATCTCCTGTTCACGCGGCAGCACTTCCTTGCGGATGAACGCACGGGTCTGCGCCAGGATGTCAGCGAAATCTTCCGGACCGACTGCCGAAATGGTGGCCATGCAGGCAGTATTGCTGCCGATAAAGATGTGTGTCAATACTATGGTGTGATTTATTATCATTAATTACGATTCGCCCAGCTCAGCCGCCGTACGACAGAAGGACAGACCGGCATGACCGCACCCGACCCCACTCCCGATCGCCCCCTCACCGGACTCCGCATCGTCGAGATCTCGAGTTTCGTCGCCTCCCCGTTGTGCGGGCTGACGCTGTGCCAGCTCGGCGCCGAGGTGATCCGGATCGACCCGCTCGGCGGGGCCGCCGATACCGGCCGCTGGCCACTGACCGATACCGGGGAATCGATCTACTGGACCGGTCTCAACCGGGGCAAACGATCGCTCGCCCTCGATCTGCGCAGCGATGCCGGCCAGGACATCGTCCGGCGCCTGGTGACCGCGCCCGGCGCCGGTGGCGCAATCCTGGTGACCAATACGGGCGGCCGGTCGTGGATGAGCCACGACGCACTGTCCGCTTTGCGCCCGGATGTCATCACTCTGGAACTGCTGGGTCGCCGCGACGGCCGGCCCGCCGTGGACTACACCGTCAACGCCGCCCTCGGCTTCCCGCAGATCACCGGGCCGAACGACTACGACGGCGTGGTGAACCATGTACTACCCGCCTGGGATATCGCCGCCGGGTTACATGCCGCGCTCGCGATCACGGCAGCGGTCCACCGCCGCGCCACCACCGGGGCGGGGTCGCGGATCGTGCTTCCCCTCGAAGATGTCGCGCTCGCGACCGCGGGCACCCTGGGGTATCTGACGGAAGTACAGGTCAACGGCACCGCTCGACCGGCCACCGGTAACGATGTCTACGGCACCTACGGCACCGATTTCGTCACCGCCGACGGCGCGCGCTTCATGGTGGTCGCATTGACGCCGCGCCATTTCCGCGATCTGACCGCGCTCACCGGAACCCAGGAGACCGTCGCCGCGCTGGCCACCGCGCTCGGCGCGGATTTCGAGCGGGAAAGCGACCGCTTCGAACACCGGGATCTGCTCACCGCACTGTTCGCGCGGTGGTTCCGTACCCACGATGCCGACGAGGTCGGCCGCGCGCTCGCCGGTACCTCGGTCCTGCACGAGCGGTACCGCACCTTCGAACAGGTCGTCCGGTCCGGGGGCCTGGAGACCAATCCGCTGTTCGCCGCACTGTCCCAGCCCGGGATCGGCGAATACCTCGCCGCCGCCCTGCCCGCGTCGTTCGACGGTGTCCATCTGCGGACCGGGCCGGCCGCCGATCTGGGCACCGACGGCCCCGACGTCCTGCGCGACGTTCTCGCGCTGGACGACACGGCGATCGCCACCCTCACCGATACCGGGGTACTCGCCGGACGAAACGGCTCGTAACAGCAGTTCGGCCGGAGCGGATCCGCTCCGGCCGAACAACTGATATTTCCGGGAGTACCGATATCAGCCTGCGCTCGAATTATCCGGCAGGAATGTCGAGATCTCCGGGAAGAAGATCAGGATCAGTACCACCGCGACCGCCATGGGCAGGAACCACAGTGCGGCGACGAAAACATCCTTCAACGGGATATTCCGGCCGAGATTGACCTCCGGATCCTTGGTGATCGAGTGGATGACCATCGCCAGCACACCGACCGGAGGCGAAAGGATCGCCAGTTCGCCCATGAACACCGTGAACGCTCCGAACCACAGTAGCGAGATATCCAGGCTCTCCAGTGTCGGAATCAGGATCGGAACGGTCAGCACCATCATCGGCAGAGGGTCCATGAACGCCCCGAGTACCAGGTAGACCACGACCATGAGCAGCAGGAACTCGATGCGGCCGAGTTCCCATCCCGCGATCAGGTCCGCAAAACCATTGCTGATTCCGCTCAGGGTCATCATCCGCGACAACGCCTCGACACCCAGCAGAAGCAGGAAGACCGCGCCGACGGTGGATACCGTGCCGACGGCGCCGTCGGCGAGCGCCCGCATGGCGCCGCCGGTCTTGCGCTTCCACAGCAGCAGCACGCCCACCGAGCACAGCGCCGCCGCCGCACCCGCCTCCGTCGCGGTGAAGACGCCGGAGAGCATGCCTCCCACGATCACGAGAATCAGCACGGGAATGGGCCATACCTGCCCGAGGCCGGTGATCTTCTCCTTCCAGGACACGCTTTCGGTACTGCGGCCCCGGTTCGGTCCCGCCAGGTCCTTGCCGAAGACCGAGTAGACAACGATCGCCAGGGTGAACAGGATCGCCACCAGGATGCCCGGTCCGATCCCCGCGAGCAGTTGCTTACCGACCGGGACCTCCGCGATCCCCGCATACAGGACGAGCAGGATACTGGGCGGGATCAGCTGACCGGGCAGACCCGCCACCATCACCGCACCGAGCGCGAGCCGGCGGTCGTAACCGGCCTTGAGCATTTCCGGAATACCGATCCGGCCGAGCGCGTACGCCGTCCCGGTGGTCGAACCGCTGACGGTCGCCAGCCCCGCACCGGCCACATTGGTGCCCACCGCCAAACCGCCGGGCAGCCACCCGAGCCAATGCCGCGCCACCGCGTAGAGGTTGGCGGTCAGGCCGGACCGCCACATCAGCAGGCCCATCAGGACGAACATCGGCACCACGCTGAGCGTCCAGCTGGCGACCTGGTGGTACGGCAGCGAGGACAGCGCACTGGCCACGGTTTTCTCACCACGAAGTGCATAGAGACCCGCGAACGAGGGAATGATCATCGTCAGGGCGACCGGTAGCCGCAGGAGCAGCAGGGTCAGCATCATCACCAGGGCCGCACACCCGATCGCCTGCGGCTTCAGCGGCATGAACATCGCCGCAGCGGTGGCCAGGAGCACCACGACGAGTACACCGAAGACGGACCACGAGCGGAGCAGGTGTTTGCGGCCCGGCCCGGCCGGTGGTGGGGTGAGTGGGCGGGTGCCCGCATTCTCCGCGGGCGCAGCGGCGGTGGTCATTTCTTCTCCGAATCCGATGTCGTGCCGGTCGGGACCGCACTGCTGTGCCCGGCCCGGACCTCGCCGTCGATATCGCCGGCCATGGTGGCGTCCCGGTCCTCGTCCTCGGCGCCGCGCACTGCCCGTACGGCGGCGAGGCCGAACTGGACGGTGAGTACGGCGAAGACCACCGGTACCAGGAACAGCACCGGCCAGGACACCACCGTCGAAACGCCCGCGGTCTGACCGATATCCCGGGCGTGCAGGGCTTCTTCCAGTCCGAACCAGGCAAAACCGGCGGACACGATCAGGGCCACGGTGTATCCGGCGAACAGGACGCCCCGGCGGACCTGGCGCGGGAAGTAGTGCGTGACCAGGTCTGCGACGATGTGCTCGCCACGTTGCTGGGCCGCGACGAACCCGAGCAGCGCGATGATCGGCAGATAGATGTACTGCGTGATCTCGAGGGTGTTCTGGATGGGACTCGAGGCGAACGCCCGGAGCAGGGCGTTGGCGGTCACATGGATCATCATGACGAAGAGCACGATGACTGCCGGGACCTCGATCAGGAGCCGCAGCCGGTGGGGCCGCGCGCCCGAAGCGCGCGCTGATGCGCTCATGTGAACTCCGCAGGATTTGAGGGATGGAACGCGGTGGCGGGTGGGAGTGACCACACGGCGCGACCGCAGGTACTTCGGTCGTGATCCACGTCACCGAAGATGTGAATATCATTCGCCTGAATTAGCGTGAAGTCAAGCTTTCATGCGAATCATTTGCCTTGACTAGCCCGAGATCGCGCAGCCGCCTCGTATGCCTCGGCCGGCGACCAGTTCCCCGAGGCCCAGGACGGCGTCGCAGCCGGCGGGCCGGGTCTCCCTTCGGCGAGAGGAGATCCGGTGGACGGTGCCGATGTGTTGCCGGCGGACTATTCCCCCAGAGCGCTCAGTTCGGCCGCGAACTTTTCCCGGGCCTCGTTCTGGAGCGCCGGCAGATGGTAGCTGGGAAACAAGCCCTCGTGCGGTGTGGCGTCGCGCAGCAGCTGGCGGGCCAGCCCGATCTTGTGGATTTCGGTGGCGCCGTCCGCGAGACCCATGTGGTAGGCCTCGAAAAGCCATTTGCCCAACGGAAGTTCCTTGGATACACCCAGCGAACCGTGCAGCTGTACGGCCCGCGAGGTCACGTCCAGCAGGACCTTGGGCATCGCGGCCTTCACCGCCGCGATGTCCTTGATGACCTTCCGGTAGTCGTTCTCCTTGTCGATCCGCCACGCGGTACGCAACACCAGCAGCCGGAACTGTTCGAGCTGCAGCCACGAATCGGCGATCATCTCCTGAACCAGCTGTTTATCGCCGAGCCGGCCGCCGCGCGTGGTCCGCGAGACGGCTCGTTCCAGCATCATGTCCAGCGAACGCCGCACCAGGCCGACCGTGCGCATGGCGTGATGGATACGACCACCACCCAGCCGGGTCTGCGCCACCTCGAATCCCTGCCCGACCCCGCCGAGGATGTGGTCCTCGGGAATCCGCACATCGGTCCAGCGGGTGTAGGCATGCGTGCCGACCTCGTAGTCGTGACCCCAGACGCCGGTATTGCGCACGATCTCGAGCCCGGGAGTCTCGGCCGGAACGATGAACTGCGACAGCCGCCGGTGCGGTTCGGCCTCGGGATCGGTCACGGCCATGACGATGAAGAAGGAGGCGAACCGCGCGTTCGAACCGAACCATTTCTCGCCGTTGATCACCCATTCGTCACCATCGAGGACGGCGGTGGTCTCGAATTCGACCGGATTGGAACCGCCCTGCGGCTCGGTCATGGCGTAACAGGAAACAATCGTGTTCTCGATGAGCGGCGCGAGATACCGTTCCTTGATTTCGGGCGTGCCGTAGTGCGCGAGGATCTCGGTATTGCCGGAATCCGGGGCCTGGCAGCCGAAGACGATCGGTCCCGAATGAGTGCGGCCGACGATCTCGTTGAGCAGGGCCAGCTTCAGCTGGCCGTACCCCTGCCCGCCCAGTTCGGGGCCGAGATGCGTCGCCCACAGACCCTTTTCACGGACCTTGTCCTGCAGTGGCGGTATCAGCTTCTGGCGCAACGGATCCTGCAGATCCCACGCATGGGTGATGACCTGGTCGATCGGCTCGACCTCCCGGGTGACGAATTCATCGGCCCAGTCGAGCACCTGCTGGTACTCGGGGTCGGTCTCGAATCCCCAGCTCATATCCTGGTTCCTTTCTGAAAAGAGTTCTGCCGAGTCAGCGCATCGCGCTGCGGCCGCCGTCGACCGGGATGATCGCGCCGGAGGTGTAGCTGGAGCCCGGCCCCGCGAGGTAGAGCGCGGCGCCGACGATCTCGCCGGGATCACCCGCGCGGCCCAGCGGAAGCGCCTTCAATTTCTCGGCGACCGCGTCCATATCCCAGGCCTTGCTGATATCGGTGAGGAACGGCCCGGCCATGATCGCGTTGACCCGCACCGCCGGTCCGTAGGCCTGGGCGAACCCCTTGGTCAGGATGTTCAGGCCGGCCTTGGCGGCCGCGTACGGCAGGTCGTCGGGAGTGGGACGCTCCGAGGCGATCGAACTGATATTGATGATCGAGCCGCCACCGGCGGTGGCCATCCGCGGCGCGATCAGGGTCGTCAACCGGAACGCACCTTTGAGGTTGACGTCGAAGACCTTGTCGAACAGTGCCTCCGAGATCTCCTCGAGGCTCGAGTACAGCGGCGACATCCCGGCGTTGTTGACCAGGACATCGACCGTGCCGAATTCCTCGTAGACGCGGGTGACCAGCTGGTCCTGCGCCTCCCAATCGCCGACGTGGCAGGCGACGGGCAGGGCCCGGCGACCGGTGGCCGCCGTGACCTCCGCGGCCAATTTCTCGCAGCTGTCGAGTTTGCGGCTGACGATGACAGTATCGGCGCCGGCCCGCGCGAACCCGAGCACCATTTCGCGGCCGAGTCCGCGACTGCCGCCGGTGACCAGCGCGACCTTGCCTTCCAGCGGAAGTGCCGGAGCCGTCATGGTTGTTCCTCCTTGTGGGGCGCGGGCGTCGCCATCAGCGCGGTGCCATCCGGATGGCACCGTCCAGCCGGACGACCTCACCGTTGAGCATGGGGTTGGACAGGATATGCGCGGCCAGGGAAGCGAATTCCCGCGGATCGCCCAGCCGGCCGGGATGGGGGGTCTGGGCGCCCAGCGAGGCCTTCGCCTCGTCGTTCAGGCCCGCCAGCAGCGGGGTGTCGAACAGTCCGGGGGCGATGGAGACGACCCGGATCGCCAGCGAGGCCAGATCCCGGGCCAGGGGCAGCGTCATCCCGGCGACACCGGCTTTGGACGCGGCGTACGCGGCCTGGCCGATCTGGCCTTCGAAAGCGGCGACCGAGGCCGTCGTGACGATGACGCCGCGCTCCTCTCCGTCGACCTCCAGGCGCGACATCCGCTCGGCGGCCAGCCGCACGACGTTGAACGTGCCGATCAGGTTGATCGTGACGACGCGAGTGAAGACGTCGAGCGGAAAAACACCCTGCCGGCCGACGACGCGAAGGGACCGGCCGGTTCCGGCGCAGCTGACGACCGCACGCAGTTCGCCGAACCCTTCGGCCGCGTCGAGTGCGGCCGCGACAGCGGATTCATCGGTGATATCGGCGGGCGCGAACAGAGCCTCCGGCCCCAGTTCCGCAGCGACTTGCGCCCCGTTCGATGCCGGCAGATCGAGCAGGACGACTTTCGAGCCCTGATCGAGCACCTGGCGCGCGGTTGCCAGGCCGAGCCCTGATGCGCCCCCGGTGACCAGGGTGACTTTGCCGTTGATGTCCACGTGTATGCCTTTCGGTCAGAGACGTTCGATGAGCAGGGCGTTGGCCATACCGCCGTGTTCGCACATGGTCTGCAGGCCGTAGCGGCCGCTGGTGCGTTCCAGTTCGCCCACCATCGTGGCCAGCAGGCGTACGCCCGACGCGCCGATCGCGTGGCCGAGCGAAATGGCGCCGCCGGCGGGGTTGAGCCGGGCCGGGTCGGCATCGAATTCGCGCGCCCACGCCAGCGGTACGGACGCGAACGCCTCGTTGACCTCGTAGACATCGATGTCGTCGAGTGTGCGGCCGGTGCGGTCGAGCAGTGTGCGGGTCGCGGGGATCGGCGCGGTGAGCATGTACAGCGGGTCGTCACCGGCGACCGTGAAGTCGACGAAGCGGGCGCGCGGCGTGAGCCCGAGTTGCGCGGCCTTCTCCTCCGACATGATCAGAGTTGCGGCGGCCGCGTCGGTGAGCGGCGACGAGTTGCCCGGAGTGATCATCCAGCCCAGGCCGGGAAAACGCCGGTCCGAGTCCGCGGAGTGGAACGAGGCCCGCAGCTTGCCCAGGCTTTCGAGGGTGGTTGCCGCGCGAATCGTTTCGTCGGTCACGTGCGCGCCGCCCGGTACCGGCACGGGGACGATCTCGCGGTCGTAATGCCCGGCAGCGGCGGCGGCCGCGGCCCGCCGATGCGATTCCTGCGCGTACCGGTCGACGTCGTCGCGTGTCAGCCCGTACTTCTGGGCCACCAGTTCGGCGGCCACCCCCTGACTGATCCAGCCCTCGGGGTATCGCTGGGCGAGCCCGGCCCCGACCAGGTCCCGGCCCATCGGTGCGGTACCCATCGGTACGCGGCTCATCGATTCCACCCCACAGGCGATCACCACATCGTAGGAGCCCGCCAGCACGCCCTGCGCCGCGAAATGCACCGCCTGCTGGCTCGAACCGCAGGCGCGGGTCACCGTGGTGGCCGGGGTGGATTCGGGCAGACCCGCCGCCAGCGCGGCGGTCCGGGTGATATTGCCGGCCTGCTCCGCGGCCTGGCCGACACAGCCGCCGATGACATCGTCGATGAGGACGGGGTCGATATCGTTACGCGCCACCAGCGACCGCAGTACCTCGGCCAGCAGATCGATCGGGTGGATATCGGACAGGGCGCCACCGGTCTTGCCCTTACCCGACGCCGAACGGACGACGTCGACGAGCACGGCACTACGCATGGATCCTCCAGGGGGATATGGAACGGATGATGAGCGCAAAGCTCAGTTCGGGGCCGGCGCGGTGACCTGCGCAACGAGATCGCGGCGCACCAGTTTCCCGGTGGGCGTCTTGGGCAGCTCTTCCACGAACACGACCTCGTCGGGCGTCCGGGAGCCCCGCAGCCGTTCGCGGCACCAGGTCCGGATGGCCGCGGTATCGGCGTGCCCGGGCCCGGCCGGCACGATCACCGCGCAGATCCGTTCACCCCATTCGTCGTCCGGTACGCCGATAACGGCGACCTCGCGTACGTCGTCGTGGTGGACCAGCACATCCTCGATTTCGGCCGGGGCGATATTCTCGCCGCCGCGGATGATGGTGTCGTCGGCGCGGCCGCCGATATAGAGGTAGCCGTCCTCGATACGGGCGCGGTCCCGGGTCGGGAACCAGCCGTCGGCGTCCAGTGCCGACCCCTTGCCCATGTATTCGCCGCTGACCTGCGCCCCCCGGACCCACAGCAGACCGGTTTCGCCCGCTGCCAGCACGGTGCCGTCCTCGTCCCTGATCTCGGCTTCCATACCCGGGACCACCCGGCCCACCGACGACAGCCGTCCGCGCAGCGACGGATCCGCCATTGCCTCGCGATGGTCGTCGGGGCCCAGGACCGCGATGGTCGAACTGGTTTCGGTCAGCCCGTAGGCGTTGACGAACCCGGTCGCCGGGAACGCCTGGAGCGCCCGTTCGAGCACGGGCTGCGGCATCCGGGCCCCGCCATAAGCCAGGGACACCAGGTTCGGCGCGTCGCCGGGGCCGCCGTCCAGGTGCTCGACGACACGGGCGAGCATGGTCGGCACCACCATGGCACTCGTGATGCCCTCACCACGGACGATATCGAGCCAGCCCTGCGGAGTGAAGTCGGGCAGATGCACCATCCGCCGGCCCGCATAGACGTTGCTGAGCACGGCCCCCATTCCGGCGATGTGATACGGCGGCGTGCTGACCAGTGTCGCGTCGTCCTCGGCGGCGGAGCCGAATTCCACGGTGTTGAGCAGATAGGACAGCAGATGCTGGTGGCGCAGCAGCACGCCTTTGGGCGCGGAGGTGGTGCCGCTGGTGAACAGCACGATGGCGGTGGCGTCGTCGGGGGCCGGTTCGGTGGGGACGGGATCGGCAGAGCGCGCCAGTTCGAGAAACTCCGCGCTGGTCAGCACCGTCTCGGCGGCGCCGTCGAGGGTGTCGCGATAGGCAGGATCGGCGACGATCAGCGGCCGTTCCAGTTGCCCGACGAGATCCCGCAGCTGATCGGCCGCCAGCCGGTAGTTCATCGGCGCCAGCGGGACCCCGGCGCGGGCGGAGGCGAAGGTCAGCACCGGCAGTACCGGACCGTTGACACCCACGAACACCAGATGCGCGGCGCCGTACCGGGCCAGGACCGCGGCGCCACCGGAGGCCACGTCGCCGAGTTCCTGATAGGTCATACCCGCATCACGCCGCCCGAGCGCAAGCCGCTCGGGATGGACCGATGCGGCCATGTCCAGAACCATTTCGATACCCATTGCACCACCTGGTGAGAACGCTTGGATTGTTGATGTGCACCCGAGGTGCCGAGCCACGCGCGGCAGGAGACTTTCGGGCCCGTCGCGGCTAACGATAACAACTATGCGCCGGAATATGAAAGAAATCATGACAATGGTTCGTAGGAATGTGTAGGCTCCGGTAGGTGGGTGCCTCCGGTCGCTGCGTGCGACGGCACCACCGTCACACGTCACAGAGGGAAGGCATGAGGTGGATCGATGAGGGATCAGGACCCGGTGGACGTCACGGCACTGACGTCATGGCTCGACCGCAACGAGGTGGGCACCGGGCCCGTCACCGATATCGTCCCGCTGACCGGAGGCACCCAGAACATCCTGGTGAGATTCACCCGGGACGGTACCGGCTACGTGTTCCGGCGCCCGCCGCTGCACAAACGCGGTAACAGCGACGAGACGATGCGCCGGGAGGCACGCCTGCTCGCCGCGCTCGCGGGAAGCGATGTCCCCCACCCCCGTCTCGTCGCCGTCTGTGACGACCTGGACGTCATGGGTTGCGTTTTCTTCGTCATGGCCGCGGTCGAGGGTTTCACCGCCACCACCGAGATCCCCGAACCACACGCCTCGTCCACCGAGATGCAGCATGCGATGGGGCTGTCCATGGTCGACAGTGCGGCGGCACTCGGGTCGATCGATCCGGCCGTACTCGGCGAAGCCCAGCTCACCCGCGCCAACGGCTGGCTCGACCGGCAGGCCGCGCGCTGGCGACGCCAGCTCGACTCCTATCACGAACTCGACGGGTGGCCCGGTCCCGAACTGGACGGGGTGGACGACATCGGCCGCTGGCTGGACGCACACCGGCCCACGGCGTGGCGCAAGGGGATCATTCACGGCGACTACCACTTCGGCAATGTCATGTTCCGGCACGACCGGCCGGCCGTGGCCGCTGTCGTCGACTGGGAACTGGGCACCGTCGGCGATCCCCTGCTCGACCTCGGCCACCTCCTCGCGACCTGGCCCGACCCCGGTGAAACCCGCACGGTCGGGCTCGCCCGCCATCTCGACGGACTCCCCGGGCGGGACGAGCTCATCGCCCGCTACGCAGCCGTCAGCGGCCGGGATATGACCGACTTCGACTGGTATCAGGTTCTGGCCTGCTACCGGCTCGCCATCATCCTCGAAGGCACCTATGCGCGTGCCTGCGCCGGAAAGGCCGATACCGCGCTCGGCCGCCGCTTCCACGGCGTCGCGCAGGCACTTCTCGACCAAGCCCGCGGGCTGGTCCGGACGCCGTCCGGACCAGCCTGATCAGAAAAGGACTCACGATGACCGAAGCCCTGCTCGACCCCGCGACCTCCGTGGACTACCGGTATCTGCGCTACGAAACACACGACGACGGCACGATCGTGCGGATCGTGCTGAACCGCCCGAAATACCGCAACGCGCAGAACCGTGGACTGCTCGTGGAACTCACCCACGCCTTCCTGCGGGCGGAAGCCGACGATACGGTGCGGGTGGTGATCCTCGCAGGTGAGGGGCCCGTCTTCTCCTCGGGCCACGACCTGGGCAGCTCCGAATACCGGACCGAACGTGAACCCGGACCCGATCAGCACTGGTCCTTCACCTGTACCGGGGCCACCCACGACGCGGTCGAATCCCGCTTCCACCAGGAGTGGCACTACTTCTACGAGAACACCCGGCGGTGGCGCAAACTCCGCAAGATCACCATCGCCGAGGTGCACGGCAACGTTTTCTCCGCTGCCCTCATGCTCGCCTGGTCCTGCGATCTCATCGTCGCCGCGCAGGGCACTCGGTTCGCCGATGTCGTCGCCACCCGGCTGGGTGTGTGCGGTGTCGAGTACTTCGGCCACCCTTGGGAATTCGGCCCCCGCAAGGCCAAGGAGCTACTGCTCACCGGGGACAGTCTCGATGCCGAGGACGCACTCGCGCTGGGCATGGTGAACAAGATCTTCCCGGCCGGCGAGCTCGGCGAGAACACCCTGGAATTCGCCCGCCGGATCGCGCGAGTGCCCAGTATGGCCGCTCTGCTGGTGAAGGATTCGGTGAATCAGAGTCAGGACGCGATGGGCTTCACCACCGCGCTCGATGCCTGTTTCTCCATCCACCAGCTCAATCACGCGCAGTGGACGCATCTTTCGGGCGGCAAGACTCCAGTCGGAACACCGGAATACGGACTGCCCGATTGGAAATCGGCGCCGCCGGTCGAACGGGCAGATCCCTACCGGCCCTGACTGCACCGGTTCTCCCACGGGGTCGCCGACCGCTCGCGGCTCCGCGGGCAACCCGTGCGACCGGGATCTGCCCGATCGTTTCGGGTCGGACTCCCGGCAGCCCCGGTGCGCGTCGGCAAGCTCCGCCCGCTGCTTCGGAGACTGCCGCAGGCGAAGCAAGCCGGCGGCGCAGATCTCGCCCGGACCACCGGCCGATCAGCCGCGGGACCCCCACGCAATCGGAGTATCGAGGACCTCGGGGTAGTTCTTCTCCTCGTACCGCCAGATCGCGTCGATATGTTCCTCCATCGCGGCAAGTGCCGCACCGGCATCCCCCGCGGCCACGGCGTTGTAGATCTTCTCGTGGATATCGCAGGTCGCGACGCGGTGGCGTTCCGGATACTCCATCCCCACCGCGGAGCCGTCGAGCATATCCAGCAGCGCGTGGATCAGATAGCCGAACAGCGCGTTGCCGGACCCCTGCGCGATGGTGTCGTGGAAGACCCGGCTCATCTCGACGAAGATCTCCTCGTCGTCGATGTGCTCACGCATATGGTCCACCGAATGTTTCAGCGTGGCGAGCTGTTCTTCGCTGATCCGGTCGGCAGCGAGCCGGGCCATCATCGGCTCGAGCGCCGTACGCGCCTCGACGATGGTCCGGAAGGGCGCATTCTCGAATTGCAGCAGTAGCGTGATCGCGGTCTGCAGACCCATACCGTCGGGTTGCTGCACGATCGGACCGCCACCAGGACCGGGCTTGAGGGCGATAACGCCCTGGAGTTCCAGGAACCGCAACGATTCCCGCAGCGTTCCCCGGCCGATCTCGTATTCCTCGAGCATCAACCGCTCCGGCGGCAGTTTGTCACCGACCTTGTTGCCGCGTTTGTTGATGCCCTCGACAATGCGCTGTGCGACCAACATCGCGGTCTTCTGTGGACGAAGCCCTGGCTGTCCCACTACACGTACCTCCATACGGTCAGGCCGCTCCCCTGCAACCACTGGAGTTCGAGCCCCGACAATCTATGATTATGTTTACCTCATTTTGAGGCCGAATACCATCCCGAATCACCTCGCGTCCACGACCGCCCGCGATCTCGCCGACAGCGCCACAATCCGACGAGAACGGTGACACGGTCCCGCTACTCGCCGGGCGCGATCTCGTCGACAAGCCCCCATTCGAGTGCACGCTCCGGACCCAGCGCGACACCGGTGACGAACAGGTGCAGCGCCCGCCATCGACCGACCCGCCGCGGCACGCTCACGGTGCCGCCCGCGCCCGGGATCAACCCCATCGCCACCTCGGGCAACCGGATCACGGTATCCCGGGCGGCGACGATATGCCCGGCGAACGCGGAGATCTCGATCCCGGCGCCCACACAATGGCCGTGCAGGCGGACCTCGGTGCGCGCCGCCAGCCGGGCCATCAACCGGGCCGCCCCGCCGCGGGTCCGGATCTGATGGGCGGTCGCGGTATCCGGCGTATGGCCGAATTCGTCGAGATCCCCGCCGGAGCAGAACGACGCACCGGCACCGTCGAGCACGATGCGGCCGAACGTGCCGGCGAGCTGCGCGGTGCGCAACGCCTCGACCAGGGCGTCACGCAGTGCCGTGCCGTAGGCGTTACGCCGCTCCGGGCGGTTCAACGTGATCCGGAGGGTGTCGCCGTCCTCGGTGAGCAGAACCGGATCGGTGTCGGGCGGTGGCGGTAGCGGACGACCCAGCCGGCGGCGTTCCGCCAGCCAACGACCGAATTCCGGGCCGCCCTGCAGCGTGGAGTAGGCGAAGGACTCCACATCGATGGCCGCCGGCACCGGCAGCCCCTCCGAAGCATGTACCACCTGCGCCGCGAAACTCGACGCCTGCGGATATCGCCGTACGCAGTCGGTGAACTCGGCGACCGCGCCCGGCACGTCGCCGGTGACGACGACCGCCCGGTCCGCCGGATCCGCCACGGCCGCGGCGTAGGTCAGGTCCAGCGCGGCCGTCAACGGCGCGAGTTCCGCACTGATACCGCCGGAACAGAATCCCACTGCCGGTCCCCCCAGTGCCGCTGTCCGCGCGGCGGCGGCAGCTGCGGTAGCCCCGTCGACACCGTCGAGGTCGATCAGCAGCAGCGGTTCGAGCACAGTGGTCGCGTCCAGAGCGAATACACCGGCGGCCCCCTCGGCCAGTTCCGCAGCACCGAGGGTGCGTACTTCGATCCCCATTCCACCCTCCCGGTTGCGTATTCGGAATCCGGCCGCGCCGGTTCACCGACGATTGCGGCTCATAGTGAACCTATCGGACGCACCACCTCGACCCGTCGCCTACAGGCCGGCCGCCGCGGACACCGAACGAGCCCGGACGTGCAACGCTCGGCCGGCGGCGTTTTCATCGCCTCGTCGCGGGCTGCGCTCCGGTGTCGAACAGGATCCGAACTCGATCACCTCGGTACGGCGGAACATCGCATCGACCGACTGGTTTCGAACGACCAGAACTCGGTAGGCGCACCACGATCCGAAAGGCGCCGGCATGGGTGGCCACGTAACCGTGGCGCACCCGCCGCACACGCAAGAGCAACCGGCCGTTCGCGGCATCCACCGGATCACCGGTCTGCCGAACAGGGACTCGGCCGATGAGGGCGGCGGCGACCCACCTGCCGCCGCAGACTCGAATGAGACAGTGACATCGACCGACCGTGCACTCACGTCGCCATGAACCGATCGACAGCTGGGGTTCGGAGGGTCCGTGCCGCTCACCCGGAACGAATCGGCTGCGCACCGAGTCCAGGACCCGAGGTACCTGCGAGTGGTGAAACGGGCGGTGTGCGCGAAACTGGGATGGTGAGTACCGACAACGACCGGACACCGCCGGTGACCAGCGCTTCGATCATCGTACTGACGCTGGCGCGACGGGTGGAGACCGAACTGAACGCGGGACTGGCCGATTTGGATCTCACCGTGGGGCGTTTGGGTCTGCTCGGACATATCTCCGGCGTTCCGGGGGCCTCGTTCAGCGAACTGGCGCGGATGTCGGGGATCAGCGTGCAGAGCGCGCATACCGCAGTGAAGGCGCTCGTCGCCGCCGGACTCGTCCGCGACCGCACCGCCCGCGCCGGGTCGGCGTCGGCGATCGAACTCACCGCGGACGGTGAGCGCCTGCTGCGGACTGCCCAAGAGGTGGTCACGGAAGTGGACGAGCGGCTGTTCGGTGCGGCGGCCGACCCGGTACAGCGCCGGATCGGTACCGCCGTCGTGGAGGCGTTTCGCGGGACAGGGGCCTGACACCGGAGGATCGAGAGGTGCGACGCAAGTAACCTTCAGGCCGCCTGAAAGCCTGCTAAGCTTCAGCTACCCTGAAGGTTGAGAGGTAGCTCGTCCATGCACCAACTACTGCTGTCGGTCCACGTCCTGGCGGCCATCATCTTCGTCGGCGGTTCCGCCGTCGCCACCAGCCTGTTCCCGCGCTACGCACCGTCGGTGGCGATCGCGGACCCAGCGTCGGAGCGCTCCCCCGCCGTCGCCGCCGTCCTACACCGGATCACCGGCACCTACGCACGGCTGGCACTGATCGTCCCCGTCGCCGGCATGATTCTCGCCGTCCTACAGGGACGATTGGGCGAAATCTGGATCACCGCAGCCATCATCCTCACCGGCTGCGTAGCCGCGATCATCACGATGATCATCCATCCGATACAGCGCGAGGCCATGGAGGTTCCGGATCACGGCGCCCGGCTCCGGACCCTGGGCATGCTCGCCGGTCTCTACAACATGCTGTGGCTGATCGTCGTCGTCCTGATGATCGTCCGCCCGGGCGCACACACCTGACCGATGAAACCGGCGACCGGCCGGCCGCTGCCCGAACCCACGAACCGAGGATCTGCCCGTATGAGCATCCGTCATTACCTGTACCGTGCACCTTCTCTGTCCGCGGCGGAAGCGATCGAGGCCGTTCGAGCCGGCGCCCTCATCGTCGATGTCCGCCGTGGATTCGAATGGCATCGGACCCGGATCCCCGGCGCGGCCCACCTGCCCCTGGAGCAGTTGACGGACAAGTGCGCCGAACTGCCCGACGATCGGCTGTTGATCACCTTCTGCACCGGTGGCCTGCGATCCTACGGAGCCGCCAATCTATTGATCGAGTACGGCTTCGAAGCCAAGAACATGTCGGGTGGACTGATCGACTGGCGGGCCGCCGGTGGAGCGCTGGAACCGGGGCGGTGACCTACCCCGGCCCCACCTGCGGGCGGTCCACTGCGGGCAAGCCGTGCCGACGTAGTGTCGTGCATACCACGGTGATATCGCACCACCCGATCGATGGACAGAACGGAAGAACCAGCCAATGCCGAAGATCGTGTTGTTCGGAGCCACCGGCTACACCGGTCGCCTGATCGCGCAGGCGCTCACCGCCCGCGGCACCGCGCCCGTGCTCGCCGGGCGTAACGCCGATTCCCTCGCACAACTGGCCACCGAGACCGGCGGCGCGGATACCGCGGTGGCCGATGTGACCGATCCCGCCTCGGTCCGTGCACTTCTGGGCCGAGGCGATGTGCTGATCTCGACGGTGGGCCCTTTCCTGCGTTACGGAAAGCCTGCACTGGCAGCGGCTGTCGCAGCGGGCGCGCACTATTTCGATTCCACCGGAGAAGGCCCGTTCATCCGCACGGTATTCGACCACGACGACGAAGCCCGCCGGGCGGATATCGCACTGCTCACCGCCTTCGGATTCGATTATGTGCCGGGCAATCTGGCCGCGGCTCTCGCCCTGGCCGAGGCGCCGGACGCCGTTCGCGCCGATATCGGTTACTTCATCGCCGATCCCGGCACGAGCGGCGGCACCCGCGCGTCCATGGCGGGCATGCTGTTCGAAGACGGTTTCGCCCTGCGCGACGGCCGGATCGTACCCCAGCGAACAGCGGCCCGGGTACGCGATTTCGAGGTCGCCGGGCGCTCTCGCACCGCGGCGTCGGTACCGGGTTCGGAGCATTTCGCGTTGGCCCGCTCGTATCCGCAGCTCCGCGAAGCGAACGTCTATCTCGGCCTTCCCGGGCCCGCCGCCCACGGCCTGCGGGCAACCTCACTGATCACCGCCGCGATCGCCCGCGTGGAGCCCGTGAAAAAGTTGGGCGAAACCGCGCTGACCCGTGTGGTGAAAGGCTCGACCGGCGGTCCGGCGCCCGCCGCACGGGCCCGCACCCGCACCTGGGCGGTCGCGGACGTATCCGATGCCGCGGGCCGTAATCGAGCCTCGGTGACGCTCGCGGGGGTGGACCCCTACGACTTCACCGCGGCGATCCTCGCCTGGGGCGCCCGGACCGTACTCGACGGCGGCCTGCTCGGCACCGGCGCCCTCGGTCCCGTCGAGGCATTCGGCCTCGATCGACTGACCGCCGGCGCCGCGGAGGCCGGCCTGAACCGGTAATCCGGCAATACCCGGGTATCACGCACGCTTCACCGGCCGTGGCGCGCTTCGGTGCATCGCGCTACGGACCGGCGACAGCGTCCTCAGTACTCGATGGATAGTATCTTTGCTGCTCAGGTAAACGACGCCTCCTTTCTTCAGATGATGATGCCCAGCAGGCCCCACGCGAGGCTCAGGGCCGCTCCCGCGGCCGCCGAGCCGAGGCCGATAACCGCACTCATGCCGATCCTCTCTTCCTCTGACGAAACCTTCGGTTTGTTCTCCGGCTGCGAAATCGCTCGAAATGACGAGGCTCCCCGAAACCTTGGGCGGTGATATTCGGAAATCCGTGTCCGGCAGAGCCATCGTCCGATTGGGTCCCCGTTCCAGGGAAGTTCCCGTGTGCAGATTAGCACCTCGTACAGACCACGTCAGCACCTCGTTTCGCCGAACCACACTCGCGTGAAAAGTTTTTCGTCGATCCTGCACGCAAAAGCACCCCACCACGGCAATCCGTGGCCCGCAATACGGTTTCTTGCAATGAGCTCACATTTACAGAGCAGCACTCACAAGGATTATCAGAATTGTTAGCCGCCCACCGCCGGCGCGTAACGAACAGGCCCACAGGGCAGGCGGCAGCATCGCATCTTCATCGAACTCCGAGCGTCTTTCGGATATCAACCGCCGTATTGTGACGCTCGACGGAAAAACACTGGATCCCCGTATCCTCACCTTTTCCGAACCGACCGCGAGAGGTACGTGTAGACCTCTTCGAAATCCGAGTTTCGCCGCACATCACCAACCGACCCGCACATCGGAATCCGTACGGCAGTCCCTTGCGTGGCGCGGTGACCGGCGTCCTCTGCGCATCATAGAATTCGCCGAGCTGATTCCGGGTTTCGCAGACAACGGTCGAGTCGAACCACCAGGAGGACGAGTTGTCGCTGATCGCTCGCGGTATAGCGTGGTTCGGGCTGTACCTGGCCGCCGCGATCGTTCCGCTGGTATTCGCCGCGATCGGTGTCGCCGACGCCGATCGCGGGTTCCTGACGGAATTCTCCGTCGCCCTCGGCTTCGTCGGAATGTCGATGCTGGGCCTGCAATTCGCGCTGGTCGCCCGGTTCCGGGCCGTCGCGGCACCGTTCGGAGAGGACGCGCTGGTGCAATTCCACCGGCAGGTGTCCTATGTGGCGCTGGCGTTCATCCTCGCTCATCCGGTGCTACTGCAGATCGCGGGTACCGATATCGTCGGTCTGCTGAACCTGGCGCAGGCTCCGCCGCGGGCGCGGTTCGCAGTCGCCTCGACGGTCCTGCTGCTGATCCTGATCGCCACCTCCGTCTGGCGCAAACGCCTCCGTATTCGCTACGAGATCTGGCAGATCTGCCACGGCCTGCTGTCCGTGCTGGTTGTCGCGTGCGCGCTCGCCCATATGTTCCTCGTCGACCACTACCTCGATGCGGTGTGGAAGAAATGGCTGTGGGCACTGATGACGCTGGCACTGGTGCTGCTGCTGGTGTGGGTTCGCGTCGTCGAACCGATACTCCGGTTGCGCCGGCCCTGGCGGATCGAACGGGTCACCGCCGAGCGGGGTAATGCACATACCCTCGGCCTGGTGCCGGTGGGTCATGACGGATTCCGATTCCAACCGGGACAGTTCGGATGGCTCGTGGTGAACCGCGCGCCGTTCTCGATCACGGCCCACCCGTTCTCCTTCTCCTCCAGCGCCGAGGAACACCGGCGGGTCGAGATGACGATCAAGGCGCTGGGCGATTTCACCTCGACCGTCGGCGATATCCCGGCGGGCACGCGTGCCTACATCTCCGGCCCGCACGGCGTCTTCACTCCCGACCGCAACGAAGGCCCCGGATTCGTGCTGATCGCGGGCGGTATCGGTATCACCCCCATGGCGAGCATCCTGCGCACGATGGCGGACCGTGAAGATCGCCGCCCGGTCCTGCTCTTCCATGCTGTCCGGAGCTTGCCGGAAGCGACCCTGGACGACGAGATCCGGGACTTGGAGCAGCGGCTGGATCTCACGGTGGTCCGGATTCCGGAACGACCACCCGCCGGCTGGTCCGGCGAACACGGTTATCTCGATCGCGCCGTACTGGCCCGGCATCTACCGGCCGGGCATCCCCGCAGGCAGTATTTCGCATGCGGGCCCGGCCCCATGGTCACCGCCGTGGAGGATGCCCTCGCCGACCTCGGTGTTCCCGCCGAACGCCTGCACACCGAACGATTCGACTTCGTCTGAACGGGGCCGCCATGCGACACGTCTACACCACCCGCGCTGTCCTCGCGATCGCCGCGATCCTGCTGGCGGCCTCCGCGTGGTTCGCCCTCGCCACCGGCTGACCGCCGCTGTCGCGTCTGTCCGGACAATCACCGCCACGCCACGGACTGCCGTGTATACCCCTGCCGCGGTGAGCAGCGGCTACACCGGCGACCGTCAGCTGCCGGGCCCGCGGTAGACGATGAGCGGCCGCTGGGCCCGGTGCAGCAGGTTCTGTGTCGTGGAACCGAGCAGCGCCCCGCGCAGACGCCCCCGGCCTTTGTGGCCGACGATCAGCATCTGCCCCTCGTCGAGCGCCCGTAGCAATTCACGGACGGACGAACCGCGCCGGGACCGCTCCTCGACGGCGACACCGGGGAACTTTTCCCGGTACGGCGCGACAATCGTCGACAGTATCCCGGCCTCCGCGCGGGCGATGGTCTCCCAATCGACGGTCATCGCGGTCGGTCCGAACACCTGCATCGCCGTGGGGACGGAATCCCCGGCCGCCGCGCTGTCGGTCCAGGTTCGTACAGGTACCACCGGAACAGCGAAAAGCTGCGCCCAAGCGAAGGCGAGTTCGGTTGCCCCGGCCGACAGCGGACTGCCGTCGCATCCCACCACGATCGGCCGATTGTCCGGAGACGGATGCCCGTCGGGGTCGCCACGCCACACCGCCACCGGACAGCGCGCCTGATCGACCACCCGCAGTGCCGTCGATCCGAGAATCCACCGTTCGACCGCCCCGGCGCCGGTCGCGCCGATAACGATCATCGCCGCTCCCCGGGCCGCTTTCAGTAATCCCGCGGCAGGCGGCTCACTGTCCGCGATCGAGGTCAGCTCTATTCCGGGTGCCGATCGGCGCACCGCCTCTTCAGCGGTGGTCAGCAATTCCGAGCGATACGCGCGGTACCGCCCGGCCAGCTCGTCGGGAGTCATCGCGATCTCGGGCATCGGGCCCGGCGCCGGGGAAGAATGCACCAGTTGCAGCGGCAAGGCGAGCTTCCGGGCGAACACGGTCGCCCACTCGGCGGCGGCCAGCGAGGTCTCGGATCCGTCGACGCCGACCACGATATGGTCGCCCGCGGGGATTGGCTGCATCCGTCCTACCTTCCGTTCAGCGTGGCGCGATCACGTGCCGATGGCGATTCCCGGTCGAACGCCCCCACCGGCCGGCGGGCCGATCCCCGGAACCAGGATAGGAGCCACCGTGTCCCCGGCAGCCGGTCGACACGCTGCGCACGGATCACGGCAACCCACCCGCCGCCAACCGCGCGCCTCGGCTGCCGGCGAGGCATCGCGGACAGGACCTCGGCGAAACCGGCCCACTGACTGGGACCTCACCCCGCACCGAGCGGCGACCCGCGTCACCATCAGGCGCAGACACACAACTCTGGTGGGAACATGGAGGTTCCGATGCCGGCTCACGCACCGAATGGGGAAACCCAGCACGGCGACGAGGAATTCAGGCAGATCGAAGCGGCCGCGGCCCCGGCCCGGTTCGCCCGCGGCTGGCACTGCCTGGGTCTGGCGAAAACGTTCCGGGACGGCCGACCGCACGAGGTCAAGGCCTTCGGCACCACCCTCGTGGTGTTCCGGTCCGAATCCGATGACACATTGCATGTGATCGACGCGTACTGCCGCCATATGGGCGGAAATCTCGCACAGGGCACAGTAAAAGGCGATTCCATCGCCTGCCCGTTCCACGACTGGCGCTGGGGCGGCAACGGCAGGTGTACGGGGATTCCGTATGCCCGCCGGGTACCGCCGTTGGCGAAGACCCGGGCCTGGCCGACGCTGGAACGTAACGGCCAGCTCTTCGTCTGGAACGATCCGCAGGGCAGCAAACCCACCGACGAGGTGACGATTCCGCAGATCGACGGTTACGGCACGGCCGAGTGGACCGATTGGACCTGGAACACCTTGCTGGTCGAGGGGTCACACTGCCGCGAGATCGTGGACAACGTGGTGGATATGGCCCACTTCTTCTACGTCCACTACTCCTTTCCGCGTTACTTCAAGAACGTTTTCGAAGGTCATGTGGCCACGCAGTACATGCGGTCCACACCGCGCGGCGATATCAACGTCGGCACCAACTACGACGATCCGCATTCCTCGCTGCGGTCGGACGCCTCGTATTTCGGCCCGTCCTACATGATCGACTGGCTGTGGAACGAAGCAGGCGGCAGGACGATCGAAACGGTGCTGATCAACTGCCACTATCCGGTCACCTCGAACTCGTTCGTCCTGCAGTACGGCGCCATGGTGAAGAAGCCGGAGGGAATGTCGGACGCTGATGCCGATGCCATGGCGGCGCAGTTCGCCCGCGGTGTCGAGGTGGGTTTCGAACAGGACGTCGAGATCTGGAAGAACAAGGCGCCGATCGACAACCCGCTGCTGTCGGAGGAGGACGGTCCGGTGTATCAGCTGCGTCGCTGGTACAAGCAGTTCTATGTCGATGTCGAGGACATCACCGAGGATATGACCAAGCGGTTCGAGTTCGAGATCGATACCGAACGCGCGGTCACCAGTTGGGAGGCCGAGGTCGCCGCCAATATCGCCCGTAGCGCCGTGGTCGACACCACCACCAGGTAACCGAACCGCCGGATACGGCCCTCCGGGTCGAGCATTGCGCTCGCCCCGGAGGGCCGTTCGTCATTTTCGGCCATCTTCCGGGATTCGTGTGACAGCGAGCACAACACAATGTTACAAATAGGTATATGCCTAATCGGCATATTCCGTTGGGCATCAGCTCGCAGACCCCGATGGAGGGCTCCATGACCACCCCCGCCGACACCGCGACCCCGAGTGCCGTGATCGAGAGAATTTCGCTGGTCCTCGACGCGTTCGAAGGACACGGCCGCCTGACACATGCGCAGGTCGTCCGGCGGACCGGACTGCCCCGGTCCTCGGTACACCGCATCCTCGAGCAGCTCGTGCGCCTGCGCTGGCTGCGCCGCAACGGACGCGATTACGAACTCGGGCTGCGACTGATGGAACTCGGCTCCCTCGCGGTCCATCAGGACCGGTTGCATCGCGCCGCCGTCCCGTTCCTGCACGAACTGCACCGCAGGACCGGTTACGTCGTGCATCTGGCCGTGCTGGACGGAACGGACGTCGTCTACCTGGACAAGGTCGGTGGCCGGCTCGGCAATGCGGTCCCCACCCGCGTCGGGGGCCGCCAGCCCGCCCACTGCACGGCCGTCGGCAAGGCGATCCTCGCCGATGCCGCGGCCCCCGATTTCTTCGGCGCCGGCACCACCGTCCGGACGAAAACGCGCTACTCCATCGCCACCGCGGCACAGTTGCGGGCCGAACTGGCAAAAGTCCGGGCGCACGGGGTCGCCTTCGAGCGGGAAGAGTCACTGCCGGGTTTCGGCTGCGTCGCCGCGCCGATCGGTGAGGTCGGCCGGGCGGTGGCGGCGGTATCGATCTGCGGGCCGATCCAGCAGATGCAACTCGACCATCGGCTGGCCGCACCGGTCCGGATGACCGCCCTCGGGATATGGCGCAATGTCGAGGACGGCGAGGTCCGAGTGCATCCCACATTGCAACAGCTCCGCCCGCTCGGCCCGGCACCGAAACTTCGTCCGGGCGTTCCCGCCGAGCCGGCGCTCACATGACCGGATTTCCGCCACCGGAACCGAGCGGTCCGTAGCCCGCCGAACCGGTCCAGCGAGAGCCGCCCGGGCCGGGCCCGTAGCCGGGGTCTGCCCCGGGCATCCCGGCCCGGCAGGTCCACGACCGTCCGGTTCACGCCGACGGGATCGACGAGTCACAACCACCAGGATCATGGGACCGCGCTGACCGGCGCCGCAATCGGCACGATCACGACGAACCAGACCAGGTATCGGGTGAGCTGCAGGACTTCATCCGATCCGGGCGACGGCTCGACCGGGGCGTTTCCGGCTTGGCCAGAAAATCGATGGTGGTGGCGAGAAACATTGTGCGGCTGCCGATCTCCTCAGCAGATACGGGCGTCCCACCCCCGGCGTAAGGCATCGCGGGGCCGGCGTGAACGGCTCACGGATGCCCGCGACCGACCCGGCCGTGTCTGCCGTAGCGCTCACAATCGATACCGGCACGCCGTCAGCGCCGTTCGGGATCCTCCTGCCGGACCCGCTGCTCGACCTCCCGCCACCGCCCCGGCAGGGGATGCGGGTAGTCGGTTTGTTCATCGTATTCGGCTGTCACCAGCGCGGTTTCGGCCGCGTCGATATCGTCGATCAACTGCCGGGCGAGGTCGCGTTCAGCCGCGTAGTAGCGCTGCGCCCATTGCAGCACGATCTGCGAATACGCCCATCCGGGTTCGGTTTTCGCGGCCTCCGAATCGACGGCGGCGCTGCGTTCCAGGCGCTCGACATCGGCGATATGGTCGCGCAGGATTTCCTTGAGCCGATCGGGGGAACTGAGGTGCCCGAACATGACCCGCAGCATCACATGGTGTTTCAGCATCGGCGGGTCGACCGGCGCGTTGTTGCTCCAGGCGGTGACGGCTGCCCGGCCGGCCGGGGTGATGCGATAGAGCCGGCGACCGCGCATGGCGTTGTCGCTGTCCACCCGGGACTGCGCGAACCCGTGCCGTTCGAGCTTCTTCAGCTCCGAGTAGATCTGGCTGTAGGACGGGCTCCAGTAGATGTAGCGGACACTCCAGTCGGCCCATTTCTTCAGGTCGTACCCGGAGATCTCCTCCTCGTAGGAGAGCATGGCGAGCACCGCCCAACTGGTCGGCGGCAGGTTCACCTGCGCCGGATCGGGTTCGCTCGTCGTCACCGCCGAATGCTATCAACGCACATATACCGGTCCGTTACACCACTACGCGACTACGGGGATGCCGACCGGGTGTCCCGGTCACCGGGAGGGCGGCCCCGCACCGCGCGGCGGCCGATCTAGCGTCGGCCTCGGCACAATCCGGGAGCGTGAAAAGGCGGTACAGCAGTGGTGAACTTCGACGACGAGGTCGATGTCCTGGTGGCAGGGTCCGGCGCGGGACTCGCCGGTGCTTACACCGCGGCCCGGGAGGGGCTGTCGGTCGCGGTGGTGGAGGCGACCGACAAGTTCGGCGGCACCACCGCGTATTCGGGTGGCGGCGGCGTCTGGTTCCCGTGCAATCCGGTGCTGGAGCGGGCCGGTACCGACGACACCCTCGACGACGCGCTCACCTATTATCGCGCCGTCGTCGGTGACCGCACACCGCTCGAACTACAGGAAACCTATGTGCGCCGCGGCCGCGATCTCATCGAGTATCTCGAGGCCGACGACCGTTTCGAGTTCCACATGTACCCGTGGCCCGACTACTTCGGCGCCGCGCCCAAGGCACGCACGGACGGGCAACGCCATATCGTGCCCGCCCCGCTGCCCGCGGCCGAGCTCGGTGAGCTGCGCGAGCATCTACGCGGGCCGCTGGACACCGAACGGCTCGGTGCCCCGCTGCCGGATCTGCTGATCGGCGGACAAGCTCTGATCGGCCGTTTCCTGCGCGCACTGGCTACCTACCCGGAGGTGCGCCTGCACCGCAACGCGGCCCTGACCGAACTCGTGGTGGAGGACGGAGCCGTCGTCGGTGCACTGATCGAGCGGCCGGGCGGAACCATGGCGATCCGGGCCCGGCGCGGGGTGATCCTGGCCGCCGGTGGATTCGAGGGCAACGACGAGCTGCGCCGGCGCTACGGTGTCCCCGGCAGCGCACGCGACACCATGGGACCACCCGGAAACCAGGGCCACGCGCACG
Source organism: Nocardia flavorosea NBRC 108225 (assembly GCF_001613385.1). Classification (GTDB taxonomy): domain Bacteria; phylum Actinomycetota; class Actinomycetes; order Mycobacteriales; family Mycobacteriaceae; genus Nocardia; species Nocardia flavorosea. Next base: position 91,477 of record NZ_BDCG01000001.1, on the reverse strand, counting down.
AGGCCGGGATCGCGGCCGGCGCCGATACCGATCTGATGGATCAGGCCTGGTGGTCGCCCGGGCTCACCCACCCGGACGGGCGGTCGGCGTTCGCACTGTGGTTCACCGGGGGTATTTTCGTCGACCAGGACGGGCGGCGATTCGTGAACGAGTCCGCACCGTACGACCGGCTCGGGCGCGCCGCTATCGACCGTATGCGCGCGGGAGAGCTCACCCTTCCTTACTGGATGGTCTACGACGACCGGGACGGTGTCACACCTCCGGTGCAGGCCCCCAATGTGTCGTTCGATGCGACCGAGAAGTACGTGGCCGCCGGACTGTGGCGGACCGCCGACACCCTCGAGGAGCTGGCGGAGGTGATCGGTGTGCCCGCCGCCAACCTGGTGGCAACCGTCGAGCGCTTCAACGCGATGGTCGCGGCCGGGGCCGATACCGATTTCGGCCGCGGCGACGAGGCCTACGATCGCGCGTTCTCCCAGGGCGAATCGCCCCTGGTGCCGATCGATCGGCCGCCCTTCCACGCGGCGGCGTTCGGCCTGTCCGACCTGGGCACCAAGGGTGGCCTGCGCACCGATACCGGCGCCCGGGTCCTGAACGGCGACGGCACCGCGATCCCGGGGCTCTACGCCGCGGGCAACACCATGGCCGCGGTCAGCGGCACCGTCTATCCCGGCGGCGGTAACCCGATCGGCGCCTCGATGCTGTTCAGCCATCTCGCCGTCCGCGACATGCTCGAACGCTGACCCGCCCCGACCAGAACAGGAAGTACCACCATGCCGGAACCGGACCGGATCCGTGCGGCCGTGCGCCGCTACCTCGACACCGTCGCCACCGGGACCGCGGCCGAGATCGCCGCGCTCTATCACCCGGACGCCACGCTGGAAGACCCCGTCGGCTCGCCGGCACACACCGGTCGCGCGGCCATCGAGAAGTTCTACAGTCCCCTCGAGTCGGCGCGCCGCCACACCGAACTGCTGAGCCTGCGTGTGAGCGGCGGTAACGCCGCGTTCTCCTTCCGGGTGGTCACCGAAACCGGCGGAAAAACGATCATGGTCGAACCGATCGACGTCATGACCTTCGACGTGGACACGCAGATCACCGGTATGCGCGCGTTCTGGTCGGCCGACGATGTCGATTTCGGCTGAACCTGGATCGGGCGCCCCCGCCGTGCGAGGGTGATCGGTGATATCGGCGCGCCGCGCGCGCCCGGCGGACATAGGAGTGACCGTGCGAAATATTCAGTGCGCCAACTGCGGAAACCGCGTCCTGGTGGAGAAGTACAGCCCCAGTCATACCAGCGTGCAATGGCTCGACGATGCCGAATCCGCCTGCCCCGAATTCGCCCGGCGGGCGGCCCTGGGCGAGCCCAGCAACTGGATCCCGACCTGTCCGGCACTGCGCGATTCGATCGAACGGGCCGTCGCCGAGGGTGAACTACGCACCGACGAGTACCGCACCGAACCTGTCCCGGGGCGGCTCGGCTGAACTGCACACACCCCGCGCAACGATCGGCACCGTTCCCGGACCACCGCACCGAGGGGTCCGTATGGTGTCCGCAAGGCCGGCGTCCGGGGTACCGGCAGCGCCCAGTTCCCCGTGTTGTAGTCGTTCGACCACGGCTCAGCTCGAGAGGTGGTCCAACCAGACGTCCTGTTTATCGGCCAACGGCTTTTCCAGCGGCAGCGCCACGAAGTGACAGGCGAACTCCAGGCCATGGTCGTCGCCTGTACCGTCGACCCGATGCGTCCAGGCATCAGGTGTGTCCGGCCCGGTGTCGAGGCGGAAGAACGTTGTTCGGCGTGGATGCCGGGTCCTCGGGTGGGGGCGGTGATCCACAGCAATTCGATTGATCACGCAGACATCGAACAGCCCGGTTTCTTCGGCCACCTCACGCACGACCGCTTGTTCGGGACCTTCGCCGGGCTGCACCCCACCGGCCGGTATCTGAGTGCCTGCCTCGGGTAGGCCGACGTGGTCGAACACCAGGAGTTCAGGGACTGTCCGGCGCCTGATCACGTACGCGGCTACCCGGATTCGAGGTTGCTCCACTTCACCATCGTGCCCGAGTGGACGCTGAACGGCGCGAGACCTGTTCGACGAACGCCGGCGAGCATGACGAACCGGATGTCGCAACGCCGCCCTGTCGTGTAGCGCCGAACGCTGACGGGAACCGCGACCCTCCGAGTTCGTGGTGGCCGATTCGGACGGGAGCCGACCGCCGAATTGCCTGGCGCGCTGTGGTCGTCCCAGCTGCTCGACCACGGTGCGGGGAAGCACGGCCGCTTCCCCGCACCGCCCTAGCGCTGGGTGCTGCCGGCGTCCACCGGCAGCGCCACCGCGGTGATATAGCGGGCCTCTTCGGAGGCCAGGAACAGTGCGGCGTTGGCGATATCGACCGGCTCGACCCAGGGAATCGCCAGCATGTTCATAGTTCTCGCGACCTCGGCGAACTCTTCGCGGGTGGGATGCTCGCGATCCGGCCGGAAGGATCTGCGGACCATATCGTTCTGGATCATCGGCGTGTCCACGTTGGTGGGGTGCACCGAATTCACTCTGATGCCGTGCGGCGCGAGCTCCTGGGCCAGCGACCGCATCAACCCGACCACACCGTGTTTGGCGGCCGTGTAGTGAGCCACCCCGACCAGCCCGCGCAGGCCCGCGATCGAACTGGTCAGGATCATCGCTCCGCTGCCGCGGGCGATGAGGTGCGGGGCAGCTGCTTTACACGTCTGCCATACACCGGTGAGATTGACGTCCAGCATGGTTTGCCACTGCTGTTCGGTCAGTTCCAGTCCGGGGGCGCTGGAGGTGATGCCCGCGGTGGCGCAGACGATATCGATACCGCCGAGCTGGTCCACCGCGGCGTCGGTGGCCGCGCGCAGCGCCACGCCGTCGCGGACGTCGGCCACCGCGGTCACGATGCGCGCCCCGGTTGCTTCCACGGCACGCACAGTATCCTCGAGATCTGCCGGAGTCGCCGATGGAATGATCACCGTATCCACCGGCCCGCAGATATCGATCGCGACGATATCGGCGCCTTCCTCCGCCAGCCGGATCGCCTGTGCCCGTCCGATTCCTCGTGCCGCGCCGGTGACCAGCGCGACCTTGCCCGAAACCCGTCCCATCTCACACCTTCTGAGTAAGTCCGGCGTCCACGACGAGCTCGATCCCGGTGATGTACCGGGATTCGTCGGACGCGAGGAACAACACGGCATTGCTGATATCCACCGGCTCCACCCACGGCACCGGGAGAATCGTGCGCTGGGCGAGCACCCTGGCCGCGTCCTCCCGGGTCGGGTTCGGCAGCTCCGGGCACAATTTCGCGTATACGCGGTCGTTGAGGATCATCGGTGTCGCCACCGACCCCGGGTGCACCGTGTTGACCCGGATCCCCCGTGGTCCCAGCTCGTTGGCGAGGGTGCGAGCCAGCCCGACCACTGCGTGTTTGCTCGCCGCGTAGTGAGCGGCCGTCGCGCCACCCTTCACTCCGTTCGTGGATCCGACGATCACGATCGACGCGCCCTCGCCGAGATGCCCAGCGGCGGCGCGGATCGTATGCCAGGCGCCTGTCAGGTTGACATCCAGTGCCCGCTGCCATGATTCGTCGGTCAGCTCCCAGGCCGGTGCGTAACCCGCGTACACACCGGCATTGGCGACGACCACGTCGAGGCGGCCGAGCTGGGCCACCCCGGTGTTCACTGCTTCTTCGACGGCCAGTGGGTCGCGTACATCAGCGAATCCGGTGAGGCACCGACGGCCGGCACGCTCGACTTCCGCGGCCGTCGCGGCCAGACCGTCCGCGTTCTCGGTGAGATCGAGGGCGATGATATCGGCCCCCTCCTCGGCCAGCCGGCGGCAGTGGGCGCTGCCCATCCCGCCGGCCGCGCCCGTCACCACCGCCACTCGTTCCGGTAGGCGCGTCATCGCGCACCTCCGGTGAATTCTGCACTCATACGGGCGACGCTAGGTCCGCCGTATTCCCGGCGCGCTCGGTCTTCCCATTGACCGGGCCGTCAGGAACAGCATTCCCGGTGAGCGGAAACTCCGGGCCCGGCGTGATCGTTCATCGCCGGATCCCGATGGCACCGCCGACCGGCTAGCGCCCGGCTAGCCCGCCGTTTTGCCGTTGTCCGCGAGATAGACCGCACCGTGGACCGCGGAGGCGTCGTCACTGGCCAGGAACGCGACCACCGAGGCGACCTCCTCCGGCTGGTTCATCCCCCGCGGGGACGCGACCCGCATGACCAGGTTCGGGTCGGCGCCGTCGGGCAGGGTGAACCCCGTGACCTGCGGGGTCAGCATGCCACCGGGGCAGACCGCGTTGACGCGGAGGCGGTCCGCGGTGAACTCGACCGCGAGTGCCCGGGTCAGGCCGACCAGACCGTGTTTGGCGGCGCAGTATCCCGCCGAATACGCCTGGCCTTCGACTCCGGCGATGGAGGCGACATTGACGATATTTCCGCCGGTCTCCAGCAGGTGCGGGAGCGCGGCCCGGCACAGGTAGAACGGGCCGTTGAGGTTTACCGCGAGGTCGTGCTCCCAGTCCTCGTCGGTGACTTCCCCGGTGTGGCGCATCCGGTGCGTGCCCGCGACATTGACCAGGATGTCCAGTCGTCCGAAGGCGCCGACACAGTCCTCGACCATCGACCGGCAGGTCTGCGCGATGCCGATATCGCCGGTGGTGAACCGGCCACCGGGCACCTCCGCGAACACCTCGGTCAGCCGGGTTTCGTCGCGTGCCACGCCGAAGACCTGGGCACCACGACCGGCGAACAGTCGTGCGACCGCCGCCCCGAGTCCGGACGAGGCGCCGGTCACCAGCGCCACTTTCCCTGCCAAACTACTCATTCCGACTTCCTCGGCTCGTTTTCCGGCGCTCACCGGGTGCGGGCGATGACATCGTCGGCGAACCGGGACAGATTGGCGATCTTGGTGTCCAGGCTCTCGGTGTCCTGTTCGCGGCCATAGGGATTGCGGAAGCCGACGATCACATCGGTGACGCCCTTGTCCTCGAGGCGTTTGACGCCGTCGACAGTGAAACCGTCCACCGAGATGACATGGATTTCGAAATCCTCGCGGGTGCCGTATTCGGCGCGCAGGGTGGTGAGTTCGGCGAGCAGACGGTCGAGTTCGGCCGGATCGCCACCGGCGTGCATCCAGCCGTCACCGCGCTGCGCGGCGCGGCGCAGCGCCGGTCGGCTGTGCCCGCCGATGAGCAGCGGGATCGGCTCGGTGGGCACGGGTGAGATCTTGATCGGCGGCAGATCGTAGAACTCGCCGTGGAATTCGAAGTACCCGCCGGCGGTGAGTCCGCGGACGATATCGAGGCATTCGTCCATCCGCTTACCGCGCTTCTCGAACGGCACGTCGAAGATCTCGAAATCGTCGGGCCACGGACTGATCCCGACGCCCAGGCCCAGGCGGTTACCGCTGAGCGCCGCCACCGACGCCGCCTGTTTGGCGACCAGCACCGGCGGCCGGATCGGCAGTTTCAGCACGAACGGGGTGAACCGCAGGGTGGTGGTCGCCGCGGCCAGCGCGGCAGCGAGGACGAAGGTTTCGACGAACGGTTTGTCCTCCAGGAACTCCCGGCTGCCGTCCGGGGTGTAAGGGTAGGTGGAATCGGAGTCGCGGGGGTAGGCGATGCTGTCGGCGAGGACCATCGACGTGTACCCGGCGGCCTCGGCGGCCTGTGCCAGCGGCACGTAATAGGTGGGGTCGGTCATGGTCTCGGCGTAGGTGAACCTCATGGGTCGGCCTTTCTGCGCTCGGCGTCGGGTGGCCGTTTCGTCTCGGCAAAAGTAGAACACGTGCTACTTTTTCGCCATGGCGAAACTGATCATCGCCCTGCACGGCGCAGATCTCGGCGACCGGTTCCACACACCGGAATTGCGGGAAGCACTGACCGCAGGCGGCGCGAACGCGGTGCAGGTGAACCTCGACGACGCCGACGTCGCGCCCGCGTCGATGCGGTTCGGCCCCGGTGAACCGATCACCGCCCTCGTCTCGGTATGGACCGACGGCGACCCCGCCGCGATTGTCGCCGCCGTGTCCGATACCACAGGCGAACCGGCACCGCACGCCTATCTCGTGCACGAGAACATCCGCCTCGACCCGATGCCGGTGCCGGACGGCACCCGCTGCGACGCACTGGCGAATATCGCCCTGCTGCGCAGGCCCGCGTCGATGCCGCGAGCGCGATACCTGCAGTACTGGCAGGTGCAGCACACCCCGATCGCCATCCGCACCCAGAACACCGTCGCCTATATCCAGAACACCGTCGAGGAGAAACTCACCCCCTCGGCACCGGAGGTCGCGGCCATTGTCGAGGAACACTTCCCCATGGGCGCGATGACCGACCCGCACACGTTCTACGGCAGCGGCGGCGACCAGGCCGAGCTCCGCCGCCGGATCACCGAACTCATGGCCAGCGTCGCACGATTCGGCGCCGATACAGGTCTGGATCTGGTGCCCACCAGCCGTTACCAGTGGTCTCTCCGCCCCTGATCCTCCCGGCCGGCACAGACCTACGTCACGCCAGAGTTGCCTGCATGGCGACACCGTCGACGTAGGAATGTTTCTCCTTGACCGCGCCGTCTTCGACCAGCACGAAATCCGCGAGATCGACACACACGTCACGGCCGGTCGCCGAGGTTCCGGTCAACTGCCACCGCACTACCCAGAAGTCGTCGCCGACGCGGAGCGATACCAGGTGGAAGGCCAGGTCCGGGACCAGGGCGAAGGTCCCCGCGGCAGCCTCGCGGATGGCGGCCCGGCCCCGGGCAGGTTCTCGGCCCGAATGCAGAGGGAACGCCGCGCTCAGCCATGACGAGTTGGTCGAGCTGGTCTCCGACAGTTGCGCGGCATGGCTGGACGCGCTCGCCGAGGTCCCGTTTTCCCTCGAGCCTGCCCGCCGCGCCGGGCGGCTCGAGGCCGAACTCGGTATTCCGCTGGAAAGCCTCCTGCACGCCTTCCGCGTCGCAGGGCTGGCGTTCTGGGAGATCATCGTCGAATCCGCCGGGGACGACGTCCGGGCGGCGCTCCCTCGACTGTCCACCCTGGTATGGGCCACTGTCGACGACTATTCGGTCGCAGCCGCCGACGCCCGCCGGCGGGTGGTCGCGGGCGGGACCACGCACCCCGGCCAGGGCATGCTGCGCGCACTGCTCGATCCCGGGCTACCGCCCGGACAGCACACCGAAATCGGCCGCCGGATGGGCCTGCCCACCCGAGCCGTCTCGGTCGTTCTGGTCGGCGATGTCCACCTCGACGACAACGGAATCGTCGCCGCGTCGACCGTGCTCGGCGACGAACCGATCACCTTGGCCGCCGCGCGCCCGCCGGCCACTCTCGAGCGAACGCTTCGGACGGTGCGGTCACGGGCGGGGGCGAGCCGGCCTTTCACCGACCTCGCCGCCGCGCCCGCCGCACTCACCCAGGCACGTTTCGCGCTCCGATGCTCGGCGCCGGGCGAGACCGGGGTCCACAACTACGCCTCCGCGCCGGAACGTGCCCTGATCGCCGCGAACCCGGAACTGGCGGCGGATGTTCTCGCCGATCTGCTCGCCGCCTTCGACCGGCTCGATCCCGAGGATTGCGGGCTGCTGATCGACACCGCCCTGGCCTGGTACCGGCTCGGCGGCTCCCCCACCGCTGTAGGCAAGCATCTGCACCTGCACCGCAACACGGTCCGGCATCGTCTCGGGCGAATAGAACGACTCACCGGAAAAGCATTCGCCTCGCCCGCTGACGCAGCCCTGCTGTATCCGGCGCTGCACACCCGGTTGCTCCGGGCACACCACGACGGATCGTCCCCGCCCTCGGTGCCGCCGCCAGGCGGAAATGGGTCGACTGATTCCGGCGGCGCACTCATCCCCGGCCCGCGAGGATATCGCGTTGATTCTCGATCACGGACCGGATCGCGGCCACCACCGCGGCGACCTCCGGGCGGCGCAGTGTCTCGGCCCGGGCGACCAGCCAGTAGCCGAGGGTAACCGCCACCGAATCCGGCAGGATGCGCACCAGATCGGGGTGGCGATCGGCCATGAAACAGGGCAGCAGGCCCAGACCGGCCGCGGCGCGGGTCGCCTCGACGTGCACGAAAACATTGGTGGAGGTGACGGATTCGCGCATGGCGGGAACGAAACCGGAGGCCAGGTCCAGATCGTCGACCTGGAGCATGGAGTCGATGAAGTACACCAGTGGGTGCCGGGCCAGATCGTCGATCGTCGCGGGCGCCGGGTGGTCGCGCAGGTATTCGCGGGAACCGTAGAGGCCGAGGCGGTAGTCGGCGAGGTGCGTGGCGGTGGCGCGGCGCACCTGCGGTTGGCCGACGACGATTTCGAGGTCGAGTCCGGAGCGCTGCCGGGACGCCCGCCGGGTGGTCGCGACGATTTCGACCGCGATACCCGGATGATGCCGCCGCACCCGGGCGGCGGCGGGTGCGGCGATATAGGCACTGAAACCGTCGGTCGCCGACATCCGGACCACCCCTTCGAGCACCCGGTTCCCGTCCGCGCCGGCGGCCAGTGATTTCACTGCCGATTCCACCACTTCGGCCGCGGTCAGTGCCTCGCGGCCGAGTTCGGTCAGTTCCCAGCCACCGGTGACGCGGGTGAGTACCCGGCCGCCCAAGGTCTGTTCCAGCGCCGCGATGCGCCGGGAAATGGTGGTGTGGTTGATACCCAGTTCGTCCGCCGCTGTCACGAAACGACCGGAACGGCCGACGGCGAGCAGCACGAGGAGATCGTCGGCGCTGGGACGACCGGGAACGGACGCACTCATATCTGCAATTCTGCACAACGGTGCTGCAGAAATGGTCATTGCGGCACCATTCCTCTGCACCAATACTCAGTGCAGCCGAATACTGTGGGCATCGTCACACTGCATTGGTGCGGCCCCGGCGCGAAGGAGAACTGCCATGCGGGAGCCCAGCCCCGGAACCGATGCGGTCGACGCGAAGGGCGCCGATCCGGGCGGCCTGCGGCGGGTGGTCGCCGCGTCGATGGCGGGCACGGTCGTGGAGTGGTACGAGTTCTTCCTCTACGGCACTGCCGCCACACTGGTGTTCAGCAAGGTGTTCTTCGCCGAGGGCACCAGCGACCTGGACGCCATCCTCGCCGCGTTCGTCACCTACGCGGTCGGATTCGTGGCGCGTCCACTGGGCGGCGTGGTCTTCGGGCACTACGGCGACAAGTACGGCCGCAAAAAGCTGCTCCAGTTCAGTCTCGTCCTGGTCGGCGCCGCAACCTTCCTGATGGGCTGCCTGCCGACTTTCGGCCAGATCGGGTACTGGGCGCCGGCTCTGCTGGTGACCCTGCGATTCATCCAGGGTTTCGCGGTGGGCGGCGAATGGGGCGGCGCCGTGCTGCTGGTCGCCGAGCACAGCCCCAGCCGCAGCCGCGGTTTCTGGGCGAGCTGGCCGCAAGCGGGTGTGCCGGCGGGCAACCTGCTGGCCACGGTGGTGCTGCTGATACTCACCACGACACTGTCCGACGAGGCATTCCTCGGCTGGGGCTGGCGGGTGGCGTTCTGGTTGTCGGCGGTAGTGGTGCTGATCGGCTACTACATTCGCACCAAGATCACCGACGCACCCATCTTCGTCGCGGCACAGCAGGAGGCCGAGGAGATCAAGGCCGGATCACTCAGTGTCGTCGAGGTCCTGCGCCGGTACCCGCGCGGCGTATTCACCGCCATGGGACTGCGTTTCGGCGAGAACATCATGTACTACCTGGTCGTCACCTTCACCATCACCTATCTGAAGGTGGAAGTGGGCACCGACACCTCGGTGATCCTGTGGTGGCTGCTCGCCGCGCACGCGGTACATTTCGTGGTGATTCCGCTGGTGGGCAACCTATCCGACCGTTTCGGCCGACGGCCGGTCTATCTTGTCGGCGCGGTGACCGCGGGTTCCTGGGGCTTCTTCGCCTTCCCGATGATGGACAGCGGTAACAACCTGGTCATCGTCTCCGCCATCATCATCGGCCTGGTTTTCCACGCGCTCATGTACGCCGGGCAGCCCGCGCTCATGGCCGAGATGTTCCCGACCCGGATGCGTTATTCCGGCGTGTCCCTGGGCTATCAGGTCACCTCGATCGTGGCGGGATCGCTGGCGCCGATCATCGCCGTCCGGCTGCTGGACACCTACGGCTCCGCGGTGCCGATCGCCTGGTACCTGGCGGGTGCGGCGGCGGTCAGCGCGATCGCCGCACTGGTCGCACGCGAAACGAAGGGGCTGACCTTGGAGAGCCTCGACCGCGCCGACGCCGAAAGCCTCGCCCCGGCCGCGGTCCCCGCGCGATGAGCGATCTGACGGGACGCAATGCCCTGGTCACCGGCGCCGCGAGCGGTATCGGGGCGGCCTGCGCCCGGGCGCTCGCGGCTCGGGGTGCGAGGGTCACGGTGGCCGATATCGACACCGCCGGGGCCGAGGCGGTGGCCGCGGAACTCGGCGGCACGGCGTGGACGGTCGACCTACTCGACGTCACAGCCCTCGAAGACCTGACCCTCGACACCGACATCCTGGTGAACAACGCCGGGGTGCAGCACATCAGCCCGATCCAGGATTTCGCACCCCAGCGTTTCCGGCATCTGCTCATGCTCATGGTCGAGGCACCGTTCCTGCTGGTACGCGCCGCCTTGCCACATATGTACGGGCAGGGCTGGGGTCGCATCGTCAACATCTCCTCGGTCCACGGCCTGCGCGCCTCGCCGTTCAAGGCCGCATACGTGACGGCCAAACACGGGCTCGAGGGCCTGTCGAAAGTGACTGCGCTCGAGGGCGGCCCGCACGGGGTGACGAGCAACTGCGTGAACCCCGGATACGTTCGGACACCGTTGGTTGACAAGCAGATCGCGGACCAGGCGGAAGCACACGGAATCCCCGAACAGGACGTGCTCGACAAGATCCTGCTCACCGAAAGCGCGATCAAACGCCTCGTGGAACCGGACGAGGTCGCCGCACTGGTGAGCTGGCTGGCGTCGCCCGAAGCGGGCATGGTCACCGGCGCGGCCTACACGATGGACGGCGGGTGGAGCGCGCGATGAGGGCGCGCTCCACTCTGCGACCATTACCACATGGACGAAGAAGTCATCCCGATTCTCCACGTCGAGGACGCCGCCGCGGCAGTCGAGTGGTACGAGCGACTGGGTTTCGCCGCCCAATGGGAGCACCGCTTCGCCCCGGAGCTTCCGGCTTTCGTCGAAATCGCACGAGGCGGCGTGCGGTTGTTCCTATCGGAGCACACGGGCGACGCCCGCCCCGATACGCTGATCTACCTCCGCGTTCGCGATGTCGACACCATTGCGTCGGAATTCGGTGTGCGGATCGAAGAGGCGCCGTGGGCACGGGAAATCGAACTGTGTGACCCGGACGGAAACCGGCTCCGGATCGGCACGACCACGGAGTGAGCCGGGCAGCGACGGGACCGGTCAGCCGGCGAGGTAGCGGCTGATGACCAGGCGCTGGATCTGGTTGGTGCCCTCGAAGATCTGAGTGATCTTGGCTTCCCGCATATAGCGTTCGACCCGGAAATCCCGGGTGTAGCCGTAGCCGCCGAGGACCTGCACGGCGTCGGTGGTGACCTTCATCGCGGCGTCGGTCGCGACCAGTTTGGCCACCGAGGCGTTGCGCGAGTACGGCAGTCCCGCGTCCCGGCGCCGGGCGGCGTCGATGTAGGTGGCGCGGGCCGAATCCACGGCGGCGGCCATATCGGCCAGCAGGAAACCGAGCCCTTGATGGTCGATGATCTTGCGTCCGAACGCCGTGCGCTCCTGCGCGTACGCCACGGCCTCGTCGAGCGCGGCCTGCGCGAGCCCGACGGCGACGGCGGCGATTCCGAGCCGGCCGGAATCCAGGGCGCTGAAGGCGATCTGCAGCCCCTGCCCTTCGGTGCCGACCCGGCGTTCGTCCGGGACGAAGGCGTCGTCGTAGTGGGCCGAGGTGGTGGGCACGGCGTGCAGACCCATCTTTTCCTCCGGTTTACCGAAACTCAGGCCCGGAGTGTCGCGCGGCACCAGGAAACACGAGATCCCCTTGGACCCCTCCCCCGTGCGCGCGAACAGGTTGTAGAAATCGGCGATACCGCCGTGAGTGATCCAGGCCTTCGAACCGTGGACCCGGTATCCACCGTCGACCGCGGTGGCCTTGCACGCGAGCGCCGCCGCATCCGACCCCGCCTGCGGCTCGGACAGGCTGTAGGCGCCGACCGTGGCGCCGCCCAACATCTCCGGTAGCCAGCGCTGCTTCTGTTCTTCGGTGCCGAATGCCATCAACGGATGGCAGGACAGGCTGTGCACACTCACTGCCACCGCGACCGCGGCCCAGCGTGCGGCGATCTCCTCGAGCACCTGGAGATACACCTCATAGGGCTGCCCACCGCCACCCCATTCCTCGGGGTACGGCAGGCTCAGCAGACCCGCTTCGCCGAGCGTGGCGAAGACGCCTTCGGGATAGGTCTCCGCTTTTTCGTGCTCGTCGACGAGGGGGGCGAGGACTTTGTCGGCCACATCGCGGGTCAGCCCGATGAGATCGCGTGCCTCGTCGGTGGGCAGGAGTCGGTCGACAGCCACAGAAATCTCCTCGCGGCGATACGCAGAACAGTACTCGGACGTCGGCCACAGTACTGCCCGTCGATCAGTACTGCAAGAAGTTCCCCAGTACTATCGCCGGTATGGAGCAGCGTGCGACCTTCGCGACCACCCGCCGTACCGAACTGTTCGACGCACTCGTCGCATTGTTCCTGGCCGAGGGCTTCGCCCACCTGACCCTCGACACCATCGCCGCCCGGCTCAAATGCTCGAAATCCACCCTCTATACCCTCGCCGGCAGCAAGGAACAGCTGGTCACCGCCGCGACCGTACATTTCTTCAAACGTGCCACCGCCACCGTGGAGACCGACGTCGCCGCGGCGAACGGAGCGCGCGAGCGCATCACCACCTACCTCACCGCGGTCGGTGAAGCGCTCGCCGTGGCCTCGGACCGGTTCATGACCGACCTCGACCACTTCACTCCGGCACGCGAGGTCTACGAACGAAACACTCGTATCGCCGCCCGCCGGGTCCAGGAACTCATCGACGAGGGCGTCGCCGACGGCGAGTTCCGCGGCGTCCACGCCGCCTTCGCCGCCGACCTGGCCGCAACGATGATGGTCCGCATCCAGCAGGGCGGCGTCCGCGCTCGCACCGGGTTGGACGACAGCGCCGCCTATCGCGAACTCGCGGCGGTCCTCACCCACGGCATCAGTGCGTAGCCCATCGCACCCGGGTCAGTTCCAGCGCTCCAGCAGCCCGTTTACGGTCTCGGTGAGCGCCCGCTGCAGAAGCGGGCCGAAACTGACCCGCGCGACCCCTGCTTCGGCGAGAACAGTCCGGTCGCCCTTGTCCGGAAAGGCTACGGCGTTCACCGGGAGCGGCAGTTCGGCACAGAGTCGTCGCAGCGTTTCGGGGTCGTGGAAGCCGACCGGGTACAGCACATCGGCACCTGCTTCGGCGGCCAGTCGCAATCGGTCCACGGCCCGGTCGAAGCGATCGGCCTCGTCGCCGAGCCCGCGCAGGAACAGATCGGTCCGCGCGTTCACCACCAGCGGCACACCGGCGCCGTCCGCAGCCTGCCGTAGTGCGCCGACGAAGTCCGCGTGTTCCCGGGCTTCGCGCAGCCGGCCACCTTCGCTGTGCACGGTGTCTTCGATATTGAGGCCCACCACGCCCGCCGCGATCAGCCCGTCGACCAGTTGCACCGGCTCCAGACCGTAGCCGGACTCGATATCCAATGACACCGGAATATCCACCGCCGCAGTGATTTCCCGGACGCGTCCCAGCGCTTCGGCGAACGACATCCCCTCGCCGTCGGACCGGCCCAGCGAATCGGCCAGCGGGTGGCTCCCCACCGTCACCCCCTGGAACCCGGCCTGCTGGACCAGCTGCGCCGACCAGGCGTCCCATACCGTCGGCAGGATCACGGGATCACCGGGGCGGTGGAGTGTACGGAATGCGGCAGCCTTCTCGGACAGAGACGTCATAACGGTGGGCCCATTTCTCGGGAGACGAAGATCCGGCACGCCCAGACTACTGCGCCGACGATCCGGCGCCACCGCGCGGCACGCCCCCGTGATCGCCGGTGTTCCGGGGTCCTTCCACCTGCTCGAGGAATTCCTCCACCACGGCGGTGATCTCGGAATGACCGGCGTCGATATCGAAGGCTTCCTCGATCCGCAGGAACCGGGAGACACTCGACATCAGCATGACCAGTGTCAGCGGGGTCCACGGGCCCGGGTCGCGGTCGCGCAGCGCTCCCGAGACAATCTCCAGTTGCAGCTCACGAAATCTTTTGGACGACTGAGCGATTTCGGAGCGAATGGACGGCCGGTGCGTGGCCAGCGAGACGAATTCCATGGTCAGCGCCGTACGGGATTGATGATGGATGGCATCCCAGAGCGCCCAGAGGGGTTGTTCGGATTCCGCTGCCTCCAACAGGCGCTGGTAACTACGTTCGGACCCGCGGCGGAAGAGCGCGACGAACAAGCTGTCCATATTTCCGAAGTAGTAGTAGACCAGCGCGGGATTCACCCCTGCGCGGGCACCGAGGCGCCGCGAGCTCACCGCCGCGTAACCGTCCTCGAGCATGATCTGCTGGGCCGCATCGAGTAAGGCCGAGCGCGACGAAAGGCTTCCGCTCCCCGCCTCCGCGTCGGCCGGCCTTCGGCTTTCCTCCATGGCACCTCCTTGGTCGACCGTTGCGGTCGCAGTCCCTACCGAACGACTCCGGCCGGCCGCACCGACTCCTCGATCTTAGAAACCACCCAGGCAGGGCGGCCGGACCGGCCTACGACGTGGATCTCCGGCGGCGTAACCGGGCCTGTTCAGGCCACTTTCGGACCTTGACAGCCGGAGAACCCCGTCCGTATAACATTAATCACCCGCTTAATTAAGCAGTCGATTAAGACCGGCGGATCGCCCGGCGACCGTTGTAGCGCGGAGGGAACACCATGGTTCGTGCCCACGTGGCGAAGGCCGCGAATGACCCCGGCAGAACGAACAGGGTCGCCGTGGTCACCGGCGGCGCTTCGGGGATGGGAGCCGCTATCTGCGCGCGGCTCGCCGCGACCGGCGATCACGTCGCCGTACTCGACCGCGACGGCGCGGGCGCACAGCGGGTCGCCGAGGATTTACGGTCCGGCGGCGGGACCGCGATGGGCTGTGAAGTGGATGTCACCGACCGTGCCGGCGTGGACGAAGCGCTGTGCAAGGTGCGCACGGAATGGGGCCCCGTGCAGGTACTGGTCACCAGCGCCGGTGTTTTCGCATTCGAACCGTTCACCGAGATCTCCCTCGAGTCCTGGCACCGGATCATCGATATCAACCTCACCGGCACATTCCACTGTGTGCAGGCGGTAATTCCCGACATGCTGGCAGCGGGGTGGGGCCGGATCGTCACGATCTCCTCGTCCAGCGCCCAGCGGGGGTCGCCGAAAATGGTCCATTACACCGCCTCCAAGGGCGCCGTGATCGCCATGACCAAGGCGCTGGCGCGCGAGTACGCCGCGTGCGGGATCACGGTGAACACCATCCCCCCGTCGGGGATCGACACACCGATGTCGCGTGATTCCCAGGCGGCAGGCCATCTTCCGGACAGCGCGACGATGGCCCGCGCCATCCCGGTCGGCTACCTCGGCGACGGCGCCGATATCGCAGCGACCTGCACTTTCCTCTGTTCCGAGGAGGCCCGGTTCATCACCGGCCAGGTGGTGGGCGTCAACGGCGGGTCTGTCATATGACCACCGTCGGCCCCCGCCTCCCCCCACTGGCCGCCGCGGACTGGACCGAACAGGGACGTGCGATGTTGCGGGGCCGGTTGAAACGCGCCGACCGGTACCTGTCCGGAGACTCGGACGCACCGCCGCTGCCGAACATCCTCGGGATCCTGGGACACCACCCGGAATTGGGCGGGGCGTGGCTGGCATACAACGGACTACTGCTGGAACGTGCCACGCTCGATCCCCGGCTACGCGAACTCGCGATCCTGCGGGTCGCCTGGCAGACCCGGTCGGCCTACGAATGGGACCAGCACTCCCGCATCGCACAGGGTCTGGGTATCACCGTCGGCACGATCGAAGATATCGCCTGCGGCGAGACAGCCCACTGGCCCGAGGTGGACCGGCTGGTGCTGGCCGCCACGGATGAACTGCTCGACCGGTACCGGGTCTGCGACAGCACCTGGACCGCCCTCACCGCACATCTGGACACCCGGCAGTTGCTCGAACTGCTCTTCGTCGCCGGCTCCTACCTGTGTCTGGCGCTGGTGACCAACAGTGTCGATCTGCCACCGGACCCGCCCACCGGATCCGCGACGACATCCCACGACTCCGCACGGGAGGAATGACCATGGCGCGCTGGCCGAAACCGCCGGAAGGCACCTGGACCCAGCACTATCCGGACCTCGGCACCGGCCCGGTTTCGTTCGAGGATTCGATCTCGCCGGAGTTCTACGAACTGGAGCGGGAAGCGATCTTCAAACGGGCCTGGCTCAATATCGGCCGGGTAGAGCAGGTGCCGCGGGTCGGCAGTTATTTCACCAAGGAAATCCATATCGCCCGTACCTCGGTGATCGTAGTGCGCGATCGCGATCGACAAGTGCGGGCCTTTTACAACATCTGCCGCCATCGCGGCAACAAACTGGTCTGGAACGAGGATCCCCGGGCGGAGACGTCGGGGACGTGCCGCCAGTTCACCTGCAAATACCACGGGTGGCGGTACGGCATCGACGGGGAACTGGCCTTCGTACAGCAGGAGGGCGAGTTCTTCGACCTGGACACATCGGCGCTCGGCCTGGTTCCGGTGCATTGCGAGGTGTGGGCCGGGTTCGTCTTCGTGAATCTGGCCCCCGAACCTCCGCAGACCTTGCGGGAATTCCTGGGTCCGATGGTGACCGCGCTGGAGGACTACCCGTTCGACCGGATGACCGAATGGTATGAATTCCGGGCCGAGAACCAGAGCAACTGGAAACTGTTTGCCGACGCGTTCCAGGAGTACTATCACGTCCCTGGCCTGCATTCGCAGCAGGTGCCCGGCCCGGTCCGCAATCCCGAGCCGAATTTCGAATGCGCGCATTTCCAGGTCGACGGACCGCATCGGGTGGTCAGCACCGGCGGTGCCCGCCGCTGGACACTGCCGTCGGAGTTCATGTATCCGATCGAACGGGCCACCCGCAGCGGACTCGTGGGCCCATGGGAGTCACCCGATATCGGCGAACTCCCGCCCGGCATCAATCCGGGCCGCGTCGAGCCGTGGGGTATCGACAACTTCCAGATCTTCCCGAATCTCGAAATCCTGTTCTACCGCGGCTGGTATCTCATCTACCGCTATTGGCCCACCTCGTACAACAGTCACCTGTTCGAGGGAGTCCTGTGCTATCGGCCCGCCCGGAGCGTGCGTGAACGAGTGGAGCACGAGGTGTCTTCAGTGGTATTCAAAGAATTCGCCCTCCAGGACGCCGGAATGCTCACCGGCACCCAGACCGCGCTCGAATCCGCCTACCGCACCGCGCGGATCACCGCCTATCCGGTGAACGACCAGGAGATCCTGGTCCGGCATTTCCACAAGGTGGTAGCGGACTGGGTCGGCGACTATCGCGGCGCACGGGTGGGGGTGTGATTCCGATGGCGCAGACCATGTTGCCGCCGGCGTTCGCCGAGTTCGAGCGGTTCGCACCGATCTGGTGTCTGGCCACCGAGACCGAGCGCTGGGAACGGCGGATGAACAGCTCGATGGACGAACTGAACGAGTTCTATACGGCGTTCTTCCCCCGGTTGGAGGAGGCGATCGCCTATTGCGACAAATTCCCCCTCGACGATCTGCCCGACGAGGTGCTGCATCTGCTGCAGCTCGTCTATTCGCTGGCGCTGGTGGCCATGGCGGTCGAGATCTTCCTGCGACCCCGGCCGGTCGACAGTGCCGACGCGGAGCTGGAACGGATCGCGGAGCCGTGGCCGTGAACCGGCATACGAATCGGTCACCGGGACCGACGCCCGACCGAGCGGAGCAATCATGACCACTGTCACCGTCGAAAAACTGAACCACGAGATCGGCGCCGAAATCGTCGGGCTCGACGCGGACCGGATGGTGTCGGACGCAACCGTTCCCGCGCTGGTGCTCGACGCGCTGGAGGCCAACGGCGTGCTGGTGTTCCGGGGCCTGCACCTGGAGCCGGAGGCGCAAGTGGCGTTCTGCCGCACGCTCGGTGAGATCGACACCTCGGCCGGGCACCACCCCGTCAGCGGGATCTACCGGGTGAGCCTGGATACCGGCAAGAACTCCTCCGCGAGCTATCTGCGCGGTACCTTCGACTGGCATATCGACGGCTGCACCCCCAAGGACGACGCCTACCCGCAGATGGCCACCGTCCTGTCGGCGAAAGCCGTGGCCGTCAGCGGCGGGGAAACCGAATTCGCCAGCACCTACCGGGCGTACGACCGGCTCTCCGACGAAGAGAAGACGCAGTTGCGAACGTTGCGGGTCCTGCATTCGCTGGAGGCGTCCCAGCGCCCCGTCACCGCCGACCCTACTCCCCGGCAGCTGGAGTATTGGCGGAGCTGGCCGACCCGGGACCACCCGCTGGTCTGGACCCATAAATCCGGGCGCCGTTCCCTCGTCCTCGGCACCTCCACCGATCACGTGATCGGAATGGATCGCGACCGGGGCCGTGCCCTGCTCGACGATCTGCTCGCACGCTGCACCGCACCCGAGCGGGTGTACCGCCACGAATGGTCGGTCGGCGACACCGTGATCTGGGACAACCGCGGTGTCATCCATCGCGCCGCCCCCTACCCCGAGAACTCCCCCCGGGAGATGCTGCGCACCACCGTTCTCGGCGACGAGCCGATCCGATAGCCACCCCGCCGGCGACCGGCCCGTAGTCGCCGCCCGACCCGAACCACCGCAAGGAGCACCGCCATGGCGCGCTGGCCCAAACCCGCCGAAGGCAGCTGGACACAGCACTATCCCGAACTCGGCACCGCGCCGATGTCCTACGAGGACTCGATTTCCCCGGAGATCTACGAACTCGAACGCGAGGCGATATTCAAAAAGGCCTGGCTCAATATCGGGCGGGTGGAGCAGCTTCCACGGGTCGGCAATTATTTCACCAAGGAGATCCACGCCGCCTGGACATCGGTGATCGTGGTGCGCGACAAGCAGAAGGAGGTGCGCGCATTCTTCAATATCTGCCGGCACCGCGGAAACAAACTGGTGTGGAACGAGCTCCCGCGTGAGGAGGTCTCGGGGACCTGCCGGCAGTTCACCTGTAAGTACCACGGCTGGCGTTACGGGTTGGACGGTGAACTGACCTTCGTCCAGCAGGAGGGCGAATTCTTCGACCTCGACAAAAAGGATTACGGTCTCGCCCCGGTGCACTGCGAAGTGTGGGCAGGGTTCATCTTCATCAATCTGGCGCCGGAACCCGAACAGTCGCTGCGCGAATTCCTGGGCCCGATGATCACCGATCTCGACGGCTACCCGTTCGATCAGCTCACCGAACGCTATTCCTACCGTTCCGAAGTGGGCGCGAACTGGAAACTCTATATGGACGCGTTCGCGGAGTTCTACCACGCCGCGGTTCTGCACGGAAATCAGTCGCCGGACAACTATTCCGCGGCCGCGCAGGCCGCCGGCTTCGAGGCACCGCACTATCAGCTACAGGGCCCCCACCGTATGGTCAGCACCTCGGGTGTGGTGACCTGGGAGCTCGACCCCTCCATGCGTAAACCCATGGAGGACATCACCCGCGGCGGGCTCTTCGGGCCCTGGGACGTTCCGGAACTGGGTGAACTCCCACCCGGGGTCAACCCGGCGAAATGCGATCCGTGGGGTCTGGATTCCTTCCAGTTGTTCCCCAATTTCGTGATCCTGATCTGGTCGAGCGGCTGGTATCTCACCTACCACTATTGGCCGACCTCCTACAACACCCATATCTTCGAGGGGAACCTGTATTTCGCGCCGGCGCGCACACCGCGCGACCGGGTCGCGCACGAAATGACAGCCGTGACGTTCAAGGAATACGGCCTGCAGGATGCCAGCACCCTCGAAGCGACCCAGATGATGCTGGAATCCCGTGCAGTGACACGTTTCCCCCTGAACGATCAGGAGATTCTGCTGCGCCACCTGCACAAGACCGCGGCCGACTGGGTCGACGACCACCGTAACCAGCAGACAGGAGCGGCCCAGCGATGAGCGCACTGCCCGCCGAATTCGCCGATCTCGAACCGTTTTCCGCATGGTGCCTGGCCACCGAGGGGGAACGCTATGCCAAACGCATGGCCTCCTCGATGGAGGATATGCAGCGCTTCTACGATGCGATCACCCCGCGTGCCGAGGCCGCGCTGACCTATCTCGATCAGGTCGGCCTCGACGATATGCCCGACGACGCGGTGAACCTGCTGCGCCTGCTGTATTCGATGATCATGGTGTCCTTCCCGGTAGAGGTGTGGAATCAGCCCTGGATACCGGATGCCGGTCAGTCGTCGATGGACTGCGTGATCGAACCGGCGCCATGAGCGGCGCGGCGACCGTGTTGCGGGCGGCACGCCGGCTCGATATCGACGCCGGGGTCGTCCGCTCCCCCGCGGTGATCGTGGTGCGGGACGGGTTGATCGAGGCAGTCGATCCGCCCGCGATCCCCGAGGGCGCCACCGAACTCGATCTCGGCGACGTCACTCTGTTACCGGGCCTGATGGATATGGAGATCAACCTGCTCATCGGCGGGCCCGACAACCCCACCGGGCTGCCGAACCCCATGCACGGGGTCCAGGACGATCCCGTATACCGGACGCTGCGCGGTACCGTCAACGCGCGAACCACCCTGATGGCGGGGTTCACCACAGTGCGCAACCTCGGGCTGATGGTGAAAACCGGCGGTTACCTGCTGGATGTGGACCTCGGCCGCGCGATCGAACAGGGCTGGTTCCCGGGGCCGCGGATCGTTTCCGCCGGTCATGCGATCACCCCGACCGGCGGGCATCTCGACCCCACCATGTTCCAGAAACTCGCCCCGCACATCATGCCGATGTCGGTGCAGGAGGGTATGGCCGACGGTGTGTCCGCGGTGCGGGCGGCGACCCGGTACCAGATCAAATACGGCGCCGAGGTCATCAAGATCTCGGCCTCGGGCGGGGTGATGTCGCACAGCACCGCCCCAGGCACCCAGCAGTACTCGGACGAAGAACTCGCCGCCATCGTCGACGAGGCCCATCGCGCCGGGATCAAGGTCGCCGCCCACGCCCACGGCGACGCCGGAATCCGCGCCTGTATCCGGGCGGGCGTGGACTGTATCGAACACGGATCACTGGCCTCCGACGACACCGTGCAGATGATGGTGGACCACGGTACGTTCCTGGTGCCGACCAGCTATCTGTCCGAAGGGCTCGATACGTCCAAAGCGCCACCCGCGCTTCAGCGCAAGGCCGCCCAGGTATTTCCGAAGGCCCGGCGCATGCTCGGCAAAGCCATCGAGGCCGGTGTGAAGATCGCCTGCGGCACCGACGCGCCCGCGGTACCGCACGGGCAGAACGCCAAGGAACTGTGGGCACTGGTCGACCGCGGAATGACCCCCGTACAGGCGATTCGCGCCGCCACCGTCACCAGCGCCGAACTGATCGACGCCGGCGACCGCGGCCGGCTCGCCCCGGGCCTGCTCGCCGATATCATCGCCGTCCCCGGCGACCCCACCCGCGATATCACCGCCCTGGAGCAGGTGCGGTTCGTCATGAAAGACGGCGGCGTCCACAAGAACGAACCGGTCACCGCACCGAACTGACCCGTAAACACAAAGGAGAAACGCCGTGCCCAGAGGAATCCTCTACGTCGAATCCCGCCCCAGCTCACCGGAAGAGCTCGACGAATACCACCGCTGGTACGCCGGAACCCATATCGGCGAAATGCTCGAGATCGACGGGATAGTCTCTGCTCGCCGACTGGAACCACTGGCCGGTGACGGAAGCTTCATCGCGCTCTACGAAATCGAAGCCGACGACCTCGAAGCCGTGCAGGCGAGTATGGGGGGCCCGGGCGCGCTCCGGGGAGATGTCGAAACCGGTAGCGGTCCAGTCCGACCCACCACCCACCGTCCGCCTGCTTCGCGAACTCAGCGTGCACACGGCCTGACAGGAACTCACGCATGCACCGGTACGACAATCTCTTCATCGGGGGCGAATGGGTGCCACCCGGATCAGATCTCGCGTTCGAGGTGATCTCCCCGCACACCGAAGACCCGATCGCCCGGATCGCCGCCCCCGCGCCCGCCGACGTCGATCGCGCCGTCGCGGCAGCCCGGCGAGCCTTCGACACCGGGCCCTGGCCGCGCCTCGACCCCGCCGAGCGCATCCGGATCGTCCGCGGCCTCGCCGGCCGCTACGAGCAACGCGTCGAGGAGATCGCCCAGCTCGTCACCGCGGAAATGGGTGCGCCGATCACCTTCTCCCGTTCGGCACATGCCCGGCTACCCGGTGTGATGATTCGCGCGCTGGCCGATCTCGCCGCGGGCTTCCCGTGGCAGGAGTCGCGGCCCGGCTACTACGGCAGCGATATCCTGGTCCGGCACGAACCGGTCGGTGTCGTCGGAGCCGTTGCCCCGTGGAATATGCCGATGCTGATGGTCGTCGCCAAACTGGTTCCCGCGCTGCTCGCGGGTTGCACCGTGGTGCTCAAACCCTCACCGGAGACACCGCTGGACGCCTACCTGATGGCGGAACTCGTCGCGGACAGCGAGATATTCCGCCCGGAGTTGTGTCGATCCTCCCGGGCGACCGCGATACCGGCCGATATCTGGTGGGGCACCCCGATGTCGACAAGGTGTCCTTCACCGGCTCCACCGCAGCGGGTCGCGAAGTCGCCGCGGCATGCGGGTCCGCACTGAAACGGGTGAGCCTGGAACTCGGCGGCAAGTCGGCCGCCGTGGTCCTCGACGACGCCGACCCAGCGGAAGTCGCCGCCGGAATCCAGGTCGCCGCGTTGATGAACGGCGGCCAGGCCTGTGTCGCCCAGACCCGGATCCTGGTGCCACACCACCGCCGCACCGAGTACATCGACGCCCTGGCCGCCATGGTGGACGGTCTCACGGTCGGCGATCCGGCCGACGATTCCACTCGCATCGGCCCCGTGGTCACCGCCCGCCAGCGACAGCGCATCCGCGACTACATCCAGCTGGGCAGCGCCGAAGGCGCCCGCCTGATCACCGGCGGACATCGGCCCCCCACCGGCCTCGACCGCGGCTGGTACGTCCAACCGACCCTGTTCACCGATGTGGAATCCACCATGCGGATCGCGCGGGAAGAGATCTTCGGTCCGGTACTCACCGTGCTCACCTATCGCGACCTCGACCACGCCGTACAGCTCGCCGACGACACCGAATACGGACTCTCGGGGTCGGTGTGGACAGCGGAGACAGACCGCGGCCTGGCCGTCGCCCAGCGGATCCGCAGCGGGACCTTCGGAATCAACCAGGCCTACAGCATGGACCCGCACGCACCGTTCGGTGGGGTCAAGGCCAGCGGGATCGGGCGGGAGTTCGGGCGTGAGGGGTTGGCGGGGTTTCTCGACACGAAATCGATTTCCGTCGCGCGCCACTGACGCGGAGCCGGGATCTGCCGGATGCCTATTTCAGGAAGACCGGCAAGCGGTCGTGGCCGTTGGCGATGAATCCCGGCACTGTGCCGAGTTCTTCGGGGGATACGGCAAGTCTCATGTGCGGGAAGCGCTGGAAGAGAGTGGGAAGCGCCAGCAGCGCCTCCAACCGTGCCAGGGGCGCGCCAGGGCACCGGTGTGCTCCGTACCCGAAGGCCATGTGACCCTTGTTCGTCCGTGTAGGGTCGAAACGAACGGCGCTCTCACCATAGATTTCAGGGTCCCGGTTGGCGTCGGCGGGGCAGGATAGTATCGGGTCGCCTTCGGCGATCGTCACATCACCGATGGAGAAATCCCGCACCGCGTAGCGCAATGGTGCGTGTGCGATAGACGGCTCGAACCGCAGCACTTCCTCTATCACGTCCGTCCAGCTCAACCTGCCGTCGAGCGCTGCGGCCAGGTAGTCGGGGTTGGACAACAGCAGGTAGATCGACTGGTCGATCAGATCCACAGTGGTCTCGTGTCCGGCATTGACCGTCAGATACAGCGTGCCGACGAGCTCGTGGGCGCTGAAATCTTTTGCGGGATCGTCGACATGGAAGATGAGCGTACTGGTCATGTCTTCGCCGGGACTCTCCCGACGATACGCGACAAGGGTCTGCAGGAGCCCGATCATCTCCTCGTAGTTGGCTACGGCTTCCGCTTCGCTCAATCCGATATCGAAGATGCCGTCGACACATTTCCGCAGCGGCCCGACCAGGTGTTCAGGGACTCCCAGCAGCTCGTTGATCACGCGAAGCGGCAGCGGATAGGCGAAATGCTCGCGGATGTTCACGGGTTCGCTCGCCGGGGCGGCATCCAGGCCCCTGACCAGGTCATTCGCGATCCCTCTGATTCGGGGCTCCAGGGCCGACGTTCGCCGGTTTGTGAAGGCAGGCGCTACGAAGTTGCGTAGCCGGCGGTGCTCGGATCCGTACGCGGTGAACATCGAGCGGGTATTCACCCAGTTGAGAAGCGGGAAGTCCTGGCCGATCTCCCCGTTCCGGAACGCCGGCCAGTGCTGGTGCGGGTCCTTGGAAACTTCGGAACCGGACAGAATCCGCTCGAGCTCGGCCGCGCCGGTCACCGACCATGCCCGGACTCCGCCAGGAAGCACAACTTCGGTGACCGGCCCCCGTTCCCGGATGCGGCGGATCTCACCCTGAATATCCGAGCCTTCCGGGTCGATGACGACGGGGTCTTCGTGGGTGTACATGCGGAACTCCGATCTGACCGTGAACCGGTGGGCGGAGGCCGGGCTATGCCCTATCCCCCTCGAGCCGCTAACAACGGTAACGGGCGAAACGCATTTGGTCTCTACCAATTCCAGATGAAGTTTCGGAGTACATCGACACCACGGTGAGCAGCAGAACGTACCGACCGGGCAGATAACCGCAGCAGGCAGGCCGGGTACAACTCGAGCAAACCGCCGCCCCTGGAGAAGACCTCGAACCGCCCCGGCGAACGCAGACCATCAAGACACAAGGTCAACGGCCTAGACCAATTGCTGTCATCATTCACGATGAGCGCGAAGACGTTTTGTGGCACAATACTTTTCGTGTTCCTGGGCGTCAACGGCAACTTTGCGGCAACAGCGATCCCGCAGATCGCGGTGCCCGCAGAGCCCACTCGCGGGTGCGCACGCCGTACAGCCCGGCCATCGCGTGCACATCGGCCGACGCGTCCGATCAGACGGCCACCGGAAATCCCCGGGTCATATCCGGGATCCCCCGAGCAACGCCGGGCGGCCCGATCATTCTGCGCCGCACCGCGAAGCCGCCCTGGCCACACTTCGGAACAAGCCCTCCCGCAAAGGTGAGTGCCGCATTGAGCTATTGACAGGTGGTCCTACAGCACCCCGGCTCGGCTTCGGCGGACATCCGCGTACCTGCGCGGTCGGCCGCCGGTGCAGTGCTCGGAAGCCGGCAGGGGACACCGCAGTATGCCCAGCGGTGAACTAGCGTCCGCTGGGATCGGAATATGAGTAGGAGTCGGTTATGGTTACCCAAGGGGATCTGGAACATACGTCGCTCGCCGAGGTTCTTCGGCACGGCGACCTGGAGTTCCATCAGCAGCTACAGAAGATCCTGAGCAACCCGGACTTCCGCGTAACGGAGAAACAGAGCCAGGAACAACGGCGTCTCAACGCCTACGACCAGCTGAAGTACCTGGTCGACGAGATCGGCACCCGTGCTGTCGCGACCGATCTTCCCAAACTCTTCGCGGTGTTCGACTGGTGTGCGGTATTGGCGACGGATCTGATCCCACTGATCTCCGGCCACTACAACCTGGCCTCGGGCAGTCTGGCCACGCTGACCGATTCCGATTCCGCGGCGCCATACCTAATGGACCTGGACGACGCCACCGCCGTCGGAGTCATGTTGCTGACCGAATACGAATGCGGTTCCAACATCGGGTTCATGCGGACCACCGCAACCTGGGACGGCGACGGGTTCGTGCTCAACACGCCGGATCCGCGCGCGCGGAAGTTCATGCCGTCGGTCGGCATCCCCGTAGGCCGGGTCTGCGTTATCGGTGCGCGGTTCATCGATGCGGCCGGTGTGGATCAGGGTGTGCACCTGTTCACGGCACGGCTGCGCGGCGCCGACGGCGAACCTGCACCCGGTGTAACCATCACCCAGCTCGACCATCAGCCGCTGGTGATCATGGACAACTCGGTCATCAGCTTCGACAACCTTCGGATCGAACGCCATGCGTGGCTGGCGAACAACCTGGCCACCATCGATGACAACGGTGTCCTGACCTGGCAGGATGCCGACAGCCCGAAGCGGGCATTCGCCTCGGCGATCAGTCAGCTGACCGTCGGACGCTTGGCGCTTTCGTCCTGTCTGAATGCCTCGGCGCGCTCTGCTCTCTACATCGCGCTGCGCTACGCCGGCCAGCGGGTGGTGCCGATGACCGCTACCGACAAACCGGTCATGCTCGATATCCCGCACGTCCGCGACACCCTGCTCACCGACCTGGCCGGCACCGTAGCACGGACCATTTTCGGCGACGCGACCAAGACATTCCTCGCCGGGGCCGACCTCACCGCTCGCGATGCTGTGGTGAAAGTGATGCTGGCCAAGCACTTCATCCAGAAGCATGCATTGGACACAGTCACCGATTGCCGCCTCAAAATGGCTGCACAAGGCATGTTCAGC
Source organism: Nocardia flavorosea NBRC 108225 (assembly GCF_001613385.1). Lineage (GTDB taxonomy): Bacteria > Actinomycetota > Actinomycetes > Mycobacteriales > Mycobacteriaceae > Nocardia > Nocardia flavorosea. The sequence continues at coordinate 64,664 of NZ_BDCG01000001.1, read as the reverse complement.
GCGAACCGGGTCGCCAACTACCTCGGCGTCTGTCATGCCGCCATCACCGGCGAAGGCGATATCTACGTCCTCGGATCGGTCGCCGGTCGCGTACTGGCCAAACAACTCGCCGCGACGGCGCCACCCGAAATCACCCTGCACGACCCCAGCGATCCCGCCGACCGTGCTCGGTTGCTCTGTGCGCGTACGCTGACGGTCGCACGGGAAGCCCAACCGCACCTGGCTACGCCCGGTCTCGAAGATCGACTTGCGGTGGTTCCGCACGCCCTCGACCTCGCGGAGGCCTATTGCTCCGAGCAGGCGTTGCAAGCGCTCGAGGCATATGCCGCTTTGCCGGAGATCGCGGCCGTACGTGATGTTTTCGTACTGGACCGGATCAACCAGGATTCCACCTGGTACCTCACCCACGGTCTCCTCGATATCGCTGCCGTGGCAACCCTGCAACAAGAACTGCACCGGGCCATCGAGAACCTAGCCGGTCATCTACCTGCGGTGCTGGACGCCTTCGGATTCGACGACGAGATTCTCGGTGCGCCGGTCCTGTCTGCGGATCTGCCCGCGGCATGGGAAGCTCGTTGCCAGGACCCTGCCCGCCGATGACCCGACAGGGGTGGGTCCGGTTTGGCACACCGGACCCACCCCGGCGCCCAGGCAACTACGTCCCCGGGTGATGTTACCGCCGACCCCGGCTCGGTCAGAGCCACGTGACTGCAGTTTCGGCTGGCATCCTGCCGCAGCGTGGTCGGCCGGGCCCGCGGCATGAACGATCTGCGATGCGTGGTCGAATCGCTTGCACGGCGACAGAAATCTATTGTGAGGGAACGACATAGGCGCCCGGAGGTCTACACCTTGGGTACTATGCTGCCGCAAACGATATCAAGGAGATTTACGTGTATCCGCAGCACGCGCACCAGGGCGCACCCGTCGACTCGCCTGCGTCGATCGACGACGGTCCTCGGATCCCTATCTACAGTGCAGAATTTGCGGCCGATCCCCACCGGGCATACCGCCAGATGCGGCGAGACTACGGACCGCTGGTGCCGGTCGAGATGTGGCCGGGCGTGCCGGCGACAATGGTGATCAAGTATCGCACCGCCGTGCGCATTCTCAACGATCCGGACCGGTTCCCGGCCGATCCGAGCATCTGGCAGAAGACAGCGCCCGTCGATAGCCCGATCATGCCGATGATCGAATACCGGCCGAACGCGATCCGCACCAGCGGCGCCGAACACGCCCGCTACCGCAGCGCGATGAACGATGCCCTGGCCGGGATCGACCTGAACACGCTGCGGCCGATGGTGGAGCGATCCGCTATGACGGTCATCAACACGTTCTGCGAAAGAGGGCAGGCCGATGTGTTGAATGAATATGTCGCCCCGATGGTCTTCTCTGTGTTCTGCCAGGTGCTCGGCTGTCCGCAGGATATCGGTGAGCGGGTCGCGGCGGCCAGTGCGGCGATGTTCGACAGCGTGGACACCGACGCGGTCAATGCCAGTATGGGCGAAGCGTTGCTCGAACTCACCCATCTCAAGCGCTCTCATCCGGGTGATGACATCACCACGAGGATGGTCCAGCACGAATCAGGACTGTCCGATGAAGAGATGGTGCACCAATTGGTGCTGCTGTTCGCGGCCGGTGTCGAACCGCCTCTGAACCTGATCGCCAACACTCTGGTTCTGATGTTGACCGATCCCCGCTACACCAGCAGTGAGAACAAGTTCCACCTGTCCACCAAGACGGCGCTGGATGAACGGCTGGCCACCGATCCACCGATGGCGAACTATTGCATCACCTACCCTCGCCAGCCGATCCTGATCGAGGACGTATGGCTGCAGGCGAATCAGCCGGTGATCATCAGTATGGCGGCGTGCAATACGGACCCGGAGATGAACACGGGCGAATTCCTGGACAATGGGTGGAACCTCGCCTGGAGCACCGGGCCGCACGCGTGCCCTGCGCACGCCCGGCCGTTCTCCTACCTGCTCGCCCAGGAAATCATCGACCAGCTCCTGGATGCATTGCCGGAGATCACACTGGCAGTCCCGGTGGACCAGCTCGTCTGGCGCCCCGGCCCGTTCCACCGAGCGTTGACGAACCTGCCGATGGTCTTCCCGCCTTCCCCGCAGTGGAGGCTCTGAACTTTCCACTGCCTGACCCGCCGATCAGCTGCCGCGATCGTAATGCATCGCCGGAGGACTGAAAGTGGCCTCGGTGGGTAGGCGAGACGGATGAGCAACAAGCAGACTCCGGCACCACAGAGATACCCGCCGGTCCGCACACATTCGCGGCTCACTCGGCCGATGCCCACAAGCCGATGAATACGGCTTGGGAAGCAGCCTTGAAGTGGACCCGTGCAGGTTCGCGGTCCGCCTTGGCGCGAGTGGTGGACAGTTGGTCCGGAGGTCCGCGCCCGCCCGGGGCCACGCTGGCAGTTTCGGGTTCTGGTCGGATCGTGGGCAGTATTTCCGGTGGGTGTGTCGACGGCGATATCTGCGCACGGGCGCAGGAGGTCATGCGCAGCGGTGTTCCGGAGCAGCTGCGGTACGACGGCGGGGCCGGGGACTTCTCGGCCCCGGGTCTGCCGTGTGGTGGCAGGCTCGACGTGTTCGTCGAACCTGTGAACGAATCGCTGCGCGCAGTGCTCGCGCCATTGTTAGCAGCGATTCGGGACGGTCAGCCGGTCGCGCTGGCGACGATCGTCGCCGGAGCCAACGCTTCGGCCCCACGTCATACACTCATCCCGGCTCGTCCCGGTGACGGCCGCTCTGCGACGGATGCCTCGCTGGATCGGGTGCGGGCACTCGCCGATACGACTACCACCCGGATACTCGACTTACCGGGTACCGATACCGCATGCGACATGCGTGTATTCGTCCAGTCCTTTCCCGCCCCACCGCGCATGCTCATTTTCGGTGCCGACGATTTCGCAGCCGCGCTCACCCGCATGGGCCGATTCCTCGGCTACCGGGTCACCCTCTGCGATGCCCGGCCGGCCTTCACCACCGCCTCGCGGTTTCCGGCGGCACACGAGGTCGTGGTGCGCTGGCCACACGAGTATCTCGCGGAGACGCCCGTGACCGAATCGACCGTGATCTGCGTGCTCACCCATGACGCGAAGTTCGATGTGCCGCTCCTCGCGGCGGCGTTGCGCAGCGAGGCCGGGTATATCGGTGCGATGGGAAGCCGGCGCACCCACGCCGATCGTGTGCGCCGGCTGCGTGACGCCGGGGTCACCGAAGTCGAACTGGGGCGTCTCGCCGCGCCGACCGGCCTGGATCTGGGGGCCGACAGCCCGGAGGAGACGGCGGTGTCCATTGCCGCGGAGATCGTCGCGCAGCGGCGCAACGGCAGCGGTGCGCGGCTGCGTGATCTCGGCAGTCCCATCCATCACGCCGGTGACACGACCGCGATTCGTTGCGAAGGTCTCCGGTTTGGGGCGTGAGCCGGGGGTATCCGGCGGCCATGACAGCTGCCGAAAATCACAGCGATATCGCGCTGGACGTGGACGGGCAGCGGCGGACGCTGCGCGTGGACAACCGCACCACCCTGCTGGACGCGCTGCGTGAGCAGCTCGGTGTCACGGCTCCCAAGAAAGGCTGCGATCACGGACAGTGCGGATCGTGCACGGTACTGCTCGACGGCCGGCGTGCCACCACCTGCCTCACCTTCGCCGCGGCCAACGACGGGGCCGAGGTGGTCACCGCGGCCGGGTTGCCCGACGGCGAGACCCTGCACCCCGTCCAGCAGGCGTTTCTGGAGCACGACGGCTTCCAATGCGGTTACTGCACACCCGGGCAGGTGTGCTCGGCGGTGGGGATGCTGGCGGAAGCGAAGGCCGGGAATCCCAGTTACGTCACCCCTGATCTCACGGCCGCCGCGGAACTCGACAGTGCCGAGATCCGGGAACGGATGAGCGGCAACCTGTGCCGTTGCGCGGCCTACCCGAATATCGTGGCGGCGATCCGGCAGGCGGCGGCCCGGTGATCCCGTTCGAGTACCGGCGCGCGGCGAGCACCCGGGAGGCGGTGGCGGCGGTGGCCGAACGACCGGCGGCGGCGTTCCTCGGTGGCGGCACCAACCTCGTCGACCATATGAAACTGGGCATAGCCGCGCCGGAACTGCTGGTCGATGTCAGCCGGCTGCCGCTGGACGAGATCGAGGAGACCGCGGACGGCGGGCTGCGGGTGGGCGCGGCCGTCCGCAACAGCGATCTGGCGGCGCATCCGGTGGTCCGGGCCCGTTACCCGGCGCTGGCCCGCGCGCTGCTGTCCGGGGCGTCGGGACAGCTGCGCAATCTGGCCACCACCGGTGGCAACCTGCTGCAACGCACCCGATGCGTGTACTTCCAGGATGTGTCGACGCCGTGTAACAAGCGCGAGCCCGGCAGCGGTTGCGCGGCACTCGGCGGGTACGTCCGCTATCACGCGATCCTGGGGGCATCCGAGCACTGTGTGGCAGTGCATCCGTCGGATATGGCGGTCGCGCTCGCGGCACTGGATGCCGCGGTGGTCACGGAGAACACCGGCGGCGAACAGCGGGTCCCGATCACCGAGTTCCACCGGCTGCCCGGGGACCATCCCGAACGTGACACCGTTCTGGACCACGGCCAGTTGATCACCGCGATCGAGATCCCCGCACCACCGGACGGGGTGGTTGCGGACTATCGCAAGGTGCGTGACCGTGCCTCCTACGCGTTCGCACTGGTCTCGGTGACGGCCGAACTCGCCCTCGAACCCGGCGGCAGCACGATCCGGTCCGCGCGGCTGGCGCTCGGCGGAGTCGCGCACCGACCGTGGCGTGCGCGGCGGGCCGAAGCAGAACTGACCGCGGCCCCGGCGACCCGGCAGACCTTCGAACGAGCCGCCGATGCCGAACTCGCCGACGCGCAGCCGCTGGACGGTAACGAGTTCAAGGTCGGACTCGCCCACCGCACCCTGGTATCGACCCTGCAGACCCTCACCGAACAGGCACAGCGATGACACTGATACCGGCCGAATCGATGGGTACGCCGCTGACCAGGCTGGATGGGCACGCCAAGGTCACCGGTACGGCGTCGTATGCCGTCGAACATCCCGTGGACAATCCTCTGTATCTCCATCCGGTCCAGGCCACCGTCGCCCGGGGCCGGGTGGATTCCATGGACACCGGCGATACACTGCGTCTCCCGGGAGTGGTTGCGGCACTTACCGTGTTCGACGCTCCCGCTCTCGCCGATGCCTCCGACGGTGAACTGAGCATCCTCCAGGACGACCGTGTGCACTTCCGCGGGCAACTGATCGGCGCGGTACTCGCCGAGAGCGCCGAAATCGCACGTCACGGTGCCGATCTGGTGCGGGTCGAGTACGAGTCCGAGCCACATCACACCGAACTGCGCGCCGACGACCCCGGCCGCTACGCGCCCGAGCAGGTGAATCCGACTTTCCCGACCGATACCGAGGACGGTGACGTCGAAGCGGGATTCGCGGCGGCCGAGGTGCGTATCGACCGGACCTACACCACGCCCACCGAGCACAACAACCCGATGGAACCGCACGCCTGTATTGCGCTGTGGGACGAATCGACCGGCCGGCCGGAGGTCACGCTCTACGACTCCACGCAGGGTGTGCACACCGTCCGGTCGACGCTGGCACCGCTGTTCGGGCTCGAACCTTCCCAGCTGCGGGTGCTGGCGCCCCACGTCGGCGGCGGGTTCGGTTCCAAGGGGGCGCCCCATGCCCACAATGTGCTCGCGCTGCTGGCTGCCCGGCGTTGCGCGGGACGGCCGGTGAAATTTGCGCTCACCCGGCAGCAGATGTTCGCACTGGTCGGCTACCGCACACCGACCGTGCAGCGGATGCGCCTGGGCGCGGATCGCGAGGGCAGGCTCACCGCGCTGTCGCACGAGGTGGTCGAGACGACCTCCCGGATCAAGGAATTCGCCGAGCAGACCGCGGTCGCCTCCCGGACGATGTACGCCACCCCGAACCGGCGGACCTCCCATCGCCTGGTCGCGCTGGATGTGCCGGTGCCGTTCTGGATGCGCGCGCCGGGGGAATGTCCCGGTATGTATGCGGCGGAATCGGCGATGGACGAACTCGCCGTGGCCTGCGGTATCGACCCGATCGAGCTGCGCATCCGCAATGAGCCGGAAACCGATCCGGAGACGGGCCTGCCGTGGTCGGGACGGCATCTCGTCGAATGCCTGCGCACCGGCGCCGAACATCTCGGCTGGGCCGGACGCGATCCCGCTCCGCGCGCACGAATCGATGGTGATTGGCTGGTCGGGACGGGGGTCGCGGCGGCCACCTACCCCGCCATGGCGATGCCCGGTAACACCGCCCGGATCGAATTCGGTGCCGACGAGCACTACACCGTCGATATCGGTGCCGCCGATATCGGCACGGGTACCTGGACGGCGCTGACCCAGATCGCCGCCGACGCACTGGGCTGCGCCCCGGACGCGGTGCGGCTGCGGATAGGCGATACCTACCTGCCCGAGGCCAGCGTTGCCGGCGGATCCACCGGAATCGGCTCGTGGGGATCGGCTGTGGTCGCCGCCGCCCAGGCCTTCCGGCGCGAGCACGGCGAAACCCCCACCACGGGCTCGCGCACCAGCGCCCGGGCGGCCGGGAATCCGGACGCCGAAAAGTTCGCTCTGCACTCGTTCGGCGCCCAGTTCGTCGAAGCCCGGGTCCACCGCGACACCGGCGAGATCCGTATCCCACGCATGCTGGGCGTCTTCTCCATCGGTCGGGCGATCAACCCGCGCACCCTGCGTTCGCAGCTGATCGGCGGCATGACAATGGGTGTTTCCGGGGCCCTGCACGAGGACAGCGTGCGCGACCACCGGTTCGGCCATATCGTCACCCACGACCTGGCGTCCTACCACATCAGCGCGCACGCCGATGTCCAGGACATCGACGCGATCTGGCTGGACGAAGTGGACGAGCACACCAACCCGATGGGGTCGCGCGGCGCGGGCGAGATCGGGATCGTCGGCGCGGCCGCCGCGGTCGCCAACGCGATTCATCATGCCACCGGGGTCCGTGTGCGTGCGCTCCCGATCACCGCCGACACCCTCCGGGCCGACCCCGCAAGGCCCTGAGCCTCCGCGAGAGCCCGGCCCGGCTACCTGTCCCACGCAACACCTTCTTTTGTTATCTCTGAGCACGCTCCCATGTCGCGGGAGCGTGGAATCCCTCATCCGCCAGCCGGACCTTCGTGTAGTGCGGAGGCGGGCCCTAACCCGGCGGCTGGGACGGCGGGTCGGCAAACGGTCTCGTCGCCGTAGACCCGAGCCGGCTATCCCCGCGATCCGTTGGTCCGCCGAGATCCGATACGAGGGCATCGCGTTCCGATCGCGGGGCAAGCCCACGCCCCATGCCGAATCCGCTTGCGGAGTGCCGCCGGCGCCTCGACCGATCCCGACCGGCCACGGTCGCGGTGCGGGTAACCGTCTCCTTCTGTACCACCGCGTACGCTCTCGACAGCCGGTTCCGAGCGTTGCGGCCGGTCCGGGCAGAATATGCGCGGTGAGCGCAACATTGCAGGCCAGTGGTCTCTCGGCCGGGCACGCCGAACGCACCCTGTTCGCCGACCTCGATCTGACTCTCGCTCCCGGTGATGTGATCGGGCTGGTCGGTGTCAACGGCGCGGGAAAATCGACGCTTCTGCGCATGCTCGCTGACGGTGCCCCGGGGGAAGGCAGTATCACCCTCAGTCCGCCCGCCGCCACCGTCGGCTATCTGGCGCAGGAGCCCGAGCGCACCGCGGGTGAATCCGTACTCGGCTATCTCGCCCGCCGGACCGGTGTCGCCGACGCCCAGCGCATCATGGACGCCGCCGCCGAACGACTCGCCGACGGCGGAGACGACGACTACTCCCCCGCCCTCGAACACTGGCTCGCGCTCGGCGGCGCCGATTTCGAACAGCGTGCCGCGGAGGTTGCCGCCGATCTGGGGCTCACCGCCCGCCTCGCGGGCGGGCTGGATACCCCGATGACGGGATTGTCCGGTGGGCAGGCTGCCCGCGCGGGTCTCGCCTCGGTTCTGCTGTCGCGTTTCGATATCCTGCTGCTCGACGAACCCACCAACGACCTCGACCTCGACGGTCTCGACCGCCTCGAACGTTTCGTCACCGGTGTCCGGGTACCGCTCGTGATCATCAGCCACGACCGCGAATTCCTGACCCGCACGGTGACCGCCGTCCTCGAACTGGATCTCGCCCAGCAGCAGATCAACTTCTACGATGGCGGCTACGACTCCTACCTGACCGAACGTGAGATCGCGCGCCGGCACGCCCGCGAGGCCTACGACGAATTCGCCGATACCAAAGCCGCTTTGGAGGCCAGGGCGCGGAGGCAGCGCAACTGGCTCGAACACGGTGTCCGCAATGCGCGCCGCAAGAGCAAGAACGATTCCGACAAGGTCACCCGGAAAACCCGGGCCGAATCCACCGAGAAACAGGCCGCCAAGGCCCGGCAGACGCAGCGCCGTATCGAACGGCTCGACGTCGTGGAGGAACCGCGCAAGGAGTGGGAACTGCGGATGGAGATCGCGGCGGCGCCGCGGAGCGGTTCGGTGGTCGCGACGGCGATCAATGCCACTGTCACCCGCGGCAACTTCACGCTCGGACCCGTCACGACCCAGATCGACTGGGCCGACCGCATCGTGCTGACCGGCACGAACGGCTCCGGTAAATCGACGCTGCTCGCCCTGCTGCTGGGCAAACTCGCCCCCGATGCCGGCACCGCCGCGCTCGGCTCCGGCGTGCAGATCGGGGAGGTCGACCAGGCCCGCGGCCTGTTCCGCGGTGCAGGTACACTCGCCGCGACCTTCGGGGCGGCCATCCCCGACTGGCCGGATGCCGATATCCGGACGCTGCTCGCCAAGTTCGGGCTCCGTGGACCGCACGTCACCCGTGCCTGCGACACGCTCTCACCCGGCGAACGCACCCGCGCCGCGCTGGCCCTGCTGCAGGCCCGTGGCGTCAACCTGCTGGTCCTCGACGAACCCACCAACCATCTCGACCTACCGGCCATCGAACAGCTGGAGCAGGCGGTCGACTCCTTCACCGGCACCCTTCTGCTGGTCACCCACGACCGCCGCATGCTGGATTCCGTGCACGCGACCCGCCGCTGGCATATGACGGCAGGCCGGCTCAGCGAGGAGTAGCCCGGGCCCGAAGGCCGGCCCGACACCGGGTTGTTTCCGCACCGGATCCGGCGGTGTCGCGTACGGTGGAGCCAACGGGACCGTTCAGGTCCGGCTAAACGAAGGACGATCATGTCCGATAAATCTCCCCGTGGCGGCGCCACCAAGAAATCCGGAAAAACGCTGAAGGAAAAGCGTGCGGAAAAGAAGGCCAAGGCCGTCGCGAAATCCGATGTCGAGTCCACGTTCGACCCCAAGCGCCGCTGACGGGAACCTCCGCTCGGATTGCCTTGATCATGTTCTCCGTCAATGTCTTTCATAGTCCTTAGCAGGTCCACGACCAGCCGGGCCCCCAAGCAGAGACGGCGCGCCGTTGCCGCCTGGGGTCCACCCCCCTGGACGGATCACCCATGCGTGTGGCACACTGGCTCATCGAGACTGCGCTTATCAAAGTGATCTGCGCGGCTCATCTACAGGAATGAAGTATTAAAGCATGGCGCAAGGCAGCGTGAAATGGTTCAACGGCGAGAAGGGCTTCGGCTTCATCGCCCAAGACGGAGGCGGCCCTGACGTCTTCGTGCACTACTCGGCCATCGGTGGCTCGGGCTTCAAGACCCTCGAAGAGGGTCAGCGGGTCGAGTTCGAGATCGGCCAGGGCCAGAAGGGCCCGCAGGCTCAGGACGTCCGCGCGATCTGATTTCGTGTGACTTGAAGGCTCCGCACCCCACGGGTGCGGAGCCTTTCTCGTCGGTTCACCACGGTGACCGGCGTCCGCCGTGCCTGGGTTTCCCACACCCAGGCACGGGAACACCTGTATCGACAGGTATCGGGAGAATCGTCGCGGACGGCAGATGATGCGGAAGATCGCATCCCCGAAAGGACGGCCGCCATGCGCGTTCGTATACGCCATCTCATCCTCGGCTCACTGCGTCGGTGGCTCTCGCCTGCACCTCCCCCGCACCGGCCGAACCGCCCGGCCACTATGTCATCCCCGGCGACCGGGCATTTCCCACCGGGCTCGCCTACGACCCCGGGACCGGGCATTATTTCGTGGGCAGAGCCGCGGACGGCGCGCTGTATCGCGGCCATGTGGACCGGCCCGACGCGGAGCCGTGGTCCCCACACGGAACCGACGGACGAACCCTCACCTCCGGAATGACGATGGACGCCGCGGGACGACTGTTCGTCAACGGCGCCGACAGCAACATCACCCGGGTCTACGACCCCGGCAGCGGCGAACTGCTCAGCGAACTTCACGGTCTCCCAGGTGGTTTCGTGAACGAGGTATCCGTCGCGGAAGGCGGCACCGCCTACGTCACCGATTCCTTCCTGCCGATGATCTACCGGATCACCGAACGCGACGGCCGCCGGCAGATGGATCCCTGGCTCGATATCGACCAGACGGCCATCGAATAGATACACGGCGAGCACAATCTCAACGGCATCCTCGCCGTCGGCCGGTATCTGCTGTCGGTGCAGAGCAATACCGGCCGACTCTGGCGTATCGACCGGTTGTGGGCCCGGCACGATGTCACCGAATCGGCGAAGGGCACCAAGGCCATCACTCATCCGCACGGCGGCGACCTGCATTTCGAGTACACCCGGCTTCCCTGCCGGAGCATCCCGGTCACCACTTGGTTCTGCACAATCCGACTCCCGGCACCGGCACGCTGGAATGGCTGGAAACCTTCGCCGAGGAGTCCGGCCTGATCAGCTGAGCCAGGGCCGCGGGCCCACGATGCCTGGTGATGTCACACCCAGCATCAGCTCGGTCTGTTCAGGCGCCGTTCGATCACCGAGTCTGTTCCGATGGCTCGATACACCGACAAGATCGCACTGGTCACCGGCGGCACCAGCGGAATGGGGATCGCCACGGCGAAACGCCTCATCGGCGAGGGCGCACAGGTGGTCGTCACCGGGCGCGACGCCGCCCGGCTGGAGGCGGCGGTGGCCGATCTCGGCGACCGGGCGCACGGATTCGTCGCCGACCTGACCGCCCTGGACGCGCTCATGCAGGACATTCGTGACCGGTACGACGTGGTCGTCGCGAATGCCGGAGTCGGCATCTTCGCACCGATCCGGGAGATCACCGAGAAGGATTTCGACCGTTCCGTGGCAATCAACTTCAGAGGGGTCTTCTTCACCATCCAGAAGGCGCTGTCCCTCATCCCCGACGGCGGCGCAATCCTCGTCAACGCCTCGTGGACCCTGCACCGGGGTGTCGACGGACTGCGCCTCTACCCCGCAACCAAGGCCGCGGTCCATAATCTGGCTCGAACTCTTGCCACGGAACTCGCTCCACGCGGTATCCGCGTCAACTCCGTCAGCCCCGGCTATATCGATACCCCGATGTACCCCGAGGCCGAGCTTCCCGCGCAGGTCGCAGCCGCCGACCGAAGCCGAGTTCCGGCCGGGCGATCCGGGCGTCCCGGCGAGGTCGCCGACACGGTGGCCTTTCTGGCTTCCTCCGAGGCCTCATGCATCAACGGTCAAGACTTGATCATCGATGGCGGGCTCGTCGGCACCATGACCGCTTGACCGCTCGGGGTCACCGGGCCTGGCCGGCAGGTCCGCCACCGTCGACAGGATCCGGATCGGTGCCCCCGTCGACCGGCAGGGTATGCAGTACCCACTGCGCCTTTCCACTGTTCTTGGCGTGATAGAGCCCGGTATCGGCGGCGTCCAGCAATGCCTCCGCTTGTCCGCCTTCGACCGTGGTCACCACCGCGCCGATACTGGCCGAGACGGTCAACCGATGGCCCCCCGTGGTGACCGGATCGGACAGGGCGCCGAGCAGCCGCTCGGCCACCTCGGTCATCCGGTCGTCGTCGACGGGTGGCGGGACGAGTGTCACGAATTCGTCGCCGCCGATCCGCGCGACCAGGCAATCCAGCTCCACCACGCTGTCGTTCAACCGGTTCGCCACGGCGGTGAGGACCTTGTCACCCGTGCCGTGACCGTAGCGATCGTTGATGTATTTGAACCGGTCCAGGTCCACGAAACACAACCCGATCCGGTCCTGCGGACCGGCGTCGCGGATCGTCGAATCCAGCCATTCGAGCAGCTGACGCCGGTTCGGCAGCCCGGTCAGCAGATCATGGCGTGCCTGCCGGTGCAGTTCCTCGCGCATCCGGTGCTGTTCGGTGACGTCTTCGCCGACAGCCAGCAGATAGTCCGGATGCCCGTCGCGGCCCTCGACGAAGGTGATGGAGAAGGCGGCCCACCCGTAGCTGCCGTCGGCCCGCCCGATCTGCTGTTCCAGTTTCACCGCGCCCTGCTTGTGCGGCACCAACCGCTCGTAGACCATCCGGCGAATACGTTCCCGATCCTCCGGATGAGCGAATTCGTACACCGAGATACCGCGCAGGTCGTCGGCGGGGACGCCGATCATATCCGCGAGTGCCCGGTTGGCATTGAGCAGAACACCGTTGGTATCGCCGATGGCGATGGCCACCGCCGCATTGTCGAAAACGACCCGGAAACGTTCGTCCATCCGTTGCGAGACCTCGCCCGGAGCATCGGGCGGCGCGAACAACATCTGCCGCCGGATACCGAAGCCTTCGCCGAGTTTGGCCAGCAGGACCGCCATTCTCCGGGTCGTTTCGGGGTCGCCGACCGGACTCGCGAGTGACCACAGCACCGGGACCGAGGTGGCCACCACATCGGGTGCCGGCAGATCCGCGGCAGCCAGGGCGGCCCCGGCCCGGGCCCCGGCACCGAAATCGAACGGTGTGGTGGTGAGTGCATGCGCGAGATCGTGCACCAGCCAGCTGAGCAGGTGATGGATACTCGGATCGGAGGGGGCGGAGCCGCTGGTCGCATGGAGGGCCGCAGACCATGCTCGAACCAGTTCGCTGTGCTCCGGCTCCATCGCTCCCCTTCGCTGCTGTGCCCGCCACCGCCCCGTTCGCAGCCATACAACAGCGCCTAGCGAAAGGTCGGGTGGCTACCCTCGATGATCACTATCATTGCTCATCGGCCAGGCTCCGGCCGGGTGGGGGGTGGTTCTCCGAGAAAATACTCGTCCCCTTGTACCGGGTCGTGGTCAGTTGCCATACCCAGCTCGCCTGGACACAGCCGGTGAGGTCGGTGAGGTACTCGAGCAGTTGCGCGGCCAGATCGGTATCGGCGAGGCCCGGCGCATGGCAGCGGTCCGCCAGCGCGTCGTGCCGATGCCGGAACTCGGTGATTCGATCGCGCACGATGGTGCCCGCGTCGCGTACGGCGTCGGCCAAGGTCGCGCCGGGTGTGTTCAGCAGGCAGACCGGGATCAGGTTGAAATCCGACCGGTCCGCAATGCACTCCTTTTCGAAGGAGAACATGTCATTCATCAATGCACCGATTTCGGCAGTGAGCACACGTAATCGACGGAGGTCCGGGGCGAGCCCCACCCGTACCAGCTGTTCCGCATCCAGGTAGCTGTCGCGGCCGAACTCGCACAGGGCGATGGCCGGATACATCCCCGATACCTGCGCGCGCAGATCGATGTACTCCGCGACGGTCAGCAGATCACCACGGGCGCGGGCGTTCTGGTCGCGGATCGCGGTGCGCAGATGTTCCACGGTCGAAGCGAGGAATTCGTCGAGCCATCGTGGGTCCGACAACTCGCCGACCTGCGATAGGAAATCGACCGTCGCCGCTTCGACCGGGGTCGGGTCGACGGCCGGTTTCCGGGTTTCCAGCAGGCGGCACAGGCGCGCGAGTTCGTCACGCGCCCTGCCTTGTTCGGCCTCCGACAGGTGTCCGTACTTCTCCCGGCCCACAGTATCGTTGAGCCAGAACAGGATCGCGTTGAACAATCCGATCGCCGTCAGCCGCCGCGCACTGACCGCTCCCGGATGCAGATACGGCGTCATGCTGTTGTAGTGCGCACCGGCGGGTTCCAGCCAGATATCGTGTGCGCGGCAGTAACTTTCCACATCATCACAAGTCTGCGCACCGAACTCGCTGGGACGGAACTCTCTGCAGTACTCTGCGATATCGAAGTCCGCTGTGCTGAAAATTTCCCGCAATGACCAGGGTTCTGCGGTGTTCGCCCACTCGTCGTATTGTGCTCGCATATCGGTGATCTCACGCTCGACCGCCGCTGTGTACCGAGAAGCCATAACGACTCTCCTCCCGCATATACCAAACCCTCTCAGTGTGGTGCACCGGTGAGTCACTGTCACCCTGTTCCGGCACACATGCAGCTGAGGGGTGGCGCGCGTGCGGCAGGCGGGGTTCCCGACCGCGAGTGGGACGCTGCCGAAGCGCGACCACGCCGCTACACATCAGGCCTGGACCGGGAGCTGTCCACGGAACGAGGAGCCGCGACAACTTCGCCGCGGTCATGAGACCGAGGGCATATCGTCGCCCGGAACACCTGCAAAGTCATGCTCTACCCACGGAACCCCCAGCAGTACGGGGGCGGCATCACCTTCTAGAAGTCGGGCTGTTCCGGCGGGTCGACTTCGAGATACAGGACGTGCTGTCGCCGGGCCCCGGAAGACCGGTCGCCGGGCCTGACCGGTGCACAACGCCGGTGGCCGGGTCCCCGGTGGGACACTGGAACCACCGTCCACCTGCGCTCCCGAAGGAGTTCCCCGCAGGGGAGACCGAGCCGCGACCGGCATGCTCGATGAGACACCGGAGCCGCCGCGGGTCGGTCGTCCCCGTGTGCACGCCGACGAACACATCCTCGAAACGGCGCTGGACCTGCCTCCCCCGCGTGGGTTATCAAGCGCTGAGTATCGCCAGGATCGCGGAGGAAAGCGGGGTATCGAAGCCTTGGGTCTATCGGCGATGGACCAACAAGGCCGAGCTGATATCGGCCGCGATCGCACATTCGGACCGAGACCAGGCAGAACCGACCGGGGATTTGCCGACTCCTGCTGCCGCGATAACGTACTCGAACGCATGCCCGGACAGCCAGATCCCACGTGTACGTCCGGGCCGTCCCCGCGAGGGTAACCCTCACGATCGGCGCCCAGCACTATCCCGCAGAGACGGCCTTTGCCACCATGTTATGGATCGCGACCGGTACCACCGCGGCCGCCGCGGTACTCGCCGGCCTGCTCATCGCAGGCCGGCGAGGCCGGCGACCTGTTACCAGTCCTGCCAGGGAATGATCGTCCGCAGCGGGCCGTCGAACAGGGTGTCCCCGACGACCGGCCGCGGCGCACCGTCGCCCGCGGTGGCCAGGCTCTGGTCCAACTCCACCACCGAGCCGGTCACCTCGGCCGGGTCCGCGTCGAGGTACAGCAGTCGGATCCGGACCGATCCCGGCGCGAACTCGCGATTGCCGGCACCGAGCGGCAGGGTGGGATGCTTCTGCATCGAATGCAGCGAGAAGGTCCACGCACCCGCCACTCCCGGGAGTTCGAGTAGCGCGGGAATTCCGACACGGTCGTCCCAGCGGAACTGCTCGTGCACGTCGGCTCCGTGTGGTTCCGCGAAATGGGTGACGGTGAGATGCAATCCGCGGTTGGGCCGGAAGGGCAGCGCGTCCGCCGACACGCCGATACGCGGTGCCGCGTAACCCTTGACAGGTGTGAAGAATCCGAGCAGCGGTCGCACAACCCCGGGCAGTTGCGGACCTCGGCCCCACTGGAAGGAGTCCTCGCCCAGTTTCGTCCAGGCCGCGACGCTCTCCTCATAGGGCGGTGTGAACCAGTACATCGCCACATAGTCGACATCGGCGAGTTCCTGGGACGAAGACCGGTCCAGCGCGGCGTACTCGGCCGGCCTGGCCCATCGATCACCCCAGGCCACGCCCGGCAGCAGCAGATTCTCCGGGCGGTGGTCGAGCTGATGCCATTCGTTGTATTCGCGATGCACGCTGGGATCGGTGAGATCGATGAAGGAGAAGAACGCGTGTTCCGAGAACATAGAGCCTGCCGTTCCGATTGGATTGGATTGGATTGGATGAACAATTTCCAGATGGTTTCCGGCGACCGGCCCCGCAGGTGGCATTCGTGAGTCGCCGGTACACAGGCGGCACACTGGGCGAGACCGTACCCTCTCGATCATGACGCGGGTACCCCGCTGCGTCCGCCGGTCTTTCCACTGAATGGGCACCGGCGGTACCGGTACGGTCCGTGCTCAGGCCCTCATCGCCCGGCGGGATCGAGACCGATTTCGCTGTGGGGGCCAGCGGCCGTTCGTCTCCGGGATCAGACGAGAAGATCGGCGAAGTGTCTTCCCGATGAGCCGCTACGCGCCGAGAGTTCGGCGATCTCCTGCGATATGGCGTTGCGGGCGCCCCTGAGCCGAGCGGCTGTCGATCAGCGAATGCGCGAATTCATGCGGCGGGCAGTAAATCTGCGGCCGGATGCTCGGATCGCACCAGGCCGTAGCGCTGTGCGGCGAGGATCTGCGCGACGAGGTCGCCGTGCCCGCGCGCTGAAGCCGATCGTGGTGTTCCGCCCTGTGGAAACCTCGGTTGCTGCCCACCAGTACCGGTAATAGGTTTCACCCCGTCCGGCGGATCGCCCCGGCACCGGCCCCGGCGGGAGTCGTTCGATCAGCGCGAAACGCCACTGTTGCTGCCGGCGAGTTCGAGCCCGCCCACGGCACGGCGGCGCAGCGAATCCTTCGGCGACGTATCCGAAAGTGACTGGGGACAACGGCTTTAAAAAAACTAGGAGTAGCAATCGTGGTCGCACACCATGCCGTCGTCACCGGCGGAGCCGGCGGAATCGGCGCCGCCGTCGTCGAACGATTCCTCGACCGGGGTCTGAAGGTGAGTGTTTTCGATCTCGGCGAGTCCGCACCGGCCCGCGAGGGGGTGGACTACTACCGGGTGGATGTGACCGACCGCGGTGCGGTGGAGTCGGCGATGGCGCAGGCCTCCGCACAGTCGCCGGCTCCCGATGTGCTGGTGACCAGCCACGGAATCCGTGGATCCTTCGTTCCGGCATTGGAACTCGATCCCGAACGTCTCCGCCGTCTCTTCGACGTGCATGTCCTGGGGACCTTTCTCGTGGCCTCCGCGTTCGCACGACCGCTGCTGGCGGACGGCACGAACGGATCGATCGTCACGATCTCGTCGACCACTGCCTACGGCGGCTGGCACCGGCAAGCCGACTACGGTACCGCCAAAGCCGCGGTGCGCCAGCTCACCAGCAACCTCGCCATGGAGTGGGCGCCCCTGATCCGCGTCACCAGTGTCGCGCCCGGCCATACGCGAACGCCGATGGTCCAGGACCTCATCGACAACGGCTACGACATATCGGCTACGGAGGCACGGACACCGCTGGGTCGCTTGTGCACTCCGGACGAAATGGCCCGTTCGATCGAAAATCTCGCACTCGACGCCACCTTTGTCACCGGTGTATGCCTGCCGGTAGACGGTGGCTGGACGACGGTCGGCAAATGAGCGCTACCTCGTTGCCGCACCGGAAACTGGGCGATCTCACGGTGCCGGCGATCGGATTCGGCGCCATGACGATCACCCAGGTGGCCGGCTACGACGTCGACCGCGGGCGACGGACGGTTCATGCCGCCCTCGACGCCGGCGTCCGGCTGTTCGACACTGCGGATGTGTACGGCCCGGCAGGGGGCGGCGACGGAGTGAACGAGCTGGCACTGATGGACGCGCTGCGCTCCTGGCCCGGTCCCGACGCACTGGTATCGGTGCAGAACGAATACTCACCGGGCGCGCGGGCTTCGGAGCGGGAGATCCGGGCGTGCGAGGAGCGCGGACTCGCCTTCCTGTCGTGGGGCCCCTTCGGCGGAATGCGGCAGGCCAAGAGTCTCGGGGACGGCGGTTCGCCCTTTGCCGAGGTCGCTCGAGCCCGCGGCGTGAGCATTCATCAGGTCGCTCTCGCCTGGCAGCTCCACCAGTCCCCGGTCGTCATCCCGATACCCGGCGCGTCCCGGCCCGAGTCGGTCCTCGATTCGGTTGCCGCGATCTCACTGACACTCACACCCGACGAAATGGCCCTGCTCAACGCACCGGATGAGACCGGCCCCTGACCGACAAGGTGATTCTCGAGACCACACGAGCGCCGACCTCTGCCGGCAGGCCGCATTCGAAGAAAGGAGACCGGTCCCATGAGCAGACTCATGCATTTGGCCGTATTCGCACAGGGAGTCGGCGTCGGCCAGTCGGTCTGGCGGTCGCCGCGCACCGCCCCGGACCGGATGCACACCTTCGGCCATTGGGCACATCTCGCCCGGACGGCCGAACGCGGCTGTTTCGACGCGTTCTTCATCGCAGACGCATTGAATCTGTCGACCGCGATCGAAACCCATGCCACCGATCGTCCCGATCCACTGCCGATCCTTTCCGCGCTGTCGGTGGTCACCGACCGCATCGGTTTGATCGGTACGAGTTCGACCACCTACAACGATCCCTTCACGGTCGCGCGGCAGTTCGCGACATTGGACCACCTCAGCGACGGCCGCGCCGGCTGGAATGTGGCGACCACCGCTATTCCGGCCGCCGCCGAGAACTACGGTGCGGCCGGGCTGCCCGAACACACAGACCGCTATGTGCGCGGCGAAGAATTCGTCGATATCGTCCGGGCGCTCTGGGACGGCTGGGAACCGGATGCCATCGTCGCCGATCGGGAGGCCGGGATCTGGGTCGACCGGGCGAAGCTGCACCGCATCGACCATCACGGACAGTACTTCGATGTTGCGGGACCGCTCACGATCCCACGTTCCCCGCAAGGCCGGATCCCGCTCGCGCAGGCGGGCTCCTCACCGACCGGGATGAAACTCGGCGCCCGGGTGGCCGACCTGGTGTTCGCGACACAGCATTCGATCGATGTCCCGCTCGAATTCGCCGACGGCATGCGCACGCTCGCGGAAGCCGCGGGCCGGGAACGCTCGGCGGTCAAGGTACTCCCGGGTGTCACCCCGATCATCGCCCGTACCGATGAGGAAGCCCGCGATCTCGGGCTCGAACTGGGGTCGCTGATCAGCGAGCAGACCACCCTGAAGTTCTTGAACCAGACCTTCGGCGGTATCGATCTGTCCCGGTTCGACCTCGACAAACCCTTCCCGGATCTGCGGGACTCGTTGCCCGGCAACGCCAGTCTGGGCCGGCCGACCCTGCTGACCGAGGTCGCTCTGCGGGAGAAACTGACCGTTCGCCAGCTCGCCCAGCGGGTGGGGCTCAGCATCGGTCACCGTACGCTCGTCGGTTCGCCCGATACGGTCCCCGACGACCTGCAGCGATGGTTCGAGGCCGGCGCCGCCGACGGATTCATCGTGCTCCCCGCCGACCTGCCACTCGGGCTCGACATATTCGTGGGCGAGGTCGTACCCCGGCTGCAGGACCGTGGCCTGCTGCGCACGAAGTACCGGGGCACCACCCTGCGTGATCACCTCGCCGACGGATGAAGTCCTCGGCACGGCACACACCGCGACATCACGGCCGGCGGATCACGCCGGCCGCACCGGGTTCGTTTCCGGACCCGGCAGCATCACCGGCACTGGCCACTTGCGCTGCGAGCGGACAGGAGCCGGGCGAGACGCCACACCAGGCGACATTTCCCTTTCCGGTTTCACTACGAGGAGATCTATCGTGACCAGGGTCATCTATGCACGCAGCGTCCACGACGAAGCGGAGATCAACGCCTGCCTGGAGGTATTGCAGGGCGGGCCGTACGCGCTCAAGATCGGCAAGAATGTCGCCGAGATGGAACGCCGTGTCGCCGAACTCTACGGTAAAAAGCTCGGGCTGATGTGCAACTCCGGCTCCTCGGCGCTCTACCTCGCCCTGGAACTGCTGGACCTGCCCAAGGGCGCCGAGGTCATCACCTCGCCACTGACCTTCTCCACCGACGCCTCCCCCATCGTCCGCGGCGGCTGGATCCCGGTGTTCGTCGACGTCGAACCCGATACCTACAACGCCGACCCCGCGGCCATCGAGGCGCTGATCACCGATAAGACCAAGGCCATCCTGCTACCGAATCTCGCCGGCAACGCTCCTGACTGGGACGCCATCCGCGATATCGCCGACCGGCACGGCCTGAAGATCATCGAAGACTCCTGCGATTGCATCGGCACCACGCTGCGCGGCACCAAGACCGGCAGCCGTTCCGATATCACCGTCACCAGCTTCGCGATGTCCCACATCATCACCTGTGCGGGCAACGGTGGCATGGTCTGCGTCGACGACGAGAAGCTCCGCGACAAGGGTCTTATGCTGCGCCGCTGGGGCCGGCGCTCCGAACCGCACCTCTTCGGCTCGCAGGCCGCCCGCACCGGACGTGTCTTCCGCGAAGATCTCGACGGCGTCGCCTACGACAACGATTTCATTTTCGACGTACTCCCCTGGAACTTCGAACCTTCGGAACTCGGTGCCGCCTTCGGCCTCGTCCAGCTGTCCAAACTCGATAAGAACTACCAGCGCCGCGCCGAAATCTTCGATGCCTTCAACGGTGCCTTCGGCGCCTACCCGTCCCTGTTCCGGCTGCCCCGGCAGAACCCAGATTTCCACACCGCGTGGCTGTGCTACCCGGTCACCATCCGCGAGGACGCCGGATTCGCCCGCTCCGATCTGCAAGGACACCTGGAGGCCGCGGGTATCGACACCCGCACGGTCTGGAGCGGCAACGTCACCCGGCATCCGATGATGCGCGGCGTCGAATACCGGGTGCCCGAGGGCGGTCTGCCGAACGCCGACGAGGTCTTCGAACGCGGTATGTCGCTGGGCATGAGCCACGGCATGACCGCCGAAGAACTCGACCACGTCGTCGCCACCGTTCACGAATTCGCAAGCGGCCATATATCGGCCACCGACTGAGCCGAGTCGAGTCCCGGACAAGGGCTTATCGCTGCCGATACCGGCAGCGATAAGCCCTTCGGTTTGTGGCACCATGATCTCCATCGGTTCCGCACAGGCGTTCGGGCGATCCGCCGCCGCGGACCCCGGCCATCATCAGCGGATACCGGGACGGACACGCAACACCGACGACGTCGACCACGAACCCGACTGGCGTGCTCGCGGCCCGGGCTTCCTGGCGGTCAGCGCCGGATACGCAGCGAACCGCAGGTCGGCGCCGGCCAGGTCAGCGCCCCATCGTCGGCGATCTTGCGATCGAGGGCGGCCGCGAGGTCGCCGGGTAGGGGGCTTGCGCGGCGCTCGTCGAGATCGACGTGCACGAGCATGATCTCGAGCGTGTTGGACAGTTTGTCACGCTTGTCGTCGACCAGGAATGCCATCAGGTGCATCGCTTTATCGCTGCGTTCGAGGACCCGGACGTGCACGGTGAACGGATCGCCTTCGCGTAGTTCGCTGTAGTAGACCAGATGGTGTTCGGCGGTGAACACGCCCAGCCGCCGGTCCTCGCGGTAGCTGTCGTCCACCCCCAGCTCGCGCATCAGCACATCCGCGGCCTGTGAACCGAGAGCCAGGTAGTGCACCACATTCATATGACCGTTGTTGTCGATCTCGCGGCCGGTCACCGCCGCGGCGAGCGCGGCCGGAATCTCACGGATCTGCTGAGCTGTCGGAAGACCTTGTCCCATGCCCCGATCCTCCGTTACGCCCGATCGTCTCCGCCCGCGGGTGCCCGCTCACCGAAACGGCATCCGTCGACCGCGGCCTCGGACGCCTGCCCCAACGGCCATACGGATCCAGGAGTTTCCTATCCCCTCCGGACAGCGGGCAGGTCGGCAAAGGAATCGGAGCCCCGGTCCGGGCACGGCGGGATGCCCAGTGGAGATGGCTCCTACCTGCGCCCTGCGACGGTTCCGGCCCAGGTCCGCCTGGAGATCGGTCCGTACCCGCTGAGCGGAACCAGTTGGCCCTATCCCGTCAGGGCTGTGCCACTCTCGGCAGTCCGGGCGGCACCGCCGAGTGAGTTCCGCCCCTGAGCACAGGAGCAAACCGATATGGGCGTTCTCCAGCGGTATACCGGCCGTCGAGTTCTGATCACGGGTGGCGGGTCGGGTATCGGCCAGGCCTGCGTACTACGCATCCTGGAGGAAGGCGGCCAGGTGGTCGCGGCGGATATCAGCGAGGCCGGCCTGCGGGATACCGCCGGCAAGGCGGACTCCACCGCACTGACCACCCTGACCATGGATATCGCCGACGAAGAGTCGGTCCGGGCCGGTGTCGCCGACGCGGTGCAGCGGCTCGGCGGCCTGGACACCCTCGTCAACGCGGCCGGTGTGCTGCGCTCGGCCCATTTCGAGCAGACCACCCTCGCCGATTTCGAGCAGGTGGTGCGTATCAATCTCGTCGGCACGTTCCTGGTGACCCGGGAATCGATCGCCGCGTTGCGGCAGGGCGTGGGCCCGGCGGTGGTGAACTTCAGTTCGACATCGGCGGCCTTCGCGCATCCCTATATGTCCGCCTACGCCGCGTCCAAGGGCGGTATCCAGGCGATGACCCACGCCTTGGCCCTGGAGTTCAGCAAACAGGGGATCCGGTTCAACGCCGTACAGCCCGGTTCGATTTCCTCCGGAATGACCGACGGCACCGGCGCGGCCAAACAGAGCATCGGCCCCGGACTGCCCGAGGACGTCGACTTCGGAATGTTCGCCAAAGCGTCACCGGCGCTACCGCTCGACGGCGGCGCGATCTTTGCCGGTCCGGATGCGGTGGCCTCGGTGGTGGCCATGCTGGGTTCACCGGACGCCTATTTCGTCACCGGGACAGAAGTCCGGGTCGACGGCGGCTCGCATATGTGACCTGCTACTCCAGCACTGTGCACGCGTGGGAGCCGGATGCCGTACGCATCCGGCCCACTCCGCACACATCACCGCGCACGTCGGAATCCCGCCGGCCACCTCGGCCGCAGAGCACAAACCGGGCCGCGCCGACAGCACATCCGGGCGCACCCGGAACGCGGCCGGCCGGGAGCGGGGCTCCGTCACTCGACGGTCGGACAGCTGTATTCGCCGCCCCGGGAATCACCGCCGCCCTGACCTGGCTGCTCGCCCACGCCATGGTCTGCCAGTGCAGCGGCAGCAACCCTCCCAGCAAGTGAGAGGCCACCCGAGGACGGCGCCGGGGCCTGCCCAGGACCGGGTCTCGACTCGTACAGATCGCGGCCCGGCCCCGGCCATACAGACGACCGCCCGGCTACTCGCCGGATGCGGGTGCCACGGTTTCGGCCGCGCCATGTGCCGCGGCGTGCCGGGCGGCGATGTAGCCGTAGACTAGACCCTGCCCGATGGTGGCGCCGGCGCCGGGGTAGGACGCACCGAAGGCGTTGCCCGCTGTATTGCCGATGGCATACAGGCCCTCGATGAGACTTCCGTCCTCTCGCAGCACTCGTGCGTGCTCGTCGGCGACGACACCGCCGCAGGTGCCGAGGTCGCTGAGGATCATCTTCACCGCGTAATAGGGCGCGCTGCCCAGCGCGGACAGGTTCGGGTTCGGCGTCACCGTGGGGTCGCCGTAGTAACGGTCGTAAGCGCTTGCACCGCGGTCGAATTCGGGATCCTTCCCGTCATCGGCATAGTCGTTGTGCTGAGCGAAGGTGTCGGTGAACGCATCCACCGGCACACCGATGGCCTCGGCCAGTGCGGCCGGGGCGTCGGCGCGGTGCGCGATACCCGCCTCGTACCAGGCCTCCGGTAGCGGCTGCCGGGGGAAGAGGCCGCCGGCCATGATGTAGCTGTTGCGGTAGCGCTGGTCGAAGATCAGCCACATCTCGGTGACCGGGTCGCCGGCCTGCTCGCGGGCCAGCACCCGCTGGCCGAAGGTCATGTAGTCGGTGGCTTCGTTGATGAACCGCCGGCCCGTCTGGTCGACGATGAACGAACCCGGCAGCGAGCGTTCCGCGAGCATCACCGCGGGTGCACCACCGGGCAGGGGTGCGAAGGCGGGGAACCACCAGGCCTGGTCCATGGAGACGGTATCGGCGCCGAGTTCCCGCGCCGCTTCAATGGCGTCGCCGGTGTTCCCCTCGGCGCCGAGACTGGCGTGCGGGGCCAGCGTCGGGGACTGGTACTTGTGCCGGGCGTCGATATCGTGGTCGAGACCGCCGGCTGCCAGTACGACACCGCGGCGGGCCCGTACGGTGACCTCGCGCTCGCCCTGTCGCAGCACGGCTCCGGAGACCCGGCCCCCGTCGTGCACCAGCCGCACCAGGCTCGTCTCGGTCCACACCGGTATCCCTGCGCGCAGGACACCCGCGAACAGACCCGCGGCGAGCGCCTGCCCGCCGGCCAGGTATTCCCGCCCGATGAGCATGCCGCCGATGCCGAGTGCCGCCCGCCGGACTATGCGCGGCAGGGCCTTCAGCGGCTTGCGCGCGACGAGGTTCATCCACTTGTAGTCGGCGCCTGTCACGGGCATCGGTAGCGACGCCTTCATCACGCCAGGCCGTAGTCTGGGCCGCTGCTCGCCCAGCACCGAGGCGTTGAACGGACGGCATTCGCAGGTGCGGCCCGCGGCCCGGCCGCCAGGTTTCTCGGGATGGTAATCCGAATAGCCCTCGGCCCAGAAGAAACGCATCGGCGTCGCCCGCTCCAGCATCGCCACGGTTTCGGCGCCCGCGTTCAGGAAGGCGGTGCCGCGTTCGGCCGGGGCCGAATCCCCGACGACGGCCTGCAGGTAGGTCCCGGCCTCGGTCACTCCCTGGTCGCGCGGTTCCGGCAGGATCGAACTGCCCGGTATCCAGAAGGCCCCGCCGGAACGCGCGGTCGAACCGCCGACGTAGGCCGTCTTCTCCGCGATCACCACCGACAGTCCCAGTTCCTTCGCGGCGAGCGCGGCGGACATCCCGGTACCCGAACCGATGACGAGAAGATCGACGATCGTGTCGTGGGCGGGTACGAGCGGGGGCATTTTTTTCACCATCTGGTCCTGGCTCCACATTCCGATCGGGACGACAAGTGGAGATAAACGTAGGCCGCGCGAGCCGGTGGACCAGCCCACGTGTCCATTGAGCGGGAACCCCTCCTGACCTCCCAACTTCGTGAGCTGCTTCACATACTGACGGGTCTATGGCACTATTTCTAATAGAAATAGCCATGTCAGGGGGATGGCGCAGGTAGGCAAGGGAGCCAAGCATGACGATCACCCCTCAGGAGATGCACACCGGTACGGCCGCGACCCCCAGCGCCATCCTCGACCGCATTTCGCTCGTACTGGACGCCTTCGACGGGCGCGAAAGTCTCGGATTGGCGGAGGTCGTCCTGCGCACCGGACTGCCCCGTTCCTCCGCCCACCGGATGCTGGACCGGCTCGTCGGGTTGCGCTGGCTGCGGCGGGAAGGCCGCAGTTACAGTCTCGGAATCCGGTTGGTCGAGCTGGGTTCGCTGGCGGTGCACCAGGATCGGATCCACGCCGCCTCCGGCGAACACCTGCACCACCTCTACCGGGCGACCGGCCTGGTCGTGCACCTGGCGGTCCTCGACGGCGACGATGTCGTCTATCTCGACAAAATCGGTGGCCGGCTCGCCGCACATGTGCCGACCCGGGTGGGCGGCCGGCTACCGGCCGCGCAGACAGCACTCGGCAAGGCGCTACTGGCCTTCAACGGCGGTAACAGGCCGGAAGACACCCGCATTCGCGATCTCGGCTACGCCGCCGAGCGTAACAACGCCGTGCCCGGCTTCGGGTGTATCGCGGCACCGATCGGTCCCCTCGGCGAAGCGACCACCGCGGTCTCCATCTGCGGGCCGCTGGTCAAGATGACCTTCGACAGCCGGATGACCAGCCCGGTCCAGCTGACCGCACACGCGATCTGGCGCAGCGTCTGCGCCGGCGTGCGGGTCACCCCGACCCTGCAGCGCCGCAACATATTGCGTTCGCTGCCCACCGCGCCGAGCGTCCTCGCCGAGGGCTGACCCGGCCGGCGCACGGTCGTCACGAACCGTCGGGGCGCTCCTCGCTGACCGTGCGCCACCTACCGGGCTGCCGCGGTATCGGCATATCGTGTTCGTCGCGCACCGCCGATTCCCGATACCGGGCGGCCGCGTCGTCGATTTCGGCGAGCAACTCTTCGGCCAGTTCGATCTCCGCCGCGAAATACTTTTGCGACCACCGCAGGCTCATCTGGGTGAACACCCAGCCGGGTTCCGGGTCGGAGTGGTCGGCATGCAACTGCGCCTGCCGGGCCCGCTCACGCAGGTTCTCGATATGCCTGCGGACGATCTCCTTCAAATGGTCAGGATCGTGCAGATGCCCCATGTAAAGGCGAAGCATCACACCGTGTTTGAGCACCGGCATATCGACCTCGGCACCGTGCGACCAGTTCCGCAACGCGCGCAGGCCGGCATCGGTGATCCCGTAGAGCCGCCGGCCGCGCACACCCTCGTCGGCGACCACGTGGGACCGTACCAGCGCGAGATCCTCGAGCTTTTCCAGCGCGCCGTAGACCTGGCTCACCGACGGACTCCAATAGAAGAAGCCGATACTCCAGTCTGCCCATTTCTTCAGGTCGTTGCCGGTCAGTTCCTCACCGAAGGACAACATGCCCAGGACAGCCCAGCTGGTCGCGGGCAGATTGGGGTAGGAATCGGGGTCGGCGGCCATGATCGTGCAGCCTACAAGGCATCCGGTGGTGCGGGCTCCCGGCCACCGGGAGAGGCCGGCACCGGCCCAGACGGTAGCGCTTACGTTCGGAACATGGACGACCGCACCATCTACATCATCGATCGGATCGTGCTCAGACCCGGCAGCGCACGCGCATTCATCGACGCGTATCTCAGCGGCTATGCGCCGCAGGCGCGCGAACGGGGCCTGACGCTCGATCGGATTCTGGTGAGCCCGCCGGCCTGGATCGACGGTGAAACCAACACCGTCACCGCCACCTGGACGGTACCGGGCCCCAGAGCCTGGTGGGCGGCGGCAGTCGGGGCCCGGCACGATCCCGGACCGGCCCGGTGGTGGGAATCGATGGCGCCGGTGATCGTCGAACGAACCCGTTCCATGGCGAGCTGCGCCGAGGATGTGGAAGGACTGTGCGATGTATAAGGTGACGTGCCTGCTGCACCTGGCCGATCCCGCCGATGCCATGACCACGGAGATGACCGTCAAACGCCTCACCGCCGCCGCGGAAGCGGTGGGGGTGAGGCATCCGCTGGTCGCCCGGACCCTGCCCGGGGTACGCAACGGTGGCGATCTCCTCGCCCATTTCCGGTTCGCGTCGAAATCCGAGTGGCTGTCACACCGCGAGACCATCGGCGAAGCCATGATCTGCCCGGCGATCGACCATATCGACTCCGTCGAGTACCCGGGTGCCGCTCCCGGCGACGGGCGCTCCGGCCGCCGCGAGGATGCGAATCCGTCCACGGTCTACCGCGCTCTGCTCTTACGCGTAGACGATACGGCCGCTCCGGCGGAGATCGCCCGCTTCGAGCACGCCACCCTGCAGATGCCCCGCCACATTCCGGCGATCCAGGCGTGGCAGCTCAGCCGCGTCGATCGCGCCGCCGGTACCTCCCAGTGGACCCATGTCTGGGAGCAGGAATTCGGCGATGTCGAGGGCCTGCTCGGGCCTTATATGAATCACCCTGTGCACTGGGCCCTGGTGGATCAATGGTTCGATCCGGAAAGCCCGGATCAAATCGTCAAAGACCGTATCTGCCATAGCTTCTGCACGATTCCGGCGCCGGTGATCGCCCCGGCGCCGGAGCCTGCGTGACCCGCGGCGGAAGTCCCCGCGTCAGCGGCGGAGGAAGGCCAGGACGGTAGCTTCCCAGGCTTCCTTCTGCTCGATCATCACCCAGTGGCCGCAGTTGGGGAAGATGTGCACCTCTCCGTTACGGAGGGTGCGCATCGGCAGCAACGCCATATCGACCGGGCTGACCCGGTCGTCACGGCCCCAGGTGACGAGGGTCGGTACCGCGAGCCCGCCCAGTTTGGCCCAGTTCGGCGTGCTGTCCACACTGCGCGCGGCGGCGGCCATCCGCGCCAGCGCCGCACTGCTGTACATGCGGCGCGAATTCTCCAACGTCGCCGGGTCGGTGGCCTGCTGCCAGCGCTGTTCGATCAGTTCCTCGGTCACCAGCGCCTGGTCGAACACCATCGAGCGCAGCCACGCCACGAGCGCCTCCCGGGTGGGGTTGTCGACGAACTCGCTGAGCCGGATGATCCCCTCGCCCGGCTGCGGGCTGAGCACCGGCGTGCCGATACCGCCGATGGTGACCAGCCGTTCGACCCGGTCGGGTGCGGCGAGCGCGAAATCGGTGGCTACGAAGCCACCCATCGAGTTGCCGATGATGCGGACCCGGTCGAGTCCGAGTCCGTCCAGGAAAGCGGTGACCGCCTGCTGGGCGGACATCATCGGGTGCACAGCACCGAAGTCGTCGCTGACACCGAATCCGGGCAATTCCAGGACCAGCGTCCGGTAGTGCTCGGCGAATGTGGCGAAGTTACCGCCGAAGTTGCGCCATCCGGTGACGCCGGGACCGGACCCGTGCAGCAGGAGCAGGGGCGGTCCGTCCCCGGCCTCGCGGTACCGCAGGACGCCGCGCTCGGTCGGCAGTTCACGCAATTCGGGGACGGTTCGGGTATCGACTGGGGTACTCATGGATATCGAGCCTGCCATCGGCGCGGCGGTCTGTCGGCGCATACTCCCGGTGAGCGGCACAGCGTGTCCGGGACGGTCGCGGACGGCACCTCAATGAAGTCGCGGAATCGCCTCGCCGCGCGGCGGTTCGATCCGCGATTCGGATAGTTCGTGCTCGCGCACCGCGCGATCGATACTGCGATGCAGCGCCTCGCATTCGCGTTCGCGGTCGCCGATCCCCAGGTGGAGAGACGAGATCACCGGGCATTCCCGGGCGTCGGAGGTCCATTGCACCGCGGTGTGGACGGGACTGAATTTCTCCACCAGTACCCGGGTACCGCACCGCTCGCAGGCGAGCGGACGCATCGTCATTACCTGCCCCTTTCCGGCGGGATCGCGCGTGATCGTGAGGGCCGGTTTGCGCCGCCGGCCGCGGCGACGAAGCGCCCGGCGCCGGCACATGCGACGGTACCGGCTCCTCCACCGGCGCAGCCGGGTCCTCCCGGTGACCGGAACCGCCCGGTCTCGGTTCGCGCCGGCGCCCGGCAGATCCGGCTAGTTCCCCGCCATCCGGGGTGTGGCCAGCGGGCAGTGCGTACCGTAGAAAATCGTCGGCATGCACTTGTTGCAGTGGATACACAGCGATTTCGCCGCGTGGTCCGCACTGATCCGGTTGATCAGGTCGGGTTCGCGCAGCAGTGCCCGGGCCATGGCCACGTATTCGAAGCCCTCGGCCATCGCTGTGTCCATCGCTGCTTTATCGGTGATTCCGCCCAGTAGGACCAGCGGCATATCCACGCTCGCCCGGATCTGGCGGGCCGCGTCGAGCATGAACAGATCTTCGTACGGGTAGCTGTGCAGGAAGTACTTCCCGGCCACCTTCACCCCGAACCGCATCAGCGGCGACATCACCGCACCGAACTCGGCCAGCGGCGCGTCGCCCTTGAACAAATACATCGGGTTGAGCAGCGAACTGCCGATGGTCAGTTCGATGGCATCCAGGCTGCCGTCTTCCTCGAGCCACCGCGCGACCTGGATCGCTTCGTCGAGCCAGAAACCGCCGGGGACCCCGTCGTCCATATTGAGTTTCGCGATGACCGCGATCCGGTCGCCGGCGGCGGCCCGGACCTCCGCGGCGGTTTCGCGCACCAGCCGAGCCCGGTTGCGCAGCGAACCACCGTAGGAGTCGGTGCGCGTGTTGAGCAGCGGGCTCAGGAAGGAACTGGCGAAATAATTGTGGCCGAAATGGATTTCGACCGCGTCGAACCCCGATTCGATAGCGAGCCGGGTAGCCGTACCGTGTGCTTCCCGGATTCTGGCGATATCGGCCAGTGTCGCGGCATGCGTGATCCGGGGCCCCAGCGGGGTGATCCGCCGGGACGCGCTCAGTGCGGGCAGCCCGTTCGATTTCCCGTTCGCGACCGGCCCGGCATGGCCGATCTGCGCGGAAACAGCGCCGCCGTGCTCATGGACCGCGTCGGTGAGTCGCCGCAATCCAGGGACGGCCTCGTCGCGCATCCAGAGCTGGTCCGCTTCGGTCCGGCCTTCCGGCGCCACCGCGCAATACGCGACGGTCGTCAGCCCGACACCGCCGACGGCCAGCCGGCGATGGAAATCGATGAGTTCATCGCTGACCAGCGCCCCGGGCGCCATGTGTTCGAAGGTCGCCGACTTGATGATCCGGTTCCGCAGGGTCACCGGGCCCAACCTCGCCGGAGCGAGGACGTCGGGGACGGGGGTGGTGGTCATTCGGCGGCCCTCCCGGTCGGGAGGAATGTGAGGTCTTCGGGCTGCGGTTCCCGCATCAGGGTCCAGTAGTCGACGAGACGCCACGGACACGGCACGACAGCCCGGCCCGAACTGTTGCGGTAGTACCCGTTGGTCTCCGCGCCGGGATGTACCCATACGGTCTTGTCGAGTGCTTCGTCGACCCGGCGGTTGTACTCGTCCTGCGCCGACTGTACGACGTCCATGGCGGCGTGGTCGTTCTCGAGCAGGTACTGCAGGCATTCGATGAGATAGTGGACCTGTTCCTCACCGGTGATGTTGTGGCCCGCGCCGTGGTTCGGGGCCGAGTTGGGCCCGGAGGTGATGAACAGGTTCGGGAAACCCGATACCTGGACGCCTCGATAGGCGCGGGGGTCCTCACCGCCCTTCCAGATGTCGGCCAGGGTGCGGCCGTCCCGGCCGGTGATATCGATGGCGGTGGTGAACTGGAGCCGGAAACCGGTAGCCAGCACGATCACATCGGCGGGGATGAATGTCCCGTCCGTCGTGACGACACCGTCCGGGGTGATCTCCCGGAAGGAGGCCCGGTGCAGGCTCACATGCTCCCGGTTGAGCGCCGCGAAGAATCCGGGATCCTTCACGATCCGTTTCGAGTACGGACGGAAATCGGGGGTGAGTTTCTCGACCAGGTCGGGGCGGTCCGGGAAGCTCATCTGCAGGTACTCCAGCGCCGTGTTCAGCACCATATCGTTGGCCGGTGAGGCCGACAGGTGCGTGGCCGCCCACTCTTTGTCGATGCGGGGCAGCACGTAGAGGTTGTCCGAGGCGAACCAGTACGTGCGGAGCCGGAACCACCGGTCGTAGAAGGGCAGGTTGGCCATCGCCCATTTCTCCCCCGGGGGCACATCGCCGCCGACGGTTTTCTCAGGGACCAGCCAGTGCGGGCTGCGGACGACGACGTCCAGGGATTCGACCTCGTCGACGATATTCGCCACTACCTGCACCGCGGTGCAACCCGTCCCCAGCACTACGACCCGTTTACCGCGCAGGTCGAGATCGGTATCCCATTCGGCAGTGTGGGTGATCGTGCCGGCGAAGCTGTCCATTCCCGGCACATCGGGGATATTCGCGGCGTTGAGCATGCCCAGCGCGGTGACGACCGCGCGCGCCCGGTGCCGGCGCACCGTGCCGGCACTGTCCTCGGTCACCACTTCCCACCGGTTCTCTTCGGTCAGCCAGGTGGCCGACCGAACCCGGGTGCCGAACCGGATGTGCTCGCGTAACCGGTACTTCTCGACGACATCGAGCAGGTAGTCCTGGTATTCGATACCGGTCGGGTAGTACTTCGACCAGTTCGGATTCAGTTCGAACGAGTAGGAGTAGTAGTGGCTGGGGGTGTCCACCGCTGCCCCGGGATAGGTGTTGCGATGCCAGGTGCCGCCGATATCGTCGCGTTCCTCGAGGATGGTGAACGGGAAACCGGCCTCGCCCAGCTTGATTCCCGCGTTGATCCCGACCATTCCCGCGCCGATCACGATGACCTCGAAATCGGCGGGCGGGGTGACGGTCACCGGCACATGGCGCCGGTCCTTCGTGAAACCCGACTGTTCCAGCAGGATCGGAACGAATTCGGCGTCCACCCGCTGCGCGGTGCAGATGGCGGCCATCCAGCGGAACAGCTCGTCGTCAGGAACACCGAGTTCCGGTTCGAGCCCGGGCGTGAGCACCTCGCGGGCGCGGGCCCGGATATCGGCGGCGACATCGTCGGGATAGGTGCCGGGTGGGGTGGTCGGACGGATACCGGTGCGGTAGTGGTTGCCGGGTTCTTCGAGCGTCAGTCGCGCACCGAATTCTTCGAGCAGACCGGTATCACCGGTGGCGTGCACCATCGACATCAGCAGCGGAGCGGGTTCGGCTTCCGCTATCGCGTTGTGCAGGAGGGTTTCCGGATCGGCCGTGGCGTCGATACCGGTATCGATGGTGCCTGTCATGAGCTGCCTTCCGGGAGCGGCACGCCCATCCGGGCGAGCATATCGCGTGGGCTCGAGGGCGGGTCCTGGCCGACGAGTTGCCGGCCGCGCCGAGTCACCGCGGCGGTGCACATCTCGTCGTCGGAGAAGACCCAGAAATCGCCGCGGGCGATCTGTTCGAGCATATGGGCGGCCGCGTCGAGGGGATCGAGGCCTTTCTCTACGTTGTCGCGCTGCATGGCAGCGAAGACGGCGTTCGCGGTGGGGTTGGTGGTGGGTGCCTCGCGCTGTGCCGTGAGGAAGATCTCGCTGCGGATGGAATGCGGTACGACGGCGCTGACCTGGATCGGCGCACCCACGACGGACAGGTCCTGGTGCAGGCATTCGGTCATCGCCTGGACCGCGAATTTGCTGACGATATAGGGCGATTGCACGGCGACGGTGTTGATCCCGCCGACCGAGGAGAGGTTTGCGATACAGGCCGGTGCGCCGGCGTCGATCATGCGCGGCACGAACGACTTCAGGCAGTAGAAGACGCCGTCCACATTGATCTGCATCACCCGCTGCCACCGCTGTGGGTCGATCTCCCACAGCAGGCCGGCCGATTCGACACCGGCATTGTTGATCAGCAGTTCCACGCTGCCGTAGCGCTCGAAGAGCGTCGCCGCCAGCGTCTCCACCTGGTCCGGGTCGGCGACATCGACGCCGAAACCCTCGGCACGGCCGCCGCTTTCGACGATCTTCGCCGCGACCTCAGTAGCACGTCCGGTATCGATATCGGCGACGACGACGAACATCCCGTACTCGCCGAGCCGCTGCGCCAAACCCTTACCGATCCCCGCCGCGGCGCCGGTAACCACGGCGGTTCCCACCGCGAAGCGCTCCTTCGCGGTGGCGGCCATCAGATACCCTCCGGGAGGATATTCGGGTTCGCCCACGCCGGGGGTTCACGCCGCGGCAGTTCGGTACGCCCGTCGAGCGACATGACGGGCGTGTTCGTCGCGTACGGGTAGTGCAGGCTGAAAGCCACCAGACCTGTGCGTTCGACGGCGGGCACGGTCGACATCTCCAGCACCGTCTGCACGAGGTATTCGACGGGTTCGGTTTCGTAGCCGTCCGGCAGCAGAGCCGACGCACCGGGTGTCATGATCGCCGTCGACGGTCCTACCGCGTTCACCGCGATACCGTCGTCGAGCATTTCCGCGGCCAGCCCCTGAGTGAGCCGGTGCAGACCGGCCTTCGCGGAGGCATAGATGACATCACCGGCGGTCTTGTTGTAAGCACGGAACGGCCGGATGGTGCCGAGCCCGGTCGAGGACCCGATATTGACGATCCAGCCAGCACCACGTTCGCGCATATGCGGGATCGCGGCGCGGGCGAGAATGAACGGGACTTTCAGATAGTGCTCGATCGTGCGATCGAAGGTGGCGTCGCTCATTTCGGCGATCGTGCTGTAATCGGCGAAGCCCGCGTTGTTCACCAGGATATCGAGGCCACCGGCCGCCTCGACAACCTGGTCGACCAGTCCGGCTCGCTGCTCGGGATCCTCGAGGTCGGCCGGGATCGCGATCGCTTTGCCGCCGGCGTTCTCGATCGCCTGCACCGTCTCGCCGAGCGAACCGGCCAGCAGATGGGTCGCGCCGTCCCGCACGGACGGAGCCGGGGCCGATGCCGACCGGGCGGTGACGACGACGGTCGCACCTTCGGCCGCCAGCCGCTGCGCGATCGCGCGGCCTATTCCACGGCTGCTACCGGTCACCAGGGCGGTGCGGCCTGCCAATCGCTGCGTCATATCCCTCTCCGTACTCATTGATTCGGCGTCCGCCCCGGTTCTCGTCACCCGGCCGCACCGCTCACCTCGGTGGCCGTATCGGCCGCCAGCACGTCCCGCATCATCTGCCACAGCTTTTCGCGGGCCTGCCCGGTGAGCGATAGCGACGGGAAGGTCAGGAAACCGTGGAAAAGCCCGTCGAAACGGTGCGCAGTGACCGGAACCCCGGCGTCCGCGAGCTGCCGGGCGTAGTCGTCGCCGGCCGAGCACGGCGGATCGAGTTCGGCGGTCGCGACGATCGCCCGGGGCAGTCCGGCCAATGATTCGGCGCGGGTCGGGACCAGATACGGGCTGTCGGTTCCGTGCGGGGCGTACTGCTGCCAGTACCAGCGCATCGCCTTGGTCGTGTTGTAGTAGTTCTCGCCGTAGAGCCGGTAGGACTCGGTGGTGAAATCGTCGTCGATCACCGGGTAGAGCAGAACCTGCGCCGCGATCGCCGGCCCACCGCGATCGCGGGCGGCCAGGCTCACGGTCGCCGCCAGATTTCCACCGGCACTGTCACCGGCGACCACCAGCCGGTTCGGGTCGCCGCCGAACTCCGCGGCGTGTCCGGCGGTCCACTGCACCGCGGCGTACATATCCTCCAGCGCGGCCGGTCCGGGATGCTCGGGGGCCCGCCGGTAATCGACCGAGACCACCACGACGTCGACTGCCGCGGCCATCGACCGGCAGAACTCGTCGTGACTGTCGAGATCGCAGAAGACGAAGCCGCCGCCGTGGGCGAACACCACCACCGGCCGCGGACCGGTGCCGCCGTGCGGTACGTACACGCGGACTGCCAGTTCCCCGCCCGGGCCGTCGATCATCCGCTCCCGCGCCATCCGCATCTGCGGCTCTCGCGTCAACGGTGCGCGGCGCGAGGCGATGATCTCGCGTAACTCGGCCGCCGTGTGCTGGGTGACATCCGGAAACGATTCCAGTGCCGCCAGCATCGCTTCGACATCCGGATGTAGGTCGGACCTTCGTTGTCCGCCCATCTCGACCACGTCCTCACATTTCGTCGTATAGGAAAGGCGCGCTCGCGCCACGGAATTCGGTACGGATCGGTCAGTTGTCCGCCGACGCGGCCCGGCCGTCGAGTGCGAAACCTTTGTATCCGGCCGCCGCTACTTCGGCGCAGATCGTGTTGTAGTTGCCGAAACCACCGATATAGGGCATGAAAACGCGTGGCTTACCGGGGATATTCGCGCCCATATACCAGGAATTCGCGGTCGGGAACAGGGTCCCCGCGGCCTTGGCATTGCATTCGGCCACCCAGTCGTCGGCCGCTTCCCGGGTCGCCTCGATCGTTGCGATCTCGTGGGAATCCAGATGGTCCATACAGGACGCGACCCAGTCGACGTGCTGCTCGGCCATCAGCACCATATTCGCGAGCACACTGGGGCTGCCGGGACCGGAGAGGATGAACATATTCGGAAAACCGTCGACGGCCAGCCCGAGGTAGGTTCGCGGCCCCGCAGACCACTCGGCTGTCAGTGCCCGGCCGTCCCGGCCGCGTATATCGATCCGCGACAGCGAACCGGTCATCGCGTCGAATCCGGTCGCGAAGATGAGAATATCCAGGTCATAGGACGCTTCGCCGGTCCGCACACCGGACGCGGTGATCTCGGTGATCGGCGTGCGCCGCAGGTTGACCAGTGTCACGTTGTCCCGGTTGTAGGTCTGGAAATACCCCGTATCGGTGACGATCCGCTTGGTGCCGATGGGGTGATCGTCGGGGATCA
This sequence comes from Nocardia flavorosea NBRC 108225, assembly GCF_001613385.1. GTDB lineage: Bacteria > Actinomycetota > Actinomycetes > Mycobacteriales > Mycobacteriaceae > Nocardia > Nocardia flavorosea. The sequence goes on along the minus strand of NZ_BDCG01000001.1, from coordinate 28,874 downwards.
ACTGCTCTGCGACCTCCGGGTCCGCCACCATTTCCCGGATCTTCGCTTCGACGTATACCCGCGCGGTGTCGTTTGCCGCCTTGCTCACCATCTGATCCGGGAACGCCTTGGTGAACAGATATCCACCGCGCTGCCACCATTCGTCGTACACCCGGGTCCGTTCGGCCTCGTCGACCTCCATCGCCCCTTTGGGGTGCGGACTGTTCGGTGTGCCACCACCACTGATCCGGGACAACCGGCGCCGCTCGGCATAATTGGCCTTCACCTCGGCGAGGACATCATCGGTCAATCGCCGATTCCCCGCCGGGATCGAATAATTGGGGCTGCGCTGGAATACGACGACCTGATCGGCCGCTTCCGCAATAACCGGTATCGCCTGGATACCGGATGATCCCGTTCCGATCACGCCCACGCGCTTTCCGGCGAAATCTACCGGCTCGTGCGGCCATTCACCGGTGTGATAGCTCTCGCCCGCAAAGGTGTCCCGGCCCGGGATATCCGGTTTGTTGGTGGCCGACAGTACGCCCGTCGCCAGAATGCAGAATCGGGCGGTAATTGTCTTTCCCGTATCGGTGGTGACCGTCCACCGTCCGGCCTTCTCGTCGTAGACCGCCGAGGTCACCCGGGTCAGGAAATCGTAGGCCGACCGCAGATCGTGACGATCGGCGACATGGTCGAGGTAGCGCAGGATCTCCTCTTGCGTGGCGAACCGTTCGGTCCAGGTCCATTCCTGCTGCAACTGGTCGTCGAACGAGTAGGAGTAATCGATGCTCTCGACATCGCATCGGGCACCCGGGTACCGATTGTGATACCAGGTGCCGCCCACTCCCTCGGCGGATTCGAAGCCCTGCACGCGCATACCGCGCTGCCGGAACTTGTACACCGCGTACAGGCCGGAGATCCCGGCACCGACGACGACGGCATCGAAATCGCTGTCCTGGGTTGTCACAACATTCACTTCCCTCGCTGAGGTACCTGCGTTCGAAGCCAAAATTAAGGGCCCCACGGCGCGAGTCGAGCGTGTGTTCCCACCCAGCGGTCCTCCAATTCGAGTCGTACCGCCGGCGGGGTGGCGATCGTCCCGGTGGCGACACCGCGGGTCGTACCTCCGGGCTTCGGAATCGCCCGCCGGGCCCGCACCGGATTCGGCGGCGGGGTTTCATCGGCAGCGGCCACCCGCGCCTGAACCCATGGCGGCGGTTGTCCTCCGGACACGGCCGCCGAGCTCCGCCGACGGCTCGCGGCCGTGGTGCGCACGGTGGCGACCTGCGATACCGCCGGAGGCCCGCCCGGGTTGCCGAGCCGCGTGCCCTGGTCAACCCGCCCGGCGCGGCCGGCTCCCGTGGCAATGACCCGTATGGCCGAATAGTTTCTCTCGGCTCGAGAGGCAAGTCCCGCGGATACGCCCCTGTCCGGGCTCGACGGCCTGGCCCACCGGTTCGACGGCCTGGCACGGCCCGTCCGGTGCCCCGGCGCCATCGACCGCGCAGCGGGCACGACCCCTTCGGCACACCGACTCTGCCTGGCGACCGGCCGACTCGCAGATTCGTCGGCCGGCCCGTCAGTAGGACTACGGCTCCTGTGGTGCTTGTGTACCGTCCCGGGACACTCGGCCGCCCGGGGGGGTGCTCACCGGAATTGCCGCGGGTTCAGGCTCGCGCCGTTTCCCCCTCGCCGGCTTCCGCTGCCGCCGCGGCCCGCTGCGCTTCCTTCATCTCCCGGGCCCACAGCCATTCGTGACCCCAGTAGCTGTCGGCGGTGATCTCCTCGGCGGTGTAGTAGGTCTCGTCGACGGGCCGGCCGCCGGTGCCGTATTCGATATCCCAGCCGCCGGGTACCCGCACGTAGAAGGAGATCATCTTGTCGTTCGTATGCCGGCCCAATGTCGAGGACACCGGGAAATCGCGGGCCATGACCTGGTCGTAGGCGCGGCCGACCGCGTCGAGCTCGTCCACCTCGACCATGACGTGGATCAGTCCCGGATCGCGACCCTCCATGCTGGGCATGATCGCCAGGCTGTGATGGCGCTGGTTCACGCCCATGAACCGGATCCGCAGCGGGCCTGCTTCCGGCGGGGCCTGCATCCGGAAGGCGCCGCGGGACAGGAAGCCCAGTGTCTCGGTGTAGAAGGTGAACGATTCGTCGAAGTTGGTCGTGGGCATCACCACATGGCCCAGGCCCTGCTCGCCGGTGACGAACTTCTGGCCGTACTTGGTGATGACCGGGCTGTGCTCGAGCACGGCCCCGTAGAAGAATTCCAGCGGTGTGCCGCCGGGGTCTTTCATGCAGATACCGGCCTCGACTTTGCGCCGGTCGGCCAGCTCCTGGGTCATGGGCGTATACGCGAACCCGGCCTCGTCCAGGGTGGCGGTCAGCCGGCGCAACGCGAGCGCGTCCCGCACTTCCCAGCCGACCGCGGTCACCCGGTCGACCTCACCGTGTTCGACGGTGATGCGCGAGGCGCGCTCGTCCATCCGGAAGTGCAGGGCGTCGGTTTCGTCACCGAAACCCGGTGCGAAACCCAGGACGTCGAATCCGAGTTCGCGCCAGCGTTCCATATCGGTGGCCTGAACCCGTACGTATCCGAGCGCTTTGATTTCCGTCATCGTGTGTCTGTATTCCTTTCCGGGGCTGGTCAGATCATCACGCGCAGTGGTCCCTCGGGGACCTCCACACCGAGCGACGCCATGGCCGCCGCGTGATAGGTGGTGCTGGTGACGTGGATGGCGTGGTGCAGGCCGGCGTGGGCGTCGCGCCAGAACCGCTGGAGTGCGTTGTCCATCCGCAGCGCGTTGCCGCCCGCCCGGTCGAAGATCTCGTCGGCGGCGCGGACCGCCCGCCATGCGGCGCGGGCCTGATCGCGGCGTACCGCGGCACGGGTTTCGAAGTCGATCTCCTCGCCGCGGTCGACCTTGTCCCAGATACGGTCGACATTGGCCAGCAGTTGCTGGCGGGCCGCATCGATCTCCGAGGCGGCCTCGCCGAGCGCGTGCAGAACGTACGGATCGTCCTTGACGAGCGTGCCGGTCGCACCGACCCGGTTGCGCTGATAGTCGACGCCCGCCGCGAGCACGCCCTCGCAGATACCGATCGTCGCAGAGGTGATACCCAGCGGGAACATGGTGGACCAGGGCATTTTGTAGAGCGTTTCCGTGACGCCGTAATCTTTCGCCGCAGTACCGTCGATAACCTTCCCCCCGTCCATCACCCGGTAGTTCGGGATGAAGGCGTTCTCGACGATGATGTCCTTGCTGCCGGTGCCGCGCAGGCCGACTACATCCCAGGAATCCGCGACGATCTCATAGTCCGTCCGGGGCAGAATGACGTGCAGGCTCTGCGGCGGCATCAACGGTTTGCCGTCGGCGCCACCCACCATGGCGCCGAGGAAAATCCAGTCACAATGATCGGTGCCGGAGGAGAATTGCCAGCGGCCGTTCATCACATAACCGTCGCCTGTCGGCACGGCGACACCGCCGGGCATGTACGGCGAGGCCTGCCAGGTATCGCTGTCGGTGCCGAGGATCTCCTCCTGCACCCTGGGATCAGCGAAAGCGAGCTGCCAGGGATGCACACCCACAATGCCGCCGACCCAACCGGCGGAACCGTAGATACTCGCGGTCTTCATCACGGTTTCGGCGAACTCGCGCGGATGCGCCTCGTAACCGTTGTATTTCTTGCGCTGCAACAACCGGATGATCCCGGCGTCCTTCAGGCCTTTGGCCATATCGTCGGGCAGGCGGCCGAGGGAATCCCCCTCGGCCGCGCCGGCGCAGATCTCGTCGGCGATGGCGACGATTTTGTCGAGCACTTCGTAGGACATCGGAACTCCTGGTCCGGGTATCTGGAAATCTGGATCGGTTCGGGTCAGTGGTCAGGCGGACGCGGCCTGAAGGTGTGCCGGGATGGCGCTGCGGCCCGCGGCCAGGTTTGCGTCGACCTCGGCTTGCCAATTCTGCAGGGCCCGTTCGGTATCGATTTCGAACTCGAACCGGTTGACCATCTCCGGCTTGATGTCCTCGATATCGACGTAGAACTGTTCATACCAACGGCGTAACTGGTAGACCGGGCCGTCTTCTTCGCACAACAGCGGATTGTCGATCCGCGATTTGTTCTGCCAGATCTGCACGTCCTGTTCGAAGCCGATCGCGACGCCTTTGGCCACGGCGGCGGCGACCTCCTCCGCCGCGGCATCATCCATCCCGGTCGGCTTCTCCACCATCACGCCGTACTGCAGCCGGAACGAGGTCGGGGTGATCGGATAGTGACAGTTGATCAGGTAGATATTGGGTTCACCGGCGCCGGCCCGGCCGCCACTCCAGAGCTTGTCCACCATGTACGAAGGCCCGTAATAGGAGGCATCCGACTGACTTTCGGTGCTGTAGTTCGTACTGGTACTGACTCCCGCCGCATCGGCACGCGGGCGGGACCGCATGATCTGCGTCGCCGTATGACCCTCGAAGACGTTCCGGAAATAGGTCGGCATGCCGTAGTGGACGTAGAAGAAATGCGCCATATCGACGACGTTGTCGACGATTTCGCGGCAGTGCGAACCCTCGACCACGATCGAGTTCCACACCCAGTCCGTCCATCCCGGATCGCCGTAGGTGGGGATCGCCGGAATCTCCAGCTCGGCGGGCGGCTTGCTGCCCTGCGGGTCGTTCCAGACGAACAACTGCCCGCTGACCTCCAAGGTCGGCCACGCCTTGGTCCGCGCCAGCGGCGGCACGCGGCGGGCGTACGGGATGGACGCGCATTTCCCGTCCCCCCGCCACCGCCAGTCGTGGAACGGACAGGCGATATCGTTGCCCTTCACGGTGCCGTGGGCCAGATTGCCACCCATATGCGGGCAGAACGCGTTGAGGACATTCACCTTCCCGTCCTCGCCGCGGTATACGACGAGTTCGGTGCCGAATGCGGAAATCTGATGCGGGCGGCCATCGTCGAAGTCACGGGTCAGACCGAGGCAGTGCCAGCCCCGGGCATAACGCGCGGGCGGCGCGCCGGTGTCGATGACACGGACTTGGTTGCCGGTGTTGGTCGTGGGACTCACGATACCTCCTGGTCAGATGTTGCGACCGCGGACCTCGTCGCAGTGTGTCCACCTTCGCAGCCGATAAGGCGGTGTGACGCGGATCTCCTGCTGAGTGGGACCTTTTTCCGACCGGGCCGGGCACGGGCCTCCGGCAGCCTACGGTCCGGGCCGAGGCGATCCGGGCCGGCGTCTCGCTGATCGGGAGACTCGCTCGGCTCCGGATGCGGACGCATGCCATCGTCGAGCACGACGCTCGTCACGGTGCTTTGAACAGGACCCACACGCGGTAGTACCGTGACTCACGTCACAGAGCTGTGATGCGTGCTGGAGGTCGAATGAGAACATCAAGCCCCGCCGGGGTGCCGGTCTCGGTGGTCGAGCGGATATCCCTCGTGCTGGAGACCTTCAACGGAGCGGGTCCGCTCACTCTCGCCCAGGTCACCTCCCGCACCGGCCTGCCGCGCTCGTCGGTCCATCGGCTCCTGGAACAGCTCACGAACACCGGCTGGCTCGCACGCTCCCCCGAACAGACCTACGAGCTCGGGGTCAAGGCTTACGAAATGGGCCAGGCCGCGCTCAACCAGAACCGCCTGTTGCACGGCGCCCGGCCGATCATGCAGGCGTTCGCGCACCGCACCGGGCTCACCATCCAGCTCGCCGTTATCAGCCGCGGCGACACCGTCTATCTGGCCAAAGTCAACGGCCGCGCCTCCGGTCCCACTCCCACGGCCGTCGGGCAGCGGGTACCCGCCCATCTCACCGCGGTGGGTAAGGCACAGCTCGCATTCGCCGAACAGTCCGGCCGCCGGCCGCTCTTCGGCGAACTCCGGCGCACCGGCGAGGGAGCACCGGCCCGGCGCACACCACAGAGTGTCACCACCGAGGCCCAGCTCGCGGACGATCTGGCTGCCGTCCGTAATCGGGGCGCGGCGTTCGATCGCGGTGAGGCATTCCCCGGTCTCGGTTGCGTCGGCGTCTCCCTCGGGCCGCCCGACCACGTCTACGGCAACCTGGCCGGGATCTCGGTGTGCGCACCGGTCACCTCGCTCGACTACCGCACACTGGTGGGCCAGGTGCGGGTAGCGGCGCGCGAGATCTGGGATCGGTGCGTCGCGATGGACCTCGCGTCCCATTAGGCCGTCGTCACCCTGCTGCGCCCGGACAGCCACACGGCGGCAGAATCCACGCTCGTCGTCCTCGCGTGGGCAGACCGCGCGGATCAGCAGAGAATTTCTGAAAAAAAACTTTCGACAGAATTCTGGTATCCAGAGACCCGTTCAGCGGGATATGCGATCGCCCCGGGCGGAATGGCCTTGTATGTCGAATGAGCACAGCAAGAACAAGGTTCGAATCCGACCCAGGTTCGGACTCTTTCGCGTCAGGACGGCGTGACGGCCCCTGTCTCGCCTATCCGTGTGGCCATTTTCGCCACGGCGCGATAGGCCATCACCATGCCGGAGCCGAGTGGGACACCGGGACCGGGGTAGACCTCACCCGAGACCGAGGCGGAGGAGTTGCCCGCGGCGTAGAGGCCGGTGATCACCGAGCCGTCCGGCCGCTGCACCGCACCATCCCGGTTGATCACCGCACCGCCCTTCGTTCCGAGGTCACCGGCGACCAGCCGCACCGCATGGAACCGGGTTCCACCGAGCGGCCGCAGGCACTGCGCCGCATCGGTCGCACCGACGAAGAACCGCCCGAACGGGTCCTCGCCGCGGTGGAAATCCTCGTCCGAACCGCGCTCGGCCAGTTCATTGAACCGGTCGACGGTCGCACTCAGTTCCGCCGGGTCGATACCCAGCGACCGGGCGAGATCCGCGACGGTCTCGGCGGTATGCCACAGGCCGGCCGCCGTCAACTCGCCGCGGTCGGGTTCGGGAACGCAGATCGCGGGCAGCCGGTCACCGGAGCTGTTGTCGAAGACGAACCAGAATTCCTCGCTGCCGGCCGCCATCTGCGCGCGCATCGCACGGCCCATCTGGTCATAGGGCAGCATCTCGTCGGCGAACCGGCGACCCCGCCCATCGACGATGATCCCGGAACGCATGCCGAGAGTGAAGGCAGCATGCCCGTTGGGAAACGGGGTCGCGGGGCACCACCACGATTGATCCAGGAGGTCGAGCGCGGCGCCTACCGCGCTCAGCATCACGACGGCGTCACCGCCGCCGGTGCGTGGATGCGAGGACGACCAGTCGGCCGTCGGCATGTTCTGCCAGCGTTTGCGCAGCTCCGCCGAGCGTTCGAACCCACCCGCGGCGAGCAGGACCCCGGCCCGCGCCCGAATCCGCGTCTGGGCACCGTCGGGGGTGGCCGCAACCACTCCGGTCACCTCGCCGGATTGGTCCTGCACCAGACGCTCGGCACCGGTCGACAACAGCAGGTCGGCGCGCCCCGTCGCATCCAGGGCGAGCACCATTCGCGCGATCCAGGCCTGGCCCCCGTCGAGGGTGGACCGGTCGGCGGCTGCGCCGAACTGGTCAGCGGCCACCGTCGGCCGCACATCGGCCAGCCGATCACCGACCTCGCCGGCCGAGATGGGGCCGGCGAAAATACTGCGGCCGTTATCGCTTCGACCGGGTGCGTCGAAGTAATCAGGGAACGGCCGGTGGTCGAGCGGGATGCCCACGGTGTTCTCGAGAAAGTCGGCGACGACCGGACCGGTTTCGAGGTAGGCCCGCTGCACCTCCGGCCGCGTCCGGTCGCCGACCACGGCGCCGAAGTAGGTGAGTCCCTTCTCGACGGTGTCGTCCACGCCCTGCCGCGCGAGCACATGGTTTCCGGGCAGCCAGACGCTGCCGCCCGAATACGCCGACGTTCCGCCGAAACGGTCCGTCTTCTCGATCACGCAGGTCGACAGACCCCGGTGGGCGGCGGCCAGCGCTCCGGCGAGGGCGGCCCCGCCGGAGCCCACCACCACTACGTCATACGTTTTGTCCCACGTCATCGTCGACTGCACTCCCTGCCACTGTTCCCGGTGAGATGCCGAGACGTTAGAGGAGGGCTGAGGCGTGGTACCGGCCTGCTCCCGCTGAGTGGTTACACCGATTCGCTCGGCCGCCCGACCAGTTCGATCTGGTACCCGTCGGGGTCTCTCAGGATGGCTATGGTCACCCCACCGAATTCTGGGAGCACGGTGACCGGTTTCTCCTCGGTGCCGCCGTACCGGCAGGCGCGGGCGAGGAGTCCGGGAACGTCCGGAGTGTTGAGAACGAGCTTCACGAACATATTGCCGGGTTGCGGAGGCTGTGGCTCGTCGCGCGGTGCTACGAGTTCGATGCCGGCCGGGCCGGCACGCAGGATCACCGCGTCGAAGGTGGCCGTGGCGAACTCACGTTCCACCTCGAAGCCGCATCCGGCGGTGTAGAACTCCGTCGATTTCGCGAGGTCGGTGACCCGGAACGCGCTCAGTGACAGGACCGTTGCGGCCGGTGCCGATGTACCGCTCATCGGGTCTGCGACCCACCGTTGAAGTCCAGGGTCTGGCCGGTCATCCCCCCGGACTCGTTCGAGGCCAGGTACGCGCAGAAAGCCCCGACCTCGATCGGATCGCCGAGCCGCCCGATCGGGATGGTCGCGATGATCTTGTCGATCATCTCCGGGGTCATTTTCTCCGCCAGGTTGGCCTGCTGACCGAGTGCGACGATATTCGCCGTCACCCCGTACCGGCCGTTCTCCGCCGCCAGATGCCGGATGAAACCCTCGATACCGCTCTTGCCGGTGGCATACATCGAGTAGTTGATGTTCTGCCCCGTTCGCGCCGAGCCCGACGAGATCTGCACGATCCGGCCCCAACCGGCATCACACATACCGTCGAGCACCGCCTTGATGCAGTTCATCGCACCGTAGATGTTGAGATCGATCGACGGCGGCCACTGATCCGGGGTGAGCTCGCGGAACGGCTTGATAACTCTCGTCTCCGCGACCCCGGCATTGTTCACCAGGATGTTCACCTGCCCGCCCAGTTCGGCTTCGGCGGCGCGGACGGCCGCGACGGTCGCCTCGTAATCGGTGACGTCGAACGCCTTCGCGATCGCCTTGTTGCCCTCGGCAACGATTTTCGCGGCAACCCGGTCGGCGCGCTCATCGAACAGATCGTTGACGATCACCGTGGCGCCCTGGCGCGCGAGAACGGTCGCGATCCCTTCACCGACGCTCTGACCTGCTCCGGACACCAGGGCGATCCGCCCGTTCAACTCGAACACGAGTGCTCCTCTCTGCCGCCGCCGGAGAGCCCCGGGGGCGCTTTTCGCTGCTGCCAACCTTCCGGGCCCGCACCACAGATTGTCAATCAATAGTGGATTTTATTTTGGATCCAATCTGCTACGGTCGGGTCCATGATGCCAGACGATCCGGTCGGCGATCCGCCGGTGGCCTCGGTTTCGACCGAGTTCACCGGCGGTGTCGCGCAGCTGACCCTCGACAATCCCCGCCGCAAGAACGCGATCACCCTCGAGATGGCCGCGCTCATCGGCGAATTCTGCGATCGGGTGGAAAACGATCCCACCATCGGCGCGGTAGTCGTCCGTTCCGCCGGCGCGTACTTCTGCAGTGGCGCGGATACCCGCGATCTCGCGGCCTCCTCCGCCGATCCGGCGTCTCCCGAGGCCGTGCGCCGTACCTCGGCGGTCTACGGCGCCTTCGTGCGCGTCGGGTCCCTGCCGGTGCCCACGATCGCCCGGGTCGTCGGCGGCGCCGTCGGCGCGGGCCTCAACCTGGCTCTGGCCGCCGACATCATGGTGGTGACCCCGGATTCGGTGCTGGACAGCGGGTTCCTGGCCCGCAATATCCACCCCGGCGGCGGCCACCTCGCCCTGCTCGGCCGCGCGGTCGGCTGGTCCCGGACCGTGGCACTGGCCGCATGCGGACGCTCGATGACCGGCACCGAGGCCGCCGCCTGCGGCCTCGCCTATGCCGCCGTCCCCGAAGCCGATCTCGATACGCTCATCGCCGAGCTCACCGCCGCGCCGGCCGCCGATCCCGAACTCGCCCGGCGGATCATGACCAGCGCCCGCCTCGAACTCGGGCCGCCGGCGGTCAGCTGGTCGTCGGCACTCGAGATCGAACGCGGCGTGCAGATGTGGTCGATGTCGCGCAAGGGGCAGGCATCCTGGTCGTCGCGTGGTCCGGGCCGATGACGGCCGCCGAAGCCGGATCGCCGGTGGCCGAGAGCCCGGAACTGCACGCGCTGCGCACCGAGGTGCGCGCGTTCCTGAACGATCAGCTCGCGTCGGGCGCTTTCGTTCCGGCCGTGGACAATTGGATGAGCGGATTCGATCCGGAGTTCAGTGCCCGGCTCGGAGAGCAGGGCTGGCTCGGGATGACACTGCCGCCGGCCTACGGCGGTCACGACAGATCCCCGGTCGAACGTTTCGTGGTGACCGAGGAACTCCTCGCCCACGGTGCCCCTGTCGCCGCGCACTGGATCGCCGACCGCCAGATGGCACCGGGGATCCTCGCCAACGGCACCGAGGAGCAGAAGAAGCGCTATCTGCCCGGCATCGCCGCGGGGACATTGTTCTTCGCGATCGGCATGAGTGAACCCGATGCCGGGTCCGATCTCGCCGCCGTCCGCACCCGGGCTGTTGCCCACGACGACGGCTCCTGGACACTCACCGGCACCAAGGTGTGGACCACCGGCGCGCATATGGCGCACGCCATGGTGCTCCTCGCCCGCAGCGACGGCGAACCCGGTGACCGGCAGGCCGGGCTGTCCCAGTTCCTGGTGGACCTGCCCCACCCTGATATCGAGGTGCGACCGCTGCGCAGTATCGACGGCGAGGCGCATTTCAACGAGGTGATCTTCCACGACGCGCACGTCGGGCCGGAAGCACTGCTGGGCCGGCGGGGCGAAGGCTGGGCCCAGGTGATGCGTGAGCTCGCGTTCGAACGCTCCGGTCCCGAACGGTACCTGTCCACGATGCCGCTGCTACGGGCCTGGGCCGATGAACTGCGCCGGTCGGGAGCCACCGAGGAACAGCGGGTCACGCTGGGTTCGCTCACCGCGCGCGCCTGGGCGCTGCGCCGGATGTCATTGTCGGTGGCGACCGAACTGGCCACGGGAGGCCGGCCCGATGTGCGCGCGGCGATGGTGAAAGACCTCGGCTCGGCCTTCGAGGGCGACCTCGTGGAGGCGGTGCGGGCCGCCTGCACCACCGACCCCCGGCGCACCGGCGGCGATCCCTTCGCCCGCCTGCTGGCGAACAGCATGCTGCATATTCCGGCGTTCACACTACGTGGCGGGACGAACGAGATTCTTCGCGGAATCGTCGCCCGCGGAATGGGATTGCGATGACGGACCCGAATTCCGAACTACGCGCGACGACCCGGGCGATGATCGAGCGGGCGGGCGTGGACACCACCACTCCCGCCGCCGGTGTGGACAGTGCTGTCTGGTCGGCGCTCACCGAGGCCGGTTTCACCGGGGTCGGTATCCCCGAAGACCACGACGGCAGCGGCGGCACCCTCGCGGAGGCGCTCACCGTCGTCTCGGCCGCGGTCACCGGCGGTGCGCTCACCATGCTCATCGAGCACACCGTGCTGGCCCGCTGGCTGGCGGCCCGCTGCGGTATTTCCCTGGGCGCGTATACAGCGACGATCGCCCGCGCGGAGACCGATGCCGTGATCCGTGAAACCGAAGACAGCGGGCTCGTGCTGGACGGCTCGGCGCGAGCGGTGGTGCACGGCCCCGACGCCGACCGGCTGGTGATACTGCTCGACACGGACGCCGCCGACCGCCGCCCCGCGGTCGCGATCCTCTCCCCCGCCGGCACCGGCGTCACCGCTACCCCCGGGACAGATCTGCTCGGTGCCGCGATGGCCGATTACGACTTCGATGCCGCCGCGGTCGAGTCGTATGCCGAATCCCCGGTAGACGGCACCGAACTCGGTGAACGCGGAGCACTGGCCTACGCCGTCGCGCTGGCCGCGGCAGCGCGCGCGGTCTGCGACCGGACCGTGGACTACGCCGGACAGCGCACCCAGTTCGGTCGCCCGCTGAGCAAATTCCAGGCCGTGCAGCAGCGGCTCGCCGGCCTGGCGGCACTGACCGCGCTCACGGAAACAGCCGCCGAAACCGCGGTGGCCGAGAAAGCCGGCACGCACCCGGACCGGGCCCGGACCGCGATCGCCGCCGCCAAAGTGGTGACCTCCGAATCGGCCCGGGAGATCGCCGCCGCGGGCCACCAGCTCCACGGCGCGATCGGTTTCACCGCCGAACATCCGCTCGGCCGATCCACCACGGCACTGCTGGCCTGGCGGGAACGGTACGGCTCGGAACGCTACTGGGCCGGTGTCCTGGCCGGCCGAATCCTCGAGGGCGGCGCCGACGTCTGGGACCTCGTGACCGGCTCCGGTCACGAGGGCACCGCCGCGGCGGCAGAAGGGAACACTCGATGACCGTCACCACGCACGCCGCGCACGATCCGACCGCGCCTGCTATCGACGGCCGGGCCGCCTGGCGCGCCGCAGACACGGCCACCGGCAAGGGGGTACTCACCGGAGTGCGGGTACTCGACCTGAGCCGAGTACTCGCCGGTCCCTACACCGCCCAGATCCTGGCCGACCACGGCGCCGAGGTCATCAAAGTGGAAGCGCCCACCGGGGACGAGACCCGCGGCTGGGGCCCACCCTTCCTCGAATCCGGTGCGAGCAGCGCCTACTACGCGAGCCTCAACCACAGCAAGGACAACATCAGTCTGGACCTGCGCACCGACGCGGGCCGGGAGATCCTCGCGCACCTGCTCGCCGGCGCCGATATCGTGATCGAGAACTTCAAGGCGGGCACCATGGCGCGCTGGGGATTCGATTACGAAACCTTGCTCAGTGAACAGCATCCACAGATGATCTACTGCCGGATCACGGGTTTCGGTGTAGACGGGCCGATGGGGGGACTGCCCGGCTACGACGCGGTACTGCAATCCTTCGGCGGCCTGATGAGCATCAACGGCTATCCCGACGGCAACCCGCTGCGGGTCGGGATCCCCATCGTCGATATCGTCGCCGCCAATATGGCGGTGAGCGGCATCCTGCTGGCGATGCTCGAACGCGGGCGCAGCGGGCTGGGGCAGCTGGTTGATATCACGCTTCTGGACTCCGTCGTCTCCATCCTGCACCCGCATGCGTCCAACTGGATGGTGGGCGGCAAGGTGCCCCAGCGGACCGGCGATTTCCATCCGACCGTGGCGCCGTACCAGGTTTTCCGGGCCGCGAACGGCGATTTCTTCGTGAGCGCGGCCAACAACCGCCAGTTCCGTTCGCTCGCCGAAACTCTCGGGCTCCCCGGTCTCGCCGACGATCCACGCTTCGCGGACAACAGCGATCGTTACGCCCACCGGGAAGAATTAGTGGCAATGCTCGGCGAGCGCATCGCGCAGTATTCGCGCGAGGACCTGGGCCGGCGGCTCGAAGAAGCCGGCGTACCCGCGAGCCCGGTCCACACGGTCGCCGAAGCGCTGCAGTCCGCACAAGTCCGGCATCGCGGCCTGTTCATCGATGACGACGACTATCGCGGAATCGGTGTCCCGATCGCCCTGGGCCGATCGCCCCGGCGCCGGCCGCGGCCCGCCGTCCCCCTCGGCTCCGACACGACCGCTGTCCTCGCCGCGATGGGTTACGGCACCGATCGCATCGAGGAACTCCGCGGGGCTGGTATCTTCGGACACCCGTGAGCAGACCCAGCGGAGATACCGCGCCCGCCGACCGCGGGCGCGACAGCGAACGGGCGGCGGCACGAGTCGTCGAAGAGATCGAACGACTCATCGTCACCGGTGAACTCCTGCCCGGACAGCCGATCCGCCAAGTGCTGATGGCCGAACGCCTCGGCGTCAGCCGGCTCCCCATCCGGGAGGCGCTGCGCCAGCTCGCCGCGGCCGGGCTGGTCGACCACGAACACAATGTGGGCTACACGGTCGCGCGGCTGCGGCAATCGGATTTCGACCAGATCTATCTGATGCGGGCAGCTCTCGAACGGGAGATCATCGCCACCCTGCCCCGGTTCACCGACGAGGCGCTCGACGAGGTCCGCCGCCTCGGCGAGCTCGTCGTCGAAGCCGCCGAACACGGCGATCTGCTGGCGATGCGGCTGCACAACCATGCCTTCCACTTCGCCATTTTCGAACAGTCCCCGCTGAACCTGGTCGTCGCCGAAGTGCGCCGGCTGTGGACGCTCGCGATGCCGTACCACGCCGCGTACCTGTACGACCCCGCCGCCCGCGCGCGGGTGATCGCCGAACACGACCAGATGATCGAGGCGCTCGACGACCACGACAACGACCGCCTCGGGGAATTGATGAACCTGCACCGCCGGGGCGGGGAAACCAGTGCCGAGGTCATGCTCAGCGCCACCCGCACCATGGTGCGCAGACCGCCCGACCCCGCCGACCGCGAGGAATAGCCGATGTCCACACCGACTGATACCACCCCCGCCCAGCCGACCTGGGATCCCGACGTGGCCGCGATCATCGCGCGTTCGAGCCGGTCCGGATCGTTGCGTGCCGTCGGAGTGGAGGGCGCCCGCCGCGCGCTGGAATCGATCGAACGCCCAGCCGGGCCCCAGATGCAGTCGGTCCGCGACGCCACCGTCGACGGCCCGCACGGCCCGATCCCGCTGCGCTTATACCGCCCACCGGCCGCCCCGCCGGAGAACGCACCGGCCCTGGTGTGGTTCCACGGCGGCGGCATGATCATGGGTTCGCTGCACTCGTTCGACCGCCTGGCCCGCGATATCGCCGACGCCACCGGCGCCGTCGTCTGCAATGTCGACTACCGGCTCGCCCCCGAACACCGCTACCCCGTCGCCAACGACGAGGCCTACGCCGCCCTGCACTGGCTCACGGACAACGCCACCGACCAGGGCGTGGACCCGGCCCGCATCGGCGTCGGCGGCGACAGTGCCGGCGGCAGCCTGGCCACCGCCACCGCCCTGCGCAGCCGCGACGAGAACGGTCCGGCCATCGCCCAGCAGGTGCTGTTCTATCCCGGCCTCGAACGCCGCACCGACCGCCCCTCCATGCGCGAGTTCGGCGATTCACCGTTCCTCACCGCCGAGGACATCGACTGGATGAAGAACCTCTACCTCGGCGACGACCCCGCCACCGACGACTCCTACGGTGTCCCCGCCCTCACCGACTCTCTGGCAGGCCTCCCCCCGGCAATCCTCGCCGTCGGATACGGCGACCCCCTCCGCGACGCCGTAGAGGCCTACGGCGATCGACTCCGCGCGGCCGGCGTCCCCACTGCCCAGCTCCGTTACCCCGGCATGGGCCACGGGTTTGCTATGCAGGCCCCGTCGGTTGCCCGGGCGCGGGCGGCGATATCAGAGGTGGGCGCCCTGGTCGCGGCACGATTCCGATAACTGCGCAATTCGAGGACTCACGGGCGCGGTTCATTGCCCGACAATGTTTCCAGCCGCAGAACCCGTTGCCCTCTTGCTCAGCGGGAACACACCGGGCCGGACCCCTGAATCGCCGCGATGCTGGTTCGGTGCGTTCGACTTCGACTCCCCGGCGCCGCGATAGACGCCCCGTTGTACCCGCCGCCGCCGAGTGGGCACGGTGAACGGCGTTGCCGGCACAGTCATCCAGCTCGTACCCATCGCTGTACTCGTCGTCGCCGGGTGGTGGCTGGCGCACCGCAAAATCATCGCCGCCGAGGTCTCGAAACCGCTGTGCGACCTGACTTTCCTGCTGCTGATCCCGGCCTTCCTCTTTCCGGAGTTGTACGCGAGCGATCTCCGGCAACTCTTCGATATCCAGGCGATCGCCACCTATGCGGGGGTCTCGCTGACCGGCATGGTGATCGTCGGCGGACTCTGCCGGCGCTTCACCAACGTCGGCGCCGCGGGTACGGCACTGCGAATGATGGCGGCCTGCCAGATCAACACCGCCTATTTCGCCATACCCGTTTTCGTGCAACTGTTCGACGACGCCGCACCTGTCCTTCCCGTCCTGGTCCTGCAGGTCTGTTGTCAGACGGTCCTCGTGCTGATCATCCTGGAACTCGCCGAGAACCACCGCACTGCCGGCCGCCATCCCGCGGTGAGCGTCGCCCGCTCGGTAACGGCCGCCCTGACAACACCCGTCGTCATAGCCTGCGCTGCTGCCATCGCCTGCAACATCATGTCGCTGACGGTCCCCGAAACTGTCCTCTCGGGCCTGTCGTTTGCCGGGGAGGCGGCGTCTCCGGTCGCGCTGATCGCCCTCGGCCTCCACCTCGGTGGCTCGACACTGCGCCTGCGCGGCGCGACTCCGGACGAGAACGCGATCATCGTCGTCAAATGCGTGATATTTCCGCTGATGGTCTTCGGTCTCGCCGAGTACGTCCTTCCCATCAGCGATCCGTGGCCGGCCTATCTCACGATGCTCGCGGCGATGCCCACGCCGCAGAACGTTTTCGTTCTCGCCGGTCGCTACGGTGGCGATCTCGACTTCGCCGGATCGGTAGTAGTCAAAACCACATTCGTGGCGCTGCTACTGCTCCCGGTCTGGACAACCATCGTGATGTAGATCCCACACCGCCGGCCACTCCCGGCGGCACTGCTTCGGTAGCGGTCATCGCGATGGCCACGAAATCGTCGCCACGATTACGAGTACCGGAAGCCCAATCGCGATCGCGAAGCCTGCAATTACCGGGGCGCTCACGGCGATACCTTCCCGAACGCCCAGCGTGCGAAACTGAGACGCGGTAGGACAGTCTCCACGTCGGCAACGCCCATGACCCGATTCAACTCCAGCGGGCCGAGATGATCGGGGGCAGGAAGAATCACCACGTCCGCCCCGGAATTGCGGACCTGGTCGGCCACGGACAGCACCGAAAGTTCGTCCGGCCAAATGAGGCGATAGCCGAGTCGCTTTGCCAGGCGTAGCACCTGCGCCCGGTCCCAATGGGGCGAGATGCTCGTGTCATGGTCGATCCAACCGAACGCAATCGGCCGCATCACATCGTCTCCCTGTCATCTCCCCGGCCGGCTGTCGCCTGCCGCCACGAAGCGGTGCTCGATCTTTTCGAGCGGCCGGGATCAGGTTGTCTGCCTGAACCGGCTCGTTCTCGAGCTGCCCACCAAGCCTTGTAGATCGCCGACGGTCCGTGGAGGGCAAGTTGCGGGGCAGATCGGACGGAAACCGATCCGAGGTCTGTCGGGTCAATAGACTGGCCCTGGCCTATCGAAGGGGCGAGATGTCGACACCGAATCTGAAACTTCAGCAACGTCGAGAGGCGACTCCGTCGCCGACCGCGGCGGAACGGTCGATGACCCGCGCCGAATTGGCCGAGGCGGTCAACGACTACCTGTGGCGAACCAAAGGCCGGCGCTGCGAACTCGACGCTCACACGATCGCCCGCTACGAGCGCGGCGCGGTGCGCTGGCCGGGCAAGGATTACCGCCAAGCGCTGTGCGCCGTTCTGAATGCGACAGAAACCGAGCTGGGCTTCGCAGCAGTACGCCGGACAACGGACCAGGATCGTCGGGACGCGCTGGCGATCAACTTGTTCAGCCCGTTCGATCCGGAGCTGGTGCCTGGGGATTACCTGCGTGGAACGCAGAGCCCGATTCGAGTAGGGCTGTCCGAAGTAAAGAAGGTCCAGTACGCCGTTGGCCGAGTGGCCTCGGTGGAGAACCTTCACGGTGGTGGACTGGTTTCCGAGAGCGCAGCCGGTCATCTGCGCGCTTTCGCGCCGCTCCTCCGCGGCCGGGCATCACCTTCGACACGACGGGCACTGTTCGAGGCAGTCGGCAACCTCAGCGCTGTCGCCGCCTACTCGGCCTTCGATATCGCCGACTATCCCGCGGCCGAGCGACGCTTCCGGTTCGCACTCTGGTGTGCCGACGCCGCGGGATCCTGGGAGTTACGCGCGGCGACTCTGGCCGATATGGCGCGGAAAACCGCCTATATCGGCAACAGCGACGGCGCACTGTCACTGATCGAACTGGCACAAGTCCGCTCCGACCGGCTCACCGCCACGACCCGTGCAATGCTCACCGCACTGCGCGCCCAGTTTCTGTCCGCAGTCGAGCGCACCGACGAGTCACTCTCGGAGGTCGCGCGCGCCGACGAGTACTTCGCCACCCGCCGGCCCGATGAGGACGCACCATGGATGTGCTACTACGACCACGCCGAGCACCTCGGAAGTACCGGCAAAGCCCTTGTCACTGTTGCTGTATCGCGCAGACGCACCGACTTGGCCGCGCGCCGGCTCCAGGAAGCCATTCGACTACAAGCGGAGAGTTATCCCCGCTCGAGGACCTTCTCCCGTATCCGGCTGGCCACACTCACCATGCAACTCGGCGAGCCCCGCGCGGCAGCCGTCATGGGAACCAGCATCACGACCGACGCCGCGCAATTCCACTCCCGGCGCATCCGCGACGAGCTTCGAGGTCTTGCCGCCGCCGCGGCGCCCTATCGGCGAATAACCGAGGTCGCTGAGCTCCGCCGCACCATCGGGACTCTGCCGGCGCCCGAGGCGGCGTCATGACCCCGGCCTCGGCATCGGCAGATATCCTCCGGCGGGCAGCCGCCGCCGCAGGAATCGATCCCACCGACGCAGCACCGCTACGGACGGGATCCAATGACATTTTTGAATTGAGAAACGGGATCATCGCCCGGATCGGGAAGCCGAACAGCATCGACACAGCAGAACGGGAATTACAAGTTTCCCGATGGCTCAACGTATCCGGGATTCCCACGGTCGAAGCCTCGGAATCTCGCTACCGGCCGACCGTTGTCGACAACCGCCCTGTCACCTGGTGGCGGTTGATTCCCGACCACCGCCCCTCCACCCCCGCCGAGCTCGGTGCTGCCCTTCGCCGGCTCCATGTGCTCGACCCGCCGACCACTTTCGAACTGCCGCAATACCAGCCGTTCGCCCGTGTCCTGGAGGAGCTCTCCGCGGCAACGGCAATCGGCGACGAGGACCAGAAGTGGTTGATCCAGCACTATTCGACGCTTCGGCAGCAATACGAGCAGCTTCCGCCCGCCGAACGAAAAGCGGTAATCCACGGCGACGCCTGGCAAGGAAACCTCATAGTTTCCCATTCCGGCACACCGGTCTTCCTCGACCTCGACAAAGTCTCTATAGGCCGACCCGAATGGGATCTGGTTCAACTTGCCGTCGACCACACCGATTTCACTCGCCTCACGGCCGCCGACTACCGGTCCTTCGTCGCCGCCTACGGCGGCCATGACATGACCACATCCACGATGTTCCGCCTTTTCGCCGATATCCAGGAAATACGCTGGACGACCTTCGCGATCGGTTTATCCCACCGCGATGAATCCGCACGAGCGGAAGCCGCGCACCGCATCGCCTGTCTACGCGGATACATTGCGAAGCCATGGGTTTGGAACGCACTGTGACCGGTCGTCAGATCCGGTGGAAGCCGGTTTCGGTGCCGCGCGCTGTCTCGGTTCCAGGGGCGGACCGGGCATGTCAGAGCCACGCGGCCGGGCCACAGCGGCCGGATCGATTGCGCGGTCAGCCCAGAGCCGGGGTGTAGGTGCGGGCGTCGCTGACGAATTCTGGTTTGCCGTAGGTGGCCAACCGGCGCTCGATGAGTCCGATCAGGTAGCGGTCGACAATCGGCGCCAGTCGCGGGATGCGGCGGGCGCGGTCCACGATCAGCAGCCGCCCGATGATGAAGGGGGCGGTCACTGCGATCCGCGCGATATCGGCCGGATCCAGGGATACGCCCATACCTCGGGCGATGCGCAGGTTGCCGCGGCAGAACGCCACAACGAAACCTGCTTTGCTGTAGCTCTTCTCGACTGCGTCGGCGATCCGGTCGTACGACGAGTCGTTCGGCCGGAGGTAGGCGGCCAT
The DNA here is from genome assembly GCF_001613385.1 of Nocardia flavorosea NBRC 108225. GTDB lineage: Bacteria > Actinomycetota > Actinomycetes > Mycobacteriales > Mycobacteriaceae > Nocardia > Nocardia flavorosea. The sequence continues at coordinate 9,031 of NZ_BDCG01000001.1, read as the reverse complement.
CGTCGAGCGGATCAGTTCGCCGCAGGTGGTGTCGTCGAAGGCGTCACGCAGAAGGACGGCGCGGGCGTGGAATACGTGGATGATCTCCGCGGGCGTGGTCGGTAGCAATTCCTCGGGGAGCCCGAGCAGGAAACAGCGGTAGCGGCTGAATTCCACCTGGGCTCGCTCACTGGCGGTGAACTCGGTGCGCCCTTGCCGGTGCACTTGGAGGACCAGGAGATACAGGTCGATCATCCCGGCCGGCATCTGATCGACCTGCGGCACCTCGCACGAACGCCTGCGCGCACTGGTTCGGCGACTCAACACCGACCTCCTGCAAAGGATCCGGTGATCATGCGCCTTCCACCCGGCACGGCACTCAGGCGGACTCGACACAATGACCTCACGCGTGCAGGACGATGAGAAGCAACCGAGCCGACCGGACAATCCGGCACTGGATGTATGCGGGCCGGCGGACCAGCCGGCAGCCCAACACGGTCAGCACGCATCCCCCCGGCCGTACACCAGGAACACCCGCGCCGGTGATCACCGCGCCCGAGGGCACCGGTGATCTCGCGGTCAACGCCCTCTACCAGCCGCGCGCCACAACAGCCGCCCACCCGGAGAGGTGGCCCGAGTGGCATGCGCCGCTCATCCCACCGTGCGGAATCCGCACCGGGATCTCGGTGCCCCGCCTTCACGGGAGAACAGTCGGCCGATCAGCTCGGTCTCCGCGAAGGGATGCCTCGTACAGGTTCGGTCACCAGTCGGCCTGTTCCGAATTCATCGGTCGGCGTTTCCGCGGACGTCAGGATCCGGCAGCCGCGCGACCGGCGCGGCGACCGTAGAAGCTACCGTCCCCCAAGGAAGCCCCGCTGACGTACCCGCCGGCGCTGATTCCCGAGGTGCAGCGGCCCGCGGCGAACAGGCCGGGGATCGGGTCACCGGAGACGTGCACGACCCGGGAGTCGAGATCGGTCCGCAATCCGCCGAGGGTGAAGCCGCCCGTGCGATTTCGTAGGTCGTAGGCCGCCAGCGGGGTGCCGATCGGTTTCACCCACTGGGTTTTCTTACCCAGCAGCGGGTCGGCGCCGTCTTTCGCATGCCGGTTGTAGACCTCGACGGTCGCCTGCAGAACCCCGGCGGGGAAACCGATATCCGATTCCAGCTCTTCCACCGATTCCGCGACCCAGGTGGGCGGCACGCTGCGCATCGCCGCACTGCTCGAGACGGTGTTGTTCGCCTCCTCTAGGGCGGATTCGTCGATGATCAGGAAAGCTTCGTTGTTCTGGCGGATCAGCGTCGACTGGCCGATATGGCTGGGGTAGGAATCCTCGGGAATGTAGCGCTGGCCGCGCCCGTTGACGAGAATTCCGCGCGCCATCATCTGCGGATCGGCGAAGATGGCGACCTCGATGGCGTCCATATGCGCCAGTTGGGCGCCCAAGGCTTGCGCCACCCGGATACCGATACCGTCGTGTTCCTCGATGGCGGCGGCGGGCCGGTTGACGAGCAGCGGAGTGTAGGCCTCGACCATCTCCTGGTTGTAGGCGAAGCTACCGGTTGCCAGCACCACGCCTCGGCGCGCGCGAACGTACACCGGTTTGCCGTAACGCTTCGCCATCACTCCGGTCACCCGGCCGGATTCGTCGACGATCAGGCGCTGCAGCCGCAGATCGTATTCGGCGCGCACACCCAGCGCCGTGGCGGTATCGGTGAGCGGTTTCATCAGCATGAAACCGCCGCCCTTCTCGCTGGTGTGTTTATCCGCCATCTCCGGGAGATGACCGCGCGGCGCCGGTGCGGCGAGGGTGTTGTGCGGTGCGGCATTCTCGCCGCCGGAATACATCAGGCCCTGATCGGCCGGCGGCTCCCAGCCGGGTTCACCCCAGAATTCCTCTTTGAACGGAACACCCTGCGCGACAAGCCAATCGAAATGCTCCACACTTCCCTGGCAGTAGTCGTGGATCTTGGCCTCGTCGGTGCCCGGACCGAGTGCGGCCATCAGGAATCGTTCCATGTTCTCTGGCGAATCCTCGAAACCGAGGGCCTGCTGTAGGGCGGTGCCGCCGCCGAGGTAGATGAATCCACCCGATAACGCCTCCGCACCACCCCATCCCCCGGTGCGCTCGAGCACCAGTACATCGGCACCCGCACGGGCCGCCTCGATCGCCGCGCTTGCTCCCGCGACTCCGTAGCCGACGACCACGACATCGGCCTCGTAGTCCCATTCGGCCACTGTGACGAGCCGCTCGGGGTGAACACTCACATCCGACATTTGATCTCTCCTGTTCTATGAGACCGGTGACCGATTCACGGGTCCAAGCGCGGCGAACACGGTTCCCCGGCCTACTTCACGGACGCGCAATCGCGCCACTGCCACCGGAGGTCAGCAGCTTCTTCAGCGGGACAGTGCTGTCGGACAACTCTTCGGGTCCCGGTCGTCGCCCGCGCCCCAGCGCCGCTCGCAGTGCCACGAAATCCGCCGGAGCGTTCAGGCATTCGGCGGCCACCAGGCCGTCGCCCGCGAAGTACAGTGCGACCCGCCTCCGCGGCTTGTCCGGATCGGTGCGGACCACCACCGACGTGTGATCGCCTATCAGGCCGACGATCTGCAGTTTCTGGTCGCCCTGGTCCGACCAGAACCACGGTACGGCCGGGACCGGTGCGGTACTCCCCGCCAGTACCGCGGCCGCGACCTCGGCCTGGGTGGTGGCATTGTCCACCGATTCGAGCCGGTAGTGGCCGCCGGTGGGCGATACCCGGGTGGTGCAGTCGCCGATGGCCAGCGTCCGGCCGTCGGAGGTCAGGCACCGATTGTCGACCACCACACCGCCTGCGCAGCGCAGACCAAGCTGGAAGGCCAGTTCGGTGCGCGGCTCGGCGCCGATCCCGACCAGTACCGTGGTGGCGGTAATCTCGCGTCCGTCGTCGAGCCGGACGCCGCGGATCCCGTTGTCTGCGATCGTGATGGCCGTCGGCTGCGCGTCCAGGACGATATCGGTGCCGATGGCCCGGTGCGCGGCACGCAACGCCTCCGCGGTGACTTCTCCCACCGAACGACCCAATAATCGCGACCCGGCCTCGATCACGGTCACTTCCGTACCCAGGGTCCGCGCGGTGGCGGCGACCTCCAGGCCGACGAAGCCGCCGCCGATGACCACGATCGGACCTTTGCGGACCCGGTCGGCCAATACGGAGGCGTGGCCGAGGTCGCGCAGGCGCACGACATCGGGATGTTCGGATCCGGGCAGCGCCAGGGTCCGGGCGCGCGCGCCGGTGGCCAAGACCAGTCGATCGAACTCCCTGGTGCACGATCCGCCTTCGCCGGCGAATTCGATCCGGATCCCTGCCGGTGTGCGGGTCACCTGTTCGACCCGCGCACCGGTGATCAGTTCGATCTCCTTGTCGGCGTAGTGCGTGGGATCGCGGAGCAGCAGCGACTCGCTGGTCACTTCGCCTTTCAACCATCCTTTGGACAAAGGCGGCCGTTGATACGGCAGTCGCGGTTCGTGGGAGACAAGGGTGATCTCTCCGGTAAAGCCCGTCTCGCGCAGGCGGTCCGCAAAATGAACCGCAGCGTGTGAGGCACCCACCACCACGACGCTGCGCGGCGGCATTCCGGCGCGCACCGTTTCCGCTTCCCGCACAGTCAGACCTGCTCATCGGGGACGGTCACGTGCAGGTCCACGCCGTCGGCCAAGGTCAGCTGACACGACATCCGGGAATTGTCCGCACGGTCGGCGGCGGTGCATTCGAGCATATCGTCCTCGTCCTCAGTGGGACCGGCAAAATATCCCAGCTCGGCACGCTCGACGTACACGTGACACGTTGCGCACGACAGGGTGCCGCCGCACTGACCGACGATGCCACGCACACCGTTCTTCACTGCGGTGGACATCACCGAATCCCCCACGGCGCCGTCGATCACCTTCACCGCGCCGTCGGGCTGGGTGTAGAACACTTTCGGCATCGGGCGCTCCTACCAGGACACCGGCAGATCGGTGACCGCCTGGGTCAGGTTGTCCATATCGATCACGGCCTCGCCCTCGAGACGGAGGCTCGGCAGTCGTTTGAACAGCTCGGCGAGTCCGACCTGCATCTCCATCCGTGCCAGCGGCGCACCGAGGCAGTGATGCAGACCGTAGCTCAGGGTCAAGTGCGGATTGTTCGACCTCCGGATATCGAACACCCCGTCGTTCTCGACGACCACGCCGTCGTGGTTCACCGAGCCCGGATCAACCAGAATCGCTTCGCCTTTCGCGATGGGTCTTCCGTCCAGCTCCACGTCCTCTGTCGCTACGAACGGCACCAATCCGCCACCACCGGCGACGGTCGACCCCACCGCCATCCGGCCGTGCCGCAGGATCTCCTCCACCGCGGTCGGCGCCAGACCATCGGGATCAGCGCGGAAGAGCTCGAGCTGATCGGGATTACTCAGCAGCGAGTGCACTCCCGCGCAGATGAAGTTCGCCGTATTGTCGAATCCGCCGATGATGAGCACCAGTGCGATCGGGAGGATCTCACCGTCGGTGAGGCTGTCGTCCTTGTCCCGGGCGTTGGCCAGATCGCTGAGTAGATCCTCGCGCGGCTCCTTCCGTCGTTCCTCGATCAGGCTCATCATGTACACGACCAGTTCGGTCATGTTCGCCACGACCGCTTCCTCCGGCATATTCGCCACCGCAAGCGTCGAGGAGCTCCACTTCTGGAACTTAGGTCGATCCTCGGGAGGCACGCCGAGCAGATTGGCCAGCATCTGGATCGGCAGTGCGACTGCGTAGTCGTGCACCAGGTTGGTCGGTGCACCCTTGGCGATCATCTCGTCGATGAGATGGTTGGCGAATTCCACCGCCGAATCACGCATTGCCTTCACTCGTTTCGGAGAGATCGAGCGCTGCACCAGCTTCCGCAGCTTGGTGTGATGCGGCGGATCCTCGAATTGCAGGGTGGTCCTCAGGAAGTCGGGGAACTCCACGAAATACGGCACCACCCGCTCGCCGGTCCGGAACGGCTCGCGGACGAACCGACCGTCGCTCAGCATCTCCCGGGCCGCGGCGTTGCGGTGGATCACCCAGACGTCGCCGCCGAACGGCATGGTCATCATGGTCATCGGCCGATCGGCGGCGATCGCATGGTATCGCTCCAGTGCTTCGTCCGGCGCCACCGGCGGGAACGGGTATTCGGTGCTCACGACATTGCCGGCCGTCTCGGTTGTGCTCATCGGATCACTCCAATATGTGCTGTGAGTAGAGGATCAGGAGGCCGGCAGCTGCGCGGGCGCGACGACCTGGGGGATGGCTTCCGGTGTGATCGCCATGATCGTGTCGAACCGGTCGGCCACGGTTTCCACGGTGAGCCCGGGATCGTGGATGCCCACGGTGTTGACCAGCGCCAGCCGGTTCACGATGCCGCCGGCCACATTGAACACTTCGCCGGTGACCTCGCAAGTGGGGTGTAGCAGGTAGGCGACGACGGGGGCGACGTGCTCGGGCAGCAGCGCCGTGCGCATGTATTCCATGACTTCCGGCGACAAGGTGCCGGCGGCGGCCTCGGCCATCCGGGTACCGGCACCGGGCGCGATCGCGTTGACCTTGATACCCGCTTCCAGGCCCTCGAGCGCGAGGTTGCGGGTGAGGCCGAACAGCGCCCCCTTGGAACCGCCGTAGTGCGACATTCCCGGATTACCCAGCATCGCTTGGGAAATGGTGTTCACGATGCGTGGTGCGGTGGCCTGCAGCAGGTGCGGCCACGCGGCGCGGATGACCCGGAGGGCACCGAAGTAGTGGACGTCGAGATGCCGCTGGTACTCCTCGTCCGGTACTTCGGCGAAGGGGGCAGTGCGCACGATCCCGGCGTTGTTGACGACGGAGGTCAGCCCACCGAAGAAGCTGACCGCCGTATCGACCAGCGCGCGAGCTCCTTCTTCGGTGGATACATCGCCGGTGCAGGCGACGGCCTTGCCGCCGGCGGCGGTGATCTCCGCGACGACCTCCGCCGCCGGGTCGTCTCCGTCGACCCCGCCGCCGTCGATGCGGGCGCCGAGATCACCGACCACGACCGATGCGCCGCGGGAAGCGAGCAGCAGCGCGTGGGCGCGACCGATACCACGGCCGGCGCCGGTCACGATGACGACGCGGTCGGAGAAGTCCAGTGTTGCCATGTCTTCCTCAGAGTTTCTATGGGTTGCGGACAGATCAGGGGCGGGTGGCGCCGCCGGAATGCTCGACATCGGCCACCCAGATGGTTCCCTGCGCTTCCCGGGCCGATTTCGCGAAGTCGAACACCTCGAATCCAGCGGTTATATACAGGGTTTTGCGGTCCGGGCCGCCGAGCAGGCAGGCCGAGCCGATCCCGTCCTCCAGCGGCAGCGAAACCGCGTGGGTGAGCCCTTGGCCGGTGAAACGCGCGACGTAGCCGCCGCCGGGCATGGCCGCCCAGACACCGCCGTCCGCGTCGAGACCGATCCCGTCGGGCATGAACGGGCAGGTGGCGAAATCCCGCGGGTTCGACAGGGTGCCGTCCGCGGCGCGATCCATCACCGTGATCTTGAAGGCCATCACCTCGGCCACGTAGACCTCGGTGCCGTCGTCGCTGATCGCGATACCGTTGCCGCACATCAGCGGACCGACTTTGGCCGGGGTCGACACGGTGCCGTCCGGCTCCACCACGATCAGCGGGGAGGCCACCGGCTCGTCGCCCTTGAAGAGGTCGAACCCGAGCTGAGTGATGTAGGCGCGGCCGTCGGCGTCGACGACCATATCGTTGGCGGCGGCCAGGGTGTACTCGGAGATATCGGCGTACACGCTCAGGTCGTCGGGGGCTCCGCTGTTGTGCACCAGCACGAGTTTCTCGTGCATAGACACGACGATCAGGCGCCCGTCCGGCAGCCAGCCGAATCCGCCCAGCGTGATCGGCACCTCGGTACCGGCGGCGCGTCCGGTCGCGTCCACCACGACGGTGGCGTTGCCCTCGGCGTCGAGCGTTTTCAGTGTGCCCGTGTACATATCGGAGAACCAGAAGGTGCCCGCGTGCCATCGCGGGCACTCCGGCCAGGAGTAGCCGGCGGAGACCCGGCGGGCCCCCAGCGTCGGAGCGCCGGCCGCGGAGACGGCGGCGGCTACGGTATCGACGGGGTTTGTCATGATGCGGGGCCTTTCGAGGGCAATGACCGGTGAGCCGAGGTCTATCCCCGCGGCAGCGGGCGATCGGGTCGGCCCCGGAGAGTGATCGGGTGGCAGCCACGGGCGGTGGAACCGGCGCGCACAAGCCGTCGGGTCGCCCATTCGCGAGGCCGAGCCGCCGGCGCTACCGAGCGGTTCAACGGCCCATGGCGTCCTACGGCGGGCGGATTGCCGCGGTGTGAGCGGTTCGGCGAGCGGGATCTCCGTCGGTGAACTGCGTCACAAGTCCGTGGCATGACAGGACGATAGGGTCTGCGCGAGGGGCCGATCGACGGCCTCCCATTCAGCGGGAAAACTCGCCGCCGAGAGGAGTGAAACCCACAGTTCAGACACCACCGCAACCGGATTCGGACCCGGCCGTTGGGCGCCCGCGCCGGCGCGATACAGCATGCAGCGTCGGGTCCCGGTCGGCGACGACTGCCCGCCGGACGCCGTGCCCAGGCCGGGCTACCGGGCGTTCTGATCCCGGACGATCTGCGCCTCATCCGGCTGGGCGGGCCCGAAAGCGCATAAGAGCGTTTGCGGAAGTCCGTCGTGGACGTCCGGCCCGGCGGCCATGGCTCGCCGGCGCATCGCGGCGGTGGTCAGTTGATGTCGAGTGGGGCGTCGGCCGGGTACTCGGCGGGAGCCATGGCGTAGGTGGCGGTGAGCAGCGCGATGAAATCCCGGTCGGTCATCGGATCCGCCGGGAAATCGAACTCGATACCGCGGCGTTTCAGGTCGTCGCCGAGAACATCGAAGACCTTGGCGGCGGTGAGGTCGTCGGTGTGGTCGAGATAGCGGTCGGCGTCGCGCCGGTCGTCGAAGACGAGTGCGGTGTAGTGGAAGAGGGTCCGGACGTCACCGTCGGTGTACCGGCCGAGCTCCGTATCACCGTTGCGCACCACCCATTGACCGTTGTCGCCGTGCAGTCGCGTATGCATTTCCAGCTCGGGCATATCGCGGCGGTCCCGCGGGCCGTTGGCCTCGCGCCGGTGGTACATCTTCGAATTGTCCGAGAGCACAGCGGTATTCCAGAACGGCGCCGCCAGTCGCTGCGGCGCGCGGTCGGGCCCGTCGGGCCAGTAGGTGAACCCGCCGTCGATGTCGGAATCGTAGAAGTAGGTGATCACCTGGGAGGTCTTGACCTCCCACTCGTCGAACAGACCCGATTTCGCCATCACACTGAGCAACCAGATCGGGGTATCCACCGAACTCATCCCCCGCCAGTTGCCGCTGTCGAAATGACCGGCGTCGAAGCTGTGCGAAGGGACTGCCATATTGAACAGCATGTGATGGGCCATACCGTAACGGGCACCGTGCACGCTCTTCGCATGCTCGAGCAGCATGCGGCTCAGGTAGATATCACGGATCTCGTCGTAGAAGGCCACGCCCTCTTTGGCGAGGTAGCCGCGGAACACCGGGGCGGCGAAATCCGAGAGCTTCGCATCCGCTTTGCGGTCTGCCCCGCCGGATACCGCCAGATACTCCTCGGTCGACGTGAAATGGTGCGCCAGCACCAGCGGCCACGGCCCGTGCTCGGCGATCACCCCGAACAAGGCCGCGATCTCGGCGCTCGAATAGAGATCGGCGACGATGCTGGGCGGGGCGACCGGGGCGAGCGGATGCCGTCCGGAAGCGGAGAGGGTTGCGGTCATGGTGTCCTTCTTCCTTCGATCCCGATGCCGTAAGAACGAGCGCAGTCGCAAGGGCGCGCCCCTCGGCGGCCGACCGGACTCGGTCCGGCCGGGTGCGCGGGTGCGGAAGGCCGGGGCGGGCCGGCGGGATGGCGGCCGGATTCCCGCGCCTGCGATCCGCACGGACCACGACCGCGCCCCTGCGTGGCTGCTGGGGGGGACCCGGCGCGGTCCGGTTGATCCGCTCTCGACACT